>NZ_CBDIMP010000001.1:0-3990770 GCF_965283115.1 Proteus sp. Marseille-Q3619 | reverse complement strand
CGATTAAAAAATCTCTTTGAAGTACAAGGGATCTCCAATTTTACTGATGCAAATGATAAAAAAGCTGGAATTTTATTAATTGGTATCCACTCTATGTCTCTAGAGCTGGGTGGGCGCATTATGGGGCTCTGTTTTCCTGTGAATGCGATGTATAGACCACATAATAATAAAGCGATGGAGTTTATCCAAACTAAAGCAAGATGCCGTTCAGATAAGGGCATGATAGATAGACGCAACTTAAAGTTTATGGTTATGGAGTTAAAAAAAGGGAAGGCAATTTGGTTTGCTCCTGACCAAGATTTTGGTTTAAAAGGTACAACATTTTCTCCATTCTTTTCTGTTGAAAAAACATCAACTTCAAAAGGAGTTGCTATATTAGCAAAACTATCAGGGGC
Source organism: Proteus sp. Marseille-Q3619 (assembly GCF_965283115.1). Classification (NCBI taxonomy): domain Bacteria; kingdom Pseudomonadati; phylum Pseudomonadota; class Gammaproteobacteria; order Enterobacterales; family Morganellaceae; genus Proteus; species Proteus sp. Marseille-Q3619. Next base: position 3,990,375 of record NZ_CBDIMP010000001.1, on the reverse strand, counting down.
ACCTTCTTTAACTGTTACTTTGGTCAGAAATGAAAATCAGAAAGGTAAAAAATACAGTTTAATCATTGGTAAAGAATTGATTAATTATCCTTCTGAAGATATTCAAAATGACACAGATAGAATGAATAAGTTGATTGAAACCGAAATTATGCGAGCACCAGATCAATATTTATGGGCTCACCGCCGTTTTAAAACTCGACCAGCAGGTGAAGCCAGTTTTTATAATTAATTATGAATATATTATATAAAAAAAGACCAACACATGATGTGTTGGTCACAGTAAATACTGGAAGCAATGTGAGCAATGTCGTGCCCTCTGCGGAAAACCTCTTACCGCCGAAGGACAATACGGATGATAATCTTTATCATTAGCATTTGTAAAGCATTTTATTGAGAATTTTTCTCACTTTGTTTTTTTGACTATTTGGGGATAGAAAGTTTTTTAAGTTACAATAGCAAAATCGTTTCTCTAAAAGACATTATTTATGCGCCCTATTTTATTTATTGGTACTTTGCTACTCACCTTTACAAGCGTAACTTGTATTGCGGATGTAGCACCAAAAACACAAGCACCATCTATAACGCTTGAGCCAACTCCAATTAATCAAAATGGCTTTGTTTACTGTGTTGATGGCAGTGTAAATACCTTTAATCCACAACTATCAAGTAGTGGATTAATTATTGATCCTCTAGCTGCACAGCTCTATGACCGTCTTTTAGATGTCGACCCTTACACTTATCGCCTGATCCCTGAAATTGCAGCTCGATGGGAAACATTAGATAACGGCGCGACATACCGCTTTTATTTACGTAAAAATGTCTCCTTTCAACAAACATCTTGGTTCACACCAACACGTAAACTTACCGCTGATGATGTTATTTTTAGTTTTGAAAGGATGATCAATCCACAAAATCCTTTCAATCAAATTAATGGCGGGAAATACCCCTATTTTGACAGCTTAAGTTTTGCCAATAATATCCAATCGATAAAAAGACTAGGTCAATACACGGTAGAATTTAGCTTAAAAGAGCCTGACGCCTCTTTTCTATGGCATTTAGCAACACATTACGCCCCTATTCTTTCTGCCGAATACGCCCAAAATTTAGAAAAATCAGGCGATCAAACACAGCTTGATTGGAAACCAGTAGGAACAGGCCCTTTCTTTTTAGATGAATATCAACCAGGGCAATTTGTTCGTTTATTTAGAAATAAAGATTACTGGAAAGGCCAACCCAAAATGCAACAGATTGTTATTGATATGGGTGCAGGTGGTACAGGCCGTATATCTAAATTACTCACTGGTGAATGTGATGTTTTAGCCTATCCTGCCGCAAGCCAATTAAAAGTCTTACGTGACGATCCACGACTAAGATTAACGTTGCGTTCTGGTATGAATATCGCTTATTTAGCCTTTAACACCAGCAAACCACCCCTAAATGATCTTAAAGTTCGTCAAGCTATTGCTTATGCCATTAACAACGAACGTTTAATGGAATCTATTTATTATGGTACGGCAGAAACGGCAGCATCAGTGCTTCCTCGCGCATCTTGGGCTTATGATAACCGAGCAAAAATTACAGAATATAATCCTGAGAAATCGAAACAAATTCTTAAAGAGCTAGGCCTTGATGGGCTGAAATTAAATCTTTGGGTACCTAGCGCCTCACAATCTTATAATCCAAGCCCATTAAAAATGGCGGAACTTATTCAAGCAGACTTAGCGCAAGTGGGTATTCAAATGAGCATTCGTCCTATTGAAGGACGATATCAAGAAACGAGTATGATGGATCGCACTCATGATATGACCTTATCTGGTTGGTCAACTGACAGTAACGATCCTGATAGTTTTTTCCGTCCTCTCTTTAGCTGTGCAGCCATTGGCTCACAAACTAACTTAAGTCATTGGTGTTTACCTAACTTTGATGATATTTTGAAAAAAGCGCTTTATAGTCAGCAACTTGCTTCAAGAATGGATTATTATCATGAAGCTCAAGATATTCTTGCTCAAGAGTTACCAGTGTTGCCTTTAGCAAACTCTTTACGTATGCAAGCATATCGTTATGATATTAAAGGATTGGTATTGAGTACTTTTGGTAATGCGTCTTTTGCTGGTGTTTATCGAGAGGCAGAAGTAGACGAACAAAATCACAAGAAAGAGGCTATAAAATAATCCATGATTATTTATTCAATACGTCGATTGCTTTTATTGCTTGTGACACTGTTCTTTTTGTCGCTAGTGAGCTTTAGCCTAAGTTATTACACACCAAATGCCCCGTTAAGTGGTGCATCACTCACCGATGCCTACTTTTTTTATGCCCATAATATGATCCATTTTGATTTTGGTATTTCCTCTATCAATGGTGAACCTATCAAAGCGCAATTAGTAGAGGCACTTCCAGCGACCATGGAGCTTTGTACATTAGCTTTTCTTTTTGCCCTTATTGTAGGTATTCCTGCTGGTATTATTGCGGGAGTTTGGCGTAATAAATCCGCTGATATTATTATCAGTAACTTCGCGCTTTTAGGTTTCTCTGTGCCAGTATTTGGACTTGCATTGCTGCTAACGCTTTTCTTCTCACTAAAATTGGGTTGGCTACCTGTTTCAGGCCGTATTGATTTGCTTTATAACTTGCAGCCTATTACAGGCATTGCATTAGTGGATGCGTGGTTATCTGATTCACCTTATCGTCAACAAATGATCATTAATGTATTACAGCATTTAATTTTACCTGTAATAACTCTGGCTATTGCGCCAACAACCGAAGTTATTCGATTAATGCGAAACAGTACGGAAGAAATTATGTCAGAGAACTACGTGAAAGCAGCCGCAACTCGAGGTCTTTCACGTTTTACAATTATTCGTCGCCATATTCTTCATAATGCTTTACCTCCAATCATCCCTAAATTAGGCTTACAGTTCTCCACCATGCTTACGCTAACTATGGTAACAGAAATTGTATTTAACTGGCCGGGGCTTGGTCGTTGGTTGGTTACAGCAATCCGTCAACAAGATTACTCTGCTATTTCAGCTGGTGTAATGTTGGTGGGTTCAATGGTCATTATTGTCAACGTTTTATCAGATATTGTGGGCGCAATGAGCAACCCAATGAAACACAAGGTGGGATATGCCTTTAGATAGCCAATTTTATAAAGAGAAAAAAACACCCACACCCGCTGCGGTGATTTGGCAATGTTTTTCTAAAGACGTTATCTCAATGGTAGGGTTTTATGGCGTTCTTTTTCTCTTAGTGCTCAGTATTATAGGCCCTTATATTGCGCCTTATGCACTCGACCAACAATTTTTTGGCCATCAACTCACTCCACCATCTTGGTATCAAAACGGCAATGTCTCTTATTTCTTTGGTACAGATGATTTAGGACGTGATGTATTCAGCCGAATTTTAATTGGTACAAGCATGACCTTTGGTGGTGCATTTATTGTTACTTTTGCAGCGACACTGATGGGATTAATTATCGGTTGTTTTGCAGGTATGACTCATGGCTTAAAATCCGCTATTCTCAATCATATATTAGATACCCTGTTATCAATTCCATCCCTACTGCTTGCTATTATTGTTGTGGCTTTTGTTGGAACAAGTCTTGGTCATGCGATGATAGCGATTTGGCTGGCGCTGTTACCGCGTTTAGTCAGAATGATTTACTCTGCGGTTAATGATGAATTAAACAAAGAGTATGTTATTGCTTCTCGACTTGATGGTGCATCGAACATTTCCATTTTATGGTATACCGTACTGCCTAATATTACGCCTGTATTAGTTTCTGAATTAACACGCGCTTTCTCAATTGCTATTCTTGATATTACAGCATTAGGTTTTCTCAATTTAGGTGCCCAACTTCCTTCACCAGAATGGGGAGCGATGTTAGGTGATTCGTTAGAGTTAATATATGTTGCTCCTTGGACAGTCTTAATTCCGGGCGCCACAATTATGATAAGCGTTTTACTGGTGAACCTTTTAGGTGATGGTTTACAGCGTGCAATAAATGAGGGAGTTGAATAATGCCTTTATTAGATATACGCAATTTAACCATTGAATTTATGACACCCGATGGTCCAGTAAAAGCGGTAGATCGTGTTTCTATAACCTTAAATGAAGGTGAAGTGAGAGGTCTTGTTGGTGAATCAGGGTCGGGTAAAAGCTTAATTGCAAAAGCGATTTGTGGCGTTACAAAAGATAATATCAGTGTGACAGCCGATCGCTTTCGTTTTGATGATATCGACTTACTTAAATTATCACCAAGAGCTAGACGCCGTGTCATTGGTCATAATGTTTCAATGATTTTCCAAGAGCCACAATCTTGTCTTGATCCTGCTACAAAAATTGAGCAGCAACTTATACAGGCAATTCCTGGTTGGACTTTTAAAGGCCATTGGTGGCAACGCTTTCATTGGCGAAAGCGTCGCGCAATTGAACTATTGCACCGTGTAGGTATTAAAGATCACAAAGATATTATGCGCAGTTATCCTTATGAATTAACCGAGGGTGAATGCCAAAAGGTGATGATTGCCATTGCCATTGCAAATCAGCCTCGATTGCTGATTGCGGATGAACCGACTAACGCTATGGAGCCGGCAACACAAACCCAAATTTTTCGTTTACTGACTCGACTTAATCAAAATAACAATATGACCATTTTGTTGATTAGCCATGATTTGCAATGGATGAGCAAATTGGCGAATAAAATTACGGTTATGTATTGTGGTCAAACCGTCGAAACAGCATCCCCTGACGAGTTATTAGTGACACCTTATCACCCTTATACTCAGGCTTTGATCCGCTCTATTCCCGATTTTACCAACTCATTGGCACATAAGAGCCGTTTAAATACATTACCCGGCGCAATCCCCTCTCTTGAGCATTTACCTGTGGGGTGCCGCTTAGGACCTCGCTGCCCTTATGCGCAGCGACAATGTATTGAAGCACCTAGGTTACGTTTATTTAAAAACCATGCCGTGGCTTGTCATTTTCCGTTAAATGTGGAGCCAACTGATGTTCGATAAGCTGCTTGAGGTGAAAAATCTATCAAAAACATTTCGCTATCGTACCGGATTATTTCGGCGTCAGCAGTTAGAAGCCGTAAAACCTGTGAGTTTTACGCTAGAACCCAAGCAAACTTTAGCTATTATTGGCGCTAATGGTTCGGGAAAATCTACACTAGCGAGAATGTTATCAGGTGTGACAGAGCCTACGGGTGGCGATATTTTTATTAATGGGCATCAACTGACTTTTGGTGATTACCCTTATCGTAGTCAGCGAATTAGAATGATATTTCAAGATCCCACCAACTCATTAAACCCGCGCCAGCGTATTGGTCAAACATTAGAGATCCCTTTACGCCTGAATACAGACTTAAGTGCGATTGAGCGTGAAAAACGAATTTATCAAACATTACGCCAAGTGGGTCTTTTACCTGAACATGCAAACTATTATCCTCATATGTTTGCATCAGGTCAGCGCCAACGAATTGCGCTTGCACGAGCATTGATATTACAACCTCAAGTCATTATTGCCGATGAGGCAATAGCTTCGCTGGATATGTCTTTACGCTCACAAATAATAAACTTGATGTTAGAACTGCAAGAAACCCATGATATTGCCTATATTTATGTGACACAAAACTTAGGCATGACAAAACATATTAGCGATAAAATCATAGTGATGGATAATGGCGAAGTCGTTGAACGTGGTAATACAGCAGAAGTCCTTGCGTCACCATTACATGAAGTTACTCGAAGATTGGTAGCAAGTCACTTTGGTGAAGCCTTAACAGCAGAAGCTTGGCGTCAAGATTTGACTTAAGTGTAAACAATATAAGCATAATGTTGATTGCACATTATTTCACCCTTTTCCCTTAACTCCTCGGAGGTGCTAGGGAAATTAAACAAATTTACAAATGTCGTGGTAGAATCAGCCACGTTTATTAACAATAAGCGTGATAACCTAACAGATAAATAAAACTGTGAATGATGTTATTATCGCGATTTACGAAAAAACAAGGATACAGCTATGGGCTTTATGACCGGCAAACGCATTCTTATTACTGGTGTTGCTAGTAAATTATCAATTGCTTATGGTATTGCCAAAGCTATGCGTGACCAAGGTGCAGAACTTGCATTTACTTACCAAAATGAAAAACTGAAACCACGCGTTGAAGAATTTGCAGCATCATTAGACTCAAATATCGTATTAGAGTGTGATGTGTCAAAAGACGAAAGCATCGATACCATGTACGCAGAACTTGCAAAAGTTTGGCCAAAATACGATGGTTTTGTTCACTCTATCGGTTTTGCTCCTGCTGACCAATTAGATGGCGACTACGTTAATGCCGTAACTCGTGAAGGCTTTAAAATTGCTCACGATATCAGTGCATACAGCTTCGTTGCTATGGCGAAAGCAAGCCGTGAAATGCTAAATCCAAATTCAGCTCTATTAACTCTGACTTATTTAGGTGCTGAACGTGCGATCCCTAACTATAACGTTATGGGTCTTGCGAAAGCCTCTTTAGAAGCTAACGTTCGTTATATGGCAAATGCTATGGGTCCTGAAGGTATTCGTGTTAACGGTATCTCAGCAGGTCCGATCCGTACATTAGCGGCATCTGGTATCAAAGATTTCCGTAAAATGTTAAGCCATTGCGAGTCAGTAACTCCTCTGCGTCGTACTGTAACAACGGAAGATGTGGGTAATACAGCCGCATTCTTATGCTCTGACTTATCTGGTGGTATCACAGGTGAAATCATTCACGTAGATGGTGGTTTCAGCATCGCTGCAATGAATGAATTAGAATTAAAATAATTCTGTTCTATAAATAAATAGAAGCCAGTCTTACTGTTAAGGCTGGCTTTTTTATTATAACAATGCTGCTATTTATCCTTACTTTTTAATTGATTTTTTTCTTCTATTTTTTAGCTTATTCCTATAATCTTTTTTTTATACTAGCGCTAAAATAATCACCTATTAATAAAAGGACTTAATGTATGAAGAAATTTAGATTTCTGTTTTATATTTTTGCTCTTATTGGTGCAATTATTTTTGTTGTGGCGTTGTTTGTTATTAAATCTGAATTAAATGTAGTAAGAAATGGAATAGAGACAACAGGTGTTGTTATTGACCAAAGTGTGAGTAAATCTTCGGATGATAGAAGTATTTATCACCCTATTATTCGATTTAATACTGAAGATAATAGAGAAATAACGTTTCGCTCACCGGAAGGTGGCAATCAATCCCGCTTTTATCTTGGTGAAAAGATTAACGTTATTTATCTTCCAAGTGATCCACAAAGAGCAACAATAAACAATTTTTTAGGCTTATATGGCGCGGGTACTATATTAAGTATTTTTGGATTGGTATTTGCATCAACAGGGCTTATCCCTTTGTATTTTATCAGAAGAAGAGCAACAAGGGATCAACGACTAAAACGTGATGGGATGCCTATCAATGTAAAAATATCCGAAATTATTATTAATAGTCATATTCGTTTTAATCACCGTTCTCCCTATCAAATTATTGCTGATTATCATGATACATTAAACAATCGATTAATTCGTTATAAAAGTGGTTATATCTTTTTTGATCCCACGCCTTATATTAATAAAGAGCTTGTTACAGTCTATGTTGATAAACGAAATCCAAAAATCTATTACCTTGATATTTCTTTTTTACCCTCCTTTGAAGAGTCATAATTGAAGACGTCTTATATCCTATTAATATAAGGGGCATTTGTTTTCGTGTATTTTCATCAATTAACTGCCTTGTTCACAGATTTACAAAAGCCTTTTTTATTCGCACCATTTGAGTTTGCTAATTTCTTAGAACCTCTTATCATCTTATATTAGTGAAGATATTCTGATATCTGTAAGTTAATTCACCACCTCATTGATAGGGAGCTATTCAATATGAAATTGTACTACACGCCAGGTAGTTGCTCGCTTTCCCCTCATATCGTTTTACGTGAAACCGGTTTAGATTTTTCAATAGAGCGCATCGACTTACGTGCTAAGAAAACAGAATCGGGGAAAGATTTTCTAACCATCAACCCAAAAGGCCAAGTCCCTGTTCTTCAATTAGATAATGGTGATATTTTGACTGAAGGTGTTGCAATTGTTCAATACCTTGCAGACTTAAAACCAGATAGGAATTTAATTGCACCGCCAAAATCGCTAGAACGTTACCATCAAATTGAGTGGTTAAACTTTCTTGCCAGTGAAGTACATAAAGGCTATAGCCCTCTATTTTCACCAGATACACCTGAAAGCTATGTGGCTGTTATTAAAACTAAATTAAAAAGTAAATTTGCTTATATTAATGATGTATTAAGCAAGCAAAAATGTGCATGTGGTGAGCATTTTACGGTTATTGATGCCTATTTGTTTACATTAAGCCAATGGGCACCGCATGTCGGTTTAGATTTAACTGACTTAACACATCTGCAAGATTACCTAAAGCGTATTGCACAACGCCCTAATGTACATAGCGCACTGGTCACTGAAGGGTTAATTAAAGAGTAAGTTAAAACGTAATAAAAAATAAACTTAATACAATAAAAAAGCGGACGCAATATTCATATCCGCTTTTTCTTTTCTTAGGATTTGTGTGGTTTAATCTATCTGTGTTGCGCAGAATCTGTGTGTTGGATGCACCATTTGATCTTGAGCAGCAACAAGTTGCAGTTCGTACTCATTCATCTCTTTCGTTTTTAGCATCACTTCATAAACTGCCGCGGCAACGTGTTCTAATGCAGTTTGTAATTCAACACCTTTAAGTAAATCCACTAGCATTAAACCACTGGTTAAATCACCGACACCCACAGGTTGACGCTCACCAAAATCAACTAATGGACGGCTCACATGCCAACTATGTTCTGCGGTAACTAGCAGCATTTCAAAGCGATCATGACGATATCCAGCGCGTGATAAGTGTTTTACTAATACGACTTTTGGACCTTGTTTGCACAATTCACGAGCGGCTTTCACACATTCATCAACATTATGAAGGGCTTTGCCACCACTTAATGTTTCAAGTTCTAACAAATTAGGCGCAATGATATCGCTGATAGGTAACGCTTCTTCACACAGTACACCAGATACTTCTGGCGGCACGATACACCCTTTTTCAGGATGTCCCATTACAGGATCACAAAAATACCAGGCGTTAGGGTTCGCTTGTTTTACTTTTTTAACGATATCAACAATGCGTAAACCTTGTTCAGCCGATCCCAAATAACCACTTAGTACGGCATCACATTGTGAAAGTTTACCAATTGCGGCAATACCATCAACAATCTCAGTAATATGTTCTGCTGACATGACGCAGCCAGTCCATTTTTCTGGATATTGTGTGTGATTTGAAAATTGCACTGTATTTAGAGGCCAAACATTTACCCCCATACGACGCATTGGAAACTCAGAGGCGCTGTTACCTGCATGACCGAAAACAACATGTGACTGAATAGAGAGTATATTTTTCATGACATAAACCGATTATTGTGAATACACACAACACCCAAGCTTTATCATCATAGGCGAGGTATATACGTTTATTTATTGTTATTAAGAAAAAGGGCAACTCACCGGCTGCCCTTTACTGTCAATTATTTCCAGATAACGAGGCAGTAATGTTTTTTACCGCGACGCAAAATGGAGTAATGACCAAATAAGAAATCTTTTTCTTCAAAGACGTATTCAGGATTGTCTTGTTTTTCGCCATTAATTGAAACTGCGTTAGAGCCAATCATTGTACGAGCCTGACCGCGAGAAGGAACTAATTCTGCGTTAACCAGTGCTTGTTGCAAATCACTGCCTTTTTCTAACTCAATTGTTGGCATACCATCTTGTGCTAATTGCTCAAGGTCAGCTTGTGTTAAGTCTGCAATTGCACCAGAGAATAAGCTTTCTGTAATACGTTTAGCTGCGATTAAACCTTCTTCACCATGAACTAAACCAGTAACCAGTTCTGCTAATACACGTTGAGCACGAGGCGCTTGACCGCTATTTTTATCTTCTTCTTCAAGTGCATTAATTTCTTCAATGCTCATAAATGTGAAGAATTTTAAGAAGCGATAAACGTCAGCATCTGCTGTATTGATCCAGAATTGGTAGAATTTGTATGGGCTTGTTTTCTTAGGATCTAACCAAACCGCACCGCCTTCTGTCTTACCGAATTTAGTTCCATCAGATTTAGTAATTAATGGTACAGTCATACCAAATACTTGTTTCTGATTGAAACGACGGGTTAAATCGATACCTGAAGTGATATTACCCCACTGATCAGAGCCACCGATCTGTAATTCAACACCTAAATGCGTATTTAATGACGCAAAGTCATAAGCTTGTAATAGGTTATAGGCAAATTCAGTAAAAGAGATACCCACATCGTCACGGTTTAAACGTTGTTTAACCGCTTCTTTGTTGATCATTTGGTTCACAGAGAAGTGTTTACCGATATCACGCAGGAATGTCAGCACATCCATTTGACCAAACCAGTCATAGTTGTTTGCTAATTCCGCACTGTTTTCACCACTGTTGAAATCTAAGAAAGGTGACACTTGTTTACGAATTTTTTCTACCCATTCGTGAACAGTATCTTGGGTATTCAGTTTGCGCTCAGTGGCTTTAAAACTAGGATCACCAATTAGACCCGTTGCACCACCCACCAACGCCACAGGCTTATGCCCGGCTAGTTGGAATCGTTTTAAACACAGCAAAGGAACCAAATGCCCCAAGTGCAGGCTATCAGCGGTAGGATCGAAGCCACAATAGAGAGCGATAGGACCTTGCTCCAAACGCTCTACTAAAGCTGCCTCATCCGTGACCTGAGCGATTAGCCCACGCTCCTGCAATTGTGTGATTAGGTTCTTGCTAGACATCAATGACTCCATCGGTTTATTGTTTTTTTGTCTATTAAAATATAAGTGAAACACAAGTGGTATAGCATAAAGCGCCACTACATTAAGTACCAGTAGAAAAAGACTTTTTGAGGCAAATTTATTAACACAGCATTAAGGTGCTAATCGCTCAATGTCCCATCCTTGTGGTGATTTTTGGTAGATAAAGCGATCGTGTAGACGATTTTCTCGTCCTTGCCAAAACTCAACAGAATCAAATGTCACACGATATCCACCCCAGAAACTCGGTAATGGCACTTCTCCATTTTGGAATTTCTGTTTTAATTCCAGAAATTTACTTTCTAATACGCCTCTTGCGGAAATGCGAGAAGACTGTTGAGAAGCCCACGCTGCAATTTGACTATCTTTAGGACGACTATGAAAATATTTAATCACTTCGAGTGAAGAGAGCCTCTCTGCTTTACCTAAAAAGCAAACTTGTCTTTCCAAGGGATACCAAGGAAACAACAGACTGATTTTTTGGTTATGCTCTAAATGACTGGCTTTGCGGCTACCCAAATTGGTATAGAACACGAGCCCTTTCTCATCAAAGTGTTTTAGTAACACGATACGTTGATAGGGTTGTCCATTTTCATCAACTGTGGCGACACACATGGCAGTAGGATCGCTTAAACGTGCTTCACAAGCCTGTTTTAACCACTTTTCGAACAAGACTAATGGCTCTTCTGTTAATTCATGACGTCGTAATCCGCCTTTCATATATTCACGGCGTAAATCTGCAACATCAATAAAATCAAGTTCTGTCATTTTTCACTCTCTCTTTTGAGAAACTGCGTTCAGCATATCACGCTTAACGAGGATTTGTAGGGTAAATCGCCCCTAAAACGGTTTCTCTTGATGCCCCTGTTACAGAAGGCAAATTCCCTGATTCATTTGCAATAGTTCGAGCGGCTAACCAAGCAAATGCCAACGCTTCCATATCATCGCCACTTAAACCATATTTATCCGTTGTTGCGACTTCTGTACCTGGTAATAATGAAGCTAAACGATGCATAATTTGTCCATTTCTCGCTCCACCACCACAAACGAGTAAACGTTCACATCCACCGTTTAATTGGATCTGTTGCACAATACTTATCGCGGTTAATTCAACTAAAGTGGCTTGTACATCTTCAGGAAAAACATTAGGTACTCTTGCTAAATGGTAATTTAGCCATTGTGTATTAAAATATTCTCGCCCTGTACTTTTAGGTGCTGAACGCGAAAAATAAGGATCTGAAAGCATATCTTTCAATAAAGTTGCGTTTACAGTGCCGGTAGCAGCCCATTTACCATTATCATCATAGGGTGTTTGGTTATGGATCCAATTCCAACTATCTAATAGCATATTTCCGGGTCCTGTATCGTAGCCTTTGACTGCAATACCAGGTAATAACAATGAGATATTGGCAATACCACCAATATTTAAAATAACACGTTTTTCAACAGAGTGTCCTAACACGGCAAGATGAAAAGCGGGTACTAAAGGTGCACCTTGTCCGCCATAAGCAATATCTCTGCGACGAAAATCACCAACTGTCGTAATTCCTGTGAGTGCAGCAACACGGTTGTTGTCACCAATTTGCATAGTAAATGGCATATCACTTTCTGGCTCATGCCAAACGGTTTGTCCATGACACCCTATCGCCGTAATATCACTCGCGCTAAGTTTTACTTTTGCGAGTAACTCTATAATTGCTTGCGCATAAAGTTCGCCCAGTTGGGCATCTAATAGGCCGATTTCATGCAAGGTAGTAGGTTGCCCTTGGCAAACAGCTAAAATTCGTTGGCGTAGATTTTGTGGATAAGGCAGAAAGTGATTTTCTTGTTGTGCTACGAACTTATTATTGATTGCAGCTAATACAACATCAACACCATCTAAGCTTGTGCCAGACATCACGCCAATGTACCGCCCTGCTATCATGTTCTTTTCCTTATAATCAAGATGATGCAAATTTTTAACATATAATGTTATATTCTCTTTTTTCAGAAATCTCTTCTGTTTTTACGATCGGCCTTTACTATATAGTAAGCTATATATTATTAAAATCAGTGTCGACATACGCAAAAAACGAGCTATAACTGATACTAGATAACATTGGTATAATCTGAACAATTTACCTCAGATTTTCTTTAGGAGTGACTATGTTTAAGCATTTACTTATTGGTCTTTTTACAATGACTGTACTTACTGGTTGTGTGAATACAAATTCACTATCTGGTGACACTTATACCGCAAGCCAAGCAAAACAAGCTCAAAATATTACTTATGGTACAGTGGTTTCTGTGCGTGCAGTAAATATTCAAGCGGGTAGCGATGAGAATATTTTAGGCGCTATCGGTGGTGCCGTTCTTGGTGGTATGCTAGGTAACACTGTGGGGGGTGGTACAGGTCGTAATCTTGCAACAGCCGCGGGTGCAATAGCAGGTGGTATGGCAGGACAACAAGCACAAGGCGCTTTAAATACCACTAAGGGTGTTCAAATTGAAGTCCGTTTAGATAGTGGTAGAACTGTCGCTATCGTTCAAAAAGCAGATAATACTGTTTATAGCCAAGGTCAACGTGTTGCAGTTATTGGCAACGGAAATAACTTAACTGTTTCTCCTCGCTAATGAACAACAAAAAACAGGCAACATTAAAGTTGCCTGTTTTATTTTATGACTCAATAATAAGTAACCTAAAGAGAGAACGAATATATAATCTAGTTATGACAATTAGGATTATATAATGATTTTTGTTATATACTCGTCATATTTCAAATTTCAGTATTGTTGACATCGTTTACTCGCACCAGTGACATATTTTATATATCCCTAGTGACTCATTCACTTGTTATCTAGCTGAACATCAAATTATTTAGAGTATAGTTATTATCATGTCATTAATCTTATTTAAATAGAATATATATTAAATTTGAAATTATTAGTCATTTAACCTATTTATATTTTTTTCTAATTTTTGGATTGTACCTATTAGCCTTTCGATTTCGTCTAGTTGGATACCACCTAATATTTCTCGTCTCGTTTTTTCTATAACAGTATAAACCTCATTAATAAAAGGCTCAGATTCTTTTGTTAATTTTATACGTTTTGCTCTACGATCATTTGCACATGTATGCCGACATATCAGCTTTTTTCTTCCAGTTGATCTAAGGTTCTCACTAAAGACGGTTGCTCGATCCCTATTGCTTTTGCCAATTGGATTTGTGACTGATCTGGAGGTAATTGGCTGATATTGTACAAAGTAACCCAGTGGGTTTGGGTTAATTTTAATGGTTTGAGACGATGATCAATTAAAGCACGCCATAATCGAACTAAACGCGCTAAATCAGCTCCTAATGTTGATTCCACTTATCTCTCCTTAATTAGCATTTTCAGTCAACTTATTACAAAGTTTAGATATTCATTTTTAATACAATATTTACCTATTCTTTTTAATTAAAACATTACCTTTAATAACTAATATAGTTATAACCCCATTTATTAGATAAGTAATTATTTTCCAGATATAATTAAAGCTTTTCTTTCTAGCAATGAAAGTTCATAAAGAATAACCTTGTTATAAAAACTAATCTATATTTTTTTACATAATAATTATTATTATTTTAAATCCAACACTAAAACCAAGAAAAAAACCATTTTTATCAATTGATTGCAAATAAAAATAGAGCAATAACACTTTAAAGTTATAACTTTATATTAATAAAGAAAAAATAATAAACCACATAACTACAATAAATAACAATAATGAATTAAAAAGATAGTTAATTATTATTTTAATATTAAAAAATAAGTAGCACATTTAAAATAAATTGAGTTGATCATTTTCTCTTTCAATTGAAGAACTCAGTTTTTTTAATGTTCTTAAATAACGTTGCTGACAAAGTCGTAATATATTTCTTTTCTCTTGTTGATTCATTGTTGACCAATTAAACCGCTCTTGGCGACTGCGATAGCACCCAACGCAATATCCTTGCGCATTCATTTCACAACGCCCAATACAAGGACTAGGAATATCAAAAAATTCTAATTGTTCTTGCATTTGATTTTCCCTCCCTATTGTTTGTTACAATAGAGTATAGTTAATAGAGATATTATCTGCACGACATGATTTATTGAACTGTTAAAGGCGTAGTAAAATTGAACTTTAGGGCTTTAACGCGTTATAGTACTCCGCCATCAGTTTAACTGTAGGGTTTAATCATTAGAAAAACACAAGAGGTTTATATGCGAGTACTTCATACCATGATCCGTGTGGGCGATTTACAACGTTCTATCGACTTTTATACCAAGGTTTTAGGTATGCAACTTCTACGCACTAGCGAGAATGAGGAATATAAATACTCGTTAGCTTTTGTTGGTTATGGTGATGAAAGCACTGGTGCGGTTATCGAATTAACCTATAACTGGGGTGTAAACAGCTACGAAATGGGAACCGCTTTTGGGCATGTAGCATTAGGTGTTGATGATGTTGCCGCAACCTGTGAAGCCATTCGCCAAGCTGGCGGTAATGTTACCCGTGATGCGGGTCCAGTAAAAGGTGGCTCAACAATTATTGCTTTTGTTGAAGATCCTGATGGATATAAAATCGAGCTCATCGAAAACAAAAGTGCAAGTCACGCTCTAGGTAACTAATATTTATTAAAACCAGAAAGATAACATGTGTATCTTTCTGGCCTTACTGATTATCAATTTCCGATATTCTATTTTTATCGGATAAGTACAACTTAATGCCTGATATAAATAATCCCAATAAGCTTTGTAACCGTTTTCGGGGTTACTACCCTGTTGTCATTGATGTTGAAACAGGTGGATTTAATGCGAAAACAGACGGTTTACTTGAAATCGCCGCCATTACACTAAAAATGGATGAGCAAGGTTGGCTAAAACCTGATAACACATTACATTTTCATGTTGAACCCTTTGAAGGGGCTAATTTAGAGCCAGCAGCCTTAGAGTTTACAGGTATTGATCCAACTAATCCTTTACGTGGCGCAGTCAGTGAATATGAAGCCTTTCATGCCATTTTTAAAATGGTACGTAAAGGAATGAAGGATGCAGATTGTAATCGCGCTATTATTGTCGCTCATAATGCAAATTTTGATCACAGCTTTGTGATGGCTGCTGCTGAGCGTGCTGGATTAAAACGTAATCCTTTTCACCCTTTTGCCACCTTTGATACAGCGGCTTTAAGTGGATTGGTATTAGGGCAGACAATTTTGGCTAAAGCCTGCATCACTGCTGGCATTCCCTTTGATAGCAAATTAGCGCACGGTGCATTATACGATACTAATCGCACATCATTACTTTTTTGTGAATTAGTTAACCGTTGGAAAAAGCTTGGTGGATGGCCATTGCCTACACCTTGAAACTATGATTTCGCTGATACATTTATGAATAACAGAAAAAAGCCAGTTCAATGATGAACTGGCTTTTTTATCGAAGATCTCATTATTTTTATGCGTTTCAATACCGAAACAATAAAAATTAATTACTGTGCTTCTTCTTCACCACGGTATTTATCAGCAGTCTCTTTTAATAACTTCTGTAATTCACCGCGCTGATACATTTCTAAAATAATGTCACATCCACCGACTAATTCACCATCTACCCATAATTGTGGGAAGGTTGGCCAGTGTGCATATTTTGGTAGTTCTGCACGAATATCTGGGTTTTGCAAGATATCAACATACGCAAAACGCTCACCACAAGCAGAGATAGCTTGAACTGCCTGAGCAGAAAAACCACAACTTGGTAATTTTGGTGAACCTTTCATGTATAAAATAATTGGGTTTTCATTGATCTGGCGTTCAATTTTTTCAATAGTCGTCATTTGTAAGTCCTTACAGCCTTTTATATTCGATATGCTTTATAGGGGAAAACATGAAAGAAGAATACCACTTTATATTAGAAACCTCTATATAAGTTTAGTTCTCGATATAAAACAATAAGTTGGTATTAATCTATGAGATTATTGATGAGAAAAAACACAATAAAGCATAAAAAATAAATCAATGCGTTACCGATGGTTATGAGTGTGTTTTATCCTATTAGCTCCCTTTTTATTTTTGCAGTTTTTCCTTTCTTAATTTTAAGCGCATTTTTTCTTCACTTGATTTTAAAGTATATAAAGCACTGCTTTATTATGAAATGAAATAACAACGGCTTTAGGTGGTGTTGGTTTATAGAATAAGCAAGAAGAAAAGAACAAGTCACTTTTATATCAAAATCAATATATTAAATTTCATAATCTATACATTAAGATAAAACGCTACTTTATTAAAAGGATATAATGTATATAAATAAGTTTGTTATAAACCTTGATGAGTATTAACTATGGATATGATTTTGCTGTTTCTTTTAGTGGGATGTATCACTGGCTTTTTTGCTGGACTACTTGGCATAGGAGGCGGTGCAATCATTGTTCCAGTAGTTATGTATGTAGTGAGTCAACAAGCTATCCCAACAGATATGGTGATGAAAATTGCCTTATCTACCTCGTTCTCTGTCATTATATTTTCCACAGCATCTTCAGCGTATTCACATAACAAACATAAAGCCATTTTATGGCAGCAATTTCCTCTATTATCTATCGGCACTATCATTGGTATGCTTGTTGGGACATTTCTGGTACAAAAAATGTCAAACACGATATTGCAAATCGTGTTCTGTATTTTCATGGTATATACCATCTATGGATTATTAACCAAAAAGAAAGAAGCAGAACGCATAGAAAATGTGAAAGATCCTGTTGTTTCAAAACCGGCATTAACCAGTGGTGGCTCTTTAATTGGCTTTATATCCAGCTTTATCGGCATTGCTGGTGGGACTATCACCATTCCTCTTTTAAGTCATTGGGGATTTAATACACGCAAATGTATTGCAACCTCTTCAATGATTGGTGTCATCATCGCTTCCATTGGCACAATCATGGGTATTATCTATGGTTGGAATCAAACAAATATTGATGACTATTATTTAGGCTTTGTTTATTTACCTGCCTTTATTGGAATAAGCATTACCAGCATTCTCTTCGCCCCTGTCGGTGTAAAAGTTGCTTATCGCCTACCTATTCCAAGAGTTCGCCAAATATTTGCATTATTTCTATTCTTAGTCGTAGTGAAAATGATGTATACACTGATGATAGAGTAAGCAGAAAATGCAACAATCAGAGGATATAGGCTCTAAACACAGTCGATATTTTACTGCTTTACGAGTTGCTCTGTGGGATATACTCTTATGAGTATAATTAATCTATATGGCTTATAACTATAGATAAAAGATATTTAGCTGTTATTTCAGCAGATTTTTGTTAAAATAATTAGCAAAATAGTAACAACTTAGTGATTCATTTGCCTCATTCTATCAATTCAAATGATTTTGATGGAATGATTTCAGGCACAAAACCCGAAATAGATAGTTTAAAGGAGTACGCAATGTCTTTCGAATTACCAAAATTACCTTATGCGTTAGATGCTCTTGAGCCACACATCTCTAAAGAAACTTTAGAATATCACTACGGCAAACACCACCAAACTTACGTAACCAATTTAAATAACCTGGTTAAAGGTACTGATTTAGAAAGCAAATCCTTAGAAGAAATCATCAAATCTACTGATGGTGGTATCTTTAATAATGCAGCTCAAGTATGGAACCACACTTTCTACTGGAACTGTTTAGCACCAAATGCAGGCGGCGCACCAACAGGTAAAGTTGCTGATGCTATCAACAAAGCATTCGGCTCTTTTGAAGAGTTCAAAAAGCAATTTAATGATGCGGCAGCTAAAAACTTCGGTTCAGGTTGGACTTGGTTAGTTAAAAAAGCAGACGGTTCAGTTGCGATTGTTAACACGTCTAATGCTGCTACTCCAGTTTCAGGCGCAGACAAACCACTGTTAACAGTAGACGTATGGGAACATGCTTACTACATCGACTACCGTAATGCGCGCGTTAAATATTTAGAAGAGTTCTGGGCACTGGTTAACTGGTCATTTGTTGAAGCTAACCTTGCTTAATTGAGCTTGATAATCAAAGGTGAGTGATTGAGATTCATTTTTGGTGACAAAATAACAAAGGGCCTTGAGCCCTTTGTTATATTCAGATATTCGATAATCTATTATTTAAATTGATCGGATATTCTATAAAGCAGTGATTAGAACAACATAGTCGAAAATAAAACAATCATAACAAGCGCTGCTACTGCTGTACTCAAACCAAATTTCAGATCCGTATCCATCTATTTCTCCCTCAAAATGATTATAATACACTTTTTTAACCATAACCTTGTCATGGTTAATTATTATCACATATCAAAATTTGCTAAAATAGCGACTAGTGCACAATTTATAACATTGATTAATACTTTCACTTTTGAGCTAGATCATACAAAATTCACAGCTAATCGCTAAATTATTGCCAGTGTTTGCCCTATGTATGACTATACTGGCAGTTAAACCATAAAATTAGATAAAAGAGACCAATGAAGGTCAGGAGTTTTCCACACCATGGCAACAATAAAAGACGTGGCAAAACGCGCAGGCGTATCAACCACGACTGTTTCTCATGTGATCAACAAAACACGTTTTGTTGCTGAGAACACACGGGCAGCAGTTTGGGCCGCTATAAAAGAATTAAATTATTCGCCTAGTGCCGTTGCGCGTAGTTTAAAAGTCAATCACACCAAATCTATTGGCCTGTTAGCCACGTCCAGTGAAGCTCCTTACTTTGCTGAAGTGATTGAAGCTGTTGAAAATAGTTGTTATAGCAAAGGCTACACACTGATTTTATGTAATTCACATAATAACCTCGATAAACAAAAAGCCTATTTAGCGATGCTGGCACAAAAACGTGTTGATGGGTTATTAGTCATGTGTTCTGAATACCCCGATCACCTTCTGACACTGTTAGAAGGCTATCGTAATATTCCAATGGTTGTCATGGATTGGGGTAAGGCGCGTGGTGACTTTACCGATACGATTATCGATAATGCTTTTCATGGTGGCTATATTGCGGGTCGTTACCTTATTGAACGTGGTCATCGTGATATTGGTATTATCCCTGGTCCATTAGAACGTAATACCGGTGGTGGTCGCTTACAAGGTTTCTTAAAAGCCATGGAAGAAGCAAAAATCACAGTAAAAGATGAGTGGATTGTACAAGGCGACTTTGAGCCAGAATCTGGTTATAAAGCCATGTATCAGATGCTAAATCAAAAACATCGCCCTACTGCTGTTTTTTGTGGTGGTGATGTGATGGCAATGGGCGCAATTTGTGCCGCTGATGAGCTAGGTTTACGTGTTCCTTTCGATATTTCCATTGTGGGTTACGACAATATTCGTAATGCGCGTTATTTTACGCCAGCATTAACCACAGTCCACCAGCCAAAAGAGCGTTTAGGTCAAATGGCTTTGTCAATGTTGCTTGATCGCATCGTCAACAAACGCGAAGACGCCCAAACAATCGAAGTTCATCCACGATTAGTTGAGCGCCGTTCAGTTGCTGACGGTCCTTTTATTGACTACCGTCGTTAATTCAGATTTATTCGGCTATCTGATTTCTAGCGAAGCCATTCCTCATTTAAGGTTTGGCTATCTCCAAGATAATCTAACAACCATGTCAAAGCGGGTGATTCACTTTTATCGACCCACGTCAGGCAGCATGGGCTGTCTGGCAATGGTTGTGCCAGTTGTAAAGTAACCAGCTTACCTTGTTCAATTAAAGGTTCAGCACGATGCCAAGGCACCATTCCTACGCATAATCCCGCTAACAAGCATTCAAGCCCCATATCCCATGTCGGAACAACCATTCTACGCTGATTATTTAGCGCCCAAGTGTCACGCTTTGGTAAACTGCGTGAAGTATCTTCTAAGCATAAACTTGGATAAGGTCGCATCTCATCATCCGTTAATGGATGTTGTGCTTTCGCTAAAGGGTGATCAACATGACAAACACAGCGCCAAGGCATAAATCCCATATCTCTAAAACTATAACGTTCACCAATTGGTGAGGCTCTTGTTGCACCAATCGCTAAATCAACACGACCATTAACTAAGGAGTCCCATACGCCATTAAACACTTCAGGGTAGACATACAGCTCAATATCAGGAAAATGGCGGTAGAAATCGAGAATAAGTTGTTGTGTTCTTTCAGGTTTAACAATGCAATCAACTGCTATACTAAATTGACCGCGCCACCCATTAGAAACTTGTTGACAAAGATGCCGAGTGTCATTCATTTTTTTGATAACAGATCGTGCTTCTTTGATGAAAATTTTACCTGCATCGGTTAATTCTACATCACGGTGACGGCGCTCAAACAAAGGAACGGCAAGCCATTCCTCTAATTGCCGAACAGTGTAACTAACGGCGGATGGCACTCTGTGCAATTCTTGAGCAGCGGAGCTAAAACTTCCTGTTCTTGCAACTGCATCAACAACTTCTAAAGAGTATTCTGACCACATAGAGTTTATTCCTTTGAAAATTTTTCACAGCATTAACCAAATATTCCCGTTTCACAAGTAAAATAGGTCTTAGTTACAATACATAAAATGTTCTACATCACATAGCATAGAAAATAAAATGAATTCTAAAACTTCCACACAATCAAAAACACCTATGAGCTTTATGGTGTACCTAGCGGGTTTGAGTATGCTAGGTTACTTAGCTATTGATATGTACTTACCTGCATTTGGTATGATGCAGCGTGAACTCTCTATCAGCGAAGGTGCTATTAGTAATAGCTTAAGTATCTTTTTATTTGGCTTTGCTGTTGCTCAATTACTTTGGGGACCTCTTTCTGACAAAGTCGGTCGTAAACCTATTCTACTTATTGGTTTAAGCCTTTTCTCTTTAGGCTGTCTTGGTATGCTGTGGGTTGAGAGTGCAACTGGCTTACTTGCTATGCGCTTCCTACAAGCTTTCGGTGTTTGCTCTGCCGCTGTTATTTGGCAAGCTCTTGTCATCGACCGTTTTGATGAATCTCGCGCTCAGCACGTTTTTGCTTTAATTATGCCACTGGTTGCATTATCACCAGCACTTGCACCTTTAATCGGTGCTTCGTTATTAAATCACGGTGGCTGGCGTATGATTTTCATGGTGTTAATGGCTGTAACATTAGTTCTAATGTTACCGACATTAATGCTAAAAAACATTAAACAAAAATCAGTCACTGATGAAAACCAATCTACCGCTTCATTTACGACTTTACTAAAATCCCCTCTCTACACAGGTAACGTATTAGTTTACGCTTCTTGTAGTGCAGGTTTCTTTGCTTGGTTAGCTGGCTCACCAATCATTCTTGAAAAGATGGGCTACTCTCCACAGGATATCGGTTTAAGTTATATTCCACAAACTATTGCATTTATGGTAGGTGGTTATGGCTGTCGTATTTTACTGTCAAAAATGACAGGTAAAACGCTACTGCCACTGTTGTTAATTGGTTATGCTGTCAGTATGACTGCGTTATACCTTGTTGCTAAATTTACTGAGCCAACATTAACGACTATTTTAATTCCATTCTGTATTATGGCTGCAATGAATGGTGCATCATATCCAATCGCAGTATCTAATGCTTTATCTGCTTACCCTGAAATTAGTGGTAAAGCAGCTGCATTACAAAATGCACTTCAACTGGGTCTTTGTAGCTTAGCAAGTTTTATTGTGTCCGCATTTATCAGCCAACAACCTCTGATTAACACCACTGCAATTATGGCGTTAACAGCAATTCCAATGGCGGTTGGCTACTTTATTCAGCGCAATAAATCTGTTACCAAGCACACGATTCAAACCGCAGAATAATCGCTCTCCTTATTTTAAGAATCATCTTAAAAAGGCCATTTTATAAAAAATGGCCTTTTTCTTTTCTAGAGAAAAATATGCTACGTCTCTATACTTACCTATACGCTGTAATAGCGTTTTGTTTATTTTTCTTTCGGATTTTGAGACATTAAACAGATTATTTGCTGATTATGTCAGATTAGTTGTTTTATTAATTCTATTCGTTCAATTCATAATGAACACAATACCATTTTAATACTATCAATCTGTACACATCCTTTCTTAGCTTTATGTTTCAAAACCCGCTTAGTTTACGCGGAGAGTATATGAGTACATCTTGTGTAGAAGAAGGCCGAAAGACCTCCAACGATCCTTATGAAAAGATCGTAATAGAACTGTTAACTCACACAGATATTCGAATTAATGGTTCAGAACCTTATGATATTCAGGTTCATAATCAGAATTTTTATAAAAGAGTATTACAGCAAGGCTCATTAGGTCTCGGCGAAAGTTATATGGATGGTTGGTGGGATTGTGAGCGGCTGGATATATTCTTTCATAAAGTCTTACGTGCTGGTCTTGAAAATAAGCTCCCACAAAATCTACGTGATATTTTCAAGATTGCGACAGCCCGCCTTTTTAATCTGCAAACACAAAAACGCGCATGGATGGTAGGTAAAGAGCATTACGATCTTGGTAATGATCTATTTACCGCCATGCTTGATCCTAATATGCAATATTCCTGTGGTTACTGGAAAAATGCAGATAATTTAGCCCAAGCCCAAGAGCATAAATTAGATTTAATTTGCCGAAAATTAGATTTAAAGCCAGGTATGACCTTATTGGATATTGGCTGTGGCTGGGGTGGACTAGCAGGCTACGCAGCCAAATACTTTGGCGTATCTGTTACGGGTGTCACCATTTCTGTTGAGCAACAAAAACTAGCACAAGCTCGATGCCAAGGACTTGATGTTAATATTATTTTAGAAGACTATCGTGATTTACATGAAAAATTTGATCGCATAGTTTCAGTGGGGATGTTCGAACACGTTGGGCCTAAAAATTATGCAACTTATTTTGATGTAGTTCGTCATAATTTAAAAGAAGATGGTCTGTTTTTATTGCACACCATTGGTTCTAACCGCGATAAAGTGAATGTAGATAGCTGGATAAGCAAATATATCTTTCCTAATGGGTGTTTACCGTCTATTCAAAAAATTGCTCATGCAATGGACAATAAATTTGTGATGGAAGATTGGCATAACTTTGGCGCTGATTACGATAAAACATTAATGGCATGGTATCAGCGTTTTTTAGCGTGTTGGCCGAATATTGAATCTAACTACACACCGCGTTTTAAACGTATGTTTAGCTATTATCTTAATGCCTGTGCTGGCGCATTTCGTGCCAGAGATATTCAGTTATGGCAAATAGTACTAAGCCCTAAAGGCCATATTGGCGGTTTACAGATCCCTCGTTAATTATTTTTTTATAACAAGAGAAAAGCCAGTTTGATTGATAAACTGGCTTTTTCTTTGGTTCTCTTTTAAGAACAACAACATTAATCATTAATTGTGTGAAGCTTGTTCTTTATTTTCAATTTGTTGTGTTGCAAATAAAGCTTGTTGCTGTGCTTGTTGTGCCATAACGCGCTCTACTGTATCGACAATCGCTTGAGTTTGAGGATCAAGCTCAATATTGACTTTATCACCAAGGCGCTTACGACCTAATGTTGTTCTATCTCGAGTTTCTGGAATTAAATGGACACAAAAACGGTTATTCACCACATCGCCCACAGTTAAGCTTATTCCATCAATACCAATAAAACCTTTGTGTAAAATATACTTCATTAATGCTTTATCAAAGATACGAAACCATATTTGTAGATTATTTTCTGAGGTAATGATTTTGGCAACTTCGGCAGTTGTTACAATATGACCAGACATCACATGCCCGCCAATTTCATCACCATACTTAGCCGCACGTTCAATATTTACTTCGGAGCCGACTTTTAATTCACCAAGGTTAGTTAAACGTAATGTCTCTTTCACCAAATCAAAGCTAATATGTGTACCTTCAATTTTAGTGACCGTTAAACAGCAACCATTATTTGCAACAGAAGCACCTGTTTCTAAATTGCCGACTAACTCGCTGGGTAATTCAATGATATGGGTACGAAAATCGCCTTTATCTTCGATAGCAATAACCCGCCCTTTTCCCTGAACAATACCTGTAAACATCTTACATCTCCTTGGATCGATAAACTGGTAAACTCAATTTATGTTTATGCTATTAAGGATAACATAGCTCGTATTAATACAAAGGAACAATTATCGCATTTATTCCTTATCGATTATTGCCGTTAAATATAACGTAAAAACACCTAATAAATTATCAAAATTCTGTGCTTGAAAAGCTAAACTTCTTTCGTTGCTAATTAAACTTTTATCATTAGAATAAGCGGTCTTGAGGATCTCTTTACGTCATTTTAACAATACGACGTTTGTTCTCTTCCTTTCATTTTCTTATAATAAATAAAGGTGTATGCGTGCAGAAGTACATAAGAGAAGCGCGTAGCTTACTTGCTCTCGGTATCCCCGTTATCATCGCGCAATTTTCCCAGACAGCAATGGGTGTAGTTGATACTGTCATGGCGGGTGCTGTAAATGCCACAGAAATGTCGGCAGTGGCAGTAGGTACGTCTATTTGGTTACCAACGATTTTGTTAGGCCAAGGCATATTAATGGCATTAACCCCAATCGTTGCACAATTAAATGGTTCAGGACAACGAAAACACATTGCTAATCGTACACAGCAAGGTTTTTGGCTCGCCACTTTCTTATCAATCATGGTAATTGCTATTCTTTATAACAGCCGTTTTATTATTGAAGCGCAACATGATATCGAACCGGAATTAGCCGAAAAGGCCATTGGATTTATTCACGCCATTATGTGGGGTGCGCCAGGTTGCCTTTACTATCAGGTACTAAGAAGCCAATGTGAGGGATTATCTAAAACAAAACCCGGCATGATAATTGGTTTTATTGGCTTATTAATTAATATCCCTGTTAACTATGCGTTTATTTACGGTAAATTTGGCGCACCACAATTAGGGGGTATTGGTTGCGGTGTTGCAACGGCCTCTGTTTTCTGGGCTATGTTCTTAATGATGCGTTATTACGTGCGTCGTGCACCGACACAACGTGATGTTATGCCAAAGAAACGTTTAGTAAGTCCTGATTTCCACACAATAAAACGTATTACATTTTTAGGATTACCCGTTGGTTTAGCCTTATTCTTTGAAGTAACACTCTTTGCTGTTGTTGCATTATTAGTTTCAACTTTAGGCGTTACTGCGGTTGCTAGTCATCAAATAGCACTTAACTTTAGTTCCCTGATGTTTATGTTCCCTCTGTCATTGGGAATAGCGGCAACAATCCGTGTTGGTCATAACTTAGGACAACGCTCCACAGAACAAGCCCGCACTTCAGCCATTACAGCACTTGCTGTTGGACTAATGTTGGCAAGTTGTACTGCGATTTTCTCTATCATCTTTAGAGAAAAAATCGCATTAATGTATAACGATGATATTGAAGTGGTGACATTAGCATCTCATCTTATGTTATTCGCTGCGCTTTATCAGTTATCAGATTCGGTGCAAGTTATTGGTTCAGGTGTATTACGAGGTTATAAAGATACCCGCTCTATCTTCTTTATTACCTTTATTGCCTACTGGGTAATCGGATTGCCTTCTGGTTATATCTTAGGGCGTACTAATTACGTTGTTGAAGCGATGGGACCTGCTGGTTTCTGGATTGGCTTTATTCTAGGTTTAACTGCCTCAGCAATTATGATGGGTTCCCGTATTTGGTGGATCCAACGCCAATCTGATGAAGTGGTGTTATTACGCTCTGAGCGTTAAAGATAAACGGTTATTTAGGCAAGGGAATGACACAAATATCAACAAATAGCTTTAAATACGAGCAGTTGAATATAAATTTGTGTTTTTCCTCTTGCCAGAATCGAATCATCTCGTTAATATTCGTCCCCGTTGTCACCCAATAGATAATGCGTCCATAGCTCAGTTGGTTAGAGCACCACCTTGACATGGTGGGGGTCGGTGGTTCGAGTCCACTTGGACGCACCATTTATTTTTCGGCAACATCTCAATACAGTGCGTCCATAGCTCAGTTGGTTAGAGCACCACCTTGACATGGTGGGGGTCGGTGGTTCGAGTCCACTTGGACGCACCATTTCTCTTTCTCTATATTTTCTTATTTTTGTTCATCTTACCTACCCTACAAAATAATTAATCTAGCTTGCAATATTTTATTGCGCAACAAATTGTTTAAAAAACAAGCAGTCAGCGCTGTATTTTGATCACATCACTTAAATTTACCTTTTTTCGATTTTCTTCATAGAAATTAACCTCTATAATACGAAACATAATTTTGTTGAAAGGTTTCAGCGTATTGATTTACGGGCATCTTTAGAAAACAGAACAAATGAATCGTGATAGACTATAATGTAAGATGTCTACCAACCCTTGAAACAAAATAGTGACAAGATTTTTATGATGTTGCTGAACCATTAACATGTTGCGCAACTTACTCCATTAGAGATAAGTATGTACATCCTGTTTTGCACCGTTGATACAGTTAATAGAAAACGGCGACATTAATCCTTATTCATCCATTACAATACAACCATTAAATAGACTGCCATGAAAAAGACAAAAATTGTTTGCACCATCGGGCCAAAAACCGAATCTGAAGAAAAACTGAATCAATTACTAGACGCAGGCATGAACGTTATGCGTCTAAACTTCTCTCACGGTGACTATGAAGAGCATGGCAACCGTATCAAAAACCTGCGTAACGTTTGCGCTAAAACAGGCAAAAAAGCCGCTATCTTATTAGATACTAAAGGCCCAGAAATCCGTACCATCAAATTAGAAGGTGGTAATGATGTTACTTTAGTTGCAGGTCAAACTTTCACTTTCACCACAGACAAAACTGTTGTGGGTAACAAAGACCGCGTTGCTGTAACTTACGAAGGTTTCGCTAAAGACTTAACTGTTGGTAACACTGTTTTAGTTGATGATGGTCTTATCGGCATGAAAGTAACGGCTGTAACTGATACAGAAGTTGTTTGTGAAGTTTTAAACAACGGTGACTTAGGTGAAAACAAAGGTGTTAACTTACCTGGCGTTTCTATCGGTTTACCTGCATTAGCTGAAAAAGATAAACAAGATCTTATCTTTGGTTGCGAGCAAGGCGTTGATTTCGTTGCTGCATCATTTATTCGTAAACGTTCTGACGTTGAAGAAATGCGTGCTCACTTAAATGCACACGGTGGCGAAAACATTATGATCATCTCAAAAATTGAAAACCAAGAAGGTTTAAACAATTTTGATGAGATCTTAGAAGCCTCTGACGGCATCATGGTTGCTCGTGGTGACTTAGGTGTTGAAATCCCAGTTGAAGAAGTTATCTTTGCACAAAAAATGATGATCGAAAAATGTAACGCTGCGCGTAAAGTGGTTATCACTGCAACGCAAATGTTAGATTCAATGATCAAAAACCCACGCCCTACTCGTGCTGAAGCGGGTGACGTTGCGAATGCTATCTTAGATGGTACTGATGCTGTTATGTTGTCAGGTGAAAGTGCTAAAGGTAAATACCCAGTAGAAGCTGTGACTATCATGGCAACTATCTGTGAGCGTACAGACCGTATCATGCAATCTCGCCTTGATTACAAACAAACAGCTGCGAAATTACGCGTAACTGAAGCAGTTTGTCGCGGTGCGGTAGAAATGGCTGAAAACTTAGATGCACCTCTGATTGTTGTTGCAACTTTCGGTGGTAAATCAGCTCGTTCTATCCGTAAATACTTCCCAACTGCACCAATCTTAGCATTAACAAACAACGAAGAAACAGCTCGTCAGTTACTGTTAGTTAAAGGTGTAACAACACAATTAGTTAACGAAATCTCTTCTACTGATGACTTCTACCGTATTGGTAAAGAAGCGGCATTAGCAAGTGGTTTAGCTCATTCAGGTGACCGTGTTGTTATGGTAACTGGCGCATTAGTTGATAGCGGTACAACAAATACTTCATCTGTTCACGTTCTGTAATTCTTTATTCATTTAGTCGCTTTACAATTTAAAACACCACTTCAATATTTGAAGTGGTGTTTTTTTAATGCTTTATTTATTAGTGACAATTTCCTTTACCTGTTCGTCTTTTTATTACACGTTATTCTTATTTGTCTCTTCTTTATTTTCTAATAACAGATAATGTGTTGCACGAGCACGAGGATGAATAAAAAAGTGCCCTGCTGGCGCATTATGGCTTTTAATGTGAACTAAAGACACGTTGCTGAGTGTTTTACCTTGTTTAGAACGACACGCGTAAACAATAAAGGGTAAAGCAAAGATAACAAAGAAGCCGACTATCAGTAAGGTCACATACGTTTTATCACTACTTGCGTTTGGCAAAGAGCTTGGTGGGAAAAAAGAAACCACAAACGCAATAATAGAGAGTAATAAACCAGCCATTGCAACAATAAGTTTAACGTTTTTACCACCAGGAATACTAAATGCCCGTTTTTTATCTACTTGCTTACAAGTAAGTTGCATATACCCTAAGAAAAGCATGAAATAACTACAAAGATAAATAACGACCGTTAAGGCTAAAGCAATCAAGAATGACATATTACCGCCACCACCAGTGTTAGTCAGAATAATGATCGCAATACTTGTTATCAATAATTGAGAAATCACTAAAGCAACAGGTACTCCGTTTTTATTCACCTTCGCCAATGCTTTCGGTAAAATTCCTTTTTCAGCGGCAACATACATGCCACGAGAAGGCCCTACAATCCAAGAAGCTATCTCAGCTAAAACTCCTAGCAATAATAACGTAGCAATAATCCTAACCGTCCAATCAAGTGTACTACTGAAATGGGAGACTAAAACACTGAACGTTTGTACCACGCCTGCTGATAAATTAATTTCATTATTAGGTATCACTGCTGCAACAGATAATCCCCCAATAGAGCTTAAACAAATTGCCACTATCATGAGTAAAAACATGGCGATGGGGTAATCTCGTCCAGGATTTTTCATCTCATTAACATGAGTTGCTGAAGCTTCTACGCCCATATAACTTAAAATGAATGCAACAAAAACCACTAATGTTCCAATTTGGGTAAAATCAGGGAAAAAGGTTTTTGCGCTTATTTCAATCGCTAATGGTGCTCCACTCATTAAATAGCTAACAGCTAAAATAATTAAAATTAAAGCAGGTAATAAAATACCTGCAAAAAAACCAAGTTTGGCAATAGATGCCGTATATTTTGTACCGCCAAATTGCGTAAATGCTAATACCCAAAGAATAATTAAAGCTGCGACTGTTTTAATTACTGGATCGGTATTTAATTCAGGCCAATTGAGAATATAAGAAAGCGCGCCTAAGACGAAGTAAAGCATAGGAATAAAACCAATAGCAATTTGTAGATAACCAAAAGAGATGGCGGCAAACCCCCAGCGTTCTCCTAATGTATTCGATACCCAAGCAAATATTCCCCCTTCTTGCCAGCCTTCTACGGTAGCCATTTCAGCTGCACATAACGCAACAGGAATAAACCACAGCAATCCACCTAAAAGTAAGAAGAAAACAAGGCTAAAACCAGATGTGGCAAAAGTCGGATATTCATATACCGCCATAACCATCGAAGCGGTAATAGCAAAAAAACCAACTAATGTAAGTTGTTTTGGTGCTGAATTTGTTGATGATGTAGTCATACAATCCTCCTGAACTTTATTCAGAAAAATAATTACAGTCTAATTATTATCGAGAAAGAGGTTGAGAATAGATAAAGATCCTCAACCTCAAAACGAACAGAATTTAGCTATGGTTAAAACCTCTACCATCTTCTGCTGATAGAGGATTGCAGACAGGATGCTTATCAAAATACTCTAGCGTACGTTTGAAATCATCCACTAGTAATGAAGCAAGATCTAGACTTACACCATGGCGAACTAAAATACGCTGGATCACTAAATCCTCCCGATTGGCTGGCATAGAGTAAGCGGGAACCTGCCAACCACGACTACGTAATTTATCTGCAACATCGTATAAAGAGTAAGTGACTTTAGCCCCTTTTTTTAGTTTCCATGCTAATGCGGGGATACCTTCTTTACAGTCACCACTAAATATCATTTCAAAAGGGCCTAACTTTTCAATTTCCCTTGCTAAATATTGTGCTGTTGAGTAGCAAGCATTATGAATTTTTGCATATCCTTCTCGGCCTAAGCGTAAGAAGTTATAATATTGAGCGATAATTTGACCACCAGGACGTGAGAAATTCAGCGCAAAAGTAGGCATATTGCCGCCTAAATAGTTCACATTAAAAATAAGCTCTTCAGGAAGATCTTTTGCTTCACGCCAAATAACCCAACCCGCACCTAATGGTGCTAAACCAAATTTATGCCCCGAGGCATTAATAGATTTTACTCGTGGTAAACGGAAATCCCATTCAATATCAGGTGCGCAAAATGGTGCTAAAAAGCCCCCACTTGCACCATCAACGTGAATTGGAATATCTAATCCCGTTTCTTTTTGAAGTTTATCTAATGCGTCATGAACCGCTTTAACAGGCTCATAGGTACAGGTAAAAGTAACGCCTAATGTTGGAACTACCCCAATGGTATTTTCATCCACACGCTTAATGACTTCTTCTGGGCTCATCATTAAACGATCACCTTCTAAAGGGATCTCTCTTAATTCCACATCAAAATAACGAGCGAATTTATGCCAACAAATTTGAACAGGACCACAAATCAAGTTCGGTTTATCAGTCGGTTTTCCCTGTGCAATACGTTTTTTACGCCATTGCCATTTTAATGCTAACCCGCCTAACATTGCGGCTTCGGATGAACCGATAGTAGAACAACCTAATGTATTTAATGCATCAGGCGAACACCACAAATCAGCCAACATATGAACACAACGATTTTCAATTTCAGCTGTTTGCGGATATTCATCTTTATCTATCATGTTCTTATCGATAGAAAGATCCATTAAATCGCGTATTTCATCATCAACCCAAGTTTGACAAAATGTCGCTAAATTTTGTCTTGAGTTTCCATCTAACATTAATTCATCACGAACAGCATCAAAAACGTTACGTGGATTATTTTCTTTCTGTGGAATTTTTGTTTTAGGTAAGGATTGAGAGAGATCGAGAGATGCATATACATCATCTAGGTCATTATAATTTGATGATTTGTTTTTCATATTATTACCCTACAATAATAAATATTATAAGACATGGAATAAGCTTAATGCTTATTTATTAAAGATAGTCAACAATATAAAAAGTGAGAAATAAAATTCAAATTTAATTTTTGAACTTTACAATTAATGCGAGATTTTGTTTTAAAAAAAAATCAAACTTCAATGTAAAACATTGAAATAACAAAAATTATAAGTACAAACACCTATCATAAAAACATTTCATTATCATAAAAACAACATTAACATCATAAAAAAACAGCGCCATTTTACTGAGTAAAATGCCCTCATCTAGTACTTATTATTATTTTTTACCCTATGAGATTTATGTTTGGTCTAATACAAAAGTAACGCTATATTAAACAAATATAAAAAATATCTTATATAAATGGCTATATCCAATACTATGTATTACAAATACTGAATTAATTCTATTAGGAATAAACTATGCCAGAAAATAACATTGATAGTAGAGTATTCGCTTGCACTACCCTCGCGATTAAAGATAAGAAAAATCGTATTTATCATGGTAGAACAATGGAATTTTCAGTAGACAAGCCTGCTTCAATATTTGCATATTATCCTAAAGAACATACTTTCCAGCAAAAGGCCCCTGATGGCACCCTTGGATTAAAATATACTGTCAAATATCCTTTTATGGCGATCGTTGCGCCAATCAATTTAGAAGGCACAAAAGACGTACTTGAAGGTGTTAATTCTCAGGGACTCTCTTTTAGCTTAAATATGTTACCCGATTCAAATCTCGATGATATTAGCCCACAAGATTACGCAACTTCAGTGCCTATCGCGGCAATTGGTGAATGGGCGTTAGCACAATATAAAACCGTTGAAGAATTAAAACTCGCGATCCCTAAAACGGTATTTTGGTCACAAAAACTACTCCTTTTACGTAACTTACCCAGCCCTTTCCATTATGCATTTTATGACAAAACAGGAGCTTGTATTGTTATTGAAGTTTCTGATGGAAAATTACATATTTATGATAATCCTACTTATTGCATGACCAATGGTCCGTTATTTCCATGGCATTCAACCAATTTAAATAATTACACCCATCTTTCGAATGTTAATATTTCCACCAGCACATTAGGAAATATGAAAATAAAACAACCTGACAGTGGAATTGCTTTAGCCTCGTTGCCCAATTCTGACACTTCTGTAGATAGATTTATTCGTGCTGTTTACTACACAACCTACTATCACAAGGTGTCTGATCCGGATACACAGTTAGTTGAATTAGCACATATCATGAATAGATTCGATCGACCTAAAAACGCCACTATTGATCCCCTATTAGGTCACGATACGTTAAAAGCACTTCATACTAGTGAATTTTCAGTATGGACAACACTAACGGATTTAGAACGCGGAATACTCTTCTTTAGGGGATACAACGATCTCAACTTCCAAAAATTTACACTTGAATCGTTTAGAAATGAAGTAGAACCCATTTTCATAAAAGTAAATTTAGGTGGTGCTTTATAGCTATAAATATAAGTAACAATAGAACAATGTAGATAAAATGTTTTTCTATCAGACTTTTATGAATAAAAATCTTTTGTGAAATAACACGCATTTTTTGTACTGAATATTTGCGTTTTAGGTGTTATTTTTTCTATTGTTCAACTAATAGCTCCGTAGAATGTGATAAATAAATCCAGCATTTTCCTATATATGTGCCATACTTATTAATGGTTTCATATAAATGCTACTTGTTCCTTTACACAAACTAAT
The DNA here is from genome assembly GCF_965283115.1 of Proteus sp. Marseille-Q3619. NCBI lineage: Bacteria > Pseudomonadati > Pseudomonadota > Gammaproteobacteria > Enterobacterales > Morganellaceae > Proteus > Proteus sp. Marseille-Q3619. The sequence continues at coordinate 3,956,644 of NZ_CBDIMP010000001.1, read as the reverse complement.
AATAGAGGTTGTAACTATGAAAGCGAAACTTGTACTAGGTGCGGTGATTCTGGCTTCAGGCTTATTAGCGGGTTGTTCTTCTAGTAATAATGCACAATTAGATCAAATCTCTTCTGATGTAAGCCGCCTGAATACTCAAGTTCAGCAACTAAGTGGTGATGTACAATCTGCTCGCGCTGAAGCTAAATCAGCTTACGACGAAGCAGCTCGCGCAAATCAGCGTTTAGATAACCAAGTCACTACTTATAAAAAGTAATTTGACTCACTGATAGGCTGAAAACAGCTTTAGGTAAGCATTAATCACAAAGCCCTAACATTGTTAGGGCTTTGGTTTTTATAAGGTTATTAATTGTTAAGTGTGTCGATACCAAGGGTTTTTATACGCTCATTTAAATTAAGATTCGTTGCTAGGTATGAGTTATATCTGATGTTTTTATCTGTTTGAGTAGATATCTGACTGAATGTATCCTTAATTTTATCAACATTTTTTTGTTGAGATATCGTCAGTACAAAATATTCCATGCCACTGACTTTTTTTAATTCATTCTCTAGAATATTAAATAACTCTGTCACTGACTTTGAATACTTTGAGTAAGATACTCTTGAGCTAACCAGATCAGGCAAAGTTTCTATTTCAATTAACTCATATTCTCTGCATCCCTCTTTAGGAATGACTCGTTGAAGAAGCTCCTCGCACATTAATTGAATATTTTCACTTTTTAGCTTTTTATCCCCAATTAAAAACGTTTTACAGCTATTTCTCGCCTGAGATAACTTATTAAATAGCAAACCAGAATTATCCGCCATGCTAGGCGTGATAGTGTTATTTCTCTTTATCAGATTTTCATTATTAACTGCAACTCTCACTAAATTTCCTTATTATCAGTAAAATAATATGACTTATAGTAAGGTATCTTTAACGCTATTGATTTTATAAAGAGGTCTTTTGCTATTTATAAAATATCATCCAAACTTAGTAGGCTGTAACCTCTACAGGAATACCAGAACGACGAATAAGCTCTGCATCGACTTTATTTTTATCGACTTTGCCACTTTCATACCAAGTATTAAATTGCTTCGTGAATGTAAGAGGCATGGTTTGTGGATCGTCATTTTCATTACGTGATAATGGCTGATGAACTTCAATAAACTGTCTACCATCCGCAGTTTCAGTAAATTTAATCGGCTTATTGATAACCTGAACACGGCTACCTTTAGGCACTACGTTAAATAACGTCTCAATATCATTGGGTCTTAAACGAATACAGCCTGAACTCACTCTTAATCCAATACCAAAATCTGCATTTGTACCGTGAATTAAATATTCGCCACGACTATGAGCCAATCTTAATGCATAAGCTCCCATTGGATTTTCAGGGCCAGCAGGAACGACCGCAGGGAGCGAGATCCCTTTTGCTGCATAGTTTTTACGAATATTTGCTGTCGGAGTCCATGTAGGATCTTTAATCAACTGAGAAATGGACGTCACCATTTCAGGCGTTTCTCGTCCTAATTGACCAATGCCGATAGGATAAACATCAACGGTGCTACCCTCTTTCGGGTAATAATAAAGACGCAATTCGGCAAGATTGATGACAATACCTTTATGTACCGTATCAGGCAAAATCATCTGCAATGGAATATTTAATGTTTTACCTGCATCAGGTAAAAGCGGATCAATACCAGGATTTGCTTCCATCATATTAAGCAATCCCACTTGATATTCAGACGCAATAGCTTCTAGTGAACGCTTATCATCCGGCACGATATACGAAACATTCTCGCCGATAATACGCTGACCATCAGTGGGTAACAGGTATTCTGTCGCATAAGATAAGTGGCTGTTCATCCCTAACAGCGATACTCCCAATAGGGTTAACCATTTATTCATCATTTATCCCGTGTGTTAGAAATAAAATAAACTGACTATTATGATGATAACATTATCATTGTTATGCCATTCATATAATAAGTCAGTTTAGAACATTAATGTGGGATTAGGTAACATTTATGCTACAGCGTATTCTGAAAAACGCTTAATCAGTGTCGTGACCATCGCATGCAAGCCTTGAGTTCGAGAAGGTGTTAAGTGGCTTTCTAGCGCTAGTGATGAAAAATACTGTTTTACATCTGTGGCTAATGCTTGTTCGAGCGTCTTCCCCTGAAATAAGATAATTACCAAGGCAACAAGGCCTTTGACAATACCTGCATCGCTATCACCAGCGAGAATGAGTTGCTTATTCTCATTAAGAGCAACAGCGATCCACACTTGACTTTGGCAACCCTCAATAAAATTAGCTGAAGTGCGTTGTTCATCTGTTAATGGTGGAAGGCGCTCGCCCAACTCCATCATATAGAGATAACGTTGTTCCCAATCCTGACAACGAGAGAAATTGCGTAATAATTTTGCTTCATCTGGCAAATTGGCCACTGCCATGAATAACCTCTTTTTTAATCTTTAACCTAATAACATTTCAACACGTAATAGCGCATTAACCAACGCATCGATATCATTTTTATTGGTATATAAACCAAGAGATGCACGACACATTGCAGGAACTTGGTAATAATCCATAATTGGCATTGCACAATGATGCCCTGTACGAATCGCAATACCATAATTATCAAGAAATGCCCCAACATCATAAGCATGGTGTTTACCTAAATTAAACGCTATCACACCTTGTCGAGAATCATTGCCATAAAGCGTTAAAGATTTTACTTTTTGCAACTGCTCTTGGGCATACTTCATTATACTATTTTCATACTCAGCAATATTATTCATACCTAACTGTGAAAGATAATCTAATGCAGCACCTAAGCCAATCATTCCCATTATATTAGGTGTTCCCGCTTCAAAGCGCCAAGGTGCATCTGCGTAGGTAATATCACCATTAATATGAACATGTTTTATCATTGCGCCACCGCCTTCCCAAGGCGGTAATTCATCCAGTATCGCTTTTTTACCATACAGCAAACCAATGCCAGTAGGTCCATAAAGTTTATGGCCGCTACAAACAAAAAAGTCACAATCAAGTTGTGAAACATTAATTGTTTGATGCATGGCACTTTGCGCCCCATCAACCAATATATGTAACTCCCCTCCTTGATCAATAGCATATTGGCGAGCATCACGAATAATTTGAGCGATAGGATTCACTGTGCCCAATACATTTGATTGGTGCGTAAGGCTGAATAATTTAGTTCGTTCGTCGATTAAGCGAGGTAATTGAGCTAAATCGAGCGTGCCGTCTTGTAATAGCGGTAACACACGAACATTAAAACCATACTGTTTTGCCAACATATACCAAGGAACAATATTTGCATGATGTTCCATTTCTGTGATGATGATATTGTCACCATCATTCAAAAATCGTTGGCTATAAACATTCGCAATTAAGTTAATGCCTTCGGTTGTTCCTTTAACAAAAACAATCTCGTCTTCGCTATTGGCACCTAAAAAATCACTGGCTTTTTTACGGACATTTTCAACTAAGGTTGTCGCATTTGCACTCAAGGTATGAATGCCGCGGTGAACCGCGGCATATTGTGTTAAGGCAAATTGTTTTTCATGTTCAATGACGCAAGCCGGTTTTTGAGCACTTGCGGCACTGTCGAGATAAACCAGAGGTTTTCCTTTCACTTGCTGTGAAAGAATTGGAAAATCATCTCGCGCTTTTTCAATGGAGTGCGTCATAATGCCCTATTTTATACCTCTAATAAGCGCTGATTAATTCTGTCTAATACATGCGCCTTGATCACACTATTTTCTAGCGATTCAGTTAATTCAGCCGCAAATGCATGGATGATCATTTTACGGGCGTTACTTAAAGAAATACCGCGTGAACGCAAATAAAATAGTTGCTCATCATCAATTCGCCCCACAGTGGCTCCATGACTACATTTCACATCATCAGCATAGATTTCAAGCTGTGGTTTAGTATCGATTTGCGCTTTCTCACCCAGCAACAGATTATTATTAGTCATTTGACCATCTGTTTTTAAGGCTTGAGGTGTCACCGTGATCATACCGTTAAATACAGCTTTCCCCGCATCCATCGCAATACTTTTATGCAGTTGACGACTCTGGCAATTTTTCTCACTATGAACCAGCCATGTACGGGTGTCCGCTATTTCGCCTGCTTTAGGTAATACAACGCTATTCATTGAAAGCTCTGTATTTTCACCTTTTAGTGCCGAACTCGTGTGATGACGACTAAGTTTAGCGCCTAATAAGAAAGCATAACTATTGACACGAGCATCACGACCTATTGTCAGATCGTTATGAGCAAAATGCTGACTTACGCCATTCTCAAAACTTAATTTGATATGGTTAAAAAAGGCATTATCACCAATCGCTGCGGTTAATCTTGCCCCTGTAAAATGACGGTTTTCGTTGTCACTGCTAATATAGTGCTCTACCACTTGCATCTGAGTATTTGCACCAACATCAAGGTGAAAACGATAATTTGCACTATTTACCTCTGCGCTTTGATCACCTTGAGTAATATTGAGGATATAAAGTGGTTTATCCGCAATAACACCCGTTTTCAGGGTAATCAACAAAGGATGTGGCGCTAAGCTTTCAACTAAATGCAGGAAAATTTCACCATTTACCGCTTTAGGTAATTCACTTTGATTATCAAGTAACGTCACTTGATAAGGACCAAAATCTTTACTGCTTTCTGTCGGTGAGAATGAGCCATTCACCATTACAATACGATAGCAATCAAAAGATAAAGCTTGTTTAGCTATTAAGCTTTGCACATCAAAAGGCGGCAATTGTTGATAACTTTGGCTTAACGTTTCTTCTAATGGCGTATAGTGCCAATCTTCATGACGATAAGCGGGAAAGCCTATTTTTTCAACTTGTAACCAGTGATTACGTGCATTCAGATTTTCGTCACCTTTACGTTGATGATATAACGTTGAAAACGTTTTTAATGCTTGTTGATTACGCAGTTCAACTTGGCGCTGTTTTTCACGCTTTTCATTGAGGGTCAATAAGCCAGCCATAACCTTGTTCCTCCAATTTTTGCGCCAATGAAAAATCACCAGATTTAATGATTTTTCCCTGATAAAGCACATGTACAAAATCAGGTTTAATATAGTCAAGAATGCGTTGGTAATGTGTTACAACAATAAAAGCACGTTTACCATCACGTAAGCTATTAACACCATTAGAAACGATTTTTAATGCGTCGATATCAAGTCCTGAGTCTGTTTCATCTAAAATACATAATTCAGGCTCTAACGCAGCCATTTGCAAAATATCGTTACGTTTTTTTTCACCACCAGAAAATCCCACGTTAACTGAGCGTGTTAACAAATCTTGTGGCATATCTAGCAATTTAATTTTATCTTCAATAAAATCTTCAAAATCAAAGCGATCTAATGGCTCTTGACCACGATATTCTCTCACTGCATTTACAGAAGATTGTAAGAAAAATTGATTGCTGACACCGGGTATTTCAACAGGATATTGAAATGCCATAAAGATGCCTTCACCTGCGCGATCTTCTGGTTCTAATTCCAATAAATCTTTATTTTTAAAGGTGATTGAACCTTCATCGACTTCATATTCATCACGACCAGCAAGTGTTGCTGATAAGGTACTTTTACCCGAGCCATTTGGCCCCATAATCGCGTGAACTTCACCTGCACGAACCTGCAAATCTAATCCTTTTAGGATCTCGTTGCCTTCAACACTGACATGTAAATTTTTAATCTCTAACATAATATATGCCTTCGGTATCTTTATACTCAGAATTTGGTTAATAGTTAACCGACGCTATGTTCTAAGCTGATTGCTAATAATTTTTGTGCTTCCACAGCAAATTCCAGCGGTAATTCTGAGAACACATCTTTACAAAACCCGTTTACAATCATTGAGATTGCATCATCTTCGCTTAATCCACGCTGACGACAATAGAACAACTGATCCTCACCAATACGTGACGTTGTCGCTTCGTGTTCAAGCTGTGCTGAGTTGTTCATTACTTCAACATAAGGGAAAGTATGCGCACCGCACTGCGTACCAATTAACATGGAATCACATTGGGTAAAGTTACGGGCATTTTGCGCACTAGGGAGTACTTTTACGAGTCCACGGTAACTGTTTTGGCTTTTACCTGCAGAAATACCTTTAGAGATAATGGTTGATTTGGTATTTTTGCCGATATGGATCATCTTAGTGCCCGTATCTGCTTGTTGATTGCCATTGGTTAAGGCAACAGAGAAAAATTCAGCGCTTGAATTATCCCCTTTTAAAATCACACTTGGATATTTCCATGTGATCGCAGAACCGGTTTCTGATTGCGTCCATGACATTTTGGCGTTTTCGCCTTCGCAAATAGCACGTTTAGTCACAAAATTAAGAATGCCGCCTTCACTATCGCCACCAGAGAACCAGTTTTGCACAGTAGAGTATTTTACTTCGGCATCTTTATGGATAATAACTTCAACCACAGCGGCATGAAGCTGATAGCTATCACGAACAGGTGCTGAACAACCTTCGATATAACTGACGTAACTACCTTCATCAGCAACCAAAATAGTTCGTTCAAATTGACCTGTTTGAGCCGCATTAATACGAAAATAAGTCGATAATTCCATTGGGCAACGAACCCCTTTTGGAATATAGACAAAAGTACCATCAGATGCGACCGCAGCGTTTAATGCAGCAAAGTAGTTATCATGGCTTGATACAACGGTGCCTAAATATTGGCGCACTAAATCAGGATATTCTTGAATAGCTTCGCTAAATGAACAGAAAATAATGCCATGTTCAGCAAGCTCTTCACGATATGTTGTTGAAACGGAAACAGAATCAAAAATAGCATCAACAGCAACGGCTTGCCCTTCTCTTACAGGTACACCGAGTTGGTTAAAAGCATCTTCAACTTCTTTGGTTAAATAATCTTGCGTGGCTTGTTTATCACTCATAACAGCTTCATTCGAGCCACCAGCACAACTGCCATTAGCACAACATGAACTACAAGATGGCGCTGAATAATAGCTATAATCTTGATAATTAAGCGATGGATAATCTGCTTTTAGCCAATGAGGCTCTTCCATTTCTAACCAATGGCGATAAGCATCTAAACGAAATTCCAGCATCCACTCTGGTTCGTTTCTTTTTGCCGATATTGCACGTACAACCGCTTCGTTTAATCCTTTTTCTAAGGTATCGGTTGAGATATCGGTATAAAAACCTTCTTTATAGTGGTGATCGCTTAGCCATCCCTGAACTTCATCACCAATTTCAACATTGCTCTGAGACATAATCTGACTTCACTATGTTATACCCCGAAGCTCTCACCACATCCGCAGACGTTTTGAGCTTTAGGATTATTAAATTTAAACATTTGATTAAGTCCTTCACGAACATAATCAACAACCAACCCATCGATAAATGGCATTGCTTTTAATGAGACAAAGAGTTTTGCTCCATTATGTTCATAAACAAGATCATCATCATTTGGGGCAGTAGCGAGTTCAATAACATAACCATACCCTGTACAACCAGAGGGTTTAATACTTAAGGAAAGCCCTTGTTTTTCTGGGTTTTTCTCAACTAAATGGCAGATATGCTTTGCTGCATTATCCGTTAATACAATGCCTTGCCAAGCTGTGTCATTAAGAGAAAAAGTTTCAACGTTGTTTGTCATTTCTGACCTCATTTCGAAAGGAGATTGATATCTTTCCTGACACTAATGGTAATGATAACCCTTATCACTTCAACCATGTCTTTTGAAAGGATATTCTATAAATGTGTATTTTTTGTTCTATTTTTGGGGTTACCTTGTTAACAATTAATGTTAACGCAATGTAATATAACACTTTTCTGCTCTTTCATTACAAAAAATAAAACTTTTAATTTTTCTTATATTTCGCACAATACGCACATAAGTTGCAATACAAATACACTTTATATGTTATCACTGAAATTTAGAGAAAAAAGCATAAAAATGTATTTTTACATTACAGCCTATTAGCTCTGTTTACATTCACTTTTATGCTTATTATGAAGGATAAGATAGCACCACTTATGCGATGACCTCTTATTGGATTGTGTGCTCTTTGAACTTATTTACTGATAGTGATGGTTTGAATATATTTGTTTGTACATTCAAGGATTTGACTGTTTTTTTGTTTGTTCGATTGGCTATTGAAGTTGCTAATCAATTGTAGTTGCCATACTCGGTTCGTTTTAAGATCAGCCGCTAAAACACCTTCATAGCTCACATTCTCTTTTGCGTATTTCCCTTCAAAAAAGACATGTCGGCTTTCCACATTTGGGATAGTTAATGGTTTTATCAATGTGGATATTTCATTCATACCATCTATTACCGCAATATTATCAACTATGCCTTGTGCTCCCGCATCCACATCGTAACTCATTGCATCAATCATTTTAAAATAAACCAGACGAACTTCTGTCAAATCACAAATAGGCTCTGATTTATAAACCATCATTTCTGTTGTGACGTCCTGAATATTATCTGGTAATGATTTAAAATAATTTTCAGTATCTTCTCTGCTCATTGTAAATGAAGTGGGATAAGCCATATTAAAGCCAGAAACAGTTTGTACTGGAATATTACTTATATCATTACTCGTTTCAGAGGTAGAATTATTATCGCATCCGCTGATAAATAAACCTGCAATTAATAATACTGTAGTGTTGAATTTATAAATAGTTAACATTATTGATCGTCTTATCTTTTATTATGAAGATAATGATTATCATTAAAAATAAAATCTAAATAAAGAAATAATTCTATTTTCTCTCTCTATTTTTATTCTTTTTGACATTATCTATAAACATAAAAAAACGCACAAAGCGAGTATTTCACTTTGTGCATATGTCTTTTTTATTCTTTAAGAAATAACAGATGTTGTTAATCTAGAAATACACACTTGACGACCTTCATCATCAAATATTTCTATTGACCAAACTTGGTGTGAGCGCCCTAAATGAATAGGTTTGCATACACCTCTTACCTTACCGTCTCTAGCAGAACGAATGTGGTTAGCGTTAATTTCTAAACCCACAATTTTCTGTTCGCCTTCAGTACAAAGATAACCCGCAACAGAGCCCAATGTTTCAGCTAAAACAACAGAAGCACCACCATGCAAAAGCCCCAAAGGCTGCTTAGTACGATGATCAACCGGCATTGTTCCTTCAAGATAATCATCACCAAGGCAGGTCAATTCAATACCTAGATGACTCATCATATTATTTTGCCCAATATGATTAAGATGCTCAAGTGTCGTTTCACGTTTCCATATCATGGCATAATCTCCAAAAGTGCCTGTAGTGGGTGTTTTAGCTCAATATTATCAATACGTTTCACTTGACTACGACAAGAGTAACCGGTGCTTAAACAACGCATTGTTGGTAACGTTTTTAATGCATTACCCCATGAGAGTTGATAAATGCCCAACGAGTTTTCATAATTATTTAGTTCATGTCCATAAGTACCTGCCATTCCACAACATCCAGTGCTCACAAATTCGAGTTGCTGCCCATAACGTTGGAAAATAACCTGCCACTGTTTCATACTTTGTGGTAGTGCCGTCACTTCTGTACAGTGCCCAAAAAGATACCATTTTTCAGCATCATCGCGAACTGCTATTGGCTCAGATACCAATTTACTTAGCCATTCATGAACAAGTTGAACATTAAAATCCCCACGTTTATCACCCAGTATTTCACGATATTCATCACGATAACAAAGCACTAATGCAGGATCGACTCCCACCATAGGGATACCTAATTTTGCAACACGATTAAGCATGGTTGAGGTTTTTTGCGCCGTTTTACTAAATTGCTGTAAAAAACCTTTAATATGCTGTGCTTTACCGTTAGGTGAGAATGGCAATAAAACAGGCTTAAATCCAATTTTTTCAATCAGTTTGATAAAATCAGCGACGACTTTCGCATCGTAATAACTGGTGAAAGGATCTTGAACCACCAGCACATGATGACTACGTTGCTTTTCAGATAACCGCTCTAAGTCTTCTAACGTCATATCTAACGCTTTATGCCCAGCCAATTGCTGTTTTAATGTCGGTGATGACAATAAAGGTAAATCGACCATACCAATAGCGTGTTTACTTAACGATTGCACCAACGGTTGTTTCATAAAAAAGTTAAAGAATCCCGGTGCTTTTGCCATAATCGGCGTAGTTAACTCAACATTAGCGACAATATGATCTTTTAACGGACGTAAATAGCGCTGGTGATAAAGCTCAGTAAACTTAGAACGAAACGATGGCACATCAATTTTAATCGGACATTGCGTTGAACAAGCTTTACAAGCCAAACAACCGTTCATTGCTGCTTTAACTTCATGAGAAAAGTCATATTCGCCACGTTTGGCTTTCCAAGTATTACGTGTTTTCTCAATTAAACCTCTTAAGCTAGGTTTATTATTTTCAAGGCTAGATTCAAGTTGTTTTGGGCTAACGCCTTGCTCTGTTAATAAGCGTAGCCACTCTCTTACAAGTGCAGCTCGTCCTTTGGGTGAATGGATGCGTTGTCCGCTGATTTTCATTGAAGGACACATGGGGCTTTTGGCATCAAAGTTAAAGCAAAGTCCATTACCATTACAATCTAATGCACCTTTGAAATCTTGACGCACAGATAAAGGAATTGTGCGATCAAAAGTACCTCGTTTGATAGTATCAACCTGCTTCATAGGTTCATCGACCTCTAATGGAGGGCATATTTTCCCAGGATTCAGTCTATTTCGAGGATCGAACACCGTTTTGATTTGACGCAGTTCATGATAGAGCGTTTCACCGAAAAATTCGGGGCTGTATTGCGCTCTAAAGCCTTTTCCATGTTCACCCCAGAGTAACCCACCATATTTGGCTGTTAACATGACAATGTCATCTGAGATGGATTTCATCAATAATTCTTGTTGTGGATCACACATATCAAGCGCAGGTCTTACGTGCAATACGCCTGCGTCAACATGTCCAAACATGCCATAATTGAGCTGATGGCTATCAAGTAATGCTCTAAATTCTGTAATATAATCAGCAAGATGCTCTGGTGGCACACAGGTATCTTCTACAAAAGGAATTGGCTTTGCTTGCCCTTTTGCATTACCTAATAAACCAACCGCTTTTTTACGCATGGCATAAATACGGTTTATATCTGCCAGATCTTCACAGACTTGATAACCGATAACACCACCCTGACCTTCTTTCATTAATAAATCTAAGCGTTGGCATAATGATGCGACTTGTGAAGCGATAAGATTTTCATCATCACCCGCAAATTCAACAATATTAAGGCCTTGCATATCTTTATCAGGGATATCAGTGATCAACTCTTTAACGGAGTGCCACACAATATCTTCACGAGCGAGATTTAATACTTTGGAATCAACAGTTTCAACAGAAAGTGCATTCGCTTTAACTAAGAAAGGTGCATTACGTAATGCTGAGTCAAAAGAATCGTATTTTACATTGACTAGACTGCGCTGTTTAGGAATTGGCGTGATATCCAGCGTTGCCTCAGTAATAAACGCAAGTGTTCCTTCTGAGCCTGTTAAAATTCGTGTTAAATCAAATCTTTTCATGTCATCACTAAAGACATGACGTAAATCATACCCAGTTAAAAAGCGATTTAATTTAGGAAATTTTTCAAGAATAAGCTTTCGCTGCTCTTTGCAACGAGATAAAACGGTACGATAAACTTTACCGATTGCAGAGCTCTCTTGGGCAATATTTTCTGCTAACGCGGTATCCATAGCCCGCGTTTCAAGCAGTTCACCACCTAATAAAACCGCTCTAACACCGAGAACGTGATCAGAGGTTTTACCATAAACCATTGAACCTTGCCCTGATGCATCAGTATTTATCATTCCGCCTAATGTGGCGCGGTTACTGGTAGATAGCTCAGGTGCAAAAAAGAAGCCATACGGTTTTAAAAAGAGGTTTAATTCATCTTTAATGACACCAGCTTCCACTTTTACCCAACGTTCTTCTGGGTTTATCTCGATAATACGTTTCATATAGCGAGATAAATCAACAACAATGCCATCTGTTAAAGCCTGTCCATTAGTCCCTGTTCCTCCTCCTCTTGGAGTCAGAGAAAGAGAATGAAATCGAGGCTCATCAACTAAGCGAGCAATAATAGTTACATCGGCTGTTGAGCGAGGAAAAACAACCGCCTGTGGCAATAACTGGTAAATACTATTATCTGTTGCCATAGTGAGTCTGTCAGCGTAACTGCTGGAGACATCACCGGTAAAACCGTTTTTTCGAAGGGTATCAAGAAATTCTGTTGTGAGTTCACTGACTTGCGGTGCTTGCGATATACGTGGGATCATTTGTTATAGCTCTTTAATCTAATAGTCCACATTGCTTAATTTTAGATGTTGAAATGTATGCTAAGAGGTACTTTGCCTCATTTTGTACTTTCAGACCGATACCTGTTCACCTTATCATACAATTCTGGCAAATTGCGTAGTGATATAAACAACGTGATATTTGCAATGTTTATTCATCTGCTTCTAGCATTTTTATTCGTGTAGGGATTTAAAACCATGGAAAAACCGCAGATCCATACAGATATACCCAAAGTTTTATTCACTGTTCTTTTTATTTCTTTTTTTATTATTGCCAGTTTTTGGATACTAAATCCCTTTATTGTGGGTTTTATTTGGGCTGGAATGATTGTTGTAGCAACGTGGCCTTTACTTCTTATTATTGAAAAACGGGTAAAATATCGTTGGCTATCAACCATGATAATGATGATTTTGATATTACTGATCTTCGTTATCCCTATTATCTTATTAATTAGTAGCGTCATTGATAATAGTGCCCCCTTAATTGAATTAGCGAAATCACCGTCGAATATTCAGCCACCGCAATTATTATGGCTTAACGATATCCCTATGATAGGGAGTAAGCTTTATGATACATGGCACTCTATTCTTGTCTCAGGGGGTAATGCGTTAATCTCAAAAATCCAGCCTTATGTTGGGCAAGCTGCAAACTGGTTTTTTGCTCAAGCCTTAAATATTGGTCGATTTGCCCTACATTTGGGGGTGATGTTGTTATTTTCTGGCTTACTGTTTTTACAAGGTGAAAATGTCGTATCTTGGTTGCGTCATTTTGCTATTCGCTTAGCAGGCCAACGCGGTGATGCCGCAATCTTACTTGCATCTATGTCTATTCGCGCCGTTGCATTAGGTGTGGTTTTAACTGCCTTAATTCAGGCTATTGTTGGTGGTATCGGCCTTGCTGTATCTGGCGTACCTTATGCTACGGTATTAACCGTCCTTATGTTTATTTGCTGCCTTGCTCAATTAGGTCCTTTATTAGTATTGATCCCTTCAATTTTATGGCTATTTTGGACGGGTGATACCACTTGGGGCATTGTCATGGTGATTTGGGGTGGTGCTGTTGCAACAATGGATGGTGTATTACGACCTTATTTAATCAAGATGGGTGCCGATTTGCCTATGGTATTAATTCTCACAGGCGTTATTGGTGGGATTTTAACATTAGGTATGATTGGTTTATTTATTGGTCCTGTTGTTCTCGCTGTTGCACATAGTTTATTAAATGCATGGATTAATGAAGTACCAAAACCTAATCCTGATTTAACTGAAACAGTAGAATTTATGAATAAAAACTTTATCGAAAAAGAATAAATAATAATGGAGCATGTAAGTGTAGCTACTTACATGCTCTAAAAATAACAGAGCAAAGTTTAATAAAGATTATCAATTTAGGAATAAATCATTATATTTCTATATTAAAACTTACATCTTGAAACAAATTACATTTTTTTAAACCTGTTTGTTGCCAGCAAGTTATATTCAATTTTAAATAAACCAATATTCTTTTTATTGAGATAATTCTTAGAGCATAATTAACGCATTTCTCTTAATATAAATATCAACGAAACAAATGTTTCATCGAATTAATAATTTCGCCGTTCATATTAATAGATTAATTGGCGGGATTAAAGAATATAAAATATTGCTGTGTGTAGTCTTTGCCTGTCAGCCCATGATAGGCTTTTTTTTTGCCTATTATTTAATAATTGTATAAAAAAAGCTCACGTAATATTGTGAGCTTTTTATTTATAACGATGATATTAATTCTATTGTGCTAATTTTACCCAAGTTTTAATTACGGTATCTGGGTTTAACGATAAACTATCAATTCCCTCTTCCATTAGCCATTGTGCGAAATCTTCATGATCAGAAGGTCCTTGACCACAAATACCCACATATTTTCCATTACGTTTTGCGGCTTGGATTGCCATTGATAATAAGGCTTTCACTGCATCATTGCGTTCATCAAACAGTGCAGAAACCACACCAGAATCGCGGTCAAGACCTAATGTTAATTGGGTCATGTCGTTAGAGCCGATAGAAAAACCATCAAAGTGTTCTAAGAATTTATCCGCTAATAAGGCATTTGATGGAATTTCACACATCATAATGACTTTTAAGCCGTTCTCACCTCGTTTCAAACCGTTTGCCGCTAATTCGTCAATCACCTCTTCAGCTTGGCGTACAGTACGAACAAATGGGATCATGACTTCAACATTTTCTAAGCCCATATCATTACGAACACGTTTTACTGCTTCACACTCAAGGGAGAAGCAGCGACGGAAATCGTCAGAAACATAACGACCCGCACCACGGAATCCTAGCATTGGGTTCTCTTCATCTGGCTCATAACGATCGCCTCCTACTAAGTTGGCATATTCGTTAGATTTAAAGTCAGATAAACGAACAATAACGCGTTTAGGCCAGAATGCCGCTGCTAATGTTGCAATCCCTTCCGTTAGTTTACTGATGTAATACTCAACTGGAGAGTCATAGCCCGCCATCATTTCATTGATTTCGGCTTTCAGTGCTTCAGTTTGGTCGTCATACTCTAATAATGCACGAGGATGCACACCAATCATGCGGTTAATAATAAATTCTAAACGCGCAAGACCGACACCATCATTTGGTAGGCCCGCAAAATCGAATGCACGATCAGGATTGCCGACGTTCATCATAATTTTGAGCCCTAATTCAGGCATATTATCGATTGCGGAGCTTTGAATAGAAAAATTCAGTTTGCCATCGTAAACAAATCCTGTGTCACCTTCAGCACAAGAAACGGTTACAACTTGTCCTTCAGCAATACATTCTGTTGCATCACCACAACCTACAACAGCTGGAATACCCAATTCACGGGCAATAATTGCAGCGTGACATGTTCTACCACCACGGTTAGTTACAATCGCAGAGGCTTTTTTCATGATAGGTTCCCAATCTGGGTCTGTCATGTCAGTAACCAGCACATCACCCGCTTCAATTCTATCCATCTCACTTAAGTTATGAATAACTTTAACGGCACCTGTACCAATACGATGACCAATAGCACGACCTTCAATAATAACAGAGCCACTTTCATTTAACTGATAGCGCTCCATAACTTGTTGGTTAGAACGAACTGTTTCTGGACGTGCCTGAACAATGTATAAACGACCATTATGTCCATCTTTAGCCCATTCGATATCCATTGGACGACCATAGTGACGTTCAATCAATACAGCTTGTTTAGCCAGCTCTTGAACTTCATGATCAGTCAAAGAGAAACGATTGCGCAGTGACTCTGGTGTATCTTCGATACGAACTTGTTTACCATGTTCAACACTATCCGCGTAAACCATTTGGATCTTTTTAGAGCCAAGATTACGACGAACAATAGAAGGTAAACCTTTTGCTAAAGTTGGCTTGTGTACATAGAACTCATCTGGGTTAACAGCACCCTGTACTACCATTTCACCTAAACCATAAGCTGATGTAATAAAGACAACTTGATCAAAGCCAGATTCAGTATCGATAGTAAACATCACACCTGAAGAAGCAAGATCAGAACGCACCATACGTTGAACACCCGCAGATAATGCAACACCACGATGATCGTAACCTTGGTGAACACGATAAGAGATTGCTCGATCGTTAAATAACGAGGCAAATACATGTTTGATTGCAACGAGTATGGCATCAATACCTTGAACGTTTAAAAACGTCTCTTGTTGACCTGCAAAAGAAGCATCAGGCATATCTTCTGCAGTCGCAGATGAACGAACGGCAAATGAAGCTTCAGATTCACCTTCACTTAATGTGAGATAAGCATCGCGAATATCTTTTTCAAACTGAGGCGTAAAAGGTGTATCAATTACCCACTGGCGAATTTGATTTCCTGCTTGAGCCAGTTGATTAACATCATCAACATCAACGCTATCAAGCAATTCATAAATACGCTGATTGATACCGCTCTGTTCCAGAAAATCATTAAACGCTTGCGCTGTGGTAGCAAACCCATTAGGAACAGAAACACCCAGTTCCGCTAGGTTTGTGATCATTTCACCGAGGGAAGCATTTTTCCCACCAACACGATCAACGTCATTCATACCTAATTGGTTATACCAAAGCACATTGCACGGGGTGAGGCTATTGCTGGACATTGAGAACAATCCTTTTTTAAACAATTATGAGAGAGAGAAAAAAAGAAAAACCCGCTGTCAAAACGACAACTGAAATAAGCGTATCACAATGTGATGCTGAATATAGAAAGGTGAATCGATCAACCAGAAAACTTTATTTTTTTATCCTTTATAATCACTAAAAATGCTTTAGATAATATTGTTTGATTTGCTAATTCAGCTAAAAAAAGGTGAGCGTTATGATATTAAGCTTGAATTCTATTAATTGTGATAATAATGAACCCATTGATAGAACAGTCTTTTTTATCTCTGATGGTACAGCGATTACGGCTGAGGTATTAGGCCATGCGGTACTTTCTCAATTTCCATTAAAAATGAAAAGTTATACACTACCTTTTGTTTCTACTGTGGAAAGAGCTGAAGAAATAAAACAAAAAATCTCTGAAATTTATAAAAAGAGTGGCGCTAAGCCCCTTGTTTTTTATTCTATTATCAGCCCTGAAGTTAAACAGATAATAAATAGCAGTGAAGGTTTTTGTCAGGATATTGTGCAATCTCTCGTAATACCACTTGAAAAAGAAGTAGGGATCCAGGCATCGCCAAAATTAAATAAAACTCATGGACTGACTGAAAAAAATCTTAGTAAATACGATGCTCGTATTGCCGCCATCGAATACACTCTTTCCCATGATGATGGCATATCATTACGTAATCTCGATCAAGCACAAGTGATCTTAATTGGTGTTTCTCGTTGCGGGAAAACACCCACCAGCCTCTATTTAGCAATGCAATTTGGTATTCAAGCAGCTAACTATCCATTTACTGCGGATGATATGGATTTCCTAAAACTCCCCGCAGAACTAAAAGAATATCAGCATAAATTATTTGGCTTAACCATTGCGCCAGAACGTCTTGCCGCTATTCGTGGTGAACGCCGCGAAAATAGCCGTTATGCCTCTATTCGTCAATGCAGAATTGAATTGTCCGAAGTAGAAGCGCTTTTTAGAAAAAACAATATCCCTTATCTCAACACCACGAATTATTCTGTTGAAGAAATTTCAACCAAGGTAATTGATTCTATGGGATTAGCAAGAAGAATGTTTTAACCCTTTATGGCGACTTTTTTATTCGTTTTTCTCTGTGAACGCTGTTGAAATTAGCTGAATTTCGTTTATTGTGATCTTAATCACTGGGTAGACTTACCCTGTATATTTATTGAGATGAATTATGTTAAAGACAGACGAACTACGGACTAAGGCTTTAGACAGTCTGGTAACACCAGAAACCTTAGCAAAAGAGTTCCCCATTTCTGATGAGATAATCCAAAATATCACATCAGCACGTAAACGCATTGAAGCGATCCTTACCGGAGAAGACAAGCGACTATTAGTGATTGTAGGGCCTTGCTCTATTCATGATCCTAAAGCTGCCAAAGAGTACGCCACTAAGCTTAATCAGCTAAAAGAACGTTATCATGACCGCTTAGAAATCGTCATGAGAACCTACTTTGAAAAGCCACGTACGGTCATTGGCTGGAAAGGTTTAATCTCTGATCCTTACCTCGATAACTCTTGTAACGTCAACGAAGGTATTCGCCTTGCAAGAAAGCTATTAATTGAAATAAATGCGTTAGGTTTACCCACTGCAACTGAATTTCTCGATATGGTCACAGGCCAATATATTGCAGATTTAATTAGTTGGGGTGCCATTGGTGCTAGAACGACTGAAAGCCAAGTTCATCGTGAAATGGCTTCCGCGCTTTCTTGCCCTGTTGGCTTTAAAAATGGCACTGATGGTAATACCCGTATTGCGATTGACGCTATTCGTGCTTCTCGTGTTGGTCACACCTTCTTATCGCCAGATAAAAATGGTCGTATGACAATTTACCAAACCAGTGGTAATCCGTATGGTCATATTATTCTGCGCGGAGGTAAAAAACCTAATTATCACGCAAGCGATATCGCTGACGCGGTTGATGCACTAAAACAAGTGGATTTACCAGAGCATCTTATTATCGATTTTAGCCATGGCAACTGTGAAAAAATTCATCGTCGTCAATTAGAAGTAGCCAGAAATGTTGGTCAACAAATTAAAGATGGCTCACAAGCGATTGTTGGCGTGATGGCTGAAAGCTTTTTACAAGAAGGCTCCCAAAAAGTTGTGCAAAATAAACCTCTTAATTATGGGCAATCAATCACTGATCCTTGTTTAAGCTGGAATGACACAGAACAACTTCTTGAGTTATTAGCACAAGCCGTTGAGAGCCGATTTCAATAGTCTTTTTTTTAAGGGGATAT
Organism: Proteus sp. Marseille-Q3619; assembly: GCF_965283115.1. Taxonomy (NCBI): domain Bacteria; kingdom Pseudomonadati; phylum Pseudomonadota; class Gammaproteobacteria; order Enterobacterales; family Morganellaceae; genus Proteus; species Proteus sp. Marseille-Q3619. The sequence continues at coordinate 3,937,861 of NZ_CBDIMP010000001.1, read as the reverse complement.
CCTTATCCCCTTTTATCTTTTATATTCATTATGTTCCTCCTGATTTTCCCTCTTCCTGACTTTATATTCAGGTAAAATATCAGCCTATTTTATTCCATTGTTTTAAATTTCATCACCTACCTCTTTATTACTCACAATATGACTTAAATTTACTTATTTACGTTAAAAAAAGCTTGTCTAAACACTTTTGTTAACGATAATGATTATCATAATGATAACGCTTATTACTCTTAGTGTATTATGAATAAAAAAGCTAATAATTTGGATAGTTCTTTAACTAAGCAGAATTCTCATTCTTCAATAATTCAATCGATTAATAGTATTGAGTTATTAGGTAAAGATGGCATGGTTTACATTCAACATAACGGAGAGTTGTACCAACTACGCCAAACTAAAGCAGGAAAACTTATCCTGACTAAATAATCTTTTTTGACAATAACGTGCAAGCCACCTATCAACTCAGCTAGGCAGCCAGCTAAATAACTCCATATACAAGGACTTTTTATGGATATTTATGGTATGTGTATGCTGAAAAAACATTTCAAATATTCAGGTATAGCAACAGCACTTTGTCTGTTGTATTCCCCTATTGCCTCTGCACACCCTGAAAATACAGGAACGGACTCTCTTACTGTTATTGGCTATAACGACGATCGATCCTCAGACTTTCACTCTGTTATTGATACTTCTTCGGCTAAAACACAAACCGCATCAACTACTGGTGAAATATTAAAAGATGTTGCTGGTGTGACGTTATCAGGAACGGGTATCACGAATGGCTCGAATATTTTGATGCGAGGATACGACCAAAAAGGTATCAAGATCCTCGTTGATGGAATTCATCAACCACTAGAGAACACCATAAATAATTTAGGTGGTATCTTTCTTGATCCCTCTTTAATTAGACGTGTTGATGTAAAACATGGCTCCGCATCCACTTTGCATGGTGCAGGTGCTATGGGAGGAGTTGTCGCGTTTAATACTCTTGATCCTCGTTCCATATTAGGTACGGATAAAAAATTAGGCGCAAAACTATTTAGCTCAGTTTCATCAGCAGATCGCCATTTTTCTTATGGTGGCATTATTGCAGCAAGACACGATATTGTAGAAGGTTTATTTGCGTATAGCCAACGTCAACGTGGTCCTATTCGTCTTGCTAATGGTGATAAATTAGAAAATCACGAGCATATTAAAAATTTCTTTGTAAAAGCTTATTTTTATCCAACTGAAAATCAAACGCTTATTATTTCAGCTCGCCATTATGATAATTCAGGTGAACAACGAGAAGTTTTGCATCGAATGGGCGGATTTGGCAAGAATGAAAGTAACCAGATGCAGCGCGACACTCAGCAAAAAAATTATGCGCTCACTCACCACTATGTTTCTGATACAAACTCATGGTTAGATTTAACCACTTATCTTTACTATTCACAGTTTGATATTAACCAAACTTTTTTAACGGATACTAAATTAACAACGTCAGATTTAAAAAAAAATATCCAAGGTAAAATAGGTAAATACGAAGCACGTACACAATCGACTTACGGGCTTAAATTTGAAGATAATGCCAGTATCAATTGGTTTGACACATTCAATCAATCTGTGATTATTGGTACAGAAGCTTATCAGCAGAAAATGCAATCAAATGAAGAAGCAAAAAACTTTCCTTTAGCGAAAAGGAATTATATCGCAGGTTGGTTGCAAAGTTCTCTCAGTACACCATCACTCCCTCTCACACTCACAACGGGTATACGTTATCACTATTACAAAAATATACCTGGTGAAGGGCTTGATCCTTTCTTCAGTAAATTTTCGGCTAAAACATTACAAGCAGAAAAACATACATCGAGTTATCGAGGAACAACTGAAAATATCACGTTAACATTCACACCAACACGTTGGTTACAACTTTATTCTACCTATTCAACTGCGTTTCGCGCGTCAACTTTAAATGAAATGTTTAATGATTCATTCCATTTTAAAGCGGGTTTTTTTAATGCGCATTGGGTGCCTAATCCAAACTTAAAACCTGAAAGAAATAGCACTTGGGAATATGGCGCTGATTTCTCATTTAAACAGCTTTTATCACAACAAGATAAACTCATTTTAAAAGCCGCTTATTTTGATACTAAATCAAAAGATTACATTACTTATGGTCCTTGGCATTCAAGTTCATTTGCGGGAAAATTAAATCTCCAAGCATTTAATATTCCCAACGCAATGATTGAAGGTATTGATCTTAGTCTGCGTTATTCACACCCATTAATTTCTCTAGGTTTAAGTTATAACCGTACTCATACCCTTGAGTTAACCACACATGAAACCATTTCGCCTGTTCGCCCTGAAATACTGACGACCTTTATTCAACTTCCTGTTACTAAAACCCCATTCTCATTAGGGTGGTCAGGAAAATTCGCTGGTACTACCGCGAATAAAGGCACACATCGAGGACAAGCGCCTCATGTAAAAGGCAAAACTACAAATCGAATGCAAGAACTTATTACCCAATATCCGGGCTATGGTATTCACGATTTTTCAATTAGTTATCAATCTCAAAACAATAAAGATATTCAAGCCGCGTTAGTGCTCGCCAATGCGTTTAATCGAGAACATTTCTCGGCATTAGGTGTGCCACAAGAAGGTCGAAATATCAAAATGTCCATCAGTTATCGCTGGTAGATGAGGAGCAATAATTTACATAACAAAGGGCTGTATTTTAACAGCCCATTAAATAACGGAGATCCATCTGCATGTCTCAGTCATCCCTATTGATTAAATTCAGTTTGCTGGCAATTGCAGTTTCTTCTGCTTGTGTATCTGCACAAGAGAAGACGCAAACTAATGAGAAGAAAAAAACAGAAGTGCTTACAGTTTATGCGACGGGTAATGAGCGTGATAGCTTTACATTACCGATGATGTCAACAGTTATAAAAAATAACAATGCGTTGTCAGAAACAGCAGGAAGTGCTTCTGAATTACTTCGCCATGTGCCTGGCATTTCAATTTCAGGCGCAGGTCGTACTAATGGTGAAACCATCAGTATGCGAGGATACAGTAAAAATGGAATACTGACACTTGTAGATGGCGTTCGCCAAGGAACAGACACCGGTCATATCGACAGTATTTTTGTTGATCCTCTGCTTATAAAACAAGTTGAAGTGATTCGTGGTCCTTCTGCTCTGTTATATGGTAGCGGCGCCCTTGGTGGTGTTATCGCTTACGATACGGTTGATGCAAGCGACTTGCTTTCAAACAATCAACAAGGCGGTGTTCGAGTTACTGGTCTTGGTAATACCGCCCAGCATAGTCAAGGTTTGGGTGTTACGGCTTTTGGCCGACACGATAATCTTGATGGACTCGTTGCATTCTCAGCCCGTGATAAAGGTGATACCCGTTATGGTGGTGGTTATCGCGCTCAAAATGACGAAACCATTATTAATCTCCTTTCTAAAGGACGCTGGTTAATTGATGATAACAACACATTAAGTGGACAATTCCGCTATTACCATAACAATACAAATCAACCTAAAAATCCTCAAGTTTCCTCAAATCCTACACTTGCTAATGTAGAAACTGATCGCACCACGACACAAAAAGATGTTCAGTTAACCTATCAATTTGATCCTTCAGATTCACAATGGATTAATTTGAAAACACAGGCTTATTACAGTGAAGTTGATATCAATGCCAAAACGGTACAAAAAGGATTTGAAGGTCGAGAGCAAAAAACCTATGGCGTAAAACTCGAAAACCGCTCACAAGTGGGTACGTACAGCTTTGCATCACATGGATTGACTTATGGTGGCGAGGTTTATAAACAAAAACAATCACCAAGCCAAAATGCAGAAAGCTTCCCACAAGCCGATATCCGTTTTATGTCCGGTTGGGTACAAGATGAAGTCACTTTACGTGATTTACCTGTCTCCCTAATTTTAGGAACACGTTTTGACAAATATAAGAGCCAAAACGATCGTTATGATGACATTACTGCGGATAAATGGTCATCAAAAGGGGCAATCAGTATCACACCAACTGACTGGTCAATGCTGTATACCTCTTACTCACAAGCATTTAGAGCGCCAACTTTAGGTGAGATGTATAACGATGCAAAACATTTTGATGCACCTTTCCCTGGCGCGCCAACAAACTATTGGCGTCCAAACCCTAATTTAAAGCCTGAAACCAATTCAACTACTGAATATGGGTTAGGTTTTCAATTCGACGACTTATTATCTAATAATGATAATCTGAAAATTAAAGCTGCCCATTTCAATACTCGCGCAAAAGATTATATTGATGCAGATGTTGCTATTTTTCAGGGATATACACAGTCAACAAATATTCCAAGAGCAACTATTTGGGGATGGGATGTTTCGATGAGCTATCAATCAAAATTCTTTAATTGGGATTTAGCTTATAACCATACCAAAGGAAAAGATAATGCGACAAATGCCTCAATTACCTCAATTGAGCCAGATACATTAACCAGTCGCTTTGATGTTCCTGTACCAAGTACCGATTTTTCTGTGGGTTGGGTCGGTCAATTTACCAAAAAAACGGACTTTACCAAGCATGACCGTTTTAATCGCCCAACCAATCGCCAACAAGCAGGTTATGGCGTTAATGATTTCTACCTTCGTTATGAAGGTAATGCCTCATTAAAAGGATTAACAACCTCATTTGTACTGGGTAACGCATTTGATAAAACGTATTACTCTTCTGCAGGTATTCCTCAAGAAGGACGAAATGCAAAAGTACTTGTGAGTTATCAGTGGTAATTAACAATAAAATCAACGATATAATAGGAGTTTCTGTGAATAAACCTCTTTATGAGAGCTACCTGCAAGCTAAAGCGGACAAAAAAGCATCATATGCACGAGATCTCGCTACTTACTTAAATGTCAGTGAAGCCGAACTCACTCATGCCCGTGTAGGACACGATGCAAAGCGTCTACGCAATGATGTACAAGAATTATTAAAAGCATTGAGTAAAGTAGGTGAAGTCAAAGCGATTACTCGTAATGATATTGCCGTTCATGAACACCTTGGTGAATACACAAATGCCCGTTTTAACGATCACGCAGGGTTAATCTTAAATCCGCGTGCAATGGATTTACGCTTTTTCTTCGCTTATTGGTCAAGTATTTTTGCACTTGCCGAAGAAACATCAAAAGGAACGCGTTATAGCATTCAATTCTTTGATATGCATGGTGATGCATTACATAAAGTCTATGCAACAGATAACACGAATATGGATGAATGGAATGCACTTATTCAAGCATTTTTATCTGAAGAAAACCCCGTTTTAGATATCACTCCTGTTGAACCATACTCAAACACACCTGTTAGTAATGAATTAGCGGAACAACTTGAACAACAATGGCGTTCAATGACTGACGTTCACCAATTCTTCAAATTACTAAAAGAAAATAACTTAAGTCGTCAACAAGCATTCAAAGCGGTTCCTGATGACCTTGCTTATCAAGTTGATAACAACGCACTGAAAACCTTATTAGAGCTCGCTAAAGAAGCGCAAAACGAGATCATGATATTTGTCGGTAGCCGTGGCTGTGTACAAATTTTTACAGGCCAAATTGATCGTCTAGTACCGCATCAATTTGAAAATAGTGAGCAAGTTTGGATCAACGTTTTCAATTCTGCTTTTACACTTCATTTAATTGAAAGTGAAATTGCAGAGAGTTGGGTAACACGTAAACCTACTCAAGATGGGTTTGTTACCAGCCTTGAAATCTTTGATAACAAGGGGCAGCAAATTGCTCAACTCTACGGACAACGCACTGAAGGTACTGCTGAGCAACTACAGTGGCGTGAACAAGTGAATACCCTCACTAAAATCGCCTAATCGGAGAATGATTTAATGAAAAAATGGCTTCTTTTGATCCTGTGTAGCGTCATATCGTCCATCACTTCGGCCAATGAGCGTATCGTTACTATTGGTGGCGATATTACAGAAATTGTTTTCGCATTAGGTGCAGGTGAGCAAGTTATTGCAAGAGACAGCACCAGTTTAGTTCCTGAACAAGTGAAAACACTTCCTGATGTGGGTTATATGCGAATGCTAAACCCAGAAGGAATTTTATCTGTCAAACCAACGTTGATCATTACCAGTGAACTCGCTCGCCCTTCTTTAGCATTACGTCGTATTAAAGAGGCTGGAGTTGCTGTTAAAACGATTACAGGTACACATTCATTAGAAGCCATTAATGAAAAAATAGACACCATTGCGACAGTTTTAAATAAAGAACAAGAAGGCAATCAACTAAAAGAGAAACTCGCCCTCTCTATTAAGCAAATTTCAACCACTCCTATCGATAAGAAAGTCATTTATATCATGAGTCATGGTGGTGTTGTTCCAATGGCTGCGGGTCAAAATACAGCTGCGGATACCATTATTTCACTGGTTGGCGGTAAAAACGCCATGCAAGGGTTTACAAGCTATCGCCCACTTTCTCAAGAAGGTGTTATTGCAAGCCAACCTGATATTTTGCTAGTAACCAAAGAAGGTATTAAAGGTATTGGCGGAATTGAAAAACTATGGGAGTTACCTGGCATAAAATACACACCAGCGGGTAAAAACAAGCATTATGTTATTGTTGATGATATGGGATTATTAGGCTTTACCCTTTCAACACCAGAAGTCATGCATCAAATTCGTCAAGCGTTGGAGCAATAATGTCTCGTTTTCGTTCACCGTGGATGAGTATTTTAGTTTTACTCTTTTTACTCACTACGGTTACATTAATTTCTGTGAATAGCGGTGCATTAGCCCTTTCGTTTCATACATTATGGAATAGCTCTTTTGATGATATGGAATGGCAAATTTGGCTAGATATCCGTCTACCTCGCGTATTATTAGCCATTCTTGTTGGAGGAGCTTTAGCAATATCAGGCGCGATAATGCAGGGATTATTTAGAAACTCATTAGCTGATCCTGGTCTACTTGGTATTAGTAGCGGTGCAGCACTAATGGTTGCCATTGTGATTATTCTACCGTTCTCTTTTTCACCAGCCTTTGCATTTTACAGTCATATTGTTGCCGCCTTTATTGGCGGTTTAATTGTGGCAATGATTATCTTCTCATTGCATCAATTAAGTGATGGTAATTTAGCGCGGTTATTGCTTGCCGGTATTGCTATCAATGCGCTATGTATGTCTTTTATTGGTGTATTAAGTTACATCAGTACCGACCAACAGTTACGTCAATTCTCACTTTGGATGATGGGTTCATTAAGCCAGATTGACTGGAAAACCTTATCTATTGCAACCCTTGTGATCATTCCTGTTAGCATTTTGGCATGTTGGCAAAGCCATAAATTAAACCTATTACAACTTGGTGATGAAGAAGCGCATTACTTAGGGCTAAATGTAAGAAGAACCAAATTTATTTTGTTACTTCTTAGCGCCATTTTAATTGGCTGTGCTGTCGCACTGAGTGGTGTTATTGGATTTATTGGACTTGTTGTTCCGCACCTTATTCGTATGCGCATTGGGAGTAATCATGTATGGCTATTACCTGCCACTATTTTAGGTGGTGCGACACTATTACTCGCTGCTGACACATTATCACGAACATTGGTATCTCCAGCAGAAATCCCTGTGGGGCTCATTACAGGATTAATTGGTGGTCCTTATTTCCTTTGGCTGATCTTACGACAACCCGCAGGAAGAATGTCATGATTGAAAAACAAAACACGCCATTACTCTATGGAAATAATTTAACTTACCGAATCGGCAATAAGACCATTATTGATGATGTGTCGCTTTCGTTTAATGCTGGGGAATTAGTTACCATTATTGGCCCTAATGGCGCAGGAAAATCATCGCTATTACGCTTATTAACAGGCTATACAACACCAACACAAGGTCAATGTTATTTTAAACAAAAAAACTATTCACAATGGAATAGCCAGCAATTAGCGCAAAACCGTGCTGTTATGCGACAAAATAGTCAGCTCTCATTTTCATTTTCAGTCGAAGAAGTGGTTGCTATGGGAAGAACACCTCATGGGCAACAACATAAAAAAATGGCAATTGAAACCGCACTACTCCAAACAGACTGTTTAAAATTTAAAGATAGAGACTATCGTCAATTATCGGGGGGAGAACAACAGCGAGTACAACTTGCTAGAGTGTTAGCGCAATTATGGCACCCTACACCACAAGAAGCCGTATTGTTCCTTGATGAACCAACCTCCGCACTTGATCTTTACCACCAGCAACACAGCTTACGTTTATTAAAAAAATTGGCAAAAACACAAAATCTTATGGTGTGTTGTGTTTTGCATGATCTTAATTTAGCGTCTCTTTATGCTGATAGAATTTTATTACTGCATCAAGGAAAGTTAGTTTGTGAAGGTACACCACACAGCGTACTCACAACAGAAAATATACAAAAATGGTATGGTGCAGATGTGAGTGTTAATACTCATCCAGAACATATATATCCTCAAGTTTTTCTACGCCCCTAAAAAGAGCACTACCTAAATTTTTATTACCAAGCCACCTTTTAGCATTACTTTCTAATAGGTGGCTTAGTTAATTTATTATCAATAAACTTAGCAATTGAAAATAAAATGGTGAAGGTAATATCACATCGATTGATTAATAAATCTTATTTTAATTTTTCGATACTCAGTCAAATAAATTGAATTTCAAATACACCTTAATCAATGATTAGCTTGTATTTCGCACCAAAAAGCATAACAGAGCGAAAAATAAAAGGTATAACAGAACTATTAAACTAAAAAAATAAATCAATAAATTCAACAAAGTAAAAGTCATACAAAATATCACTTTTAATCAGAAATATTCAGCAAACTGAACCTTACTTAAACTATATAAGTCACACCTATCGTTATGATAATGATTATCAATCACGAAAAGCACTTTTTGCCTACCTGTTATTTTCCCCATGCTTAAAATAGGTTATAAATAACATACGTTACTATTCTATTTACTTGGGCACTGTGTCCCCACCATTTTTGTGGGAGGTTTTATGGCTGAAAATGTCGTTAATGATATTCTGAAATGGTTAGAAACCCAGTTACAACGTAACGAAGGTATAAAAATCGATACGATTGCAAATAAAAGTGGCTACTCTAAGTGGCACTTGCAACGCATTTTTAAAGATTTTAAAGGCTGCACATTAGGCGAATATGTTCGCAAACGTCGCTTATTAGAAGCTGCTAAATCATTACAAGAAAAAAATATGTCTATTTTAGATATCGCTTTAATGTATGGTTTTAGCTCTCAAGCAACATTTACACGTATCTTTAAAAAGCATTTCAATACTACACCCGCTAAATTTAGAGAAAATGGCAAAATGCCAGACACTCATTGCTTTATGTCATGTGAAAATCACTAATCAATTTCGCATCACATTATTCTTCATGAAAAAACCAGCTTTTTAGCTGGTTTTTATGCTTATTGTTTATCGTTTTCTAACGTTGATAAAAATTACGCTATCGCTGTCACAAGCCATTCTTGAAGCTCGTTAAGCTCTATTTTATTATTAGGATATCGCTGAGTGAGTTGCTCAATAAGCGCTTTTAGAGACTCGGGTGTGTAACGTTGCCCTACCAACATCTCTGATAATGCTTCTAATGGCGCAGGATCTAAACTGTCTGTATATATTTGACTTCTAATAACGTTGCCACGCTCGATATCAAAATGTAGCTCAACGCCCCCCCATTTAAAACGATTATCTAAAAGATGTGAAAACGCAGGTGCTTGTCCAAAATTCCACTCCCAACTACTTTGTTTAGTGAAAGTTTCTTCAAAACCGGGTAAATCAGGTAATTTTTGCGGTGAAATAATCTCTGCTTCTACTCGTTCACCATAGTATTCAAAAAAGCTTTCAGTGATAGTTTCACAAAGTTTTTCATGGGTAATATTAGGTTGAAGCTCGATCAAATTAGCCACTCGAGAGCGAACAGACGTGATACCTTTAGCTTGAAGTTTTTTCGGATCTGGATTGAGGTAATTAGCTAATCTAGATAAGTTAGCATTTATTAATAATGTACCATGATGAAAACCACGATCTTTAGTCTCTTTATAGGCTGATCCAGAAACCTTTCTTTCACCATCATCTTGAGGAACCACCAAATCGTTACGTCCTGATGCCGTAGCATTAATGCCTGCTTTTAATAATCCATCAAGAATAATTTGAGTTGAAATTGTTTTATTATATTCTGGCTTTCCTGCCATAAAGGTAAAACAGGTATTGCCAAGATCATGGAAAACAGCCCCACCACCACTTGAACGGCGAGCTAATTTCACACCATCTTCATCCATTTTACGGGTGTTACACTCTTTCCATGGATTCTGTGCTCGACCAATAACTACCGTATTATCGTTACGCCAAAGAAAAAGTACGCGTTGATCAGCGGGCATTTGTCTAAAAATACACTCTTCAACAGCAAGGTTAAACCAAGGATCATAAGACTCGGAAATTAACAGACGCAATTTGCCTGACATAAGGAATACCTATATGAAGAAAATAAGGTATACGATACCATAACTCTCAATATATTAGGCTGTTAAATGGCACGAAACTACAATCGGCGAGCCTGCCAAAATGTCTTTTTCCAATAGACATTATCAAGGGATGAACGAGTTACCCCTTTGCTAGTTGATGCATGAATAAATGTATTATCAGTATCATAAATACCGACATGAAGCCCATTTTCACCACCGCCCGTTTTGAAGAAAACCAAATCACCAGGCATTAAATCACTTTTACTGATTTGTGTACCATATTTGGTTTGATCAATGGTCATTCGAGGAAGTTTTATATCAAAACGATCACTGTAAGTTTTATACACGAAGCCTGAACAATCAATACCAGAAGGCGTCATTCCACCATAGCTGTAAGGCGTACCATACCATTGCTCAAGTTGCGATTTTAATTGCACTATCACCATGATGGGATCGGAAAGTTGTGTTTTTAAGGGAGGCGCAGGTGGAATACGCTTAGATGGACTAGATGAACACCCAGCCAGCAGAATAATACAGAGTAAGAAAGGATAAAAAACGGACTTTCTCATTGCATCCACCATTGTTATTACCATAGATTTTAAAATCTATCTGCTTTTTTAAGCAAAAACAAGTTATTGAAGATAAATGAGTGATGATTGGTAGAATAAATCGCACAATTAACAACAGGGATCAGAAAATAAATTCTGCAATCATTAAGTTAGTGTGATTGTGCTTCTTTCGTTTTTTGGCTTATTAACCACACTCCGACCATGATAAATGCTACACCCGCTGTTTTTGTCCATGATGGTGTTTCTTGAAACCAAGGCAATATCACTGCAAGAATATAAACAAACACATAACTCAAGCTGATCAGCGGATAGGCTTTATTTAAAGGAATGGTACGTAAAGTGAATAGCCAGCAAACCATAGAAAGAACATAACCGACAAGGCCAACAAACACGATAGCGAGTGGCGTTACATTGGCCCACAACCATGAGAAATCAACCCACTGTTTTTCTAGCTGTAAAGCTGGTAATTCAGACATACCAAACTTTAGCAACAATTGAGCCGCTGTCACTAATAATGCGCTTCCAATTGCCCATAGATAGCCTTTCATACTTGTATACTCATCAATATAATACCAACCATAATTGACGCGATACCAATCCAATGTTTTACATTAACGGGCTCTTTATAAACAAACTGGCCAATTAACGTCACCACAATAAAGTTAATACTTAACATAGGATAAGCAATACTAAGAGGCAGAATTTGCAATAACCGTAACCAAAACAACATCCCCAAACCAAGCATTGCAATGGCAATAAAAAGCCAGAAAATCGTTTTTCTGGCTTTTGTTAATGAGTCACTTTGCCAGCTAACCACCGCTTGCTTTTGACAAACTTGCCCTATGCAGGTCAAAAAGCTCACGATCAGCAATAAAACAAATGACATTAATTACGCTTCTCATAAGTTAAAATAGCAACTCGATGGTTTGTCACCAGCTCTTCAGGTCTTGGTAATTGTGCTAGTTTCTTAGGATCTTTAAAGGTAATAACAACTGAAACATTCCCCTCTTTTCTTGCTTCTTCTAACCACTGAGCCAAATTATCAGGTTTAATTAATTTATGCTGTGAATCAGGGTACTCTTCAACACCATAAGTTAATTCGCCTGTTCTTTCATAAAGGTAAATATCGCTACGCTGTAATTCCCACGCTAATCCCGCACCGATACCAACACTATTGCTCACAATGTATTTGCTTGCGTTTAATGTCTCTATATTTTGGCGAATAAATTCTTGAGGTAACTTTCCATCTACGCTGCTATTTGGTATTGCCTGACCGATACATAAGCTAACACCTAGCGAACAAGACGCCGCCCATAACCAGTGTTTTCCATTAAGTGTAGAGCAAAGATAACCAATAATGCCCCATAATGAAAATGCCACTATAGCTAATACCCATTTAGACCATTCATATGGCATATATATAGGTTTTGAAGAAGCGAGTTGGATAATTAAAATAGCGATAACAACAGCAACACCAATAAAGATATTGATATAACCATTTATACGCAGCGCTTTCATTCTAAATTTGCGGGCACAATCTACGCCATATTTCGCCATTAGCATTGCTAGCGGCGCCATAAACGGCAACATATACGTCGGTAGCTTACCTTTCGCAATACTAAAAAATAAGAATGGAACGACAAACCAGCATAATAAGAAAAATAATTCAGGACGCTTACGTCTTTTCTTCCATGCGCTAGTTAATGCTCCAGGCAATAGACCAAGCCACGGTATAACGCCGAGTAATACAACAGGAATGTAGTACCAAAATGGAGAACTATGTTGAGCATCTTCACCCGAAAAACGCTGAATATGTTCAACCCAGAAGAAGTAGTGCCAATAATCTGGCTCTGCCTTAGCAATAGCCAATGCCCACGGCAAACTAATTAATGCTGCACTAAATACGGCAAGTAAGCCATAGAGCAACATTTGCGTAAATTGTTTTTGATACAGCGTGATAGGTATCATAACAATGACCGGAATAGCTAACGCTAAAAATCCTTTGGTCATAAATGCCATACCACATGCAAGCCCTAATGTTATCCACGCCAATATTCGTGTTTTTACTGTGGTAGCTTTAAGCGCCCAAAAACAGCAAACCATACTCGCGGTAACCCAAAGTGCCAGCATAGGATCTAATACACTGTAAGTACCTACGCTAAACACTAAGAACATGGATAAATAGATTAAACTAGAAACAAAAGCGACTTGGCGGTTACGCCACATCATTCTTGCCAATAAATAGACAAGTAATGTGCTTAAGAGAATAGAAATAACTGAGCCAAAACGTACAGCAAAATTGGTGTGACCAAAAATTAATTGGCTAACATTATTGATCCAATAACCTGCTACGGGCTTCTCAAAATAGCGAATATCGAGCATATGAGGAACAATCCAGTTCCCGCTCACCACCATTTCACGGCTAATTTCCGCATAACGGGTTTCATCTGGTTGCCATAATAACCGGCTGTTCAATGGAAATAAGTAGGTAAGAACAAAAAAAAGAGCCAAGAGGATGGCCCCGATTTTACTCGCCCGGTTATTCAACATAGTTTCGTTAGACCTCTTGTTGGCACCCTAACCAGCCTTCTCGACCTGGAAAGTCAGATCGAACAACTTTACCCATCGGAAGCGTTTCTTTATCTAGTGGTAATAAATCGCTTAACGGACAGAATTCGATGCCTTCATTTGCAATCATTGCCAGTAACTGCTCAAATTGAGCGGCTTTTGACATTCCTTCAACTTCGGTATGAATAGTATAAACAGGTATTCCACTGTCTTTTTTGATTTCATCAATAATAAATTGATTAAAATCTTCATCCTTTACCTTTGTACCAACAACTTCATCATAAGTTGGTAATGTTACTGGAATTTGCACCGTACCGATAGAACCATTTTCTAAAATGGGCCTAAAAGGATGCGTTCCTCGACAATCACTATTGTAATCGAATTGAAAAGTTTCTTTCACTGTTAATACGCGTTCATCTGCTCGCCATCCAGCAACTGCCGAACATTTTACAGGGTTTTCAAGTGCTTTTTCCAGTGCTTCAACACCTAAACGAACTTGTTGCATTAATTCTTCTGTTGACCAGCGCCCGACTTTTGCTTGCCAGCCTTGATGATCCCATGAATGCAATCCAACTTCATGTCCCGCATCTTGGGTTTCTTTCATCAAATAACCTAAATTTTTAGCAATTTTTTTACCCGGCCATGCTGTTCCTGCTAATAAAATATCTAAGCCGTACAGTGATGCAGCATTAGATCTCAGCATTTTCCATAAAAATTTAGGCTTTAAAAGGCGCCATAAATGGCGCCCCATATTATCTGGACCCACACTAAAGAAGAAGCTGGCATGAATGTTATGTCTGGCAAATACATCCAGCAGTTGTGGAATACCTTGTTTCGTTCCTTGATAAGTATCCACATCAACTCTCAAACCAACTTTCTTCATTATTTATTCCTATTTAGTGCCTAATTCTTCAACTGCGCCACGTAAGAAGAAATCTAATGTTTCTTCTACTGTTTGGCGAGTTTCAATACTTGGTTTCCAATCCAATAAACGCTCTGCGTTTTTAATGCTCGGCTTACGGTGTTCAACATCTTGGTAGCCTTTACCATAGTAACTGCTACTTTCAATTTTCTTGAAGCCTGCAAATGGAGGAAAGTGACCACGTAACTCATGTTTTTCAAAGCAATCTAACAGCATTTCTGCTAATTCTCGAATACTTGCTTCGTTAGTTGGATTACCGATATTGATAATTTGGCCGTCACATTTGTTATCACGGTTTTCAATAATACGGAATAAAGCTTCAATACCGTCATTGATATCAGTGAAACAACGTTTTTGCTCACCACCATCAACCAATTTAATTGGAGAACCTTCAACCAAGTTCAGAATTAATTGTGTGATTGCACGAGAGCTACCAATACGTGCTGAATTTAAGTTATCTAAACGAGGTCCCATCCAGTTAAATGGACGGAATAACGTAAATTTCAAACCTTCTTTGGCACCATAAGCCCAAATAACTCGGTCTAATAACTGTTTAGATACAGAGTAAATCCAACGTTGTTTATTGATTGGGCCAACAATCAGACGTGAATTATCTTCGTCAAACTCTTTATCATCACACATACCATAAACTTCTGATGTGGATGGAAAAATAATACGCTTATTATATTTAACACAATAACGTACAATTTTTAAGTTTTCTTCAAAGTCTAATTCAAATACACGTAATGGATTTCGGGTATATTCAATTGGTGTTGCAATAGCCACTAATGGCAGAATAACATCACATTTTTTAATGTGGTATTCAATCCATTCTGTATGAATGCTCACATCACCTTCAATAAAGTGGAAACGTGGATTACCAATAAAGCGCTCAATTGCAGAAGAACCGATATCCATACCATAAATATCATAGTTATCATCTTTCAATAGACGCTCTGTTAAATGGTTACCAATAAAGCCATTCACACCTAAAATCAGAACACGTTTACGACGTTTTACTTGTGCCGTTGCTTTGGGTCCAACGCGAACATCAGTCACAATGCCCATTTCTGCCGCTAAACGACTTCCTTGAACATAAAGACCATTTTCACTTTGACCAGTAACAACTTCGATTGCACCTTTCGCACACGCAATCACTAAAGGTTCTGTTGAAATGACAGTACCAGGACGTTTGCCTTGATTATCAGCAATAGCGCGTGAACGCCAGATAATCATTTTGCGTTCACCTAAGAAAGTAAATGCACCTGGATATGGTTCTGTAACAGCACGTACTAAGTTGTGGACTGTTTTTGCATCTGCATTCCAGTCGATTAAACCATCATCAGCGCAACGACGGCCAAAATAAGTTGCTTGGCTTTCATCTTGTGCAGTTGTTGAATAATCACCTGATGCGATATGTGGCAACGCACTAGAAAGTAACTTATCAGCGGCTTCTCTTACTTTTTCATGTAAAATCAGAGAAGTATCATTATCTGCAATAGTGACTTTTTCTTGAGCAACGATATCACCTGCATCAGCTTTCGCTGTCATTTTATGCAGAGTAACACCCGTTTCTGTTTCACCGTTCACAATCGCCCAATTAATTGGTGCGCGGCCGCGATATTTTGGTAATAAAGAACCGTGTAAATTAAACGCGCCTTTTGGTGCCAAATTCAGGATCTCATCACTTAACATGTGACGATAATAGAAAGAAAAAATGACATCAGGTTTCATTTCACGAATACGTTCAATCCACAATGGGTGATTGACATTTTCAGGTGCAAATACTGTCAATCCCATTTCTGCACTCACACGAGCAACAGATGAGAAGAAATGATTTTCATTAGGATCGTCAGTGTGGGTAAATACAGCCTGAATATCATAACCTGCTTTTTCAAGTGCTTTTAAACCAACACAGCCAATATCATGATAGGCAAATACTATTGCTTTCATTAGTCTTTTTCCTGATCTTCGTTGGGTTTATTAATACCAACCACTTTTTGGATAAAATACCGAGGACGCGCTCTTACATCATTATAAATTCGGCCTATATACTCACCTAATAAGCCCATTGCAACGAACTGCGCACCGATAAACATAAATAAGATTGCAAAAAGTGTGAATACACCTTCAGCAGCCCACATTGCACCGAAAATAATACGTAAAATAATCAACAGTAAGGCTAAGACAAAGCCAGATACAGCGATCACACTGCCGACAATGCTTAATAAACGTAATGGTGCCGTGGTTAGACAAGTTAATAGGTCGTACATTAAATTAATCAGCTTTAAAAAACTGTATTTTGAATCGCCATATTCACGCTCTGCGTGTGCAACATCAATTTCAATAGTACGACGAGCGAATGTGTTCGCAAGAATTGGAATAAATGTACTTCTTTCGTGACACTGTAACATCGCTTCAACAATATGGCGACGATAAGCACGCAACATACAACCGTAGTCTCCCATAGAGCGACCCGTTGCTTTAGTGATCATTGAGTTGATCATTTTTGAAGCGGTTTTGCGAAACCATGAATCTTGGCGGTTACGACGACGAGTTCCGACAACGTCATACCCTTCTTCAGCAGTCGCCACAAGTCTTGGGATCTCTTCAGGTGGATTTTGTAAATCAGCATCCAATGTGATCACTAAATCACCATCAGCCTGATTAAAACCAGCCATAATTGCGGAGTGTTGGCCGTAATTACGGTTTAAAATAATTGCAATAACGTGATTTTCTTCAATGGCAGCCGCTTCTTCTAACATCTTAGCTGAATTGTCACTACTACCATCATCAACAAGGATCAGTTCATATTCTTGTTCTAATTGTTTACAGCTTTTAATTGTACGTTCTAAAAGCTGAGGAAGGCTCTCTTCTTCGTTATAAACGGGGATTACAACCGATACTTTCTTGATTTTATCAAATGTTGACACTTAAATATGCTCCGAAAGAATTTCATTGATCGCATCTACAACGCGAATAACATCTTCATTACTCATATCAGGAAACAGCGGCAGCGAGCATAACGTTGCAGAGTTCCATTCTGATTGAGGAAGGGATAAAGAAGGATAGCGCTCACGATAATATTTTTGGGTGTGCGCTGCGCGGAAATGAAGCCCTGTACCAATATCTTTTTGCTTCAATTTCTCCATAAAAGCATCACGATCGATACCACAGGCATTTTTATCAACTCTCACCATAAACAGGTGATTTGCATGTAAATGTGAATATTCAGGGACACTCAACATTTCTAATGGAGAATCTTTGAGTTTTTCACGATACAGTGCAACCAACTCAGCACGTTTAGCATTCATTTCATCTAAACGCCCTAATTGCACCACAGCAATCGCCGCATGAATATCAGATAAGTTGTATTTATAGCCAGGTTCAACAACTTCTGCTTGAGGTTTACGACCTTGAATTTGTCTATCAAAGGCATCTACCCCTAAACCGTGGAATTTTAAGCAACGTACTCTATTGGCTAATTCGTCATTATCAGTAACAACTAATCCGCCTTCTGCACAAGTTACATTCTTAATCGCGTGAAAAGAAAAAATGGAGGTTCCTTTTTCACCAATCCATTCATTTTTATAGCGAGTACCAATAGCATGCGCTGCATCTTCAATAAGAGGAATGCCCGCATCTTGTGCAACTTTTCTTAATGCATCAAGATCGCAAGGTGCCCCCGCATAATGAACTGGAATAATTGCTTTCGTTCTAGGTGTAATCGCTTTTTTGACGTCTTCTGCACTCACCATCAAAGTATCACGGTCAACATCAATCATCACTGGCTCTGCACCAAGTAATGTAATGATGTTCATCGTCGAAACCCAAGTTTGTGATGGTGTGATAACTTCATCACCAGCGCCAATTCCCATCGCCATTAAAACAACATGCATACCCGCAGTGGCAGAGCAAATTGCGATAGCATGTTTGCTACCAAATTTTTCACAAAAATCTTGCTCTAATTGATGATTTTGAGGGCCTGTTGTAATCCAACCTGAACGCAGTACATCCTCAACGGCTTTGATTTCTTCATCGCCAATCGCAGGGCGAGAGAAAGGAAGGAAGTGACTCATAAAAATGTAGCCTAGTTAATGAATGAATAAAAAACAATTATATACAAACTATTGTTCGCCGACATCCGTCTTATTAAGAAAATATTAAAAAACCCTTAATAATTACTTGGGGATAAGCTTAACAATAGCCATATTATTGCAAAACCCGCCAATCAATATGATCAACATCATTGATGCACTTGATATTTGAATTAAATGTAGTTGATAATAATTTTTCGTCCAATAAGAGTGCAGATGCGCCAGAATTAACCAAATATCCATTTTTTATGAGCCAAACTCTGCCTGCTTTTTGATAAGAATGATTTAAATTATGTGTACTCATAATAACGGCACCACCTTGTTGGCAAAATTTATCAACCCATTTATCCAAAATTGCCAACTGTACGACATCTAAATTATTCGTTGGTTCATCAAGTAACATTAATTTTCCTTTTAAATCATAACTTGACCATAATTGGATAAATGCGCCAACAATTCTAACCCTCTGCCATTCGCCTCCTGATAAATGATGAATGTTTTTTGACAATAATTTGTCAATTTTAAAATCATTTAACAGCATATTTAATTGTTGAACATCCATTTTCGACAATTTATGATATAGCGAGAGATAATGAAAAACAGGCATAAATGACAAAGCTTCCAATTGTTGTATAACAATGCTCTGCATTCTAGAAAGATCATCATATTTATAATGTCTTATTGAAGTTTCGTTTAGAATGATTTCACCATTAAATGGAAGCTCTCCTGCGATTGCCATTAAAAGTGTGCTCTTTCCTGCGCCATTTGCGCCAATTAAGTGAACACGTTCGCCATAATTTACTTGTTCTGTAAATGCGTTAAGTCGATCATTAACACTTAAATTATCAAGTTTAAGTAACGCCATATTACAAACGCCCCATCTCTTTTGTTGCCAATAACCAGATAAATAAAGGGGCACCAAGCGTTGCTGTAATCACTCCTATCGGAACTTCTGCACCATTTAAAATCAAGCGAGATAGCAGATCAGCAAGCAATAACAATCCGCCACCAGCAAGCGCGCACGCGGGTAATAACGTTTTATAATGGGTTATTCCACATAGTCTTAATAAATGCGGTACAACAAGCCCTACAAAGCTTATAGCGCCCGCTAAAGCAACGCTCAACCCTATCAATATCCCAACGGCTAAAATAAACCAATTTCGCCATTGATTAACGGATATACCTAATTGCTTTGCCCTGAATGACCCCAAAGATAAATAATTAAGAACATCAGCTTGTAGAATAAGAATTAAGACAATAGGGATAAGAGCCCAAAATAAGATTTGATGACGCCAATCAATGCCACTAAAACTCCCCATCAACCAATACATTAATTGTCTTAAATCCAAAGCTGAACTGAAATAAACCAACCAAGTCATTATCGCGCTTGCCATAACACCTAATGCCACGCCAATTAATAATAACTGAGCATTAGACAGCTTTCTTATACGGGTAAAAAACATTAATAAGAGAGTGATCCCTAATGCACCGAGTATCGCCGCACTACTTATTAACCAAGGACTTAAACCAATTTGTAAAACAATGATTAATACAACACACACTCCCGCACCACTGCTTACTCCTAGTAATCCTGGCTCTGCGAGTGGATTTTGGAATAGTGCCTGCATAATAGCGCCTGCAATTGCTAGGCTGGCACCAATAGTCACTACTGCAAGTATTCTTGGTAAACGGATCTGCCAAACAAATAAATGGGCTTCATCTGTTAACCATTGATGTGGAAATAACGTAATCTCACCAACAGAGAGGGAAAAAACAAACAAGAAACATAATACAAATGCCATTAGAAACAGCTTTTTTCTGTCGTCAATGCGTTGTCTTTTAGTAAATTTAATCAGAGGATTTATTTCTTTATTCATTTCATTCCCTATCCATGCAACAACGGCTCTTACTGTTTTTATTTATAAAATAATTTTTTAGCAACATAACATGTTCGTATTCAATGATGAAAAACTAAATTTAGAACATGTAAGCCAGTCTCTAATAATAAAGAAAAAATTGGGATTAACTATCACAGTGTTGATATAGGCAAGAGATGAAAAGAAAGAGTCAAAATAAGAAATGAGAATAAAAAGAAAGATAACTAAAAAATAAAAACCTTCCATCCAAATAGAAATATCCATTCAGACTATATCGATAAATATAAACATCCTAATGCGTTTATCATCAAAATTAAATACAGACAATAATGATAAAAAAACGGCTTTCAAAGAAAGCCGTTTTGGATGTTTTTTAAATCTTATTCTTTTGGTGTTGCGCTCTCAACCCGGCTTTTTAACTTTTGTCCTGGGCGGAAAGTAACAACACGGCGAGCTGTAATAGGAATGTCTTCCCCAGTTTTCGGATTACGACCTGGGCGCTGATTTTTATCACGCAGGTCAAAGTTTCCGAATCCAGACAGCTTCACCTGTTCTCCATTTTCAAGAGAACGACGCACTTCCTCAAAAAAGGATTCTACAAGGTCTTTTGCATCGCGTTTGCTAACACCAAGTTTTTCAAACAGATTTTCTGCCATTTCAGCTTTTGTAAGCGCCATAGGTCTAGTCCCTCAAGGATGCTTGGAATCGCTGTTTCAATGCTGCTACACAGTTACTCACTGTTGCAGCAATCTCATCTTCTTCCAGTGTATGCTCGATATCCTGCAAGATTATGCTAATAGCGAGGCTTTTATAGCCCTCTGCTACTCCCTTACCACAATACACGTCAAATAAGTTTATGCCAACTATTTGATTTCCGCCAACTTTCTTACATTCGGCTAAAATATCCTCTGCAGCAACATCATTCGGAACAACTACAGCGATATCTCTACGATTCGAAGGGTAACGAGAAATTGCTTTTGCTTGTGGTAAACTGCGATTTGCAATTGCATTCCAACGTATTTCGAATACTACCGTACGACCGTTTAAGTCAAGTTTACGTTCAAGCTCTGGATGAACAACGCCAATACAGCCAATATATTCATTTCTCAGATAAATCCCAGCACTTTGTCCCGGATGAAGTGCTGAATGATTAGCTGGTTTAAATGTAATTTCATCTAGCTGGCCTGTCAATTCCAGAATTGATTCAATATTACCTTTCAAATCAAAGAAATCAACAGTTTGCTTCTCTAAACCCCAATGTTCTTCATTACGGTTGCCCGCGATCACACCAGCTAACATAAGTTCCTGACGTATTCCATATTCTGCTTGATTATCAGGAACAAAACGCAGACCTGCTTCAAATAACCTAACTCTAGATTGTTGACGGTTCTGATTATATACAGTCGTAGTCAATAATCCGGTTAATAAAGACAGTCTCATTGCTGACATATCCGCTGAAATTGGATTAGGCAGAATTAATGCTTCTTCATTTGGATGTAGTAAAGATTGGATCTTAGGATCAACAAAACTATAAGTAATTGCTTCTTGGAAGCCGTTGTCTACTAGCATTGTTTTAACGCGTTTTAATGACAAGTTCGCTTCGCGATGATTAGTCATCACCAAATCAGCGCGTAATGGTACATCTGGAATATTGTTGTAACCATAAATACGAGCAACTTCTTCAATCAAATCTTCTTCGATTTGAACATCAAAACGCCAAGAAGGAACTGTTGCTAACCAGCCATCATTTTCAACAGAAACGTTGAAACCTAAGCGAGTTAATGAATCCAGAACTTGTGCATCATCAATTACGTGACCTAATAAACGGTCTAATTTTTTACGTGTTAATTTAACTGGTGCAATATTTGGTAAATGTGCTTTATTGGTTACATCAATCACTTCACCAACTTCACCACCGCAAATTTCTAACAGTAACTTAGTTGCGCGCTCAATTGCGTTGTATTGCAGCTCAAAATCAACACCACGCTCAAAACGATGAGAGGCATCAGTATGCAAGCCATAACGACGTGCACGGCCTGTGATGGATAATGGAGAGAAGAATGCACACTCTAAGAAAACATTTTTCGTTTCTTCATTAACACCTGATGATTCACCACCGAAAATACCAGCCATACCTAATGCTTGTTTTTCGTCAGCAATAACTAATACATCTTCTTTTAATGTAATTTCATTGCCATCAAGTAAAGTCAGTTTTTCACCTTCTTTACCCATACGAACAACAACAGCACCTTCAACGCGATCAAGATCGAACGCATGTAGCGGTTGACCCATTTCAAGTAGGATTAAGTTGGTGATATCAACAATTGGGTCAATAGAGCGAATGCCACCACGACGTAACTTTTCTTGCATCCATAAAGGTGTTTTTGCTTTCACATTCATATTAGTGAAAACACGACCTAAATAACGTGGACACGCTTCTGGCGCTTCAACACGCACAGGGAATGTTGCTGAAGAAGTTGCCGCAACAGGCGACATATCAGGTACTTGGCATTCCATTTTGTTGATAACAGCGATGTCACGAGCAACACCTAAAATGCCTAAGCAATCCGCACGATTTGGTGTAATGCTAATTTCAATCGCATTATCATTTAATTTTAAGTATTCACGAATATCCATGCCAATAGGTGCATCAGCAGGTAATTCAATAATACCTTCATGATTTTCTGAAATAGCTAATTCAGAAAATGAGCACAGCATACCTTCAGAAGGTTCACCACGTAGTTTTGCTGCTTTAATTTTGAAATCGCCTGGTAATACAGCCCCAACAGTTGCAACTGCAACTTTTAGGCCTTGTCGGCAGTTAGGTGCACCACAAACGATATCGAGTAATCTGTCACCGCCTACGTTAACTTTCGTTACACGCAATTTATCGGCATTAGGGTGTTGTCCACATTCAACAACTTCACCTACAAACACACCGTGAAAATCACCGGCAACAGCTTCAACGCCGTCAACTTCAAGGCCAGCCATTGTCAGTTGTTCAGAAAGCGCCTCGCTACTAATCGCTGGGTTTACCCACTCACGTAACCAAAGTTCACTGAATTTCATGAGATAATCCCACCTTATTTAAACTGTTTGAGGAAACGAAGATCATTTTCGAAGAATGAACGCAAATCGGTGACACCGTAACGTAACATAGTCAGACGTTCCATACCCATACCGAACGCAAAACCTGAATAAATTTCAGGATCGATACCTACATTACGTAATACATTTGGGTGAACCATACCGCAACCCAACACTTCTAACCATTTACCATTCTTACCCATTACATCGACCTCTGCTGAAGGCTCAGTGAATGGGAAATAAGAAGGACGGAAACGAATTTCCATATCTTCTTCAAAGAAGTTTTTTAGGAAATCATGAAGTGTTCCTTTTAAATTGGTAAAGCTAATGTCTTTATCAACAATTAAGCCTTCAATTTGGTGGAACATTGGTGTGTGAGTCTGATCGTAGTCGTTACGATATACACGGCCTGGTGCAATGATGCGAATAGGCGGCTGTTTATCTTGCATGGTACGAATTTGTACACCTGATGTTTGTGTACGCAGTAAACGCTTCGCATCAAACCAGAAAGTATCGTGGTCGGCTCTTGCTGGGTGATGTGCAGGAATATTCAACGCATCAAAGTTATGATAATCATCTTCGATTTCAGGGCCAGATTCTACAGAAAACCCTAATTCGCCAAAGAAAGTTTCAATACGTTCAATTGTACGAGTTACTGGGTGTAGACCACCGTTTTCAATACGGCGACCAGGCAAAGACACATCGATTTTCTCAGCAGATAAACGTTCGTTTAATAATGCTGATTCAAGATAATCTTTACGAGTATTCAGCGCTTGCTGAACCTCTTGTTTAGCCTGATTAATGACAGCCCCTGCAGCTGGACGATCTTCCGCGGGTAAGTCGCGCAGCGTGGACATCTGAAGCGTTAAATGACCTTTTTTCCCCAAGTATTCAACACGAACCGAATCCAGCGCAGCAACATCCTGTGCCTCTTCGATAGCTGCTTTAGCTTGAGCAACGAGTTCAGCGAGATGTGGCATCGTTTCCTCTTCCTTTGACCTGATGAGGTCTATTAGTTGTTATCAATGATGACGAATAAAATTGCCCTTTTTGGTTTCTAACCCAGTATTGAGATCTGAAAACAAAAAAGCCTCCATATTGGAGGCTCAGGCGCTACTTTTCGTTTCTTTTCTTACGCGCAAAAGCCCTCTTGAATTAGGCGCTAAAGTAAAAAAAGAAACGGAAAAAAGCGATATTTAACATTGATAATGTCTCTTAAAATATTAACTTATTGAATTTATATCATTAAGCCACAAATTTAGACAAAATAAAAGAGGGAGAAAACTCCCTCTTCCATTGCTTAATAATAATTAAGCCAGAGCACCTTTCGCTTTTTCAACTAAAGCAGCGAATGCTACTTTGTCGAATACAGCGATGTCAGCCAGAATCTTACGGTCGATTTCAATGGATGCTTTTTTCAGTCCATTGATGAAACGGCTATAAGACATACCGTTCTGACGAGCTGCTGCGTTGATACGCGCGATCCACAGCTGACGGAACTGACGTTTTTTCTGACGACGGTCACGGTACGCATATTGACCAGCTTTGATAACAGCCTGGAAAGCTACACGATATACACGAGAACGTGCACCGTAATAACCTTTAGCTTGCTTTAAAATTTTCTTGTGACGAGCACGGGCGATAACACCACGTTTAGCACGAGCCATATTAAACTCCTAAATGTCTATATTCTGTTAAAAAAGTGATACTTATGCGTATGGTAAGCAAGCTACGACCAGACCTAAATCTCCTTTAGAGACCATGCCTTTTGGACGTAAATGACGTTTACGCTTAGTTGACTTTTTAGTCAGAATGTGACGGAGGTTAGCATGTTTGCGCTTGAAGCCACCACCAGCAGTTTTTTTAAAGCGCTTAGCTGCGCCGCGTACTGTTTTAATCTTTGGCATTTCTATAATCCACTTCGCATTGTTAATAACATAAAATAATAAGGCGAATAGCAATCAGCCTTTAAAGGCTGACGCTATTACTTGAATTGCCCGACTATTTCTTCTTCGGCGCTAACACCATGATCATCTGACGCCCTTCAATCTTATTAGGGAAAGATTCAACAGCAGCCAGTTCATCCAAATCTTCACGGATACGGTTAAGCATTTCCATACCGATTTGTTGGTGTGCCATTTCACGACCACGGAAACGCAGTGTGACTTTGGCTTTATCGCCATCTTCAAGAAAACGAATCAGGTTGCGTAGTTTGACCTGATAGTCGCCTTCATCTGTACCAGGACGGAATTTAACTTCCTTAACCTGAATAACTTTTTGTTTCTTTTTCTGTTCTTTGAGAGTCTTACTTTTCTCATAGAGGAATTTGCCGTAGTCCATAATACGACAAACCGGCGGCTCGGCATTAGGACTAATTTCAACTAAATCAGCACCTGCTTCCTCGGCTTTCTCAAGAGCCTCTTTCAGACTAACAACTCCAATCTGTTCGCCATCTAAACCTGTTAAACGAACTTCATGAGCGCGAATCTCACCATTGATGCGATTCTGACGCGTTGATTGAATTCTTTTTCCGCCTTTAATACCTTATTCCTCCAACTGATGAAGACTTCTGCTTCTAATTTCTTGCAGAAGCTTTTCTTTAAATTCGTTAACGTCGATACTGCCAAGGTCTTTTCCTCGACGAGTACGAACCGCCACTTTGCCTGATTCAACTTCTTTATCTCCACAGACAAGCATGTACGGAACACGACGTAAAGTATGTTCACGAATTTTAAAGCCAATCTTCTCATTTCTCAAGTCTGCTTTTGCACGAATTCCGGCATCTTGCAATTCTTTGACGAGTTTTTGTACATAATCAGCCTGTCCATCCGTGATATTCATCACGACAACCTGCTGTGGTGCTAACCAAGTTGGGAAGAATCCTGCGTATTCTTCTGTCAGAATACCAATAAAACGTTCTAAGGATCCCAGCACTGCTCGGTGTAACATAACAGGTACTTTACGCTCGTTGTTTTCGGCGACATAAGATGCGCCTAAACGACCTGGTAGTGAGAAGTCTAATTGTACTGTACCACACTGCCATGCACGATCTAAACAATCGTAAAGTGTAAATTCTATTTTAGGACCATAAAACGCCCCTTCGCCTGGCTGATATTCAAATTCAATATTGTTATCAGTTAAGGCTTTTGCTAAGTCTGCTTCAGCAACATCCCATAATGCATCTTCACCGATACGTTTTTCTGGGCGAGTAGACAGCTTAACAACGATTTTTTCAAATCCAAAAGTAGAATATACATCATAAATCAATTTGATGCAGTCATTTACTTCACTTAAAATCTGTTCTTCAGTACAGAAGATATGCGCATCATCTTGTGTAAAGCCACGAACACGCATTAAACCATGCAATGCACCTGATGGTTCATTACGATGACAACTACCGAATTCAGCCATTCGTAATGGCAAATCACGGTAAGAACGTAAACCTTGTTTGAAGATTTGTACGTGACCTGGGCAGTTCATTGGTTTGATACAATATTCACGGTTCTCTGAAGATGTTGTGAACATGTTTTCTTTGTAGTTTTCCCAGTGACCTGTTTTTTCCCAAAGAACACGATCCATCATAAATGGACCTTTTACTTCTTGGTAATCATATTCTTTTAATTTACAACGTACAAATGTTTCTAACTCACGGAAAATAGTCCAGCCATCATTATGCCAGAAAGCCATACCAGGCGCTTCTTCTTGCATATGATATAAATCAAGCTGTTTACCAATTTTGCGGTGGTCACGTTTAGCCGCTTCTTCTAAGCGATCTAAGTAAGCTTTTAACTGTTTCTTATCAGCCCAAGCTGTACCATAAATGCGTTGTAGCATTTTATTATCGCTGTTACCGCGCCAATATGCACCTGCGATTTTCTGTAATTTGAAGTTATGACAGAAACGCATGTTTGGAACGTGTGGTCCACGGCACATATCAACATATTCTTGGTGATGATAAAGACCTGGTTGAGAATCTTGGCTAATATTTTCGTCAAGAATAGCAACTTTATAGTCTTCACCACGAGAAACAAATGTTTCACGAGCTTCAGCCCAGCTTACGCGTTTTTTAATAACGTCATAATCTGTTTTCGCCAACTCTAGCATGCGTTTTTCTAGAGTGTCTAAATCTTCCTGTGTTAGCGAATGGTCTAAATCGACATCGTAGTAGAATCCATTTTCAATAACAGGACCAATCGCCATTTTGGTGTGTGGCCATAATTGTTTAATTGCATGTCCCAATAAGTGGGCACAAGAGTGACGAATAATTTCAAGACCTTCATCATCTTTTGCGGTGATAATCGCCAGATTTGCATCATGTTCGATTAATTCACAAGCATCTACCAGCTCACCATTAACACGGCCTGCAATACATGCTTTCGCAAGTCCAGGACCGATATCTGCAGCGACATCCATGACAGAAACTGCATTTTCAAATTGACGTTGGCTTCCGTCAGGAAGAGTAATAATTGGCATTTAAAATCCTTATTTACAGTGGTGACCCATACGCAAGATCACTTGTAAGCTTTTTATTTCATATATATTCAGTACGTTACGACAATTTCTCACTTTACCTCGCGAGGTTTGCACACAGTTATGTACACATATTTATTTTATAAATATCCATAGCATCACTGAGCCTTATCGTAACTCAGGGGGGATATTATCACAGACTATAAAGATTTATACATTTATCTCATCGGTAATTTTAACATCTCTTTTTTTAATACAGGGAGATAGATAGAATTTTTTCTTTAATTTGACTACCATAACGAGCAAGCGGAAACCGTGGCTTTTAAAATAACATTCTCTGGGGCGGACCAGAATCTTCATTGTTAATATAAAGGTGTGTAACGTGTTTTATCTAAAGCCCCGCTCTCGTAAATTAGTCTATGCCATTACCTTTGAAACTCTTGCGATTTTATTAAGCACTGTTTTACTAGCGATATTAAGCCAAAGCCAATCACATAATTCACTACCCGTTGCAATCGCTGTTTCTGTTATTGCCTTGATTTGGAATTATATTTTTAATTCTTTCTTTGAATTGATTGAATCAAAACTAAAAATCAAAAAGCGTACAGTTATGGTACGGCTTACTCATGCAATAAGTTTTGAATTAGGTCTGTTCTTCTTTACCATTCCACTTTATATGTGGTGGTATAACGTGGGTTTTATCAAAGCAATTAGTATGGAAATCACTATATTAGTGTTCTTCTTTGTCTATACCTATTTATTCACACTCGCCTTCGATAAATTATGCCCTCGAGTTTATTCAACAGGAAATAAAGTGGTGTAATGGCTTAATCTTGTCGATACTCAGTAGGACTTTTATTAAAGTATTGGCGAAATGCCTGACTAAAAGCAGAATGCGAGTCATATCCTACAACTAAAGCAATATTTTCAATATTTACTGATGTGTATTTTAATAATTCAGCGGCTTTGCTAAGTCGCTGTTGAGTGACATATTGCATCACAGATACTCCCACCTCTGCTTTCATTTTTCGTTGTAACGTACTCACTGACGTATTAAAAGCGCAAGCAATATCATATGTGGTTAATGGTGTATGTAATTTATTCACTAACCAAGCATCCAAACTATCGCGCCAACCTTTTTGTATTTTCATTTGAGCGAGTAATAAGCGTGTGATCGTTGAATATTGATCTGGAGGTTGAGGATATTGATGTAGCCACTCTAATAAACCAATGGCTGCTGGTGATAACACAAATTGTCCACCTTTCTCACTTAATTGCCATTGAGACGTTGCAGGGAGTTCTAGAATAAGATTTTTATTATCTATATTGCCTGAAAAGGCATGATGAATAGTTGGAGGGATAATCAAACAGTTTTGATTGGAAATCAGAAAATCTTCTCGATTGAAATTAACTTCCATCGAACCCGAAAGCCCGAAAATAATCTGCCATAAATTATCATGCTGATGAGATACCGTCTCTTGTGTATAACATCGCAAATGCAATTGAGGTAATAACAAAAGACACTCCTTTATATCCATCCTGCTATTGAATAATTACTATATCAAAACTCAGCCGAACATCACTATTTAAGAGTGTCTTATCAAGATACTTATTTACGCTAAACGCGAGCCATTTGGTAAAGGTAAGTTAAACTCAGTCAATACAATTGCTCCTGTTTCATCAGGTGCCCCTGTAATTAAAACTTCAGATTTTATACCTGCAATGCGTTTAACTGGAAAATTACATACACATAAAATACGACGTCCCACAAGCTCTTCAGGTGTATAGTTTACCGTAATTTGAGCACTTGAACGCTTTATACCTAATTCACCTAAATCAACTTCCATAACATAAGCAGGTTTATTCGCTTTTTTATTTATTTCTGCGCTAATAATCGTTCCTACTCTCATTTCTACTCGTAAAAAATCATCCCATTCAATTAAATCTGTCATTTTTTTACCAATCTATTGTGTTTATGGTTATATCACTATTACTGAATTATAGATTAACACGCATGATGCTGGCTCACCTGTGGCGAGACAGTCATTCTCTGTTGAGAAAGAGTCACTCACACTCTTTTTTCTCTATTTTCATCATTCTGAAATTTATCTACTTTTTAATAACTTTTTAAATAACCATATCAATTCATAAATTTGTTATGTATAAAAAGTATTCTTAAGAAATATGTTTTTATTCCCCCCAGAGAATATTTATGATGAAAAAAATAACAGAGTGGACAACATTAGAAGGAAAACTTGTGCGTTTAGTGCCCCTAAGTATGGAACACTACTCAGAACTCTATGAACTAATTGAAAAAGATAGACCCGATGAGCTTTGGTATACCACCGTTCCTTCAGTAACAGAATTACAACACGATATTGAGCATAAACTTCAGTTACAACAAAAAGGATTAATGTTACCTTTTACCATTATTTCTAAAGCTAATAGCCGTGTGGTTGGCATAACAACCTTTATGAATATTGATAGCCAAACTCCAAGATTAGAAATTGGTTCAACGTGGTATACCAAAGAAGTACAAAGAACAGGAATAAACACAGAAGCTAAATATCTCTTACTTAAATATGCCTTAGAAGACTTGCAATGCATTGCTGTTGAATTTCGTACTCATATATTAAATCAAACTAGCCGTAGAGCGATTGAACGACTTGGTGCAAAACTGGATGGTATTTTACGTAATCATAGATTAACGACGACGGGACAAAAAAGAGATACTTGCGTTTATAGCATTACTGATTATGACTGGGGATCGGTAAAAATGCATTTAGAATGGCTTATGAAAAAATACTAATAAACATTAAGAATATTACGAGGAAAATAACTTTTATCTCGTTTAATTTGTTATCATAATTACTCCTTAATTACCTGTTATTGGGAGCTTTTATATTCCATGCACTCTGTTTACCAGTTTTTTCAGGCTATCGGTCTTGGTCTTATTTTGCTTTTGCCTTTAACTAATCCATTAACGACTGTTGCTCTTTGGCTTGGCCTTTCAGGCAATATGACAAAGGAACAACGTAATCAACAATCCTTAATGGCATGTGTGTATATTTTCCTTATTATGACCATCGCGTTCTATGCGGGACGGATCATAATGACAACCTTTGGTATTTCGATCCCCGGTCTTCGTATTGCAGGCGGAATGATAGTTGCCTTTATTGGCTTTAGTATGCTGTTTCCAAATACACCTAATGTCGATGATCCTATTTCAGACGATAACAATCCACATCGTAATCCCAAAGAGCCTAATATTGCCTTTGTTCCTTTAGCAATGCCAAGTACCGCAGGCCCCGGAACAATTGCAATGATAATCAGTACGGCGGCTTCAATTCCCTCACGTACTGATATTGCACAATGGGTATTGTATATCGCCCCTGTGACAAGCTTCTTTTTAATTAGCGTTATTGTTTGGGTATCACTTCGCGGCTCCACCAGCATTATGAAGTATTTAGGCCACAGCGGTATTGACGCTATTTCTCGCGTAATGGGATTTTTATTAATCTGTATGGGCGTTCAGTTTATGATCAATGGCGTTCTTGAAATTATTGCTGATTTGCCAGCTTTATTAAAACAGGCTCAAGCCGCTGCTAATTTGCCAGATTAATTATCACCTGCATGGTAAGCCGCTCTCACTTTTGCTAAATAACGCGGCGCTTGAGAAGCTGGATGATTTTTTTCGACATAACGATAAAAATCATCCGCACTCATTGAATTAATTTTAGCGATGGCATTATCTCTATCTTTATCAAATGTTCTTAATAAAGCGCCTGCGCCATTCACATAAGCAAGGATAGTGGCGTAATAAAGAGTTTCAGGATCGGCAATACCAACAAGGTGGCGCTCTCTTAATAATTGAATATAAGCTGTACCCAAATCGATATTAATGGCGGGATCTTTTAGTTGAGCAGTTGTTGGCTGCCCTGCCTTACCTCTATTTTGGTAAACATCTCTTCCCGCAGTTGATGCTTTAATTTGCATTAATCCAACTGCATTTGATTTGCTAATAACTTCAGGTCTAAAGTTTGATTCAACTTGGATAATCGCCTTAATTAATGTTTCATCAACATCGTAACGGCTTGATGCTTGCTGTATATGGTTATCAAAAGGTGTTGATTTCCATTGTGCCGTTGAAATTGAAGCATTATTAACGCGGTTCTCTACTGGTTTTTGGCTTAAGAATCGTGATGTTTCTTTTTGAACAGGTTGACGAGCATGATCAGCACAACCAGCAAGAAGCAAAATTGCCAAAGAAAAGATGATGTTTACTTTCACGTTTTATCCTTTTGCATAAAGGGTTGTACGAAGACATGTTTTATATATCAATGATTTATAGATATATTATTCTATTTTCATGCAAAAATGCATGCTAAAATATGGCAAAACATGAGAAATAAATCAATCTATTACGACTTCTAGTGTGTGCGTTTTATCTCAAATCTATCCTATTCACAATATTATCTCCCAAATATATTAATCAGAATAGAATCTAGCCATAGCAGGTTTATATTGTGTTATTGCTTATTTTTTAATAAATAACGTGCGTTAAATGCAATGTAAAAGCGATATTGAAAGGTAGCGATAAAAACTGTAGAGACATAATCCACATTGGATTAATAAGGGAAAGTGTATTTTTATACGTAATAAAAATAACCTTTTACACAAATAGTTACGAACTATTGTTAATTTTTGTGACAAAACTCGACAATCTACTTAACATTTATTGGAATACATGTTGTTATCTTATTTCTGGTCGTTATCAAATGAAGCTTTTTACACAGAGATAACTTGACTTTTTTGAAATGATATTGATAATCATTATCAATTGAGAAAATAACTCTGCAACTATAAGGCAATAATAATATGGATATATTTCGCTCTGTAAACAAACTTTCACTTACGGCTTTATGCCTTATGGCATCCGTATTTTTAACAGCACCTACACAAGCAAAAGATAAACTAAAAGTCGTCACCACATTTACTATCATTCAAGATATCGCTCAAAATGTAGCTGGAGATGCAGCTATTGTCGAATCAATCACAAAACCTGGCGCTGAAATTCACGATTACCAACCTACTCCTAAAGATATTGTAAAAGCTCAAAAGGCTGATCTTATCTTATGGAATGGCTTAAACCTTGAACGTTGGTTTGAACGCTTTTTTAATGAGTTACGTAACGTACCTGCAGTTGTTGTCACTGAAGGCATCACACCAATGGCAATTAGGGAAGGTGCTTACAAAAACAATCCTAACCCACATGCGTGGATGTCACCGAATAATGCATTAATTTATATTGAAAATATTCGCAAGGCACTTGTTGAACACGATCCCGATAATGCGGCTATTTATAATCAAAATGCGGCACGCTACGCAGAAAAAATTAAACAGCTTGACGCACCATTAAGAGAAAGACTATCCCGTATTCCACAAGAAGCGCGTTGGTTAGTGACCAGTGAAGGTGCATTCAGCTATTTAACTAATGACTATGGCTTTAAAGAAGTTTATTTATGGCCCATCAATGCAGAAGAACAAGGCACACCACAGCAGGTTAAATATGTGATTGATACCGTTAGAGAACACAAGATCCCTGTTGTCTTTAGTGAAAGTACAATTTCAGATAAGCCAGCTAAACAAGTAAGTAAAGAAACTGGCGCAAAATACGGTGGTGTTCTTTATGTTGACTCACTTTCCGCTGAAGGTGGCGAAGTTCCTACTTATATTGATTTGATTACTATTACAGTAGATACAATTGCGAAAGGATTTGGGCAATGAACAATATAAAAGCTAATCCTACGTTGACTGTTGATAATGCCACAGTGACTTACAACAACGGTCATACGGCTATTTTCGATGCAAGTTTCTCTATCACTGGTGGTACTATTTGTGCCCTAGTGGGTATCAATGGTAGTGGTAAATCCACACTATTTAAAACCATTATGGGGCTGGTAAAGCCCTCTAAAGGAAAAGTGACGTTAAACGGTAGCCCAATCCAGCAGGCGTTAAAACAAAATATGATCGCCTATGTTCCACAAACAGAAGAAGTTGACTGGAATTTTCCCGTCCTCGTTTCTGATGTTGTAATGATGGGGCGTTATGGAAAAATGGGATTTTTTCGTATTCCTTCAAAACGTGACCATGAAGTTGTTGAAGCATCATTAGAACGCGTTGGCTTGTCAGGCTTAGGGCATCGCCAAATTGGTGAACTTTCTGGCGGTCAGAAAAAACGTGTTTTCTTAGCTCGAGCAATGGCTCAAGAAGGTACTGTTTTATTACTCGATGAACCTTTTACTGGTGTCGATGTTAAAACAGAAAATGCCATTATCGAGCTGCTGCGCAATTTGCGCGAAGAAGGCCACTTAGTTTTAGTTTCAACTCATAACTTGGGAAGTGTACCTGAATTTTGTGACCACGTTATTTTAATCAATAGAACAGTGTTAGACAGTGGTCCAACTGAAACGACATTTACACAGAAAAACTTAGAGCACGCATTTGGTGGTGTTTTACGTCACATTAGCCTATCGGGTTCTGATCTTCATGATGATGACGATCCTCGTTCACTCACTGTCATTACCGATGATGAACGTGCTGCTGTCTTTTATGGTCATCAAGAAGAACACACTCCAGCGCACCAAAGCCAGCGCAAACAAGGAGATTAGCCATGCTAGATTTACTCCTACAACCTTTTGAATATAACTATATGGTGAAAGCAATTTGGGTGAGTGCCTTAGTCGGTGCTGTCTGCGCTTTTCTTTCATCCTATCTTATTTTGAAAGGTTGGTCGTTAATGGGAGATGCCCTTTCCCACTCAGTTGTTCCCGGTGTTGCGGGGGCTTATATATTAGGTTTGCCTTATGCAGTCGGTGCTTTTTTTACGGGTTTGCTTGCCGCATTATCAATGACATTTATTCGTCATATCACACGCCTTCGTGAAGATGCCGTTATTGGTTTTATTTTCTCCACTTTTTTTGCCTTTGGCCTGTTGCTGGTTTCGCTTAAACCGACAGCCGTCAACGTTCAGACCATCATTCTCGGAAATATTTTAGGTATTGCTGATGAAGATGTATGGCAAGTTGTGATTATTACAGGTGTCTCTTTCTTAGTTTTATTTTGTATTTGGAAAGACTTGCTGGTGGTTTTTTTTGATGAAGTTCATGCAAAATCAATCGGCTTATCGCCACTAAAATTAAAAATTATCTTTTTTACTCTTTTGAGCGCATGTACTGTTGCGGCTCTTCAAACTGTTGGCGCCATTCTTGTCATTGCTATGGTAGTGACTCCTGGTGCAACGGCTTATTTACTCACAGACCAATTCAAACGACTTGCCATTATTGCTATCTGTATCGGCACAATCACAAGTGCAGTAGGCGCTTATCTTAGCTACTTCTTTAATGGTGCAACAGGTGGTGTGATTGTCACAATGCAAACATCACTCTTTTTGTTGGCTTTCTTATTTGCCCCTAAACACGGTATGTTAGCCGCTCGCCGTCGTGCTCGTCAGAGTTCACAACAGTTGATCACACAATCTCATCAGCATAAAGGATCAACAAAACCAGAAGAGGTGAAACTATGAATGAGTTGATGGAGTTTTTCATTGAGCCTTTTCAATACCCGTTTATGCAACGCGCTATTATTGCAGCCATTATCATAGGTATCGCCTGTGCAATTTTATCTTGCTATATGGTATTAAAAGGCTGGTCTTTGATGGGAGATGCAATCTCTCACGCTGTTTTACCCGGAGTTGTTCTTGCTTATGTCACCGCAATCCCGTTAACAGTAGGCGCCTTTCTTTCAGGTCTATTTTGCTCTTTTGCCACGGGTTATTTAAAAGATCACAGTCGCATTAAAGAAGATACTGTGATGGGAATTGTGTTCTCAGGTATGTTTGCAGTGGGTTTGGTCATTTTTGCCAGTGTCGATACAGACCAACATTTAATGCATATTTTATTTGGTAATATTTTAGGCATTACACCTGATGTATTAACTCAAATTAGTATTATCTGTGTAATCACCATCACTATTATGCTTGTTAAGCAAAAAGATTTTATGCTTTATTGCTTTGATCCTAACCAAGCAAGGATTGTTGGTTTACCTGTCACATTATTGCACTATGGATTGTTGTCTATTTTGGCATTAACTATTGTTGCTTCAATGCAGGCTGTTGGGATTATTTTAGTTGTCGCCATGCTTATTTCACCGGGGATCACCGCGTATTTATTAACACGCAGTTTTTCACGCATGATTATGTTAGCAATTGTATTTTCTGTCGCATCTAGCGTTATAGGGACATTTATTAGTTTCCATATTGATGGAGCAACAGGCCCATGTATTGTGCTAACGCAAGCTGTATTCTTTATTATTGCGTTACTCTGTAATCAGATAAAATTGGCAAAAATAAAGCGACAAACAAAACCCGCTAACGCCTGATAATATTCTTTATCTTAGCAAAAACGGGATAATCATCCCGTTTTTTAGCTTTATACTTTATTGGTTTAATTAAAGTGTTATTGTCATAGTATAAACATCGCTCGTTATTATTTTATTTGGGTCTACTAAGTAAACAACTTTGCGAGGTGTAAGTATGTGGCAGAATATAGGTCGTTTACTGGAATCAAACTTAGGATTTTCAGCAAAGATAAACGAAAAAATCCACCTTTCTAGTGGCGATATTCATCATACATGGAAAATTTATTATGGTGAAACGCCAGTTTTTGTGAAATCTAATTTGCGTGAATTTCTGCCTAATTTTAAAAATGAAGCAGAACAACTCGAAATGTTGGCAAAAAGTCAAACCATTCGAACACCTCGGGTTCTTGGTATCGGTAATAGTAAAGATGCCAGTTTTCTACTCCTTGAATTTTTGCCTGTTCAACCATTTACACCTCATAGCGCCTACTGTTTTGGACAACAACTAGCAAGACTACATCAGTGGGAAGATCAACCTAGCTATGGCTTTGATTTCGACACCCAAATCGATACAACACCTCAACTCAATAGCTGGGAAAAACGCTGGAATCACTTTTATTCAGAAAAACGTATTGGTTTTCAGCTACAACTAGCTTCTGAGAAAGGCATGATTTTTGGGGATATCGACGAGATAATTCAAATCATCAATCATCGCCTTGCTGATCATAATCCACAACCCTCTCTGCTTCACGGCAACTTATGGCCTAAAAACTGTGCTGCGATTGGTCAATCAGAAGGTACGGTATTCGATCCTGCTTGTTATTGGGGAGATCGAGAGTGTGATATCGCGATGTTACCACTTTGCACAGCAGTGCCTGCAAATATTTTCGATGGTTATCAAAGCGTTTGGCCATTATCAGATAAGTTTTTATCACGTCAGCCTATTTACCAACTCTATTTCTTCCTCAACCGTTGTAATTTATTTGGGGGCGAAGAAAATTATTTAGAAGTCAGAAAAATAATTGATGACCTATTAGCAACACCTTAATAGGAAAAGTGTGAAGTAGCTCTGAGACAAGATACATAAACTAAAAAATATAACCTCGCCAGATTCGGTTGTGCGAGGTTTATTTTTCCCTTCAGTTAATATCAATGAACCGTCCTCGTTCACTTTAAAGCAGTATTACCATCCTAAAAATTTCATCAAGAAATAACCTATTGCAATAACAACCAAAGGTGACAGATAAAGCACCATAATTTGAGTAAAGATAGTATGTCGCGGTAATTTGATATTTTGTTGCAACTCCTCAGCCGTCACACCACTTTTCATTGCGCGTTCGATAATAAGCTGATCTTGTATATTTTCTTTCAAATATTTCACTTGGCGATAAATTCGTAATCCTGATGCGCTGAATGCTAAACCAATAAACATAAAAAGAAAAATGACAAAAAAAGTGATATTTTCTTGGCTAAACCCCATTTGAGTATTAGGGATAGGTGAATTTCTCCAGAAAAAACCTAAAAAAGGTGTGTTAAATTGCACCATTTCCGCTAATACACGAAAAAAGTCATTAATTACGGCATTTACACCATCACCACTTGGGCGTTGTATTGCAGCCAATCCTGTCAATGATACGGCTGTCGAAATAAAGGCAGGAATAAAAATAAGCCAGCCAAGTACACGCTTTAAAATGGCATACAATCCTGCATATTGATAACTCATCACATCCTCACTAGTAGAATTCGTCAATATTTATCTGTTTTGTTTATCGTAGTCTAATTAACGGCTAATACGACAATAAATTAATAGTAGCTATTCTCTCTATTTATTTTACAAAATAAATAAGAAACTGATTAAAAAGATTTTCCTTGTAACTCTTGCTACAATCGCCACTCGACAACATAGACCTTATTTATGGAGAGTAACATGTCTTTTAAATTTCCTATTGAAGCTGCAATATTTGATATGGATGGTTTATTAATCGACTCTGAACCATTTTGGCAGCAAGCAGAACATGAGGTCTTTGCTGAATTAGGCGTCGATTTATCCCTTGCATCGGCAATGCCCGATATGGTTGGGTTAAGAATAAATGAAGTCATTGATTTATGGTATAGAGCATCACCTTGGCAAGGCGTTTCAAAACAAGAAGCAAAACAAAAAATGGTTTCTCGTGTTGTCAAATTGGTTGAAGAAACAAAGCCACTATTACCAGGTGTTGAACATGCCTTAGAACTTTGCAAATCATCAGGGTTAAAAATTGCACTTGCTTCAGCATCTCCTGATTTTATGCTTGAGCGTGTACTTGAGTTGTTTAATATTCGTCATTACTTCTCAGCCGTCGTGTCTGCTGATGAATTACCACACAGCAAACCACACCCTGAGGTTTATCTAAACGCAGCTAAAGCACTTAATCTTGATCCTATCCACTGTGTCTCATTAGAAGATTCTCGCAATGGTATGATTGCTTGTAAAGGTGCAAGAATGCGCTCTATCGTTGTACCAGCAACAGAACAATTTAATGATAAACAATGGGGCTTAGCTGATGTAAAAATTGCATCACTCAATGAGCTAACACAACTGCATTTATTCGGCTAATTTCCATAAATAAAAAGGATATCTTGCCTTGTCAGATATCCTTTTTGTTCTATTTTTAATGTTTATCGCCTCGCGAGCCATTTTCTACTTTTAAGTATTCCTCTTATATATTTTGCTTACTGCCATTCGCTGTTGTCTTACTTTTTAGTTTCTTATCCTAAATTCGATCATTTTTAAATCAATCAAATAAAATACTCCCGTTATTCCTTAATATTTAAGACAATTTTTATCTTTTTTGTCTGTTAGTTATCGTCAAAACCTTTTATACTTCATTACTGTATAAATGAACAGCAAACGAACAGATATGGAATGACAGCAGAAGGACATCTACTTTTTTCTGTGGCAACACTTGTGTTAGCACAGAAGCTTGAAATAACACCAGCTCTTGCTGATGGTGATTGGTTTCACATGATCCCTGCTGTCTTATTAGGCTCACTTCTTCCTGATTTAGATCACCCTGGCTCTATTCTTGGGCGATTATTCCGTATTATTTCTCTGCCGCTATCAAAGCTCTGTGGTCATAGAGGTTTTACGCATAGTTTACTTGCGTTTTGTGGTTTAGCTATTTTGTGGGAAACCCAAGTTTCACCACGTTGGGATATTTCTGCCGATATCTTCCATGCCCTTTTATTGGGTTATCTTAGTCATCTCATTGCAGATATGTTAACTCCCGCTGGCGTTCCTTTTTTGTGGCCTTTAAAAATGCGTTTTGCATTACCTATTTTAGGTAAAAAGAATAATAAAAAAGGCGAGAGATTTATCTCTGTTTTGATCCTTGTTGGCGCACTTTTTTTACCTCCACACCTTACTGTTACACTGCCTTCGCAAGTCAACAACTGGTTACAGATGTACCACGATAAGCGCACTAATTTTTAACACACCCTGACAAAACCCTACATTTTTCTATTTATTTATAAATTCTTACATCTTTTTATTCCTACTTTCCTTGTTTTTATAACCAAACGATTATATAAAATAATAATTAATTATAAAAAGTTATTAACAATCCTGTTACCATATAACGAATTGATGCTGTTATATCCTTTCTTATTACCTAAGAACTCATATCGCATACAATCGTTGAAATTATATAAATAAAGATCTCGTTGGAGAGTTAAGATGAATTTTCCGTTAATCATTAACGTACTCGTCTTTGTTGTGCTATTACTCATCTTGGCTAAATTAAGTCAACGTCAGTGGAGCCTTTCAAAGAAAGTTCTTGTTGGTTTAGTTTTTGGTGTCGCTTTTGGACTAGCGCTACACGCATTTTATGACTCACACGATCCTATTATTAAAGAATCTATTCTTTGGTTTAATATCGTGGGCAATGGCTATGTACAGCTGTTACAAATGATCATTATGCCATTAGTATTTGCCTCTATTCTTAGTGCTGTAGCTCGTTTGCATCAAGCATCATCACTAGGAAAAATCAGTGGTCTCACTATTGGTACACTGTTATTTACCACAGCTATTTCTGCCTTAATCGGTATTGTTATTGCTAACCTATTTGGCTTAACAGCAGAAGGCTTAGTACAAGGTGAACAAGAAGCACAGCGCTTAATTGCGCTTGAACAAAATTACATGGGCAAAGTTTCTGACTTAACGATGCCACAGCTTATTTTGTCATTTATTCCTAAAAATCCATTTGCTGATTTAACAGGTGCAAGCTCAACATCGATTATTAGCGTTGTTATCTTTGCAACTTTCTTAGGCATGGCTGCATTGAAATTACTCAAAGAAGACCAGCCTCGTGGTGAGAAAGTTTTAGCCGCGATTGATTGCCTACAATCATGGATCATGAAGCTGGTTCGTATTGTTATGATGTTAACACCTTATGGTGTAATGGCTCTAATGACTAAGGTTGTTGCAAGCTCAAATATGCACGACATCATTCAATTAGGAAGCTTTGTTGTTGCCTCTTATGTTGCTATTGGCTTAATGTTTGTTGTTCATGGATTACTGGTCAGCTTCACGGGTTTAAACCCTATTAAATTCTTCAAAAAAGCGGGGCCTTTATTAGCATTTGCATTTACAAGCCGCTCAAGTGCTGCAAGTATTCCGTTAAATATTGAAACTCAAATTAAACGTGTTGGTGTACCTGAATCTATCGCAAGCTTCTCATCGTCTTTTGGTACAACAATTGGTCAAAATGGTTGTGCGGGTATTTACCCTGCGATGTTAGCTGTTATGGTTGCGCCTACCGTGGGAATTAACCCATTAGATCCAATGTGGATCGCAACTTTAGTGGCTATCGTAACTGTTAGCTCTGCTGGTGTTGCTGGCGTGGGTGGTGGTGCAACATTTGCAGCCCTTATCGTTTTACCTGCCATGGGCTTACCAGTGACATTAGTTGCCCTGTTAATCTCAGTAGAACCGTTAATTGATATGGGACGTACAGCATTAAACGTTAGTGGCTCCATGACAGCGGGTACAATTACCAGCCAAATTATGGGACAAACGGACAAAGCTGTCTTCAACCAAGATGAAGAAACTGAGCTTACCGTAAAATAAACGTTATCTACCTCTATTGATAAAGCCAGTTCATTTGAACTGGCTTTTTTTGTATCTATATTAAGTTACGTATCTTCTATCTATTTAATTCACCGATATCAATAAAAAACTTATAAATATAACAAGGTAAAATCGTGCAAAAAATGATGCGAGTTTTACGTAAACTCTATAAATATGAAAATAGTCAATATAATCCAGAACGTCAGGTTTCACTGTATTCCCTTGATATCCTGTCAGAAAAAGAAAAAGCCTTGTTGTCTGAGTCCAATTGGCAACCTAATATCATAGAAAAATTTGCTGATCACACTGATGTTATTTCGAAATTAAATAGCTTAAAGAATAATCCATTACTCACCCAAAAGCGTTGCTTAGATGCTTTTGTTGCAGGTGTTGGAGGCAGTTATCTTAGAGGTCGCTCTGTTCTAGGGGCTTTTCATAAATTACAAAATTTGCCATTACATAATTATGAAGAAAAACCTCAATATGCCTGCTGTTGGGTTTGTAGTGATGGGGATCAACAAAAACATATTAATGACAGCTATTTTCAATATTGCCTCTATTATGGTAATTCTTATACGGGCAATCCCTCTTATGCTTACTTAAATTTAAAACATCTACTGACCGTCGCGCCAGTCAGTCCAACATCCGCAGATAAAGAGATCTTTAAGCAATTACTCCATTTATTACGCCAATCTCCAGAAGATGAAACTCCGGGTAAGTTTGAAAAGCGGTTAAATGAAGCTAAATTAATTTCTGGTGATAAATATACCAAACGAGGTATTTTGCACTCACTTGCCTTAGTTGGTGTTATTCCCAATGCGTATATTCCATTATCTTTGGATCATTGGGCTAATTTCGGCGATATTACCATTGCAGAAAACCAACTTAATAACACAAAAGGTCGCTCTGATATGGAAATGCCGTGGGCAGGCTGGAAAGGCAGCCTTAAAATTGATGAGGAAAAAGTGGTGACATACTTTGGCGAATATTTAGATTAAAGCCCTATTCTTCACAAATAGAAAGCGCCCAATACTTTCATATTGAGCGCTTTAATTTTTTGAGAGTTGGCGATTAAAATCTCAATCTTATTTCAGATACTCACCATTGCGCAGTGCTTCAATACGCTTATCTAATGGCGGGTGAGATAAAAATAACTCGCTGAATGACTTATTACGGCCATTAATACAGAAAGCCATCATGCTACTTTCTTCTTGCGGCTCGTAACTCGTTTTCAAACGTTGTAATGCAGCTATCATTTTCTCACGGCCAACAAGCTTTGCAGAACCAGCATCCGCATGGAACTCACGATAACGAGAGAACCACATTGTAATAATGCTGGCAAGAATACCGAATACAATTTCCAGAACCATTGAAACTCCCATATAGACCCATGGGTTTCCATTGCTATTTTCGCTCTCTTCATCATTAGAAATAAAGTTAGCAACAAATTGAGCGATGATACGAGAAATAAAGATAACGAAGGTATTCACAACACCTTGCAGTAAGGTCATGGTTATCATATCACCATTAGCGACATGGCTAATTTCGTGGGCAATAACCGCTTCTGCTTCATCACGGCTCATACTAGCTAACAAACCAGTACTCACGGCCACCAGCGACGCATCACGACGAGCACCTGTCGCGAACGCATTAATATCAGGTGCATCATAAATTGCTACTTGTGGCATTTTAATACCGACTTGTTCAGATTGTCGTCTTACCGTATCTAATAACCAACGCTCTACTTCTGAAGTTGGGTTTTCAATAACTTGACCACCCACTGAACGTAATGCCATCCATTTTGACATTAATAGTGAAATGAATGCACCACCAAAACCAAATAAGCCCGCCATGATCATCAAGCCTTGAACACTACGACCTTGTATACCTGTTAAAGATAAGATGATCCCAAAAACAAACATAACGGCTAAGTTTGTTAACAGGAATAAAGCAATTCTCATCATATTGATACTGTTCCTATTTTATCTAATTATCACATTGCTAAAACTGTCTTATAAATAAGGCTTTTTTAGATTTTATCAAGCCTTTTAACTTATTTAATATTAAAAACGATATAACTTTACATTTTGATAAAAAAATAGCCAGTGAACACCTAATATTAGGCATCATTTAAAACTTAAGTATAAAGTGTGATTGATAATAGATGATATGAATTTTCTGTTTTGTCGAACGGAAGGAATTTATTTAAGAAAGGCTTGTATTGTTTAATATCATGACAATGGGTTTACCATAAAAAAACAGCGTAAGTTAGCATATAGACGCCATCTTTTACGATAATCGATAGAGCAGCTATCTCTGTATTTTTATGCACGACTCACAATGTATGCAAGTCGTGCATCTGATATGAGCAATAAACTCAATTAACGCTATAGGTTACATTTTAAAACGATATGTTGTTGTCATAGAGCCAGACAATGAGTGAGCTCGTTGTGAGTGACCATCATAAAGTTTTGGTGTGGTATAGTCGTTTTCTTGCTGGTGGTGCCAGCCGATACCACCGCTTAAAGAAACAGAAAGATTCGCGGTTGGTTTCCAGTAGCTAAATAAACCAAACTGTCCTTGTTTTAATCTTTCGCCAGAATAGCTGAATTCACTATAGTTGGTACGCGCACCAACAGACAGTTCTTTGCTAACTCTGTATTCAGCTTCCAATGCACCCATAACCTCACCATCACGTACATAGTCGATATCTGCGTAAGCAGGTGAGTTAAAGCGTCCACGGGTATTACCAATTGGATTACGAGCAAATTGACCAACACCATTAGCTTTTTCTGCATCGGTATATGTCACACCTGTACGTAACGTCCATGGTGACTCTGGAATGCGCCATTCCATAGTACCTGCAAAGTGCCATGCGTCATTATCAAAGTTACGTTTACCCTT
The DNA here is from genome assembly GCF_965283115.1 of Proteus sp. Marseille-Q3619. Classification (NCBI taxonomy): domain Bacteria; kingdom Pseudomonadati; phylum Pseudomonadota; class Gammaproteobacteria; order Enterobacterales; family Morganellaceae; genus Proteus; species Proteus sp. Marseille-Q3619. Next base: position 3,893,345 of record NZ_CBDIMP010000001.1, on the reverse strand, counting down.
ATTGGCATCACTTAATGTACGTTTACCATCACTACCGTAATCATGATAATAAACAACACCGCCAACAGTAACATCTGAGGTTAATTTATATTTTGCTTCTAAACCATGTTGACGGAATACATCATCCGCTTGACCATAGAAATAAAATACTTTTAACGGTTTGGAGTTGTAGTTAATGCCACCAGTCAGCACATGGTCGATATTATGTCTAACGCCATTACCATCGCTAAAATACATTCTGTCGATATTTGGACTATCACGACGCATTACTTTACCGTCAAGGAATAGTAAATCTAGGCTCCAGTCGCCCATTGCAGTGTTAGTTGCATAACCATTGTAGCTGTTTAATGATAAACGCTGTGAGTTTGTAAAAATACCGGTATTTTTCAGAGTAAACCAACCCGCTTTACCGTTAATTAATACAGGATCTAAATCGAATTTAACTTTTGCAAAACGTTGACCAATTTTGTTATAGCCTTTTGCTTCGCCATCATCATTATATAAGATTGCACGAGAGGCGAAGTCTTTACTTGCACCTAATTTGATACCACCATAATAAGAGACATCAAATCCTAGAATGCCACCTAAATAACCTGATCTGAAATCAGCTTGGAAGTTTTGCCCCCAAGCATTAGCAACTTGCTTTCTGTAGCGTTGCTCTTCTTTATCAAAGCGGTTTTCAGTTTTCAAGTATTTCCACATATTGATTGTAGAAAGTTCAAGTTCTGAATCTGAAATAAACGCGCTTTCTTTAATTGAGTCTTCCCAATTCGCAGCATTAGCAGCGCTTACCGCTAAGAAGCAAGGAGACAACATAAACAATACTATTTTTTTTACTTTCATTTAAATGCAACCTGGTTAATAAATATTTGAATTAAGTTATACTGACTTATATTCAGCAAGTTTAATAAAACACCATTTCTTTATTTAGCTAAAAAATAACCTTTGATTAAATTTATAGTTGCACCATTTTCAAGCAATAGAGTCATTTTTTGGCATAAAAAATCCAATATGGATACTTCACCATATTTATATTCACTTATTTTTTTGCAATAAAATCCTATAAGCAAATTATAGATTATTTGCCTTTAGTCATTATCCCTTACGTAGAGAACCTTACTCTGAAAATATATTATTTTAGTTATGATATGTTGCTCTAAAAATATATTTTTGAACTTATAGAATAAAGATAACTCATCATTTAGGTAAGATTTTAGCTAACGCGTCAATATCCAAAAATGACGCAAATATTTCATAATCTGTATACTATAGTAATCTTATGTCAATTTTAGAGATCATTGTCACAACATGTTACATTTATTACAATAGACATGCCTTCAAATGAGATCTTAATCACAATAAATAATCCCTTTATCTTTTCATTCCACTTATTAGATAAGAAACTCACTTCTTATCTAAAAATTAACCTAGTATTCTCTCTTATAGCTTACAAAACTTATTCAAGATATATTTCGAATTAAAAATTAAGTGACATAAAGTAAAATTTAAATATCTATTTATTAATAATTATTTATATTACTGGTAACTTAATATAGTGAATAACTAAAAATATGAAGGGTTCTATCCAAGAAGATATTATTGGTTTTGTTAAGAAGATTTTTGATGAAAAGCCTGATGAGCATTGATTGGCAATGATAATCTTATATCTTGATCAATATATATACAAAACCCCCCAGCAATTGGTTATCCAACTATTGGGGGGTTACTTTAAGTATCCGTTGTTATAACTGATAACTTAATTTAATAATTTCTTAGGCTTAAGCACTTTTGAGAGATCAACCGCAATTGCAGCTGTTTCATCTAAATAAGGATCTGGCCCTTCATAATCCTTAGGCAAATCATCGAGTGATTTCAACGCAGGCTTACCCTCTAATTTAAAACGCTCATTAATGCGGTTTAATTTAATGGCTTCTAGCTCTTTGTTTTCTTTCTCTCTTTCAGCGAAGTTTAAGATAACAAATTTATCTTCACCTTTTGCTTTAGCATCGTTATAACGCTGAATATCAGTAAAGATGTATGAAAACTCTCTGTCATTTGCAATGCGCTTAGTATGCTGTTCAGTTAATGGTGCTAACGCCGCTTTCAGCTTGTCTGAATACTCAGATAGCTGATAACTTGCTGGAGAGATACTATCCCAAGGCAATGCGTTATCTTCAAAACTTTCACCCATTTCAGCACTATCAAAGCTTGGTAACAGCAAATCAGGTGTTACCCCTTTAAGTTGAGTACTACCACCATTAATTCGATAGAATTTTTGAATAGTGTATTGCACTGAACCTAAACCAGGCCAATCAGGGCTTAGCATTTGATCGTAAACACGGGTTAATGGGCGATATTGCTGAACTGTTCCTTTACCGAACGTTTGCTCACCGACAATTAATGCTCGTCCGTAGTCTTGCATTGCAGCAGCAAAAATTTCAGAGGCAGAAGCACTAAAGCGATTCACGATAACAACCAGTGGCCCTTTATAATACACGACATCATCTTTATCGAAATCTTGTCGTACACGACCATTATTATCTCTGACTTGCACAACGGGACCACTTGGAATAAATAATCCTGAAAGTGAAATCGCCTCGGTTAATGCTCCACCACCATTGCCGCGCAAATCAATGACCAAAGATGAAACATTATCTTTCGCCACTTTTTGTAACTGTGTTTTTACATCATTGGTTAAGCCAACATAGAAGCTTGGAATATCCAAAATTGCAACTTTATCACCGTTAATTACTTTTTCAGTTAGCTTAACCGCTCTGTCTTCTAAACGGATTTGCTCTCTGACTAACGTGATTGTTCTTGGTTTAGCGCCTTTCTCATCAGAAATAACTTCTAATTTTACTTGGCTACCTTTCGGCCCTTTAATCAAAGCAACGATATCATCAAGTCGCCAGCCGACAACATCAACCATCGTTTTATTTTGTTGCCCTACAGCAATAATTTTATCGCCAACTTTCAACTCTTTGCTTTTTGCAGCGGGACCACCCGTTACCATAGAGTTGATCATAGGATAATCATCATCCATCTGTAATACAGCGCCAATGCCTTCTAAGGATAGACTCATTTCAGAGTCAAAGGCTTCGGTATTTCTTGGTGATAGATAACTTGTATGAGGATCAATTTCGCGGGCGAATGCCGACATAATGATTTGGAAAACATCTTCGCTTTGGCTTTGCGTTTGACGACGTAATGCAGCTTTATAACGCTTAGTGAGTGTCTCTTTAACTTCGCTATCTGTTTTTTCAGATAGTTTCAGCGTTAGCCAATCATATTTTACTTTTTCATCCCAAAGTTTATCTAGCTCAGCTTGAGTTTGCGGCCACGGCGCTTTTGTTCTATCTAACTCAAACTTATCTTGACCAGTTAAATCTATGGGTTTATCTAGGCGGTTTAAGGCGTATTGAAAACGTTCAAAACGTCTTTTTTGCGCTAAATTAAAAAGATCATAAAGGGGCTGAAGCTCACCTTTTTTCAGATATTCACCTACTTTGGTTTTTTCTTTATCAAATTGGGCAATATCTGATGCTAGCAACACATTGTGGCTATAATCTAATAAATTAAGATAGCGATTAAAAATCTTTTCAGAAAAGCTCGCATCTAGCGAGAACTGACGGTAATGAGAGCGTTCAAAACGAGAGGTTACTCGCTCGCTCACGGTAGAATGCTGTGGCTCTTGCTTTAAGTCGGGTAACTGATCAATAGTTACCATTGCTGGGGTGGCTGGTTTCTCAGCCATCACAACAGAAGTGCCTGTTAACGTTAATCCGATTGCAAAAGCCACATTTAAAAGTTTGTTCATGCTCTGGTTGGCCTCCGTATCAGAACTTTAAATGTTCCGTGCGTACATTCATTGCCAAACCGTTAGGCAATTGTACACGTACACCCTCTTTCGCTATCTCTAGCACTGTCGCGTCCATCACGCTGCTACCAACGTTAACTTTCAGCGATTGACCAACAGTAAGAACTGATGTGTCTTTCACTGGAATTAACTTTTCAGTATTTTGGCGTGGTGGTGCTTTACGAGGTGCTTGAGTCGCTTTTTGAGGACGAGGCTGCCGTTTTTCACCCTCTTTAGGTGGCTGACGACGCGTATTATTTGGCTTTTTCGCTGCCGGACGTTTGCTGGTCTCCTTATCACCTTCAGCTTCGCGCTTCTTAGCACGTTGTTCTGCTCTCTGAGCTTGAACGCGCGCCTTAGCTTCTGCTAATTGTGTACGAGCATGTTCAATATGCTCAGCTTCCAGTTCGCCGCAGTCATTACCATTCAAATCGACACGTTTTGCTCCTTCTTTAACTCCATAAAGGTAGCGCCAACTTGAGGTATATAAGCGTAATGCCGAACGTAACTGTGTTTTACTCAGTTGAGTTTCATCTTTTAGATCTTCAACAAGATCTTGAAAAATGCCAACTTTCAAAGGGCGAGCTTCGCCCTCAGCGATAAAACACTTAGGGAAACGTTCAGCTAAAAAAGCGATGATTTCTTTACTACTATTCAACTTAGGTTGATTTTCCATGAAATTTCCTGATTACAACGGTTTTGCCAACCAGCGCAGGCATGAACAAGCGACATTATAATAGTGTTGCCAACAATTTCTATGGCAAACGCCTGTTAACTTACACAAAATTCACAATATTTTGCTGTATGACAAGTTTTTAAATGCTCGCAGAGCACGTCACACAACGCTTTAAGCCCATTTTCATCTTTTTTATCAAAACGATCAAAAATAGGACTATCAATATCGAGAACGCCGATAATTTGTCCATTCACTTCTAACGGGAGAACAATTTCAGACTGACTTGCACTGTCACAAGCAATATGACCACTAAATTGGTGAACGTCGCTTACTCTTAAAATTCTGTTTTCAGAGTATGCAGTTCCGCAAACTCCTTTCCCAAAACCTATTCTGACACAAGCAATTTTGCCTTGAAATGGGCCAAGGACTAATGAATCACCATCATTAAGATAAAACCCAACCCAATTTATCGTATCTAACTTCTCGTAAAGAAGTGCGCTGGTATTAGCAAGTGATGCGATAAGATCATTTTCACCAGACAACAAGGCTGACAAATTATCAGTGAGTTCCTGATAAAAAAGCGATTTTGGCATCATTAAACCCTATTTGCGTAACTAAAATAGATAACATACTCGTAATTTAGCCTATTTTATCTTGAGGTTGAATACTCCATTTTCAAGAATTGGGTAAAAAAACGATAATATCCCCTTAACACCCACAAAAAAAATCAGACACTTTGTATTGTAAAATGAAAGGCATAAATATAATAAAAATGATAACTTGTGAACCATTGAGTATAGGTACTTTTTTTTAGCTTAATCAAACGATAACTCTTGAGAAAACCAACTTAGGCGAATTAACGAGCAACATAGTGAACAATATCGCAACAAAGGAAAAAAAATCAATACGCTGTCAGGAGTGTGATCACCTCGTGACACTACCTCTCGCATTGAAGCGTGGAGAGGATGCCTATTGCCCACGTTGCCAAGCCAAACTCGCATCTTATCGATATTGGTCATTAACTCGTCTACTTATTCTCTCTATTACAATGCTTATTTTGGCATCAATAGCATTTACTCAGCCACTAATTAAAATTCATCTATTAGGCACGATGATAACGGCGAATGTGCTTGACGGTATTCGCATGATGTCAGAGCAAGGCTCTCCTCTTACAGCAACGATGGTAGCTTTTTGTGCTGTTGCTGCACCACTTAGCCTCCCCATCGCTATTTTATATCTTCATTTAGGATCTCGCTTACGCCTTAATCTTCGCCCAGTCTTATTAATGTTAGGGAAATTAAAAGAATGGGTAATGTTAGATGTCTATTTGATTGGTCTTGGTGTTGCAACAATAAAATTAGGTGATTATGCAACCGTCTATATTGGCAATGGCTTAATTGCTTTTGTTTCTTTAATGATACTCAGCTTATTAATGCTAATTAACATTAATATGGACCAACTTTGGCAACGCTTTTATCCACAAAAAGAAATAGAAAAAAGCCCTGCGACTTGCCATGCTTGTCATTATCATTTTAAAAGAACACCATCAACACACTGCCCACGTTGTAAATCTTGCTATACCCCAAGACAACCAATGAGTTTACAAAAAACATGGGCGGCATTAATTTCAGCAATAATTTTACTCATACCTGCAAATTTATTACCTATTTCTATTTTCTATTTAAATGGCCGACGTAGTGAAGACACTATTTTTTCAGGTGTACTTTCCTTAGTGAATTCAGGCAATACTCCGATCGCAGTTATTGTTTTTATTGCCAGTGTTTTTGTGCCTTTTTTCAAAATTATAATTATGCTGGGCTTATTATTAAGCATTCATTTTAATTCTCGTATTGACCCCCTACTTCGAATGAAACTATACCGTTTTGTCTCTTGGATAGGACGATGGTCAATGCTTGATCTCTTTGTGATTGGACTGATGATGTCATTGATTAATCGAGATCAATTGATGACTTTCACAATGGGACCAGCGGCTTTTTATTTTGGTACTGCGGTTATTCTTACTATCCTTGCCGTTGAATGGTTGGATAGTCGTTTACTATGGGATACTTATGCAACAAGAAGAAAACGACGTTCAGGACACACAAGCCCAAATACGCCGCAAGCGTAAAATTTCGACATTTTGGCTACTCCCTGTTATCGCCATTTTTATTGCTAGTTGGTTGCTTTTCCAACATTGGCAAGATAAAGGCGTACAAATCACGATTGATTTTCAATCCGCATCAGGAATTGTCTCTGGCAGAACACCTATTCGTTATCAAGGCGTTGATGTGGGTCTTGTTAAAGATGTCACTTTAAGCGATGACTTACGTCGAGTTATTGTTACAGCTGATATCCGCAAAGATCTATCGACTACACTGCGCAAAAACACACAGTTTTGGTTAGTTACACCTAAAGCCAGCCTTTCTGGCGTATCTGGGCTCGATGCTTTAGTTGGTGGTAACTATATCAGCATGTTACCAGGTGATGGTGAAAAGCAGTTTAAATTTATTGCTCAGGAAGTTCGTCCTCAAGCTAATATTGATAAAAATCAGCAGTTAATAACGCTAACGACAGAAAAACTAGGATCACTCAATGTTGACTCTCAAGTTTATTATCGCCAAGTTCCTGTTGGTAAAGTGTATAGCTATGCGATTCGCCCTGATAATCAAGGTATTTTTATTGAACTTAGTATTGATAAACAATATGCCCACTTAATTCGCCAAGATAGCCATTTCTGGAACGTCTCGGGCTTTCAAGGTAATTTCAATTTAAAAAGTGGCGTATCAGTAAAAATGGAAAGTGTTTCTGCTTTAATCAATGGTGCAATTGCGTTTGATTCCCCAGAAAACAGCCCTCCAGCACAAGAAAACCAGCAATTTGTTTTACAATCAGCAACCTCCGTAGATGCGGGTAAAGCAATATATGGCGAAGATGGATTAATCATTTCTCTAACCAGTGAAGAAAGTTGGGGCGTCGATGCAGGACAACCTATTCTTTTTAGAGGAATTACTATTGGACAAATCATTCAGCGTAATATGAGTGATGATGGAGTTATTTTTGATGCAATTATTGCCCCTGAATATAAACATTATATTTATGAAAATAGTAAATTTGTTGCTAATAGCCGAATTAACGTCAATATGGGTCTAAATGGCATTGAAGTTCAAGGCGCGACACCTCAAGAATGGCTTGAAGGAGGCATTCATCTTATTCAAGGTACTAAAGGAACACCTAAAGAACAGTATCGCCTTTATCGTAACGACTTTTTTGCTAAAGCCAGTGTTGATGGTAATGAATTACCCGTGACACTCACTTTAAAAGCAGCAAGCCTTCCTGGGATACAAAAAGGTTCAGTGGTTCTTTATCATCAATTCCAAGTCGGTGAAATTACTGATGTTCGACCTTTAATGGATGAATTTGATATTGATGTTTATATTTCAAAGCAATACCGCCATCTGCTTACAGAAAAGAGTGTATTTTGGACTGAAGGGGCAGCAAAAGTATCTGTTAATGGCTCAGGATTAACTGTTGAAGCAACACCACTAAATCGCGCATTAAAAGGCGCAATCAGTTTTGATAATTTCGAAAATATCAATAATAACGTTTCACGTTACAAACTCTATCCATCAGAAACTAGCGCACGAGCTATCGGTGCTCAAATTACTTTAAAAACATATGACGCAAGCAAACTCTCTGAAGGAATGCCTATTCGTTATTTAGGCATTGATATTGGACAAGTCGAATCATTAATCCTTTCACCAGATAGAAAAGCAGTGACTGTATCTGCTGTTCTCTACCCTGATTATGTCAAAACCTTTGCGAGATCAGGCAGTCGCTTCGCTGTTGTTACTCCCGAATTAACAGCATCAGGATTAGATAACTTAGATTCACTTATACAACCTTATATTAAAGCAGAACCTGGCAATGGTGGCGTATATCGTCAATTTGAATTGCAAACATCTAACATTACAGACTCACGCTATCTCGATGGATTAAATCTTGTGTTAAATGCCACTGAAGCGGGTTCGGTACAAATTGGTACACCAATTTACTACCGTGGTCTTGAAGTTGGCGCCGTAACAGGTCTTGAACTAGGAAACATGTCTGACAGAGTATTAATTCACATCCGTATTAGTAAAAAATACCAATACCTAGTTCGAAATAATACTGAGTTTTGGCTCTCATCTGGATATAACTTCTCGTTTGGTTTAACTGGCGGCGTTATTCGTAGTGGTACATTCAAGCAATTTATACGCGGTGGGATCACTTTTGCAACACCACCTTCCACACCATTACAAGCGAAAGCAAAACAGGAACAGAATTTCATTTTAAATGATAAAGAACCCAAAGATTGGGATGAATGGGGAACAGCAATACCTAAACCTTAAAAATTAGACAATTCTGCCCTATTTCAGATAATTTATTTAAAGCGGATCACAAAAAATGATCCGCTTTTTTTATTTCCAAAAAATATTTTGGAAATAGATTCCATTTATACTATGCTTAATTTTGTTCGGTCAAAAAGCATTCTTTAAAATAAATGCCACCAACAATACACAACAGAACACAACACGACATCGCTTAATCCGGAGTTTTATTATGAAAAAGACAACGTTGAAAATTGCTTGCTATGAAATTGAAGATATTACTTTGAAACACTCTTCTGATAACCAATTAACTTATATTCATATTCCATGTGATTATGACAAAGAGTTTTGCATGCAATTAGATGGATGGGATGAAAACACAAGTATTCCAGCCCAATTGAAAGATAAAAATATTCTGCTTTATCGTCATGCTTATGATAAAGATAATCACCACTGGATCTTAAAAGTGGCATAACGAGATGCTAAAGCGAAATAACATAAAAAAAGCCAGATAAATCATTTATCTGGCTTAGGGAAATGGCTCATTGCGAGCCGTGCGCTAAAAAGTAATTGTTGATTACTGCATAAACAAAAATCGAGGACTAACTCAGACTTTTCTATCTCACAACCTACTGTTAAATATTAGCTAACAATATGTAAAGATCCAGTAAGCAACCTAGTAGCACACCATTTTCTATTCAAAAAATCTTTGCTCTTAATTTTTATTATTAAAATCAATACGATAAAAATAAAAAACCTTAGTCATATTATCAATCACTTGATTAATTACTCTCACAGAGCAACTTAATCGCATTCTGTATCACTTCTACTGATTTTTTCTTTTCAGGTGCATTAGGATCTGGCAGTAAAATAACATCAATTAACTGTGCTTTTACTTTCCCACTTTCCATTTGTTTCATTGCAATTTCATTAAGTGGATACTGCATCAGTGTTGCTGGATTAATCACAAACCAAGCACCATCAGCACGGCAATTGAGCATCACTTCTTCTCGAGTAAATGGCCAATCGTCACCAAATTGAAGTTTACTGACCGTTGAAATAGGTGCCGCCGAGAATGCTTGAAAAGAGAAAAGCATTAACATTCCCGCTAATAAAAAGCGTTTCATGTGGATGTCTCACTTAAGAAATTAGGTTTTTTCGATTATATAACAATCTATACGGGTGAGTTAATCGCAAAGATGGCTACAGTAAAAATAACCATTGTTCCAAGTAATAGTTCAAACCAACTATTTACTAGCAACCATTGAAAGTTATTTTTCTTACGGATATGAGGAACTAAGACATAACGATTGATTACAGCTAGGCCAAGCATTAACACCACTAAGCTAATTTTAAGCCATAACATACTTTGATATTCAGATGATAATTGTACGGCTGGCCATCCTGGAATTAACATAACGGCACTGATAACACCGGTAATAATAACCAATAAAACAGCAATATGACCAAAAAGTGAAAATCGCTTCATTGTACTAATGATAGGTTTGATCATTCCATCTGCAAGCTCGTCTTTATTCCGTAAAAATTGCAAACAAGCAACAAATGGCCATAAACCACCAAACCAATAGGCAGCACTAATAAGATGAATACTTTGGTTAACTTTGTAAAATATCGCTTCTGATCCTGCAAACATGGCACCATGACCAATTGATGCATGTAAGATCAACATAATTGAAGCAACAATTAATAAAGAGAAGTTACGAATATAACGTTGGTGTATAAATAAAACGGCTAATGCAACGGTTGCTAATACCAATTGCCATTGCCAAACTTGACCAAAAGAAGTACCTAATACCGCTTTCCATATTTCGAATGACCAAGCGTCTTCCCATCCATTTCCCATAATACCAGATTGCACAACCATCCATAAATAAGTCGTAATAAAGACAGTGACGGTACTAATGGCTAATGCAGGGCGCAAACGGACTTGAATAAGAGGAATGAACTTATCTTTTGCAAGAATGGCAGCCGAGAAGCTCAGTCCGAACATAAACATGACTGCCACGAAATGGAAAAAACGGCATAAAATATAAACGTCTTCAGGTGTCATTATTTTACACTAAATTGATAAGAACCTTTTGTCTTGTGCCCATCAACAGAAACAACGTTCCAATTAACTAAATAATTACCTTCTGCTAAATCACTTTCTAAAGGCAATAATAATTTAGTGTTGTTAACAGGATCTAAACTCAGTTTTCCTACGGTAATTTCTTTACCGTCGCTATTAGTGACTTTAATTTTGCTAAAGGCTAATTCAATACCTTCAGAAAAGTCTAGTGTGATAACTTTAGGCGCTTGCGCTTGTTCAATAGCAGCACCTTCAGCAGGTAACTGTGATTTTAAGTGTGCGTGTGCTAATGCTTGTTGGTATGACATACCAAGGAATAAAACAGCAATAGCCGATAATTTACCCCAAGATGTCTTAAGTGTATTTAATGACATAATAACCTCTTAAATTACAGGTGATTTTTTTATTTATGAAAATATTTTATAGCAAATTTACGTCAAGATCTTCGCTTCTTGATATTAGAAATAAAAGGTTGTGAACTAGCACTCAAAATATATGTTATTTAGACCAGTTTCTGTTTCAAATATCACCCATTTTTACACTTTGAGAAAATATAATACCCATATTGACAGTCTAAACAGTTCAATACATAACCAAATACAACTAAAAGTAAAATAACCACTCTGTATAAATAACATGGGGTAGGTATTTTTTAGGGTAAAAAACAGACAATGTAAGTAAGAGAAGAGATAAGAATAGCAACAATAGAAAGGGAGGTAATATAGAAGAATAAAAAACGCCCTGCTATTCATTCACAGCAGAGCGCAATAATTCATTTATTAATTTAGGCTATTTAAAGCTTTATTAATAATTAGACATGTGCAGATGTTGATAATGTGTTCAGATCTTTATCTAACAAGAATAAAGCTTTTCCACTGTCACCAACCATTGCTAATTTATCAAGGATTGATTTGAATAATTTTTCTTCTTCATGCTGCTCTGCAACATACCATTGTAAGAAGTTAAATGTTGAATAATCCTGAGTTGTCATTGCAACATGCGCTAATTTATTAATCTCAGATGTAATATGTTTTTCATGTTCGTAAGTTTTATCGAATAACTCAGATAATGATGAAAACTCAGCAGGTGGAGCTTCAATCGCCCCAAGTAAAGGCATTGCACCTGTATCACTTAAGTAATCAAATAAGCGGTGCATATGTTCCATTTCTTCACGAGAGTGAGCTTTTAAAAATTTAGCAGCCCCATCAAACCCTTTATCGTCGCACCAAGCACTCATTTGCAAATACAGATTTGCCGAATAAAACTCTAGATTTAGCTGTTCATTCAATTTGTTGATCATATCTTGATGTAACATATTTTACGTTCCTTGCGATGAAAATTAACATTATGGATATTATGCACAGTTAAAAATAAAAATATAGCTATTTAAGTGTGCTTTTATTTATTTTTTTTAATTAATTAGCCGTAATAAAAATAAAAACCAATCTCATTTGTAATATGCTTTTAATACTATTAAAAAGCTAAATAGCATTTATTATCATTAAGATAAAACATGTATTTAACCATTACATAAAATAACCTAACGCATTGAAATATATAAATATAATATTTCACTTTTGACTTTTAATTTTAGTTTCCATATTTATTAACTTTTTCTTTATAATCCAAGAAATTAAAATTAGCATTAAATAAAAATCATATTCCAACCATTAAAAAATATTCAAAAATAAGCTTTACCATATATCAATAAATATATACAACGTAATATCTACAATAATCATCATTAGAAAAATAAAATATCCTTCTATTACTTGTTATCATTCCCTATTTTTTTATGATTTCTATTTGATATTGCTACATATTTATTTTTCAGACAGCAGTTTTTTTCACTCTTTTCACATAAAAAAATACATAACTCTCAAAAAATAAAAATAATTCCAATTTTTGTGCAGTTTTTCATTTTGACTGATAAGATTAGTAGGCAACTCATATTTGTATGCACAAAAAATTAATATAAAAGCCCTAATCATAATAAAAGGTTAATTAGGAGCCACTATGACAAAAACAGTGTTAGTACCCGTTGATTTTACAGAGCTTGGTTTATTAGACAAGGTTGTGTCTCATCTAAAAGCATTGTCTGTCGCTGACAAATTGAATATTCATTTTTTATCAGTCATTCCAAGTTATGAGTCTTTTGTCGGATTTGCATTCGCAGGCCAAGATAGACTAGCAAGTGACAAACAACGTATTGAAATTGCATTATCCACACTAAAAGAAAATTTATCGCACATTGATATTCCCAATAGTACAACTCAATTTTACGTGTCTATAGGCAATCCTCGCGATAAAATTTTAGAAACCGCAAAAAAAATTCAAGCAGAGCTGATTGTCATTGGTTCTCGTAATCCTGGTATGAAAACTTATCTTCTAGGTTCTACCGCATCTTCAGTGGTTAGTTACGCAGAATCATCTGTATTAGTCGTGCGTTAATCACTCACTTCCTACTTCCATAAGAAATCTGGTATTCGTCATAAGCCAGATTTCTTATTCTTTTCACCATAAAATCCATTCAAAATGATATTTTATTTTATCCTGTTTATTTTTAAGAGTAATTATTAAAAATATATTCTGAAGCAATAAGATAATTATTAAAAAATGACTAGAAATACAGTCACTTTAATGCTTTTTATATAAACTCTTATATTAATAATCTCTTAATAAATTTATATTGTTCATGATGTTAAATTATGTAAAGGATTCTCCCTCTCTCTATTCGTCGGCAGCGTCAGATGTGTATAAGCTTTTGTTTCTAATGATGCGCCCTCCGCCAATAACTGCTCCCTCTCCGTCGTCGGCAGCGTCAGATGTGTATAAGAGACCAGCACCTAAAACGCCAGAATTTAAAGCTGCTTATAAAGAACTCTCCTTTGGTAAACGTATTCTTATTGGAATGAATATCTGGGCATTTTTCTTTGGTTTTATTTACTTTCTTATTTTAGGTTTATGGCGCAAGGCATTAACATTATTTGCTATTAATATTGCCATTTTTACTATTATTGGTTTTTTACCTGTAAACAATGGTGTTATCAATGCTGTGGGTATCGCAGTTAACATTTTATGGGCGATAACAGCCAACTATGCATACTACTTAAAAGAAACCAAAAATGATCAAAGTTGGAACCCGTTCGAAGGTGTTCTGTAATAATAAAGGGGCAACGCCCCTTTATTTTCCCTTATATCTTTTTTTAATAACACTATATCCTCTTATCCTTATTTCATAGTAATTTTATCCATTACTCTATTTAAATATTTTCATCTAATTTACTAAAATAGAAAATAATGAAATAACACTAAAAGTTCGTTTTTATCTCAGAAGAGCACCTTGTTAATGCGCTATAATTCATTAACGCTAAATTGGGGAAAACGTATGTCTGAACACTTTCAAGGTAAATTTGAAGCTGAACTAAAATATCACCTTCAAAATCCACAAAATTTTATTAATGAATTAAAAAAATCAGGAGCCACATTATTTACACCTGAGAATAAAGAAACAGATTGGTACATGGAACATGATAATACTGAATTTTCAACTCCAACCATCAGTTTATGCGTAAGAAAAATGCTACCCTCAGGAATAAATCTTCTTATCGTTAAAGGCCCTGATTTATCACAATGTGAAGCCGTTCGCATCGAAGATGCAGAAAAAACAGTCTCTATGTTTACGACACTTGGCTACCATTGTATTCTCAATTATACAAAATCAAGAGAAATCTATTTTCTAGATGAGTTTCATATCACGATTGATAAACTAGATAAATTAGGCTCATTTGCCGAGTTTGCTATCATGACGGACGACCAAAGCAAACTATCACTCTACACGGTTCAATTAAGACATTTAGCCGCAAAATTTGGTTTTACAGAAAAAGATCTTGAGAAAGATAACTATAAAACACTCATGTTAAACAACCTCAAATCATAAACAATTTTATTCAGTAAACATCTCTATAAAAATAATTAAAAACTTTCTCATCTAAGCATCGATATGCTATCAACAGATATTGATGCTTTGTCATTTCTAATGCTTTTTATCCTACCCACTAACAATAAAAAATGGGGTTTTAAATAGAAGATTTATTTGAATCCTATATTTATTACATTTATCCAATAATTTTATTTTCCTTAGCTTAAATAAATCTCACTCTTAGTCAAAAAATGTCATTTAGATCTAATTTTAAAGATATTTTTGCAATACCACTTATATTAATACACTGTTTTTAATAGAATTAGTAAAAAAATATATTAACAGGAGGGTTTATGCTTGAAAATTACCTTAATATCTTTATTAAGGCAACTTTTGTTGAGAATATGGCATTAAGTTTCTTTTTAGGAATGTGTACTTTTCTTGCTGTTTCTAAAGAAGTAAAAACCTCATTAAAACTAGGTCTTACTGTTACTGTCTTACTTATTATTGCTACACCTATCAACAACTTAATCTATCATTTTATCCTAAAGAAAGACGCGATAGTTGAAGGTATTGATCTTAGCTTTCTTAGATATATTACTTTTATTGGCGTTTTAGCGGCACTAGTTCAAATTTTAGAAATGTTTTTAGATAAATTTATCCCTTCACTTTATCATTCATTAGGGATCTTTTTGCCTTTATTGACTATTCATTGCGCTATCTTTGGTGCCACCATTTTTATGGTTGAACGTGATTACACATTTACTGAATCAGTGATATATGGTGCAGGATGTGGCATAGGTTGGTTACTTGCGATTATAGCCCTCTCAGGTTTACGTGAAAAAATGAAATATTCAGACATTCCGAAAGGATTGAGAGGATTAGGGATCACATTTATCACAGTAGGATTAATGTCACTTGGTTTTATGTCATTCTCTGGCATTTCACTTTAATAACTTATTTTTATCTTTAATCTTATGTGAAATTTTCATACATCATTAGGATCATTCCTGATGTGATCTTTATTTATAGGCGGAGGGGTTATAACCCTCCCGCTTATAGCGATTTCGTCTGATTTCTTATTTTTTATCTATTGCAATCTTTTTATCTTCCTCTCATTTATAACGTTAAGTTCTCTTATTTGTTCTATTAAATAAACAAAAAATAATTTAATTTATTGCTGTTTTAATCATTATTAATTTTTTATTTTATAAATAGAAACACTGGCATTATTTAAATCTAATTGTTCAAAAATAAACTAGTCAATCACATAAAGTTAATAATAAATCAACAGGTTAACTATATTCCACGAAGGTGATCTCTTTTATATCATTTTTATTATTTATCTTTAACTTTTAATATTTAAGAAAAATTAATTAAAAATCAACGTGTTACAAAATAAATAAATACATTTAATAAATTTATTAATCAGAACAATAAATAAGCATAAAGAATATTTATAAAATGCCGATACTATTTTTTAGTATTTGAAAAAATCAAAAGGATATATGGCATTAAATCAAAGAGTGACCTAAAAACATATTTTCATTTGTTTTTTTAATTCTTTGTCTATACCAGTTACAGGAAGTAAAAATAAAACTTAAAAATCAATAAATTACACAGTTATATTTTTATGAAAAAGGAAATAACATTACATGTTTAAGAACTTCAAACAACGTTATTTGCCAAACGTCTCTTTTAATATGTCGAGTTTAAAAACAACCACCCTAGTTTGGCTTATTACAGGCTCTTTAATCTTACTTCTTGGGCTAGCTTGTGTTTTATTTCTCTCTTCAGTTAATGATTACAAGAGAAACTTAAACACACTAAATAATATCTACCATGAACAATCACTACTAAGTGATACTTGGGAAAATCTACTACAAACACGTAATACCTTAAATAGGGCTAGTTCTCGCCACTTATTAATCATTAATAAAATGGCTACCGCAAATACTGACATATCCTCATTATTACAACAAACTAAAGAAAAACTTCAGCACGTTGAAAATGGATGGGAAAGTTTCAAGAATTTTCCTCATAATGTTGAAGATCAAAGTTATATACAACAATTAGAGCAGAAATATACTGAGCTTAATGCAGCGCTCATTGAATTTTTAGCCTTTCTAGAACAAGGCAAAACATACGAGTATTTAAATCAACCAACACAAACCTATCAAGACAATTTTGAGCAAGCTTATACTAACTATCATCAACAGCTAGAAAATTATTACACGGCTTCATTGGGTGAAGGAGAATTACTGTACGATAAAATTATTTATAGCTTAATTGCCATTTCAATATTAATTGTTATTTTTTCTTTCTTAGTTCAAGTTGTACTACGAAAAAACTTTATTTCACCTTTAAACGCTATAATGAAAAATATCGAAGATATTAGTAATGGAGAATTAGCGACCGATGTCACCACAAAAGGTCTATATGAAATAAATATTCTCACTGCCAATATTCAAAAAATGCGAGATCAGATAAAACGGATCGTCAATAACATCAATCACAGCTCAGGTCTTATTAATTCAGAATTAAGTGATATTGCTGTTATGAACAATAATCTTGCTATTCGTGTTGAACAACAGTCAGCAGCTGTGCTCGAAACTTCCGCAGGAATACGACAATTAAGCGTTACATCAAAACAACATGCAGAAAATACACAAGCATCATGTGAGCTAGTAACAAAAACAGATACGATGATCCATCAAAGCAATGAAATGCTCGCTAACGTTGTTGAAAATATGCATGAAGTTGTCACGTTCTCTGAACAAATAAACGACATTACCTCTACAATCGATAATATCGCCTTCCAAACAAATCTATTGGCTTTAAATGCTGCCGTAGAAGCGGCAAGAGTCGGTGAACACGGAAAAGGTTTTGCTGTTGTTGCTAAAGAAGTAAGAGAATTATCTATTAGCTGTAATTTGGCATCAAAAGAGATAAAAGTACTTGTCGCTAATTCAAGTAAAAAAATAAATCAGTGTTTTCAGCTAGCCGCTGACGCAAACGATAATATGGTAGATATTTCTAAACATACTGAAAATATTAATGAAATGATCCACGATATTTCTATTTCTACAAATGAACAAAGTAATGGTATTGCCCAAATTGAAGATGCAATAAATCAATTAGATCAAACCACACAAGCTAATTCAACAATGACACGAGAATTAGTCAGTTCATTAGATTCTTTGCAAACACAATCAGATAGACTAAAACAAGAATTAACTGTTTTTCATCAGTAAATGTTAAGTCTACCCACAGCATAAAAGCTATCTTAATCTTAGGATAGCTTTCTTATTACTGATTTAACCCAATATTAAAAATGGCTAAATTCAGGGATCTCTTTTTTACCATGTGACTCTAGAAAATCTAATACCCTTCTTGGAGTTACATTTAATATACGCTCTTGTGGAAAATCTATTTGAGCTAATACTTCTAATACTCGATCAAAATTTCCTAGTGAAGAAGCAATGTGTGAGTCAGAGCCTAGTGCAATTAATCCTCCTGCATCACGTACTGCTTTCGCTATTTCTATGCAATTTTTCTCACTTCCTACTCTAGAATGAATAAATGATGAGTTATTCATTTCTAAAGCAACGTTGTAAGTAGCAGCTGCTTTTGCAACTTCAGCAATATCTATTGGATATTTCGGATTACCTGGATGCGTAATCATTTGGACACAGCCACTTGCTATTGTTGCAATTAACGCTTTTGTATTATCAACAAGGCCTAATGAGCTCATTACTGGATCATGAAAACCAGCAAGTACAATATCTAATTTCTTGCTCATTTTCTCACTACAATCTGTTTCACCTTTAATATTTTTAATATTCGCTTCTATACCATAAAGAATACCAACACCATCAATAATACGAGGGATCACAGGTAAGTTAGAAAAATGCCATTCATGAGGTGCATCATCCATATCTGGGCCATGATCAGTAATTGCAAACAACTGAATTCCCTGCTTTTTAGCTTGCTGGAAATATTCACTAACTGTACTGTAAGCATGTGTACTAGCAATAGTATGAGCATGTAAATCAACGGGATACATAAACAACTCCTTTCTAAAAACACCTTATGAACATCGATAAGATGGCTTTTCTTGAATATAAGATCTATCTAGAATTAATTATCAATTCCAGTAAAAATACGCAATAACCAACAAGCAATGTACTATCTACTGCACTTTTTCTTACATTAGCAAGAAATGAAGATAAATTTTAATAAATATGCTTTAATCTTTAACATACTATTTAATATCAAATAGATAAATAGAGTTTGACTTTAGTACTATACACAAGAATTTTGAAAACACATTATATTGTGTAATTTCATGTTAAACCTAGTTTTCAACTTTATAAAAGGCTATTTATGTTCAACTATCCAGCAGTCGCTCATTTTGATAAAGAAAGTGAAACTTACGAAATTACCTACCGTGATTTTGATAATATACACGCTGTTGCTTATACAGAAGATGATATTGAACTAGAAGCCTCTGATATTTTACATGTGGGTCTTGAGGAGTTTATTGCGAGTAAACAGCCTATTCCTGCTCCATCCAAAGCCCAAGATGGTGATTTTATTGTCTACTTACCTCTTATTAGCTGTTTAAAAATTGCATTACATAATGCGATGTTAGAAACAAAGACAAAAAAATCCGATCTTGCAAGAAAGATGAATTTAACGAGTGCACAAATAGAGCGTTTACTTGAAATTAATCAAACCTCAAAAGTAGATAGTCTAGAGCAAGCACTTTATTTATTAGGCTATGCTATTTCTGTCAGCGTTAATAAAGATATTAACCAACAATAATTAAAAAAATAAAAATGGCTCTAAATTGATTAGAGCCATTCGTACTAGATTATTTCATAACAAGTATGCAGGATGATTAAAGCTTTTTACTTGCTAAGAAATTCGCATGGTTTGTATAAATAGCGATGATATCTTCACCACGCCCTACTAACCCAGCAACCTGATTTACCATATCCAGATGATCTTCAGCATAATTATCTTTGATCAGTTTACCTAATCGCATACTTGTACGACCTACCAAGCCATCATTTTCACGCTCAGTAAAGAATGCACTTAATACACGCATTGCGGCATGAGTAGGATCCAGTAAATTGCCTCTTTCACCAGCAATCAAACCTTGGATATAGCTACCAAATGAATAGTAATGAACGCCATTTACGATTTCTTTACCTTCACCACCACGAACAGCTGGCAACCCTTGTGGGTACTTTTTATTAAATTCAGTTACATTTTCAGTTGTTAACGCTTCTAATGCAGCGACGGCATCTTGTGGATTGCCACGATTACCTGAAAATGCAGAAATAATAGTACCAATAGCTTTCATTACTGCATCAGCAATATATTCTGGCACACTATCCTTGCGCATAATACGTCGTACTAAATCTGCAATTTCTGAACCGTGGTTTACACCATTAACAGAAGTAACAGAAGCAATGCTCTTCGCATGTTTTGCAGCAACATAACGGCAAGCTAATGGGCCTTGGCTATGACCGATTAAATTTACTTTTTTTGCTTTCGTTTCTTTGAGAATTTTTTGCACAAATTCCCAAAGTTGTTCACCACGAACTTCGTTAGAATTAAATGCAGAAAGAGATGCGGTGAAAACTTTATGGCCATCTTTTTCTAAGGCATCGGCGATACCATAAAAATAAGGATAACCGACGATATCATCAAAACCAGATAAACCATGAACTAAAATAATTGGATATGTAGTTGACATATTTTCCACTCCTTGGGTTTAAATTAATCTATTTAATTTGCTAAACATCCTATTAGCAATACTTAAAACAACACTTAGAATACAAAATTTAAAATACAACTTTGAAGTACAAAAATTATAGTAAGCATCGTATTTTTATACCTTAATTATTCTAAGTGTTTTTAGCTTAATCTTTATTTTACGATCGTAAAGCATTATTTTGATTTTTTATTTATAGTCTTAATTAATACCAGAGAAAATCAGCATACCTTCAATCATACCTTCTGCTTTTTTCAGTTTTTTTCCAATATATGTATCCGAACATTGATCATATTTTGCAAGCTGAATAAACGTTTTACCAAAAATATAATAATTAATAAGCAATTGATAGTCCTCTTTATTGTGCGCCATCAATCTTTTCATTAAGTCATTAATAATATTAGCATTATGATGAGTACATTTTTCTCTCAACTTTATACGCTCTGGAATGATTTCTTTATTATTCAACAAATTAATAGCATTTTGATCATTAGCTACCCATGATCCCCACGCTTCTAAAATTTTTGAAATATTTTCCATATTAACATCCTTATTTTCCATAAAGTAATAATCGCATCCTGCAATCATTTGACAATGTTCCATTAACACTTAATGAATATTGATATTAATATAGTGAACAACGTGTAATTTACAACTCTGGTTTGTAAAGATATTGAGTTTTTAACTTAATTTATTGATAGGAATGGAAAATAAAATAGATGCAACTAGCCACTTCAATTAAAAATTTAAATATTTTTAAATTATAAAAAATATTTTCTCTTAAAATGGCTATAAATATAAAAGAGTAGCAATTATGGTAATACTTCTTCTGGACGTAAAGTGAGCACTTCATACCCTGTTGCTGTTACCAAAATAGTATGTTCTGATTGAGCAGATAACTTTTTATCTCTTGTTACAACAGTCCAACCATCTTTCTTGGTTTTTATTTTAGCGCCGCCTTGATTTATCATTGGCTCAATCGTAAAAGTCATGCCTTCTTTTAATTCAACGCCCTGTCCTTTAATACCATAATGTAGTACCTGTGGCGCTTCATGCATTTCTCTTCCTATTCCATGCCCACAGTATTCTCTCACTACACTATATCCATGACTTTGTGCAAAGCTTTGAATAGCATGACCAATATCGCCTAATGTCGCACCTGGTTTTACTTCCTTAATACCTTCCCACATTGCTTGATACGTTGTTTTTGCTAATTTACGCGCAATAGGAGATGCCTCTGGCATAATATACATTTTACTAGAGTCAGCAATAAATCCATTTTTTTCTAGTGTAATATCAACATTAACAATATCTTTGCTTTTAAGGCGCTCATCTGCTTTTGGCACACCATGACAAACAACTTCATTGATAGATGTATTTAGCACATACTCATAACCATATTGACCTTTACTTGCTGGTCTTGATTGAAGTTCATTGACAATAAAATCATCAACTTTATCGTTAATCTCTAGTGTAGAAACACCAGGTACAATAAAATCATCAAGCATTGTAAAAACTTTCGCCAATAAACGCCCTGACTCACGCATTAATTCAATTTCATCAGCCGTTTTAATCGTTATTTTATCCACTCTTCTTTCCTCTTATTCTACGTCTTGCTTGATGGCTTCTTTTTCCAGCATTTCATTGATAATCATTGGAAATGTCTTATCTGGGTTTAACTCTGCTTGAATGCCAATTTTTATCCAAAACTCTGCCTGAGCATTAACAGAGCGTGACATCACATTACTTGCTTTTCGCAAGTACTCATGTAATTCATCAGAAATTTTTACAATACCCACACCAATCCTTATATACAGATCATAATAAAACATATACGTTCTATAATAGAATTAAACTCTTCTTCTTTCAATTGCTATTCAATACCGCCATAGGCATAAAATGCCTAAATAAGAAAATAGGGAGAAATAGGAGAAAATAAAAACTCAAAATAATGAGATCATTTTTTTATTTTTATCTATTTTATTACGCCAACCCATAAATGAATAATATTTGGTCTCAAATTATCCTAAATTACAGCTGTTTATCTTAAATACGATTATCCTAAGAATTAGCTGAGAGACAAATTAGAAAGCACACGCTAATTTGGTATTAATAAAATTTAGAAACAAATCTCGCATAAATACTAAGGAAAGCAAGAATATGAATCTATTCAAAACAATCGCATCACTTTCGTTATTGAGTAGTATTTTAATACTAACCTCTGGTTGTACAACAATTGAGAGAAACTATCCCACTAGCTTAAGTATTGCCAATGAGCAAACTGAAAATAGAGCCCTTTCAACAAAATGGGGAGAAAGTTTATCTTCTGTTACTGAAAGTGTTGAAGCGTATCGATTATCACAAACACCTTCACAAACAACATCTATATTTTATCAAAGTGGAGTGCCTTCCAATTCTTATTCAAAAATTGTGCGTATTAGTGAAAGTCCAGTACAGATATCAATCTTGACTGAATACAGAAAGATAATGCCATTATATCACACACAGAATAATCAATATTTACTGTATGGAAAACAGAATGAGCGCTATATTATTTTCTTACATAACACTAGCCATAAAATAATATATGAAGCTGTTATTACTGTTGATGGATTAGATGTCATTAGTGGAACAGCAGGCTCTTATCAAAATAGAGGTTATTTATTAAGACCTGGAGATACTTTATTTGTTGAAGGTTTTAGAAAAAATCAGCAACAAGTTGCCGCTTTTCGCTTTGGCGCTCCTGATGAAGGATATGTAAATTATAGTGCTCAAGGTGATAAAAGAAATATGGGGGTAATTGGTGTTGCACTTTTTGAATCAGAAGAAGGCTCACAACAAATGATGAAGAAATGTAGCTATTTACCAAATCCTTTTCCAAATAGTAACTATGCACCAGAGCCTTGTATCCCTTAATCTTTATCCATTAAATTTCTTCTGCTAAAAATAGCGTAAATTATTACGCTATTTTTTTGAGCAACTATGAAATAAAGCGGCTTAAGATTTATATTAGCATTTAATGCTAGTGCACTTTTTCTAGCTCTATTTAAATCGTGTTAAATTCTAATAAGAAGCCATGATCTGCAAATCAGGTTTTTCTCCTCGCATAATAGCCCGCTGTTGTTCATGAACAGCCTCATTAATTGATTTTTGCTCTCCTGGTGTTCGAGTATTCTTACCACAAACTAATGTAGAACATACTGGGCTGCCTATTCTATGGCTCCCTGAATTACCCGTACTAAAAGTAACGTTATCAGTAGTACAACCCAATAATAGAAAAGATAATAATAAGGTGATTGCTATGCGCATAATTTATCCATATAAAATTAAATTTTAAATTGATATTAAAATATTAATAGGCATCAAAAGTATAATGTGGCTTTTGTTTCCATTTGAATTCAACAGTTTGTTTTTTTTCATTCCAAATAGGCTCAGCAACTGGCATAGTAAAACTTATTTTTTGAATAGGCTTTAATGTTGAATTATTATTTAAATACTGATCGTTGATTGATGGTTTTTTCTCATTTAAACCAACCTTAAAAACTTGTCCAAGCCTTTGTTTTTCTTCTTGAACTTCCATTTCAAAACGAGATTGCTTTCCTAACATAAAAACCAAGTTATTATTAACCGAGTGACTATCAGAAATGGAATTATCGGTGTGTGTTTCAATTAGTTTAGTCTGAGCTACTTTATTATTGGTACATCCAGAACTTACAAATACAGAAAGTAATAACAATAAAAAATAATGCATAAATTGAATATCAATAAGAAATAGGAGTAAATAATTATTCCATAAAATCGATTCATCAACAAAATAAATTTTCCCATTTATATAAAAATAAAGAAATCTGCTCATAAATCGATGACAGAAAATGATTTAAGCTATAACTTGATAAAAAATACAGGACAAACAAATAACTTAACTAAAATAATAAGAATAAACAAAAATACATCCAACGGAAATGTATAGCAACCAACTATATTAAATTATTAATCATATAGAAATAAGAAAGGACACCAATAAGGTGCCCTCCAAATTTAATAATTGATATTTAATTATGTTTTTTATAATGTGATTTAACAAAAGAATTTAAATACACTTCTGTTTTATGATGAGTAAATTCTATTTTTTTATCATTTGGAATAAATAACGGTATGCCCTCACCTAATAAAATAGGCATTCTAGTTATTATAAGTTCATCAACAAAACCTTTATTAATAAATCCTTGAATTGTTTTTCCACCGTCAACATACACTCTATTATATCCATCATCTTTAAGTCTTTTTATTATTTCACTAACATTTCCTGATAAGATATTTACATTACTAGGTAATGAGCTTGGTAATTCTTTAATGGTATTACTTAATACAAAAACAGGCTGAACATAGGGCCACTCAATATCAAAACCCATTATTGTTTCAAACGTTGTTCTTCCCATAATAATTACATCTATTTCACTAAGAAAGTCAGAAAAACCAAAGTCTAAATTTTCAGGGTTTTCAATACTGGTAAGCCAATCAATATTACCTTGCTTATCAGCAATATAACCATCTAAACTTGTTGCAATATAAACCACAATGTTCATTGTCAATACTCATTCTTAGAGAAGGCATTTGATATTAACATTAAATAAATAAAATTGAAAACAAACATAGAGGTAATGAAAATAAATTATTTTTTAATTTTAAATTAGATTTAATAAGAAGATATTGCGATATAAAAAGTATTTTTATCTTTTAGTCATAAAAAAAGCCTTATAACTTTAATTATTATAAGGCTTATCGAAATAAAATAAAACTTATTGACCTGCTGACATTTTTTTCATTTGCTCTAAAGAATCTAAAGCTTGCTTACAAGTACTTTCCTGTACATCTTTAGGTAATGCTGCAAATTGTTCTTTAGCTTGAGTATATTGCGCTTTCATCGCTTCTGCTTGAGCTTTAGTTGCATCATTTTTTGCCATTAATTCGACATAAGAGTCAGTTTCTTTAAAATAGTCTTCGCATGTTTTAGATAAATCAGCAGAAACAGCGATAGAAGAAATTGATAATAAACCCAAAGCTAAAATAAAATTTTCCATAAATATCCTTTAAGTATTGTTAACAGTTAGAGAGTTAGAGAGTTAGAGAGTTAGAGAGTTAGAGAGTTACTTCCATTATCTTTTAAGTCAGTATTATCTCAAAGAATAATAAAATGGGGATAAGTATTATCTTAATTAAAAAATAAATACCAATCTAATAATGATTATTATAATAAGTGGAATCAAAATATGATAATTGAATTTAGTTTATTATTTTCCGTATCAGCTAACACATTGGTTTATTCTTTTTAATTTAATCTGTTATTATTATCCACTGATAATTTTATTTTTATAGTAATGCTACTATTTGTATATCGATAACTTGTTACAATAAAATAATCTCCACTCACTAACACAGGTAGAAAAATGGCAATTGATAGAATCGACTAGCACGCTTATGGTGATTTTCCTGACGACCTTCCACCTGAAAATGGAGGTATACATATAGGGTTTTATTTAACTTGGATTATTGAAAATAACTTAGAAAGTGAGGATTTACAAGAAGATGCAACTAAAGAACTAGAAATGCTGCGTAAAAGAAAAATGGATGGTCTTGCATTTCTTATCCAAGTTTGTGACGAGAAATTTATTAGTGATGACTTGAGTGATGAAGGATATGCATTTACACAATATTATTATGAATCAGAAAATAATAGCTATTTTGAAGATTTCGAGCGTGTTTTAGCCCAAGGGTTATCTTCTTCATATTATGTTGAAAATACATGGGATAATGATGAAAAAATTGCACCTGTAATTACAAATGCATATACAAAGTGGAAAAAAGAAATAAATAGTTAAATTAATCCTTTTCTAAACATCATTTTATACTCTTCATTATTAGCAATAAGTTATTTAAACAATAATTAACTTATTGCTCATTAAATTAACATTCTTAGATTCTAAAAATTATCTTATCTAGTTTATTAATTTTGACGTGATCTATATAAAAGAATCATACGTTATTCTTATATATAGTTGCTCCGTACTTAATAGGTTCTATTAGTCAGGGGGCTTCCCCCATCAACGGAGGCATTTGATGTCTATAAAATGGGTTTTAATCCTATCTGGATTTATTATCGGTACTCTTGCGTTACTTCTTGGTATTAACGGAAATCCACCTAATATGGGGGGTTGTGTAGCGTGCTTTATTCGTGATAGCGCAGGAAGTATGGGCTTGCATCACACCGAAACGGTACAATATCTTCGCCCAGAAATATTTGGTTTTATTCTTGGTTCTTTTATTGCCGCACTTATCTTCAAAGAATTTCAACCAAAGGCAGGCTCTGCACCTATTATTCGTTTTACACTGGGTTTTCTAATGATGATAGGTTGCTTAGTTTTTTTAGGTTGTCCATTAAGAATGGTACTTCGTATCGGCGCCGGTGATTTAAATGCTGTTATAGGATTAGTTGGATTAATAATAGGAATTGGCATAGGTAGTTTATTTGTCAAAAAAGGATTTTCTCTACCAAGAAATTATAACCAATCTTCTATAGAAGGTTTTATTTTACCTATCATATGTATATTCCTATTTGCTCTATTCTTATGGAATAGTGATATATTTAATGCCAGTGTGAAAGGCCCTGGAGCAAGTCATGCGCCAGTGTGGATGTCTATCATCGCAGGGCTTATTATTGGTTTTATTATTCAACGCACAAGATTCTGCTTTATTGGAATGGCCAAACATGTATTTTTATCGCGCAATTACAATATGGCGTTTGGTGTAATCACATTAACACTCGTTGTTTTTTTGGGTAATCTCTATTTAGGCAAGTTTAATCTTAGTTTTGAAAATCAACCAATAGCCCACAGCGATGGTCTATGGAATTTTCTCTCTATGGCGCTTGTAGGCTTATGTGGTGTACTCATTACAGGTTGCCCATTACGACAACTAGCTAATGCTGGCCAAGGTAACTCAGATGCTGCTGTAAGCGTCATGGGTATGTTAGTGGGGGCAGCATTTGCTCATAACTTCACTTATGCCTCAAGCCCTGCTGGAGTTACTGATAATGGTAAGCTAGTTGTTATTATTGGTTTATTGTTTGCTGTCATTGTTGCTGCTATTTATACCTATGTCGCAAATAAAGCAAAAGATAATGGAATTAGTAAAAATGGCGCATAACTATTTATTCCTTTTTCATGAGCAATACGCTGTAAAAAAACTTCAGCAACAACTCCAACAAGATAATTTTTCCGCAAAAATTATTGATGCTCCACGAAAAATATCGTCAGAATGTGAGTTAGCCATATCCATTTATTTTTCTGACGATGAAATTTATAAACAGTATATTAATGATAACGTTAGAGCTGTTTATAAAATAGATTCAAACCATTTTGATGTGCTTTGGAAAGATGAGTTTTAACATAGTACATAACTAAGTTATTATATTTAGAACCTAGACAGTTAAAAGGCTACAATAGTAGCCTTTTCTTTATATATATAACTATATGGTTTATATAATTTTTTAATTAAAAATAAATTATCTTTTTAAAAATGAAAAACCATCCCTTTTTAGTTGGATGGTTTCTGCATCTTTATGTATTTATAGAGTAATTATTTTTTATTACTCACGCTTCTTCCGGTGGGTTTTTGAGGATCTGATGAATTTCCTCTTTCAGTTTTAGTTTTTGTTTTTTGAGCTCAACAACTTCTTCACCATATCCTCTTCTATCTTTATGTTCTAATCTAACAATTTTATGGTCAAGTTCGTTATGTTGTTCAAAAAGAGCACGAAAATGGGGATCAGTCTGACGAAGTTTTGAAATTAAATCACGATATTCTGGAAACATAAATAGCTACCTTCCTTATTAATAGTGAATTAAATACTCTTATAATATTTACTCAAACTGATTAATCTGTCATTGTCTTTATGTTAAAAATAAGACCAACATCAATTAATATTTTTAATTCTTAAAATAGCTCAATATTTTTATATTATATACTCTCAGCATAGTTATAAAATTCAATACGTAAGAGCATATAAAAATGTAAATCTACTTAATCTAAAAATTATAAAATAATGATAAATACTTATTAATTTATCTCTTCAAACCAAACATCTTCATATCCATCTCTATCAATAATAAAATTATATCCTTCTGGTAGATAAAGATAATTTATTACTTCAGGTAGTAATTCTTTCAAATGTTCTGTATGCAATGGTTGATAAAAGTCGTCCTTTGCACAATATTCCTCACAATAGAAAAACCAACTTATAGTACCACCTTCTAAGTGTTTTATGCGTGTACCGTAAATAGGATTACCATTTAGGTTATCCAAAGCAATCGCTACCATGTCTTCTGGCTTTTGAGGTAAAACACCATATCTTTCACACATTATGTTCTGTTGCTCAGAAATTAATAACTTATTGTTTTTATTCATATTATATCTTTAATTTTACAAAAAGCACTCGAGAAAAGAGTTTATAAGTTTTTGATTATAATTAACTTATCGTTATCTACCAAGTATTGATAAAAGAGCGCATCGCTCCCTCTATTCACATAGCCAAAAGTATGAAAACGAGTAGATCTACGAAACTCCACACAATTAAATAGAATGAAAAAACATCAATTTGCTTTAAAACTAGACGACATAAAGCATAACAGCACTTTTTACTTAAAAAAAAGCATTTATTGTTAATTTATAAAATGAAAATTCACTACATTTATACCGATCTCTAATAGTTTTTTATACCCATCTATTCGAGTCACTAAGCCCAATGCCGCCACATTGGGCTTTTTTATTGGCAATGGTTGTTGATATCATTTTCTCATTACAATTAGCTTTACATCTCTTTAACTTTACTCAAATGCTTTTTTAGTTCTATTAATATCCATATCTTAAAATTAATGGACATAAACTATAATCCATTATTACTGTTACGACTTAATTTTATAGTATAAGTAATAAAATAAGGATGCCGACTCAATTCCCTTTTTGCCGGCATTTGTAACTATTTATTAGATGAAATATCGTGCTCTTGTAATTTAGAAAGTGCTAATTCTTTCATCCAATCTGCAAGTAGTGGTGCTGTTTTTATTGAATCCAATAATGCACGCTCTTTTTTTGTTAAACGAATAACAATAACTTCTGTTTTCATTGTAGACATAATAATTCCCCATTTGTAAAAGAGAAAATATTGGCACAAAACAGCAACAGAACGGTCTGACTTACACGGTTTTACAAAATCATCATTTAAAGATGATTAGCAGTACATTATCGATAGGATATTTACGATATAGTTCGTTGTTTAAGTTTAGAAAAAACATTAATATATTCATGATAAATTAGAAAATAGATAGGTATCATTCATGTTTCTAAACCCCAAAAGAACCGTAAAAGCTAATGTAAGAAAAAGAAACTCAATTTTTCCTAGTTTGGGAACTACATACAGAATTAGTCTTTCTGATGATGGACTGTCACCGCAAGAAATTCAAAAAAGAGAATTTAATAAATTTGCAGATAAAACCGTTGATGAAGTCTCTACAATGATTGGTTGTTTTGAACGATCGGAGAAAAAAAGTAAAAGCCCTAACTCTGATAAGCCTCTGCCTTATGAGAAATTAGACAATGAGTTTCTTAAACTTACTGTATCATTCTTTCAAATTATTCAAGAAATAAAATATTCTGGCGATACAAGTCAATACGCAAAGAATAGAATTACCACCTCATTATTTGGGATAACGCGTTGGTTAGATAATAAATACCCATTATGGAATAATGAAAGAGCTGAAGTAGAAAGAAACGGCAAAGAAATTGAGAAAAGAGTTAAAAAAGAATTTAAAGCAAAAAGATTTTATAAAACAAAATTTGCTATCCTAGCAATTGCCACTTTTTTTGCTCCCTTTATTTTTTGCTGGTTTTCTCTACAAAAAAAATATCCTAAATGGTTTAAAGTTATCAGTTTCTTATGGGCTCTATTTTTTGCTATTTTAGTATACAGAAACCCCAAAGTATAATAGCTAGGCTATTATGATATTCTCTTATTTAGCTTATGGTGTTTTTTAAAATAAAAAACACCATAAGCTAAATAACCCATCTAAGATATATTATTCTATATAGCAAATAATTATATTTTTCTTTAATAGAATTCACCTTAAGAAAGATTATATTCTAAATAAATTTTTTTACGGTTATTTAAATTGATAAAAAAAACAAATAACATAATCATTAAGCATAAATTAATTATTTTTCACACAATAAAAAATAAAAAAGGTCATTTTTATGCTATTGAATAAACATTTTAGTAAGAATATTATTACTATAAGTATATTATCTTTCTTAGCCAGTTCTGTTTATGCAAAAGAAAATAATATACAAGGTGTTATTCTCTCCAATAATGAAATTACTTCTAATTCTACTTACAGTGATACAACAAATCTTTATATAGATAAAAGCCACGAAATACAAAATATTACTCTTTCAAACGAGGCAATATTAAGAATGAATGGTGATAGTCTCGCGATAGGTACTATCGTTAAAGACGATGCTACTATTAGTATGTATGCTCATGATGCAAAAAAAATAGGTATTCCTACTATTAAAGATACTATAGTAACAGGCACAAGTAATATTGATATGAGCGCAGGTTCATCATCTATAGGCAAATTATTTATAGATAAAAATGCTGAATTATATATTGATAACATTGATGCTGAATCTACTGATGTATCTAAAAATGATCCTGTCCCTTCAACTAAAATCTTTATAGAAAACTTAACACTAGCAGGTAAAACATATATTTTACCCTCATGGAACGAAGATTATGGTGATGATGGCAATGCTCCTAGACCAGAAAAACCAGGCCCAGAATTAATTACTCATATTAACAATCTAGAGATGCAATCTGGTAGCCAACTTGAAATGGAACATTATATTTCTGGCATGCAATTTAATCGGCTTGAATTGAAAACGCTCACCGGTGAAGGTACTTTTATTTTAAGTAGCAGCTTAGCCAATGGTTTAAGCGATAATATTTATATTTCAGATCATGCTACTGGACATTTTGGATTAAAAATAAATGATAGCGGAGAAGAAATTTCTGATCCTAAAAATACTCAATTAGTTTATGTAAATAGAGGTGATGCTAATTTTAATTTATTAAATAAAGAGGGTAATGTTGAAGTTGGTGTTTGGAAATATAAACTAAATAGCAAAACTAATGATGGTCATACAGAGTGGTATCTTGTAGGTGGAAAATCAGGCGAGCCGGATACCTCTAAACAGCCTGATACCTCTAAACAGCCTGATACCTCTAAACAGCCTAATGTTACTCAACCTATATTAAGCAATAGTGCTCAAGCCGTTATTAATATGGCCTCAGCACCACAGCACATATTGAGTATTGAGACGAGTACTTTACGCCAAAGAATGGGCTTCTTGCGTGAAAATAATAATGATCTCGGAGTGTGGGTTCGCTATTTAAATCATAATTCTCATTTGAATGATAAAGGTTATAGTCAATTCCATTCAAACTTAAATGGAATGCAAGTTGGTATAGATAAGAAGATAGCCATAAATAATGACCAATTACTATTTGGTTTAATAACTTCTTACACTAAGAGTAAGATCAAATCTGACAATATTAATAATGGTGATATTAATAGCTATAGTGGTGGTATTTATTTAACTTGGATTAATCATTCTAGTTTTTATGTAGACTCTTTATTTAAGATGAATCATCTTCATAATGAAATCAATACTAATATGAATGAAGGTAGAAGAGTTAAAGGAAATTACAATCAAAATGCGATTACAACGTCAACAGAAATAGGTTATCCTATTGCGTTCTCAAACGCATTAACACTGACACCATACAGCCAGATCCTTTATTCTCATATTGGTAAGTCGCATTATTTATTAGATAATGGTATGAAAGCAAACATCCACAATGCGGATAGCTTAAAAGGTGAATTAGGAACCACATTAGAAAGTAATTTACTGATTGCAAACCACAATATTAAGCCTTACTTAAAAGCAGCAATATCTCGTGAATTCATTAAAAATAATGAAATAGAAATTAATAACGTATCATTTGATAGTCGTTATTCTGGGAATACTGGTAAGTACGGCATTGGTTTAACAACTAATATAGGTAATGATGCTCTTTTCTATACTGAAATAAACTATCAAAATGGTAATAAAATAGAAACTCCGATATATGTAACAACAGGATTTAGAATGAATTTTTAACTATTTTATTTTTCATTTTATAAAATTAATACATAAAAAACCTCATAACTTATGAGGTTTTCTATTTCAGTTTCATATTAGTATGTTTTTGCTGATATCAGTTCAAAACCTATTGCATTTGCTTTCTTCAAAACTTCTGCATTTCCCGTTTCATAAATATTACCGTGAACAATTTTAGCACAAATCTTTACTTCGCCTTCACTTTCATCATTTATTTTTATACCAGAACATGATCTTCTTCCTTCTACGTATGAGTAACTAGACTTATAGCTACTTATTTCTCCGCTAGTAAAATACACAATATTAGAAAGTATGAAATATACAATAATAAATATAATCATAATTAATGCTAAAGGAAAAATTAATAAATTTTTTATTTCCTTATTAAAAGTTGGTTTTTTATATATAAAGAAAAAGCATACTAACGAGACAATAACAGAGAACCCTAATGCTATTTTAATCGATACATTTGAAACTATAACATACTCTTTAATTTCAATTTTCCAATATAAAAATACAGCTATAATAAATAAAATTGAAAATACATAACTAACTAACTGAGAATATGAGTGTTTTTTCATACCACCCCTAACCTATTTATTGTAAGAAAATAATTATATTTTCATATAGTGAATGATATCCATATAGTGATCGCAAGGATAAATTAAATTTCAAATTTATCAACTAAATATACAAAAAAAGGCCACCGAAGTGACCTCTAGTAAGAGCGCTAAATGATTTTCAAAAAATAGTGGTAATTAACTAGCTTTGCAACCACTCAACACTGGTTTATCTTTTCCTTCGACTAAATCGGCATTATCACCTTTAGTATAAAGCTTATAAGTATAATTTTTATTCATCGCCTCATAGTTTGCACCAGAAGCCATTTTCATGATTTTCATTGGGATCATTTCATCCATTTGATTAATGATCGCATAGCTATCTTTTGCTGTATTTACATAGATAACTTCCATCACTTTATTATTTTCACACACATAAGAAATTTTGGTTATCTCATCAGCATTATCTGCCATAACAAAACTAGAAGACAAAATACCTACTGCAAGAAAAACACTTTTAAATAAAAATTTCATATAGTCTCCTAAATATCATTAAATTAGCGTTTATAGAGTATTCTTTTACTCTTCACTAATTTAAAAAAATCTATCTGAAACTCTAATGGGATTTATCCAATTTATAAAATTTACTATTAATCAATTAGTTATCTTTTGTTGGCCCCATGCAACGACTATTATGACAACTAGCGAACCCTGCTATCGCTTTATTTGAATATACTCGAGTAAATTTGGGATGAGTCCAAACATTAGGTTGAACATATAACCTAAAGCTTTTACCTGTTGTGTAGTAATAATGTGCTTGCTGAAAAAAGTGATCATAAGAAGAAGCCCAACCTGACTTGTTAGATACTGCACAGGCGATAAATTCACCTCCATGATTCATGGCCTTAACACAAAAATACCGACCATCTTCAATTTTTCCCGAATTAAAATCCGTTAACGTAACATTAGAATAATATTCAATATCATGACTTAATGTATCTGTGGCAAATGCCGCTGGTGTTAATAATAAAAAGGTAAAAAACAGGCTACGCATTAACATACCATTCCTTAAGAAAATAAAGATAAAAGGCCTCTAATCCAGAATAATATTTCTTATTATTTTTTATTCTTTGCGGTGAACAAAGCGACAGTACCTTGTACATGAATAGAGATGTCATGAAATAAATAGGAAAGCATTTCTTCCAAAGAGTCCACCGAATCAGAATAATTGCAAAAAATACCTTTTTTGTTGTAAATAGACATTAATTTTTTACCAAAAAAATTATGTTTGACTCCCTGCCCTAAAATCGTTGTGCCATATAAAACCCCTTTTTCTGTCAGTAAATAACTTATATTTTCTATCGCTTTTTTCTTATCATCCATCGTTCCTGGTAAACAATGTAGTAAATAAAACAATGAGATAGAATTATAAGATTCATTTAATTTATTAGAAAAAGGCTGAAAAACATCATGCTGAAGGCAATTTATTAATTTATCATCAGGTATATACTTTTTAGTATGTTCCAGACTGTGTAAATTAAGATCAGTCAATGAGATTTCTTTTATATAATTTAATGATTTTTTTAAATAAAATCCCGTTCCAACGCCAATATCCATATGGCGCTCACCGAGATGATTTTTAAAATGTGGAATTAGATATTTATTCGTATCACAGTGCCATGCATAGCTATTAGAAATATTAAGCACCCACCAATCATATAGCTTCAATGACACTGGTGTATATACTTTGACTCCATCATGTGTACTTAATGTCATACAATACCCTATCATAAAATGACTATTTTATTTTTTATTTATTGTATGAATAGTTGAAAATCCCGAATAATAAATCAGGAAATATTTTTAAAATATTCTCTACTCACTAAGTCACTTACTTTATTTTTCTTAATTATAAAAAATTTTTTCATGGCTAGAAACTATCAATAATAACAATGATATATGATTTATTATCCTATTTTTTCAAGTAAATCTCAGTAACAACTAGCAACCATAACTTACCTTTATAATCTAAATGTGATTAAGTAATAATACTATTAACTAACTTATTCTGGTGATAGTTATGTCTTGCAAACACAAAATTCCTCTTGGAATAAATGTGTTAGATGCTACTCAAACGCGAATTGAATGGTTATTTGATACTTTTGAACAAATCTCTCTCTCCTTTTCTGGAGGTAAAGATTCTACTGTTCTTTTTCATCTTGTTGCTGCTGAAGCAAGAAAACGACATCGAAAATTCAATGTCATGTTTCTTGACTGGGAAGTGCAATACTCCGCAACCATTAGCCATGTTGCAAAAATGAAATCTTTGTATGAAGACTGTACGGAGCGATTTTACTGGATTGCATTACCTATCACGACGGAAAGCGGGATCTCACAATATGAACCAATTTGGACGGCTTGGGAACCAGAAAAAAAATGGGTAAGGCAACCTCCAGAATACGCAATCACTGATCCAGACTTTTTCCCTTTTTATCATCCGAATATGATTTTTGAAGACTTCACACCTGCATTTAATCAGTGGATCACAGGAAATCATCGTAGTTCAGTTATTTTATTAGGGATCAGGACAGATGAATCATTAAATCGCTTTATTGCTATCAATAACAACCAAAAACTACGTTATGCCGACGATATCCCATGGACAACGGCATCACCCGAAGGTTTTTATTATATGGCCTATCCTATTTATGACTGGCATGTAAAAGATATTTGGACATACATTTCACGTTTTAACCTACCCTATAATTCTATTTATAGTCTAATGCACCAAGCTGGGGTTAGTTTAAGTCAAATGCGCATTTGTGAGCCATTTGGCCCTGAACAACGCAAAGGGCTATGGTTATACCATGTATTAGAACCTGAGACGTGGAGTCTAGCCTGTGAACGAGTGAGTGGTGCTGATGCGGGTATGTTATACACCCACCCTCGTAATAAATCAGGTTTTTTTGGACAACGTAAAATCAGTAAACCCGCTCATCATACATGGAAATCTTACGCCCACTTTTTACTAGCGAGCGTACCAGAACAAACAGCCGAACATTACCGAAATAAAATCGCAGTTTATCTCCATTGGTATGCTGAGCGAGATTATCCAAATGGAATACCAGATGAACAAGAGGGTGATACTAGCAGTAAACAAATCCCATCTTGGCGACGGATCTGTAAAACTATTTTACGTAATGATTTTTGGTGTAGAACATTAGCATTTAGTCCTACCAAATCACATTGTTATGACCGATATTGCAAACGGATACAGGAAAAACGTAAAAATTGGCAGTTGATTTAACAAGAGGTGAATATGACTATTGAAACAGTGTTTTCTTCGCTAAAAGATTATCTGCTAAAACTAAATGATGAGCAAAAAATCGAAGCTATCAACAAAATCAAATTATTTCTTCATCAAATTAGTCCATTCAAAAATGAACCTATAGATTGTGTTCTTTGGATAAAGCAAAATAAAGTCGTAGCAAATGACTACAACCCTAATGTTATGTCTCCCACAGAAAAGAGATTACTCAAAACCTCATTGATAA
Organism: Proteus sp. Marseille-Q3619; assembly: GCF_965283115.1. Taxonomy (NCBI): domain Bacteria; kingdom Pseudomonadati; phylum Pseudomonadota; class Gammaproteobacteria; order Enterobacterales; family Morganellaceae; genus Proteus; species Proteus sp. Marseille-Q3619. Next base: position 3,856,263 of record NZ_CBDIMP010000001.1, on the reverse strand, counting down.
AAGACGGTTATACTCAACCCGTTGTAGTATTATCTGCACAACAAAATAAAACTAAACAATTGCAGTGGCAAATCGTTGATGGCTATCATCGTTATTTATTAAGTAAAGAAAACGCCTTAAAAAAACGAATTAATAATTATTTACCAGTCACCATCCTTGATGTTAAAAACAACACAATATCAGATCAAATAGCAACCACTATTCGTCATAATCGAGCAAGAGGACAACATCAAGTCGCAGCTATGTCAGATATAGTTAGAGATCTATCCAGATTGGGATGGAGCGATAAACGGATTGGTGATGAACTAGGTATGTCACAAGATGAAGTATTACGCTTAAAACAAATCTGTGGGTTAACAGAATTATTTTCAAAGCACAATTTCTCAGAAGCTTGGACCGTAAAATAAGGCGAACAAGTCATCCCAAATACGTTAACCACGACGTTTAAAAAAAGCGAGAGATAAATGTGGGTTAACTTGGGGAAAAAGCACTGCCCCTACTTTCCATGAACAACGATCTTTATCTGAGCGACTTTATCGAGAACAAGGAATTAATAAACAAAAATTATTGGGGCATAAAACACAAAATATGACCGATAAATACCACGACGATAGAGGCAAAGAATGGCAAATTATTGCTGTTTAATTGAACATTTTTGGGGAAGAGTTTTGGGGAAGAATTTTATAGTACAAAAAATAAACGGGAACTAATAAGCTCCCGTTAACTATTTATCAAATCAACAATTACATATATTTGATAATTGCGTCACCAAACTCGCTACATTTCAGCAGCTTAACGCCTTCTAACTGACGTTCGAAATCATAAGTGACAGTCTTAGCGGCAATCGCGCCTTCCATACCTTTAATGATTAAGTCAGCAGCTTCTGTCCAACCCATGTGGCGTAGCATTATACTCATAATAATTAAGTAACTTATTAAATAAATTATAATTATTAAGGGTGATAATCTTTTTTATGTGATCTTGGTTTGTATGTAACTGGTTGATTTTTAGTTTGGATTGGAGTGGTTTTGGGGAAGTGATTTGAAGTATTCGAAAGCTTATCAAATTTAATATCTAGTATTCAAATCTATTATTTTTATAAAATAATAGAAAGTGAGAATTTAATTAAAATAATTCACACTAGAAATAAATTAGGGATTTTTATTTAATTTAAATATTCTTCGCTATACTAATGTAGTAAATATTTTAAAAACCAAAATAACAATTTATTATGTAATAACTTAAATCTGATTGTCGGCTTTAAGTGGAGAGCGGAACCAAATAATTCTTCATTAAAGACGCAATTTCATCATCAGAAAGTTTAAGGCAATAATTTGTTATTTTTTCATATAAGCCTCTCGCATATAGTGCTGTTTCAGTAGGAGATCTATTTTTATCTGTAAAAATACGGTGGAAATATTCAAGGCGAGTATATGCATCCGGATGTATGCCTTTAGTAGACGTAATATGTATGAATGATCCGAATCTATCACAAATTATCTGCTCCATTTTTTCAATGAAATTCATATGTTCAAAAAGAAGCTCAATTGCTTCAATAGCATCCGTATAAATAATGGTAGAATGTTGGCTTCTTTTATCCCTCATAACATCCGAAGCCATGAGTACGTTTGCTAGAGTATCTGCCTCAAACTCAAATTGTTTTATCTTGTGCTTACGCTCAATATGATCCTTTATTAAACTGACTCGGTCTGGGTGTTCGAGGATATGATGAGATATTTCATGTAAAACTATGAAGTCGAGTTGGTAATCAGTAAATGTTTTTACTTTCCAAGATGACGAGCCAAAAAGAAATTGCGGAAAGAAATGAATAGGACTGGATGTAGTTAAAAAATATAAAACAATAGGCATTATTTCAGGTAAAGCACGTATTTCCCTATTTCCTAAACTAAAAATTTCCGTTGATTGGAAGTGGTATATAAAACGATTAAGTTCATGAAGAATTCCATTAAGTCCAAAGTTGGCAGTAATAAATTTTAGTTTATTAAATGAAACACTTGTTGCATTGAGTCCCCTGCGGTGTACTGGAAAAAAGAATATCTCGTCTATATGCGCATCACGAATCAGTTTATTTGGTATGTGACTCATAATTCTCAGTTGGCTGAGTCGTAGCCAATAAGGCATATTGTATCTGTTACTGCCAAAATTTGATGCCAATGATAGAGCCTTTTTATAAATGAGATTATTGAAAACACTATTATGGTAACTAATTGCTCTTATATCATCATTAGATTTAGGTTCCTTCCAGCCGAGTGTAAATGTACTCCTTAGCTCAAGGAAAAGCATGTCTATGATTGAATCTGTTTGTCCTGACAGCCATTCTTCTATTAGCTTAACCTTATCGAGTGTTAGCTCAGGTAACTGCCGATAATCTATTGTACAAACACTTTCTAAATCTAGGATGGTGGATTCCATAAAGAACGGCGATTCACCTCCTTGAATTGTTAATGCCGCAGCTCTAGTTACTAGATCATCCATTTCATTTTGATTTAAAACTAAATTAATGATTTTCCAATCAGCATTTATTCTAGCCGAGCTCATGGCGTTAAAATCCACGATTGAGCGATCATTCATTTACCTTCCTCATCTATTTTTAATAGTATATTGTTATTTTAGTAAGATCATACTTTGAGCTTATAAGTACAATGTAATATTTGCTTAAATACTTTTAGCTTCTTCTATCTATCGCTCCCTAAGTAATATGTCTCAAAAATTAACTTATATCCGCTTTTGGAACTCCCCTCCAATAAACAGCACTCATGAGGCTAGTTTGAAAGAGATACGGACATTTGTTTCATAAAATCATAAGAACGCGAAGCCCAAAAAGTAAATAAGTTATTTAAATATGCTAACTACATTCGGATAATAAAATCCTATTGTATAGCTTATCATATGAAAAATATTGATTGATTATATAAATAATAACTATTATACACTAAATATTAAACTGTGGTTGCTATGAAAAAATACACATAGCAACCACGAAGTAAAAATATAAAATAAATCACCAAGATAAAATTTTAATTAGTTTGTTTATTTTCTATTTAGTTTTTCCTCAGAATAAGCCTTCCATTTTTTGTTAAGTTTTTTTTGGGTAAGTTTATAAACTAAAGGTAATGTTGCTGGAGCCTTTTCGATAGCAGAATTGTAATCCAGCATCAAAAGCAGAGCATCTGATTCCAAATATCCCTTTGCTGAAATAGATTCAACCCTGTTAAATATTTCACCAATAGAAGACGCTGCATTTTTATAAGAAAGTAATAAACCAAGTGCATCCGTTGAGATAACAAATATCATCAAAGCTATCATACCCCGAGATAGTGAGATTAAACTATTTGAATTGAATGAAGTAATTGCTGCGCCAATTACTATCAAAATTATAGTTACAAGAATGGATAACAAAATCCACATGACCTTTGCACTAGTTTTTTGTAAGTAGCGTGTCCAATACGAGGATTCTTCTATCATTTCAACTAATCGTTTATAACCAGGTTTTTCTCGGGTCGAAAAATGATCTTCTTCACGGCGTAATGTTTCTTTCGTAATAGCAACGTTAAACTTATCACTAATACGAAGATTTTGACCGGCAGATGGTATTGCACTTAAGCCACTAATTAATAGTACTGCACGTCGAGCTTGATCACCTGCGGACCGATGTCGTTGTTGGTTCTGACTTAAAAAAAACCATCTCAACATACATATAAAACTAAAGATAGCTAACCAAAATAATACGTTGTTCTGACTACAGTAAACAGAAACAGCTGCAAGAATAGATATTAAAAACTGTAATACCATCATACGTATTTGTAAGCTCTCAGCTTTGTTTGATTCAGCTCTTTGATAACTGAGTAGTCTATTAACTCCAAATTCGCTACTGACCTCACGCAATCTATTCTCAATGAAATCTTTTTTTCCATTCATATAGCCAATAATATCATTTTCATGAGTTTGAGCTAACTTCTTTTTTAAAATAGCATATTCTTTAGAAAACTCATCGTCGACAGTTAATTCATTTTTAAAAATAAGCATATCTCTGCCCCATTTACGATGTGGCTCACAGATATGTACATGATATTTTTTTGATTTATTATTGTATTTTGTCAGAAAATACCTAGGGATATCATCACATTTCTCACTTACTACGTATCCTAATCTCTTCAATTCAATAACTACTTTTTCAATATCATCCCAATTGCAAAGCGATATTAGGATATCAACAATAGGTTTCCCGCAAAGGCCATTTACCGAAGTTGAGCCAACGTGATCAATGTAAATTGTTGAAAATTTGACAGCATTTTCTATTTTTTCAGCCTCTTCTAAAAATTGATTAGTCCAAGAGATATCATATTCAGTAATTATGACTTGATTGTTCACCACCCACTCCATCTTCATTGAATTATAATTTATTGTTCCTACCGCCTTTGAACAAAACTGTCTCAAAATGTAAAGTAGTAGCCTCCGCTCGAATCACAAGAGGCTATAACTTTATTTTGTATGATATTATGTTCAAGTTTTTAATCCAACCAAAGACTAATAGCTAGATAAATATTCCATATAACGTCCATTCCTAGCCTAAAACCAACCGCCAACGAATATATAAGTTTTACACACTCAATCCTTTATTGTAGTTTTCTATCATCCACCATACTCCCTCACATCAATATAAAAATACTGCTTTCCTAGTGAGGTTGTTGACATCTGTCCTGAAACTATCATGGAATGAGGGATAATACGGTTACCTCGTCCACAAAGGGTTACTCTAATTGTTTTTCCTCCCATCGAATCCATCATCCCAATATGCCCAATTGTTGTGATTAATACCGCACAGGGGAAACCAACATCCACGCCATTCCAATTATTTCCTGTGAGTACAAAATTATTTCCCTCTAATAAATTAAGTGGTCTTTGGCTTGAGGCATGTGTAATAACACCTTTATGATAAATTTGAATTCCCCATTTTTGAGGATGAAGTGAAATATGATAAGAAGACTTCACAAATACATAGAGCTCATATTCTGCTGAATTACCTTGAATAGTATCGATTAAATTCACACACCACGCATTATTCTCATAAATCACTTCAGATAATCCACTTAATGATGGATTAGAGGAATTAAGAACTCGAATAAAAATAAGTGGCACTGCGTTATTATTACCTTCGATAATTTTAATTAGCCCTGGCTTAGTTTTTATCTTTTTTAAAAATACGGCTGATTCATAGGGTGTTAATTCTTCGGTAATGCCCTGATTAAAAAATAATGCACCATATTTACTCATTTAATTAGTACCATAATAATTCCATTAATCGATTGACTACCTCGTAGAGAATTCCACGAGATTTTATTATTCTCGACTCTAACAGTGAAATAAGATCCTCGATTTCTAGCTACAATATAGGCGGCCAATGACCGCCCTTTAGGAATATTATTATAAGTTTTACTGCCATTTTGAGTGACCGCTATTTGGTCAAAAATAAATGAACGCCCTGTGATTTTTATTGGCTTTCCTTTTTCATATATCTCTATTCCCCACGACATGAGAAATCCTCTACGGCATCAGGAGATACCCATCCTCCTAAGAATTTAAATCCTAATTGAGGTACAGCATGATAAAGAGGCCCTTTAATGGTTTCTCTCTTTTTATCAAACTTCACCAATACAGGTTGTTGATAGTGAAAAGTTTTTATTTGGTAAACACCTTGGCAATCGACTTTTTTATATCCAGAGGTACACCCTGACAATAATAATGCTGTAATTAAAACAATAAACTTCATACGCTACCCTAAATAACCTATTTTTGCCGCTAACTGATTGTTTTCATCGTAAACATAAATAGTATTATTCGTGATCACTAACCGCCCTTTCGTACTGCCTGAATTAATATCTAATTGTCCACGAAAGACGGCATCATTTAATTCCACATTCCCTGTTGTGGCATCAATATTAAATCCTTTCTTGCCCGCTAAATAATTAGTGGAGGTTATCTTTTTGCCTACCGATAATTTATCAATGGTTGCCTTGCTAAATAACGCATCATTGAAAAAAGCTTGTCCATTTTGGATCACAAAAGGTGTCACCACTTTGCCGTTTAATGACGATATCACCGCAAAGTTTTGGGCATTGACCAGAAATTGGCTATTTCCTTGCGCATTAAACCCTAAGCCAATGCCAGTAATGACTTTATTCCCTTTGCTATCCTGCTGGACTTTCATTGTCCATGATGCGGAGATTTTGCCATTTAAATCAGTGACCACTTTTGAAGTCTGCTCGATTTTGGCTGAACTTGAACCCACTTGGCTTTCTAGGCGAGTGACTTGCTGGGCGGTAGAGGTCACCGTCTCTGAAACCTCGGTCACTTTGGTTTCGAGTTGGCTTACCGCATTCGCCGTTGCATTGGCTGTCTGTTCGCTGGATTTAGGTACTTCATTCGCCACAAACCCTTTCGGTGCCACTGATTGTTTGTTGATGGTGTAAGTACTGGTGATGATTTGATGGTTAACACTTTTGTGTTTAGTTAACTGATATTTTGCCCCTCCCCGCAAATAAATATATTCCACAGAACCATTTATTAATTGAGCGGGTCCCATCACAGGAGATTGATTTGTCCATCGCCAATCAAAATTATCAATGATGCGGTTTTCAGACTGTGTTCCCCATCCAGAAGCACTCACTTGCCATTCCACAATCACGGCAAAACCTTTGGTGCTGTGAGTCGCATAACTGGGTTTATTGTCTGAATATTGCCCTAATGTTCTAAAAACCTTAAAAGCATAACGTCGAGAGGTTACTAATGGCAAAATCACCGGATAATAGGTGTTTTCATTGAGTTTTGATAAATCTAAATCCACCACCACAGACTCCGTTAAATCAGCTTTCACTTTATCTAATTTGCTGGATAACGTTTGTACCTGAGAGGTTGCTGACGTCACTTTGCCATCAAGATTAGATACTCGCGTATTTAACGCATTAACCGCACTGCTATCGGCTTTCCCTTTCAAATTTGAATTGAGCGTTGAAATCTCTTGCGTTTGTGCTTGCTGTTTCGAGGTGAGGGTTCCTAGTGATTTATTAATCGCGGAAACATTCCCATTCATCCTTGTTTCCAGTGACTGTCGGGCTTTAGCTTCCGCTTGGTCGCCTGTAACACGCGCTTGTTTCTCTGCGGAGATAAGTCCTGCGGTGACTTTCGATAAATCATTGCCAGTATAATCACCACGAAGTTGTGTAGCTAAGAATTGGCGTTGTTGAGCCTCCGCTTTATCAGCTTCAGCGCGAGCTTGTTGCTCTTGGTTAATTACCGCTCCTCGTGCAACTTGCTCCGCTAAAATCGCATCATGGTTCGCTTTCACTTGCGTGTTTAACTCAACAACAGCTGATTGGTCAGCTTTACTATTAATCTCACCCAATAGGTCTTGTGCGAGTTGATCTCGGCTAATTTGACCCGCTAACTCCTCAAGAATTAAATCAGTTTGAGGAGAGCAAGTACCTGAAGCTTCCACAAAAGGTGATTTACCATAGCTGTTGATTGTTCGAACATAAAAATAATACGTATGCCCTGCTTTTAAATTCTCTTGCGTCCAGAAATTCCCTTGGCCAACTTTGTTTGTTTTGGTGATCACTTCATTTTCAGAAAGATTAGCGAGCTTTTCCTCACTAAACCAAAACTCAAAGGTATAACCAAAGACAGCACTATCGCCTTGTCTCGGTGCAATGGTCAGATTAAATAAGCCAGAGGTAACATCAATATGCTCTGGAGGCGGTGGTGCTTGAATGGCAAAATCACTGATAGCCGGTGCAGACATCGCGCCAGCTACATTTGTTGCTCTAACTTCAACACGATAAGTTCCTCGCGCTAATCCGTTAATATCAACACGCTCAGCCGGCACCTGAATAGATTGAATAACGTTGCCTTCTTGAAGAATAGTGACGGTGTTATAGCGCACATCAGACGCCACATTCTGCCAAGAAAGTGTACCTTGCACGATATCACTGACTGCAAGTGGAACAAAGGTAAGATTAATCGGTGAAGCAACGCCACCAGCGGGTAAACTCACAAATGGCGGACGCTCAAACGGTTTGCCAATCACATCTTCATATAAATAGGCACCATCCTCTTCCAACGTTAAAGCCACACCGTCTAAAGCATGGAAAGACCATTCGGCAATACGGAACTCCAGCCCACTAATCCCCAAAGCTGGTAATTCTAAAAGCACAACTTCACCAGGACGATAAGCATAGCCGTCTAAGTTCATGGTCAATTGAACCCGTCTTCCGGCTTTCTTTTTACGGAGATATTGGCGGGCTAATCGTTGGGCTTGGTAAGGGGTAGTGACAAAACGATAGTCAATATTCTCTCGAATTTCTAAGCCATCCTCTTTCACCCATTCGTCCACAATCACAGGCGTGAAATCCGTTTTTGTGTACAACTGTTCGGCATCAATAAATGTGCCATACACCGCATTGGTCGCGTCTTTTAAACCTGTTTCAGGGGTACATGTGACAGTGCCAATCAATTGTGATTCGGTAATGGTTTTTATTGCCGGCCCATAATAAGCGCCGATTTGAATACCGTGTTTTCCTGCGGTAAATGTCGGTTCCGCGTTAATACATTTGTGCATTGCTTCCAAGACACTGGATGGACTCTCATTTAAGTCATAGGCACCATTAAGGGTATATCGCGACTCAAATCCGCCTTCTGGTAGACTCACTTTTTCATCACATAAATCGGCCGCCTGTTTAAAGCTGTCAAAATCAATATCCGTATCAGGCACTTTTAAATAATGGCGGTAATAATCCAAAATAACTAAAGCCCCATTATTACTCCATGCAGTTTGCCCAGTGCGAGGATCAAACAGATGTTTTCCCCAGACTTCACATTTCACATTGGGTAATCCATAAGGGAATTTTTCTTGGTCAAACGTGAGTGTCACACGTAACCACGCCAGACCTCGACCAATCATATCCTCTTTCCATGATGGGCAATTTTTAAGCATAAAGGGATCGGCGTCTTTCCTATCGTTATGTAATTCCCATGAGGCTTTATCACCAAACGTCTCAATGAGATCATCCCCCAACCAAATCTTCCCTATTTTCTCTATGGGGTGTCCTGCTAACGCTAATGCCAGTGTGATTTTTTCGTTTTCATCTTGTTCGCCTGCTTCTTCTTCGGCGAAGAAAAGCAAACCCGATATCACTGTTTTTCCGACGATCACGGTTTCAGGCGCAGACGATGAACGTAACATCTGTTTGCGTTCACTGGTATCTCGATAATTCATGGAAGGCAGTTTTGGCTTAAAGATAAGCGAACCCGCGACTTGAACCGCAACGCCTGCTGCCATCAGCGCCATGCCCATCGCAGAGGTGACGCCTCCAGTAAATAGACCCGCAATCATTAAGCCAGCACCCACGACTTTTGAAATTAATCCACCACTTCCCCCCATTATTCCACTCTCCATGCTTTAATTGGGTTAATCTGCACTGGCTTCACGCCTTGTGGGGTTACGCCCCAATAATGCCCCGCCCAGACCACGGCTAAGCTGTCACCGTCCTCACCTTTAAACAGTACGAGGTCGCCACGCTGAACGCGCTCAATCTCAATGGATTTGAAATAGCGTGATACGGCTTTCTCTAAGGAGCCAAATTTAGACTTGAGCAGATTGAAGGCTTCAGCTTTAGTTTTATAGTGATTGAGATAAGGCTTTATTGGCGAGAAACCGCATTGTACGTAAATACATTCCGAGGCAAAAATACAACAATCAAATTCACCCCATGAAAAAGGGCGACTCATGGCCGCCCTTATGGTTTCAGGTAATTTAAGTGTCCAGTTGGGTTGTTTCATGTACTGACCTTAAATAGCAAAAAACCTCAGTTAAGAGGCATGGTGAAATTCAGGTAATAAAAAACCCACCGAAGTGGGTTAATTTCAATTGCGTAATATCAGATATTTTTTAATTTGATTACACCACAACATAGTTTCTCGAAATCAGGATTACATAATTCTACTGTGTCATAAGTCCTAGACCAATGACACAGCCAATTCTCAAGATCCTCACAACTATAATCTTTAGTGGCTAAACCAGATGCAATATCAACCATATCATCACTTGGTGCAGTAAGCTCATAACCATTTATCAATAAAAAAACATAACCACACATCATGGCTGTTCTTTTATTAGCATTCGCGAATGGATGGTTTTGGATAAGGCTTTCAATAAGAACAGAGGATAGTCTAAACATATCTTCTGTTTGTTCGTAATATCTTATTACGCCAGGTCTGGCTTGTGACGATTCTAGGTTGCTTTGATTTAAAACTTGGATTGGCTCATCTGGCGTTTGTGCTTTAATAAGAACTTCATTGATATAAATTATGTCATCAACAGATAAGTAATTCACGCCGTCAAGATGATAACCAAACTCCCTAGACATCTATCACACCTTAGATAATTTATCCATAGCAGTCTCATAACGCTCAAAGCCAAGACTGAAAGCATTTTTCACTTGATCTTTGTGTGAGCAATTATATCCAACTACTGCTCTAGGAGACGCAACTTTACTTTTGTCACGAGGCGGTATATCTAAACGACTAGCCTTTCTCAGTGCGTGACTCATATAAATACCCTCTTACCAGGATCTCTGGCATATATACAAAATAGACGATTTTGAGGTTATTGCAATTACTCTGCATGTAAAAAATCACCCACACTGTTAGTGGGTACTGGATTATTTTTTGTGAACCTTTTCGACCAGTGGCCTATTCATAATAGAGTCATCTTGTCGCCATTACAACCCAGATTTATCAACTAAAGCTTGTTTTTTTGCGGTTATAAAGGTATATGAATGTAGTTTTTGGCATCAATTACCTATCTATACTCCCAACGCTGATATCTTCTAACAAGGATAAATTTAGCTCTTTCATGAAACAACAAAGGGCACAGTTCCTCTTGTTTATGCAATAAAAACCCACAAAAGTGGGTTTAACAAGACAATAAGATTATTTATAAATAAATGCAGGTGCATCTTTCTTACTGCCCCAATAAATAGCCCGTTCAGCCATTTGAGCAACATAACGAAAGATACGATCACCTTGCCTTCTAGATGACCATGATTCATCAGTGAACCTGTCAGGTAAACCGATTGACCATCGTTCGAATCGATTAGAAACATTAACACATACGGCATTTTCTTCGCCAGACACCACATTGATAGATGTGATTTGTCCGATAAATAAAACTTCAGCAAGCAACGGTTTTCCCTCTTCACCGATGGCGACCATCATCAACCGCACTTCTCGCCCTCGACTTTGCTCATTCATCACCATTCCCACCAGCGATTTATCAAAACCGGCTAATTTAAGCTGTAATTGTGGAGGACTGGTTGTTTTATTCTCTTTTAACTGACTGAGTTCGCCTAAACTGCCCACGCCCAAATAAGTTTCCCCCGCAATAATCAGTTGCCCAACGCCGGTATGCGCACAGGTGACGCCTGATTTCAAATCAAGTCTGGCGGCTAAAACGATATAAGCCCCTTCATTAATTGCTTTTACCATGCTGTCAGAAAATGGATGATATTGCATTAGTACAACACCTCCTCAAAAGATAACGTGATATGGGTATACCCCATGCGACGATGCTGAAATTTACCCTGTTCATTATCAACGAGCCGAAAAACCCCAAAAGGACGCTCAACCTCGAGCATTTCATTGACGGTAGGTGACATTCTTAACATCGGTGAAATAGGAATACTTGCACGCCCCTGATTATCACTGACCACATCTGCCACCACCATTTTGAGTTCATTGCCCACAGTTAAGCGATCCCCTTGCTGTAACACGCGCATATTGCGCTTCCAGTCCTTTGTTTCTAGCCGATTACCTAATTGGCTCGGTATTGCAATACGAGGCGAACCATACCCATAACGTCCTTTTCTTATCCAACTGGCTATTTTGACTCGCCCCGACATCCCATCCAATGAAGCCACCAGCGCTTCTAACTGGCGCGATTTCTCTTCATTTAAATTATTGAATGTCAGCTCACAACGCCAACGGCTTCCCGGAAAGCGTACCGTCTGGCTACTTCCATTAAATGGTGAGGTAAAGGTTTTGCTGTTACTTAATAATTGCCAGTTTTCTTGTGTTGGGATCACCTCTTTTGGCCATTCAAGAATAGACATTTAGACTCCTAATGTTCTGCGTGCTGCGCCATTACTTTGAAAGTCTTGTAACATCATCGCGTGAGCTTTCTGTGCACCGGCTTCTGTCCCTTGTTGTGCGGCTTCTTTCATTGCTTGAGCAAGTACAGCGTCACCATTTCCTGTCACCGTAATATGATTAACGACCGTCATTTGCACACCGCCTGCACGGGCTAACGTCGGTTGCGGTGTAATCGGTATTCGCCCTGCGACCGCCCCCACAAAGCCCCCCGAAGCATAACCTTGCGCCGCATGCATTAAGCGATAGAGATTGCCGACACCCAATTTAGCTGTCGCTTCTTTGGTAAAAACAAACTCACCACCATGCACAATCCCTTTAGGTTCGAATTTCCCGCCATGCCCCGTATAACCACCGTAAGCATGCCCTTTGCTCATCCATCCCATATCAAAGCCCATTGCCTGCCCGCCTGCTTCAATGGCTTTGAAAACCAGCATTTTCATCACCATTCGAGTGATATCGGAGATCACCGCATTGGCAAAATCTTTAAAGCTTCCTTTCCCCGTTAAAGCAAAATCGGCTAATGCATCAGACATATTATTAAGCGCATTGGTGGTGACATTTCTGACGTTTTCCATCACATCCATGGCCGACTCACTGAAATCCGATAAGCCTTGTTTTAATCCCGCCATCGGATCACCTTTCATAGCCTCTCGTTTCCTCAGCTCTTCCTCAATCTGCTGTTTGGTGAGTTCGACATTGCGTTGTAAGTTCGCCAACTCTTTCTCGCCTAAATCCACACTGGCCTGCTGATACAGCACATCAATCTGACGAAGGGCATTGAGCTTTTCTTGCTCTGCGCGTGATTTTCCTATTAAGGAAGTTTCAAATTGCATCTGCTCAATTTCTTTACTGCGATCATAAGCAAATTGCGCAACTGAGTTAGCACGCGCTAAGTCATCAATGGCTTTCGCTTTTTCTTTAATCGTCTCAATCGCTTTGGGATCGATTTTTAAGATGGCATCAAACTTGTCTTTATTCTGTTTGATATCGGCTAATGCGGATGTGTACTCATTAAAGGAAGAGGTAGTGCCATACAGCTGAATGCTTTGCCCATCCGCAATCAGTGAGGCTTGTTTTTCCTCTAATTCCGTTAAGATTTTGGTGTATTGCTTCGCATAATCAATGGTGGATTTATGACTGGGCTTATACGTCCGTTTGGCTTGCAGTGCCAGTTGTGCCTCAATTTCCGCTTGTAAGGCCTTATCGTAGCCTTGCATATCTGGCGTAATTTTGCGTGAAGCCAATACATCTTCTGCATTTAATTTCGCTAATGCCTTCCCTGTGGCTTGCGCTTTTGCCACTGAACGTTGCGATTTTTCAATCGATTCATCAATCTGTTTAGCAATCGCCGTGGCGGCATTCACTTGGCTATTTGTCGCCTGAAGCGTGATATCAATGAGTGATTCATATTCAATGCCTAAACTTTTTAAGCTCGCCTTAAGTGAATTGATAACGGCATCAACATTTTGTAACTCTGTGGCATAGCGTTTATATTCAGGAGCTTGATCGCCCACTTTTTCTTTGAGTGTCGCCAACATATTTTGCATATTGGCTCGCTGACGCTCTAAGTTATTAACTTGCTCTGCATATGTCCCCATCGCAGCATCAAGCTCTTTTTGCTTTTCAGCTACTCGTTTAAGGTATAAATCCCCCACACCTTGTTCAGTAAACGCCTTTTCACTCTCAACGCTGTATTTTGATAGACCTTGTAAGGAAATGACCTGTTGTTTAAGCTCCTCGATTTTCTCCAATTGCGCGTTAATGCCCGATGAAACTTTGCTTAAATTCGCCACTAACGTGGCATTGCTCATTTTGTTTAACGCTTCTGTTGATGTATCAAGGGAATGAGCAAATTCAATCGATTCTAACTTGGCTTGTTTGACATTTTCGCTGTATTCATACAGTCCCATGCCCAATGCCGCAACACCCGTCAACACTAATCCAATAGGGCCACCCGCTAATCCCATAACACTGTTAAGTGCTCGCCCTGCCACCGTTGATTGACGCCGAGCGGTCGTTAATGCACGTTGAGCAACGTTTTCGGCGGTTAATGCCTGTGTATAATTTAGAGAGGCTGTTCTTGCGAGTGACTTTGTGGCGATAAGGTTATCGAGTGCTATTTTTTCCGCGTTAGTGCCTCTAGCAACTTGATATTCCATTTTGGCTCTATTGAGCGCCGATGTGGCAGCTTCTTTATCCGCCCATGCCTTCCTCACAGCACTGGTTGCTGCCACACTGTTTGCCTCTGCACTTTGTAATGTGGCTTTGGCTTCATTCAACGTTGTCTGATTTTTCAGATAAGTGGCTTTCGTCCATTGAGAGAGTTTTGCTACCAATGCCGTGACAGCAATTCCTTCAACCACTTTAGCCACTAACGATAGATTATCGGCAAGAGTGGTCATCCCTGTGGTAAAAAGCTGAGTCGCCCCTGTACCTTGATTCGCTTCACCGATAAATTTGGTCATCGCCGATTGAAGATTAGTGAAACCTTGGCTAACCGTTGTCACGCTGGTAGCAAATTTTTTATCCACACTGTCGGCTGCACGTTCTAAGGCTTGAATGACTTTTTCAATCGTCATTTCACCGTCTTGGGCTTTCTTCCTTAGTTCACCCACACTGACACCCATTCCGTCAGCGATGGCTTTCGCTAACGCAGGGGTTTGCTCCATCACTGAATTTAGCTCTTCGCCACGTAACTGCCCCGAGGCTAATGCTTGACCAAATTGAGTTAATGCCGCTTGGGCTGCGGTTGCACTCGCTCCTGAAATCGCCACGGCTTTTGAGACGGTTTCCGTGAGTTCAGCGACTTTTTGCTGACTTAAGCCTAAGCGATCGGCATTATCCGCAAAACGTTGATAAACCTGTGCTGTGGCATCCAATGATTGATAGGTTTTTTGGGCAATATCATAGACCGCTTGTGTGGCTTTATTTAACTCGACAGAACTTTCTGTCACCAGTTTTAAGCGGTTCTGTAATTCCGTCCAACTATCAGCATAATTAATGACTTGATGAATGGATAATGCACTTGCGGTGACACTCGCAAAACGGGCAAAAAGCGCCGAAGATTTTGCGGTTTGCGATACCATTCGCTCTTGTTGTACGGTGATAGCTTGAAGGCTGACGCGAATACTTTGCCCAAATTGTTCTGTTTGGCGCTGGCTACGGTTGATCGCATTTGTGAAATTTGCCGTATTCAGCGTCAAATCAATATTTAATCTACCTAATGCTCCCGCCATAAATTAATTCCTAAACCTGAATAGAATTAAGATTTTCACACCATAAATGTGTAATAAATCAATTATATTCACTATTAATTTAATTATTGATAAACTGAAATTTCGAATAATAGAGGGGGGGGTTTTATGAGACTTATTCTGGCGTTATTACTACCTTGGTTACAATTTTTCACGATTGGTCGCCCATTTGCTGGCATCTTCTGCCTTATCCTACAAATCACCTTAATTGGATGGATCCCTGCGGCTATCTGGTCGGTTTATGCCCTTTCTCAATACAATACGGATAAAAAAATTGAGAAAATGTCTCGCGGTGGTTAACGATTAAGCCCCACAGATGTGGGGCTATCGATTAGCTAATACACTCTCAGTGACGTTATCCCACAGCTCTTCTTCCGTGATTTTCTTCGTCCACATCGGCATAAAATCCATCAATTCAGGCGGAGACGTTTTCGGATCACGATTTATCATCGCGAGAAGATGCGCCACTTGTGCCATCCGATAATCCTCTCGCCATAAACCAAAGGGCTGTTTGCGATAAAAGGCCTCATATTCACACAAGTGGCTTTCGGGCATTTGCTCGATTTCTGCGAGCGTTTTTCCCAGTGCCAGCGACAATATCAGTTGGAATTGTCGCCGTTCTCCAAGTTTTTTTCGCTGTTCCCCACTTCGGCCGTAAACACCGCATTAGAGAACCCTTGTCCTAAACGATTAAGACCTTTTAAGTCTTCTTCATTTTCAGCATCAAAAAGCAGTTCCCCTTTTTCATCACATAACTTAAAGGCCAACATTCTGGCGACATCATATTCATCGTAGACACGATTTATCGCCTCATTAAATTGTTCGGGATCGTCTTCATCTAAATAAATATCCTGCGCTTCGGCGAGCTTAATTTTAATTTGGCGAAGTTTGCGCTGAATATAATTCATGGTGCCAACATCCAGCTCTTTGACATAAAAGGTGTTGTCTAAATAGGTAAAAGGCGTCACTTTCAGTGCTTGGTTTAACACTAATTCACGCAATAACGCGTTAGACATAATCACTCCTAAGATTTTTTATCGAGAAGGGAGAAGAGAAATAATGAGGTGGATGAGTTACGGGTTATTTCTTCGTATTCAAATAATCACGGCCAGACAATTTAATCGAAATCCCCGAATCCATCATTTGTCCTACACTGCCATCAATGTTCATGCCCGTTTCGACGGAGCCGTAATAAAACATGGAGCCTTCATCTCGCGTTAAGACCATTTTCACTGCGAATTTTTCTTTGCTGTTTTCATATTTACGCAAGAGTCGTTGCACCTCACTGGAGCTATACCGTAAGAAAAAGGTCAATTTAATTGAGCCGTATTCCGTATCACCGGATTCATATTCCTTGCCATCACTGCAAATGGTGGTGACATCAATTTGTTCGGTCGTTGAACCGTCTTTGCTGAAACTTTTTACCGCACAAAAGTTATTAGACCATTGAATACGTTGTGCTTTGGCGTTTGCAAAATCCGTAGGTAGCGTTTTATCACTCCAATCCACTTCGTCACACAGGGTCACTTTGTCGCCATCAACCTGTGCAACAGGAAAACGCCCATCTAACTCCCCTAAACCCGATAACATAATCATGTCATCCGCTTTCAACTTATTATTGGCGATGGTAATGGTTGCCGGTGATAACGTCGCTTCCGTCACGGTCATCGCCTCTCCTAAGCCTGTTTGCACAAAGATCTTCGTGCCGAGGAAAGGTGTCGCTTTATGGTTTTTTGACTTTGCCATATCCATTCCTTATTTATCTGATGAAATCATTAATTCAAGAACAAGCCGATGCAATTTGACATCCGCTTCATACCCAAAGACCGCATTCACCCGTTGTGCAAACGGGATTGTCGCAACAATCTGAGCCTCAATTTTTTTACGCAATACCATGAGAGGTTGTGGCTGTGGCGCATACACATCAAGTTGCACGCGATAGTTATCTAAATCCGCATCCTCCAGCGCACTGTTAGGCGTGATGCTGGCAAACTGGATCACAATGGCGGGATAATGCCCTTTGCCTTCGGGTAATACCTGAAAAAAAACCCTTCCATCTACAAGCGGTGAAAGGGTCTCTTTTAATTGCTGTATCATGATCTCTACCTTGTTTTTTCAATATCCTCTTTGAGTGTTTGAATAATCACTTTGGCCGTTGCTTCCTTTTTTGCTTCAAAGCTGGGGCGCATAAACGGTTGTGCGGGCATCTTGGCGGTGCCAAACTCGACAAACCACCAATAAAACGGATCATTTGGGTTCAATGCTGCACTTTTTCCCGTTGCCTGTTTAAAGGCGGACACCTTTTTACCCGATAATGATTTCACCCAAATGCGCGTTTTGACTTGGCCATTACGCTGCACTTTCGTTTTAGAACGAATATTGCGCTTGATAGTGCCTTTGCGTCGATGAGGCACCGTTTCCTTAAGGATAGGCACTCGATGTTTGATTTCCTGCTTTAACGCCGAAGCGCCTGCATTCATCGCCTTACGCGCACTTTGATTTCTGGTTTTGCGGGCGATGTCTTGCATTCGTTGAGCGAGTTCAGACAATCCACTGATTTTAATCTCACCCATCATTCACGCCCTCTTTGCACATTAATTGAAGCTCACGATGACGCTCATAAGGGTCAATAATCGAAATAATATTAAATATTCGCTTACCCCATACAATACGCATCGAGGTATCAATATCAGCAATATAGCGAATAAGAATTCGCGTTGTGGCCTCACTTTGTACTTGCTGAGCTTGAAAATATTCTCGCCCTTGATAAGGCATGATCGCTGCACGTACTTTTGTCGCATGATCCGTCCAAATCACATCATTGCCACTGATGGCATCAGGCGCCAATACTGGTTTTTGAATATGAATAGTGTGGCGTAATCGTCCCGGATCCATTAACTACCTCGCCAATTTCGACAAAGCAGTAACAATCGTTCTACTGCTTTATTTTCATATAACAGAATTTCACTTTGGCTGGTTCGATGTTCAAACATATCCCCCAGCACCAAAAGCATGGCAGATTTCACTTCATAAGGGATATCATCAGGTGATTTCCATGCTGGTTCATCACACCATCTCAAACAATAATTTAATGCGCTTTGAGCATAAAATAGAATCTGCTCATCACGATCATCACCGCTGTATTCGAGATGCTGTTTTAATAAAGAAAGAGGAATGACATCTAAGATATTCATGATGTAATACGGGATAGTTACCTACCCCGACCTATTACTTAAGCACTTCTTCCAGACGTTGGAAAAGTCCCTTTAATTAAGGCTTGAGGGCGATAATGGGCTAATGCTAAACGTTCTTCACACAAAATGGTCAGCATATTCTTCACGAAATTATCACGATCTTCTCGACTCACTTCGATAACCGCATTCATTCGATCCCATACTTGAGACGCCAAATCAAATGCACCAACAGTAAACTCACCTTGTTTTTGTGCTTTTGTGGGAACAACAGGTAATCCCCACATTACATTTGAAGTAAACGCTTGTGGGCCACCAAAAATATAACGCCCTTCTTTATCTTTCATTAACGCAATGGCATGCCAATCACGAGGATTTAAAATAATACCGGAGGCACTAAATTCAGATTCTGTCACCTGATAAATGGCATGAGCAATCAGATCAGCATGCGTGTCACCCGTAGCACTCAACGTGGTATCATAGGCAGTGGCAACATGATTAATCCCCGTCAAATTATCCGCAGTACCGTCACCATTAAGTAATTGCTCCTCTTCCACTAATGCTAAGCCATACAATAAGCGATTATTAACGTAAGACTGTAACTGCACAGCATCATCCATCACTTGGCGAGACGCTTGGATCCAATGAGCAATAGTGATCACATTTGCCGTTTGTTTTTCAAAAGTCAGATTAGATTCTGGTTTCTGTGCCTTTTCTTTCACGGGTGCCGCGCTATTGGTAAACAATTTTTCGCGTACATATTCCAGTGAGTTACTGGAAATACGACCTTGTGCTAATAAATCGCGGATAACTAAACGACGCATACCCGGCATAATAATACCCGGTACTTGCATCGGCTGAATGAGAACACCGGCTGAACTCGCATCACTGCCTAATGATTTATTAAAAGTTTTCACTTCATAAGAAGCCTGACTCCCATTCCATGATTTTGTCAGCGCTTCTGCTGCTCGCTCAGAAAAATCTTTTTTCACATTAGGATCATCAGCGCTCGTTGCCCCTTTCTGCTCTAAATCAAACAGACGTTCACCGGCTTTTTTTAATTCCTCTTGAACTAAGACTAAATCTGTTTGTAATTGCTTTGAAACTGCGCCAGTAGCTTCAATTTCTTTCTTCTGTGCATCGAAGAGCTCTTGCACCTTTTTTTGTGATCCTTCGATGGCTTCTTGGATAATAGCTAAGTCAGACATATTCTATCCTTTCAGATTAAATGCATTAATTTGGTTAACAATGGATGCGACTAGGGATTGTTGAGTGTCATCGGACTCACTCCGAATAGCGGATTTGAAGCGGGAAATAAAACCGACTGCTTCTGATTTTGATAAACCGGCTGACTCTCTCAGCCAATCCTCAATATCTCGGATCGTTAATAACCCATCAATGCTCTTGAGTGATGAAACCTGTGCTTGGTCATTAGCGGGAAATGTACAAATACTAATTTCACGTAACAGGGAGATATTTTTAAAAATACGACCTGAAGGTGTTCGCTCAAAGTCATTACGCAGACAACCGAATCCGATAGAAAGCCCGTCAACCGTGCCATGCTTCATTGCCGCTTTTAGATCTTGAGCCGCACTATGACCGGGTGTCAGTTGTCCTCTCACTCGTAATCCTTTTTGATCTTCCTCCATGTACTCCCATTTCCCCACAGGAAGCTCCCAGACTCGATGGTTATAAAACATAGCGACTTTTTGTTTTTGCTTATCTAAAACATGCTTAAACGCACCGGGTAAAATAATGTCACCATCGGAATCTTGATGACTAAATACAGAGGCATAACCTTCGAAAACGCCTTGTGTGCCATCACCCGTAAATTTGATTTCCGCTTCATCAAAATTCAGTGTTTTTCTAATATCAGGCATTGAACCCCCATAAATAATTAAGCCCCACTTTCGTGAGGCTCTTTATTGAGTTGGTTAATCGGTAAATATTGTGCTTGCCGGTAAGCGACATCTCCACCTTCAAGAGGAGGATAATTATCGAGCCGTCGCATTTCATTAATAGTTCTTAGCCCCGATTCTCCCATCGCTTTCATAAACGCGGCGCGTGAAGTAGAATCGCCTCGCAATAATCCATCAAGGTTATGTTCAGCATGGTATTTTCCCACTTCGGGGGGTTTTAGAAGCCAACGCGCAATGCAGTTTTCCCATCGGGAGATATAGGGTTGTAAGGTATATTGAAGAAAACCTAAGTTTTGTTGCTCAATACCTGTTCCCCAACTTGTTGATTTTTCAACATCGCCGACTAAATGCGGGGGAACACCAAAGAAACGGGCTAATTCACTGACTTGAAATTTGCGGGAAGACATTGTTTCTGCATCTTGAGGACTAACACCAATATCTTGTGCTTGAAATCCCCCTTCTAAGATCCACAATCGTTTTTTAACGGGACCACCCGCAATTTCTTTGAAATTCTCTTCAAGTTGGCTACGTTGCTCTTTATTCAATACCTTATCGCCCGTTGTCAGAATTTTAGGAGACTTAGCCCCATTAGCGTAAAACTCACGTTGTTGATCTTCCATCGCAACGGCCGTGCTTGCTGTCTTACACGCATAAGCAATCGGCGACAATCCGACTAATCCATTAAAACCAAACCCTTTTAAATGAAAAATTTCATGTTGTTTAAATTTCGCAAACTCATGATCACGCTGATATTTATAGATAATATTCTTCCCCTCCATGCGTACATCCATATTGGCAGACAACAGAGGAAGCAAGCTAATCACATCACCCACTTTATTTCGCTCAATCAACGCGAAAGCATTACCATAAAAGCAAAGCTGCATAGTCATTGCCTCTCGGAATTCTTGAGCGGTCATATATTGATTGGGCGAATATCGCAGTAATCGAGCCAATGGGTTACTTAAATCAACTTTGGTTCTATTTCCCTGTTTATCCGTTTCGAACACATCCAGTGGCAAACAAGCCGTTAACGTCGAAATTAAGCTAACACAACGCCAAACCGTGGATATTTGGAGTATTCGCTCATCATTTACAGAAGAATCACCAAGCGAGCCTTGCGCTGAGATAGCGCCTGATTGTGAACCTTGTTCAGGTGTCACAAGTCTTCCCCCAACAAAGAAGGAAGCTAGACGCGCAAACCAACCATGATTAGTGCGCAAATCGATTGAATATTGTTTATCTGTCATCACATACTCAATGGGTTAGAGAAAAAATCTTCAAGGTTGCCATCATCAACCTCACCTTCCGCAGCACCAATCGCCATTGCTGATGCCACCACACCATCAATTCGACCGGTGCTTTTTTTCTTGGCAAAGACGCGGTTATCTTTTTGGTCAGCCTCAAGCACAGCAGATGCGGCATTCCATCTCAAACAAGGATTGGTGTGGATCTCAATCTTCTTGTCATCAATTAGCTGTTCAAACAGTTCGATAGAGTGTGGCATC
This sequence comes from Proteus sp. Marseille-Q3619, assembly GCF_965283115.1. Taxonomy (NCBI): domain Bacteria; kingdom Pseudomonadati; phylum Pseudomonadota; class Gammaproteobacteria; order Enterobacterales; family Morganellaceae; genus Proteus; species Proteus sp. Marseille-Q3619. The sequence continues at coordinate 3,834,169 of NZ_CBDIMP010000001.1, read as the reverse complement.
CATAGCCCTGAATCTTTGGCTTTGTAATATCCTTGTCCATGCGGAGTTAAAGGAACCGTCACACCCGCTTCATCGAGTTTGGGTTCAAGGTATTTAATGCGATAAGGGTCAAAGGCAATGGCTCTCATGCTGACGTGCATCGCCATTTCAGCAATGCGTTCTGCCACAAATTCATACCTCACCGCATTCCCTGGCGTGGTATGCATAAAACCTTGCCTTACCCATAAGTCGTAGGGCACTCGGTCGGTTTTCGCTCTATCCAATAAAGTGTCTTTGGGTGTCCAAAATTCAACATAAAGACGTTTGAGGCGAGGAAAATACAGGGCTAATGCGGTTAAATCTTTGGTTCCTGATAAGTCCAATCCGCCATAACACTCTTCACCTTGAAGATCATCGAAGGTGAACGTGTTTTCACACTGCATCCATGTTTCACTGTTAATCCACGGATTATCGGCATCCACCCACTGGCAAAAATTAAGCCGACGCACAATGCTTTCTTTTGCGGGCATACCTCGAGCTTGTGTCACTTGTTCACGTAAGTAGCGATCAGAAAAGGTGTAGCCCAATGACGGATTGGCTTTCCCCCAGCAAGACTCATCCTTAAAGGGATCATCGCCCTCATCCAGTGAACAAATATAGGAAAAGAAGCTGTCGTCTTCGATAGTGCCTTCGGCAACTTTTCGTCCGTATTCATGATAGTCATAACACACGCTGGTTTTATCATGCCCACTATTGGTGATCATAAATATCAAGGCTTGTCGCCGACCTTTTGTGCCCGCTCGCATCATCTCAACGGCAGTATTATTTTTATGCTCATGAATTTCATCTATCAGCGCACAATGGGGACGAGGCCCTGATTGCCCATCATCTGAGCTAATCGGGCGAAAGAATGAACTCGTTTTCAAATAAGCCAAGTTCCACTCTTTACCTGTTCCGCCTGATTTGGTGATCCGCTGACTTAATGCGGGAGATTGATCAACCATCGCCACCGCATCACGAAATAAAATCATGGCTTGGTCTTTTTTCGTGGCTGCTGCATACACTTCGGCACGCGGTTCACTGTCGGCGACTAAACAATACAGCCCAACGCCACCCGCCATCGGTGATTTTCCTGAACCTTTGCCCGATTCAACATACACCATGCGAAATCGGCGTGTTCCATCGGTCATTTTCCAACCAAAAATAGAGCCAATCACAAAGCATTGCCAAGGCAATAAAATAAACGGTTTTCCTTCATGCTCCCCGCCATTGAGCTTTAAGACTTTCGCGAAAAAGTCGATCACCCTTTTGACAGCCTCGACATCCCAGACTAATCCTCGTTGCTCGGCTTCGTTTAAGTCTTTGAGATGACGTGCACATGCATGGCGAATATCAGGCCCCGCTAAGATTTTGCCTTGATGCACGTCTTGCGCGTATTGCGTTGCGGGATCAACCGAAATATTGGTTGAGCGGATCTTCCTCTTCTTCTCCACCATCCATCTTCACCTTCGAACGAGCGGCGGGGGTTAAACCAAACTCGACTAAATAACTTTTAAAGCGGCGATCTGCATCAGCCAACATGGCTACGGCAGGATTCGCTTTAATTAAAAAATCCCCTAATTGGGTTTTTGTGGTGTATGTCTTACCTTCAATGGCAATGGTGTCTCGCAATTGAAGAATATCGGCGTAGATATCACACAGCCGTTCTAATGCCAGCGTGTCAGCCACGGTTAAAACGCCCATCCCATCGAGTATTAAGGTTAATTTTGCCCACGCCATTTTCCCCCAATCCGTTAAATGTTCGGGTGGGCTTGGTATTTCACGTTTAGGTTGGGGTTCTTTATCGTTGAGTTTTCGTTTTCCCGGATTACCGGTGACCACCTTCAAGTGGGTCGGTTTCGGGCGTCTTCCTGCCATCGGAACCTCCCAGAAAAAACTTTTCATTTCGCGGTTGTGCACACAAATGAGGGCGCTAGGTAATCAGGGCGAAAGTGTTTGAACTTTTACCCCGCCCCCACCCTGTATTTCATGGTGTTATTGATGCCAATGAGAATTGGGATCGAGTGGAATGCCATCCGCATTACAGCCAATGACTTTGCCACTCTTTTCGATACGTTGTTTGGTTGAGTTATGATGCAGTTCGCATAAGCTTTGAAAGTTCTTTGTATCCCAGAATAAGGCTTGAGCTTTTGCGATACGTTCTTTATCGCCTGATTCAAGTGCTTCTTTAAGACGATGCGGAATAATGTGGTCAACTATTGTGGCAGCAGTAATACGTCCTTGTTCTTCGCACATGACACAGAGCGGATGTTCATTAAGAAACGCTAATCGCACCTTAGCCCAGCGCCCACCATAAACATTACGTTTTTTCATGATTTATTCCATCACAAATTTTCCCCAATAAAAAAGCCACCAGCGGTTAACTGATGGCTATCTGTATATACCACTCAATAAATGACGTTTGTAGATGATGTCTCTCCATCGTCACGCCCCTTCTTCTACCTACAGCTGACGTTGCTGATAATGACCGAAAAATAACAAAACAGTGGTATTCGTTGTTTTTGACTTCTCTTACACACTCAATGTGAGGAGAACATGTCATCGTTAATGTATGAGAACAGCGACAACGCAACGCATTAAAACATCATTACAAGAGGATTATTTTCTAAAAAATAGCGTTGATTATTAACAGATTGGTTTAGTCGATATTGGTAATCTATTGTTTTCACTCATACTAGTGAAAGCCCTGTGGGAGCCCAAACTCACAGGGTTATTTTTATCTTGCGTTTTTTATTTAGGTAAGAAATAGGTTAATCAGAATTATCAATCTGGTATATATACTTACTTAAGCTATACTAACTAAAATCAACCTCGCTATACTCTTACTGATTGGTGTTTAGTTAGTTTGCCCATGCACCCATGCTGGGCTTTTTTTAGTTCACACACTCCACTCTAATGTAATCCTGCAACCCTTTAATCATCTGTTCTGACTCTGCAATTCGCTCTCTGAGTAACCAATAATTTCTGATAGCGGTGTCAGTAGGTCTGGCGGTGGTTGCATAAGCCAAGCGGGTGGCGGGAGTGGTTTTGACTTTGGGACACTCGGCTTTGATGTACACCCGCTCAGGATGATGCTCGCTAATATCACGCAAGCGACTAATTTCATTCTTAGCATTCGCCAACTCCTGCGTATATTGAATATCCAACTGATTTAACCGCATTATGCGTGCTTGATAGTCAGTATTAATAGACTTCTGTTCTTCGAGAGCCACGGCCAGTTTTTTGTTGATATCTGTCAGTGAATTAATCCTATTAGCTTGCCAGTTAATCACCCAATAACTACCCACAATAATGCCTACCATCGCAATGACGGCATAGAGTTTTCCGTATTTCATGATTAGTACCGATGATATGAAAGTGCAATCTGACAGCGCTTTTCTAAACTAACTTGGTCTTTAGTACATGAGTTATCAATCAAGAGATAAATGCCACTAGCGACTGTAATGAGTAATGCAAGGATAAAGCTGATAATGATGATTAAAGGTTTCCATGACATAGTGCTGACTCCGCCTCTCGACGACTGACAAGCCCTCGCCAAACCTTTCCACCAGCATAAACCCAGCGTTTCATTTCTTCACAGGCACCCGCTCTATCACCCGCATTTAGTTTTTTGAGTAATGTTGAGCGAGCAAATGCGGTTGTTCCCACATTAAAAGCAAAGGAATATAAAGCGGCTTTGGTGTAGTCATCGAGTGGTACTTTGATTAATGCATCGACTTGCTGTTGTGTCTTAATAAAATCGTTTTGTAATAACGCATCACATTCTTGTTGTGTGTATCTCTTACCTTGAATAATGTCTTTGCCTGTATGCCCATAGCAAACCGTCAAAACACCTGCCACATCACGATAAGGTTCATAACGCACACCTTCAAAATGGGCTATCACTACTAGCGCAATTGCTGTTGCTCCCGCAGTTGTTATCGTCGCTATTTTCTGTTTGAGAGACATTAAATATCCTTTGGCGCTTTTACCATTAATTCAGCAAACCTTTTTAGGGTTTCAGTTGGGTTTTGTGGGTCAACATGACGAACAAGCTCTTCAAATAATTGAGTGCGCTTTCGTTGTTCTCGACGAGTCATAAAATAAGTAGCTAAACCCAGAACCATGCTAAACGCCATCCCAATAACAAATCCCCATTCATATAACGAGAGGCTGGCAAAAAAGGCCGTTAGACCTGCGGTTCCATAAGTTACATTGGTTAATTTATCCATACGCATAGTCACCCCCAGAGGAGTGTCCGGTGATGATTAGTGTGAGAGAGTTAAAAATGAAACGATAACAATTAGGCGGGTATTAATACTTTAAGTGCCTTTAATAAACTTTCAGGCAACTGCTCTTCAAGTGACGCATTAGAAACAATCACAAGTCCGTACATGGATATCCATGTATTCGTTTGTTGTAACTGTCCTTGAATAAATTGCTTTGCTTTCTCTAACAAATAAATACAGCTCTCTTGTGTGTTTTTGCGCCAATAGGATTCAACCGCCACCAGCAATGGGTCACCTGCATCATTAATCTTTTGTGTGCCGATTCGATATTGCTTTTTACCTGAGGGAGATGTCGTGCAAATTAATTGTGTTAGTTGTTGAGTTTCACCATCAGCCGTATGGATATTCGCCGTTAAAATGACAAAAGTATTCTTTTCACTGTCTGTTTCTGAAGCATAGTGAAGACTAAACTGTAATTCGCTTATCTCTTTTGACATAACATTTACCGATTTATTTGGGTTAATAAGGTGCCGACTCACAGCTCTTGTGTGAACGGTATAAGTGAGTGTTGATTCTGTGGTCGGCGTAGACGGAAAGGCTACAAAGTAACCTTATTTAATTTAGGGTTGAATATATTAATGAGAATAATTATCATTACATATATATCAAATTGACAGGTTTGATATGAATTAGTACGACATGACTTACATTGCTTCTTGCGTTTATTTTATATGCCGATATGACTCCTAGCGTATCGGCATTTTTTTATTGTATTGGGTAGTCCTTTCATACTTGGCTGCCCTCTTAGTGCCAAAAGAGGACGCCTGACCTCCAAATATGTTGTTGAAATTCATTACTTTAAATGACTATTATCGAGTAAGTATATCGCGAGGTATATAAAATGACATATGATAGTCTAAACAAAGGAATGACATTAAATATAGGTAACAACATTATGATAACGCACTTCACTAACGAATTTGAAAAGTTATTAAGTATCATTTCATCTAATTCATTTATATTAAGGTATTGTGGCGAATATTTTGGTGACAAGAATGATAAAGTTGTTTCTAATGCTGCTCACCCCATGGTTTCATTCAGTGGTTATGATACCAACGAGTTAAAAACAAAAATCATAACATATGGTGGATATGGAATATCTCTTCACAAATGTTGGGCATTAAAAAATGGTATAACACCAGTGAACTATATAGAGAAAAATTCCCCAGTAGCATCTGGACTAATAGCGTTGTTAAGGTCACGTCAGTTAAAACAATTACCTAATAATCTTAGATTACCAGTTATTCAGCTAAAGTGTTTTACAAAACATGTCTACGGATATAACAGCTATTTTAATCTTAATAATTATGATTTCGAGTATGAAAAGGAGTGGCGATATGTCCCAACAATTGAGCAAATTAAAAAGAATTTAATTTCCATTAACTTTTCAGCATACGTTAACCGAAAGAACTTTTATAATACGAAAATAGAAAAATATCCTCTTAAATTCTCACGTGAAGATGTTCGATGCATATATATACAAAATGAAAATGAGAAAAAAAAGATAATGTCAATTTTTAATTTCACTGATGATCAAGTAATCATTGCACCTTGGCAAAAAGCAAAATAAATAAAAGCATATCTGATTTCTGCCCATATATAATATTTGATATTCCAAATTTTTTTCATTGACCTATAACTCACTAGAGATGCTAATAATGGATCTGTTCTCAACAAAAATAGCCAAGAATAAGCTTAATGATAGTTTCAAACGTATTTACAAAGATCCCAAATTTGCTCCTGTAAGGGAAGTAATCCAATCTTGGGGAAGTGGACTGCACCAACGCAGTAGCGAGAAAACTAAATTTGTTAATGAGTTTCAGACCACTTTCAACTCTGCATTTTGGGAATTGTATCTGAATGAGATGTTTATTCGCCTCGGTTATTCAGTTGATTATACAAAAGATAGCCCTGATTTTAATGTTACCACACCATCTGGTTACAATTTTAATGTAGAGGCAATGATCTCTGACAGACCTCACAAACCTCCAGTTGGTGATATTTTCAGCGAATCGAAGTTCAAGCATCAATCCACGCTAAAACTTCTCGGGAAGATTAAAGATAAGCATGATCTTTTTACTGGTATTAAGGGCAAGAAGTTCCCGTATTCGACAATGGAACATGTTGTCGGTAAACCATTCGTTCTAGCGCTTGCCCCATTTGATTCCGACTTATCACTAACTCAGAATAATACGATCATCAATCGAGTTTTATTTGGTATCGAAGAACCAACGATGAGAGATCTTGCGAAAGGTCAACAGAGAAAAATCTTATCAATTAAAAAAAATGAGCATAGCGAAATACCATTAGGTATTTTTACAAATGATTCATATAAAGAAATTAGTGCTATTGTATTCTCAACAACGGGTACTTTCGGTAAGGCTGTTGTTCAAAGTGGAATTGGGCGATATATAAGGTCAACAAGATACCGTGCTCTTGATTTAAATCATTTCATTGCCTCTGAAGGTATGAAGAATAAAGGAACTCATACGAAGAAACTTGGTATCGAACATTATTTGAAAACATACCGGACTTTTTACAATAATGAAGTTGTTGGCGCGGATGTTGAGTTATGTCATTCCAGTGACTATACAGAAACGCATTTTGATGGCCTACACGTTTATTACAACCCAAATGCGATAGTGCCTTTGGACAAAGATATTTTCTTCCCTCCAGAAATAACACACAATTTTTATGACATGGCAAGTGATTCGCCTGTGCAGAACCATCCAGATAGAGCATTGGTATCGCGACAAGTTTTTGAACCATCTAAGGCCAGTCTGAGGCATATTATTAAAAACTGGTTCCCTGAGTATATCGGAGATCTATAGGTTGGTCAGGAGTTCAATCTAAGAACCTGCTTTTTCATATATAAATATGCAGGTATTTATTATGATTTACGGAAGCAGATTTTATATATCACACCTCCCAGAGCGACTTACTCTCATATTTACTTCCCCAAATTTTAAGTATCTCGCTTAACTGAATCAGCTACCTTTGGACTTTCCTAGAACTCAGTTTGGTTAACATCCACTCCTCGTTCAAACCAAGCTGTAATTTCTAATAGTATTCTATCTACTCTAGTCGTAGTTAATACAATTTAAAGCCCTGACAAAAACAATTAAGGCCACACATTATGCGTAGCCTTAATCTTATTCACGTTATCTAACTCAATTATTTTTTATCTTTATTCTCTATCGCTATTGTTTGCCGTTTTTCTTCTTCCGGTAACTCATACTCAATAGCAATAGTCAGAAGTCCACTTGATAAATCGGCTTTTTCTATTTTAACATTTTTACCGAGGTCAAACTGCAACGTAAATTGCCCTTGAGATATACCTCGGTGGATCCATTTATCATTGTCTTCTTCTGATTTTTCTTCTTTTTTCCCTTCAATCAATAAACGACTACCTTTTAATGAAACCGATAAGTCATCTTCTTGATATCCAGGCACACTTACTGTCAGTTCATAATGGTTATCATCAATCTGTTTCAGGTTATAAGTCTGTACAGGTGATGCAATGGGCTTACTGCCTGTTAACTGACTAAACAGGCGATCTATCTGATCAAAACGGTTTGAAAGCAAGTTGTCAGATAATGTTGGGAATAATGAAAAAGGTTTAATGTTAGGCATATAACTCCTCCTTCAGTATTTAGTGAATTATGGGTGGTATCTTATTTACCCAAAATATAAATATGAACGAGCAAGTATTTTTCAAGCCCTAAAATCTAAATTTTTTATCTTTGACCAACATGGGATTGTAGATAGCAAAAAACCCCGCCGAAGCGAGGTTTTGTATATTCAACTATTTAATGCTTAACTCATTTGAGCTGTCATCACACTTTTGCAAAAGATACATTTTGCACCGTGTGGATTGTTCACTGTGACATCAAATTGTGATGTTCTATATTGTGAACCGCTACAACAAGGGCATTTAAAATAGAGGCGAATAGTAATAGCGCCTTTAGAGAGCCACCACATTGCCTGCTGCTGGGCCTTTCATACCATTTTCCATGGTGAATGAAACTTGTTGGCCTTCCGCTAATGTTTTGAAGCTATCACTTTGGATTGCAGAGAAATGTACGAAGACATCTTTGCTACCATCAGCTGGAGTAATAAAACCAAAACCTTTACCTTCATCGAACCATTTTACTGTGCCAGTCATTGTATTAGACATAGAATTTCCTTTAATTTATTTAATTTGCCATAAGGCATATGCGGTTTGTTTTGTATTTTTACTTATGGGAATTAATTAGAAGGAATTCACAATGAAGAGGTATCGAGGATAACGCTAAACGGGAACAACTTTAAACTTACTAACATAAATAGGTCTGTACTTCCAAACCAGTGACGCTATTAAGCCATAGAAAAATGCAGATAGCAAACTTTATTTTTTAGCGGTAAGTCAGCTTAAGTAGACCTATAAAAAACACAACCCCGTTATACTCACGAGGTTTTTAATAGATAAGTCATGTAACATTGAAACTATTATTAACACAATATATTGTGTTTTGTAATTACGCAAGACTATAAATGTGGTGTTTTCTAATTATTTTATCCATGTCTAATTTTACGTTATCAACCGATAAACACCCCTCAATAAATCCTTCCGCTGTCTGCAATCGCTTAGCCACTTCGTTATGAGAAATACCAAGTTTTGAAGCCATTGAACGCAAAGGATAATTCTTCACATAGTACATAATAACTAACTGAAACAAGTAACTATTATTTACCTTTAAATGTAATACCGCTTTATTTATTTTTAAGCCATCATCATCAGAACATTGCTCTCGGCTTCGTCTTGAGCTTGGAATTAACCCTTTAAAACCGGCGGCAATTGATGAGTAATCGATACTATTTCCCTCATTAGCACACCACGCTCCCCAACGCGATAAAACTTCCCGCATATCTCTCATACACGCATTCTCCAAACCATTTTTGCCTTATTTATTACTATTGATTAATCATTTACACGTTCATCTCTCTTTCTCGTTTTAATTGCCTCACCTTCTCTCTGTATTTATCGCGTATCTGGATATAATCTTCGCGTCGCCAATGCGGGAGCTCATGAGGTCCTCGTAACCAATCAACTAATTCTTGACCAAATTTTTCGATAAGTTTTTCCTCATACTTTTGACTTACACTGGCATTTTTATGAGTAAATCTCCCTGCTCCGCCATTACATGATTTACATTGCTTATATGCATTACGTTCATCAAATCTCAGCTCAGGGTGTGAACCCACAGATAAAAAATGACCACAATCCCACTGTCCTCCATGTAAATCTGGGGGATTAGTTTCACCACAACTAATACAGGGCTCATCATGATCTCTGAGTCTGATATATTGATTAAACGCAGTTTGAGCTTGTTTGATAAAATATGAGGTAGGTTTTACTGCTAATTTGCGGGCTTTGAGTTTATCTCTTGCTTTGATTTCCTTTTCTCTTTGTGCCTTTTTGAGTTTTACTAACGCTTTTTCTTTTTCCTTATTCCTTCGTTTTATTGCCAGTTCTGCGCCGTGTTCTGGGCAACACCACCAAATATTACTGTATTTGGGATGAAACCATTCTCTACATATTTTACAGCGCCGTCGCCTTAGCGACTTCATTATGTTTTCCTTTGATTTGTCCATCAGCAATTATTCCTCTTGATTTCTTTTCAAACTCATATATTCAGAATTGCTGGGAATGATGATAGGAATTCCCTTATCAATGCACCATTGTTCATGTTTCTCCATCATGTAAAGCATCCTTGCTTTATCCATCTTGCTGGTTTTTTCACGCCCACCGTTTTCATTGCGTCCTAACCAATGTCCAACAAAATATTCGTGAGTTTCCTCATTAGTGATAGGCTTTGATAAAACAATTTCACCGACACCATTTTTAATATCGATAACAACGCCACGTGCACGTAACCACTCGCCCGTGGTTTCCATCCACATACGCCATGTTTTATTCATGGGTATGGTTCTTAAATCACGCCACTCGGTGATTTTGATGCGATAGCGTTTACCTGTTGCCACGATTTCGGAGAGCACTTTGAAAATACTGTTGAGATTGGACTTATGGAGACAGATATCATCTGTCACTTGACCTCCTTTTTACTTTTATGAGTTAAAACGATTTTTCACAATATCTTTTGGGTTCCTTTTTCGGTTGAGCGCGATATGCAGCCATATATTGATCAACTGGTGTAATACTCAATCCTTGTTGATCAACATACACAGTGCCTGTTTTACCGTGTCGATTGAGCCTTAAAATCATTTCGGTCAGCGTTTCATCCGCATTATCGTGGTACACCGCATCACGATAAATGCCTAACCAATAATCACAATCTTGCTCGATTTGTCCTGTGTCTCTTGAATCACTTGGCACGGGACGTTTATCAGCCCTGTTTTCCAATCCTCGATTCAGTTGTACAAGCAACACAACCACCGTATTAAGCTCTTTTGCTAATATTTTTAGCCCCTTAGTGATTTCACCATAGGCAATATCATTACGGTCAGCTTTTCCCGCTTGCATCAGGGTGAGGTAATCGACACCAATAAACCCAATATCACCGACTTTGCGCTTAATTCTCCGACTTTCAGAACGAATGTGTTGTAAGGACATGCCGGGTGTATCATCCACCCAAATATTGGGCTCATCTTTAAGGCGACCGATGGCACTACAAAGCCTATCCCATTCATGCTCTTCTAATTTTTGGTAAAATTTATCTGAATTAATCTGAGTTTGTTGGGCGAGTGTCCGTTCAACAAGCTGTTTGTCTGTCATCTCCATGCTGAACAGCAATACAGTCTTACCTTGTTGTGAGACATTCTTTGCCATTTCAGTGAGAACGGTTGTTTTTCCCATCTTAGGACGAGCACCAATCACAAACAGTGAGCCAATAACAATCTGTTTCGGGCTTAATAGACGGTCAAAATCTTTAAATCCCGTTTTTAATCCTCGATGTTTCTCTGGGTTATCTTGTCGGTCACAAATGTCGGTAAAAACATCATCCAGCACATCATCAATTCGGCGTAATCCTGTTTTTCTCCCCATTTTTCCAAACGACGTGGCTTCATCAAGCAAGCGTTGTGCTTGTTCAATTTTATCCGTAAAACTTAACTCACTTGGCACCATCATGAGTTTTTGAATTTCAACCGTCTTTTCGATAACAAAACGCTGTGCGGAACACTCTCGGATTTTTTTCGCATAAGCCATAATGTTAGCAATACTCGGTGTTTCTCTTGCCATCTCAGCAAGATAGGCAAAACCACCTGATTGATTAATTCGCCCTTTTGACTCCAGATAATCCGTCACCGTCATGATGTCTATTGGCATACGTTGGATATACATTTCTCGCAGAGTGAGATAGATAATTTGATGGTGTCGGGCATAAAAATCTTCAGGCTTTAGCAGTGAGAAAATTGATTGAGCATTGTCACTTTGCGGGTCGAGCAGGAGTCCTCCAATAACATTTTGTTCCGCCATTAAATTATTCGGAACTTGGTTCATCACAGTGCTCCTTCCCTTGTTTTGAGTACCGTTTCAGGTCTGAGTAAATAATCAAAATTCGCTCGCCAACCCCGATTATTTTCGCCGAAATACCAAGCACTCGCCGTTTCCATAAAATAATCAAAATAATTTTTAGCTGATTCAACTGTGGGTTCTTTGAGCTCTTTCAGGAATTTGGATATTGCTCGTTTGCGTTTGTCATTCAGTGATTCGGCATTGGGTAATCTATCCCCTGCCGATTCGTTGAAGGCTTGCATGATTTCCTGATAAGGAATTTTAGCTTGCCGATTAATTGAAATCTGCTTTGCAGGTTTCGAGTCGTCAGACGATAATTTTTTAGAGTTAATTGACTGGTTAAAAGACTGACTGGTTCTGGGTAAAAATTTTTGACTACCCCCTAGTCCAACCGTTTGACTACCGTGGTCAAATTCTTTGACTACCTCTGGTACAGAATTTTGACTAGGTGGTACTGTATTTTGACTACCCTCATCAAGAGATTTAGCCTCCAAATCCAAAATATATAAATTGGAAGTATGCCCCTTATCAGTTTTTCGCGTAACTTTACGAACAAACCCTTTTTTACATAAACTTTTAATGTGGTTTATCGCACTTTGACGGCTAATTTCGCAATGACGTGCAATAGTTTCATAAGAAGGAAAGCACTCGCCTTTATCATTGGCATTATCGGCAAGTTTCAGTAGCACCATTTTTTGTGCTGTACTCCCCACCTGTAATTGCATGGCTTTTGCCATTAGAAGCATACTCATTTTCGCTCTCCTAATAACTTATCCCGATGTGCTTTCCTTAATTTTGCGTCTTTCAATGCTTCCTTTAAACGCTGACAACCCAGTGGGGTTATTTCTTGTAATAGCCTATTTCTCATGATGTTTTTATGCTCATCACAGCCATTAAATTCATGATTTATTCTTTGTCTCATGGTATAATTTCTCCATTCCAAAGCTGTATCAAAAAAGGGAAACCGAAGTTTCCCCTTGTGATAAAAACTGGATATTGATACAGTATATTTGTACGTTAAATGGTGAATTCCATTGAACAACACGCCTCGTTTGTTGCCGCAATCGAGGCGTTTTCTTTTATTTTCATTTGAGAAAGTTCACCCATTTGTTTCCACAAAAATCGGTACTCTTCTTCTGAGATTTTTCGTTCTCCTTCCATCACAAAATCAATAATTCCCGATGCGACAAGTGTTTCGCATATTTCAGGATATTTTTCAGTTCGACGTAAAATTGTTGAATCATGGACACCTAATGTTCTAGCCACAGCAGATTGAGTTTTATTTCTCAATGCTTGCAATGCTGATGCGATTAGGTGATTAGAGATAAATTGATTGAATTGTTTGCGTGTATTTGCGCATTCCATTGTTTAAAGTCCTTATGAGTTAACTAAGGGACAATAATGATCCGTGGCTCATTCCGTATGAGTTGATATTGGGGGAAAAGTTGTCGCTTTATCAGCGACTCCGTAGCAGCCAAAAACTGCGATTGTTAAAGAGCGAATAAAACTATGCAGTTTCTAATTCAGGCCAGATTTTATACCAATCGTCTGGTCTTAAATCTCTGCGTGTGACTGCACCATTTGTTGCTATTTCAATTTCAACACAACGTTTAGGAGAAATAGCACTAACACCAGATGCCATTTGAGAAAGGAAAGACTTCGAAACACCCAATTGGTCAGCTAATTCTTTAGCTCCCCCCCACTCAAGTGAATCTATATATTTTTTTAACTCCATATTTATTCTCCATAAGTTTCAAACATGGAGTTTATTAAACACTAAACCCAACGTCAAGTATTTGCTTGTTTAGTCATTACTAATCAAAATAAAGATATGGAAATAAAAAAATTAAGACAAATAAAACTCTCACAGTGGTTTAAAGGTAAAACCCTGCCCACTAAAGAGAAAAGCTATATATCTCAACTGATGAGTGGTAAATCATCGTTTGGAGAGAAGGCAGCTCGTCGTCTAGAAAGAGACTATGGGATGCCTATTGGTTATCTGGATACCCAAGATATTCAGGATGATGAGGTTGAATTCATAGGTAGAATACCATCAGGTTTAGTCAAAGTACGTGGCGAAGCATTTCTAGGTGTCGATGGTGCTGTTGATATGATTGAAGCCCATAGTGGATGGCTAAAAATATACAGTGATGATGTTGATGCATACGGGCTTAAAGTTAAAGGTGACAGCATGTGGCCTCGCATTCAATCAGGTGAGTATGTTGTCGTTGAACCCAATACTTCAGTAAAGACAGGTGACGAGGTATTTGTACGCACGATTGATGGTCACAACATGATAAAAATCTTTAATAAAACTAGAGATGGCGACTATCAATTCACCAGTATCAACAACTCACATAAACCAATAACGTTATCACCAGATCAAGTAGATACAATTCATTATGTCGCAGCTATAGTTAAACCTATCAAGTTTATTGATATCTGCGAGAAAACGGAGAGAGTTTTATTCTAATAGTATGCGGTCTCATTTCAGGATGGGTTGTGACTTGCTTGGAATAATAGGTATAACCTGATTGACCGTAGTTAATTTTGCACTAATACTTTAATTGTATATTTTATAAAACTATTTTAAGTAGGTGAAGGTATGGCGACAATAGAGTTAAAGTTGTCCCCAAAAATTATTGAATGGATAGCAAACAAGCAAGGTATTTCTACTTTAAGCCTTGCTCAAAACCTTACGCCTAAAAAACAAGAGCATTTTTTGGAAGGTAAAGTAACTAAAGGAATAGCAGAAAAACTTGCTAAATTAGCAGGTATTCCTTTTGGTTATCTATTCTTAGAACATCCACCTATTGAGAAAAAATTAGAAATTCCTGATTTCAGGAGATCTCCAGAATACGTTGAATTATCTAGAGATTTTATCGACACTTATAAAGATATCCTATTCAAAGTAGATTGGTATAAAGACTATTTAAAAGATATTGGCTCTGATGCAGAGTTACCTTTTGTTGGTAAATTTACGATAAAAAACAATATTGAAACCATAAGTAAAGATATAACAGAAACAATTGGGTTTGATATTGAGTCTATATTAAAAAAAGTTAAACATGATAGTTATTTTGGTATAGCAAGTAAATTGATAGAGAATGCTGGAATTCTTGTATTTAAGAATGGAATAGTTCGAAACAATACAAAAAGAAGGCTAAATATAGAAGAATTTAGAGGCTTTTCCATCGTTGATCCAATAGCACCAGCTGTATTTATTAATGGAGCAGATTCCTTTTCAGCTCAAATATTTACCTTATTTCATGAGGTTGCACATATTTGGATTGGTAAAGGTGGCATATCCGATTGGGACTATGACAACAAAATAGAAGCTTTCTGTAATAAAGTTGCAGCATATATATTAATGCCCGACGATTTATATATAAATAAATGGATGAGTGAAGCAAACAGTATTGAAGATCATATTTATATAAATAGATTTGTATCTAAATTCTTCAAGGTCAGTGAATATGCTAGTGCTATAAAAGCCAAAGAGTTAAATCTAATAAGCAACGAAACATTTGTGATGATTAGACATATATGTATTCATAATTATAATTCCATAGTAAAGAAAAATGACGGTGGTTCCCCCTACTACACAATACCCTATCGTAATAGTAATAAAATCACTGATGCTGTACTCGCATTAACAATGAGTCAAGGTTTACCAATCAGAGAAGCTGGTAGAATTTTGAACATAAAAGCAGATACGGTCATAGAGTTATATAAGAAAAGGACGTCTAAATGATGAACCCTGATCGATTCTTAATTGATAGTAACGTATTCATTGAAGCTAAATATTTTCACTATAACTTTAATTATTGCCGTCGATTTTGGGACTTCATATTAGAATTACACAAAAATGGGATAGTATATTCGATCAATGCAGTTAAAAAAGAGCTCACCAGAAAAGAAGATGAACTTTGCCTATGGGTAAAAAATGAAGTCCCTAATAGTTTTTTTGAAGATGAAACATCATCTATAAGTAACTATGCAAAGCTAATGCAGTGGTCACAAGGTTTAGATGTTCATGATAAAGCAAAAGAAGATTTTGCTGATATATCTAAAGCTGACGCTTTCTTAATAGCTCACGCCATGACTCACAATATGTCATTAATTACTCAAGAAAAAGAACAAATAGGAGCGAAAAAAAGGATCTTAATACCAAACGCAGCAAAAGAAAATGGAGTGAAAACTCTAACCATATACGAGTTTTTGGCCAAATATGCAGGTCAAAACTTTTCTATAAAATAACCCACAACCACCTAACTAAGATTTTTTGTACCCTCTACCCCCTTTAAAGAAGTGTTCTGCATTCCAATCTGAGATTTTTCACAAGTAAATTTACTTAATATTCAGGATGTTGTTAACCATTAACTAAATAATGTTTAGTAAACACTTGACCTAAATTTTAGTATTTAATAAACTAAGAATATCAACGAGACACAGCACGTTGATGTTCTTTAACAACGATGGTAGCAAGCTGTGTATCAGCTATCAGAACGGCGACGCTGATAAAGCGTCAACCTTCTCAGAAGGTTTTCGGATTGGTGTTTCATTATTTTATCACCAATCACTAAAGCCAACTGTTTGGAGGATATATGGCAACTATAAAAGTGAAGAAATCACGCAAACCAGACTTTTTACGTGGTAACTCTGCAAATAGACGTCATGCCAGACGGAAAGTCGAAGCCATTGCAATTAAAGATATTGAGATGCAACTAGACTCAATATTTCAAGTAGAAACCAAAAAATTAAACCGCGTTGAAAAGACACTATCACTAAGCCACATTCCTGTGACTAGAAGTATTGAACCTAAGTATCAATCATCACCTGATAACTGTTGTTTACCAGACGTATTAATATTTTCAGGAGTTAAAACAAAACAACCGAGCAGTGAGTTCGGTGTTACGGCTAGATAGGGGAAAATAACGAAAAAGAAATTGAACCCTACTCCAATAATGATAACTTCGACTCAAATACAGTAGCAAGAGCCATACTAAATACAACTCTCGCAGCATTAGATACTTAACGTTTTTTTGTAAAAAAACTAACCGGAGGCGGAGTTTCTTTTTCGTACTGCTTTTTAGCAACTTCTAAACACTCAGGATAAAGCGCTTCAATTTCAGACATCAATTGTTCTGGTGTTTTAATGGACTCTTGTTTTACTGCCAACGCCAGCGCCATATCAAAAGCAACTCGTTTAACAGGGTTGTCATCAGAGATAACTCTATTGCTCATTAATTCAATCCTTTTAATTATGTTGGGGTGATTGAATTATACACAGATTTCTTATGTTGGGGAATGTAAGAACTACCTCGCCTGACGGGTTAAAAGCAGGTACAGTAAATAATTACCGTTTATAAGATGGGTTACAATAACTTTACCAATAGGAAATAAAAAATGACTCAACAAGATACTTCTATCGTTATTAACGTCAAATTGACTTTAAATCATATTGAAAATAAACCACATCGAGTAGAAGTAAACACTCAAATAAATGCTTCAGATGAAATCCCTGAGTTAGCTATATTACTAAGCGACTTCTCAGATAATTTAATTGGAGAAAATGCGATAAAAACGGCATTAAAAAAAGCAGTTTTAAATACCTTAGTAAACAAAGTTAAACATTAATAAAAATATTTCCCTCTCGTCTAAATCTTTTTTCGCCAACACCAGAATATATTAATCATTACCACTATCACTTAATTAGTGAGGATTTTGCACATCCAGAGGTAAACATGAACATTGATAAATACACACTTTGTTTAGCTCAAAGCCAAGCAAGGAACGCCCATTTTCTCAAAGATGAACATGGATGGAATAAGGCCAATCAGACATTAAAACAGGCTTATGGCATAAAACATCAATACAACGCAAAGGTATGCAAAGAAATAAATATCCCAATAAATAGGCTCTATGGATAGAGGTAATTTTTGTGAATAATTTTAATAATCAAATATACCCAAATGATAAATACCCTCGACTAAGTTCACCTACTCCGAAAAGGAATTTAAAAGAAGCTCTCGCTCATTCAATAGCTATTATTGAAGGAGAAATACCTAACAATTCGCCTAGCATAGCTGAACAGCGACTCGCTATGACGCTTTGGTATATGAATTTAGATGCATCCAAGAATCACCCTCCTCTTCCTGAGCATATTCGAACCCAACGAGATTCAAAAAGGACATATACACCTAGTAATAAATTTGAAGTCGATTACTACGGAAGTGATCGTCGTCAAGGTCAATATTTAGGGGATTAATATGACTGCTGTATACAAAGCTATTAGTAATGTTGCTAGAGAAATGGCTGAAACGGGCATTAAAAAAGGAAGTGTAAACCAGCAACAAGGATTTATGTTCAGAGGAATTGACGCGGTATATAACGCCCTTGCCCCTGCTCTAGTTAAGCATGGATTGCTGATTCTTCCACGGATCATTGAACGCACTGTCACGGAAAGGCAAACACAAAGAGGTGGCTTGTTATTTTATGTCGTAGTGAAAGCTGAGTTTGAATTTGTTTCTGTTGAAGATGGAAGCAAACACACGGTTGTGACTTATGGTGAAGCAATGGATAGCGGAGACAAAGCCACAAATAAAGCCATGTCTATTGCATATAAATACGCAGCTTTCCAAACATTTTGTATACCAACCGAAGAAACAGCAATCGATGCGGATGCAGAAGTCCACAATGTAGCACCGAGAACACCAGATCAGATATTGAAAGATTTTACTAATTCAGTAATGGCTATTACAGATCTCAATATTTTGAAAAAAGAATTTGGAGAAACATGGAAGTTACTCAGAAAAACGCCTGAACAATCAAAAGCAAAGGAAGTATATAACATCAGAAAATCTGAATTGGAGGCGATGTAATGGCAAGTAAAGGTGTAAACAAAGTCTTATTGATAGGACATCTAGGTCAAGATCCTGAAATGCGTTACCTCTCAAATGGCGATGCAGTTACTAATATTACATTAGCCACCAGCGATTCATGGAAAGATAAACAATCAGGTGAAACCAAGGAACGTGTTGAATGGCATAGAGTTGTGATATTCGGAAAACTTGCCGAAATCGCTGGCGAATATCTGCATAAAGGTTCACAAGTCTATATCGAAGGTCAATTACAAACACGTAAATGGCAAGATCAAAATGGGCAAGACAGATACAGCACGGAAGTTGTAGTGAATATTAATGGCTCAATGCAAATTTTAGGTAACAACAATCAGGCAGGTAGCCAGAAATCACAACCATCACCTCATCAACACGAATGGAGCCCACAACAATCTCCTAAACATAATGAACCCTCAATGGACTTTGATGATGATATTCCTTTTGCGCCGATTGGATTACCTTATCCTCGTATCGCTATTAATGTTATTTAAAATAATATTTATTAGGATAAAATTATAACTCTAGGAAGAATGCCACAAAGCCGAATATTATCGGCTTTAAATATATATTTAATAAATTTTTGAAAGAGAAAATCCACCAATCCAAGTTCTCGAAACCTCAGTAAAAATAAATTCACCTGATGCCAAAAGTATATTAACTCTTTCACTTTCGACAATAGAACTAGGAAACTCTTTATTATCAGAAAAATTAAATGTCAAAACTCCTTCATTTGTATTACACGGTGTAAGCTCGTAAGTTTCATTTTTATATCTTGCTATATGAGTCATATATTTCATATCTGCTCCTTATTTCCGATCAAGAAGGAAACGATACAACAGATTGTTTTATAAGTAAATATTTTAAAATACTGCTTGACGAATTACACTATTTATACGTGTAATCACTTATTATTAAAGTGAAAATGAAAAACATAATAAAGTTTAACGATGCAATGTTAAAACTGTCATCGATAAAAAAACATCAATGAGCTGCTCTCAACTCTTAGCAAGAAATAACGGAGGATAAGTTACACAAACTTAATAATGACCTTTCATTCTAAAACACTAATTAATATTTATTTAAACTGAATATAAATAACGTGGAGAGAAAATATGTCAAGAATGGTGACTCTTGAAGCGTGGGCAAGGTTGGAGTTTGGAGATGCCTCTCCTTGCATGACGGTATTACAAAAATACGCAAAGAATAACCTTATTGCACCACCTGCAATGAAAGTTGGCCGCAAGTGGATGGTTGATAGAGAGGCTCGTTATGTGGGTTATCTGTCTCTCCCTCAAATTCCTACTAAATCAACGGAACGACTTAAGAGGATAATTACAGATGGCTGCCCGACCACGAACCCATAAAATTATTATCCCTAATTTATATCGAAAGCTAGATAAGCGTAATGGCAAAATTTATTGGCAATATAAACATCCCCTAACAGGTAAATTTCATAGCTTAGGCACCGACGAACAAGAAGCGAAAGAAACAGCCATTCAGGCCAATACAATTATCGCTGAACAACATACTCGACAGTTATTAAGTATTAATGAACGGTTATCAAAAATTAAGACAAATAAGTCTGAAATATCTGTCGATACATGGATGGATAAATATTTAGATATTCAAAAAGAAAGATTAGATATCGGTGAATTAAAAATTAATTCTTATCGACAAAAGATGAAACCTATTAATTTATTCCGTCAGTATTGTGGTACAAAAATATTAAAAGAGATAACCGCATTAGATATTGCTGAAATAATAGATTCCATCAAAGTATTAGGTCATTCAAGAATGGCTCAGGTCGTTCGCATGGTGCTTATTGATGTATTTAAAGAAGCACAACATGCAGGCTATGTTCCGCCTGGTTACAATCCTGCGAAAGCAACTAAACAACCACGGAACAGAGTGAAAAGAGAACGCATGACATTGGACGAATGGCGGACTATTTATCAGCAAGCTAAGAACCACCCTCCTTACCTGCAATGCGGTATGTTGCTGGCTTTAACCACAGGTCAGCGGATCGGTGATATCTGTAAAATGAAATTCTCTGATATTTGGGATGACATGCTACATATACAGCAAGAGAAAACGGGGAGTAAGTTGGCCATCCCTCTCTCACTAAAATGTGAAGCTATCAATCTCTCCTTAAGGGATGTTGTTGCTCAATGTCGTGATGCTGTTGTGAGTAAATACCTCGTGCATTATCGGCATACCACCGCACAAGCGAAACGAGGCGAACAAGTCACACCAAATACATTAACCACAACGTTTAAAAAAGCGCGAGATAAATGTGGGTTAACTTGGGAAAAAGGTACTGCACCTACTTTCCATGAACAGCGATCTTTATCCGAGCGACTTTATCGTGAACAAGGAATTAATACACAAAAATTATTAGGGCATAAAACACAAAATATGACCGATAAGTACCACGACGATAGAGGCAAAGAATGGCAAATTATTGCTGTTTAATTGAACAGTTTTGGGGAGGAGTTTTGGGGATATTTTGGGGAAGAATTTTATAGTACAAAAAATAAACGGGAACTAATAAGCTCCCGTTAACTATTTATCAAATCAACAATTACATATGTTTGATAATCGCGTCACCAAACTCGCTACATTTCAGCAATTTAGCGCCTTCTAACTGACGTTCGAAATCATAAGTTACAGTCTTAGCAGCAATCGCGCCTTCCATACCTTTAATGATTAAGTCAGCCGCTTCTGTCCAACCCATGTGGCGTAGCATTATATAAATCCACCATCACTAACTATTTGTTTATTAAGGTATATTCACTCTTAACATACTTAAAAGACAGTGATTATGCATTTTTATAACCAATTGATTACCATAATACTTTTATTGGTTTTGATAACCTAAAATTAGATATATAATCGAATTATAATAAATAGTTAACGCAATATAAAAGTAATATTAAACTAATAGGCATAGTAGTCACTAAAAGCCCTCTAAATAAATAAAGTGGACTTTTTAACTATTTGCATGGTAGGTACTAATCGTAAAAATACTAGCTATTTTGATACTTACTCTATATACATATCAAAAAAAGTAATTACAACTTGATTCTATTACTTACTTTAATTGACTGTAACGTTTGGTTTTGTTGTAACACTAAGTTGTATGTATTTGTATCACCTTCTCCTCGAATAGATACGATCAATGAATAGTTTAAAGGACTAAGACCGACTTGTGCATTACCTCCTTTTTCTCGTAAATTATATTTAACGTCAAAAACAGGGTATAATAGCGTATTTTTTTTAATGTTGTTCCCTTTAAATACACGTTTCCCATTTATGAGCATCTTCTCACAATTCATCCTCAGTTGGATATAAGTTACCAGATGAGAAAAATGATTTTGTTTCTGACTAGAATGAGGTAATCGCTAGAGAGAAGTCTATTATGTTCCATAATGCTGGTACTTCGACTATGACCGAAACCGAGAATGTTATTAGTATGAAACCGTTCATTATGATGTATAGAAAATAAATTACCACATTCAGAATTTTATTGAATCATTGCCTAATTTTGCTAATCTTGATGAAGAATTTCAGGATGAAAAGTGGTGACGTTTTGAACTTTAGGACTAAACAAGGATAAGTCATAATTCTACAATGCATTGAATAAAATGGGTTTTATTTTTAAATTTTACAGTAGCGTATTGGAATGGTATATGTCAATTGTACAAATAAGAAAGTATCTTAATGGTTTTCCATTATTCTCTATGGATTATAATAAACTAAAAATTGGTTCTGGTGAAAAAATAATTGTTTCTGATATATGGGCTTTTTGGGATTATATTTTGAAACGTTATATTGAGAAAACAGCCAAAACAACAACTGATAAGCTAAAAAAAGAAAAAGTACTATTTTCTTTTTTGGAACAAGCGAAGAATTTTTACGAATCAGCAGAGAATAGCCCGGTAAAATCCCAGCCATTATTATATTATTATGCATTTCTTAATCTTTCAAAAATCGCAATAAATATTTCTAGAAAAAAAAATGTTTTGTTTAAGGGATATACGCATGGTATATCTGAAGATTATCAGAGTGAATTTTCAAAATCTAGCGTCACCATAAAAACAAGTAACCACGGTGATATTCAAGTCGCACATGAGATGTTAAATTTTTTCGATTTATCAAAAGCACCACCCTATAATAGCGGACCGAAAAATTTAAATATAAGAGATATACTATCGCATTGCACTGGCATACACAGATCATATAGCGAAATATATAGAAAGCCGGAGTTTTTTATTAAAATAATTGACCATGCTTTATTTAGAAAAGGTAAAGTATTATATTTTCGTGGAGATCTAGGGGTCTTAAATGAAATAGATGCAGAAAAATTAGTCAATGCTGGGTATAACATACTAAGATATAAGGATGATATCTGCTATACATCAAGTACACAGCACGGTTCTAATATAAATTGGAGTCCAAATATAGAACTAACCTACCCTGGATTAATCAATGGGCATTATTATTACTTTTGCTCAATCACAATGCGTTATTATAAAGATCCTACTCACGCTGAATATTACAATCTTTCTAAGGAAATAAGAAAGGATGGGGTTTGGTACTATATTGGCTCGAATGGATATACAATTTATATATCAAAATGTATGGATCCATCGTTTAGATATAGTCAAGAGTCTATTATTTATATGATGATGTTTTATCTTGGCTCTATCACAAGATATCGCCCCCACCTATTTGATAGTTTGTTCTCCAATAAAGAACAATGGTTAATAAGTGAATTTTTGAAAACACAACCTAAGCAATATCTATATTTATTGACAGCTCAAATTTTAGGGCAGCAAGTGATAAAGGCATACGCAATGTTCTGATTTATATTATTTTTAGGCTGTTCTTTTATTACTAAATAGCTTATCTTACACAGGTAATTACTGGTCAAATTGTAAGCATATCTCACACTTTTAGATCTTTGACCTAAATGCTTGTAACATTTGTTATCTCAGCTTGTGGCATAAAGCAGACGCTGGCTCATATATGACTCTATGTAACAGCATAAGTTCTAATCTTGAGCCAGTACAGTTAATGATTACAGCAATTTATCATTTTCACCTAAACTTAATTGCTCCTTCATCTCCTCTTCTTTTTGTCTGCGTTCCTCTTCCACTTTCTACGCTTCTTCCATCTCACGCATTCTCACATTATAGATTGAGCCTTCTGGCATCTGTACACGAACAGAGATAAAACGTCCATCGGGAATATCAATCGGATCACCATCGCTATAACCGTCAATATCATTACGAGCAAACTCAGGTGCGTTAGGATGAGTACGGTGATAAGTTTTAACGAGAATAGAACCGTCTTCATTAACTTCAGAATCCACCCAAATAAGTGGCTGTTTATTAACATCGAGTGGAATTTCAATACCGCCATCAATACCGCCCCAGCCAGCATCTGAATTAAATCCGAGTACACCTTCGATAAGATATTCACCCTGAGCTACTCGAGTAACCGTTGCGCCTTCTGATTCGTCGTTAGTTGTAAATGTGCCGTCAGGATTGATGTCGATGATTGGAGAGGCGCGTTTAATAAAACCATTGCTATCGGTTGTTGTATTAGCCTCGCTATATATCTTCCTTACTCTAGTAAACCCATCACTAATACTGACATCTGAAGTATATGAATATGTAACACCATTTGACGCATTAACAAATAAACCGGCCTTAATTGTTGAATTATAAGCAAGGTGAATACCGCATCCATGATTTGTAAAGAGGTTAGTCCCGCTACCACCACCCTGCATAAAAAAAGAAGTGTGATGGGTGTTTTTTAAATCATCATTAGTAAATGTTGGGTTTATAGAACCTAAACCATAATCACCAACTAGCATCAGTGTTCCACCTTTCCTTTCTGGAAATCTAATACTATTACCAGAACCATCATAGGAAAGATAAAATCCGTAAGGAACACCCTTTTCAGCTCTCAATAACCCAAAATAATTTGTTGGATTAGACTTATCTGAACTATAAAGCCCTTGGTAAGACATTAACTGACCATTGAATCTCTGAGTTTCTGAGTTTGTCAAAGAGGCTAATACAGACCAATCAGACCAAGCTTTTGCGTTTACGCGAATCCTATTAGCAAGCAATGGAGCTTGTACAGTACCACCCGACTGTATTTGTAAAACAGCTCCAGTACCATCCCCGCCTTGTCTTGTAGAAACAATAAGAGGCTTATATGGTTCAAAATAGTTAGCTGAATTAGCCCCACCAGCACCATAAAAACCAGCAGAAGTTATATCGTTAGCGTCAGGCGGTGTTAATGGTATGATAGGGCCATTATCGGCAGTTGCTCCAACACCAAAATCACCAACGTGAACCGTCTTATTATCATCCGCTTTCTTGCTAATATTCCCTTGCATCTTCTTAATACTATCGAGCGTGATAACTTCACCATTTGGCATTTCAATTTTTGTCTGCCCTGTTTCAGTCATCCATGTATTCATCGCATCGAGAAAATATTGCGTGTATGCATTTATTGCAATCATCGTTCTTGCTGCATCACTATTATTATCTGGCTCAGTAATATGAATCGAGAATGTGGTGTTCGTTGCTGTGGCTAATGCAGGGTGTGCTAATACTAATTCTGTGTCGGAATTAACGGATTTAATCATATACGGAATATTCGTGTTTCCTGATTTAATTAAAATAGTCATTCCGATATTAATGGCTGGATTATTATTTTTAAATTTAGTGCCAGTGCCTTTGACAATAGCAGACCCTGACACAGTAGAGACTGTGCCTGTTGTGTATATCATGATTTATTTCCTTATTGCTTGCAGGCTAATAGTGTTATTTTGAAATATCTATCTTCGCTGTCATATCTAAATACGCCTGGTGTATTCGCTTTTAACGTTGTTGATGGAGAATTCCAATAAACAAAGTCTTCATAATTCCCACCATTTTTAATTTCAAAAAATTTATCATCATTTAGCCATAATCGACACCACTTGCTATTATGTGTCGTCGCTATGGTGACTACTTGAATAACACGGTCAAAAGATTGTGCCGGTATTGTAATTGTTTCTCCATTACCAAGAGAATAAAACTTAACTATGTCACCTTCGATATTCTCCACTTTTAAAGTGCCCTTAATTTCACAATCCTTGTCAATAATCACATTATTCATTGTGCCTTTAGTTGCTTTAATTTCTCCTCTAAATTTTGCATTCTCAAATTCAGCATATCCATTTTTATTAATTATCCAGCCTGATTTCCCCGCCACATAATTATTTGATTGAATAACATTCCCTATTTTTGCATTTGTAATCGAACCATCTTCGATAAATAAATCTCGAACAAAGAATTGCCCGTTCTTGGCATACATGAATAATTCCATCTTGCCATTTGCAGGGTTATACCAAGCAAAGTTATTTGCGTTGTAACCAAAGAATGATTCGAGCTTTCCATTCTTAACTTGAGCGCTGATCACTTGCCCTGCTGCATTGTATTTCACGTTATTATGAACAATCGTAATATTGATTGAATGAGTGACAACACCGTCGCCTGATTGCTCAAATTCAGCCTGCATTTTTTGGTTAATCATGCCCTGCTGTTTGCCAAATTGCGCCTGTACCTGTTCTTCAGATTTAGCCATGGCTTTATTCGTTTCAGATATCGCTTCTTTATTTGTTGCAACATCAGCACGAATACGACCAACTTCTTTATCTGTATTGCCTAAATTCTGGTTGGTATCGGCTAAATTTTGGTTAGTTGTTTTTAACTCTGTGCGGATCTCCGTAGTTGTTTGACCGAAAGCTTTATTTAGCTCAGTAATTGACGTTTGAGTCTCTTTAATTGCAGACTTGTTGTCACCAACAGCAGAATAAATTTCTTTAACTTCCTGTGCCCATGCTTCGTTATCCGTTGCACGTACTTGCCATAGCTCTTTGATTCCAGCTTGTGATTGACCGTGTTTCACCAACAGACTGCGTGATAGTTGAGAGTCAGCATTACTAAGAATAATTGCTGTCTCAGCATTCCAATCCAAGCGTTCACTAAGTTGCTGGCCGGCTTCTGATGACATGAAGTGTCCATCAAGCTCTGGCAATATCGTACCTACATCAAACTCCGATTCTCCCCGAATAAACTCAGTCCACTCAGATTGATTGCCAGTTTTATCCACCAGCCTTGCTCTAAAATAAAACGCGACACCTGCCGATAAACCCGCCATTTCATAGGTTTTAGATGGGTAAGGAACATCAGATAACAGCATCAGACCTTCACCATCATTCGTTTTGCTGTACTGGATTTCAGTTTTTAATGTATCACTGGTGTTTTCACCAAATCCCCAGTCTAACTTAATGCCAAAGACTAATGGTGACGCTCTAAAGTTAATCGGTTTGGGTGGGTTACCCATTTTGCCTGTTAACGTTTTTTCGTCAGAATACCCCCACCCGCTGGAGATCTCAGAAGCATTAATGGCTCGAACACGGACTAAATATCGACCAGAATAAACATTAGGAACTTCAATAGAATTAATGGAGCTACGAGGCATATTGACCCAATTGCCTTCGTTTCTACGCCATTGCGCTTCATAAGAGATTGCATTTTCAACTTGTGGCCACTGTGCTCGCATCGTTTCAATGTTAACGCCTTGGCTTACAATGGAATAAGAGTCGATGACTATATTTTTCGGGGCTTGCTGGTTATTAGGAGGAATAACACTAATGGGCCGTTCATCTATCAATGCACCAGAATCAACGTGTTCATATTTACTGGGATCATGCTGAATGGCGGTAATAGTAAATTGATTAGATTCATTTTCAGTGACACTGACAACGCGATATTGTTGCGCATACAGCTCTTCTGATTCGACAACCCAAACACATTCTGCCTCTGGTATCTCACTGTACTCCGTTGTAACCGTGATCACTTTCCCTGATACTGTTTGTATCGTTCTTGCTTGAGATTGCCCTGAAGGAAGATTGAGAATTAAGCGATCACCACTCACAGCACTTGCAACGCGATCTAACGTGATATTTCTGCCATTGATGGCACTCACTCGACCGCCAGTGACTTTCCCTGACAACAGTTCATCAGCAACCGCGATAATGTAACCGGGTTGCGGAATGTTCCCATCCAATCCGACAGAAAATGTCACCATTCTGTCTTTATTGTTTGTCAGTATTCCCCAGCGCCCTTTTCTGTTTGCTTCACTTTGTCGGGTGCAACCAATTGCGGTAACTTCTAATTGATTAAACCCAAACCGAGAAACTAAATCAGGTTCAAACACTGGCTCCATTGCATCAGCATATCCATTTTGCGGATCTGAATACGAAACTAATGCCGTGGAATATTTTTCTTTACTGCTACTGCTTGAATAAATAAATTTTCCATCAATCACATTGGCTCGAGTATAGCTATAATCAATATCACGAGGCATATCCGCTAATGTTACAATCTGACCGCCACCCCAATAGGTCATCCCTCGAAAGATGGCTGCAAAATCACGTAGCACGTTATACGCTTCATTTCTATCTTGCACATAAACATCACAGACATAACGAGGTTCTGTGCCATCACCACCTTTCCCATCAGCTACTAATTGATCACAATACTGCGCTATACGGTATAACTCCCATTTATCAATCTGTTGTTGATTTATTCGTTGTCCAAGACCAAATCTATCGGAGATAACAATGTCGTAGAAAACCCATGCAGGATTATTGGTCCATGCCCATTTAAAGGAACCATCCCACACGCCCGTATAGGAGCGATCAATAGGATTGTAATTTGAGGGTATTCGGATTATGCGCCCTTTCGGTTTGCACGTTATTTGCGGAATAGAGCCATTGAATTGTTTAGAGTCGAATTCAATATAAAGTAACGCCGTATGAGGATAGGTAAACTTAGCATCAATGACTTCAGTGTAACTTTGCAAAACAACCGTATCACCAATTTTACTGCTATTAGCATCATTAGAGACTTTTCTAACACGTAGTGACCATGATGTTGTCGATTCAGGTAAATCAATTCTGTGTGCTCGCTCATAACCTGATGTCGTTTTTCCTTTCACGGCACTATCAATAACAGTTTTCCAGCTACCACCATCAGTTTGTAAATCAATGGCGTATTTAACTTCATTACCCACCAAATCCCCATTATCTTCTTGCTTGAATAATGAAGGCCACTTTAGACGAACTCGAATAGCTGATAATTGTGAATTGGTAAATGTGTGAACCCACGGTGTTTTACTCGAAATCGTTGAACCAACATTGATCTCATTTTCAGCACTAGGTAATCCTTGAATATAAGTCTGTGCTTGTGTGCCAGATCTAAAATCCCACGTTACACCACTAAAATTTGAATTTCCTTCAGTGTCTTCTAACGGCGTACCATCAAGAAAGATATTTTGTGCCGTTAACTCTCCGGCAAATTCTCCCTCACCCAATGCAATGAGTAACTTTGCTTTAGCAATAGATTGTAAATCATCGGGTTGTTCAACAGGCACACGAGGACTACCACCGCCCCCTTTTTGACCGTGAATTGTTTTTCTCATTAGATTATTCCAAATAGATTTATTGCTGATCTTCTACATAAATACCTGCAGAAATGATGGCACCACCAATAGTTCGTTCGCCATAAAGCACTGGCACAGGGTAACCTTGAGAAACGGTATTAGTAGGAGAGCCAAACGCATACGAAGGTTTGTTTTCACCCTGATCTTGCATTGCAAGACCTTTCGGTTGAGGTGAAAGCATTTGGATAACACCGCCGATAGCTACTGATGCGCCAACAGCAAATAAAAGGTTACTGGCCCATAATGCGGAACCCCAAGGTAGCCATATAGCGGCAGCAACAAGGACGGCACCAAAAATAGTCTGAAAAACACCACCTCTTTTGCTCCCCATCACAATGGGAACGATACGAATAATTTCTTCTGATATTGGAAAATTAAGATCATCAACACCAATATTCTTTTTCCCTTTAAATACGGCGTATGTTAATCCTCGTGATTTACTGGTATTTAAATACTGTTCAAATCCATTTAAGGTACAACAAAGTGCTCTGATTGCTTCTGATGTTGTCGTAATTATGCGCTGATGAGTTTTACCAAATGTTTTTCCTAATATTCCGCTTAACTCTATTGTTACCATCTTTTCTTCTTGCATAAAAACTCCATAAAAAAACCCGCACTTGGCGGGTAGGCATAAGAAATATAAGGTTATATCTTCCTTACTTTCTTCCTATTAAATCTTCGTTTAAATAGTTTCCTTTGAAATATCCTTTAGATGTACAGGTGTCAAATAATACCTGTTCATAAAATTTACCATCACCTATTTGCATAGCTGGATCTACGCCCATTTTTTGCCCTACGTCCGTAAGTGCAATTAATTTATTGTAAGCATTTTTAGTTACAAAACTTTTAAAAACAACCCAACCAGAATATGCTCCATAAGAATTTTTTGCGTTAACTAACCCGCAATATATATATTCAGGCTCATTATTAATAGAGATGACTCTTTCGCTTAATTTGAATTTTGCGCTTTCCCCATCTTTTAACCCATTGGATACCCATGCTTTGATTGTTATTTCTTCTTCTTGAGTTAATGGACGATAGTCAATTTTTTTATCATCAGATTGTTTTTGTGCATACACAAAACTAGGTAGTGCCAATAATGTCATAATTAAAAATGATAATAGATTTTTCACGATAAACCCTCTTCATGTAGACTTTTATTAATTCTTAAAATAATAACCGTTCTATCTCGCCAATAACCACCATAAGGAACTCGTTGGCTTAATCTCCCATAAAGGTGATGCAACAACATACCATCATCCAGAATAATACCGGCATGATTTGCAACATTAGATTGAACCTGCATAACAACCATATCGCCTGCTTGTGGTTCACCTTCTACTTTCACAAATCCCGCTTCTTGCCAATTATCCATATAGCGATCTTCACCTCGCTCCCACCATGGATAATCAACACGATAATCAGGTAATACAATATTATGTGTTTGCTTAAAATAACTCATTATTAGCCCCCAACAATCCGTAAAACCAAGCACAAATGGACGGCCAATAAGAGGAAGTTCGCCTCGAGGAAGAATTTCACGAAAATCCCCTTCGGGGTAACTGACAATATACCAAGGGATACCCAGTGCATCACATTGAGCCTGATCTAACTCAGAAGGCTGAGTCGTAGCATCTGGATGACTATGAACAATACCAATAACGACGCCTTGGTCTTCACATAATGCATATTCTTGGGGAGAAATAACGAAGTGCTCTTGAGGTGTTGTAGCTACATTTACACAAGGTAAATACGTCTTTACTCTGTATTTTTGTACGATAACGCCACATGCTTCTTTGGGATATTCCTTTTTTGCATGAGAAAATATCGCCTCTCGTATTTTCTTTTGCATCATTATTATTTCCGTAACAATGAGGTTCCGACAAAACCACCAAAAGGAAGAGGATTATTCTTACCGAATCGAGGCACACACCCCGTTTTCAATAAACCACTGCACTTATCTAGTGATGGATCGTCAACAGGATTACCCTGTTTATCAAAATAACCATTTTGCCCTGCATAATCACACCCATCTCCCGATTTATATTGCCCTCGTAAACACCATGTACACATTAAATGTAGTTGCCGAGTGGGTATCATCACACCTTGTAAATCCATTGGACTCGCCAGTGTAAATTCAACAAATTCATTTGTTTCTGCACTTTTACTATCAATATAAAAGACAGATACTCGCTCTTGGGTAGGATCTGCAGAAGCATTCCCATCACTAAAATTTTCTGCATCGAGATAATGAGAAAGTGTATCGTGAATAATCACTTTTGCTTTCAACATATCATCATAATGCAGACATAATGCGGTTATTGAGCTATCTAAATTAGCCACTGATAGTTTAGGATTAGCGCTAGATCCCGTTGTAGAGGACTCTAACCCTTCTATTTGAACTGGCCATGCCCCATATTCATTCCCTTGCCACCAAATGGACTTAGCCTCTATTTCTCCTTTAGCCTTTTGCATTTCCTCTTCCGTGATAGGAATATTGTATGCATGGAATCTCAGAATATTAGGAACACCAAATTCTGTACCATCAACTTCAAAAAGCCGGACAGTATTGCCCGGCTCTAATTTTTGATAATCGGCTGTGATCATGATTTAAATGCCTGAATAAAAACCAAAGAAAGGGTGTAATTTCCTGCACCGTTCGGAATGAGTTTGTGTTCATCACAACGATACAATCCAAGTGGCTCAAGAGGCGGTTTCCAGAAAAATGACTTTATTCCTGCGTGTTTATCAATAAAGTGACGGATAGCTGAAATGTAATTATCATCACCCACAAACTCCATTGCCCATTTCTGACTACGTGAATTTAAACCATTGCCAGAAACTTGTTCATAACCATCCCCAAACTTGACTTTCCTTGTGTTGTAAGAGACATCTTCAGTCGGGTTTATACGTGGACACCAAGTGAATGTTTCCATTTTTAACGGCCTCCTCGAGTTGCATTCCAAATTAAACCACCCGGCCTAATATCTTTAGACATTAACTCTCGGTAACGACTATCAACAAATCGGCCAATCTCCGCACCAAACTGCTCGAATCCATTCGTTGATTGAGTTTCTGAATTACCGTTACCATCAATGGTAATGTAAACCTGAGGTGCTGAAGGAGCGCCCTGATTATTACCACCAACAACTCTAACCCCTAAGTTGCCATCTGCAGTTCGAGTTAATGGCATTATAGCCTCACTCCCTGCCTCACCCATGAGTCCGAGATTAGGCGCGCCCCCCTTAGCAAAGGCAAAATAAGTGGGTGAGCTAACGATCTGATTACTATAAGAACCTAGACTTTCTGAACTATGTACCCCACCTTTAGCATGAGCAACACCACCTAAAAATCCACCAACAGCGCCCATCCAACCACCAGCACCGGCCATTGTATTCAGGCTATTCACTATTGCCGCATTAATGAGTACATTCTGAATAGATTTCAACACGCTAACAGACCAATCTTTCCAACTGGCTTTATTGCCATTTAATTTATCGCTGATTGTGTCAACCATTCCTCCCATCGCATTTTGCACGACAGAGGCTGTTTGAGCAGCGTAGTTACCGCTTTCTTGAACCCAATCTTTCATTCCTCGCGTTATACCTGCGGTCCAGTCAGATTCAGCGAGCGCTATATTTCGATACTTAAGATCTAATGCATCTAATGCTTTAGATCTGGCTTCAATATCTTCTGTTTTCTTCGCAGATTCATTGTAGATACGGTCTATTTGCTGGCTTTCTTCAAAGTAGCTTTTTTCTCTTGAACTCATGCTATTGGTTTGAGTCGCTAACGTAGCTTCATCGTTAAATTTGACTGTGGCTTCTTGCAGTTTTTTACGAGCCTCTTCCATATCACGATGCTTTTTCACGGCATCATCAGCTTTTTGCGTCCATTCTGCGAGAGCGACAGATGAACGTTCAATCGCTTCTCTTTGCTTATCAGTCCATTTAGCCCCATTTTCATGTGATGCTGCATAAAGAGAAGCAGCTTTTTCGCCTTGTGAAGCTCTAACCTTCTGAACCTCTGTTGCCACACTTAAATCTGCTATCTTCCGCTCATATTGCTCTGCGGTTCTTTCAGCTTCTTTTTGCGCCTTTTCATAGGCGCTTTGTGTTGCCTTTCCTGTTTGAAGAGATTCATTTAGCTTTTGCTGACTCCTGTATGCTTCGACCTGATTTTCAATATATTCTCTTCTAGCATCAGCAAATTCTGGTGTATTTAATAACCCGGCATCATCAGCAGAAAACTCTGCTTGTTTGACTATTTTGTCCTCACCTGACAATGAAGATAGAGTCTTATTTCTTTCTGAATTATCTATTAACGCTTGCTGTTTATCAGTTAATGTTGCATTGGGAATGCGCATTGGAATATTAACTAATGCCTGTCGAGTTGCTAAGACACTATTACCAATGTTCATGATTTGATTGAATTTAGTTTGCTCGGCATTCATTAATAGTAGTGATTGATGGGTTTTATTTTGTTCTAAGTCCTGCTGACGTATAAGAAAATTCCGTTGACTGTCTACCGCATTTAATGCGCTTGTTGTTCTTTCTTTCTCTTGTTCCATTTGAGACAACCGTTGAGTTTCAACGGCTAATGCAGATACGGTTTCTTTTATACGCCATTGCAATCTTTCTCTTGCTACACCTTCCGGCAAGTTATCCGCTTCACGTTGAGCACTTACTATGCCACGCTCCATGTTTTTGATTTTAGCAATTTGCTTTTCGTATTCTTCAATTTGAACTTCAAGCGTTTTCTTTATATTTTTTGACTCATCATGCGACTGCGATAAAGTCATGTTAGGCATGCGTTCTTTGAGAGTATCTAGCGTATTGGCATACTCAAGGGCAGATCTTCTCGCCTCTTGCTGGCGCTGATGCATAATATACCAAGCAGTCGCTCCCGCCATCACGAGACCAGGAACTCCACCAATTAACCCCATTGCACCACCAAGAAGACGTGTTCCAACTGAAGTTACTCTATTGAGGTTTTCTTGTACCGTGCGTCTAGCAGAAATATTCCGGTTTAATGTTCCTTGTGCGGAAGCTAAGCGACGTTCAGCCAATGCTTGTTGTTCAACACTTTGTGCTGCTAACCTTGCCTGTTGAGCACGATAGACTGCCGCCCTTGCTCTAGCCGTTGATATTTTGATACCTTGCAATTGAGCTTGAGCATGTGCTATTTCACTTTTTGTTGCACGCGCAACCCCAATGGTTGCATTTGCCACACTTGTTGTTAACCCACCAAAATAACGCGCCAACCCCAAACCAATTAACACGCCAGAAACAGAGGCTATACCATCAATATTGTTAGCGATCCCTTCCATTGCGGTTGATAGTGTGCGAGTAGCACCCGATGTTTCATTAACATTGCCGATCCATGCCATGAACGCATTTTCAATCTTCTGAGCCGAACCACTAACCGTTGTAGGCAACTGCGCAAATTCAGCACGTAACTGTTGCGTATTCGTCAGGATAGGAACAATTTTATCCATCGTGAGCAGCCCATTTTGCGACATTTCACGCAGACCACCAATCGTCGTTCCAAGCCCATCGGCGAGCATTTTTGCTAATCGACCACCATTTTCCATCACAGCATTAAATTCTTCACCACGAAGCAAGCCTGATGCCAAAGCTTGGCTCAACTGTGTAATAACAGAACTCGCTTCTTGAGTGCTGGCACCAGAGAGCTTTAATGAAGTTGCAATGGTTTCGGTGACTTTAGCAACATCACTTGAAGCATAACCCGCATCACGCATGGATTGTGCAACACGGCTGTATAGATTCGTATTCGCTGCAATGGATGTACCTGTTCTTTGGCTCAGCGTCATTAACTCTTGCTGTACTTGTTTAAAATCCTCCATCGAGGTAGACGCTAATTTCAATCGACCGCTGAGTTGACTCCATGTGTCTGCATAATTGATAAGTTGTTGCGTTGCAAAAGCCCCTGCAAATGCACCCGCAACGCCTGATACAGTATTTTTAATGGAGGATAACTCACCATTTAGATCATGGATGGCGCGTTGCATTTCACGAGATGCGCCACTGGCTCGTCGTCCTCCTTGCTCGATGATCCGATAATAGTTTTCTCCCATACGCGAAGCACGCGCTATTTCAGATTGAAACGAGGAAGAATTAGCAGAAATTTTAATAATCAGTTCACGCAGTTTTGCCATTTTATCCTCGCAAAAATAATTAATTTTCTGAAATAGACTGAAAGAAATTCTCTAACCCATTAGAACTATCATCACTTTCTTGGGTTGCTTTGGGATCCCAGCGTAAAAGCACATCAGAAAGCGTGCATTTACCGCCTTGAGAGTGATAAATAGAAGAAACGATATGTGCTGTTTGAATATCACTGCGAATATCACCGATGGGATTAATGCGATCAAAAGCCATCCACATCCGAAGTTCACTCAAGCTCATTTGGCGAGTGAGTTCATCAAGAGTGCGCCCCATGCGGAGCGCCAATGTCATTAAAAAGAAAGTATCAGGCTGGGCTACTTTTTTTCTGCATCATCAACCGAAATAGTTAAATCGAGCGCTTGTTTTAATAAACGAGAATGCACAGGGCCATAAATAGCCATCACATCGTTGATGTCTGATTCATCAAAAACGACATCCCCGTTTTCATCACGCAACACATCAATAAACATCACAACATCGGCACGTAAATTACGTTGTGCAATTTCAATGTCAGATAACGAATGTTCATCCTCTGCATTATCATGATGAATAATTTCACGCCATTTCATCCACGCAGGTGATGACGGCTCACGAAGCATAACAACCGCATTTCCCCATTCAGCAACATTCACTTTCTTTGTGCGAAAGGCATTCTTTTCACTTAAAGCCAGTGATTTTAATGACGGTTTTTTCATGGTTATTCGCTACCTTTATTTAAATTAACAGTCCCGTTTTTAATCGGCTTAGATTTACCTTTTAAACGTAGGGTAAATGAAGCAGAAACCACACCCGAAGTAGAAACACTCCAACTGTTTTGACGTACTTCGGCTAAAAATGTATAGCCAATACCCGAAGGGAACTCCACTTTAAATGCATGAACTTCATCATTTTCATACGCGGTACGTAATGTTTCTTGCCCTTCATCATCGGTGAAATTACCATTAATGGTGAGCTCTGCAGGTGCGGATAATCCATTGGTAACTTCTTGCTCCTCAGAGCAGAGCGTGGTGACATCAATATCTGATTTCTGCCCACCGGTATAACTGATCTCTTTTGTTGAGCAAGAAATCCCTAAAAATACCGCATCAGCTGGGTTAACTTCTGTTGCGGGTAATTTCGAGACACTGATTTTAGTGCCTTGTGTTTTTTCATATTTACTAGACATGATCATTTCCTATTGGCATAAAAAAACCACCCGAAGGTGGCTTTAGTGTGAATAATAAGGCGATGCTATTGCCAAACTTGGCACTCAAATGTTGCTCTAAACAATCCTGTATCTGGCTCGTAGTCTTGTTTCTCTGAAATTTCAACAGGGCTTAATTTTGTTAAGGCATTAGCAAATAACAAGCGAAGCGTTCTCGCCTCATCAATCGTATCGGCATAAACATCAACCTGAATATTTGTCATCGTTTCGGCTTGCCCCTTCAGTACATCGCCTTTGACATCGTACAAAGAGAAGGCACACCAAGGCGCTGTTATTGCAGGGCTTGATTGTGGAGCGACATACGGAAAAACTTTATCAGGTAATACAGGAGATAAAATTGCGTAGATATCCGCCTCTGTCATTTTCCTAGCGCCTCATCAATCGCTCTATTTAATTCGCTAATGGCTAAATTGGCTGCCTTATCCGATTCACGATCAAAAGTAGGACGTATAAAAGGCCTTGGCGCCATTTTAGAAGTACCCTCTTCAAGAAAGCGCCAATAAAAGGCATTGTTAGGATGATCACTTTTCATGGATGTATCACTGTTTGTGCCTGATGCGTTACTCCCTCGAAC
This sequence comes from Proteus sp. Marseille-Q3619, assembly GCF_965283115.1. Taxonomy (NCBI): domain Bacteria; kingdom Pseudomonadati; phylum Pseudomonadota; class Gammaproteobacteria; order Enterobacterales; family Morganellaceae; genus Proteus; species Proteus sp. Marseille-Q3619. Next base: position 3,796,906 of record NZ_CBDIMP010000001.1, on the reverse strand, counting down.
ATAAACGCCCGAAGAAACCTCGCCTTTATTGCGCATTCTGTGATTACGGGTCACTATATTTCGTGCTAATTTTCCCGTCTTTCGTGGTGCGGACGTTCTAATTTCATCACGTAATAACGTCGCGGCCGCATTGGTTGCTTTTCGCATCGCTTGATGACTTTCAGCTCGACTTAAAACATCTAACTCTCTTGATAAGTCGAGTAGATCGGAGAAATCCAAATTCATGATTGTTTAACTCCTTGTTTGCATAGCAATTCTAATCGAGTCAATTTCCCATCAGGGATGACTGACTGAATGTCATAAATTTGCTCACGCCAAACCATTCTGCAGGTACTGTTAATATCGGATCGATAACGCATCCACACTCTAACAGTAACCTCTGACATTTCAGCATTAGCGGATATCAGTTCACGACCAGAAAGATGTTTTACTTCGCACCGCACTGAAGCGATATCAACCCACTCTTTTTTAAGTTGCCCTGAAGGTAATTTAATGGGTACGTTCTGTTGAAATATGACAGTTTGGCGCAATCTTCCTGCTTTCATGATTGCCCTCGCATAGGTCTGATACGATATTCACGCAATGCATTACATAGCGACTCGGGGAGTGATTGACCTTCACGATTCTCATACCAAAAACCGACCATTTGCATGAGCCTCATTTTTATATCTTCGGAAAGAAGTAAGCCATAATGATCATTTTCAGGTATTTCATCATCATACAATTTTCGGTTTGTTAATCTTTCCACTTCGGCTATCGCTGACAATAGATTTTGTTGAAGCAAATCATCATCCTGATCACCATCGATATAACATTGGCGTTTCAATTCATCGATAGTTGGAAATGCCATGAGACCTCCAATAAATCCTGCGACCTATCTCGATCGCAGGCATAAAAAAACCGCAATTAAGCGGTATATATGAAGCTGAGATACATAAACTCAGATTATTTAGTGGCTCCCGCTTTCAGCAACTTCACCGCATTACTGTCAACCAACATAGAGCCAACACGTTTCGTCGTATAGAAATGTACAAACGGTTTGTTGGTGTATGGGTCACGTAACATACGAACACCAATACGATCAAGAATAGTGTAACAGCGGTTGAAGTTACCAAAAGCAATCGGCACAGCGTCAGCAGAGACATCAGCAAATTGCTCATTTTCTGCAATGCCATACCCTAATAATGCAGAAGGTTGCCCTAATTGCAGACCGGGTTGCCACAAATAATTACCTTGAGCATCTTTCAGTGTGCGAACTTGGAATAATGTATTGTTATTCATCATAAATTTAGCACCTGCACGATAAACCTTTCGCATGGTGTAAATCAATTTCATGACTTCATCGGCGGTGATTTCTGTCGGTTTTTTCAATAACAAATGCTGTAGCTTACCCCACTCACGCTCTTTATCGCCTTTATCGTCACTGCCGTATGCCAACAGGCCTTTAGGCTTTTTAATACCGTCACCGTGGGTAAATACCGCTTCTTCTTGTTCTGCAAATTCTGTGGCTAACTCACTGGTGATGAATTGCTCAACATTAAAAAAGGCATCATCAAGCATAGTTTGAGTAGCAGCAGGATTACCATAAATTTCACCCCAGAACGGTTCAATAGAAGCGAGTTTTGATGTGTTGGTTTCAGGGCGTTTGTCCACTTCACCTACCCAACCACTACTTGTGCCACCTTGATTAATCAGGCGTTTAAACTTCTCTGTGCCAACCGTAATCACATTACACTCTTGGCGCATAACCACTTCATCTCGCAATGCCGTAATGATATTACGATCCAGTTCTTCAGGTACCGCATAACCTCCGTCAGGATCTGAACCGACCTGCATTGCTTTACGCTCTAATTCCGCAAGGCCATCATCTGTACCTTTACGCACAAATAATTCAAACGCGGTTTTATGCTCAGAGACATCTTTATTCGCCACGTTACCATCTGGACGTTTAACTGAAGCTAGTTCCGCTTCTAAATTGCTTTTTAATTCATCCAGCTCTGATAATTTGCCATTTAAGGTATCAACCGTTTCTGATAACTTGCTTTTTTCAGCTTCAATCGCATTGATACGTTTATCATTCGACTTTTTAAATTCGTCAAACTGACCTTTTAATTCCTGAGCAACTTCACTGACATCTTTATGATCAATAGGCATAATTTTTCCTTTATTATTTAAAAATAGATTTCAATGTTTCTAATGCTTCTTGCTCAACATCACGCAGAGAAAGTGCATCGTAGCCTTTGGCCATAAAAGCCTTAGCTTGTGTTCGCGAAAGCCCAACATCGCGCAGGACTCGCTCAATACTTTTTTGTGTGGGTAATTCACCACGAGCAAATGCCGACTTCACATCACTGACTCGCGCTTCATCATTGGAAGGAAATGTCACTAAGCTGACTTCCCATAGGTCGATTTCTTTCAGTAGAAAGGCATCTTTACTGCGGTCATATTCATAATCTTTAAGAATGTAACCAATAGAAAGGCCGGAGAGTGATCCGGCCTTCATATGAGCATGTGCACGTTTAGATAAAGGATCGTCATCAATTAACAGACGACCTTTTACATAGAGTCCGGTGCTGTCTTCTCTCATCTCGGTATAAATACCAATAGGCTCAGCCATTTGGTGTTGCCAAAGTAAGGCAGGTAACGCACCTTTTTCTTTCCACTGAATCAGGGAATTAAGAAAAGCCCCCGGCATCACAATATCGGCATAACTGTCTTTCACCCCGAAAACGGAGCCGTAGCCTTCAAACTCGCCAGAGTCACTAACAGACTTAATTTTCAATGGCACATCAAGCCGTTGTTTGGTCATCATCGGCATGCGCTTTCTCCTCTTGTTTTTGGGTTTCTGGCTTAGTGGTCATGTTCATCGGTGTGAGATAAATATCACCACCCTCACGAGGATTTAATTCTTCGAGTTCACGACATTCATTAGGCGAATAAATCCCCCAGTTAATGCCTGTTGAGTAGGCTTCAAATCGCGATTTCATGTCACCGCGTAATAAAGCACCAGTATTAAATTTGGCATAAAAAGTGCCTTGTTTACTGGCTTTTACTAGTCCTGCATTAATGCGTTGCTCTATACGAATAAGGTAGGGAACAAGTGAGTAATTAATAAAACCAATACCCAAGTTTTCAATGTTATTGAATGTGGCACGATCGGTGTTTTGCACCATATGAAGAGGAACGCGAAAAATACGGCAAATTTCCTCTAACTGAAACTTGCGTGTTTCAAGAAATTGCGCATCTTCAGCCGATAAACTAATTTGTTGCCACTTCAACCCCATTTCTAAAATCATCGGTTTGTGTGCATTGGCTAACCCTTGGTGCCGTTCACCGAAGTCAGATTTCAGTCTTTCGTAAGCATCATCTTTTAGATATTGATCAGTTTGTAATACACCACTTGTCACCGCACCGTTTCCAAATAAACGCGAACCATGCTCTTCGGTGGCTAATCCTAAACCAATGGCTTGACGTGCATAGGCGATCGGACTTAATCCCACTAGACCATCAAGAGTAAAAATCCGCACATGCCAGATTTCTTGCTGTGTCAGTGTTTCACTTTTACCATTTGGAAATGTCACCTGATACTCTGGCTCCCATTGGCTATTTAATTTTGGCGTGACACAACTAGGATCGAGAGGTAGTAATTCAACCACTTCGCCTAGGGCGTACACCTTATAAGCATAAAAATTTCCCCTTAAACACAAACAGGCAATTAATAGTTCCCAAAGCTCTTGAGGTGTCATGTAATTATTGGGCTTAACCGCCAGTAATTTGTGTAACCGTTCTTTGGTGGCGCGTTTATTTCCTCTTTCTAATTGTTCATATAAAGAGCATGGCAACATCCCTACCGATTCTGCAAGAACACGAATACAACTAAATACAGAAGTCAGTTGCATAGCGAGTTGTGTACTGACTCTTCGACCAGAATAAGTGTCATAAGACAATCCAATTAACTCACTCAGTTCTGATGAGGTCATCTCTTTCTGAGATTTCTGAAATAACCCAGGAAAAAACATTATTCCTCCTTGTTATTTCTAGGTTGTCCAAGCGCTCTTGAAACAAGGTATGACCATAAAAGGCACAGTAAACCCGCGCAAATATACCCTATCGGTGGGTAGATTAACCAAGCGCCCCATGACAACAAAAAAGCACCCGCAATCCCAACCAATAAGGCTGTTATTGTTAAAAATTTCATTAAATTTCCTTAGAGAGAGCGTAAGCCTCGAGAAGCGAGGACATCAGAGAGGTTTTGTTCCTGATCTCCACCATTCACCAATAATCGACTCATACCCGTAAATAGTGCAACAGGGCCGTCAATTTTTGCCTCGGGTGTGGATTTATTAGGGAAAATATTGTCATTTTTATCTGGTTTAACTGTGACGTTCGACATCATCCAGTTCATAACAGGGTGTTGACCATGATGAAACTTGCCCGCATAAACCAGAGCTTCAATCTCTTTCATGGACTCGGAAAAGTTACGTACCGTTTGAGCAACTTCAACAAGGGGTAGCCCTTCTTCAGCCAGTGATAAACTAAATTGTGTCGCACTCCATGGGTCAAAACCTAGTTCGTTTAAGTTCTCGCCCGTCACCCATTCGATGATTTCTTCTTTAATTTGAGCATGATCGACAACTTCACCATCAGTTAATTCGAGATACCCCATATCAGCCCATTTGCGGTAAAGCTCCGCCATTTGTTTAGAACAACGCTCAAGTCGGTCTTCGGGTAACCAAAACTTAAAATCAGCATGAACATGACCGTTATCGGGCTGTTTCCATACTTTAGCTGCCGCACAAATATCAATTTTATTAGCAAGGTCAACACCGACCCATAACGGATAAGTTTGTAATTCTTGTTGTGATGCGAGTTCAGGAGCACTATCCCACTTCATCATATCCATCCATGAAGATTCAGCCGTGACCCAAATATTCATGTGTTTGGTGAAGAAGTTAATCCGTGCAGAAACCTGCTCTTTGGCTTTCTTGGCTAAACGGCGTAAATCATCCCAGCGCTTACAAACACCGAGACCCGGATTCGCTTTTTGCCACACAGTTTCATCAAAGGGATCATCGTCTTTATCTAAGGTGTAAATAATCGCGAAAAACGAGTCATCATCCACTTGGCCACGAAGCACTTTAATACCGTAATCTCGTAGTTCGTAACAAATCCCCTCCTTATTAAAACCCGCAGTGGTGATCCCAAAAAGAAGAGACTGCAGACGCGCACCGGTGGCGGTTTCTAATACATCCCACACATCACGAGTTTTGTGTGCATGCAATTCATCAACAATGCCACAATGAATATTTAAACCATCAAGGTTATTGGCATCACTGGAAAGAGGTTCAAACTTAGAGGCGGTTCTTTCTTGATAGATAGCGAGTTTATTAAATTCAAATAAACGACCTAGTGTCGCTTTGGACTTCTTCAGCATATTCTTCGCATCTTCAAACACAATACGCGCCTGATCACGCGTCGTAGCTGCTGAATAAACTTCGGCACCGCCCTCACCATCAGCACCGGTCATATACAGCCCAATACCTGATGACAATGTGGATTTTGCATTTTTACGTGCAACCTCGTTATAAGCTGTGCGAAAACGACGAACAAAGACAACATCACCGTCTTCATCCACAACTTCTTTGCCTGTTTGTTCATCAATTAACGGAATAACAAAACCAAAAATATTAATTAAGATAAAAACATGCCAAGGCATTAAATCAATGGGCTTACCGGCTAATGCCCCTTTGACATGAGGAATAAAATTGTAAAAATCGAGTATGTGCTGTGCGCGATCTTCAATGAAATAGATGCCACGCTCAGGTCCATGCTCTAAATCATTCAAAAACCGTTGGCACGCTAAACGTACCAGTTCGCACGCAACAATTTCTCCAGCAACCACCTGTTCGGCGTACTGAATTCCATCTGCTACGATTGCCATTCATCATTTGCGCTTTTTCAAAAATGCCTCAAAAGGATCTTCTTCGGCAGGAGTGTTCATAGTGACTTTTGCTCGAGAAGCGGGAGTCATACCAAATTCACTTAACATGGCACGAATACGTTTCCATGCATCGGCCTTCATTGCAGCGGATGGATGCGCCTTTATCATCAATCCACTTTCTGTATTGTTTTTGTAGGTATAGCCTTCTTCATCGAGAACATCACAATGATGTCGATATTCAGTGTAAGCTTCGACGAGTAACTCCAATGCCTTAGCATCCATCTGACTCATGACACCCATTGCATCAAGTTCTTCAGCAATACGCTTAAACCAATACTTACCTTGCTTAGTGAAATGCTTCGGAGTTGGGGGTACCCCTTTTGGCGGTTTTGGCTCTTTTTTATTAATCGGTCGTTTTGATGGGTTCCCCCTCACCAATTGCAGATGTGACGGGGTTTTAGGCGGTCCAGCCATAATAGAAATCTCCTATCAATAATTGCTTGGGGTTCCCCAAAAAAAGTTTTCTAACCTGCGGTGATGTGAAAAGAGGTAAGGGGGCGGTCCTATAAGGCGAGAGTGGTAGAGATTTGACCCTCCCCTCCTACCGGTGTTTTATAATTTCATTTTGAAATTAAATATTTTTATAACTTTATATATTCGTTATATATCAGTATGTTATATTTAATACTAAATTCTTTCTTTTGCTGTCTTAGTTCTATGACATGGAATACATAACGACTGAAGGTTTTCTTCCGCATCGGTACCCCCATGTGCTTTAGCAATGATGTGGTCAACTGTTTTCGCTTCGGTGGCTCGTCCTGACCTTAAGCATTCTTGACACAGATACTTATCACGTTTGAGTATGCGTGCTCGTAACTTATCCCATTGGGTACCATAACCACGTTGATGACGAGACTTACCACGCTGGTGGGTTTCCCATCCTAAGTTCTGATGATCTTCACAGTAACCGTTACGTTCTGTTGTTGTCTTGGCGCATCCCTGTTTACGACACGCGCGAGGTATACGAGGTGGCATGTGATCTCCTATAACCTAAAGAGGAGAATAATCCTCATTGATTTTAAAGGTGGGATTTCTCACCTTTACTTCTGACTACACCACGTTCTGTTATTTAAATCACTTATGGCTTGCGAAAATGCTTGATGCCGAGTTTCTATTACTCTTTTTAACTCATTGATAGCAACATCTTGTCGATTAGCTTGCATGTGTAAATCTGCCATTTAAGCCTTGATGTCTGGTTCTAACTTACCGCCAGTAATTACACCGCTGAATACAGCCTCACTTGATGCACAGCACTTTAGCTTTCCCAAATCAATAACAGCATCTTTCATAAAATAATTACCTGAACCTGCAATAAAGAAATCATTGCTTTGCTCAGGCTTAACGCTGACCTTGATTCCTACATCTTGCATTAGTTGCTTAATGCGGATTAGTTGCTCTTCTAACTTATCTAGATTTGCTGTATCTACCGTTACTTTTAATTTATCTGACACAGTGCTCTCCAACAAAAAAAGCGGTACAATGCCCCCTGATCAAATATCAGGGTATAAATAAATATCCATTAGATTATTTGAAGTATTCAGTCCTGAGAAACTTACTAAAGAAATGGCTGATTTACTTCGGTATGAGGTTTGCATGAAACTAGAATTTAACAGTGTCAAAGTATTTTCTGAATTAATATCAGATCCCAATACATCTAATGTAAGGGTATCTCTCTACGGAATTAACAAGGATAATGGTGCAGAGGAGTTCACCATACATCTTTACGTTGATGACGTGAAAAATAAAACTATCAAAGAAATACATGAACAAGCTGAAGCTGAACTACTTGCAAGAATAGACTCATACGGAAAGTAACCGCTTTGGTTCTCCATTTGTTGCCTGTTGTTGGTTGATGATATTATCCATTGCTTGTGAAAGCGCTTTTTTAATAACGTTTGATTCACAGTTCGTTGATTCCATATCATCGAGCTGTTTTTGTAAGTCTGTAATTTATTGTCCTTGTCGTTCTACTTGTGCTTATAGTGCACGAATTTCTATTCTTTATTGAATATTCACAACTACCTATCATTAAAAAATCCACCAGCTATTAACTGATGGCTATGAAACTTTACAAATATAAAGTGGCTATTATTTAAACAATAGCGTACTGTCATTTAACTCATTGTGTTTCACTTGAACTATAAAAATTGATAATTTTTTAATGTAATAGTTGCTCATCTCTGATGAGCTATTTTTTAAATTATAAAAATAACCCGATTACTCAGTGACAATAAAAGTCATGAATAATTATATTTTTAACAGTTTATAGTTAGTTTCCCTATTTTGATCTGCTCACTCCTATTCGGGTGAAATTACCAACCTTACATATACCTTTCTTATTGGCGATTATTTAATATTAAAACTATCTACCCACTTATAATTATATTTTTTTGCACAAAACAAATTAACTATAGGAGTAACATTATGGGACTTTTTGAGAAAGCTGAAGGTAAAGCCACAGAAACCCTAGGTAAAGCACAAATTAAATATGGAGAAGTAATCGATTCTCCTGAGCACATAATAAAAGGTGAGGCAAAAGAAATTTGTGGTGCTGGAAAACAAGTAACATCGCAATTACTCGATTCCGCACAAGAATGTGTCAAAAACACACAACTCGGAATTAAAAAGAATCCACTAACTTCGGTAGCCATTTCTGCAGGTGTCGGTTTTGTTATTGGTTATCTATTAAATAAAAAATAGTTTTTACAATTTTGTTTAATTCCCCTTCTCTTGTTGAGGGGGATTATCACAAACACTCCATTCTAATGTAATCTTGTAACTCTAATATCACTGACTCTAACTCTGCAATTCGCTCTGAGAATAACCAATAATTTCTGATTGTGGTGTTAGTAGGTCTGACTGCGGTTGCATCATCATGTATCACTACGTTACCTTAATTACTTACGGCTTCCCCGTCAGCCTGATGAAATCAACCATCCTTTCTGCAGATACAAAAAACACCAGCTATTAACTAGTGGCTATGAACCTTTACAAATATAAAATGGCTATTATTTAAGCAACAGAGTACGGTTGATGTTCCAGTGAAGAGCGACCTGTTCACTTGGGCAAAATAATAAGATCCATGTTATCTAAAACATTCAGACCCCCATTAAACCCGCGGGTCTATTTTTTTACTTTCTTCGCTTCAATTTCCCGTATTGCTTTTAATTGCTCATTAGCTTTTTCTATTGTCGATAACAAGGAAGGTATCCATAACACCACTTGGCAATATGTTAAAGTTCGGACGGTAGAGGCACTAACACTGGTTGAGTCAATGTCTTGGGTATCTCTATACATTGACCGTAACTCATAGGTGTGCTTGAGCAACCCATCAGTAATATGTTGAGGAACAAGCAAATCACAAGTCGGCTCTTTTTTAAGGATCGTTCTATATTCAATGATTTTCTCCTGTGATTTTACATCTGCCTGAATGCCATAGCGGTAGGCTGTAGTCGCTATTTGATTAAATCTATTAAATTGAAATATCTGATCACTTAACAGCTTTGAGTAACTATTATTTTCTTTTGTTAATTGCTTATTCTCTACTATTAAATTATCTCTTTGAGTAATGATATCTTGTATGATGTTGGCAATATAACCACCAGTAACAACTCCTACCATCACAATGACAATGTAAATTTTCCACTGCTTCATGATTAATACCTGTGATGTGAAAGGGCTATCTGACAGCGCTTTTCTAAACTGGCTTTATCATCAACACATGAATTATCAATTGAGATATAAATGCCACCAGCGACTGTGATGAGTAGAGTAAGGATAAAACCGACGATGATGATTAAAGGCTTCCGCGACATAATGCTGACTCCGCCTCTCTACGACTGACTAGCCCTCGCCATATCTTTCCACCCGCATAAACCCAACGCTTCATTTCTTCACAGGCGCCATACTGATCACCTGCATTTAATTTCTTTAGCAACGTAGAACGTGCAAATGCTGTGGTACCGACATTAAAAGCAAAGGAATATAGAGAAGCTTTTGTTTTATCATCCAGCGGTACTTTAATCAGGGTATCAACTTGCTGCTGCGTTCTAATAAAGTCTTTCTGCAGTAATTCGTCACACTCTTGCTGTGTATATGTCTTACCTTGAATGATGTCATTTCCAGTGTGGCCATAACAAACCGTCAGAATTCCAGCAACATCATGGTATGGCTCATAACGCACTCCCTCAAAATAACCAATCACTGTTAGCGCAATGCTTACCGCACCAGCACTCGCGACTGCTGTCACTTTCTGTTTTAGGTTCATTAAATGTCCTTTTTAGCTTTAGTCAGCATCTCGCCAACTATCTTTTCTATGTCTTGCGGATCACTAGAACAATTACGGTGAACTAATTCAGCAAATAACGCTGTTCGTTTTCGTTGTTCTCGCTGTGTCATAAAATAAGTTGCTAATCCAAGGAGCATGCTGAATCCCATCCCTATTACAAATCCCCATTCATACAATGAGAGACTTGCAAAAAAGGCAGTTAAGCCAGCCGTTCCGTAGGTAGCATTGGTCAATTTTTCCATGCGCATATACACCCCTACGGAGTGTCCGAGTTTAGTTAAAGGGATGCAGACACACAGCTCTTATGTGAAGTGATTGATGTGTGATTGATACTGTGGTCTGGAATGTATAAATAGATGGTGGGCACAACTCTACCTGGTGTGCGATTATCGATATCTCTGCATGAGGCTTTCGATTATTAATAAAACACCGCTCGCCAATAAGCTTTGTATTTAGATCGGGTAACGAAATAATGAAATGACCAAGCTAAATTTAATTGTTCTTTAGTCTTACCAGATAGCTTTATACACAGATTAATAAATAGATTTTTCATATTTTCTCCAATAAAAAAGGCCACCGAAGTGACCTTTGATTTATTTGAATATTTTACTCATCATCCCAATTTACTGGTTTTGAAATACTATGAAGCCTTACCACTGGAGTATTTCCTCTACTACTTACTTCGGTTCTTATCGTGGTATCTTCTCGAGGTGTAAACTCGATATTGATGTCATAACCAATACCGGCATGATCATCGCATAAGTAAGCCTTAGTATTGGGAGCCCAAATTGCAGAGAGATTATCTAACTCTCTTCTAAGTCTAATACCAATAACTTTATCTGCAACTTTACCACAGACAATACAACTTCCCGACATACAAATCTCCTTTTAGTGTTTACTGCTTTTTAACAATACCACACCAAAAGAACTCTTAAATAAAATTTATCTAATTACTTGGTATACATCATAAATTTATTATAGACCTTTCCTTTCAACCCTAATCTTTGCTTACTAACTGCACAATATTCTTCAGATAACTCAAAACCAATACCTGTTCGAGACATTTGATCTGCAACTTTAACTGTTGTGCCAGAACCAGAGAATGGGTCAAGAACAATATCACCATCAACTGAAAACAGCTTAATAAACCATTCAGGTAGAGCTTCAGGGAAAGCTGCGCTGTGTTTTTTATTGCCACATTCAGTTGCCAGGTGCAACACATTGGTCGGGAGAGCCATTTCTCGACCAACCCAATTTTCTATTTTCTTGCCAAACCCGCTTCCAACTTTAGATTCATCGCGTTTTTTGTCTGCATCCGAAAGATTTTTTAGTCGTGACTTTGTCCAATCACCCATTGGGACTTTCACCGCATCCTGGTACATCGCAAACTTTTTACTTTTTGTGAAGTGCAAGCATCGTTCCCATGAGTCTCTAAATCTGTTGGGCCATTTTCCTGGAAAGCTATTTTTTTTGTGCCAGATATACTCTTCAGTCCATAACCATCCTTGCTTTCTCAAAGCCAGGATTAACTCTAAAACATATGTATGTCGCTCACCGTTCATGGCTTTTTCTTTTATATTAAGAATAAAAGAACCTGAAGGCTTTAAAACACGAAGAAGCTCTTTCCCTATGGGCTCAAACCACTCAACATAGCGATCAGGGTGTACACCACCATAAGTGCTTTTTCTCTGATCAGCATAAGGTGGTGATGTAATGATAAGGTCAACCGATGAATCAGGCATGAATTTGATTAATTCTAAGCAATCACCGTTGTATATTGCTGTTTTTTTTATATCCATGTCTAACTTAGCCTTTTTTAACATAGCACCCTCGTCTTATTGGAGACGCAAAGAATATCAACTTTTCGAACAAAGGTCCACCGTTTGATAAATATCTTTTTATATACTTGAATTAATTAACAAAAGATAAAGATAGCCGTTCTGCCATACTGAAACTAAAGGAGTATAAAAAAAGATCGCCTAAGCGATTTATTGATAAACTTATTTACCTCTAGAGATAACTCTAACCGTATCACCTGTTACTGTTGTAATGTAGGCGTGATCTATACGTTTAATATCAAATGATGGAATAGAGCCTTTTTTCGTGTGTTCGATTCTAGCTACGATATCTTTATTTTCAGACTCAGGATAAAACTCCAAGCGGTACATATCCCCTAAGCAGTGGACTTCTTCCACTTTACGACTTTCACGTTCAGTAATTAATTTAAGTGCGTACATAAATTTATTCCTTATTTTAGATAATAAAAAAGACCGCCTAGGCGATCTTTAATTAATTCACAAATTTTTTATTTATGATGTATGACACTCTCTACAACACCAATAACAACCATCAGCAGTTCTATAACCATTAACTTTTGCTTTAGCAACAGCCTGGGCACAATTAGAAAATAAGCCTAAATACTCTCTATTTAATACATCAGGCATATGATTACAGCCTTCCTTATGCACCTCATAATCACCATGATTATCTGTGAATTTGTGAACATAATAATAATCCATAAATATCTCCTACTGTTGTGTACACAAAGAGATAATATGTTAAATAGTTCTTACCATTAGATCACATATCAAGGAACTATCCAGAATTACCGTATAATTAAACCTGTAAGGGTTACTTACAAGTTAGCTTTTTATTTCTTGCTCTGTTTGTTCAAAGCGCTCTTTCTCAAGCTCAACACCTAAAACCTTTCGATTAAGTTTTAATGCTGCTTTCAGAGTTGCGCCTGATCCCATAAAGAAATCAGCAACCAGATCTCCCTCACGACTGCTAGAACGAATAATATGTTCCATCATGTCTGATGGTTTCTCGCAAGGGTGTTTGCCGGGGTAATATTGAACAGGAGGATAAGTCCACACATCGGTGTAAGGAACATCTGCAGTTACAAAGAATGGTCGTCTCAATAAACCATATTCTTTTATTAACTCTTGGTAGTCTTTTTGTAATGTAAATTGCTCTCGTTCTAACTCACTAAAGTGGCGAGATAACGGTGATAGTTTTTCTTGTTTATCAGCAATGTGTGTAAACAGTGTTTGTAACTTTTTATAATCTTCTTCACAGGGTAATTGCCACTGGCTATTGCTAAACCAATGACTGCACATTTGCTTACCTGTTGCTTGGTCTATTTCTTTTGCACTCACCTGCAGTGCTAAACGAGCATGTCTAAAATAATCAATCAGAGGATTAAATACGCTCTGCTTTAGCTCTTTGCATTTTAAAGAGAATTCAGAACCTTTGGCTGTAACCGGTCTCTGATAATGTTCAGCGAAAAGTATTCGTTCTGTTGAAGGAAAAAAGGCGCGTAGACTTTCTTTATTTTGTCGTCGCCATGGTCCTGATGGTTTAGCCCAAATGATGTGACTTAATACATTAAATCGCCCACGAACTAGCAATTCAGTATCTGACGCCAATTTAGAGCCACAGAATAAATACAAACTGCCATTGGGTTTTAATACCCGCCAGAATTCAGCCAGTACCTCATCAAGCCAAGACAGATATGCCTCAACACTATCCCACTGATTATCCCATGCACACGATTTCACTCTAAAGTAAGGTGGATCTGTAGCGATTAAGTCAATGCTGTTATCAGGTAGTGTTTTTAATACAGAGAGTGCGTCATCGTTAAATAGTTGCATCAGAAGTCCTTTTCTACGCAATAAAAAAGCCGATGACTATTAAGCCACCAGCTTTATAAATTCTTTATATTTTTTAGGCTGTACGCATATAGCTATTTCCTTGCTTTGCGACAAACCCTGCTATTTCAAACTGAGTTAATAGAAACTCACAATTTTCATTACTTAGTCCAGTTTGATTTGAAATTGCTTGTACTGTTTGCCAATCACTTTTTGAGATTGTTTCAAGTACACAACTTGCCTGCGTTGTCATATCATACTGTTTTAACATGATATTTTATACCTTTGGTCAGTTATCGTGCATAACTACACATGTAACTCTGACCAAATAGAACAGCAAGTCTTATCTTCTTTTTATAATAAAACGTCAAATTATCTTTTAGTCGTCCAACGTATAGTTGATGAAGGTGTGCTACAGGTTATATCCAAATATTTAGAATTATAATGCATATTAGTCAGTTGTTCTTTTGCAATTAATTTAGACTCATTTATCTTCATTAACATTTCTTTGCGCCCTTTTTTCTTCATGGTACCTATGAATAGTTGGATTGCTTACAAGATATTGGTTTAATAAAACATCAAACGATCACATTTTCACAAATAGACTTTAATTAATTACGGGCAACAAACAAAGATTATTTATTCTAATTTACATATAGTTATATATATTTTTAAAAAAGTTACCCAATATTTATCCACAGGAACAGTCAGATTTGTACACTTGCTTAGTAGCTAATAACTCTTTATCTTAGATACAAGAAAGCCCGCTAAGAGTACCAGTCCTAGCGGGCTTCTATAAAAGGCTATGAATAATGATGTCTCTTTTATTCGTTACTAGCACTTTTCTTTGTCACTGAGAATATTAGTCGCTTATCCAGCCTAAGTAAAGAGACCATAATTAGGATCTATGCATGCTAGTTTTATCCTTACTCTCATATTTCATGAAACTCATGAAGATAAAGGTGAAAGCTAATTGGAGTTTATCCGTTGGCTCATTTAACACAAGGCTTTATATTTCAGTTAATACTGAAAAAAAATAATATATCCAAAGGGGAATTAATTTCCCCTTTTTTTATTAAAATTTCTAATGACCATAAATAAGATAAAAGTAATTAAGGAACGCATGAAAAAAGAAAACCACGCCGAAGCGAGGTTTCATCCTATAAGTTAGGTGACAACGTATTCACTCTTATCACATTAGCACTGTTTTTGCGTAGCGCACTAATACTTTTTTGAATCTATAATTTTTGGTGATTTCATTACCTCGATGTCCATTTCAAGAGGAACATTTAACATAGCTAAACATCCCTCAATGAATCCCTCAGCTACTTGTATTTGCTGTCTAATTCGTCCTTCACTTACTTTCCATGATTTAGCAATACTGCGCTTTGATATCCCATAAATATAATGAGCAACAATTAATTCCAACTCATCTTCTTTTCTAATTCGTTTTAAATGAGTAATAGCACCATCAATTAATAATCCGTCGTCATCACTACACGCAATACGAGAACTAGATGATGGTGGTATTAAACCTTTAAACCCTGCCGCTATATGAGAATAATTCACACCATTATTATCATTAGATGCCCACGCTCCCCAACGTGATAAAACTTCCTGCATATCTCTCATGCCTAATACTCCTCGTGCCGTACACACGTTAAATAAATGCACCGATGCCTAATGAACGGTTTAAAAAATGAAATAACAATTCGAGTTGATTACCGTGAGTGGCTTCCCACTGTTTTGGGTCACGATGTAACTCGTCATGATGAATGCGACATAATGGAATAGTGAATAAGTCATGAGCCTTAGTACCCATACCGCCCATGCCATACCCAATAATATGGTGTGGATCATCAGCCTGTTGCCCACACACGCAACACGGTTGAGTCTTCACCCATTGCAACCATTGGGTATTTTCCCAACGTTGCATTTTAGGTTTAAGAAGAAATGACGCTGGTGGCTCCGGATCGATAGCAACTTTAATAACTGCTTTTATTGCATCTAAACGCTCATTCATTGCTGATAGCGCTGTCACATTACTTGGAATAATGTCAGCTTCAGGAAAACCACCATGAACTTTGCGTTCCTCTTGTTTATCTGACCAATTTAAAATCTGGCGTAATATTGGTTCAGGCAATTCATCAACCAAGTTATGCATAACCGCAAATGAGAAAAAATCTGGTATCGTCAGCTGGTGGCCACTATCTAATCTCAAACGACTACGAATAGTATCTAACATCCAATTGATACGATTTTTATGAGCTAATTCAGCAATCCAACCCGCAGATGAATGACGAATATGATTATCGTGATGCCAGCAAGTGCGAATAACTCCTTCTTCATTAAAGGTCGTAACTAACTCATGGTGATGATAATTGTCTTCGTCGTTATCAATCTGACAGTATTTGATATTACTAATAACCCACGAATCCATCGGTGCCACTTTATCAATGGTGTGGATCACTTTTTTGCTATTAAGAAATTGAATGATGCGCTTATTGTTTAAAATCGGCTGTTCATCGCCAGTTAATGCTCCCGACGGGAGAACATCTAAACTTTTCGGCACATCACTAATAATCACACGAGAATGTCGCTTAAATTGCTCAAGTAATTCAGCGCCTGGTTTAAGTAGTACAACACCAAGTTCTGGCTGAATGTAGGGAGTTAACAGTAATTTCATTAAATGATATCCCCTACTTTATATTCAGCCCATAACCCAGCGATCCACTTCACGCCTTTAGCGGTAAACCGTGATTGTGCAAATGCATGGTTATTGGTTTGATTAGTACCCGTTTTTATCTCAAAGCGACCAAGATCGACATGGGTTTGATAAGGCGTAAATGTATTATTCAAGCGATACATGATTTTCTTATCTATTAGAAAACAGCGAAAATCCGTTTCTTTCACCTGCAGTAATTTACATACTTGTCGAAATGTCATAGAACCAGTGGATAAAACATAATTATCAACAAACTGAGCCTTAGGCATGGCAATCGCCAACTCACTTTCTAGCTTTTGTTTTTCTTCTGCCAAGTCTGCAGCTAATCGCAATGCCTCTGGTAATGTTTGAGGAATGATTGGTTGCATTTTTGACTCCAGTTCCTGCCACCGATCGACAATTTTCGCTGTAAATTGAGGTGACAGTCGAGCCACCAGCACTAGTGAGTCCCTTTTATTAAAACGGTATTCAGTATATTGATTGCCATTATGCTCAAAAGGGAACTCAGCCAATGGCTGGGTTAAAATTTGAGCAATAAAAAGCCTATCTGCAGAACGTTTAACATCTGAGTGATTACTGCCCGTTAAACTGGCAATCTCTCTACTCGACATAGTTAATTCGCGATTCATTGCAGGTAATGCTGAAACTTCCATTGTTCTTTGCATCATGCTATTTCTCTCCACGCTTACTCGTGTCCGTACATCACGTTATTAAATGAGCGGATAGTGATTTCTAACTTTCCACCCTTTACGACTTCCATTAGCATCACATCCATGTGCTTCACTTGTTGATCATCTTCCCAAATACCCGCGTGTGTTAATGCATCAAACGGGGCTTTTAAAAAGTTATCGATGTCTCTACGCTGTTTTGTTGGTGGATATAAGCGAACCAGGACAGAGACATTTTCTTTAATCGCTTTAGGTTTTCTCTTTAACTGCTCATACACAGAAGCAATTGTGTTAATTCGAAACTTACGCCCTTTTTCACTGATTAAGGTTCGACCCTTAATGTTTCTCCAATAAGTATTTACGCTAGGTGGAAATGGCAACGTGAGCATGAGTTCAGGCATAAGTCCCCCATAAGCCAATCAATAATGTCACTACAAACCAAAACCCAACAAACAAAATGTATTTAGTTAGCATTACTGAGCCTCCTGTGACATTTCAGTCGCTTGTTTCCAAATGCTGCTCCATGCTTGACGACCAGAGAACTCACTCATACGACGAATGCCTGTCTTACCCGCTAATTCAAGTGCGATCTCTTCAATACGATTTTGAGGTTTAGAACGAGAGCCAATTAAGCGAGAGAAAGCACTGTCACGCTCAACAGTATCAACTTGAACCTTTGGCTCGTTCTTTGGCTCTTGGCTACGAACGGTCAGCTCATCAAAATGTTTACGTAATTTACGAGGGCTTAAAATATTTTGGTGCCAGAATGAATCTTTGTTGGCCCAATCGAACAAGGCACAAATTTGTTCATGGGTACGTCCATCGATTTGGCGCATCAAACGAATATCGTTCGCCCAGTCATACCAAGTAGGCTCTAGCGCAGATGGATTCAGTTTTTTAACACGACCAAACATCCATTTCGCCGTTTTCAAATCACCTTCATCGCCCCATTTCTGACCATTAGGGCTGTAAATCACTGCTTCGGGATAACGAGTTAAAAAATCATTTTTCGGCTGGTCGCTGGATTCGCCAGAATTCTGCGACGAATGATCTGTTTCTGTTGTACTCTCTGAAGTAATCTCTGTTGTATTCTCTGTAAGAACAGACCATTTTGACCCGTTCAGAACAGCGCATTTTGAACTGTTTGAAGGTTTCAATTTGCGCTTATCGATAAGGTCATTTTGAACTGTTCGATTAGATGAGTTATCACCGTTCGATTGGGTCATATTGACCTCATCGGTCAGCAAGTGGTGATCGTAATTAATCGCATAATAATTAGTACGGTCATGGTTAGATTTATTGATTTGCTCGATGCGTAAAACGCCCTGCTTTTTTAAATTAGTAAAAGCACGTTTAATCGTTGATTCAGAGAAAAAAGGAAATTGATTCTTCCACTCTTCGACTGTGTTATAAATCCAGCGTGAGCCGTCATATTCAACACCTGAAGTAGTTTCAGTTAGCCAATATTGAATTTGCTGTAACAGCATCGCCTCATTTAAACCAAGGCGTACCGCTAATTCAGGAATAACGACTAAAGGGCGACTTTTTAGTAATAATAAACTCATCTTGCCACCTCATTACTTAATACGTGTGTACTTCTCTTTAAATCGTTGCAAGGGTTCACATTGAGGATCGTCACAACCATCGAGCATAAAAATGACACGCTGTTTTTCTCTGTCATAACGAACAACATGAACAACGATACCCCTGTGATTTTTGTAGTAGCGATCAAGTTGGTTTGGGTTCTCATTGTTCATTGCCCGCCCTTAAACCATGTTTTGAATTGAAATCATCTACAAGCCAACGCATAAATTGGTAGTTTGTTTCTTCATAGCCTTCTGGTACTTTAATTTCATAGGCAAAACGACCATCACGCATTGAAGCCCGTACTTGCGTACGGCATGCTAAGTTTGATAATCTACTCATGCTAATTTCTCTTCACACAATTGAAATTTGCAAACCGAAGCCAGAGGCCGTACACCTTTGGCTTCACCCTTTCTGGATATAGCCATCTTTAATTTCTCTTTTGATGCAACGAAACAAACGCATTCATAAATGTGCGGATCTGTGAAATTAATCCATCCAACATCATTTTTATTTTTTGCTCTTCATCACCATCAATAACGCCATCAGCTAAGCTATCTTTCATCAATAACGCTAAACGCCCCTGCATTTCGTCAACACCACTACGCAGTATAAACAATTCCGTTTCGTCCAGTTCCGCAGGACTAATTCTGTCAACGAGTAAACGATTTGATTCACGAGCGACAAATTCAGCAAATAAAACGGTCTTAGAAATATCTTGCATCGCTAACAACTCGTTTAAATCAAATGAGCGACAACCGTTTTTCTCATAAAGCTTGTTATTGAATGACGTTAAAGACAGACCGAGTGCTCCAGCCATTGCCTCACGCCCACCAGCTGTTGCCTCACACATTTCTTTCACTACCTGTTTTATTGATTGGTTACTCATTTCCTACCACCATTGATAAATTCTTGTAGTTAACTGCTTTAAACGGTTTTGTTATTGTTTTGGTAGACCATCGGTTTTATTTGGGTAGAGATCAGGTCGTAGTTGATGCGGTGATACAACCCAACCACCTAATTCACATAGTTGGATCACTCGCTCTGCTGGTACTTTGTTATTTTTAATCCAGTTAAAAACTGACTGAGGGGAATTAAAGCCAAACATTCGAGATACAGCAGATGGCACCCCGATTGTTCTAATTGCTTTTTCTGTATAATTTTCTTGGTGCATAGATGCCTCTCCTTAAGTAATACACCAATACTACTTAAAGTAGACAAATAAAACAACTTAAAATAGAAATGACAAGGGTGAGATTGGTGGATAGAATTCTACTTATGGTAGAAAATAACAAATACGATAGTTTCGCTAAACGACTAACTCAGCGAATGAAAGAGGTTAATGTAGATATTCGGCAATTGTCCGAACAAGTTGGTGTGTCTTATGAAATGGCACGTCGATATACATTAGGCACAGCCAAACCTAGAGATGATAAGATGGAATTAGTTGCTAAAACCGTTTTTTCAACCCCCGCATATCTTGACTATGGTGTAGGTCTACAAGCTGATCCGCAAAACGAATTTAATAAAGATACAGCCACAGTTAGACAAATCGAGGCTTTTGCGTCAGCAGGAAATGGCTATATTAATAATCCATTTCCAGAAGTAGTTAGATCAATAGAAATACCACAAGAACGTATTTATGAGTTATTTGGTCGTAGTAATCTAGACGGCGTAATGATCATCAATGTGGATGGTGATAGCATGACTCCCACACTGAACCCTAAAGACTTACTTTTTATAGATACCAAAATAAATCAATTCAATGGTGATGGTATTTATATCTTTAACTTTGAAGATTCTACCTTTATTAAACGATTGCAACGCGTTAAAGGTAGGAAGTTAGCTGTAATATCAGATAATGATTTTTACCCTCCATTTTTTATTGATGATCATGAAATACATGAAGTTTATTTTCATGGAAAGCTTATAAGAAGCCTACCAATGTCATTTAAACAATTCGCATAAACATTAAAACCAACTAAAAGTTGGTTTTTTTACGCCTCTGTTTTCTACTTTTAGTTGTTGACAATATCTACTTTTAGTTGCATTCTGTTTCTAAAGCGAAATAAACTGTGTGAAGAGAGCAGCTATGACCACTGAACCAGTAATCATACCGCCAGCTAATTTCACCGATGCAGATGTTGTTGATTGGATGGAAAAGAAACTATCGTCTATCAAAGTCCTCGGTGAGTTAAACGCAAGACGTGAAGAGCTGGTGGATAAACTAGCAAAACTGGATGCTGAAATAGACGAGTACAAAATCAAAAGCGCTATTCAGATACAAAATGAATAATTTTTATGTGTGAAGAGAACGTGTGAAGAGAAACAATTGTGTGGAGGGAAATTGGCGTGAGTAATACTACTAATGAAAAACAAAATATCAGGATCTATGCCTTAGTCTTTCATAAGAACGCGCTAACTCTGTCAACCGACAATATTTATGAAGATTTTTGGTTAGAACTACATAAAACCGTCGGTTGGCTTAAGTTTGTAAAACATAGTGAAGAATCTGAATTTGTTAAGAACGGAGCACTGTTTGTAGCCACTGAACTGCGTCCGGTATCTGATTCAACCCCTTACCCAATAGTTGAAGCACGATGTGTTTTGTGGCGTCAGCGGGAAGCTCTTTTAAGCGCTGCAAATACCCTTTCCTTTCTTCTGGGTCAGGAACGTTTAAAGTAATGAAATCACGAATTTCATTTAATGTTTCATCATGCAGTCTGACAGTAATCACTTTGAGAGAGGTGGATATACTACCTTCCTCTGTAAGTAAATTTACAGCATGTCTAGTAGCTTTTACTAATGTAAGTTCAGGAAATGCACCAGCCATTACATCAATTACTCCGCCGGTTATCATTTCCTCTTCACTAAGATATGCAATATTTTTTAATAAAATATCATTATCAATGTCAGAAAGATCTGTCGGTATATTTTCAGGTTGAATTGTATTGGGATAATCCTGTACTGCAACTTCTAGAATTCTTAGTTGTAATGCTCTGTTAAAACCTAACATCTTAATATTCTCTTGGTTGTGTAGGAACTTCCAAGATTACCACCACCGCCTGAGGTGGCAAAATAATCAGGCACAATATTTGAAGTGTGAATCCATTTTATTTTTTATTATCAACACCAGGGAAACTTAATCTCGATTAATTCGAGAGGAATTCTTATTACCTAAAAATTGTGTGGAGAGAATAATGTCTTATATTGCAACAGCAACAAATAAACATTTCTATTATCTCGATGTACGGATCGAGGATATAGATATTCAAGATATTGCCAGTGGCCTTGCTAATGAATGTCGCTTTAATGGACAGATTGATAATTTCTATTCTGTGGCTCAGCACTCTGTATATGTCAGCTATTTAGTTGCACCTGAATATGCTTTAGAAGCCCTGCTTCATGATGCTAGTGAAGCATATATCAAAGACCTACCATCACCACTGAAAAAGCTATTGCCTGAATATAAATTAATTGAATTGCGTGTAGAAAAGATGATCCGCAAAAAGTTTGGACTACCTGAATCTAAATCTGATGCAGTTCATTTTGCTGACTTAATGATGTTAGCCACAGAAAAGCGTGATTTAGAAATTGATACAGGTAGTAACTGGTTAATGCTTGAAGGTATTCCAGCAAGTGATTTTGTTGTTAACCCCCTAACACCACCACAAGCAAAAGCTTTATTCCTTCGCCGTTTTAATGAACTTTATAATGGGGCTGAAAATGGTTAACGGATCAGTAAACAAAGTAATTCTTATCGGTAATTTAGGTCGTGATCCTGAAATTCGTTATCTTCCCTCTGGTGGTGCTGTTGCTAATTTAGCTGTGGTCACAAGTGAAAAATGGCGAGATAAACAAACGGGTGAAAATCGCGAAAAAACAGAATGGCATCGTGTCGTTCTGTTTGGAAAACTCGCTGATATCGCCAGTGGCTATTTGTGTAAAGGCTCACAAGTTTATATCGAGGGGCAATTACAAACCCGCGAATGGGATGATAACGGTGTTAAACGTTATACAACAGAAATTGTTGTAAAAGCTGGCGGTTCGATGCAGATGCTAGGTGGTACCATTAAATCCGCAGGCTCTCATCCAGCACAGCTATCAAAACCACCAGATCAACCTCATGACAATCAATCCCCAATGGATTTTGATAACATTCCATTTTGAATGATATAAAAAATTTTTAGGTGTGCCAATATCAGTTTAATAAGTACAATCTTATTCTTACACTAAATGAAATATTTATCAGAGGAAATAATTATGTGGTTATTAGCTTATTTCGATACAAGTGAAATAGATGGCATTCCTGTAATTAGAGCTAGTGGTGTTATCCAATTCTTTAATACACGAGAAGAAGCAGTAAAAGCTAAAGAAATAACAGATATCATAAACGACGATGATGATTTAGAAACCATGGTATTTCCGGCAGAAATAGATATTGGAGAATGGCATCCACAGGAATGGTATTAATAAAACATTTAACCCTGTTCTCAGGGTTATTTAATACAACCTTATTCAAAAAATATGATTAGAGTAAATTAAATCTTAACTGTGTACGGACAGTGTGGAGAGAAAAATATGCAAATGTTGACTTTAGAGGAGTGGGCGCAAGAAAGATATAAAAGTCGTCCACCAAAGTTAGGAACGCTACAACGATATGCTCGTGGTGGCCTGTTCTACCCACCAGCAAGGAAAGAAGGTGGCATTTGGCGCGTGAGAGAAGATGCCGACCTTGTCGGTAATTTGACATCACCGGTTATCAATAACAACGATAACCCTATTTTACAAAGGATCCTCAAAGATGGCTGCCAGACCTCGTAAAAATAACGTCAATATCCCTAATCTTTACCCATTATTTAGTCGTAAAGCTAACAAGGTTTATTGGCGTTACCGCCATCCTGTAACAGGTAAATATCATGCCCTCGGTGATAATGAAGCCGAGGCGAAAGCAATAGCCATTGAAGCTAACACAAGGTTAGCGGAACAACGTAGCCGACAAGTTATGGCTATTGGTGATCGGGTGGCAAAAATAAAAGGTAAAGAAATCACGGTTAATACTTGGTTGGATAAATACTGGATTATTCAAGAAGAGCGTTTAAAAGAAGGTGATATAAAGCCGAATACTTATAAACAAAAAAGGAAGCCGGTAGATTTAATGAGGCAAGCCTTATCCATGAAACCATTACCCGCTGTTGATGCCAGAGATATTGCTGAAATTCTGGATGAATATAAATCTAATGGTCAGCACAGAATGGCACAAGTTATTCGCTCTGTTTTAATTGATGTATTTAAAGAAGCGCAACATGCAGGTGAAGTTCCTCCTGGTTATAACCCTGCCCTCGCCACTAAACAGCCGAAACGAAAAGTAACTCGCCAACGTCTTAATTTTGATGAATGGAAAAAGATATTTGAGATTGCTGATAAACAACATCGTTATGTCGGGAACGCGATGTTGCTTGCACTTATTACGGGCCAACGATTAGGTGATATTTCCTCAATGAAGTTTAATGATATTTGGGATGACCATTTGCATATTACTCAAGAAAAAACCGGCACGAAATTAGCTATTCCATTATCACTACGTTCTGAACAATTAAATATGTCATTACGTGATGTTGTTGCCCGTTGTCGTGATCGCGTTATTAGCCCTTATCTTATTCATTATTTTCATACCACTTCACAATCTAAACGTGGTGAACAAGTTACGCCAAATACGCTAACGACTAACTTTAAAAAGGCGAGAAATAAAACAGATATTGATTGGGGAGAAGGAACACCTGCAACATTTCACGAACAACGATCTTTATCTGAAAGGTTATATAGAGCACAAGGTATAAACACTAAAGATTTACTCGGTCATAAGAACCAAATTCAAACAGATAAATACCATGATGATCGAGGAAAAGATTGGATAAAAATAGTGATTTAATTGCTCAAATTTCAGGTGGTTTTGATAATTCGTTTTGATAACTTTTTGATAACCATTTCAAGATTGACAATAAAAAACGGGAACTAATAAGCTCCCGTTAACTATTTATCAAATCAACAATTACATATGTTTGATAATCGCGTCACCAAACTCGCTACATTTCAGCAGTTTAGCGCCTTCTAACTGACGTTCGAAATCATAAGTAACGGTCTTAGCGGCAATTGCGCCTTCCATACCTTTAATGATTAAGTCAGCGGCTTCTGTCCAACCCATATGGCGTAGCATCATTTCTGCGGAAAGAATGATCGAACCTGGGTTAACTTTGTCTTGGCCTGCATATTTTGGTGCTGTGCCGTGTGTTGCTTCAAACAATGCACACTCATCACCAATATTTGCACCTGGTGCGATACCAATACCACCTACTTGAGCTGCTAATGCATCAGAAATATAGTCGCCATTTAGGTTCATACATGCGATAACATCATACTCTGCTGGGCGTAACAGAATTTGTTGTAAAAATGCGTCAGCGATAACGTCTTTAACGATGATCTCTTTACCTGATTTTGGATTCTTGATTTTGACCCAAGGACCGCCATCTAATAATTCACCACCGAACTCCTCGCGAGCTAACTCATAACCCCAGTCTTTAAAGGCACCTTCGGTAAATTTCATAATATTACCTTTGTGTACCAATGTGACTGAATCGCGATCATTATCAATAGCATATTCAATTGCTGCACGAACTAAACGCTTAGTACCTTCTTCTGAACAAGGCTTAATACCAATACCGCAATCTTGTGGGAAGCGGATTTTAGTAACACCCATTTCAGTTTGCAGGAATTTAATCACTTTATCTGCTTCTGCTGAGCCCGCTTTCCACTCAATACCGGCATAAATATCTTCTGAGTTTTCACGGAAGATAACCATATCGGTTAGTTCTGGCTGTTTAACTGGGCTTGGAGTGCCTTTGTAATAACGTACTGGGCGTAGGCAAATATAGAGGTCAAGTTGTTGGCGTAATGCAACATTTAATGAACGGATACCACCGCCAACTGGCGTAGTAAGAGGACCTTTAATAGAAACTCGATATTCGCGGATAAGATCTAAGGTTTCTTCTGGTAACCAAACATCTTTACCATATACCTGCGTTGATTTTTCACCGGTGTAGACTTCCATCCACTCAATCTTACGTTCTTTGCCGTAAGCTTTCTCAACTGCGGCATCAACAACTTTTAACATTGCTGGCGTAACATCGATACCGATACCATCCCCTTCGATATAAGGGATAACCGGATTATTTGGAACAACAAGCTTACCTTTAGCATCTAGTGTAATTTTAGCGCCATTAGCCGGAACAACTACTTTGCTTTCCATTTACCTCTCCTTTCATGTAAGCGCACGCTTTGTTAATTTTTTGTAAGAGACCTGTCAATACTACTTGATTATTCAGCTAACGCCAATCGCTTCTCTTTTAAGGTATAATCAATCTCCCATTTTTTACAAAAATTAACTATGGCAAATCAACTTAAAAATAGCGCTAAATCGAGAAAACATCACACGCCACTCGCACAAAGAAAACCAGTGCGCCCAAGAGGTGAGCGTAAAGTCGTTATCTTCAACAAGCCCTTCGATGTTCTTGTGCAATTTACAGACGAAAATGGCAGAAAAACACTAAAAGATTTTATTCCTATTCGTGATATTTATGCGGCAGGACGTTTAGATAGAGATAGTGAAGGACTTTTAGTCTTAACAAATGATGGGAAGCTACAAGCACAATTAACACAACCGGGTAAAAAAACAGGAAAAATCTACTATGCTCAGGTTGAAGGCATTCCAAGTGCAGCCTCATTACAACAATTTAGAAATGGATTAGGGCTTAAAGATGGCAAAACATTACCTGCACAAGTCGAAATAGTTGAACAACCTGAATGGCTATGGGAGAGAAATCCGCCTATTAGAGAACGTCAAACTATCCCGACAACTTGGTTAAAAATAACGTTATTTGAAGGTAAAAACCGTCAAGTGAGACGAATGACGGCGCATATCGGTTATCCAACATTGCGTTTGATCCGCTTTAGTATGGGAAATATTACATTGGATAATTTATTACCCGGTGAATGGAAGGAGATTGATTTTGTTTAAACCTAATGTGACTGTCGCGTGTATCGTTCATGCAAAAAATAAGTTCCTCGTTGTTGAAGAAACGGTCAATGGAAAAGCAACGTGGAATCAACCCGCTGGACACCTTGAAGCCAATGAAACACTTATTCAGGCGGTTCAACGTGAATTATGGGAAGAAACAGGGTTAACACTTCCTGTTCAACATTTTCTAAAATTACACCAATGGATTGCGCCTGATAAAACACCTTTTCTGCGTTTTCTTTTTCTTATTGAAGCGCAAGAGCAATATGAAACTCAGCCTCATGATAGTGATATTGATTGTTGTCACTGGGTCAGTGCCGATGAAATTATTCATTGCCAACAATTACGTTCACCTTTAGTCAGAGAAAGCCTGCTATGTTATCAACAAGGTGAACGTTATCCTCTATCTCTATTAAGCAGTTTTGGTGTTCCTTTTAATTAAATAATATTAAAGGAAAAACAAAGCATCAAAAACAGAGTAAGACATGATGCACCTGTGTCAGTGATATGGTAAAGTATGGCGCTTATTTTTCCGCAGTGAGATCCAGTCATGTCAGATAACAGCCAAAAAAAAGTCATCGTAGGAATGTCCGGTGGCGTAGATTCATCCGTCTCAGCCTATCTTCTTAAGGAACAGGGATATCAGGTCGTTGGTCTGTTTATGAAGAACTGGGAAGAAGACGACGATACAGAATATTGCTCAGCATCTACCGATCTTGCTGATGCGCAAGCTGTGTGCGATAAACTTGGCATTGAGCTTTATACCATCAATTTTGCCGCTGAATATTGGGATAATGTTTTCGAACATTTTTTATCTGAATATAAAGCAGGTCGTACCCCTAACCCCGATATTCTTTGCAATAAAGAAATAAAATTTAAAGCATTTTTAGAATATGCAGCGGAAGATTTGGGTGCTGACTATATCGCAACAGGTCACTATGTTCGTCGTCGTGATGTTGATGGCAAAAGCCAATTGCTTCGCGGTGTTGATAACAACAAAGACCAAAGCTACTTTTTATATACGTTAAGTCACGAGCAAATTGCACAAAGCCTTTTCCCTGTGGGTGAAATGGAAAAACCTGAAGTGAGAAAAATTGCTGAAAAACTTGATTTAGCGACAGCAAAGAAAAAAGACTCAACAGGTATTTGTTTTATTGGTGAACGTAAATTTACCGATTTCTTATCGCGTTATTTACCTGCTAAACCTGGTCCTATCATCACGGTTGATGGAGAAACCATTGGTGAACACCAAGGGTTGATGTATCACACATTAGGTCAACGTAAAGGGTTAGGTATTGGTGGAACGAAAGACGGTGGCGATGACCCTTGGTATGTTGTTGATAAAGATGTTGAAAACAATATTCTTATCGTTGCTCAAGGTCATGAACACCCAAGATTGATGTCTGTAGGTTTGATTGCTCAACAATTACATTGGGTATCAAGGGAACCTATTACTGAGGCTTTCCGCTGTACTGTTAAAACACGATATCGCCAACCTGATATTGCGTGTACAGTAACACCATTAGGTGAAGATAAAATTGAAGTCCACTTTGATTATCCTGTTGCAGCAGTTACTCCGGGACAATCAGCCGTCTTTTATCAAGACGAAGTCTGTTTAGGTGGCGGTATCATTGAAACCCGTATTCAGGAGTAGACGTGGCTAAAGATTTTCGTGATATAACACTTGCATTGGCAGGCATCTGCCAAGCAAGTCGTCTTGTTCAACAAGTTGCTTACCAAGGTAATGCGAACGAGAATGATGTTGAAGTAATGGTTAACAGTGTTTTTAATCTCAATCCGACTTCAACACTTGATGTTTATGGTAACCAAATCAGTCACCTAAAATTAGGCTTTCAAACATTGAAAGCCATTCATCAGGCGGTGAGAAGAGAAAAGTTAACGCTTGAGTTAATGACTTACCAACAAGGTTTAATCAACCTAGAGCGTATTATCAGCAAAAATGATAATTACAGCTCACATTTATCACAAAAAATTTCTCAATTAGAGCGCCAAAAAAGTTATTTTGAACCCATGTCCGAAGGTGTATTTAATGCCCTTGCTGGCGTTTATGTTGATGCAGTTAGCCCTGTCGGCTCTCGCATTCAGGTTCATGGCTCGATTGATCTATTAAATACCCCTATTATTCAAGCTAAAGTTAGAGCGTTATTACTGACTGGCATTCGAAGTGCGGTGCTCTGGCGTCAAGTCGGTGGTCGTCGTTTTGATTTTTTACTGCATCAAAAGGCTATCCTACGACAAGCTGATGATTTTCTCGCTCAATGTTAATACTTTAAATTCAACCTGGGAGTTGCCAACAATGGAATTATCTTCGCTGACAGCGATTTCACCGATTGACGGTCGTTACGGAAGTAAAACCTCGTCGTTACGTTCTATTTTTAGTGAATTCGGTCTTCTGAAATTCCGTGTACAGGTAGAAGTTCGCTGGCTACAAAAGCTGGCATCTTGCGCCGACATTAAAGAAGTTCCAGCCTTTGAAAAAAACGCAAACGATTACCTTGATGCGATTGTTGCTAACTTCAATGAAGAAGATGCAGCACGCATTAAAACTATCGAACGTACCACTAACCATGATGTAAAAGCCGTAGAATATTTCTTAAAAGAAAAAGTGGCGACTATCCCTGCTTTACATCAGGTTTCTGAATTTATTCACTTCGCTTGTACATCTGAAGACATTAATAACCTGTCTCATGCCATTATGCTGGAAACAGCACGCCAAGAGATCTTACTGCCTGCATGGCGTGAAATTATTGATACCATTAGCAAAATGGCTCAAGAATACCGTGATTTACCATTGCTTTCTCGCACACATGGTCAACCAGCAACACCATCTACAATTGGCAAAGAGTTTGCTAACGTTGCCTACCGTATGGAGCGCCAATATCGCCAACTAACACAAGTTGAGATCTTAGGTAAAATCAATGGTGCAGTAGGTAACTACAATGCACACTTAGCTGCATATCCTGAAGTAAACTGGCATCAATTTAGTGAAGAATTTGTAACTTCATTGGGTATTACATGGAACCCATACACAACTCAAATTGAACCACACGATTATATTGCAGAGCTTTTTGATTGTATTAGTCGCTTCAACACTATCTTGATCGATTTCGACCGCGATATTTGGGGTTACGTAGCACTAAACCACTTCAAGCAAAAAACAATTGCAGGTGAAATTGGTTCATCAACCATGCCTCATAAAGTGAATCCAATTGACTTTGAAAACTCTGAAGGCAACTTAGGGTTAGCAAATGCAGTAATGGGACACCTTTCTAGCAAGCTACCCGTTTCACGTTGGCAACGTGACTTAACAGACTCAACGGTACTGCGTAATTTAGGTGTTGGGATGGGTTATGCGCTGATTGCTTATCAATCAACCATGAAAGGTCTTAATAAACTTGAAGTGAATGAAAACCACCTTCGTGAAGAATTAGACTGTAACTGGGAAGTATTAGCCGAGCCAATTCAGACTGTAATGCGTCGTTATGGCATTGAAAAACCTTACGAAAAGCTAAAAGAGCTTACTCGCGGCAAACGCATCACTGAACAAGATATGGCAGTTTTCATTGATGGTTTAGAACTACCAGAAGATGAAAAAACGCGCTTAAAAGCAATGAAACCTGAAAGCTATATTGGTTTTGCCACTCAACTTGTTGATAAATTAAACTAATTTATCTTTCTAAAAAGGCAGATAATCTCTGCCTTTTTTTATATCAAAAAATTAGAAAACTCTCTGTAACTTAAACACTTTACCCGCTACGGTATTTTTTAAGTGATAGATTGACTATGATAACAATATATTTTTTATCTTATAGGATGACATTCATTTCCTATATTTATTTTACAACAGTGAATTTTTGCTGATTGTACTCAAGGTGGGATAATGCGGATCTTAATTATTGAAGATAATATTTTACTTCGCCATCATTTATCTGTGCAATTTCGTGATGCTGGGCATCAGGTTGATGCAGCAGAAGATGCCAAAGAAGCAGATAATTTTATTGCAGAAGGTACACCTGATGTTGCCATTGTGGACTTAGGATTGCCAGATGAAGATGGCATTAGCCTTATTCGTAGATGGCGGGATAATAATATTACCCTGCCAATAATGGTATTAACTGCGCGCGAAAGTTGGCAAGAAAAAGTTTCAGCGTTAAATGCGGGCGCTGATGATTATGTGACAAAACCCTTTCATTTTGAGGAAATTGTCGCACGTATTCAGGCATTAATGCGAAGAAACATGGGAATTGCTTCACAAACACTCGCCATTGAACCTTTTGAGTTGGATTTATCACGTAAAGAGTTCATGATTTCAGGAGAGCAAATTAAGTTAACTGCATTTGAATATACGATTTTAGAAACATTAATGCGCAATCAAAATAAAGTTGTCAGTAAAGATGCATTAATGCGCCAGCTATATCCTGATGCTGAACTCAAAGAAAGCCATACTATTGATGTACTTATGGGGCGACTACGTAAAAAAATCTTAGAAAAATATCCTGATGATGTGGTGGTTACCGTACGTGGACAAGGCTATCGTTTCGATATGAAACCTTAATATGCAAAAAAAACAGCGCTCCCCACTCTCATTACGAACACGCTTTTTACTTGCTACTAGTGCCATTATTTTGGCACTCACACTCTCATATGGGTTAGTAGCAATTGTGGGTTCGATTGTGAGTATAGATAAAACCACATTTATGCTAATGCGTAGCCAAAGCAATCTTTATTACAGCTTAACGCAGTGGAATAAGGGAAAACTGAACATTGAATTTCCAACTAATCTCAATAATAACAACACCTCACTGGTGATCATTTTTGATGATAAAGGCGATGTATTATGGATGCCTCCCGATCTCCCCAAAGCCATTCCCGATAGCATTAAACATAAATGGCGTCATGAAGAAGGCTTATTTGAGATCTCAGTTGATATCAAAACAACACGGTTAATGTTAAAGCAGTTACCGCAATATCGTGTTTATCTCAAACGTCTTGAGGAATACTCTAGTAATGAATTTTTGACTCACTCAGTTGTGATTAATCATTATCCTGCAGCTGATAATATGCCTTATATGGCGATCGCGGTTATCGATCCTATTCCTCAACGTATGCAAAAAGTCAGTCAAGTTTGGGATTGGTTCTTATATATCATTCTTGCAAATTTATTTTTGGTTGTACCCTTAATTTGGTTGGCTGCACATTGGAGTTTAAGACCGATAAAACAAGTTATTGAACAAATTAGTGCATTAGAAAAAGGGACTCGCAATGATTTGGATGAAAACCCGCCAACCGAGCTAAAAGGCTTAGTCCGAAATTTAAATGTGTTATTGCGTAATGAACGTAGTCGTTATAGTAAATATCGCACAAGTTTATCTGATCTTACCCACAGCCTAAAAACACCACTTGCCGTGTTGCAATCAACATTACGCTCTTTACGTTCGGGCAAACAGATGACGATAGAGCAAGCTGAACCTATCATGCTCGATCAAATAGAACGAATTTCGCAACAAGTCGGTTATTATCTGCACCGAGCATCCATCCATGGTGATCACGATATTACCACGCGAAAACTTCATTCACTGTCAGGATTGCTAGATAATCTTTGCAGTGCATTGAGTAAAGTTTATCAGTCAAAAGGAATTGATTTAACACTCAATGTTTCACCTGAAATCATGTGGTTAGGTGAGAAAAATGATTTTATGGAAGTGATGGGTAATATTCTTGATAACGCCTGTAAATACTGCTTAGAATTTGTTGAAATCAATGTTAGCAATAATGAAAGTAGTATAATGATTATTGTTGATGATGACGGCCCAGGAGTCAGCCCTGAAAAAAGAGAGACCATTTTCCAACGAGGAACAAGAGCAGATACTCTGCGTCCTGGGCAAGGCTTAGGATTATCTATCGCGGTGGATATTATTGAACAATATAGTGGTGAAATTACTATTACCGATAGCCCGTTAGGAGGCGCTCGTATCACTGTGACATTTGCTGAGCAACAACTCACTACAGAACGCGAATAACCCTTATTTATAAAAAAAACCTCTCTTTTTAAAGTTATCGCCAAATATACGGCGTTATGTATGATATCTGTTCAGTTATTATCGAGTTACTCGCTATTACTCACATTGCTCAAAGGAATGTTTAGCAGGAAGTTAGAATTCATTATACTATGGCTTCAGGCTTCCCGAATTCAGGATATACACAATGGACTATAAACTTAATTTAGATTGGCAATCATTCCTCGAAAGCCATTGGCAAAAACGCCCTTTATTAATTAAAAACGGCTTCTCTCGTTTTGTTGATCCTTTATCTCCTGACGAACTTGCTGGTCTTGCAATGGAAGATGAAGTAGATAGCCGTCTTGTTAGCTGTCAAGACGGACAATGGGGAGTCAAACACGGGCCTTTCGAGCACTTTGAAGGACTTGGTGATAAAGATTGGTCTTTACTTGTACAAGCCGTCGATCACTGGCATTTTCCTAGTGCGGCATTAATGAAGCCATTTCGTGTGTTACCCGATTGGCGCATTGATGATTTAATGATCTCTTATTCTGTTCCCGGTGGTGGTGTAGGCCCACATCTTGATCAATATGATGTCTTTATTATTCAGGGACAAGGTCGTCGTCGTTGGCGTGTGGGTGAAAAAATCCCAATGAAACAACACTGCCCTCACCCTGATCTGCTTCAAGTTGATCCTTTTGAAGCAATTATTGATGAAGAATTAGAGCCGGGCGATATTCTTTATATCCCACCTGGATTCCCACATGAAGGCTATGCGATTGAAGAATCGCTAAACTATTCTGTTGGTTTCAGATCACCTAATGCTCGTGAACTTTTCAGTGGTTTCGCTGACTATGTGTTAGCAAATGATTTAGGTAGCTATCGTTATAGCGATCCTGATCTAACTCCGCGTGAGAATCCAGCATTAGTGCAACATCAAGAGTTAAATAAACTTCATGACATGATGGAAGATCTACTTGCTCAACCAGAAGTATTCCGTCATTGGTTTGGTGAGTTTATTTCTCAATCTCGCCATGAGCTTGATCTTGCAGTGCCAGAACCTTTATATGAAAACGCAGAAATTCATGATTTGCTGCAACAAGGCGAACAACTTCACCGCTTAAATGGTCTTCGTGCGCTACGTGTTGGTGATAGCTGTTTTGTTAATGGCGAGTTGATAGATACTGATTATATCGAAGCTGCTGATGCGCTTTGTCAATATGATTATATTGATAAACAACACTTAGGTGATGCATTAACCGATCCAAAATTTGTACGTTTATTAACACACTTGGTAAACCAAGGTTATTGGTATTTTGAAGATTAATTATCAATGATAAGTTATAAAGCCCTGACATATTATTGCAGGGCTTTTTTATTACTAGAAATATTAAAATAAGTCTTATTTTAATATCTAACGAATTAAATAAATTATCGACTCTTTTAAAAGTATTCTTGTATTACGAAAGAAAAAAGGAATAACAACAAAAAATGTACTTTGTAAGAAAAAAGTAATAATGTATGTTTGCTATTTGTCACATAAAGAGAAAATGAGATTAAATAAGTGATTAGAAAATAACTAAAAATAATAATAAATGATTGTTGCTCAGATTTTTTAATCACTTCCTTTTTATGAGAGCTTAGTTGCTCTTCTATTACAGGTCTTAATAATTTTCCTGTTATGGTTTCCATTCAATATCCTTATATTATATTTATTTCTCTTTAATTATAAGGGATATTCAGGAAACTCAATTTATCAAAGAGTTATTAATATTAAGCCTATATTAAAAGCTTAATAATAAAAAATATGTTAGTCCATTATTATAAAATCACTCTATTTTTAATTAAGTAAATTTTTTCATTAATGTTTCGTTTATTTTTCAGCCGTTTCTCCTATTTTATTTGATCAATTGCCCCTAAGATAAAATTAGATTTTTACTGCTTTACTTATTTTTTCGATAATGGAGTCGCCTATGAAAAAGTTTATTGTTTTAATCGCTGCTTTTATTTTACCGACCGTGGTATTTGCAAAAACAGTAGAAACAGCAAATATGAAGGCACCACCAGCACAAACGGATATCATTTTTGTGTTAGATAAAAGTGGCTCAATGCAAGGGTATGAAAAAGATACTATTGGTGGATTTAATACTATTTTAGCGGAAAATAAAAATCGCCCTGAAAAAGTCTATATCACCACTATTTTATTTGATAGTCAGGCTAAAAAATTACATAACCGCATTGATATTAATAAGATAGAGAATTTAACGACTAACGATTATTTTGCATCGGGTAATACCGCACTGTTAGATGCTGTGGGAAATGCGATCACTGAAGGAAATAAACCAAATTCACCCTATAAGAATGTCATGATGGTGATCATCACCGATGGCGAAGAAAATAGTAGCCGTGAATATTCGCTAGAAAAAATAAAATCATTAATTAATTCAGCAGAAAAAGAGAAAGGTTGGGAATTTATCTTTTTAGGTGCCAACATTGATGCAATAAGTGCGGCTGAAAGTATTGGCATTAAATCATCCAACTCAACTCAATATATCCAAGATGCTAAAGGCTATGAAAATGCCTATGAGTCTATTAATAAAGCCGTTCAATCTAAAATTGAAGGAAAAGAGTTAAATCAAGATTGGAAATCTTCTGTTGAACAAGATTACGAAAAGCGTAAATAAACAAACTTAATATATTCTTTTTACTAAAAAATAATAGCCGATATTTCGGCTATTATTTTTAATTTCGAAGCTCAATAAGCGATTAGCTAACCACTTTAGCCTTTTCTCTTTCAGCCGTTATTTCAGCAATGCGCATAATGACACTCACCGCCGCTTCCATGCCTTCTAAAGAGATAAATTCATGCTTACCATGGAAATTATAACCGCCTGTGAAAATATTAGGGCAAGGTAATCCACGGTAAGAAAGTTGAGCACCGTCTGTACCACCACGAATAGGCTTAATATTTGGCTCAATATCACAATCAATCATGGCTTGTTTGGCTATTTCAATGATGTGAGGGAATTGAACAACTTTATCATGCATATTGTAATAGCTATCATCAATCGTTAGCTCAATATAACAATCAGGATGCAGGCCTTTACCCACTCTCTCTGCAATCGCAATCATATTCTGTTTGCGTTTTTCAAATAAGTTACGATTAAAATCACGGATAATATAATGCATTTCCGCTCTTTCTACCGAGCCTTTGATACTTTGCAGATGGTAAAAACCTTCATAACCGTCGGTATTTTCTGGTGTTTCGTCAACAGGTAATTCTTGATGAATACGTGTTGCTAATCCTAATGCATTAACCATCACCCCTTTTGCACTGCCTGGGTGAACATTGTTACCTACA
Organism: Proteus sp. Marseille-Q3619; assembly: GCF_965283115.1. NCBI lineage: Bacteria > Pseudomonadati > Pseudomonadota > Gammaproteobacteria > Enterobacterales > Morganellaceae > Proteus > Proteus sp. Marseille-Q3619. The sequence goes on along the minus strand of NZ_CBDIMP010000001.1, from coordinate 3,760,535 downwards.
ATTTTGATATTCACGGATGCGGCATTGAAGTTTTCATATTCCAGTTCGCCAACACCACCACCATCAACGGTATAAGCCCAGCTTGCACCGAATGCTTTTAAGTCTACATAATGCGCGCCACGCCCGATTTCTTCATCAGGAGTGAAAGCAATACGAATATCCCCATGAGGTCGATTCGTTTCTTTTAAGCGCACCATCGCAGTAATAATTTCAGCAATACCTGCTTTGTCGTCCGCACCCAGTAATGTTTTACCATCTGTAGTAATTAATGTCTTACCAATCATTGAATGTAAGATTGGGAACATAACTGGCGATAACACTTCATCACCAATACCTAAAGCAATATCACCACCACGATAATCTTCAAGTACTTGTGGTTTTACATGTTTTCCTGAAAAGTCAGGAGATGTATCAAGATGCGAAATAAAGCCAATAACTGGCACTGGCCAAGATACATTGGATGGTAAACTTGCCATTACACATCCCTTGTCACTGAGCATTACATCGGAAAAGCCCAGTTTTTTTAATTCTTGAGCCAATGCCTTGGCAAGTTTTAATTGTCCATCACTGCTTGGTGACATTTTTGAAGATGGTTTTGATTGTGTATCAAAATTAATATATTCAAAAAAACGTTCTAATAATTTATCCATTTTGCCCCCTAAGATCTCTCTAAGAACAATAATAGGGAACTCTATAAAATAATTATTGCGTCAAATCAGCTTTAGGATCATTAATTAATTCAAACAATTTATGAACATATTCATCAACGACCTGACTTGCAGGACCATAATGTTTTTCTTCAAACTGACTTTCAACCAAACTGGGTTCAAGATTTAATTCAACGGTATGAGCGCCTGTTAACCGAGCTTCATGGACAAAACCAGCTGCTGGATAAACATTTCCAGATGTGCCGATAGAGATAAAAATATCAGCCTCAGCCAAAGCGCGATAAATCTCTTCCATACCAATTGGCATTTCACCAAACCAGACAATATGCGGGCGTAGTGGCGATGGGAATTGGCAACAATGACAATGATCGGTTATTTCTAAGTCCCCTTTCCACTCAAATACTTGACGAGATTGAGGGCAACGCACTTTTAGCAATTCACCATGCATATGCAAAATATGTTTACTACCTGCTTTTTCATGCAGATTATCAATATTTTGCGTAACGAGTAAAAAATTGTCTTTACCTAAACGTTGCTCTAGTTTCGCTAATGCATAATGCGCTTCATTAGGTTGAATAGAAGGTTGTTGCAATTGGCGGCGACGTTCATTGTAAAACTGTTGAACCAATTGGGGATTGCGTTGATAACCTTCAGGTGTTGCAACATCTTCAACGCGATGTTCTTCCCACAATCCATCTTCTGATCGGAATGTTTTAATTCCTGATTCAGCAGAAATGCCAGCCCCTGTTAATACGACAACTTTGGGTAAATTCATTTCATGTTCCGTTTTATGGGTGAGATGAAAATAACGACAACGTGAATGCTGCCTACGTAAATTTTTGATCTTACGAAACTTCCTAAGCCGACGATGACGAAGTTTAAGTTTCATCATTACAATCCTTGGTTTTCAAATTTAAATATCGCGTTTCTTATCTTCACTAGTTTAAGCGTTTTTTCTTCTTTGTATGTCAATAAACTTATTGTCCACTTAAAATTCTTGCGGGATCTAGTTTAGTGGCTCGGCGTGCAGGATACCAACTTGCAATCAGGCTTAAGATCACAGTGGTAATAAATACAGAGAAAACGTCAATTAAATGAACTTCTGAAGGTAGAAAGTCGACGAAATAAACATCGCCTGACAACACACTGTGTCCCGTTAATGATTCAATAACAGACACTAATGGCGTTAAATTATAAGCAACCAATACACCAAATATCACACCAGCGACACAACCAATCATGCCTGATAATAAACCGTACCATAAAAAGATATTACGAATATGGCTATCTCGTGCACCTAACGTTCGTAAAATAGCAATATCACTACTTTTATCTCTCACCGCCATAATCAGCGTTGAGACAATATTAAAACAAGCAACACCAATCACTAAGATCATCGATAAATACATAATACTACGGATCATCTGAATATCGCTATACATATAGCCATAGTCACTTATCCAGCTTTTTGCATAAACATATTCTTTACTGTTTAAACCCGCATTATGAATAATTTCATTCGCGAAAAAAGGATCTACCGTTTTCACTTCAATCCCTGTAATACCTTGGCCGTAATCCATATATTGTTGCGCATCGGCTAAAGGAATTAAGGCTAATTGGTGATCAAGCATTCCACTGAGTTTAAAGATACCACTCACTTGTAAGCGAATACGCTTAGGCTGTAAAAGCTTAGTAGGATCGTCATTATTAGGAATTAATACCGTCAGCCAGTCACCTTGTTTTATTTTCAACGCATTGGCAACACCTTGCCCTATAATAATTTGTTGTTTACCTGCCTTAAAATTTTGCCATGCATTGTTTTGTACATATCGAGGCAACAGGCTGATATCACCTTGTTTTTCAGGTGAGACACCCATCACTTGCACTGCCTTTAACTCTGTTCCTTTTTCTAACAATCCAGTGAGTAAAATATAAGGAGCAGCAGCGACAACACCTTGAGTATTTTCAATACGAGGTAATGCTGATTGCCATTGTATAAATGGCTGTTCTACTGAATAAATTTGTCCGTGAGGCACAACTGATAAAATACGGTTTTTTAATTCACGCTCAAAGCCATTCATGGCACTTAAGCCAATAATTAAGACAGCAACACCCAGCATAATACCCAGTGTTGAAATAACTGAAATTAAAGAAACCATTCCCGCACGTTTTCGCCCTCTTGAAAAACGTAATGCGGTCACTAATGCAAGTGGCAATTGCGCCATTATTTCACTCCTGAAATTGCGTTTTGTGACTGTAGTTGACCATCTTTCATTTCAAGTTGGCGCTGAAAACGAGCCGCCAGTGACAAATCATGCGTTACGACCAGAAAAGCAGTTTGTTTTTCTTTGTTTAACTTAATCAACAATTCAAAAATCCCTTCTGCATTTTTCTGGTCAAGATTACCCGTTGGTTCATCAGCAAGGACTAATGCTGGATCGTTCACTAATGCTCTCGCAATCGCAACGCGTTGTCTCTCACCACCAGAAAGCTCTGAAGGACGGTGATGAGCGCGATCTTTTAACCCAACAGCTTCAAGTAAAGACATCGCTTTTTCTTTTGCAACAGAAGCGCTCGTGCCACCGATCATCAGTGGCATAGCAACATTTTCAAGTGCGGTGAAATCAGGTAATAGATGATGAAATTGATAAATAAAACCCAATTGGCTATTACGTAGATCAGCCTTTTCAGAAGAGGATAATTTATTAAGTGATTGCCCTTTAAAAAAGACTTCACCTGATGTTGGAGAATCTAATCCACCCAGTAAATGTAATAAGGTACTTTTTCCTGAGCCGGAACTCCCTACGATGGCAAGAAAATCGCCCTTATCCATTTTAAAAGAGACTGATTTCAGCACTTGTGTGGAAATAGAACCATCTTGGTATTGTTTACATAGGGCGTGGCAATCCAATAAGCCATCTTTATTAATGTGCATTTGTTTTTCTGATGCCATTGGTTGTTTATTCAAAGAAGAATTACTCATAACGTAGCGCCTCTGCTGGCTGAATAGCCGCGGCCCGCCAAGACGGGTATAAAGTGGATAAAAGGGAAATGATAATAGCGGAGAAACCAATCATAAAGACGCGTCCCCAATCAAGTGTTGCGGGCAATTCCACACCTTGAGGGATAAGTCCTACCGCGGGCATAATAACGTTTAATTGGCTTGAGAGTAATGCGCCTAACAGACCACCAGCTACCGCCCCTAAAATACCAGCACCTGCACCTTGTAGCATAAAAATGGACATAATCTGAGAGCGTTTTAAACCCATAGTTTGCAAAATAGCAACTTCACCTTGTTTTTCCATGACCAACAAAGAAAGTGAGGTAATAATATTAAAAGCTGCCACTGCTATAATTAAGCTTAATAATAATCCCATCATATTTTTTTCCATTTTTACAGCTTGGAAAAATTCACCTTTACGTTCGCGCCAATCTCTCCAACTTAGATTTTTATCTAAAGATTGTGCACTGTATTTTTCAATATTGAGAGGATCAGTAAAGAAAAGACGCCATCCTGTAATATTACCCGGCTGATAACGCATTAAACGTGCCGCATCTTGCTGATTAACTAAGATTTGTGAGGCATCTGCATCGCCACCACTTTGGAAAATACCTTTAACGGTAAATAACCGTTGGCTAGGTAATCTTCCCATTGGTGTTAATTGGCTTATGCTTGGCACAATAAGGCGGATGTTATCGCCTTCTTTTGCTTTTAACTGTTTAGCAAGGCCACTTCCTAAAATCACACCATAATCACCCGCTTTCAGCATAGAAAAATCGCCATAACGAATATGTTTCGTTAAAGGTTCATCTTGCTCTTTTTCTATACCCAACATGACACCAACGCTGATATTGTCTTTACTTTGCAAAACGACATCGCCTTCTACTAAAGGGGTAACGTTTATGATACCTTCACGCGTCAGTAATCTTTCAGCTATATTTGGATCTCGGGGTAATTGTCCGCTAGGTGATGTCACAATGGCTTGTGGAATATAAGCAAGAATGCTTTCTTGCAATGAACGTTCAAAGCCATTCATGACAGAAGTCACTGTGATCAGTGCCGCTACACCTAACATAATCCCTAAAGCGGATAGCCATGAGACGAAGCGACCGAATTTATCGACCGCACGACCCCGCATATAACGGAGCCCTATATAAAATGAGACAGAATTGTACATGAAATCTGTGCTGTTCCTGTTGCTAATGCGAAGTGTTCAGGGATAATAAAGGGTAGTCTTACTGAATGGAACCACTCTATTCCCAAACTGTGGTTTTTCTTTTATCTTAACCTGCCCGCCAGTTTAAGCTTTAGCCATTAAGCTAAAGATGTGTTGGGAGTTAACTACAACAAAGAGTTCACATTACACGCTTATGTCCTCAGAATATCGTTATCAACTTCCTATAAAACAAGGGGATACTCGTCAGCTAGGTCAACTGACTGGTGCCGCTTGTGCTCTAGAATGTGCAGAGATCATCAAACGTCACTCTGGATTAGTCGTTCTTGTTACTCGTGATATGCAAAATGCATTGCGTTTACAAGATGAAATCCATCAGTTTTGTGATTATCCAGTAGAGACATTATCGGATTGGGAAACGCTGCCATACGACAGTTTTTCACCTCACCAAGAAATCATCTCAAACCGCCTTTCTACGCTATACCGTATTCCATCACTTCTCAAGGGAATTTTAATCTTACCTGTCAATACGTTAATGCAGAAAGTCTGCCCAACGGATTATCTCGCAAGTCATGCGTTGGTAATGCAAAAAGGAGAGGTACTTTCTCGTGATAATTTACGTAAAACATTAGATGAAGCGGGATATCGCCATGTCGAACAAGTATTAGAACATGGGGAATACGCAACGCGTGGTGCATTATTAGATTTATTTCCTATGGGAAGTGAATTTCCTTATCGTATTGATTTTTTCGATGACGAAATAGATAGCCTGCGTACTTTTGATGTCGATACACAACGGACATTAGCTGAAGTTGATCAAATTAATTTACTGCCTGCACATGAATTCCCAACAGATGCAAATGCGATAGAAACTTTCCGTAGCCAATGGCGTGAACGGTTTGATGTAAGACGTGATCCTGAACATATTTATCAGCAAGTAAGTAAACACATATTGCCAACGGGAATTGAATATTGGCAATCCCTGTTTTTTGAACAGCCTTTATCTAATTTATTTGCTTATTTCCCTAAAAACACATTGATAGTGACGCAAGATCTACAAGATTTTGCAGAAAAATTTTGGCAAGATATTAATCAACGTTTTGAAAGCCGTCGCGTTGATCCTATGCGACCACTGTTACCACCAGATGATATTTGGCTGAATGTTGATAAATTTAATAAAGAATTAAAACAGTGGCCTCGTATTCAACTTAAAACAGAAACGTTGCCAGAAAAAGCGGGACAGACCAATTTAGGCTATCAACCTCTTCCTGATTTATCGATTAACGCTCAAAGCAAATCACCTTTAGATAACTTACGCCGATTCCAAGAACAATTTTCAGGTAGTGTTATTTTCTCTGTTGAAAGTGAAGGACGACGCGAAACCGTACAAGAGCTTTTATCGCGGATAAAAATAGCACCTAAGCAAATCATTGAATTATCTGATGCTCAAGAGAAAGGTTTTTACTTTATCATTGGTGCTGCTGAACATGGATTTATTGATAACCATCGTCAATTAGCCATGATCTGTGAAAGTGATATGTTAGGGGAACGCGTTAATCGTCGTCGCCAAGACAATCGTCGTGCTATTAATACAGATACCTTAATTCGCAACCTTGCTGAATTAAGCATAGGACAGCCCGTTGTTCATCTTCAACATGGTGTTGGGCGCTATCAAGGAATGACAACACTAGAAGCTGGTGGCGTTAAAGCTGAATATTTGATGTTAAGCTACGCAGGTAATGACAAGCTTTATGTCCCTGTTTCATCACTGCATTTAATCAGTCGTTATTCTGGTGGCGCAGATGAAAATGCCCCACTACATAAATTGGGTGGCGATGCATGGGTAAGAGCTCGCCAAAAAGCCGCTGAAAAAGTGCGAGATGTCGCAGCAGAGTTATTAGATGTTTATGCTCAACGCGAAGTAAAAACAGGCTTCGCCTTTAAAATGGATAAAGAGCAATACCAATCATTCCGCCAAAGCTTTCCTTTTGAAACAACACCTGATCAAGAAATGGCTATCAATGCTGTGCTTAGCGATATGTGCCAAGCCATTTCAATGGATAGACTCGTCTGTGGCGATGTCGGATTTGGTAAAACAGAAGTGGCGATGCGCGCTGCATTTCTTGCTGTTAACAACAATAAACAAGTCGCTATTTTAGTACCAACCACCCTATTGGCTCAGCAACATTTTGATAATTTCCGTGATCGTTTTGCTAATTGGCCCGTTAACATTGAAATGATCTCACGTTTTCGTAGCGCAAAAGAGCAACAGCAAATCACAGAAAAACTGGCCGAAGGTACAGTTGATATTGTCATTGGCACACATAAATTGCTTCAACCAAATATTCAGTGGAAAGATTTGGGGCTATTAATTGTCGATGAAGAGCACCGCTTTGGTGTTCGCCATAAAGAGCGAATAAAAGCCATGCGTGCTAATGTCGATATATTAACGCTAACAGCAACGCCTATTCCTCGTACGTTGAATATGGCAATGAGCGGTATGCGTGATCTTTCTATTATTGCAACACCACCAGCACGTCGCTTATCGGTGAAAACCTTTGTGCGAGAATATGATGACTTAGTGGTGCGCGAAGCTATCTTGCGTGAAACATTGCGTGGCGGACAAGTTTATTACTTGTATAACGATGTTGAGAATATCGAAAAAGCCCGTGAGAGACTGGCTACACTCGTTCCTGAAGCACGTATTGGTATTGGTCACGGACAAATGCGTGAGCGTGAACTTGAACGTGTGATGAATGATTTCCATCACCAACGTTTTAATGTGTTACTTTGCACCACAATTATTGAAACAGGTATCGATATACCAACCGCGAACACCATTATTATTGAACGTGCAGATCACTTTGGTTTAGCGCAATTGCATCAGTTACGTGGTCGTGTAGGTCGTTCTCATCATCAAGCTTATGCTTATTTGTTGACACCTCATCCTAAAGCAATGACAAAGGATGCTCATAAACGTTTAGAAGCGATTGCTTCACTGGAAGATCTGGGTGCTGGTTTTGCATTAGCCACTCATGATTTAGAAATTCGGGGCGCGGGTGAGCTATTAGGTGAAGAGCAGAGCGGTCAAATGAATACCGTCGGCTTCTCTCTTTATATGGAATTGCTAGAAAGTGCAGTAGAAGCGCTTAAAGAGGGTAGAGAGCCATCACTTGAAGATCTCACCAATCAACAAACTGAAATTGAATTAAGAATGCCAGTCTTGTTGCCTGATGATTACATTCCTGATGTAAATGTCAGACTTTCATTCTATAAACGAATTGCCAGTGCGATCGACTTAACAGAGCTTAATGATCTAAGAGCCGAGTTAATTGATAGATTTGGTAAGCTGCCTGATACAGGTCGCTATCTACTGCGTAATGCTGCTATTCGCTTAAGTGCAATGAGCTTGGGTATCACTCGAATTGAAGCTCATGATAAAGGTGGATTTATTGAGTTTGGTGAAAAGAATAAGGTTGAACCAGGATATTTAATCAGCCTACTTCAAGAACAACCTGCTATTTTCCGTTTAGATGGTCCATCAAAACTGAAATTTATTACAGATCTCACTGAACGTGAGAAACGACTCACTTTTATTGATGATATGTTAAGTGCGTTCGATGATCATAAGATCAAATAACCACATATTTATGATTTTTTGAATCAGTAAAAAGGCGTAATTGAAGTGGTTTCACTCCTTCATTACGCCTTTTTTATTCTTTAGATTTAATCTTTACGGCAAGGTACTTTTTCATTCATAGAACAATAAGGTTCTTGTTCTAAAATCAGCCTACCATCAGAATCTAATGCGATAATTTCACCAGGTTTAAACGTGGTACGTACTTTGCCCGGTGTTCCATCGATAGTATAAAGCACATCATAACCAACAATTCTACGCTCTTGACGATAAATCGGAATGCACTCTTTAAATTGAGGATAAGGGAAATTAGCAATATTACTGTTATTGAGTGCTTCAATCATATAAAACACTCGACACTCTTGCTCTGCGGGGTGAAATCGTGACAGTTTTTCTGGTGTAAAAGGTGTCGGTAAGCCAATTCGGTGACAATACTCTTCTGTCACAAAAACGGTCGATTTAATAGGCGTAGCCGAAACGACATGAGCGTATTGAGGCTGGGGAAATACCCACCTCCATGCAATAAATGAAAGAATAGCTAATACTATGATTAGTCCTATTAGTGTGTACTTTCTGACATTAACACCCACTTTTACCCCTTTTTATTTGTTTTATCCTTAATTGCCACAGATACGTAATAAAAGCCACTATTTCACTCTAACTGGCTAATATATTTACTATTCAATAAATGAATTCTCTAATCTGATAGCTTAATTCAACATCCATGCTGATTAACATAATAAGTAAACCACGTATTTATGACATGTTAAATACACCACTTATTTCTGTTTTAATTACTTAATTAAATACTAACTACATTCTTAGGACTTACACATTATATTAAGATAGATCTTAATTTATTAAGCTGAAAAAATAAAAATCGTCATGCTACTTATAATACATCATTATGATAACACCAAGTTAACAAATGTCGCCTAAAAATAGGCGATATTCCATATTTAACGCATATTATAAAATTTACTTTTAAGATTTGTAAAATTATTTTACCCATTTAAATACGAGTAAAAATAACAAGTTAAGCTTATTTCTAATAATTTTCACTTATTATCTTTCTAATACAAATCTACGAAACACCATAACATTTTATTTGATGAATTAATGAATTAAACATCGTTTTTTATTTAAGAAAAGTCTTAAATAATTTAGCGTAATAAATAAAATAAATGTTATCTTTAATATTACAAGTTTAACCTTAATAATAAAATTATATTTATCATTACTCTATTGAGTTTTAGCGTTATCGGTTATTTCTGATATGGGCAGACAAATCATCTAGTGCTTTATGCTGTGATTATTTATTTTATTTGGATATTCTCATTTAATTATTTAATTTAAAATAAAAAATAGATAAAAAACCCTCATAAAATATGAGGGTTTAAAAAAGTAACTTTTGTCTTATCTGTAAAGCAAAAGATAAATTAATGAAGTTTTAGTTTAGGTCTAATTACTCGGTTGATTGATCCGACTAACATCATAAGTCCAGTTTTGATATAACCATGCAACGCTATTTGATGCATTCGATATAAAGAGATATAAACAATACGCGCTATGCGCCCTTCGATCATCATGTCCCCCTTCATCAAATTCCCCATCAAACTCCCCACGGTACTAAATTTAGAGAGTGAAACTAATGAGCCGTGATCGGTAAACACATAATCTTTTAGCGGTTTATCTTTTAACATTGCTAAAATATTGCTGTAACAGCGACTTGCCATTTGATGTGCGGATTGTGCTCTTGGTGGAACAAAACCGCCTTCTTTTCTTGGACAAGAAGAACAGTCACCAATTGCAAAGATAGACTCATCTAAGGTTGTTTGTAAGGTAGGTTTAACAACCAACTGATTAATACGGTTAGTTTCCAAGCCAGCAATCTCTTTCATAAAATCAGGCGCTTTAATACCCGCTGCCCACACCATTAAGTCAGCATCAATATGCTCACCATCTTTGGTGTTTAATCCACCTTCATCTGCGCTTGTGACCATGGTTTTGGTCATCACTCGCACACCTAATTTGGTTAATTCCTGATGTGCAGCACTAGAAATACGCACTGGTAATGCCGGTAAGATACGCTCTCCAGCTTCAACCAAAGTAATATTTAATGCTGAAGGTGCTAATTTTTTTAATCCATAACTATTAAGCTGACGTACTGCATTATGCAATTCAGCTGAAAGTTCAACACCCGTTGCACCACCACCCACAATCGCAATATTTACCTTACGATTTTCTTCTTGTGCATTGGTATCTGCTGAGTATTTTAAAAATAAATTTAACATTTCGTTATGGAAACGATGTGCTTGTTGGGGACTGTCCAAGAAAATACAGTTCTCTTTAATACCTGGTGTGCCAAAATCGTTTGATTTACTGCCTAACGCCATCACTAAAATATCGTAGTCTAATGTACGTTCAGGTACGAGCAATTCTTGCTCTTCATTATAAATAGCAGCCAATGTGATATTTTTTTGCTCACGATCAAGCCCTGTTAATGAGCCTAATTGGAAATTAAAATGATGGTTATAGCCGTGTGCTAGATAACTTAAAGCATCAACACCATCATCTAAAGAGCCTGTTGCTACTTCATGTAAAAGGGGTTTCCATAGATGACTGTTGTTGCGATCCACTAAGGTGATCTCTGCTTTTTTGCTGCGTCCTAATTTATTGCCTAATTTGGTCGCCAGTTCTAAACCACCAGCGCCGCCACCGACAATAACAATTTTTTTTAATGACATTTAACGTCACTCCATAAAGATATTTACTGTTGTTATTTAAATAGCCTTAGTGAAATCTACTTAAATAATGACAGTTAAATCGTTTCTGCTGTTATTTTTGTTCTTAAGCAAGTTAATTGGAAAGATGGTCATACCAAAGTTGATTTATATCAAAAATATTTGAATATTCATATCTATTTTTTGAAGAAAATAGTCGTTTTTTGCCTTTTAGTGACAAATAAATCACCATTTAAAACATAGGGATATTGGTTTTATCAATTAATACAATGAACTAGAAAAATAAGCATAAAAGGATTGTTAAAATCAGTCGTGATCATTGAGGTGTTAAAAATAAGGGGTCGAAAAGAGATTGGTAAAGAGGACGCTATGAACGTTTTAACTACGTTAGATAAAAAAAATGGATGGAACAAACACCATCCATTTTAAACATATGACTTTAGTCTTACTCTTTGCGATTAAACGCTTTAATTTTAAATAGATGCTCAGAGAGGCTCTTAAATTTATGCGTTTGGACTTCATCCCAAATTACGGAGTAATAAGGTGATAATTCATCAGCAGAACGCTGATTATCTAAAACCTCATCATTACGGGATAAAATCACTAAAGCGTTATCTTTATTTTTAGAACGAAAATCTTTAATACATTTCGTTGAGATATCTAAATATTCTTCAGGTCTGTCGATTTTGTCTGTCATGTTTTCGTAAGGAAAAAGATTAGGATTAATCATTACCTGACGAATATTACATAAGAAACCAATACGCTCTGCCCAATATCCACCTAATCCTACGCCGCAAATTAATACTGGCTCTTTCGTGGATTTAATCACTTTATCCGTTTCTTTCAGTAAGTGTTGCATGTCATGACGAGGATGCAACGTACTGTAGCTTAAAAAGCGGACATCAGGATCAATAAACTGTAGCTGTAAAACTTTCTCATGATTTCCAGGACTTGTGGAATCAAAACCATGTAAATATATAATCATGCTCGCTCCTGCCATTGCTCCTGTAATTGGGTCAGCAACTGATTCGCTTTTTTCCAACGATCAGAGGTTTGTAGCTCACTCAATGTGTAACGACCTCGGTGATGGTACAATGTGGAAATGCGTTCTGCTTTGACAGAGGACAGGTTATCTAACACACTCACCGCCCCTTTTCGGTTATTACACACTAAAAGCATATCACAACCAGCATCTAGCGAACGTTGTGCTCTTTCTGCGTAACTTCCCATAATAGCTGCACCTTCCATCGATAAATCATCAGAGAAAATAACGCCTTGGAAGCCTAATTGTTCACGTAAAATGGATTTCAGCCAGTACGATGAGCCACTTGCCGGACGCTCATCAATCTGAGAATAAATGACATGAGCTGGCATAATGGCATCTAATAACTGGCGTTGAATAAAATCTTTAAAAATGGACATATCATGTTGGCGAATATCATCTAAAGAGCGATCATCACGAGGCGTTTCTTTATGAGAATCAGCCCTTACAGCACCATGACCAGGGAAGTGTTTGCCTGTTGATTTCATACCCGCAGAGCGCATACCTTTGATAAAGCTCTCAGCCATTGTCATAGCAATTTCTGGTGAATCATGGAAAGAACGCTCGCCAATGGCGATACAGTTATGACCTAGGTCGAGCACAGGTGCAAAACTGATATCAATATCCATGGCAATCATTTCTGATGCCATTAACCATCCAGCCTCTTGTGCTAAATGGCTCGCTTGATAACCTTCATTTAATGCCGCATAAGATTGAGCCGCAGGCAGTCGTGTAAAACCATCACGAAAACGTTGTACACGTCCCCCTTCTTGGTCTACTGCAATCACAAGGCGCTCATGAGATGCATCACGAATTTGGCGAACTAATTCATTTAATTGTTCAGCATCGTGGAAGTTGCGGGTAAAAAGGATTAATCCACCGACAAGAGGATGCTTTAAAATTTCACGCTCTTCACTATCGAGTTCATATCCTTCAACATCAAGCATTACCGGACCCATAACATTCCTCTCTTTGTAATTGTGACAAGATAATGTCTTTAATTCGTCAGACTGAAATAGCGACGTAAAGGTTCAGACATTATTAAAAATGATCCATCTTTTGTTTGTTGCCAACGGACTTCATACCACATTAGCATCATATAAAAAATGAATGGCTCTCTTGAAAAAATACGCTTTCTCAATTCCTTCACAGAATAAACATTCGTCTCTCTGGATTGAGCATAATGACAATGATACGAATAATAATAATCCAAAAACGTATTTTGTTGTGCTTCATTGAGTTGGTTTGTTGCAAAGAACGTCATCAATGAATCAGCTGTATCAATATCGGCTGCATATTCCCAATCAATAAATTTTATACTGGAATCACTAAGAAGAATATTCTCAACATGCAAATCCATGTGAGCAGGCGCGTATTTTATGAGATTGCATCGCGGTTGGCGTAAAAAATGTTGTTGTAAGCGTAACCATTTAGCAGATAAACGTTTTCTATCAATACTCTGCCAATAAATTAATAATTCATGATTTAGGTTAAGAGGAAAACCTAACGGTGTGTGTTGATGAAGTATTGCTATTTTTTCAGCCAACGGTTTTAAATAAGTACTAAAAAGTGATTGGTGAGTAAGATGTTCGCCCTGTAACCAATAAAGAAAAAACCACTCTTTATAACGTGTGGCAACTTTAGGTGATAAATTAGATCCTGATAGCTGTTTTAAAATGGCGTATTCTTTTCTTCCATGTACATAAAGCGCTTTTTTTTCATCGCCATAATAGCGAGCAACCCAGTCAATATCTGCACATTGCACGCGAAAAGCACCACCACCAGCGCCTTCTAATGCTGTGATTTTCCATTTGCTTAATGCCGTTGCAGGGAAAAGCGCTTGCAAGGCATTAAGCAAACTTGAGTAATGCAGATCACTCAACCTTATGGCGCCCGTTCCAAAGAATTTCACCAGAAGAAACCGACATTAACTGCATACTGATCACACGGTTATCTTTTTTACCATCAACGGTTGAGAATAAAATATAATCAGCTTTCAAATAGCGGGCCAAGCCAATCGCTGCACTACGAAGACCTAGACTATCTTCACCAGATAAACCGAGGGCTTTTCGTGCTGACATCATTTGCGTGTAAGGCACGGTTTGTAACGCACTAATACTATTAACTGATTCGATAATCGTATTTGTCGCATTTACCGCTTGGATGTTTCCACCCGAATTATTTTTAACATTATCAACAACGATAAGCTTACCTGCCTCTAAATCACCAGTAACCGCCATTTCTCTAATTAAAGGAGTGACAGCAGCATTCCAATTAATACTCGTGATTTTAGGTGGCGTTGGCACAACTTCAATTGGTGGCTCTATCGGTTTAGGTGGCTCTACTGGCTCTGTAGGTGTCACAGGCTCTACAGGTACAGGCGGTTGTTGTGGCAACATAGATGGACAACCCGCTAATAAAAATACAGACATCGCCACAAATAGAACTCTTTTCATGATCGTGTTACCTTATCCTAAGTAAAGAGATAAACTCTGACATAACTAATGGTTTTATCTGGTATATCACCACTAATTTCGGCATCACCATCACCAAGAATAGTCACATCATTTACATTCCCAGCAGGAGAAACTTCAAGTCCTTGTTCGTTATACCAATAAAAACGATAGCGAATAGAAACAGGGTAAGATTGTGTATTTGATAACATGACTGTCGCTTTTGTGCCATTAGCATGGTGTTCAATGGTTGGCTGACCAGCAACAACGCCTACAACTAATACCGAAGGCTCCATAATAATAGCCTGCTGACGATTGAAATAGAGTTTATTATCTGAATGAGATGATAAACATCCTGAAAGCAATGTCGTCATAAACACAGCGATAAGTAATGAACAAATGGCCTTACCTTGTCTTATCATGTATTACTTCCTGTTATCCTGCTGTTAGCATCACATCCATTACTGGCTTAATAATGGCCCTAATGGTTTTCCGCCAAGCAAATGCATATGAATATGGAAAACTTCTTGTCCACCATGTTTATTACAGTTCATCACTACGCGGTAACCGTCTTCAGCAATGCCTTCTTGTTGTGCAATTTTTGCCGCAACTACAAAAAGGTGTCCTAATACTTGCTCATCTTCCGCAGTAACATCATTTACAGTAGGAATAAGTTTATTAGGAATAATTAAAATATGAGTGGGTGCTTGAGGTGAAATATCACGAAATGCAGTCACTGTATCATCTTGAAAAACGATATTGGCTGGGATTTCACCACGAATAATTTTACTGAAAATTGTTTCTTCTGCCATTTCCATCACCTTATTATTTATTTTAATTCCTGATTAATTCTATTAAGCAGGTAAGTTTTGAATATGAAAGAGCTTAGCAAAATTGCGTGTTGTTTGTTGCGCTAACTCTTCAACACTGACGCCTTTTAAGACAGCCATATATTCTGCAACATCACGGACATAAGCTGGTTGGTTTTCTTTTCCGCGATGAGGAACTGGCGCTAAATAAGGGGAGTCTGTTTCAACTAAAATTCTATCAAGAGGAACAATGCGAGCAGCTTCTCTAATTTGTTCAGCATTTCTAAATGTTACGATGCCAGAAAAAGAAATATACATTCCAAGATCAAGTAATGCTGTTGCAGTTTCTTTATCTTCAGTAAAGCAATGCAGAACACCGCCACAATCTTGAACTTTCTCTTCTTTTAAAATGGATAAAGTATCTTCTCGAGCACTGCGTGTATGCACAATAACGGGTTTATTAACTTGGCGTCCAATACGAATATGCTCACGGAAAATTTCACGCTGTAAAGCCGCATTTTCTTGTTGGTAATAGTAATCTAGCCCTGTTTCACCTAAAGCCACAACATCAGGGGCAGCGGCTAAACGTGCTAATTCTTCAATATCATGACCTTCATCTAAATTTAAAGGATGGATCCCACAAGAAAAGGCGATATTGTCACGTTTACCGATTAGCTCACGCATACTCTTAAAGCCCGGTAATGTGGTTGCCACTGCTAACATATATTGAACATCTCGCTGCTGTGCTTTTTCGACAACATCATCAATATTTTCATGTAATTTTTCATAATCTAAGCTGTCGAGATGGCAGTGTGAATCAACTAAAAACATAACTTACTCTCATTTATCTGGTACGACTTATATACTCGTCATCCTTCAAGTTGCAGGGGGTTGGCTACGCTCAGCTACCCGAATCACATAAATGAGTATGCTCATCAGGATATCTTTGCTTGCCGCCTACCTACAACTCGAATGATTTAGAGTATAGGTGTTTTTTATTACAGCTAATCCATAATTAATATATAGCTAATTAATTTTTTGTGATTAGCTGATTTTCCCAATCTAGTAGCTGTTCTACTAGTAATAACTCTCTATTTAATGCAGGAATGGTCATTAACTGATAACGACACTGTTTCCATCCATCAATAGTGGATAATAAAATATCCGAAGGCCATTGTGATAACGCCATAATCAATGCTTGCTGGTCTTGATTCACACAATACACTTGTGCATTGGTTTGGTATTTTAATGCATCAAGCAGTAGTGATAATAACCAATACAAGCGACGTTCTGCATTATCTTGATTTAATTGTGGTAAAAATGCATATAAATCACGTTGTTGGATGCTTGTATATAAAGCTTGGCAAAAAGCCTCTCTTTCTTTCCACTCATCTTTCAATAATGAAAGCGCTAAAACGGGGGCATTCTGAGATAAATTTAATGCCGTCACACTATTTGCATAAGGTATATTTGGTAATTGTTGCTGTAACCAGTGCGTTGCGTGTTGGAGATCTGGCGTTACCAAATGGTAATAAAAACAACGGCTACGCAATGTCGCTAATAAAACCTCTGGTTGCTGACAATTCAGTAAAAAATAGGTGTTTTTAGGCGGCTCTTCTAACGTTTTAAGCAATGCATTGGCTGCCGCTTCAGTTAATGCTTCAACGTCTTTTATCCAAACAACTCTAAAACCACTTTGCTGAGCATGATGCTCCAGCTTTTCAGTCACTTTTCTTACTGCTTCAATACCAATCGAGGACTTACCCTTTTCACTCTGCAAAACATGCCAATCAGGGTGTGTTTCAGCAAGCATCAAACGACAGCTATGGCATTCATTACAACTTTTTAATCCCTGTTTATTCTGGCACATTAACCAACGACTTAACCCATAAGAGAGTGCTTCGCCTCCCATGCCTTCTATCGCATGTAAAAGCAAAGCATGATGACCACGCCCTTCTTGATACGTGCTAATAAGTTGTCGATATGCCTGATTTAGCCAAGGATACCAATTCATAGTGATTTATTTTCCTGCTGAACTAGCCACGTTGTTAATGTTTGACGGATATCTGCTTGTACTTTTTCAATAGCTTGGGATGCATCTATTGTGATAATAGAGTCATCACCTTTGGCTAAGGCCTGATAACGTTCACGAGTACGATAAAAGAAATCCATTGATTCTTTTTCAATTCGGTCTAATTCGCCTCGAGCACGCGCTCTGGCAAGACCAATAGCCGGATCTAAATCAAGATATAAGGTTAAATCAGGGCGAAAATCACCAAGAACCGTATTACGAAGTGACAACATAAGATCTTTATCTAAGCCACGCCCACCACCTTGATAAGCTTGTGAAGAGAGATCGTGTCTATCTCCAATCACCCATTTACCTTCTGCAAGCGCAGGTTTTATCACGTTCTCAACAAGCTGAACACGCGCTGCATATAGCATTAAAAGCTCTGCTTTATCTGTCACTTTTTCGCCGTCAATACCTTGCTTGATGAGTTCACGTAGTTTTTCAGCAAGTGGTGTGCCACCGGGTTCACGCGTAAAAGCCAGATTAGTGATACCTTGTTCTTTTAATGTATCAATAACCGTTTGAATTGCGCTGGTTTTTCCAGCGCCTTCTAATCCTTCAATTACAATAAATTTGCTGTTGTTCATAATTATCTTTGTTGTAAGCGTCGGTATTGCGCGACGGCCTTATTGTGTTCATTGAGTGTGGTTGAAAATTTATGACCACCCGTTCCATCCGCAACAAAATAGAGATAACGTGTATCCGCTGGATGTGCAGCAGCTCTAATTGAAGCAACACCAGGCATTGCTATTGGTGTTGGTGGTAAGCCATCAATTTGATACGTGTTATAAGGTGTATAGCCATTTAAATCACTACGGTAAATCGTGCCTCTATATTTATCACCTAAACCATAGATGACTGTTGGATCAGTCTGTAATCGCATATTAGTTTTTAATCGATTGACAAAAACAGACGCAACCTTTGTTCTTTCAGCATCAATACCCGTCTCTTTTTCAATAATTGATGCCATGATAAGCATTTCATAAGCGGATTTATACGGTAAGTCACTATCGCGTTTAATCCACTCTTCTTCTAATGTTTTTTCCATTTGTTGGTAGGCACGCTTTAAAATTGCGACATCAGTCGTACCCGCGGTGTAATGGTATGTATCTGGCGCAAACCAACCTTCTAGATTAGTAATTTCAGATCTTATTCCTATTTCTTGGCGTAATTTATCAGCGTCCAGAGTATGTGCAACGGTTGTTAGTTGAGGCGCTTGCTCAAAAATAGATTGCCAATCTTTTAAACGGCTTCCTTCAATAAAACGGATTGTAAACTGTGCCTCTTTACCACTTTTGATAAGCAGTAAAACATCACGTAACGTCATACCCTTTGTTAAGCGATAAGTCCCCGCTTTAAATTGGCTTAGTTCTGGCTTTGCTTTTAGCAAAATTTGGAAATAATCCCCTTCATTAAGCAGATTATTTTTTATTAGCAGTTGCTCCATGGCAACACGTCCCGTTCCTGCTGGAACAGTAAGTAACATTTCATCTTGTTTTACAATAACATTTTCTTCTAAGCCTCGAATATGCTGCATCACATATAACGCCATTGCACCAAGGCTAATTAATAAGGCAAAAAAAACTATCCATACTATTTTTTTTATCTTCATTTATAACTCATTAAATTCTATTTAAGTGACAAACTGTGTTGTAAAACAACATGATAATAATCCCTACTAGGATATTGATAGCGCTTATCATCTGAAAAAGTGATTTGTGAAACGGGGATCACTGGCATCAACGCATTTGTTAACCATATTTCATCAGCTTGATAAAGTGTTTCAGGTTTTTCTCTCACAATATCAATTTCCCAATGATTTTTTTGAGCTAATTGAAAAATGGATTGACGCATAATGCCATTTACCCCTGAGTTAGTCAGATTTGGTGTAAAAAGCCTATTTCCTTTGCGCCAAAAAAGATTCGCCGCATTGGCTTCAACTAAATATCCTTCATGATCACACACTAAAACATCATCAAATTCTGTTTTTTCTAAATGATATTTGATAAGGACTTGTTCTAAGCGATTGAGATGTTTTATCCCTGCCAACAAAGGATTTTGCCCTAAGGTAACAGGACTTATACCAAGCGATACACCTTCACTTTGCTGGTGGAGATAATGGGTAGGATAAGATGATAGTGACATTATTACGGTCGGCGTTATAAATCCATTGGAGGAATATCCTCGTCCACCATAGCCACGACTAATGATAACCTTAATAACACCTTTCGTTTGAGTGTCTGAGGCAATATCTATAATGTGCCTTTCTAAGTCAGACCAATTAGGATGTGGTAGAAAAAGCGCATCACAACCTTGTTTTAAGCGATTGATGTGGGCAGGTAACAAAATTGGGTTGCCATACTCAACGGCAAGCGTAGTAAAACAACCATCACCAAACTGTATTGCACGGTCACTTACATCGACATTTTGTTGCTGTTGTCCATTTACCCAATACATCTAACACACCCTACATCTATGTTATTGATATCAATCTGTACATGATAAAACAACTGGCAGTAAAAGGACAAAATAAAAGACCCAGAATAATCCTGGGCCTTTAGGTATTTTTCAGTTTTCTACAAAAAACGGGTTATACGCGCTTAAAGAGAATTGAACCGTTGGTACCACCAAAGCCGAATGAGTTACACAGAGCATATTCCATGTTCTCAACTTTACGTGCTTTATGTGGAACAAAATCAAGATGACAATTTTCGTCTTGATTATCTAGGTTTATTGTTGGAGGTACGATTTGGTCACGTAACGAAAGGATTGTAAAGATAGACTCAATTGCACCCGCAGCACCTAATAAGTGACCTGTCATAGATTTTGTTGAGCTAACTAATACATCAGTACCTTTGCCAAATACATTTTCTACTGCTTGTGCCTCAGCAACATCGCCTGCATTTGTTGATGTACCGTGTGCGTTGATATAACCCACTTCTGATGAGGCAATACCCGCATCTTTCAGTGCATTTGTCATAGCCAGCGCACCGCCTTCGCCATTTTCTGCCGGTGAAGTCATGTGATAAGCATCGCTGCTCATACCAAAACCAACCACTTCAGCATAAATTTTAGCGCCACGGTTTTTAGCGTGTTCGTACTCTTCAAGAACAAGAACACCCGCACCATCACCTAATACAAAACCATCACGATCTTTATCCCATGGGCGGCTAGCCGCTTGAGGATTGTCGTTACGTGTTGATAATGCACGAACAGCACCAAAACCACCCAAACCTAATGGTGTGGTTGCTTTTTCGGCACCACCTGCCAGCATTGCATCTGCATCACCATAAGCGATAATACGTGCAGCATGTCCAATATTATGAACACCTGAAGTACACGCTGTTGCAATAGAGATTGTAGGGCCACGAAGACCATACATAATGCTTAAATGCCCTGCAACCATGTTAATGATGGTTGAAGGTACAAAGAATGGGCTAATTTTACGAGGGCCGCCATTCATCATAGATGTATGGTTTTCTTCGATAAGGCCTAAGCCACCAATACCAGAACCAATAGCAGCTCCGATACGACTTGCATTGGCTTCTGTTACTTCAAGACCTGAATCCGCAATGGCCTGCACACCTGCTGCAATACCATATTGAATGAAAAGATCCATCTTACGCGCGTCTTTACGCGAAAGATTATAATCTTCGTGATTGAAATCTTTTACCAATCCAGCGAATTTAGTCGCATGATGACTGGTGTCAAAATCTTCGATAAGGCCGATACCACTCTGTCCGGCACACACTGCTTCCCAAGAAGCTTCTGCGTTATTACCGACAGGAGATAACATGCCTAGTCCGGTCACAACTACACGACGCTTAGACACGCTTATCCTCCAAGGAGGGAAAAAGTTTAGGATTAAAAATATAGGCGGTCGAGTGACCGCCTAGATTAGCAAGCTTATTTACCTGCGTTTTCAACGTAATCAATAGCAGCTTGAACTGTAGTAATTTTTTCTGCTTCTTCGTCTGGGATTTCGATATCGAATTCTTCTTCCAGAGCCATTACCAGCTCAACTGTGTCAAGAGAATCAGCGCCTAAGTCATCAACAAATGAAGCTGAATTTACAACTTCTTCCTCTTTAACACCCAGTTGTTCAACAATGATTTTCTTAACGCGTTCGTCGATAGTGCTCATACTATTAAATTTCCTATCAAAACTCGCTTGCGCGATGATTTTCTTAGTTTATAAATACAGGAAAAGATCTAACCAATCCCGACTGTGTGGACTACTTTATTTGCTATATTTTGCATTATATTGTACGCAAAAAGCAAATATAAAGACGTCCCCATAATTAGATCATGTACATGCCACCATTGACATGCAATGTTTCACCCGTGATATAGCTTGCTTCATCAGAAGCTAAGAAAGCTACAGCACTGGCAATCTCTTTGGCATCACCTAAACGGTTAGCAGGGACTTGAGATAAAATACCTGCTCTTTGGTCGTCTGTTAATGCTCTAGTCATATCAGTTTCGATAAAGCCTGGAGCAACAACATTCACCGTAATGCCACGGGAAGCAACTTCGCGTGCTAATGATTTACTAAAACCAATCACACCCGCTTTCGCCGCCGCGTAGTTTGCCTGTCCTGCGTTACCCATGGTTCCAACAACAGAACCAATCGTAATTATACGACCATAACGTTTTTTCATCATAGCACGCATAACTGCTTTAGACAGACGGAAGACTGATGAAAGATTAGTGTCAATGATATCTTGCCACTCATCATCTTTCATGCGCATCAACAGGTTATCACGAGTAATACCTGCATTATTGACCAAAATATCAATTTCGCCAAATTCAGCGCGCACATCGGCTAAAAATTTTTCGATAGAGTCGTTTTCTGTGACATTTAACACAAAACCCTTACCCTTACCGTCTAAATATTCGCTGATAGCTTTCGCACCGTTTTCACTCGTTGCTGTACCAATTACTGTCGCACCGCGTGCAACTAAATCTTCTGCAATCGCACGGCCAATACCACGGCTTGCACCAGTAACTAGCGCTATTTTTCCGTCAAATCCCATGAGATCCCTCAGTCATTTCCTAATGCAACATCTAATGATGCAATATCATTAACTGCTGCAGCGTTCATTTCTTTAGAAATACGTTTTGTTAAGCCAGTTAATACTTTTCCTGGCCCGATTTCTAATAATTGTGTGATACCTTTTTCAGCAATAAGTTCAACCGTTTCAGTCCAGCGAACTGGATTATAAAGCTGGCGAACTAATGCATCACGGATTGCATTTGCATCAGTTTGTGCTATCACATCAACGTTATTAACGACCTGAATTTCAGGTTGTTTAAATTCGATTTCTTGTAATGCAACCGCTAGCTTATCAGCAGCCGGTTTCATTAAAGCACAGTGAGAAGGCACGCTTACTGCTAGTGGTAAAGCACGTTTAGCACCCGCTTCTTTACATAACACACCAGCACGCTCTACGGCTTCTTTGTTACCCGCAATAACAACTTGGCCCGGTGAGTTAAAGTTTACAGGTGAGACAACTTGTCCTTGTGCTGCTTCTTCACAGGCTTTTGCAATAGCGTCATTATCTAAGCCAATAATCGCATACATTGCACCCGTCCCCGCAGGTACGGCTTCTTGCATCAGTTGACCACGTAATTCTACTAATTTAATTGCCACAGCGAAATCAATAACTCCCGCACACACTAAAGCAGAATACTCGCCAAGACTGTGACCTGCCATCATTTGTGGTATTTTGCCTTGTTTTTCTTGCCATACACGCCAGATAGCAACAGAAGCTGCTAATAATGCTGGCTGTGTTTTCCATGTTTTGTTTAGCTCTTCTTCTGGACCATTCTGAACTAAGTCCCAAAGAGAGTAACCCAATACATCAGATGCTTGAGCAAATGTTTCAGTCACGATTGGATATTGCTCTGCAAGTTCTGCAAGCATTCCAACAGCTTGTGATCCCTGTCCGGGAAAAACCATTGCAAAATCAGTCATGTTTATTTTCCTGATAATATTAAAAACGGATAAGTGCAGAACCCCAAGTAAAACCGCCACCAAACGCTTCTAGTAAGATTAACTGACCACGTTGAATGCGATTATCTCTTACAGCTTCATCTAATGCTGTTGGGACTGATGCTGCTGACGTATTGCCGTGGCGATCTAATGTCACCACTACTTTATCCATTGTCATATCCAGCTTTTTCGCTGTCGCTGAAATAATTCTTAAATTTGCCTGATGAGGCACAAGCCAGTCCAGTTCAGATTTATCAATTTTGTTAGCTTCAAGTGTCTCATCCACAATGTGGGCAAGCTCACGAACTGCGACTTTAAAAACTTCATTTCCTGCCATAGTCACGTAAGCAGGTAAATCGTCATTTTCTCTACTCTGATAAGGTAGTGCTAATAGATCACCAAAACGGCCATCAGAATGTAAATGAGTAGAGATAATGCCTTCTTCTTCTGATGCGCCAACAACCACAGCACCTGCCGCATCACCAAATAGGATAATCGTGCCGCGATCTTCTGGATCTAAAGCGTGAGATAATCTGTCAGCACCAATAACCAGTGCTTTTTTAACAGAGCCAGCTTTAATAAATTGATCCGCAATACTTAATGCATAAACAAAACCTGAACATGCAGCCGCAACATCAAAAGCAATACAATCACTAATACCTAATGCATTTTGAATTTGGCAAGCCGCACTTGGAAATGCATGAGAGCCAGATGTAGTTGCAACAATAATCAATCCAATGTCTTGCTTATCAATACCTGACATTTCTAATGCTTTTTCGCCAGCACCCGCTCCCATCACGGCAACAGTTTCTTCTTCTGCTGCAATTCGACGTTCATGGATACCCGTTCTGGTAACAATCCACTCGTCAGATGTTTCAACCATTTTTTCTAAATCGGCATTAGTTCGCACTTGTACAGGCAAGTAACTACCAGTACCTAAGATTTTTGTATACATTCTATCAATCGCTCTTGGGTAATACTGTTGTCAGTCGTGAAGCAATTCGCTCTGGAATTTTTCGCTCAACGGCATGAACAGCCTGTTCTATTGCTGCTGTAAACGCGCTTTCATTTGCGCCACCATGGCTTTTAATGACGATACCGCGTAATCCTAACAGAGAAGCACCGTTATACTGGTCGGGGTTCATATGTCCAAAACGCTTAATTAGCCGCTTTTGTAACCACTTCTTCAATATTTTCATCCACCACGACGTTTTTTTATTTTCGGTAGTAGAAGATTTAATCAATGAAAGGAAAACTCTGATAACCCCTTCCATCGTTTTAAGGGAGACATTACCTGCGAAGCCGTCACACACCAATACATCAGTTTTGCCTGTCAGTAATTCATTACCTTCAACATAACCAATATAATTAATATTCGGTGTCGATTTTAATACCGTAGCAGCTTCGCGGATATTATCTAATCCTTTGCTCTCTTCTTCACCAATATTTAAAAGCGCCACTTTCGGTGAATCAATCTCTGCTATCTCTTCGGCCATAACTGCGCCCATTACCGCAAACTGCACCAGCATTTTGCTATCACAGTTAACGTTAGCGCCTAAATCAAGAACAACCGTCTTGCCTTTTTTCTGATTAGGTAATATCGAAACCAGTGCGGGACGTTCAATTCCATCAATTGCATTAAGTCGAAGTTTTGCTAATCCCATTAACACGCCAGTATTCCCTGCACTTACACAAGCCTGTGCTTCCCCTGTTTTCACGAGATCAAGTGCCACTCGCATTGATGTCCCTTTACTTGCTCTAATAGCTTGTGAAGGTTTGGCATCATTGGCGACAATATGTTCTGCGGGTATAACTTGTAAACGGGAGATTAGCTCAGCATTTTGATTTGCAAGCAGAGGAGATATAGAGTCTGGTTGACCTACCAGCAATATTTTTAAATGAGGATTAGATGCCAGCGCCCGCAAACAAGCAGGCACTGTGATGCGAGGACCGAAGTCCCCGCCCATCGCATCTAACGCTATGGTTAGATTTGTCAAGGTATCAACGAGCTATAAAGCTAATTACTTGTTGATAACCTTGCGACCACGGTAGTAACCGTCAGCAGTTACATGGTGACGCAGGTGAGTTTCACCAGAAGTTTTGTCAACAGAAACTTGAGTTACTGTCAGCGCGTCATGAGAGCGACGCATACCGCGTTTAGAACGAGTTGGTTTGTTTTGTTGTACGGCCATTGACCTTACTCCTTAGTACTTTTCTTTAAACTGGCTAATACGGCAAATGGATTTGGCTTCTCTGATAATTCTTCAGGGAGTTCACCAAACACCATATCCGCGTCGGACACTTCACAGTGTTCAAAATCATGTACCGGAACCACCGGCAAGTTGAGGATTATTTCATCTTCAATCATTGCCAGCAAATCTATTTCACCAAATTCGTTTACATAAACTGGTTCATATTCTTCCGGTAATGTCTCGGCCCGTTCATCACTGACAACAGGGCTAAAACAATATGTTGCGTGAACATGATACGGAAAATGGCCACCACAACGTTGACATTCTAAAGTCACATCCACATCGGAATGCCCTTTAATCACGGCAAGACGTTGATGGTCAATATCAAATGATAAAGCCACGTCAATATTACTGTCCACACTGACCACCGATTCAGCTAAGCGGCTTACTTGCTCTGGAGAATAATGACCGTCATAGTCTAAATTCTTTTGAGCTGCTCGCAGCGCATCAATGGTCAGGGGTAATTTTACCTTTTGCATAAGGCGCGCATATTATCTTTGTAATGGAATATAGTCAAAGAAAAAGGCGGGTTATCTACACCTTTCCACCAAAATTCGCTTTATCAGCGGCGCATAGTTTAGAATGTCAGGCATCATTTTGCTACGGATTTTAAAAAAAATATGTTGCCACTCGTCCTTGCGTCTACTTCACCCTTTCGAGCTGAGTTGCTGAAAAAGCTTGGAATGCCCTTTATACAGGCATCTCCAGAGATTGACGAAACCCCGATGCCCACAGAGTACGCTCAAGATCTTGTCAGTCGCTTATCCTATGAAAAAGCCAGCGCTTTACAAGCAAAATTTCCACATCACCTTATAATTGGCTCTGATCAAGTTTGTGTACTGAATAAAAAGATCACGGGAAAACCCCATAATTTTGATAATTCCTTTGCACAATTAAAACAAGCTTCAGGACAATGTATCTCGTTTTACACCGGATTAACTGTATATAATAGCCTAACTTTAGAACACCAAACTCATTGTGAATTATTTCAAGTTTACTTTCGTCATTTAACTGATGAAGAAATTATCAGTTATTTAAATAAAGAAATGCCTTTCAATTGTGCTGGAAGTTTTAAATCTGAGGGACTAGGCATTACTCTATTTGATAAACTTGTCGGCGATGATCCAAATTCTTTAATTGGTTTACCACTTATCCGATTGAATAAAATGTTGCTCTCGCAAAGAATAAACCCATTATTTTTCTCTGATGATCACAAATGAATCTGGTCATCTTATTTTTTAATCTTATGTAGCGATAAAGCGTATTATGAATAAATTAGCATCAGTCTTAACAGCTTTAGTGATGGCAACAGCATTAGTGGGTTGTTCTGATGAAAAAGACACTGAAATTTCAACAACAAAAGCAACTAACACGACAAATACTATCCAAGACAGTGTGATTTCAGACAAAAAAGATGACAGCAAATCCTTATTTAAAAAGAATTTCGTCAGTAGCTGCATATTAGGTTCGGGCATTACTGATGATGCGCTAATTCCTCAAATTGCCGAAGTGTGTGAATGTACTTACGACGGCATTATTAAAAATTACGGAATTAACGAATTTATCCGTGTAGATATGGAAATGCGCAAAAACGGCTCAAAATCACTGCCTAAAGAGTGGGATATTGATAAAATTGTTGAGCAATGCATGACAAAAGTGGAAGGTTAATTCCATTTTCCACTCACTTTCTTTGTGGTTTAAGAAAAGCAATACGCCCAACAAACTGGGCGTATTGAGTATTCGGATTTTCTGTTGAAATAAAAATTTTCGACTTAAGATTTTTGACTACGTAATACTTGCAAACAATGGCGTAGCTGATTATCCATTGGCGCTTCAATTCGCATTTGTTCACCCGTTGAAGGATGAGTAAATGTCAAAGAACTGGCATGTAAAAATAGGCGATTAAGTTTTGTTCCTACCAATTGTGAATCAAAATCACGATCACCATAACGATCATCAAATGCAATAGGATGACCTGCATGTAATGTATGCACACGAATTTGGTGTGTTCTTCCTGTCACAGGGCTTGCTTTCACTAATGTGGCAAATTCAAAACGCTCTTCCACTTTAAAACGCGTTTCAGAAGGTTTTCCTTCATTGCTTACTTTAACGACTCGCTCACCACTTTGAAGAATATTTTTCAACAACGGTGCCTGAACAACTTTAGTGTGAGATTGCCATTGCCCACGCACTAAGGCTAAATAATCTTTCTGCATCTGTTTTAAGCGTAATTGCTCATGCAAAGCACGTAATGCTGAACGTTTTTTTGCAATTAGCAAAACACCCGATGTATCTCTATCAAGACGATGTACAAGCTCTAAAAAACGCGCTTCTGGGCGCAATGCACGTAAACCTTCAATCACACCAAAACTTAACCCACTTCCCCCATGTACAGCCGTACCAGAAGGTTTATTGATGAGCATTAAATGGTCGTCTTCATATAAAATACAATTTGACAATGCAGCGACTTTATCAAGCTTTGGTGATACCGCGACTTCTTCTTTTTCCGATACTCGCACAGGAGGTATACGGATGCTGTCACCCGTATTGAGTTTGTATTCAGGTTTAATTCGCCCTTTGTTAACTCGAACTTCCCCTTTACGGATAATTCGGTAAATCATACTTTTTGGTACACCTTTTAAGCGTGCCAGTAAAAAATTATCGATACGCTGGCCTGCTTCATCGCCATCAATGGTGACGAACTGAACTTGATTAAATGATTTCATAGTGGCGATTCTTTGGCTCTCTTAAAATAAAAATAACAAACAACTTTGTGGTGTACAAAATAACATCAAATCTGTCGTCTATTTTAACCCGAATAATGGGAAAAAGACGAAACATTAGCTAATCTCTCATATTTATACAGAAAAAGTCACCAAAGCAGAAAAGTCATCTTGCTATAACCCTAACACCAATGGAATAATGCAGACTCTCCTGATTATGTTTATCAGGTATATTTATGAAAATTTTGTTTGTTTGATTTTCAAAATGCAGCAATGGCGTAAGACATAGTCGAAAATCAAACAATTTAGTATGCCATAAATACATCGCTTATTGAGTTGAAACATCGTGTTCAATTAAAGAGTGCTGAATTTTTGAACTAAAAATCAGACTCACCGACATATTGCACCTCTATACAATCGACAACCGTGAGGTTGACGCATTTGTAAAAGACACGAGGTCATCGGTTATCAATAGTGTAATTACGTATGTTAGTGGCACATTATAAAACGTGAAAATAACGAGTAAGTCACAATATGAAAAGAATGTTAATTAACGCAACTCAGCAGGAAGAGTTGCGTGTTGCCCTTGTCGATGGGCAACGCTTGTACGATCTGGATATCGAAAGCCCCGGTCATGAACAGAAAAAAGCGAATATCTATAAAGGTAAAATCACTAGAATTGAACCCAGCTTAGAAGCCGCTTTTGTTGATTATGGTGCGGAACGCCACGGTTTCCTTCCTATCAAAGAAATAGCCCGCGAATACTTTCCTAGTAATTATCACTCCCATGGTCGTCCTAACATCAAAGATGTCTTAAAAGAAGGTCAGGAAGTTATTGTTCAAGTTGATAAAGAAGAGCGTGGTAATAAAGGTGCAGCATTAACCACTTTTATCAGCCTTGCAGGAAGTTATTTGGTATTAATGCCAAATAATCCTCGTGCGGGTGGTATTTCTCGCCGTATTGAAGGTGAAGACCGTACTGAACTCAAAGAAGCTTTATCAAGCCTTGAAATCCCAGATGGTATGGGTCTGATTGTACGTACAGCAGGTGTTGGTAAATCTGCCGAAGCACTACAACAAGACTTAAGCTATCGTTTAAGACACTGGGATGCTATTAAGAAAGCGGCTGAGAATCGCCCTGCGCCATTCTTAATTCATCAGGAAAGTAACGTAATTGTTCGCGCATTCCGCGACTACTTACGTCCTGATATTGGCGAAATTTTAATTGATAACGCAAAAGTCGTTGAAATGGCGCGTAGCCATATTGAAGCGATTGGTCGTGGTGATTTTGCT
The DNA here is from genome assembly GCF_965283115.1 of Proteus sp. Marseille-Q3619. Classification (NCBI taxonomy): domain Bacteria; kingdom Pseudomonadati; phylum Pseudomonadota; class Gammaproteobacteria; order Enterobacterales; family Morganellaceae; genus Proteus; species Proteus sp. Marseille-Q3619. The sequence goes on along the minus strand of NZ_CBDIMP010000001.1, from coordinate 3,730,674 downwards.
AGCAAAATTCGCCATTACACAGGTGCAGTACCTCTATTTAGCCATTACCAGATTGAATCACAGATTGAATCTGCTTTTCAGCGTGAAGTTCGCCTTCCTTCTGGTGGCGCTTTAGTTATTGATACAACTGAAGCATTAACAGCGATTGATATCAACTCCTCACGCTCAACCCGTGGCGGTGATATCGAAGAAACTGCGTTCAATACTAACTTAGAAGCGGCTGACGAAATCGCACGCCAATTACGTTTACGCGACTTAGGTGGTTTAATTGTTATCGACTTTATCGACATGACGCCTGTGCGCCATCAGCGTGAAGTTGAAAACAGAATGCGCGAAGCTGTTCGCCAAGATCGTGCTCGCATTCAAATTGGACGCATCTCTCGCTTTGGTTTATTAGAGATGTCTCGTCAACGTTTAAGCCCTTCATTAGGTGAATCTAGCCATCACGTTTGTCCGCGTTGCTTAGGCACCGGTACTATTCGTGATAACGAATCACTGTCACTTTCTGTGTTACGTCTTATCGAAGAAGAAGCACTTAAAGAAAATACACATGAAGTACATGCGATTGTACCTGTTCAAATCGCCTCTTATTTGCTTAACGAAAAACGTAAAGCAGTGACTGACATTGAATTACGTCAATCTAATGTCAAAGTGGTTATTGTTCCTAATGACCAAATGCAAACGCCTCATTTCTCTGTTATTCGTGTGCGTAAAGGCGAAGAAATTACCTCTCTGAGCTACAACTTAGCGCAATTCCATGAGAGCCAGTTAAATGAAGCTGAGGACGATGTTGTTACAGAGCGCAAAGCGCCTGAACAACCTGCTATTTCAGCCTTTGGATTGCAAGAAGAAGAGCCGATTGAAGCGACGAAAAGCAAAAAAGCACCTCAGCCTCAAGCTAAACCTGTTAAATCAGAACAAGCTCAAGGTACAGGTTTCTTTGCCTCTATCGCAAAATTCTTCTCTAACTTATTTAGTAGTGAACCAGAGCCTGTGGTAACACCAGAAAAACCACAGGAAAATAAGAAAGAAAATAACGACAATCGTCGTGATCGTCGTAATAACAATAATCGACGTAATAACAATAATCGCCGTGACCGTGATAACGATCGTAATCGTGATAACGCAAATAGCGAAGACAATCGCAAAAATCGCAATCAAAAACCACAAACAACGCCAACAACTGAAGTTAATAGTGAGCAAGAGATTGCAGAACGCGAAGCTCGTCGCCAACAGCGTCGTGAACAACGTGCGGAACAGCGTCGTCGTCAAGAAGAAAAACGTCAACAGCAACAAGAAGCGGCTAAAGCACAAGCGGCTCTTGCTGAAAATGATACCGTTGCAAAAGATAGTGCTGATGAGAAGAAAGAAGAACCTCGTCGCCCTGCTATGCAACGCCGTAATCGTCGTCAATTAGCACAATCTGTACGCGTAATTGACAATGATAATGCATTGGCTGTTGTACCCGTTGTGACTGAAAAAGCCGTTTCTGAGCCTCCTGTTGCAACAACACAAACTAAAGTTGCGCCAACAGAAAAATCAGCACCTAAAGCAGTCGCTGTTGCGAAAGTTGAAGCTAATGAAGCACAAGCTGTAAAAGCATTACCTGATGCAACTAAATCACAAGATGACAATAAAAACGAAGATAATAACGGGCAAGATAATGTTATGCCACGTCGTTCTCGCCGTTCACCTCGTCATTTACGTGTAAGTGGTCAACGTCGTCGTCGCTATCGTGATGAGCGTACCTTAACAGTATCACCAATGCCTCTGGCAATGGCGGTGGCTTCTCCTGAACTTGCTTCAGGTAAAGTTTTCATTCGCTATCCAATCACACCAATAAGTGATGCACCATTTATTGAGAATAATGCTGAAAACAACAATGACGTTTCTGTTGAAAACCACATTATTACTCATCAAGATCCACAAATGGTCGCTATCGCACCAGAGGTTTCAGAAGCCATTGTTGCTGATATTGCACAGGTAGGATCGACTGAATCAACTTATTCTGTCACGGTTAGTACTGAATCAACCACAGAGGCTGTTACTGAAATTATTGCAGTAGAGCCACAAGCTGTGCCTGTTGAAACTAACGACATTATTGAAAACAACGTTATCAGTGATGTCATTAATGAAGTGAACACAGAAGAGCATGTTACTCGTAAAGAGAACATTTCAGCGGTATTAAATACCACTGAAGCTTATATGCATGAAACTTCACAACAGGCTGAAACAAACATCGCGCCAGAAGAAGTTGCACAAGATACAGTTGCACCAGTAGAGAGTGAAATATCAACGCCTGAGCCTCAGCCTGTTGAAGCAGTAATAGTAGCTACTGAAGAAACTGTTGAACAACATAAAGAAGTTACTGCTGAAACCGTTGTTGAAGCTGTTATTGAAACGGTTATTGAAGACCAGCCAGAAGAAAACGCAATCTCTGCGGTGGAAATTGATACGGTAACAGAAAGCAAACCAACTGAAGTCGTTATTCGTCAAGAGCCTGTTGCAGTTGCACGCCAACTACATGCAAGCTCACCAATGACAAAAGCGCCAGCCGCTGATGAAACACCTGTGGCAATTGAAATCAAAGCATGGGAAACACGTCCAGCTTTTGATAAGAAAGGCCGCACAGGTGCGGGTGGACATTGTTCTACTAATCACGCTTCTTCAGAAATGACTAAAGCTGAAAGTCAAAACTGATAATAAGGTGTTATTAAGAATATCTTGATAATACTTCTAAATTGAGAACCCACTTTTTAGTGGGTTCTTTTTTTGGGTAACTATTAGCAAATTAACTGAGTATTTATTAAGCCAACATAAAAAAGCCCCTGAATATTCAATTCAGAGGCCTTCGATTTCTTATTCTTAGTAAAACAATCAGTCTTTTAGATCAGGAAGATTTTTAATTTCACCCATCGCTTTTAACTGCTTAGATAATTCACGGCGCTCTTTAGACAGATCGGCATTTTTAATAATGTAATCGTCAACACGATCGTCATAGTCACTACGCATATTAGCAATAATACCCAATACATCTTCAATCGACATACCCGGTTTAATGTATTCACTTAAGTTGTCTAACAAAAGAACACGTTTTTGGTTATCACGGATCTTTTTCTCATTGTCAGTGATCTCACGACGGATTTTGTTTTTACGACGATACATACGCACAAACTCCAGTACGTTTTGGAAAGACGGCTTGTTTGCGTTATCCATTTCCTACACCTTTACAATTGATATTTAAGATAAATAGTTCTGTTTAAGATTATCGCTTAATCGTGTCAATAAACAAGCAAAGTTTACAAATTTAATTGATTTTGCTTAATTAACAATTAATTAGGATGATATGCATTAATAAATATAGTCAACATTCTTTAACTCGTAAATGTTCACTTAATTAATGATAAAAAAATGGCTACACATTTTTACTGGTAGCCCAAATCGATACTACAAAGGATAAATTAATCAGCGATTAAATAGTCTGTGTTTTGTTTTGATCTTCATGTTGTAAACCATCAAGTGGCAGTAATGCTTCAGCATCTGAACGTAAAAACATTGCTGAGAAAAGTGTTGTCCCTATCACAATACATCCCATCACCATATAGGTTGGTGCAAAACCATAATGATCATAACCATAACCCGCTAATGGAGATAATAATGTAGCAACAATAGAGCTAACACATTGAAAACCGACTAAATAGAGTGTTGAAGATAAACGTTTGTCAAAGTGTTGACTGTTATATTTAAAAATTGAAATTAATAAAATAGGTAACTCAACAGCATGTAATAATTTCATACAAGAGATCAAGACTGGCCCTTCGACTAGTCCTGAGCCAATAATACGTGCCGCCATAACACTGCTTGCCAGTAATAAGCCGTTTTTAGCACCTATTCTATTGACCAGAAAAGGCGCGACAAACATACCACCAGCTTCTAAGAATACCTGCAATGAATTCAGATATCCGTACATCTCATTACCCTGCTGTAAGGTTGCAAATTGCGATGAGAAAAAGACGGGAAACTGTTGGTCATAAACCCCATAAACACAGGTGCCAATAACAAACAAAATAAGCGCCCAAAAACGAGGCAGCGAAAGTAAATTCAGTGCGTCTTTTATGGTAATAGCCGATGTTTTACCATGCTCTAATTGATTAAATGCGTCTGATTTATCTGTTTTCAACAGTGTTAAAAGAATTAAGAACACAACACCAGAAACAGAAGCCATCACAAAATTATAATTAGGATCGATGTTTATATTGTGTCCTGCAATAAATGTTGCAGATGCCCAACCTAGCGATCCCCACATTCTCGCCCTACCGTATTCAAAACCACGAATACGACTAACACGCTCTGTATATGACTCTAATACGCCAATCCCCGCATTAAATGTCATACCTACATATAAACCTCCTAGAATGGAGCCAACAAAAATATTCCAGCGAAGTATTGATGCGAAACCTAGAAAAAATGGTCCAGAAAGAATAAGTAATACTGCAATCACTAATAATAAATTCTTTCTTAGTCCTAATTTATCTTGAATAAAGCCATATAGAGGTTGAGCACATAACGCAATCAGAGAAATTGCAGAGAATATCAATCCAGTATCTATCGCTTTTAATCCTACATACTGATTTAACCAAATAGAAACTAATGAAAAGGATGAAGACCAGGTAAAAAAGAAGAAAAACAACAGCGCACTTAAGATCGCATAGTATTTTTTTGAGTCTTTGTTCATTGGTTGAGCGCCTTATAAAGTCATTTCACCCTTAAATGTTAACGTTAACTTTTAAGTTCACAAACAATTATATCGCTTTAATGTGACATAAGGCACATAAGTTAACGTTAACAACTCGAGTTATGTGCTCTAGATCTACCTTTATCTTTATTGCCATTACTGACAGTAAAACGCACGAAAAGGCATCATATAATCCCTTTTCTTTAATCTCCTTTGTTAAAATAACAGTGTCCTCCATAATTCGCTTAAAACTATCTAAGACAATACTATGGATATACTTGGTTTTATTATTACGTTACTACCTATAATTATCTCACCGGGTGCAAGTTTTACAATTGCTTTAGATAACACCTTAACCTATGGCATAAAAGGGTTATTGATCACGATTATAGGTACCGCATTAGGCATTATTACTCACGGGCTTTTGGTCGGATTAGGAATAACAAAATTATTAGTTTCGTCCCCTTCTGCTTTTATGGTATTAACCATTCTTGGTAACTTGTATTTAATTTATCTTGGAATTTCTTTGATACGTTCTGGATTAAAAGCCTCTAAAAACACCACAATTATTCATCAAAAAGTCTCTATCAAAACAGCTTATATTGCTAATGTGCTTAATCCTAAAGCAATTATGTTATATCTTGTGGTTGTTTCTAGTTATGCTGGTGCGACGCCAACACTAGGTAATTATCTTGCTTTATCTTCTATTCATATTTTCATGATGAGTATCTGGCTAATTGCTTGCTGTGGCTTTATTTTATTGTCATCACAAAAGATCAATATTGTTATTATGAAAAAAGTAATCAATATTAGCGGTGGTACGCTCCTACTTATTCTCACAGCAACACCTTATATTAAACACTACATAAGCACGCTTTGATCTGACATTTCACGTTTACCGCATTATGGTTTACCATGGTCTTAATTAAACCCAATACAACTCATTGAGTAATGATTTAAAAAAAATCATCAATAAATTTACGGTAGGAAACCTTGTCTAATTCAGCGAAAACGCCCACATTTTACGTTCATGACTACGAAACCTTTGGCACGCACCCAGCACTTGATCGCCCTGCGCAATTTGCGGGTGTAAGAACCGATATGGATTTCAATATTATTGAAGATCCTCTCGTTATTTATTGCAAGCCTAATGATGATTATCTGCCTCACCCAGAAGCCGTGATGATCACAGGAATAACGCCACAAGTTGCGGCAAAAAATGGGGTGATTGAAGCCGAATTTACTCGTCAAATTCATCAAGCTTTTAGCCAACCTAATAGTTGTATTATGGGCTATAACAACCTTCGATTTGATGATGAAGTCACACGAAATATCCTTTATCGTAATTTTTATGATCCTTATGCTTATAGTTGGCAAAAAGGAAATTCACGTTGGGATTTACTTGATGTTTTACGTGCCTGTTATGCACTGCGCCCTGAAGGTATTGTTTGGCCTGAAAATGAAGACGGTTTTCCAAGCTTCCGTTTAGAATTATTAACCAAAGCAAATGGTATTTCTCATGAGAATGCACATGATGCGATGTCTGATGTTTATGCCACCATTGCGATGGCAAAAAAATTAAAACAAGCTCAACCGCGCATGTTTGATTATTTCTTTAATTTACGCGATAAACGCAAAGTACAGGCGCTAATTGATATTCCAGCAATGACACCGATTGTGCATGTTTCAGGTATGTTTGGTGCCGCACGCTCTAATTTGAGCCTTGTTGCACCATTAGCGTGGCATCCTGATAATCGCAATGCAGTTATTGTTTGCGACTTAGCCGCAGATATATCGCCTTTATTAACACTCGATTCAGACCAATTGCGTGAACGTTTATATACACCACGTAGTGAATTATCAGTCGATGAGCCACCAGTTCCAATTAAATTACTGCATATTAATAAATGCCCCATTGTGGCACCGCAAAATACATTAAGACAGCAAGATGCAGATAGAATTGGTTTAGATGTTGATACTTGTTTAAAAAACCAGGCACTATTGTTTTCTCATCCTGAAATACGCAATAAAGTCGTGGAAATATTTGCACAACAAACACCTTTTGTAGTCTCTGATAATGTTGATTCACAAATTTATAATGGTTTTTTCAGTGAAAATGATCGTAGTGCGATGGAGATTATTCGCTCAACGCAACCACAGAATTTACCCGCTTTAGACTTAACATTTGAAGATGCGAGAATGGAACCTCTGTTTTTCCGTTATCGAGCAAGAAATTATCCTTCAACGCTTAATTATGACGAACAACAACGTTGGTTGGCGCATAGAAAAGAGATGTTAACGCCAGAAAAACTAACCGAATATATTAATACTATTCAGTTATTAGCTGAAGAACATGCCGATAACGAGGAAAAATTAAAACAGCTACAAGAGCTTTATTTATATGCTCAAGAGATTGCGAGCTAATTGATAAAATAAAAGGCGGGTTTTATCCTGCCTTTATTCTTTAATTTAATAAACACAATCTACAACAATTATTTTTTATTCTCTGTATTAGCATCATTATGAGCATGTCCACAGCCACACTCTTCTCCCCAATATTTTAGTTTTGAGGTTTTACCAATACCCGGGTTCATGCTATTGGTTGGATCGTTATGCTTATAGAATGCTTTTAATTGAGGTTTAGCATAATACATATGACCTACGTTATGCTCTGCGGGATATTCAGCTCCACGCTGATCTAATAACGCCAGCATTTCTGCTTTTAATGCTTTAGCATCAACACCTTTTTTAATAATATAATCTTGATGCATAACGTGACACATAAAATGCCCACAATAGAGTTTATAAAGTAATTTATTCTCTATTTCAGGTGGTAGCTTTTCAAACCAATCTTTGTCATTACGGCGCAATGCAATATCTAATGGCAACACATCTTCTACATCATTAACATGAACGGCATGATAACGCACAGCAGCACCTGCGGCAGCAAAACGATGCAAAAAGGCTTTATTTCCCTCTTCTTCAGTACATTCAAAATAATCACCTGATGCTAGCTTAAAGTATTCTTTTAAATAAGTTGCGGCTTCTTCAATTCCATCATCTGCCATTCTTAACATAAGATGATGTTCATATTTGTCACGAAAATCAGTCATACGCTCTGGTAAATGAGCTGGCCATAGTTTGCTCATAAACTGCATGGTTCTGTCCACCATGTTTTTAGGTAAGAAAGGCACTTTATTTAATACCGCATCTACTCGCCCTTTTACGGCAAATAATATTGGCATTTTATCTGTACCTAATTTATCAATCACCAAAAATGTGTCTTTTCCATACACTTCAGCCATTTTGTAATAGCTTCTATGCATATATTCCCCAGCAACAGGCAACTTTTTAAAATGGCTTAAAATATGACGACGAATATCTTCAAGTTCGTCCGGATTATTAGTACCAATATAAAAAACCTGAGTGCGATGATCTGCTGGGAAAGTATCTAATCTCACAGCAAATACCGATAATTTTCCTGCACTCCCTGCTGCTTCATATAAACGCCGTTCATCATTGTTAAAACGAGAAGGTGTATTAGCATCGACATCACGTATACGCTCATGATATTCATGATCAGAGGCTAGTTTTTCTGTCGTTTGTATCTGTTTTTCATGATAATGACGATTATCTAAATTAGTTAATATCTCTTCTGGTGTTTCACCTAAATCAATACCTAAATGGTTAACTAATTCAGCTTCACCTTTTTCATTAACGCGAGCATAAAGCGATAATTCGGTATAAGCAGGCCCGCGGCGAACTAAAGCGCCGCCCGAGTTGTTACAAATTCCTCCTATCACCGACGCACCAATACAAGAAGAGCCAATAACAGAATGAGGTTCTCGCCCTAATGGCTTTAATACTTTTTCTAAATGCCATAACGTACTACCAGGGAAAGCAATAACTTGATTATGCTCTGAAAGAACCTGTATTTTATCTTGGCGTAATGTACTAATAATCACGATATCTCTATCATAATCATCGCCATTAGGCGTTGAACCCTCTGTTAATCCAGTATTCGCCGCTTGCATAATAATAATTTTATCGGCTTCGACACAGGTTTTAAAAACTCGCCACTGTTCTAATAGATTAGCGGGAAAGACAACAGCCAACGCCTTACCTTGCCCTGAACGAAAACCTTTGCGATAACGTTCTGTTTTATGTGCTTGTGTTAATACTTGTTTTTTACCAACGATACCTTCAAGTTTGCGAATAAAATGTTGATTTACAGAACTATTACTCTCATTCATTTTACCTATCCTATTCCTGTCTTGTCTGATTAATCTTTTATTTGCCCATTTTTATTATTACTCATAAGACTATGTGCAAAATATAAACTTATCATTTATATAACTGCTTTTATACTGCTATCCTCATTTCTTTAAAAATAACATTTATTGATTTATAATCACTTTTATTATTTAAAGATAATTGCGATATTTATTTCTTAAATAGAATATAAATAAGTATTATTTTAATATTTATTCTATTGTTAGCTTTTCTCTTGCTAACTGATCCCATGCTTGGCAACTTCGGCTTTTATAGCCGTTTTTATTATTTGCTAGTGCTATTTGATATGACAATGTAGGTTCCACTACAGGAAGAACAACCAAATCATCAATAGGATTTTTATTACACATACTGTTGGGTAAAAGTGTTACTCCTACACCTGCTTTCACCATGGCGATAATTAAATCCAGATGGTTACTACGTCCCGCAATAATAGGCACTGTATTGTAAATACCACAAGCACTATAAATTAAATCATTAATACGAAAATCTTCAGAAAAGAAGATAAAAGGTTCATTAATCAACTCTTTGAAATGAATTTCCTTTTTTATAGCTAAAGAATGAGATGGTGACATTAATAGCATTAAGTGATCTTCTGAAAAAGGTGTTAATTCAAAAATATCTTCATTAAAAGGCAATACGACAGCGGCAGTTTCAACTCTGCCTTCTCTCATGGCATCAGCCATTTGCTTAGTACCCAATTCAAATATTTTTAGTTCAACTAGAGGATGGCGAGAGCTAAATGCCATAATAATATCAGCAAAATACGTCGAAGCTATTACAGGAGGTAATCCAACATTTAATGTCCCTGTTAATGGCCCAGACTTGTCCTGTAATGCTTTATTCATATTATTAAATTGTGCAATTATCTGTTTTGCATGTTCAAACAATATTGCACCATCATCCGTTAATCTAACGCCATCAACTTCTCTCACTAATAAAATAACACCCAATTCATCTTCTAATTTTTTAATACTACGACTAATTGCAGGTTGAGTGATAAATAGCGCATCAGCGGCTCGGCTAAAGCCATTTAATTGAACAACCTCAACAAAATAGCGTAATGTACGAATATTCATTAGCAATATTTACCTTATTACATTTAGTTATGCCCTTAATGATAATAAACCATTTCATATCAAATAATATTCGCGATAAAACATTAAGCATAATGTAAAAGCATTCATCCACCTTTATAGACTATTATTCGGATTTTTTGGAGATAATATGAGTAAGACTGTCGTTGAATATATGTTAACCCGTTTATATGACTTAGGAATAAGTGATGTTTTTGGTGTTGCGGGTGATTATGCGTTTCCCATAGAAGATACTATTTGTAATAGCAGTCATATGCGTTGGATTGGTAACTGCAATGAATTAAATGCAGCTTACGCTGCTGATGGTTATGCCCGAATTAAAGGTATGGCAGCGTTATCGACAACATTTGGTGTTGGTGAGTTAAGTGCAATTAATGCTATTGCTGGCTCTTATGCAGAAAACCTACCTATTTTCCATTTAGTTGGTATGCCAGCAAGTGGTGTACAAAAAAGTAAGCGCCTTGTTCATCACACATTAGGTAATGGTGATTTTGATATTTTTTATCAATTAGGCCAGCGCCTTGCTTGTGCTCACGCAATATTAACACCTGAAAATTGCATTACAGAAATGGAACGTTTAATTGCTACTGCATTAAAAGAACGTCGCCCAGTTTATATTGGCCTACCTTCTGATTATGCCACTATGCAAGTGATAGAACATTCACCTGTTATCCCCCCGAAAAGACCAGTGAGTGATAAAGAAATACTAGAAAAAGTGGTATCACTCATTATTGAAAAGCTTATACACAGCAATAATATCTGCGTATTACCAGGTATTTTATCCGCACGTTTAGGGTTATCAGATAATATCCAAGCTTTTATCGATAAAACAGGCTTACCTTATGCCACTATGTTTATGGATAAAAGTATTTTGAGTGAATCTCATCCCCAATATGTTGGTATGTATGATGGCAAATTAATGACACCTGAAGTCAGAGAATTTGTAGAAAATAGTGAGTACATATTAGGAATTGGTGCAATGATGACCGACTTCAATACAGGAAGTTTCACTGCCAATATTAAACCAAAACAATTTATCAACATCATGCCCGAATATGTTGAGATTGACTCTGTTATCTACACATCGATTTATATGGAGGACGTACTCTCTGCACTGACTCAACGATTACCGAAAAGAAGTTATCATCAGATAAAAGCCAAAGGATTAGGCGAAGCTATGTTAGCTGATAATGGTAAAATTACTGCTCAATATCTATATCCTCATTTAGAAAAGTTCTTTAAACCTAATGATATTATTATTGCAGAGACAGGGACATCATCAATGGGATTAGGTTTTGCCCTATTACCAGAAGGTGCACAATTCCATAACCAAACATTATGGGGTTCTATTGGTTGGGCTACACCAGCATCATTTGGTGCTGCACTTGCAGCACCTAGCAAACGAGTTATTTTAATTACAGGTGAAGGCTCACATCAATTAACCGTACAAGAGATTAGTCAATTTGTTCGCTTCGGATTAAAACCGATCATCCTTGTTTTAAATAATGATGGTTATTTAATTGAACGATTATTATGTGATTACCCTGAAGCTTATTATAACGATCTCGCTCAATGGAATTATCATCAATTACCTAAAGCTTTTGGCGCAAGAGATTGGCATTGTGAGAAAGTCACAACGATAGATGAATTAAATAAAGCGCTTAAAGTGGCGGGATCAACAGAAAATGCCTCTTATATAGAAATAGTAACCGAACGATATGAAGCTTCTGAATTAGCACAAAAATTAAAAGAGTCTAAAGATTCGCTTTATTCATTTTAAGTTATAGTACGATTTAAATAACAAAACCTAGCTTATGCTGACTTAGCTTAGACCAGGTTTTTATCAATATAACCATTTGATATAAAATGTATTAATTTAATAAATTTCTCAAGAGAAAGAGTGCGATTTTCATAATCACCAAGAAAAAAACAGCTTCATTAAATTCTGTTAGAACAATCATATCTTAATATTTTATTTATAACGATACGATTATTTATTTTTCAATGTAATTCTTATTATCAGAAAATGTGTACCTCCCTATTTATCATTTATTGTTCAATTTCCTATTTGATACAGCTAATTTAATACTGATAATTTATTGTAGGCAAAAAAAATGGCTTCATTACTGAAGCCATTTCTACACTGATTTTTATGACAATTTTTATAGTATTACTTTTCTGGCATTTGTGGCATTGGTCGACGGAATCGACGAGTGATCCACACCATATAAAGAATACCAATTGCGCCCCAAACAAGTCCCAACTCCATAGAGCCTGGTTCAAGGTTTATCCACAAAACTCCCATTGTCGCAGCACCAATGATAGGCAATATCAGGTAATTAATGTGATCCATTAATCCTTTATTACGACGCTCACGAATATAGAACTGTGAAATAACAGACAGATTCACGAAAGTAAACGCAACTAACGCACCAAAGTTAATTAATGCAGTTGCAGTCACTAAATCAAAGAACACGGCACCTAATGCTAAGAAACCAACTAATAGCACGTTAAATGCAGGTGTACGCCATTTTGGGTGTACATAACCAAATGTCTTCTCAGGGAATACGCCATCACGTCCCATTACATAAAGTAAACGTGCAACACCTGCGTGAGCCGCCATACCTGATGCTAATACAGTCACACAAGAGAACACTAAAATAATAGACTGGAATAAAGCTCCCGCAACATACAGCATTATTTCAGGTTGTGACTCTTCTGGGTTTTTGAATCGTGAAATATCTGGGAAATACAGTTGTAAAAAGTAAGAAACGGCAATAAAGATGATCCCACCAATCAGCGCAGTTAAGAAAATCGCTTTAGGGATAACTTTACCTGCATTTGGTGTCTCTTCTGATAATGTACTGATACCGTCAAAACCTAAGAATGAGAAACAGAGTATTGTCGCTCCGGTTATCATTGGTATGACTTCAGCATCAACAGACGCAAACGGTCTAAAGGTCCATAACTCCCCTGCACCTTCTCCGTTATAAACACCGTGAATAAGTAATCCAACAAACACAACCATTACTGCAACCTGTACAATAACGATCGCTGTATTTAAGTTAGCAACAACGTTAATACCACGTAGGTTAAAGAACGTCATTAAAGCCACTAAGCCAAATACAAAGATCCACGGTTCAACGCCCGGGAATATTGCTTGTAAATAGATTTTCGCCAATAAGATATTAATCATTGGCATAAATAAATAGTCGAGTAAAGATGACCAACCCACCATAAAGCCAACATAAGGACTCATGGATTTTTGAGCATAAGTATACGCAGAGCCTGCAGAAGGAAAACGCTTAACTAATTTTCCATAACTTACAGCTGTAAATAAAATTGCAATCAACGCAATCGCATACGAGGTTGCTACGTGACCATTCGTAATGCCAGAAACGATACCAAATGTATCGAAAATAGTCATAGGCTGTAAAAAAGCAAGCCCCATCATGACTACCTGCATTAGAGTCAAGGTTTTACGTAATTGAACTCGATTGTTAGCACCAGTTTGGTTAGTGCCGATAGAGGAGATGACGTTATCTGACATTAGCGAACCCTCCCATAACTTCGGTTTGAGTATTAGATAAACTCAACCGACAGTTACTGGGAAGACTTCGCATCTGCCTATAAACAGAATAGAATGAAGTTTTTAAGGATGTGTATGTGTTTAGGAGACGCCGTGCTCCGTAGTCATCATTGCCCGCAGTGCCGTTAGGCCCGACTGCGAAAGAGAATAATTGTACCATATTAGCATTCCTCTATCATGACAACCCTTTCTCTAAGGGGCTGGCTGCTAATCAAATTATGTTATCTATTCAGACTCAAATGAATCTGACCTCTTGGTGTAGTAATAAGTAAAAATGCAAAAAAAAACCGATGCACTTTAAACGCATCAGTCATATTTTTAGTGGGCGCATTTTGCACGTCTCAGACTTAAATAGCAATACATTTTCATCAAAAAGCCCCCTTTTTTTACGATCTTTTCAATTCGCAAACTAAGTCAACATATAACGCCACATTTTATTAACAATAATTGTGTTTTTATCACAACTCATAAGCTTTAAATATTTCAAATAACCATTACTGCAACGAAAGGAAATAAAACACAATACATTGATAAATAAGAATTAAACTTTAGATTAAAATTAATATCATCAACAAATCATCAAAATAAAGCATTTAAAATACATTAATAAGATTAATGCTAAGATTTTGTTAACTTATGCTTCTTTTATCCCTCAAAAATAGTCTTTTAATAAAAAGTGTCTATTTTTTAATAACCTGTTTTATATAAATAAAAAGTAAGAGAATAAATTGAGAAAAAAATGACTGGTAATAAGTAGAAATAACACTCTGATAGTCAGAAGAAAACGATAGATAAGATGATTTATTGAGCTAAATATAGACCTCAATATTTAAATTTTCCAGTATTTATTTTAACCCAAAGAATGATAAAAAAAGACTCCACAAGTGGAGTCTTAGTGACACAAACTGAGGGGGAAAAATTAGAAGTTATAGTTCAAACCAATATTGTAACGACGACCTTCTAATGTGGTATTGAAGTGTTCTTGGTCAATACGACGATCTAACACGTTATAAACACCACCAATCACATTTAATTGTTTGGTTAAGCTGTAACTTGTACCAATATCAACAAATGCATAAGAAGGCGTACCATGTGACATAGAGGTGCGTGATAAGTAATCAGAGGTTTTACCACGGAAGTTAATACGCGCCCATGTTTCCATTTCTGGTGTCGTTTCCCAGTTTAAGGTCGCATTAGCCATATGGCGTGGCTGTTTATTTAATGGCTTACCTTTGAAATCACCACTTTTTTGTTCAGTATCGGTAAAGGTATAGTTAGCCGCTAAATTCCACTCTGGTGAAATTGTCCAATTAAAGGTGGCTTCAATACCGCGCATATTGGCTTTATCTACGTTAGTTCTATCACTAACAAAGTCATAAGGCTTCCCATTATTACCAACACCATCTGCTAATGTACAATCACGTAAATCCGTCATTTTAGAACCGTCTTTATTTGTACGGCTATCACAACGACGATCTTCCATAATCTTATCTTTAAAGTCGGTATTGAAAAGACCTAAACTTGCTGTCAGGTTTTCACGGTTATCCCAAATAATCGAGATTTCTTCAGTAACTGATTTTTCAGGTTTTAAGCTTGGGTTACCATAAATAACCGCATCATAACTACCACCACCAGTACCTTGGCCCCATGATGCTGTTGCTTGACGTAAGTCAGGTGAACGATAACCAGTAGATACCCCCCCTTTTAACGTCCACTCATCAGCAAGATGCCATACACCATATACTCGAGGTGTCCAGTGCGTACCAAAGTTTTCATCTTTATCCATACGCAAACCGCCCGTTAAAGCGAAATCGTTGGTCATCGCCCATTCATCTTCAGCAAATAGAGCCCAACTATAGCGGTCTAACTTATTGCTACCTTTAAGTTTATTTCCTTCATCTTTTAATTCTTCATAACGATATTGGGCACCAACACTTAAGGTATGGTCACCGAACATTAAAACCGTCTGATTACGTACTGTTGTGTCGTCATAATCCATTTTACGGGATGGATTACGGCTTTCATCACGCTGAACATACGTATTCATCGTACCAAAGTCATAAACACCATCATGAGTAAGTGCATAATGTGTCAGCTCATAATCAGTAAAACTGCTTTCAGGGGCTTTTCCTCGGCTAGGTAATCCAGATTTAGAATGCCATACGCGAGAGTCACGATGTTGGTTATCTTTTTTAAACTCAAAATCAATCGTGTTCTGCTCATCAGGCGTCCAACTTAAAGTACCACCACCTGTTGCTGTGATCTGACGGTTATAGCCATTCACAATTTTGTCTTCGCTACGATGTGAATATTGACCTTGAATTTTCAAGCCCAACACATTATCAATTAATGGACCACCCGCATAAAAACTACCTTGATTAGTGTTACCTGAATCTTTACGCTCTGTGATAGTGCTGTCTGCACGTAAACTAAAGTTCCACTCTTTTTGCGCTTTACGGGTAATAATATTGATAACCCCACCCATTGCATCTGAACCATATAAAGAAGACATTGGGCCACGTACAACTTCAATACGTTCAATAGCAGGTAAAGGCGGTAACCAACCTTGTTCAATACCAGAGTTATCACTATTAGGACGCGTTTCACGCGACGCAACACGCTTACCATCAACTAAGATCATGGTATATTTTGCATCCATACCACGAATACTAATATCAGAACTACTTCCACCGCCTGTTACTAATACGCCGGGAACATCTTTTAATGCGTCAGTCACATCACGGTAAGATTTGGTTTCTAATTGTTCACGAGTGACAACAGAAACCGATGCAGGTGCATCTTCAACGGTTTGCTTAAACCCAGAAGCGGTTGTTACAAGCAATTTTTCTACATTTTCTGCTGAAGCAGTCATTACAAAACTTGATGCAATAGCAGCAACAACGCCAAGCGCGATTTTATTTTTATTTAACACTACCATTCCCGATTCTCCAAGAATATATTCTTTAAGTTTTATATAGATGGATATGTCGACAGTTGCTCAGAAATTAGGGTAATAAATAAACTTAATTACCCTTAGTTATTTTAATATTATTTTTATATCCCTATTTACTGCGTTCCTATATTTACTTCTTTTCTCTTTCTTTTTTACTTCTCTATATTTTATCCACTAAACCATCAATAATAATTTGAGGTATTCCTTGTGAACAATATTCCAATCGACCTTGAACACCATAAACATCGGCAAGGCTTTGTGCCGTGATAACCTTATCTGGCGTGCCTTGTGCAATTAACTGTCCTTGTTTCAACATTAATACATGTTCGCCATGTCGTAAGGCGATATTAATATCGTGAACAACGACGACAGTGATAATATTTCTACGGTGTGTTTCTTTAGCAACTAAATCCATTACATGATATTGGTAATTAAGATCTAGTGCGCTTAATGGCTCGTCCAATAATAATAAAGAGGGTTGTCTAATTAATGATTGAGCAAGCCCCACTAATTGTTTTTGACCACCCGATAATTCATCTAAATAACGTAATGCTAAATGCTCAATACCTAATTGGCGTAATAAGTGCATTACCTGAGCTTCACTATGTTCATTATGTAATCCACCTGAAGCACGCTGCGCCACAATAATGGACTCTAAAACATGTAAATGAACACCAGCAGGTAATGTTTGTGGCAAATAGACTACATTTTGAGCACGTTGTGCAAAATTCATCGATGCTAGATCGTTGCCATCTAAACTGACAACACCTGATGATTTATTTAATCCCGCTAACGCTCTTAATAATGTTGATTTTCCGCTACCGTTTGGCCCCAATAATACGGTGACCTTTCCTTTTGGCAAAGGCTCAACATCTAGTGCCTTAATGATAAGATGTTTAGCATACCCAGTACTAAAATCTCGGATCTTTAATCCTTCCATCATTAGATATTCCCCTTATGACGTAAAATCATACTGAGGAAAAATGGCACACCCACCAGCGATGTCACAATACCGACTGGAATAATGACACCCGGTATTAAATTTTTAGAAGCAATAGATGCCAATGATAAAACTAAAGCACCAATTAATGCGCTTGCTGGCAGATAGAATCGATGGTCTTCACCAAACATCATGCGAGCAATATGAGGGGCAACTAAACCAATAAAAGCAATTGGTCCAACAAAAGCAACTGCGAGCGCGGTTAAAATACTAATGCGCAGTAATGAGCCTAATCTTAAACGCTTTACATCAATACCAAAGCTAATCGCTCTATCTTCACCTAATCGCAATGCCGTTAACTTCCATGAACTCATCCATGAAATCACCATAATGACAGCAAAAGCACCCGCCATAACACCGAGTTTTACCCATGTTGCACGCGTTAGACTTCCCATAGTCCAGAAAACCAGACCTTGGAGAGTGTCTTCTGTTGCAATAAATTGCATCATTGAGACTAATGCATTAAAGGTAAACACCATGGCAATACCAAAAAGCACCACTCCAGATGTAGGAACTCGAGTCCAACGAGTTATTCCGTCTAATAATAAAGCTGATAATAATGCAAAGAGAAACGCATTCGCCGAAATAAACCATTGGTCAGGAATACCTGGAATACCAATACCTAAAACAATCGCTAATGCAGCACCAAATGAAGCTGCATTTGATAAACCTAATGTGAATGGACTTGCTAACGGGTTATTTAGAATAGTTTGCATTTCTGCACCCGCTAATCCTAGCGACATCCCTACCACAACCGCCATTAGGGCATAAGGTAAGCGGATATCCCATACAATCACTCGAGAACCTGCATCAACAAGCTCAGGTTGAAAAAGGGTTGTTAATAATTTATCAAGCGATAAACCAGAAGGTCCCATGGTGAAATCTAACACCACTGAACCACAAATAATTAAAAAGATAACTCCCAACCATAGCATGCGTTTATTCATCATTTTTCGATAATGGACTTTCACATTATCTGATGGATCTCTTTCATGCTCTTGTGTGGCAAATCTCTCTGACATAATGCTCATATCAATTGTTGTACCTAGTTTTTTTTCTACGTTTTTCTGCTCCTGCCAACATATTCAATAGGCAAGAACATACCGTACAACTCATCAACTGTTTCTTATGTACAGAAAGCCAATTATCTATTTGAGACAATTTATTCAACGAAGAAATGAGTCGCAAAATTATTATACGGTGAAATATATTCGCTATGTAACTTATTATATGGCGATAAGCTGTTGGTTGGCTGTATTGAGCACTAGAAGGGTTAATTATTATCAGACTCATTACATTAAGCATATTATTTACAACCAATAGCACCATTATTTTATTTTTCAGTAAATAAATTATGCGTTAACAATAAAGCAAATAATAATTATTATCAATGCGATTACTAATATAATTAGAGTTTTTGTATATTTTTTATAATTGACTGGTTAAAAAATAAAAAAGCGCCCGTTTCATAGTGATCGAGATCACAAAACGGGCGTCTTAATAACTTGATTTATAGGTTATTTTTTATTCGCAATATGTGTTGGAAATTCCATTTCGTTATAACGAATAAAGCGGGTTTTCTTCACAATCTTATAAGTAAACCAAATTAATAAAAATAATGGGATACCAATATAAGTTGCAATAGCACCATACCAGTCAATCGTATCTTCTAAGAAAGCTTGGTAATTTTGGCCTAATGTAATAATTAAACACAAAACAAAGGCAAAAATAGGACCAATTGGGAAGAAGCCTGAGCGATAAGGTAAGTCATTTAAATCACGACCTTGTGCAACATAGCCTTTACGAAAACGGTAGTGGCTAATCGCAATACCTAACCATGCAATAAAACCCGTCATTCCCGAGGTATTTAATAACCACAAGTAGACAGTTTGGTTTCCGTACATCGAGCTTAAGAAGCATAAACCAGCAACAACCGTTGTCGCATAAAGCGCATTGCGTGGCACACCATTTTTAGACAATTTACCAAAGCATTTTGGTGCTTTGCCTTCTCTTGCTAATGTAAACAGCATACGCGTTGATGCATACATGCCTGAGTTACCAGCAGAAAGTACCGCGGTTAAGATAACCGCATTCATGATGGCAGCCGCAGATAATAATCCCGCATTTTTAAAGACTAATGTGAATGGACTAACGCTAATATCACCTACATCATTACGCAGTAAATTAGGATCAGTGTAAGGGATAATTAAGCTAATAATTAAAATTGCGAAGATATAAAATAATAAGATACGCCAGAAGACTTTACGCACAGCTTTTGGAATATTTTTAGCTGGATCTTTAGATTCACCCGCCGCAATACCAATTAATTCAGTGCCTTGGAATGAGAAACCAACAATCATGGCAACACCAATCATGGCGGCAAATCCCCCCGCAAAAGGTGCATCACCAATTTCCCAATTATGCCAACCTGCGTTTTCGGCACCTCTCATAATGCCAGTGATCATCGCAATACCCACAATAATAAAGATAATTACTGTGGAAACTTTGATTAAGGAGAACCAATATTCTGCCTCACCAAACCCTTTTACAGAGATATAGTTGAGTAAGAAAATAACGCCAAGGAATAGAGCACTCCAGATCCAACCATCAACATCAGGGAACCAATAGAGCATCACCAATTGTGCAGCAACAAGGTCAACAGCAATTGTAACTGCCCAGTTATACCAATAGTTCCAGCCTAATGCGAAACCAAAACCTTCTTCTACATACTTAGAACCGTATGTTGAGAATGAACCGGAAACAGGCATAAATGCGGCTAATTCCCCAAGGCTGGTCATTAGAAAATAGACCATTAATCCAATTAAAGCATAAGAGAGTAATGCCCCACCTGGCCCTGCTTGAGCAACAGTTGCACCAGATGCGACAAAAAGCCCTGTACCAATTGAACCACCAATAGCGATCATCGCTAAATGTCGCGCTTTTAACTCTCGGCGCAAAGTGCGTACTGCGCCCGAATCAGCAGTACTATTTTGTTGTTCTGACATAACATTCCACTTTTATATTCACTTTTCTAACGAGGATTGTAGCAAATCTGTCGTTCGTGAATAGCAAGGATCTGGGATTATAAGATACCTTCATGATCGGGCGTCAATTATTAGCAATTTATGAAAAATTGCCGATTAAATGTTCAGCATTACAATACGTCAGAAGTTTTTTCAATGCATCAGAGACATGTTTTTGACGATGATATACAAGATATAGAGTACGTTGTAAGGCCAGCCCTTCTACTTTTATCTCTTTTAATGAGCCATTATTAATCTGCTCTTCAATAACTCGGCGAGATAAACAGCTGATCCCCATTTCATACATTACGGCGTGTTTTATTGCTTCTGAGTTACCTAATTCCATTTCAATGCGGTAGCCCGGCAAAGAAGCAAATAGAAGATGGTTAAGTACATCTCGAGTTCCCGAACCATTTTCTCGTAAAATCCAAGGAGCCGACTGTAAATCAGTTAAAGTCACTTTTGGTGCTTTAGCTAGCGGATGATCGGGCGAGCAAAAAATAACCATTTCATCTAAAAGCCATTTCTGGCTAATGAGTTCAGAGCTTTGACAAGCACCTTCAATTAACCCTAGATCAACACGGAATTCGCTCACTAATTTAACGACTTCCTCGGTATTTCCAATACTCATTTCTAGCGGAATATCAGGATAGTTACGATGAAAATTTCCCAACATTTGAGGTAAAATATAATTACCTATTGTTGTACTTGCAGCAATGCGCAAAGCACCATTTCCAGCTTGGAATAACTGCTCCACTTCTGTTGCTCGTTCAAGTAAAGATAATGCTCTGGGATAAAGTAATCGCCCATGTTCATTTGTGACAAGCCGTTTTCCCACTCTGTCAAAAAGCTGTACGCCTAGTTGGCTTTCGAGATCAGTTAAAGATGCACTGACAGCAGATTGAGATAAAGCAAGCTGTTGTGATGCTTGCGTTGTAGAACCACTCTTGAGAACTTCAGTAAAGACTTCCAGTTGCCGCAACGTAATTCGCATATCCATTCCACCTTTGAGCTGTCATTGTAATAACATACTATCCACAAACCAGTAACATACCAAGTACATTTAAGAAAATACACCTATATTAGTTTTACTGGTTATTATTATAAAAATAATGAGTTTAATAAATAAGATTACTTGTTATATGCTTATGCAAAATTCATATAAGCAAGGTTTTTCTATGTCAGAGCAAAGTCAACCTATTACATTGGCGAAAAAATGTTTTACTCCAGTCTATCGCTGGCTTCCTGGTTTATTACTAACAGGTGTATTAACTGCGCTTGCTATTTATATTGGTGATATTCCTTGGTTTTCTAGCATGGGTTTAGGTGCATTAACACTGGCTATCCTATTCGGTATTATTGTGGGTAATACCTTTTATCCTGTTGCCAAACCTTATAGTGACGAAGGTGTCAAATTCGCTAAACACTATTTATTACGTACAGGTATTATTTTGTACGGTTTTAGACTGACTTTTCAGCAAATTGCAGATGTAGGTGCAACAGGTTTAATTATAGATGCCATTATGCTGATATCGACTTTTCTTATTGCTATGTGGATTGGTCGCAAATATTTCGGTTTAGATGAACAAACTGTCATCTTGATTGGTGCAGGTAGTAGTATTTGTGGTGCTGCGGCTGTTATGGCGACAGAGCCTGTTGTTAAAGCACAAGCAAGCCAAGTCGCTGTTGCGGTTTCTACTGTTGTGATTTTCGGGACTATTGGTATTTTTCTTTACCCTTGGTTCTATCACTTAAATGCATTTTCAGGCTGGCTACCATTTACAGAAGAAACCTTTGGTATTTTCTCAGGTTCAACAATTCACGAAGTGGCTCAAGTTGTCGCCGTCGGGCACTCAATTAGTCCTGATGCTGAAAATGCAGCGGTTATTAGTAAAATGATCCGCGTAATGATGCTAGCACCGTTCTTAATTATTCTTTCAACTTATTTAAGTAAAAAGAAAAGCAAAGCAAACAATGGCGTACAAGCTACTGAAAAAAGCCCAATTACTATTCCTTGGTTCGCCGTATTCTTTATTTTAATGGCGGGCTTTAACTCTTTGAATTTAATTCCAGCGTCTATTGTTAGTTATATTGTAACTATCGATACCATTTTATTAGCAATGGCTATGGTGGCATTAGGTTTAACAACACATATCAGTGCTATCCGACAAGCGGGCGTCAAACCGTTATTGTTAGCATTATTCTTATTTTTCTGGTTAACCCTTGGTGGTGCAATGATTAATATCTTTATTCAAACTGTGTTGATGTCTTAATAGGAATATCGATAAAAATTAATTCCCCTTAAAATTTCGCCTTGAGAAGTACTTTTCAATTGCGCAACTATTTTTAGTTGCGCTTTTTTGCTTTTATCATCTCAATATGATGTTATACGCTGTATGTTTGTTATCATGGTGTGAAATAAATCTAAGGAGAGAAATAATGAAATTTGTTGGCGCACATGTCAGTGCTGCTGGTGGCGTCGATCAGGCGGTATTACGCGCACATGAAATAAAAGCGACTGCGTTTGCCCTTTTTACGAAGAATCAGCGCCAGTGGAAAGCTGCACCATTATCCACAGAAGTTATTGATAAATTTAAAAAGAACTGCGAACTTTATAGTTATAGCCCCTCTCAAATTTTACCCCATGACAGCTATCTCATTAATTTAGGTCACCCTGAAGAAGATGCTCTCGAAAAATCGAGAGATGCATTTTTAGATGAAATGCAGCGTTGTGAACAACTGGGTATTGAGTTACTGAATTTCCATCCAGGAAGTCATTTAAATAAGATTGATGTTGATAAGTGTCTACAAAAAATTGCCCAATCAATTAACATCACTTTAGAAAAAACTAAAAATGTCACTGCCGTTATTGAAAATACAGCAGGACAAGGAACAAATCTAGGTTATCGTTTTGAACATCTAGCCGCCATTATTGATGGCGTAGAAGATAAATCTCGCGTAGGTGTTTGTATTGATACTTGCCACACTTTCGCCGCAGGTTATGATCTAAGAACAATTGAAGATTGCAAAAAAACATTCGCTGAATTTGAAAAGATTGTCGGCTTTCAATACCTAAAAGCGATGCACCTTAATGATGCAAAAAGTGAATTAGCCAGTCGTGTAGATCGCCACCATAGTTTAGGTGAAGGTAATATTGGTAAAGTGCCTTTTAGTTATATTATGCAAGATAAACGTTTTGATGGTATTCCGTTGATTTTAGAAACCATTAATCCTGATATTTGGCCTGACGAAATTGCTTGGTTGAAATCACAACAATACTAATAACAGCACTAGCAGTAATGAGATTTGCGGTTTATGCAATTTGCGGTTTATACAATTTTCGTTTTATAACAATAAACCGCAAATTACTTTATTTAATAGGCGTTAACTCAATCTTAGTCATCATTTCAGCAAGCTGGCTTCTGTCTTTTATTCCTACATCAGGCTGACTGACTGATAACGCAGAAATAGCGGTTGCAAGGCGCAATGTATGCTCACTCGTTTGGCTCATTAATAAGCCATAGACTAATCCAGCAACCATTGAATCCCCAGCACCAACGGTACTTATCACATCACAATGTGGTGGTTTTGCAAGCCATGCTCCAGATGCATTTACCCATAAAGCCCCTCTTTCACCCAGTGAAATAACGACATGCGCAATGCCTTTATCTCGCAATTGATGAGCAGCTTTAATAATATCTGCCATTTCAGTTAATGAATGTCCAACCCACGCTTCTAATTCACGATGATTAGGTTTTATCAACCAAGGTGCTGCTTTTAACCCTGCGACTAAAGCATCACGACTGCTGTCAAAAATAATGCATGGGCATAATATTCTTAACTTAATCATCCATTGGGTAAAAGCTTCAGGTTCAACACCATTAGGTAAACTTCCACTGACAACCACCATATCGAAATGACCAAGCCAATTAAGCGAATCTGTTGCAAAACGCTGCCAATCTTGCGGTGATACTGTAAATCCTGAAAAATTAAAGTCGGTGACTTGTCCTTTTCCTTCAGTTAGCTTTACATTTATGCGTGTTCGTCCTGATACGAGATAAAAACGGTTAGCCATACCATTTTCACTAAAAAAGTGCTGAAACTCTTCTTGATTTTCACGTCCCATAAACCCACTAACAGTAATATCGATACCTAAATCACGTAAGACTTTCGCGACATTATTGCCTTTACCCGCAGGATTAAGTCCAGCAGTTCGGACTAAATTAACACCACCTACATCAATAGCTGGACAAGCACCAACAAGATCATAAGCAGGGTTTAAGGTGATCGTAGCGACACGGCGACTCATGCCTTCACTCCCCAATCATTTTTTATTATGAATATTTAGGGTGTTATATATAGCATCAATTAACCTTTTATTCAGTGAAATCGAGCTGGTTCTCCTTGCACTCTATTCATCCTCAATGGAGAATATCACCCGTAAAAAGCGACTTATTTTATACATTAACTATATAAAAAAGAAAAAAGGAGTCTCAAATGTCAGTCGTAGTTGGCGTTGGTGTAATTATCACTAATGAAAATGGTGAAGTATTATTAGGAAAACGTTGTGGAAAACATGCCCCTTATTGGTCAATTTTTGGTGGACATGTTGATGAAGGTGAAACTTTTGAGCAATGTGCTATTCGAGAAATAGAAGAAGAAATTGGTATTGCGATCACTGAGCCACAAGTGATTGGTATTAGCAATAATCTAGAAACTTACCAATTAGAAGGCAAACACACAGTTTCTATTTGTATGATCGCACAACATCAAGGTGACGAACCTAAATTGATGGAGCCAGATAAATGTTCTGAAATTCGTTGGTGTTCACCTGATGATTTACCTGAGCCACACTTTGAAGCCAGTCGCAATTCTATTGCATTATGGAAAAGTAAGCAGTTTTATCAAGGCTAATTAAAAACGCCCTATCACTTTCATTATTCTGGATCTTTTTTGTTCAGAATAATGTTCGAATTATCTATTTCTGCGCAAATCTTCACTTTTTTATAGCAATATTTCTTTATCATTTCTAATAACTCTCACTCTAATCTATTGATTTATATAATCACCTTCTCCTATTGTATTATTTTTACTCACTTTTTTCTTTTATAAAGCACAATAACCTCTATTTACACCTTTATAGCAAAAGTGTATTCTTTACACCATCAAGCTAGTACATTGAGTCAATTTTATAAGGACATCCTATGTCAGAAGTCACATCAATAACAAAGCGCCCATCCATACTTGGTGGTGCAATGATCATTGCTGGCACCGCTGTGGGTGCAGGCATGTTTTCCATTCCTATTGTGACTTCCGGTGTCTGGTTTACCGGTTCTATTTTCCTTCTGATCTACACTTGGTTTTGTTTATTTATGTCGGGGTTAATGATTTTAGAAGTAAACCTTCATTATCCTTTAGGCTCAAGCTTTCATACCATAACCAAAGACTTATTAGGAAAAGGTTGGAGCACCATTAATGGACTATCTATTGCGTTTGTTCTTTATATTTTAACTTACGCTTATATTTCTGCGGGTAGCTCTATTATTGTGCAAAACTTTGCAAATGTGATAAGCGTCCCTCAAGCTATTGCTGGTTTAGTCTTTGCATTAATTGTTGCTTTCTTTGTTTGGTTATCAACACGCGCAGTGGATAGATTAAGCACCATTTTAATTGGTGGTATGGTAATTGCCTTTGTGTTAGCTATTGGCGGTCTATTTACGGAAGTAAAAATGCCTGTGTTATTTAACACTAACGAAAACAATGCAAGCTACTTGCCTTATGCTTTAGTCGCATTACCTTATTTACTGACCTCATTTGGTTATCACGGCAATATTCCAGGCTTAGTGACTTATTACCGTAAAGATGGTAAAGCTGTTATGAAAAGCTTGCTTATTGGTACATTGATTTCACTAGCGATTTATATTTTATGGCAGTTTGTTGTACAAGGTAATATTCCTCGCGAAGATTTCAAACAAGTAATTGCTGATGGTGGGAATATTGGTAACTTATTAGCACAAATGCGTTCAACAACCGCCAATGCTTCTGTATCAATGTTATTAGACTTTTTCTCTTATATGGCATTAGCAAGTTCATTCTTAGGAGTGTCATTAGGATTATTCGATTACTTAGCAGACTTCTTTAAGTTTTCAAATACAAGAAGCGGTCGATTTAAATCTGCATTAGTAACGTTTATACCACCGACTATTTTGGCAATTATTTTCCCTGATGGTTTCTTATATGCCATTGGTTTTGCAGGACTGGCAGCAACCATTTGGGCTGCGATTATTCCAGCATTAATGGCAAAAGCGAGTCGTGAGCGTAATCAAAGTCAAAGCTTTAAAGCACCCGGTGGTATGTTTATGATTGGATTCGTCATTTTGTTTGGTGTTATCAATGCCAGCGCACATATTTTAGCGAACTTTAATCTTCTTCCTATCTACCGTTAATTTCATTTCTAAAAGCTCATATCTAAAGCCAGCCCCACTTGAGCTGGCTTTGTTTTTTTATCAAATCTTATAAAAAAATGTGCGAATAACTTGCCAAGTTTCTGCACTGCGAGTAATTTTGTCGCCATTATCGTCAATGTTATTTAATGGAAGGTTTTATATGGCAAAAGCCAATGAAATTAAACGTGGTATGGCTGTTAGTTATAACAACAAGTTATTACTGGTAAAAGATATCGACATCCAAGCACCAAGTGCTCGTGGTGCAAGTACACTGTACAAAATGCGTTTTACTGATATCCGTACAGGCCAGAAAGTAGAAGAGCGTTTTAAAGGTGATGATATGATTGATACCATCAGCTTAACGCGTCGTGCTGTGAGCTTTTCTTACATTGATGGTGATGAATATATCTTTATGGATAATGAAGATTACACACCTTATACCTTCAAAAAAGATCAAATTGAAGATGAATTACTGTTTATTCCTGAGGAAGGCTTAGCGGGAATGCAAGTATTAACAATGGATGGTCAAGTTTTAGCATTAGAACTGCCACAAACTGTTGATATGGAAATTGTTGAAACTGTCCCAGGTATTAAAGGCGCTTCTGCAAGTGCTCGTACTAAACCTGCAACATTGCCAACAGGGTTAGTTATTCAGGTTCCTGAATACCTTTCTACTGGCGATAAAGTTCGTATTCATATTGCTGAACGTCGCTATATGGGCCGAGCTGACTAATCAACAGTCAAAAGCCCTACTCATTAGCATATAGCTAATGTTGCTTTAAATAGGTCAGATAATCGTAAGAAACCCAATGTGACAAACGATTATTTGACTTGTTTATCTTTTGCAACCTACCTCTGTCTACCCACAGACACATTAAAAATAGTGAACGTCAATAACACCATTCTTTTGGGTATCATCCATCCAACGGATCTCAGCCTTGCCCATATCTTGAGGCAACATAATAGTTTGTTGGGATTTATCAAAAGACGCAGGAACAATAGGTTGAGTAGATGTAAACACTTTGTTGTGTTTGTAACATTGGTATTCAGCTTTATCAAATGTGAAATTCATCTCACATGCAGGATCCACAATCGCACCCCGCAGATAAATCTGCCCTGTTGTTTGCATGGGAGCAGATGCCCAAGCTAATGATATCGAACTGGAAACGAGAAGACTACATACTACGGTCAGATATTTTCTCATAACGACCTCACTTCTTGTTTGCGCTAGCAGGTATGGGGATCACACCTACCCGACATATTTTCATCATAGCAATAAAATATGACATTTATATAGACATAAGAGGAATATTTGATGTCTATCAAATATAAGTGTTCGATGTTTATAAATAAGAAATCAACGTTGATTAAACTTAAGTCAAATATTTTTAACTTTAATAACAGTTCTATAAAAGTATTAAAATTTTATTTAATTAATACAATTATTTTTATTATTAAGTCTATGGGAAACTAATTATAAACAATGTTCATTACAGCTAAATTGTCATTAATCCATTTAATATCCATAGAGCCTTTGTTGTTAATCAATTTAGAGTTAAAGTGCTTATTCCTTTCTAACTGATATTGAGATTCTTGCATTTCAGTGCCATTCCAACAACTTGTTTTAAAAGTGTTTTTCTCTGTATCCATTAGACAATTGCCCTCAACAATTGCACCAACAAAAGTTATAGTTCCGGAACCAATGACTTTATTTTCCTTAGCAAAAGTAGGTGTACTTAATAATAAAGTTAAGCACGTAGCTGCAATACATAACTTATTCAAAACTAGCCTCCTATGATTATTGGGGTGTGTAAATTCCACAAGCCAATATGTTATTAAAGTCCTAACTAATATCGGCTTGTTACTTTATTTATTTAACTTTTATCTTTAATTAAAGAATAGAAAAAAATTATATAATACTCAAATTACGAGTATCAAGAAAAAATATTCTAAATTTGAGTTAAGTGGGTATGAAAAAATCCAACAGAAATGAAACCAAAGTATAACATTTACACAAACAGCAAATTGCAAAGATCTATTTTTTTATTTTGGTTATAGTCCTATAATTAAACTCAAACTTTTTGTGATCCAGATCACCAAATACACGTAAAATTTGTCATTTTATTATTATGAAACTTTCTTATTTTCACCAAAAAGCACTTGCTATTTTTCTACTTAATCTTGCAGGTCTAATTATTTTTTTCTCTTGGTATCTTCCAGCACAACATGGATTTTGGCTATCAATTGACACTCATATTTTTTATTTTTTTAATCAGCACATTTTACCTGATACTTTTTTTGCCTCTTTTGTGGCTTATACTAATAATAGAAAGTTTGATTTAGTTATTTTGCTGGCGATGGGTGCACTTTATTACAATACATTCCGTAAAAAAGATTATATGGGTAAACGCCATCTTGTCATTGTGGGATTAGTGATGATAATAAGTGCAGTGCTGATTAATCAATTGGGACAAAATATTCCCATTGAAAGACCAAGCCCAACACTTCATTTTCAAGATGTGCATAGAGTAGGCGTTATGACTGGCATTCCTACAAAAGATGCCTCAGGTGATAGCTTCCCTGGCGATCATGGTTTGATGCTACTTATCTTCTGTAGCTTTATATTACGTTATCTCTCGTTTCGTTCTTTCTTATGTGCTCTTCTTATTACTGTCGTATTTTCATTACCAAGAGTTATGGCCGGTGCACACTGGGCATCAGATATATTAGTTGGTTCTATTTCTTTAACTTTAATCACAACAAGTTGGTTATTAATTACACCATTATCAAATATTATTGTCAGACAATTAGAAAAACATCTTCCTTTTAAAAAATAAAAGGGAAAACACATTTAATTTATTAAAAGAGAATAAGTGTAATATTGCACTTATTCTTTTGGTCATTTTTTTGACAGTTAAATGATATTATTATGACAAAATGAGATCTATTTTAAGTATTAGCACTTTATTATCTAATGTTTTGTAAATTAAGCGCCTTTTCTCTCGCCATTTAGCCCCTCTTTCTGTACACTTTTCTGGTTTCTTCATTATTTATTGTTTAATGTGGATATTTACGTGCTTTAGAGCACGTTTTTCGCGAAATAGGGTTGCCAGAGTTAAATTACACTATATTCTCTGGTTATTTGGTGAATAATTCATGTGCGCTTCTGCACGTAAGGATGTAAGGGAAATCTGTCACAATGAGAACAAAACCGTATATGAGAATGCTTAAGCTCATACCGGCGTTCATTGTTGTAGCTACGCTATCAGCATGTAGCTCACAGAACGCAAATTCACGCTTAGCGAATTCAAGCACTACCCCACTTAATACATCATCAAGCACATCTATTTCCCAAGCATCACAAGATGAATTTGAATCATTGGTGAAGAATCTCGATATAAAATCTAAGATACTTGACCAATATGCAGACTGGAAAGGCGTCGCTTATCGTTTAGGTGGAGATACTAAAAAAGGTATCGACTGTTCCGCCTTTGTACAAAGAACCTTTCTTGACCAATTCGGTGTAGAACTTCCTCGCTCAACCTCAGACCAACAGTTCTCTGGTACTCAGGTTAATAAATCAAAATTACAAGCAGGCGATCTCGTTCTATTCAAAACAGGCCGTACTATGCGCCATGTTGGAATTTACATCGGTAATGATAAATTTGTACATGCATCCACCAGCAATGGTGTAACAGTGTCAGAAATGTCTAATGTCTACTGGAACAAACGTTTTTATGCAGCAAGACGTGTTATTGACAAAAATGACGCAGCGCTTGTTGAAAACAACCTTTCGCAAAATGTATTAAGATAATTAATTCCCTTATATCTTATTGCAATAAAAAAGCCTCATTAAAATAAATAATGAGGCTTTTTTTATATTCTTTGACCATGCTTAAACCGCACAGTAACTACATTGGTTTTATAACATTAAATAGGCGTTATAAATAAGAATATGCCGTTGGGAATGGCTCTGCAATAGCGACACCCGCGTTTTTTAAGCAACATAATGCAGCACATTCATCGTCGCTATGAAGGAAAAGGCAAGGAGCTCCATCCCACTCAATCACAACGCTATCAATATGGAGATTACTCAGATACTGACGCAAATTCTGTATTGCTTCATCCAGTGTCATACCATCATGACTTAATAATTTTAAGCCAATTAGCGTATTTTGCTTTCCAGCATCATTTTCGGGCAGTATTTCTACTCTTGTGCCTGCAAAGCCTGCTAGCCACCGATAACTCAGCGGCAGCTTATGAACTACCGAAAGTTGTACATTATCCACAAATCAATCCTGTTTCATCAACACGTTAATTTAATACATCATCAATACGAGTTTGAACTGACTTGCTCACACGCATATTAGAACTTTGTTAATCATAGAACATAAATATTACAATTGCTTTACAAAAAAAGCGAAGAGACGTATCAAACCATTCGTTTAGCTTAGTGTTTGCAGATATTCATGCCTGCAATGCTTAATCTCTTCAATTATTCTTCCATTTATTTAACATTTTATCAACCATATAAAATAATTGTATAAAATATTACGCATTCAAGTAAAACAATCCATCAATTTTTATCACGATACTTCATATCAACAAAACAATAATAGATGATTATTAAAATAAATTTTACTTAATTTAACAAAAAAACAACATCAAGTATTGATTCAAATCAAAAAATCACACTAATTTGAAACGATTCATGAAATACAGCAGAGGAAAATGTGGTGTTTTTAGAGGAAATAGAGACAGGAAAAGAGGAGCACGCTATAAATTTCTGTTATTTATAGCGTGATGTTCTTATTTATAACGACGAGCAAGCAAAATAAACCCCATAGCAAACAGTACACAGAATGCCATAGAGCTTACCATTGGCCATTCTGATTTTGCTGGTAGCATAGCAATAGCCGTTCCAACTAACGCACCAACACCAAAACGCACTGTTCCTGCGAGAGAAGAAACCGTTCCTGCCATATGGGGATAGTCATCAAGAATAACGGCCATCGCATTCGATGTGATCATAGCGATCCCGCCCACATACATTGCTACACCCACAACAAGGAAATAGAAATGTAAATTAAGAGCGACCACCAGCAATAAAAAGATCCCCATAAGACATTGAATAGTTAATCCTAGGCGTAACATATTCAACGCACCAAATCGACGAACATATCGCCCATTAATGCTTGTCATCACAATTAAGAAGATGATATTAAAACCAAAATATAATCCAAATTGATCAAAGGGAATACCATGCAATTCGATGTAGACAAAAGGGCCAGCACTAAGAAATGAAAACATGCCAGCAAAAGAAAAACCTGAAGCCAAAATATAGCAGAGGACACGACGTGTTCTAAACAGACTAATAAATTGGCTAAATGTCACTCTTAAGCTAAAGCGTTGGCGACGCTCTTTTGGTAATGTTTCTGGAATATAAAAAGCAATTAATGCAGATGCAATCACGGCGGCTATCGCGATACTCCAGAAAATAGCATGCCATGAAAACCAATTCATCACCCAAGCACCTAATAGTGGCGCTAATAAAGGTGCGATAGTCATAACAAGTGCAACAAAAGACATACTCCTAGAAAAATCATCTCTAGAGAACATATCTCTCATCAATGCATTAATAACAACACTTGCCGCAGCTGCTGCAAAACCATGTAAAAAGCGCATGCCAATTAACATATCTATTGATTCAGATAATGCACATGCACTAGAGGCAAAAGCAAAAACAATTACGCCGCCCAAAATGACAGGCTTACGTCCCAAACTATCAGCCATAGGACCATAGACTAATTGTCCAATAGCAAAACCAAAAATATAGATACTTAATGTCATTTGTACTTTGCCACTAGGTACACCAAAATCTTGTGCAATAGTTGGTAAACTTGGCAAATACATATCTATAGCCAATGGCATAAGCATGGAAATCAGTCCCAGTATTAAAATGAGACTAAGGTACGACGAACGTTGCTGTTGCACGCAGATAAACTCCCAAAAACGACAGGATAAATAATAATTATTGAGGTAGGTGAATGCTGTTGATCTCTTCTTCTGTTAATGGACGATATTCGCCCTCAGCTAAAGTCTCATCTAATGTAATATCACCAATACGCTCACGATGTAATGCACTTACATGATTACCCACTGCCGCAAACATACGTTTTACTTGGTGGTATTTGCCTTCACTAATAGTAAGTTTGACTTCTGTTGGCGTAATAATTTCTAACGTGGCGGGTTTTGTTAGGTCTTTTTCACCGTTGAGTTGAACACCCTTTTGGAATTGTTCAGCAACACCCTCTCCAATCGGTTCTTCTAACGTAACCAGATAGGTTTTCTCACAATGATGTTTTGGTGCCGTAATACGATGTGACCATTGACCATTATCCGTTAATAAAACAAGTCCTGTTGTATCAATATCTAAACGCCCAGCAGCATGTAATTTATGAGCCAAAGGTTCATCAATAAAATAGAGGATAGTTGGATTAACTGGATCGTCTGTTGAACATACATAGCCAATTGGCTTATTCAACATAAAGTAGCGAGGCCCTAAAATTTGAGTTAAGACATTACCGTCGTAAGCTACTTCTTGCTCTGGTGCAATTTTGGTTGAACCGCTTTTCACCATTTCGCCATCAATTGTTACAAGCCCTGCTCTTAATTCACGAAGGATCAAGCTACGGCTAATACCCAATTGCTGGGATAAAAATTTATCTAATCGCATGAATTTCTCTGAAAAATGGAAGAATACCATCTGATATGAGGTATCTATTAAAAATGAATATTAACAATAAAACAACTAATTAATTTATAAATAAACTATCACGCTCTTTACTCCTCCCTTATTCGCGCTACCTATAAAAAAATGTTACGCTGACGCCTCGTTTGATTTCTTATGCAGAGTTATGGCTTTTACACTCAGACCTTATCAACTTGACGCTGTTAATGCGACAATCTCTTATTTTCGCCAACACAATACACCTGCGGTAATTGTATTACCTACTGGCGCAGGGAAAAGTTTAGTGATTGCAGAACTCGCTAAAAGAGCACGCGGACGTGTATTGGTGTTAGCACACGTAAAAGAGTTAGTAGAACAGAACCATAGCAAATATGAGGCTTATGGTCTATCTGCAGATATTTTTGCTGCTGGCTTACAACAAAAAGAGAGTAGCGGGAAAGTTGTTTTTGGTAGTGTGCAATCTGTTGCCCGTAATTTATCGCGGTTTAGTGATACTTTTTCTCTTCTTATTATTGATGAATGCCATCGCATTAGTTTGTCTGAAGATAGCCAATATCAGCAAGTCATTAAACAATTGCAATCTATTAATCCACAATTACGTATCTTAGGATTAACTGCAACACCTTATCGTTTACCTACAGGTTGGATTTATCAATATCATTATCACGGTATGATCAGAGGCGATGAAAACTGCTTTTTCCGCGATTGTATCTATGAATTGCCTTTGCGCTATATGATAAGCAATCATTTTTTAGTTCCACCAACTCGCCTAGATATGCCTATATTGCAATACGACTTTAGCCAAGTAAGAACAAGCCAAAATGGGATATTTAATGAGGAAGATCTAAACCGTGAAATAAAGAGACAAAAACGTATTACGCCTCATATTGTCGCTCAAATTATTGAATATGCGCAAAATTGCCGAGGAGTAATGATATTTGCGGCGACAGTTGAACATGCAAAAGAGATCCTTTCTCTTTTACCACAAGATGAAGCAGCATTAGTCAGTGCGGATACCCCCTCTTATGAACGTGATGATCTTATTACCCGTTTTAAACAGCAACAATTACGTTATATGGTCAATGTTGCCGTACTAACAACAGGTTTTGATGCACCTCATGTTGATTTAATTGCTATCTTACGCCCCACTGAGTCTGTGAGTTTATACCAACAAATTGTAGGACGGGGATTAAGATTATTTGCAGGAAAAACAGAATGCCTGATTTTAGATTATGCAGGTAATCCTCATGATCTCTATCTACCCGAAGTTGGTACTAAAAAACCCAATCCAAATAGTCAGCCGGTACAAGTTTTTTGTCCTATTTGCCAATTTGCCAATACCTTTTGGGGAATTGTAGATGCTGATGGGGATATCATTGAACACTATGGTCGCCGTTGCCAAGGTTGGGAACTCAATGAACAAGGGCAAAAACAGCAATGTGAATTTCGTTTCCGCTTTAAATTGTGTCCTCATTGTAATGAAGAAAATGATATTGCAGCACGTCGCTGTGTTCATTGCGATGAGATCTTGGTTGATCCTGATGATATGCTCAAAGCGGCATTAAAACTCAAAGGGGCATTAGTTCTACGCTGTGGTGGAATGCAATTTAAGCCAGGAAATGATGTTAAAGGTGAATGGTTAGAAATTAATTATTACGATGAAGAAGGCACGTCTGTCTCTGAACGTTTTCGATTAACCACCCCAGCTCAACGAAAAGTATTTGAATTAAAATTTTTACGTGAACATCAACGCGCACCAGGTGTTCCTTTTGTTTGGCATAATGCCAACGACATTATTAAACAGTTTGATTTGTTACGTCACCCCGACTTTATTGTCGCCCATAAAGGTAAAAAAGAGAGCTTCTGGAAGATAAGAAATAAGATTTTTGACTATGCAGGCCGCTACCGAAAAGCAGATACCTTGTATTAATCTGGATTTATATTTGCTGTTAGAGGACTTTTTCGTTAAAATGCGCCCCGCTTTATCTATTTTTAGATAAACCAAATCTCGAGCTTGTTGCTGGGTCGCCTGTAACAAGTATGTATTTTCTTTCTTTTTTATAAGAGAAAAAAGATGTTAACTATCAAAGCAACTGTACGTAAAGAGCAGGGTAAGGGTGCGAGCCGCCGCCTGCGTGTGGCTAACCGTTTTCCTGCTATCGTTTATGGCGGAAATGAAGAGCCAATCGCTATCGATTTAGATCACAACGAAGTTATCAACCAAGAACACAAATCAGAATTCTATTCAGATTTCGTAAACCTGGTTATCGATGGCAAAGAAACTAAAGTTAAAGTTAAAGCAGTGCAACGTCACGAGTATAAACCAAAAATTACTCATATCGACTTCCTGCGCGCTTAATAAGCCACCCTTCGAGCTTTATTTTTCGGGACGCCGAGCATATAACGCCACTTAATGTGGCGTTATTTGTTTCTACTATTTAATTATTTTTCTGATGCTCTACGTTGTAGCTGATCACGTAAATTAGGCGGTGTACCTTTAATGGTGAGCGTGTCTGTTGCTGGATCCCAGAATATTCTCTCCCCTAATAATTTCGCATCAAAATTCACAGTTAATCCACCACCACTTCCTGAGTACTTCATCAGTTGACGTAACGTACTGCGATCTGCGGGGAATGTTTCAGCTAACTCATAGCCTTTTTCTTCAGTAAATTGAGCAAAGTTTTGATCGCCCAAAGACGGTAATTCTTCGGCAAGCTCTGTTAAGGCAATTTCTTCGCCCGATTGTAATTGCTCGTTACAGTAGCTATATACTTGCTCACGACAAGTTTGACGCTCTTGCTTGCCCATTTCTGAGGCTTCACAAAAATCGTCAACCGCTTGTAATAAGCCTTTATTTTGAACTTTAGCGTTTAAACCTTCTTGAGCACCTAAAAAGTCCATAAAGAAGTCAGAGACTTTACGTCCAACACGACCTTTTAAAAATGTTAAATAACGTAAAGAGTCAGGAGCCGTTTCCCACTCAGTTAAATCGATACGAGCAATAATGTCTGCATGAGGAATATCTAAATAGCGCGTTGATGACACATCAAGGCTGTCATTTACCCACATACTGTTACAACTACTAAGTACAGCAATTAAAAGGTAATCCACCGCTAAATAGCGATAGTGGCAAAATAGAACGGTGCCACCTTCTGCAAAAGGATATTTTGCTAATTCATCTTTTAGTCTCACGGTTGCTGCTCGTGAAAAACCTAAAAAGTTTTCTTCGCCTTTACGCTGTAAGCGCAGCGCTTCTGCTAATTCACTTTCTTCATTAAACAGACCATAAGCTTTACTTTTTGCACTGTATACACGATGCAACTCTTCAATCATCTCCTGAACAACGGGTTCAATTTCTAAGAGTGAATCACGTAGCACAACTTCTAATGTCTGCTCATCTCGCTTAATAAGTTGATGCAAAACTAATTGGTTAATATCTAGACTCATGGTCGTCCTCTTCTATTGCGTCTCTTTCTCGTGCGCGTATTCAAACACTCCCTACTTTCAGTATCAAGGGAAAATTAATTAATTTAATAGCGGAAAAAGGCCTAGTAATACGGTAATATATAGCGTTTTATTCATTTAGTAGGAATTCAGATTTTATGCCACAAAAATCCCGTTATAGTGATGAACAAGTTGAGCAATTACTTGCAGAACTTGTCAGCGTTCTTGAAAAACATCATACTCCTACAGATCTTTCTTTGATGGTGTTGGGGAACATGGTGACAAACTTAATCAATACAAGTATTGCCCCTGCTCAACGAATGCTGATTGCTGATTCTTTTGTTCACGCCTTGCGTGCTTCAATTGATGAAGGCAATATTCACTAATAAACATAGAAAAATTATTTATAGACATGGTAACGAGACCTCAGTCCTATCGTGAAAAAGTATCCCAAATGATCAGTTGGGGTCACTGGTTTGCGCTATTTAATATTATTCTAAGCTTACTGCTTGGGAGCCGTTACCTGTTTATTTCTGATTGGCCTGCAACTTTTGCTGGTCGTTTTTACGCTATTGTGAGTTGGATGGGACATTTTAGTTTTATTGTCTTTGCTATCTATATACTCATCCTTTTCCCTCTCACCTTCGTAGTGGTTTCTCAACGGCTACTTAGAGTTATTTCCTGTGCCCTTGCCAGTGCTGGATTAACTATCCTTATTTTTGATATCGCCGTTTACCAGCAATTTCAACTCCATTTGACTCAACTTGTTTGGGATCTTGTAATTAATCCAGATGAAGGTGAAATGGCGCGTGAATGGCAACTTATCTTTATTGGCATTCCCATCATTTTTCTTATTGAAATGCTTTTTGCAACATGGAGTTGGCAAAAATTACGTAGCTTAAAT
The DNA here is from genome assembly GCF_965283115.1 of Proteus sp. Marseille-Q3619. Taxonomy (NCBI): domain Bacteria; kingdom Pseudomonadati; phylum Pseudomonadota; class Gammaproteobacteria; order Enterobacterales; family Morganellaceae; genus Proteus; species Proteus sp. Marseille-Q3619. The sequence continues at coordinate 3,692,439 of NZ_CBDIMP010000001.1, read as the reverse complement.
CGCCAACGTTGGGGTAAACCATTAGCTGGTGTCTTTATTACTTGCTTTATATTATCTCACTCTATGTCAATTTGGGCTGATGCTAACTTCTATCGCCCAATCACCATGCAACGAGCTAATTTACCGCTATCGTATCCAATGACGGCGCGTAAATTCCTTGAACGTCATGGTTTTATTAATCAATCAGAATATGAGCAACGTGTTATCAGTGAAGGTAATCCAGCAGCACAAGGGATCACCTATCCTCTTGCTCCATTAATCTATGCCAAGGATACCTATTCTTATAACTTGCTGGTGGTTGTCATCGATGGTTTAGGTAACGAAGAAGTGCCAGAATTACCAAGCCTGCAACAGTTTGCACAGAATAATCTTTATTTTTCAAAGCATTATTCATCAGGCATTAATAATGATACTGCATTATTTGGCCTATTTTATGGTATTTCACCTTCTTATTTAGACAGTGTATTAAGTAGCAGAAAAAACTCTGCACTTTTCAATGCACTAAGTTATCGGAACTACCAATTAGCAATGTTTTCAACTAATGGTTTCCAAACACCACTGTTTAAACAAGCTGTACTATCAGATTTCTCCCTCCCAACATCACGCAGTGGTGATAACAATGCCACAATTGATAGTTGGAGCAATTGGCTGATCAAAAACAGCCAAACAACCCCTTGGTTCTCTTTCTTACAAATTAATGGTCACACCAATAATGCGTCTCAACGCACCACATTAAATGATCAACTTGAGACAATATTTAAGACATTACAAGAAACCAAAGTGCTAGATAATACTGTTGTAGTTGTCACTTCTAGCTATCATCAAGACAACAATAATAAGCAGATTAATCAATGGCTTTCAAATAAGACCACCTTTAATTTAAGCCAGTCACAAGTGCCATTGATGATACATTGGCCAAATATGACGCCACAGGTTATTGATCGAATGACAAGCCATCAAGATATTATGACAACCTTGATGCAGCATGTTTTACATGTCATAAGTCCAGCTGATAACTATTCACAAGGTGAAGATTTATTCGCAAGCACCCGTAATCATCCATGGATTTTTACAGGTGATGAAGAAGCATTTGTCGTCTTTTTACAAGATAATACTTTGTTGATAGATAAGAATGGCCGGTATGCTTTATTTGATAAATCAGGACAAGAGATCAGCTCTGCAAAACCTGATTTAAAATTATTACTGCAAGTTCTGGCTGAGCAGAAGCGTTTTATTGAACGCTAGCACTATTAAGTGACGTATAAAATTACGTCACTTAATTAGCAAAGGGTTGCTTTAGCAGTCAAAAACAGTAATATACAGAGCACAAACGGCATGTAGCGCAGCCTGGTAGCGCACTGTCATGGGGTGTCAGGGGTCGTAGGTTCAAATCCTATCATGCCGACCAAAATTCCTTAGAAAAACCAACCGCTTATGGTTGGTTTTTTTATGCCTAGAATTTGCGCGGGGTAAAATAGGGGTAAAACTGGGGTAAAACGACGACAAATCACCTCTCAAAATCCCCCTTTCTTTAGCTCATAAAATTGCCCTTTTCTCCTTGCTATTCTGTTCGTTACCTTATATAAAATACTGTATAAAAACACAGTTAAATAGGCGATACCATGATTAAACTCGAAATCAATAATGCGGAATATATTGCTCAGTTAGAAGAGGCTCGTTTATCAGCAGACAACCCTTATGGTTATCTGTTTATGGACATTATCTTTTCTGATCCAAGGTTTGATGAGAATACGTTTGAAATGAAGAACGTTAGACGGGAGCCAATGAGAACCTATATGACAGAGGATGTGGCAAGGGATTTGTTTGAGAAGTTAGAGCAATTTCTATATAGTAAAAATACTGTACATAACTCTTAAGAACATAAATACAATTAATTTATATAAAAATTTATTTTGGAATACAGCAATGGATAGTTATGACTACACTAGTTACAGATTTTTAAAGCAATGTTTATCTGTCGAAGTGATTAAATCCAATGATAAAAAGTTTTCATGGCGTAGAGCTATGTTAAGAAGTTATAAGTGCCATGATAGGCGTTTTATTTTTTGGTGGAGGATTGCCAGTTTCTTACATCATAAAACTCATTCAAAACTCGCAAATTATATAAATCGAAAGATATCTTTAAAATATGGAGCTGAAATTAATTTAAATGCAAAAATAAAACCAGGGATATCATTTGCCCATTTATCTGGCGTCATTATCACAGGTCTAGCTACAATTGGTGAAAATTGCCACATTAGACAAAACACAACAATAGGTGTTGGTGGTTCTCGATATTCTGAAATCAAAGATAAGAGATTCATTATTATTGGTGATAACGTTGAAATCGGTGCCCATTCATGCATTATTGGTAATACACTTACCATTGGTAACAACGTTATCATAGGTGCGATGTCTTTTATAAACAAAGATATTCCAGATAATTGCACTTGTTATACAAAAAAAGAAAACATACTAATTATCAATAACGCATAACTTATTATAAGAAAGATGATACTCCATAAAAAAGCATCATCTTTCTAAATTAAATAAATTTGGTTTTAATTAAATCAAATATAGTTTCTTAATCGTCATTGTGGTTGCAACAATATATATTCTTGTTCCATTCTTTGTTGTTTTCATTCTAGTCCATTTATCACCATTATTTATAGTGACAAGAAGATTATCCGCAGGTATACGGATCTCTGTTAATCCAATTTCATTCCTATCCGATAACATATATAAAGAACGGCCTCGAATATCATAATTGACCTTAACTGAATTTCCGTCATTCAAAGTATCATTATAAATCTCACCAACCCAATTTTTAGGTATATATCGATATCACTCTCAGCTTTTTTGTAACGATAATTTGAAATAGGTTCTATTCCAGATAATAAAACCATAAAAAAATGGGTAGAAGCTGGCTTATTAAAAGGCAAAATCGTTGATTGTTCTGTTTGGATATATTCATCAGAACGTTGGGGTATCGAGTCTGTTATTTCTTCATATATCAATAAGTTAATAAGGGCTTCGTGATCATGGCCAGTAGACAAAGAAGAGAGGAGTTTAGGCATCTACCTGACTTCCTTTATTTTGATAAATCAGTTAAACAATATCGCCTTACATTAACTAATGGTTTAAGAAAATGCATTGGTGCAGATAAAGTAAAAGCTATCGCAATAGCCAGAGAATACAACAATATTATGCGACCAGAAAAATGTGTTTCTGTTAACTCATTAATTATTGACTCGGGAGGACAATATGGGGAGGCTCTCCCTCTTTCAGAACATTTAAATAAGTTATTTTTGCGGATCACGAATGATGAGAAACCATCAGACAGTACACTTAGTAACTGGGTTAATGACTTAGAAAGAATTAAGATCTTTTTTAAAGATATCCCCACAAATGAAATCTCACTGGAACATGTAAATGGCTATATTAATGAATATCATGCCGATGCTTCTGCTAATGTACAAAATCGTAAGGTAAGCTTTCTAAAGAAAATTTTTAGTTATGCAATGGGTGAATCTCTTATGTTCGATAACCCAGCTGAACGTAAGAAAATGAAAAGAGTCGATGGGAAAAAACGTAGAAGATTATCTTATGATGATTTTCCTAAAATTAGGGCGTCCGCGGAACCTTGGTTAAGAACAGCAATGGATCTGGCATTGCAGACGACACAAGCAAGGCTTGAAGTATCACGCATAAAATATAATATCAAAGCCCCAAAAGAAGGCATATGTGGGTGTTTATGGTATGAAGAACCTTTAAATGGAATATACGGGATGATTTATATTCACAGGCAAAAAGTGCAACATAAAGAGGCATCTCATATTGCGATCCCCATAGGCAAAGCACTTAAGGAAATCATCGATAATAGCCGTGACAATGTGGCAAGCCCTTATATTGTGCATAGACTACCTACTCGTATTCCAAATAAGGTGAGTAAAGAAGTTAATCATCCAACACAAGTTGCACCTGATTACCTTAGCCGTGCATTTTCAGCGTTACGTGGTCAAGTGGGTGTTCCCAGTCATTTACCTTTAGATGAAAGACCAACCTTTCATGAAATAAGAGCATTAGCAACCTTTATGTTTAAACAACGAGGCTTTGATCCACGAGCTCGAATGGCTCACAGCTATTTTAATTAGATGGAAGTTCTTATGAGTGTACCACAAACAAAAGTTGAACTACTTTTAGCTATTGATAAAAATTTCAATAAATTAATTAGTTATCTTGATGTAATCCCGATAGAAACTACTTCGGAACGCTCAATGGATGGGCACGCCAAAGGAACCAAAATGAGTGTTCGTGATCTTGTTTCGTATTTGCTCGGATGGAATTCTCTTGTTGTAAAATGGATCACATCTGATGCCAAAGGTTTACCTATCGATTTTCCAGACACTAGTTATAAATGGAACCAACTTGGTCTTCTTGCTCAAAAATTTTACTCAGATTACAGTGAGTTAAATTATGACTCGTTAATAGCTGAACTTCGGGCTGTAAAAAATGAAATTGTGGCGCTTATTGATGAGCGAACTGATGATGTTTTGTATGGTAAACCATGGTACAAAAAATGGACGATGGGTCGAATGATCTCATTTAACACATCTTCACCTTATGCCAACGCTAATGGGAGATTAAAAAAGTGGGCAAGAAATAATAATATCAATTTAAAGTAAGTATTAGCGTCAAAATTACACGCAGTATTTAAAAACAGATTGCCCTTATAACTATAAGGAAGGTTTTTCTAATTATGATCAAGCACTAATACTCAACATTCACGCTCATGATCTTATCTATTGTTTCATTTTACACTTGCTCCTAAAATGGCTATATAATAAATTACATATCGATAACAAAATAAAAAGTTGGAAAAGCAATGAAGTTATTTATGTTCTACATTGGTGGTAATGCCGGTAAGTCAAATATTGAAGTTCACGATATCCAATTTGTTGTGGCAGAAAAACCTACAGATGCTTGGGCTGCGTTAAGAGAAGCATGGTTTGGAGATAAAGACAAAGTACATATTGATGGTTATGCAGAAATCACTTGGGTTGATGGATTTAATATCACTCTTAGTGATAAACCTAGCGATAGTAACGATAATTTATATTTTGTTAATGTGGGAGGCTATCATCCATCAAATCTCGCTGAATTGCATGAATTTGATTTATTTGTTGCTAAATCAGCGAATGAAGCTAAAGAGAAGGCCATTGCGACCCTTTTAGTAAATAGTCTGCAACAACATAAAGACAATTTAAAAGATGTTGATGATTGCATTTTATTAAGCAAAATCGGTAATTTTTACATTCATTTAATACCAAATAATTCGGGTGAACATTTCAAACCTTTATGGCAAGGTTATCAACCTATTGGTATTGAAAAGACTCAATAATAATTTTTACTGCGCTGTTATTTTTCAGCGTAGTAAATTTCATAAGTTACGCAATCATCAACTTGTTTTTAAATATGTATCAATTTAAAAAATATTGATATCTACATTTAAAATGATCCCATATTACTTGCTTAGTATTGCTATTATTTAAAATTCATTAATTTCTTAAAATAAAAACCTTTTTTAGTTTTTGGGAATTTATTTCCATAATATATTTTTCGCTCATAATCTCGGCCAGCATAGTGATTATCACCATAAAATTGACCATATAATGCAGTTTTAGGGCACACTTCGTCAGAAAAAAATCTATGATTATTATCCACTTCAATTTTCCTTCTTTAAATTAAATTTAAGACCTCTTGAAATTAATTATAAATATTTATCATTTATAATTTTTAGTAGTTATTTAATACCTACCATACTACTTTTATAAAATAGATCCAGTTTCTAATAAAGTTATTATTTAAATTAAAGGAAAAACATAATTAGACAAAATAAAAATTGAGTGTATGCTATATATCAGACACTCAATAATTAAATACTTATTATTTATTATCTATTTTTCTATTTGCTATTCCAAAAGGAATATGGACAGAAGGTAATTCAGATGATGATTTTAAATGCAGCTTTTGATCATCAAAGAATATATGAGGTTTTAGAATTCTCAAAACATTGGCTTTCTCTACTCCCCCCATAAAAAAGGCTTCATTAACAGAAATTCCCCATGTTCTCATCGTATTAATAACACGTTTATGAGATGGTGCATTACGCGCAGTAACAATAGAGATCTTAAGCAATGGAATATATGTAGGATCTTGTTTTACTTTTTCTAATTCTAATTTTTGAATATCAGAAATACGCAGTAAAAATTTTTTTAATGGCCCAGGATTATGAGGAACATCAACCATTTTAGCTTCATGCATGTGAAATTGAGACAACTCCCCTGAAGTTTTATAAATAACTTCTGCTTCATCATCAGCGATCACACCATCAAAGTCGAACGCAATTCTTAATTCATCGGCATCATCATCATTAACATGGCCTTCTAATATCTGTCCTGCTGGATAATTTGCATTAATTGCTTGTAAAACATCGTCATGATCAGCAGATAAAAATAACTCAATATCAAATGCTGGAATATAAATATGAGGTGATTTTCCTTGAAGAAATACGGCTCGGGTGATCCCTAGCTTATAATGTTCAATAGAATTCATCACTCTTAATCCAGTATCGGGATCATTTCTAGATAACAAAATAACTTCAACGAGTGGATCGTCAGGTCTAATATTATTTAGCTTCAAAAGCCGACTAATAAAAGGAAATGCAACACCTCTATTTAGAGATACATCCTGCATTTTATGTTGATATTTTCGATAAGCTTCCTCTCCTTGTGTGCGAAAAATATTATCTGATTCTTTTAAATCAAATAATGCACTAGAGGAAAGCCCTATGACTAATCTCTTCGTTAAATCATATGCCATCGCCAAAATCCTCTATTAGTTCCTTTTATTATTCATAATATCACTCTTTTAAGAGAGCGAAGATAAGAAAACTTATGCAAAAAAGCAGATAAAATCGTAGTATTTACCTAAACATAAGCACTTTACCATCAAATCACACACTTTAAATAATATTGATTATCATTTGCATTTAAATAATATCCTTATTATTGTTATGACTACAATTCATAAGGAGAAAATTCATGGTTAAGAAAACGATACATTTACGCTCTCAGCATTTTAAAGATTTAGTCAATAAAATGAAAAAAATGAATGCTGTTAAGAATACGATAAACACTAAATCAGAAAGTAGTGATCTTGTTGTTATTAATAATAAAATTCCAACTTTAGTTTCTATAAAGTAAGATAATTTATTGACTTTTAGTGTGAATAAATAATAACCGCAACTTTCTTAGGGTTGACACATCAAATGATAATGATTATCTTTTATCTCGTGAATAGTTGAGTATTTTACTCAGTTTCTCACAACGACATTGCTCACATTGCTTCTAGTATTTATTGACCAACTCTCCTAGCGTTGGTCTTTTTTTTATCTGTATTATTCCATAACCCACTTAACCCTAAATGGAGGACATACTTTCCTTCAAAATACTATTATCTTGTTAAAGCTAAAATAGTTTATAGTGAATCTAACGTAAGATAGTAATATTGTATTTGGTTATCAATATATAAAAAGGATCATAAAATCAATACGTTATAATTAAACCATATCATCAATAGGGATTTTAAATCATGGGTTTTATTTCCACCATCATTGGAAAAAATAAAGAGCTAACACCAAAGCAGCAATGGGAACAACTTAATAAAAAATATGCAGATAATCCTATCGAGCGTATCCGTAAGAAATTAGTACTAGCAACTAGTATTGATCATGAATATAAGGAGTTTGGTGCTGACAATCATAAATATCAACTAAGCTCTCCACTCTCAATAGAGAAAGTTAACCAGCTACAAGCAAAGGCTGGATGTGAATTTCCCGAAGATTATATCGCCTTTGTAACTCAAATTGGCAATGGTGGTACAGGCTCTTATGGTGGTGCAGGCCCTTACTATGGCCTATATGCTTTTGATGACGCAATAGATAGAAATGGTGTACAAAATTGTGCATTACCCTGCTTACTTAAACCTAAAATGAATATTGATGAGTGGAAAGCACTTTGTCATGTCCCCGAAGACTGTAGTGATGAAGACTTTGATATTATTTGCGATAGAATTCATCAAGGTACGCTTTATTTAGGTACTTGTGGATGTGAATACGATCTTTTATTAGTGGTCAATGGTAAATATAAAGGTCATATTTTATATACATCTGATTGGGTTAATTCAGATACTCCTTACATATTTTCCTATGAAACTTCATTTACACAGTGGTACGAACGTTGGTTAGATGAAGTGATTTTAGGCTATGATACAAGCTGGTTTGGTCATCGAATGGGAGGTAATGAAGAAACGTTACTTCATTTTGCCAAAAATAATAAAGATATTACAAAAAAAATTAGTGCTATCAACTCATTAACTAAGTTACCTGAATTATCCAACAGCAGTTTATATTTTCTAGAACAACAACTGCAAACTGAAGATATTGAGTTATATAAAGTTTCGTTAAATGTTTTAGCCTCTTATTTTAAAGAACAAGCATTGCCTTATATTCAGCAAGCTTTAGTTGCTCCATTTGATGAAAAAACAGACATTGTTATTCCTATTATTTACTTTAAATATAGAGATCAATGTTCTCTTTTCAAAGATAACCTTTTCCCAATTCTTAAAGTAACGAATAGCGAAGATACATTGCGTTTTATCGGTTACTCTTTGGCCGAATTAAAAGCTGTTTTAGTTGAAGATTTCCAACCCTTCTTTACTCACTCAAACGTAGAAATAATAAGAAGTGCAATTTATGCAGCTTCTCATGATCTTAATTTAAAAGATAAAACATCAGCATTTTATGAACTCGCAATCTCCGAAAATGAAGAGATCTGCTTAGGTGCAATTCAGGCATTATCGAGCTCAAATTACATCGATAGTGAGTTGTTACCTTATTTACAACAAGCTTGGAAAATGTATCCCAAAGAAATAAATCCTTATATACGCAACAATATCTTTTCTTATATTGCGAAGGCATATCAGAACAATGAAATTGATGTAACAAAATGGTAACTAACAGATAAATATACATTTTTCTTTAATTTTTTTTAAATAGACAATAATAAGATCTTATTATTGTCTATTTTTAATTCCAATCTCATTATAAATAAGCATATTGTTATTCTAACCAACGAAGTAAATTATCAAAATTTTCAACTAAATGTATGCAAACTTTATAGTTAAACCAAGATGATTTCAGTTTATATCATTTAGCCTCACTGTTAAGTGAAAATTAAAATCAAATAAAATCAAATAATTAAATAGAAAAAATCAAACAAAATTTAATTTTTTCAGAAAATTATTCCAACTCTTCACTTTATTCTTATTATTTCTTTTTAAAGTTTGTTACAGATTGATATCTTTTTCCCTTACTATTGGTTTCAGTATTTCATCACTGATAGATATTTAATTTTTCCCCCGCCTCGTGCGGGGATATTTTTATCTCAATTATCCTCTTAAGATGCTCAATCGCTAAACTCTCACTATTTTCAAACTAAACGTGCTTTCCTGTTTTTTTCCATAGCACAAACATATTATGCTTGTTATATCTTTTGCAATGGACAATTACCTATAATTTACTTCCCTTCAATATCAAGTTCTATCTTATCTATTTAAAAGCCATCGAATAAAGATGGTTTTTTTATTCTTAATAACCATTTCTTTGTAATACTTTGACAAATTTTTTTGAACTCTGAAATTACTCATTTTATAAGTTTTCTATTTTAACGACAAAATGTATCACTAAAAAATTAAGTAACTTAACTAATATCAAAAAAAGTTAACTTATTAACAAAAATAATCAAAAATAAATTTAATCCTTAAGTTTCAAGTAATTATATAAATAACAATCAATTTATATTAATAGTTGTGTACTGCAAAAATCATAAATTCATTCATAAATCTTTATCTATCTGTCATTAACTATCAAGATTTTTTACAGATTGATATATTTTTTTCCTCTAATATTTCTTCCATCAACTCGGTACGAAAAGATATTTATTCATCGTACACAGAAAAAAAATCAAGAAATTAACCAAAGAAAGAATATTTGAGAAATATAAAATGAAAAAGAATTTTATTATCGGAACTTGTTTAGCACTTTTATTATCAACTCCAACTATGGCAAATAATAATAAAGTAATCGGTTCAGGAACAATTACATTTACAGGTTCAATTGTAGAGGGGAATTGTATGACCGACTCAGTAGGAAATACTTTTAAAGCAAATTGTTGGAATGGAACTGAAATGGAAGAAACTTTACATAAAATCGAACCCAATAAAATGTTTAATGCTCAATTAGGTGAAAATAAAGGTTCAATGAGCATAAATTGGATCAAAGAAAATGTAGGAATAATGGATATTGTATACAATTAATATAGTAAGTTTAAAATCCTATATTTTTAATAAACATTAAATTCTATCAAATAGAAATAATATTTATTATTAAATAACGAGTATATATTTTCCAAGAGTTAGAATTCATTATTATATAAATGGTATTCTCTATTATGGTTATAATATATTAGGCAGATATAGTTTATTTCTATATCTGCTAACTCTGTTTTAACTTATTTATAAAATTTTTTATCTTCTTATCTTTGCTTTGTATCCCCTATCTTTATCTTCCAAATCCATACAAATATTAGGGTTGACAATTCAAATGATAATGATTATCTTTTACCTTGTGAATAGTTGAGTGTTTTACTTGGTTTTTCACAACGACATTGCTCACATTGCTTCCAGTATTTACTGTGACCAACACATCATGTGTTGGTCTTTTTTTATATAATATATTCATAATTAATTATAAAAACTGGCTTCACCTGCTGGTCGAGTTTTAAAACGGCGGTGAGCCCATAAATATTGATCTGGTGCTCGCATAATTTCGGTTTCAATCAACTTATTCATTCTATCTGTGTCATTTTGAATATCTTCAGAAGGATAATTAATCAATTCTTTACCAATGATTAAACTGTATTTTTTACCTTTCTGATTTTCATTTCTGACCAAAGTAACAGTTAAAGAAGGTGCCCCTGATAGTTTTGCTAATATAGCAACTCCTTTTGAAGTTGATGTTTTTTCAACAGAAAAGAATGGAGAAAATGTTGTACCTTTTAAACCAAAATCTTGGTCAGGAGCAAACCAAATTGCCTTCCCTTTTTTTAACTCCATAACCATAAACTTTAAGTTGCGTCTATCTATCATGCCCTTATCTGAACGGCATCTTGCTTTAGTTTGGATAAACTCCATCGCTTTATTATTATGTGGTCTATACATCGCATTCACAGGAAAACAGAGCCCCATAATGCGCCCACCCAGCTCTAGAGACATAGAGTGGATACCAATTAATAAAATTCCAGCTTTTTTATCATTTGCATCAGTAAAATTGGAGATCCCTTGTACTTCAAAGAGATTTTTTAATCGGCGGTCACTCCAAAACCACGCCATGCCCGTTTCAAATAATGCGACACCTAGTGACGATAAATTATCCATAACAAGCTTGTTAATTTCATTTTCATCTTTATTAGGGAAACATAATTCTAAATTTTTCTTTATGATCGAGACTCTTCTTTTGACAAAGAAACGAGATAACAACCCAAGATATTTACCTAAAAAAAGTAACCAAGCATAAGGAAGTTGTACTAATAAAAAAAGAATAAAGACACCAAACCAAGTTAAGATATATTTTGGATGTAATAGATGCAATGAGAAAACATTTTTAGCGTACACAAGTTTGTCCTTTAGGAACTAAAAAGCATTTAAGCCACATTAAATTAGACAGCAATTGTTTAAGATAAGTCACTAAATATTAATTTAATTTTTATCTTAAATTATTTTTATGATTTATCTGATATTTTTTATTCTAATAAAGTTTTTTTCTTTCTTTTGATTGAGAAGGCAATGTCTTAATGCCTTTATTTTGCCATTATAAGAATTAATTTATCCATTAATTTATTTATCTGTAAAAATTATTAGGCATTAAAGTAAATAACTTTATAGAATTTTAAATAATTTACATTAAATACTTACATAACTTTAATAAAACTATTTTTTATACGCTTTAATAAATATACTTCAAATTTAAATAATACTAGAAATTGATATAAAAAAACCCCACCGAAGTGAGGTTTTTTAGATCTTACTTGTATCCATATTGCATTAAGCAATATATACAGTAAATTACAGAGCGATTACGTTCGCTGCTGCTGGTCCTTTAGCGCCATTTTCGATAGAAAATGAAACTTCTTGGCCTTCTTTCAGAGATTTGAAGCTATCGCTTTGGATCGCTGAAAAGTGTACGAATACGTCTTTGCTACCGTCTTTAGGAGTGATAAAGCCAAAACCTTTATCATCGTTAAACCATTTTACTGTACCAGTCATTGTATTAGACATAAGATTTCCTTTAATTAATTATTTTGCCATAAGGCATTGTTTGCGGTTTGATTTCGGATTTTTACTTATGGTCACTATTTGAAGGAATTCGCAACGAAGAGGTATCATGGATAACGCTAAACGGTGAACTACTTAAAACTGCACTAACATAAATAGGTCTGTACTTCCAAACCAGTGGCGCTATTAAGTCATATAATTCATTTTATAGCAAATTATTTTCATCTTTATTTTAAAAAAACTTTTCACCCGTCAAATTAGAAAATAATTATAAGATAAAAATAATTATCTATTTTACCTATCTCATTATTTTAATTTAAGAACATGAATAAAAAAGTAGATACTGTTATTTTTTTAAGATAACCAGTATCTACTCTATCATTAATGTACTACATCACCTTAATCAGCTAGTTCTAATAAAATTTCTTCTGTTTTCGTCCATAGAAGTGAACCGCCTTCTTCAGGCCATAAATGCCGCTCAGCATTAGGAAAACGTTGAAATAATAAATCCCCAAAGTCTGGAGAATGAACTGTACTAGTATCTTTCATACCATACCATAAGGTTGTTGGTGTCTTTATTTCTTCAGGTGAAAATCCCCAAGGTTGCATAGTAATCAGCAAATCTTGAGTATATCCATCATTGCCTTGTTTAAAGGCTTTTACCATACATTCTTGATAAACTGGGAGAAAATCAATTGATTTATAAATAGCCAAATCAACATCGGCACTATAATTTAGAATAAAATCCATTAACCACTTGGCTGTTATATTTTGCTTAATCCAACTGGTTAACGAATCTGGTGATCCAACAGCTTGACGTTGCATATTAACAACATCATCTGTTAGCTTATTTTGTGTATCTGGATAGTCAAATTGATCTTGTCCTGCGACAATAAGTAATTTATCAACATGACAATAAACACAAAGAGCCATAGCAAAAACAGCACCTTGTGAAAACCCCATTACATTAATATTTTTAATACGAAGATGATCTAATAAAAATAAAATATCTTTAGAAAAAGATTTTAACGACTTTTGAGGATCAAAGGTGGAATCGCCTAATCCAGGGCGAGTGGGTGTAATCAACCGAATATTAAGCTTATTTAAAAGGTCAACTTCGACTCCTAATAAACCACTCATACCTGCACCAGTACAAAATAATACTGGCTTACCTTGCTCTGGACCTGATTCATACCACGTTAAAATTCTATTATCTGGTAATGATACATTATATTTTCTTGAGTTTTTAATTTTCATTAAATTTTGTCTTTTATTAATTTTTGATAACACATTACCTGCCAATTTGCACAGCAATGTCTATTTTTAAGTTTTGCTTTTAAAAATTAATGTTGAGACTAGCTAAGGGTAAGATTTCATATAAACTCGCAATAAATTTTGTTTCGTTGCAGATAAGTGGATAAACCTAAATTTATTTTTTGTTTTAAAAAATAAAAATAAGTAGATTTCATACTAATCTCTATTAGTATAATCAAATTAGCCGTAATAGGTAAGAGTCCTACCATTGATCACCACAGTGAAAATCACAATAACACTGTCTTTATAAATGATTTATTTCCTATGCCCAATTTATTTGTGTGATAAAAAATGCGTTATTATTTTATCGATACTAATCGTTTTTATTTTCAATTTTTACTATATTTATTTAATTTTTTTATTTATGACTCACTTCTACGTTATTTTACTAATTTACAAGTACGTCCTTTATCTTCAGCAACACGTCCATTTACTGCATCATCTTCTGAAATCGTTGCTAAATTAAACTCACCTTTGCCTTTACCCCAAATTTGGAAATTCTCACCAACATAACGAGCACCACTAGCCGCAATAGCTTCTTTTAAAACAATAATTTCATCGCTGTAATACATAACAGCTAGCTGTTCAGTAGGGAAAGAAACCCTGATTTTTTGGCCTTCACAGTTATAAGTATCCGTTTTAGCTGCCAAAGCAGGAGCTGTTATTAATGAAGAAACTAATGCAATAGCAGAAATAGAAAAAAACTTATTCATTTACATCTCCTAAAATAACCAAGTAAGATTTTACTAATTAATTTAGGCTAGGCTTTATCTTTTAAATATAAAATAGGATATCTCCGCATTTTTTAAGACTAAAAATATATATGAATATTTTAATTTAAGATTAATTTTAATAAAAAGTCATCAATCATTGATGAGTGAGTTAAAATGCAACCTTTTAATTAAAATTAATTTTAATTAAAACAAATTACAATACATAACTTTACATTAATATCTGTCTATTTTACTTTATTCAGTGTAATTATCACTATACGATATGCTACTATCCTAGAACATATAAATTTATTGTAGTTCAATAAATTAAGTCGATCTTATTGAAAAATATCGATAGAGAAAAAGAATAGGAATATTCATGCTTCAAGAGAATGTTGTTAAAGATATTATTGTTTGGATTGAGCAAAATCTTGATTCAAGCTTATCACTGGATATTGTTGCTGAAAAATCAGGTTATACAAAATGGCATTTTCAGCGTTTATTTAAAGCATATACAGGAATATCTTTAGGAAAATACATACTCGCCCGCCGTTTATCTTGCGGTGCTTATGCTTTACGCATAACGCGTTGTAGCCTGCTTGATATTTCATTGAAATATCGGTTTGACTCTCAACAAACATTTTGTCGCGCATTTAAAAAACAGTTTAATATTACGCCTTCCGAATACAGAAAAAAGCCGGGTTGGGATATTAGTGAGCTGATTTTCCCTGCACTAGAAACTGTTGAACTTAGTGCTAAATATGAAGTCGTTACCTTTCCTTCCTTAAAATTAGCGGGTATGTCTCACCAATACAACAAACCTGTTTCAACGTGGAATTCAGACAAGAAAAAATTTAGAAAGGAATTTTGGCGTAAATTTTTAAAGGACCTACATACAATACCCACAGAGCTATATGCAATGCATCGAGCATCTGCGAGTACATTAGAAGATACGATGTACATTTATAGTACCGCCGTTGATAAAGAAAAATTATCAACAACATCTAATCTATCGTCAATGTCACAATTAGAATTACCTAGTGGTAATTACTTAGCAATTACTTTTGATATGGATGAAATTTTAGACTCATTAACAGGTTACGATGATATTATTTACACGGTATATACTAAAGTATTACCAAAAATGAATTTATTACGTAGGCCTGGCCCTGATATTGAACAATATACGCTGAAAAAATCTATGAGTTACGATAAATTACTTGAACAAAGTGAACAATACTTACAAAAAATTAGCTACTATATTCCTGTTCTTTAATAAGTTTTATCTACAAAAAAGATCCCAATAGAATTGGGATCTTTCTATTAAAATAGATATCTAAAATACTTCTCTTCTATCAATCTTTCTTAGACTTATTAGCAAAGAAAATATCGTCTTGAATATCTTTTGTTCTTACTGTAAACAATTCATTCATTAAGTTTTCAGTTAATTTTTCAGCATCTGTCATGACTCGTAGATTAAATTCATTAAGCATTTTATCTGCACCAGTTTTATCTGTTTTCACCATAGTGAGATATTTAGCTTCCATTTCTTTTTGCTCTAATGCAGTTTTTGCTTCCCACTCTTGATAAGCTTTTTTCACTATTGGTGCGAGTTTTGGATAATCTGTCATTACTAATGTTTGTAACTTACGATATTTCCAGTAAATAGAATCATTATCTGCTTGATTGCTTCCTATTCCATAATGTTGCGGATAAGCTTTTAATCCACTGTAATACGGAACAAATGCAGTTAAATCCGCCATACCTAATCCTACATAAGTGACTTCTCCTATTGCTTGAGGAAGTTCTGGACGGACTTGCATGACATGCGCTTCATAAGTTCTAAATACACTAATTGGGCGCCATGGCTCTTTACCATTTAATCCATTGGTATATGGGTCGTGCTCTGTTCCTTCAAAGTGATTACGTAACATCGCTTTAGCTTCTTCAACAGATACTTTTTTCTCTGGCGTTAATAAAGGTGCGAAATTACGACCATCATCCACAGCTTGTTTTAATGATGGATTAAATTGTTGCTGGATAATCCATACTCGCGGATCATTATAAGTACGATCTCGTTCGTCATCTCGTGTATAAGCCTTTGAAAAATTAAATGCCCCTTCTTTTTCAGGATTATAAAGCCCTTTTTCAACAGCAAATTCCACGAGATTTTTAGAGCCTAAAACATCATTACTATTAATATCATAGTGTTGTAATCGACCTTGGTTTCCTGTTGCAAAGTATTTATCTTTAGGTAATTTTTGTGCGATCCAATGATGTCCAGTTCCAGTTTCTAAATACCAAAGCTCATTTTTATCAACAACAGCAACACCAAATCCTTCACCAGCACCTTGCTTTTCAATAATACTACCTAATAATTCCACGGCTTCACGAGCTGTTTTTGCTCTTGAAAGCAGGACATCTGGAATATCATCTTCAGTTATCCCAGTTTCTTCAACATAGGGATCAAAAGAGAGTGCTTTAGGTGAAGCAAAAATAGATTCAGTACCACTGACACCCACACCCAGTTCATTAAATCCCGTTGCACCGTGAAGTTGTGTTTTCCAATTCGGTACAGTGGTATAGCGTAATGAATTCTTAGGTAATGGATATGTAAAATTATTAGCACCGTTATGTTCTTTGGTACTGTAAATACCCGTTTGATTCGATTTAGCAGGATGAATAACAAAATGTTGTGCTTTTAATGCATCACTATCTGCGCTACGAGCAATAATCAACGAACCATCATTTGTTGCTTCACTTCCTGCTAACAACGTTGTACAGGCTAAAGCTGAAGAAACTAATGCAATATTAACGGATAAGGCAATAATACCCTTTTTGAATAAAGACATAAAACTCCCCATTTGCTTGTTATTTATAATTTGTAGATCAATTAAGTATCTTTTTAGAGTCAAAATAAAAAACCAGATAGATAATTTGATGCAAAATATTAACAATGAAAAAGCGTGGGTTTCCGTGATTTATATCTCAATGACCATTATATTTTAAAATAAAAACATTAATTATATGCATCATATTAATATTAATAAGATTTATTAAAAGATTCATTTAAAATACAAATAAAAGGAAAAATAATTTGTTATTAACAACCTTTTATTATGTGATTAAAAATTACGTTATTTATAAAAACAGTTTTTGATATTAAAGATAATAACGATATATTGCATACCATAACAACCTTTGTTAATTGTTTTATATTGCGATAAATAAAAGCATCTGTAATACCCTAACAAGAGGTTTTATATGAGTTATCCTTATCTTTTTGCTCTATAAATTTTCTATCATCGCTATTATTTAATAATCAACTTATTAACTGTATAATCTAACACAAGATAAACTGACTAAAACAAAAAACACAATGGCAATTAATATAAAAAGAACTTCTTGGTCAGTAGGATGGGCAACTTTACGTGACCTTGAAATTATACAAACCGTGATTGATCAGGGAAGTGTCACTAATGCAGCTGAGCAGCTAGGTATTTCTCAACCAGCGGTAAGCCAGACATTAAATCAGATCGAGAAACGTTGTGGTAAAAAGTTATTCACTCGTGAAAATAATAAATTAATACCAAACTCTGATGCCTTATTGCTTTATGAAGAAATCGCCAATATCGCTGAATCTTTCAGCCGATTAAGCCATTTTCATCATCAAGAAAAAAAACGGAGTCTAAGAATTCTAGTTCCACCAACATTAGCCTATGGTTTTATCAATCAGGTCACTGCTCTGTTTATCAAAACATATCAAATTAATGTCCACTTAGAAATATCTAGAAGTGAGCAACTACTTTCTTTAATTGCAAAAGAACAAGCTGATATTGTTATTACTGATAATATGACCATTAATAGCAATTATAATTTGACTCAAATTCCGATGAGAGAAACTCAAATTATTTGTGCAATCCCTAAAACACATGAGCTATGTACAAAAAATATCATTACACCTGATGATTTACATGAACAATCTTTTATTGCTTTAGTTAAAAATAATATTGGTCGTACAGTTATTGATCGAGCACTCAATAAATCAAAATCTAAGCCCAATATTATTGCTGAAGTTTCTGATCAAAACACAGCAATGACATTTGTAAAAAATGGGTTAGGAGTGAGTTTAATTAATTCATTTCCTATTATTGAAACAGAAGATATTGTTTATCGAGAATTCACACCCACTATTACGAGTAATATCTTTTTTTTCACCTCGAAAAAGACCGAGCATGAGACACAGCTCTATATTGAGTTTATTAAAGAGCATCAACCAGAAGCCTCTTTATTTTCAATTCCAATTAAATAAACACTAAGGTCTTATTCTATGTAATATAGATAAATAGAATAGACCTTCTTATTATTTTTACATATTAAGGATAGAGAGGATACCTTCAGTAAAAAGTGTTAAGCCGATGGAAAGTGCTTCTTCATCGATATCAAATTTTTCTTTATGATGCCCATCACTTTGGTCGGCACCCACCAAAAAGAATATCGCTTTTCCCCCTTTCTCTTGTACTCTTCTTACCATTAATGAAACATCCTCACTTCCCCCTAAAGGTAATGTGATATTGACTAATTCTGGGTGTGAATTAATAGCACCTTGCATGATGTTTATCATTTCAGGATCATTTCTGAAGTTTGTTGCTTCACCAGTAATTTCTATTTTTGTGTCTAATTGATAAGCAACTGCGGCAGCATCGACATATCTTTTTATATTATCAAACAAATATTGCGTTATTTCGGCATCTTGTCCTCGAACTTCTAATTGCATTTTCGCGGAACTAGGAATAAGGCTACGATTTTCACCCGCAATTAAAGTGCCAACATTCACTCTTGTCATACCTTTACCATGTCTTGGTATGGCTAATATTTCATTAACTAAAAAACATGCCCCAGCTAAAGCATTATTTCCTTTTTCAGGCTCATCCGTGGCATCAGAGACTTTACCTTTTAAAGAAATATCTAATTTAGTAGTACAAAGGAAATCAAAAGGATCGAGTGCTATTTCACCTTTTTTCAAATTACATCCAATATGCATACCCATAAAATAATCGGTATCATCTAATATTCCACTATCACTGATTGCTCTTGCACCTCTCACTCCTTCTTCTGCGGGTTGGAATATTAATTTATATTTCCCACGTAAAGCGTGAATATTCTGTTTTAACCAATGTGCTAAGCCAAGTCCTACTGCAGTGTGCCCATCATGACCACATGCATGCATTAATCCAGAACGACATGAAGCAAATCCCTGCTTATTAGGTAGATGTGTATCATCATTTGACTCTTGGACATAAACACAATCAATATCGAAACGAAAAGTAAATGTAGGCCCCGGAATTTCTGTATCAATAATTGCCATACACCCTGTTAAACCATCCATTTCAACTAATAACTCGGTGCTGATCCCTTCTTCTTCAGCTATTTTGATAGCTTCATTAACTAATTTTTCATCTCTACCTAAAATGCTTTCTCGACAAATAATATGAGGCCCCGCTTTTACCTCAATATTCATCTCTCTCAATATGCTGATGATCGTGCCTGTCGTTACAAATTCAGTCCAGCCAATTTCTGGAAACTGGTGAAACGTTCTACGCCATTCTATTAATTTATTGGTTTGGATCGACTTCATTATTTTTCCCTTACGAAAGATAAATATCTTATGAAAAAAGCAGCATTAAATAATTTTTTTATTATGAGAATAATAACCTAATGGTTATGGGTATATATGTGATCACATCGCTATTTTGTTCATTTATATAGCATGGTAGTTTTAGAAATTAGAGAAGGCTACGGAGGGAAATAATTATTAAAATCAATAAATAAAGTGTTTTAAAGTAGTGAGTTAACAATAAAACTGTGGCATAAAAATAGCCACTAAAAATCTTTAACTCATTTAGTGGCTATTTTATTGATCTTTATTCATTTATAAAACGCATTAACTGCTGACGTAATTGCTTATTTTCTTGTTTTAACTGTTCATTTTCATCTAATAAAGTCAGTGCTATGGCGATACCATGCCAATCTAATGCGAGTTCTTTATGAAGTTTTAATGCACGATGTGTCACCACAATAGCATTATCATCGAAAAACCACTCCTCAGTTTCAATTTCTAGCGGTTCGATCACCCCAAGAGCTACAAACTCTTTGAGCTCATCATTTGATATTCCCGTATGATGACAAAACTCAGTGACAGTAAATACTGTTGTTGTTAATTGACCCATTATTTATTCTCCCAGTCTTTACGTGGATTATAATCGGTCTGGCTATCTGCAATTTGTTGCCATAATTCGCGTATCTTTTCATCGGGTTTAGGTGGCATCACAATTTTTAAAATTGCATATAAATCACCGCTGACCTTTTTGCTAACTAACCCTTTTCCCTTAATACGTAGCTTTTGTCCTGCCTGACTTCCCGCCGGAATAGTTAACAAGATTTTTTCTTTTATTGTAGGTATAGGAATTTTTGCACCTAATGCAGCTTCCCAAGGAGCTACAGGAACAACTATTTCTAAATCATGGCCTTTAATATCAAATAGAGGATGAGGTGCAATACGAATAGTTAACCATAAATCACCATTTTCGCCTCCATTTTCACCCGAAGTACCTTGCCCTTTTAAGCGTATACGTTGCCCATCAATAACACCTGCGGGAATTTTAACATTCAGTGTTTTAGGAATTTCTTTTTCCAAAATACCGAAGACATTATAAACAGGTAAGTGGTAACTTATTGTGCGTTTATGCTCTTCCTGTGATTCTTCCAGAAAAACAGCTAATTCTATTTCTAAATCATGCCCACGCTGTTTAGGCGCCTGTTGAGCTCGACGCCCTTCAAAGGGAGAATGTTGACCAAAAAATGAAGCATAAAAATCGTCAAAATCTTCTTGGTTAAAACGTTCTTGATTTGTATTTGATTGCTGTTGCGTAAATTGTCTAAATTTAGGATCGTTGCGATGTGCCCAAAGTTCATCGTATTCAGCTCTACGTTGCTCATCACCTAATATTTCCCATGCTTGAGCAATTTCTTTAAAACGCTCTTCTGCATCAGGCTCTTTACTCACGTCAGGATGATATTTTTTTGCTAAACGACGATAAGCTGTCTTAATCGTTTTAATATCATCCGTAGATTTAACACCCATAATGGCGTAATAATCCTTTAATTCCATAGTGATATCTCAATTATGTTAAATAATGAATTAAATATTAATGCCCAATACTTGATCAATTATAGAACAAAGAAACTATGTTGATGAGTAAATTCCCACGAAAAGCGTGCTTGCAGCCTAAAAAAACAGTCTTTAACTAAAAAATATTTTAAATATTAAAAATTAATTCAAAATAATAAAGTGATATAAAACAATATATTAGACAAAAAATGAATAATATCGTTGTATATTTTTATTAAATTGCATTTGAAATGCTTCATTATAAGAGGTAGATTTTATTTAGCGCATAATAATTTACTACGTTATCAACTACGATTTTTCTTTTTAATCAAGATAAAAAGTATAAAAATCAATCTATTCACGTTTTCTAGGGCGGTAAAATGGAAAGAATTATTATCCCTACTCACTATATTCATGTACGTGCGACGCCACTTTGGACGAAAGACACTGCCCCTAAATCAATTTGGGAAAGACATTTAGATAAAGGAACTCGCCAAGGGGTTTATCCTAAATTATCGGTCATGCAAGGTACGATTATTTATTATGCCTATGCAGATGAATTCAGCCCTGAGCCAACCGAAACTCTAGTGATTAATGCAGGTGAATTTGGTGTATTTCCACCAAAGACGTGGCACAAAATAGAAGCGAAAACTCAAGATACTGTTTTTAACGTCGATTTTTATGTCGATCCTAAAATACTTGCTGAAGGTTAAAGGTTGATTATGGAAAATGAAAACAAAGGCTATTTATTAGAATTGATTAGCGCTGATGGCCGAAATAAATCCCAAAAAATCTTTCTTAATCCTAAAATTCTGTATATCCCAGACGTTGCAACTCAAGAAATTTTACTCTTAGTTGATGAGCTAAAAAGCAAAGTAAATATTGATTCGCAAGAACTTACCTTAGCATTAACAAATAAAAATAATGGTGTTTCTGTCAATAAAGAGAGCTTTTTGACTAATTTATTAGATGCAGAGATGTCGAGCCTAATGGTAAAAGATCTTATCAATATTGTACGTGGCTATGATATGGATGAAGAAACAAATGTCTGTGGTTGGTGAGTTAATATTATTAAGATAATAATGGACTAATATCACCTTCACTATTGCTAATGAAGGTGATTGCTTCCCTCATTTTTATCGAGAAGATTGAATATTATTTTTCAATAGTTTATCAATCATCCAATATCCTGCTTTTCCTGGTGGATTATTTCTCGACCAAACTAAATCGATATCTATTTTTTTCGGAAACTGGTCATAATTCAGACTGACGAGTAAGTCATGTCCAAATTGCTCAACTAACCAAGTGGGTAATATTGCCCATCCCATTTCTTGCTCTGCCATTTCAAGTATCAATAAATAGTTAGGTGCCAGCCAATTTTTTTCACTATTGATGACAAATTGAGCACGACTACTTAGCCGTAATTGACGATGCATGGTTAAATGTTGATAGCTAATTTGCTTTTCTTTCGCAAGTGGGTGAGTTTTATGTGCATATAATCCTAACTCACCACTTACGGGTAAACGGGCAAAAGCAATATCGGCTGGATATTCTATTCGTGATTCCATCATACCGATATGTGCCTGATTATTTTGTAGCATATTAATGACATCATCATTTTCAGCGACAAGAAACTCAAACTCAATATGAGGAAATTCTTTATCTAGCATTTTTAAGAGTTGCTCAGAATAAGGGGGTTGATACATATCAGAAAAAACGCAACTTAAACGAGGCTCCATTTCTGGTGATAGCTCTATTCTTAATGCCTGTAATCGTTCATCTGCCGCTAATATATCTTCAACTAAGCTTAGTACCTTTTGCCCTGCAAAGGTTAGCGTTGATTCTCTCCCCTTTCGTTCAAATAATTCAAAGCCCATATCATCTTCAAATCCTGTAATTGTGCTACTCACTGTAGACTGACTTTTATTTAATTTTCGAGCAGCGGCAGAAAATGATTTTAGTGAGGCGGCTTCAACAAATGTACGCAGAGTTTCTATGGAATAGTTCATTATGGTATCGTTTTTTTCGATGGCTCCTATTTTGTATATATACAAAATATCACCAATAATTGCATCTGTTTTTTGCTAAATAATTAATTTGAGGTGGGATATGAGCCAATATCAAAAAACATTTACTGAGCGCGTTTTTCACGCTGTTTCATTTGAAGTGATAGCTATCGCAATAACAGCGCCACTTAGTGCATGGATTTTGGGTCGCTCAATTTTTCAAATGGGAACCGTTGCTATTATTTTATCAACATTAGCTATGTTATTAAATTTATTTTATAACATGATTTTTGACCGCTATTGGCCTTTAATCAAAGGTCCAAGACCAACAAAAATACGAGTCATGCATGCCATTGGATTTGAATTAAGCTTTGTGATCATTGGTTTACCAATATTAGCATTTTTATTAAATATGTCACTGTGGAATGCATTCTTATTGGAAGTCGGCTTCTTTGCCTTTTTCCTTTTCTATACATATGCATTTAATCTTAGTTACGATAAATTGCGTGAAAATTGGTTTAATCGTAAAGAGAAACGCATTACTGCACGTCAATAATTACTCGAAAACACCTTTTGAGCTATCATTAGGTGTTTTTTATCACGAATCAAAAGTAGAAACTGAATATTTTATATCATTAAATCATAATATTAATATACTATTCTAATTATCGTCATATAGAGCAATTTTTATGACCGATATTCTGAATACTCCTGTATTAATTAAAGAGTATTGTGACTGTATCTAACTGGATTATGATTTAACTATGATATTAAATGATGAAGTAGTTAAAAATATAAAAAATGATATTATTTCTTTTGCGATAACAGAAACAGAGAAATTTTTAACGGAAAAAAGTGGCGAAATCTTTTACGCCTTTGCGTTCGATTTAAATGCCGCGTATGGAGAAATAAATCTTTGCTTTAACACTGAAGAACATTTTCAAAAAACATTAAAATACTATCAAGATCAATCTAATAGCTACAATTACCATTCAAATAACGAGATAAAAAGCTTAAAGTACAATACAGGTGATTGGGAATACCAATGCTTTAGTACTATTTACCCTATTGATGAAAGAACCTTAGAACAACTTTATCAAACGCCTTATGAAGACGATTCTTACTCTCACATTTTAACAAAAATTATTCAAATATTTTCAGAATCTCTAACGCTGTTTAAGCAAACAGAGACTTACAAAAAAATTCCAAAAACTGAGGATTTTATTGCTTTTACAATTGATCATGATGAAGATGTTGAAGATGCTTTAATGCGTATTGGAAAATATTAATAAAGCGGTATAGAACGATAAATACTGTAGATGTTCAAAAATGAAGTGATAACTGAACTGTTATTTATTATTAACACCAAAAGAGTATCAATAAATGATCTTTTTTATTAGTTATATACTTTTTTCTATTTTTTTAACCACTATATTAGCCTATTGGTGTTTATCTGCACTTTTTCCTAAAGCACCTCCTACAACACTCTCTTGCCTTTTAGCAAGAACGTTTCTAGGTGTATTGCTCATTATTATAGTTATTAGCCTTATTTTAACTTTATTAAGCCAGATACTCTGATTGTTCGAAATGTAAATGAAGATAGAAAGCCCTTAAAAAAGGGCTATAACTTGAATTTTTATTTATCTGCTTTTGCTGCCCAAAGAAATTCAGCGTTGGGTAATGTGGTATATTTTTCTATTATCTCTTTATAGGTATTTTCTGGCTTTAATTCAGCAAATTGTTCAGGATAAATAAAGGTTGCTAAATACTCTAAGCCAACGATGTTATATGGATGATTATAGAAATTATGATATATACCATATAATCGTTCATTTTTAACCGCAGTGATTTGATTAAATCCAATTCGACTCTTCAATCGTTTGAAACCTTCTTGAGCCTCTTTGTTAGATACCCCATAACCAAATGGTGCAGAAATATTATTTTTATTAATCCAGCGAGATCCCGTTACAATATAAACATCAGGTTTAGTACTAATAACTTGTTCTAAAGAAATAACACCCGAGGCTCCTGGTAAGAAATGACTACCAATATTGTCACCACCAATAGCTTGAATCAAACCACCCCACCCCGCATTATTATGTGTAAAGCAGCACCCATCACCATTAGCTCCAGCCTTTGCTTCTACAAATACACTTGGTTTATTTTTAATTTCTTGAGTTTTATTTTTAATATTATCTAGGTGTTGTTGATAAAAATCTGTATATTCTTTAGCTTCATTCTCTTTATTTAAAATGATACCAAGAAGTTCAACACTTTCTTTCGTATTTTTGACTGGCTCTAAGAAAGTATCAACATAAATAATAGGAATATTGGCCTCTTTTAAAATACTGACAACACCTGATCCTTCTAATGCGGGTTTTGCTCTTAGTTGAGCAATCAGAACATCAGGCTGTTGCGCAATAACTTGCTCGGCATTAACCTCACCTTTGTCATTAAATCCCATATCAGGGATTGCATTTATATTAGATTTCCATTTCTGTTCTAATAAAGAAACTGTCTGTGGGTCCGATTTTTTTAGATTATTATTCCATGCTACAACCCTTTCAAACGGATTATGTCTATCAAGCAAAGCCAGCGTTAAAATATCTCTACCATCTTGTAATATAATGCGTTTTGGTTCATGTTTTAACGTTATTTTTTGTCCATCTGTATCAGTAATAGTAACTGGATATGTTGTAGCTGATGCGGTAAAAGGAAGTAATGCTGAAAGAGATATTGCTAGCAGGTGATATTTATTTTTCATAGTATACTCTCCATAATAGAGAGTTAATGCTAACAATTATCATTAACATCATCAACAAGAAATCATCTTTATCTGACTATTAAATAAATTAGCCTTAATAGAGCGGCATCTAAGTTTGTTATAAAACAAAGGTCACGGAACATTATAATAAGGGTAGCAAGTGATGAATGATATATCATACACACAGAAATTTAGCTGACTATTTCAGTTAGATCTTCTAAAGCTTTTAGCATCTTATTACCCATTTTGGTTTTACCAACAATGGTGGTTCTTTCAAGAGACTTCAGGAGATAATGATTTAGTATGAAGGTTTGATTTTACTGGGTTTGGGAGACTTCAGGAGACGCTAGGAGATGTTGATATGGCGGAGGAGGAGAGAACAAAATAAATAGGTTAACACACTGATTTATATAAAAATAAACATACAAATAAATTTTCATACCCCCATAAATACCCCTTTTGGATTTTTAGAGGTTATTTTTAGATAAAACATGAATGCAAAAAAAAAGAAAGGTGATACTTTTATACCACCTCCTCATTTTTAATTCCACCTATCCAAAAACTAACTGGAGCTGTTATGAACCTCATGAAGCTAATCCAGAAAGAAAAAAAGATAATGGAATTATTTAAGCCTGATAATTTTGCATGAGTAGCTGGCGAAATAGGCACCCCTCCTTTTGAGGTTTCTGGTGTAGCTTAATGCTTAAAGGATAGGATTCTTTTAACAAGAAAAGTATTCTCGAATCTACTCGCAGAACATTAGATAGCATGGTTAAAGATGGCTTGTTAGAAAAAATATCCAGCTATGAGAGACGACAAAACAAACACCAAGGCTCAAGTAGCTCTCCTGGTGTTCGTTGTGTCGTTAGTCGATATGGCTTATGTGGAAAGTGTCGTCTTGTGAAATGCGAAGATGACGGAGAGGATTTTATTGAAGGTGAGTGTGTGGTAGTTGGCTAACCAACAGACAGTTTCTGGCACCTTAAATACTCAAACGTACTTGCTGTGCTTTATCATGTGGTGTAATAAAACTTGTCACCACAAATAAAAGAGCAAAAATTGAGCAATTAAATACAAAGTAGCGTACACTGAATCACGATATCCCTATAATGGGTGAAAGATATGAAAGCTTTTAATGTGATAAGAATGTTTCAAGACGCACTAGTAGAAGTTACCTGCCCAAGCTGTTCTTACGTAGCTAAACAAAACAAACACAAACTTAAGAAAAACCTAATCTTATTATGCCCTAATTGTGGCTACATGTTTTATTTCAATAAAATATAAACACCACGCAATATGCCCGTTGTTGCCGTGGAAGTTGAACGACAACAACCAGCACATCTGCGCGAGTATTTTAACGAACGATTGGCATTTTATCGTGAGAGAGGCAAGAAGTTGCCTGATGGGAGTTCGGTGCAGTATTTGAAAACAGAGTAGAGCCGATGCTCGATGGAACCGACTGATTTATATAATCAATCATTTATAAAATTTTGGAGTCTTATTGGTGTCCTGATTTTTTCTTTTACAATTATTGATAAAACATCATACTGATAATTAGTTGTATTACCCACCATACTCCCTCAACCTATGTAGTGTAGCATTATACCCATAATAATTAGGTAACTTATTAAATAAGTTATAATCATTGTTGGTGATAATCTTTTTTTATGTGATCTTGGTTTGTATGTAACTGGTTGATTTTTAGTTTGGGTTGGAGTGGTTTTGGGAAAGATATTTTAAATGATTGAGAGCTTATTAAACTTGCCGCCAAACACTCAAACCTATTATTTATATTAAATAATAGGTTTAGTTATAATAATTAAAGCTAGTAATAAATTAGAGTATCTTATTTAAACTGAAAATAAAAAAATAACAATTTATTATTCAACCGTTCGAACTTGATTATCAGCTTTGAGCGAGAAGCAGACACTCACATGATATACAATGTAGCTTAAGTAATCGGTGCAGCCCCTTTAACCACTAGTCATTCCTATGTGTACTTTTATTCTTCACTTCAACACTCCCCACTCTTTCAGTAACCAGTCCATCAATGAGGACTCATTGTTAAAAGATTTATATTTACTGTCCTTTCTGCCTCCGCGTGGGCCAAAGGTCGCGAGAGTTACTGAAAACCCGTCGCTGGTTTCCGATTTACTGATCCACATATGCAGGGTGTCGCCGTAGTTATAGCTATAATGTGCATCACCATACTTGCTACTCTGGCTGGGTTCTTGGTAGTTCCAACGCCCTTTAAACTGCTCATTCTGCGCAGCCAACTCATCAGACAGGCGTCGCGTTGCCTTTGCTTTCGGGTGGTTAGCCAGATCCGCCGTGCTACTCTTCATTTTGCTGATTCGGTCAGCAATAGACCCCTCCGATGCAGAAGATCCTTCCTGCTGCGTCTCTGCGGCCCCCTGTGCAGCTGCAATACCATTCTCGAGCAATGTCAGCTCCAGAGCTGCAATTTTCTTGCCGCGCTCCTTGTGGGCACGTACAACAGTGTTATAACGGTCTATCATGCCGTTGTAATCTGTTTTGAGAATGGAAAGTTCACGACGCAACTCAGCTACCAACTCGCTGCTGGCGGAGTCGCTCTTAATTTGCAGTAGGCTGGCCGGGTTTATGCACCGCTCCTGCATCACAGCGGCCAGCATTTTTAATGCCTGCGCGGCCTCATTGGCACTGGAGTTGTTAAACGCTAAATGCATGAACTTGTTCAGTTTGGTATTCATGGATTATTTCTCATTCATCCAAAGGGTTGCATAGATGATATTGCGCTGATAGTCGCCTATCCAGGTTTCAGTACTTTGATCCATATCGCTATAAACCTTGTCTTTTGCTTCATGGCTCTGATATGAATTAACAGCGATATGACCCGCAACCGCGTTTTCGCTCACTATGAACACTTTAACCAGAAAGTCCACGACAACAACAGCAACAGCAACAGCAGAAGTTCCTATAAAACAGCTAATTTTCTTTAACATTTTATTCACTATGAAAGATAACTTTAGATTAAATTACATTTAGAAATTTAAAGGGTCAATATGTAAGGTGCAGCGATAATACGTATTTACACTAGGCCTGTGGTGTTCAATGTGAATCGTTATGGTGATTGAAATGGCTGTATCTGTCGAACGTATAATGTACTCAATAGTGCCCGCTGTTGGCACGGAGCGAACATCTACATATCTGTTAAAATAGCAAATTTTAGCAGCCACTGTCAGCGGTTGGCGGTTGGCGGTTGGCGGTTGGCGGTTGGCGGTTGGTCAGGAGATCATAGGAATAAAACCAAACAACTATACTTTTGTTTTATATTTATATGTAATGATTTGAAGCATTAGAAATGCCTCCATAAATATCTTACATATTTTTCCTGATGATTTATCCATCAATCAATATAGATTTGTTAATGACAAAAAATGCAAATATCACTTACTCCACTCCCTTGTGCCACTAATATTTGACATGACATCATCAAAATCGAAGTTCGGATCTAAGTTAGGATTATATTTACCTTTTTCTTTATTATATTCAAAATTATGACAATCACAGTTATCCGCATACTCACCACAATCCATACATTGTGCGTTACAGTAATCTATCATTCTATCAATTGCATCATATGATTCATAGTCATATGAGAAATCACCATAACCACAACTTCCACAAATTTTTCCGTTTATAAAATCATCAATATCATTATTATCTTTGAGTCCACAATCGAATATTTTGGCAATTGGTCTTAGAACCACTCTAGAATAATCAAATTGATAGTTAGGCATTCTAAAAAAAACTTTTCCAGAATCTTCTTTTAAGCAATGGAATGATAGATCGCCATATCTTTTTATCAACTCAGGATATCGTTCCTTTTTTAACTCAACGTGCTTAAAGGAATTATTTACAGCATCTAAAAGCTCAAACTTATTATTAATAAAGCAACATCCATCTACAGAGTATCTTTCATCAAAGCCTTTCAGAAAATTATACCTTTTTATGCTGGCTTTTTTGTTAACGATATAAACTATATAATCCGTCGCATGAGCAAGAATTGTATTAAATGAAAAAACGTGATGCAACTGCAAGGTATTATCTTCTAGTTTTTCAAAAAAATCGCCTGAAGCAGGCAAAATAACATCATCTATATAAGAAAGCAGATATAATGCATCTTTCTTATCCGAGTTTTCAGAATAAAATTCCATAACCATATCCTACTAAATAAACTTATTGATAAAATCATATAATATTTATTGTAAACAAAAAAGTTTAAAAAACCCTTAATGTTATTTCTGAAACATAGACTATGTGTATCAGTAAGACCAATACAACTTTATGAAGCAACTGTAGCTTAGAGTACGTACACATCATGGATGGTAGAGGGTGACAACTCACTAGCTGACTCCGTTTTGACTGGTATAGAGTTATGTCAGCTTTGTCCGCTTGTTGCACTATACAGCGCACATATAAAATTCAAATGGCGGTTTTGAGCGGGGAGCGGATAAGACTTCTATAAGAGGTATGCGCTATTTTTAAGGGATACTTACAATCAGCTGAACTTAATTATTCCATCTACTATGTTTGCATAGAATCTTTTATTTTAAAAAGGTAGAGCAAAATATTTTATTAGGATAAATAAAGCTCATTTATAACTGTAGAGTAAACCATAGAACAATAACTTATTAGGAACTTTATGCATTCATCTAAAATAAATTCTTTGTACTCGATTGGCATATGAGAGCTATCTGGTAATTCACCTTGATGAACATAGCTACACCTCAGAGCATAAATAAATGACAGTATATTGGCGGATTTTTTATATCTGCACTATTGTCCATCAGTGCATTATAACCACGATTTAGGAACTGTTCTTGTTCACCTTGAGCGTGCAATATTAAAGTATTTAGGTAGTGAGATAATGCATTCATAGCCACATCACCTGACAGTGTGTTGGGAATTACTCTAGTTAACGAAAATTCTGATAAAATATTTTGGTAAATAAATAAGAACCACTGTTCTGAAAAGTATTCTTCATTTATTAGTCTTGCTTTACCAACAGGGCTGTAAGTAAAGTCTACATTAACAAATATATTTTGCTTTCTAGGCTTTTCGGAATCAATCTTACCCATAGCTGAAACTCTCTGGGTATCTAGCCATTCCTTTTGGATTTGTTCGTCAGATTTTTCCTTTATATTACCAAACCCATATTCCGTAGCAGTAGCAAGCAATTCAAAGCAGTACCACATTGATAGTTTTCGCATGAACATGATTATAGAGTTCAGGTTTATTGTTAGTTAAGGTGACTTCCATTGCAACCGCTAACTGAAATCTCTCGCTAAAATTCTCTAACAAATTTTGCTTATCATCAGCGATATAAGATTTAAATATATCGTACAAAGAATCGACGTCTGCTTGTTCGATCATGTTTCCCCCTTATAAACTTAAGTTTGATTTATTTTACAAACACTCGTTTACCCGCCACCACAGATGCTCTTAAATCAACTTCAGGTTCGCGGGAGCCTACTCTGTACGAATAAGACTGATATTGGTCGTAGGCGACATCAATTAGCTCTATAAGAGATTCGGTAGCCCTCAAAGCTTCTGTAGGTATAATTCGAGGCTCATAGGTGCTCACAATGCCGAGCTTCATGTGCGCAATCTCTTCATGTCTAATCTTGACGATAGGAGTCGCAAATGACATAAACCGATCTGCTGCTAACTTAACGTCGTCATATGTACCGGGATATGTACCTTTTTTCAACAGCATCTCAGTATTACGTACTTTCTTAGTTTTGTCTGCCAAACGGGCAATACGCAGAATTAATAATTCAACTATCGCATTTAGCGCGACAAACTGATTACCCATTTCATATCTTGTTGGGCTAGATGCCAGAGTACCCATTAACTCCTGATGTGTGTAGATAGATACCAGAGCAAACCAGGCTTCGTTTTGAATCTCTTCTAGAATAGTCATGACCTTGCCGTTGTGTTTGAAGTTAGATAAGCATCCAGCATAATCTAAGCCTTTCACTTTTAGAAGCTCTCTGGTATCCCAATGTCTGCTCTTGGCACAAAACCAGCCGCCAACAAATATATACTTTTTTAGCGGCTGTTCATCCTTACCAACTAAATTAGCTATCAAAAACTTTCTATCACCCACCATACTCCCTCACATCAATATAAAAATACTGCTTACCTAGAGAGGTTGTTGACATTTGTCCGGCTACTATCATGGAATGAGGAATAATACGGTTACCTCGGCCACAAAGAGTTACTCTAATCGTTTTTCCTCCCATCGAATCCATCATACCAATATGCCCAATTGTTGTGATTAATACTGCACAAGGAAAACCGACATCCACACCACTCCAATTATTTCCTGTGAGCACAAAGTTATTTCCTTCTAATAAATTAAGTGGTCTCTGGCTTGAAGCGTGTGTAATAACACCTTTATGATAAATTTGAATTCCCCATTTTTGAGGATGAAGTGAAATATGATAAGAAGACTTCACAAATACATAGAGCTCATATTCTGCTGAATTACCTTGAATAGTATCAATTAAATTCACACACCACGCATTATTCTCATAAATTACTTCAGATAATCCACCTAATGATGGATTAGAAGAATTAAGAACTCGAATAAAAACAAGTGGCACTGCGTTATTATTACCTTCGATAACTTTAATTAGTCCCGGCTTAGTTTTTATCTTTTTTAAAAATACGGCTGATTCATAAGGTGTTAATTCTTCGGTAATACCCTGATTAAAAAATAATGCACCATATTTACTCATTTAATTAGTACCATAATAATTCCATTAATCGATTGACTACCGCGTAGAGAATTCCACGAGATTTTATTATTCTCTACTTTAACAGTGAAATAAGATCCTCGATTTCTAGCTACAATATAGGCGGCCAATGACCGCCCTTTAGGAATATTATTATAAGTTTTACTGCCATTCTGATTGACCGCTATTTGGTCAAAAATAAACGAACGCCCAGTAATTTTTATTGGCTTTCCTTTTTCATATATTTCTATTCCCCACGACATGAGAAATCCTCTACGGCATCAGGAGATACCCATCCTCCTAAGAATTTAAATCCTAATTGAGGTACAGCATGATAAAGAGGCCCATTAATAGTTTCTCTCTTTTTATCAAACTTTACTAATACAGGTTGTTGATAGTGAAAAGTTTTTATTTGGTAAACACCTTGGCAATCGACTTTCTTATATCCAGAGGTACACCCTGACAATAATAATGCTGTAATTAAAACAATAAACTTCATACGCTACCCTAAATAACCTATTTTTGCCGCTAACTGATTGTTTTCATCGTAAACATAAATAGTATTATTCGTGATCACTAACCGCCCTTTTGTTCCTCCTGAGTTAATATCTAATCGTCCACGAAATACCGCATCATTTAATTCCACATTCCCTGTTGTGGCATCAATATTAAATCCTTTCTTGCCGGCTAAATAATTGGTGGATTTGATTTTTTTACCTACTGATAATTTATCAATGGTTGCCTTGCTAAATAACGCATCATTGAAAAAAGCTTGTCCATTTTGGATCACAAACGGTGTCACCACTTTGCCATTTAATGACGATATCACTGCAAAGTTTTGGGCATTAACCAGAAATTGACTATTTCCTTGCGCATTGAATCCTAAGCCAATGCCAGTAATGACTTTATTCCCTTTGCTATCTTGTTGGACTTTCATTGTCCATGATGCCGAAATTTTGCCATTTATGTCTGTGACCACTTTCGAAGTTTGTTCGATTTTGGCTGAACTTGTACCCACTTGGCTTTCTAAACGAGTGACTTGCTGAGCGGTAGAGGTCACTTTACCTGAAACCTCAGTCACTTTGGTTTCAAGTTGATTTACCGCATTCGCCATTGCATTGGCTTTCTGTTCGCTGGACTTAGGTACTTCATTCGCCACAAACCCTTTCGGTGCCACCGATTGCTTGTTGTTGGTATAAGTGCTGGTGATAATTTGATGGTTAACACTTTTATGCTTAGTGAGTTGGTATTTAGCGCCTCCTCGCAAATAAATATATTCCACAGAACCATTTATTAATTGAGCGGGTCCCATCACAGGAGATTGATTTGTCCATCGCCAATCAAAATTATCAATGATGCGGTTTTCAGACTGTGTTCCCCATCCAGAACCACTGACTTGCCATTCCACAATCATGGCAAAGCCTTTGGTGCTGTGCGTCGCATAGCTGGGTTTATTGTCTGAATATTGCCCTAAAGTTCTAAAGACCTTAAAGGCATAACGACGAGAGGTCGCTAATGGCAAAATCACCGGATAATAGGTGTTTTCATTGAGTGTTGATAAATCTAAATCCACCACCACAGACTCCGTTAAATCGGCTTTTACCGTCTCTAATTTGCTGGATAACGCTTGTACTTGAGAGGTTGCGGAGGTGACTTTACCATCGAGATTAGACACATGCGTATTTAACGCATTGACCACGCTACTGTCGGCTTTCCCCTTCAGTGTTGAACTGAGGGCTGAAATATCTTTCGATTGTGCTTGCTGTTTCGAGGTAAGGGTTTCTAATGATTGATTAATCGCAGAAACATTCCCATTCATCCTAGTTTCCAGCGATTGTCTGGCATTTGCTTCCGCTTGGTCGCCCGAGACTCGCGCTTGCTTCTCGGCGGAGATAAGTCCTGCGGTGACTTTCGATAAATCATTGCCAGTATAATCACCACGAAGTTGGGTGGCTAAGGATTGCCGTTGTTGTGCTTCGGTTTGATCACCCTCAATACGTGCTTGTTGCTCTTGTTTGATTGCAGCGGCCTGTGCTTCTGTTGCCGTTGAAACTTGGTTCATCCGCTCAGCCAGTAATTTTTCTGATTCCTCCCGTTTTTTTTCACTTTCTTCAATCGTCGCGCCTTGCCTCATTGACTCTTCTAAAAGCTTGTCGTGATTTATCCTCATTAACTCATGTAATTCAGTAATATCGATTTGGTTAGCTTTACTGTTAATTTCACCCAATAGGTCTTGCGCGAGTTGATCTCGACTAATTTGACCCGCTAATTCATCGAGGATAGCTTCGGTATTATCATCAGCCTGACCTTTCATCTCCACAAAATGAGATTTACCGTACTCATTGACACTTCTCACATAAAACCAGTAATCATGACCTGCCTTTAGCTGTCCTTTAGTCCAGAATTTAGCTCTACCTAAAAAATCAGCCTTTGACTCTATCTCATTGATATTATCTATCTTGTTTTCATCAGAAAACCAGAACTCAAACTCAGTATTTAGAGTGTGTGGTGCAGAGATGTGAGGGATCAGTTTTATTTCAAAAAAACCAGACTCAACGGTTATTGAACTCGGTGCGCTTGGTGCGCCAATGACCATCTGCACTTTTGTTTCGTTACCAAGCATTCCATTAGCATCTTTACCTCGCACACCAACAAGATATTCGCCAGATTCAAGGCCATTGAAGTAGTATTCAAGATCTGTGGTACTTCCGGAGGAAACAACTTTCTTGCCTTTATAAAGAGTAACATTAAATGAGATATTCCTATTGATAGTTGTTGTTGCCCACATAGCTCTAGCCTGAACTCGAGGGCTATCATTAACATAAGCGATAGAAAGGCGTTCTATGTTAGGAATACGAACAACATTCTGTGTTGGAGGATTTCCAGTAAAATCAACACCGCTATCAACAATGCTTTCCTTTTGAGGCTCATGCTGAATACAGTTGTATAAGTAATTTCCATCATTATCTTCCGAAATGGAAATTACCCTAAATAATCTGGTCGTTAACGTGCTCTTTGAAATGGAAAATACACCATACTGCTTCAATCCATGTGGATTTTCACGCAAAGTAACAATATCACCATCGATAGATTGAATTTCTATTTTTACGAACTTACCTGTTGCCCCTAAAAATGAGAAAGTGCCTTTATCATCATATTTCCACTCAATAGGCGCATCGATAATAATAGTACGAGCATTAACTGATAAAACTCGTCCTCCTACCTTCACCCCTGCAAAACTGTCATCTGCAACTTCAATAATATCGCCAGAGATACAGTTGATCCCCTCGCGTCCAGTTGTGAAGGTAACGCTATCTTTCTCCAACTTTTCTGTTTGTAATATCCATTTACCCACTCTGTGAGCCTGCCCACGACTAGTACAGCCAAAAGCGGTGACTTTTTTGACATTTACACCGCCGAATCGCTGAATAAGGTCATCATCTTGGATAAATTCTCTTTCTTCACTCCATCCATTACTCGGATTTACCCATGACACTTCAATAGCATTGTGTCGTGCTGATTTCGCTGTTGATGTATATTTAAATTTGCCATCAATAACGTTTGAATTTGTATACGTCCATACTGGATCGGATGGTCTGTCTTGAAAACACGTTAATTGTTGTCCATCCCATAAAGGCATACCGCGAAATACAGACGCCAAGTCATCAAGCACTTCTTTGGCTTTTCGTTGAGAGGTTATATAGGCATTGAAAGTAAAACGCGGCTCTTTGTTGCCAAATCCATCATCAACCAATTCATCACAGTAACGAGCAATGGCATATAGCGCGAATTTATCAACGTCAAACGAACCGATCATCTCTCCTATACCGTATCGTTCATTGGTGACTAAATCGTAAAAAATCCATGCGGGATTATTAGTCCATGCAGGCTTGAAGCGGCCCGTCCAAATCCCTGTGTAAGTGCGCGTTTCTGGATCATAGTTATCAGGAACTTGGATAATCATTCCTTTTATATGATAGGTGCGATTGGGCGTATCACCGTATTGGGATTTATCAATTTTCATCCCGACAACAGCAGAATTAGGATAAGAAAATTTAGCGTCAGTTATTTCTGTGTAACTCGCCCATACTGTGCCATTCTTCAGCAAATCACTCTTACTGTCTTCAGTTGTACGAGAAACCCTGATTTGAAATGGTTTTTTCTTAGGCGCATCGATGATATATGATTCTAAATATTGACCGCTAATTTTACCGGTTATTCTTGCTGTTTCTGCATGTACCCAACCAGATCCCTCATTAACTTCAATAAGCATTTCCACCGTAGCATCGTACTGATTTCCCTTATCATCTTGACCAACAAGGGCAGAGACACCCAAAGTAAATCTAACGCGGTCAGTTTCCTGATCGGAAATAGTGCGCAAGATTGGCGTATTTTTTTTCACCTCAACATTAACGGGTATTTCTTTCTCTACAAAAGGAAAACCATCTAAAGGCGCTTGTGTCGGTGTTCCCGCACGCCATTGAACCTCAACCCCATGAATATTCGGATTGCCATCTTCATCTACAACAGGCGTACCATTCAATAAAAAGCCTGACATACCACCAACAGGGCCTTCTATTGGCCCTTCGGAAACCAAATCAATGACATTAAGAAATTGTTTATTTTTTAAGTTGTCATCAAGCAATCTCGGAGTGCTTCCTCCGCCACCACCTTTCCCCATTAAACAGTCTCCAAACCTTGTGATATTACATTGGAACCCACGACCATCTCGCCATAACAGATAGGAACGGAATAGCCTTGTCCGACTCTATTTGAGAGTGAACTAAAATACTGGTTACTTTCAGAGTTTCGCCCCTCTATGCTCGGTGCCGGAGGTGTTTTGGTTAACATCGTTGCCAATCCCGCTGCGGCCACTCCAACACCAGCAGCAAATAATGCCGTCGATGTCATTGTTGCTAAAAATCCACCCGGTATTAAAAAAGATGCACCAATTAACGCCGCTCCACCAATAATGCCTAGCCAACCACCAGATTTAGCACCACCAATGACAGGAACAATCGTAATAACATCACCTTCACTTAAT
Source organism: Proteus sp. Marseille-Q3619 (assembly GCF_965283115.1). Classification (NCBI taxonomy): domain Bacteria; kingdom Pseudomonadati; phylum Pseudomonadota; class Gammaproteobacteria; order Enterobacterales; family Morganellaceae; genus Proteus; species Proteus sp. Marseille-Q3619. The sequence goes on along the minus strand of NZ_CBDIMP010000001.1, from coordinate 3,654,189 downwards.
GGTGTATTTAATCCCGCAGAAATGCTCTCCTTGGTCATATCATTACCTGCGATACGAACACGAAACTGCCCTTGATTAATCTCTTTTTTCAGCCCATCAATTTGATAGCAAAGACAGCGCAAGGCTTCACCGGCATTGCTTACCTCAAGCTCGAACCGGCGTCCAAATCGGCGCAAATAGCCTGCAAACTGTAATTTGACCATTGTTTATGTCTCCAGATGCTGTGAGTGTATTTAAACCAGTAACCACCGTAAGTATCTCGCTTACTCAATCTGTCTGGCCTGTGATGCAATATCTCTTGATTTCCTAAGTACAAAGCGGCATGGCAAGGTTTTGAGGTGCCTAAACAAATCAATATCATGTCGCCTTCTTGAGCTTCATCAACTTGATAGAAACCCTGTTTAACTGTGTTATCTAAATAGAGATTTTGCTCTGTGTACCACCATTCATCAGGGCGAATAAAATCATCTAACTGAATGCCTGAAAGGTGATAGGCGTCGCGTATAATGGAATAACAGTCCTGCTCACCATGCTTAAACTCTCTTCCTAATAGTGGTGCTATTGGTCTGAACTTGTGGATCACACCATCACATACCAACCACCACGGTAGATTTGTCTTCCTTTGCATTGCTCTATCGCCAGAACTCAAGAAAGGCTTTCCGTCTGGGTGACTATGTACAATAGCTTTGATGTCTGAATAACACTCTGCCGTCATCCAATCGTTTGGGTTTATTTCAAAATAGTTTTGTGGGTCGGGGTGTATATTCCCGCAAGGGAAATACTTGTCGCCAGAAATTAAACCGCACGACTCCCTCACTCCTTCCGCTTTCGCGTGAGCGATAATGTCTTTCTCAATCATGGATTAACCTAATTTATTTGAACCTAAAAACCCGCCGAATGGCATGACAGATTTAAATCTGAGTTTGCACCCACTGTATTTATGAGAGCATTTATCTTTAAGGGGATCAGTTGTTGGCTGGTCTTTTTCATCTGCAACAGGCGAGCCGTCATACCCACAGTCATTGCTTCGGTATCGCCATGAGCAAATATCAGCCTGAATCATCCGTCTAGGTATCAGCGCATTATCGGTTTCCATTGGAAGTGCTAATATGTAAGTCACAAAATCAGAATCTGAGCTTTCCCGTTGCTCGATAACATACTTCTGAACAACTTCTCTTGTTGGATCTGCTTGTGGGTTTCCGTTGGGAAAATTAACAGCATCAAGATATTGCTCTAAAACCTGCCTGCGAGTAACGATAGCACCTAGCGCATCATCGTAGTCGTTGTTAATAGCAGTTAACATCCCGTCAAAGTTAGCGAATGTCATTTTAGGTCTATCTGACGCCCCCTGCGCAGTTACACTAAATCCTGTAACTTGAACAGGATAAGGCTCATAGCGTAAACCTTGCCAGATGATAGGTTTTAATAATCCATTCATGCCGTCATGAAACCGGTAAAGATCCCCCCCAAAACGGCTTAAATCGACCTCATATAGATCTAACATTGCATTTTGCTGTAAGTCTGCAACGTCTATGCGCATCGCTTGAGGTATATCTCTCATGCAACAACCTCCTCAAATGTGCAATCTATCTGCCATACTGATGTTCTCGGCGTCACCTGCCAGCCTCGGCAAACAAATTTACGCTTAGAGTTATCATCACTGGTTAGCCATAAGAATGATTCAACCGCACCGCGCGCCTTAAGAAACTCATCAATCTGCTTACCTATGTCAGCATGTTTAATAAATGAAAGTTGATAGGTCTTTAATTGGTTGTTGATCCCGTCTTTAACTCGTTGTTCGTAACCGTTACCAAACTTAGCCACCTTCACCTTAGGCTCATGACTCACTTGATAAGCTGTTTCTGGTCGCCATTTAAACTCTTCCATTGGTTACTCCAATAAAAAAGCCACCTATTTAGGTGGCCGTTACCAACTTCTTGATTTTTCCAACGCACCACCGCTACGCATTTCGGTGCCAAGTACATCATAAACCGTACCTCTCACCATTTGCTGTATCTGCTGCGCTTCCTTTTGAGTGATACCATTCGGTGCCTGAACTTGGAATGTAAAGTGCATATCCCCCATGCTGATACCGTTACCACCTTTACCCATTTGTCGATTGCTGATAACCCGCCCACTATCGCCTGGTATCATGTATTGATTACCATTCGATGCCTTGAATATCTCTGGCTTGCCACCTTCTCCAACCCGATACATTTTACCTGCACCGACCTGTCCTCCATTTTTACGAGCGCCAGCAAGCGCAATCATGGCGGGTATTGCTGCCGCCATTGCAGCCATTCCCCAAGTTGCAGCAGAACCCATTGTGGCTATACTGGTCGTTGCTGCGGCTGGAGCCATTGCAGTTGCGATTGCACCTCCCGTCGCCGTTGCGCCTGCAACCGCTTGAGCATTTGACGCTTTACGCATAGCATTTTCAGTAATCATATTCTTAACTTGCTGCATACCCATTTGAACCAGAGCGCCAACGGCTTGGTCTACAATGGTTAATGCGACATTGCGGAAAGCATCGTTAAGGGATTGAGTGCCTGTTAATAGCCCTGTAATTACGTTAGCGGAACGTTGCCCTAATGCGTCCAACCCATCAGCTAAGAATTGATTAGCTTGACTCTGATTACGCCATATCTCCCATTGAGCATTCATCCGGTCTTGCTCATATTGAGTATTAGCGGCATTCATTAACTCCAAGCTTTGCTGCTCAGTTAAAACCTTTTGGTTTTCATACTCTTTTATGAGTGCAAGTTTACGATCGTGCTCATTCTTTAGTTGCTGAACAGGGTCTACTTGTGCTTTTAAATTATCTTGAGAAGATACAGCGTTATTAGCCCGTATTTCGGCTATTTTGTGCTGATATTCTGCTTCAATTTCAGCTTTACGCCTTGCCGCTTGCTCAGTAAGAGATACATCATCTTTTGTTATCCGCTCTAAGTCTGCCAACTGTTTATCGTGAGATTCTTTAGCCTTAGCGACTAAATCAAGCTCAAGTGCGGCTTTCTTATCAGCTAGATTGCGCTCAATGTTGTATCTATCTTCTGCAAGTTTCTCAGCTAATTTAATCTGTTCAGGAGATGCCTTGTCACCCAACGCCTTAACCGCATCATACTTAGCCATTTCAAGAGAGCCGTCTTTGTAACCTTTGTTTAAACGCTCAATTTCTTCTCTTTGGCGTTTTAATGCTTCGTATGCTGCATCTGTGGCTTTGGTTGATTCCTTGGTTGTTTTGTTGCGTTCGGCGGCGGCATCTTGAGCTTTTTGAGCTGCAATTGCAGCCTGATTTAATATTAGAACTTCTTTTTCTGATAAATTGTTATCTTCTGCATAGAATTGAACTTTCAGTAATCTCTTATCAACTTCACTTTTAGCATTAGCTAATTTCGCCTCACGCTCTAATGACTTTCTCATATCTAACGCTTTATCTGACAATTTTACTTCAAGCTGGGTGGCATTAAACTCTCCTTTCGCTCCTGTTGCCTCCCTTATTTGTTGAGTAAGCCTACCTAATGCAGATTTTTCAATATCAAGAGTAGTTGCACTTTTAACACTCAAATCAATGGCTTCTTTTAGTTTCTTATCATATTCATCCTGAGCATCTGCGAGATATCTAGTGATATTTTCAGATTTTTTTCTATTTTCAGCTAAATCACCTTCTAGCTCTATCTTTTCTCTTAGGATATTTATTGTATTTCTTTCAATTAGCTCTGGATTATTACCAAGAGCATCTTGCTGCATCCTTAATCTAGCCTCTAGCCTAGCGAGTTGTTTTTCTTGCTCTTCCATTTCTGCATTTAGGACTTTTTGTTTATCAGATGCATCCTGAACATCACGCGCTATCTCTTGATATGAAAGCTCCTTTAACTTATCCGTTAACTGTTCTACATTATCAGCAAAATCATGAGCTTCTTGTTTGGCTTGCTCTGTCTTTTGGTAGAAATAATACATCGCAGCACCAGCAAGCATTAGCGCTCCCATTGGACCACCTAAAGGAGCAGTGGCAATATTGAGCGCTCTCATTGCACCAGCCATAGTAACACTGGTTGCCGCAACTCTTGCTTGAGCCGTCGCTAACCTATTTGTTTCCAGAGTTTCCAGCCTAGTTAATGCTGCTATTCTTGCTGAATTTGCCGATAATTCATTTCTTATCCTCGAACGTTGTTGCTCTGTTTGAGCGGCTGAAAGCTGAGCCGATAATGATTGTTGAGTTGTTAAAGCAAATGATTTTTCCGCCTGAACTCTAGTTAAGGTCTCTTTTGCCGCAAGAACCTCTGCTTTAGCCGAGTTTCTTGTTGCCATAGTGCTTGTTATTGTATCTTTTGCTTTCTTTAATTGCGCAGCACTTGCAAGAGATAATGCGCCAATAAACCTTGAGCCAATTGTCATTGCCGTCAAAGCAAGAACATCCGTCATTACATCCAAATTTTTACTAACAGTAATAACGGCATCACTAAATACACTAAGCCCCGTCTTTACTGTTGTGTTTTCACCGAGAAACTTAGTGACATTATTCCCAGCCTCTTGAAGTGCCTGTGACATCGTTCGAGTGGTTTTGGCGAACTCTTTGGCGATAGCATCACCTTGAGAAAGCAATCCTTTCACAACTACGTCAGTGGTTAATTTACCTTCTGTTGCCATTTTACGAAGCTGACCTATACTTACTCCTAGTGAATCAGCCAATGCAACCATTAAGCGACTACCCTGTTCTGCTACTGAGTTAAATTCTTCACCACGGAGAACACCAGAAGCGATACCCTGTGATAACTGAATGATGGCGTTTTCAGCCTCTGTCGCTGTGGCACCAGAGACAATAAAACCCTGATTAATAATTGTTGTTAATTTTGCTAAATCCTCCGCCGATGTATTGTATTCTCTCGTGCCTCGCTCTAATCGTGCGTAGAGTGTTGCTGTGGCATCGAGACTTGATCGAGTTGTTTGTGAGATATCAAAGATTCGCTGAGTCACGTCAACGAGTGACTCGCTAGCACGAATCGAGTTAGATAGTTTGTTATTTAATTCAGTCCATGCTTCTGAATAACTAGCAACCATTGAAGCCGATAAATAACCAGCTAGTGATGTAGCAACTTTAGATAGAGACAACATTGAACGTTCGGTGTTATTCACTGATTGAGACGTTCGGTTAAAGCTACTATCCATACGATTAAGGCGTTGCTCTAACTGACGCTGAGATGTTAGTAATTGCTGAACATCCATTTGAACTTGATAAACAATTTCGCCTACATTTGCCATTTACCGGCTCCTTAAAATGAAAAACCCCGCCGATTGGCAGGGTTGTGTAATCTTTAAAGTATTTTATTGTGATGATTTTATTGCGTTAGTGGTAGCTTCAATTGTTTTTTGTGATATTTCCAATGCATCATCAGAAAATGTTTGTTGCCCCCATTTAGTTACTTTACCTTCCTGAAAGGTCACAACTAGTCTATCCTGAGATAGCTGTTCGTTATCTACTGGAGTAAATCCATAATAAACTTTACCCCAATACACCCATCTTTCTCTTTCGGTATTAACTTCTGTTCTTCTAGGATCACCAAGAACCGTTCTTACTTGCTCTTTATCCATCCCCAATGAAAGCATAGATGACTTCTGGTTATAGTTGATTTGCTTTTCTTGAGCACAACCAGAAATAACCAAGGCAGATAAAACCAAAAAAGAAGATAATAATAACCTTTTCACAACACCATCCTCGTTAGTTAATTTGTTATTAATTTAGCTGTTTGTGGTGCAAATGGGAGCAAATTACCACTTCAGGTCTATTTCATTCATTTTATAATTCTTATTCATTTTAACTAATGCTTCAAATCCTGATAGATACTGAATAGGATCACACATTGAGATGTTTTTAATAGGAAGCCTTTCAAACTTGTCCCTATTCAATTTTGCATTAATTAAATAGAGATCATCCTCATCACCAGTTTCATGATTAAATATCTGAGAATACCCAGCCACTATGACATTCTCTATTTCTGAGCAAACCATAAACCCGATAGCTGATACTCTTAAAGCGATAGCATGAACATGCCTTGCGTAATCATAATAGTATTCTTCTGCGGTTTTTAGTCTTTCACCATTTGATACTGGCGTGTCTTCAATTTCTGGCAGATCTACATCTATAAATAAGGTTTTTATTTCATCATCATAATGAAAGGCAACTATTGTTTCTCTAGGCCAATAAGCTGATAAATATGCATACCTCAGTCTCTCATTAACACAACCAAAGGTAACTGGATGATACTTTGCAATATCACCATGTATATCTATAAGAAATTCAGGCTTCCCAGTGAAACCTCTGTTATAAAAATCTTGATAAACAAATGTTTTACCTTCCTCTATTGTCAGCACATTTGTATATTTTTCATTTAGCCACCACTCGTCACCTTGTGGTTGTGTTGAGCTTACTTCTCGCCAATTCAATTCTGTTGGAAAACCAATAACTTTATATTTCTCATCATCTTTAATAATAACATTCGTTTTTTCTAGTTCAGAGATTACTTTATTTACTCTTTCTTGATTAATTCTGAATCTTCCAAGAAAGTCAGCAGTTGTTACATACTCTTTATTTATTGCAAGATCAACAAATTGCCAATACAGAAGATCTAAACCTAATGTTTTTGATTTCATGTCATCACCAAGAAATATTAATATTCCTGATGAGACTATCAAAATAACCAGAAAAACCTTAATCAAGAGGCATAATATGTGATCTCAAGCAAGCCGTCCTTGGCTTGGGTAGTTAGAACAATTTAGCTAAATCCACATCATAAGCAGACTTCCATGCACCTGATGGATATGAATTAGCTGTTCCATATCTATCATCATGAACAGTAGATATTTCTACATCATTCTCTTTGCACCATTTCTTCAATGGTTGCCATTTGAATTTTTTATTTAACTTCTTCTCTACTGCTAATACTGTTGCGTGTTTCTTACTTTCACCCAACTTTTCAGCAAGGCGATTCTTCTCACGAACAGCTTTAGATGCCGTAGCCATTGAAGTTGCTTCACGCTTACGCCCAATCCACGCTTTAGTTTCGATGGCAACATCACGTTCAAGTCTAAGAACTACCTTTTCTTTTTCTGCTTTTAGTAAATTTTCCAGTGCTTCAATGTAGTCACCAGGAAGGCTATTATTTTTGCGTGATCCAAAATAGGTATCTTCGAGTAACTCAAAGAAATCCCATGCTTGATCAGTTTCCAACATTTTAGCGTGACGAGATGCTCCGCGTTCTGTCCAGAGATAAGCATGTCTTGCTCTTTTATCAACTACCCCAAGATTGTTGGGGTAGTTCTTAAATGCCATTAACTCGTCACCTTCAATCTTGAAAAAATGCTTTCCTTCTTCAAATCGAGATTTATTATTCGCAAAATTCATTTGAATACTTTTTGCGTCAGCACCATAACCAACAGCCAGTGATTCAGTAGTGATCACCTTCTGGTTACGGTAATAGACTTCTGGAACCGTAAAACGGTTTTGCGTGACAACTGAGTTATTGTTTGCTACTGTTATTTGACTCATGAAACATTTCCTTTTAGGTTTTGTTTGGGATTAGCCAGCAGTTCGCACCTGTTGGCTTTTCTGTTTTTATCTGCATATTCTTGGTAATTCACCTTCTTGCAATCTCCCGTTAATATCTCTCCTTAAATTCATCAGAAACACATAACCATCTTGAAATCTATCAACCAACTTTCCAGCAAGTGGTGATTCAAGTTGTCTTAGCATTGGATATATTTCTGACTTCCATGCTGAATAAAAAACATCGTAGTGATTGAATAGAGCATTAATATTGTGAGCGTCTTTTTCCCTTTGGGTTATGGGACGCGAGTTAACAACAACTTCATTTTCCCCTTTATTAAAATAGTGATCTTCCATTAATTCGAACACATCCCATGCTTTGTCTGTATCTAACATTTTCGCATGACGAGCCGCACCTCTTTCTGTCCAAAGAATTAAACTTCTCGCTTTTGGTGAAATTTGTAGGTTACTTAAAGTAACTCGCAAACTTTTTAGAGCATTTCCAATAACTTTGAAGTAATGCTTACCCTCAATAAAGCGACCTGCATTACGGGAATGGTTTACTTTTATGTTGTTACTTTTAGTATCATATAACTCAGCTAACAATTCAGTCGTCACAACGGGTACTCCGTTATGCATAATTGCTGGGATGGATTTAACTGAATTGCTCATGTCGCATATTTTTGCTAAATTAGTCATGTCACTTATTCCTTTCGATGGGTTTATTTGGCAACCAGCCTCAGTTGTTCACGCAGCTGGGGCTTTTACTTTCTATCAATCCGTAAGCTTTCCTTAGTTGATAAATAATCTCCGTATTAAATTTTCTACACTCTAAATCCCCATTAGCTTGAATTGCTTTGCATACATCCTCTGGAAATCTAATTTTCTTCTGATACATATCTTTTGCTTTCTGCATTATTTCATCCTTAACTTTTCAATGCCTCAATGTGGGGCAAAAGCATTGTCACACCGTGCGTCATTGAAGTCAACCCCACTGTGGGGCATAATTTTGTAATTATTTTCATTACGACTAATTGGTGTTTCTATGAGTAGAGAAGATCCACAGTTAAGAATTAGACTTCCTATTGAATTGAAAGAAAAAATAGAAGTAACCGCAAAAGAGAATGGTCGCTCAATGAATGCTGAGATAGTTCAAAGACTAGAATCCAGCTTTCCCAGTGAAATAAATACTGATGATTTAATACCAGCAAAAGAGGCGATGCAAATCGCCAATAATGCACGAGAAGGATTAAAGGAAATTATTTTTAAAAGGACGTTTGCTGAGATAAATAAGAAGGTAAAGTTAGGGCATTCTATTTTCAATGTTGAACTATCAGATCTGGATTTAGATGGCTTACTTGATGATATTGATACTGTCTTGCAGCCAACATTTGATAAGTTGGAAGAGTTAGGCTACCACATACCAGAAAGTGTTATTGATGTTAGTGGGTTTCTTGTGGAAATACCTTCATCAAAATAAACAAAGGGCACGGATGCCCTTGTTTTAGTAGTGGCAACCTCCTTCCTTTGTACGGATATTTGACTTAATTAAATTCCTGTCTAATATTTGTTCTGCTCAATAACGAGCATTACAAGGAGTTTTTATTATGAGTAAAAAGCCAGGTGAAAATACAGGAAAGGATGGTGGTATTTATCGTGAAGTAGGTCCTCGAGGTGGACAGCGTGATAATTACGCCACCGTGAGAGATAACGAAAGGTTGCCACCAACAACTGAAAAAGGTAATTCCTGGGTTCTTGATAAAAGAACACCTGATAGTAAGCGTTAGTTGAATTAAGCCGATTTATATCGGCTTTTTTGTTCTCCAGAACAGAAATCAATCATCCTGCTAATTAAATGACAAAATGTTTCATTTGCCGATCCTGTTTCAACGCTCACACCGACGCGATGACAAATGTCGAACGCCATATGCGCGCATTCATGAGCTAGAGTAGATGATTTACCGTTAAACACACCAATAATATGGAGCACACACTGAGCGTTAGTAACTGTATGACTTGCCCCGTTAACAAAACTATCCCCACCATCAATGCCTAGTTTTTCATGTAGAGAGCGCCAATCATCCCAAGAGCCACAATAGATAATATATCCAGATTCAAATAAAGGTACCTTCATATGTCGATACTGCCTTAGGATTTTATTCATATTCCTACCTTTACTATAAAACATCTCAAACCTAATAATTGGCTACTTTCTCTTTCTGCTCACCAATCGACGCTTACCACTGATTAACTCATCATTGCGCTTATCATCTTGCTTCATGATGTTGTCGTATTCCTCTCTCGTGAAGCCTTTCTCATCGGGATATTTAACTTTGAGCATCATCTGAAATTCAGTCATTGTTAATTGTTCAGCCTCCTCTCGATTCATACCAAAATGAGCGCGAGCAGAGCTAATGTAATCAATTGCCATAAACTCATCTGAGAATTCGCTTTTGCCTTCGTTACGTTGCAGTTTGCGGATCTTTGCTTTACCAATAATTCCATGAGTGAATAATTCTCTGGCAATGACGATAATGTCAGCGATTGGCATCTTGCCGTTTTTATAGACGATACCGCGCTTACCTGACTTCCATTCGCCAATGACTTCAGAACAATCATCATCACAGCACGCCTGCATCACTATCATTGCAGTTTGCAGGATGTTACGCCCATATGTTGGCTTACTAATCACCTTTATTAACCATTCAGGAATAACCCTGTAATTCATTACAGCGCGTGTAATTAACTCTTGTACCTCTGTGCCATTTAATTGACCGTATGCGATCACAATCTGTTTAGGCTCACCAATTCTTGTCATATTGATGAACGATGGTCTAAATAAGTAATCCTTTTTATCAGTAGAGATAACCATCTCACCGATTTCTAAAATAGGCGTCATAATCCCTCCTGAATATTATCAAGGGCACTCGAAAGCACCCTTTGTAATATTAAGCAGAGGTAACAGTGACCACGCATTTTGCTGTTTTACTACCATCTTCGGATGTGACAGTAACATTCGCAGTACCTTCAGCAACACCGCGCACAGTGACTACATTCACAAGCTGAGTAACTGTTGCAAAGTTAGGCTTATCGCTTACAGCGGTATAGTTTTTGTTAGTCGCATCGGTTGGTGTAAATTTGACAGTAAATGTCTTAGTTTCACCCACTTTTACAGACAGAGTAGCAGGCTCGACAGCAATGCTTTCAACAACGATTTCTTCTTGTAGCCATTCAACCGTTTCTGCATCAGCAACTTTCAGTTCACCTGAATAAGTGGAGATTTCTTTTGTTGGAAATTCCATAGACCATGATGTAAATAACATATAGCCCTGAACAACATCAGAGCCATCACCTTTCATATCAAGTTGAACCCAATAATCTGGCTGGCGACCAGCTTTGATTTCATCAAGGATTTCTTTTGCAATATCGAAAGCAGAAGTAGAGCCAGTTACGCCAGCTTTCTTCAATTCACCATCAAAACTAATGGTGAAATCAGCGCCAGTAACGATTGATTCCGTTAATCCTTTGATATCATCAGCATTAGACGTTACCGTCTCCATACCGAAATCGAATGATTTGCTTGTTAACGCACCTAAGCGTAAAAACTGATCTTGTGCTGGCACTTGGTCAGGGCATCCTTTTGCGATACGTATAATTCCTGCATTGCCCATCACCAGACCTTTTTTGTCAGGACATTGTGACATGTTATAACCTCTTTATTTGCAAATAAAAAAGGCCGCATAAGCGACCTATTGAGATGTATTTAATTTAAGATGTACAACGGAAAGAAAGTGGGATGATAAACCTACCTTCTGTTGTTTGAATTGGATTAACAAAACCAGATGTATTGATAATGAAACCAATGTTATGGCTTCTAGAATGACACCTTACATACTCTAGTATTTCGTTAGCTCGCTGAACAATAAACTCAATCCACGCCTTACCAGATATGAGTGAAATGGTAAAAAAATCATCACCACTTAGATCATCAATACGTCCAGTTCCATTTTGTTGCTGAAATACGATGTATGAGTCCGAATCATTACCTTCTTTTTCATTCCAAATATAATCCTGCTTAATGAGACCATCTGATAAACCTGATTCAGAAAAATAGTTTTTCAGTCGCTCAAAGGTCGTCATATTTTAAACTCCTCAGCAACAGCCTTATCAATCATTTGTTTCGTTTCCTCAAATCCTTTCAGGAGGAATTCTTTCTTAGCGGTAGGTCTACGGAAACTTTGATTAACATTAGGATCATGAACGAAAACAGCATACGAAGCAGAATAACCAACGCGACCAGTAAATAGTGTGCCTTTTACTTTTACATCTCTAAATTGTGAATTAATGAGTGTTTTAGTGTCAATGGGTGTGTATATAGCAGCTTGCCTACCACCAATATCTAGCGCTCTATGCATGGCTCGAGCTATCTTTTTTGATGCTATACTTCCAACCAGAGAGTTTAAGTTAGATATCGCATTACCTATTCCTTTTACTTTTGCCCCCATAGTTATACCGCCGTCGTTAATGTGTAATCATCTAGACCACCATTAATATCTCGGTCTCTATCGATAGACTTAATCCTACTAGCACCATGTAAAAATGGATCTCTATCTTCATGTTTGCCAATGGCGATATAGTCTTCTTGAGTTGCTTCGCTATACTCAGTCCAAATAACATTCTTAATGATTATTTCAGTGCCAATGGTTTTTCTACCATCTTTAAAACTACTTCCGTAATCACATCGGATATGAATTGGCTCTGAAAATATGGGTTTACCGTAACCATCTTTACCTGTAATTTTCCAAATGGTTGCCCACCCCTTGCAAAATCGTCGCAGGATTTTCCCCATATCACCCCCGAACCACATCAAACTGAACAATGCCAACAGGTCGTTCAATAGGTAAGCTATCGGTACATCCAGAGGGGTCCAGAGAAGACAGCGTTTTTAACAATGTTTTTCTACCATCAGCAAAATACTGATATGAAACAGAAGCGCCAGAAGGTGCGTGCTCTGAGGATATTTTTCTAACATCAGCAGATGATAATATGAGGATAACCGAATACAGCTTAATTAAAGTAACAACTGCATCTGAATATCCTGCGTTATCAAGGCAAGTATCAATAGTATCCACAATAGATATGGCAGAGCTTATAACAAGGCTTGTTGCCTCAAACCCCATCACCTCTAATTGCTCATTAACTTGCTCAACCGTAATCACAATAGACATGATCACTCCTCATGGATAAATAAGGGGCTACTGCCCCCTCGCATTACCCTCCAACACTAGTATTCTTGCCAAATGAAACCATAACGCCAGCGGTATCTTTAATATCAGTAGCAATCTGCTTCCAATTAGCTACCGTTTCAATCTGTGCGTTAGTGGGTGATTTGATACTATCTTTACTCCACTGATAACCACGCAGACCAATAGTAAAGTCATACTCACCTTGCATTAGTGCCTTAATATTTTCTTGACCTAACACATCCTGAGCCTTCATGATCAATGGCGATGTTTGAATCGCTGCGGCGCCAGTAACCAAACCTAACGAATGCTGTTTGTCTGCATCTGACAAAGCGGGAATATCAGAGATAACAAAACGACGACCAAGGTTATCTTGTTTAATGGCGACGTTACCAATTTGGAACAGGTTATTCGCGTTGGTTAGTGTCTCATCCATAAAGTCGTTGAACGTTGCACCATCCATTAACCAAGCGACAATGCGTGAATAAGCATCGCCGAATGGACGTGTGGCCTTATTCAAACCTCTTAATGATGGCGTTTCTCCGCCAACAGTAACTGCCGTTGTATTACCAGAAATAGCTGCTTTCAATGCTGCACCAGTAGTATTAAGGTAATCTTGCAACATGGCTTCTGCTGATTGAGCAGCAACTACCGCGGCCGCTTCTGACACATCTTTACCTAGTCGCTTCATCATCGTTGGGGTAACAGATACAGGACCAATACGACCATCAACCTTAATCATACGGTCAAGGATTTGACCCAATTCTTGCGGCGTTAGATTGCCTGAGCCATAAGCGTTACGTCGCTGAGCCAGCCCGCCAAGTAACTGCCATGATGTTTGCTCAATGTAGTCACCGATATGATCACCATCACCGATAACTAAAGCGCCGCCAGATGCTTCGTTAAACTGACGGACAGCTTGAGCAACTAATTCTGTTGCTGCTAGCGATACTTGTTTTTGAAAAATATGTAAAGACATATAAATTAATCCTCTGGAATATTAGCAATGATTTCACGTGCGCTATCAACTAATGGATTTGCGCTTTTGGGTTTATCACTGCCTCCGGCTGGTGATTTCCCTTTGCCGCCTTCCCCTCCGGTTCCGGTGGCTTTGCTACCGATAATTACCGGAGCAAATAACTGGTTATTACGAAATTCTTTTTCTAAATCATCAATAGTGAATGCTGAAGGATGCCCATTAGCGTCAACTACTCGCGTTTTACCGTCCTCTACTGATAATCGAGATTTAATGTGCGGGATAATTAACGGCGCAGCATCACCAGCAAGCTTTGTAGCCAACGTTTGTGCGACGTTATCAACCAATAGTGTGTGTAGGCTCGCGTCTTTTTCCTGTAGCTGTGCTAATAGCTCACTTTCACGCGCCTTTAACTTTTCAGCCCAACTTTTTTCTAGTGATTCAATATCACCATTTTTACGAGCCTGCTCTTCAGCCGCTTTCTTCGCTGCATCTTCGGCTTGTCGGCGCTTTTCTTGCTCTGCTTTTTTCTCAGAAAGTAATTCATCAACCTTCTTTTGAAGCCCTGACACATCTGGAATTTCTGGCATACCTTCGATTTGAAGTTGGTAATTTCCACCGACTTCTTTATACAAAACCTTTTTATCATCAGTTAATGCATCAAATTCTTCTTTTGTTAATAGGTATTTAAACATCGTAAAACCTCTGGTTTAGATGGTGCAGTCTCTAACTGCGAATAATAAAAAACCCACCGAAGTGGGTCATTTGAGGTCGATACCTGCTTTATTAAAAGCTTCAGGTATGATCCGTTGAAGTTCCTTAAGCGTTATTGGCTTAAAGTATTTATCGAGCTGTAACTTTGCGAATTTATCAGGCGGTAATCCACCATCACGAAACAACTGAGCCCTAGTCTTACCTAATACAATGTCCTGCCTGTTCGCTGGCTGGCGATAAAGCCACTCGTAATAAGACTCTTCACCCCATTCAGAATTACCAACATAATCTGTTGTAATTAAGTTTATGTATTTCTCATCTAAAACAGGAAGTAATCGACTACGGCAATTAGGATGAAGAGGAGGTTTGGGGCCTTTTCCTAGTGGATAGCGATTACCGGATAATGATCTACATACTGATGATGTTTTATTGTCCAGTATTGCGCTGAACTCTTCATACTTAATCAGATCAGGATTCTCTTTGTAAAAATCCATTGCCCCTATACTGTGCGCATGCTGTAAAGAGGTTCTGGATATCATCTGAAAGCCCCTAGCAATCCTACCGACTACCGACGATGCGATGATTAGAGGTTCAACTGACGTCCCGTTAATCGTTGATTGCAGATCAGACACATCACCACCAGATGATAGTGATATCAGTGCCTGATTTTCTACTTGTTGAATGGATGTATCAGCCCAAGATTCAATAAACTTTTCTAGGAATAAAGAACCACTCCATCCCGTCAGGTTCATGGGGATGTTTTGTACATCTTTACGCACTTTCTCATAATTGGCAGGTTTAACACCTTCTAGAAGTGAGTTAAAACCTCGATATTCGGCATCTGCCATAACAATGGCAACACTGATGGCTTCATCAAGCAATTTTCCAGAATGACTAGAGAGAACTGGCTTTAGTGATTTTTTTAATGCAAGCGCGATTGATTTTGCTTTACTTATAGAGGAAATATTACCTGAGAAGGTAGACAGCGCAGATGCCACAGTGGCACGAATATCCAACACTAAATCACGAGTATCTGCTGTTGATGACTTCAACCTTTCCAGCATGACTTGTATCATTAATGTGTTATCAAAGATGACACTTGATTGCATGGTTACACTCCCAACATATTTGCCCCTCTCGTTAATTCCAATTCATCAACAACATCCTCAGCCCTCTCATCTTGAGAAATGATATTGATACTTTGCAAGTACTTAACAAAATCAATCAATCGCATAGTTCCTGATTGCAACGCAGCCAATAACGCTGTAATCGTTGGTGAATCTAACTTAGCGATATCATAAACTTTATTCAGTTGTATTGACGCTTCGCCACCACCCGCAAACTGGATACAAAAATCAAGTGCTCGGTTAAATGCTTGCTCAACATTACCCGCGCACAATGACAGCACTGAATTATCTGTTTGTGCCTCATCCTGTGCCTGTGTAGCTGTTCTTGCTGACGTTCCTCGTTCAACTAACTTAGCGCCTAGCATTGCCATTTGCTTCTCTCTACGTTCAGCTAAGGTGATTTGAATATTTCTATCTTCGGGCTGTGCAAACTTCATGTCACCACCTTGTGGTAGCAATACCCCTTTACGGGAGCCAACAGTAAATCCATCAGACATATGTTTCTCAACCCAGTCATCTGTAAGACCTGTTAATGCAACCATTGGTTGACCGACAGTATGTGCCGATTCTGCTATATCAGCCTCAGCCTGATAATGTTTGATATTCACGTATGCTATATCAGCAAGAGGTGGAGAATCAGGAGTGTGATCATTATTCATTGAGCCAATCCATGACCATGGCAACTCATTTAATGGACTGCCAATCGCATCACTCAATACAACCCAATCTGTAACCTTTATGTCTCCATCTTCATACCAACGACGAGAATGAGCGACATCATTAATAAGCCTTAATTCAATCCAGTTATTCTGCATTTTCAGTTCAAAATCATCTGTATCTACTGGTTCTTGATATTTGAGGACAACGAGAGATGTTTTTCCATTCGTTACTCTCCAATTAATGATTTCCTTTGCTGTAAATAATCTAATATAAGGTCGCCCCTTATTAGCTTCTGACTGAATCCCTGCTCCGCTAAAATCACTCAATAGGCCAGCTCGACCACGCTGTAAGTTTTGCGATAACGCATCCCTTATCATTTGGGTTAGTGGCTGGCCTTGACCGTCTATGTCAGTTTCTAAATACTCGACACCACCGCTAACACTAATCTTTACTGGCTTACTGAAAGCAATACCAAGTAAACCACTAAGTGTCCTACCCGTGGCATTCAGAAAGGATGCTCTAGCTAAATAGCGCTTATAACGCTCATTACCCTTATCATCTTCATCTTTGTTATCTGCCGGATGAGGGAGGTATTTCTCTTTCTTGCTTTTAACAACTCGTTCGCCATCAACACAATCGCCAATCATGTCCCATTCAGGCAAAAACTCATTGTAAGCTGGATGCTTATAATCAACGTTTGTATTCATGTTAGTTCCAGTTAAATTCTATTTTCTTAGTCAACCGTTTAGTATTTCTTCGACTCACTGCAAAATATCTAAATCCATCAGCATCATGAGATGTGTAATCATGAAGTGGCTTATCTTTCCAACATCCGCGTTTGTCATCCCACTCTTTGCGATACCCCTCAAGATGAGCGATGCCTACACTGCATTTATGTTCATCAAAAACACAGAGGGGGAGAATTTCACGCACAGCCTCAATGCCTTCATCAATGGAAAGTTTCGGCACTACGTCAAATCGGATTGAGTAAATTTGTCCGTCGATTTCGTACCCTTCACGCGCTAATTCACGCCGAGATTTCGCATCAGAACCAAACTCACGGTTATCGATATCATGAGGGCCATTGTGACTTGCATATGTGTAGCCTTTGTCTTTCAGCACTTTCATGTAGTGTCGCAGGCCTTCACCACTATTTGAGTAATGGTCTATGACATGAAACTCTTCGCCTACTTCACGGATAAACCAGATTGATGTTGAGTCCCCCACACCGATATCCCAGTACGTATGAACCGGTAGATGCGAGTTATCAGGAAGTGTGCCAATGCGTTTATTTTCGTACAGGAAGCGGAATTGCTTGGCATAGTAAGCGCCTTCAACAGTTTGCTGAAATGCTTCAGACGGTATTGACGGATATTCCCGCTTCATATCGTCGCCGAGTGTTTTCTCTTTGGCGTAATACCATGCTTTCTGACGCTCGTTTAATTGAACGCCATGTTTACTTGATATTTCATCGAAGTAGTCAACTAATCGTTGCGGTAATTGTTCCACAGGATCAATGGAGTATTCAGGATTCTTCCACCATGAGAAGAAAAAGAATTTCCAGTCTAGGTTAGAGAGAGCCTTGCTCTGAATTTGCGCTTTCTCAGCAGACTGACAATAATCGAAGAAATAACCTGCTCGACCTTCTGCTGTACTTTCAATTGTCGTGAAACAATCGCTTGATACCGCCTCAAATGCACCAGTGACAATCTCACGAGCTTTCTCTGGATACTTAGCGCATATCTTGCCGAACTCAGAAACGTGCAAATATCGGAGTGTGCCGCCACGAAATGATGTGCTGATATAAAGTGACCCGCCTTTGCTAAACACCAATTCACCAGACGCATCATTACTCGCTGGATTTGCAGCTTTAATTTCATCAGGTAGCTTTTCGTAGGCATACTTTATCTTTTCTCTGAATAGTCGCTTAGCATCGTTAAGCGTGTGAGCTATCAACGCACATTTCGCCGCCTCAAATAGCGCTGCGTCTAATTGGATGATGCAGACCTCAGTAGTGAAGCCAAGCTGACGTGCTTTAAGGATAATGTTTCGCGTGTGCATTCCTTCGAAGTATTCAAGCTGCTCAGGCGTCATTTTAAATCGAACTGGTTTACCTTCTTTATTGGTTATCCAGTAGAGATGGTTCAATCGCCAGAGCTTATCTCTTAATAATGCAAGATGTTCTGGCTTCATGATTATTCCTTAGATAGGTCGTCCATTAAATCTGATAGTTGGCTAGCCGTCTTATTCGGCTGAACGTCATCAAGGCCATATGCCTGACGCTCAAGTCCAATTAAGTTCTTAAGTGTTTCACTAAGTGCTTTTGCTGATTTAACACGCTCAGGCAGGGAGATAATTGAGTGATAAATTTCATTGAGTTTGTCGCGACCATTATCATCAGGACTAAACATCAGGTCGCCCAACTTACTCAAGGCAGGCACATCTGCGCACTCTGTACTCAGCTCATCAAACAAGACGTTAGCCAGTTCTCGCGCTCGCCGTATATCGCCCCTGTGTTCCATACGAACATTAGCAATAACCTCAGCCGTAGCCTCAATAAGTACGCGCTCAGATAATGTTGTTTCTGTGCGTACCTGCTTGCGTACTTCTTCTTTGCGTACCAAATCATCAGCACGAGATTTTATCTTTGCGTTAAGATCTCGCGACCAATCATCTTTCTTAGCCCTCTTACGTATAGCCCCTTCAGATATACCATGTTGTGAAGCTATTTCTCGGAGTGACATCACGCCAGCTCGGTAAGCCGACTCGATGGCCTCCCAATCTGGTCTTTTAGCCATAATTTTCCCTCATAACAAATTAAAAAACTCACCGTAGTGAGCTTTGTGATTTGCAATAAAAAACCCGCCGGAGCGGGCTATTGTTAGATAGCAACTCCTCGTCGCCTTAACTCATCCATGATTGCATCAATAGCATCATGGATTACGTCAGTATTGTAGTAAATTGACAAGCCTGATTGATAAATGGTTTCCAGTAACTTGAAGTTATGCTTAAGATTGTTGATCAGCTGATCGGTTGTTTTAGACATTAGAATTCTCCTGTGTCTTTTATAGAGCTTAATTGCTCACCTTTATTTATCCTCACAGGCCTGAAGAATGCCCAAAACACGCTATTTTTGGTCTAATTTATTTAGTATTCTATTTTTGCGCTACCGATTATCCTATTGGTCACATGAGGCTCTTTAGTGGTCATTATGCCTTTGTATGTTGAGCCATCTTTCTTAGTTGCTATTACGTGATATTTTTCTGACATATCCCACCCAATAAAAAAACCGCGCTAAGCGGAATGCTGATATATAGTTATCTAAAATGAAAACAGATAGAGGAGCTCAATAGTGAGAGATAAACATGATAACCAAAATTATATGACGAAATTTCTCAAGATGCAGAGAGATGTATTTGTACCTTATTTGAGGAAAGTAATTCATCCTACCGAACTAAAGTCGGTATTTTGTATTTACGAAATGATTGAACAAGGTGAAAATATTTACACCTATTTAGTTAACGCTGACACAGTGGTCATATTTGAAATGTCTCGCATAGACCAATCTATAATTCATGACCGAACCATTCATATCCATGAATATGCGCAAGAATCAAAAGGGAGACAATGGCATAGGTATGTTAGGGAGTTACAGGCATTTGCAGAAAGAGAAGATTCTCAAGTGAAATAAAAAGACCACTAGAGCCTATTTGGTTTTCTGCTTGTTGACTAACTTACCTAACTCGCGTTCAACGATTTCAGCAACTATCCTACCATCATCAACTCTGCCACAATGCAGGTATTCAAGTAATTGCTGTAATTGACAATGAAGAGTGGATAGACAGTCTTTTTCTTTTTTGGTCATATCTTATCCTTAGTGAACTTACTCGCCCATACTTTGGCGATATGCAAGCAATCGTCAAATATTCGCCCTTTCTTACTCGCTTGAGCGATTCGGCGATAATGCTCTACTGCCATGTAGCTTGCTCTCTGGATGACAGATAAAGAAAAGCCTAGCTTCTTTAACTCGGCCTGTATGTTCTTTTCTATGAATTGTTCGTGGTTCATGCAGGTTCTCCTCCATCTGGAAAATCACCCATATCAGGTAAAGTAAGTTGTGATAAATCAATAATGAATTTCTTTGCTTTGCGTATTTTCTTCAAATGACGCTTGCGCAAATTCATCAGGTCACTGCCTTTCTTGCCAAAATTTTCGAAAGACCAATTATCCACTGCTACTAATCTATTTTGCATTTCGTTAATGGTAAGGCTTTTGAGCTCATCCATATCAAGATTTGCTAGTTCTGCTTGAGGTTTTGACTCCTTCTCTGCTAAGTCTAGTAGCCAGCGTCGAAGTGCTTTAGCAATATCAGTTTTAGAGAGAATACCGACTAAATGAGCACCTCTAACCGAAAATATCCGCACTCTTTTATTTTGCATCTCATTGTTTTTATTACTAACGGTCAAATTGACCGTCTGAGACATGCCATCGGTAAACTCATCTTTATTTCGATTAAAGATACGAGTTACTGATGACTCATCTTTGTATCCAAGTAATTCTGAAAGTTGCTTGTTGGTAAACCAGATTTTTCCATCCCCCTTATCAAATGGGGTGATTTTATGACCTTTAAAAACTAAGGATTTATTCATAACGTTTTACCTTCATTTGAAATGAACCCTCGTTCACATAGAAAATCAGCCCGTCGAAGCTCGCCAGCTATAACTGACTTCCTCGAAGGCTCATATCAAAGTGATTGGATTCGACGTTTGTGAATTGCTCTGTGAATAAGCGATGAAATGCGTATAAAAAAAGCCACCAGCGATTAACTGATGGCTATCCATATACGCCACTAAATAAATGACGTTTGTAGAATTAAATATATTGATGTCTCTCCATCGTCACGCCCCTTCTTCTACCTACAGCTGACGTTGCTGATAATGACCAAAAAATAACAAAACGGTGGTATTCGTTGTTTTTGATTTCTCTTACACACTCAATGTGAGGAGAACATGTCATCGTTAATGTATGAGAACAGCGACAACGCAACGCATTAAAACATCATTACAAGAGGATTATTTTCTAAAAAATAGCGTTGATTATTAACAGATTGGTTTAGTCGATATTGGTAATCTATTGTTTTCACTCATACTAGTGAAAGCCCTGTGGGAGCCCAAACTCACAGGGTTATTTTTATCTTGCGTTTTTATTTAGGTAAGAAATAAGTTAATCAGAATTATCAATCTGGTATATATACTTACTTAAGCTATACTAACTAAAATCAACCTCGCTATACTCTTACTGATTGGTGTTTAGTTAGTTTGCCCATGCACCCATGCTGGGCTTTTTTTAGTTCACACACTCCACTCTAATGTAATCCTGCAACCCTTTAATCATCTGTTCTGACTCTGCAATTCGCTCTCTGAGTAACCAATAATTTCTGATAGCGGTGTCAGTAGGTCGGGCGGTGGTTGCATAAGCCAAGCGGGTGGCGGGAGTGGTTTTGTTTTTTGGGCACTCGGCTTTGATATACACCCGCTCAGGATGACGCTCACTAATATCACGCAAGCGACTAATTTCATTCTTGGCATTCGCTAACTCCTGTATATATTGAATATCCAACTGATTTAATCGCATTATGCGTGCTTGATAATCAGTATTAATAGACTTCTGTTCTTCGAGAGCCACAGTTAGTTTTTTATTGGTATCTGTCAGTGAATTAATCCTGTTAGCTTGCCAGTTAATCACCCAATAACTACCCACAATGATGCCTACCATCGCAATGACGGCATAGAGTTTCCCGTATTTCATGATTAGTACCTATGATGTGAGAGAGCTATCTGACAGCGCTTTTCTAAACTAACTTGGTCTTTAGTACATGAGTTATCAATTAAGAGATAAATACCACCAGCGACTGTAATGAGTAATGCAAGGATAAAGCTGATAATGATGATTAAAGGTTTCCATGACATAGTGCTGACTCCGCCTCTCGACGACTGACAAGCCCTCGCCAAACCTTTCCACCCGCATATACCCAACGTTTTATTTCTTCACAGGCACCCGCTCTATCATCCGCATTTAATTTCTTGAGTAATATTGAGCGAGCAAATGCTGTCATTCCTACATTAAAAGCAAAGGAATATAAAGCGGCTTTGGTGTAGTCATCGAGTGGTACTTTGATTAATGCATCGACTTGCTGTTGTGTCTTAATAAAATCATTTTGTAATAACGCATCACATTCTTGTTGTGTATATGTCTTACCTTGAATAATGTCTTTGCCTGTATGCCCATAACAAACCGTCAAAACGCCTGCCACATCACGATAAGGTTCATAACGCACACCTTCAAAATGGGCTATCACTACTAATGCGATTGCTGTTGCTCCCGCAGTTGTTAGCGCAGCTATTTTCTGTTTGAGAGACATTAAATATCCTTTGGCGCTTTTACCATTAATTCAGCAAGCCTTTTTAGGGTTTCAGTTGGATTTTGTGGGTCAACATGTCGAACAAGCTCTTCAAATAATTGAGTGCGTTTTCGTTGCTCTCGACGAGTCATAAAATAAGTGGCTAAACCCAGGAGCATGCTAAACGCCATCCCGATAACAAATCCCCATTCATATAATGAGAGGCTGGCAAAAAATGCCGTTAAGCCCGCTGTTCCATAAGTAACATTGGTTAATTTTTCCATACACATATACACCCCTACGGAGTGCCCATTAATGATTAATATAAAGAGAAATTATTAAGAGATTTTCGAGATGATTTATAAAAATATAGTAATTCTTATTTATTACTGTACATATTTATAAATTTATTCATAAAATAATAAATAATATTTATGAAACGGAGTAATCAAGTGCGATATATTATTTTATTTCTTATTTCTTTATTTTTTATAATTACTTTCATTATAATAACTAATAATGATAAAAATCAGTCAGTTAAACAAACAACTCAAATCGAGAACGATATAAATAAAAAATCAGAAAAGTGCACATTTTATTCACCAATAAAAACAAAACGACTAGCCTGGATAACACTAACTCATAAATCCCCATGCTCTTAGGTGTAAATAATCATTACCAGTGTTATTATAATGGATAATATGAATAGGCATTTTCAAATCATAATTAAATTAAATACCATCAAATTAGATAGTATTTAAATTCAGCTATATACCTTTTGTTAAAATATTATGATCCTGTTACTATCAAATCCATATGATGTTGCAAAATTAATATATTCATTCAACAAATTTGATGGCATGGTCGGTGTACGTGATAATATCCATAAATAATCTTTATCTGGTCCTACAACCAAAGAATATTGATAATTCTTATCCAATTTGATGATATTATATCCACCATAGAATGGACCAAAAAATGATACTTTTAATGCACCTTTATTAGATAAATCAACAAAATAAGCCTTACCGATACTTTCTTTCCAGCGATGTTTATTTTGACTCCAACCTCGATTAATAACCTTAACACCACCATCATCTCGTAATGAATAATTTGCGGTAACTTTCGTTAAGCCTTTTTCAAAACGATTATCTATTCTAGCGACCTCATACCACTGCCCAAGATAACGTGATAGATCAAAATTATTAACAGGCTTAATGTCACTCGGAGGAATAACATTGCATCCAGTAAGAATAAATGAACTTAAAAAAGTGACAAAAGAACGTATCATATTTTCCTCCTATCAATAAGTTTATTATAATCCATAACGTAATCTTAAGGATTGAGGATAAGGATGAAAATATCTCTGTTTACTCAAATAATTATCAGGATGCTCTGATAGATAATGATTAATTAATGTTAAAGGTGCTAATAAAGGCTGTATTCCTTGACGGTATTCTAAAATCAATTGACTTAATGCTTGTCGCTGATTTGATGTTAAATAGCGCTTAAAATACCCCTGCACATGCATAAGAACATTGGTATGATTACGTCGTGTTGCTTGGTGCTGTAATAATGTCATAAATCTATTTCGATATTCATCAAAAAAAGCTTCCAATGAATGCCATTCTTTATTATTAGCAACAAAGCGACCTAACTCTCTATAAAGAGGTTGTGAATGAGCCAATAAGAGCAGTTTATATCTTGTATGGAAATCGATTAAAGACTGACGAGTAAATGCGTTCATTCTCAATTCATTCAACTCATCCAGTGCAAATACACGTATAACAAAATTTTCTCTTATATGAGGATCATTCAATCGTCCATCTTCCTCTATTGGTAACCAAGGCATCATTTTTTTCAGATTTTCTGTAAAAATACCCGTCCCAGCCTTCCTATTACCATTACCAATAGGATCATATACACGAACACGCTCTAATCCACAACTTGGTGATTTTGCACAAACAATATACCCACTAAACTGATTAAATTTCTCTAAATACTCAACAGAATACCGATTCATCTTTTCAGTTAAATCACCTTCACTCCCGTTACTAAATTTTAATGCAATTTCTCCTGAATTTGATTTAACTAATCTTAGTGCGGGTCTTGGTGTAGGTAAACCAATAGCCATCTCAGGACAAGCCGATTGATATTCAAAATAATCAGATAGTTCATCTACGGCAAGATGAAAGCGCTTATGACCACCATCAAACCTAACATTATTCCCTAATAAACAAGTGCTAATCCCTACAATAATTTTTTTACCAACAAAATTATTTTTGTGAATATCTGTAACAGAGTTAAACATTCTTACTACCTCATATGAAACATTCATATAATCTGATTATAGTAAATCATAACTGTATTCATATTAGTAAGATTATGCTTTTTTTACTACTTTTATAATTTTAATTAGGTTTCAATCTTTCAGCACTAGAAATATATAATGCAATAACAAGTAGCAGTATCGTTCCTGAGTAAACAATAAGTAACTGAGGATTTTTATGTTCAACAACAATTAACCTAATTACCGCAGTTATTGCAATATAAATAAAATATTGCAATGGAAAGTGATAATTCGACTGAAAATATTTAATAATTAATGCAATAAATTCAAAATAAAGAAAGTAAATGATAAGTCCATCAACTAATAAATAAATTGAAACTGGATCACTAACTGTAAACAATAAATTAGCAAGGATAATAGTTTCTTTAACTAAAAAAATTATTAAAATAATTGCAAGCAATATCAGGCCAACACTACTAATCCATTGTAAAACTCGACTAATTACTTTTGTTTGGTTTAGTCCTGTCATAATAACTCCTAAGAGTTTATGCTCCTAATATCAAGTTTTCTATAGATTAAAATAAAAAATAGATGAGAAGCTTTATATTTAATTAGGCCACCATCAAGGTATCGAACCTCGACTTTTAGTTTAAATAAAACTAAATACTCTCCCAGTTAAGCTAATGGCGGAATGAATTTACCTGAACCAACGAACTATCACAAATGCAACTAAGAGCAATAAAGCAATGATAATTACATTCCGTAAAAAAGCGGGGATTCGGTGTAATAGCGCAGACCAATTCATAGGCATCTCCTTAGGAAATCATTCCTTTAGATACCGCATCTATTTTCGATAAAAACTTGCAAATGCAAGGTTTGCTGTTGATAGCAATGAGGTATGTTTACTTTCCTAAGTTTACCACACACTAATGAATATGTACGTTTTAAAATATAAAGGGATCATCTTTAAATTTAAGCAACAAAAAAACCCCGCCAAAGCGAGGTTCTATATATTCAACTATTTAACGCTTAACTCATTTGAGCAGCCATCACAGTCTTACAAAAAATACATTTTGCGCCGTGTGGATTGTTCACTGTAACATCAAATTGTGATGTTCTATATTGTGAACCGCTACAACAAGGGCATTTAAAATAGAGGCGAATAGTAATAGCGCCTTTAGAGAGCCACCACGTTGCCTGCTGCTGGACCTTTCATACCATTTTCAATGGTAAATGAAACTTCTTGGCCTTCCATCAGAGATTTGAAGTCATCACTCTGAATTGCAGAGTAATGTACAAATACATCTTTACTTCCATCTTTAGGAGTGATGAAACCAAAACCTTTATCATCGTTAAACCATTTTACTGAACCAGTCATTGTATTAGACATAGAATTTCCTTTAATTTATTTAATTTGCCATAAGGCATATGAGGGTTTGTTTTTTATTTTTACTTATGGGAATTAATTAGAAGGAATTCGCAATGAAGTGGTATCGAGGATAACGCTAAACGGTGAACAACTTTAAACTGACTAACATAAATAGGCCTGTACTTCCAAACCAGTGATGTCATTAAGCCATAGAAAAATTCAGATAGCAAACTTTATTTTTGCAATAAAAGCACTTGTGTGTGCTATCAAGAATGAAACCCTATTAAAAGGTGCCGACTCACAGCTCTTGTGTGAACGGTATAAGTGGGTATTGATTCTGTGGTCGGCATAGACGGAAAGGCTACAAAGTAACCTTATTTAATTTAGGGTTGAATATCTTAATGAGAATAATTATCATTACATTCGTATCAAATTGACAGGTTTGATACGAATTAGTACGACATGACTTACATTGCTTCTTGCGTTTATTTTATATGCCGATATGACTCCTAGCGTATCGGCATTTTTTTATTGTGTATTGAAAACAATTAAGGCTACACATCATGCGTAGCCTTAATCTTATTCACGTTATCTAACTCAATTAACTTTTATCTTTATTTTCTATCGCTATTGTTTGTCGTTTTTCTTCTTCAGGTAATTCATACTCAATAGCAATGGTCAGAAGTCCACTTGATAAATCGGCTTTTTCTATTTTAACATTTTTACCGAGGTCAAATTGCAACGTAAATTGCCCTTGAGATATGCCTCGGTGGATCCATTTATCATTGTCTTCTTCTGATTTTTCTTCTTTTTTCCCTTCAATCAATAAACGGCTACCTTTCAATGAAACCGATAAATCATTTTCTTGATATCCAGGCACACTCACTGTCAGCTCATAATGGTTATCATCAATCTGTTTCAGGTTATAAGTCTGTACAGGTGATGCTATTGGCTTACTGCCTGTTAACTGACTAAACAGGCGATCTATCTGATCAAAACGATTTGAAAGTAAGTTGTCAGATAATGTTGGGAATAATGAAAAAGGTTTAATGTTAGGCATATAACTCCTCCTTCAGTATTTAATGAATTATGGGCGGTATCTTATTTACCCAAAATATAAATATGAACGAGCAAGCATTTTTCAAGCCCTAAATCCTAAATTTTTTATCTTTGACCTACATGGGATTGTAGATAACAAAAAACCCCGCCGAAGCGAGGTTTGAAATACTTACATTTATACTATTATATAAATATTGCATTTAATTTATAGAAAAAAACGGAGTTTTGCAACTTTTTTAATCAGCTTAAAGCGCTAATTTTGAATAGCGAATCTCTATCTAATTGATAGCAACAATCTAATAAACAAATCCAATACAGTTTATAGCTCTTTCGCCAAGCATCAGCACTGACGCCCAACAATTCAGCGAGCTTAACATCCGTATATTTTTTTGCTGTTTGATTAATTTCTGCTTTTACCGCCTGAATGGCTAGTAAGGTAAGAGATTGAAGTCGTTGCTTAACTTTTTTCGTTATCCTTTTTTTACTATTTAATCGCTGAAACTCATGCCAAATATAGGGAACAATGAGTATTTGCTCACGATAATATTGATAATCACCATAGCAATAGAGTAACCATAAGCGCATTTCGTTAGGCAATTGATGAATACCTCTGCGCCATGATGAAGTGCGATAAGTAACTTCATTAATTAATGGTTTTGATTTTCCTTTGGCATGTTTTTGCTTAATTTTGAGTGGATGTGAGGGGAGTCTGTATCGAGACTTTATTTCACCCGCATAGCGTATTGGGTTTCTTTTAAACCTATCGGTTACAAGTATTGCTTGTTCCTCCATGGCACTTAACGGCCCATTTTCTATAATACAAACATTCATCAACGCTGTACTTACTCGCTCGCGTATCCACTCAATATTCACTATCGCACCTCTTGGATAATTATCTGCCCCCTTTTTCCCCACACTTTTGTTACCCGCCCATCCCATACACGTGAATCATCGTCAAAAATAGCATCAAGTAATGCTTTTTCGAGATTATCTTTATCCGGTTTTTGTTGATGGGGTTTACCGTTCATTTCGGAGCGTTTAGTTTTACTCCAACTCTTCGGCATGGGTAGAATGAATGTAATGTGGTAATGTGATTCAGGTAGGGTGATTTTGTTTAACTTTACTTCGTCCTTAAACGCAAAATACTTTAAAACTGGGGGACGTTTTTTCCATTTATCAGCCTGAGTCATCCTTGGTTTAGGTACTGGTTCGATATTAAAGACCTTCACACGTTCAACTTCCCTTCTTGGATCAATATGGCTTGCGTTCTCAAAACACCTTCTAGGTGACATTGTTTTGCATACTCCATATCCGTAAATCGTGTTCGTCTATCAACTTCATCGTGACATGCACTACAAGCCCAAGCGCCAAATAAGTCATGCGATTTTATTCCGACGCCACAAAGACCTGACATTCTGTAATGGGCTAAAACAACCGTTTCAGAGTTACCATTACAAACTGAAGGTATTCTAATCTGACATTCACGCCCTTTTGCCTCATTGCGTAAATTCATCATGAGCCTCCTGATTACTATTTTTTATCACTCTAAAATAAAAACGATCATGTTATTAACTGAAATAATCATCACTATTTCCTATTCTTCTTGCTTTCTTTTCAAACTCATATATTCAGAGTTACGAGGAATGATGATCGGAATTCCCTTCTCAATGCACCATTGTTCATGTTTCTCCATCATGTAAAGCATCCTTGCTTTATCCATCTTGCTGGTTTTTTCACGCTCACCGTTTTCATTGCGTCCTAGCCAATGTCCAACGAAATATTCATGAGTTTCCTCATTAGTGATGGGCTTTGATAAAACGATTTCACCGACACCATTTTTAATATCGATAACAACGCCACGTGCACGTAACCACTCGCCTGTGGTTTCCATCCACATACGCCATGTTTTATTCATGGGTATGGTTCTTAAATCACGCCACTCGGTGATTTTGATGCGATAGCGTTTACCTGTTGTCACGATTTCGGAGAGCACTTTGAAAATACTGTTGAGATTGGATTTATGGAGACAGATATCATCTGTCACTAAACAACCTCTCCATCATTATTTTTTAAATATACAAACACCTAGTTTCATCTCGGAAATTGCTAAATTAAAATCGTTTACCTCCTTTTTTAACTCTATTTTCTCGCTGATGATCTACTCGATGTTTGTTGTATTCGAGTTTCTCTGTAATAGCGCTTTCGATGTCGTAACCGAACTCTTCCGCATAATCCAAAATACGAATAACAGCATCAGCAAGTTCAACTTCTGCCATTTTTCTATGTGGTAAATGGTAATCCATTAGATCTTTACGCTCCCCCTCCATTGCTTCACTAATTTCAGAATGGATCAAGCAAAGTAAGGTTCCTTTTTCCCTTGGGATATCCCACCATCCAGCCTCAATGTTTTGTTGATGAATTTTTTTCTGTAGTTGTTTTATTGTCATATCTAAAATCCCTCTATCGAATTAAAACGATTTTTCACAATACCTTTTAGGCTCTCGTTTCGGTTGAGCGCGATAAGCAGCCATATATTGATCAACCGATGTAATACTCAATCCTTGTTGGTCAACATACACAGTACCTGTTTTACCGTGTCGATTGAGTCTTAAAATCATCTCGGTCAGTGTTTCATCCGCATTATCGTGGTACACCGCATCACGATAAATGCCTAACCAATAATCACAATCTTGCTCGATTTGTCCTGTATCTCTTGAATCACTTGGTACGGGGCGTTTATCTGCCCTGTTTTCCAATCCCCGATTCAGTTGTACAAGCAACACAACCACCGTATTGAGCTCTTTTGCCAATATCTTTAGCCCCTTAGTGATTTCACCATAGGCAATATCATTACGGTCAGCTTTTCCCGCTTGCATCAGAGTGAGGTAATCGACACCAATAAACCCAATATCACCGACTTTGCGCTTAATTCTCCGACTTTCAGAACGAATGTGTTGTAAGGACATGCCGGGTGTATCATCCACCCAAATATTGGGCTCATCTTTAAGGCGACCGATGGCACTGCAAAGCCTATCCCATTCATACTCCTCTAACTTTTGGTAAAATTTATCTGAATTAATCTGGGTTTGTTGGGCTAGTGTCCGTTCAACAAGCTGTTTATCCGTCATTTCCATGCTGAACAACAATACAGGCTTACCTTGTTGTGAGACATTTTTTGCCATTTCAGTGAGAACGGTTGTTTTTCCCATCTTTGGACGAGCACCAATCACGAACAGAGAACCGATGACAATCTGTTTTGGGCTTAATAGGCGGTCAAAATCTTTAAATCCCGTTTTTAATCCTCGATGTTTCTCTGGGTTATCTTGGCGGTCACAAATATCGGTAAAAACATCATCCAACACATCATCAATTCGGCGTAGCCCTGTTTTTCTCCCCATTTTTCCAAACGACGTGGCTTCATCAAGCAAGCGTTGTGCTTGTTCAATTTTATCCGTAAAACTTAACTCACTTGGCACCATCATGAGTTTTTGAATTTCAACCGTCTTTTCGATAACAAAACGCTGTGCGGAACACTCTCGGATTTTTTTCGCATAAGCCATAATGTTAGCGATACTCGGTGTTTCTCTTGCCATCTCAGCAAGATAGGCAAAACCACCTGATTGATTAATTCGGCCTTTTGACTCCAGACAATCCGTCACCGTCATGATGTCTATTGGCATACGTTGGGTATACATTTCTCGCAGGGTGAGATAAATAATTTGATGGTGTCGGGCATAAAAATCTTCAGGTTTTAGCAGTGAGAAAATTGATTGAGCATTGTCACTTTGCGGGTCGAGCAGGAGTCCTCCAATAACATTTTGTTCCGCCATTAAATTATTCGGAACTTGGTTCATCACAGTGCTCCTTCCCTTGTTTTGAGTACCGTTTCAGGTCTGAGTAAATAATCAAAATTCGCTCGCCAACCCCGATTATTTTCGCCGAAATACCAAGCACTCGCCGTTTCCATAAAATAATCAAAATAATTTTTAGCTGATTCAACTGTGGGTTCTTTGAGCTCTTTCAGGAATTTGGATATTGCTCGTTTGCGTTTGTCATTCAGTGATTCGGCATTGGGTAATCTATCCCCTGCCGATTCGTTGAAGGCTTGCATGATTTCCTGATAAGGAATTTTAGCTTGCCGATTAATTGAAATCTGCTTTGCAGGTTTCGAGTCGTCAGACGATAATTTTTTAGAGTTAATTGACTGGTTAAAAGACTGACTGGTTCTGGGTAAAAATTTTTGACTACCCCCTAGTCCAACCGTTTGACTACCGTGGTCAAATTCTTTGACTACCTCTGGTACAGAATTTTGACTAGGTGGTACTGTATTTTGACTACCCTCATCAAGAGATTTAGCCTCCAAATCCAAAATATATAAATTGGAAGTATGCCCCTTATCAGTTTTTCGCGTAACTTTACGAACAAACCCTTTTTTACATAAACTTTTAATGTGGTTTATCGCACTTTGACGGCTAATTTCGCAATGACGTGCAATAGTTTCATAAGAAGGAAAGCACTCGCCTTTATCATTGGCATTATCGGCAAGTTTCAGTAGCACCATTTTTTGTGCTGTACTCCCCACCTGTAATTGCATGGCTTTTGCCATTAGAAGCATACTCATTTTCGCTCTCCTAATAACTTATCCCGATGTGCTTTCCTTAATTTTGCGTCTTTCAATGCTTCCTTTAAACGCTGACAACCCAGTGGGGTTATTTCTTGTAATAGCCTATTTCTCATGATGTTTTTATGCTCATCACAGCCATTAAATTCATGATTTATTCTTTGTCTCATGGTATAATTTCTCCATTCCAAAGCTGTATCAAAAAAGGGAAACCGAAGTTTCCCCTTGTGATAAAAACTGGATATTGATACAGTATATTTGTACGTTAAATGGTGAATTCCATTGAACAACACGCCTCGTTTGTTGCCGCAATCGAGGCGTTTTCTTTTATTTTCATTTGAGAAAGTTCACCCATTTGTTTCCACAAAAATCGGTACTCTTCTTCTGAGATTTTTCGTTCTCCTTCCATCACAAAATCAATAATTCCCGATGCGACAAGTGTTTCGCATATTTCAGGATATTTTTCAGTTCGACGTAAAATTGTTGAATCATGGACACCTAATGTTCTAGCCACAGCAGATTGAGTTTTATTTCTCAATGCTTGCAATGCTGATGCGATTAGGTGATTAGAGATAAATTGATTGAATTGTTTGCGTGTATTTGCGCATTCCATTGTTTAGAGTCCTTATGAGTTAACTAAGGGACAATAATGATCCGTGGCTCATTCCATATGAGCGGATTGTTTAGGTGCGCATTTTTCAGCGCAGAGCTGTTAAAGAGCAGGATGATACTTATTTTCCTGATGGAAACGGCTTAACTTCTTCAGCCTCAACTGTTCCATCTTGTTTTCTGATAATGAAAATATTTCTTTTCTTTAAAATTGCTTTACTTATTGCGCTTTGCCTAACACCTAACAATTCAGCCGTTTTGTGTTGTCCTAGCTCAGTAGCAAATTTAGTAAGAGGGACTTTTCCATAGTTTCTCCTTTTTTAATCATTATTACCGCAAGTGATAAAATAGTCAACACCTGCGGTGATTGGTAAATATTCCATTTGGTAATAAAATTGCAGTATGAAAAAAAAACCGATCACAGATGAACAAAAAGCTGACGCTCTTCGCCTAAAAAATATATTTGAGGCAAAAAAGAAAGAGCTCAGCTTGTCACAAGAAACCCTTGGTGATTCAATCGGCATGGGGCAAAGTGCCATTGCTCAATTATTGAATGGCGTAAATGCATTAAATATAGAGAATGCAGCTAAGCTAGCAGAAGCATTGCAAGTCACTGTTGATGAATTTAGCCCATCTCTAGCCAAAGAAATTAGAGGTATGTTTAAAGCTGTCAGCCCATTAAAAACACCAAGCATGAATGAAAAATACCAGTACCCTCTATTTACAAAGGTACAAGCTGGCGCTTTCTCAACAGAATTTAACTCATACACTCAGAAAGATGCTGTGTATTGGATACCGACAGCTAAGAAAGCTAGTGAGCGCGCTTTCTGGTTAGAAGTTGAAGGGCAATCAATGACAGCCCCACCTGGAGGAAAGCCAAGTTTTCCAGAAGGAATGCTAATTCTGGTAGATCCTGAAGAAGAAGTCGAGTTCGGAGATTTCTGTGTTGCTCGTTTACTGAATGATGAATTTACATTCAAACGACTTATTAGAGAAGGCGGGATTGAGTATCTAGAGCCATTAAACCCACGCTATGACCTGATCCCCATTAATGGGAATTGCACAATCATAGGTAAGGTAATCAAGTCACAATGGCCTGACGACACGTTTTAGGAGGGAGTATGGCGTTTAACAATATTGAGATAGCAAATATTAGACGGTGTATGGAGTTTTTCATGGAAAAACGCCGCCCAGCAGAGCACCTGAGAGATGAATTAGATCTACAGTATCGTATCGAGGACGACTCAGTAATTATCTTTGAAATTAGACAACTAATATGGAGTGATGGCAAAGTAGAAGAACCAATAGCAAAAATAACATATAATAGGCATTCTAGTTCATGGTCTCTGCTTTGGATGGATAAAAATAGCAACTGGCACCACTACGATGAAAAAATGTTAGGTAGCTTCTCTGATGCAATTCAATTAGTAGAAGAAAATGTTTGCGGATATTTCTTTGGTTAGTAACTGAGTATGCTCAACGACAATATAATCTATTCAAGAAAAAGCTGGCCTTGTATATTATCCAGAATTAATGGCTTATAGTGAATATAACTGCTTGTTTGAAGATGAAGATTAATTACTAATGCCCAGCCCTCCCATGGGGGCTTCTTTTTCACTTATTTATCAATCAAATCAATAGCTATACTATAAATAGCAATCATATGTTTACTCTCTTCATTTACACGCTGCTCTTCTAAAATTGCTGAGATATTCTTATGTGTAATGCGGTAACCTTTTTCGTTTAATAACATTACAGACCTTCCTACAACTTGGCATACACTTTCATAAATAGCATCTCTTTCAATATTCATACACACCTCCGTTCAATATTTAAACAATAACACTCTACTGGATATGCACATAAACATTTTTGTTTGTTTTCTGCACTGAGGTTTGTCTATTAAAGTGATCTGCATTCCAACTTGAGATTTTTTTGAAAATAAATTATCTGGAAATACAATAAATTAACACCGCTAGTTATATTTTAATTACCCGCGGTGTTGACTTGTAAATCACCGCTGGTTATATTTAACATACCAAAGGCAAGAAGCCATAGATAAACAGGATGTTCGCTCTTTAACAGAACGCGCTGAAAAATGCGCAAACCAAAAACAGTAAGTTTTTGGATTGGTGAATGATAAAGCTGATTAGCAATATAGGGATCGGCAATAACTCAATAAGTCGCATGACGTAACACCGAAAGTAGGAGATCAGCACCTACCACCAATCACCAAAACTTATTCGGAGGTGGTAATTATGTGTATTCGCGGATATAACTGCGCTAGAAGTCGCAGAGCTGACCGTAGAACGGAATTACAAAACGCATATGCTATGAATGAACAGTTAAAAGTTGCCATTCATGGCAAGCCAAAAGAAGAAATAAAGCGCCCTACTTTATCACTAACACGCAAACCAGTTAGTAGGGTTGAAAAAGCAATTTCAATTCGTAGTACTAAAGTTTATGACTCAGCAGATAACTGTTGCTTACCTAATGTAGCAGTATTTTCAGGAGTTAAAACAAAACAGCCGAGCAGTGAATTCGGGGTTACGGCACGTTGATTAATAGATAGGAGATAGAGATGGGAATTAAAACTCCAGATAGTTACAATCCAGAATGGCAAGCAAAGATGTTGAGAAAATAATCCATCAAACTTGGTCGGTTAAAAGAGTGTGATGATAATTCAAAAATTAGTCTAATTGTTGAATGTGATGAAATAGTAGACGCACTTCGTGAGTATTCAGGCTACTAGCGTCATGTTTAATTAATACACCTTATCAAATCGTCTACTAATTGAAAGTTAGGACTTGAAGTTACTGTAACTCTAATAGAAGTATCCATACGAGATGTGATGACAGCCTGAGTATACTTGACTCCGTTAATATTAATATCTGCTATTTGACCGATATTTTTAACAGAAAAATTACTCAGACCAGTATCATTTTTAAGTCTAATTCTCAAGGAATCATTTTCTTGTATATGAGAGTCAATTTCTGCTGATTCTATATTTTTACATGCAATAAAAAGCTCACCTTTACTAGTTTTGAAAGACAAACAAATATCATCTGGCTTGCACTGATTATCAGCTATTGCAGATGTTGTGAATAAAAGCGCAGCAACAGTAATTAATTTCATGAAAACAAATCCATTTATTTAAGTTAAATGAAGTATATCAGTATGTTAGTTAATAACGAAGGATGTATGACATGAGTAAAATGACATTCGTAGTTGAGTATGAAGATGGTAAGGAGCCGTCTGTTAATACAGGAACAGAGATATTAGGCGGTAAATTGTTATCAGTTGGATTTAATGATTACCGAGATGAACAACTAACTCAGGATGAAGTTAGCGCCTTAAATCACGCAATTAACTTTAACGACTTGAAAGAAACCTGCGAAGACTTTGAAGTCAATTATGACGAAGTTGTAGCAAAACTCTAAAGCTCTCGCTCAACAATAACCCACCATATATTTAGATATATAAACAAAATATTTCGTAATTAATTATATTCATTAAAAGGAAATAAAAATGATGAAACAAGAAACCAGTGTCGTTATTAATGTGAAATTAACTTTAGACCATAAAATTAAATCACCACATGTTGAAGTAAAAACACAAGTATACGCTCATGAAGAAGCACCAGAATTAGCTATATTACTAAGTAACTTCTCAGATAATTTAGTTGGAGAAAATTCAATTAAATCATCATTTAAAAAAGCTGCTATAAACACATTGCTCAATAAAATAACACACTAATAAAATTCAAATCATTAAAAATAAATTAATACACCTTCACTTCGCCAACACCAGATAACCACCTTATCGCTCATCTAGCGAGGTCACCATGAAAACTAACTATTACAGCGCTATGCGTGACGGCATGGCGGTGAGTATCTCTACACCTTTTTTACAACTTGCTCGTCAAGCTGCAAGGATAGCCGTCTCTACAAATAACAAAAATATTTGGCGATTAGCAAGTCAATTACAAATGAAAGCTTATGGGAGGAAAGTATGTCACTAACCATACGTTACACCTATGCCGATATGACGAGCAGAAACCGAAATAATGGCACGGAAATAACCTTTCAGAATCTCAACGATGTCCACATTGAAACCGAATCATTTGGAGAACTTACCCAATATTACCAACCTGCCCCCTCAGAAGTCGTTGATTACATAATCAGTCAATATGATGAAAAGTCACTTGCTACGGCTATTCATCTCTCAGGACGAGGGGAAGTGGTTGCAAAGATACTCAATGAGTTGTATTTCAGGAGGGTTGCGTGACAGACCATCAACAATGGTTAGAAGAATTACGCAGGAGGTGCAAAGAATCGCAGGAACGCGAGCTCGATGAATTTATGTATCAAACGGAAGTGTTAGGACGGCAAGGATTGTCATTGCCAATGAAGGACTTTCAGGGAGATTTTCAATGAACAATATCTCTCATTTCTGCCCAACAAAAAAATACCCTCGATTAACATCACAGTTAGAAAAAAATAGAGAAGAGGCTCTCGCTAAGGCAATTGCAATGATTGACGGTCAATTGCCGAATACAAGTGTGCCAGATAGGGAAAAACGATTAGCAATGGAATTGCTACACATGAACTTGAACACATCGAAAAATCACCCTCCTCTTCCTGAGCATATTCAAGCCCAACGAGATTCAAAAAGGACATATACGCCTAGTAATAAATTTGAAGTCGATTACTACGGAAGTGATCGCCGTCAAGGTCAATATTTAGGGGATTAATATGACTGCTGTATACAAAGCTATTAGTAATGTTGCTAGAGAAATGGCTGAAACGGGCATTAAAAAAGGAAGTGTAAACCAACAACAAGGATTTATGTTCAGAGGAATCGATGCAGTATATAACGCCCTTGCTCCTGCTCTAGTTAAGCATGGATTACTTATTCTTCCACGGATTATTGAACGTACCGTCACGGAAAGACAAACACAAAGAGGTGGCTTGTTATTCTATGTCGTAGTGAAAGCTGAGTTTGAATTTGTTTCTGTTGAAGATGGAAGTAAACACACAGTTGTGACTTATGGTGAAGCGATGGATAGCGGAGACAAAGCCACAAATAAAGCCATGTCTATTGCATATAAATACGCAGCTTTCCAAACATTTTGTATACCAACCGAAGAAACAGCAATCGATGCGGATGCAGAAGCCCACAATGTAGCACCGAGAACACCAGATCAGATATTGAAAGATTTTACTAATTCAGTAATGGCTATTACAGATCTCAATATTTTGAAAAAAGAATTTGGAGAAACATGGAAGTTACTCAGAAAAACGCCTGAACAATCAAAAGCAAAGGAAGTATATAACATCAGAAAATCTGAATTGGAGGCGATGTAATGGCAAGTAAAGGTGTAAACAAAGTCTTATTGATAGGACATCTAGGTCAAGATCCTGAAATGCGTTACCTCCCAAATGGCGATGCAGTTACTAATATTACATTAGCCACCAGCGATTCATGGAAAGATAAACAATCAGGTGAAACCAAGGAACGTGTTGAATGGCATAGAGTTGTGATATTTGGAAAGCTCGCCGAAATTGCTGGCGAATATCTGCGTAAAGGATCACAAGTCTATATAGAAGGTCAATTACAAACACGTAAATGGCAAGATCAAAATGGACAAGACAGATACAGCACGGAAGTTGTAGTGAATATTAATGGTTCAATGCAAATGTTAGGTAACAACAATCAGGCTGGTAGGCAGAATCCACAACAAAACCAAGGATGGGGTCAACCACAGCAACCACAGAAGCCAGCACAACATCAAGCACCACAGAATCAGCCACCGATGGATTTTGATGACTCTGATATTCCATTTTAGGAGTTAATCATGAAAAAATGCTCAAGATGTGAAAAAACCAAACCAATAGATAGCTTTCAGGTTAGAAGGGCATCCAAGGATGGATTGACAGCAGCTTGCAAGGAATGCCTATCAATATATGACAGGTCTAGAGCTAGCTTACCCCATCGTGTCCATGCAAGAGTTAACTACCAAAAAACTGATAGAGGAAAGGCAGCAGCAGATAGAGCTAAAAAGAAATTTATTGAAAACAACCCGATTAAAAGAAAGGCACACAATATAGTTAGTAACGCACTAAGAAGTGGAAAGCTAGTTAGACCAGAAAAATGCCAGCAGTGTAGCTCTAATCAAAAAATATTCGCGCACCATACGGATTATTCACAACCACTGTTAATTATGTGGTTATGTGATAGTTGTCATAAAGATTGGCATAAACACAACACGCCCAAAATTCCTAAATTGGACTCCCCTACCCACGCCACACTATTTATGTGATTTAACCAAGTGATATCAGTATGAAAGCTACGGACAGCTTAATTTAACTCGCAGGGATGCAAGCAGAGGAATGAATATGAATAGTTACTCGCATCATGGACAATTTATGAAATTTATCGTACCAGAGCCAGATCCTAAAAATGTTTGCAGTCTTTGTAGTCGTGAAGTTGGAAAAGAAAACTTAATTGAAGGACAGAAAGCCAACATTTGCTTTGACAGTTCTGACTTAGCGAAAGAAATAGCTGATGAGAGACGTAAGGAGATAGCTGAAAAGGAAATTCAGCAAATGGCGAAGGATTTATCACTTGCGAATGTAAACACCGAAAAAGGAAGCTTTGATATTTCCGATACAGGTATGGCTACTGCTTACATGTATGCAGAGCGTTTATATAAAGCTGGATATAGAAAGGTGGAGTGATGAAAGACAGAATCAAGTTTAACGATGCAATGTTAGCGGCTGTCATGGGTGGTAGAAAAACGCAGGCACGTAGACCGATTAAGCCACAGCCTAAAGTAACCGAGGAAGAGTTACGTAAGCTTAATGCATGGCAAGAGGGTTACACCTTATCCGAGCAAGTATGTGCAGCATGGTGTCATGGCTTTGTTGATGTTGATTGCCCGTATGGTGAAACTGGCGACATCATTAACATTGCAGACAAGGACGGTAATATCAAAGGGAAAATTGAAATTACTAATGTTTGGGTTCAGCAAGTAAACGATATCAGCGAAAGTGATGCAGAAGCCGAGGGATTTGACGGGAAATTAAATGCACATACTTCTGACTTTGCTGCGGTATGGATTGCAATATATGGAATTGATAGCTGGGTAAATAACGAATGGGTATGGGTTATTGATTTTAGCAAAGTAGACTAAGGAGGCATTTTGCCAGTGGATTAGTCACATGGATGTGAGTATGATTTCTGCTTTAAATAAGGAGGGGGTATGAATAGAAGTTGGTTGTTATACATAGCTTTGGGAGTTGCTATTTTTGTTGCTATAACTTACGCAATTTTCTTTTATTGGAATATTGATAACAATAATAAATGGAGTACATTTTTTAGCTTTATTTCCGCATTTAGTATCTTTGCCACAATAGGTGTGTACTTATTGCAACGTAAAGACAATAAAAACGCTGAAAAAGAGCTAACTAACAAAAAAAATAAATCTATATCTGACGTGTTAATTTTAGAGTGCAGAAGAATTAGTGATGATTTAAAGTACATAAAAAAAATGCATGAACATATTACAAAGCAAAAATCAAAAGATGGGACAATCGATAGGAATGGAGATTATACCCATATAACAATTGCAAGACCTAATAAATCCCCACTTAATTTTTATATACTCAAGATAAATTATGACACTTTAAACAATTTACTTATACTATCCATAAATTCAGATAACTATTATTCTGAAACAATTTACTCAATTATATACTCTATAGTATTCATCAATGAAAAAATAGAATCATGGCTTGTAGATGAAAACTCTTTATTTAGAGAAAGAGTCGATCTTATTCATAGTATTATTGAACTTGAAGAGGATATGTTAAAAATTACATCTAACAACCACCCCCTGCACTAGCAGGGTTTTTTATACCTAAAATTCAGAGTAACAATTAATGAAAATAATCGGATATGTATTACTCATGCTAATACAGGGTT
Source organism: Proteus sp. Marseille-Q3619 (assembly GCF_965283115.1). NCBI lineage: Bacteria > Pseudomonadati > Pseudomonadota > Gammaproteobacteria > Enterobacterales > Morganellaceae > Proteus > Proteus sp. Marseille-Q3619. The sequence continues at coordinate 3,613,592 of NZ_CBDIMP010000001.1, read as the reverse complement.
CTGCTGTGCCTGTGACGGAGCAAATATACACCCAATCAGAATGTAATAAACGTGCTGAATATTTAATGTCAATGAGGGATGTTAAGGTTATTTGTGGAGAAATATACAGATGAGACAAATTAAAATAAGTTCTGGCTCGTGGCAAAAAGATTTAGAAATGGTAATCACTGTTATCGATGAAGATAAATTTAAAAAATCATGTGAACAAATTAATAAATTCTATTCTGGTGATGAATATAGAGCTGATATACACGGTAGCCATGAGAAAGCAGGTTTTGCAATGTTCTGTGCTGAGTGCTTCCAACAAATAGCATTCAATAACTTCAAGGATGAAGAATGGCTTACCGAGCAATTTGATTGGTCTAAAGATAAAGGAATTGATGGCTATCCTTCGCTAGATGATATGGGGATTCGGATTGACGAAATAGAACCTTGGTTTATTGACTCTGACGATATAGAAATTACAGGATAGTAATCAATGAATAGCTATAATAAGTACACCGATCTTCAAATTAACGAATTGGTTGCTACAAGGTTAAAGAAGAAATGCTTATTAACGGAAGAATCTGTATTAGCTTATATGGATAGCGGCTATCGGACTTTCGACCCATGCAATAACCCTACTGACGCAATGCCGATTATTATTGAGAATGAAATATCGATGATTAAAAGCTCAGGTGGCTGGATGTGCTGCCATGGTTCAGTTGGTCAGGTTGAGCGTGAAAGCTTATACCGTGGCGCTATGGAATCATTCTTAATGATTAAGGATGCGAAGAATGAAAAAATATGACTTGATATTGTGCGATCCACCTTGGTCTTACAATAACAAAGTTTCAAATGGCGCAGCAGATAATCATTACAACACCACCGACTTATATTCTCTCTCCCGATTACCAATAGAAAAACACTCCTCTAAAAATGCCGTACTGTTTATGTGGTACACCGGAAACTTTGCACTCGAAGCAATTAAATTAGCCGAAGCATGGGATTTTAAAGTTAAAAACATGTTCGGGTTCGCATGGGTGAAATTAAATAAAAATGCAGGAGATAGAATAAATAAATAAACCCCAGAAGATTTCTTTGACTTTATGGAAATATTAAACAATGAGACGAAGATTAATTGCGGTAATTACACTCGTCAAAATATTGAAATGTGTTTAATAGCCACAAGAGGTAATGGATTACCTCGTAAGTCTGCAAGTGTTAGGCAAGTTATTTATTCATGTCTTGGTGAGCATAGCGAAAAGCCAAAAGAAATACATTATAGGTTAGAAGAATTGAGATGTTCCTCGACTCGAATTATTTGCACGAGAGAAATATGGTGATTGGGATGTATATGGCAACCAAGTAGAAGGAAGCATTAAATTAATATAGATAAATTATGACATTTACTGAACTTGCAGGGCTAATAGCATTATGTGTACTTATTTATTTAATTGAAACAGGACAAGCGTAATTATGGATATTATTGACTCAGCAAATGAAATAAACGAATTACATATTCAAACATCATTATCAAATCGTAAACCAGCAATTAAATCTCATAACGGAATGTGTATTTGGTGTCACGAAGAACCGGTTGCACCTAATAGTGCATATTGCAGTAAAGATTGTGGTGATGATCATGAGCAATATAAACGGAAGAATGGATAGTATTACGAAATTACAAAAGGAATAGAAAGATGGAATATAAACTATTACGCTTGGATGAAGTTTTAGATAGAACAGGATATAGCAAGTCATGGACTTACAAATTAATAGATAAAGGAGAGTTTCCAAAGCAGGTAAAAATAGGATCTCGCTCAGTTCGTTTTATTGAAAGTGAAGTAGATGAATGGATAGAGCAACGAATCAATAATGCTCGTTGCCCTGATAATACCATCAATTGAGTTTTATTTCTTTTTACTTCTCAGCTCGTCTATATAATCAGCATACCACTGCATCATTTCCCTTCTCCCCTCAAAATACAGTGCATGGTTATAAGTACCACGGATAGAGTTTTTATCAACATGAGCAAGTTGTAACTCTATCCACGCTGTATTAAATCCTTTCTCATGCAATATTGTACTCATGGTGTGTCTAAAGCCGTGACCAGTAGCCCTTCCTCTATAACCCATTCTGCCAATCATTGTATTTATCGCCATTTCAGACAGATGTTTCTTATGATTCGTTCGGCTAGGGAAAATATACTGATAATCGCCACTTATCGGCTGTATTTGACGCAGTAAAGAAATCACCTGATCTGACATTGGCACCACATGCACTCTACCCATCTTCATAATTCTTTCTGGTAGTTTCCATGTTCTGCTTTCAAAGTCGATAAATGACCATTCTGATTTTCTTAGCTCCCCTAGTCTTAAACCGGTAAGCATTAAGATGTTTAATGCAGTTCTTACGATCTGACTTCCTTGATACTTGTCTACCGAAGATAAAAACTCAGGCAATTCATCAGCTAATAAGTACGGATAGTTTTCTCGTTGATGTGGAATAAACGCACTAGCTAAATCTGGGGCAGGATTATATTCAGCTCGTCCAGTTATGATGGCATATTTCCAAACCTCACCACAGCGCTGACGAACTTTTTTTAATTTCTCTGTAACGCCACGCTTTTCCATTATCGAAAGCACCTCAAGCAATTCGAGAGGTTTAATCTCTGCTATTGGGCGATCTCCAATGTATGGGAAAACATCATTTTCAAATGCTTCCATCATGTCATCACGGTAACCTTCAGACCATCGGTCTTTTCTTCCCTCATACCACTCTAGAGCAATGCTTTTAAACGTATTGCTTCCATCAAACTTTGAATCCCTTTTCTTATCCTTCTTTATCTTGTTAGGATCAACGCCATCAGATAACTGCCGTTTTGCATCATCCCTTTTCTTTCTGGCTTCCGCGAGAGTTATCGTTGGGTAGACACCGATAGCTAAAACTTTCTCTTTGCCATCTATACGGTATTTTAATCTCCAATATTTACTTCCTGATTTTGTAACTAATAGATATAAACCTCCTCCATCGAATAGTTTGTAGTCCTTTTCTTTTGGCTTACTGCTATCAACTTGCTTAACTGTTAGTTTCATATTGGGGGTATTAAATATTAAGGGGGTATAATGTCCCCCCATTTGTACCCCAAAAAAATGGAGCTTTCAAGAGACGTTAAGAGACTTCAGGAGACAATGATTTAGTACGAAGGTTTGATTTTACTGGAATTGGGAGACTTCAGGAGACGCTAGGAGATATTGAAATGGCGGAGGAGGAGAGATTCGAACTCTCGGATGGTTTCCCATCGGCGGTTTTCAAGACCGCTGCCTTCAGCCGCTCGGCCACCCCTCCGCAATGGGGAGCAATATAAACACCTAGGCTTATGTTGTAAAGCCCTTATTGTACTGTTTGCCGTAAAATTAAACGCATTACAAGTCAATGGCTTAATTTATCAACGATTTATGGGTTCTACTTGGGTATTTTCCTTATTTTTGCTAAATTAGCGGTATTATTTTTGATTGGTTGCTACGCACATGTTTGTATTTAACGGAAAAGAAATCGAGACAGATAGTCACGGTTATTTAAAAAATAGCAATGAGTGGAATGAAGATATGGTTCCAACATTAGCTGAACTAGAAGAAATTGAGCTTACAGAACAACATTGGGAGATTATCCGTTTTGTTCGCCAGTTTTATTTAGAATTTAATACCTCCCCTGCTATTCGGATGTTAGTAAAAGCGCTTGCACAAAAATATGGCGATGAAAAAGGAAATAGCCGTTATCTTTATCGTTTGTTTCCTAAAGGCCCTGCAAAACAAGCGACAAAACTTGCTGGTTTACCAAAACCCGTTAAATGTATTTAATATTATCTTTCGATAAAAGATCATTAAAATAATATTACTCATAATGGCGGATTGAAAAGTCTGCCATTGGTTCATATTCACAAGATGTCGCTGACCAAAATGTAATTTTGGCACTTCTTGGACCACCAGCTTCTAACCAATCTTCAAATTCTTTTAATGCATTTTCTTCCGCAAAAGCCTTTACTCCCACGCTATCATCATCACGATTCCAAACATACCCTGTTATTGGCTGTTTTTTCATCCACTGATAAGTAAAAAAACGAAAACCAACACCTTGAACACGTCCTTGAATAATATATTCTCTACCGATTTTCATATGCCCTTCTAGTAACCCTCTTCAAATAAAAATTCTGTCTAGGTTATTGTCTTTTCTTTATACAATAGATAATCTGATTTTGTGAGTTTTTTTATTCATAATGAAAGCAAAGGATTATATTTTTTCAAACCCTTGAAATTTCACTTTGTGACCTCATATATGTAACCAATAAGCAAGGCTATTATGGAGGTGATACTATGATGACCGCCAGCAAATTTGGGATAGGACAGCAAGTTAGACATAAATTACTCGGCTACTTAGGCGTTGTTGTCGATGTGGATGCTGAATATTCCCTTGATCAACCTAATGAGGATGATATTGCATCTAATGTGACCTTGCGAGCAGCACCTTGGTACCATGTTGTGATGGAAGATGATGAAGGACAACCTGTTCATACTTATCTTGCTGAAGCGCAGATAACCTATGAAGTTTCAGATGAACACTTAGATAATGACTCATTGGATGAGTTATCACAGTCAATTCGTAGCCAATTACAGGCACCACGATTAAGAAATTAACCCAATTAATCTACATAACCAGTAATCTGAATGAAATGATAATCGCCGAATTTGTTTTCGGCGATTTTATTTTGGCGTATTACCAAGGAAGACCATGTGCTTCAATTTCTTTTTTAGGACAACGATCCATTACCACACGTAACCCTGCATCTTCGGCTAAATTTTTAGCATCTTCATTAATAACACCAATCTGTAACCATAATACTTTGGCATTAATTTCAATGGCTTCTTGCGCAATTTCTAATGCTACGTCAGATTGACGAAACACATCAACCATATCAACAGCAACAGGAATATCTTTTAATGAGGCATAGCATGGTTGCCCCAATAAGGTTTGCCCTGACATACCTGGATTGACAGGAATAACATCATAGCCTTGTTCTAATAAGAATTTCATGACTTTATAGCTTGGGCGATCTTCTTTATTACTCGCACCAACAAGCGCAATGGTTTTAACGCTTCTTAAAATGTCATAAATATCTGAATCCACCATTTATCTACTCCGTTCATCATGAAGATTGAAAATATTATGATACATCATAGTATCTTGATCTGTTCATAGCTTCTAAGATAAAAAAAAGGTATTTTGAAAACTGGAATAATTACTATATTTATTTTTAAAGGTATCAAATGGAACAAATTGACCGCACGCTCTTAAAAGAAAAAAATATCGCGCTTGTTGCCCATGATCACTGTAAAAGCTCATTACTGGAATGGGTTGAAAATAATCGTGAACAACTGTCTCTACACAAGTTATTTGCAACAGGAACTACTGGTAATTTAATTAATCACCACACTGGCCTTACTGTTACTCAAATGCTAAGTGGTCCTATGGGTGGCGACCAACAAATAGGTGCAATGATCGCTGAAAAGAAAATTGATATTATGATTTTCTTTTGGGATCCATTAAATGCTGTTCCGCACGATCCCGATGTTAAAGCTCTTCTACGCTTAGCTACAGTTTGGAACATCCCAGTTGCAACAAATCGTGCAACTGCGAATTTTTTAATTTCATCACCTCTCTTTTCACAAGAATCTACAATTAAAATTCCAGATTATGAAGGTTATTTAAAAGAGAGATTAAAATAGTCCTAAGGTTTTCGCTGTATAGGCACACCTTGAGATTTTAGTTCTGAAACAAAACAAGATGGCTGTTGTTTATTAAATAATAGCCATACTTGTTTTTTTGCTCTTGTTAAAGCGACATACATTAAGCGTCGCTCCTCTGCATTAGGATAATCTTCAACACTAGGCAGTAATGCCAATTCAATAATCGATTCTCTTGCTGGTGCTGGAAAAGCGTCTTTACCTTCTTGTAAACCTAAAATAATAACGTAATCCGCTTGTTGCCCTTTTGAAGCATGAAAAGTCATAAACTGTAGATCTAATTTAGGCCAACGTGTTTTCGCTTTTTTTAATAATTCTGGTTTTAAATAGTGATAACGAGCGAGTAAAAGGATAGTTTCATTTTCTTCTACGTAACCACTCATTTTATTTAATAGATTTTCAAGTTGATCATCAGATAACAGCACAACTGACTTTTTATTACCTTTCACTAAACTATTTAAAGGTTTAGATAATTGAGCTGGATTTTGTTGAATAAACGTATTGGCAACATTTCCTATCGTGTCATTAAAACGATAAGTCGTATCTAATGCACATTCAGCACCTTCACCAAAAGAGTGATGGAAAGAAGTCGTTAATAATAATTCTGCGCCACTAAAACGATAAATGGCTTGCCAATCGTCTCCTACTGCAAATAGAGATGTTTGTTTATTTTGCTGTTTTAATGCGGTTAATAATGAAGCTCTTAATGGAGAAATATCTTGGAATTCATCAACGAGAATATGTTTCCAGGGACTAATAAAACGCCCTTTTTCAATAAGATTGATAGCTTGATGTAATAAGCCCGAAAAATCGATCGCATCTTCCTCTTTTAATGCAGTTTTCCAAGCTTTTAATAATGGAGATAATAATTTTAAATATTTTTTAAAGGCTTCTGTATATTCGGGTTGTACACTTTCAATCAGAGATTTTTGGCTACCACCTTGCATCCTTAATAAACCAATCCAACGCTCTAATCTTACGGCAACTTGATTTTCTAATTTTTTATCATGCCAAAACTCACCATCAGGAATATCCCACTCTAACTCCTGAGATAACCACTCTCGCCACCCTTTTGCTTGTGCTTTTTTCTGTTGGCATTGCTCTCGCCACTCACCTAATAATAGCGCTCTTCTTTTTTCACTATTTATTTCAAGCTCACTAATTTTGGGTTGTTTTTTAGTCGCTTGTTGAATAACAGATAATGCCAGTGCATGGAACGTTTTTGCCATAATATCGGCATTTAAACGACTAGAAAGCCTTTCATTCATTTCTTGTGCGGCTTTACGACCGAAAGCAAGTAATAAGATTTGATCTGGCTGTGCTAATTGACGACGTAATAACCAGCCTGCTCTCGCAACTAATACTGATGTTTTACCACTGCCCGCACCAGCAAGAACAAGAGTATTTTCTTCACCATTAATCACAGCACGACACTGCGATTCATTTAATGGCGATGATTCAATCGTATTAAAAAATTCCGCATGCTCATTTAATATTTGAGTTACCCATGCAGAATTTTCTTTATTAATAAGTGCTTCACCTTGCTTTAACCATTCTAAACATTGCTGATAAAGAGTATGGCAATTATCAAATTGAGTAAGGCGTTCAAGAGGAAGGGGAATAGCAGAAAAGCTTTCTTTGATAGATTGTTGGATCTCAACAAGATTAGACTTTTTTATCCATCTATTTGATTGAGTGATTTCATTAATATTATGGAGTTGCTTTTCAAGCACCTGAGCACTTATTTCGCTCATTTCTTTACTCCAATTTTGCCATGATTGATAAAGATAACGATAAAACTGCTGAGTTTCTTCCCAGTCTGTTCCATGCAATCGAACAACTTTATCTTCAGGCAATAAAAATTCTAATTCCCCCCACACAATTCCTTTTTTACAGAAAATATTAATCAATTCGTTAAAAGGAATTAAATACTGATGTTTTTCACCACTGACTTCAATGCCAGCATTTAACAATTTGACTCTATTATAAGGATGCTGTGCTAAACGTTGTCCCATCGGGGTGGATTTCAGTTCCATACGTAATTCCTGCAATAAATAACAAATAGTCTGTTGTTAAGCTCTTTTTAATCGGTGATAAACCCTATATTCTAAGAGGTAATTATCTTCATCTTGTTTATTTAAGGGCTTTTTGTGTTCACTTTGCTAAATGGCGCCCGCCGATTTATCTATAATAGCCACTTTTTATATTATATTCGCATAATAATCGCGCTTACAGGAACGACTTTGTTTCCTTGGATTTTAGGGCAAGAGCCTAAATACACAATTCCACTAACTTTAGGAGTGGTTGCGGCAGCATTAACTGACTTAGATGATAGGCTTGTTGGCCGTTTAAAAAACCTTGTTATCACTTTATGCTGTTTTCTTCTTGCTTCAGCATCAATAGGATTACTTTACCCATATCCTATTTTATTCTTTTGTGGTTTAGCCATTTCTACCTGGGGATTTATTTTATTAGGCGCCTTAGGCCAACGGTACGCAACCATTGCGTTTGGTGCTTTATTAATCGCAATTTATACTATGCTCGGTATGCCTATTTTCCCTGAATGGTATGAACAACCCGTTTTATTACTGTTAGGCGCTATTTGGTATAACTCATTAACATTAGTTGGTCACTTATTATTCCCTATTCGCCCAGTTCAGGACAATTTAACTCGTTGCTACCAACAACTTGCCACTTACCTCGAAGCTAAAGCGACATTATTTGATCCTGATATCGAAGATGACTATCAACATTCGCTTTATAATTTAGCAATGGCAAATAGCCAATTAATTGACACGATGAACCAAACTAAAGTTACATTATTAAGTCGATTAAAAGGTGATAGAGGCCAACGTAGTAGCCGTTTCACTCTTCATTACTATTTTGTTGCTCAAGATATTCATGAGCGAGCAAGTTCGTCGCATGTCCAATACCAACTATTAAGTAATGAATTGAGACATAGTGATGTGTTATTTCGTTTTCAACGTTTGCTTTCTATGCAGGCACGAGCTTGTGAACAAGTTGCACAATCTATTCTTTGGCATAAAAAATATCAGCATAACCCTTCATTAGAACGTGCTATAAATTATTTAGAGAATGCATTAAATCATTTAAAAAATACAACTTCAGAGCCACAATTAATAACGCCTTTAAATAATTTACTGCAAAATCTTCAAGGTATTGATGCGCTTTTACGAAGTATTAGTACAGAGCAATACCAAATATCCCACGACCAAAAGGAAGAAACGCAACTTTCTGATGATGGTTTAACTGGATGGCGCGATATTGCACTAAGAATAAAAGAACACCTTACACCTAAATCGGCGCTTTTTAGACATGCCGTTAGGATGTCACTCGTTTTATGTATTGGCTATGCCATTATTCAATTCTTCCAATTAGACAGAGGTTATTGGATATTACTCACCAGTCTGTTTGTTTGCCAACCTAACTACAATGCCACTCGCCGACGTCTTACCTTACGAGTAAGTGGTACTATTATTGGTATTTTAATTGGCTTCCCTATTTTATATTTTGTTCCTTCAATTGAAGGGCAACTTGTTTTAATTGTGATAACAGGTACGCTCTTTTTCGCATTTAGAACCATACAATATGCACATGCCACACTATTTATTACTTTATTGGTTTTATTAAGCTTCAATTTGCTTGGTGAAGGTTATGATGTTGCCCTTCCTCGTATTATCGATACCTTAATTGGCTGTGCCATAGCATGGTTTGCTGTTAGCTTTATTTGGCCTGATTGGAAATTCCGTCAACTGCCCGTTGTTATTCAAAAAACAATGACGAATAACTGCTATTATCTTGATGCCATCCTTATTCAATATTACCAAGGAAAAGATAATAGCTTGAGTTATCGAATTGCTCGTCGAAATGCTCATAGCAGTGATGGTGAATTAGCATCACTGATCTCAAACATGTCATCAGAGCCAAAAAGTTATCAAGCATCCCAAGAAGTGGCTTTCCAGTTGCTTTGCTTAAATCACACTTTACTCAGTTATATTTCTGCACTTGGCGTTCATCGTTCAAAAATAGAAGATGAGAATGTACTTACATTGCTTAATGATACGGTTTGTTATATCGATTCTGCTTTACGTCGCAAAACGCCACAAGACGAAGGATTTAAGCAATCTCATGTAGAATTAATTGAAAGGATCAACCTATTACCTAATGCAGATAATCCTCGCATTCAATTAGTACTCACTCAAATCCGATTACTATTGGATTTGCTGCCACAAATTATTAGTTGTATCCAAATTATTGAGCAAAGCGAATCAAACAGCCTACCTAAACCCCAAGTTTAGTCCCATATTGACGTTATTTTCTCTAATTGCCATAAGTACATTAGAGAAAATAACAGTCATTGTTTTTACCTTATTGGAAAGATAATTCGTTGTACCAATCTAATAACTCCATTTTAAGTTGACTAGGTAATACAGAACGATGGCACCCAACGATAGCTCCTGCCAATGAAAGTAAAAGTTCACTATTTCTCAAATTGTGGCTATGCATTAATTTTAGATAACACGCTTTAGCACCGATTAAACGCAGTTCTTCAACTTGATTAATGCCAATTTGATTCAACCTTTTTTCTAATATCACACCTAGATTAGGTAAGTCTTTTATTCTGCAAGGCTTCTTTCGTTGTCCTAAATATTCTTGAATGCTGTAGTGATATGACATATCAATATATTGATCTAATTTCTGCTGATTTTTCCATAGCGAATCCGTTATATGGTAATAACGCAATATGATAGGAATTCCTTTTTTCAAATAGGTATAGGAACTCATTTTTGTTGCCTTATAAAGAGTTTCTAAAAAACCACTTCCTTTTAAATAAAACTCATTATCTGACGTGATAGCAAACATAACATCATCAATCATTAAGCTAACACCACCAAATTGAGACTTTGTTGTTAACTCTCCATATTGCGCAATACGCGATAATAAATGAGCCTTCCTTTGCTCAGGTAAAAATAACATTGAAACTCCAACACATACTTTAAGATTAAATTTTATCTTTGAATTCAAAAACATGCATAAGACATAACTAGAAGGACAATAAAGAATTTCCTTTATATTGCCAATAGTTAACGACTTAAAAATAGAGATTTACATAAAATTTGAGAGGAACTTTCAAAAAAATGAGCTTGATTTAAGCGAAATATAGAGATACTGTATATTCATACAGTACATATAGAACGAGGTAAATATGAAACTCTCAACATCATCTCCGACAAGACAGAACGCCATTCTCCAAGAGATCTCAAATGAGGTATTACCTCTATCTATCCCTTCAACAGTGGCGACTTACGATAGTAATAATAAACAAGGTATGGTGAGTGAACTTCTCTACCAAAACCCGCTCGTCATTAATCACATCCTTTTGCCATTACTGAAACAGTATAGCCATGAATCGCGTTGGTTATTGTGGCTAAACCCACAACAAAAACTAAATCGTACTTGGTTAAAAAATGCAGGATTACCACTTAACAAAATAATCCAGTTAAATCATATAAATATGATAACTACTGTTGATTTAATGGAAAAAGCACTGATGAGTGGTAATTACAGTGTAGTGCTCGGCTGGTTACCAGAAATATCGTCAGAAGAGATGAAACGATTAGAATCTGCTGCAAGTAAAGGAAAAACCCTTGGGTTTATTATGCGACAGCAAGTTAATTCAAATATCCATTTAGAAAGTACTAATACATCTAAACGACATTTGAATTCCGTAAAAATTCATTCAATTCACTACCATTAGTGAAATTTAAGAGTTTTCCTAATACTCAAAACACCCTTGTATCATTTAAGATAAGTCAAAAGTATTTATAACCTAAATCATATAGTTACAAGAAATTTAACAAAAATACAGAATCTTTCCCATTGTGGAATAAGACGGATCTTTTTAAAATTTTAAGTCGAATTTTAAAGGATTACTTGTAACTTTTTAAGTTCATTGTAGACTTTATGTCGTTAAGGTTATGCTTTAAATCCCATTTTTCGGGATCATCATTTGATGAAAGCATTGGATTCCTAACAATAATTTAACCAAGGGCAAATAATAAGGCTTAAAGCCAAATGCCTAACTTGGATGATAACGAGGCGTAAAAATGAAAAAGACAGCTATCGCATTAGCAGTGGCAGTGGCAGCTTTCGCAACTGCAGCGCAAGCAGCTCCAAAAGACAATACCTGGTATACCGGTGGTAAATTAGGTTGGTCTCAATACCAAGGTACTAGCAACCATTTCGATGGTACTTCTATCGGTAATGGTAACACTCACCGTGATCAATTAGGTGCAGGTGCATTTGCTGGTTATCAATACAACCAATACTTAGGTTTTGAACTGGGTTACGATTGGTTAGGTCGTATGACTTATAAAGGTTCATATGACAACGGTGCATTCCGTGCTCAAGGTATCCAATTAACCACTAAATTAAGTTATCCAGTAATGGAAGACTTAGACGTTTATACTCGTTTAGGTGGTATGGTATGGCGTGCAGATTCTTCTGCAACTAAAAACGCTACTTCAGCATCTCCAGTCCAAGAACGTTTCTCTAATAACGATACTGGCGTTTCTCCAGTATTCGCATTAGGTACTGAATACGCGATCACTCCAAACATCGCTACCCGTGTTGAATATCAATGGATCAACAACATCGGTGATAAAGGTACTCTGAATGCTCGTCCAGACAACGGCATGCTGAGTGTTGGTGTTGCTTACCGCTTCAACCAAGAAACTCCAGCTCCAGTTGTAGCTCCAGCACCAGTTGTAGCTCCAGCACCAGTTGTTGAGAACAAAACCTTTACTCTGCGTTCAGACGTTCTGTTCAATTTCAACAAATCTACTCTGAAAGCTGAAGGTCAAGAAGCTCTGAATGGTCTGTACAATGAACTGGCTAACATCGACCCAACTCAAGGTCGTGTAGTAGTTATCGGTTACACTGACCGCATCGGTTCACAAAACTACAACCTGCCTCTGTCAGAAAAACGTGCTCAATCTGTAGTTGATTACCTGGTTTCTAAAGGTATCCCTGCAAACAGCATCTCTGCAGAAGGTCGTGGTAAAGAAAACCCAGTTACTGGCAACACATGTGACAACGTTAAAGCTCGTTCAGCTCTGATCGATTGCTTAGCGCCAGACCGTCGTGTTGAGATCGAAATCCAAGGTACAACTGAAGTTGTTGTTCCTGCTGGTAAATAATTCAAATAGTAGAATAATCTACTGTTGATGAATTCAAAACCCTGCCATTGGCAGGGTTTTTCTTTTATGGAGATAAAATTAGATCAAAATATAAAGACAAGAACGTTTTCAGGCCAGTATGAAATATCACAATAAAAACAAATAAATTGTCGAAGCCAGTAAGCTAAAAATAATGTAACTTATTTTTCTTTATCGCGTTCTAATAACTCAATGAGTCCATCTTTTAAACTATGCACTTTTAATGCATATTGTTCTTTTCGTTCAGCGTCTTCAATTAATTGCACGATCGTTTCTGATAATGTGATCCCTCTTCGTTGTGACAATGCAGATAAGCGTTGCCAAACTTTAAACGTTAAATCGATTGATTTCTTGCGCGTATGCTGATGCTCAGCATTAAAATAACGTTTTCTGCGAGCTCTAATCGTTTGCTTCATCCTATTAGATAAATCAGGATTCATATGCAAATCTATCCACTCTAAAACTTTTAATGGTTGTGATTCAAGAAGCAACAATTGCTCGACAACTTCATCAGCAGCACTTTTTTCTATATAACGGGTAATTAATTCACCTTCACGGTGTTTTTTTACTAGATAGGCCCACTTCCAGCCACATTCTAGGTTCTCTAATTGTTGATATTTCATACAAATCCCCGTGACAACGTAACTATATAGTAGCATATCAACAATTTTACAAAAATACTGCCACTGAACCGAAATTTTTTGACTATTTTATAGGCAAAGTTATTTTAGATAATCTTTCTTATCAATTAATAACAAGCCTTGATAAGGGATAGTTTTCTGAGCACGTTATGATAGAATCGAGCGTCGCTATCATAAAACCTTAATGACCAATTATTAACCCGTCATTATAAGGTCGTAGCGGTACATATTCCCTGCCTATGCAGTTGATGACAGTTAAAGAACCGTCTTATTGCAGGATAGGTATCGACTTATACGATATCTAATTATCTCTTTTCACTAATCAATAATAAAAACGGTAACCTTGAAAAACAACGAATTAGAATGGCAGGCGTTACGTCCTGATTACGCCTCCTACCAAACTTTCTTTCAAACAGCATCTCAATTACCTGCATCTCTACTTCGTGAGGTTCAACCTCGCCTGTATGAAAGCCTGCAATGGTTAAACAATGCAGATTCAGGGCAGTTTATGCTGTTAAAAGCGGATGATTCTACTGCTTACTTTGATATGCTGACAGACACATTAACGCAATCAGGGATCAAAACTGATCCTGTTGTTGGCAGTTATCAAGCAGAAACCAATAAAATCGACTGGCAAGAAAATGTACAAGGTGCATTTTCATCATCAGAATCTATTACTTGTTGCCAATGGATAGAGCCAGAACAACTCTTTGGTTCATTCTATTGCCATAAAGACGAAGTTACCCTCAGCCCAGGCTTATTGCATAAAGTAAATGGAGGCATTTTAGTCCTCTCTATAAAATCTTTACTTGCACAACCACTAATGTGGTTCCGCCTTAAAAAAATGGTTGAAGAGCAGCGTTTTGAGTGGCTTGTTTGGAATGACAATCAATCCCTGCCTTTGCCTATTGAAAGCATGCCTCTCAATTTACGGGTTATTTTAGTCGGTGATAGATTAGGCCTTGAAGAGCTTGAATTTATGGAGCCTGAGCTAAGTAGCACTGCTTTATATGGTGAATATGAATACGATATGTATTTAGAAGACGAAACCGCTCTTTCTCAATGGTGTGGCTTTGTAAATTCATTGTGCCAAAAATATAGCCTCCCTTCTCTATCTGCGGATGCTTGGGAAGTCTTGCTAACACAAGCAGCAAGACAACATGAAGATCAGCTGATGCTAAGCCTAGATTTAGAATGGATCTTACGCCAGCTTCGTTATGCAATACGTTTTAATCATGGTGCTTCTCTAAATGCTGATGCATTAAAAAAAGCAGAAGAAAATCGCCTATGGCGACACAGTTATTTATTAGAACGTAGTCGTGATGAGATTTTACAAGACCAAGTAATGATACAAACAGAAGGTGAAGCTGTTGGTCAAATCAATGGACTTTCTGTCTTGGATTACCCTGGATATCCTGATTTAATCGGAGAACCAACTCGCATTACCTGCGTTGCACATATAGGTGATGGTGAGTTTACAGATGTTGAGCGAAAAGCTGAGCTTGGTGGCAATCTTCATGCTAAAGGAATGATGATTATGCAAGCTTATTTAAACTCAGAATTACGTTTAGACCAACCACAGCCATTTAGCACCTCAATTGTTTTTGAACAATCATATGGCGAGGTTGATGGTGATAGCGCCTCTCTGGCTGAATTATGTGCTTTTATTAGCACTCTGGCACAACAACCTATTGATCAACAAATTGCTGTTACAGGTGCCGTTGATCAATTTGGTCAAGTCCAACCGATTGGCGGCGTAAACCAGAAAATCGAAGGCTTCTTTGAT
The DNA here is from genome assembly GCF_965283115.1 of Proteus sp. Marseille-Q3619. NCBI lineage: Bacteria > Pseudomonadati > Pseudomonadota > Gammaproteobacteria > Enterobacterales > Morganellaceae > Proteus > Proteus sp. Marseille-Q3619. The sequence goes on along the minus strand of NZ_CBDIMP010000001.1, from coordinate 3,598,144 downwards.
ATCTGCCAACAAAGAGGGCTAACTGGTGCACAAGGCGTAATTATTCCTCTTGCCAATATTCGCCATCTTGTACTCAACGAAAATGTACAACAAGCGGTAAAAGAAGAAAAATTTCATATTTGGCCTGTCACTCATGTAGCGGAAGCGATAACGTTACTGACTCGTCAGCCATATTATGAAGAGCAATGTGAACCAGAACAATCGGACTCACACTTGTTAGCTGTTATTCATGATCGTATAACACTTGCAAATAATCAGGATAGACCTAAATTACCTTGGTTCTTACGTCTATTCAGATAATTCTATTTCAAGTGATCGGAGTTGTTCAGCGTACAAGTGTAAGCTATTCTGTTGTCTTACACTTGATAAAGGCTATATAGACAATGGTTGATAAACGCGAATCTTATTCTAAAGAAGACCTCATTGCTTCAGGCCGTGGTGAATTATTTGGTCAAGATGGCCCACCACTGCCATCTGGTAATATGCTAATGATGGATCGCATCATTAAAATGACAGAAGATAGCGGCACCCATAATAAAGGCTTTATCGAAGCAGAATTCGATATCAAGCCAGATTTATGGTTCTTTGATTGCCACTTCGTGAATGATCCTGTTATGCCAGGTTGCTTAGGCCTAGATGCCATGTGGCAACTTGTTGGTTTCTATCTTGGCTGGCTTGGTGGTGAAGGTAAAGGCCGTGCGCTTGGTGTTGGTGAAGTTAAATTCACTGGACAAATATTACCAACAGCAAAAAAAGTTACCTATAAAATTGATTTCAAACGTGTTATCAATCGTAAACTGATCATGGGTATTGCCGATGGTGAAGTGTATGTTGATGGTAAGCTGATTTATGAAGCAAAAGACTTAAAAGTTGGCTTATTTAAAGATACAACTGCATTCTAAGATAGATAACCACCCGAACCTATTATAGAAATACCGTGTAACATAAAGTACACGGTATTTTTTTATAAAAAACAGATCATATTCAACTCAGTTTTTATCAATACATGCTGTCGATTGTTTATCTTTTAGATTCTTAAAATAATGTTTTATTTTAAGAGAGAAAGATAAGCTGTATGTAAGATAAACAAGTAATCCTAGTGACTGCTCCCCGCCCTGTCGAGCTAGGCTTCCCACTTCCTAGGCCGCAACCGTCTCTGCGACGGATTTATGCTGGCCTCCATGGGCAGAGACGACGAGATCCGCCGCCTGTAATTCCAGTATACCCTTGCGTTCGATGTTGATTGCCGCGTTGATATCGCGATCATGTTCAACTCCGCACTCAGGACATTGCCAGATGCGTTTATTTAACGGCATCTCCGGCATTTTGTGACCGCAACAGTGAATACTTGCTATTTTTCTTACTATTTATGGATTTCGTTTACGTAGAAACTCTCATGGATCAGAATAAAAAAATAATGACAATATAACGTAAAAAGGCTTACAAAAATGTAAGCCTTTTTTATATCCAAATTGATTGTTTGTTATTTATACCCAAATTGTCCTATGCTCAATATGTACATAGGAATATATAAATAACCCTCGTTTTGATTGTCGGTAAAATCTTAGTGATAATATTCAATAGGACTCAAAATTAGCCATGATATATTTCACTACGACGGGTTATTTATTTTACCAGACTAGGGCGATCTTCCATCGCCTGTCGCCAGCCTCCAAGCCAATGTGAACGCGCATCAATGGCGAAATAAGGGCAAAGTTCTTTTGAACGACCTTGCATACCAGCTTGATAACCTTTCGATAATGCTCTTGCTAAACGATCTCGTTTCTGTCTTTTCATATCTAGACAACCCTCACGTTCTAAGTTTAAGCGGAAAGATAATGATTGTTTTTTCAACAACCACTATAAATTGATACGCTTTATTACGCATTTAAGCAAGTAAAGAAGTTAATACAAATGTCATATTTGTGATGTTGAGCCAGCTAAAAATGTAATACCCAATGTTATTATTTATTTTATTTAATGATTTGATTTAAATATTATCTAATTCTTTTAATGGGTTATATTCAAACAAAACATAACCTATTGACATTTAATAAATATTATTAATTAAAAACAACTTTATTTATTTTTATCTTAGAAAATCAATAAATTAAATAAGATATAATAATGTTTATTTTTAAGTTTATGTCAATATAATACTTAGTTTATAAATATAACTTTTTGCTCTATTTTTATTTTTTCGTAGAAAACTCTTTTTAATTACCTTTGCTTTATTAAGGAATTAGCCATCATTGGAGGTAAAATAAGCTATTAATACCTCTTACATACTTCTATTAATTCAAACTCTTCAAATACAAGTTACATATCTTCTAAAAAAATGCTATGCAATACGCCAAGTTTAACTCTTCTTCACCTTTTCTCTTTTAGATATAAACAAAAACCCAATATTCAACTTAAATACAATTTAAGAGAATATTGGGTTTAAATAAACGTAATGCTAAGTCAGTTAGTATTGAGCTTGAATTGCTTTCGCTATCTCAGAAACAACTTGCTCCCATCCCTGCCCTAATGTACGCACTAAAGCAGGATAACCATCTTCCGTTTGTGTTAAAACTAAAGAAAATGGCTGATTAATAACCTTATTATTTTCAGCGTAGATCCAGTCACCTGAAATAATCACTTGCCCATCATAACGGCCTTGGAAGTAATTAACGGTAACGGTTAATTTCGCAAGATTATCTTCAACCGGTTGATTAGCAACAACTGTATCCGGCAATGCTTTTGTTAAACCTGAAATAAGGTTCTGTTGTAATTGCTGATCAAGTGGATTAATCCATAAATGTTGGTTAGCCACGGTATAGTTAATATCCGTCGTTTGATAAACAATTCCTGCATTAACTAGCATATTAGACAAACGGATCGGCTGAACCCAAATTTGGGGCTTCTTGGCTGACTGTGTTGTCGAGACTTGTTCTGACACGCCACCTTGATAAACATCGGGCAACTGATAATACGTTTTATCAATCTGACTTGAACATGCCGTTAGCATCAATACAAATACCCCAATGATGTATTTCATTATTTTTCAGCCCTCTTCGGTTCTGGATCTTTACCTTCCTTCGCTTCAAAAATTAATGCGTTGCTCTTATTGTTCAATGTTTTCAATAAAGGCTGCATCTCTCTTAAAACCTGATCAAGCTGCTGCATATTATCAATCATTTTTCCGTATGCAGGAGAGCCCGGTTGGAAGCCTTGCATACTGCGATTAATCTCTTTCAATGACTGTTGAATATCATTAGGAAGATTTCTAAATTCATCACTACCAATCATGGTATTCAATGCTTTTAGTGTCTCTTTCGCTTCAGCAACTGCTTTTTGGCTTTCAGCTAACGTTGCCGTCATCTCTTTAAGCATTGGCTCAACAGGAAGATTGTTGATCTTATCAAGTGATGTCATGACTTTTTGCTGAATTTGCGCTAAACCTGAACTTGTAGTCGGTATTTGTTGGAAACCAGCAACTTCTTGAGGGCCTTCCCATTTTGTTGCATCAGGGTAGAAATCAAGGTCAATATAAAGCGCACCAGTTAAAAGATTTCCCGATTTTAAAGAGGCTCTTAGCCCATTATTAGAGGCTGAAGTGATCTCTTTGACGAAGTCAAAACTTTCACCAACATCATTAGCAAAACGCTCTGGTTCAACATGAATTAGCACTGGAATACGAAAATCTTTATCCAGTGATTGTTGCATGCCTTTAGTGTAATAAGGTACTTGAACAACAGTACCCATGCGAATTCCACGGAATTCAACAGGTGCCCCCGCCTGTAATCCCCTTACAGAATCAGAGAAAAACATAATGTAACTGCGATAATCAGTATATAGCGAGTTTTGAATGCTCTTCTCATTATCGTAAAGTTTAAATTCTGTTTTAGGTACAATTTGATCGCCTGGTAACCATCCGTCTGGAACATCAAAACTAACGCCACCACTAAACAATGTGGAAAGTGATGCCATTTCAACACGAACACCCGATGAAGACATATCAAAGGCGATACCTGAATCTTTCCAGAATCTCACATTAGATGTCACCATTTTGTCATAAGGTGCTTTGATAAAGAGTTGATAATGCATATCTCTTGTATCAATATTGAACTCACTGGTTTCAACTGAACCAACTTGGTAACCTCTAAATAAAACTGGGTCACCTGCATTTAATTGACCTGCTTTTTCACTCACTAAATTAATGCGAATACCTTTTGCATCAGGCGAAGCAAGTGGCGGTGCATCAAGAAGATTAAACTCATCTTCTTCTTTACCCGTTAATCCTGGTTGTAGCTCAATATATGCGCCTGAAAGCAAGGTGCCTAAACCCGTTACACCCTCTTTACCTATTTGCGGTCTTACAACCCAGAATGCGGTATCTGCACGTAATAACTCTTTCATGCCAGTATCAAGGCGCGCTGTGATGATAACGCGACTAAAATTGCTATCGAGTGTGACACTTTCAACTAAACCGATATCCACACTGCGGCTTTTAATTTTGGTTTTACCTGCTTCAATGCCATCTGCATTATAGGTAATTAATGTAACTTCTGGACCCTGATGGCTGAAATGATAATAAAGTATCCATGCACCTATCAGTAAGGTGACAAGTGGTATGATCCAAACTGGAGACCAGCTTTTTAGTTTGTTAATTTTTGCTTCAGTTAAAGCAGTTTCATTCTTTTCAGTCACCCTTAGGCTCCTTAATCGTGGGTTTATCATCATCGGTTGTACACTTATCCCACGTCAACCGAGGATCAAACATCATTGCAGAGAACATAGTTAGCACTACAACCAATGCAAATAGCACCACACCAAAATCAGGATAGATGCTCATCAGACGTCCCATTCTGACTAATGAAGCTAAAACAGCAATTACAAAGACGTCAATCATCGACCAACGCCCTACATATTCAACAACTTCGTAGAGAAAATGCATTCTAGCAGGATCTCTTTTCCCATTAGATTTGTGTGCATCCCAACACAACCAAGCTATTGCTACCATTTTTAAACTTGGCACCATAATACTGGCAATAAATATCACCATTGCAACAGGATAAGAACCATCTTCCCAGAGCAAAATGACCCCTGCCATAATGGTTGAATAAAGGTTATTACCCAATGATTCAGTCACCATAATCGGCAATAAATTCGCGGGGATATAGAGGATCAACGAAGTAATCAACAGTGATACTGTCCATTGCAAACTTTTCGGCCTTCTTGCATGTCCTTTGACTTCACAACGACTACATTCATATTGGTCGGCAGGTAAAATTGCCGTACATGAACGACATAATCTTACACCTTGCTTTAATCCCGGCTTACCCGATTCTATGTCAGGATAAGCAGGACGAGGCTCTAATTTTTCCCATAAAGTATGTCTATCAAGACATTGGAAAGCACGAATTTGAAATAAGCAATAAAGCACATAAGGTGGGAAACTCAACCCCAGCCCAATATCACCATAAGCCATTAATTTTACAAAGCTAACTAAAATTCCTGCAAGAAAAATTTCTGCCATACACCACGATTTTAGTTGAAATAAAATACGCGATAACCAAATTTGTAGCTTTCTTGGTAATTTAACAGGTGTGCAAAGAAGCAAGATTGCGATCATGCAAAAAGCGGGCACAATCTGCACAAACAATAGGAAAAAGGCACCTAGTTCAACGTAGTTTTCACTAAACATCACCGTTGGAATTTGCATCAGTGTGACATTATTAGCAATACCTGCCACTTCCATACTAACAAAAGTAAATTGGCTCGCCATTAACAGCATAAACAATGCGCTGATTGCTAACGCAACAGGTTGATAAAAAGGTTGGCGCCAACGTGCAGTTAGCACAGTATGGCAGCGAGGGCATGTTGCTTTTGTTCCTTGTACTAATTCAGGAACACTGACCACCAGATCGCACTGAGGACATAATATTTGCTCATGTTTATGTTCATGACGATGTTGTTGACCAGAGCACACAGCGACACCTCTTATTTAGAATAATCAATAAAAGAATATTTAATCCAGAAAGTAAAACGGGGCGTGATGCCCCGTTTTCGGTTGGCTATTCGCCGTTTTGCATCAATTCTAGCTCTTGCCATCTGTCAAAAGCCGTTTCAAGTTCTTGTTCTTTGTCAGCAAGCGCCTTTAAGACTTTTTCTGTCTCTTCATGAGGACGAGTAAAGAAATCCGCCCCACTTACTTCTTCTTGTAATTCACTTAACTGCGTTTCTAAGCTTTCTAATTTAGCGGGAAGTTGCTCAAGCTCTCGTGTCAAATGATAACTTAACTTATTAGTACGAGTGTTCTTTTTAGAGCTATCTTTCACTTTTGTTTCTTTTTCAGCTTTTTCTGGTGCGTTGCGTGATTTATTTGTCTCACTCTTTAGTGAAACCGACTGTGCTCGTTGTTGCTGAGCATCGTAATATCCACCAACGTAGCTGTTAATAACACCATCACCTTCAAAGATCCAACACTCAGTAACACTATTATCAACAAATTCACGGTCATGGCTAACCAGTAAAACAGTGCCTTGGTAAGCATCAACGAGCTCTTCTAGTAATTCCAATGTTTCAACATCGAGATCATTGGTTGGCTCATCGAGAATTAGTAAATTACTAGGTTTTAAGAATAAACGTGCCAATAATAGACGGTTTCTCTCACCCCCTGAAAGTGCGCGAACAGGAGTCATCGCACGTTTAGGTGGGAATAAGAAATCTTGCAAATAACCAAGTACATGGCGAGGACGGCCATTTACCATCACCTCTTGCTTACCTTCTGCAAGGTTATCCATCACTGTTTTATCAGGATCAAGTGCCGCACGGTGCTGATCAAAGTAAGCGACTTCAAGCTTAGTACCACAATGAACTCGTCCGCTGTCTGCTTTTAAATCGCCTAACATGAGTTTCAATAAAGTGGTTTTACCGCAACCATTTGGCCCCACCAGCGCAATTTTATCACCACGTTGTACTTTGGCAGAAAAGTCACGAACTAACTTACGCATTCCAATGCTGTAATTAACATCTTCAAGTTCAAATACAATTTTACCAGAGCGAGTTGCTTCTTCGACCTGCATACGAGCACTGCCTAACACTTCACGGCGTTCGCTACGCTCAACACGTAGTGCTTTTAATGCTCTTACACGACCTTCGTTACGAGTACGTCGTGCTTTAATGCCTTGGCGTATCCACGCTTCTTCTTGCGCTAATTTGCGATCGAACTCTGCGTTTTGTTGCTCTTCAACACGCAATGCTTCTTCTTTACTTTCAAGATACTTATCGTAATTTCCCGGCCATGAAGAAAGTTTTCCACGATCAAGATCGATAATACGCGTTGCCATATTACGGATAAATGAACGGTCATGGGAAATAAACACGATACTTCCTTGGAAATCTTTTAAGAATTTCTCAAGCCAAAGGATCGTTTCAATATCAAGGTGGTTTGTTGGTTCATCTAAAAATAATACTCTTGGTGCACTGACTAGTGCGCGCCCTAATGCTGCTTTTCTTAACCAACCACCTGATAAAGAAGAAAGCTCTGCTTCACCCTCTAAACCGAGTTTTTCTAGTACTTCTGCAATTCGGCTATCAAGCAACCACAAGTTACGACTATCAAGTACTTCTTGTAGCTCTGCCATTTTATTGAGATTTTTATCAGAAGGGTCTGTCTCAATCAGTTTAGAAATATGGTGATAATCCGTTAGATATTTAGCATCTTCTTCAACGCCTTCTGCAACAAAGTCAAAAATAGTGCCTTCAATATCTCTTGGGGGATCTTGCTGTAAGCGAGCGGTTACAAGATCTTGCTCATAAACAACTTGACCATCATCTAAAGGTTGCTCTTTAGATAACACTCTTAATAGTGTTGATTTACCCGCACCATTGCGCCCAACTAAACAAACGCGTTCATTTTCTTCAATAAATAAATCGGTGCTATCTAATAGTGGGGCATCACTGAAAGATAAATAAGCCCCAGTCAAACTAATTAACGGCATTGTAAATTATTCCTCACCAGCATGAGTTAACAGCCAGCAATTGTGAATTTGACGGTTACGTGCAAAGTCTTGTGATAATGTTTTCTGTGTTATCTCTTTTGCACACAACCCAATTTTTGCTAACTCGTCATGTTCCATTTTGAATCCACGTTTGTTATTTGAGAACATAATTGTTCCGCCTTTTCTCAACAAACGTTTTAAATGTTTCATTAGTTCAATGTGATCACGCTGTACATCAAAGGTGTTTTCCATTCGTTTTGAGTTAGAAAACGTAGGCGGATCGATAAAGATCACATCAAATTGTTCGTTGCTCTGCATTAACCATTGAATGCAATCTGCTTGCATTAAACGGTGTTGTCTACCTGATAAGCCATTCGCTTGGAAGTTTTTCTCAGCCCATTCAAGATAAGTACGGGACATATCAACGGTTGTTGTGCTTTTTGCACCACCAATTCCTGCATGAACAGAAGCCGTACCGGTATAAGCAAAAAGATTTAAGAAGTCTTTTCCATTACTCATTTCACCCAGCATTTTTCGTGCAATACGGTGATCTAAGAACAATCCTGTATCGAGGTAATCGGTTAGATTTACCCAGAATTTTGCACCAAACTCGTCAACTAAGAAGAAATCACCTTTTTCGGCCATTTTTTCATACTGCTGCTTACCTTTTTGGCGCTGGCGTGTTTTTAAAATCAGTTGATCAGAACGTAATGCCAGTACTTCCATTGTTGCGCTAATTACATCAAATAAACGCTGGCGGGCTTTGTGTTCATTAACTGTTTTAGGTGGTGCATACTCTTGAATAACCACTTTATCGCCGTAACGGTCTACAGCAACATTATATTCAGGTAAATCCGCATCGTATAAGCGATAACATTCAATTTGCTGTTGTTTTGCCCATTTCGCGAGTTTTTTCTCATTTTTACGTAAACGGTTTGCAAAATCTTCCGCAAGTCCAGTGTTAATCGTGGATGGTGTATCAGAAAGTAAATAGTTCTTTTGTACACAATCAAGAGGACCATTTTTTGCTTTGAACTCTCGTTCAGCACGTAATTGAATGCAACTTAACAGTTCAGGTGATGCACTAAATAGTGACAATCTCCAACCTGGGAAATGTGCTTTTATCGCTCTTCCTAATTGGCTATGCAGAGCAATTAATGCAGGCTCACTTTCTAAACGCTCACCATAAGGTGGATTGCTGATAATTGTCCCTTTTATTTCTGTTGAAACAGGGTTTGTCAGTTTAGCTGCATCACCGTGAGCAAATGTAATCAGTTCAGCCACATCCGCTCTGCGGGCATTGGCTCTCGCCATATCCAACACACGTCTATCAACATCAAAGCCATAAAAACGCGCTGTTGTATTCTTTTTGCCTTCACGGAAACGGGCAAAAGCTTCATGAGTCACTTCTTTCCATAGCGCTTCATCGTGACCTAACCAATGACGGAATCCCCAATGCACACGATTTAATGCTGGCGCACAATCAGTCGCCATCATCGCTGCTTCAATTAATAATGTACCAGAGCCACACATTGGATCGATTAATGGTGTGTCAGTTTTCCAACCTGAACGCATAATAATAGCAGCAGCTAAATTTTCTTTTAAAGGCGCTTGACCTGTTAAATCACGATAACCACGTTGATGTAAACCATCGCCACTTAAGTCTAAAGATAGCGAGGCTTTTTCTTTATGAAGATGGATAGTTAAGCGGATATCAGGAGATTGTTTAGCGACATCTGGACGTTGCCCTATTTTACGTTGGAATGAGTCAACGATGGCATCTTTCGCTTTTAATGCACCATATTGGCTATTGCGAATAATGTCATTCGTGCCATTAAAATGAATAGCAAAAGTCTGATCAACAGTAAAAATCTCACTCCAATCAATTGCCTGCACACCAAGATATAAGTCTAGATCACTATAAACATTGAATTCATTTAACGGCAACATAATACGCGACGCTAAACGGCTCCAAAGTAAAGACTGATACATGGTTTTATCATCAGCACGAAAATAAACACCGCCTTGTGTTATCTGGCAAGCCTGAGCACCTAAGTGTTCAAGTTCAGATTTTAATAGTTCTTCCAGACCTCGGCCTGTGCTGGCAAACAGAGAGCGCATAATATTGTTACCACCTAAAATAAAATTGTTGGGCATTATAGCTAATTGTATTACGTTGTCATAAAGTTACTGGCTATAAAAAATAATAATGTCTTTTTGGGAGCACTGATGATCAACGTTTCACGCCTTTATATACACCCAGTTAAATCAATGAAGGGAATTCGACTTTCTCATGCATTTGCTCGTGAGAGCGGATTCACGTTTGATCGCGATTTTATGATAACCACCCCTGAAGGGACTTTTATCACGGCACGAAAATTTCCCGTTTTGCTGTGTTTTATTCCCACTGTCATGGCAAATGGTATTTATATTCAAGCACCTGATGGTGAAGGCATTGCTATCACCTATCAAGATTTTGAAACCACATTGCAACCGACAGAAGTTTGGGGCAACCATTTTACCGCGTATGTGGCACCAGATGAAATAAATCAGTGGTTCAGTCGTTATTTAAAAATGGATGTTCAACTTCGTTGGACAGGCGAAAAATCGACACGCCGAGTGAAAAAGAATCCAGAAACCGCTGTTTCTTTCGCTGATGGTTACCCTTACTTATTAATTAATGAAGCCTCATTTCAATACTTACAACAGCGTTGCCCCGCTTCAATTAATATTGAGCAATTTCGAGGTAATATCCTCATAACAGGTGCAAAGCCTTTTGAAGAAGATACTTGGCAGACTATTCGTGTTGGCTCTGTTGTGATGGACCTGATGAAACCTTGTAGCCGTTGCATCATGACCACTATAAGTATTGATAAAGGTGTTAAACATCCTAACACAGAACCACTCGCAACACTGCAAACATTCCGTAGCGATGAAACAGGTGATGTCGATTTTGGTCAAAATGTCATCATTCGTCAAACTGGTATAATTCGCGTGGGAGATACTGTTGAGGTATTAGCTTATAAAGAAGCGAAACAATATCTTGTAACAGTACCTGTTGAAACGCAATCAACACCTATTGTTGAACACGCACAAGAACAGACTGTCAGTATTGAATTTAACGGTGAAATTTTTGAGGGTAATAACCAAGAAGTCCTGTTAGAACAGCTTGAAAATAATGGTTATGTTATTCCTTATAGTTGCCGAGCTGGCCTTTGTGGCTCTTGTGTTATCCAATTAGATGAAGGCGATGTTAATGCATTAAAAGCCGGAGCAATTAAACGCTCAGGTAAAATTTTAGCCTGTAGTTGCATTCCTAAAGGTAATGTGAAACTTTCACTTAAAGATAATAAAAATCAAATAGATATAAACAAAAAAATGAAATAAAGAACTCAATATAAACACAGTTATATATAATATATATCGTTATCAGTAAATATTAAATTGATTAATTTTACCCCAATCATATATAACTGAGTTTATTGATGCACCCTCGATACCATTGCATTGGCAGTATTATGATTTTCCAGAACTGCATCACCTTATTAAGTACAAAGGTAATGAAAAAAATTTATTGGGAATGAGCAAGTTAGTTTATTAACCAACTGATTTTTCTATGATATCTCCAGTGCAAAAAAAAAGTCTCCGTTAAGAGACTTTTAAAATGATGTAAGTGAATATTGTACATATTTACCATTTATCACGATAAGCAAAACTAATAAAATAGTCATATTTATCTTGTTCAATTTTATGAGTTATATGTTTTTGAATATTGTTAACCCACTCTGTTTCCAAATCAAACTCACCATTATTGATAATATTTTCATCTTGGGGGTTAATAGTTTCATCAATTAGAAAGTCATCATCACCAAAATCTTTGGAATACTCTTCACCAATAAAATCATCAGTTTTTTTATCAAACCAATAAACTCTCAATTTTAATCCCATTATATTGTCCTTACAGATATTTTTTGATACTACGTTTTGGATCAGCAGGCTTTAATTGATTACCCGTTTTTGGATCAAATGCACCAATATGCTGTCCATCACTAGCGCGGTAACCTTCTATTTCCCCATGCTGATAATCCCATTCATAAATTTTACGCCCTTTGTCTCCAATCCAGCGAGTTCGTCTACCTGCACCGCCCTGTTTCGGTGTTTTAGGTTTACTTTCTTTTAATTCACCTAACCCTTTAATATCTTGAGTTTTAGGAGGTTCATGATAACTATGACCACGCTCTTTTACGCCTTGGCGGGGTTTATCTTTCTTCCCTGTCGATAAATAAATTGGTTTTATTCCCAATTCCCATGGAAACACCAAAATTATAGGCTCTTTCAGCGAAGACTGCTCTTTCTCACTTTCTGTAAAAAAAGTGGGGGCATCTAAAGGTAAGTTATTAAATCTAGGAATATCATAGACCTTACCAAGTAGATATCTATGTCTTTCTGGCTGAGGTAATGCAGTACCCGTTAAGATCTCCGCACTACCAATCTGAACAATTCTTTCTTGTTTCTCATTTGGTAAAGTATAAGCAAAAATACCTTTCTCAACAGTTTTTCTCGCTTCAACTACTCGAGTTTTAACTGGTACATTCGTTTTCACTAACTCAATTTGTTTTGTTCCATTAACTACCTGTTCAATGACAGTAGCCGAGGTATTAATTATCCCTTTTTGCTTTGCAATATCTCTTAATTGCGCTTCTTTAGGAATATTTAATCTCTGACCTGCCTCAGTAAGCGCAGTTTCTTTATTTTGGGGAAATTCTTGATAAATCATCGAAGGGTATCTATCACTCCCTACTCCAACTGGAGGAGAATACAGCATGAGGCCTGCACCTAAACCTAATGCACGACCTAAAATAGCCCCTAACGTTTCTGATGCAACCGTTGCATTTGTCGTTGTTACCACTGGAGTAAAAATAGCCACTGGGGCTAAATTAGCTTTATTGATACTCTTTCCTGGGATTAACGTAGATTGAGCAGATGTTATTGCTGTATTTAACTCAGCAGAAATACTGATTTGCGGCTTAGGTGCCGAAGTTAACATTTGAACAATAGAATCATATGATCCAACCGCTTTCTTTAAACTACCACTCATCATCCCCGCATACTGTAGATAACGCTGAGAATAAATTTTTATCGCTTTGGTTATATCACCTTCCCTGAAAGCATCCATCATCTCTTTACAATGCTTATCTTTTATTAAAAAGATGCAATCTATTTTTGCACATACAGGGCAAATATTACGCTTCATTACCTCGATCGGTTTGACACGTTCACTCATATAAATTCCTTTTTATATTCAATCATACAATGACGATAGTGATCTAATATGACCAACACACCATTATTTGACTATTCTGTTTTTTGATACGAGTGTTATAAACCTCCAGATCTATAGCTCACATTTGACATAAAGAAGATAATTTGCCCTTACCTTCTTTTTTATTTTAAATAAAACAGTTTATTTAATAAGAATTATCTTATTAAGAACTCAATAATGAATTATCAATAAACTCATTTTATTTTTTAGAAAAATATTACAGAAAGAGAGTAATGAAGATTTGATTTTAGGGAGTATTGTTTGGGGTGAATTTGTTTTTAGAATGTTATAAATAATGAGTGACGATAAAAAGAGTAAGTCCTTTTTACTCTTTTTGTTAAATAACTTTCTCGTACAAAAATGATCCTGACTCTGACTCTTTATGGTAATTGCTTAACCTATCATTCATAATTTTTATTGGGTCACAAAAATTAAGAGTTCTGTCAAATAATGTTAACTGAGGTTGAGCTAATAAACATAAACAAGCTTGAGCCCCCACTTCAGTCACTAAAAAAAGAGCGGTTTCGCCTTCTTCTTTTAATGAGGCTTCTACCACTTGAGATAAATAAGGGTTGATTTGATTATTGTTAACTTCAAAATACCAACTCTTAGGCATCAGTGGCTTTAAAAAGCGATGGGCTATTAATGCATTTAAAGCTAATTCAGCTCTTGATTCTGATGGCATATCTATTTGTCGAATTTGCTCATCGTATCCATAATAAAGAGCTGCATCATCGACGGTAAAAGATGCTGATTGTCGAGCACTCTCACTCAACATTTTGCTTGAAAAGCGGGAACGAAAAACCATACCATTTGCTAAATCAAGCATTAATTTTTGTTGCTCAACATCAAAATACCAACGCCAGCGATCATCGGGTTTTATTATCACTAATTAATCCCCCTTCGATTCATTCCCTGTTTTATACTCTGATAAACAATCAAAATTAAATGACCTAAATAAAATATTTAATATCACCTAACAAAAACAGGATTCATTTTACTATTAATTAAGCACAATCAGTGCAATTTAATAAAAAATAACCAACTAGGGGCAATATAAACGAGTTAGGGGCAGAAGAAAAGCCCCTAACTCATTATTAAATGTATTTAGATATGATTAATTATAGATTTGATAAGTGCAGGGCCTTGATAAATGAATCCTGAATAGACTTGAATTAGAGAAGCACCAGCATCCATTTTTTCTCTAGCTGCCGTTAGTGAATCAATTCCACCTACACCAATAATAGGTAATGCACCTTTTAATTCTTCATTTAATTGACGGATTATTTGTGTACTTTTTGATTGTACCGGACGACCACTTAATCCACCCGCTTCATTACAATGATTTAATCCACTCACTAATGATTTATCTAATGTGGTATTTGTCGCAATAACACCATCAATATGATGACGCACTAAGCTATCTGCAACTTGAATTAATTCTTCATGTGTTAAATCAGGCGCAATTTTAACTGCAACAGGAACATATTTTTGATATTTTCCTTGCAACTCTAATTGTTTATTTTTAATTGCTGATAGCAGATCGTCTAATGCTTCACCATATTGTAATGTACGCAAACCTGGGGTATTTGGTGATGAGATATTAATTGCGATATAACCAGCATGAGCATAGACTTTTTCCATACAAATCAGATAGTCATCTTTACCTTGCTCTACTGGGGTATCTTTATTTTTACCGATATTAATGCCCAGTACACCGCCATAACGGGATTGTTTTACATTTTCAATTAGGTTATCAACACCGAGATTATTAAATCCCATACGGTTAATTAAGCCTTCGGCTTCCACTAAGCGGAATAAACGAGGTTTATCATTTCCCACTTGAGGACGTGGTGTCACCGTACCAACTTCAATAAAACCAAATCCCATTGCACCCAATGCATCTATACAATCACCGTTTTTATCAAGACCAGCGGCAAGACCAAGTGGATTTTTAAATGAGAGTCCCATACAGGAAACAGGTTTAGAAGGAAGTGACTGCTGAATAAGAAATTGAAATGGGGAATGAGATAAACGTTTTAACTGACGGAAGGTAAAATCATGGGCACGTTCAGGATCTAGCCGAAACAATGCCTTCCTTACTAAGGAATAATACATACGATCTCCATTGAGAATATCGGGTATTAGGAATGATATGTCTACGACAATTTAAGCGTCGAGCATCATATAGATAAAAGCACGAAAAGTAAACGCTTCAATTTCACAATTCGCCATAAAAAATCCCCAGACTATGCTGGGGATCTGATTATCTTGCTGATTTTATACTATTTATTCACTCATAAAGTGATATAAGACGTGATATTAATCAGCTAATGCTTTGGTGATTTTCTCATATAAATCGCCAGACAAATTCTCAAGCGCTTTCAGTTTTAATAACTCAGCACGCATTTTATCTTGGCGAGTTGCATCATAACGTTTTAAACGAATAAACGGCTCAATAAGGCGTGAAGCAACTTGTGGATTGCGACTATTTAAGTCAGTCAGAATTTCTGTCAATAATAAATAACCAGAGCCATCTTCAGCGTGGAATGCCACAGGGTTATTATTCACAAATGCACCAATTAGCGCCCGAGTACGATTAGGGTTTGCAAGTGTAAATGAGCGATGAGATAACAGACTACGTACTTTCTGTAACACTTCTTTTTCTGGGCTCATGGCTTGTAAACTAAACCATTTGTCCATCACTAAACCATCTTGATGCCATTTGTCATCGAACTCTTGTAGCAATGCATCTTTACAAGGTAACTGTGCCATCACTGCTGCATTCAATGCGGCAAGTGCATCCGTCATATTGTCACTGTTGTGATATTGCGCGTCGACAAGTTGATTACCTGTTTGCTCATTTTCAACTGCTAAATAAGCTAGACACACATTACGTAAATCACGTTTTGCAATATCATCATGATTAACACGATAAGCACCGATATGCATTGAATGATAAACAGCAGAGAACTCATCTGCCATTTCAGTTGCTAGTGTTTTACGAATAAAACCAAGCGCTTTATGGATAGCAACTGGGTCAATAATACTAAATGATTCACCCGCTTCGACATCTGTTGGTAATGTCAGAATAAGTGCAGCTAATGCAGGATCGATATCTTTATCAAGTAATACTGCACGGAAAGCATCAACCACCATTTCAGGCAGAATGCAGATTTCACCCTTTTGAACTCGAGCTACGTTTTCTTTTATATAGCGACCTAATAATGCTTGAGCAGCATCCCAACGTGAAAATGCATTACGTGCATATTTCATTAAGAAAGAGAGTTGCTCATCCGTAAATGGATAATCAAGTTTTACAGGCGCAGAGAACTCACGTAATAAAGATGGGATTGGTTGTTCTGGCACATCGTCAAAGACAAACTGCTGCTCTTCACGTACCACATTCAATACATTAGAAATAGTTTGACCTTGTGAACGCAGTGGGATCACATCGCCTTTGGTATTATATAATTCAATATCTAATGGAATATGTAATGGCTGCTTTTCAGTTTGATCGGCTGTCGGTGGCGTCATTTGACTAACAGTTAAAGTGTATTGCTTTTTATTAGCATTATAACTATCACGAACTGTCAGTTGTGGTGTACCTGATTGGCTATACCAACGACGGAATAAAGTAAGATCAACATTAGAAGCATCTTCCATTGCTTGAATAAAATCGTCGCAAGTTGCAGCACTGCCATCGTGACGATGAATATACATCTGCATGCCAGCTTGGAATTGCTCTTCGCCTAATAAGGTGTGGATCATTCGGATCACTTCTGAACCTTTTTCATATACTGTTAAAGTATAGAAGTTGTTCATTTCGATCACACTATCAGGACGAATTGGGTGTGCCATTGGGCTTGCATCTTCTGCAAACTGAGCGGTACGCATCACTCGTACATTATTGATACGATTAACAGAGCGAGAGCCTAAGTCAGAGCTAAATTCTTGATCACGGAAAACGGTTAAACCTTCTTTCAGGCTTAACTGGAACCAATCACGGCAAGTAATACGGTTACCTGTCCAATTATGGAAATATTCATGACCAATAACAGACTCAATACCTAAGTAATCTTTGTCAGTTGCCGTTTCACTTTTCGCTAGCACATATTTAGAGTTAAAGACATTCAGCCCTTTATTCTCCATTGCCCCCATATTAAAGAAATCAACAGCAACTATCATATAGATGTCGAGATCATATTCTAAATTAAAGCGAGTTTGATCCCATGCCATCGCATTTTTCAATGATGTCATTGCCCAATCTGCACGATCTAAATTACCTTTATCAACAAAAAGCTCTAAAGCAACTTCACGACCGCTTTTGGTGATAAAAGTATCTCGTAACACATCAAAATCACCCGCTACCACAGCAAATAAATAACTTGGTTTTGGATGTGGATCTTCCCATATTACCCAATGACGACCATCATCCAGTTCACCTTGCGCAATACGGTTACCATTGGACAACAAATAAGGATACTGTTTTTTGTCTGCCGTGATTGTTGTGGTGTAACGAGCTAATACATCAGGTCTATCTAAATAGTAAGTAATATGGCGGAAGCCTTCAGCTTCACACTGTGTACATAATGCATCACCAGAAACATACAACCCTTCCAATGCGGTATTAGCTGATGGGTTAATCTCATTAACAATTTTTAATGTAAACTGTTCGGGCAGTTGTTCAATGATGAGTTTGCCGTTTTCTTCTTTATAGTGTGTCCAAGCAACATCATTCACTGCGATTGATTTTAATGTTAAATCTTCACCATCTAACACTAATGCTGTCGCATCTGAGTTTAGGCGTTTACATTGGCTTATCGCTGTAACCTGGGTGTTTTCTTTGTCTAAGATAAAATCAAGATGTAAATCGGTGATTGTGTAGTCAGGGGCACGATAATCTTTGCGAAATTTCGCGATTCTTTGTTGTGTCATAGAAAAAACCTTTTAGTTAACACGACTATTTAACGGTTATATTGCCAAAGCTTACTCGTCAAAAATCTGTTTAGCCAGTCGAATATTCAATTGAAACCATTAAAAGTCAACGGAATGTTAATAGTTTATTAATACATGTAATCAATTTATTTGGTAAATGATGCTAATATACTCCCAAATTATGTTTAACGTGGTAAACTCATCTAAGTTTTACAGCTTGTTTTTATGTCGCAGAGAAATATTGTTGAATAGTGACGCTTTGTCGTCATATTCGGGTATACTCTCCAACCTTAACGATTTAGCAGACATAAAAACGCTCCGTGAGGATGCTTGACGCGCTATGATTTTAGACGCTACACCGATTATTACATCACTGTTGGATACCGATGCATATAAGCTCCACATGCAACAAGCGGTTTACCACCATTATAGTAATATTCCTGTCGTTGCTGAGTTCCGCTGTCGGAGTGATGAACGTCTAGGTGAATATGCAACAACCTTACGCCATCAAGTTAATATGATGGCAGACTTGTCATTAACGAATGAAGAATTTGACTATCTTCAGAGCCTCCCCTTTTTCAAAAATGACTATCTGCAATGGTTTAAGCATTTTCGCTTTAAACCAGAACAAGTCCAAATTTCAACAATACCTGAAAACCAACTGTCGATAAGAATAACGGGGCCTTGGCGCGAAGTTATTCTATGGGAAGTTCCTTTGTTAGCTTTAGTGAGTGAAATTGTACATCGTGCTCGTTCTCCTCAAATCACGCCTGATGATGCAGTTAATCAACTACGTAAATTAATTGACATCTTCTACCGTGATGCGGCTGAACAACAGATTGACTTAGCTGATTTTAAATTAATGGATTTTGGTACTCGCCGCCGTTTCTCTTATGATGTGCAGTGTGCCATTGTGGATGAGCTGAAAAATCATTTCCCTTATCTTATTGGTACAAGTAACTATCATTTAGCTGAGCGTATGCATTTGGCTCCTGTGGGAACACAAGCTCACGAATGGTTTCAAGCTCATCAGCAGATTAGCCCTGAACTGGCAAATAGCCAACGTGCAGCCTTGCAATCTTGGTTAGATGAATATCCAGATCAATTAGGTATTGCATTAACAGATTGCATTACAATGGATGCGTTTTTGCGTGATTTTGATAAAGCCTTTGCAGAGAGCTACCAAGGTTTACGTCATGACTCAGGCGATCCGATTGAATGGGGTGAAAAAGCGATCGCGCATTATGAAAAATTGGGCATTGATCCCATGAGTAAAGTATTAGTCTTTTCTGATAGTCTCGATTTTCAAAAAGCACTCGTACTTTATAAGCATTTCCATAAGCGTATTCGTCTAATCTTTGGTATTGGTACTCGACTCACTTGTAACATTCCTGAAATAACGCCTCTTAATATTGTGATTAAGCTGGTGGAGTGTAATGGTAAGCCAGTGGCTAAATTATCAGATAGCCCAGGTAAAACAATTTGTGACGATAATGACTTTGTTGACAAGCTACGAAAAGCCTTTGACGTTCCTCTTGTTAAACAGGCCTGTTAATTAGCTAAAAATCTTCATTAATAAAAGAAAGGGTAATAATTGCCCTTTCTTTTGTCATAACACCTGCCTTTATCAATATTTCACCTATTTTTATCAATTTATTTTATACAAAAGCTTTTCTCTTCTTTATTGACTCTTTAAACTAAAATTTCCTACTTGTTTCCTGCGCTATTGCAAGTAACATAGAAAAACTGTCCGACAGGGGCAGAGTGAATTAACCAAACAATTATTTTAATTAAACGAAGAGAGATTTATTTATGATCGTTGCGCCTGTAGTCGACGTACTGCAAGGCCGTATCGCGGTTGGCGAAGACGTCACCGTTCGCGGTTGGGTACGTACAAGAAGAGATTCAAAAGCTGGTATCTCATTCCTTACCGTCTATGACGGTTCCTGCTTTAATCCAGTACAGGCCATCATTAATAATAATTTACCGAATTATCAAGATGAAGTGCTGCACTTAACCACAGGCTGTTCTGTGGAAGTCACCGGTAAAATTGTTGAATCTCCGGGCCAGGGACAGAACTTTGAAATTCAAGCCACTCATGTTGTTGTGGTAGGAATGGTCGATGATCCGGAAACTTATCCGATGGCCGCCAAACGTCATAGTATTGAGTACCTACGTGAAGTTGCTCACCTTCGTCCTCGTACTAACTTAATTGGTGCAGTTGCTCGTGTTCGTCACACATTAGCACAAGCACTACATCGTTTCTTCGATGAACAAGGCTTCTTCTGGGTTTCTACGCCACTGATTACGGCGGCAGATACAGAAGGTGCAGGTGAAATGTTCCGTGTCTCTACATTAGATATGAACAACCTGCCACGCACAGATAAAGGCGAAGTCGATTTCAGTGAAGACTTTTTTGGCCGTGAAGCGTTTTTAACTGTTTCTGGTCAGTTAAATGGTGAAACTTACGCCTCTGCATTAAGCAAAGTGTACACCTTCGGCCCAACATTCCGTGCTGAAAACTCAAATACCAGTCGTCACCTCGCTGAATTCTGGATGGTAGAGCCTGAAGTAGCATTTGCTGATCTTAACGATATTGCAGCCCTTGCTGAAAAAATGCTGAAATACACCTTTGCCGCTGTATTAGCAGAGCGTAAAGATGATATGGAGTTCTTTGCACAACGTGTCGATAAAGACGCTATCACACGCTTAGAGAACTTTATCACCTCTGACTTTGCTCAAATTGATTATACCGATGCAGTTACTGTGCTTGAAAACTGTGGTGAGAAATTTGAAAACCCAGTTTATTGGGGTGTTGACCTCTCTTCTGAGCATGAACGTTATCTTGCAGAGAAACACTTTAAAGCACCTGTTGTGGTGAAAAACTATCCGAAAGACATCAAAGCATTCTATATGCGTATGAATGAAGACGGTAAAACAGTTGCAGCAATGGATGTATTAGCACCAGGAATTGGTGAAATCATCGGTGGTTCTCAACGTGAAGAGCGTTTAGATATGTTTGATAAACGTTTAGAAGAAATGGGAATGAATAAAGAAGATTACTGGTGGTATCGCGACCTACGTCGTTATGGCACCGTACCTCACTCAGGATTTGGTTTAGGCTTTGAACGTTTAGTTGCTTATGTGACGGGTGTCGCAAACGTTCGTGAAGTTATTCCATTCCCTCGTACACCAAGAAATGCTGATTTCTAATTTAGTGATTAATTAGTATTCAGCTAAAAATTTGCACTGCTGTTTTATTGCACAAGTTTAACTTAAGTGAAGAAGCCAACCTCAAGGTTGGCTTTTTTTATGCATGGCTGTTATTTGATTCAAAAGTTCCCCGAAATACACACTTTGAAATACATAGTTACAATTTGTTACACTTTTTTCGTTTTTGTAGCAAATTGGGGGTAGATAAAATTTTTTACCAATGGAACACTGTCTCCCGACACAGACGACACTTAACTCTCATAAATAGTTCCATAAAAATTAAGAAACTATTTCTGGCAGTGGCAAAGGTGTCTGAATAACACCAATGAGGGTAATAATAATGATGAAGCGCAATCTTCTTGCAGTGGTAATCCCAGCTTTAATGTTTGCTGGTGCAGCAAACGCAGCTGAAATGTATAACAAAGACGGCAACAAAGTAGACATCTACGGTAAAGTTGACGTTCGTCATTACTTCGCTGATAAAGATTCAGGTGAAGACGGTGATGCATCTCGTGCACGTATCGGCTTCAAAGGCGAAACTCAAATCAATAAAGATTTAGTTGGTTTTGGTCGTTTCGAATATGAAATCCGCACAAGCAATACTGAAGGTGATACTGATTCACGTGCTCGTTTTGCTTACGCTGGTTTTAAATTTGCAGATTACGGTTCACTGGACTACGGTCGTAACTACGGTGTAATTTACGACACCAACGCATGGACAGACGTTCTGCCTTTATGGGGCGGCGACTCCATGGCACAAACTGACGTTTACATGACTAGCCGTACTACCGGTGTTTTAACTTATCGTAACACTGATATGTTTGGTTATGTTGATGGCCTGAACTTTGCTCTGCAATACCAAGGCAAAAACAACGAAAATACTATCAACAAACGTGATGGTAAAAAAGCTAATGGTGACGGCTTTGGTTTCTCTACAGCTTATAATTTAGGCTGGGGCGTAACTCTGGGTGGTGGTTATTCAAGCTCTGCTCGTACTTCTTGGCAACAAGATAACAGCACTGCTAAAGGTTCTCGTGCAGAAGCATGGAACGTTGGTGCTAAATTTGCAGCTAACAATGTTTACTTAGCAGCTATGTACGGTGAAACCCGTAACATGACTAGCTTCAATAAAGGCATTGCTAACAAAACTCAAAACATCGAGTTAACTGCACAGTATGACTTTGCTGACTTAGGTCTGAAACCATCTTTAGGTTATGTTCAATCTAAAGGTAAAAATCTGAACCAAACAACAGACACTGGTATTGCTTATGTTGGTGATGAAGATTTAGTTAAATATATCTCTGTAGGTTCTTTCTACAAATTTAACAAAAACATGACTGCAGTTGTTGACTATAAAATCAACCTGCTGAAATCTGATAACAAACTGGGCATCAACGACGACAACGTAGTTGGTTTAGGTCTGACTTATCAGTTCTAATTACCGCTTATAGGTAATTAAACAGTCAAGTTAATTGATTTGAAAAGCAACACTTCGGTGTTGCTTTTTTATTTGTACAATTTAACCATCACAACACGCCGTTTATTTATTCACTTAAAAATATCCCCCCTTTTCTTTATTTTTCAAATTATCCAAAAGTTTATCCCACTAAACAATTATGTCTTTTTAGTGATTATTTTTACATGTTAATGTAATCACAGGATATTCACTTATTTACATCTTGATTTGCTATTTATTCTCACTTAGTTCACAACTTCTTGTTAATTTCTCTACAAACAGTTGGCAAAAAGCCTTCATAGCGTTACTCTTGATACTCATATTTCGGCTTCGTTTTGAGCTTAGGGAACAATTACACTATGTTTGAGAAAATCATTGCTGCACCAGCCGATCCTATTCTGGGTTTAGCTGATAGTTTCCGTTCTGATCCTCGTGAAAACAAAATTAATTTAGGAATTGGTGTTTACAAGGATGAGACAGGTAAAACACCTGTTTTAACCACAGTTAAGAAAGCAGAAAAATACCTGTTAGAAAACGAAACCACTAAAAACTACCTTCCTATTAGCGGTATCCCTGAATTTGGCAATGTTACCCAAGCGCTTCTGTTTGGTGAACAACATCCTATTATCTCTGAAAAGCGCGCACGCACAGCACAAGCACCGGGTGGTACTGGCGCTTTACGTATCGCCGCTGATTTTATTGCTCAACAAACCACAGCAAAACGTGTCTGGATAAGTAATCCAACGTGGCCTAACCATAATAATATTTTCAAAACAGCAGGTCTTGAGATCTGTAATTATGATTATTATGATGCAGAAAATCGTGGATTAGATTTTGAAGGCATGCTGGCAAGCCTTGCTAATGCACAGGCTGGCGATGTAGTGTTATTCCACGGATGCTGTCATAACCCAAGCGGTATTGATCCAACAGAAGAACAATGGCGCCAACTCGCAGCATTATCAGCAGAAAAAGGCTGGCTACCTGTCTTTGACTTTGCATACCAAGGTTTTGCGCGTGGTCTTGAAGAAGATGCCCAAGGCTTACGCCTCTTTACAGAAAAAAATCCTGAGCTTATTGTCGCAAGTTCATACTCTAAAAATTTCGGCCTTTATAATGAGCGTGTAGGCGCATGTACTATTGTCACAAAAGACAGTGAGACTGCGGAAAAAGCCTTTAGCCAAGCAAAAGCCATTATTCGTGCTAACTACTCTAACCCACCAGCGCATGGCGCTTCAGTGGTAACGACTATTCTTTCTAACCCAGAGTTAAAAGAAGAGTGGATTGAAGAACTCACAACCATGCGCGAACGTATTCAGCGTATGCGTCAATTGTTAGTGACTACACTACAAGAAAAAGGCGCTAAACAAGACTTTAGCTTTATTATCGACCAAAATGGTATGTTCTCATTTAGTGGTTTAAATAAAGAGCAAGTTGAGCGTTTACGTGCTGAATATGGTATTTATATCGTGGGTTCAGGTCGTATTAACGTTGCAGGTTTAACCCTTGAGAATATGGTTCCACTGTGCGAAGCCATTGTTGCTGTACTCTAATTGCCTTCTAAAGGGTAATTAAGATAAATGCCATGTTATTAAATAACATGGCATTTTTATTGATATAAAAGAAAAATAAACCACACTTTTTTATTCATAAAAAAAGCCCTTTATAATAAAGAGCTTTGCGTTAATTAATGGATATTATAGTATTACCAGATTGGCATTTCATCTTGTAAAAAAGGATTATATCGGCGTTCATGCCCTAAATTAGACATAGGACCATGTCCCGGAATAAACAGATAATCATCGCCTAAAGGTAATACTTTATTTTTGATTGAAGCAATAAGATCGGCATGGTTTCCACGAGGGAAATCAGTACGACCAATGCTTTCTTTGAATAACACATCTCCCATAGAGATGAGTTTATTCTGATGATTAACAAAAATAACATGTCCTGGAGTATGACCAGGGCAATGTAAGACAGATAACGAAATTGTTTTACCTATCGTGACGGTATCACCTTCATTTAACCAACTATCTGGTGTAAATGATTTTCCGCAAGGAAAATTAAACATACGGCACTGTTGTTCTAATTCTTCTAATAAGAAATTATCATCTTTATGAGGACCGTAAACAGGGACATTGAAGTGCTCAACAATTTGTGAGGTGCCTGCAATATGATCAAAGTGTCCGTGTGTTAATAATACTTTGGTCAATGTTAATTGGCGTTCTTCTATTTCTGCAATTAACGTTTCAACATCACCACCGGGATCAACAATTGCTGCTTCCTTCGTTTCATCACACCAAATAAGGGTGCAATTTTGCATATAGTTTGTCACAGGTACAATGTGATACATCATGAATCACTCCACTCTTTATTATCTAATTCTCAATAGATTACCATGAGCGGACAGGTCCTGTATCAATATGCACAAAATTACTTCTTGGATAATAGCCTACACCACCTGCTTTCATTCTTAATGCAACTTGACGCACTTTAGAAAGATCAGTGCCGACTAAACGAAAATCCATTGCTTGTCCACGCGTGTGATAGCTCTTCTTTGCCACTCCGCTACTACTATGACGTAGATTATTATTTGTCACTAAAGAACGATAACCTGAAATAAGCTCAACGGGTTTATTGTTATTAAGCATCACTTGCAATAAGTAGATTTGGTCAAACAGTGCAGGATCAATCGTTTTGATTTTGTTTTGACGGTAATCTCTAAAGAGATGATTTAGTTTAGCAAGCTCATGTTTATTATAACGTTTTCCATCAAAAAACTCGGCTTTAATAGTTTCACCTGTATTTAAATTATTAAAGCGAAGGATTTTTGGACGAGGTGTCGCTAGTGAAGCAAAAGCATGAGAAGGTAATAAACCTAACCCCACTGCGGCCATACCAAGCCCCAGCCATTTACGGCGATGTGAATCAATAATATCCATAGTATATGCACTCAAAAAATTATTTCAGGAAGAAGAACCTTTATTATGACAATATTTTTCTCAAATTGTTTCTTACAGTTTGTATAGTATTGTAAATAACACTTCATTTCAATTTAATGCCATTAGTAATTTTATAAGTTTAGTTATTTATACTAAATTCCATTTTTATCATTCTATTTTTATCATTCTATTTTTATCATTCTATTTTTAATAGAAATTTTAAAAATATTTTATAATTTATTATATTTTTAATTACCCTATTAATAATCATAAGAGAGTGATTTCATCTTATTGATTTATATAAAAATAAAGGATAGCCAAATTAGCTACCCTTTATTCAATTTATATTTATTTATATTACAAGTATTTCTTAATATTCTCTAAATAAGGTTGTGCATTAGTCGTGACTTTGTCATAACCATAAATATCTGCACGATATTGAGGTGCATTTTCCTGAGCCACCCATGCTGTTTGATAATATAAATAAACCGGAATACGTTCAGGAATTGGCGCATATTGTGTTGAACCACGTTTTAGTGCCGCATCAATTCTATCTTGTTTCCATCCCGCATCGCCCAATAAAATTGAAGCAAGTTCAGAGGCTTTATTAACACGAATACAGCCTGAACTAATTGCCCTCATATTTTTTGAAAACAGTGAATGATTTGGTGTGTCATGCAGATATATCGCATCTGAATTTGGCATATTAAATTTATAACGGCCTAATGAGTTTGTTGGTCCCGGAGCCTGCCAAATTCGGTAAGGGAAGTTATTAGCACTCATATTTTGCCAATCAATATCGTAAGGGTTAATAGGATAAGCATCATTCCCCCACCCTGAATAAATGGTATATCCCTTACGACTAAAGTAACTAGGATCTGCTTTACCTCTAGGTACAATATCTTTACGAGTCATGCTTGTTGGCACATTCCAAGGTGGGTTAACCACAACATTATTTAGTGCACTACTCATAATCGGTGTTTTTCTATCTGGGCGACCGACAATGACTTTTGAGTCGAGAATAAGCTCGTTATTGGCATAAAAATAGAGCGAGAAATCAGGAATATTAACCCAAATTCCAGTATCACCAATGGCTGGCGTCAGGCGAAGACGTTGAATATTTAATGCCATAATGCTAGCGCGCTGTGCTGGTGTTATATTTAACCACACTCGCGTTTGTCGCCCAATAACACCATCGGGCTCTAATCCATGAGCAGTTTGAAATAATTTAACAGCCGCAACTAAAGGCGCATCATAAACGGTTGTCACAATTTCCTGCTCATTCGCTGCCAACTCAGGAATTAATTTTAAATTACGTAAAATCTGTCTCAGCGGTACAACTTCTTGTGATGATTGATTTGGCTTTAATGATGTTGTTCCTTTCATTTCTGGCCAAACAACTGAACTATGTAACTGCTTTCGCACTTCCTCTTTCATTAAGGCGTAATAAGGATGGGACGGTGCATAAGAAATAACAAAGCTACCTAAGGTGTTATTTTGAATATTTTGCTGTAATTCCACGACTGACTTATCAGTTGGTGATGGTAATACTTGCATCACATCACGATACAGTAAAGATATGCCTGATTTATTTACTTGCTCAACGAAACTGATATAGCCTAAAAAAGCATCTGATAAAATAAGGTCGCGTGCTTCTTTTGTTAATTCAGGCGACTCTAGTTGTATTAACCATTGCCCAAATTGAGGTTGGGTTCCCGACATCGCCACTTCAGCAATTTGTTGCTGTAATTGCTGTACTGTTTTTTCATCTTGCCAGATTAATGCTAAATCACTTGCTTGGTAAACTTTCACTAACTGGTTTAAATATAACGGTTTATATCCCGTTGAGCTCCATGATTGTAGTTTTGTTCTTACTGCTAACTCAGTCAATTGTGGAACCTTCATAACCACAATTGCAGGTGCTGGCATAACTTCACTAGTGACAGGAACTAATGTTGCGTTTTCTGTTTCGGGTGTAGATAAAGTCACCGACTCTGTTTCTGTGGCTATTGCATAATGACCAGAAAGGAGTGTACCTATAACAACTGAATATGCGATTGCTCTTTTAATTGGTTGATGCGCCATAAATCCTCTACCCTCATTCCTTATTATTATTTTGGTATCCTAGAATATTAGATGAGCTAGGCAAAGAGTTTTATAGGAATAAACTAATATTTTTAAAGTTTTGTAAGCCCCTGATAGAAATTTGGTTTTATTTAATCAAAAAAAGACCATCTAGCTGCTTTTATCTTCAAATATATAATTTAAATGAAAGATACAATAAAAGAACAAAAAATAGACATATTGAAAATAAGCGTTCAGGAAATAATAAAGAATTGTGAATAGATAAATAAGATTATTTAAATGGAAGGTATTTTAAAATAGAAAAAGGCGCAGTTTCCTACGCCTTACAAATAAAGGTAAACAAAGGGTAAAGATTAATACTCTGAATTGATAACAACTTCTTCACCAAACTGGCCTGCTTTTGGCAGTGGTTGGTAAGAAGAGTTAGCCGCACGCAGAATACGAATACCACGGATATTCAGTTCATCTGCTGCTGCGATATCAGCATCAGCATCACCGTAGTAAATTTTCAGTTTATGATCACGCATCCAGCTTACTTTGTTATTTGCGCCAGGTTGATCACCAGCAAAAATAACCGGCTGCATTTTATCAGCAGGAATGTTTAAGCCTTCTTGTACATATTTGGTCACAGTCTCAGTTTTAGTTTGAGTACGACCAGTAATGAAATAAACAGTATCCCCACGTTTTAGGTGCATCTGAACAAGATCGATACCGACTTGTTTAGGCATACTGAATTTATCCCACTCATTATTCATTTTGTTCCAGAATTCTGGGTTTTTCAGGTAGCTGAAATCGTTTGGAGAGTATTCTAGTTTACCACGGTAGAAACCAGGGCTTGAGAACAGAACGGTGTCATCAATATCAAAACCAACCGCCATCGGTGCTTGACCTGCAAGGCTTTTTTCAATATCAGCAACAGAAACCCAATGAATTGGTTGTTGTTGTGCAAGTTGTGCAACAGTAACACCTGGGCTAACAACTTCTGGTAGATGTACTTTTGCCATTGCTGCGCCGTTTAAGCTTAACGCTAAAGCAATTGCACTAAAAGCTAACGTGACTTTACGCATTCTTTTTCCTTTAAATTTTTATATTAATCACATACGGGAACAATCATAAACATCATGATTACATTTAAATGAGATATGGCGCACGTTATACCACTTAAGATTTCATTTTTTTGTTAATTTGCTTTCATTTTTTGATCTATGTAACACTTTGAAAAAAGAAGGCGCTATAAGCATAAGCCCGCAGCGCCTTTATTCTTGCCCTTTTGAGGCTAATAATGGGATAAAATTATTCTGTTATTTCAGCAACATTTGATGATCCGATTTTATCTTTCTCAGCCTGTTGACCAAAACCTTTTAAGCCAACAACATGTACATGTTCAGTGCCGTTGAACACTTTACGCACTAATTTATAGGTTGTTCCTTTTTCTGGGCTGATATTTTCTGGTGCCGCAATAATTAACTGCATATCAAGACGGTCGCAAAGCTCAAATAACGTTGCAATAGATTTCGCATCTAAACGCGCAGCTTCATCGAGGAAGAGTAAACGACAAGGAGAGATATCTTTTCCTCTTAAACGTCGCGATTCTTCTTCCCAGCTTTGTACCACCATAACCAGAATTGACATCCCCGTACCAATCGCTTCACCTGTTGATAAAGCACCACTTTCTGCTTTTAACCAACCTTCTGGTCCACGATTAACTTCAACATCCATTTCAAGGTAATTACGGTAATCTAACAGCTCTTCACCCACGGTTTGTGGCATACGTTGACCAATGTCCACTTGAGGGTTTAAACGCTGATAAAGCTTCGCCATTGCTTCAGAGAAAGTAAGGTTTTGGTTTTTAAATAGATCTTGATACTGGTTATCTTCTTCAGATAACACATCCAATAACACTTGATGACTTTCACGTATATTGACGTTGAGTCGGACACCTCGCACCTGACCAAATGAAACTGCTTGTAAACCTTGGTTTAACATACGGATACGATTTTGCTCACGCTGAATAGTTTTACGAATAATATTCGCGACACTTCGTGAACTAATCGCTAATTTTTGCTCACGACTAGTTAACTCTTCAGTTAAGCGAGCAAGTTCGATTTCCATCTGTTCAATTGCATCAACCGGATCATCAGTTTTAATGATGTCTTGACGAATACGTTCCCTTAAATGCTGGTATACCGCAATAAAGAACTGAACTTTACGATCTGGATATTTCGCATCTTCTGAGCGGCGTAACGCATCACGTAAATATTCATTGTCAGCAACCGCTTGGCGTAATGCACCTAACGCTTTATCCGACATTGAACGTAGCTCATCAGCAGAAAGATAAGCAAAGTCTCGTCGATGTAAGCGACGCTCCATACCATTTTCTTTCACTAATCGCATAACCGCGCACCAACCCGCTTTTGCACTCACAACATGCTCACGAATTTGAACGTAATCACGCTCAAGTTTACGAATTTTCTTGGTGAGATTATCTCGCTCTGCTTCACTCAATGCGATATCACGCTCAAGTTGACTAATACGAGTACGGTTTGCACTTACCGCAGAATAGCGCTGGTCACGTAGCTCTTTTGCTCTTGTTTCAGCACCAACATCAATCTGGATACCCGTATCACGCATCTCTTGCTCAAGCTCTCTGAGCAATTCAGATTTAGTGTCAAAAGAGCTTTTTAATGAGGCAAGTACTTGATTAAATTGAGCACATTGAGCTTGTTGCTGACGATAAAGTTCTCTTGCCGTAGCACGTTCTGTTTCTGCCATCTCTAAACGGTGACGTAGCTTCTCGTTAAGATCACTATTTTCACTGACAATCTCAACGGCATCACTATAACTAAAGTGTGGGCGGCGCTGTACCACTTCCACCAGCAAGAAAGCTTGTTGCTGATAACGTTGTTGCTCTGCTTTTGCTTGCTCGTAATCTTGCGCTAATTGTTCATGCGCTTGTGGATCACTTTGCAAGATTGAAGCGATAGGCTCTAATGCTGCTAATGCTTTTTCGTGGCGCTGTAAGTAACGCATTGACTCTTCAGCGACATACAGCTCTTCGCGTAACTCTTCAACACGATCAATCAGAGTTTCATCCATCAAGATATTAACTTGAGGAATAAGTTTATTAAGAAGATTCAGCGATTCTTTAGTACGTGCATAATGTTGACGCTGTTGTTGAGTACTCTCTTCGTATTGCGCTAACGCTCTTTCTAGCTCGTTACGTCGTTGATTAAGCTGGCGAATATTCTCTTCAGGATCAGCCTCAAATGCCACAGAAATATGTTGTCCCACAAACTGACTAAAGGCATGGTGGGCACGTTGGATCTTCTGCACATCAAAAGCTTGTGTTGCGTAAAGCTCTGAAAGTTCATCACGCTGACGCGATAAAATTTCTAATTGATTTTCACGCGCAGCACGACCAAAAAGCGGAATTTCAGGGTAGCGAGAATAACGCCATTGTCTATCAGTACTTTTGATAAGAACCGCTTTATCCATCTCTTGAGCATTAAATACACTATCATCGAAAGATTGTGGGTCACCTTCGATAAAATAGAGATCTTCAGGGCAATCTTCTAATGTTTCTAATTGTTCCTGAATCAACGAGAGATCTTGCACAACAATTGCATGACGTGCAGGGCCATATAATGCAGAGAAATAAGGCGCATCGTCTAACGTAATATCATCATAAATTTCTGATAATAAAACACCATTAAAACGTTCCGCTAATGTAATTAAACGTCCGTCTTCTGCACCACTTGGCTGACTTAAACGTTCAATTTGTGCTTCAATCTGCTGTTTACGAGTTGCAGTTTCATCACGTAATACGGTTGCTTCACGCTCTTTCTCAAGTAATTGTTGCATATATTCTGTTACTTGATGACCCGTTTCAAAAGATTGACGAGTCTGTTCACATAATTGTGTTAACGCATCTTGTGCAGCAAGCCATGCAGGTGCTTGTTTTTTCAGCTTTTCAATTTGTTGTTTAAGTTGATCCAGCTCTTGGCGCATTTGCATGCGGTGTTCGCCAGACTCATTAACATAATCGCTAAGCTCTTCAATTTTGGCTTCTAACTCATCTTGAAGAATTAACAAATCATCAGGCTCCATCGACTTGCCATGATGTTTGTTAAACTCTTCAAGCTGGCGCTCTGCACTATTTCGTTGATGCAAGCGTTGCTCTAATTCTGCCAACTGCATGCGAATAGGATGAACCCTATCCGCTTGATGTCGATGAGAAGACCATTCACGTAATGCTGTTTTTGCCGCATCCCATGCATTTTGACGTTCAACCTCACCTACAATTGAACTTACCAGTTTATAGGCTTGATCAAATTGCGTTTTAGCCGCTTCAGAAACATTGAGTTTCTGTTCCATAGAGAGTAATGAATGCGTAATGGTTTGAATTTTGGCTTGAATACGTTCAGCCCATTGATCAGCATTTTTCTCGTCTAAATCCGCAATATCACACTGTGCTTTAGCGCGCTCTAACGCTTGTACAGCTTGACGATATTGAATAGCACGCGTCTGTTGTACGTCTAATGCTTGTTGATAATCTGCCAACTGGTTTTTCAGTTCATCAACTTCTTCTTCAGCAGACTCCACGCGCGCTTCAAGCTCTTCTTTCTTAGAAGCTGCTTCTTCAACAACTTCACTTTGTTCTTCTAAGCGAAAAGTGATTTCTTCGACATCAGCAACATAGCGGTCAATTTTTTCTTGTTGGCGAACCGCATTTTGCACTAAGTTTAGTCGGTCGCTTGCCGCTTGATAATCGGCTTCAAGATCAGAAGATAACGCTTGTTGCTCTTCTAACTCTTTCCCCATTTCAACAAATCGATACGCTTCGTTATTAATGGATTTACGCTGACTCCATAACTCACGGCGCACAGTTAAAGCTTCATCAAGATGAACGCGTCGTTCATTGGCATGGCGCATATAGTCAGCTGCAACATAAGATGTCGCTTCTGTAATTAAATGCTTAAATAAGTCACGATCAGATTGAGTGACTCGAATAGCTTCAAGTGTCATTCGGTTTTCACGTAATGCGCCTTCCATATCTTGGAACGCTTTTCTTACACCACTATTCTCAGGTAGTAAATAATCACGTAAAGAGCGTGTAATCGCACTTGAAATACCGCCATACAATGAGGCTTCAATTAAACGATAAAATTTGGCACGATCACTTGCTGAACGTAAACGTTTAGGAATAACACCTAAATCAAACATCACCGCGTGGAAATCAGTGATAGAGTTAAATTGTCTAAAAACAACCCCATCAATGGCTTCAACTTTTTCTTTTAATTCATTAAGCGGTAAAACACGGGCTTGGCGATCTGCAACAGCTTGCGTTAAAATTTCTGTTGGGTTTTCTGCCATTGGCAGCCCTTGGATCATAAAGGGTTTGATATCAACTTTCTTATCACGTCCTGCAATTTGCTGTAAACGAACACCGACCACAGCACGTAAGTGACGCGAGTTGATCACATCTAATACGGCATAACACACACCCGGACGCAATTTCCCGTATAACCCTTTATCACGAGATCCACTTGTCGATCCTGCTTCTGTGGTATTACGGAAATGAAGCAAAGTAAGATCAGGGATCATAGCTGTAATAAATGCAGCCATAGTGGTTGATTTACCCGCACCATTACCACCTGATAACGTAGTCACCAACTCATCTAAATCAAAAGTACGAGCAAAGAACCCATTCCAGTTGATAAGTGTTAATGAGCGAAATTTTCCCCGTTCAATCATTTATTTTCTCCCTCCGCATCATCTTCACTGGATTGTAATTGCTCATCTTCATTTTCTTCATCGTCGTTAAGTGTTTCTGAGCTATCTTCAAGCGCCATTGCTTCACCATCACGGATCATGCGCATTTGAGCCTCAAGCGGATTATCACCACTACGCACATCTGCACCAAAACGGAAAACAGATTCTGTGATCGAGAAACGCTGCATATCATTTAATAAGAATGAAATCATGCCTAAACGACGTAAACGATTTAACGAGGTTCTTATTTTTTCTTGTAATTTTTGCAAATCAAGATCAGAACCTGTTGAGCGTTGATTCACTAAACGTAAAAGTTTGGTTTCATCTGCTAATGTTCTTAATTCATCGAACAGCTCTTGAACGGTGAATATTCCCTGATTGGCTAACCGCTCAGGGCTAAGGTAGAGATAACAAAGAATTTTCCCCACCAGCATATCCATTTCAGAGAGGACAGAGCGTGGAATAAGTGTGGTTGAACGAGGTCGCAAATAGAAGAATCCTTCTGGCGCTCGGATTAATTCGACGTTATAACGCGCATAAAAGTCTGATAACTCATCTTGAAAATCCATCAAAAAAGCATGATTATCCAGAGAGTCTATACCGATATGTCGACCTGCACGTAACTGGCTATCCAGTTCAGGAAAAAGTGAGTTCGCTAATGCCTGCGCCAGTTTTGCTGGCATAAATTGTTCAGTATGTATCGATGACATGCGCTTGTACCTTAGCTCCATATTCGTTAATTTCTGACCATTTTGCAGGTAATCCTGCGAGCTCAGCTTTCGCTACACCTAATCGTACTGCTTGATCAATGACAATACGTGCAACATCGAAATGTTTCTGTTGCGGATAACGATTAAGATATTCAACTAACACTGAACTGAGATCTAATGCTCGTTGTTCTAATTTGTAAGAAGCAAGCTCTTGCTCTACCCATTGCGCTATCTGTTCGTTCACTTCACTGAACATTTGATATTCAAGCTCTTCGGGTAACTCACCCGTGACTTCGTCATCACGTAGAGCCAGTTCTTCATCACGCATATCAAACAACCGATCAGCATTAGCGTAAGTTAATGCCCATGGGCTGTCGAAATAGTTTTGTACAGATTGACGTAAGCGACGAGAGAAAATACGGTTTTTATCCATATCAATCGCTGTACGAATAAATTTATGGACATGTCTATCGTATCCAATCCATAAATCAATAGATTGCTGACCCCAACTAATAATGCGGTCTAACTTACTTTGAAGTTCAAATACTAATGTATCTATTTGCTCAACATGGCCCGTATTCATGTTTGCTTCCTGAATACGTAAGAGATTGGCTTGAAGTTTGTCGCCAGCTGCTTCAAGCGTATCTTGTAGCTCTCTTAATGTACCAGATGTTTCAGATAACAGCTGTTCACAGCTTGAAATAGCCGCTTGCCAATCTTGGTTTAATAACGCAGCAATATCTTCTTTTACTGTATTTTGCTGCTCATCCATAATTCGCTGAGATAAATCAATGCTATCGAAAATTTCCGCCACTGAATATTTTAGAGGCGCGAAAACATTACGGTGCCAATGATATTCATCACCACCGTCTTCAGCAGAGCTTGCCGCTGAATCAAGCTCACCCGCCACAATAGAAAGTTGCATAGATAAGCGCAATGATGAAAATTCGCGTTGGCGAATATAGTAATCACTAATTCCAATTCCCAACGGGGTTAAACGGTATATTGCATTACCTTCTACCAATTCACTGGTAAAACGGTTAAAAAGCCGCTGCTTTACCATGTCATTAATGGCATTATTCGCGCGAACTTGTATTGATTCTGCAGGTTGTTCGAAGCCTTTACACACTTCCCTAAAGGCATCAATTAACTCCCCTTCACTGATTTCGCCATCAAGGCGCTCGCTGTTTAATACAGCGACAGCCATCAAAAAAGCTAATCTTTCTGGTGGCAGTGAGATTGAGAAATCATTTTTTCTCGCCCAAGACACTAACTCAGGAACGGTCTGGGTAAAATCACTCATAGTACATCCTTAATTTACACGCTTTTGTGCCATGACATGAATGTAACGCCCCAGACTGATATAGGGCTCTTGCCGACAATATCGTTGCTCTAATGCAAGCAACGATGGAAAGTCTTTATTTTGTAACTGACGACTTTGCAAATAATCATGGAAAACACGAACACCCGTTTTTCCCAATATTGTCATCGAAAACTCATCTAACCATTGATAAACATCTTCTGGTTGTAATGGGTTTTGAGGTGATAGCGATTTTTTTCTTCTACGTGGGATCTCAGGATTTGCCAGATGAAAATTTCCTAAAATCGCATTTCTCATGACAATACCATTCGCATTGTAAAACATCAGCGATAAGATACCATTAGGTAGCAACATATCGGTAAGAACATTTACGGCGTCTTTCTGATCCGTGATCCATTCCAATACTGCATGAAATAGAATTAAGTCAACCCCTTCATCTATATGCTCTTTAATCTCTTGAGCCGCACAACAAATAAACGTCATGTTCTCGATAACACCCTCTTCAATCGCAGCTTCTTGTGCGCGATTAAGCATCTCTTGTGATAAATCACATAAGATAATTTGGTGTCCTAATTTAGCAAGCTGACGAGAGAAATAACCTTCACCTCCACCTGCATCTAAAATACGCAAACTTCGGTTAGGCAAAAGGGTCAATAATTGTTGTAAATCTTCCCAAATCACCGCTTGACGTATTTTACCCTTTGTTGTGCCATAGATATTGCGGGAGAATTTATCTGCAATATCGTCAAAATTACGATCTGACATTAAAACGCCTCATGATAACAACTTACTACTTGCGCTCTCTGCGTTCTGATAAATTTAAAAATATGAGACACTGTACATAAATAAAGACGGCAATTTTACCAGTGTTCTATGATACTGACTGTTTTCTCTAAAGAAATAAGTCATGAATCAGACTATTCGCAAAGCGCAGTACAAATATAACGCTTATTAATGAAAAAATTAACGTTCAAACGTTTATCGTTTTATAAATAATTAAACGGTTCTTTATTTCTATTGATGAAAACTTAGTGAATCGTTGTTGTGTTAGCTATTTTGACACAACGTCTTGGAATTCCCCTAGTTTTCACTAAACTTTCACTATCAATTGCATGTATTTCACTCAATCTAGGATGATTTATGCTGTTTTTGCTCAAAAAATATGTTGCAGGCTTTCTGATGCCCTTGCCTTTGCTCTTATTAATCGCCTTTTTTGCATTAGCACTACTTTGGTTTACACGTTGGCAAAAAACCGGAAAAAGCCTACTCACTGTTGCGCTTGTTCTGTTAACTATTCTAGGCATACAACCTGTTGCCGATACACTATTAATGCCAAGTGAAAAAGAGTATCAAGCTCGTTATGAATTACGAGAAAATTCGCAACAAGATGTGAACTACATTGTTGTTTTAGGTGGTGGATTTACTTATAACCCAGAATGGGCACCAAGTTCTAATCTTCTTAACAATAGTTTGTTTCGTGTTGCTGAAGGTGTAAGACTTTATTACCGCAATCCCAATTCGACACTGATTTTTACAGGGGGTGCAGGTGTTAATCAGATAAGTAGTGCAGAGGTAGCGGCTCAGGTGGCACAATCTTTAGGTGTACCTGCGGATAAAACTATCACACTATCAACACCGAAAGATACAGAAGAAGAAGCCTATGAAGTTGATAAATTAATTGGTAAGAAACCATTTTTGCTTGTGACGTCTGCCAACCATTTAGCACGCGCTGAACGTTTCTTTTTAGCACGAGGCATGAACCCTATCGTTGCGCCAGCTAACCAATTGGCTATCACTTCACCATTACATCCTTGGGAGAAATATTTTCCCTCCGCCACTTATTTTCAACACAGTGAACGTGCATGGTATGAGTTTTTAGGATCGATGTGGCAATCAATAAAACCGACTGGACAACCCGCCACTATTCCTGAAAATGAAGATCATCAATCTGATAAAGAAAAAAGCCAATAATTAAAAATATCTTTGCTGACTGATACAAAAACGGCACTTAATTAAAATTAAGTGCCGTTGATATTATTTGTTGTCGCTCAAAGACTAAAATTCTTGGTTAAGTGCTCGATATGCCGCTCTTGCTGCGACAAGATCATCTTGTGTATCTACACCCACACCAGGAACTTCTAATGCTTTTGCAACATGGATTTTTTCACCATACCACAGCACACGCAGTTGCTCTAACATTTCAATAGATTCTAATGGGCTTGGTTCCCAAGTAATATATCGACGGATAAAGCCCGCACGGTAAGCATAAATACCAATATGACGTAGATAATGCTCACCAATTTCATCGTGTGATAAATTAAAACGGTCTCTTTCCCAAGGAATGGTTGCACGAGAAAAATAAAGTGCAAAACCTTTTGCATCCATCACGACTTTCACCGCGTTAGGATTAAAAGCTTCTTTTGAGTCAACAATAGGCACTGCTAATGTTGCCATTCCAGCACCACAATTTGCCAAATTTTCGGCTACTTGGGCAATAATAGCGGGTGGAATAAGAGGCTCATCACCTTGTACGTTAACGATTATCTCATCATCTGCAAATTGATATTTTTCAATGACTTCTGCTAAACGTTCTGTGCCTGAATGGTGATCTTCGCGAGTCATACACGCTTCCCCGCCCGCTTTTTCAACTGCTGCAACAACCTCTAAGTTATCGGTTGCAACAATGACACGGTTTGCACCAGAGCGCATAGCCTGTTCCATCACACGAACAATCATAGGTTTGCCATGAATATCCGCGAGGGGTTTACCTGGTAAACGGGTCGATGCATATCGACCTGGGATAATGACCGTGAACATGAAGTTACTTTTCCTCTTCTAGTGATAATTCTCTTGCTTCATTCTCCAGAAGAACGGGGATATTGTCACGAACAGGATAAGCTAAATGATCAATTTTGCAGATAAGCTCTGAGTTTTCTTTATCAAAGATAAGTTTGCCGTGGCAAACTGGGCAAGCAATAATTTCAAGTAAGCGGTGATCCATTTTGTCCCTCTCAAGGGTTAATCATTTTATATGGCAAAAGGATATCATAAGGAAGGATCAGCGTTAATACTCAAAACCTCTCGTTTAGTGATAATTCGAAAATTATTTTAGTTATTAATAAATTTATTATTTTCTCTTTTACTATAAGCAACAAAAAAGCCACATTAGTGTGGCTTTTTATCGTTGAGTCTGCAACATCATTAATAAAGAATTACATTCAGCTTTTATTGATAATAATTTAACCTTTTTATTATCTTTATTGCATTCTAATTAACGAAATGACTCTTTTATATTACTTATTCAGCTTGGTGGTAAACTATTTCCGCCTACCTACCTAAAAATAGGCATAAACGATAATTTAATCTCGATGTTAAACTATCGTTTTATCTACAACTTTAACAAGGCTAAGCCTTATTTAAAACCCAATAACATCAGCGGCTTCTAAACCTGCTGCTGTTCTGATAACAGAAAACTCAACGTCTTGACCTTCTGTTAATGCTTTATTTTTTGTATTGGCAATCGCTTTTTTATTGACATAAACTTCTTGTTCAATATCTCTTGCAACAATAAGACCATAACCCTTGTTATTGTCAAACCATTTTACGCGACCCATTCTTAATTGTAATGTCATGATAGATAAACTCCTTTTGTTCTTTGTATAGTTTTATTTTCCTATACAAATGCATCCTACTTTTTATTAAGTCTTCTTATATAAAACCCCAATTAAATTCTGAACACATTAATTTAAGTAGTGCATTTTATTATTCAATATAAATGTTCAAAATCGTGATAGCTAAGCTTAATAAATATCTTAAAGCACAATAAATATTTACAGTATCAATATGACAAAAAGATGACATGTTGATATTTATTGCGCACTGATAAAAAAGATAACCGAATATAGAGATAATTAGTCACCATCAAAAATGGTTTTTATCATTCATTGTGCACAAAAGCCAACGCTATTCACTGCACAAAATATTAACCCTACATTCAAGATCCACAAACTCTCCACACAAGGCTTTTGAGTAGATAGGGTAATGGCGAGTTAAATTGAACTACGACAAAAGCGATATGCAACTGTAGGTAGGTAATCTTTTATGTAACGCTATCCTGATTTCCACTATAAATATCATTGTTTCAGATCAGATACAAGTTTTTTTCGAGCCGTAAATTAAATTGCTGACTTGTTTTAGCACAGATTGACTATTTAATTCAGCGCTAACGGGTAAATACCACCAATTATCTTGCGCAAAATGCTGACATTTAACAGCATCCTTTTCTGTCATAATAAGAGGTTCTAAATCTGGCGTTAGATCCTGTAATTCTTGAGCGCTATAATCACTATGATCACTAAATGCTTTTGTTGTGATTAACTCTATCCCTTTTTCATGTAAAGAGTTAAAAAATCGAGGTGGATGACCAATTCCAGCAATAGCAACAGCCTTTTTAATTTGCTGAACGGGTTTCTTTTCTCCCGTTTTAAGATTAACAGCAATATCACCTTCCAGCACCATGCTTATCTCGTTACCTTGGCTTACTCCGCCATTAACGATAATTGCATCTACTGAATTTAAGCGCCCTGCACGCTCCCGCATAGGCCCTGCTGGTAACCACCAACCATTGCCAAACCGACGTTGGCCATCAATAACAACAATTTCATAATCACGCTGTAATGCATAATGCTGCAAACCATCATCAGTGATGATCACATCAAGCTCATATTGAGCTAATAACGCTTTTACTGCATCTCGTCGATTAGGTGCAACCGCAACGGGAGCACCTGTTCGATGATAAATCAATACAGGTTCATCACCTGCCATAGAAGGTGATGTATCGGATGTCAAAAGTAATGGATAATGGTCTGATTTCCCGCCGTAACCACGAGACACAACACCTGGTTTAAATCCCTGCTGTATTAATTGCTCAACAAGCCATATCACAACAGGTGTTTTACCATTCCCACCTGCAGTTAAATTGCCAACAATCACAACAGGAACAGAGGCTTCCCATGATGCTAACCACCCTTTTTGATATGCAAAACGCCTTAACAGTGTGATCGCACCATACAACCATGAGAATGGAAGCAATAGGATATAAAACCAAGATTTACCAGACCAAATCCGTTCAATCATTTGCCAAATTGCATCCTATGAAGTTGAGCATAGATACCT
The DNA here is from genome assembly GCF_965283115.1 of Proteus sp. Marseille-Q3619. Taxonomy (NCBI): domain Bacteria; kingdom Pseudomonadati; phylum Pseudomonadota; class Gammaproteobacteria; order Enterobacterales; family Morganellaceae; genus Proteus; species Proteus sp. Marseille-Q3619. The sequence goes on along the minus strand of NZ_CBDIMP010000001.1, from coordinate 3,557,224 downwards.
TTTTTCTCAATCAAATCAAGGTGTGCGCCGCGTTCAATAATTTCACCGTCTTCAATAACTAATATTTCATCCGCTTTCTCAATCGTTGATAAACGGTGAGCAATCACTAAAGAAGTTCTATTCTTCTGTAGTTCATCAAGTGCTGACTGGATAGCACGCTCTGATTCTGTATCTAGTGCTGATGTTGCCTCATCAAGAATAAGAATTGGTGAATCTCGCAATAACGCTCTTGCAATTGCAATACGCTGACGTTGTCCGCCTGAAAGTAGCACACCATTTTCACCAATTTCAGTATCTAAGCCTTTATCCATTTTTTGGATAAAGTCCATCGCATGTGCCATTTTCGCCGCTTTTTCAATATCTTCACGGGTATACTGATCTTCACAAGCATAGACGATATTGTTTGCCACTGTTTCATTAAAAAGATGCACATTTTGAGAAACCAGAGCCACTTGATTACGCAAAGATTTCAATGTGTATTCACGAATATCATGACCATTAATCAATATCTCACCTTCATTAATGTCATAAAAACGTGTGATCAGGTTTGCAATCGTAGATTTACCCGAACCTGAGCGTCCAACTAATGCAACAGTTTTCCCAGCAGGAATAGTAAATGACATATTTTTTAAAGCTGGTGTATCTTTCGTCACATATTGGAAAGTGACATTACGAAACTCAATATCACCAGTCGGTTTCTTCAGCTCTAATTTACCTGTGTCTTTTTCTTGCTCCATATCGAGGATAGCAAATAGCGTCTGACAAGCGGCCATACCACGCTGAAATTGAGCATTCACATTAGTCAGCGATTTCAATGGACGCATTAATGCAACCATTGAGGAGAAAACAACCGTTATTGTACCAGCTGTTAATGTATCCATAATTTCAGGGAAACTTGCTGCATATAGGACAAATGCTAATGCGAAAGAAGCAATCAATTGAATAATAGGATCTGAAATTGACGACGCAACAACCATACGCATACCTTGACGGCGAATATGATTACTCACATGGTTAAAGCGTTTATTTTCAACTTCTTGACCATTAAAAATCAGAACTTCTTTATGCCCTTTTAGCATTTGTTCTGCACTAGTTGTCACTTGCCCCATGCTGTTTTGAATTCGTTTGCTGATCGTTCTAAAGCGAGTCGATACTAAACGAATAACAAAAGCAACAATAGGCGCGATAACGATAAGGATCAGAGACAATTGCCAGCTATAGTAAAACATCAAACAGAATAGCCCGATGATATAAGCACCTTCACGTACAACAGTAATTAATGCACCTGATGATGAAGAGGCAACTTGTTCTGAATCATATGTGATACGGGAGAGTAAAGTCCCTGTTGATTGCTGATCGAAAAAGCTCACCGGCATTCCCATAATATGGGAAAACAGTCGGCGACGCATATTCATTACCACTTTTCCTGATACCCAAGAAAGACAGTAACTTGAAATAAAGTTAGATATACCACGCAGAACTATCAGTCCAATAACGGCAAAAGGCATCCATTTTAATACGTCATTACTCGCTTTACCAAAACCTTCATCAAGAAGCGGTTTTAATAAGGAAATCATAAATGCATCCACGCCCGCATTGATAATTAATGCAATTGCAGCTGTGATTAAACCCGCTTTGAAAAGTCGGATCATTGGCCATAGGCGGCGGAATGTTTGCCACGTTGATAGATCTATATCATTCATATATATTACCAAACTTTTAATAATTAGCCGGACATTCTACTCGGGAAACGTCAAAACACCAAACCACTGATGATACCAACGAGGTAAAATATCTCGTCTATAGGTAAATACATCAATAATATCTTGATTAAACTCGATAGAAACTTGCCCACTAATAGAGGTTGTTAGCCAATTAATAGCTTCTTTTTTATAGCGATGATGTACTTTATCAGAAGGTAAACGCCAAGGGCTATAACGAGCAGCAGAAACGAGTGCAATTTTTGGTGATATAGCTTGAATAAACATCAATGTGGATGATGTTTGACTACCATGATGAGGGACTTGTAAAACATCTGCTTTCAGTTGTTCTTTTTTTACTCTTACCAATTGAGCTTCAGCTTCTTTCTCTATATCTCCAGTCAAAAGAATATTGTGTTTACCATCGCTGACATTAATTACACAGGATTGATTATTCTTCGGAGAAAGTGATTTATTCGGTGGCCATAATGCATCAAATTGAAGCTCTTTCCACTGCCATGATTTATTGCTTAAGCAAGGTAAATGCGAAGGATCGTCAAAACTACTACGAATGCTTAAGTTAGGATAAGCTTTTATTAAATCTTTAATACCACCCGTATGATCAAGATGATCATGACTAATTATCAATGCAACGGGTTTAAGTCGAAGGCTTTTTAAATAAGGAATAATGACACTTTTTGCAATTGAACCACCACTTTTCCAACGTATTCCAGTGTCATAAATAATTGCCTCTCCTTCTTTTTCAATAATAACCGCTAAACCATGCCCAACATCTAGCATAGACATTCGCCATTGATAGCGTGAAGAAGCGGCGAATTCACAATATAAAATAGTAGCAATAGCCACAATACAAATAAAATGATGATACCACCATGACATTTTGATGACTAAAATAATACCAATTCCCAAAAATCCTAATAATAAGGGGATAGCGCCGCTATCTTGCCAAAATGGTAAAAATAATGGAGCACACCAAAAAGCAAGGTTAATTGAAAGATCAACCCAATGCCAAATTATCGGTTGGAAAAATGAGAGAAAAAATGTCAATAATCCAAGCATTATTAATGGTACGGTAATAAAAGAAATAATAGGAACCGCCCATAAATTAACAATAAAACTAAAAAAATTAGCACCATTAAATAAATATAATTGAAATGGTAATAAAATAATTAATAAACCAAATTGTAAATGTACTAATCTTAAAATAAACCACCGTTTTTGATAATTATATTTAGTTTTTAATGGGTACATCCAATACCAAAAAATGATGGCGAATATAGCAGAAAATGAGAGCCAGAAACTGGCTGAAAGTATAGAAAGAGGTTCAGCAATAAGAATGAGTGCAGCACTCCAAAGTGCCCATTGCCAAGATAAAAATAATCGGCTCCCCCAATGCAAAATCACCCAAACGGTTAATCCAATAACAGCTCTTGTTGCTGGTATTCCCCAACCCGATAACGCGGCATAGAAAACACCACATAGCCAAGCTATAACTAATGGAAACTGTGGGTTAATCCATCTGATAGGAAAAAGAAATTGAATACCTCTTGCAATAACCCAACCAGCAAAGGCAGCTAAACCTATATGTAAACCCGATATCACAATTAAATGTGCAATGCCTGTTTTCATATAGAGCTCTTTTTTTTCAGGTTCGATATATCGCTTATCACCTAAGACTAAAGCAATTATTTCACCTTTATTTTTTGTTGTTTGCCAATAAGCTGAGATGGTCTGAATAAGCTGAGTACGCAGTGATATATCATCTCGGATAAACTTAGCCGTCATCACTTTACCCGTTAGAGTTTCTTTCATAGAAACGGCATATTTTTGGCTATCAAACCCACCTTCATTTAAATAGCTATGTACAGCTCTGAATTGAATCTTAAACTTCCAATATTGCCCTACCGCTATATTTTTAGGCGGATTTCGCCAATACACGTTAGCATAAACAGATGATGAAAAGAGCGTTTTTTTCGTAATAGGTATTTTGATAATAATATTACCATCTGCTAATTGGCGATATTCCATAACTTTGGTTTCAAATATTGCCATATTATCAGCAAACTGTTCCGTTCTCGTCATTAACGATGACGCAACCATATTTGAATAAACCCAGAAAAACAGAAATATTGCTAAAAATCGGAATGAGCAAAAAGGAAAAAATAATAGAAATAGAGCAACTAGAATAATAATAGAATAAATAGTTTGGCTAAAAAGTGTATGTTGAGCTAATAATGGCAAGCAACCTAATATCATTGCTAAAGCAATATTATCTAAAGTTAACTTTGTGAAATAGAGTTTTTGAAAATAGGCTGAATGAGAGTACCTACGTTTTATTGATAACACCCTTAACTCAAAAAAATTTATCATTTGATTCAATAAAATCATTTTCAGCATCCTTACCTTCAATTATTCTTTAAATATCATGATATTACCATTCAATTAAAGAAAGACTTTTAGGTCATTTTTTAGAGATGCTTTATGAAAAGAAAAAGATCTCTTGTTGCATACAATGAATTTTGAGAAGAAACTCGTAAAAAGCAAAACAACTAAGTGATACAGGTAATTAAATAGAGAAATTACAACTAAAGCAGAATACAGTAGTAAAGAAGAAGTAAGAAAGGTAGGTACTAGTGGGATAAAGTAAATAGAGCAAATCAATCAATTCAAGATCAGAGATTGAAGAGAATTAGGAAGCAGAAAATACGCTAAAAGTCATAATAATTGGTAATAAAAAAACGGCACCTAAGCACCGTTTTTGAGAAAGTTAACTAACATCGTGCCATTTCGACAGGAGTTATTATTCCGTATAAATATTTACACGGTCACGTAACTCTTTACCTGGCTTAAAGTGTGGAACGTATTTACCTTCCAGATCTACTTTATCACCAGTCTTCGGGTTACGACCCGTACGCGGCGCACGGTAGTGTAGAGAAAAACTGCCGAATCCGCGGACTTCGATACGCTCACCATCAGCTAAAGTATCAGCCATATGATCAAGCATTTCTTTTACAGCTTCTTCAACCGTCTTAGCCGAAAGATGAGATTGTAGGCCTGCAAGTCTCTCGATTAACTCAGACTTGGTCATATTACCTCCCTAAACTACCGATAAATAGGCAACGATTAACGTTGCCTTCCGTTAATAACTTAAATTATTCGCCTTTAGCTGCTTTGAAAGCTTCAGCCATAGCGTTGTTTGAAAAACCAACTTCTTCTTTGTTGTTTACAGAAGCGATAGCGTCTTTCTCGTCTGCTTCGTCCTTAGCACGAACAGATAAGTTGATAACGCGGTTTTTACGGTCAACGCCAGTGTATTTAGCTTCTACAGCTTCGCCAACATTCAGAACCAGAGTTGCATCTTCAACGCGGTCACGTGAAGCTTCTGAAGCACGCAGGTAACCTTCAACACCGTCAGCTAATTCTACAGTTGCGCCTTTAGCGTCAACAGCAGTTACTTTACCAGAAACAATAGCACCTTTTTTGTGAGCAGACAGGTAATTATTGAATGGATCTTCTGATAATTGTTTAACGCCCAGTGAGATACGTTCACGTTCAGCATCAACTTGCAGAACTACAGCAGCGATTTCGTCGCCTTTTTTGTATTCACGAACTGCTTCTTCACCTGCAACATTCCAAGAAATGTCAGATAAATGAACCAGACCATCAATACCGCCGTCTAAACCGATGAAGATACCGAAGTCAGTGATAGACTTGATTTTACCTTCAACACGGTCGTTCTTGTTGTGAGTTTCTGCGAACTGCTGCCATGGGTTAGATTTGCACTGTTTCAGACCCAGTGAAATACGACGACGTTCTTCATCGATGTCAAGAACCATAACTTCAACAACATCACCAACGTTAACAACTTTAGATGGGTGAATGTTTTTGTTAGTCCAATCCATTTCAGAAACGTGTACCAGACCTTCAACGCCTTCTTCGATTTCTACGAAGCAACCGTAATCAGTCAGGTTAGTTACACGACCAGTCAGTTTAGTACCTTCTGGATAACGTTTAGCGATAGCTACCCATGGATCTTCGCCCAGTTGTTTCAGACCTAATGATACGCGAGTACGTTCACGGTCGAATTTCAGGACTTTAACAGTGATTTCGTCGCCAACATTGACAATTTCGCTTGGGTGTTTAACACGTTTCCAAGCCATGTCAGTGATGTGCAGTAAGCCGTCAACACCGCCCAGATCAACGAATGCACCGTAGTCAGTAAGGTTCTTAACGATACCTTTAACTTCCATGCCTTCTTGCAGGTTTTCTAATAACTGATCGCGTTCTGCGCTGTTTTCAGATTCGATAACCGCACGACGAGACACAACAACGTTGTTACGTTTTTGGTCTAATTTGATGACTTTGAACTCAAGCTCTTTGTTTTCCAGATGAGTTGTATCGCGAACTGGGCGAACGTCTACCAGTGAACCTGGTAAGAACGCACGAATGCCGTTCAGTTCAACAGTGAAACCACCTTTAACTTTACCGTTGATGATACCAACAACAGTTTCGTTTTCTTCGTAAGCTTTTTCCAGCATCAGCCACGCTTCGTGACGTTTAGCTTTCTCACGAGACAGAACGGTTTCACCGAAGCCATCTTCAACCGCGTCCAGAGCAACATCAATTTCGTCGCCCACTTGGATTTCTAATTCGCCTTGAGCGTTTTTGAATTGTTCTACAGGAATAGCAGATTCTGATTTCAGACCTGCATCAACCAGAACAACGTCTTTATCGATAGCAACTACAACGCCGCGAACGATAGCGCCAGGACGAGTTTCGATTGTTTTTAGGGATTCTTCAAAGAGTTGAGCAAAAGATTCTGTCATGTTAATGATCTTCAAGTAAATTTAATTAACGTCCATTTAGCATCCGGCCGAATGGGGTTGTTTCACATACCTCGTTACATCCTTTGTGACAAGGTCATCGGGCATTGTTGTGTTTTCATTAACACGTCAACCCGATTTTGATAATTACCTAGTATAAACGAAATAAAAATTAATTACGCTGATAATTGCAGATTTTTTTTAGCATAAGTCAACGATTTTTCAATGACTTCGTCAATAGACAAGCTTGTAGAATCGAGAATTAATGCATCTTTCGCCGCAACAAGTGGCGCAACAGCGCGATTCCGGTCACGGTAATCGCGTTCTTTTATCTCGGATAAAAGGCGCTCAAAGTTAACATTAAAGCCCTTTTCCTGCAACTGTAACATGCGACGACGCGCGCGCTCTTCTGCACTCGCTTCTAGAAATATTTTTACTTGAGCATCAGGAAAAACAATTGTGCCCATATCTCGACCATCTGCAATTAAGCCCGGCGCTGTACGAAATGCGCGCTGACGACGCAGTAATGCTTCTCTTACACGAGGAAAAGTCGCAGCTTGTGATGCCGTATTCCCAACTGTTTCTGTTCGAATTTCAGTTGAAACATCTTCACCTTCAAGAATGACACTTAAGCCATTCTCATTAGGAATAAAACGTACATCTAAATTTGCAGCCAGGGGAACTAAAGCATCTTCTGAGGTGATATCAACATGGTGATGTAAAGCCGCTAATGCCAATACACGATAAATAGCGCCAGAATCGAGTAAATGCCAGCCAAACGCTTTCGCTAATGCTTGGCATAATGTTCCTTTACCTGCTCCGCTAGGCCCATCAACAGTTATAACAGGGACGATAACCGCCATGAGTTTCTCCTTTTCGTGGGCACTGCATTTCTGTATTTGTTGCTCTTATTACATTGATATAATAGGCATTGTATTCAAACAGAGAAAAACAGTATTAATATATGCGCGACATTATACGCATACAATGTATAGGAAGAAACAAGCAGATAAGCACTAAAGGGTCTTATTTAATATTATTTTTTCGAGATAGTGTATTTTTTAGAAAAATTAATCTAATCACAATAAAAAATCGGCAGTATTGTTCTTCAAAAAGTCCAATACTACCGATTTAATTGATTTAATTTTGACTCATTTTAATTAATGATTTTCACATTAATTATTACGTTGAGAAAGTGTTTCTAATTTCTCAAAATAATCAGGGAAGGTTTTTGCAGTACATCCTGGATCAAGAATAGTAATTGGCGTATCTGAAAGTGCCACCAGCGAAAAACACATCGCAATGCGGTGATCATTATAAGTTTCGATATTCGCAGTGGTTAACTGTTTTGGTGGCGTTACTTTTAAGTAGTCGTGCCCTTCTTCAACTATCGCACCCACTTTTTGTAACTCTGCTGCCATTGCCGCTAATCGGTCAGTTTCTTTTACACGCCAGTTATAGATATTACGGATAACAGTCTCACCTTCAGCAAAAAGTGCCGTGGTAGCAATGGTCATTGCTGCATCAGGGATAGTATTCATATCCATATCAATGCCTTTTAACGTTCCACGCTCACACTCTATATAGTCATCACCCCAGCGTACTTTTGCGCCCATTTTTTCAAGCACAGAAGCAAAATGGATATCCCCTTGTAAGCTATTTTTACCTATACCTGTAACTCGTACAGTGCCACCTTTAATGGCAGCAGCGGCTAAAAAGTAAGAAGCAGATGAAGCATCACCTTCTACAAGGTACTTTTCTGGTGATTGATATTGCTGTCCACCTTTTATAACAAAGCGTTGGTAGTCTTGGTTTTCAATTTTTCCACCAAAGGTATTAATTAATGCTAAGGTAATATCAATGTAAGGTTTTGATACTAATTCGCCTTTAATGGTGATAATCGTATCTTGCTCAGCTAAAGGTGCCGTCATTAATAATGCAGTCAAAAATTGGCTAGAAACACGCCCATCAACCTCAACATTACCACCTAAAAAACCACCACATAGGCGAATTGGCGGATAATCTGCCTGTTCAAGGTAGTCAATTTTTGCGCCACCTTGGCGTAAAGCGTCAACTAAATGCCCAATTGGACGCTCTTTCATACGAGGTTCACCCGTAAGAATAATATCGTGCTCACCAAGACTTAATGCAGCCGCTAATGGGCGCATTGCTGTACCTGCATTACCTAAAAAGAGCTCTAATGGCGAATTGGTTTTAAACTTTCCCTCTAGCCCTTCAATATCACATACCGTATTGTTATTTGATAATTGATATTGCACACCTAACGCTTTTAATGCATTAAGCATATGACGAATATCATCACTATCTAATAAGTTGGTTAGACGAGTTTTACCTTTAGCTAAAGCCGCTAATAACAACGCACGGTTAGAGACACTTTTTGATCCTGGTAAATTAATAACACCTTCGATATGAGCGATAGGTTGTAATGTTAACGATTCCATAAACAGGTAAAAACTCCAATAGACAAATAAATTAAGAGGGATGTTATTTGATTAAATATAAAATTATTTAGATACTTATATTTTTATTTATTAATTCTGCACTAAGTAATTCAATTTTAATTATTAACATCTTGAATATTGAATAAATAAGAAAACCTGTATGTTAAGCAGGCTTTCTTATTCTAAATTTTATTTATTACGCATGGCGACGTTCAAAATCAGCCATAAAGTCAACTAATGCTTGAACACCTTCCAATGGCATTGCGTTATAAATTGAAGCACGCATACCACCTGATACACGGTGACCTTTTAATGCGACTAAACCTTGTGCTTCTGCCTCTTTTAGGAATACAGAATCCAACTCAGGAGAAGACATTTGGAAAGGTACATTCATTAGTGAACGATTCTCTGTGGCAACACGATTGATATAGAAATCACTATTATCAATTGCACTATAAAGAAGCGCTGCTTTTTCATAGTTACGTTTTGCCATCTCTTGCAAACCACCTTGCTCTTTCAGCCATTTAAAGACCATACCTGATAAATACCAAGCAAAGGTAGGTGGTGTATTAAACATGGAATCATTTTCAGCAAGCACAGTGTAATCAAACACGGAAGGCGTTTCTTTACGCGCTTTACCTAATAGATCTTCACGAATAATGACAATCGTTAAACCCGCAGGACCAATATTCTTTTGTGCACCCGCGTAGATAACACCAAAACGGCTAACATCTATCGGTTGAGATAAAATAGAAGATGAATAGTCAGCAATAACAATTTTGCTGTCATCAAAATCTGGCTCTTCATGAATGGCAATACCATCAATGGTTTCATTTGGGCAATAATGCACATAAGCAGCATCAGCACTTAATTGCCACTCTTTCATTGGCTTAACGCCAATTTTGCCATCAACTTCTGTTTTAATTTTAATGATATTCGGCGAACAATATTTTTCAGCTTCTTCGGCTGCACTTTTAGCCCAATAACCACCATCAATATAATCAGCGCTTGCTTTATCGCCTAATAAATTGAGAGGTAAAGCAGCAAAATGGCCACGAGCACCACCGTGGCAAAAAAGAATTTTATAGTTTTCTGGCACATTGAGAAGATCGCGAAGATCTTGTTCTGCCTGATGAGCAACCTCAAGAAACTCTTTACTGCGGTGGCTAATTTCCATAACCGAACGCCCAAGTTCATGCCAGTTGCATAATTCTAATTCTGCACGACGAAGGACTTCTGCCGGTAACATAGCCGGACCTGCACTAAAGTTATATACCTGACTCATTCAAATTCACCCTATCTGAATATGTTTTTACAAAATGACCTTTATCGGTTGTATCATTCCCGTTAAATTGGCGCAATGATTATTGTGAACTAACGCATAATATGCAGAACATAAAAATAATGGTTAGGAGTGTTTTATGTCGGGGAGTGTAAATAAAAAAGAAGAAGCGAGCTGGGGAATGCTTCTTCATGGAAAAAATAGTCTAAAATCGCTCGCTTTAGCAGGAGGTGTCGCATTACACGCAATTAATGTCTATATTACAATCACAACGCTACCTTCAATTGTACGTGATATTGGTGGACTTAATTTATATGCATGGAACACCACTGTTTTTATTCTGGCTTCAATTCTCTCTTCTGCATTAACTTCTCGATTACTGAGCGTACTTGCACCCCGCAATAGTTATCTTTTTGCCACAATTTGCTTTTTAGCAGGTTCTGTTATTTGTGCGACAGCACCCTCAATGCAGATATTACTTTTAGGGCGATTTATTCAAGGAGCTGGCGGAGGAATGTTGCTGGCACTTGCTTACTCTTTAGTCCGAGTGATGTTTCCTCAACCTCTTTGGTCTAGAGCCATGGCATTAATGTCTAGCATGTGGGGAATATCGACACTATTAGGTCCTGCACTAGGGGGAATATTTGCTGAATATGATGTTTGGCGCGGTGCATTTTGGTCTATTTTATTTGTAGGTATTCCTTACGCTATTTTATTATTTACTATTCTTCCTACCGAAAATAATGCCGATAATATCGTCGCGAAAACGCCATTACCTTATCAACAACTTATTTTATTAATGCTTGCTGTATTATCTATTTCTATTGGTAGTCTTTATAACGTTATTTTATATAACACCTTATCCTTTGTATTTGCTTTTATCTTTATTCTCCTGTTAGTCAATATTGATAAAAAATCAAATGATGGCTTATTTCCTAAAGGGACATTTTCTTTTTCTGCACCGTTAGCACCCATATATCTCACAATGGCTTTATTAGGGATTAGTGTACAAACAGAAGTCTTTGTGCCCTATTTCTTGCAAATTATCCATAATGTTACCCCACTACTTTCAGGTTATTTAGCGGCATTGGTTGGTGCGGGTTGGTCTTTCTCTGCCATTATGTCTTCATCAAGTAAACAATCTACTGCACAGCGGTTAATGCATTTTGGCCCAATGATTAATTTTTCAGCCATTGTGATCCTCGGTTTATTTATCTCTAATGTTTTAACCGTACCTTATGGGCAGATTATCATTATTTGTATCGCTCTCTTTTTTACAGGTGCCGGAATTGGTATGGCATGGCCTCATTATTTAACCCGTGTTTTACACGTTTCTCAGGGACAAGAAGCTCAAAAAGCGGCAACATCCATTACCACTATCCAATTGTTTTCAACAGCTGTCGGTGCATCTATTTCAGGGACTGTGGTTAATATGGCAGGGTTAACAGATCCAGGAGGTATTCTTGGCGCGCAAAATGCTGCACATTGGCTGTTTATTGTGTTTGCTTTTACGCCGTTTGTGGCGTTTTTTACAGCGAAAGTTGTGGTATCTAGCGCTAAAAAGAATCAATGAATATGATGTGATTTTTTAATATAACAAAGCCTCACGAATGAGGCCTTGTTATTATTTAGACTAGTTTAACTTAATACTTTTCAAAATTTTCTTGAATTTTTGCAGGATCTTGAGTTTCAGTCAGTGATAACTGTAATAACACTCTCGCTTTTTGTGGGTTTAAGCGCTCTGACGCGATAAAGCCATATTTTGCATCATCTACTTCACCATTTTGGGTGGTAAATCCTACTGGCACACGGCTTGCACGAACCACTGCAACACCTTTTTTCGCGCCATCAGCTAAGGTATTAAAAATATCAGTATATAAGTTACCGTTACCTACACCAGCACTAACAATACCTTTGTAGCCATTATCAATAAAGGCTTTTGCTGGTAAATCAGACGCATTGGAGTAGTTATAAACAATACCAACTTTTGGCAATTCGGTTAGTTTGCTCACATCAAATGCGGCTTTATCTGCACGAGGCAATGCCGCAGTATAATAATGAACCTTACCGTTATGCACATAACCTTGAGCACCTGCGTTAACAGGCTGGAATGCTTGTACTTCAGTAGTATTCATTTTAACAACGTCTTTACCACTAATCACCGCGTTATTCATAGTGACTAACACACCACGATTTTCAGAGGCTTTATCACTGGCAATCACAACCGCATTAAATAAGTTTAAAGGGCCTTCAGCGCCTAATGCCGTAGCAGGACGCATTGCACCTACCATTACAACAGGTTTTTTACAAGCAGTTGTTAAATCAAGAAAATAAGCTGTTTCCTCCATGGTATCAGTACCATGTGTTATCACGAATCCGTCGGTTTTATCGCAATCTTCATTAATTTTTTTAGCGAGTTTTAACCAAACTTGGTCATTCATGTCTTGAGAACCGATATTAACGACTTGCTCACCTTTTAAATTAGCCACTTGCTTCGCTTCAGGCACTGCATTGATCAACACATCAATGCCTAATTTACCTGCCGTATAGCTAGACTGTGTTGCTGAATCACCGCCGCCTGCAATCGTTCCACCTGTTGCAAGAATAGTGACATTAGGCAAAGCGAAAACAGAACCACTGATTACAGCTAACAAACTGGCAAGCAATGTTTTCTTCATCATTTTTTTCGATCCCTTATGAATTAATAAATAAATCTAATTATGATGATTTTTAATTATCAATTCCGTGATAAATCAAACGAATTTATTAAAAAAACTCATATATCAAATAAATAATGAGGTTTCTATATAGTTAGTTATTTTTCGTCATAAGAAATCGTTAGTGCATTACAGGGGATTTCAGTATCATGTGCCCCCTAACTATCACCAGCAAAATATTGATGAAACCTGCCATGTCACAAACATTTATTCCTGGCAAAGATGCCGCACTGGAAGATTCTATCGCTAGCTTTCAGCAAAAATTAACCGACTTAGGATTTAACATTGAAGAAGCTTCATGGTTAAACCCTGTTCCAAACGTTTGGTCTGTTCATATTCGCGATAAAGATTGTCCTTTATGTTTTACTAACGGTAAAGGCGCCAGCAAAAAGGCGGCATTAGCCTCTGCTCTAGGCGAATACTTTGAACGTCTTTCAACCAATTATTTCTTCTCTGATTTCTGGTTAGGTGCTGATATTGCAGAAGGTGAATTTGTTCATTATCCAAGTGAAAAATGGTTCCCACTAACAGAAGATGATTCTGTTCCCGCAGGCTTATTAGATGCGCGTTTACGCGAATTTTATGATCCTGAAGGTGAATTATGTGGTAGTGAGTTAGTTGATTTACAATCAAGTAATCATGATCGCGGAATCTGTGCTCTGCCATTTATACGTCAATCTGATGAAAAACCTGTTTATATTCCTGTAAACATTATTGCTAATTTATATGCTTCTAATGGCATGTCAGCGGGAAATACAAAGAATGAAGCACGAGTTCAAGGGCTTTCTGAAGTTTTTGAACGTTATGTAAAAAATCGCATTATCACTGAAAGAATTAGCTTACCTGAAATTCCTAAAGAAGTTTTAGCTCGCTACCCTGCTGTTATTGAAGCGATTGAAACATTAGAGCAAGAAGGTTTCCCAATCTTTAGTTTTGATGCCTCTTTAGGCGGTCAATTCCCTGTTATTTGTGTCGTGTTATTCAACCCACAAAATGGTACCTGTTTTGCCTCTTTTGGTGCTCACCCTGATTTTGGTGTGGCTTTAGAGCGTACTGTCACTGAATTATTGCAAGGTCGCAGCCTTAAAGATCTCGATGTCTTTAATCCGCCAAGCTTTGATGATGAAGAAGTTGGTGATCATACTAACCTTGAAACACACTTTATTGATTCAAGTGGTTTAATTAGTTGGGATCTATTTAAGAAAGATGCCGATTACGCATTTGTTGACTGGAACTTCAGTGGTACGACAGAAGAAGAGTTCCATACCTTAATGTCACTTTGCCAGCAGTGTGATGCAGATGTCTATATCATGGACTACTCACACCTAGGTGTTTACGCTTGCCGTATTTTAGTACCGGGCTTATCTGATATTTATCCTGCTGAGGATTTACAATTAGCCAATAACATTATGGGTGTACATTGGCGTGACACCATTCTTTCTCTACCAACGAGCGAAGGCACTAAAGAAGAGTATCTTTCTCTTATTGGTCAATTTGATGAAGATGGTTTAGATGACTTTACACGTATCAGAGAGATGATTGGTATTGCTCCGGGTAAAGATAATGGTTGGAGCCATTTGCGTGTAGGTGAATTAAAATCAATGTTAGCTCTTGCGGGGGGCGATCTTGATCAAGCGCTCGTTTGGGTTGAATGGACTCAAGACTTTAATGCTTCTTTATTTACGCCAGAGCGTCAAAACTATTATCGCTGTTTACACAATCTCTTATTATTACAACAAGAGACTGAACGTGAACCAGAACAATATATGTACGCATTTTCTCGTATGTATGGCGAAAAAACATTACAAGCAGCCTTAAATGCAATACAAGGCAAACAAGCATTTTACGGATTACAAACTATTGATCCTGATTTAGCTAATTTACCTGTTCATCAGTCGTTACTTGCTGCCTATGAGAAATTACAGAAAGCAAAACGTCAATCGACTAAATAAACCTATTTTGTTTAAGGTTATTTATTAAATAATAATTAATTTTAACTGAATAATAAGCGCATATTTAAATTGAAACACTCTATTGAAAAGTAGAGTGTTTTATTTTGCTAAAAATAAAATATTGACAGATTTGTCAATATGACAAATTTGCCATCTGACAAAATTGTCAAAATATGGCAAAAGTGACGATTTAAGGCATTTAATATGACACTATAAATACATATTGAACTTTTACACTAAGAATATTACTTAAATATAGTTTAAATTGCTATTTGTTTAACCAGATCTCAAAAATTAAAAAACCTTATTTTTATAATGGGTATATGTCTGGAGTAATCATTAAAGATTAACCACAAATAAAGTAATGTTTATATTTATGACAAAAGTAAATAAGGCGTTAAATTTAATTTTTAATTCTTAACATACGGGGTTTAAATAATACTTTATATTTACTTTCTACTTTATTTATCCAGCTAGTCTAAAATTTTTTGATAATTTTTAAAAAATTTTTTCATTTTATTAATCAAATAGTTATAGCCAAAATAGCGGGTTTTTACGCACTAAAAACGGGATTCTAATGAGCGACCATGATCCATATCAATTTTAGAAGTAAGCCCCTTTGCTACTATTATTGCGTGCTATAATTATTCCAACATATAAGAGAGTGTTAGTATGAAAGCTGACAGCCCTTTTAATTTATTATCACCTGCGGATATGGCAAAAGTTGCCGATGATGCATGTTGTTATAAAGCAAATAAACATATTCCAACGACTTACTTATCTGCATTTACCGCGGGTATGTTTATATCAATTGCTTTTGTTTTTTATATTACTGCTACTACAGGTACCGCATCTGTTCCATTTGGGCTGGCTAAATTAGTCGGTGGGATCTGCTTCTCTCTGGGGTTAATGCTCGTCGTCGTTTGTGGCGCTGACTTATTCACCTCTACTGTTCTTACTATTATTCCTAAAGCAACTGGACGTATATCTTGGGGCAAAATGTTTGCAAACTGGATAAATGTCTATCTTGGTAACTTTGTTGGCGCACTCTTTTTTGTCGCCTTAATGTGGTTCGCAGGTCAGCATATGGCAGCGAATGGGCTTTGGGGGCTTAATGTCTTACAAACAGCACAACATAAAGTTGAACACACTTTTATTGAAGCCGTTTGTTTAGGTATTTTAGCTAACTTAATGGTTTGTCTTGCAGTTTGGATGAGCTATGCAGGTCGTACACTAATTGATAAACTCTTTGCATTAATTTTACCTATCGGTATGTTCGTTGCTAGTGGTTTTGAGCACAGTATCGCTAACATGTTCCTTATCCCTTTAGGTATTGTTATTAAGAATTTTGCACCCGCAGAATTCTGGACTAAAGTAGGTGCATCACCCGAACAATTTTCGGATTTAACAGTTTCGAATTTCCTCGCTGACAATTTATTACCTGTCACTATCGGTAACATTATTGGCGGAGCAGTCCTAGTCGGTTTGGTATACTGGTTAATGCATCTGCGTGGCGATAAACATTAATCCACGCAGGTATGACTGATTTCTTAAGTTCCATTGTAAAAAGGTAGAAGTATCATGTCTGATTTAAATGAAAAATTTGCTGAAGCATGGAAAGGTTTTTCTGAAGGTGAATGGCAGAACAATGTTAACGTTCGTGACTTTATCCAAAAAAACTACACTCCATATGAAGGCGACGAATCTTTCCTAGCAGGTTCCACTAAAGCAACTGATACACTTTGGGAACAAGTTATGGAAGGCATCAAAATCGAAAACCGCACGCATGCGCCGGTTGATTTTGATACTTCTGTTGCTTCAACTATCACATCTCACGATGCGGGTTATATCTCTAAAGATTTAGAACAAATCGTAGGTTTACAGACTGATGCACCTCTGAAACGTGCGATCATCCCATTCGGTGGTATCCGTATGGTTGAAAGTTCTTGCCACGCTTACAACCGTGAGCTGGACCCAGAACTGAAAAAAATCTTTACTGATTACCGTAAAACTCACAACCAAGGCGTTTTCGATGTTTATACTCCAGACATCATGAAATGCCGTAAATCTGGTATCTTAACAGGTTTACCAGATGCATATGGTCGTGGTCGTATTATCGGTGACTACCGTCGTGTTGCACTGTATGGTATTGAGTTCCTGCGTAAAGATAAATTTGCCCAATTCACCTCTTTACAAGAAAGAATGGAAAAAGGCGAAGATCTGGAAATGACTATCCAACTGCGTGAAGAAATCGCAGAGCAGCACGCTGCTTTAGGTCAAATCCAAGAAATGGCTGCGAAATACGGTTACGATATTTCTCGCCCAGCGCAAAACGCAAAAGAAGCAGTACAATGGACTTACTTCGGTTACTTAGCCGCTGTTAAATCTCAAAACGGTGCTGCAATGTCATTTGGTCGTGTATCTACATTCTTAGATATCTACATCCAACGTGATATTGAAGCAGGTTTACTGACAGAAGAACAAGCTCAGGAATTAATTGACCACTTAGTCATGAAATTACGTATGGTTCGTTTCTTACGTACTCCTGAATATGATGAACTGTTCTCTGGTGACCCAATCTGGGCAACAGAATCTTTAGCAGGTATGGGTTTAGATGGCCGTACTCTGGTAACTAAGAATACTTTCCGTTTCTTAAATACCCTGTACACAATGGGTCCATCACCAGAACCAAACATGACCATCCTGTGGTCAGAACAACTGCCTATCAACTTCAAAAAATATGCAGCTAAAGTCTCAATCGATACTTCTTCAATCCAGTACGAAAATGATGACTTAATGCGTCCTGACTTCGACAGCGATGACTATGCAATCGCATGTTGTGTTAGCCCAATGGTTGTTGGTAAACAAATGCAGTTCTTCGGTGCTCGTGCGAACTTAGCGAAAACCTTACTGTATACCATCAATGGTGGTGTTGACGAAAAACTGAAAATCCAAGTAGGTCCAAAACATGCTCCAATCATGGACGAAGTATTAAACTTCGATACTGTGATGAACCAAATGGATCACTTTATGGATTGGTTAGCAACTCAGTACGTAACTGCGCTGAACGTTATCCACTACATGCACGATAAATACAGCTATGAAGCAGCTCTGATGGCACTTCATGATCGTGACGTATATCGTACAATGGCATGTGGTATCGCAGGTCTGTCTGTTGCTGCTGACTCACTGTCTGCAATCAAATATGCAAAAGTTTCTCCAATCCGTGATGAAAACGGCTTAGCAGTTGACTTTAAAATTGATGGCGAATACCCACAATTTGGTAACAACGATTCTCGTGTAGATGACATCGCTTGTGACTTAGTTGAACGTTTCATGAAGAAAATTCAGAAACTGCGTACATACCGTAATGCGGTACCTACACAGTCAATCCTGACTATCACTTCAAACGTTGTTTACGGTAAGAAAACAGGTAATACTCCAGACGGTCGTCGTGCAGGCGCACCATTCGGACCAGGTGCTAACCCAATGCACGGTCGTGACCAAAAAGGTGCGGTAGCTTCTCTGACTTCTGTTGCGAAACTGCCATTTGCTTATGCGAAAGATGGTATTTCTTACACCTTCTCAATCGTACCTAATGCATTAGGTAAAGATGATGATGTTCGTAAAGCAAACCTTGCGGGTCTGATGGATGGTTACTTCCACCACGAAGCGGGTATCGAAGGTGGTCAACACCTGAACGTCAACGTGATGAACCGTGAAATGCTGTTAGAAGCAATGGAAGATCCTGAGAAATATCCTCAGTTAACTATCCGTGTTTCTGGTTATGCAGTTCGCTTTAACTCACTGACTAAAGAGCAACAGCAAGACGTTATCACCCGTACATTCACACAAACAATGTAATAAAGATAACTATATGCATTTATTTACTGAGAAAGTAGATAAAATCGCTTAGAATAAAGGCCCCTACTTTGGGGCCTTTTTATTAGACAGTTTTGGAGTAACCCTGTTATGTCCGTACTTGGTCGTATCCACTCATTTGAATCCTGCGGTACTGTTGACGGTCCCGGAATACGTTTCATTGTTTTCTTTCAAGGATGCCTAATGAGATGCCTCTATTGTCACAACCGTGACACATGGGATACTCATGGTGGGCAAATCGTCACAGTTGATGAACTAATGAAAGAGGCGGTTACCTATCGTCATTTTATGAATGCTTCTGGCGGCGGTGTTACTGCTTCAGGTGGCGAAGCAATTTTGCAAGCAGAGTTTGTGCGCGATTGGTTCCGCGCTTGTCAAAAAGAAAATATCCATACCTGCTTAGATACTAACGGCTTTGTTCGTCGTTATGATCCCGTTATTGATGAATTAATGGATGCCACTGACTTAGTGATGCTCGACCTAAAACAAGTCAACGATGAGATCCACCAGAAACTGGTTGGTGTATCAAACCAGCGTACACTTGAATTCGCACGTTATTTAGCAAAGCGAGGCCAAAAAACATGGGTTCGTTATGTGGTTGTACCGGGTTGGTCTGATGATGATGATTCTGCTCATCGTTTAGGCGAATTTATTAAAGATATGAAAAATATCGAAAAAGTAGAACTTCTTCCTTACCACGAACTCGGCAAACATAAATGGGTAGCTTTAGGAGAAGAATACAAGCTAGATGGCATTCATCCACCGTCAAAAGAGACGATGGAAAATGTAAAATCAATTCTTGAATCTTACGGTCATAAAGTGATCTACTAAGCTTTTCTACTTAAGGTTAATTTAAGAAGCAGCACATTAAAGTGCTGCTTTTTGTTTTCATATAATTAAAAATATCCCAAACAAATAAAGTTATTTTTTAATGAGATGAAGTTAACTTAAATTATTTAAATCATTTTGTATTAATTAAAGAATATCTGTCCCCACAAATAAAAATATACATTCTAAGATTATCCTTAACCTATATTAAGTTGAATACAGTTGATTAATAACAAAACAAAAAGATATTATAGAAGGCTTATATTTATAAACTAAAGATATTGGGATTAAGGTACAGGAAATGGAACAAGACAATAATTCATCGCTAACAGAGCCACAAGAGGTATTTACGCCTATTCCTCAAGCACGAGGTGCCTCAGGCGGAGTACGTTGGTTAGGACTGGGATGGGATTTAATAAAAGAACGTTTTTGGATGTGGGTAGGCGTTATTATTATCTACTTTATCGTTAGTCTTATTATATCGACCATTCTTGGATTTATTCCGCTAATAGGTCCAATCATATCACCTTTTATTACTACTGTATTAGCTACAGGCCTTATTGCCATTGCCCATCAGCAGTATGAAACCCAACGGATGGACGTTGATAATCTATTCTTTGGTTTTTATAACAAACGCTATCTAAGTATAATGGGCGCTTACGGCATCAGTTTCCTTATTTTGCTGTTTGGGATTATTCTCGCGGTTATTATCTCTGGTGCAGCCATGATGGACGTTATCTATGCGGCTTCTAGTGATTATTCTGAAGAAATTATTGCTGAAATGATGGCAGATAACACATCAGGTTTTACTCTATTTATCATTATTATTGCTATTTTCGGTACAATTAGTACTGCTGCATATTGGTTTGTCCCTGCGTTGGTATTAGTAAACGGTTATAAAGCGCTCCCTGCTGTTAAAGCGAGCCTTTCGGCAGTAAAAATAAATTTAGCTGGTGGGTTCTTCTTCTTTATTTTACTGCTATTTATTCTGGTCGTGAGTATTATTCCATTTGGTTTAGGGTTATTAATTACTATTCCTCTTTCTTACACTGCGATGTATGGCTCTTATCGTGACGTTTTTTATCACCATAATGTAGGCAACCAAGGAAATAATGGTGGAATTGGCGGAAATGGTGGAAATGGAACGATTTCTCTTAATAAAACCGCTGAATCCAATATTGGTAAATTAGTCAGTTAATCTTCGATTTAATTGATTAAAACGAAAAAATAATGTTTTTTGCTTGCACTCCAACAGTTAATTAGTAAAGTTGGAGTGCGTTTTATTTCTCTTATTTTGACTAATTATTATCTCCAATGTAACGGTATGATTTTATAAAATATATCTTTGAAGTGTTCTTTTCCATAATGATTCATTATTGAAAAAAGTACATCCGTACATTGAAACATTTTATTCATTCCTAATAGTCTATCGCTCCATTCTTTAAAGTTTTTTCCCATTAATTTTGGATTTAATTCATTAGCCTTACTCATTAAAGCATAAGCATACATTCTTAATATTTCAGGTGAATCTGAATCGTTGCCAAATACAGAGCTTGATGAATATTTAACAATTAAAGCAGAAAGACTTAATAAATATTGAGATTTCAATTCTTTACTTACCAAAGTAATATCAAAAAGTTCACAAAGTTTTTGATAATGTTCAATAGTTAGAGAACTTTTTTTAATATTACCATCTGAAGCATTTAAAAATGGCTTAAATATTTTACTTAACTTTTCTTGTTCTTGAATATTAATAAGCTTTTCATTAGAAAAAGGCTTCATACCTATTAAAACAGAGTGAAATTGTTCATAAAAATCACTTGATTTAAATAATGACAACCACTTATTAGATTCAATTTTATTGGCCATCTTGTTATAACAATTTGTAAAAATAACAAAATCAGGTATAGTACTTATTTCTGACATTATAAAACCATTAAATAACTCATAATAATTAATATTATTAATTTTCTCACAATCATTATTAATATAAAGATAAAACCTAGTAAAACTAGTATTAGTTTCCATATTATTATTAAATAAAACATTAACTATATCTTCATGACTAATAATTATTTTTTTATCTTTATTGTTATTTATTAAAATATAATTAAAACTGTTTTTATCATACCAGTCAACCTTTCTATCACCACAATCAATATCATTTTCTTGAACAAAAGATTTTATCTCCTCAAGATCAAGATATTTATCATATAACACTCTTGCTCTATCTCTAATATTTTGATTTTCATGATAAAGTGATAATACCATTAGCTTAATAAATTTATCATTTTCTTGTAGCATAAATTTTTTCAGCTTATCATTGTCATAATTATTAATTAGATCTAAATGAAAAGATAAAAAATCAGGGGATAATTTATCAATAGAATTACTATATTCATCATCAAAATAGGAACTATATAAAATATCAGTAATAAATTTTTTAATTATTTTATTTTTACAAAAATATTGATTAGAGAATAAATTTTCTATTATAAAGTCTGCTGATAACCCTATATTATTATCACCATCATGACCATTATAATTATATAAAATAGTACACTGTATTTTTAAAATCAGAGCGCTCATCAATGATGTTTTTATTTCATTATATTTATCATTTATTGAACTAATGGTTTCAAATAGAGTTTTTTTATTTTTCATTAAAGGAATATTGTCAATATCAATTTCTATTTTTGCATTATCAAGTGTCGAATTTTCAAAATTAGCACTTTTTACCTTAATTGTTGCATTACTTAAGTCACTATTTATAAAGTTTACATTTTCTATATTTGAAAATAAAAAATCAGCGTTGGTTAAATTACAATGATTAAACGTTGAATTTTTTATTGTTGAAGCATGAAAATAAGATTTAGTTAATTTACAATCCGTAAATATTGATTCATTTATATTACATTTTTCAAATTGTGAAGAACATATATTCGCGTCATTAATATTAACATTTTTAATGTTAAAACTATTAAATTTATCATTATTAATTTTTTTATTTTCAAATAAAAAATCCATTAAATCTTCATTTATAAAATGATTAACATCCTTATTGGTTGATTGATATATTCCCACTCTATTTTTATAATTTCCTATGATCTTTTTTTGTGGACTATTTTTTATTTTTTTATTGGTTAATAATCTTTTTAATCCAACTATAAATTTATATTCACACGCATATTCTATTTTAATTTCATTTAATTTTAAAAATAAAGACTCATAATTTTTTATTTTTTCTTGAATAAGATAGGTATCATTAGGATCTTTTTTTAATTTTAATTTCTTACTTGTTAATTTTACTGTTAATATTTTATTAGCAAGATTAAAATTACGGATAGATGGACTCTTCTCTGCGAGATCAACCGCTAAAATCGCATCTTGTTTTATTTTAACTTTTAAATACATAAATAGATTATTCATAACCCTCACCAATGTATATTTTAAAGTAATAAAAAACACACGTTTTGTTCTTAATTATTAATTGATATATAATTAAAAATATATGATTTGTTGTTTTTATAATTAGATAATTTTAATTTATTAACTATAATAAAATAACCAAATACATAATGGCTAATGAATTATAAATTTTATAGTGTGAATATATAAAAGAAAAAAGAACAGTCGATGTCACCATCCACTGTTCTTTTTATTGAGAATTGAGATGTTATATTAACCCGCAAACGGGTTTTTATTATCATAAGATTTATTATAAAGTGCATCAGATATTAAATAATTATAAATTTCATCAACAATTTCAATACCTTCTTTTTCGCTTCTTTGTTCTTCTATTTGACTATTCTCACCAGGATAAAGCACTTTCTCCACATGAGGAGCTGGCTTAATTGCATTTAACTCCCCCATAGCCTGTGAGATATGTTCTCTAAATAATGAGGCATCAGTAAAGAAAGCAGGATTGATAACAATATGTAATTGGCCTAGCTCTCGCCCCTGTGTTAAATCGTGATACATCGAACTGACATGTTTACCGAAAGGAAGACCCAGCAAAATGCCAGACAACACATCAACCATCATCATTAAACCATAACCTTTAGGTCCCGCAATAGGTAATAAACCTTTTACTGCGAAGGGATCTGTCGTAGGTTTACCACTTTCATCAACTGCCCAAGTATCAGGAATGTCGACATGACGCGAGCGCGCATCAAGTACCTTGCCCCATGCCTGTACAGTTGTCGCCATATCAAATGTAATACGTTTATCGCCTACTCCAGGCGCTGAAAAAGCGATAGGATTAGTGCCGTAATAGACTTCAGAGCCACCAAAAGGAACAACCATAGGATCAGATTGACACAGCGAAATACCCACCATGCCTGCTTGTGATGCTTGTTCAACAAAGTAAGATAGCGCACCACTATGACCAATTCGTCTTACACCAACAACCGCAACTCCCTTCTCTTGTGCCATCTTAATTGCGCGTTCCATTGCGTCTTTCGCTGCAACATGCCCAGCTCCATTATCACCATCAAATACAGCGCTACATGGCCCCGTTTCAGTATAAGTAAAATTAGGCGCTGTATTTGTACCGCCTTTACTGATCCGCTCTGCATAATATTCCACACGCACAGCACCATGAGAATGAATACCTTTGGCATCAGCATGGACTAAGACATCAGCCACCGTATCAGCATGAGGCTCACTCAATCCTGCATGATGTAATTTATTTTTGATTAATTGATGTAACTGCTGTTTAGAAACTATCATAGAATATGCTCTTTTGTAGGGTTCTAATTAAATAGAAATGTTATAAATAACGAAAGTAAATTCGAGCGATAGGTCTAATTTAACAGCATAAATAGGATCTGCCGTGATCGGTTTAACCAATGGCGGATTGCGTTATATTTTTGTTAAATAGTCATTTCTTTATTAAAAACCTTTTTATAATCCCTCTTATAATAAACAAAAAAGTGGCATAATCTCTTACACCACTCTTTGATACATTAATTTAAAAATAGACTAATTATGGAACAGGAACTGCTTCGCCTTTAAAGGTATCCAAAATAAATTTTTTGGTTTCAGGCGCTTTTAGCTGTACCATTAATTTAGCAATACGTGGATCGTTTTTATCTTCTTCTCTTATAACAACCACATTGGCAAACTTACTGTTAGCCGCAGGCTCTGTATAAATCACTTCTTTGGTTAAGTCTAATCCCGCATTAATGGCAAAGTGCCCATCAATAGAAGCGACATCTGCTTCACCATTTTTATAAATTTGTGGCAACAATGGACCATCATAGGTAAATAAAAACTTAATATTACGAGGATTTTCTACAATATCATCAATTGTAGAATCATCAGGATCGATGCCATCACGTAATTTAATTAAGCCCTCATCTTGGAATAGTTTTAATATATGTCCATGTTGTGCCAAGTTATTACTACTAATCATTTTTGCACCATTAGGTAAATCTTGCAGACTTTTATATTTTTGCGAGAAAAAACGATATGGATGCATATGTACAGCTCCCGCAGAAATTAATTTCCAATCAGGGTGATCTGCTAGTGTTTTATTTAAATAAGGTACATGTTGGAAAAAGTTAGCATCTAATTCTTTTTCGGCTAATGCTTGGTTTGGAATAATATAATCATTAAAAATTCGAATATCTAACTCTAGCCCTTCTTTTGCTAACTGCGGTTTAATAAATTCTAAAATTTCTGCATGCGGTGTACTTGATGCGCCGATAATTAATTTATTCTTTGATTTTTCATCTGATGGTTTGCAAGCAGAGAGTGCTAGACTAATAAGTAGCAGTGATCCCAGTTTTTTAAATACTGTTAATTTCATTGTTATAACCTTATTTTTTTTAAATTTGATTTTTAATTGAATTAATTCTTTAATTAGCGTTTATCTATATTTCTTACAACACTATCTCCTAATAACTGAATGCATAATACAATAAATAAAATCACTAAAGTCGCAGCCCAAACCACATCAAGATGACTGCGTTGGAATCCTTCTAAATAAGCTAAGTTGCCCAGTCCACCCGCCCCAATTGCGCCTGCAACTGCGGTTCCACCCACTAAAGAAATCAACGTGACGGTTAAGCCAGAAATAAGTGCAGGTGATGATTCTGGCAATAACACTTTAAATATTAGTGTAGGCAAATTAGCACCCATTGAGAGACTTGCTTCTATAACGCCTTTATCTACTTCACGTAATGCTAATTCAACCAATCGAGCATAAAAAGCAGCGGCTGAAATCACTAATGCAGGTAGTGCTGCATTAACACCTAATATGGTTCCCACAATTAATTTAGTAAAAGGGAACAATAAAATAATTAAAATAATAAAAGGAACGGCTCTAAAAATATTTACAATAAATGAGAGCATTCTATATATAGAAATATGTTCTTTATAACCCTCTTTTGCTGTTAAAAATAATGCCACGCCAATTAAGATCCCTAATAAACAGGATAATGCACCAGAAACCAGTGTCATATATAATGTATTTAATGTTTCTTCACCGAGTACATTGAGTTTTAAATGAGGTAAATAGCTATTAAACCAACTTTGTATTTCATCCATATCACACGACCGCTATATCAAATTTATTATTCTCAAGATATTGGATGATTTCATCCGATTTATTATTTAGCTGTAAATAAATAAACCCGTTTTCTTGTGAAAAACTGCCTTTTATTAAATTAACTGGATCATTAAATTTAGAAATTAAATCATAAAGTAAATAGTCATATTTTTTACCTTCTTGCAGTAACAGTTTTATTACTGTGCTTTGCTGCTTTATATTCTCAATATCATCACTGTTATCTGTTACATGTACTGATTGTGATAAAAACTGTTGTGTCACTTTATGTTTTGGTTGGTTAAATATTTTTACTACTTCGCCTTGTTCAATTATTTTTCCTTGCTCAATAACGGCTACTTTATTGCATATCGCTTTTACAACTTGCATTTCATGCGTGATCAACACAATCGTAATATTCATTTTTTGATTAATTTCAGCGAGCAGTGCTAAAATTGTTTGTGTTGTTTTTGGATCTAATGCAGATGTTGCTTCATCACATAATAAAACATCAGGATTATTTGCCAGCGCTCTAGCAATACCAACACGTTGTTTTTGCCCACCACTTAATGTTGATGGATATTCATCAGCTTTATCAGCAAGCCCAACTAACTCCATTAATTCACTCGCACGTTGAAAACGTTGCTTCTTATCTAACCCTGAAATTTCAAGTGGAAATTCAATATTCTCTCTAACTGTACGTGACCACAGCAAATTGAAATGTTGAAATATCATACCAATTGAGTGGCGGATTTTACGGATCTCACGTTCACTGCTGGTGGTAATGTTGTATTTACCAACAATCACTTCCCCCTTTGTTACAGGCTCTAAACGATTCAATAAACGAATTAAGCTACTTTTCCCAGCACCGCTATAACCAATGATGCCAAAGATATCTCCCTGTTCAATATTCAAATTAATATCATCAACAGCAATAGTTTGCTTTTTCCCTCGCTGATAAATTTTGCTGACATTTTTTAGTGTTATCATTTTAATCAACTCACCCATTAAATAGAAATCCAGACGGCTAAACATCTAGAAATCCAAATTAATGTCAATGAGAGAAATTGTCAAGGTGGGAATGAAAATATAAAAAATAAAAATGGAATACCTTAGAATTAAATTATTTATAATGCTCTCTTTGCTAATTTTTAACTCTATAATAATCTAATTATTTGGGTTTAATAGGTAATATAAAGCAAATTATTAGTGATAAATATTTTACTCGGGTAATAAAAAACCCCTGCCTAAGCAGAGGTTTCTTTTATCAATAATCAATTAATTAGATAATAATTAACCGATATATTCTAAACCTTTCATGTATGGGCGTAACACTTCTGGAATTTCAATACGGCCATCAGCCATTTGATAGTTTTCCATAATTGCGACTAAAGTACGACCTACAGCTAAGCCCGAACCATTTAAAGTGTGAACTAACTGGATCTTCTTATCACCCTTAGAACGGAAGCGTGCTTGCATACGACGTGCTTGGAAATCCCACATATTTGAACATGAAGAGATTTCACGGTAAGTATTTTGAGCTGGTACCCAAACTTCTAAGTCGTAAGTTTTACGTGAACCAAAGCCCATATCGCCAGTGCAAAGTACCACTTTACGGTAAGGTAGATTCAGTAATTGCAGTACTTTTTCAGCGTGACCAGTCAGCTCTTCTAATGCTTCCATTGATTTTTCAGGATGAGCGATTTGAACTAGCTCAACTTTATCAAATTGGTGCATACGAATTAAACCACGAGTATCACGACCATAAGAGCCTGCTTCTGAACGGAAACATGGTGTGTGAGCTGTCATTTTCAATGGCAAGTCGTCTTCTTCAAGAATGACGTCTCTTACCATATTTGTCACAGGCACTTCCGCTGTTGGAATAAGTGCATATTGGCTTTCTGCTTCTTCTTCTAACGGTTTAGTGTGGAATAAGTCTTCACTAAATTTAGGTAACTGGCCTGTACCGTACAGAGTTGCGTGGTTAACCAAGTAAGGAACATACATTTCTTGGTAGCCGTGCTCTTCTGTGTGCAGATCCAACATAAATTGTGTAATAGCACGATGTAAACGTGCAACTTGACCCTTCATCACAACAAAACGTGAACCGGTAATTTTTACCGCAGAAGCAAAATCTAAACCATCTGTTAGCTCACCTAAAGTCACATGATCTTTTAATTCAAAATCATAAGTTTTTGGTGTGCCCCAACGAGAAACTTCAACGTTTTCGCTGTCATCTTTGCCATTTGGAACAGCATCATCTGGCATATTTGGGATAGTTAAAACGTAATCACGAATTTCCGCTTGAAGCACTTCAAGTTCGGCTTTTGCAGCTTCAAGTTTTTCACCTAACAGGTTAACTTCTTGACGAAGTGGCTCAATATCTTCACCACGCGCTTTTGCCGCACCAATGGACTTCGATCGGGAATTACGTTCTGCTTGCAGGGATTCAGTTTCAACCTGTAACACCTTACGGCGTTCTTCTTGTTGACGAATTTTTTCCACATTGAGGATGAATCCCCTGCGAGCCAGTTTTTCGGCGACCGCGTCTAGCTCATTACGCAGTAGATTTGGATCGAGCATGCTTATCCTGTGCTTATTGATAGATTAATAAAAACCTTCTCTCCTATCTTATAAAAAAGATATCTGAGACAAGGCATAGTTAAGAAATTAATGATAATTGAATAACCTTACCGCATCTTTACATTTTGCGATAGCGTTTTGTCGTACTATTTTGATCTTGTTGAGCAAGCCAGTCTAATTTCTCTGCAAGCTTGATCTCTAACCCTCTTTTCACTGGGTAATAGTACTGTGTATCAGCCATTTCTTTAGGAAAATAGACCTCACCAGCAGCATAAGCATTAGGCTCATCATGAGCGTACCGATATTCAGCACC
Organism: Proteus sp. Marseille-Q3619; assembly: GCF_965283115.1. Lineage (NCBI taxonomy): Bacteria > Pseudomonadati > Pseudomonadota > Gammaproteobacteria > Enterobacterales > Morganellaceae > Proteus > Proteus sp. Marseille-Q3619. Next base: position 3,528,111 of record NZ_CBDIMP010000001.1, on the reverse strand, counting down.
AAGCCCCATTTCTTTCATTAATTTTGTTGGTGCATTACGCAAATGCTCAGGTACATCATAATCAGGTTTACTTTTAGCATCAGCAATGGCTGCTTTAAATGCAGTATAAACAGCATTACTTTTGGGAGCACAAGCCAGATATACAATTGCTTGAGCAATAGCGCGCTCACCTTCTGCGGGACCAACACGCGTGAAACAATCCCATGCAGCTATTGCCACTTGCATAGCACGAGGATCGGCGTTTCCCACATCTTCTGATGCAATCGCCAATAAGCGACGAGCAACATAAAGCGGATCACCGCCGGCTGTTATGATCCTTGCATACCAATAAAGAGCAGCATCAGGCGCTGATCCCCTGACTGATTTATGCAATGCAGAGATAAGATCGTAAAAGCGATCACCTTTATTATCAAAACGAGCACTTCGTTCACCACTGATTTCTGTCAGTAATGCTGGTGTTAATACTCGTTTTCCTTGTTTATCAACTTCAGCGATATCCGCCATCATTTCAAGCAAATTTAATGAACGGCGCGCATCACCATTAACCAATTGTGCAATCATTTTGCGTGTATCATCTGGCAGAATAATATTACGTCCGCCTAAACCCCGTTCAGGATCGTCCAGCGCTTGTTGTAGTACTTGCTCAATATCAGCTTCGGTTAATGAACGTAATAGATAAACTCTTGCTCTGGATAACAATGCTGAATTTAATTCAAAAGAGGGATTTTCTGTTGTTGCGCCAATAAAAGTGATTGTGCCATCTTCAATATGAGGCAAAAAAGCATCTTGTTGACTCTTATTAAAACGATGAACTTCATCAACGAACAGGATCGTTCTACGCCCTGCATTGCGGTTTTGGCGCGCAATTTCAATAGATTCTCTAATTTCTTTAATACCCGATGTCACCGCAGATAATCGTTCTATATCAGCTTGCGCATAGCGACCAATGATCTCAGCAAGGGTGGTTTTACCCGTACCAGGAGGTCCCCATAAGATCATGGAATGCAATTGACCCGCTTTAATCGCTCGAGGTAATGGTTTACCTTCGGCAAGTAAATGAGTTTGTCCGATATATTGTTCCAACGTTTCAGGTCGCATTCTTGCGGCTAAAGGTTGGAACTCATTGCGTGAAAAATCGAGTGATAAATTACTCAAAATATCCTCACTGACGTTGGTCATCCACAGTCACACCCGCAGGAGGAGTAAAGCGAAACGCGGATGCATCGATTGGTGCGGCAGTCTGTGCAGTCAATTGATAATTGCTTACTTGACCGTCTTGTTCTGTAGCTGCAAATTGCTGAATTTGTCCGTTAGGTAATACAGTTATCGTAAAATGTTTTAAGTTATTTTCTACTTTAGGTGTTAACTCAAAACGATCACCAGACTGTTTCACGTCATAGTTTTGCCACTCTTTACTGTCATTACGGGCGATCAGCATAAAAGGCGTATTGGTTGTGGCACTTTCCAGCCAAGTTGCTGTAACTTGCTCGACAAAAGGATTGTAAAACCACAATGTTTTACCATCAGAGATCAACGTGCTCTCATCTGGTGCTGTCATGTGCCAATTAAACAAATCAGGGCGTTGTACTTTTAAACTGCCTTCCCCTTTTTGGATAAGTGAGCCTTCATTGCTGGTCACGGTTTGACTAAAGTTTGCTTGAAAACTATTTACTTTATTTAATCGTTGTTGCAAATCCTGACGTGCATCAGCCCAAGCGGCTTGGCTACTAAATAATGTCATCGCACACACTGCAAATAATACTTTTTTCATTCTACAAGCCTCGGCATGAGATAACGCCGACATAATGTCGGCGTATAAATTATTGATGATGTTGTGCAGATTATCATGCTATCTCATTAGCTGATAACTGTGTTTTCAAGATATTACATATCTGAAGGTGGCGACGAAAGGACATCACGCGTATTGTTGTGATTTGGCGCACTGACAATACCTTGCATTTCCATTTGTTCCACAATTCTTGCTGCACGATTATAGCCAATTCTAAATTGACGTTGCACTCCAGAAATAGAAACACGTTGTTTTTCAACCACAAATTCTACAGCTTGGTCAAATAACGGATCAAGCTCTTCGCCATCGTCATATCCACCACCACTATTACCTTCACCTTCTTCACTGCATTTAGTAATAGCTTCAATATACTGAGGACGACCGCGTGCTTTCCAGTCGGTTGCGACTGCATGAACTTCATCATCACTCACAAAAGCACCGTGAACACGCTCAGGTACAAAACCATTAGGTGCATAAAGCATATCCCCCATACCTAGTAATGATTCTGCACCACCTTGGTCTAAGATAGTTCGAGAGTCGATTTTACTCGATACAGTAAACGCAATACGGCTAGGAATATTGGCTTTAATTAACCCAGTAATGATATCAACGGAAGGTCTTTGCGTTGCAAGCACAAGGTGAATACCCGCAGCACGCGCTTTTTGTGCTAAACGTGCAATCAATTCTTCAACTTTCTTACCTGCTGTCATCATTAAATCAGCAAATTCATCAACAACAACCACGATATAAGGCTCTTTTTCCAACGTTGGCATTTCTGTTGCCATACTGTCTGTTGGTTTCCAGAATGGATCTGGAATTGGGCGTCCCATCGCTTCTGCTTCTTTAATTCTTTCGTTATAACCTGCAAGATTACGCACACCTAATGCCGACATCAGTTTATAACGGCGTTCCATTTCAGCCACACTCCAACGCAGAGCACTTGCGGCATCTTTCATATCGGTAACCACTTCTGTTAGAAGATGTGGAATACCTTCATAAACCGAAAGCTCAAGCATTTTAGGGTCAATCATAATAAAGCGAACATCTTCTGGTTTCGCTTTATAGAGAATGCTGATAATCATCGCATTCACACCGACAGATTTACCTGAACCTGTTGTACCAGCAACAAGTAAGTGAGGCATTTTAGCCAGATTGGCAACAACTGGCTGACCGCCGATATCTTTACCTAAAACAACAGTCAATGGCGAGCGGCTATCACGAAATGCATCGCTATCTAACAACTCACGCATATAGACGGTTTGACGTTTTTTGTTAGGTAACTCCAGCCCTACATAAGGTTTGCCCGGAATAACTTCAACAATACGCACCGCAATAGCAGACAATGAACGAGCTAAGTCGCGTGATAAATTTGATATACGTGCAGCTTTTACACCTGGTGCAAGTTCAAGTTCAAAACGAGTGATAACAGGCCCCGGTGAAATACCAACCACCTTGGCTTTAACACGGTAATCATTAAGACGAGCTTCAATAAGTTTACCAATACGCTCAAGCTCAAACATATCAACAGGCTCATCTTCTACTGGTGGCGTTGTTAGTAGATCCAGAGAAGGCATTGGTGTTGTTGGCTTCTGCAATGGTCTATCATTACGCATCAAGAATGGGTGAATTAACGATTCTTGCTGTTGCTGTTGCTGTTGCTGTTGCTGTTGCTGTTGCTGTTGCTGTTGCTGTTGCTGTTGCTGTTGCTGTTGCTGTTGCTGTTGCTGTTGCTGTTGCTGTGCAAAATGCTGAGCCATATTAGGCTGAGGCTCAATACGTGATTGAGGTGCAACTTGTGGCGTAACAGGTTCTGAAACAATCGGTGTAAACACTGGCTCTATCGGATCTTCATCCAATAGATCATCAATTGGCGAGAACGCCTCTAATGCTGTGAGCTCTCTTTCTAACTCAATTTTAGGGCTGTATTCTTCCTCTTCTTCATCACGAGGCGAAATTTGTAGAAATGCATTGCTGGCTGGGTATTCAACTTTTTTCTCAATAGTTTGAGTCGGTTGCGCTGATTGTGAAGCGAATGAATGTTGAATATGAGGTTGATAACCCGTTGTTGCTTGCAATGAAGGTGCTGATGTCGATATTTGAGGTAAAACCTCATCTTCGTCATCATCTAACGAAACATCATCACCATAACGATCCTGCAATTGTTGCTTAAATTGTGCTGCTAATTGTTGCTGATATTGCTCATCTTCATCAATATCGCTGTTATTCTCTTCTGTGGAAGAGAACGTATTCGCGGTAACCGTTGGTTCATCTCGATAATCATCTTGTTGATGATTAAATGAAGATAATGGTGTTGTAATATTTGGCTGATGGGCTCCAATAATAGCTTCAGGATCAGCACTATCGTCCTCACCATAACGTTCGCGTTGCTGTTCGAGGAATTGCTGACGCAACTCTTGTTCGAAATTCGCTTGTTCTTGAATATCAGCTAACTCATCTTCAGATTCAGATTGAACGGCTTCCTCACGACGACGCAATTCAGCTTCGCGTTGTGAAGGTATATGAATGCCATAAAGCTCACGGCGTGTTGGCAATCGCACTGGATTTGGGCGTGGTAATTCAGGACCTAATCCTTGTTTAACTTGAGAGCCATGACTAACAAGAGCACTAGTTGCTGCCACTGTAGCTGCTTGTGTTAAAGAGTCTGTATCAGGTGCTAACGAGAATGTAGGTTCAGCTCCGCCTGCAGGCATTACACTATCTGTTGATACGGACGATGGCTGTGCCATAGGTTCATTATCAAACGGCATCACAGAAGGTATATTCTTTTCTGGTATTGAGTAAGCGAAACTTGAAGGAGCATTGACTTCTGATTGAGCTTCTTTTTTCAAAAATGCTTCTGGAATATCAAAACGGTAATGTTCTGGCTCTTCCTCTGTATGAGTTGGTTGTGAAACCGTTGCTGGCACAAGAGGATCAGCTTGCGTCAATGTTTGCGCATGTTCATCTGCTATGTCATTTGTTGCAGAGAAAGATAGCAAATCATCTTCTTGTTCTGCTTTAACTTGTAATGTGTCTATCTCTTGCTGACGAGCTAGCTCAAGTGCTGAAGGCGCAGAAAATAAAATATCATCACTCTCTTCTGTTGCTAATTCAGATTGCTGATTTTCTTTTTGATTTAAATTTTCAGCTAATTCTGTAACAACGTCTTGAGTATCATCTTCCTCTTCTTCATCCTCGTAATCAGCTTCATTTTGGCCTCTATTGGTAATAAAACCAACACTTCCCAAAATAACGGCACCAATCTTTTCTGTGATTGTTAACCAAGACCAGCCGGTAAACAGTGTAAAGCCAATAGCCCAAACAGATAACAGGGCAAGAGTAGCACCTAAAACATTAAACCACGGTAATAGGGCTTTGCTAAACAAACTTCCAATAACACCACCAGAGCTGAAATTATAGATATCATCAAAATTAAGATCAGCCAATGCACAAGAGGTAAAGATCAGAGCCAAAGCACCAATCGTGCGTAGTGCAAGGGAAAAGAAGTCGGTGTATTCACGGTTTTGTTGGTAGCGTAGAGAATTCCAGCACCCAAAAACCACGACGACAGGAATTGCATAGGCAAGTAAACCAAATGCAGAAAATAGAATATCAGCTAACCATGCTCCGATACTACCGCCTAAATTTTGAATAGGCTCATTCCAAGTGGTTTGTGACCAGCTAGGATCAGAGGGATGAAAGCTAAGTAATGAAACCATTAAAAAGACAGCGCCAATACCGATGAGGATGAGAATAGCCTCCCAAATACGGCGACGGTTGCTTATCTTTGTTAAACGAATATTTTTATCTTCTGTATATTCCTGGCTCAAAGAGGGCTCTCCAGGTTTAACTTAGGGTGAATTAAAACGGAACAACGCTGAGATATCCCAGCGTTGAAACTGTATGCATAAACAGGAGTGTACCTAACTTTTTCCTGCTTTGCACCAACCTATTAAGTTGGCTTAGCGAGTTTTAATTACAAGACGGTTACTTTGTTTAACTTCTTCCATAACCACGTATGTACGTGTGTCATTAACACCTGGAAGACGTAACAGTGTTTCACCGAGTAATTTACGGTAAGCGGACATATCAGGTACACGAGTTTTCAACAGATAGTCAAAATCACCAGAAACTAAATGGCATTCTTGGATTTCTTCAAGTTTTTGAACAGCCATATTGAATTGTTCAAAAACATCTGGTGCACCACGGTTTAATGTGATTTCCACGAATACTAGTAATGATGCATCTAAGTAATGTGGGTTTAACAGTGCAGTATAACCAGAAATAAATCCTTGGCGTTCTAAACGACGTACACGCTCTAAACAAGGTGTTGGTGATAAACCTACACGTTTAGATAGCTCAACGTTTGAAATACGACCATCTTTTTGAAGCTCATTTAGAATATTCCGGTCTATTCTATCAAGATCTTTACCCGGACGTTTTTTATTATCAATCATCTCTATACTCTCTTTCTCTTTTTCTCTTACTTTATTTTCCTATACCCATACCTGTACACCTTCAGCATCACTGTCGAAACTTCGGTATCAAACGGTCAGAGCAAACTACCAATCTATTTTCTTTTAATGCCAGATAAAAGTTCTATTTTATCCAAATACTCATTAGCAAATATCGCAAAGTAACTATCCTATGCCCTGTCTGTCTAAAAAATAATACGTACAACATCCGAGGATAATTATCTTTAACAATCATGTTTTCGCAAATGTACAGCGGATTGTCAAAGCAAATGAGTAAAAATCAGAACAAGGCGCTATGTTATTCTCTATATACGCAAGATAAACATCAATTGTAAAGCAAAATGTTTCAGGTTAATTCGATGATGTTAGCCCAATATAACTCTATAATTATTAAACTATATTAGTATTAACTATTGCTAAAATAGCTAAAATATTATGTCTATTTCTCGTCATTGGCTTTTTTTAACGTCTTATTTCTCCTACAATCCCTCAATTCGCATCACGCCTAATCAGAGATGAGGTATACATGAGCACCATCAAACATAGCAAACTTATTATTTTAGGTTCAGGCCCTGCGGGTTATACCGCCGCCGTTTATGCTGCAAGAGCAAACTTAGAACCAGTACTGATTACGGGTGTTGAAAAAGGCGGTCAGCTGACAACAACAACAGAAGTCGAAAACTGGCCCGGTGACCCAGAAGGGTTAACAGGTCCTGGATTAATGGACCGCATGTTTCAGCACGCTGAAAAATTTAATACAGAGATTATCTCTGACCATATTAATAAAGTCGATCTGAAAAACCGTCCATTCCGCCTATTTGGTGATGAACAAGAATACACTTGTGATGCATTAATTATCGCAACAGGTGCTTCTGCACGTTATATCGGTTTACCTTCAGAAGAATCTTTTAAAGGCCGAGGCGTTTCGGCTTGTGCAACGTGTGACGGATTTTTCTATCGTAACCAGAAAGTCGCTGTTGTCGGTGGCGGAAATACCGCTGTGGAAGAAGCTCTTTATTTAGCGAATATCGCATCAGAAGTTCATCTGATCCACCGCCGTGATTCTTTCCGTTCTGAAAAAATCTTAATTAACCGTTTAATGGACAAAGTCAACAGTGGCAATATTATTTTGCATACTGATCGCACCTTAGACGAAGTTCTTGGCGATGATATGGGTGTAACTAAAGTTCGCTTAAAAGATACTAAGAGCGATAAAACCGAAGAATTAGAGGTTATGGGTGTCTTTATTGCTATTGGACATAGCCCTAATACCGCTATTTTTGATGGTCAATTAGAATTAGACAATGGTTACATCAAAGTACAATCAGGAACTCAAGGTAATGCAACACAAACCTCTATCGAGGGTGTTTTTGCAGCAGGTGACGTAATGGATCACATTTATCGTCAAGCAATTACCTCCGCAGGTACAGGCTGTATGGCTGCTTTAGATGCAGAACGTTACTTAGACGCACTAAAATCCAACTAAAATCATCACTTCCCTTCAAGGCGCTATTTCAGTAGCGCCTTTTACCATGTAACATACTAACCTGGTTGCCAAAGCGTATAACTACTTACCCTTGGCCTTTTGATACTGTGTATCTCACCTGCAAATTTGAATCTTTTCTTATGGATAAAACTAAACAAAGTGAATTGGTTCGATGGCTGAAACAGCAAAGTGCTCCAGCCCGCCGATGGCTACGGCTATCAATGATCCTAGGTGTTGTAAGCGGTTTATTAATTATTGCACAAGCATGGTTATTAGCTGTTTTACTTCAAGCATTTATCATGGATAGTCTGAGTCGTGATATGCATATACCTACCTTTCTCACCCTTATTGGTATTTTTATCTTACGCGCTGTAGTGATGGCAATAAGAGAGCGTGTAGGTTATCGATGTGGTATGGCGGTCAGGCAACAAATTCGTAAAATTGTGCTTGATAAACTTGAAGAGCTAGGTCCTGTTTGGGTTAAAGGCAAACCCGCAGGGAGTTGGGCAACAATTATTCTAGAGCAAATAGAAGATATGCAAGATTACTATGCGCGTTATATTCCGCAAATGTATCTTTCTACTATTGTGCCTATCCTTATCCTTATCACCATATTCCCTGTTAACTGGGCTGCTGCCTTGATTCTATTTTTCACCGCCCCACTGATCCCGCTATTTATGGCATTAGTTGGATTAGGTGCAGCAGATGCTAACCGCAGAAACTTTCTCGCATTAGGTCGTTTAAGTGGTAACTTCCTTGATAGATTAAGAGGACTAGATACATTACGGTTATTTAACCGTGGTAATGCAGAAGTTAAACAAATCACCGAAGCAACAGAAGATTTCCGCAAACGTACAATGGAAGTGCTAAGAATGGCATTCCTTTCGTCAGGCGTATTGGAATTCTTTACCGCTGTTTCTATCGCTGTTGTGGCTGTTTACTTTGGTTTTTCTTACTTAGGTGAACTTAATTTCGGTAGTTATGGCTTAGGTGTCACACTATTCTCAGGCTTTTTAGCGCTGATCTTAGCCCCTGAATTTTTTCAACCTTTGCGTGATTTAGGAACTTACTATCATGCCAAAGCTCAAGCCATTGGCGCCGCAGAATCTCTGGTTGAATTTTTAGAAGCTGATGGTGAAAAACCACAATTCACAGGTAATGAGCGCATCAATACAACAGAAAGTATTGAGATTACAGCTCATGAACTAGAAATTCTATCTCATCAAGGTGTCAAACTCGCAGGTCCATTAAACTTTACCATTAACCCTAATCAACGAATTGCGATTGTGGGTCTAAGTGGTGCAGGCAAAAGCTCGCTATTAAATGCGCTACTCGGCTTTTTACCTTATCGTGGCTCATTAAAAGTTAATGGCGTTGAATTGACGCAACTCTCGCCTGAAGCATGGCGTCAATGTTTAAGCTGGGTTGGTCAAAATCCTAATTTACCAGAACAAACCTTGCTAGATAATATTCGCTTAAGTAATCCTAATGCCAGCAATGAACAAATCAATCTTGCCATTGAAAAAGCGTATGTCAGCGATTTTATTAATGAGTTACCTGACGGCTTAAATACGATTATTGGTGATAGTGCTGCACGCCTTTCTGTTGGTCAGGCTCAACGTATTGCTGTTGCTCGTGCTTTATTGTCGCCTTGTCAATTTTTGTTATTAGATGAACCAGCAGCAAGCCTTGATTCTCATAGTGAACAACGTGTCATGCATGCGCTTAATAACGCTTCATTAAATCAAACAACCTTGCTTATTACCCATCTACTTGAAGAAACATTGGGTTACGACCAAATTTGGGTGATGGAAAAAGGTCAGATTATTGAAACTGGCACTTATGCATCATTAAGCCAACAGAACGGCACTTTTGCTCGCCTTCTTGCTCATCGTAAAGAGGAACTTTAATCATGAGAGTATTGCTTCCTTTTCTTGCGCTCTATCGCCGTCACTGGTTTATGTTATTGCTGGGGATTATTCTTGCAATTCTGACTTTACTGGCGAGTATTGGTCTTTTAACACTATCGGGCTGGTTTTTAGCAGGTACGTCTCTTGCGGGTTTTGCGGGTATTTATAGTTTTAATTATATGCTACCCGCTGCGGGTGTTCGAGGTGCTGCAATTTTTCGTACTGCGGGTCGTTATTTTGAAAGGCTTGTCAGCCATGACGCAACGTTTCGCGTATTATCGCACCTACGTGTATTCACCTTTAAAAAGATCCTCCCTCTTTCACCAGGTGGAATTGCACGTTTTCGTCAAGGTGAGTTACTAAACCGCTTAGTTGCTGATGTTGAAACGCTCGATCATCTTTATATTCGCGTTATTTCCCCTATCATTGCCGCTTTTGTTGTCATTATGACAATTATGTTTGGCCTTGGTTTAATCGATGCACGTTTAGCCAATACGCTAGGTGGCATTATGCTTACCTTGCTGATTGTTTTGCCTTTCGTATTCTACTACGCGGGTAAACCTATTGGTCGTGATCTCACCGATTTACGAGGTCAATACCGCACAGTATTAACCAGCATGTTGCAAGGACAAGCCGAACTAACTGTTTTTGGCGCATTACCTCGTTTTAGACAAAATCTGGCGCAACTTGAAGCTAAATGGCTGCGTAGACAAGCACAACAAGCAAACTTAACTGGTTTATCGCAATCATTGATGATCCTCGCATCAGGTCTAACAGCAACATTAATTTTATGGCTTGCGGCTGATGGTATCGACAATAGTTTTATGCCAGAAGCGTTAATTGCCTTATTTACGTTCTGTGCATTGGCAGCATTTGAGTCTTTAGCGCCTGTTACTGTTGCTTTCCAGCATTTAGGTCAAGTAATGACATCAGCAACTCGTATTTCTCATTTAATTGAGCAAAAACCGGATGTCACTTTTCCTGAAAAAGGAGGAGAAACAAACAATCGAGCCACACTTACAATGCGCGATATTTGCTTTACTTATCCAGCCCAACCAATGCAAGTCATCAATCACGTTGATTTAACGATTGAAGCAGGACAACACATTGCATTACTAGGAAAAACAGGGTGTGGTAAATCGACTCTGTTGCAGTTGATCAATCGGGCTTTTGATCCGACTCACGGTACTATCAGTTTAAATAATTTGCCTATTGCTGATTATGATGAAGCGACATTACGTTCAATGATGTCCGTTGTCCCTCAACGCGTTCATGTCTTTAGCCACACATTAAGAGAAAATCTATTGATGGCCAAAGAACAGGCAACAGATGAAGAACTTAAACATGTTCTTCAGCAAGTTGGTCTTGGGCAGTTACTTGAAAATGATGAAGGCTTAAATGCATGGATGGGTGATGGTGGTAGACAGCTCTCTGGTGGCGAACAGCGACGTTTAGGACTTGCAAGAGCCCTACTCCATAATGCACCTCTTGTATTGCTTGATGAGCCAACAGAAGGCCTTGATGCCGATACAGAACAACAGATCCTTGCGCTCTTGCATCAGCATTGCCAAGGTAAAGCTGTATTAATGATCACACACAGACTTCACGGTTTAGATAAAATGGATAAAATCTGCGTTATGGATGGCGGAAAAATCGTTGAAACAGGCACTCATGCTTCGTTGTTACAACAACAAGGGCATTATGCTAAATTTCATCAAAGACAGGCTCTATTAACACCAACGCACGAGGCATAATATGCCGTTGTTTCAATTGGATGATAATGATTTAGATTTTCCAGAGCCTCACTTAGCTTTAAAAGAGCCTAATGGTTTATTAGCGATAGGGGGAGAAATCTCTCTTTCACGATTACGTGTTGCGTATCAATCAGGTATTTTCCCTTGGTACTTTCCTTATGAAGAACCACTTTGGTGGTCACCTGATCCAAGGGCCGTTTTACCGGCTGGTGATTTGCATATTGGGCGCAGTTTACGTAAATTTATTCGGCACCAGCCTTATAAAATCACGTTAAATCATGCCTTTGCTTCAGTTATTGAGGCTTGTTCTGTACGTGAAGAAGGTACGTGGATAGGCCCTGATATAAAAACAGGCTATGAAGGGCTTCATCAACTAGGTGAGGCTCACTCTGTTGAGGTTTGGGAAGGTGATGAACTCGTTGGAGGATTATATGGTGTAAACATGGGTGCCGTTTTTTGTGGCGAATCTATGTTTAGCCGTAGAGATAACGCATCTAAATGTGCCTTTATTGCTTTTTATAACCATTTTCTTCGTTATGGGGGTCAACTATTTGATTGTCAGGTGCTAAACTCTCATACTGCCTCGTTAGGTGCCACTGAGATCTCTCGTGAACATTATTTAGTTGCGTTATCTCGTTGGAAAAAAGTGATTATTGATAAAAAGTGTTGGTATCAGCAATCGTTGGAATTATAATCACTGCTTGTTTTTGTAAAGCCCTTCTTATTTAAGACAGAATCGAGAATGCCATTCTGTTATTTATGCAAAAAGGTTTATACAAAAATTTTATCTTACACACCCATTATGTGGTTTGGGTGCTGTTATTTTATTGCTACAAATACCACAAAATAAAGAATTACGACTTCTGTTATTACTTTTACTTTAGCAAAGTAAAACGCAAGTTGCGGTAAGGATGTTAAGTGCAATAGCAAGGTGAACACCATTGCTATCCAATAACATTCCTTTACATAGGACAATATTTTCGGCATTATCTTGCCGTTTAAAAAATATGGTTATTAAAACTTAGAGGATTAGATGGCCAAAGAAGACAACATTGAAATGCAAGGCACTGTACTGGATACTCTGCCAAACACGATGTTCCGCGTTGAATTAGAAAACGGACACGTCGTTACCGCTCATATCTCAGGAAAAATGCGTAAAAACTATATTCGTATCCTGACAGGCGACAAGGTTACCGTTGAGCTGACCCCATATGACCTGAGCAAAGGCCGTATCATCTTCCGTAGCCGTTGATCCCAATCTGTTCTCTCCCGCTATTGTCATATAACGGGTGAAAAAAACACCACAGGCAAGGCATTTATTGATGCTCACCTGTGGTGTATGCTTTTATAGCTTAGTGAGATTAACCGCTATCCTTAGATAACGGTATCTTCATTCTTGGCTAGTTTTTCTTGGCTAACAAACTCATAATTCAATTTGCCTGCCAGCTTATCTAGTGTTACAGAAACTGAACCACCATTAACAAGAGAACCAAATAAAATCTCGTTAGCTAATGGTTTTTTCAAGTTTTCTTGAATAACACGCGCCATTGGCCTTGCGCCCATCGCTCTGTCATAACCTTTATCACATAACCATTGACGTGCTTCTTGGCTAACTTCTAGCGATACCCCTTTATCATCTAACTGCACTTGCAGTTCGACAATAAATTTATCCACCACCATAGAGATAATTTCTGGTGATAAGGCATTAAACCAAATAATACTATCTAAACGGTTACGGAACTCTGGTGAGAAGGCTTTTTTGATTTCAACCATCGCATCAGTACTATTATCTTGCTCTGTAAACCCAATCGATTTACGTTGAGTTTCACGTACACCCGCATTGGTTGTCATCACTAAAATAACATTACGAAAATCTGCTTTACGTCCATTGTTATCAGTTAATGTACCGTTATCCATTACCTGTAACAGGATATTGAATACATCAGGGTGCGCTTTCTCAATTTCATCAAGTAACACAACAGAATATGGGTTTTTAATGACAGCGTCTGTTAATAATCCACCTTGATCAAAACCAACATAACCAGGAGGAGCACCAATTAAACGACTGACCGTATGTCTTTCCATATATTCCGACATATCAAAACGTAACAGTTTTACATTTAATGCTTTTGCTAACTGTACAGTGACTTCCGTTTTACCTACCCCCGTAGGGCCAGCAAATAAGAACGACCCCACGGGTTTATTATCTTGGCTTAATCCTGCACGGCTCATCTTAATCGATTCAGATAAGGCATGGATTGCTTGATCCTGACCGAATACCAACATTTTTAATTGGTTATCGAGATTTTTCAGCATTGATTTATCACTGCTAGAAACTGTTTTTTCAGGAATTCGTGCAATTTTAGCCACGACCGACTCAATATCAGAGACATTAATGGTTTTCTTACGTTTGCTTGGTGCAACTAAACGTGTTTTTGCACCTGCTTCGTCGATGACATCAATAGCTTTATCAGGTAGATGTCTATCGGTGATGTATTTAACCGATAAGTCCACCGCGGCCTGAATCGCTTTATTGGTATAACGTACATCATGGTGCGCTTCGTATTTTTGGCGCAATCCTTTGATGATCAAAACCGTCTCATCTGGAGATGGCTCAGTCACATCAATTTTTTGGAAACGACGCGCAAGTGCTCTGTCTTTTTCAAAGATATTGCTAAATTCTTGATAAGTCGTAGAGCCTATAACGCGAATTCGACCACCTGACAGTAAAGGCTTAATTAAATTTGCAGCATCAACTTGTCCCCCCGATGCTGCTCCTGCACCAATAATGGTGTGGATCTCATCAATGAATAAGATGCTTTTTTCATCTTTTTCTAGGGTTTTCAGTAATGCTTTAAACCGTTTTTCGAAATCGCCACGATATTTTGTTCCCGCTAATAGCGAACCAATATCGAGTGAGTAAATCGTGTAACCTTTCATCACATCAGGCACATCATCTTGCTCAATACGCCATGCAAGCCCTTCTGCGATAGCTGTTTTACCGACACCCGATTCGCCCACTAATAATGGGTTATTCTTGCGACGGCGGCATAACACTTGGATTGTTCTTTCTAATTCAGCTTGGCGCCCAATTAGGGGATCAATTTTACCTTGGCGCGCTAACTGATTAAGGTTAGTGGTAAAATTATCCATATGATCGTCACCTTGAGGCATCTCTTGTTGAGATTGTGCGTTCATATCATTCATGTCAGAAAGATCTTCGTTTTGTTGATCTTCTTTTGAAATGCCATGAGAAATAAAGTTAACGACATCAAGGCGACTAACGTCGTGTTTACGTAATAAGTAAGCTGCGTGAGACTCTTGTTCACTAAAAATAGCCACCAGCACATTAGCGCCAGAGACTTCATTTTTGCCTGATGATTGAACATGAAAAACAGCGCGCTGTAATACACGCTGAAAACTCAGCGTTGGCTGTGTTTCTCTGTCCACATTTTCAGGCAGAATTGGGGTTGTTTTACGAATAAAGACTTCAAGTTCTTCGCGTAAGACTGCTAGATCGACTTTACAAGCTTCCAATGCTTCGCGTGCCGATTTATTACTTAATAGCGCCAACAACAGGTGCTCTACAGTCATAAATTCGTGTCTGTTATCACGGGCTTTCGCGAATGCAACATTAAGACTCAGCTCTAATTCGTGATTAAGCATAAGCACCTCCTCCTTAAAAGACTAACCGGATTATGCCTGTTCAAGAGTACACAAAAGTGGGTATTCGTTTTCTCTCGCATACAGATTAACTTGAGCCACTTTTGTTTCGGCAATATCCGCACTATAAACCCCACAAACTCCTTTTCCTTTATGATGAACGTCCAACATAATTTGCGTTGCTTTTTCCTCGCTAAGGAAAAAATACATCGTAAGCACTTCTACAACAAAATCCATGGGGGTGTAATCATCATTATTCAAGATCACCTTATACATTGCTGGTGGCTCATTTAGCTGATGAACATCATCCCTTAACGTGGTTTCTGTTAAAAAATCAAACTGACCCATTGTTTTGCATTACTCATAGTTTTGTTAAACGTCACTTTCAATTATGACATTTAGTTTACCATCTCACAGGAAAGTCTGCCTATCAACGCTTTTTTATTCCCTCTTTTTACATCCAAAAAATAACAAAGCGTTAGCTACATCAAAATTTCGCCTCATTGAAACACTTTCTACCCCCTTCACCTCTTGACGACTTAAACAATAAAATAGAGTATGTTTTATGAACAGCTCAGTAAATATACTGAAAGTGATGTTAAACAAATAAATACAAGTATATGAGAGAAGCTAAGTATGGAGACAGGTACAGTAAAGTGGTTCAATAATGCTAAGGGTTTTGGTTTTATTACCCCAGCAAATGGTGGAGAAGATATTTTTGCCCACTATTCAACAATTAGAATGGAAGGCTACCGCACACTTAAAGCGGGACAGAAAGTTAATTATAGCACGATAAAAGGACCTAAAGGTGATCATGCTGACCTTATCATTCCTATTATTGAATAGAGGATAATTGACAGTATAGATAAACCTAATAAAAATACCTTTTACACAATGCAGTTCGATACTTTTAATTTAAAAGAATGCCTAATTCATTCAAATAAAAGCCCTTTATATTAAGGGCTTTTATCTTATGGCTTGCGTTATTCTCTCGCGAGAGCATCTATTGGATTCATTTTTGCCGCACTTCTTGCAGGTAAAAATCCGAAAATAACTCCAATAGCAGTTGAACAGATAAACGCACTGACTAAGGCAATAGGTTGGAAAACAAAATGCCAATCAGGCAACATCACACTGGCAACCATTGCGATGCCAAATGAAAGACCAATGCCTAATAATCCACCCACTAAACAAACTAAAACCGATTCGATCAGGAATTGTTGCATCACATCACTCGCTCTGGCACCAACCGCCATTCTAATTCCTATTTCTCGTATTCTTTCAGTCACGGAAACCAACATAATATTCATTACACCAATCCCGCCAACCACCAACGAAATAACAGCAACTAATGTCAGAAACAGTTGCATTGTCTGTGTGGTTTTTTCAGCAGCTTTCAACAAGCTGTCGATGTTATAGGTGAAAATATCTTTCTTACCATGTCTAATCGTTAATAAGCGAAGTATTTGCTGCTCTGCCACACTCGCATCATAGCCCTCTTTCGCCCTTACTGTGATGTTATCAAGGTAAGCCCGATTTAAAATTCGGCTATTTAATGTGCTGTAAGGTACCCATACTCGTAATGACTTATTATCACCAAAATTCGATTTTTGTTCAGCAACCACCCCTATAATCGTAGAGGGAATATTACGGATAATAATTTGCTCACCAATCACCTCTTTTTTAGTAGGAAAAAATCGGCGTAATGTATTTTGATCAATCACTACAACTTGAGCTTGCCGTTGGATCATATCAGGTGTAAATGAATGTCCTTGAGCGAATTTCATGGCATAGACAGAAAAATAATCATCACTGACACCCGCAACAGTGGCAGGTGAGTCTTGATTTCCACGACGTAATCGCGTACTAAATTGCACCTGTGGTGTCACCGCTTGTATGTAGGATTGTTGCTTAAGTGCATAGACATCTTGGATAGTTAATGATTGCCTATCTTCAGGCGAATCACTGCCGAAATCTTTCCCAGGATAGATATCAATAGTATTAGAGCCAATAGCTTTTATATCTGCCAGCACCATGCTTTTAGCTGCATCACCAATCACAATAATAGTGACGACAGAGGCTATACCAATAATAATGCCGAGCATCGTTAGCAAAGTGCGTACTTTATTCACAACCATTGCACGCCAAGCCATATCTAGTGCTTGTGTAAAACGCCCAAATATTTGCCCTAAATACGAAGAAGCTAAAACAGCGGTTGTCTCTTTTTTAACTTTATTTGCTGTTATTTGATGGTAATTATCATTAATAATCTTACCATCTTTTATTTCTATAATTCGCTCAGCCTGTGCCGCAATTAAAGGATCATGGGTTACGATAATAACCGTATGCCCTTGTTCATTTAATTGCTTAAGAATAGACATCACCTCTTTACCAGAATGGCTATCCAATGCTCCTGTCGGCTCATCGGCAAGAATGACTTCCCCACCATTCATTAATGCTCTAGCGATACTTACACGTTGTTGCTGACCGCCAGAGAGTTGATTAGGGCGATAATCAACGCGATCACCTAATCCTAAGCGCGTTAATAATTCACGAGCCCTTTCTTTTCTTTGAGAAGCATTTTTATCTGCATAAATTGCAGGAATTTCAACATTCTGTTCTGCACTTAAATGCGACATTAAATGGTAGCGTTGGAAGATAAAACCAAAATGCTCACGGCGTAATGCCGCAAGCTGATCTCCTTCCATTTTCGCAACACTTTGACCTGCAACTTTATATTCACCGCTACTTGGTTTATCTAAGCAGCCTAAAATATTCATTAAAGTCGATTTACCGGAGCCAGAAGCGCCAATAATCGCCACCATTTCTCCTGCATTAATCGTTAATGAGACTTTATTGAGAACAACGGTCTCTTCTTCACCATTAGTATATAAACGGCTAACCTCATTGAGCTCTAATAATGCAGGCATTATGCTTCTCCTGAGGTTTCACCCAGAATAACCTCATCGTTTTCTTTCAATCCGCTGAGAACTTCTGCATAAACATCAGTACGCATTCCTATTTTTACTGTGCGCCTTTCTGGCTGACCATTAACCAATACATCAACATAATATTCATTAATTCCAGCATCATCACCTAATACAGAAAGCGGGACGAGAAGCACATCTTTCTTATTTTCAATAAGAATTTTAACTTGTGCCGTCATTTGTAAACGTAATAAGTGTTGGTCATTAGGCACTTCGAAACGCGCATAGTAAAAAATGGCATCATTAATTTTTTCAGGTGTGGGTAAAATATCTTTTAACTTACCGCTAAAGGCTTTATCTGGCGCACCTAGAACGGTAAAAGAGGCGCTGAGATCAGGTTTTAAATAGATAACATCTGCCTCTGATACTTCTGCTTTTACTAGCATTGTGTCTAAGTCAGCTAAAGTTAAAATAGTCGGCGCTTCTTGCGCTGCAATCACCGTTTGACCTTCAAGGGTTTTAATAAACGTGACAACACCATCCATAGGTGCAGTAATACGCGTATATTGCAGATTTGTTTTTGCTGTATCTAAGGTCGCTTGGTTCTTTTTAATTTGCGCTTCATAAGTGATGATGCGTGCTTTTTTCACTTCAACATCGGTTTTAGTGCGATCAAGCTCTTCTTGTGCAATCACATGGGTAGTAATCAACTTTAATTGTCGTTGATATGTCAATTGTGCCAAGCGCAATTCAGCCTGTGCTTGTTGAAGGTTGGCTTTTAATTCATTGTTTGTTTCTTGAGATTCAATGACGTCATTTTGCGCTTTTTTAGGATCAATAATCGCCAATAAATCACCTTTTTTAACGACATCCCCTTCTTTTACATATAAAGTTTGTAGCTGACCACTAACCTGCGCACCTACATCAACTTTACGCACAGCATCAAGCTTACCTGTTGCGGTCACTTCTTTTGCCAGATCACCGCGTGTAATTGTTTGAGTTTGATAGGTAGGTGTGTTTTCTTTCGGCCAGAAAAAATACATCGCAATTGCCACAATAATCAAAATAAGGGTGATCACTTTCCCTTGCTTTTTTAAAGATAAAAAAGCCATAAAATATCCTTCTAATACAATAAGACTAAATAAAAGCCGTGAGATTGAGTTGCAACTTAATGCCACAACTCAATATTAAGATCAGTAAATACGCAATAATTCACTCATTGGCGAACTTAATTAATTCGCTTTGCCTCGGGCAAGCCATGCAACACGAGAAAACATACTTTTCAGTATTGAAGGGATGGAATCTACTCCACGTTGAGCCGCATTGTTAGCCACCATTAGTGCGAGATCAGGCTTGGATGAACGTTGAATTGCTTTAATGATCACGCGTCGAGTTGGCCATTTTTCATTATCTGGCACACCAGCGACATCATGATATACATTGCGAAAGCCTTCTTTGTATAAAAAGTGTTCCATATCTAACGCAGGAAGCTTCGTTAATCTATCACGCTCTGCATCATTGCTTTTTAACGCAAAATCCTTAACGGTAGCGGCATATTTCTTACCCGCTTCATCACCATCCACTAAGGTATGCCATTCTATCCCCATATAAGTTGCGTACTTTAATAATGGCTTAAGCCCACATTGAGCAAACTCAATGACTTTTATTCCTTCCGCTTCAAAGAAATAATTACATTGCCTTGCCAATTCGTTCATTAACCAAATCTCTGTTTCACCTTCTACCAATAACCAACAACGCGCAAATAATGCAGAGGGTCGGTTATAACGAATATGAAATGAGATACGCCGCTCTTCATCAGAATGTAGTTGCTGACCTCCAACACGGTAAGCAGCAACTTTATCGGTATCACGCACTAAACGGCAAACGCTCTGCAACGGTGCTAGTGAAAGCAGTTCACCTGAGTTTGTGGTTGTGATCCGTTGTAATGAGAAAAGGTTGAGTAATCCCCAAGCCACCGAAAGCATAATAGGATGTAAACGCGTTTCTGGGTTTTCAACAATCACGATAGGTCTTGCATACGGATCCAGCGCAACACTACCACGAGACTGTAAAATAGAAGAAAACATCCCCAAGATAATTAATCGAATACTTCTCTGATTGGGTTTTGCCAACACTTTATTGATATTTTCTAACGCATGCCAGCCGCGTACATGAGGCTCGTTGACTTTGCTATGGCGAGAGCGAGATTTAAACAGCAACGAGCCGTGATCTGCAAAATAGTGCCCTAACAGTTGTTGCATTGCATCAAGACCTTCACGTAAATCCTCATCTGACAACTCGTCAGGATTTTTGACTAACGCTTTGGTTAACTCACTCATTTTATTATTAAACGCTTCTCGATGAGGGCTGTTGTGAGAATCGATAACGTCAGAGGCAAGATCGCGAACAAAACGCGCATCTTGTAAGCGAAGAACAGGATAAAGCCTCACTATCTCTGCAATGATTTCTTGAGTTTGTCCATTAGGTAAGCGAATTTGCTTTCCTTCTTTATCAAGAAAATAGCGGAATGTTTTTACATTCTTTTGCTCATCTAATTCAGCACTAATACGGTAATAAATATGTTTAAGGTCATCACCATTTTCAACCCATACAGGCGCTATTTTATGGAAACGATAAGAACGATGACGTCCAGGGCGAGATTCGGTAAAAGTTAAAATAATTTGTAGGCTTTTTTTGCCGTTTTCTTCAGGTTCATTCGGCAAACGATGGAAATCTTCAGGTGTAAATGCATATTGATAGGTTTCAATACCTAAACTGAGTGTTAATGCATCAAGTAATGAGCTTTTACCCCACGCATTTTCACCCACTAAGACTGTATTCATATCAAGAGGTAATGAGAGACGATTAAGTCCACGGAATCCAACTATTTCCACTCTTTCTAAATACATAAATTCCCTCGCAAGTTATGACTAAGCTCTGGTTTTATTTTATGCTTTCTATCTTAATTTTATGCTTAATCAGCTAATAATTTCACTTAATGGATGTTTTCATTAATATCACAGTTAAAGCGCGCCGTAATAAAATTTACTCAACTATTCGATATATACCCAAATCGTTCGCATTTCAAACAATTAAAGCCTCTTACACCTAAACGTGGTAGGCTCATTACCCTTAATAAATATTTTAGACTTATCTTAATTTCTGTATCCACAACATCATAAGTAAATGTTATAATCCAATTCACGTTATTAGTTTATTTTATAATTTGAGCACACTCAGTAAGGAATAGAAATGCTGTCAGGGTTATTGATTATCCTACTTCCACTTTTTGTAGGGTATTTGATTAAGTTAAACAATCGCCCATTGCTTCATCTAGCAAACCGCCTACTTAGCGCGATGGTTTACGTTATCCTATTTCTAATGGGCGTTAGTTTAGCCATGCTAGATAATATTGGTGAAAACTTAGTCTCCATTCTTGCTTATGCCAGTGTTTTCTTTTTATGTACCTTTGGCGCAAACTTAGTGTTCTTATGGTTACTCGATAAAAAAGATCCTTGGCATGTGCCTGCTCATAAGCAATCCAAGCCTCCATCACGCATCAAAATGGTGCTCGAATCACTGCAACTATGCGGTGTTGTCGTTGTGGGTTTTTTTGTGGGATTAACTGGCTGGTCAATTTTTCATTACGCCTCTCATGCCAGCCAAGGCGCGCTTATCTTCTTACTTTGGTTAGTAGGGTTACAATTGCGTAATAGCGGAATGAGCCCAAAACAAATTTTAATTAACCGTCGAGGCACAACAGTAGCGGTAGTAATGGGCGTTAGCGCCCTTGCAGGTGGAGCTTTAGCCGCTTATTTTCTGGGATTACCTTTGAAAATGGGGTTAGCAATAGCATCTGGTTATGGCTGGTATTCTTTATCAGGCATTGTCTTAACAGATGCATTTGGTCCCGTTATCGGGAGTACCGCTTTCTTTAATGACTTAATGCGAGAATTAGCGGCAATCATGCTTATTCCTATTATTGTTAATCGTTATAGAAATACAGCATTAGGGATTTGTGGTTCAACATCAATGGACTTTACCTTACCTGTTTTACAACGCAGTGGTGGTGTTGCCATCGTTCCCGCAGCTATTGTGCATGGATTCGTGTTAAGTTTAATCACACCAATCTTGATGGCGTTCTTTACTTCATAGAAAAATCAGTAACAATAGAACGATAACGTTCTCTTTTTACAATGGATTAACAATGAATCAACAGCGTGTATTAGTACTTGGTGCCAGTGGACATATTGGTCAAAATCTTATTCCAGCTCTGATAAAACAAGGTCATCAAGTCACGGCAGGTGCCCGTAGAATTGACTGGATGATGTCTCAAGGTTGGGAAAATACACGCTGTATTTTTGTCGATCTCCACAATCCTGAAACACTTAAAAAGGTGATGCAAGATACCGATATTGTCTATTATCTTGTTCATAGTATGGGAGATGCGCATAATCTAGTTGAACTAGAGCGTAAAGCTGCCATAAATGTTGTTGAAGCACTTGAAGGCTCAAACGTTCAACAAATTATCTTTTTAAGTGCCTTACAACATGAAGATCAGCAATATTCACCTCATCTTATTGCACGAAAACTTACAGGTGAAGTTTTAAGAACCAGCACTATCCCTGTAACAGAAATCCGTACCTCAATGATTGTAGGGCCGGGTTCTGCTGCCTTTGAAATTATGCGTGATATGGTTTATAACCTTCCTATTCTTACGCCACCTCGCTGGGTTCGTTCAAAATCCTCCCCTATTGCCTTAAAAAACTTAATTCACTATTTAACGGAAATTATTCATCACCCCACACATCAGCACCGAATTTTTGATGCTGGTGGCCCTGAATACATCAGCTATCAAACCCTTTTTGAGCGCTTCATTAAAATTTCAGGTAAAAAGCGGATGCTAATCCCCATTCCGATGCCAGCTAGTTTAATTTCGGCAGGATTTATCAGTATGATAACGTCTGTGCCCACCTCTATTGCCAAAGAACTGATCCAAGGGCTTAAATATGATCTCCCTGCCAACGATGAGCCATTACGTAAACTTATTCCTCAATCTCTAATTAAATTTGATGATGCGGTAAAAGAAACACTCGCTGATGAAGAAGCCGCTTTAGATAACCAAGATTGGGGTTACTCTTCGGCTGTCCGCAGTCGTTGGAAACCCGGCTATGGTTATTACCCTAAAAATGCAGGCTGCACAGTATCCACACCTGCAAGCGCGGCATCCCTTTGGCATACAGTGCAACAAATTGGCGGAGAACAAGGCTATTTCTATGGTAATGCGCTATGGAAAACACGCGCCATTATGGATGATATCGCTGGAAATAAAGTCACTTATGGGCGCCCATCAAGAGAAACATTAGAGCTTGGCGATATGATTGACGGTTGGCGAGTGATCAAACTTGAACCTGAAAAACAGCTCACACTGTTATTTGGAATGAAAGCACCCGGTTTAGGCAGACTCTCTTTTACGATCCACGACAGTGGTAATCTTCGTTCAATAGATGTTCGTGCTTGGTGGCATCCCGCAGGATTTAGTGGATTACTTTATTGGTTTGCCATGATGCCTGCGCACTTATTTATTTTCAAAGGTATGGCTAAAACAATAAGTACTAACGCTTACAAACTGGATAAAAATTCACCTAATAGTGAAAAAAAATAGCCGAATTACCCATTTTTACGTAAAAAAACCACTTTATTATGCAGTTTTAGTTGCATAATTATTCTTACCGTTTTATTATTTGAACCAGTTAATGACTATTCAGAAAAAACGCATGAGTATTCAATTAAAAAACATAAATTGTTTCTACGGTTCGCACCAAGCACTCTATGATATTAATCTAGAATGCTCTGCTGGTGAAACAATGGTTCTATTAGGACCAAGTGGTGCAGGTAAGAGCTCACTAATGAGAGTTCTTAATTTATTAGAAATGCCACGTTCAGGCGAATTAGAAATTGCGGGTCTACATTTTGACTTTAGCCAACAACCCAACGCAAAGGCAATTCGTTCATTACGCCAAAATGTGGGCATGGTATTTCAACAATACAATTTATGGCCACATTTAACGGTTCTTGATAATTTAATTGAGGCACCTTGCCGTGTATTAGGTTTATCAAAACCACAGGCCAAAGAAAAAGCAATGAAATTACTTGAACGTTTACGTTTAAGTGAATACGCAGAACGCTTCCCACTGCATTTATCAGGGGGACAGCAACAACGTGTTGCTATTGCTAGAGCATTAATGATGGAGCCTCAAGTTCTCTTATTTGATGAACCAACGGCAGCATTAGATCCT
The DNA here is from genome assembly GCF_965283115.1 of Proteus sp. Marseille-Q3619. Taxonomy (NCBI): domain Bacteria; kingdom Pseudomonadati; phylum Pseudomonadota; class Gammaproteobacteria; order Enterobacterales; family Morganellaceae; genus Proteus; species Proteus sp. Marseille-Q3619. Next base: position 3,503,808 of record NZ_CBDIMP010000001.1, on the reverse strand, counting down.
GAAATTACCGCTCAAGTTGTTGATATAATTAAAGAGCTTTCTGAAACGGGTATTACACAAGTGATTGTGACCCACGAAGTTGAAATCGCACGCAAAGCCGCGAGCAAAGTTGTATATATGGAAAACGGCCGTATTATAGAGCAAGGTGATAACTATCGTTTCACTGCTCCACAAACGGAAGCTTTTGCTAATTACTTGTCACACTAAATCAGGATCAGACAATGAAAAAAATATTATTTGCAGCACTTCTGACCAGTATTACACTTTCTGCAACTGCGGCTGAGAAAGAGACAATTCGTTTTGCAACGGAAGCAACGTATCCTCCATTTGAAATGATTGATGCGAATAATCAAATTGTGGGATTTGACGTTGATTTAGCGAATGCAATGTGTGCAAAAATTAATGCTGATTGTACCTTTACCAATCAGTCATTTGATAGTTTAATTCCTAGTCTGAAATTCCGTCGTTTTGAAGCATTAATGGCAGGCATTGATATTACGCCAGAGCGTCAAAAACAAGTTGATTTCACTGATTCTTACTATGATAACTCAGCAGTATTTATCACAGTAACAGGTAAAATCTCTGATGTTGCAAGCCTAAAAGGCAAGCAAATTGGTGTGCAGAATGGGACAACCCATCAGAAATTCATCAATGAACAACACAAAGAAATGAAAACGGTTCCTTATGACAGTTACCAAAATGCAGTATTAGATCTGAAAAATGGTCGTATCGAAGCTATCTTTGGTGACACAGCTGTTGTTAATGAATGGCTGAAAAAAAATCCTGAATTAGGTATTGTAGGTGATAAAGTTGCAGATCCTAACTACTTTGGTACTGGTCTTGCGATTGCAGTAAGAAAAGGCAATGCTGATTTACAAGATAAATTAAATAAAGCATTAGCTGAAGTAAAAGCTGATGGCACCTATGATGTCATTTATAAAAAATGGTTTGAATAACGATATTTCAATAACAACAATAGTTTAATAGATGAATGAAATAACAACTCTAGCAGGTGCGGCCATCACAACGGTCTCACTTGCTATTTCTGCTCTTATCATCGGATTAGTTCTTGCCATGCTGTTTACAGCTTGGGAATCCGCGAGATGGAAAGCCTTTGCTTTCTTAGGAACATGCTGGGTAACACTAATTAGAGGACTACCAGAAATGCTGGTGGTTCTTTTTGTCTATTATGGCACCTTACAAGGTGTCATGATGCTAATGGATGGTATTGAATTAGGTGCTTTCACCTTACAAATTGATTTTGGTGATACTGAATCTTTACCTTTCTATTGCGGTGTTATCGCCCTTTCACTTCTTTATGCTTCTTATGCTTCACAAACTTTACGTGGCGCATTAAAAGCCGTACCAACAGGACAATGGGAAGCTGGCCAAGCATTAGGCATGGGTCGTATTACTATTTTCTTCCGCTTTATCATGCCTCAAATGTGGCGTCACGCTTTGCCGGGTTTAGGTAATCAGTGGTTAGTACTCTTGAAAGATACCGCGTTAGTCTCATTAATCAGCGTCAATGATTTAATGCTACAAACACAAAGTATCGCCAATAGAACTCAAGAGCCTTTTACTTGGTATAGCATTGTTGCTCTGATTTATTTAGCAATTACATTAGTCAGTCAATATATCCTGAAATGGCTAGAAATGAGAACGACTCGATTTGAACGGAGTGCCTCATAATGTGGGATTATATTGTTGATATTTTACCGGGATTACCAACAAGCCTTTCATTAACTTTTGTGGCTTTATTGGTAGCATTTACTTTATCGGTATTAATGACCTTTATCTTGGCATTAAAAACTCCCATCATTACCCCGATTGTAAAAGCTTATATTACCTTATTTACTGGTACGCCATTATTGGTGCAGTTCTTCTTAATCTATTATGGTCCTGGGCAATTTCCTGCGTTGAAAAACTTCCCGTTTATTTGGGAGTTATTATCAACACCATGGTTTTGCGCAATGGTCACATTAGCATTAAATAGTGCGGCTTATTCAACCTTACTTTTCTATGGTGCTGTAAGAGCTATTCCATCAGGACAATGGCAATCTTGCCAAGCGCTAGGAATGTCACCAGTACAAACAGCTAGAGTGATATTACCTTACGCATTTAAGCGTGCGCTTTCATCGTATTCAAACGAAGTAGTCTTAATATTCAAAAGTACCTCACTTGCCAGTACTATCACCTTACTTGAGTTAACAGGTTATAGCCGACAAGTCTTTGGTCAAAGTTATGATGTGATGGTTTTTGTTGCCGCAGGTATTATTTATCTGTGTATCAACGGAATACTGACACTTTTAATGAGATTAATTGAGAAAAAAGCCTTAGAGTTTGAACATCGTAATTAAAAACACGTAAGCCGAACTGTCGATATAAAAACCCCCCAGCAATTCTGAACTGCACCCCAAAAGTTGGACACCAACTTTGGGGTGTTTTTTATGTCAGAATAAACAACAAATACTTGTTCTATTCTTGTGTAGTCTGTTTTTCCATTAACGCTTCTTTGTGGCTTACTCGATAAGCATTCAACGCTAATAAACTACCGAGTAACATCACAATAGCTAACGCTAATTTAGGTTGTACTGGTGAAGCCAATGCCGTTAAACCAAAGACTGCACCACCTGCCATTTGAATAAAACCCACTAATGCAGAGGCAATGCCTGCCGTTTTTGAATAAGGCTCAAGCGCATAACTTGTCGCGGGTCCCATAATAAAAGCAAGACCAGCACATGCACTTGCTACAGGAAGCATATAGATCAACCAATGATTTTGCATTTCGGCAGGAATAAACAACAAGCCACCTAATAAGCTCACACAGCCTAATCCCATTAATCCACTCCCTAAGATCAAACAAATAGGTCTGCCGACACGGTGAATAACGCGGTTCGCATAAAAACTGACAAACATGATCCAAAAACCATTTACACCAAAAACAATAGAAAAAATCAATGCTGATAATTTTGCATCTTTCATCAATACAATTGGGGCAAATGACACATAGGTTAATGCCATCCCCATTGTGCCCACATTCACTAAAGCAAAAGTCAAAAAGCGTTTACTGCATAAAATCTCAAGGTATGTTTTACCTAATTTTTGTTTTGATTGAGCAGTATTTTCAGGCTTTGTTTCTGGTAAAAAGCGGGTGATCAAAATCAACACAAACACTGAATAGAAAATTAAGAACCCGAAAGGAGCACGCCATCCCCAATATTCTGCCAATAATCCACCTAATAGTGGTGCCAATGCAGGGATAATATTTAACGTACCATTTAAAAAACCAAAAACGCGGGCGGCTTCATTACCATTAAAACAGTCACGAACACAGGTAAAAGCGACAACAGAAGTACAGCACACAGCTGAAGCTTGTAATAATCGTGAGATAATAAAAAGCGTTGAGTCTGTCGAAATTGTTGCAATAACAGAACCCACAATATAGATAAGTATCCCCGCGATAGCGATAGGTTTACGGCCAAACTTATCCACTAAAGGCCCTGATATAAGTTGCCCTACGCCTAGGACAAAAATAAATAAAGCGATAGTTGATTGAATAAGAGAGACACTACTTCCTAAATCTTGAGCAATCGCAGGTATCGTCGGTAAATAGAGATCGATCCCCAAAGGCCCCAATAACACCATCACTAATAACAACGCTTTTAAGTTCTGCATAAAATAGAATGCCTATCTAATAAAAAAGAAAACGCCCGATGTTATCCATCGAGCGTTAAATGCTTATTTATACTAACACTCAATCACTATTTTGTAATAAATATCTTAGTTGTCTTGTAATACCAATAACGTAAGCACTTCATAGTGAGAAGTATGAGGAAACATATCAAACAATTGCACTCTATCTATCTGATAGTGAGAAAGTTGCTGAATATCTTTTGCCATAGTTTGAGCATTACAACTTGAGTAAAGAATAAAGCGAGGTTTCATTTTATTTAGATAACCGCACAATGCCTCACCAATACCTCTCCTTGGTGGATTCACAAGTACTAATTCAGGTACAGACTCTTTTGCTAATGCATAGCCCGTTGAATCTAACGCTTGGAATTCGACATGTTCTAGCCCTAATTCCTGAGCTGATAAACGCGCACATTCAATAGCTTCTGGACTAATTTCAATACCTATTAATTGGGTTGATTTATCCGCACAATGCAACCCAAAACCCCCAGATCCACAAAACATATCCCACAGATGCGTGATATTTAATTCTCTTACCCAACGCCCAGCAGTAGCATAAAGTGATGAGGCAACTTCTGGATTAGTTTGAAAAAAGCCTCTTGGACGAATATGCAATGGAATTTTGTTAAATGATTCATCCAAGAACGTTTTTTCAGTCAGAATAATTTCTTGCTCGCCTTCCAAAATAGCCATATGGACAGGCTGAATATTCACGGAAATAACCGCTAATTGAGGCAATTGCGCTTGTAACCAAGGAAGTGCTTTGCGAAGTTGTTCTAGTTTTTTTTCTGAGCGCAAAACAAAGCGCAACATCATAGTGCGATTACTTCGACTCTCAGTTAATAAAATAAACTTGAGTTCACCGCGGCGACGTTCGATGTCGTAAGGAACTAATCCTGCTTTTGCAATAAATGTTTTTAAAACAGGAAACACGGAGGCAAAAGAAACTGGGTACAGTGGACATTCGCATAAATCGACAGCAACACCGTCTTTAGTTTTTAAGCCTAAGACGGGTCTTTCGACACTCCCGCTGACGACCATTTTTGCTTTATTACGAAATTGCGCCTGTTGGCTTTCAACTGGCGCTAATTTATCAAAAGCATAATCTTCTGGAAGTAATGCTAATAGGCTGTGCTGTTTTTTCTTGATTTGTTCAGGATAAGCAAGAGAAAGCCACTCACAAGAATGACATTCACCCGCACTAAATCGTGCGCATTGCATAAGATTTTGTGACCGTTATGGAGATTAATATTAATGTACAGTATAGGAGGAGTCAGTTGATGCGCTATTTATCTCAACATCTTCTTCCTCATCTTCTTCGTTTTCACTTTCTTGTTTTTCGCCATACAAGAAACCGTTATTAAAAATTTCGCTGACGACTTCAGCTGATTGCTCTTCTGCTTTTTGTAAGAATAGGTCAAATTGATTAAGTGAGATACCCGCAGCAACCGGGAATGATTGGCAGAAAACTAATTTTGGTAAGTTTTCATCACTAATTTCTAGAAATGTTTTAATAAATAAAGAGCTTGCATTAATTTGGCTTAGATTTGCCATTAAAGGCACTATTGCTGACGGTTTTAGCTCAGCGATAGCGGTAAATACAAGTACATCCTCAAGAATATCAATTTTGGCATCAAAAATACCACTGATATATTGAAGATGCGGTAAATGTAACGCCTGACAAGAGTCACATTCATAATAAGCAATCTGTAGTTCATCAAGCCAAGACTTTAGCTGATCCAGATCGGTAGTCACAACAGCGTTCATTCAAATAACCTTTACGCGCAAAAAAAAGAGTGCCTTTTGGCATTGGCGCTATTTTGCCACTTTTTCTATCTTGAAGGCACTAATAAATAGAAAAACTAAGAAAATTAAGCCAATTTACACATTGGATTTTCTTAGTTTCTAATATATTTTGAGGAAAAACAGATAGCTATTCTTCGTTATTCTCTTTTTTCTTTTTATTATTTAGGGATTTATGGTCAATCCCTAAAAAAGTTAATCGATAAATAGCACGCCATACAATATGGATAGCTGGCGGGATCATGCAGATAACCCCTAAAACAACTAACGTTAACTGTCCTGTATATGTTCCTAGCCACTGCGGAGAGGTCATATATTGGTTGATATAAAGATAAGCAACCACCAATAGAATAATCCCAATTATTTCAATGATGATAATGGGTTTTGGCATATCTGACAGTGATTTCATATCTCGACTTGAAGGCTTTTCCATCATTTCTCCGCTAAATGCTGTGTTGCAGTCCTATCTCATTATTCGGCAAATTGGTATAATTTATCACACTAAAAGGCAATAACTGTTTTTGTTTAGCCTAATAAAAGGGCATAGTAACAACCAATAGAAACTATTATGCCTGAATTTTATTTCCTCAATAAGGAGTGTCGTATGTTTGTTGTCATTTTTGGTCGCCCAGGTTGCCCATATTGTGTTCGTGCGAAACAACTGGCTGAAACTTTGTCTGAAAAACGTGACGATTTCGATTTCCGCTATGTAGATATTCAAGCTGAAGGAATTACAAAAGCTGATTTATCTAAAACTGTCGGTAAACCTGTTGAAACTGTGCCACAAATTTTTATTGATGAGAAACACATTGGTGGTTGCACAGATTTTGAAGCTTATGCTAAAGAAAATTTAGGCATCTACAACTAATTTAAAAGCGCTAAAACAGTTTATTTATCAATATGTTTTAGCGCTTTCTCTTTTTATATCATCCATCTTTTCTCTATCATCTCACTCTTTCCAAAAAAAAATTCTACTTTTTTTCATTAGTCAGCGAACTTTCTTTCTAACCCGTAGTCTGAATTAGTGCCACTGCTTTTCTTTGATGTCCCCAAATATTGAGGAGCCCGATAGTTTCAACCCTTTTGGTGAAATAACTGTCGGGTTTTTTATTGCTTGAAATTTAGTAACACTCACCTTGCAATGTCACAATAATACGACGATTACCACCGTGATTACGATGTTCACCGAGATAAATCCCCTGCCAAGTCCCTAAATTCAGCTCACCTTGACTAATAGGAACCATGACACTTTGTCCAAGTAAACTACTTTTAATATGCGCAGGCATATCATCACTGCCTTCATAAGTGTGAAGATAGTAATCTTCGTTCTCTTTTACGTTTTGATTAAAGAAGTTTTCAAAGTCACTTCGTACTGTTGGATCAGCATTTTCATTAATCGTTAATGAGGCCGATGTATGTTGAATAAAAAAATGAGCAATTCCGATTTTATATTGTCTTAGTTCCGGTAATTCTTGAATCAATGCTTGTGTAATTAAGTGAAATCCTCTAGGCCTTGCACTAAGGACTATATTTTTCTGGAACCACATAAAGTTATACCTCGTTGAAGATAAGAAAAAGAACGATGTAGGAGCAATAACATAAGCGCAATACTCTTTTTAAGCGTGCTTTAGCTCAGTTTGGTATAAAACTGACAAATCTTTTAAAAAAAGCACAATTAAATAAGAAAAAAACACTTTACCCCTATTACTCCCTCATTTACCCTTAAAAACTTGCGTATTATGCATCATAAACATCGCTTATCAATACGACATGTATGGAGCCTACTTTGCTGGAACAATTCAATTTAGCCGTATTTTCAATGATGAATGCAACACCTGCGGCATCTCCTTTAGAAATCGGTACGGCGATAATTATTGCTAAGTACCTTGTCTATCTTTTTCCGTTATCTTTAGTGTTCTATTGGTTATGGGGTAATGAAAAATATCTTAGCCAGCAAAGAACATTGGCATGTAAAGCGGCTATCTCTTTAGGTATCGCACTTTCTATCTCTTGGATGATTGGTGCTATTGTTCCTCATGAACGCCCTTTTGCAGCCAACATTGGCTACAACTTTCTTGATCACGATGCAACACCATCATTCCCAAGTAACCATGGTACGTTTGTTTTCACCATTGCTTTAGCTTATCTCTTTTGGCATAACAGCAAACGTATTGGCTATATTATGCTCGGTTTAGGAGTTGCGATTGCTTGGGCGCGCATCTATCTTGGCGTACATTGGCCAATCGATATGATTGGAGCTTTTATCGTTGCTCTACTTTCTTGTGGCCTTTGCCAGATCTTCTGGTCTAAAGGTGGAAATATACTCCAAAAATGGGTACAACAGCTCTATCAGCTCTGTTTTGCTTATCCTATTCGCAAAGGTTGGACAAAGGCATAGCCTTTCTTATACCAAAAAAGACCACATTTATTGTGGTCTTTTTTATATTTAACTTAAGTGACACCGCCCTTCAATATATTAATATATAAATAAAAATATTCTCTACTATTATAGTATTTGTCCAAAAAATAAATATGTTGTTATTTTAATCAAAATGAAACTTTTATATTCGTTATATAACAATCTACCAAACTCATTTATTAACAAATTCATTGTCGTATTTATAAACAATATTCTACTTACAAATGAAATATAGCTATATTCATTTCATAAAATAAAAGAAATTCATTAATAAATAATCATATTGCATTGTTTCTATATTCTTTTGTCTAGTTTTAAACATTAATTAGAGAAAATAATTTATCATTATATTTCAATTAGATACATGGTTAATGTAATGTTTTAATTGTAAATAAAAATAACCTAATTGATTTTAATCATTTATTTTCTAGTTAATAAAGATACCTAAAAATAATCATTAACATATGAATATTTAAGTATTTAGCTTTATTTTGTATTTCCTTTAAAATTGGAAAGTTATTTCAAAATGTTTTAAAAACCGCCTCGAAAAACACAAAATATAAAAAATGTTACATTTTCAGGTTTTTCAGTTATATTTAGCATTTGAGATGGTGATCACGGTAGTTTATCCTGAAAAACACTATATTCTGCACCTCTTAAGTCTGGATATAAACTTATTGAATATTTTTTCAAATTTTGGAAGAGTCTAATTCTTTTGAAATTTAAAGATTTTGTATGTGGTAATTGAAGATATTGAGATAACACCAGGTACTCAATGCACTCATTTATTCATAATTAAATTTATGCCGTGATTATTTCTAAAAAGAAATACAATCGCGCTCTTATTTTTATTCATTATTTTTTTTACCGCGTTATTTCGGAGAGTATTATGGATACAACCAAAGTTGGTTCTATCGCGTCGGGTAACACCCAAGGTGATTACAAAACATGGCGTAAGTCAGATACAGTATGGATGTTAGGTTTATACGGTACGGCTATCGGTGCTGGCGTTCTATTTTTACCTATCAACGCAGGGATTGGTGGTTTAATTCCTCTGTTGATCATGTTAGTACTTGCATTCCCAATGACCTTCTTTGCACACCGTGGTATGTGCCGCTTTGTGTTATCAGGTAAAAATCCAGGTGAAGATATCACTGAAGTTGTTGAAGAACACTTTGGTAAAACAGCAGGTAAATTAATCACCCTGCTCTATTTCTTCGCAATTTATCCTATTCTATTGGTTTATAGTGTTGCTATCACCAATACAGTAGAAAGCTTTATTGTGAACCAAATGCACATGTCTGCACCACCTCGCGCAATTTTATCGTTGGTACTGATTGTCGGTATCATGTCGATTATTCGCTTTGGTGAACAAGCTATCGTTAAAGCAATGAGCGTTTTAGTGTTCCCATTTGTTGCTGTCCTGATGGTTTTAGCACTGTATCTGATCCCAGAGTGGAATGGTGCGATCCTTGATACTCTCTCTTTTGATCACGCAACAACATCAGGTATGGGTCAAGGCCTATTAGTAACCCTATGGTTAGCTATCCCTGTAATGGTGTTCTCTTTTAACCACTCTCCAATCATCTCTGCGTTTGCTGTTGCAAAACGTGAAGAATACGGCGAAAACGCTGAGAAAAAATGTTCACGCATTTTAGCTTATGCGCACATCATGATGGTTATCACTGTAATGTTCTTCGTGTTTAGCTGTGTATTTAGCTTAACACCAGGAAACTTAGCAGAAGCAAAAGCACAGAACATCAGTATTCTGTCTTACCTTGCTAACCATTTTGAAGCACCTGTTATCGCTTATATTGCTCCATTTATTGCTTTCGTTGCGATCACTAAATCTTTCTTAGGTCACTACTTAGGTGCTCGTGAAGGTTTCAACGGTTTAATCATCAAATCACTGCGTGAAAAAGGTAAAACAATCGAAAAAGATCGTTTAAACAAAATCACTGCACTGTTTATGCTGGTTACAACTTGGATTGTTGCAACATTAAACCCAAGCATCTTAGGTATGATTGAAACATTAGGTGGCCCAATTATCGCAATGTTACTGTTCCTGATGCCTATGTATGCAATCCGTAAAGTACCAGCGATGAAGAAATACCAAGGCCATATCAGCAACGCATTCGTTGTAATTATGGGTCTTATCGCAATCTCAGCAGTTTTCTATAGCTTAATTAGTTCATTCATGGGCTAATAAAGCACCTGATGGCTACTTTCATAACATAAAAGAAAGTAGCCATTACAGCTTTAGACTTCAAAACTGACACTTCTCACTCTAATAATCACACAGTTGCGCCTTTAAATTAATTAGGGAGGCGAATATTATGGTTAGCGTCTTTGATATTTTTAAAATCGGTATCGGCCCTTCAAGCTCACACACTGTAGGTCCAATGAAAGCAGGTAAAGAATTCGTTGATTTACTTGCTGAAAAAAATCTCCTCTCTTCTGTTTCCCGCGTTATCGTTGATGTTTATGGCTCTTTATCTTTAACAGGTAAAGGTCACGCAACGGATATTGCTATTATTATGGGACTCGCAGGAAATTTACCTGATACTGTCGATATTGATTCTATCGCCCCGTTTATTAAACAAGTAGAAACAACCGGTCGCTTAATGCTGGCAAATGGCATAAAAGAAGTCGATTTTCCGGTTGAAGGCGGTATGAATTTTCATAAAACCAATCTACCTCTCCATGAAAATGGCATGACCATTACCGCTTATAACGGTGAACAGGTTTTATTGAAAAAAACCTATTATTCTACTGGTGGCGGTTTTATTGTTGATGAAGAACATTTTGGTCAACCTGAAAAAAATACAGTTCAAGTTCCTTATCCTTATCAATATGCGGCTGATTTACGTCGCCATTGCAAAGAAACAGGTCTTTCTTTATCAGCATTAGTGATGCAAAACGAATTAGCATTACGTAGCAAAGAAGAAATTTCGGCTCATTTTGCGGCTGTTTGGGAAGTAATGAAGTCAGGTATTGAGCGCGGTGTAAATACCGAAGGCTTATTACCGGGGCCATTACGTGTACCTCGCCGTGCTTCTGCATTACGCCGTATGTTAGTCACAGAAGATAAAACGACAACAGATCCAATGACAGTTGTTGACTGGATTAATATGTTTGCCCTTGCCGTGAATGAAGAAAATGCGGCTGGTGGGCGTGTTGTCACAGCACCAACAAACGGTGCCTGCGGCATTATCCCAGCAGTATTATCTTACTATGATAAATTTATTCGCCCTGTAAATGAAAACTCTTACACTCGCTTTTTCTTAGTTGCTGGTGTTATTGGTTCACTTTACAAAATGAATGCATCTATCTCGGGTGCTGAAGTCGGTTGCCAAGGTGAAGTCGGTGTTGCTTGTTCAATGGCAGCAGGTGCATTGACTGAACTCTTAGGCGGTAGCCCAGAACAAGTTTGTATCGCAGCAGAAATTGCGATGGAGCATAACTTAGGGCTTACCTGCGACCCAGTCGCAGGACAAGTACAAGTTCCTTGTATTGAACGTAATGCTATTGCAGCCGTACAAGCAGTAAACTCATCTCGTATGGCTTTACGTCGTGTCAGCGATCCTCGTATTTGTTTAGATAAAGTCATCGAAACAATGTACGAAACAGGGAAAGACATTAATGCTAAGTATCGTGAAACCTCTCAAGGTGGATTAGCCATTAAAATTTCTTGTGACTAAATCTGAAAGTCTTAAATACAGATATTTATAATAGATAAGGCGCTGATATCAGCGCCTTTTTTGTTTATTAACATCTATCTTGAGACTCTTCTTTTTTAATATCCTCTTTTTTGTATGAGATTAAATTGTCATCCTTAGTTAAAATACGTTTTTTGAAAAAAACAAAACATCACTCTAATAGAGGTAATTTAAAGAAAAAATAGACGCTAACCACAACGATTATTTAAATGGCGTGACGATGAACGCGTTATCTAAAGTAAATAACTACAAATTAATCAATCTATTGGCCATATTTAGATTATTGTCTAAAGTTGATAAGTAAAGATCACTAGAGACATCATTAGCGGGATAAAAAGAGAATTAAAATGAAATCAGATATTCAAATCTCCCAAGAAGCACACCTCTTACCTATTCAGGACATTGCTAAAAATTTAAATATTGATCAAGACGATATCGAGTTTTATGGCAAGTACAAAGCTAAATTTAGCCACAGTATTTGGTCAAAAATTGCGGCAAAAAAGCCCGGAAAATTAGTTTTAGTTACAGCAATTAACCCAACACCTGCTGGTGAAGGTAAAACAACGGTGACTGTTGGATTAGGGCAAGCACTTAATCATATTGGGAAAAATGCCATTATTGCATTGCGTGAACCCTCTTTAGGCCCTTGTTTTGGCATTAAAGGTGGAGCAACTGGTGGTGGTTATTCACAAGTCGTTCCGATGGAAGATCTCAACCTTCATTTTACTGGCGATTTTCATGCTATTACCTCTGCCAATAACTTACTTGCAGCCATACTTGATAATTCGATTTATCAAGGTAATCCTTTAAATATCGATCCTAAAAAAATCGTGTTTAAACGTTGTATGGATATGAACGATCGTGCTTTACGTAATATTGTTGTGGGATTAGGTGGCGAAAAAGACGGTATCACAAGAGAAGATAACTTTGTTATTACTGTTGCTTCTGAAATTATGTCTATCCTATGTTTAGCAGCGGATATTGATGATTTAAAACAGCGACTTTCTCGCATCATTGTTGCTTATTCTTATCATGGTGATCCTGTTACAGCAAACGATCTACAAGCCGTCGGAGCAATGGCGAGTTTATTAAAAGATGCTATTAATCCTAATTTAGTACAAACACTCGAAAATACTCCTGCCATTATTCATGGAGGCCCTTTTGCTAATATCGCCCATGGATGCAATAGCGTAAGGGCGACAAAACTTGCTCTTCAACTTGCTGATATTACTGTGACAGAAGCTGGTTTTGGTGCTGACTTAGGTGCTGAAAAATTCTTTGATATAAAATGTCGGATCAGTGGATTACGCCCTGATTGTGCCGTGATTGTTGTCACCACCAAAGCGCTAAAATATAACGGTGGCTTAGGTAAAGGCGAATGGAATAATGAAGATTTAGCCGCCCTTGAAAAAGGCATTGTAAATCTTGAAAAACACATTGAAAACCTAAAAAAATATGGCTTACCCGTGATTGTCTCTCTTAATGCGTATGTCACTGATAGTATTGCAGAGCACCAGTTTATCGAACAATTTTGCCAAGATAGAGATTGTCGCTTCGCAATTACCAAAGTGTGGGAAAAAGGCGGCGAAGGTGGTATTGAATTGGCTAAACAAGTGATTGATACGCTTGAAAATGAACAGAGCCAATTTCAATTAATTTATCCTGATGATGCTTCACTTAGTCAAAAAATCGAGATTGTTGCCAAAGAAGTTTATGGTGCAGGTGGTGTGACTTATAGCCAACATGCTCGTAAAATGTTAGAAAAGATAGAAAGTATGGGGTTTGCTCATTTCCCTGTTTGCATGGCAAAAACTCAATATTCACTCTCAGATGATCCCTCGTTATTAGGCCGACCGACTGACTTTACAATAAACGTTCGTGAAGTGTATGTTTCTGCTGGCGCTGGCTTTGTTGTTGCCTTAACAGGCTCTATCACAACGATGCCCGGATTACCGAAAGCACCTGCTGCTATCGCTGTTAATGTTGATAATCAAGGTAAAATAGATGGGCTTATTTAAGTGATAAAATAGAAATATCCCTTTATTTTATTGAGTATAAAAAAATCCGTAATCGTTAAACAATTACGGATTATTTATACAAAAATAACAGCTAGTCTTTCTTTTTGGGTGAAAAACTCAGTAACGCTTTGATAGATCCATTATTGGTGAATTAACCAAAAATAGCATTAAACCAACCAGATACTGTTTTAACAACAAAATCCCAAATACGACTAAAGAAACCGCCTTCCTCAACCGCTTCTTTTACAACTAATGGGCGTTGTTCAATCACTTCATCATTTAATAAAAAGTTAACTGTACCTACAACCTGATTTTGCGTTAACGGCGCTTCTAATACAGGATTAGTTAAAGTAAAAGAGGCTTTCAGATTTTTCAATTCACCTTTAGGAATGGTAATTGAAGCATCGTTAGCAACCCCTAATGCTACTTCACCTTTATCGCCATACCACACTTTTTGAGTTGTCAGTGGTGTATCTGCTTTTACAGGTGTTACCGTTTCAAAAAAGCGGAAACCCCAGCCTAATAATTTTTCACTTTCAGCAAAACGCACTTTATCTGATGGTGTTCCTAAAACAACAGCAATCAAGCGCATATCACCTTCAGTTGCCGAAGAAACAAGATTGTACCCTGCTCCATTAGTGTGACCTGTTTTCACACCATCGACATTCATATTTTTATTCCACAATAAACGGTTACGGTTTGGCTGACGAATATTGTTGAATGTAAATTCTTTTTCTTTATGAATTTCATACTCAGAAGGAACATCGCGGATCATGGCTGCTGTCAGTAATGCCATATCTTGTGCGGTTGTATATTGTCCATCAGAATCTAACCCATGAACGGTTTTAAAGTGTGTATTTTTTAAACCGAGATTCTTAGCATAAGAATTCATTAAATCAACAAAGGTTTCCTGACTACCCGCAACATGTTCTGCTAATGCAATACTGGCATCATTACCAGATTGAATAACCATACCGCGGTTTAAATCAATCACTTTGACCTGATCACCCGGTTTCAAGAACATCAATGATGATCCCTTCAATACCGGATTTCCCGTTGCCCACGCATTACGTCCAACAATAACCATATCGTCAGGAGACATACGACCTTCTTTGATAGCTTGCCCAACAACGTAGCTACTCATAATTTTTGTCAGGCTGGCGGGATCTAAACGCTCATCAGGTTTCTCTGATGCCAGAATTTTTCCGCTGTTGTAATCCATTAATACATAAGATTTTGCCTCTATTTGAGGAGGTACCGGATTATTTACTGCAAATGAAGGACTAGAAATAATTAGCAGTAAACCCATTCCCGCGGTAACCTTACCCAGAACAGATGGAATATTTTTTTTCATTACCGATCACCCTTTTATATCAATTTGTTAAAGCTTTCCTACTATATGGCTTTCTGGAATAAGACGCCAACATTGATATATAGAGATTTATCTTATATTCATATTTAGCGCCCTATAGAGGGAAATTTTATTACTTATCGTGGTTTAGGAGACCTTTATGTTAAAAGTCTGGGGTAGAAAAAACTCATCTAACGTTAAAAAAGTTCTTTGGTGCTTAAAAGAATTAAATGTTCCTTATGAACAAATCGACGTTGGTGGCCCTTTTGGTGGACTCAATGAAGCAAATTATTTAGCGATGAATCCCAACGCTTCTATTCCAACCTTACAAGATGATGACTTTGCTTTATGGGAGTCTAATACCATTATTCGTTATTTATGTACAAAATATGACAATAATACCCTCTATCCCATTGATCCGAAACAACGAGCAAATGTAGAAAAATGGATGGATTGGTCAAATGGCAGCCTATTTTCTCCCATTCAACAAATGATGATCATGATTGTTCGCACGCCTAAAGAGCAGCAAAATCCTGAGATTGTTAACGCGTTGAAAGAGAAGCTTAATAAATTAATCAAAATTGCTGACGACCAACTTGCAAAAACAACTTATTTCGCAGGAGATGCATTCTCTCTTGCCGATATGGCGATCGCACCATTGGTCTACCCGTGGCTTGAAGTTTGCAAAGATAGACCTAACTTCCCTCACATTGAGCGTTGGTTTGCACAATTAAGTGAAAGACCTATTTTCCGTGATATCGTGTTATTGCCTGTAAATTAAGTTAATTCATTGGCATTTTGTCGGGATCTGGATAATGGTAATGAAATCCAAGATCTCGACAGATCTCCTGACCATCAATTTCTCGTATTAAAGGCTTCTCTTCTTCAACAAATTCTGGCGGAATAAGATCGAGTTGATTCGACACTCTTGAATAAAATTCTTTCTTTTTAGGGTGAATTGGAGCACATAAATTATATAAATGGCCACCTTCATTCTGCGCAAGAAGTTGTTCAACTGCAAAAATCACATCGTCTAAGTGGACTAAGTTAACGCATTGATGAGCGCCTTTTACCTGTTTTTTACCTGATAAAAAACGTCCTGCATGACGACCCGGCCCGACTAATCCTGCTAATCGAAGAATATCAACTGTAGTCAACGGTAAACGATGTAGCCAGTTCTCAACTTCTGCTAACATTTTTGCTGATTGTGTTTCTGGTCGAATATCCATTTCTTCCGTGATATTACCTGTTTGATTGCCATATACAGAAGTAGAGCTAATGTAAATGACTCTCGTAACATGGCGAGACATTGCGCTATCCACCAGCGTCTGAATGGCTTCAACATAATCATAACCTCCACCAGCAGCACTTGGTGGTAACGTGATAATGAGAACGTCAGTTTCCATTAAGTAATCAAAATCATCTCTATCACATTCAATTGCGGGTGTTAAATTCACTAAACAGCAGTCAATGCCACTCATTCTTGCTGCTTCTACACCATCTTCAGTGGTTTTAGTCCCTTTAACTTGATAGCCTGCATCACGCAACGCAACGGCAAGTGGTAAACCTAACCAACCTAATCCTACGATGGTTATTCGTTTCATTTTGCTCCCCTACTTAAATGGCTTAGTCAAAGTATGCTATAAAATTTTAGTTTCGCCATTACTTATAAATACTACTTATATTTCGTGAACGTTTAGCATCTCCCTATATACTCGCCTACTTGTTCCATTAAGTAAATAAGAGAAATATTAAAATTACATTAAAAACAAAAGGTTATAAAATAATTAAATTATTATTAAAAAATAGGTTGCTTTCTGCTTTGTAAATCATGTAGGTTGAAAGGCAGACAAATTCTAAATGCAGGTTACTAAATACAGATTAACAGTAACGGGCATTATTAAATAACAAATAGTGTTATTAGCTAGGAAAATAATTATGTATAGCATTCAACTAAACCACCATCATCACCATCACCCTGACTAGTCTTTCAGGCGATGAGTGCTGGAAGACGTTTAAGAAACGCTTCCGGTGGTCTGAATGCAGACAAACAATAAAAACCCCGGAAGGCAACTTCCGGGGTTTTTTTATAGCTAATTTTCATAACAAAAATATGGACAATGATAGGGTAATATTATGTTAGATAAAGCAAGATTAAGGATCGCAATGCAAAAATCAGGACGTTTAAGCGATGATTCTCGTGCTCTTTTAGCACGTTGTGGCATCAAAATTAACTTAAATCAACAGCGCCTGATTGCTTACGCTGAAAATATGCCAATCGATATTTTGCGTGTTAGAGATGACGATATTCCAGGATTGGTAATGGATGGCGTTGTTGATTTAGGGATCATTGGTGAAAACGTTTTAGAAGAAGAGCTATTAAAGCGTCGTTCACAAGGTGAAAACCCAAATTATCTGACACTACGTCGTCTTGATTTCGGTGGCTGTCGCTTATCTCTCGCAACCCCTGTTGATTTCGATTATCAGGGTGTGGAATGCTTAAATAATACTCGTATAGCAACCTCCTATCCAAATCTGCTCAAACGCTATTTAGACCAAAAAGGCATCAAGTTTAAATCCTGTTTATTAAATGGCTCTGTTGAAGTTGCCCCTCGTGCAGGTCTTGCTGACTCTATCTGCGACTTAGTTTCTACTGGTGCAACATTAGAAGCCAACGGTTTAAAAGAAGTTGAAGTGATTTATCGCTCAAAAGCCTGTTTGATCCAACGCGATGGTGACATGGAAACCGATAAACAAGCACTTATCGACCGCTTATTAACGCGTATTCAAGGCGTTATTCAAGCTCGAGAATCAAAATACATTATGTTACACGCACCAAGTGATTGTCTTGAAGATGTCATTGCATTACTTCCGGGAGCTGAAAGACCGACTATTTTACCTTTGGCGGGTGACCAAAATCGCGTTGCAATGCACATGGTAAGTAGCGAAACCCTATTCTGGGAAACAATGGAAAAACTTAAAGCATTAGGTGCAAGTTCAATTCTTGTTTTACCAATTGAAAAAATGATGGAATAAGGTGAAATGATGAAAACGGGTTTTAATACATTAACTTACTGGAATAAATGCACTAAAGAACAGCAACAAGTGCTATTAACTCGCCCTGCAATTTCTGCATCAGGTTCAATTACAGAACAAGTTGCTAGCATCATTTCACAGGTACGCAATGATGGAGATAAAGCGCTTAAAGCACTCAGCCAAAAATTCGATAAGGCAGCGCCGGAAAGTGTTTTGGTGTCAAAATCGCAAATTGATGCAGCCTCATCAAGACTTGATAGCAAAATAAAACAGGCAATAGCACAGGCGATGAATAATATTCGTCGCTTTCATGAGGCTCAAATTCCTAACACTATCAACGTGGAAACTCAGCCGGGTGTATTTTGCCAACAAGTAAGCAGACCCATTGATGCGGTAGGGCTTTATATTCCGGGAGGTTCGGCACCATTACTCTCAACAGTAATGATGTTAGGTATTCCAGCCCGTATTGCGGGTTGTCGCAAAGTTATTCTTTGCTCGCCGCCCCCTATTGCTGATGAAATTTTATATATTGCTCAACAAATTGGTATTGATGAAATTTTCCAAGTAGGTGGTGCACAGGCGATTGCAGCTATGGCATTTGGTACTGAATCTATTCCTAAGGTTGATAAAATTTTTGGCCCTGGTAATGCCTATGTCACTGAAGCCAAACGCCAAGCAAGTCAATCACTACAAGGTGCTGCAATCGATATGCCAGCAGGCCCTTCTGAAGTATTAGTGATTGCTGATGCGGATGCAAATCCTGCATTTATTGCCGCTGACTTACTTTCACAAGCTGAACACGGCCCTGATTCACAAGTTGTGTTATTAACACCTGATGAAACACTCGCTAAAGCCGTTATTGCTGAAACAGAAACACAACTGGCGCTATTAAGCCGCGCTGAAATCGCTAAACAAGCACTTGCAGAAAGCCGCGTCATTATTACTCGTGATCTCGACCAGTGTATTGAAATTAGTAACAGCTATGGTCCAGAACACTTAATTATTCAAACTAATGATGCTGATAGCCGTGTTGATAGCATTACCAGCGCTGGATCTGTTTTTCTTGGTGCTTGGTCGCCTGAATCTGCGGGAGATTATGCTTCTGGTACTAATCACGTTCTACCGACTTATGGCTATACAGCAACCTACTCAAGCTTAGGCTTAGCTGATTTTATGAAACGTATGACAGTACAGAAACTCACAGCACAAGGTTTATCTGATTTAGCACAGACTATTGAAATATTAGCGCAAGCAGAACAACTCACCGCACACAAAAATGCTGTCACACTTCGCGTTAACGCTTTAGCTCAGGGGAAAAAGAGTGATGAAAACTGAATTTGATATCAATACACTTGCAAGAAAAAATGTACGAGAATTAACACCTTATCAATCTGCTCGACGCTTAGGTGGAAATGGTTCTGTGTGGTTAAATGCCAATGAATACCCTATCGCGCCTGACTTTACTTTTAATGAAAAAAACTTAAATCGTTACCCTGAATGCCAACCTGTTAATGTGATCAATCGTTATGCTGCATACGTAGGTGTGAATGCGAATCAAGTCTTAGTTAGCCGTGGTGCAGATGAAGCGATTGAACTACTTATTCGCGCTTTTTGTGAGCCAGGTAAAGATGCTGTACTTTATTGCCCTCCTACTTACGGTATGTATAGCGTTAGTGCTGAAACCTTTGGTATAGAGCAGCGTGTTGTCCCTACACTTGCTGATTGGAGCCCTGATGTTAAAGCAATAGCGTCACAGCTTGATAATGTAAAACTTATCTACCTATGCAGCCCAAATAATCCAACTGGAAATATTGTTAATCCTTCTCTTATTCGGGATGTATTAGCGTTGGCGAAAGACAAAGCGATTGTAGCAGTCGATGAAGCTTATATTGAATTTTGCCCACAAGCGTCAATTGTTTCATGGCTTGAAGATTATCCGAATTTAGTTATTTTGCGAACCTTATCGAAAGCTTTTGCTTTAGCAGGGCTTCGTTGTGGCTTTGCGCTTGCCAACCCGCCGGTCATTGAATTATTACTAAAGGTGATCGCACCGTACCCACTTTCAACACCTGTTGCAGATATTGCTGCGCAAGCATTAACAGAAGCAAGTATTGAGATAATGAAAAAACGAGTGGCAGAAATTACACGTAACAGAAGCATTTTATCTGATATGTTAAAAAAATTGCCTAATGTAGAACAGGTTTATAACAGTGAAACCAACTATATTTTAGTGAAATTCACTGATGCTAATCTGGTTTTCCGTACTTTATGGGAACAAGGGATTATTTTACGCGATCAACAACGTCAATATGGGCTTAATGGCTGTTTGCGTATTTCTATCGGTACAGCAGAAGAATGTGATAGCGTGATTAATGCCATAAAAAATATTCAAACTGCAAACGTATAAAACATTAAAAACGATAACAACAAAAAATCGCAACTGAGGGATCTCAACCATGAGCCAAAAAATTCTTTTTATCGACCGTGATGGTACTTTAATCACGGAACCGCCCACAGATTACCAAGTTGATAGACTCGATAAACTTGCCTTTGAAAACGGCGTGATCCCCGCACTGACTGCGCTACAAAAAGCAGGTTATAAACTCATTATGATCACAAATCAGGATGGATTAGGCACAGAAAGTTTTCCTCAAGCAGATTTCGATCCTCCTCATAATTTAATGATGCAGATTTTTTCATCACAAGGGATCACATTTGATGATGTTTTAATTTGCCCTCATAAACCTGAAGACAACTGCCCTTGTCGCAAACCAGAAACAGGGCTTGTCACCCAATATTTAGTTGATGGCGCACTAGATAAAGATAACAGTTATGTTATTGGCGATAGACAAACTGATATTCAGCTAGCTGAAAATATGGGTATCAAAGGCATGCTTTATAATGCCGATAAACTCAATTGGGCGGTCATTACAGAACAACTGACGAAAAAAGATCGCTACGCTCACGTTGAGCGAAAAACAAAAGAGACACAAATCGCCATTGATATCTGGCTAGATCGCGAAGGTGATAGTCAGATCAGCACTGGTGTTGGTTTCTTTGATCACATGCTTGATCAAATTGCCACACACGGCGGTTTTCGCATGAATATCAATGTAAAAGGTGATTTAGTTATTGATGATCACCACACTGTGGAAGATACCGGTCTTGCTTTGGGTGAAGCATTACGTGAAGCATTAGGTGATAAACGAGGTATTGCTCGCTTTGGTTTTACATTACCAATGGATGAGTGCCTTGCAAGTTGTGCGTTAGATATTTCTGGTCGTCCACACCTTGAGTACAAAGCCGAATTTAAATATCAACGCGTCGGTGATTTAAGTACAGAGATGATTGAACACTTTTTCCGTTCCCTCTCCTACACCATGGGTTGCACGTTGCACCTGAAATCGAAAGGTAAAAACGATCACCACAAAGCTGAAAGCTTATTTAAAGTCTTTGGTCGTACATTGCGCCAAGCCATTCGTGTTGAAGGAAATACGTTACCAAGCTCAAAAGGTGTTCTGTGATGAAAGTGGTTATTCTTGATACGGGTTGTGCCAATTTAGCCTCTGTCGCTTACGCTGTTAAGCGACTCGGTTATGATCCAATTGTGTCCTATGAAAAAAACGTGGTGTTATCTGCAGATAAACTCTTTTTACCCGGAGTAGGAACAGCGAGAGCAGCAATGGAACAGCTCAAAGCTCGTGAGCTAATTCCTTTAATTAAAGCCTTAACACAACCAGTTTTAGGTATTTGTTTAGGTATGCAAATATTGGCTTCACTAAGCGAGGAAGGTAAAGATATTCCTTTATTAGGTTTAGTTGATGGCACCATAGATAAGCTTGATACAGCGGGTTTACCATTGCCTCATATGGGTTGGAATCAAGTATTAGCAAAACCAGGACATCCTCTTTTTCGTTCACTTGATGACAATGCTTGGTTCTATTTTGTTCATAGCTACGCTCTAGCGCTCAATGAATCGACGATTGCTGAAACTGAATACGGCTCTCGCTTTAGTAGCGCAATTCAAAAAGATAATTTTTATGGAGTGCAATTTCACCCAGAACGTTCAGGTAAAGCGGGCGCTCAACTTATCAAGAATTTTTTGGAGATGTAATCCGTTATGATTATTCCAGCATTAGATTTAATTGATGGGAAAGTAGTTCGTCTTCATCAGGGTGATTATGCAAAACAGCGTGATTATGATGATAATCCGCTGACACGCTACCAACAATATGAAAAAGATGGCGCAAAGCTACTTCACCTAGTGGATTTAACGGGGGCAAAAGATCCGTCTGCTCGCCAAATTCCACTGTTAAAAGAACTTGTTGCTTGTGTCAATGTCCCTGTACAAGTCGGTGGTGGTATTCGCACTGAAGATGATGTGAAATCGCTATTAGAAGCAGGTGCAAGCCGTGTTGTTATTGGCTCTACCGCAGTTAGCCAGCCTGAAATGGTGAAAACATGGTTTGAGCGCTATGGTGCAAATGCCATTGTGTTAGCCCTTGATGTTCGCATTGATAAACAAGGCAAAAAGTGGGTAGCTGTCAGTGGTTGGCAAGAGAACTCCCCTTATACTCTTGAAGAGATCATCAAGCTTTATCAAAGTGTGGGATTAAAACATGTGTTGTGTACCGACATTTCTCGTGATGGCACATTAGCAGGTTCTAACGTTGAACTGTATAAAGAAATTAGCCAGCGTTTCCCTGATATTTTATTCCAAGCTTCGGGCGGTATTGGTGATTTACAAGATATCGCAGATCTTCCAGCATCAGGTGTTGCCGGTATTATTGTTGGTAGAGCATTATTAGAAGGCAAATTTACATTAAAAGAGGCGATATCATGTTGGCAAAACGCATAATACCTTGTCTTGATGTTCGTGATGGACAGGTCGTTAAAGGTGTTCAATTTCGTAATCATGAAATCATTGGTGATATTGTCCCTCTTGCTGAACGCTATGCCAAAGAAGGCGCTGATGAACTGGTATTTTACGATATTACCGCCTCTTCTGATGGTCGTGTGGTTGATAAAAGCTGGGTATCGCGCGTTGCTGAAGTGATTGATATTCCATTTTGTGTTGCTGGTGGTATTCGCTCTATTGAAGATGCTGGGAAAATTCTCTCTTTTGGTGCAGATAAAATATCAATTAATTCACCTGCACTTTCAGATCCCTCTCTTATTTCGCGCCTTGCTGAACGTTATGGTGTGCAATGTGTTGTTGTGGGTATTGATACATGGTTCGACGAAAAAACAGGCGAATATTTAGTTTATCAATTCACAGGTGATGAAAAACGTACTCAGCAAACACACTGGAAAACCCTTGATTGGGTACGTGAAGTTCAGCGATTAGGTGCAGGTGAAATTGTTTTAAATATGATGAATCAAGATGGTGTCAGACAAGGTTATGACTTGAAACAATTAGCTCAAGTACGCCAAGTTGCAGATGTTCCTCTTATTGCCTCTGGCGGTGCGGGTGAAATGTCACACTTTCTTGATGCATTTAAATTAGCCAATGTTGATGGCGCTCTTGCAGCCTCTGTTTTTCATAAACAAATAATTAATATCAACGAATTAAAACAGTATCTTGCAAAGAATGACGTTAAGGTAAGAATATAATGAATAGTGAAACAGTAGCGCAACTAGATTGGAAAAAAGTCGATAATCTCATGCCTGTGGTTATCCAAAATGCCATTTCAGGTGATGTATTAATGCTAGGTTACATGAACAAAGAAGCATTAAATGTCACTCTAGAAAGTGGAAATGTTACCTTCTATTCACGCACTAAACAGCGTTTATGGGCAAAAGGTGAAACCTCAGGCAACTTTCTCAAATTAGTCAATATTTATCCTGACTGTGATAACGATACTTTACTTATTTTAGCCAATCCGATTGGTCCAACTTGCCATAATGGTACTGAGAGTTGCTTTGCGCCTGCACAAAGCCAGTGGGGATTCCTCTACGAGCTTGAAAATTTATTACGTGAACGTAAAAATGCCTCACCAGATAGCTCTTATACTGCCCGCCTTTATGCCAGTGGTACAAAACGAATAGCGCAAAAAGTGGGCGAAGAAGGTGTAGAAACAGCGCTGGCCGCAACTGTTAATGACAGAGAAGAGCTAAAAAATGAAGCCTCAGACTTGCTCTATCACTTAATGGTATTACTGCAAGACCAATCATTATCACTCACTGATGTTATCGGTTGCCTACAAGAACGCCATAAAAAAGCAGAGTAATTAATATCACCTTAATAAAGATGAAAAAAGCCGATACAAAATAAAGTATCGGCTTCATTTTTAAGAAAAATTAAAAGTAATAGCTTAATTAGCTTTTTATTTTCTAAGCATTACATTGCTTGGCGGAATAACTCGATAACATCACTTTCAGAACCCTGAACTGGGTTAGTGATTGCACAAGCGTCTTTCAGCGCATTTTCAGCTAATGTTTTGAAATCTTCTTCTTTCACGCCTAATTCTTTCAGACCTGCTGGAATACCAACATCTTTAGCCATTTTACGAATTTCTTCAATACACGCTTTCGCGCCTTGCTCATCGCTCATTGCAGAAACATCAACACCCATAGCTTGTGCGATATCTTTTAAACGACCTGCTGCTGCTTGAATGTTATAAGCTTGAACATGTGGTAATAAAACCGCATTACACACACCATGAGGTAAGTTATAGAAACCACCTAATTGGTGAGCCATAGCATGTACATAACCTAAAGAAGCGTTATTAAATGCCATACCTGCCAAGAACTGTGCGTAAGCCATGTTTTCACGCGCTGTTGCATCACCACCATTATCAACAACTTTACGTAAAGATCCGCTGATCATAGCAACGGCTTTTAATGCACACGCATCAGTGATTGGATTTGCAACAATTGAAACATACGCTTCAACAGCATGAGTTAATGCATCCATACCTGTTGCAGCGGTTAAACCTTTTGGCATACCAATCATTAACTCTGAATCATTTACAGATAAGATTGGTGTCACGTTTTTATCAACGATAGCCATTTTGATATGACGCGCAGTATCTGTGATGATACAAAAACGTGTCATTTCTGATGCTGTACCTGCTGTGGTATTAATTGAAATCAGTGGTAATTGCGGTTTAGCTGAACGGTCAACACCTTCATAATCTGCAATTTTTCCACCATTAGAAGCCACTAACGCGATACCTTTAGCACAATCATGTGGTGAACCACCACCTAAAGAAATCACACAGTCACATTGATGTTCTTTCAGCAGAGCTAAACCCGCTTCTACGTTTTCAACAGTAGGGTTCGGTGCAGTACCATCATAAGTAACGCTAGAAATACCAGCCTCTGTCAGTAACTTACTTACTTTATCAACAACACCTAGTTGATTTAAAATGCTATCAGTGACGATCAACGCTTTATGAAAACCGAAGTCTTTCATTGAACTTACAGCATCAGCAAGGCAACCAGCACCAATTTTATTTACAGAAGGGATATAGAATGTTGAAACTGCCATTATTGACTTCCTTTTTAGTAATTAAATCTACGTTTTAATATGTTCTATTCTTTTTGTTCTTAAATTGATCATCATCAAAATAATGAATAAATATCAATTTGTTTATCATTTTATTACAGGTAATTAAATAAAGAAGCCCAATTACCCTATTAATTCAATAGGATAATACTATTAACATATTATCATTTGTAACAAAATAATTTGAAAAGCTTATCAAAATAATCAAAACCAGCCGTGAACATCACAGCAGAATATTTTTTTTAAAGTCGTATAATGACATCAAAGAAATAACTTATTAAATTCAGGAGTCATTGATGTCTTTGACTATTTTTGAGCAACTTACTGCTTTATTAGATAAAAACCACGCCACTTACCGTATTATGGAACACCCTACCGCAGGTCGTTCTGAAGAAGTTGCAAAAATCAGAGGAACACAATTAGGACAGGGAGCAAAAGGACTTGTTTGCCATATAAAAGGTAACGGCGTTAAACAATATGTTCTTGCAATATTACCCGCCGATAAACAAGCTGATCTGTCAAAACTCGCTCACCAAATTGGTGGAACAAGAGCATCGCTGGCAAGCCCTAAAGAAGTGGATGATCTTACCCAATGCGTATTTGGTGCAATTCCCCCTTTTAGTTTTCACCCTGCATTGAAGCTTGTCGCTGACCCTTTGCTTTTTGAACGCTTTAATGAGTTAGCTTTTAATGCAGGCACATTAGAGCGTTCTATTATTCTGAATACGCAAGATTACAAACGCATTGCACAACCTGAATTAATCTCTTTTATTCGTGATGAAGAAAACGAATAATAAAAACAGCCAACTTATATTTAACAATTACCCTAGAGATAAATTTAGCCAAGGGTAATTGTTAACATGATAACAATTCTTGCTGTATGTATTTATTTACACACTTAAAAGCAATATTAGATAATCTAATCCAAAGCACAGTTAGCACTTAACACTAAAAATAATCAAAAATTCAGAATAAATCCCATAAATTCCACATTACCTTAGCTATAACACTATAAAATGTACTAAGTAGAAAATTTAAATTATTTTTTTCGATTCAGCACTCAATAATTAACTAAATAGATTTTATTTTATTGACCTGATTTAGTAGT
Source organism: Proteus sp. Marseille-Q3619 (assembly GCF_965283115.1). Lineage (NCBI taxonomy): Bacteria > Pseudomonadati > Pseudomonadota > Gammaproteobacteria > Enterobacterales > Morganellaceae > Proteus > Proteus sp. Marseille-Q3619. The sequence continues at coordinate 3,477,148 of NZ_CBDIMP010000001.1, read as the reverse complement.
ACATTTAAGTTAGCATCAATAAAAATACAATAATGTAAAATTCTATTTACAACTCAGTTATTTTCTAACATACAAATAAATATATAAACAATGTACCAATAGGTGCAGGGAAATCTTCATGCAAACTTCAACTAAAAAACAACCGCTTTATAAAGTGCTTTATGTGCAAGTTATCGTTGCCATCTTACTTGGTATCTTGCTCGGGCATTTTTACCCTGATGTGGGTGAATCCTTTAAACCACTTGGTGATGGATTTATCAAAATTGTAAAAATGATCATCGCACCTGTTATCTTTTTAACAGTCGTCACTGGTATTGCAGGTATGAATAATATGAAAGCGGTAGGTACAGTTGCGGGTAAATCCATGGCTTACTTCCTGACTTTCTCTACCATTGCATTAATTATTGGGTTAATCGTTGCAAATGTTATTCGCCCAGGTGATGGTTTAAATATCTCTCCTGCTTCATTAGATGCGAGCAAAGTAGAAAGTTATGTCGCAAAAGCCCATGATTCTTCTATTGTTGGTTTCTTAATGAATATCATCCCTGATACTGTTGTCAGCCCATTAGTTAACGGCAATATTCTGCAAGTACTGTTTGTTTCTGTGGTCTTTGGTATCGCACTAGCCTCTATAGGGACTCGTGGCGAGCCAGTTCTTAAGTTCTTACAAAACTTCTCAGAGCCAGTATTCAAAATGGTCGGTATGCTAATGAAATTAGCACCTATCGGCGCTTTTGGTGCCATGGCCTTTACCATCGGAAAGTACGGTATTTCATCAATCAGTAACTTAGTATTGCTTGTTCTGACTTTCTACATTACTTCATTATTGTTTGTTCTTGTCGTGTTAGGCGCTGTTGCAAAATATAATGGCTTCTCTATTCTCTCTTTAATTAAATATATTAAAGATGAACTTTGGTTAGTATTAGGTACTTCTTCTTCAGAAGCAGCTTTACCTAGCTTAATGCGTAAAATGGAAAATGTAGGCTGTAAAAAATCAGTCGTCGGCTTAGTTATTCCAACGGGTTACTCCTTTAACTTAGATGGTACTAATATCTATATGACCATGGCGGCTCTATTTATTGCACAAGCCACAGGTATTGAGCTTTCATTAACAGAACAAATCACTCTACTCTTAGTCGCAATGATAAGTTCAAAAGGTGCTGCGGGTGTTACTGGTGCTGGCTTTATTACTTTAGCGGCAACCTTATCCGTTGTACCTAGTGTTCCCGTTGCAGGTATGGCATTAATTCTAGGGATTGACCGCTTTATGTCAGAGTGTCGCGCATTGACCAATCTTGTTGGTAATGCTTGTGCCTGTATCGTTGTTGCTCGTTGGGAAAATGCCTTAGATAAAGAAAGAATGAATGATGTCTTTAGTGGTAGAGCATCAAGCGAATTTGTTGAAGATGCTCCATTAGCTCCTATTAATATTGAGTCTGATAACTCAATTAAGATCCCAGTAAAATAAAAATCATTTTCTATAATCCATAAAAGAGCGCTTATGCGCTCTTTTTTTAAAATAATTAAATAAAAACAAAGCATTACATCCAATCTCTTTTCTCACTACTTACCTTTCATATTTTTTACATTTAAATCATTTTATTCACTAAAAAACAAAGCTAAATACACATATTGTTAAATAAATACAATAAATTAAAACAAAATATAATTTCATTAACTTATTGATTTAAGAAAAATAAATTCCACAAATAGCAATAAACTGAAATTAAATCTAATTTTTTAGATGAAGAGCACAATATTTGATAAAATCAACTTTATTTTATTGACCTGATTTACTCATACCTTTAAGTTACCTGTCACAACAAAATAAATGTAAATAATAATTTACATCATAATTTCTTTTTTATTTAGTCAATATCTTTCAGTTACAGGGAATTTTTATGCAGATTTCATCCCGCAAGCTCCCCTTTTATCGTGTGTTATATGTCCAAGTGATTATCGCTATCATTCTAGGTATTTTGCTTGGTCATTTTTATCCTGATGTGGGTGAATCCTTCAAACCGCTAGGTGATGGTTTTATCAAAATCGTCAAAATGATTATTGCACCTGTGATTTTCTTAACAGTCGTCACCGGTATTGCTGGCATGAACAATATGAAAACAGTAGGAAAAGTAGCAGGTAAATCAATGATTTACTTCTTAACTTTTTCAACTATTGCGCTGATTATTGGATTAATAACCGCTAATATTATTCGCCCTGGTGATGGTTTAAATATCTCTCCTGAATCATTAGATAGTAGCCGAGTAGAAATGTATGTCACACAAGCACACAGCTCTTCTCTTGTTAGTTTTCTAATGAATATCATCCCAGATACTATCGTTAGCCCATTAGTTAACGGCAATATCTTGCAAGTATTGTTTGTTTCTGTGATTTTTGGTCTAGCATTAGCATCAATAGGCTCACAGGGTGAACCTGTATTAAAATTCTTACAGCATCTTTGCGACCCCATCTTTAAGATGGTTGGTATGCTAATGAAGTTAGCACCTATTGGTGCCTTTGGTGCCATGGCGTTTACCATAGGTAAATATGGTATTTCTTCTATTGGCAATTTAATGTTGTTAGTGATTACTTTTTACCTTACTGCATTACTTTTTGTACTCGTGGTATTAGGTGCTGTTGCCAAATATAACGGCTTCTCCATTCTCTCTTTAATTAAATACATTAAAGACGAGTTATGGTTAGTATTAGGTACCTCTTCATCTGAAGCCGCACTACCCACATTAATGAGTAAAATGGAGCAACTGGGCTGTAAAAAATCTGTCGTGGGTTTAGTTATTCCTACAGGTTATTCCTTTAATTTAGATGGCACCAATATCTATATGACTATGGCGGCTTTATTTATCGCTCAAGCAACAGGCGTTGATTTGTCGTTAACAGAACAAATTACGTTACTGTTTGTTGCCATGATCAGCTCAAAAGGTGCAGCGGGTGTCACTGGCGCGGGCTTTATTACCTTAGCAGCAACGCTATCGGTTGTACCTAGTGTTCCAGTCGCAGGTATGGCGCTTATCTTAGGTATAGATCGCTTTATGTCAGAATGCCGTGCATTGACCAATATTGTCGGTAATGCTTGTGCTTGCATTGTTGTCGCTCGTTGGGAAAATGCACTTGATAAAGAGAGAATGAATGATATTTTTAGTGGCAAAATATCCAGAGAAGACTTTGCTAATGATAATTTAGTCTCTGATAATGTAAATGAAGAACCTCATTATGTGAAAGTCTCTGAGCAATAGATTGGAAAAGTCTCAACCTTATTTAGGGCGGGTCACATCTATAAAAAAGGTGCTCTATTTGAGCACCTTTTATTTGTTATATTTCGATTAAAATAACCGAATATTTAATCTTATTTATTCCATCCACTCGGTATGGAATACGCCATCTTTATCAGTACGTTTATAAGTATGCGCACCAAAGTAGTCACGTTGAGCTTGGATTAAGTTTGCTGGTAACACTTCTGCACGATAGCTATCGTAGTAAGAAATAGCCGCAGAGAATGTTGGAGTAGGAATACCTGCTTGTACGCCATAACAAACAACATCACGCAGAGCTTGTTGGTAATCGTCAGCGATTTGTTTAAAGTATGGTGCTAACAGCAGATTTGCAATACTTGCATCTTCGTTATAGGCATCTGTAATTTTTTGCAGGAATTGAGCACGGATGATACAACCCGCACGGAAAATCTTCGCTATTTCACCGTAGTTTAAATCCCAGTTATATTCGTCTGATGCTGCTTTCAGTTGTTGGAAGCCTTGAGCATAAGAGACAATTTTACCTAAATACAGTGCACGGCGAACATTTTCAATAAAGGCTTTTTTATCACCTGAGAATGCTTTAGGTGTTGGGCCTGATAATACTTTAGATGCAGCAACGCGTTGATCTTTTAATGAAGAGATATAACGAGCAAACACAGACTCAGTAATAAGAGTAACTGGCACACCTAAGTCTAAAGAACTTTGGCTAGTCCATTTACCTGTACCTTTATTTGCCGCTTCATCAAGAATAACATCTACAAGATATTTACCTTCGTCATCTTTCTTACGGAAGATATCAGCTGTAATTTCAATTAGATAGCTGCTTAATTCGCCTTTATTCCACTCGGTGAAGGTTTCTGCTAATTCTTCATTAGTTAGGCCTAGTGAATGTTTTAATACTGAATACGCTTCTGCAATTAGCTGCATATCGCCATATTCGATACCGTTATGAACCATTTTCACATAGTGACCCGCACCATCAGCACCGATATAAGTTACACAAGGTTCACCTTCAGCAACAGCCGCAATTTTTTCAAGGATAGGAGCAACTAATTCGTAAGCTTCTTTTTGTCCGCCAGGCATGATTGAAGGGCCTTTTAATGCACCTTCTTCACCACCAGAAACACCTGTACCAATGAAGTTAAAGCCTTGCGCTGATAATTCACGGTTACGACGAATAGTATCTTTAAAGAAAGTATTTCCGCCATCGATAAGGATATCGCCTTTATCTAAATGCGGTGTCAATGCAGCAATTGTTTTATCCGTTGCTTCACCCGCTTTTACCATTAATAAAATACGGCGCGGTTTTTCTAACGAATCAACAAACTCTTCAATAGAATAATTCGGAACCAGTTTTTTACCTGGATTTTCAGCGATAACTTCGTTAGTTTTATCGCTTGAGCGGTTGTAAATAGATACAGAATAACCACGGCTTTCAATATTTAGCGCAAGGTTACGTCCCATAACTGCCATACCAACCACGCCGATTTGCTGTTTGGACATGAAAATAACTCCCGTCTGAAAATAAACCTGCCAGTATCAATGTACTGACAATTTGTTAACCTGATCACATAGTAACTCACTCTCTCACTTGGTGGTAGTTATTGATGTAATTGGTATCACAATCTTTTAGACAAAATGAAATTATTCCCCTGTTACTAATAATAATTTATTGAAAAATTCCTTCAAATTGCTCATTATTCTCAAGTCGGCATATGCCGTCTTTATAGAAGGTAAAACAAACTGTATGGAATGGATCTTAGATCCGACAATCTGGGTAGGACTCTCCACCTTAATTGTTCTCGAAATCGTACTTGGTATTGATAACCTTGTTTTCATTGCTATTCTGGCAGATAAACTCCCAGCAAAACTAAGAGATAAAGCACGTATAACAGGTTTATTGTGTGCCCTTGTTATGCGAATTGTGTTGTTATTTAGTCTCTCTTGGCTTATCACTCTGACAAAACCTCTTATTACACTGTTTGATCATCCTTTCAGTGCAAGAGACTTGATCATGCTTCTCGGAGGGATATTCTTGCTGTTCAAAGCCACAATGGAGCTTAATGAACGGCTAGAAGGTAAAGATCACAACGAAGGGAAACAACGCAAAACGACCAGCTTTTGGTCTGTCGTTGCACAAATTATCGTGCTGGATGCGGTATTCTCGCTTGACTCAGTGATAACCGCTGTGGGTATGGTTGATCATTTAGGTGTTATGATTGCGGCTGTTACTATTGCAATGTTCTTGATGATCCTTGCAAGTAAGCCTCTAACAAATTTCGTCAATAACCACCCAACTATTGTTATCTTGTGTTTAAGCTTCTTGCTGATGATTGGTTTTGCATTAGTTGCCGAAGGCTTTGGCTACGCCATTCCAAAAGGTTACCTATATGCAGCGATTGGCTTCTCTATCATGATAGAAGTCTTTAATCAGCTTGCACAATTTAACCGTCGCCGTTTCTTATCGGCTTCTCGCTCTTTGCGTGAACGTACAGCAGAAGCGGTTCTACGTATTATTAATGGTAAACCTGAATCTTCTGAATTAGATCCTCACACATCTGATTTAGTCTCCAGTTCAGAAGAAGTGTTTGATCCTCAAGAACGCCAAATGATTGTACGTGTGCTTGGTTTAAGCCAACGTAATGTTAACAGTATCATGACGTCTCGCCATGATGTTGAATACGTAGACTTAAATGCAACACAAGATGATATTCGCCAATTATTGGAAAAGGATCCTCACTCTCGCCTAGTGATCACCGATGAACAATCTGGTGATGAACCTGTCGGTGTTGTTAATGTTATTCAACTACTGAATCAACAGTTGCGTAATGAACCTCTAAACTTACGTTTATTGGTCACTCAACCTTTGATTTTCCCTGAAGGTTTATCTTTATTGCAAGCGTTAGAACAGTTCCGCAGTGCTCACACTCACTTCGCTTTTGTTGTAGATGAATTTGGTTCAGTAGAAGGGATCGTGACGCTGACTGACGTTATGGAAACTATTGCAGGTAACTTACCTGTCAGTTCTGAAGAAAACGATTCACGTCATGACTTGGTTCAAAACGAAGACGGTTCATGGACTGTAAACGGTTTTACACCACTTGAAGACTTAGTGCTTTATATTCCAATCAAACTGGATGAAAAACGTGAGTATGAAACCTTAGCAGGCTTATTAATGGAGCATTTACAACGTGTTCCAACTGTTGGTGAGAAAATCCTTATTGATGGCATTGAATTTGAGCCGTTAGAAGTGAACAACCATAGAATTAATAAAGTTCGAATTGTTGAACCTACACCAGAAGACGAAGAAAACGTTGACGAAGCGTAGTCCCTGTCAAATAGCAAAATATCCGCCTTTAAGGCGGATATTTTTTATCTGCATTTTATGTACCATAAAAAACGGGCTTTGTTTTCACACAAAGCCCGCCAATAAAATTTAAAATAATAATTTAATATTAATTCAATGAGTTAATAATTAACCTAATGTACTTGGTACAAGAATTTCAGTTGCAACAATAACAATAACCAGCCCTACTAATACGGGTACAGAAACACGCTTCATCACTTCAAAAGGTGAAATTTTTGCCATACCCGATACGGCAACGACAACACCAGAAACTGGTGATAATGTACGACCTAGGTTTGAAGCTTGTAACATTGGGATGGTTAAATAAGCTGGGTTAACACCCATATTGCTTGCTAAACGAGGAATTAACTCAACGAATGCATAGAATGGCGCATTACCAGAGCCTGTGGTCATTGCCGCTAACATGGTAATTAATACCAGTGCAATCATCATCACAATGGCACCTGAGCCTAATGACTGAGCACCTTCAATTAACGCATTGATAAAGCCAACGGTTGTTAAACCTTGAGCGAATACCCCAGCAGCGACTAATAACATCACAACTTGTGCAAATGCATCTGCCATACCACGGTAAGCCACTTCTAAGCCTTCAAAAACTTGTTTTGCGCTGAAACTACGAATAAATTCGATAACAGCCGCTAAAATCATACAGATAATAATAATGGCAACGATATGAAGTTCTGGTAACCATTTACCATCAAAAACGAGAACACCGATAATTGGCGTGAAAGGTAAAATTGCATAGAAACTTGGTGCGTGAGTTTTGATCTCATTCACGTCTAACATTTCTGTTTCGATATGCTCTTTACGGTCAAGATAACGCTGCCAGAAGAAGTGAGCGATACACATACCCATAATTGCAGCAATAGAGATAGGCAATGTGGTTTTAAATGCGAAATCAATCAGCGGCATTTGAGATGCTTCAGCAGCTAAAATAACATCACCTGATGTTGGCGCTAAGATAATAGAAGCTGGAGACGCACAGATTGCAGCAGCAGCTCCGCGGCTAATTCCCATATTCACCATAACAGGGAACAGCGTTGCCATTAATAACACACCTAAACCTGTTGCTGATGAAACAGCCAGTGACATCAAACATGCAACAATGTAAGCCGCAACCATCAGCAAATAAGGTGAGTTAATCATTTTTAGTGGGCGTGATGCTAATTTTACAACAACATCATTAGCGCCAATGTGCGTCATATAAGCAGCGAAACCACAAAGTATCATGATCATCATACCTAAATCGCCACCACGGCTCATTAGTAGATTTTTCACATACTCGACAATATCAATTAAGCCATAGCCTGTTGCAGTCGCACTCGCAGGTAAAACAGCCCTTCCCATAATTACGCTGATGATCAGTAATAACAGACCACCCGTCATTAAAACGCCTGTTGGTGAATAGCCTTTTACGATATAACGTCCAACACCTACGGCAACTAAGGCGCCGATAAGAATTTCAATCATTTATTTATCCTGTCTAAAATAGTCATTTATAAAATGAAGTTTTTTATTTTTATCATCATTTTTGCGTTTAGTGCGATTGACACACTCTGCCCAAAGGCAACGTTGCAGTGTATGACATATATCAAAAAAAACGACTATTTTTTTGCATGTATATAGCACGAATGCTTATTTTTCATTCAAAACATAAATTAAATGATAGATATAAGGCAAAAAGCACACGATTATCAAAATAGTGTGCTTTTATTAAGAATGTGATGAAGTTAAAAATCGTGAAACTAGATTTTCTTCAATAGTTGATTAAGTGCTTTTACTTCAGGGCTTTCAGCATCTTGTTTATTTAGCCAATTATCGATAGCTTGCTTGGCTTTTTGCTGTAATTGATCGCGCAATAATTTTTCAATATTAAGTTCATATTGAATCGCATCCCAATCACCATAGAGTCTTAATGGAATTTCAATTTTAGCCAATTGACGGATAAATTCGTTTTCTTTACCCCAACCTTTTTTGATATTAACAAATAACATCACATCAAGATTATGGCGTTGAAGATCCACTTTGCCCTGCCCTTTAATTTGATAAGCCTCTGCTTGAGCATCAAGTGAATTAACGGTTACTTTTCCTTTGGGTGCTAACTTAAATTGGGCAATCACATTATCTGCTTGGGTATAACTTTCGATATCTTCAGGGTAAATCACTTTATCCGTCGCTTGAGCGACTGATTGCTGAATAACCTGTGGTACATTTAATCCCTGCATTTTAAATTGGGTAACAGAGGTATTAAGTGTACCTTGCCAATAACGATAAAAAGCTTTTCGGTTATATCCCGTTCCTTCTAAATTCCCTTTTGCTGAAATTAATCCACTGAAATTTTCAGGTTGATTAAAGACACGCAATAGTGGCTCTAATGGAATATTGTTCATTGTGATATCCATGCTGATATGCGCTGGCACAATGCTTGTTGAAATAACCGTTGGCAGTGAAAAATCACCTTGAAGGATTTTTCCTGTTAAGGTTTGAATATTCAGTGAATTAGGGTTATTTAATGCATCAATTTTAAAATTGTTAATCTCTAAATCTTTATAGAGAAGCTTATTCAGGGCTAATTTCAGTGTAAACTCAATATCACCCCAACTCGTTAGATCATATTCTTTATTTTCAATGGTAACTGAAGTAATAACCGGTTTTGCCATAATGGTGGCATTCGGTGCTGGTGCCGCATGGGCTGTACTAAATAATGAAAATGAAGGAGGTATATGATTATCAGTCGTTGGCACTAATAACGCATTTTCTGATACTTTAGCCGTTGCTAATTCTGGCAATAAAGTATTTAAATTTAGCATTTCACTTTTTAAATCAACTTGATAGCGAGTAGCATCTGCAAATTCTGCACTGATATTACCTTGCAATTGACTATCATTAGCTGTGAGATTTAAGTTCTCAAGTGAAATTTTTCTTACGCCCTCATTTTGGATCGTAAAATCTGAAGTTAAACTTCCTGCAATTCCATTTTCAGGGATCTCAACTCCTGATAAAGCGTAATCTAACTGTGTGATCTTACCCGTAACTTGGTAAGGATAGCTGTTCATATCCACATCAGCAGCAACATTTAGCGTGATCTCACGACGGTCACGATTCACTTTCGTGCTCATCTCAAGACTAACTTGTTTTTTCTCGTCTGTTTTCAACGATAAATCAATATCACGTAAATTAAGTTGCTCACCGTCTTTCATTTGCCAAATAATTAAGCTGTCTGAAATTTTTACTTTGGCGATATTCAACTGCCAATTATTGGCTCTAGGTTCGACAACTGGGTGAGAAATATCTCGAGGAGTAGAAGGTGGTGATATTTTAGGAATGGCTTTACTTTCAGGTGTTTGGCGAACTACGGCACCTTTAAGCATGACTTCTTTTACTTCAAGTTGATGGGAAAGTAGCGGTAATAACTCAACATCAAGACGCATATTATCGGCAGTAATAAAAGGCATTTCAGCACCAGGTGCTGTCAATGACATTTTACCACTGATAATGCTTAACTTTGGCCACACATGCCAACGCATATCATCTTGTAATGTGAGTTTATAACCGCTTTGTTTTTCGACCCTTTCAACAAGGTATCCACGGAAATCATTCGGGTTAATGAGTAAAACTAACGCTGTTAAGCCTGCAAAAATAACCACAAGCAAGATAGCCAGTGTTGTCAAAAACCTTTTCATATAATTACCCGCTTAGTGAACATGATAATGATGATTATAAAGATAGTTAATCTTCACTAATCCGACTACCAACAGCACCTTGTTGATTTTTATATTTTGCATCTTGACGACGATTATAAGGTCTATCAGCAGAACCAGACATAGGTTCAAAGCTTAATGCACCAATAACCATACCTGGTCTTAATGCGAGAGGAAGTTTACCTGAATTAAAAAATTCTAATACGATTTGTCCATGCCAGCCGGGATCAATACGATGAGCGGTAACATGTACCATTAAACCTAAACGGGCTAATGATGAGCGTCCATCTAACCATCCAACAACATTATCAGGCAAAGTGACTGACTCAAGTGTCACCGCTAACGCTAATTCACCCGGATGTAAGAAAAATGCTTCACCTTCAGGTAACACAATTTCATCACTCATTACACGTTCTAGCGCAGCGTTCACTTCAGCCTTAGGGCCACTCAAATCAATATAAGCAGCAGTATGACCTTGGAAAACACGAAATTGATTTCCTAAGCAAACATCTGCTGTTGCGCCGTTAATTCGCTCGACGGGCGGGCGGGGTTCAATGACTAATTTACCTTCATCCAGCCACTGAATAATATCACGGTCGCATAATCGCATTTTATTTCCTTCTTCAAGTTAAACAGGCAGTTTCATCATGCATGAAAGCTGCCCACAAATGAACCTATTATTCGCAGAACTGCCCAATTTTTGCTTTCAGAATATCAATCGCAACGCGGTTTTTACCCCCTCTAGGTACAATAATATCGGCATATTGTTTAGAAGGTTCAATAAACTGGAAGAACATAGGACGAACGGTTTTATTATATTGTTCAATGACTGAGTCTAAGCTACGTCCACGTTCATTCACATCACGTTTAATTCTACGCATTAAGCAAATATCTAATGGCGTATCAACAAAGATAGAGAAATCCATCTCTTCACGCAGGCGTTTATCTGTTAATAACAAGATGCCTTCAATGATAATAACTTTTTTAGGTTGAAAAGGAATGGATTCTGTTTTGCGAGTGTGAGCAACGTAGTCGTATTGAGGGAGTTCGATGGTTTTTCCTGCTTTTAGTTCACACAAATGCTGATATAAAAGTGCGTGATCCATCGAATTTGGGTGGTCATAATTGACCTTATATCGTTCTTCCATCGTTAAATCACTTTGGTCACGATAATAACAATCTTCTGGTATCACCCCGATATTATGATCACCTACTTGCGCTCTTAATTCGCGGTAAAGTGTACTTGCAATAAGACTTTTACCCGAAGCAGAAGCTCCAGCGATACCTACAATTGTGCACTGATGTGCTGTGTCAGCCATAATCAAAAACCTGGTTTGAAATAAAAAGAGGGATAACGTAATAATATGTAAATATTACGCTAGCGCAGATTATAGTTTTGAAATCACTCTGGTTCCAGCGTAAAACCAGAAATCTATTCGTTTTTTATCAAAAACAGTCGGAAATCGCATATAAAAAATGGAAAGCCAATGGCTCTCCATTTAAATCAGCAAATAACTCAACGTATTATTTTACTGTCATTACACTGCGCGGAAAGAAATTTCCGTTGGGATTGCATCGCCATCCCAATACATTTGAGCAGACACTGTTGACGCGATTTCGCGATAAATATCAGCAAACTCGCCTTCAGGATCACGCATCACTGTTGGTTGCCCACGGTCTAAGTCTTCACGTAAAGAGATATGAAGAGGAACTTGACCTAATAATTGGCAATGATATTTCTCTGCCAATTTCGCCGCACCACCAGTACCAAAGATAGGTTCAAGGTGACCACAGTTACTACAAATATGTGCGCTCATGTTTTCAATAATACCTAATACAGGTACATTGACTTTCTTAAACATGACGATCCCTTTCATTGCATCCACCAGCGCGATATCTTGTGGTGTTGTTACCACAACCGCAGCGGTTACAGGGATATTTTGAGATAAGGTTAATTGGATATCACCTGTTCCCGGCGGCATATCGATAACGAGATAATCCAAATCAGGCCACAGCGTATCTTGGAGCATTTGCATTAATGCTTTGCTCGCCATAGGACCACGCCATACCATTGCATTATCATCTGTAACTAGATAACCGATAGAGTTAGATGCTAAACCATAAGCCATAATCGGTGCCATATGTTGTCCATCAGGAGACGTTGGACGCTCCATTGTGGTACCCAACATATTCGGAATAGACGGCCCATAAATATCAGCATCAAGAATACCTACTTTAGCGCCTTCTTGTGCAAGAGCTAATGCAAGGTTAACTGCTGTACTTGATTTACCAACGCCACCTTTACCAGAGCTCACAGCAAGAATATTACGCACACCATTAACGCCTGGTAGATCATTTGCACGGCGTAAGGTTGAAATATTGTGCTTGAGTTTCCATTCAATGGCTTTTGCACCAGTGATGTTGCGAAGTTCAGCTGTTTTTTCTTCGATTAGGACTTGGAAAGGTTTTTTCCAAACAAATGGCATCACTAACTCGATATGAAGAACATCGTCAATCATCGCACATTGATGTAATGCTTTTAGAGAAAGCAGATTACGCTTCAATGTCGGGTGTTCAAAAGTAGACAAGACACCTGAAACTTTTTCGTTCAGAATCTCAGGGGTGGTCTGCTCGGGGGATTTATCACTCATCCCGGCTCCTCTCGTTTTCATTATTTATTAAATATATGAGTGCATCTATCATATCAGATAGTAGATGACTACGTTAATGCCTTACCTCAATTTGCCAACTGAAATTTCTCTTGCAAAAACTCGATTATTGCCCTAGCGACATCATGACGGATCGGTTAACATCAAAGTCCCTTTTATTAATTTTATGGAAGTAAGATCCTTACTATGTCTCACGTCGCGAATAAATTATTGGTAACCTGCGCGTTACCTTATGCTAACGGTTCAATTCATCTCGGTCATATCCTTGAGCACATTCAGGCTGATATCTGGGTCCGTTATCAACGAATGCGCGGCAAAGAAGTTCATTTCATCTGCGCTGATGACGCCCACGGCACGCCAATTATGCTGAAAGCTCAACAACTGGGTATTACACCAGAAGCCATGATTGAAGAAATGAGCAAAGAGCATCAGCAGGATTTTGCTGGCTTTAATATCAGTTACGACAATTATCACTCTACACACAGTGAAGAGAGTCGCCAATTATCGACTAAAATTTATCTTGCACTGAAAAAAAATGGTCACATCAAAAGCAAAACTATTTCTCAGCTTTATGATGAAGAAAAAGGCATGTTTTTGCCTGACCGCTTTGTAAAAGGCACTTGCCCTAAATGTAAAGCGCCAGACCAATATGGTGATAACTGTGAAGTTTGTGGCTCTACTTACAGCCCAACCGAATTAATCAACCCACGCTCTGTTGTATCAGGTTCAACGCCTGTTATGCGTGAAACTGAGCACTATTTCTTCGACTTACCTGCATTTAGCAATATGTTACAAGAGTGGATACGCTCTGGCGCTCTGCAAGAGCAAGTTGCAAATAAAATGCAAGAGTGGTTCGACAGCGGTTTACAACAGTGGGATATCACTCGTGACGCACCTTATTTTGGATTTGAAATCCCAGATGCACCGGGTAAATATTTCTATGTATGGCTAGATGCACCAATCGGCTACATGAGTTCTTTCTTAAACTTATGTGAAAAACGTGGTGATTTAAGTTTTGATGAGTTTTGGAATAAAGACAGCAAAGCAGACCTTTATCACTTTATTGGTAAAGATATCGTCTATTTCCACAGCTTATTCTGGCCAGCCATGTTAGAAGGCAGCGAATACCGCAAGCCAACCAACCTGTTTGTTCACGGTTATGTCACTGTAAATGGCGCGAAGATGTCAAAATCTCGTGGCACCTTTATTACAGCGCGTGCTTATCTTGATCATTTTGATGCAGATTGCCTACGCTATTACTATGCAGCAAAACTTTCCTCACGCATTGATGATATTGACCTAAACTTAGAAGACTTTGTTCAACGTGTTAACAGCGATATTGTTAATAAAGTCGTTAACCTTGCATCACGTACAGCAGGTTTTATCAGCAAGCGTTTTGATGGCAAATTAGCAGATTCTTTAGATGATGCTAAGCTTTATCAACACTTTGTTGATATGAAAGAAACTATCGCACAGTCATTTGAAAATCGTGAATTTGGTAAAGCAGTTCGTGAAATCATGGCATTAGCGGATGAAGCCAACCGCTATATTGATGAAAAAGCGCCGTGGGTTGTAGCAAAACAAGAAGGTCAAGATGCACAGCTACAAGCTATCTGTACAATGGGTATTAACTTATTCCGCGTACTGATGACATATCTGAAACCTGTTTTACCTTCATTAACAGAACGTTCAGAAGCCTTTTTGCAAACCGAATTAACATGGGATGCGCTTGCACAACCACTTTTAGGTACAGAAATCACCAAATTCAAAGCACTGTTTAACCGTATTGAAATGGATAAAGCCAATGCAATGGTTGAAGCATCTAAAAGCACCATTGCACCTGTAAAAGAAGTCACAGGACCATTAGCAGATTCACCAATTCAAGAAACGATTAAGTTTGATGATTTTGCGAAAATTGATATGCGTATCGCTGAAATTAAACAAGCTGATTTTGTTGAAGGATCAGATAAGTTACTGAAGCTAATTTTGGACTTAGGTGGTGAGACTCGCCAAGTCTTTTCTGGCATTCGTACAGCATACCCAGATCCGAAAGTGTTGGAAGGTCGTTTAACGGTAATGGTGGCAAACTTAGCACCTCGTAAAATGCGTTTTGGTATTTCAGAAGGCATGGTAATGGCGGCAGGACCTGGCGATAAAGATATCTTCTTACTTAGCCCAGATTCTGGTGCAAAACCGGGTCAGCAAGTGAAATAACAACCAAGATTCATTTGCCAAATCAATAAATGGCGGGGTTCTATAAGAGCCCCGCTCTTTTTTTATTGTGATCCGTAGCACACTTTCAAAATCGGTGTATGATAAATCTGTTAGTTGATTTGGGACACTTACTTATGAAATCTAAACGGGCACGATTGCAGATTACACTTTGGCATTATCTACGATCTTTTTTGGTACTTTATCTTTGTCTCTTTGCGGGTAATCTTATTTCAGCCCTTCTACCCTTCGCGGTTCCAGGCAGCATTGTTGGCTTACTTATTCTCTTCGGTTTACTTGCTTTCCAGCTTATCCCTTTGCGCTGGGTTAAACCGGGTGCCAATATCCTCTTAAAAAATATGACATTACTCTTTATTCCTATCGGAGTGGCAGTAATGAATTATTATGACTTATTAAGTCAGCAACTTTTCCCTATTGTTTTAGCAAGTGTGGTAAGTACCTTTGGTGTTATGGCATTAGTCGCTTATTGCTCACACTATGTTCACCGTGAGCGCATTATCGTGGGTGCAAAACCTGACATAGTTGAGGACGTTGTAGAAAAAACGCAACAGAAAGACGACGATACAGCGTTAAGTGAGAAGAAAAAATGTTAATGTTAATGAATATTTGGTGGTCACTTCCTTTAACCATAATTGTCTTTTATTTATCACGTAAACTTGCTGCTCGTTATAAATTGCCTATATTGAACCCCTTGCTTATAGGTATTGCGGTTATTATTCCTATTTTATTAATCACTCATACACCTTATGAGCATTATTTTGCCGGTAGTCGTATTTTAAATGACTTATTGCAACCGGCTGTGGTTGCCTTAGCCATTCCACTTTATCAGCAATTACACCAAATTCGCGCACAGTGGAAATCGCTGATCAGTATTTGCTTTATCGGTAGTATTGCCGCAATGGTCAGTGGTACTGCGATTGCCTTATGGGCAGGAGCAACACCCGAAATTGCTGCATCAATTTTACCTAAATCAGTGACAACACCTATCGCAATGGCTGTCGCAGATTCCATCGGTGGTATTCCTGCAATCAGTGCTGCATGTGTTATTGCAGTAGGTATTTTAGGTGCCATTTTTGGTCACACACTCTTTAAAATACTGCGTATTCCTACTCACGCATCTCGTGGTTTAGCAATGGGAACCGTTTCTCACGCAGTGGGAACAGCAAGAGCGGCTGAAGTCGATTATATTGAAGGTGCTTATAGCTCACTGGCATTAATGACCTGTGGGATTATTACTTCCCTTACAGCGCCATTTATCTTCCCTATTATTTTGCATCTTTATAGTTGATACCTTTCTTATTCTCCATTCTTAAATCCTCGATTTAATTAAAGTTATTTCGGGGATTTTTACTATAAATTTGAGATACATCTCTCAATTAATGAATTTGTTGCAATTGTTTCATTGAAAATATGATTTTCATCACATATAAGAATGGGTAAAGATGCCTAGAATCTTATAATACAGAAAGATTAATGGGAGACTCATGTATGCATACTCGTTTTCAGGCAATTTGGTCAGATTTATCCCCTCAGTTACAACAAGCACTTGCTCCTTATCTTGAGCAGGATGAATTCCCTGCAATGTTTACGGCAGAACAGGTCAATGCCATAAAAACACAGTTACAATGTAATGATGATGCCTTAGCCCTAGCACTTTTACCAGTTGCCGCAGCTTGTGCTGTCGCGCCAATCTCTAATTTCAAAGTGGGTGCGATTGCTCGTGGCGAAAGTGGTAATATCTATTTCGGTGCCAATATGGAATTTGCTGGCGCACCGCTACAACAAACGGTTCATGCTGAACAAAGCGCCGTGACTCATGCATGGTTACGTGGTGAATCTCGCTTAATCTCAGTCACCGTTAACTATACACCTTGTGGTCATTGTCGCCAGTTTATGAACGAATTGAACAGTGGCACCCATATTCAAATTCAGTTGCCGGGTAGAAAAATGGCAACATTAGGCGATTATTTACCTGATAGCTTTGGCCCGAAAGATCTCAATATCACCTCTTTATTAATGGATAAAGTTAATCACGGTTACAAAATTGATAACCCTAGTGAATTAGCACAACAGGCACTACAAGCTGCCAATCGTAGCCATGCTCCTTATAGTGGATCGCACAGTGGTATTGCTGTTCAAATGAAAAATGGCAAAATTTTCCAAGGTAGCTACGCTGAAAATGCCGCATTTAACCCAAGTTTACCGCCATTACAAGCGGCATTAATTTTATTAAATATGGCAGGTGAGTGTGTGATGGATATTGGATCTGCTGTCTTAATTGAAAAAGCAGAGACAATTTTAACGCAATGGGATGCAACACAAGCAACATTAACTGCTTTAGGTTGCCGCCAAATGCAACGCATCACTTTGTAAAAAGTTTTAACTTATTCCTCTAAAAATCTCTCCTAAAAAAAGCATCAGCATGTAAATTTTGCTGATGCTTACCAGAAAAAGTTGTAACAACCGTATCTATCTCTCATTTCCAAGCATAAAAATCATAAAAAAATAACATAAGCTGTACATATTTTTATTATTTTGTAGGATCTACAATTGTCATGTGACTAACTGCCTTACAAGAGTATTTTTCATGGAACTGGAACACGAAAGTAAACGCCCTCTCTACATCCCGTATGCAGGCCCAATCCTGCTTGAATTTCCCCTGTTAAATAAAGGTAGTGCTTTTAGCGATGAAGAACGCAGTACCTTTAACTTACATGGTTTACTGCCTGAAGCAGTAGAAACCATTGAAGAGCAGGTTGAACGCGCTTATCGCCAATATCTTGATTTCAAAAACGATAACGATAAACATATTTACCTAAGAAATATTCAAGACACTAACGAAACTCTATTTTACCGTTTATTAGAATCTCACCTCACTGAAATGATGCCAATCATTTACACACCAACAGTGGGTGAAGCCTGTGAACATTTCTCCGATATTTATCGTCGCGCTCGCGGTTTATTTATCTCTTACCCTAACCGCGCCAATATCGACGATATGCTACAAAATGCCACTAAACAAAACGTAAAAGTGATTGTTGTGACTGATGGCGAACGTATTCTTGGTTTAGGTGACCAAGGTATCGGTGGTATGGGTATTCCTATCGGTAAACTCTCTTTATATACCGCGTGTGGTGGTATTAGCCCAGCTTACACCCTGCCTGTTGTGCTGGATGTGGGAACGAATAATCCACAACGCTTAAACGATCCACTGTATATGGGATGGCGTCATCCTCGTATTACAGGTGATGAATATAACGAGTTTGTCGATGAGTTTATCCAAGCTGTTAAACGTCGCTGGCCAAATGTTTTACTACAATTTGAAGATTTCGCACAAAAAAATGCGATGCCTTTATTAAATCGTTATCGTGATGAATTATGTTGCTTTAATGATGATATTCAAGGCACAGCGTCGGTCACTTTAGGTAGTCTAATTGCA
This sequence comes from Proteus sp. Marseille-Q3619, assembly GCF_965283115.1. Classification (NCBI taxonomy): domain Bacteria; kingdom Pseudomonadati; phylum Pseudomonadota; class Gammaproteobacteria; order Enterobacterales; family Morganellaceae; genus Proteus; species Proteus sp. Marseille-Q3619. The sequence continues at coordinate 3,458,468 of NZ_CBDIMP010000001.1, read as the reverse complement.
GCAAGTCGTGCTGCGGGTCGCCAATTAAAAGACCAAACTGTCACTTTCTTAGGCGCAGGTTCTGCGGGTTGTGGTATTGCCGAGCAAATCATCGCCCAAATGAAATCTGAAGGTTTAAGTGATGAGCAAGCGCGTGAACGTATCTTTATGGTTGACCGTTTCGGCTTATTAACGGACAAACTGCCAAATTTACTTGATTTCCAAAGCAAACTTATCCAAAAAAGCGAAACTATTGCTGATTGGCAAACCGAAAGCGATGCGATTTCACTGTTAGAAGTGGTTAAGAATGCAAAACCAACTATTTTGATTGGTGTTTCAGGACAAGCTGGCTTATTCACTGAAGAAATTATTCGTGAAATGCACAAACACTGTGAACGCCCTATCGTAATGCCATTATCTAACCCAACGTCTCGTGTAGAGGCGCGTCCTGAAGATATTATCAACTGGACTGATGGACAAGCATTAGTGGCAACAGGCAGCCCATTTGCACCAGTTAAATACAAAGATAAAGAATATCCAATTGCACAGTGCAACAACTCTTATATCTTCCCAGGTATTGGATTAGGTGTTATCGCATGTGGTGCCAAACGTGTTACTGATGCCATGCTGATGGTGGCAAGTCGCGCATTAGCAGATTGCTCACCAATGGCAAAAGAGGGTGATGGCTCTCTATTACCTTTACTGTCTGATATTCAACAGGTTTCGCGCTATATCGCAAAACAAGTTGCAAAAGAAGCACAAGTACAAGGTGTTGCTACTGTGACTTCTGATTCAGCATTAGAAGAAGCAATTGAACGTAACTATTGGTCACCAGAGTACCGTATTTACAAAAGAACCTCGTTCTAAGTAGTTTGAAACACTAAGTACCATTCCGAAAAGCGCGTCATTACTTAATATGAGGCGCTTTTTTCTTGCTTCCCTATCGCCGCTCAAGTAGCCTTAACTATTATGAAAGTCATTCGTTGTTTGCGTCATTAAGGCAAGGACATGCTAAAACGCCTCATTTATCTTTTTCTTACACTTTTTATTCTACTTGCAGTCACCTTGATTGCCTGCGATCGCTGGATCGGGTGGAAAACCAATCCCTATATATTTGAAGACGTGGATACATTACCTGCTAAAAAAGTGGGCATGGTGTTAGGCACATCAAAGTACTATACCAGCGGTTATATAAATCAGTTTTATCAATATCGCATCCAAGGCGCTGTAAATGCTTATAATAGTGGCAAAATTCAGTATTTATTGCTCAGCGGCGATAATGCAAAACATAGTTATAATGAGCCAAATACGATGCGTAAGGATCTCATTAAAGCGGGCATTCCTGCCTCTCGTATTGTGATGGATTTTGCAGGCTTCAGAACACTTGATTCAGTAGTACGAACAAAAGAGGTATTTGGTACAGATGGATTTACCATTATTACTCAGCGTTTTCACTGTGAGCGAGCTGTTTTTATCGCATTAGAAAAAGGAATTGATGCGCAGTGCTTTGCGGTTGCATCGCCTAAAAGCATGTTTAAAGTACGTGTACGTGAAGTATTTGCCAGAGCAGGTGCAATGATTGATGTTTATATTCTAAACCGCGAACCGCGCTTTTTAGGGCCGCCAGAAACGATCCCCGCAATACAATCTATTCCTGAAGGCATTAAAGGTTATCCTGCGGTTTCACCAGAGGAAGTCGAATCACTTCCTCTAAATGAAAATAATCATGAAAAAAGCTAAAAGAATTGTGCTAATTTCGAGGCTGATTTACGCCAAATCCACTCTATTGGCCCTTGTGGAAAATAACGTAACCAAATCACAGCAAAAGTAATATTGATTGCCCAAATGACGGCAACAAAAGGCATCAGTTCAGGTAGAGTAAATTGATTAAATAGCCCCATACGCTGAAATAAATAAATACCGATAACACTTTGCATTAAATAGGTTGTTAACGCCATTTTGCCAACACAACGTAAAGCATAGGCAAAATAAGAGTGCTGAATAATATTCCAGCTCCAATAAAACAGCGCAATATACCCCAAACTTTGCATCACTTGGATCAACATAGTTAAAGGTTGTGCAAAAATAGCCGCCCAGCGGTAATCCCAATCAAGGTAATAATCCACCAGCACAATAACCGTTTGTAAGCTTAAACTAATTGTGAGGAAATAAAGTGCCACATGACCATAATGAGCGCGACTAAATTTCTGCTGCAACCACCCTGATGCCATTAATGCAGAACCCATCAACATCGCACCAAACAAAAACCAACTATATTGACGTACTAGATTAAAGACAAAAAGACTTAGTTCATTCAAACGATAATAAACACTATTTAAATAAGGCCCTGTTTTCCAATCTGATTCAGACAATTGAGAGTATGGCGTGCTATACCAAACGGTATCAATAAAATCACGATAATAGTAAAACAGCGCACCTAAAATCAGTGCACCACAAAAATAGAGTATCGCTCCCAATATAAATTGGTGCTTTGTTGCGATTGATTTGATAAACACAAAAACAAATAAACCACACATACCATATGGAAATAAAATATCCCCTTCCCAAATAAATAATGTGTGAATAACACCAATTAATGCCAGTACAACTAATCGCGATAAATTAAAACGAGTTCCTTTATACAAAAGGAGATAAAGCGTACCACCAAATAACAGCGCAAAAATAAAGAGGAATTTTCCTTGAGCAAACAAATTTAATGCCATCCATGTTATACGATCACCAAAAGAGGCTTCTCCCGAATGTAATGGATTAAATGAAGCCACTCTTAATAATGCAAAACCTGAAATATTGAGCAATAAAATGCCAAGAATCGCCATTCCTCTCAACGCATCGAGGGCTTCAATACGTTGATGAGACGATTCATTCATTTTTATTTAAATCTCAAAGATGACGAACAGCGCGCAGAAACTCCTGACGCGTATTTTGACTAGATTTAAATAACCCGCCTAATGAAGTTGTTGTTGTTGCACTAGTTGCATCACGAATACCACGAGCTTTAACACAATAGTGAACCGCATCAATAGAAACAGCCACATTTTTTGTGCCTAGTAACGTTTGTAATGCGATAAGGATTTGCTGTGTTAAGCGCTCTTGAACTTGAGGACGCTGAGCAAAGAATTGCACAATTCGATTAATTTTAGATAACCCAATCACTTTATCTTTCGGGATATAAGCCACAATGGCTTTACCATCAATGGTGACAAAGTGGTGTTCGCAAGTACTTGTTAATGTGATATCTCGTACTGTCACCATTTCATCAACTTGCATTTTATTTTCGATTAGTGTGATTTTTGGGAAGTTGTGGTAATCCAGCCCTGAGAAAATTTCATCAACATACATTTTAGCGATACGACGAGGAGTTTCAGCTAAACTATCGTCGCTTAAATCTAGATTTAACAGCTTCATCACTTCTGTCATATGATGTTCAATTTGCTGTTTGCTCTCACTTGGAGAGAGTTTCGGTTCACGAAGAGGCGTTTCCAAACCGCGTTCAACTAACGCAGCGTGCACCCATTGCGCCTCTTTACTTAATGATGACATTGGACTCTCCGATAAACACATTAATTAAGTAGCCGTTATCGCTCTTAGCAACAACAGCCTACACTTTAGATGACCTCAATCACATTATCCAGCAATACCGCATTTTTCGTTATGAAATTATTGCATTTTTGTATGAGCTATTTTTAGTTTAAGCCTGATTTTTTTCTTTTAAACACACCAGAAAACCACCGATTATCAATACAATAAAAGCGACATAAAGTGCAGGTTCTAATTTTCCCGTCAATGCTGTTGAAAGTGAAGAAATTACAGGGCCAACTAACTGTCCGATGGCATAAAAAGTGGTGAGTAAACCCGCCATATAACGCCCATGTTGAGGCGCTAATTCACGACCTCGTAAAAACGCCAGTTGTACTGCACACATTAAGCCGCCACCAATTAAAAATGCCCCTATCGCCAACCCAGTAATGGAAGGAACCCACAGCGCAATCAGTATGCCTAACGCTTGTAACCAAAGCGTAATGGCTAAGCGTAACTGCGTGTTTAATACATTACGAGTGAAAATAGCGATCCCAATACATAATGCCGCAGAAGCACCAAAAACAGGCCAAACAAATTGCGCAATTAAGCTCCCTGGAAAGCGTTCTGCTGCCATTTGAGAAAGAAAAGTTGCGGGTAAAATATAGCCAAACCCAGCAAAGGTATAACCCCAAATCAGCCTTTTTATCGCTGGCGTAAGCGTTAAAGAGGTAACTTTTACTTCTTCTCTGCTCATTGTCCAAGGCTTTGGAAGATGATAGCTCACATATATGGCACAAATAAAAGCAAGAGAACCATAAATTAACCACCCTGCCGCCGCACTCATTTGCCATTTCATAATTAACACAGCAAGAATACCGCTGATAAATATACCGGCCCCCGTTCCTGCATAAACAGCCACACTTAATATAGGTTTATTTAGGCGAGCCAGTAACTCGTTAGCCCATGAAGCCACCAGCACTAATGTCCAGCCACTTGCCCAACCAATAAAAAAGCGTGCAATACTATGTGTAAAAGCATCATTTAAAAAAGCAGACAACAGCGTGATGATCACGGCTCCCCAAAGACCCGCCCACAAGCGATATCCCACACCTTTAACGGCTCTCATCGCATCATAGGAGCCTGCAAGATAACCAAGATAATTAAATGCAGCGACAATTCCCGCACTTGTTAACGTCAATTGATATTCTGCAATCATCAACGGTACTTGCGGTGTAAAGGTAAAGCGCCCTATTCCCATTGCAACCACTAAAGCAAGAAACCCGCTAAACGCGATATGAAAAGCTTGTGCTGAATGACTTTGGTGATTTGAAGTATTCATGGATATCCATTATTTTGTTTTATCATTTTAAATGTGCTGCTTATTAATAACAGAATAGTTAACATATTAAACCCAATTAACTAACATTTCCGCAATAAGAAGTTTCATTTCTTTCTATTCACAAGATGATCTCTGACATGATGATGTTCATCGTGATAGATTAGTATCATGAAATAAAACAGAACATTTCGATAGATCTTGGAGTATATGATGAGTCAATGTCACGTTAGCGGTTTATTATCTCTTGATGAAGCGCTAGAAAAACTACTTGAAAAACCGTTGGCAATTACCAATACCCTTAACATTCCATTAAATAACGCCGCAGATTATATTCTAAGTGAAGATATTACCTCTCCACTGAATGTGCCGCCGTTTGATAATTCGGCAATGGATGGTTATGGACTTCGTTACGCTGACTTAGAAGCTCAAACTCCACTTCCTGTTGCGGGTAAATCGTTCGCGGGTATTCCTTTTGAAGGAGAACTTCCTGCTGGGCAATGTGTACGCATTATGACCGGGGCAATGGTTCCTGCTGGTGTTGATACTGTCATTATGCAAGAAGAAGCCGAAGTGACCGAACATGGTGTCCGTTTTTCACAGCCTGCTAAAAAAGGTCAAAATATTCGCCGTATTGGTGAAGATATTAAAGAAAATGACATTGTATTACCTGCTGGCACTAAACTTTCAACAGCACAATTACCTTTAATCGCCTCTTTAGGTGTGGCAACAGTACACGTTTATCGTCGTTTAAAAGTTGCTGTTTTCTCAACGGGTGATGAATTACAAACTATCGGTCAGCCATTAAAAGCGGGACAAATTTATGATACCAACCGCTTTGCGGTACGTTTAATGCTTGAAAAACTAGGATGTGAAGTTTTAGATTTAGGCGTTATTCCTGATTCACCAGAAAAACTGCGTGAAACCTTTAAAAAGGCTGATCAAGAAGCAGATTTAGTCATCAGCAGTGGTGGTGTTTCTGTAGGTGAAGCCGATTATACCAAACAAATTCTCGATGAAATTGGCGAAATTGGTTTTTGGAAATTAGCCATTAAACCAGGAAAACCCTTTGCTTTTGGTCGATTACACAATGCATGGTTCTGCGGATTACCGGGTAATCCAGTATCAGCAACCGTGACATTCTATCAATTGGTTCAACCGTTAATTGCACGCCTATCTGGTTTTAGCCATTGGAAAGCACCGCAACGTTTCCAAGCTATTGCACAATCTCCATTGAAAAAATCAGCGGGTCGTCTTGATTTCCAACGTGGTATTGCCAGTATTAATGCCGAGGGCGTATGGCAAGTGGAAACATCTGGGCATCAAGGTTCCCATGTTTATAGCTCCTTTAGTGCCGCTAATTGCTTTATCGTTTTAGAGCGTGAACGCGGTAAAGTTGCAGCTGGCGAAACGGTTACTATCGAGCTATTTAATTCTCTATTAAAAAGCGAATAGCCTTTATGAGTATTGAATTAACGGATGAAGAAACCCTACGCTACAATCGCCAGATTGTATTAAGAGGCTTTGATTTTGATGGTCAAGAGGCGCTGAAAAGTGCCTCTGTACTGATTGTTGGTGCAGGTGGCTTAGGATGTAGTGCATCACAATATCTTACAGCCGCGGGTGTGGGAAAACTCACTTTATTAGATTTTGATACGGTTTCCCTTTCTAATCTTCAGCGACAAATTCTTCATCGCGACGCCACGATTGGTCAACCAAAAGTACTATCTGCGAAAGCAACATTAGAAGCCATTAATCCTCATGTCACAATAGAAACCGTTGATGCATTACTTGAAGATGAAGCTTTAGCGGAGCTTATTAGCCACCATAACCTTGTTATGGATTGCACTGATAATGTGACAGTGCGTGAGCAACTTAATCGCCTCTGTTTTCGTCAGAAAAAACCGCTCGTTTCTGGTGCGGCTATTCGGATGGAAGGTCAAATCAGCGTATTCACTTATCAAGATGAGGAGCCTTGCTATCGCTGTTTAAGTCATCTTTTTGGTGATAATGCTTTAAGTTGTGTTGAAGCTGGCGTAATGGCGCCTGTTGTAGGCACTATTGGTACTTTACAAGCCGTTGAAGCCATCAAACTGCTTACAGGGTATGGTGAACATTTACATGGCAAGGTGTTGATATTTGATGCAATGCGAATGCAATTTCGTGAATTCAAATTACCTAAAAATCCACATTGCGAAGTGTGCTCCACCAATTTGCCAGACAAATAACCACGTTTATGCTTGAATAAGGTAAGTCTATCTTCTTTAAACTTACCTTATTTCACGCAATCTCTAAGTTGTATTCATATTCATCATTAAGTCGATGTAACAAGCTTGTAGTATTCACTCTGATTTAATTCTACTATGACCGCCCGCGTCAAAACGCAACAGGATGCCCTATAAACAAAATAATCATTTAAGCACGCATTCTACGTGCTAAAAAAGCAATACAAGGTAGAAGAATGACATTTCAAATTGCAGACACTCTCTATTACAACGGACTTATTTATACCGCTGATCATAATGACACTATTGTTGATGCTATCGCGATCAGCCAAGGTGTGATTATTGCTTCAGGTAAAAAAGAGGGGTTACTTTCTTACTGTAATGAAAATACTGAGCAGATTGATTTACAGGGAAGAATGGTCATGCCGGGCATTATTGATGCACATATGCACCCATTTTGGGGAGGCGCAACACTAGCGGGTTGCCATCTTGATTATCAATCACTCTCTATTGATGACATTTTATTACGTATTCAGAAATACCTTGATGAAAACTTTATTGATAGTGATACCGAATGGTTAAAAGTATCCGCATGGTATCGTGAAGGTATGCAACCTGAAGGTGTGCAAATGACACGCTATCACCTTGATACCTTAAATACGACTCGCCCTATTTTGCTCTTTTCTAGCGATTGTCATAGTGTTCTTGCTAATTCTCGCGCTTTAGAGCTGTTAAATATCACCACTGAAACGCCCGATCCTCCTGATGGAAATATTGAACGTGATGGTGATAGAACACCGATTGGCACTCTTGAAGATGCGCCAGCAATGCAAGCCATTGATAGCTTGCCTCCATTGACTGAAGCTCAAAATTTACAAATAGCTCGCCATGTTCAAAAATTATTAAATAAACAAGGCGTGACCACGATTATGGATGCTCGTGTGGGTGAGCCTCAATTACGCGCCTTCAACACGTTAAGACAAGCAGGTGAATTAACCCTGCGCATAGAGAATGCCGTTGAAATCACGCCAGATGATGTACCTTGTATTGAAGATATTCCAAGCGCTGTATGCCATGCTGTCGCTCGTTTTTCGCAATGGCATCAAATCAGCGAAGGTGCTCAACCCAGTGTTGCGATCCGCCATATCAAACTTTTCCTTGATGGTGTATTACAAGCGCCGATTATGACAGCGCGCTTGCACTCACCTTATCGTATTAACGTTGGCACTGATGATACGCCACACTGGCAAGACTCTGAACATATTGGCGATCTCTATTTCTCACCTGAAATTTTAACACCGTTAGTCACAGAAATTGCCCGTGCTGGTTATCACCCTCATATTCATACTGTTGCTGAAGGTGCAATTAGTACGGCACTTGATGCTATTAGTGCAATGCGCAAAGCCTTACCTAAAAAAGACATAAGACCAGGGCTTGCACATAATGAATTGATGTGTGAAAAAGATTATGCCCGTTTTACACAACTAAAAGCCTTTCCTTTCCTCTCCTTCCAATGGGCAGCAGCAGAACAGAGCAATATCGAAAAAGATATTGAAATGCTAGGTAAATCTCGCTGTGACTATTTAGAGACTGCTGGCAAGTTTATTGATGCTGGCGTTACTGTTGCTTTTGGTAGCGATTGGCCAATTGATCCACTTAATGAATGGTACGATTTTAAAGTTGCGATGACTCGCCAAAAAGATGCAGCAAGCCCACGCCTTGATAATGATCGTAACCTTACGTTAATTGAAGTCCTACGTGCTGCTACCATTAATGCCGCTCAGGCATTAGATATGGATAAACAAATTGGATCATTAGAAGTCGGAAAATTTGCCGATTTAATCGTATTAGATAGAAACCTGTTTGAAATATCGGCAGAAGATGTTGAAAATGTCAGGGTATTGTGTACGATCATTGCGGGGAAACCCACAATTTAGCTGAATAATATAATTAATAAACCCGCTTTTTAAGCGGGTTTATTTTTATCATTGCACTTAACATCATAAAAAATAAGATAAATTTAATAGAATTATAAAGTAATTCCCATCATTGTACTGACTTCTTTTAATCCTTCTCGCTCATAAAAACGTTTAGCTGCACCATTTTCAGCTAATACAGACAATTCGAGATGCGTCATTTTTTCTGATTTTGCCCACTCTTTCATTGCGGTCAACAATAAACGACCTACGCCTTGGCTACGTACCGTAGGATCAGTAACGATATCGTAAATATAAGCATATTTACGTTGAACCAAGCAGTTAAACATAGGTGTTTCTTGAATTTGAGCAATACTGAATCCAACCACTTTACCGTCTAAATCTGCCACTAAAAGATGAAATTTATTATTTTGAATACCATTAATAATAAAAGCTTCATCTTGTTTACCGGGCTTTAATCTCTCTGGCTGTAATGTTGCCATTTCATCAAATAAATAGATATAAAGAGTATTAATTTCTTCTACATCAGACAATATTGCTTTTCTTATGATTATCATTTTTTACCTTTATTTGTTATAGGTTTTTACTGGAGGTGCAATATATGTTTCAAATTTATCTAATAATTGAATAGGGCATTGTTCCACAATAGCCATATGGCGATATTTTTCATGTAAGAACTGTTCATCCGCCATTTTATCAATCATCATCAAAAGCGGATCGTAAAATTGATTAATATTAAGTATGCCCAATGGTTTTTGGTGCAAACCAATTTGGCTCCATGTAAAGACTTCACTAAACTCCTCTAATGTACCGAAACCACCGGGTAAAGCGACAAAACCACCAGCCAGTTCTATCATTTTACTTTTACGTTGATGCATTGTTTCAACAACATGCAGTTCGGTCAGATTTTTATGAGATATTTCACGCCCTTCTAATAGCGTAGGAATAACCCCTATCACCTTTCCGCCTTCAGCTAATACAGTATCAGCGAGAGTGCCCATAATACCGACACTGGCACCACCATAAACTAAGGTAATATTACGTTTAACTAGCTCTTTGGCAAAAATAATTGCTTGTTCTTTATAAATAGGTGAAGCGCCTAAACTAGAACCACAATACACTGCGATAGATTTTATTTTACTCATTTCTTTATTCTCTTTTAGCTAGTTAAATCGAGCTTGGAATTATACTGAAGGTATTTTTAATAAAAAAGGTTAAAAAAAGTGTTTTTACGCTTTTTATTTCACATATATATTTAATCATTATTAATGCTTATATTTATGAGAAGTCATTTTTTATTTTATTAAAAATAAATTAAGTTATATTTTAGCTAATCTCACTCAACTAAATTAAAATAAAAAATATTTATTAATGAATAGCTATATTAAAGTCGGTGATTTTATTTTATATTATGCGATCCTTTGTTATCTGCTAACAGAGAACACATAACGATTGATTATTGACGAGGTTTTATAGGATGTTGTCAGCCAGACACTCAGCTAAATTACAGGTGTTTTACCCTGTGCTTCTTTTGCTTCTCTCCATGCTTTCAATTCAAAGTGGCGCATCCCTTGCTAAAAGCCTATTTCCTGTTATTGGTGCTCCAGCTGTAACGGCATTACGTCTATTATTGGGTACTTTAATTCTCTTTTTTATTTTTAAACCGTGGCGACTCAAATTCACTCGAAAATCAATTATGCCACTGTTTCTATATGGTTTATCTTTAGGGGCAATGAATTACCTTTTCTATCTTGCTCTTGAAACCATTCCTTTAGGAATTGCTGTTGCCCTTGAATTTACAGGCCCTTTAGCTGTTGCTATGTTTTCATCGCGCAGAGCCATCGACTTTTTATGGATAATTTTAGTCATTGCAGGCTTAGGATTATTGCTACCTATTGGCGATAATATTCATGGATTAGATCCTCTAGGTATTCTTTATGCACTGGGTGCTGGTGTAGGTTGGGCGCTATATATTGTATTCGGACAACGTGCAGGTAAAGGTTACGGTGCGGCAACAGTTTCAATTGGCTCATTAGTGGCTGCCTTTATTTTCGTTCCTATTGGTATGTTACAAAGTAGTCCTGACATTATGTTTAGCTGGTCAATTTTACCGGTTGCATTAGCCATTGCAATTTTATCGACTGCATTTCCTTACACCTTAGAAATGATTGCTCTTACACGTTTACCCGCTAAAACGTTCGGTACTTTAATGAGCTTAGAACCTTGTATGGGTGCCTTTATTGGTATTATTTTCTTACACGAACATTTGACACTAATTCAATGGATTGCCCTTGCCTTTATTGTATTAGCCTCTATAGGTTCAACAGCAACCATGAAAAATAAAACCAAAATTGAAGAGGTTAAATAATTACTTAACCGTATTTTCTTATAAGAAATAAATATTTATTTAAAAAGGATCTTATGATCCTTTTTTCTTATTCAATAATAACTTTACTGACCTATCATTGCTATTTTGCGCTCATTGTCTTACCCTAAATAGACTATTTCGATAGATTAGATTTTTTTAATAGATGACCTATCAATTTAATAGTATCAATCGATAAGACTAACCATTAATAACTCACTATCATCATTAACAGAAATTAAGATATTGAGTTATTAATTATTTAGGGAGAACGATTATGAGTACTGCTAAATTAGTCAAATCCACACCTTCAACTCTGCTTTATACCCGTAATAACCTCGATGACAGCGTAAAACTGCACGCTATTGAATTATTGCAACAGATGGTGACGCAGTTTATCGACCTATCTCTCATCACAAAACAAGCGCACTGGAATATGCGTGGCAGAAACTTTATTTCTGTTCATGAGATGGTTGATGGCTTCCGCGATACCATTAATCAGCACACTGATGAGTTCGCAGAGCGTATTGTTCAGTTAGGTGGCACAGTATTAGGCACAGCACAAGTTGTCGGTAAAAAAACACCACTGAAAGCTTATCCACTGGATATTCATGATGTGCAAGATCACCTAAAAGCACTGGCTGATCGTTATGCTGTTGTTGCTAATGATATTCGTAAAGCCATTGACGAAGTTGAAGACGAAGATACCGCCGATATGTTTACTGCTGCATCGCGTGATCTTGATAAATTCCTATGGTTTATTGAAGCCAATATTGAAAATTAATCTACGTGTAAAGAGACGTGATTAATATAAAAAAGGCTGCCATGTAAGGCAGCCTTTGTCTATTTTCTGATTGAATTAAAATTTATACACCACACCCGCATTAACACTAAAACCATTCCCAGGGAAAAGTAAGGCATCATTTTTTTTCACTGTTGGATTGGCCAAAGTGCTTGCCGCATAGCGTTTATTCGTAATATTGTCTAAATTCAAATAAGTAGACCACTGATTATCATATTGATAATGTGCATTAAATCCTAATAATGCATAGGGTTTACTCTTTTGAATATTAAGATGGTTACCATGATCAACAGCAACATTTGTGGGTGACCAATACAGTGTAGGACCAAATCTCAATCCATTTAATTGATAGTTAATTTCACCCGAAATAAGGTTTCTAGGAACACCTGCAATATATTTTCGATTATATTCCCCGCCCATAAAACGAAAATCATTATACGTCCATGTTGCACGATAGAGAAAATCACCAACACGAAGCGGTTGAATCGCATTGATACTGAATTCAACACCTTGATGGCGAGTTTTTGCAGGATAATTATAAATATCAACAATATTCCCATTTTGATCGTGGGATGTAATATATTCATCTTTAATAAAACTGCGATAAAGCACCGTACTTAAACCGATATTATCTGTTAATTCAATATCACTACCAATTTCAAAACTGGTTGCTTTTTGAGGCGAAAGTTTTAACAGATTGACCTTATTTAACGGCGCTTTAGGATTAATAATATCATTAAAAGAAGCCGGCTCTTGGCTCATACTGACATTAGCAAATAAGCGTGTATTGTAATTAGGATACCAAATCAGCCCAACTTTAGGTGTTAAGAAATTAAAGGACTGTTCAAGAGAATTATGGCTCGAAAATACATCTCTTTTCGCATGAGTTCCTTTTACATCCAGATTAAACAACACACTGTTACTAATATGTATACCCGCCCCTAAAGACGCATAGATATTTTCAGCTCGTCCATCATATCGTCCTAGCCAGCCTTTGGGATTTTTCTCGATATCATCTTTCATTATCGAGTGATCCCAAGCTAACGCGGCACGATAACTAATATGCTGAGTTTCTAATTTATAATTAAATTGAGCGCCTTTAGTATAATAATTCACAAATTGGTAATGACTGGGTGTTTTGAAATTATCATGTGTTTGTGAATACCACCATCCAAATTGAATATCGTGAGCACCACTATTCCATGTCGATTTATTGGCTATACGTAATTGTTCGACATTTCTATGGGGATCTTTTTTCTTAATTGCAGGTAATACCGCTTTAGGATCATTCTCAACCATTTGTAAGGTTGCTGGGCCAGGAACATCAAAACGCAGATCAGTCCAATTAATCCATGTTCTATTTTCAAAGTTGTCTGAAGTATACCCGAGTGTTGAGCGCATTGTTTTACGTTGAGAAGCAGAGTGCTCTCGATACCCATTATAATGGTCATAACTTAGACTTATTCTGGCATCAATAGGATGATCATCACTATAACCGCCTAACGCCATTTGTAGACCTTGACGCCCAAAAGAACCTTGTTCATAACGCAATTGATTTTGATTATTTCGTCCTGTATAGGTGATAAAATCAAGCTCTCCCCCTAAGTTATTGCTTTGCAATTGTGTACTATTTGTACCGCGGCGAATGCTAATAAATTGTGCATCTCGTACATCAATCATACTTGAGTGAAAGCTACCATCGGCTTCATTAAGAGGCAGTCCGTCTTGGAGTAATAATACCCCTCTAGAAAGTGGCGCACTTTGAACACCTGAGCCTCGAATACTTAAACGAGGTTGATCTAATCCACCAAATAAACTTTGTATCACGATACCTGGTTGATCCTTTAAGGCATCATTCAACGTTAATAAGCGATTTTCATGATCAACCGTAATTAAATTAGTTCCCCCTGCTATATTGCTTATTTTTTCAGCTTCAATGTTATAAATACGATTTGACGAATGACCTTCTTTTTGTCCACTGACAATAATATGTTCTGGTTTATTTTCATTCGCTTGGGAATAACTCAATATTGGTGTAATCGAAAGCAAAGAGGAAGAAATAAACCACAAGGATTTTTTTAAAATAGGCATATTTATCGTTCTATTTATCATTAATAAAAGAATAAAAAAGAGTATTTTCTTGGTTTTATTTATAAAAAATGCCCAATTAAATTGGGCATTAAGTTAATTAATGTTTGTCGTCTTCATGTTCAATAATACGGAAGTTTTCGCAGATAAATAAATAAGCGAGCGCCCCCATTGAAACCAGACCAAGAGTGATAGTTAATTCTGGTAGCGATGGCCAATAAGAGACACCCGTTGATGTCACCATACCTGTCACCACAACGTTATAACGGTTTAAAATAACCCCCGAAGCGACTAGCGCACCAAAAGTTACCAGCCAGCCTCGACGTTTTATTAATGGTGAGAAACAGATAATTAACGGCACAATAACGCCAAAACCAACTTCAATCCAAAAAAATAAAGATTCAAAGCTGCCTTCGAAAAGGTAATGCACTTTACCTTCTGCAATAATACTGCCGAATTTCAACGCTAAATAAACCAGCATTGCATAACCTGAAATTCGAACTAAACCACTTAATACCGACATTGGCACTTTGTGATTAAACGCTCGGCCTGCTAATGCAGTTTCAACTGCGATCATTGCAGGGCCAACAAAAAACGACGAAATTAAAAATTGGAAGAAAATAATTGGCGACCACCATAATGGATGCAGTTTATCGACCATTAATAAATAAAGCGCCCCAAGTGATGATTGATGCATTGATGGAATTGCAATACCAATGACTAACAATACCGGTAATATTTTACGGAAAAAATTATGGTATTTTCGTCCAACTCGTTCAGTTGCCACTTCTCCAAATTCAATTAATTGCACACTGGTATAAACAGAGACGCAAATAAAGACTTCAAAAAGCACTGAGCTATGCCCTTGAGAAACTAATGGACGCCAGAAATTCCACCACTGCCCGATATCAAGGAAAAGCCCGACCATCACCAATAAATAACCAATTAATGACGTTAATGCTGCACTTCGAGCAATACTTGAAAATTGTTCTTGTTTAAATACGTAAACAATTAACGCAGTACCATACCCGCCCCCAGCTAACGCCACACCGCACATCACGTCAAAAGAGATCCAAAGCCCCCAAGGCCATTCATCATTAAGATTGGTCACTAATCCCAATCCTGTGACTAAGCGAAATAAGATAAGCCCTACGGCAATCAAACTGATAGCAACAAGCACCCAGCGCACTGGTGTCATAGGAAAACGCCACTTACCAAAGTGGGTCGAATTATCGATAACACTCATTCTGATCTCCTTGTTTCTTCATCAGTACTATTCTGGTTATGCTCTAGATGCTGATGCGATTGCTCATCGCGGCTCACTTTATCTTTTCTGTGATTAAACATGGCAATACCACCCAAAATCACAGCCCAAGTAGCGCCTGCTATCGGCGTATATTTCATAAAATCAGAGGTATAAGAAGAGAGTGGTTTTTCCGTTAATCCCGTTTTAAAGCCAAGCTGTTCAAATGGCACATCGGAAATATAGAGCCATTCAGTCCCCCCCACTTCTTTCTCACCATAAATATGTTGAACATATTCTGGATTATTCGTGATGGTTTCTCTGGCTTTTTCTAATAAGGTTTGTCGCTCACCAAATACCAAGGCTTGAGTAGGACATACTGCAACACATGCTGGAGATTGCCCTTCTTCCACACGAGATGAGCACATCATGCATTTAGTGACATAAGGAAGTGACTTTTCCCACTCATATTTAGGAATATCAAACGGGCATGCCACCATGCAATATCGGCAACCCACACAGAGATCAGGATAATAAACCACTGGCCCTGCTGGTGTTTTTTGGAAGGCTTTTGCAAAACATGCTGAAGCACACGCGGGATCAATACAGTGAAAACATTGCTCTTTAACATAACGCCAAACCGCTTTATCTTCTTTCTCAACCGTGACTGTTTTGATAACCGTCCAGTTTTCATCCGCAAGTTTGGCATTCTCACCACTTGTAGGTTGTCTGTCTTCTATCCATTTATTTTCGTTGTACATTTTGCATGCAACTGTGCAACTACCGCAGCCGATACACTTTGTAAGATCGACTAATACACCTTTAGACATAATGTGTTTCCTCAATCTTTAAGCTTTCTTTTTGTTAAAATGAATACTGCGATCTTGGTAATGCGTATGAAGCAATTGATGAGCACGTTCACCACAAGGTTCACCTAAAAATTGTTTATAGATACTTTGAATTTCACTGTTTTCATAACTCAAGCGGATTGTGGCGCGTTCATCTTTGCTATAAAGCGCTTTCATGCGTAAAGCACGTATTTCATCAGAAGGCGGTAATGCCGAACGAGGCTGTCCTCCTCCCGCAATACACCCACCAGGACATCCCATAAATTCAACGAAGTGCCACTGTTTTTCCCCTTTTTGAATTGCTTCTAAGACAGGACGCGCATTTCCCATACCAGAGCAAACTGCCACGCGAATTTCCCCCACTCCCGGAATATCCAGAGCGGCTTCTTTAATACCTTCTAATCCACGTACAGGTTGCAAATTAAATAAAGGCTCTGGTGGTCTTTCACCTGTAATAAAGTAGTAACTGGTTCTGACCGCCGCTTCCATCACGCCCCCTGTCACGCCGAAAATAGCACCAGCACCACTGTATTCAGACATTAAGCGATCATAATTTGCGGGTTGAAGAGACGTTAAATCGATATTGTGACTTTTAATTAATCTGGCGAGCTCTCTTGTTGTTAGCACGATATCAACATCACGAAGATCAGGTTTTTCCCATAACACACTAGCGCCATTCATTTCAGGGCGTGCCGCTTCTGATTTTTTAGCAGTACATGGCATAATGGCAACAGAGACAATTTTGGTAGGATCGATATTTTGCTCTTTGGCATAATAGGTTTTTATCATCGTTCCCAACATTGTCATGGGTGATTTTGCTGAAGATAAATTAGGGATCAATTCAGGATAAAACATTTCACAGAATTTAACCCAACCCGGCGAGCATGATGTAAATTGTGGTAATACGCCATTATTTTGAATTCGTTGCAGTAATTCTGTCGCTTCTTCCATAATGGTCAGATCAGCAGAAAAGTTCGTATCAAAAACTTTATCAAAACCCAGTTTTCTCAGTGCAGCAACTTGCAGTAACTCAATATCCTTACCCGGCTGCATACCAAACTCTTCACCCAAAGCAACGCGCGTAGCGGGCGCGGTTTGAACAACAACATGCAGTGTTGGATCTAATAAAGCCCTAATCACCTTATCCGTATCATCAACTTCTGTTATCGCACCTGTTGGACACCAAAGCGTACATTGCCCACAATCAATACAAGGAACGCTATCAATTAACGGTAAATCGTAATTTCCCATCACCGTTTGTACTTTTTCACACACCTCAACACATTGACCACATAAAATGCATTTTTTATCATCACGACAAATTGCCACATTATTAGGATCAATAGGAATTCGGCCTCGGACTTGTACAGGAAAAGTGCCTTTTGCATTGTATTGCTCGGGAACCCAGCCAGTACCTCCAGAAATATTACCATCACATCCCGCCGTTACAGCGGTTACCCCTGCCGCAAGACTCATCTTTCCAGCAAATGAAAAGAAAGAACGCCGAGATAATAATTTCTCGTCACTCTCTTCTTTTGTAGGGAGAATAGATTTCATTTTTTACAATGCTCCTGCTTTAATATATAAATAAAACTACCGTTTAAGAGTAGTAATATATAAAGAATTAAAACTTATTTTTGTTAAATATATTTATATGATTTTATTAATAAAAAGATCAATACTTAAAATAAGTATTAACCTTAAAGAACCTAGTTTATTTGAGTAAAAACACCCTATCAGCAATCATCGTTTCATTTAAGAAAATCAGGAGAGATTTTTTTAATTCAATAAGTGATAGGGTGTTTATGAGATATATTGTACTGAAGAGAAATTAAAAAAAAACAGCTTACAACCTTATTAATTAAATATATTTAATTTTATTGATACATATCAAAATAGAAATAAAGTCATAAAAATAACCCTATAAAAAAACGAGAAAATAAAAACAAAAAATCCAAATAAATCAGTCAATTAAAATGACTGTTATTTTTTATAAATTTATTGAGCATTTATCTTAACTAAATAAAAAAAGATTATCGCATACTATTTAATATAAAATAAATAATTTAAAAAAACATCAGAGTGATAATTTCTAAATAAAGTATTCACTTTTTCTAAATTAATAAAAATAAGAACATTACAATATAATTGTTTATTTTGTTATAATTATATTAATTTATGTAAAATAATTATTTAATTTTAAATATAAGATATTTTTATTTTTTAATTATTAATAAGATTCATAAAAAATACAAGTTAATAATATCAGACAGAATCTTAAATAAAAACAAAACGAAATGATTAAATATATTTAACCATAAAATGACTTTTATTATTTTAAACAAAAAAACAATTTTTCTTTTATTAAGAATAAAAATTTATAGTAAATAGCCTATATTTATTAATAACACATTAATAAATATATCAAAGTAAGTTAGAGAAGCATAAATCACTAACAAAAGTAAAATCTCTATAATATAATAGAAAATCACTTCTCTTTAGGCATATCCGGTTGATAAATTGGAAAAACTGGCAGTGCCGTTAATAAGCGTGAACCGTAGTTTTTTGTTAATAAACGTCTGTCATAAATGACAATTTCACCATGACAGTGATGACTACGAATAAGACGCCCAACTTGCTGAATTAAATTAAACGATGCACTGGGTAAGCTTTGCACTTCAAAAGGATAACGTTTGAGTGATTTTAACCACTCTCCCTCAGTTACAATCACTGGATCAGTCACTGGAGGAAAGGCAATTTTATGGATATGTACCTGCGTTAAGTAATCACCTTTTAAATCTAGACCTTCAGCAAAAGATTGTAAGCCAATTAATACACTATTATCACCCGCATCAATACGCTTGCAATGTGTTTCAACTAATCGATAGCGTGGTTGATCACCTTGTACTAATAAGCATAAACGCAAGTCTTTCACTTCCTCTAAAAAGCCATCCATTGCACGTTGGCTGCTAAATAAAACCAATTGCCCTCGATGATTATTCTCTTCCATTTCTTGGCGAAAATAACGAGCCATCTCTTTTAAATGCTCACGTTCATGGAGCATAGTTGGCTCATAGTGCATTTTTGGGATCACGAGTTTGCCTTGCTTTTGATGTTCAAAAGGCGAAGACAACGTAATAAAGCGATCATCAAATTGCTCGCTTAATCCCGTCAATTCTTGAATACGAGAATAGCTATTTAATGAACGTAATGTTGCAGACGTAATAACCACATGAGGAATATTTTTCCATAATAATTGCGTCAATTGCTCACTAACCCGAATGCCAGCACAATGAAAATAGAGATGAGACTGTTTTTTATCGTAACGACGAGTTAACCATTTGGATACTGGTGCTTTTGAAGTTTGCTCTAATGTGGCTAAGCGCCAAAGTTTCGCCATATTTTCTAAATAACCCACCATCCTACTGGTAGTTAAAATGGCACGATGTAAACGCACAACGTCTTCTTTCGCTGTCCGTTCTGTTAAATCGTTTAAAATAGCTTCGCCCAGCATTTTTAAACCATCCGTTAGCTTAAATAATGTCTGGCAACTTAACAGAAGTTGTTCAGGTAATTCACCTAACGGGAAGAGATATTCATCTTGTTCACTGCGTTCTGGTAATAATGCTCGCGTGAATGTATCAACCTCTTGATAGGCTTCACGTAACTTAGCAATATGAGCATCAAAACGAATAGGATCAGCCAATTTAGGCGGTCTTACAGGAATAAATTGCGCTAAATACTGACTAACATGACGAGTGATATTATCAAGCTGATTATTAAGGGAAACTAAGGTTATTTCCCCTTCGACTTCAAGTGCATCGCGCGCAACATCAGGAATATGATGCCCTTCATCAAGTACCAAAAGCAGATTTTTAGCATCAGGTAACACGGATTCACTTTCCATTGCTGCCATTACTAAAGCGTGATTGGTAATAACCACATCGACTTCATCAATTTCACGACGCGCAATAAAAAAAGGACAACGATGATAATATTGGCAATTACGCCCTAAACAATTCATTTTATCCGTACTGATTTTACGCCATAAACTATCGGTTAATGCTCGTTTATGGTGATCGCGTAATCCGTCCCAGCCGAAACTAGTGAAATCATTTTTGAGCTCTTGGCAAATTTCTCTTTCTGCACTGGTCGCCACATCCACTTTATCTTCAAGCAAAAACATTAAGTCGATTTGCTCGCCTTCAGTGGCACAAATCACATCTAAATTACGAGGGCATAAGTAACGCCCACGACCAAAAGCGCCTGTGAACGTAAGATCAGGAATGATTTTTTTAAGTAATGGCAGATCTTTACTATAAATTTGATCTTGCAGTGCCACATTCGCCGTACTAATTATCAGCGGTTTTTTCTCATCACGGCTAATTGCAATCCCCGGAATAAGATAAGAGAGTGTTTTACCCACCCCAGTAGGGGCTTCAATAACAAGATGGCGCCCCGTTTCATCAGAAAAAGTCTTGGCTACCTCAGCTATCATTTCACGCTGTGGGGCACGCGGAATAAACCCTTCGATATGCTCTGGTAGGGCTTTATACCACTGACTTATTTGATTTTTAACGGATTGAGAAAGGGACATAACCACTCTGTAACTGATTTTAAGAAAGGCGTCATTGTCTCATAACACTGTATAAAAATCAGTAGTTACCTTTGCTTGCATGTTTTTTTCATCAAAGAATGGATAACTTCTCGAAATTATTGAGCTTTGTTATGGATTATTCATTCAACTCTTCATAGTATGAGTATTGGTTACGCAACATCCAAAATAGTCTTATAAAAATATTTTTCTTTTGTTTTATTAAGCACAACAACACCAGTTAAGAGATATCTATAATGACTTCCGCAAAACGCCCTATTTTTAACTTAGAACTTGATTTACTTCGAACCTTTGTCGCCGTTGTCGATGGAAATACCTTTGCTGCAGCGGCGGAATCCGTTTGCCGAACACAATCCGCCGTTAGCCAACAGATGCAACGACTTGAGTCTCTACTTGGAAAAGAGCTATTTGCTCGCCAAGGGCGAAATAAAACACTGACAGAAGCGGGTACACAACTGCTTAATTACGCTCGCCGTATTTTACGCCTTAACGATGAGGCATGCCTTTCACTAATGCATGAAGAGATTGATGGCATTTTAAAAATTGGTTCTCCCGATGACACCGCAAACACGATTTTACCTGAACTTCTCGCTCGTTTTTCAGGCGCTTATCCTCGCTTAATTATGGAAATTATTGTTAAACGTAGTCCGTTTTTAATGTCTATGTTAGAAAACAATGAGCTAGATTTAGCCATCTCTACTGAAGAGCATGTGGGTTATCCTAAAATCGTATTACGCGTTTCACCTTCATTATGGTATTGCGGAAAACATTTTAGATTTGATCTTGATGAGCCGTTACCTCTCGTGGTGCTTGATGAGCCAAGCACTTACCGCGATATGATGATAAATCATCTTGATCAGCAAGGTATTCGTTGGCGAATTGCTTATATTGCAACCACACTTTCTGGTGCAAGAGCGGCAGTACGAGCTGGTTTAGGGATTATGGCGCGTTCAATTGAGCTTTCTGGTGATGATTTGCGTATTTTAGGCGAAAAAGAAGGTTTACCTGCTTTACCTGCGATCCGTTATAACCTTTATTTTAATTCTAATAGCCCAGGGAAAGCGGCACAAATTCTGTTTGATTCATTGAAAAATGAACAAAATGAAGTGATTAATCATGCAGATATCACGCTACAACAAGAATAACCAAAAAAATAAATTATTTCGATAACTCATCAAAAAATGAGAAGTAACAAAGACTGGATTTTTCCTATTCTGGTCTTTGTTATTCACTTAACCAAAATTTCTTCGCTAAAACATAGCCCAATACTGTACCATATTGAATAAGAATGGAATAATAGCCACCTTTATTGTAAAAAGCCTATTTGTTCTATCATCACAACGAGGAGAAAATATATGCCCATTTCCGTCAGTGAAATAATGGAAATATTGCCTCATCGTTATCCATTCTTATTAATTGATCGCGTTATTTCTACGCCCGCTGAACTTGCCAGTGGCAAATTAACAGCCATTAAAAATGTCACAACCAATGACACCGTTGTTTTTGGCGAGTTTTACCCACCTTTATTACTCCTTGAAAGCATGGCTCAAGCTTCGGGCATTCTTGCACATTACTACCTTTCACCTATGAGTGAGGATCAGCAATGTTATTTTGCCAGCATAAAGAATGCTCGGTTTTATGACGTAGTAAAAGCAGGCGATCAGCTACTTATTGAGATCCAGTTTCGCCGACAGCGACGCACTATTGTTAGCTTTTCAGGTACGGTGAAAATTGGAAAAAAGATAGTTTGTACATCTGAATTTATGTGTGCAAGACAATAGATAAAGGATTGGCAGATAAAACCAATCCTTCACACAATAATCTTGTTTATACGATTTCAGCTTAACCTTCTATTTTTTAACACGTAATAATTGTGTTATTTCTGAAATAGTTACATTGTCGAAATGCAGTATTTTCTCAACTAATTGTGCCGATTGTTCAGCTTCTATCACCAAAGATGCATTATCGTAAAACTTACTGATCACATCTTTATCTATCATTGGATTCTTCGGGTTACCATACTGAATATCTAATCTCTCCGTGATCTTTTCGCCATTTTTTAATGTCACGAAAATTAACCCGGGAAAATAAGTAGGAAATGGAATTTCTCCTTTTTCGGGATAACGATAACTTACACGCTTCGCTAACGATTGAATATCTTCCCGTTGGAGGTTTTCAGGTAATAATGAAGATAGCGTTAATGCATTATCTAAAAAACCCGCAGCAAATAACCACGGCAAACTAAATTTAGCGCCATAAGCTGTTTGAGGCGCCCATTTTGTTTCAGGTGGCTCACAAATCAAGGCAGCAGCTACTGGATCGACAACGCACTCGACACTCTCGATATCATCAGCGGTGATCCCTTTTTTCAGCAAATTACGCCCACAATCAACCGTTGCATGAGCAAAATGGCACACCGGATAAGGCTTAATAGAAACATTTAAAAATTCCCATACTTCACCTAATCCCAATGCGACTTGTTCTGGTTGCGCTTGCTCTCGAATACCATGGGTTTGATAAAGGCTATACCGACCTTCAAATATTGTTTCAGGGCCTGTCATTCCACCTTTTGCTAATGATGCGGCGATAATACCTGATTGCGCAGCCCATCCCGCATGAAAGCATTTAGAAGATGAGCTATTAGTAAGATATTCAGCCACTCCTGCTGCTTGGCTTCCTGTTAACCCTAATGCATTCACAGTTTGTTCAGGCGTCAATTTTAATAGTGAAGCGGCACAAGCCGTTGCACCAAAAATACCAGCAATTGCGGTGGCATGAAAACCACGCTGATGAAATCCACTATGGCTTGCTAAGCCTACTCTCGCCGCGACTTCCCAGCCAATCACCCACGCCGTTAAAATATCTTGTGATGATGCACCGATAGATTCACCCAATGAAAAAGCAATTGGTGTTAATACTGCACTACCATGTGTAATGGAATCGGTATGTGTATCATCAAAATCTAAAGCATGTGCTGCAATTCCATTGGCAAGAGCTGCCACGGTTGTATTTGCCGTTTGTGAACTTCCCCAAATAGGGATATCACCTTGACTATCAGGTAAAAAAGCAACACCTTGTCGCCCTTGAATTGCACTTTGCTGCACACTGCCAGCCAAAGCGACACCTAATGTATCTAATAAATGAATTTTAGCTCGGCTAACAACTTGAGCAGGTAAATCAGAAAATGTGGTTGTGGTAATAAATTGGGCTAACTGCTGACTCAATGTCATAAAAACCTCGAAATTGATAAGAAAAAGCCAGCAATATCACCGGCTTTTAGATAATAAGAAGGTTGGAGGTAATTAATTCACTTAGTCATTTAACCAGCCAGAGGCTTTGGTTTGTGCAACAACGCGATCAACCTGAGCTGGCGCATTACCCACATAAGTCGTTGGATCTAACAATGCATCAAGTTCTTCTTGCGTAATATGATCACGAATACGTGTATCACGATTAATTGCTTCTACGAAAGTAATGCCCTCTTCTTGCCCTGACATTGATGCTTCATACACAATTTCATGTGCCGTTTGTTTACCTGCTTTATCAGATAATGCAAACATCACGCGTTCAGCCAGCATAAAGCCACCCAAAATATCCATATTTTTGCGCATTTTTTCAACATGAACATTTAACCCGCCTAATACTGTTTTCATATTATCAAAAATAACAGACAGCATCAGACACAGTTCTGGCATGATTTTCCATTCCATTTTCCAGATTGCACCATCACGCTCATGTTGATGTTTCATCATATCGGTTAAAACAGAAAGGTTTGCTTTTAAGGTATTGCTGACACAAGCGGCATTTTCAACAATAGCTGGATTGCGTTTATGAGGCATCGTTGAAGAACCGACTTGTCCTTTGCTGAAAGGCTCTGATAATTCATCAATTTCGTTATGTGCTAATATCAAAATTTCATTGGCAATTTTACCTAATGTACCGCTAATTAAGCCAATCAACATGCCGTATTCGCTAAATCTATCACGTGCAGGTTGCCATGAAATTTCAGGCACACCTAAACCTAAACGTTTTAATACACGCGCTTCTAATTCATCAGCCTTATCACTTAAAGAGGCTTTTGTGCCCACCGCTCCGACGACACTTCCCACAAATAAACGCGGTTCAATTTCTTTAAGACGTTGATAATGACGGGCTAATTCTGTTAACCAAATTGCAGTTTTATGACCAAAAGTGATTGGCAGTGCTTGTAATGCTAATGTACGCCCTACCATGGGTGTATTTCGGTGTTTTTCACTTAGTGATAATAACGAACGACCTAATACTTTGATATCACGAAGGAAAGTATGATGAGCATCTTTAAGTTGCAGTACAAGACCTGTATCAATCACATCTTGTGTGGTTGGTCCAAAGTGAACATATTCACCATAATGTTCAGGGCAAGCATGTTCTAAACCACGAATAGTTGGCACTAATGGATGGCGAGTCAAACGCACTTGTTCTAATACATAATCCATATCGAGCTTTTCAAGCTTTGCGGTGTCTGCAATAACGTTTGCTGCCTCTTTTGGGATCAACCCTAATTCTGCTTGTTCTATGGCTAATGCCGCTTCATAATCAAGCCAATTTTGCATTCTTGTTTTATCAGAAAAAATAGTTCTCATTTCTTCTGTTGACCATAAATTCTTTAATAAAACCGAATCAAAAACGCTGGTTCCCATAATTATTTCCCCTGTTAAAAGAATAATAAAAAAATCGTTTTTTTAATCAAACGACTTGTTAGATTGTTATTTTATTTATGCAATATAATCTCTAAAAAAACACTTTGATAATTTTAATCTAAATTAAAAAATTTCTAATCAATAAAAAAATAACATTAATTCAATATGTTACAAATAACTCTTTATTTATTAGTTATAACTTTTGAATCTTAAATGTTATTTAAGATTTAATTAGAATAATTAATGCTAAAAAATTAGATGAAGATCATCTTTTTGTAAAAAGAGCTATTTTAAAAATAAATAAGTTTGTTATAAATAATAGAAACAGAATAAGCGCAGAGAAAAAAGTAATTAAAGGTTTTATTTAATTACCGGGGAACTCTATTTCTATATTTGGAGATATTAATAATGAAACAAAATAAACAAACAAAACTGATACACAGTGGACGCCAAGAAATTAAAACCTCAGGTCCAGTTAATCCACCCGTTATGAGAGCCAGCACCATTGTTTTTGATTCTATTAAAAGCTGGCGTGATGTCCGTGATCGTCGTGCAACAGAGCGCGTATTGAGTTACGGCGCTCGTGGTACTGAAACCGCTTTTGCACTGGAAGCTTTAGTAACTGAGCTAGAAGGTGGCCATCGCGCTCAACTGTTCCCTACTGGATTGGCAGCTATCGCTGTAACCATTATGGGATATGCACGCAGTGGTGGTCATGTTTTATTTGCAGATTCTGTTTATGAACCCGTGCGTAAAATTGCCTCTGCTTTTCTTGAACCCAATAACATTGCTTATAGCTTCTTTAAAACAGATGGTTCAGATTTTGAGCAAAAAATTCAAGACAATACACAGCTTATTTTTGTCGAATCACCGGGTTCATTACTTTATGAAATGCTCGACTTACCTGAAATCTGCCGTATTGCGCATGAAAGAAATATTCCTGTTGGTGTTGATAATACTTGGGGCTCTGCATGGCTTTATAACCCACTGGAATTAGGTGCTGATGTCTCAGTTATTGCAGCGACTAAATATTTATGCGGCCACTCTGATGTGATGATGGGAATTATGGTTGCGAATGAAAAAGCATGGGAAAAAATTGGTGCATTGCCTGAAGCATTAGGTCAAGCCAGCAGCCCTGATGATGCAGCATTAGTGCTTCGTGGTATGAGAACACTGGGACAGCGTATTGCAGCTCATGGCAAATCTGCTCTTGCTATTGCGCAATGGCTAGAAACACGCCCTGAAGTTGAAAAAGTATGGTTCCCTGAATTACCTAATCACCCTCGTCATGATTTATGGAAACGTGATTGTAAAGGCAGCAACGGTTTATTAACCATTGAATTTAAACAAGGTTATACCGCCAAACAATCAGAACAATTTATTGATGCTCTTACACTTTTTGGTATCGGTGCATCTTGGGGTGGATTTGAAAGCCTTGCTTTACCTGCCAATGTTGCAGGAGCAAGAAGCGCCTCTGATTGGCATAAAGGCCACGGTCCTTTTGTTCGTTTACATATCGGGCTTGAAGCAACTGAGGATTTAATTGCAGACATTACACAAGCGTTCTCAGCATTAAATAAATAACAACAATATTATTGCGTCACTACTAGGGAATTTATTATGACAGGTTTAATCATTGCCGCGCTGGTAACCGCGTTGGTGGTTTATCTACTGGCTAGAGGTTATAAACCTCAGCCAGTATTATTACTCGGGGGCTTATTGCTACTGCTCCTAACTGCTTCTCTCGATCTTAATCCGTTACTACCAGAAAATAAATCAACGCAATTTAAGTATTTTGATATTTTCCAAATCTTTACGGATATTATGAGTTCTCGCTTAGCGGGACTGGGCTTAACATTAATGGCTATTGCGGGTTTCTCTCGTTATATGGAACACGTTGGCGCAAGCCGTGCTTTATTTGCTATTTTTGAAAAACCTTTAAAAGCAATTAAATCGCCTTATTTACTTTTGGTAATTTCATTTTTAGTTACCCAAATCTTGGTTATTTTTATTCCAAGTCATGCTGGTTTGGGAATGCTATTAATGGTCACCATGTATCCGATATTAATTCGTTCTGGCATTAGCCCACTTTCTGCTTTAGCGGTTATTGGATGCTGCCAGTTTATCGACCATGGTCCCGGCTCTGGTAACGTCATTATGGCAGCAAAAACTGCGGATATTGAACCTGCCGTTTATTTTGTTCAGCACCAGTTACCTATTACTATTCCTATTATTATTGCTGTTGCGATTACCCATTTCTTTATTCAACGCTGGTGGGATAAACGTGAAGGATTTGTTTTTGATCCAACCACTATTGATGCAGTTAAAGAAGAAGGAAACAAAATTCCACTGTCTTATGCCTTATTACCCGTGATCCCTTTGGTACTCATTATTGGCTTTAGTCCTTTATTACACCCTTATATTAAATTAGAAGTCACCACAGCGATGGTTATCAGTACAGTGATTGCACTTCTCTTTGAATATGTTCGTTTACGTGATGCAAAGGCAGTAATGAATAGCTTTATGCTGTTTTTTGAAGGAATGGGTAAGCAATTTGTCTTAGTGGTATCGTTAATTGTATCGGGTGAGTTTTTTGCTAATGGTTTATTAAAAAGTGGTGCAGTCGATACACTTATTAGCTCTGCTCAAGATGCAGGTTTCGGTGTTGTCGCCATGATCCTTGTGATGAGTGCCATTCTTGCCTTAGCCGCATTCTTAATGGGCTCTGGTAATGCTGCCTTCTTCTCATTTGCAGCCTTAACACCGAAAATAGCGGCTTTCTTAAAAGTGGATGTCATTACCTTAATTCTACCTATGCAAATTATGACAAGCTTTGGCCGTACTGTTTCACCGATTACCGCAGCCATTGTCGCCATTGCAGGTATTGCGAATGTTTCACCATTCCAAATAGTTAAACGAACCGCTATTCCTATGGCTGTGGCAGCCATTGTGAACTTAGCAATGACATTCTGGTTCCTTTACTCATAAAAATTGAGTTGTATTTTAAATGAAGTCTTAAGTTGCGTTACCCCTTTCCCTTAAACTCATTTACTCCTGAGTTTAAGGGGTTTTTCTTATCATTGACTGTAACCTTTGATTGAAACCATTAACACAACTTGTTGACTAGTCCTGATATAGGTTGACAACTTTTCAGGCATAAAACGCTCGATGTACTTCATCGGGCGTTTTATAGTTTAACGATAAGTGTGGCCGTTTTTCATTATAGAGTTGGATTGATTCTTCTACTAATTTTCTTGCTTGTTCCAGATTACTCGGTTTTATCAGTAGATACTCCATTTTTAATATTCCATTAATTCGTTCTGCTAAGGCATTTTGATAACAATCATACCCATCAGTCATAGAACATTGAATATTATGCTCTTTATGTATCTCCTGATATTCCGAAGAACAATACTGTATCCCTCGATCTGAATGATGGATTAACGAAGTTGTCGAAGTCCGTTTTTTTAACGCCTGAACCAACGATTTCTTCACTGAACTTGTTTTCATATTGTTATCTAAATGATATCCCACGATTTTTCGTGAATACGCATCCGTAATTAAACTTAAATAAGTATCACCTTCATGCGTCGATAAATAGGTAATATCTGCTACCCAAAGCTGTTCTGGTTGTGTGGGGATAAACCCTGACTTAATTAAATTTGGATGCCGATAAAAACGATGATGGCTTAAGGTTGTTCGATGATAAGCCCGTTTATTAGGCACCAGTAACTGATGTTCCTTCAATAAAGAAAATAGCCGATCACGACCAATAACCATCTGTTTTTGCTTTAAAATAAAATGTAATTTACGCCCACCCAGTCGAGGTTGTAAGACTCGTTCAGATTTAACAACATCAATGATGGCCGAATCGGCTTTCTTTCGTTCCTCAGTTCTATCCAGTCTCTTGTAATAAGCCTGTCGGCTGATCTGCATAAAACGGCAAGCAATTGTTACGGTGAGGTTTTTAACCGTTTTTTCTTTAATAACTCGGCTTTGCGCTTTTTTGACAAACGAACTCCAAAGTCTCTATCCATGACTTTAACCACTGCTTCGAAGAAATCGGATTTAAGCCGAGCCTCTTCAAGTTCCTTTTCAAGGATCTTAATGCGTTGTTCCGGCGTTTGTTGTTCAGAAGATTGGGTCATAGCTGAACCTCTATAAAAAGTATCAGGGGTACCGTTTGACCAATCTAACCTACCATGCTTACGAAGCCAAACTAAAACAGTAGAGCATCCTTGTATACCATAGCGATCTTGGGCTTGTTTATAGGTTATTTCGCCTTTTTCAACTTGGTCAACAAGCTGTAATTTAAAAGCGAGAGAATAATCGCGTTGAGTTCGTTTAGTGATTGGTTTCATTACACTCTCCAATTTCAGATTGGAAAAGTGTCAACCTTATTCAGGACGGGTCATGTACTGTAATTAAGGCTATTTATAAAGGTAAATAGCCTTTTTTACATCTCTATTCACCCTATTTAACGCGATAGAACGCCTCTCCTTTATTCTGTATTTTTCCTCAATCTGGAGACTTAGCGCTTGTTTCAACCTCATATCTCGATATACTTTTGCGCAACATTCATCTGCAAATGAACATTATGAAAAAAATAATTATCGTTGTTATCGCACTACTTGCTTTTGGCTCTATCGGTGGCGTTTTCCTTGCGGGATTAAATATTTATACCCGTTCAACTACACCAATAGAAAACAAACAAGCTCAACCTGAAACTTCGCCAACACAACAATTTCCAGCAATACCCGACAGCTCACCTTCCACAAAATAAATGAGGTTGCACTATGGAATATGATTACTTTGTCACGCCCCAATGGCTATTTGAACATCAAAATGATAGCGACCTTGTGATCCTTGATGTCAGTGCGCCGATGCCAACACAAGACATTGACTATTCAGCACTTTATCTTGAACGTCATATTCCGCATGCGCATTTTTTTGATCTTGATGAAGTCGCCGATAAAACCACGTCACTACCCCATATGCTACCTTCTGATGCACTATTTTCAGAAACGTTGACGCAATTAGGTATTTCTAATACCACTACTGTCATTATTTATGATCAAGGTAATTTATTTTCAGCGCCACGAGGCTGGTGGACATTCACAACATTAGGTTGTCGCAATGTGCGTATTTTAGCGGGTGGATTACAAGCTTGGATTGATGCTGGATTTGAAATCCAACAAGGTGAAGGCATTGCTACGCCAGCAACTTCGCCTTTTGTGGTTGAGCGTCATACTCAACGTTATGCCAATAAACAACAGCTTCTTGATAATCTCAATACCAAGCAAAAACAGATGATAGATGCTCGTTCGGCAGACAGATTTTATGGTAGAGCACCAGAACCTCGCCCTGGTTTGCGCAGTGGACATATTCCCAGCAGTAAAAATGTGCCTTGGAATGAATTAGTGACTGATGGGCAATTAAAAGATAATGCTGAACTGAAACAAATATTTGAGCAAGCAGGCGTGGATTTATCACAGCCAATCATTGTTACTTGTGGCTCAGGCATGACTGCAGCTATTTTATTTTTAGCGTTAACGGTACTCGGTTGCCAATCTATTGCACTTTATGACGGCTCTTGGGCGCAATGGGGCGCTGAAAGTGCCCTCCCTTGTGAATGCTAATTTAATCAGCTTTTGCCTTAAAAAAGTAAACCCGCATTACGCGGGTTTATTATCACTCTCTGTTTGGCGTGAAAGTATTAACTTGCAAATATCTTTGCAAGATAGAGCACAACAATGGCACCAATAACCGCAACCACAAAGCTGCCAAAATTAAATCCGTCTACTTTACCTTTACCAAAGAAGCTACTAATTGCACCACCCACAACGGCACCGACAATACCCAGAATACAAGTCCATATCAGACCAATATCATAAGAGCCAGGCATTAAGAATTTCGCTAAAATACCCGCGATCAAACCAAAGATAATCCAAGCAATAATTCCCATATTTCCCCCTAAAAATAGTCATGATATAAACAACATACCTAAAAATGTCACTTATTGAGTGTAAGTCGAAATAGTTATTTTTTCCAACTATTGGAGATAAGTAACATTATATTTAAGATAAACAGAAAGATTATGACTTAACAAACAAAAAAATAGCGCTGATTAATTAGCACTATTTTTTTATCGAATAAAATGATTTTTAAATTACAACGCTTCTATTGCTACCGCGATTTCTGGCGAGGTTTTTAGTGTTCGAATTTGCCTAAATAACTCATCGGCTTCTGGATACTCTTTGCGTAAATAGCTAAACCACTGCTTAATACGTGATGCATGATAAATCGTCGTATCACCGCGCTTTTCTAAACGAACATAGCGCTTTAATAGTTGGATGACCTCTGACCATGGCATTCTAGCTTCTATGCCTTTTACAACTCGGCTTAAGTTAGGGGTATTCATTGCACCACGACCAATCATTATCGCATCGCAACCTGTTGTGGCTAAGCAGGCTAATGCGTCTTCACGGTTCCAAATTTCACCATTAGCAATCACAGGAATTGAGAGTCTTTGGCGGATCTCACCAATGGCCTGCCAATTAATTTTTTCCGCGCTATAACCATCTTCTTTTGTTCTGCCATGAACAGTGATTTCTGTTGCACCACCTTGTGCCACGGCATCTGCAATTTCATGGCTATACGCTGAAGAATCCCAGCCTAGTCTCACTTTAACAGATACTGGCAATTCTAAAGGTACAGCATTACGCATCGCTTTTGTGGCTTGATAAATCGTTTCTGGCTGTTTTAAAAGTGAAGCTCCACCGCCACTGCCATTAACAGTTTTTGAAGGGCAACCGCAGTTTAAATCAACGCCCCAAGAGCCTAAAGAAACAGCTCTAAAGGCATTTTCAGCCAACCATTGTGGATGTTGTCCTAATAATTGCACTCGCACCAGAGTTCCACTTTTAGTGCGGCTTTCTGTCTGCAATTCAGGGCATAAGCGATAAAACGCTTTCGTTGGCAGTAATGCGTCTACAACTCGTACAAACTCTGTAATACAGAGATCGTAATCGTTAATCGAAGTGAGTAATTCTCTCACAAGGGGGTCTAAAACCCCCTCCATTGGCGCTAATAGAACTCGCACTTTTTAACCTCAAAACTCTTTTCTAGCTTTTGACCAAGGGCTTTGATTATCACTACCTTCATCACTTTTACGTGAACGGCGAGGCCCTAATTTTCCGGTACGAGAGCCATCTTTATTACGGTAGTTTTCTTTGCTTTTATTACGTCCAGACTCTTTACCTTCGCTATCGCCCTCTTTACGACTATTGTTGCGATTATCTTTACCGCGAATATCTGCACGACCACCACTTCTACGCGGTGCATTATTCTTTGATTTTTTATGTAAAGGAGCCGCTTTAATTGAAGGATCAGGATCGTAACCTTCTAATGCTAAACGTGGAATTTCACGTTTTAATAGACGTTCAATATCAGCTAATAAACCATGTTCATCAACACAAACAAGTGAAATAGCCTTACCCGTTGCAGCAGCACGACCCGTTCTACCAATACGGTGAACATAATCTTCTGCCACTTGCGGTAATTCAAAATTGACCACATAAGGCAGTTGGTCGATATCAAGACCTCGAGCCGCAATATCTGTTGCTACTAACGCTTTTAATTTGCCGTCTTTAAAGTCAGCTAAAGCACGCGTTCTCGCACCTTGGCTTTTATTGCCATGAATAGCAGCTGATTTAATACCATCGGCATTTAAATGTTCAGCAAGCTTATTCGCCCCGTGTTTAGTACGTGTAAAAATAAGCACTTGTGGCCAATTTTCTAAGCCAATTAAGTGTGATAACAACTCTGTTTTACGTTTTTTATCCACTAAATGAACATATTGATCAACAGATTCAGCAGCCGAGTTTTTTGGCGCAACTGAAATACTCACAGGGTTATTTAATAGTGAATTAGCAAGACCCGTGATCTCTTTAGAGAACGTCGCTGAAAACAGTAAGTTTTGACGTTTTTTCGGTAATTTATTGATCACACGGCGAATATCGTGGATAAAACCCATGTCTAACATACGATCAGCTTCATCAAGCACTAAAACTTCAACGCGAGAAAGGTCAACCGCATTTTGATGTTCAAGATCGAGTAAACGTCCAGGAGTTGCAATCAGTACATCAACACCACCACGTAACTTCATCATTTGTGGATTAATGCTCACACCACCAAAAACGACTAACGAACGAATAGGAATATAACGGCTATACGCTTTTACGTTTTCAGCAATTTGAGCCGCAAGCTCGCGCGTTGGTGTCAAAATCAGCGCTTTAACTGGTTGACGACCTTTTGTTTTTACTGCTGATTGAGATAACTTTTCCAGTATTGGTAATGTAAAAGCTGCTGTTTTACCTGTGCCTGTTTGCGCACTCGCTAATACGTCTTTACCCGCCAAAATCGGCTCAATCGCCTGCTGTTGAATAGGGGTTGGGGTTTTATACCCTTGTTCATCAATAGCGCGGAGAAGCGCCTCACTTAAACCAAGCGATGTAAAATCGGTCAAAACAGTAGTCTCCTACAACCAGAACGTATAACACGGTGATTGAAATTAAAAATGACGGGCTTTCATACTGTCAGTCTATAGGCATTATTACTCTATAGGTACTATCATTTCTAGGTATAGACAGTGATGAAAGAGAATGAATCTTGTTAGGTTAACCTAATAACACCTATTCTAACAGTTTTTGCTATATTCAGAATACAAAAATAATTTTCAATAATAGATTACACTTTTTTTATTACACATCAGCTTTATTCGATTATTTATCACAAATTTTCCCTATTGTTCAATATCATCTAATATAATACGCCTTGTTATCGCTGTTTTTAATATCATTGGTTTTGTTACATTTTACTTAAGTAAGGTATCTTCTATCATGTCAGACATCCACCAGAAGACAACGCGCGGTGAACTAGCAAAACGACAATTATTGGAAGCGGCATGTGAGATCTTTGGTAAAAATGGGCCAGATGCCGCCACAACACGCCAAATTGCACAAGCTGCTCAACAAAATATTGCCGCTATCGCTTATTATTTTGGTTCCAAAGAAGGGCTATATCTCGCCGTTGCACAACATATTGCTGATCTTATTCGCCTTGATTTTGAACCGACAGTGGTCATTCTTGACGAATTTCTTGAACGACCTAACCCAGTAGAACACCTCCCATTACTGCAAACGCTTATTACAGATAGTTTTTTACAATATGCTCGTCTTGTGCTTGATAAAGAAAATATTCATCTTAGTCGCATTATGGCAAGGGAACAGCTTGTTCCAACCGAAGCATATTCCTTGATCCACCAGCAAGCGTTATCGCCTCTTTTAACGCGTGTAAACAAGCTATTAGCTATTTATATTGGTTTAGATGCTGCACTACCTACAACCATGTTACATACTCACGCTATATTGGGAGAAGTGCTATCATTTCGTTTAGTCAGGGAAACTATCCTAAGACAAACTGGATGGGATAGAATTGGTAAAAATGAGTATCAGATTATTTCCAACACCTTAAAAACTCATATTACTTTATTACTCAATGGATTAAGAGAGATTTATACTAACACCCATCACGCATAAATAGAGTTATTATGAAAACTAAAAAAGTCAGTTTGTTTATTATCTTAATGATTATTATCGGTATTGTTGCAGGTATCTATTATTACGAAGAAAACAAAGAGTCTGAATTAGTACTCTATGGCAATGTCGATATACGTACAGTCAACCTTAGTTTTCGTGTTGCTGGAAGATTAGACACATTACAAGTTGATGAAGGAGCCCCTGTCCAAAAAGGGCAATTATTAGGCAAGCTTGATGATGCGCCCTATCGCAATGCACTAAATAAAGCTTATGGTGAGCGTGATAGTGCAATTGCTTCGCTAGCTTTAATGGAAGCGGGATATCGCACTGAAGAAATCGCGCAAGCTCAATCTGATGTATCATTAAAGCAAGCCGCTTGGCAATACGCAGAAAACTTTTATAAACGCCAGCAAGATCTTGCTAACCGAAAAGTCATCTCAGCCAATGAGTTAGATAGCGCAAGAAATAATCGCAATCAAGCGGCGGCGGCCTTAAAAGCGGCACAAGATAAGCTCAATCAGTATCAAAATGGTTATCGAAAAGAAGACATTGATGCGGCGAAAGGACAAGTTATGCAAGCTAAAGCCGCTGTTGCGCAAGCTGAATTAAACCTCCAAGACACGCAACTAATCTCTCCATCACAAGGTACTGTGCTAACTCGAGCGGTAGAACCCGGCACAATATTATCTGCTGGAAGCCCTGTATTTACGGTGTCATTAACTAACCCTGTTTGGGTCAGAGCTTATATCAGTGAAACTCACTTAAGCGAAGCTGTTCCTAATCGAGAAGTTTATCTATACACCGATGGACGTAAAGATAAGCCTTATCATGGTACGATTGGATTTGTTTCACCAACAGCCGAATTTACCCCAAAAAGTGTTGAAACACCGGAGTTAAGAACCGATTTAGTGTATCGCCTCAGAGTAGTTGTGACGGATGCTGATGACGCATTACGCCAAGGTATGCCTGTCACCTTAAAATTTGCTTCCTCTCATTAAGTGTGGAGGAAAAATGGGACTCGCTGATTACACTATCGAACTTCTCGGTGTTGAAAAACACTTTACAGGACTGGAAAACCCCGCTGTTTCGTCATTAACAGCCACCATTACAGGTGGCTCTGTGACGGGTTTAGTTGGCCCTGATGGCGCAGGCAAAACAACCTTAATTCGTATGCTTGCAGGCTTATTAAAGCCTGATGCTGGTGATATTCGTATTTTAGGAATGGATCCACAAAAACAGAGTGTCGATGTCAGAGCTATTCTTGGCTATATGCCACAAAAATTTGGTCTGTATGAAGATTTAACAGTATTAGAAAACCTCAATCTTTATGCTGATTTAAAAAATGTCGTGGGTGAAGAGCGTAAAAAAGTTTATCAACAACTACTGACATTTACTGATCTCACTCGCTTTACATCTCGCCTTGCAGGCAATCTGTCTGGAGGCATGAAACAAAAGCTTGGGCTGGCTTGTACTTTATTAGGTAGTCCTAAAGTTCTGCTTCTTGACGAGCCAGGCGTGGGTGTCGATCCCATTGCACGCCGTGAGCTTTGGCAAATGGTGCATGCTTTGGCCAGCGATGGCATGTTGATACTATGGAGCACCTCTTATCTTGATGAAGCAGAGCAATGTAAAAACATTCTCTTACTTAACAAAGGAGAGCTACTTTATAGTGGTATTCCTCAAGATTTAACAGCAAAAATGGCAGGTCGCTCTTTTCTACTTAATGTTGAAGGTCATCAGCGTAGAAAAGTATTACAACAGGCCATTATTCAACCTCAAGTTACTGATGGTGTTATTCAAGGACAATCCGTTCGTTTGATCCTGAAAAAACAGAGTAATCAAACTGAATTACTAAGCGCTTTGGGTAAATCTGATACGAAGCTTATTCCTGCTACACCTCGCTTTGAAGATGCTTTTATAGATTTATTAGGAGGCGGTCCTTCTCATAAATCTGAATTAGCTGAAATTATGCCTCAGATCCCCCCCGCTCCTAATGAGACCGTGATTGAAGCGCAACAGTTAACCAAAATGTTTGGTCAATTTGCAGCGACTGATCATGTCGATTTCCAAGTTAAACGTGGTGAAATTTTCGGTTTATTAGGCCCTAACGGGGCAGGTAAATCGACAACCTTTAAAATGATGTGTGGTTTATTAGTCCCCACCAGCGGTAAAGCCCTTGTGCTAGGTATGGACTTGAAAGAGAGCTCTGGAAAAGCGCGTCAACATTTAGGTTATATGGCACAAAAATTCTCACTTTATGGCAACCTTAAAGTGGGACAAAACTTGAAATTCTTCTCAGGTGTTTATGGCTTACATGGCAAACAACAACGCGATAAAATCAACGATATGATAACTGCCTTTGGTTTACAGCCGATGGTGAATCAAATCACTGAAACCTTACCTTTAGGTTATAAACAACGCCTTGCCCTTGCATGCTCATTAATGCACGAGCCTGATATTCTCTTTTTAGATGAGCCTACATCAGGTGTTGACCCATTAACGCGAAGAGAGTTTTGGCTACATATTAATGGCATGGTGGATAAAGGAGTGACCGTGATGGTTACCACTCACTTTATGGATGAAGCAGAGTATTGCGATCGCATTGGTTTGGTTTATCGAGGAAAAATCATTGCAGCTGGCGAGCCTGATTCTCTGAAAAAAATGGTTGCCAGCAAAGATAATCCAACCCCATCAATGGAAGATGCCTTTATTGGTTTAGTGCTGGATTACGATAAAAAACTTGAAAGTGAAAATGATAAAGGGAGCGAAAAACATGCATAATTCAGCTCAATCATCTCATGCCCGCTTTTCTTGGCGACGTTTATACGCACTGTGTTTAAAAGAAACAAAGCAAATTACTCGTGATCCCAGCAGTGCCCTAATTGCTATTGTTATCCCACTTACTTTGCTGTTTATTTTTGGGTATGGCATTAATTTAGACTCAAGCAAATTAAATATTGGCATTTTAACTAATCAACAAAGCCAACCAGCACAAGAGCTTGTTTACACCTTCACGAATTCACCCTATATCAATGCAACTATTAGCGATAATCGACAATTATTAATCGATAAAATGCAGGCGGGGCAAATTCGCGGCATTGTGGTTATTCCTGTTAATTTTGCTGAATTACTTGCTCGCCAAGATACTAAAGCCCCCATTCAAGTGATCACCGATGGCAGTGAGCCTAATACGGCAAACTTTGTACAAGCTTACACAAAAGGGGTTTGGCAAATTTGGTTACAACAACAAGCTATCAGCAAGGGTATTGATACGACGCCATTAATTGAAATCGAACCTCGCTATTGGTTTAACCCTGCGGCAATTAGTCAGCACTATATTATTCCAGGTGCCGTCACCATTATTATTACGGTAGTTGGGGCTATTCTTACCTCGTTAGTGATTGCTCGTGAATGGGAAAGAGGCACTATGGAAGCCTTACTTTCCACTCAAATTACACGCACTGAGCTTCTTCTTTCAAAACTTATTCCTTACCAAGTGTTAGGGAGTTTTGTCATGGTGCTATGTATGGTAGTCACTGTATTTGTGCTTGGTGTGCCCTATCGGGGATCATTGTGGATTTTAGGTGGCATTACGTCGCTCTTTTTAGCTACTGCTTTAGGCATGGGATTACTTATTTCCACACTAACGCGTAATCAATTTAATGCCGCGATGATTTCGTTAAATGCTGCATTTTTGCCTGCAATTATGTTATCAGGCTTTGTTTTTGAAATTGATAGCATGCCATTTTTTATTCAAGTGGTGACCTATTTTATTCCTGCGCGTTATTTTGTGAGTAGTTTGCAAACACTATTTTTAGCTGGCGATATTCCATTGATATTAATGTTAGATATGTGGTTGTTGATCGTTTCTGCCATATTCTTTATTGGCTTAACGGCGTTAGCAACACGACGTCGATTAGATTAAAGGGAGAGTATTTATGTTTTATCGTCTTCTCACCCTGATAATGAAAGAGTTACAGTCATTATTACAAGAGCCTCAAACTCGTATTATCTTAATAATGCCAGTTATCTTTCAGATGATCTTATTTCCATTTGCCGCAACATTAGATGTTACCAATGCCTCTATTGCCATTTTTGATGAAGATAATGGTAAACAATCTATTGAGTTAACCCAGCGTATCGCCAAAGCAAGTGCATTCTCTCAAACTCTTTTGCTTAAAAATGAACATGAAATAAAAAAGACTATTGATAATCGTAAAGCGCTTTTATTAGTTCGTTTTCCACAGAATTTTAGCGCTGATTTAGAAAGCCATGTCCCTGTTAAATTACAAATAATCCTAGATGGTCGAAATTCTAATAGTGCGCAAATTGCTGCTAATTATGTACAGCAAATCGTACAAAACTATCAAACTGAATTAGCAGGCAATACACCTTCTTTACTGAATAAAACAGAACTTGTTGTTCGTAATTGGTATAACCCGAATTTAAATTACAAATGGTTTATTGTGCCCTCTTTAGTCGCATTAATTATTACCATTGGCGTTATGATTGTGACTTCACTTTCTGTTGCTCGGGAGCGTGAACAAGGTACGTTAGATCAACTATTAGTTTCGCCTCTCTCAACATGGCAAATCTTTGTCGGTAAAGCCGTTCCAGCAATGGTCGTTGCTGCCATTCAAGGCACTATCGTGTTAATTATTGGTATATTTGGTTATCAAATTCCCTTTTCTGGCTCCTTATTACTGTTTTACTTTACCATGTTGATTTATGGCTTATCGTTGGTAGGATTTGGTTTGCTAATATCCGCATTAAGCTCGACACAACAGCAGGCTTTTATTGGTGTCTTTGTGTTTATGATGCCCGCGATTTTATTATCCGGCTATATTTCCCCCGTAGAAAATATGCCTGTTTGGCTGCAACATGCCACATGGATAAACCCAATTCGTCATTTCACTGATATCACAAAACAGATCTACCTTAAAAATGCCGACATCACTGTTATATGGCACAGTTTATGGCCTTTATTGGTGATTGCAGTAGGAACGGGTAGCATTGCCTATTATCTTTTCCAAAGGAAGATAGCTTAAAATCTGTACTTGCCAATTTGTATTAACAACGCACTCTCCGCTATTAATCAGTGATCACAAAGATATTCTTGTTTACAGCATTGAAAAAGGTCAGGTTGAAAAAGTCTCTTCGCTTTATGGGCAAGATATCAATAGCGTATTGTCAGAAATTATGGATACTGACTTTATCAATCAAAAAGTACAAAGCCAAATTGGCGATGTTCTTGATGCGATTCAAAATGCCGATATTGCAACAGCAAAAGATTTACTGACTGATCTTGGTTACGAGATAATTAAACTTCATTCTATTTCAATTATGTGCGACAGAAAAACTCTCTTAATAAATGCAAAAAAAATCCCACAACTTATAAAAGTTATGGGATTTATTTTTTATGCTGTTTTTAAACTACGTTTATCCGTAGATACCGTTAAAATTAACGACGGTCGCCTAAAATACGCAGTAACATTAAGAACAAGTTGATGAAATCTAAATAAAGCGTTAATGCACCCATAATTGAGTAACGGCGCATATTTTCTTTATCTTCTTGGTTAATTTCATTACCCATATCTTTTAATTTTTGTGTGTCATAAGCAGTTAAACCTGCGAAAATCAACACACCAGCGTAAGAGATAACCATGCTCATCATTGAGCTTTGCATAAAGATATTCACGATAGAAGCAATAATAATACCGATAAGCCCCATAAACAGGAAGCTACCCATACCCGTTAAGCTACGCTTAGTCGTGTAACCGTAAACACTTAATGCACCAAACATCGCTGCACAAATAAAGAAAGTGCTAGCAATTGAAGATGCGGTATAAACCAGTAATACGCTTGAGATAGTCACACCGGTTAGCACGGAATAGAGCATAAACAATGAGGTTGCCATTGCGCCACTCATTTTATGAACCATACCAGATAACACGAAAACTAACCCTAATTGAGCAATGATCAGACCAAAAAAGACGACCTTGCTAGAAAAAATCATTGATAATAATGCTTCGCTTGATGCAACGTAGAGTGCAACAAACGCAGTGAGTAACAGACCTACAGTCATCCAACCATAAACTTGAGCCATAAAGGTTTGTAGGCCAGAACCTGTGCGCTGTACGATTGAATCATTTGAACGTGAAAATCGATCCATGATGATTACCCTTTAATCATAGTGATAACGTTAGGTTTAACAATAACGTTTATTTCAGTAAAAAGTCCATTATGGACTCATTAGAATTTAATTTTATCACACTGATTTTACATTTCCACGAATTAAACTGTATGAAATGTCACCATAAAATAAATTTAAGTAAAGTAATGTAGCGTTTAATTCAGTGTGATGATTTATTCCCAGCGCTCAGCCGAGTCATAATCACTTTGGCGTGCATCAACCCATCTGTCGTTGTTTTCAGAAAGACCTTCTTTTTTCCAAAATGGTGCGCGTGTTTTTAAGAAATCCATAATAAATTCAGCAGATTCAAATGCACTATTGCGATGAGAACTGGTGACACCAACAAACACTATCTCTTCACCAATATGCAAAGTTCCAACGCGGTGAATAACACTTACACGCTGTAAAGGCCAACGAGAGCGAGCTTCATTCACAATATCTGTTAGTGCTTTTTCAGTCATTCCTGGATAGTGTTCAAGCGTGAGTGTACTTACTTCATCACCGAGATTATGATTACGAACTTTACCCGTAAATGTCACAACAGCACCATCGCTGTCACACTCTGAAAGCCATTGGTATTCATCACCAACACTAAAATTTTCGGTTTGTACTGAAATACGAGTTGATGCGCTCATCTTATCCTCCTGTAACAGGTGGGAAAAAGGCGATTTCATCACCATCATTAATAACGTGAGAGCCTTGAACAAAGGATTGGTTTACCGCAGAGAGTAACTTGCCATCTTCTAATGCGAGTGACCAACGTTCACCTTTAGTAATTAGTGCCTTACGTAAATCATCTACTGTGTGGTATTTACAATCTAATTCAAGCGAATCAACACCCACTAATTCACGGACTTGAGCAAAGAAGAGAACCTTAATCATGCTTCCACCTTAAAGTGACCTGATTTACCACCTGTTTTTTCTAATAAACGTACAGGTCCTATCACCATATCTTTTTGAACAGCTTTGCACATATCATAAATCGTCAACGCAGCTACCGATGCCGCAGTTAATGCTTCCATCTCAACCCCTGTTTTACCCGTTAAACGGCAAACAGATTCAATACGTACGCGGTTAGATCCAGTGAGTGCCTCTAAACGCACTTCGACTTTAGTTAATAACAGCGGATGACATAATGGGATTAACTCCCATGTTCTTTTTGCTGCTTGAATACCTGCAATTCTTGCTGTCGCAAATACATCACCTTTATGATGTTTACCTTCGGTGATCATGCTTAATGTTTCTGCCGACATTTCAACAAAGGCTTCAGCACGCGCTTCTCGCACTGTTTCAGCTTTAGCGCTAACATCCACCATGTGAGCTTCACCGGCAGCATTAATATGAGTTAGTTGAGACATGCACAACTCCTGAAATTAACGAAATAACAGAGCGAAAAACTATCCACCAATCACAGATAAGTTCGGTGTAATACCGCTGTCGCCTTGATGAAGAAAATGGGTTTCTCGTTTATGAAGAAGACCACCCTGGATACGCTGTTGTAATGCTTCTTGTTGACTATCATCAGCAAGCAGATCGCGTAA
Organism: Proteus sp. Marseille-Q3619; assembly: GCF_965283115.1. Classification (NCBI taxonomy): domain Bacteria; kingdom Pseudomonadati; phylum Pseudomonadota; class Gammaproteobacteria; order Enterobacterales; family Morganellaceae; genus Proteus; species Proteus sp. Marseille-Q3619. Next base: position 3,415,478 of record NZ_CBDIMP010000001.1, on the reverse strand, counting down.
AGGAATACCATTTTCACCAAATAGGCAAAGATGGAGATTACCAATGGCCGAAACACGTAAACGGTTACAGGTTAGGCAAAAGTCTTTTTCATAAGGCATGATAAGACCGATTTCACCTTGATAATCAGGATGGGTAAATACTTGAGCAGGCCCGTCACTACGAGCGCGAGGAATTTGTAACCAACCTTCATTGAGTAAGCGCTGGCGAATCACTTCACCAGACAAATGAAAGCGGTTGAATATATCACTACCATCACCCGTTTCCATTAACTCGATAAAACGCAGTTGGATAGGTCGGTCTTTGATCCAACGAAGAAAATCTGGGAGGTTTTTATCATTCACATTGCGCATTAGCACAACGTTAACTTTTACTTTTTCGAAACCCGCGGTAAATGCAGCATCAATACCTTCCATTACTTGGCTAAATTTATCTTGCCCTGTAATAGCATGGAATTGACGAGGATCGAGGCTATCAACACTCACATTAATTGCACTTAAACCGGCATCACGCCATTGAGCGACATCACGAGACAATCGATAACCATTTGTTGTAACTGCGATTTTTTTGATAGCCGCATTGTCTTTAATGGTTGCGATAATATCAGTAAAATCACGACGCATTGTAGGCTCACCACCAGTTAGGCGAATTTTTTCTGTCCCTAACGCGGCAAAAGATTGTGTCAGTCTGCTGATTTCATCTAACGAAAGAAATGATTTATGACCGTTAGGCTTATAACCATTAGGTAGGCAATAAGTACAACGAAAATTACACACGTCTGTAATTGAAAGACGTAAATAGAAAAATTTGCGGGAAAACGCATCAACGAGTTGTTGCATAGTAACACCTTTCCAAATCGGGAGATGCTGGCATTTCTACCTTGCACCCTGGTGACTGGTTTCGTCACGGCCAGAACATCATATCTTGTAAATACATGACTTAGACATTAAGGCTAGGAGTTAATCTTTACCTGTTTTTCACAGGTTTCTAATACCTATATATTTATTGTGGATTCTACCTGCTAATTTTTCAAAAAGCGAATAATGTTTTCGCTATATAATTTATAATACAACGACTTACGACACTTTAGTCACTCTAATAACATAAGTAAAAACGCTTTCATTGATTAAATATTAGGCTATCAAAAGTGAAATTAAACTAGGAATGTGATGAAATCACGTCGTGATCATAGGCTTAAAATTTAATTGTGATAAATTAGCGGCAAATTTTTAAAGATGAGTAGAACAAATATGCGAAATCGCACGCTAAGTGATTTAGATCGTGTTGTTGCCCTTGGTGGTGGTCATGGCCTTGGACGTGTGCTTTCAGCACTCTCCTACTTAGGCTCTCGTCTTACTGGTATTGTTACAACAACAGACAATGGCGGTTCTACTGGCCGTATTCGCCAAGAAGAAGGCGGTATTGCGTGGGGAGATATGCGCAATTGTATTAATCAGTTAATTACTGAGCCTTCCGTTGCTTCTGCGATGTTTGAATACCGTTTTTCTGGTACAGGCGAACTGGCAGGGCATAATTTAGGTAATCTAATGCTTAAGGCTCTTGATAACTTAAGTGTTCGACCTTTAGAAGCCATTAATCTTATCCGCGGGTTATTAAGAGTGAATGCTCACCTTATTCCTATGTCTGAACAAGCCGTTGACCTTATGGCGATAGACGACCAAGGAAATGAGATTTATGGTGAGGTCAATGTTGATATTTTACCTAAGATCCCCCAAAAGCTTGATCTCTACCCTAAAGTGCCGACTACACGAGAAGCCATTGAAGCGATTGAACAAGCCGATTTGATCTTAATTGGCCCCGGTAGCTTTTTTACCAGTTTAATGCCTTTATTATTACTACCAGAGCTTGCACAAGCATTACGCCGTAGCAGTGCAACAACGATTTATATTGGTAATTTAGGCAAAGAGCTAAGCCCTGCGGCTGCCAGTATGACGATGTCTGATAAAATCGCCATGATGGAAAATTATATTGGTTTACAAACCATAGATGCCGTGATCATTAGCCCTGAAACACAATATGAATCGATGAAAGGTCGATTAATTGTACAAGCTCAATTGGAAGCCAAAGATATTCCTTATCGTCACGACCGTCATCTATTAGGCAAAGCTATTGAGTTAACATTGCAACAATTAGGGCAACGTAATGCATCACCTCAAGTCGTTAAATAGTATTTAATTACCTACTTTCATAAAAAAACCGCATCTGCAATAAACAGCAAGTGCGGTTTTTTTGTCGATAAAAACACAATATCACTATTGGTTTTCAACGCATTATTAGCTATGGGTTAGTTATTAGCTATGCATTATTAGCTATTAAGCTGCTTTAATGTAATACGCTGACTAATCGCTTCTTCAATTTCGTCAAGCGTCATTGGTACATCATTTTTCATCAAACCAAGACCCGCTACGGTACGAGAAAACGACATTAAATCTAATGGAGGTAGCTCCATGATCCAGTTCTCTTCTGTTGCCAACGTGTCTGCAGCATTCAGAATATTTTGTATAACATCCGTAAAAGCTTGATGAGAAGATACCCAATCTTGATCGCCACTGGCCCAAAACCAACGAGCTGCAATAAAGTTTCTCCACATATCTTCCCAACCATCATAAATCCGACGCAACATTGATGCGCTCATTAATGACCATGTTTGGGCTTCTTGTTGAGTAATATATCCTTGTTGGCAACCTTCTAAACAGAGCTTGTTAAAACGGCAGAGATCCCAAATAAGGTATTTCACATTTTGGATATTCATGCGATTTGTGCTCATCATATCGATTTGCCATAAACGCTCATTTTTATCGTGTTCAGTTAACTCAGAAAGTAAAATATCATTTTTTAATGACTGAACATCGTCTTCTTTACCATCCAAAATTTGGTCACGTAGCTGATAAAAATCATTGGTGTGACCTTGAGTGAGCAACCAAAATAGTTGATAGACTAAATCCCAACGGTCGTTAATTCCCCAACCTGCTGATAATCCACCATCATCTTTACCTTGATCATATTCGTTATATGCCCACTCATTCATTGCGGCATAAGGTGCTGCAACATATAAACCCCATTCATTGGGTAACAACTGACCTGACGTATTTTCTGCTTCAGATAAAATGGGCTCCTGCCCTGCTGTTGATGGTTTTTGCAACTCACTATCTTGTACAGCAAATTTGCGTAGCCATTTAAAAAGCATAATAAGAAGAATAACACCAAGAATTACCCCAGCAGAGCTGGGAAACCCTGCATAAACATAACCACTCATTCACTATCCTTAATGTCTTTTTTATCTTTGTAAATAATTGACGCTTTGTTTGTGGTGGTATTTAAACAGTTGAACGCCATTAAGGGAATATCAAACAAGGCAAAAAATGGAAGATAGAAGATAAAAAGGGATAATCCCTGTAAAAATACGGATATCCCTTTATTAGTTTGTGAACTTAATTTCTCTAATTAAGAGTTAGCAATAAATTGAGCACGTAACGCTTGCAACTTATCACGAGTACTCGCCGCTTTCTCAAATTCAAGATCTTTTGCATATTGATACATTTCGGCTTCTAAACGTTGGATCTCTTTTTCCAATTCAGCCGTTGATAACAACGGATAATTATCATGAATCTCTGTTGCTTTGTGCCCTTTCTTATTGCGTCCCTGAGAAGGCTGACCAATCTTGAGAATATCACCAACTTTCTTATTTAATCCTTTAGGCACAATGCCGTGCTCAAGGTTAAACTGTTGCTGTTTCTCACGACGACGTTCAGTTTCACTTATTGCTCTTGCCATTGAATCGGTAATTTTATCGCCATATAAAATCGCTTTACCTTCAAGATTACGAGCCGCACGACCAATTGTCTGAATCAATGAACGCTCTGAACGTAAGAAACCCTCTTTATCAGCATCTAAGATCGCCACCAAAGAGACCTCTGGCATATCCAAACCTTCTCGGAGTAAGTTGATACCCACTAATACATCAAACTCACCTAAGCGCAAATCACGAATGATTTCGACACGCTCAACCGTATCAATATCAGAGTGCAAATAGCGAACACGTTCACCGTGCTCTTCAAGATATTCCGTTAAATCTTCTGCCATCCGTTTTGTCAGTGTTGTTACTAATACACGTTCGTTTTTCGCTGCACGAATACGAATTTCAGAAAGTAAATCATCAACTTGTGTTGCCACAGGCCGCACTTCAACAATCGGATCAAGTAAACCTGTTGGTCTTACAACTTGCTCAACAATTTCATCACCCGATTTTTCAAGTTCATATTTACCCGGTGTTGCTGAAACATAAATCGTTTGTGGTGCTAACGCCTCAAACTCTTCAAAACGTAATGGACGGTTATCAAGCGCAGAAGGTAAACGGAAGCCATATTCAACTAAGGTTTCTTTACGGGAACGGTCGCCTTTATACATTCCACCAATTTGAGGAATAGTAACGTGTGATTCATCAATTACGAGTAAACCGTTAGCAGGAAGGTAATCAAATAGGGTTGGTGGTGGCTCACCGGGGCCTCTACCTGATAAATAGCGTGAATAGTTTTCAATACCGGAGCAATATCCCAACTCATTCATCATTTCGAGATCAAATTGAGTACGCTGTGTCACCCGTTGTTCTTCAACAAGTTTATCGTTAGCTAAAAGTACTTTGCGTCTATCTGCGAGTTCTTTTTTGATTTCTTCCATCGCTTCAAGAATACGTTCACGAGGTGTGACATAGTGCGTTTTAGGATAAACAGTAAAACGAGGCACATTGTAGTGAATTTGCCCCGTTAAAGGGTCAAACAGTGAAAGGCGTTCGACTTCTTCATCAAATAGTTCAACACGTAATGCATAATCATCAGATTCAGCAGGAAAGATATCAATCACTTCACCACGGACACGAAATGTACCCCGCTGAAAGGCTTGATCATTACGAGTATATTGTAAGTCAGCTAAACGGCGTAAAATGGCACGCTGGTCGATTATCATGCCGTTAGTCAGGTGAAGCATCATTTTTAAATAGCTATCGGGATCACCTAAACCATAAATGGCTGACACGGATGACACCACAATGACGTCTTTACGTTCTAGCAAGGCTTTAGTAGCAGATAAGCGCATTTGCTCGATATGTTCGTTAACAGAAGCATCTTTTTCAATAAAGGTATCAGAGCTTGGAACATACGCTTCTGGCTGATAATAATCATAATAAGAAACAAAGTATTCCACTGCATTTTCAGGGAAGAATTCTTTCATCTCACTATAAAGCTGTGCCGCCAATGTTTTATTTGGCGCTAACACCATAGTCGGACGATTTAGATTGGCAATCACATTGGCAATCGTAAAAGTTTTACCTGAACCTGTTACCCCTAAAAGAGTTTGATGAGCAAGACCATCATCTAATCCTTCACAGAGTGAGGCAATAGCGGCAGGTTGATCACCACCTGGTTTAAATTCAGAATGCAGTTTGAAATCTTTGCTCATATTTTCTTCTCCTCGCTGACCCTCCCTATAATACTGGATAAAAATCCAGCTTCAATCTCTATCTGATAAAATTTGTCTGAATAATTAGCATAAGTTATCCCCAGTTTTGGAACTGGGATTTTTCCAAAAAGCAACCCCCTTTTTAATGAATTATTCAAAGGAACACACCAACACCAGCCTCTCTATTGATTTTATTTAATTAATTGATATATAAGAATTAAAAATAAAAGTTGAGAATAACGCCAATCTTTAGCAATGCCTTGTGTTCTCTCTATTTAGAGTATTTTTATAATGGTAATACACAAGGTTATCCACAGGAATAGTGGATAACTACACAAAGTTGTTATCTCTCGGTAGGTTACGTCTTTTTTTCCATCTTAAAATATCCCTCAAAATTGACGAAATTTATTTTTTTTATTTTTTTATTGGTATAAAAAATAGACTTTTATAATTTACTTAAAAACGGTCTATCAACTTAGTTTTAAACAAGAAAGATCAAGGTAAGGAGTGAAATTATGCTCTTTTACTTCATTTAAATAGGGTATTTTACCTAAGAGTGGTGCTTTAATATGCTGTTTTAATGTTGCCAAATATTCTTTCTGATATCGCCCCGCAGGTTCAACTTCATTTGCAACCCAACCCGCCAATGTTAAACCAGACTGAATAATTGCTTGTTGCGTTAATAACGCATGATTAATGCAACCCAATTTAACACCTACAGTCAAAATAACAGGTAGCTTTTCATTGATAGCCCAATCAGAGAAAAATTGATTTTCTGACAGTGGAGTAAACCAACCACCAGCACCTTCAACTAAAACCCAATCAGCTTGCTGCTTTAAGTAAGACAAGCCTTCTGACATCACATCAAAATCAATAGGCTGATTCATTTCTTGGCTGACAATATGCGGCGATGTCGGCGTTTCAAAGCAATAAGGGTTAACGCGGTGATACTCTAATTTTACTGTGCTGAATTTTTGCAATGTTAACGCATCCGAGTTACGTAAACCTTCATTTAGCCACTCACTTCCTGATGCAACAGGTTTATAGCCCGCAGTTTGATATCCTTGATGTGCCGCACATTGTAATAATGCGCTACTCACAACCGTTTTACCCACTTCGGTATCTGTACCTGTTAAAAACCATATTTTAGCCATGAGATATTTTTCCTATAACAATTTGATAAGTGAGTAAATATTTTCCTGATTCTGTTTTCCATACATTTTCTAATGCATGGAGTTTTTGTCGTGTCATCAAGCCTTTTTGGCGATCACCTTGCACAAAATTGGCACCAACGCCCTTCAAAGAAGCAAAGAGCGCATGTAATGAATCATATTGTTCTGTGACAGTTTCGGTAGAAAATTGGCAATGAAAACCAGCACAGGCTTTCTCGATATCTTGAGGGGATAAAAAGGGATTAACATGTTCATGCTTATCAAGCGATTGCCAAGCGTCTCTGACTTCTTGTAATGTCGACGTGGCAAGTGTTGAAAAATAAAGTGATCCTTTCACATTTACAGTGTTCATTAACGTTTTAACGGCAACAGATAAATCATCACACCATTGCATCGCTAAATTGCTAAAAACAATATCCACACTTTGTGGCGTAATCGCACAGTGCTCTATATCACTTTGTAGATAGCCATGGGCTCGCTGTTGCTGTTTTGCCACTTGTAACATTGAATGTGATAAATCAAGCGCAATAACAAACTTGCCTTGTTGCTTCCATTTTTGACTGAAATATCCCGTTCCACACCCTGCATCTAACACAATGTTGCCACTATCATGACGTGTTAAATCCATTAATTTATTGCCGCTATAGCGCTGAATATTGGCATGATTATCATAATGAATCGCAGCTTTACCAAATGTTTGAGCTATACGTTGTTTATCTGTTTTGACTGAAGAAAGCATGAAGCGTCTCGATTAACAGCTTAATATCTGAAAGGTGATGGCGAGCCGTTAACGTTATTCGTAAACGTGCACTTTGAGGAGGTACGGTAGGTGGAAAGATTGCTTTTACCCAAAGCCCTTTAGATTGCAGATAATCTGAAAGTGTTTGGCACAATTGTTCATCACCAATAATAACGGGTTGAATAGCAGTTTGCGAAGGCAATAATTTAATAGGGAGCGAAGCAACACCTTGGCGAAAGGTATAAATTAATTGTTGAAGACATTCCCGCTCACTATCAGCTTGCTTAATCACATTCAGTGCGGAATTTAAAGCCACAGCTTGTGCCGGTGGCATTGAGGTACTGTAAATGAGATGGCGAGCATATTGTTCAAAAAACTCAGCAGTTGGCTTGTTGCAAAGCACAGCCGCCCCACTCACTCCAAAAGCTTTACCAAAAGTTACAACCAATAATTCAGGTTTAATACCCACGTCATCACAACTGCCTTGGCCTTGTTTACCTAAAACACCTATACCATGCGCATCATCGACCATTAACCAAGCATGATGCTTTTGGCTTATTAATGCAGTTTCTCTTAATGGCGCTTGATCGCCATCCATGCTAAATACCCCTTCTGTCACCACTAGGATTTTATTAGCAGACGTTTTATTGAGTCGTTGAGATAAAGAATCTGGCGAATTATGCAAAAAGCGCCACAACGTGGCGGGTGATAATGCGGCTGCTTCCATTAATGAAGCATGGCAAAGTTTATCAGCAATAATGATATCTTCTTTTTCAAGTAATGCCGAAATAACGCCCTGATTGGCACTATAACCTGATGAAAATAACAGCGCATTATCGTAACCCAACCAATCTGCAAGATGCTGTTCTAATTGCATATGAGCTTGTGTAAACCCTGTGATATGCCCTGAACCGCCACTTCCCACACCATATTTATTCGCACCTTGTTGCCATGCGTTAATCACATCGGCATGTTGGCTAATACCTAAATAATCATTGCCTGAAAAATTAAGATACTTTTCGCCTGATATCGTGGTTAGAAAGCGCCCATTAGAATGATTTATCACTTGGCGTTTTCGCCATAATGGCGTATTTCTACGCACATTAAGTTTTTCATCTAAATAGTTTTGCCAGCTCATTACAGTGCCGCGTTATAAAATTGTTCAGTGTCTTTATTAGCAACAGCGTGCATTAGCGCTTCTTCTTGCTGATTATCGCCCATTGATACCGCTAACCGCTCTGGATTTAGGCCTAACTTGCGGAATAATTGGTGATCTTTATCTTCAGTAGGATTGGTTGTCGTTAATAATTTGCAACCGTAGAAAATAGAGTTAGCCCCAGCCATAAAGCAAAATGCTTGTGTCTGTTCACTCATTTGCTCTCGCCCAGCAGAAAGACGCACATAAGAACGCGGCATCATGATACGAGCAACGGCGATAGTACGAATAAAATCAAAAGGATCGACATCCTCATTATCTTCAAGTGGTGTCCCTTTTATTTTGGCAAGCATATTAATAGGAACACTTTCAGGAGGCTGTGGCAAATTGGCTAATTGCACCAGCATTGCAGCGCGATCTTTAACTTCCTCGCCTAACCCTAAAATTCCGCCAGAACACACTTTAATACCCGCATTACGCACTTTATCAAGCGTATCTAAACGGTCTTGATAGGTGCGTGTTGTCACGATACTGCCGTAAAATTCAGGTGAGGTATCAAGGTTGTGGTTATAAAAGTCCAGTCCTGCATCTGCTAATCGGTTAGCTTGTGAATCATCTAATTTGCCGAGTGTCATACAGGTTTCCATACCCAGCGCTTTAACTTCTTTTACCATTTGCTCAAGGTAAGGCATATCGCGCTCATGCGGATTTTTCCATGCCGCACCCATACAAAAACGTGTTGAACCTGCCGCTTTTGCTTTTTTCGCAGATTCAATCACTTGCTGTACTTCCATTAAGCGCTCTTTTTCTAATCCCGTTTTATACCGCGCGCTTTGGGCACAATACTTACAATCTTCAGGACAAGCCCCTGTTTTAATAGAAAGCAAAGTGCTCACTTGGATTTGTGAAGGGTCAAAATGTTGACGATGAACTTGTTGTGCTTGAAAAACCAAATCTAAAAATGGCATATCAAACAATGCTCTGGCTTCTTTTAGTGTCCAACGTTTTAGTGCGCTCACAATACAATCTCCTGTTTAAAAGTGATTGCCAGTTTAAATAATAGGGTTATCATGTCAACTAAAATTGATCACCATTGGTTTACATGATTAAGTGAAAAATATAATGACACCTGAAGATATCGCTTTCGATTTACGCCACATTTGGCATCCATACACTTCGATGAGTAATCCTTTACCTGCTTACCCTATCGTCAGTGCAAAAGGCGTTGAATTAGTCTTGGCCGATGGTAGAAAACTGATTGATGGAATGTCTTCATGGTGGGCAGCAATTCATGGATATAATCATCCAGAACTCAATAATGCCGTTACAACACAGCTAAACAATATGTCTCATGTGATGTTTGGTGGCATTACTCATCCACCAGCAGTATCACTTTGTCGAAAATTATTAGCGATAACACCAGCGCCTCTTGAATGCATATTTCTCGCAGATTCTGGCTCGGTTGCTGTTGAAGTTGCGCTTAAAATGGCTTTGCAATATTGGCAGGCTAAAGGTGAAAAACGCCAACGTATTGTGGCGTTAAAACAGGGCTATCATGGCGATACATTTGGTGCCATGTCAGTGTGTGATCCAGATAACTCCATGCACAGTCTTTACAAAGGTTATCTGCCTAATCATCTCTTTGTGGATGCGCCAAAAACAGGTTTTTATGAAGAATGGGAGCCCGCTGATATCCACTCATTACGCTCAACACTAGAGCAACATCATCAAGAAATTGCTGCCGTTATGCTTGAACCCATTGTTCAAGGTGCTGGTGGAATGCGAATTTATCATCCTGAATACTTAAAGCATGCAAGAGCACTGTGTGACGAGTTTGATGTACTACTCATTGCAGATGAGATAGCCACTGGTTTTGGTCGAACAGGTAAGCTGTTTGCCTGTGAACATGCTGAAATATCGCCAGATATAATGTGTGTAGGTAAAGCATTAACGGGTGGTTATATGACCTTATCAGCAACCTTAACTACGCGTCATATTGCCGAAACCATCAGTCAAGGTGATGCGGGATGCTTTATGCACGGTCCTACTTATATGGGAAATCCTTTGGCTTGTGCTGTTGCAGACGCCAGTTTATCTCTATTAGCAAAAGGTGATTGGGTAAACCAAGTTGCAGAAATTGAAAAACAATTAAAATGCGAGCTATTACCGTTAAAACAGGCTAAAAGTGTTAAAGATGTACGCGTATTAGGCGCGATTGGTGTGGTTGAAATGCATGAGCCTGTTAATATGGCAAAATTACAAAAAATCTTTGTTGCTGAAGGCGTTTGGATAAGACCTTTTGGTAAGCTGATTTATATTATGCCGCCATTTATTATGCCGCCAGAAAACCTCACTAAACTCACTCAAACTATTGAGAAAGTTGTTAATCTCTCATAAACCTTTTATAAAAAATAAAACCTCTAGCAAGGAAATATTTTGCTAGAGGTTTACAGTAATCTTTACTTCGTCACAACGGTAACCCACATAGCGCCTTTACCTACTGGGTAACACGCTAACTCAGTTAATGCACCAGTGTGTTTATCAATACGAGAAACCGATGCAAAATCTGATTTTTGACCACAAGAAATCAGATAATTTCCGGTATTATCAAGATTAAAGCCACGAGGCTGTGTTTGTGTAGGGTAATAACCCACAGGTTGCAAATAATCGCCCGCTTCTGAAATTGTCATCGCACAAATAAAGCTTTCAGAACGTTCGCTTGCATAAAGAAAACGACCATCTGGTGTAATATGAATATCTGACGCCCAACGAGTACTGTTGAAAGTTTCAGGGACGATATCCACCGTTTGCATTAAGCGATATAAATCACCCATACGACGATATATATTGATTGTCGCATCTAATTCATTAAGGCAATAAAACACATCACCATTAGGATGGAATGCCATATGGCGAGGACCTGCATTTTGTGCTGTTGTTAGCTCGTCAGTACCCGCTTCTGTTAAACGACCGTCTTCTGATAAATCAAATAAACGGATATGATCTTCACCTAAGCAAGGCACAATCAGTTGTTTATTATTCCAATCGATGTTAGATGAATGAGGCTTATTTAAGCCTTCAATAATTTGAATAGGTGATTGAGGGATCCCCTTCGCATTAATAGGTAAAACAGCTAAATTACCCTGATGATAAGAAGGAACAAACAAAAAGCGCCCTGTTTTATCTAAGCATAAATGGACAGGCGTGCTTGGAATTGACGTTGTCGCCTTTTGTTCTAACTGACCATCAGAAGCTATCGCAAATGTCACCACACTAAAATGAGGACGAATACCCACATAAAGGTATTTTCCATCAGCACTTGCAATCATTGGTTGCACTTGCCCTGCAACCTCAACAACCTGCAATAAATCCATTTCACCTTCGGTGTTTAACGCATAAACATGAATTTGCTGACTCTCTGGACTTGCTACGTAGACTACCTGTTTCATCCCTTCTCCTTAAAACACATTACCCATTGATTTATAAAGAATAATATAATAACTAACGTTTAATTGTAACGATTAAGCTAGTTTATCTTTTATTGGTTAACGTGTAACATCAACACCATTGCATCTTAATACTATCAAGGGGCTTATTTATGTCATATCGCGTTATTGCTTTGGATCTTGATGGCACACTGCTTGATGACCAAAAACGTATCCTGCCAGAATCTTTAGAAGCACTCAATCTTGCAAGAAAAGCAGGCGTTAAAGTTTTAATTGTAACAGGTCGTCATCATGTTGCTATTCATCCATTCTATCAAGCGCTCGATCTTGATACCCCTGCAATCTGCTGTAATGGAACTTACCTTTATGATTATATTGGTAAAAAAGTATTAGAGTCTGATCCACTAACTACACAAGAAACCAGAGCTGTATTAGATCTCGTTAAACAAACCGATATCCATCACTTGGTTTATGCCGACGATGCAATGCTTTATGACCAATTATCCTCCCCTGTTCAACGCACTTTAAAATGGTCAGAAACATTACCTATCGCACAACGCCCTAATCTCGTTAAAGTCGATGATTTCTATAAAGCCATGCATGATGTTAATGCAATTTGGAAAATAGCCACTACAACGCCTGATCACGATGAATTGCGTACTTTAGTTGAGAAAATTGAGCAACAAGTGGGCTTAGAGTGTGAATGGTCTTGGATTGATCAAGTTGATATCGCCAAAAAAGGCAACAGCAAAGGTCGTCGTTTACAACGCTGGGTTGAAGCAAATGGCATGAGTATGAATGATGTTATTGCCTTTGGTGATAATTTTAATGATCTTAGTATGTTAGAACATGTGGGCTTAGGTGTTGCAATGGGTAATGCCTCAGATGAAGTAAAAGCACGCGCCAAAATGGTCACAAAAGTAAACTCACAACCAGGTATTGCAGAGACTATCCATAAATATATTCTGTCTTAGCCCTATTTTTACATCACCCAAAAGACAAAAACCTCATCAAAGATGAGGTTTTTTTATCAACAAATACAACTAAAAAATCAAAGATGGCGACTTAGCGAAATACTTTTTATTTGCGCATAAAGCCATTGCCCTTCTTGGATATTTAATTCATCTTTTGCCCAAGGCGTGATCCTCGCCCATAAATAATTGCCATCATTGACAAGTTTCACATCAACTTGGCCATCATTTTTAATGGTTTCAACCACTTTCATATGCAAAATATTACGAATACTACTATTGGATGGGCGAGTCGTTGTTAATGACACATCAGAAGCATCAATACGCACACGCACATCACGACCGATTTTCGCCTCTATTTGAGGCAACCACAACACTTGATTACCAAAAGCCGTTGCCGTCATATCGTAATGACTATGGTGTTCTACCACCATGACATTGGCAATACTGCTTAACGTCTCTTTTTGTAACCAAGGACGTAATGCACTACTTGCCCATACATCTTCCAGCTTACCTGTCGCCTTAATTTTTCCTGCATCCATCACAATAACGTTATCTGCAAGTCGAATAATTTCATCAAGGCTATGGCTCACATACAAAATAGGAATTTGTACATCTTGAGAGAGCTTTTCTAAATACGGCAGTAACTCACGTTTACGCGGTAAATCAAGCGATGCTAAAGGTTCATCCATTAGCATAATATCAGGAGCTGTCAGCAACGCTCGTCCAATAGCAACACGTTGCTTTTCACCGCCTGATAAGGTGATAGGAAAACGCGAAAGTAAATGTTCGATGCCTAATAAGTAAATAATGCGATCAAACTGCACTTTCATTGTCGGTGACATACCATAAAGCAGATTTCCTCTCACTGTGTAATGAGGAAACAGCCGTGCATCTTGGAATACATAACCCACTTTACGTTTTTCAGGTGGCAGATAAATTTTCTTTTCAGTATCAACCAGTGTGTGATTATTTAATACAATCCGCCCTGAATCTGGTTTGGTTAACCCGCCAATCACATTAATCAGTGAAGTTTTACCCGCACCAGATAAACCAAAAACTGCCGTAATACTTTCTGTTGGCAGTTCAGTATTTACTTCCAGACGCAGTGATCCTAGCGTCTGTTTAAAATTCATCTCTAGCATACGCCCCCCAATCTTTTACGACCCCAACGAGTTAGCCACTCTGAAGCCATTAAAGAGACGAGCGCCAAAATAATTGCAATCACACATAAACGGGCGGCATCCATTTCCGCACCCGGTGTTTCAATCAAGGTATACATTGCCAGAGGAATGGTTCTTGTTTCCCCCGGAATATTGGAGACGAAAGTGATTGTTGCGCCAAATTCTCCCAATGAGCGCGCAAATGCCAACACAATTCCTGCGATGATCCCTGGCATAGACAAAGGTAACGTGATAGTAAAAAAGACTCGTAATGGCGAAGCCCCTAAGGTTCTCGCCGCTTGCTCCATGCGTTGATCGACAGCTTCTAATGCTAGTCTAATTGCTCTTACCATCAGTGGAAATGCAACTACTGCGGATGCAAGTGCTGCGCCTCGCCAACTAAAGGTAAAGCTAAAACCAAACCAGTTATACAACCATTCACCAATAAATCCACGTCTACCCATACTGATCAGTAAAAGATAACCGACCACAACAGGTGGCAGAACTAAAGGTAAATGAATAATGCTATCAAGCAATGATTTACCAGGAAAACGTACCCTAACTAAAAGCCAAGCCATAAAAATACCAAAAGGTAGACTGATTATAACTGCGACAGACGATACCTTAAGGCTTAGTATGATGGCTTGCCATTCGTATTCACTTAACATCTCCAAAAGTATAATTCCTACAGTGGGCTAAAGCCGTATTTCTTAAAGATTTCTGCGGCTTGAGGTGTTTTCAGATAGTCATAAAAATCACGAACTGCTTTATTGTCCTGACCTTTTACAACTGCCATTGGATACTCAACAGGTTTGTGGCTATCAGCTGGGAATACGCCGACCACTTTCACTTTATCACTCGCAACCGCATCAGAACCGTATACGATACCTAATGGTGCTTCATCACGTTCAACTAGCGCCATACCACTACGCACGTTATTAGTACGAGCCATTTCTGGGCTTACTGTATCCCATGCACCTAAATATTCTAATGATTCTTTAGCATAGATACCAACAGGCACATGATCCGGATCGCCAACAGCTAATTTTCCGCCATTAAGTAAGGATTTCCATTTGGTTTCCTTATTAATAACAACGTCATTTAATTTACTATCTTTAGGGGCAATGAGTACTAAATCATTACCTAATAGTGTATGACGTGAATCTGCAACCATTAAATTTTTATCAATGACATAGTCCATCCACTGCTGATCTGCTGAAATAAACAGATTTGCAGGTGCGCCCTGTTCAATTTGACGAGCTAGTGTTGAAGAAGATGCATAAGATGCAACAACTTCAGTTTGTTTTTCTTGCTTATATTGTGCCGAAATTTCATTAAGAGCATTGGTAAGAGAAGCGGCCGCAAATACCGTTACTTTTTCCGATGCAAAACTTTGACTGACTAAAGCAAAAGAGATAACCGCACCAGCAAGTAACTTACCTGATAATTTTTTCATGTTCTAATTCCACTTAAATTAAAGGATGACCACGCTGTATATACCAAGATACAGCGTAAAATGAAAGGATTAGATGTGAGAAACAGGTTATATATCAATAAATATAACCATAAAAATAGAGGGTAAAAAAACAAATAGAAAAAAGGCTATATACTCTAAATAATTCAAGTCACAGCTAGGCGACAAGTGAATGAGTCGCTAGGAGCATCCATAAGTATGTGACTAGTGCGAATGAGCAGTCAACAACGCTATGACTTGAAGTATGACGAGTATAGTGAGCAAAAAAATAGCCCTTCAATATAAAGGGCTATTCTAAATCAGGGAGGGAGATTTTATGATTTTTTGTCTGCTTTTGGCTGACTTGGTGAAATCAGGTTAAACACTTCACCTAAACCATAAATAATGCCCATAATGAGTACCATTACAACAGGTACCATCAAGAGAGCGAACCCTAAACTTTTCAATAATTCAAGCATGATAACCTCTTTATCATGGTATATTCGGAAAGCCAGAGTTGGCATTTCTTCACGAATAACGAATAATAACGCTATAGTTGTATATATTCTAGAGAATTATCGCTTTGTGTCGGCACAAAAAATGCGATAAACACACAAAAAAAGAAGAAGCCTATCATTATGCAAGCAGAAATATTATTAACCCTTAAACTTCAAGATAAGCTCTTTGCCGATCCTCGTCGCGTTGCATTGTTAAAACAGATCAAAGCGACAGGTTCAATTAGCCAAGGGGCAAAAATGGCGGGCATTAGTTATAAAAGTGCTTGGGATGCCATTAATGAAATGAATCAACTCGCAGACGAACTTCTTGTTGATAGAGCAACGGGTGGCAAAGGCGGTGGTGGTGCAACTCTTACTCATTATTGTGAACGCTTACTTCAACTTTACGATCTGCTAGGTCAAATTCAGCAAAAAGCCTTTGATGTATTGAAAGACGATTCACTCCCTCTTGATAGCCTTTTGGCGGCGATTTCTCGCTTTTCATTACAAACGAGTGCCAGAAACCAGTTTTTCGGTACGATTATTGAGCGTGATAATCTTCAAGTTCAACAGCATGTTAATGTGCAACTTGCAGATAGAAAAACGACTATTCGTGCGGCTTTAACAGAAAAAAGTGCAGACCGCTTAGGTCTAAAAAAAGGCAAAGAAGTACTGATCTTAATTAAAGCGCCATGGGTCAATATTGAAAAAGGCTCATCTTTAACACAACAATATGATAATGCTCTTTCAGGCACGTTGACTCAAATTGAAACGGGCAGTGAAAACAGCGAATTAGTGGTGACATTAGAAGGCGGACAAGAAGTGTGTGCCACCTGTTCTAATCAGCATGTTAAAGAGCAAAAACTACATATTAATGACAGCGTAACGGCTTTATTTAATGCCGATCAGGTGATTGTCGCCACACTGTGTTAATTATTAGTATGGTTGCTTTTCAATAAAAAAATAAAACCATTACTTAGTTATTATTTTAGAAATAATATTAAGTGATGGTTTTAATCTAGAATTATAATTTTATTAAAGAATAATTAATTTTATTTATTCTGAATACATGCGGGTAAAATAATCGCTAATTTTATTATTATCAAGCAATCTATCTTTGGTAAAATCAATACTATCAGAGGCTACAATATATTTTCTTAACTCTTCAGGAATATCTTCTATCGTTGCATAAATAGTTGGAACAATAAAACGAAAATAGTCACCCATTTTGGTTTCACCTTCATAGCCAATGGGATAATCTTCTCCTATAGATTGTCCCTCTAATGCTTCAAAATAAAACATTCCCATTTTAGCCCCTATTCCCGCATCAGAATGATTCCCATCCCATTTTTTCAATTCAAAATCAAATTCTTTTATTATTTTTTATAAGTATAACTTGAATATAAATCAACAATATAGTTAGCATTCTTATTTATTTTATTGTTGTATTTTTCTGATTCACCATCAATATATTCAGATAAATCATCCAAATATAATTTAATATCAGGTATCGATAATAGTGCTTTAGGTAACCACCCACTATTGTTATTATACATTTTTGCTAGATACTCTTGATTATCCATGGCAACCCACGCATACGTATAAGATGAACCTGGTACCCATTCTGAAATTAGAGATAAACCCATACATCCTCAATTTAATTGATAGGCCCATCCCATCGTAATTGATGACGTAATTCATTAGGGACCAAGTTAAATAACATTTTAATATACTTGATATTACCATCATATAATATACTTATTTTTGAATTGCATTTTTCAGTATATGTTTTAGCTTGAAAATTTAAAAATGAAATATCACTTTCATCAAAATCTTGATTAAGTATTTTTTTGGGTAAATTATGAATTAACTGTAATTCGTAATAACAAGATTTATCTTTTGCTTTTGCTATCATTCCTCTAGACTGAATATTTCTTAATTGAGGCAAAATCCAATACATCATATCTATGTATATTTCATTTTTAGTCATATATTCTCACTTTATTTTTCTTACCGGTAATGGCTTTGAATCAACTATAGGATTTTCTATTTTAGTCCAGCTTCCATTATCTAACAATTGATTAATATATTTTATTTCTCCTATTTCATTATATATTTCCACTGCAGCAACCATCCTATGGTTACCTTCCGTTACATAATAAATACCCTTTTTGTCTATATAACCAGCAATAATACCTGATGGAGCTTTATAGCTATAAAAGTTTTTAAGCATATCAGCTTTTATTAAATCAACTGCATCAGGATCACTTAATCCTACTTGTCCACTTTTTATAGAAGAAATCAATTTATTTCTTGTGGTAATCTTAGCTGATGTCTTAGCTATAAGCTGAGAACTTCCTTTCACAACTCCAGCACCACCAGCAAATAAGCCTACGAGATCAAAAATGAGTTTTCCACTTTCAACACCCGCATTAAATGAACCAGATACACCTGCTTTTTGATATTCTGCCTCTAGCTTTTCAATACGATCGATATAAGATTGTTTAACCGCTTGAGTTAATGTATCGAAAGCATTATCACTTTGAATAACCGTTTTGATAGCTTGGTATGTTTCTAATGGATTTGTAGCAAGAGAAGCGAGCCCTTCGATCGTTTCATACAATCCTGTTGGTATACCTGCTACAAGGCCTGCATTAAACCCTGTATCTTGTCCTATATCTGCTGATAGCCATTTAAGATAAATTGCTGTCTTTTTAAAATAATTAGTTTCAGCAGATAATTCTTTCTCCATTAATTTTTGCTGATGATGAGAGAGATAATTGTAACGGAAACTATTTTCAGCTCCTCTTGCACCGCTATATACACCACCAGGCTCACCAGTAAAAATACCGCCTGCTATACCACCGAATAACCTAACAAATTGAGCTTGTGATTCTGATTTTTTATGCCACTCCTCAGCCTTAATAGTGTTATCACCCAACGAAATAGCCGCAATTTCAGCGGCCAAACCACCGATAATTGCACCTTTAACATTTCCTCCACTAATTTGTGCAGATAAACCAGATAATGTTGCATGACTTAAAACCTTTCCCGCATGTCCTAATACCGCACCGTTATCACCAATTAGGTTGGCACCTTCTGCATGGAATTGACTGCCAATATTGCTTAATAGTGCAGTTTTAAAATTATCAATAAAACTACCGCCTTGAATGGCAGTGCCCAGGGTTGAACTGACGACTGAGTGTGAGGCAACACGCTGTGCAACTTGATTCCATGTTGCGTTATCAGTAAGCAATAACTTACCTGTTGAGGGTAAGGTTCCTCCTTGGATTGCCTGATCCCAACCCATAAATTGGTCAAGACCTTGCAATGCCCCTGCAACCACCATACTTGTAACGACAGACTTGACAGTATCGCTACGACCGAGTGATTCAATAGTTTTATAAATACTGCCTTTGTTCTCAGCTAAAGAGACTGCAGCTTGAGATACTAAAGAGGCAAAACCCGCTTGTGCCGCAACCGATGCTGTTGAAGCCACACTGGCTGATGCACCTGCCGCAATGGTGGCTTCACTTGCCATTCCACCAATGGTTGCCGCCGTTGCAGTACCGTAAGTTGCAACCCCTACCGCGATAGCAATGACCGCACCGACAACAGGATTTAATTGCTGAGTTTTATCATCCCAACTGGAATAAGTGTCTTTCACTAAATTCCAATTAATATTTTCTTGGCGTTGTAGATCTTTAAGCCAAGCATATTCTGGTGTATTACTTAAAACAGTTAATGCTTGTTCTAATGATTGCTCTTTTTGGGCTTTAATATCCGCAGTTATGCCTTTTGGGGCATCAATTGTGAGCATTCCACCAATATAAAGTTCAGGTAATACCCATATTCCTTTGGTATATCCCTGATCACGCTGAGTAATATAAATATCTTTTGAATTGGTAATAACTTGTTTAAAGGCAGTGTTTTTTACTGCTTTAAAATTAACTTTTCCTGTTTTACTGGTTAACTTGGCATTTTTTGCTGTATCAATTTTAGTAGCTTCTAAAGTGATATCATCTTTAGCAAATAAATTAATATTGCTATTTGCAATAAACTCGGTGACTTTATTATTGGTGTTATAAAATGTTTTCGTATATTTCTTTTTAGTAATACACAAAGTCCACCTATTACATTTTTTCTTTTCTTCTTTGTAATAACTCGATTCTTCCATCGCTTTCGCGTAAAGGAACCCACCTTTAGCCGCGATATCAATCTCTTTATTGGCAGTTAATTTTGATGCCTGAAATAAAATACTGCCTTCAGATAATAATGTTAAATTATTACCACTATTAATTTCAGTACTGACTTGTTTACGAAGTTCTTCTAAGTAAGAACCCGACTCTTTACGAAAATGCGTTCTTACTGATCCCAATTGAATATTGTCACCACTTGAAATAGTGACATCACCCTCTGATTTAAATGAACTTCCTTCTGTGATTAATGTACCTGATGACGCAATAGAAATGCCTTTATTGCCAGTTATCGTTGCTGTGGCATACTGGATATCTTGAGCATTTTCATGGGGATCTTTGATAGCAGAATAAGCGTTTGCACCCAGCTTTATATTTCTACCGGCTAATACAATGACTTTATCTTTTGAATTTAATATGGTTGAAGTTAAATCAATATCACGAGCGGCGTTTAAAATAAGGTTATTATCTGAAAATAATTTAGATTGTAATTGAGGATAATGAATATCACTAAAGAAAGGATCGGCATCTTTTATTGATTTAGAGGAAAGAAAAATATCCTGTCCGGCATTAAAGGTTATGGCTTTATTACTATTATATTTTATTCCTTGACTAATAATATCTTTACCGGAAGTAAAAACGATATTGTGATTACTTTCCCAAATCCCCATATTAATTAAAAATCCTGGAATATATCCACTATCTCTAATAAAAGGCACTAAATTAAAAAGAAAAGATTCATCACGATTTATTTTAATATCTTCTAGCGCAGATAAATTTATTTCATTAGGTTTATTAATTATTACATTTGAAATGTAAATACTTTTTCCAGAATGGAAATCTATTTTTTCAGAAATATCAATATATGGCGATTTAACACCTTTTAGAGTATAAAAGGTTGTGGGATTAAATAAATGACTAATATCTCCCTTTTTAGTTGTAGTAGAAAAATATTTTGCTGATACATCTATATTCTCAAAATTTATAGTATCAGTCGCTGTCAAATTTATATTTTCATCAGCTAATAACTCTGAATTATTTATATTTATATTTTTATCAGCAATAATAGATAAGGAATCCTTCGCTGTTAAATTTAAAGAAATATTCATATTATTAGCGTTTAACAATATATTCTTAGCTAATATAGCGTTTTCAAAATCTGATAATCCTCGGAATTTTTTTATTTCTTTTCCTGTAGATGGTAGCTTGCGCTCTAAATCTATACTATTTTTAAAATCTAATACTAAGTTATTACCTGCTTTTATTATATAATCAGAAACGTCATTTACAGAAAATTCATAATGACTCCCCGTTTTCACAAAAGGTACGAAATGACTTATCTTATTGAACTTAGCTTCATCAAGTTTATATTTAACTATATCATCACGATAATAAAACTGAGAATTATCATGAGAATACACATCCCATTTATTAAGATATCCAGAACGATAGTAATATAATTTTGCATTACTGCCTGTTGCAATTAAATTATTATTTGCAATAATTCTAGATTGATTATTAATAAACTCATTAGATTGTATATATAAGTTATTCCCTGAAGAAATAACACTTGGAACATATTGTTCACTTTTTTCAAAATATAAACGTTCTACATTAACTCCTCCATTATTTTTTAAATCTAAGATATCAAACCATTTTTTATCAGAAAAATCTTTTAATTCAGGGAATAAAATAACTAAAAGAAAATCATCCGTAGGACTTCTGGAAGGAGAGAGGAGATGATTACCGATATTTATAGAGAGTTTAGAATCAGGCTCTTGTTTTATTTCTTTAAATAAAGGTGTAATAGATTCATTAACCAACTTCTTTGTTCTAATAATCAAATCACCCTTTTCTGTTTTTATGGTAGCGGATTGATTTTCAATTAAAGAACTGGGATCACCCTGTGCATTTTTTTGTATCCATAAATTATCTTTTGCTTGAATAACTGCCTTTTCACCTTTATTAGTGAGCTTATCTGCAAATAAACGCATATCTTTTTCTGAGATAATTTCACTATGATTAGTTAGCGCATGAGTTGCTAACGTAATATCCCTTTTCGCTTTTAACTTTGTATCACGATTAATTTGTAGTTCTTTACTGCTAACATTAATATCTTTTTCAGATTGAATATTGCCATTAAAGGTAATTTTTCCATCAACAGTTAAATTCATACTGTTTTGAGTTGTCTGAACATCACTTAAATTAACACCGACTCCCTTTTCTGTGCTGACTAGGCGTATTTGATTGGCATACATTCCACCCAGCGCTTTAGTATCAATAGAGATTGTTGATTTTATACCTTCTCCATTAAGGCTATTTACCGTTCCTTTTTCAAAATCAATACGGTTATTTCCTTGCATTAAAGAAAGATTTTTAGCGTTTATTTTTCCATTTAATTCAATACTACGACTAATAATATCAGCATAATTTTGCAGCTCGGTATTCATACCTTGTTTACCAATAACAACACTGCCTTTTTTCACTTCTATTGCTGAATAGGCACCTTGAGGGCTAAATTGAGGTTTTCCTGTCGTAAGCGTAATTGCTGGGGTATTAATAAACGAACAACCATCACACGTAATACCATTCGGATTTGCAATTAAAACGTCTGCTTGTTGTCCTGCAACTTCTAATTTACCTAATAACTGTGAATGTCCATTTCCCACTACCTCATTAATAATTAAATGCGCTGCATTACCTTTTAAATTAGCATTGGCATTCACTTTTTTAGCTAATTGAGTATTAATAGGTATTGTTGCATTATTAAGTACAACACCTTGTTTACCGACGTTAAAAGAGTGAAATTGATTATGAGAAACACCAATATCATTAGGTGTTGCAATATTAATAATAGGAACGGTATTTTGCTGACTTATTTTTATTGTTTTATCAGATGGAGTAATTACAGAACTCCAAGCGGGATGTAATGGGTAAATAGCAGTTAAATAAATAATGCTATAACTAATTAAACGCTGTTTTCGAGAAATATCCTTTTCGTCCATAAAAACTCCAAATTTTAAATAGCCAAAGAAATAGACCAAAACAAAGACCAGTGATCTGATTTTAGTGATTCTGGGTAAATTAACGGTTTACTAATTAATATCTGAGAAAAGAAAATGGAATGATAAAGAGAAGCACCTATTGCACTTCCAATTACTTTATTCTTATTTGTTTCATATTTATCTGAATAAGCAACACCATAATCAAGCGCAAAAATAAAATTAACATCACCTAAAAAGTAATTTATTTTTGGTGTATTTATTTCATTACGCCAATAAAAACCACTATTTGCATTCAGGTTTGTTTCTTTATATCCACGGACTGCTTTTATTCCATCAATCGCTACTTTCTCTACACTATAAAGATTATCTGGCGTATATTGCCCATAAAATGATGTAATGTAGGAAAATTTATTAATAAATAAATAAATATTGATAGCTTAAATTTATGCTTAATTTTCGGTAATGACTACGAGGTGAGTTTTCAGCAATATAATCAGGTGATGCGCCAAAAAAAGAAAGCCCCACTTCTACCATTGGACTAATCGTTAAATATCCTCGTTTGAGTGTTAAATTATATTGAGGGCTAAATGATAAAGAGGTTAATGTGGGGCTATTTATTCGTAGTTTTTGTTGTGCTAATTGTGTCCTTACTTTTTTATGTTTCAGCGAACTCTTTAATATTATTCGCTGCTTATTATCACGATAGACTAAACGACTAATATCAAATTGCTGATCT
This sequence comes from Proteus sp. Marseille-Q3619, assembly GCF_965283115.1. Lineage (NCBI taxonomy): Bacteria > Pseudomonadati > Pseudomonadota > Gammaproteobacteria > Enterobacterales > Morganellaceae > Proteus > Proteus sp. Marseille-Q3619. The sequence continues at coordinate 3,391,471 of NZ_CBDIMP010000001.1, read as the reverse complement.
CTATTTTTATTTTTATAAGCGTGTTGAACATTATGACTGAGGAAAGGATAAGAGGATTGACGATAAGATAATTGATACTGATAAAACCAGTATCCATAAGGAATATTCACACTTGCAGAATAAGAGCGAGAATAGTGCGAACGAGATAAATCTGTATTTGTACTCAGTGAGAAACTCCATTGTTCGCCTAATCCAAATAACGAATCTATTGTTGTGGTATTGTCTAATAGAATTTTACCTGTTGTTTTAGTACCTGAATTATCAAAGGTTAATTGATTTTTAAAAGGCAATTTTTTATTGTTTTGAACAATAAAAATAGAAGAATATCCCACACTATCGCTAGGTTTAATATCTAATGTATATTGTGCTGTTGCTAATCGATTAAGCTGTTCAAGCCCATGCTCTAAATCACGTAAATTAAATCTTTTTTCTTTGTACGATGGAAAGATAATATTGACTAATCGAGATGGAGCATCATCAATAAAAATATCTTTTATTTTTCCCTCTATCACTTTAATTGTAAGTTTACTATTAGTGAGATCTTGATGATAAATAAATGCTTGTGAAGTGATATAACCTTTTTTAATATATTCATTTGTTATAATATTAACGATACTCTGTATGTCATTTACTGTTAAACATCGATATAGATATTTTGATGTTAGTTTATTCTGCTTTTTGCCACTTAATAACTCAGCATTTTCTATTTTTATTTCATTAATCAAAAAACAATTATTTTTATCAACACCATTATTATTAATATTGGGAAAACTCATTTTACTTACTAATATTAGCAATAAAAATAATAACAATTTAATCCTTTTATTTTTAAATTTATGCATATAAAAATCATCCTTGAGTAATTTTTTATATAATTACATAAACTTTATGACTAAATACTTATCATTTTTTAAAAGGCACTTAAGCTTTTTTTCACCTAAGAATAATTCAGCAAATATTGACAATTATTAGTTAACCCGATATTGGTAAGTACTCTACTTGCTCTAAAAAGCGACGGATAAAAATAATGAAATACTTGCAACTCAAAAAAACACAATTTCGATTAAGCGATGCACTCTGTTTGCAACTTAATGATTTAACAATTAATGAAGGTGATAGTTGGGCATTTGTAGGCAGTAATGGAAGTGGGAAAAGCGCATTAGCAAACGCATTATGTCAAGAAGGTGTCTTGCTATCAGGTGAGTTCATTAATACCTTTACTCGGCCAATTAGCCTCTCTTTTGAAAAACTACAAAAAATGATTGAAGAAGAGTGGCGTCGTAATAACACCGATTTACTCAGTGAAGGTGAAGAAGACACAGGTTTAACGGTTGCTCAAGTTATCCAAATGCAGGTAAAAGATAATGATAAGTGTCTTTTATTAGCAAAACAGTTTGGTGTTGAATACTTATTATCAAGACGTTTTAAATACCTTTCTACTGGTGAATCTCGCAAAATACTGCTTATTCAACTGTTAATGAATGAACCTGATCTATTAATCTTAGATGAGCCTTTTGATGGTCTAGATATTGATTCTCGTCGTGCACTAAATGAATTACTCATACTATTACATCAACAAAATCTGACGATTGTACTCATTTTAAATCGTTTTAATGATATTCCTGATTTTATTCAACATGCAGGTTTACTTATTCATTGCGAATTAGTGGCTAAAGGTGAAAAGGAGTCGATTTTATCTGATTCAGTGATCGCACAATTATCTCACAGTGAAACACTTAAAAGCTTCACATTACCTGAACAAGACTCGCCAGATGCAATCCCACAATTATCTCCAACACTTTCTCCAATCATTTTAAAAAATGGTGTAGTGAGTTATAACGATAAACCCGTACTTTATCATTTAACATGGGAAGTCAAACCGCAACAACATTGGCAAATCTTAGGTCCTAATGGCGCAGGAAAATCGACATTATTAAGTTTGATTACTGGCGATCACCCTCAAGGCTATAGTAATGACTTAACATTATTTGGCCGTAAAAGAGGAAGTGGCGAAACAGTATGGGAAATTAAACGCCATATTGGTTATGTCAGTAATGCCTTACACCAAAGCTATCGTGTCTCTTCAAGTGTAAAAAATGTCATTATTTCAGGTTTTCATGACTCAATTGGTATTTATCAGGCTATTACAGATAAACAGCTTAAACTCGCTGATGAATGGTTAGCATTGATTGGTTTAACAGCCCATGCCAATAATCCATTTCATTCCTTATCTTGGGGACAACAACGTTTAGTGTTAATTGTTAGAGCCTTGGTTAAGCACCCTACTTTGCTTATTCTAGATGAACCACTGCAAGGATTAGACACAACGAATCGACTCTTAGTACAGCGTTTTATTGATATCATGATAAGCCATAGTAATACACAGCTTTTATTTGTGAGTCACCATCAAGAAGACGCACCATTATGTATTACTCATCGATTGACTTTTATTAAAGACGGCGAAATTTATCGCTATCAGCAAGAAATTTGTTAAATATGGATTTTTACTGTCATAATCAGGGCAATGATTTTGGAAATTAACGCTAAACTTAGCGTCTGAATTTTTTATTTAAATCGACATTTTTTGCATATTATTTGAACAATAATAAATAAAAAATATGTCGTTTTTATGGGCGCCATTTCGTCTATTTTTTATACAAAACGGATATTTTGTTTTTTTACGCCGATCCCGCTAGATTAATAGCTTGAACGATTAAGCAAAAGGTGTGACAACTGTGCAATAATTCATCGAACAAACGACATTTTTGACTTAATCACCCTTGTTTTGTCACTTATGTTTGGCGTTCTTGTCGATGATCCATATAATGATTGAAGTGCTAATTTTAAACTTATATTAAGAAAGTAATTATAGGAGTCTAAACTATGGCAGTAACTAAGCTTGTGCTAGTTCGACACGGTGAAAGTGTATGGAACAAAGAAAACCGTTTTACAGGCTGGACTGACGTTGAGCTGTCCGAAAAAGGCCGTAATGAAGCGCAAGAAGCAGGTAAACTGCTGAAAGCTGAAGGTTTTGCTTTTGACTATGCATATACTTCTGTTCTGAAACGCGCAATTCACACCCTGTGGAACATTCTTGATCAAGTTGATCAACAATGGCTGCCAGTTGAAAAAAGCTGGAAATTAAACGAACGTCATTACGGCGCTCTGCAAGGCTTAAACAAAGCTGAAACCGCTGAAAAATACGGTGATGAGCAAGTTAAACAATGGCGTCGTGGTTTTGCGATCACTCCACCAGAATTAACTAAAGATGATGAACGTTTCCCAGGTAAAGATCCACGTTATGCATCTTTAACTGCGGCAGAACTGCCATTAACTGAAAGCCTAGCATTGACTATCGACCGTGTAACACCATACTGGGAAGAAGTGATCAAACCGCGTGTTGCTTCTGGTGAGAAAGTTATCATCGCCGCTCACGGTAACTCACTGCGTGCTCTGGTTAAATACCTAGACAACATGAGCGAAGATGAAATTCTTGAGCTGAATATCCCAACTGCTGTACCTTTAGTTTATGAGTTTGATGAAAACATGAAACCAATCAAACGTTACTACTTAGGTAATGCTGACGAAATCGCAGCAAAAGCAGCCGCTGTTGCTAACCAAGGTAAAGCAAAATAATTTTATTTTGAGTTACATAAAAAAATGCCACGTAAAAGTGGCATTTTTTATACTCTAAATTTAATTATTACGCTTTATTACGACGAGCCACAACCGCATCTGCTAATTGGCGTAACAGCGTTTCGGTATCATCCCAACCAATACATGCATCAGTGATGCTTTTGCCATAAACTAAAGGCTCACCGCTTTCTAATGATTGGCTACCTTCCACTAAATGACTTTCGATCATAACGCCAATTAATGCTTTTTCACCCGCGCTAATTTGTTGGCAAATATCAGCACCAACTTCCATTTGTTTTTCAAATTTCTTGCAACTATTTGCGTGACTGAAATCTACCATTACATTTTGTGGTAAACCGGCTTTTTTAAGCCCTTCTTTTACAGCGGCAACATGTTCAGCACTGTAATTCGGCTCTTTGCCACCACGTAAAATAATATGGCAATCAGCATTACCTGCTGTGCGCACAATGGCAGAATGTCCCCATTTGGTTACAGAAAGAAAACAGTGTGGCGATCCCGCAGCATTAATCGCATCAATCGCTACTTTAATGGTGCCATCTGTACCATTTTTAAAACCAACAGGGCAAGATAAGCCAGATGAAAGCTCACGGTGAACTTGTGATTCTGTAGTACGAGCGCCAATTGCGCCCCAACTCATTAAATCAGCAACGTATTGCGGCGTTATCATATCTAAGAACTCGCCAGCCGTTGGCAAGCCACTATCATTAATCGTTAATAAAAGATTACGAGCAATGCGTAAACCTTCATTAATATCAAAAGTATGATCCATATGAGGATCGTTAATTAAACCTTTCCAACCTACAGTTGTGCGTGGTTTTTCAAAATAAACACGCATTACAATTTCAAGGTTGTCTTTAAGCTCTTCTCTAATAAGACTTAAACGTTGTGCATACTCCAGCGCAGCTTTCGGATCATGAATAGAACAAGGTCCAATTACCACTAATAGACGATCATCTTTTCCAGCTAGGATTTGATGAATAGCTTCACGGGCATGACGAACTGTAAAAGCCGCATTATCAGTCGCTGGAAACTTTTCCAATAAAGCCACTGGCGGTAAGAGTTCATTAATTTGTGTTATTTTAAGGTCATCATTTTGATAATTCATTCCCGTGTATCCACTCTATGTTATCTAGTCAATGTTATTATTGCTTTTCCAATCTAACCATTCGTTTTCTATCTGTAAACACCCTTTCAATCTAAAGCACCTATAGTCACCTTTCTAAAAATTTCAACATAAAGGGAAATAGCGCACTTAAGCAAAATAATGATTCAAAATTGCGTTAAGAATAAGAATAAAAACAATGAATAGTAAGGCTGGAGAGAAAGATAACTCTACCAGCCTTTTTTATTAGGAGAGATAATTATTTCTGCTAGAGCGTTTTGCTGTTTTGATCCACAAGCGAGAACCATTAATCGCGATAGCAAGTAAGATGATATATTCAACAGACATTGCATAAACACCTTGTTTGTAGAATATAACAATACTAATCACGTTAATAACAGACCAAACTAGCCAATTTTCAACTAGTTTCCGTGTCATTAAGATCATCGCGACAATAGAAAGCACTGTCATTGCTGAGTCCCAGAATGGGTATGCGTCAGGTTCAAGAACTGGCGTAGCTAAATTTGCACCAAAGACATTTAATATATCAACAGCAACAACGGCTAAATAGCCAAATACAGTATCAATATTGAAAGTAAGAGCGGCAATGGCAGCTATTGAAACAACGATTAAAAAGAGACGATGACTTGATTTTAACCAACGTATTCTTAACTCCGCTTGCTCAAAGTCATTCACTCTGCTCCATGCATACCATCCATAAATATTGGCTGCGAAGAAGAAAATTTGAAGTAATAAGCTTGCATACAGCTGAATTTGGAAAAATATAATGGCAAATAAGGTGACATTAATCAGTCCAAATAAATAGTTAATAATTTTTTCCTGACTGGCAAGCCAAATACACAATAGTCCAGCAATAGTACCGACAGCTTCAATCCATGAAAGCGGATATCCTCCCTCTCCTAACGGAATATTGACTAAAATATTATTGATACTAAACCAACTCATGACATCCATTTTACAACCCCGACTTAATCATAGAAAAAACAAAGAAAATATGGGTTATTGCGACATCTTTGCAAAGTAGTAAAGATATATTATAAATTCATATTTATAATAGTACTGTGTTTTTGATACTAAATATTATGTTGCTAGTTAATAAAAATAACAAATAAATGTTTTATATACTAAACAAATTATTCTGATTCACTTTTTAAACAATAAAAACGGCAAATAACTTTATACGTTTTACTTACTAGAGAGAAATATGGAGCCAACAACACGTTTAATCGATCACATACTATCTTTTGCCCTCCTTGATCCTAGAATTGAAGCTGTAGTACTAACAGGATCATTAGGCCGCAATAAAAAGATAGACAGTTATTCTGATATTGATATAGAGCTTATCGGTTATGGTGCGACTGAACTCGCAAAAAACCGACATTGGTTATCACAATTTGGTGATGACCTTGTTAACTTACAATTAGAGTGTGAAGATCCTAAAGGTAAGCTTTGGCCTATTTATTTACATGTTTTAGCTCAAGGTCGCAAAATGGATATCATGATGGCAGAGCCTGAACGTATTTTTAACATGAAAAGTGAAGGGCTCAGTCCAGTTTACCAGCGTGGATATCAAATCCTACTTGATAAAACAGGTTTATGTGACGGACTTCCTGAAATTAGCGTTATAACGCCTCCTGTGCTTTCAAAAGAGGAAGCTTACAGCAATGCTCAAGAATTCTGGTTTGAAGTCACACAAGTCGCTGTAGCCATTCTACGCCATGAGTTTTGGTTTGCTAATTATCGCATGAATGATATGCGTGAATGGTTGATAGCCTTACTTGAACAAGTTGCATTACAAACATCAACACAAGATGTGTGGTATCAAGGAAAAAACCTAAAAGAGTGGCTACCTAAGTTTTATTCATTACGTTCATTAGAGAGTACACTTGCAATGAGTACCCCTTATGAAGCCGCCGCCGCTCTTTCTGTGATGATGGCATTTTTTCTTGATGCTTCAAAACAGCTAAATCACCCAATTGATACTGCGATAAAAACGCAAGAACTTGTCAGTAATTGGCTGATTGACAATGAATTTTTGACTGAAAATGAATACACCCAGATTACATCATCGATTGTTTGTCATTACTGATTTCAATGTGATTGTTAATTAAAGCGAGGTAGTTTTTTCAATTTTGAGAAAACTATCTTCATTGTTTAATAAAACAATGCACTGCATTATCAAAAAATAGAAAAATAGCTAAGAGTTTGCTTACTGTTCTGTTTAGGGAATGATAGATATACGGAGAAGGGATTGAAATGGTGGGTCGTGGGCGATTCGAACGCCCGACCAATTGATTAAAAGTCAACTGCTCTACCGACTGAGCTAACGACCCATTTCAATAAAAACGGATTGATGTTCGAAAATGGTGGGTCGTGGGCGATTCGAACGCCCGACCAATTGATTAAAAGTCAACTGCTCTACCGACTGAGCTAACGACCCTTTTTCGAACTCGCCACATTCTCTGTGGCAACGGCGGGTAATAATACTGATTTAATGTTTTTGTGCAATGTTTTTTTTCAAAAAAACATTCAACCGCTGAAAAAACAATCATTTAACCCCGAAAATGCAACATTTTACATTACGGGGTCAATAATTAGAGTGTTCCTAGCTGCTTTTGCGCTAATTTAGCGCCAGCGCTATTTGGATATTGCTTAATCACTTGTTGGTAAACAGCTTTAGCATTATCCTTTTGCCCTTTCTCTTGCATGATCAAACCTATTTTATAAAAGGCTTCACTTGCTTTTTGAGATTTTGGATAGTTTTTAACAACAATAGCAAATGTGCTTGCAGCCTGATCCTTATTACCTTTTAGATAATACATCTGACCCAACCAAAATTGTGCATTTGATTGATAGCTAGACTTCGGATAGTTATTGATAAAGTTGTTTAATTCAACAATTGCCTTATCGTAATCTTTAGAATTCAATACGATATCAATTGCTGCATTATAATCGGCCTTCTCATCACCTTGTCCTGAATTAGTTGCCGCAGGAGGTGTTGAAGAAGCAGTATTATCAGGTTGAGTGGCTTCTGTTGATGTTGAAGCTCCGCCACCAAGGCTATCTAATTGTTGATAGATGTTACGTTGGCGTTCAACAACTTGATTTAACTGGTATTGATTTTCCTGAATTTGACCACGTAACATATCAATATCACGCTGAGAATCAGCGAGTTGTTGCTGTAATTGGGTCAAAAGCTGGCTGTGAGCATTTGAAAAACGCTCAAGTTGGGCGAGTCGTTCATCGGTCGAACCTGAACCGATATTACTGATTGGCGCTTGGGCAATAGCGGCTACAGGAGCCGCTACGCCAACCAGTAACAACAGACTCATCAAGAAAGGTCTGAAGTTACTGTTGTTCATGCCGTTCTCTTAGTAATCCAGTACTGCACGACGGTTTTTCGCATAAGCGGCTTCGTCATGACCCAGTACAGCTGGTTTTTCTTTACCGTAAGAAACGATTGACAGTTGATCAGCAGATACGCCTTTACCTTGCAGGTACATTTTCACAGCGTTTGCACGACGTTCGCCCAGAGCGATGTTGTATTCTGGAGTACCGCGTTCGTCAGCATGACCTTCTACAGTGATACGTACTGATGGATTTGAACGCAGGAATGCTGCGTGTGCATCTAACAGGTTAGCGTAGTCTGAGCTAATGTCATATTTGTCAAAACCGAAGTAAACGATGTTTTGTTGTTTCAGTTGTTCTAATTGCTGACGTGCTAATTCTTCAGCAGTAGGACCTTGTTCAACAACTGGTACATTGTTTGTATCAGTTTGATCGTCGTTTTTGTTTGAGCTACATGCTGCAACAGCAACGAGTGGTAATGCTAACATCAACCCTTTAAACACTTTGTTTAATTGCATCTCTATTTGTTCCTTTATTTGTTTGCCATACATAATTTTTATGCATCACATAAACGGTGACCAGGCAGGTGATTTAACCTGACCGTCAGTCGCCGGAAGACGCGCTTTGAAACGTCCATCTGTCGATACTAGCTGCAAAATGGTGCCTAAGCCTTGTGTAGAGCTATAAATAACCATTGTGCCATTAGGAGCGATGCTTGGCGTTTCATCCAGAAACGTATCTGTTAGATATTGTACAGAATTAGTTTCTAGATCCTGCTTAGCGATATGTTGCCTACCGCTTGCAGAACTTACCATAACTAAGAAACTACCGTCTGGGCTTACTGCTGGGTTTTGGTTTTGTCTACCTTCCCAAGTAATACGCTCTGGTGTTCCTCCGTTAATATTAACCTTATAAATTTGAGGGTTTCCACCTTGATCTGAAGTATAGACCAAAGTCTGCCCATCTGGCATCCAAGATGGCTCAGTATTATTACTTCTACCATTGGTTACCTGTGTCATATTCCCACTTGCTAAATCCATAACATACAGATTTAAGCTACCGCTCTTAGAAAGAGCAAATGCAAGTTTAGAGCCATCAGGTGAAAACGAAGGTGCACCATTATGTCTTGGGAATGATGCAATTTGGCGAATTTCACCTGTTGCTAATGTTTGTACCACTAAAGCAGATTGACCACTTTCAAAGGTCACATATGCAAGTTTAGCACCATCTGGTGACCATGCTGGTGACATTAATGGCTGTGATGAACGATAAACACGATCTTGGTTAAATCCATCATAATCTGAAACGCGCAATTCATAAGGATATGCGCCACCATTTGTCACAACAACATAAGCAATACGTGTACGGAATGCACCACGAATACCCGTCAGTTTTTCAAAAACTTCATCACTAGCGGTATGTGCAGAGTAACGCAACCATTTAGATGGAACTTTAAACTCGCTTTGAGATAAAACCGCACCTGGAGAGCCAGCAACGTCGACTAACTGATAGCTCACTAAATATTGACCATCCGCTGATGGTTGCACACGACCTACGACAACAGAGTCAATACCTAATGCCGTCCAAAGTGCAGGTTGGACTTCAGAAGCAGTAACTGGTTGTTGAGGTATACGAGACACATCAATCGGATTAAATTTTCCGCTATTTCGTAAATCAGCCGCAATTATACCAGCAACATCTTCTGGCATTTGACCTGTGCCTTCCCATTTAAAAGGAACAACACCAATAGGGCGTGCAGTATTTACCCCTTGTGTAATTTCAATTCGAACTTCAGCGTTAGCCAGAGTGGTTACGCATAAAATCAAAAGCCCGAAAATAACATTTAATGCCTGCTTCATCATGTCTCCCTTTTATTATTGCGGTTATTACGCAATAACGCACAGAATAGTAACAAACGCTTTTCAACAACACCATACAACGCATCAATAACATTCTAAAATAGCTATAAATTAGTGTATGTTTTCCTACAATCAGACAGTTTTATGGTTTAAACTCAATTACTGATGATTTTACTTGTTCATAAACATCTTTCGGTGGCTTCGGTAGTGTAGCTGTATTCGCCGCTCTTAATGCCACTTGGCATAATGCAGGATCGCCACCTGCAATCTTCGCATTAATTAGCATCCCATCAGGTGCAATGCTAATTCTTAGCTCACAAGTTTTACCTTTGTATAATTCAGGATCAATAAACTTCTGTTCTATTGCAACTTTCAGTTGGCCTTTATAGCGATCTACACCTTCACCATTTGCGCCAGTACGATTTCCACCGCCTTGGCCTGCTGCTGATGCACCGCTTTGTTTGCTACCGTCAGCCACTAAACCATCAAGTAAATTATTTACTGTTTTACTTTGCTGTTGAGCTGCCGCTTTTGCTTTGGCTTCTGCCGCTGCTTTAGCTTTCGCTTCTGCGGCAGCCTTTGCTTTAGCATCGGCTTCTGCTTTGGCTTTTGCATCCGCTTCAGCTTTGGCTTTAGCATCGGCTTCTGCTTTAGCCTTCGCTTCTTCCGCTTTTTGTTTCGCGGCTAATTCTGCTTGTTTCTTGGCTTCTGCCTCAGCTTGCTTTTTAGCATCAGCTTGTTCTTTTAAGATGCGATCGCGCTCTGCTTTCGCTTGTGCAGCCGCTTCTTCTGCAACTTTTTGTTCTTCTTTTGCTTTAGCAGCAGCTAATGCAGATTCACGTTTTTGAGCTTCTGCCGCTTCTTTCGCTTGTAAACGTTCAACTTCTAACGTTTTCAAACGTTCTTGTTCTTTCATTTGCTGCTGACGCAACTCTTCTTCTTGTTGCTCAGCACGCTCTTTTCGCTCTTGCTCGGCTTTTTGGACGTTAGCTTGTTGCGCTTTTTGCTGGTTATACTGTTGTACCACCGCATTAGGATCAACCATAATAGCATCAATAACTTGTCCATCAGATCCACCGCCACCACCTAAATCCCATTTCTGAGTTAATGACCCCCAGATAAGCAATGCGACAACGAGTAAATGCAAGGCGGTAGACAAGATAACTGAACCGCTCAATTTACTTCGGGTTGGTTTCGTCTTCTTTCCCACGCTATCATCCAAACTTATTTCAACCTAATTACATAGGCTGAGTCATTAAACCTACAGACTTAACACCTGCTTGACGTAACATGTTGAGCGCTTTAATTATCTCATCATAAGGAACATCTTTAGCACCGCCAATAAGAAAGACAACTTTCGGATTTTTTTCCAGTTGTCGTTTAGCTTCAGCCATAATCTGTTCTTGTGGTAATAATTCTAACACTTCCTGATCAACACGAATGTTGTATTGCCCAACACCTGCAACTTCAACAATTACAGGAGGGTTATCGTTACTTGAAACAGTTTGTGTCTCTGTTGCTTCAGGAAGATCAACCTCAACACTTTGCGAGATAATAGGTGCTGTTGCCATAAAAATAAGTAACAGCACTAACAATACGTCGAGCAAAGGAACAATGTTAATCTCTGATTTTACGCCTCGGCGGCTACTGCGACCCCGTGCCATCAGCTCTCTCCTTCTGCGTTAACTATTTCTTTTCTGCGGAGGTAAAAGCTTGGCGATGTAAAATCGTCAGGAACTCTTCCATAAAGTTATCGTAACTTTGTTCCAGTTTATTTACACGCTGCGTAAACCGGTTATAAGCCATAACTGCGGGGATTGCCGCAAATAAACCGATAGCTGTTGCAATCAGAGCTTCAGCAATGCCGGGTGCGACCATTTGTAATGTTGCTTGTTTAACACTACCTAATGCAATAAATGCGTGCATAATCCCCCAGACTGTACCGAACAGACCAATATATGGGCTGATAGAACCGACAGTACCAAGGAAAGGAATATTATTCTCTAAAGATTCTAATTCACGATTGAAAGAAACACGCATAGCCCTTGATGCACCATTAACAACCGCATCAGGAGCATGAACGCTTGCTTGATGCAAACGGGCAAATTCTTTAAAGCCAGAATGAAAAATTTGCTCTGAGCCAGATAATTCATCACGACGAGCTTGGCTATCTTTATATAAACGAGCCAAATCAGTACCTGACCAGAATTTATCTTCAAAATCTGCAGCTTCACGATCGGCGGCATTCAGAACTTTAGTTCGCTGAATAATAATCGCCCAAGATGCAATAGAAAATCCGATTAAAAGCAACATGATCAACTTGACTAAAAGCCCTGCTTTTAGGAAGAGATCGATAACATTCATGTCAGCCACTACTTAAACTCCGCGATAATGGACTTAGGAAGCGCTACTGGCTTCATTTTTGATGAATCTACGCAGACAACGAGCACTTCTGCGCTACACAATACACAACCATCTTCATTAATAATTTTTTGAGAAAATGTCATCGAAGCACCACGCAATGTGGTAATTTCACTTTCTACTTGCAAAAGATTATCAAGTCGAGCTGGCGCAATATATTCTATTGATAATTTACGTACAACAAATACAACATGATTATACTCCCGTAAATCATGCTGATGAAAACCTTTTTCTCTGAGTAGTTCAGTTCTAGCGCGTTCAAAATATTTCAGATAACTGGCGTGATAAACAACACCGCCGGCATCAGTATCTTCATAATAAACACGAACAGGCCAAAGAAACTGCATAGTACCTTCCTTACATTTCCCGAGTTAAGTCCATAAATAATGTAGCTATAGGTTACCTAACTATACTTAAGCGGTCGCTCTAAGGGAATCGTAGTAACGTAAAGAATAGAAAACGCAGTTTTCAGGCGCCAATCATAAACTCTTCTTTGCAACACGCAATATGCTTTGTGCTCTGAATAGAAAAAATATTTTTATTAAGACAGCATAAAAATGCTTGCTAATTAGAAATTCATAGATTGTCTAATTTAGTAGTATTATTTTTAATGACAGAAAAAACCAGTTAAAAAACTGGTTTTCCATATAAATCAATTAATTATTTGAGATTGGGGTTTCATGAAGATAGTGCCATTGCCAACTCCCATCATGAGAATTGCGTCTTAATAACACCACAGACTCGCGCATAAGAATTTTCTTATTTTCACTATGTGTTTCTTGATATCTGACAAGCGCCAAACAATCTGACTGGTAAATTATTTTATAATTATCTGTTTTTATTTTCAGACTACTTCTTTTTCCTGCATTTTGTCTGAACATCGCAATAACGTCATCATAACTCACCGCTTTTCCGCTGATCCCAACCATTGAAAACTCTTGAAATAAAAGATTTTCTATTTTTGTAATAGCAGCAACTGGTAGTGGATATTGCGTAAAAACAGTTTCAATCTCATCATGCAAAGATTTAATGCTTTCTATAATTAAATCACTATTAGAATTCATCTTGTATTTCCTGTGTAATAACTTTTTTCTTTAGTGTAAGTAATAAAGTAAGAGGTAATATGCCTATCAATGCGCATATTAAAAAAGTCATGCTATAAGCTGTTTGTGGTAAACAAAAAAGAGAAAAAATATTAAATAACATAGCAACCATAGTTGCCCCAACACTAAAAACAACTTGTCGGTTAATATTCCAAATAACACTTGCTTGAACTAATTTTTTTGCACTAAAGTCATACAATGCTGTGGTTTGTGCCGTGTTTGCGCCAATTCCCCCACCCACTCCGATAATTAGATATGCAATAATAAGTAATGGAATATCTGTATTACTATTTACAAAGGTTAATAAGGAAATACCAATACTGTGTAATAGCAATGCAATAATAAATAAGCGTTTCATACCTAATTTATTATAAAGCGCACCACTTATTATCATTGAAATAAAGGCACCCAGTGCATACAACAACATAAAAATACCCGTGCCTTGACCTGTAAATTTTAAATATTGTTGTAAATAAAAAATAGCGAGGATATTCACTCCAGTAAAAACACCTGGAATACAGTAATAAATAAAAATAGAGAGTGATAAATTTCTATTTTTTAATAATGCTAGATTAATAACCGGCGATGAATGGCGTCGATAATGGTAATAATAAAGTACAGCAAAAATTGTTGAAAGTACGGCAATCACTAAAGCAAGTAATATTGAGTGATATTCACCATATGCAGATAACGCAAACAATCCAGATACAATAATCAAACTAATAAGAATGATACCTTTAATATCAGGTATAGCGTTTTCTTTAGGTAAAGGCTCTTTTACCCAGATAAAAGCTAAAAACGCGGTTATCAATGAAAATGGAATATTGCTATAAAAAACCCAACGCCACGAAACAACATCAACAATAAATCCACCCAATGTCGGTGATATTGCAGGTGCAATCAAGGCTATTGCCATAATAAGTGTTGAAATTTTACTTCTCTCATGCCCTTGAAAATATTGAAAAGTTAATGCTTGCCCTATTGGGATTAACAGTCCACCACTCACGCCTTGAATAAAGCGCCAAAAAATAAGTTCGATGAAAGAGTGAGAATATCCCACTAATGCGACCGATAAACTAAACATCAACATTGACGTTACCATCAATGCTTTAATTCCAAAACGTTGAGATAACCAGTGACTCAATGGAATAATTAATGTTAATCCCAGAATATAACTATTTGAAACCCATGTAACAGAAACAATAGAGATCTGCATATCATCGGCAATTGCAGGTAATGCAATTGCTGACATAAAAATGTTAATGCAATCTATAAAGAAGCCCAGCAGAAATATAGATGCAATTCGATAGCGGTAAGTCATAAAAATCCTCCGCGCATAGAGTACGGAAGATTGACGAATTTCGTCTATCTGACAAAATAGAATTTATTGTTTAATCAGAGTAAACAATCATGCAAAATCAAATTGATCGAATTCGCTCTTTTATTGCTGTTGTTGATACGGGATCATTTACTCAAGCGGCAAAATACTTGCGTTTAAGTAAATCGATGGTGAGTATTCATATCAAAGCGTTAGAAACAGAATTAGATGTGTCATTACTCAATCGTAATACGCGGCGATTTTCACTAACTGAAACCGGTGAAATGCTTTATCAAGATTTTCGCCAAGTGTTAAATCAGTTAGAACAAACTTTAGATAAGGCGCGATTAGGACAACAAGAATTACAGGGATCGTTGAGATTAAGCTCAACGGCTGAATTTGGTGAACACTATATTTTGCCATTACTTAATCAATTTATGCAGTTGCATCCAAAGCTAAAAGTACAATATGCGTTTAATTCTTCTATTGAGGATTTAATAAACCATAAACTTGATCTTGCCATTCGTCTTGGCACATTAAAAGACAGTAATTATCGCTCTACAAAACTGGCAGATTATGAGATAAGTTTAGTTATCTCACCTTATTTGTTGCAAAAGTTCTCAATAAAAACCATTAATGACTTAAACACTATTCCTTATTTAGCAAATAGTAATTTGCGCCAAAGTAAGCTTTCAGCCTCTTCAGAATTCAATACCCTTCTCTCTCAATTAGCTCAAGATGCCTGCTTCGAAACAAATACTATTGCTGCATTAAAGAAAATGGTACTAGCGCATTCAGGAATGGCTATTTTACCACATTGGTATGTTCATCAAGAATTATTGAAAAATCAATTAGTAGTGCTATTTCCTGAATTATCGCTATTAACACAATCAGTTAATATTATTTTTCCTTATAGCGAATACATCCCAAGAAAAACACGTTTATTTATTGATTACTTAAAAGAGAATATTCAATTATAGAAACACGGGGACGAAAGAATTTAGCGCTGTTTTATAGAAAATAAAATACCTTATTTCTTTTTCATATTATGAGCAGAAATAAGGTATTTTTTTAGAAGAAAAAGTAACTTAACCCAACAACTAAAATAATAATTGCAGGGATTGGATGTAATAAACATTTTGCAACAACATGTTTAGGACGAAATGCTAGACCAAAAGTTGCACCAGCACACACAGACCAAATAAGAAGAATACCTTGCCAAATTGCAAGTGAACTTGTGTTCGCTGCAAATCGGCTAGGATCCCACATGACACAAAATGCCATGACCAACGCCATGATTAAAACAAGAGCCCTAATAGGGCCCTTGTCTAGTAGTTGGTAGCTTTTATCCAACATTATTCTTCACTTTCTGAAGTTTTTTTAGCTTCAGCATGCTCATAAGCCAGTCCTGCGATAACCGCAATACTACAAGCGAAGAGTGTGCCGAGAAGCCATGCAAAATACCACATACTCTATGCTCCTTAGTAAAGACTATGATTATTGCCTTCGATAAATTTCTTATCGAGGCGACCGTGCATTTTCCAGTAACACCAAATGGTGTAAAGGAGAACGATAGGTACAAAGATAATCGCAACAACTGTCATTACCTGAAGAGTAAACAGGCTAGAAGTTGCATCCCACATTGTTAAGCTCACATCTGGGAAAGTGCTTGAAGGCATCACAAATGGGAACATAGTCACACCACAAGTCAGGATAACACAAGCAATAGTCAGTGAAGTGAACAGGAATGCCCAACCACCTTTGTTTGCTTTAGTTGCAACAATCGCCAGTAATGGAGATAACAGACCTAATGCAGGCAGCGCCCATAATACTGGATAGTTGTTGTAGTTAGTCATCCAAGCACCCGCTTCGTGAGAAACGGTTTTCAGCAGTGGAGATGATGGACCTGCTGTATCAATAGCACTTGTAATAATAAAGCCATCGATACCATAGATTAACCACACACCTGCTAATGCGAATGCGATAAACGTAATTAATGAGGTAATATACGTTGTTTTACGAGTACGCTCATGTAACTCACCAGTAGTACGCATTTGAAGATAGCTTGCACCATGTGCAACAATCATCATTAAGCTAACCACACCCGCTAATAAACCGTATGGGTTTAATAAGCTTAACAGGTTAATCAGGGCGTTAGTCGTACCGTTATAAGATACACGTTGCATACTATCGACTTCTAATGGAACACCTTGTAACAGGTTACCAAAAGCGACACCGATAACTAATGGTGGAACGAAGCTACCAATAAAGATACCCCAATCCCACATGCCACGCCATTTTGGAGATTCCAGTTTAGAGCGGTAGTCAAAACCGACTGGACGGAAGAATAATGCCGCCAGTACGAAGATCATACCGAAATAGAAACCAGAGAATGCCGCAGCATAAACCATTGGCCATGCAGCGAATAATGCACCACCCGCTGTAATTAACCATACTTGGTTACCATCCCAGTGAGGAGCAACAGAGTTAATTAAAATACGGCGTTCAGTGTCATCTTTAGCGATCACGCGTAGTAACACACCCACACCCATATCAAAACCATCAGTGACTGCAAAGCCAATCAGTAAGATACCAATCAGTAGCCACCAAACAAATCGCAATACTTCATAATCAAACATAGTGGACTCCTGTGTTACTTACTTTGTGCAGAAGATGCGTTCTTCTGTTCAAAGTGATAGCGACCCGTCTTCAGGCTACTCGGCCCAAGGCGACCAAATTTGAACATCAGGAACATTTCAGCAACTAGGAATAATGTGTACAGACCACAGATAAGACCCATAGATACAAGGATATCAGCCTGTGTCAGTGAAGAAGTTGCTACAGCCGTAGGAAGGATTTCACCAATTGCCCACGGTTGACGTCCATATTCTGCAACAAACCAACCTGCTTCAACTGCAATCCATGGTAATGGAATACTTAACAGAGCAGCACGCAGTAACCATTTATAGTTACCAATACGGTTAGACAGAACTGTCCAGAAGGAAATCGCAACAACCAGTAACATCAGGAAGCCTGCGGCAACCATGATACGGAATGACCAAAACAGTGGTGCGACATTAGGAATAGTGTCTTTTGCAGCAGATTTGATTTGCTCTTCTGTTGCATCAACAACTTTATCAGTATAACGCTTCAGTAATAAACCGTAGCCTAAGTCTTGTTTAGCGTCATTAAAGGCAGCACGAATAGCAGGATCAGTATTACCTGAACGCAATTCACTTAATAATTCGTAAGCTTTCATACCATTACGAATACGAACTTCGTGTTGACTCATCAGATCGTTAAGACCTAATACTGGTGTATCGAAAGAACGCGTTGCAATAATACCCATCACATAAGGGATTTGTAATGCAAACGAGTTTTCCATTTTTTCTTGATTAGGGAATGCAATCAGATTAAATGCAGCTGGAGCGGCTTCTGTATGCCATTCACCTTCAATTGCAGCCAGTTTGGTTTTCTGTACGTCACCCATTTCGTAACCAGATTCATCACCCAGTACGATAACAGATAATACAGCTGCGATACCAAAAGTAGCAGCAACTGCGAAAGAACGTTTTGCAAAACCGATATCACGACCTTTGAGCAAGTAGTAAGAGCTGATACCCAGAACAAAGAATGCACCAGTACAGTAACCAGCAGCAACGGTGTGAACAAATTTAACTTGAGCGACAGGGTTTAAAACCAGATCAGCAAAACTCAACATTTCCATTCGCATGGTTTCAAAGTTGAAGTCTGCAGCGACAGGGTTTTGCATCCAACCATTCGCAACAAGGATCCACAGTGCAGAGAAGTTAGAACCGAAAGCAACTAACCAAGTTACCATCAAGTGCTGCTTCTTACCTAAGCGATCCCAGCCAAAGAAGAACAATCCGACGAAAGTTGATTCTAAGAAGAACGCCATTAAACCTTCGATTGCTAAAGGCGCACCGAAGATATCACCGACGTAATGAGAGAAATATGACCAGTTAGTACCAAATTGGAACTCCATGGTCAACCCAGTTGCAACACCCAGAGCAAAGTTAATACCGAATAACTTACCCCAGAACTTTGTCATATCTTTGTAAACTTGTTTACCCGACAGAACATATATCGTTTCCATGATTGCCAGCATAAACGCCATACCCAGCGTTAATGGGACAAACAGGAAGTGATACATTGCTGTTAAGGCAAACTGTAACCGTGACAGTTCGACAATATCAAACATCTTGACTCCTTGCTCCTAGCAGGAAGACACCGACTTGCGGCAACCCGACTTTATTAAATTATAAAGCCTCATAACTACCAGCAATAAATGCCTCTAAAAACAACAACGAATATTAAAGACCAAAAACACAATACCTTACAAATAGTACGCTTATATTTACATATAATAAATATATTTTGCGTGACCCAGATTTGAATTCTGAGCTTAGGTCAACAATACGACTTTTAGGTTTGTAACAGCATATTTGATCGTGTGCCAATTTAAGCATATTCAGAAATTTTTGCCACAATTAATAACTTGACCCACATCAAAAAAACACTTTAATGTTAACTAGTTGCGAATAAATTACCCAATAGTTACCATTGTGTTAATACAATGTTGTTTTTATTTTTAAGTGTAATTTACCTCCTTATATTTTCCATAATAAAATTAACTTTTTATTTTCATAAAAGACTTAAAAATAAACACTTTTAATTGTGTTTTATTAATTTTAATATCGATTTCATTTTTTTGCAGGTAAATAATAAATATTTTAAAAAAATAATCTATTAATTAATAAGTTGAAATTTACAAAAATGTAAATATAAAAAAACACTCTCAATTATTTTATCTAATAGAGATATATAAAAAGTCTAATCTTGATTATCTATTCCTAATGTTATTTCTTCTTTAGTTTCTTTTTTATTCTAGATAAACAAAGTGCAATAAATTTGTATTTAATTGATAAAGCACGAATCCGTTATTATCAATAAAAATAAATATCAATAAAAATCAATTAGATAGACAATAAAAATAAGTTGTTTATTGAACGGAATGAGCAAAAACACAAAAACTCTTTTACTATATTCTCTTATCTAAATAGGGTGCTTTTTGAGATCCTCACGAACGTCTTATTATCAATTCTTATAACGGTAAGGAGATCATAATTCATCTTTAATCGTCATTTTGATGTTTTATCATAATAAAAAGGTATTTTTTCCTATCAAAGAACTTACCTTCCCCTCTTCCCCACGCATTCATTAACATGTTTAAAAGTCTATTTTCTTAGCAAAAATCAGTCTTACAGCGTGATCCTTGTATAAAATTAAAGCTAATTATTACGATATTTATAGAAGCACTTATATTGAAAACAACATGAAACAAGTGTTCATTTTTTCTAACGACACTCTTTTTCACTCAAAACACGTATTTAAAATATTATTTTTAACAATTCAGGAGATTTATTTATGGTTTATATCATTATTTTTAGGCTCTACAAGAAAGTAAATAAATAGAAAAATGATGTTTTGAATACAGATCAATTTAAGAAAAAGACAATATAAAACAATTTATTAGCGTAAATTTAGGTAGGATATTGATGCGTTAATTACAATATCAGCTATTGATATGACTATTAAATGAAACTAGAAATAAAAAATGCCAGCTTCTTTTTAGAAAACTGGCATTTAAAATAGTATCAATCTGAAATTATTAACAGAATTGTTACTTACTTGATCAGTGATTTAATTGCTTCGCCGATATCAGCTAAGCTGCGGACTGTTTTAACACCAGCCGCTTCAAGGGCTGCAAATTTCTCATCCGCAGTACCTTTACCACCAGCAATAATGGCACCCGCATGTCCCATACGTTTACCTTTAGGCGCTGTTACACCAGCGATATAGCCAACAACCGGCTTAGTGACGTGATCTTTGATATAAGCAGCAGCTTCTTCTTCTGCGGTGCCCCCAATTTCACCGATCATCACAATCGCTTCAGTTTGTGGATCTTCTTGGAATAGCTTCAGAATATCAATAAAGTTAGAACCCGGAATTGGGTCACCACCAATACCAACACAGGTTGATTGGCCTAAGCCAACGTCCGTTGTTTGCTTAACCGCTTCATAAGTTAATGTACCTGAGCGAGATACAATACCTACTTTGCCTGGTAAGTGGATGTGTCCTGGCATAATACCAATCTTACATTCACCTGGCGTAATAACACCCGGGCAGTTAGGGCCAATCATACGTACGCCAGCTTCATCTAATTTAACTTTAACAGTCAGCATATCCAGCGTAGGAATACCTTCAGTAATAGTAATAATTAGTTTGATGCCTGCATCAATCGCTTCTAGGATTGAATCTTTACAAAATGGTGCAGGTACATAAATAACTGTCGCAGTTGCACCTGTTGCTTCAACAGCTTCACGTACTGTATTAAATACAGGTAAACCTAAGTGCGTAGTACCGCCTTTACCCGGTGTTACACCACCGACCATTTGCGTACCATAAGCAATGGCTTGCTCAGAGTGGAATGTTCCTTGGCTACCCGTGAAGCCTTGGCAAATTACTTTGGTATTCTTATCGATTAAAATAGACATTATTTTGCCTCCGCTGCTGCAACAACTTGTTTCGCGGCATCAGTTAAGCTTTTAGCAGCGATAATATTTAATCCACTATCTGCTAATTTCTTAGTGCCTAACTCTGCATTGTTTCCTTCAAGACGAACAACCACAGGAACATTAACGCCAACTTCTTCAACTGCGCCAATAATACCGTCTGCGATTAAGTCACAACGAACAATACCGCCGAAAATGTTGACTAATACAGCACTGACATTTTCATCTGACAAAATAATCTTAAATGCTTCAGTTACGCGCTCTTTTGTTGCACCACCACCTACATCGAGGAAGTTTGCAGGCTCGCCACCGTGAAGTTTAACGATATCCATTGTACCCATCGCTAAACCTGCACCATTGACCATACAGCCAATGTTGCCATCTAATGCAACGTAGTTCAGTTCCCATTGTGCAGCTTGTGCTTCACGAGGATCTTCTTGTGAAGGATCGTGCATTTCACGCATTTCTGGTTGACGATACAACGCGTTGCTATCTACGCCTAATTTACCATCAAGACAAATCAAATCGTCTTCTTTAGTAATAACCAGTGGGTTAATTTCGATTAAAGCAAGGTCGCGCTCTAAGAAAATAGAGGCTAATCCCATAAAGATTTTAGCAAATTGACTAACTTGCTTGCCTTTTAAACCCAGTTTAAATGCTAATTCTCTTCCCTGATAAGGCATAGGGCCTGTCAGTGGATCAATAATGGCGCGATGAATAAGTTCTGGCGTTTCTTCTGCCACTTTCTCAATTTCAACGCCGCCTTCTGTTGAGGCCATAAAGACAACGCGACGGGTACCACGGTCAACAACCGCACCAAGATAAAGCTCTTTAGCAATATCAGTTGCGGCTTCAACTAAAATCTGTGTAACAGGCTGACCATTAGCGTCTGTTTGATAAGTGACTAAACGTTTGCCTAACCATTGTTCAGCAAATGCGCGGATCTCTTCTTTAGATTTAACGACTTTTACGCCGCCCGCTTTACCACGTCCACCCGCGTGAACCTGACATTTCACGACCCAAGGGCCCTGACCGATTTTTGATGCAGCTTCTTCTGCCTCGCGCGGCGTGGAGCAGGCGAAACCAGCAGGTGCTGGTAATCCATACCGTGTGAAAAGCTGTTTTGCCTGATACTCGTGTAAATTCATGATGTTCTATCCATAATCTTGTTGAAAGTCGGGCTTTCTTATTTTTTTGACTATAAGCCAGAGAAATCTGGCTTCACGAACACACTGTACTTCTTTGATGCTTGTGTCTGTTGCTAAGTAGGCAGGAGGAGCATCTCCTGCCTAAAAGCGATATTTATTACCTATACATCCAGTAATAAACGAGCTGGATCTTCTAGCATCTCTTTAACGGTTACTAAGAAACCGACAGACTCACGACCATCAATTAAACGGTGGTCATAAGACAGAGCCAGATACATCATTGGTAGAATAACAACCTGACCATCTACTGCCATTGGACGATCTTTAATTGCATGCATCCCTAAAATGGCACTTTGTGGTGGGTTGATAATTGGAGTTGACATTAATGAACCGAAAACACCGCCATTTGTGATAGTGAAGTTACCACCTGTTAAGTCTTCAACAGTTAACTTACCGTCACGGCCTTTTACAGCTAACGCTTTGATGTTTTTCTCAATATCCGCCATGCTCATTGCATCCGCATCACGTAATACTGGTGTTACCAGACCACGCGGTGTTGATACTGCAATACTGATATCGAAATAGTTGTGATAAACCACATCAGTACCATCGATAGATGCATTGACTTCTGGATAGCGTTTCAGCGCTTCAACAACCGCTTTAATATAGAAAGACATAAAGCCTAAACGTACACCGTGGCGTTTTTCGAATGCTTCACCATACTGGGCACGCAAATCTTTGATTGGTTGCATGTTGATTTCGTTAAACGTTGTCAACATTGCAGTGGTATTTTTCGCTTCTAACAAGCGCTCTGCTACACGTTTACGTAAACGTGTCATTGGTACACGTTTTTCGCTACGGTGAGATAACAGTGCTTGAGGAACTTCTGCTACCGGTTGTGCCGTTGATTTATTCGCAACATGGCCTTCGATATCTTGGCGAGTTAAACGTCCACCCACACCACTACCTTTCACATCAGCAGGGTTAATATCGTGTTCAGCCACTAAGCGGCGCGCTGTTGGACTTAATGCATCATTATTGCCTTTTTCAGCAATATCAGCACTTTGACGCTGTGCTGGAGTGCTATCTTGAGCAGGTTTCACATCAGCTGGAATGCCAGTGCTATCACCTAAACGAATACGGCCTAGTAATTGGCGTGAACCAACAGTAGCGCCTTCTTCTTCAAGAATACTTTCTAAAACACCTGCTTCACTTGCAGGGACTTCTAAAACAACTTTATCTGTTTCGATTTCAACCAGCACTTCATCGCGTTGAATGCTATCACCAGGTTTTTTATGCCAAGTTGCGACCGATGCGTCAGCAACTGATTCAGGGAGATCCGGTACTAGAATATCTACACTACTCATTTTCTATCCTTATTTATTCAACTTTCAGTGCGTCTTCAACCAGAGCTTTTTGTTGCTCCTGATGAACAGAAGTATAACCAACTGCTGGAGAGGCTGATGCAGGACGTCCTGCATAACGTAATGTTGCGCCTGTAGGAATAGCATCACGGAAGTTATGCTGACTACAGTACCAAGCACCTTGATTCAGAGGCTCTTCTTGACACCAAATAAACTCTTTTACATGAGCATAAGGTGCGAGAATTTGCGCAATATCTTCGTGAGGGAATGGATACAGTTGTTCAATACGAATAATGGCAACGTTGTTTTGCTCATTAGCACGACGCTGTTCTAATAAATCGTAGTAAACCTTACCGGAACACATCACAACACGTTTCACATCAGCAGGTTTTAAATCATCAATTTCACCAATGACAGGTAAGAATTTACCATTTGCTAATTCATCCAATGCAGAAACCGCTAATGGATGACGTAACAGTGATTTTGGTGACATTACGATAAGTGGGCGACGCATACCACGTAACGCTTGACGGCGTAACATATGGTAAACCTGAGCCGGAGTTGATGGCACACAAACCTGCATATTTTGTTCTGCACACAGTTGCAGATAACGTTCTAAACGTGCAGAGGAGTGCTCAGGGCCTTGGCCTTCATAACCATGTGGTAACAGCATGACTAAACCACACATACGACCCCATTTTTGCTCACCAGAGCTAATAAATTGGTCGATAACCACTTGAGCAACGTTTGCGAAGTCACCAAATTGTGCTTCCCAAATCGTTAAACCACGAGGTTCCGTTGTGGCATAGCCATATTCAAATGCAAGTACTGCTTCTTCTGTTAATACAGAGTCCCAGACATTAAATTGTCCTTGAGCATTATGAACATTGGCTAATGGTACATAAACAGAGCCATTTGTTTGATTATGAATAACGGCATGACGATGGAAGAATGTACCACGTCCCGCATCTTCACCAGAAAGACGAATGGTGATACCTTGGTCAACTAAAGTCGCATACGCTAATGTTTCTGCTGCCCCCCAGTCGAGTAGTTTCTCACCTTCTGCCATAACAGCACGGTCAGCATAAATTTTCTCAACTCGAGACTGCATCACGATTTCTGAAGGAACGGTACTCACACGGCGCGCTAAATCTTGTAAACGCGTTTTCTCTACTTTATGTGGATACTCTTCATTCCATTCGTGATTTAAATACGGTTCCCATGTGTAAGAATGCAGACCCATTGGGCGGTATTCTTCAACAACACAATCACCACGATCAAGTGCATCGCGATAGAGATTAACCAGCTCAGTAACATCATTGGCATCAAGCAATGATTGTGCAACCAGTTTATCCGCATAAATTTTACGTGGAGTTGGGTGTTTTTTGATTTTTTGATACATCAGAGGCTGAGTCGCATTTGGCTCATCCGCTTCGTTGTGACCATGACGACGGTAACAAACGAGATCAATCATCACATCGCGTTTAAAGGTATTACGGAAATCCAATGCTAAGCGAGTTACAAAAGCGACTGCTTCAGGATCATCTGCATTAACGTGGAAAATTGGTGCCTGAACCATTTTCACAATATCAGTACAGTATTGTGTTGAACGGGCATCTTTTGGATTTGAAGTCGTAAAACCAACTTGGTTATTGATAACAATACGAACTGTACCGCCTACTTCATAGCCACGTGCTTGAGACATGTTCAGGGTTTCTTGCACAACACCTTGACCAGTCACAGCAGCATCACCATGAATAGTGATAGGAAGAACCATATTACTACGCGCTTCATCTAAACGATCACGACGAGCACGAACAGAACCGATAACAACAGGGCTAACAATCTCTAGGTGAGACGGGTTAAAAGCTAATGCAAGGTGAACTTGCGCTCCTTCAGTCGCAAAATCAGATGAGAAACCTTGGTGATATTTGACGTCACCCGTTCCCAAATGCTCTTTATGAATACCCGCAAATTCATCAAATAAATCAGCTGGTTTTTTACCTAGGATATTAACCAGAACGTTTAAACGTCCACGGTGCGCCATACCAAGAACCACTTCACGAGTGTCTTGTTTGCCTGCATGGCGAATTAAATCTTTTAACATCGGAACTAATGCATCACCACCTTCTAAAGAGAAGCGTTTTGCACCCGGGAATTTCGCACCTAAATAGCGCTCTAAACCTTCAGCTGCTGTTAGCTCTGTCAGGAAGCGTAACTTTTCTTCTTTAGTGAATTGGTCTGCAACATTCACTGATTCTAAACGTTGTTGTAGCCAGCGTTTTTCTTCAGTATTAGTGATATGCATATATTCAGCACCGATTGAACCACAGTAAATGCGTTTCAGTGCTTCATATAAATCACCTAATTTCATCGTTTCTTTGCCGATAGCAAAAGAACCGACGTTGAAAGTTTCTTCAAAATCTTCTTTAGTTAGATTATGGAAAGCAGGATCTAAATCTGGAACAGATTCTTGTTTCCATAAACCAAGTGGGTCGAGATTAGCGTTTTGATGACCACGAAAACGGAAGGCATTAATGAGCTGCAAAACTTTAACTTGTTTTGAGTCCATTGCCGGATCGCTTACCGAGGTATGATATCGAGTGGATTCTTTTGCGAGGCGTCTGAAGTAGTCGCGGGTTTGAGAATGCGACTGTTCTATGCCTTGACTTGCGGGCAGTTGTTGAAAAATCTCTCTCCAACTTTCGTCAACAGAGTTTGGGTCAGTTAGGTAATCTTCATAGATATCTTCTATGTAAGACTGATTCTCTCCTGCTAGAAAAGTTGATTCTAGCCAGTCCTTCATTGCGCCGTTCTGCATTATGATCCCTTAAGCTATACAGCTTTAGTTCGCCGTGGATAACTAATACCGTGATTAAACGGTGTCGATTGCAAGGTTCTCTTATGACCCGCTATCTCGCAGGTTCTTTAAATATGGAGCTTTAGCTCTCAAGGAACCTTTAAGCACTGTCTTACAGTGTTTAAAGGTGCCTTACTATTTTTACCGCAAACGTCTAATTTAGTTTTTCCATTAACCGCCCTAACTATTTTAGGGCGGTTATTATTTTATGCACTACGTTTTAACAACATTGACTTAATATGACCAATCGCTTTTGTTGGATTAAGTCCTTTAGGACATACGCTGACACAGTTCATGATGCCATGACAACGGAACACGCTGAACGCATCGTTAAGATCATCAAGACGAGATTCAGTTTCTGTATCACGACTATCAATCAAGAAACGATAAGCCGCTAACAATCCAGCAGGCCCGATAAACTTATCTGGATTCCACCAGAATGACGGGCAAGAGGTTGAACAACAAGCACAAAGGATACAATCATAAAGTCCATCAAGCTTTTCACGCTGTTCTGGTGACTGTAAGTTCTCACGAGCAGGAGGATTCTTGCCATTATTAATTAAATACGGACGAATTTTCTCATACTGTGTATAGAACTGAGTCATATCCACTATTAAATCACGAATTACTGGTAAACCGGGTAACGGTCTGATCACAATTTTCTTACTTCCTTTCTGTAAAGATGAAATAGGTGTGATACAAGCCAAACCATTTTTACCATTCATGTTCACGCCATCAGAGCCGCAAACACCTTCACGACAAGAGCGACGGAACGATAAGGTAGGATCTTTTTCCTTTAATTGAATTAATGCATCCAACAACATCATGTCACGCCCTTCAGGAACTTCGAGGGTGTAATCTTGCATATGCGGCGCATTATCAACGTCGGGATTGTAACGATAAATCGAAAATTCAAGTTTCATATTTAAGTCTCCGCAACTTCAATAACACCGCTAATTAATATGTACGCACTTTTGGTGGGAAGGCTTCACGCAGTTTTGGCTGCATATTGACTTCACGTCGTGTCATTGTTTCGGTTTGCGGTTGATATAATGTATGGCATAACCAGTTCGCATCATCACGTTCTGGGAAATCGAAACGGCTATGAGCTCCACGGCTTTCTGTACGGAAGTTTGCAGATACCGCAGTGGCATAAGCCGTTTCCATCAGGTTATCTAATTCTAAGCATTCAATACGCTGTGTATTAAATTCACTTGAATTATCATCCAGTCGTGCATTTTGTAAGCGCTCACGAATAACTTTCAGTTCTTCTAAGCCTTTTGCCATTGCATCGCCTTCACGGAATACCGAGAAGTTATGTTGCATACAAGATTGCAACGCTTTACGGATTTCAACTGGATCTTCACCAGAGCGGTTGTTTTCCCAGCGATTTAAGCGAGTTAATGCGGCTTCAACATCAGAATCGCTCGCATCACGCATTGTACCTTGTTCCATCAGTGACTCTTTTAAGTGAACTCCTGCTGAACGACCAAATACAACGAGGTCTAACAGTGAGTTACCACCTAAGCGGTTTGCACCATGAACAGATACACAAGCAATTTCACCTACTGCGAACAATCCAGGAATAACGACATCTTCGCCCTTCTCGTTCACACGAATAGCTTGACCCGTTACTTTTGTTGGAATACCCCCCATCATATAGTGACAAGTAGGTATAACAGGAATTGGTTCTTTAACTGGGTCAACGTGTGCGAAAGTACGAGAAAGATCAAGAATACCTGGTAAACGAGATTCAAGAACTTCTTTACCCAGATGATCGAGTTTTAATTTCGCATGAGGCCCCCAAGGACCATCACAACCACGACCTTCACGAATTTCGATCATAATAGAACGCGCAACCACATCGCGGCCGGCAAGGTCTTTGGCGTTCGGTGCGTAACGTTCCATAAAGCGTTCACCGTCTTTATTTAACAGATATCCGCCTTCACCACGACAACCTTCAGTCACTAATACGCCCGCACCCGCAATACCCGTTGGGTGGAATTGCCACATTTCCATATCTTGCAGAGGTACACCTGCGCGAACTGCCATACCCACACCATCACCTGTGTTGATATGCGCATTTGTGGTTGACTGGTAAATACGACCTGCACCGCCAGTAGCTAAAATCGTAGCGTTTGCTTTGAAATAAACGACTTCACCCGTTTCGATGCAAATTGCAGTACAACCAACGATATCGCCATCTTGGTTTTTCACTAAATCCAGTGAATACCACTCTGAAAAGATGGTTGTGTGATTCTTTAAATTTTGCTGATAAAGGGTATGCAACAATGCATGCCCAGTACGGTCAGCGGCAGCAGCTGTACGTGCAGCTTGTTCACCACCAAAGTTTTTTGACTGACCACCAAATGGACGCTGATAAATACGACCATCATCTAGGCGAGAAAATGGGAGTCCCATATGTTCTAGCTCTAAAATTGCTTCAGGGCCGGTTTTACACATATATTCGATAGCGTCTTGGTCACCAATATAGTCGGAACCTTTTACCGTATCGTACATGTGCCATTCCCAGTTATCCTCATGGGTATTACCCAATGCAACTGTAATACCACCTTGAGCAGAAACAGTATGAGAACGAGTAGGAAAAACTTTAGAAATCAGTGCACAAGACAGACCCATTTGAGAAATCTGTAAAGCGGCACGCATACCAGCACCACCTGCACCAATAACAACGGCATCAAACTCTCTTACTGGCAGATTCATTACACACCCCACACCACAATTGTTCCATAAATAAGATAAACCAACAGCGCCACAACAATAATCAGTTGTAAAGTCAGGCGTAATGCCAGCGGTTTAATATAGTCCGTTAACACTTGCCACATTCCGATCCATGCGTGAATAAGAATAGAAAGCAAGGTCAAGATGGTAAACACTTTGGTTAAGGATGAGCTAAAGAACCCACGCCATACCTCATAGGTTATTTCTGTTGTAGCAATAAATCCCACAAGATAAAGAACATATAAAACGATAATAATGGCTGAGGCACGAAGGAATAACCAATCCTGTATGCCAGTACGGCCTAAAGTAGAAGAATTACTTACCATACTAATACCCCCGCCAATATTGATAAAATAACGGTAATAACCATTGATGCAGCCGCGGAGTTGCGACCCACAATCAAGGTTTCATCAATAAAGCCGAAGTCCATTAACATATGACGAATACCACCACAAATGTGATATGCCAATGCCGTTAGGATGCCCCACAAAATAAATTTCGCGAAGAAGCCAGTCATAATTTCAGCAGCTTGCTGAAAACCTTCAGGAGAGGAGAGAGAGGTGCCAAGTAACCACAGTAAGATGCCAACTGCGACTAACATGATAACCCCAGAGACACGATGTAAGATCGATGCGATAGCAGGGAGTGGAAACTGTATCGTCTGTAAATCCAGATTGACAGGTCTTTGTTTTTTCACAATTTATGCCCACACAGCTTTTATAATTTTTCCTTCCTCCGGACCTGGATGGAAATCAAACAGCGAATGGGGTACAAAGGCACATTTTAAGTAAAATGTTAAATCCGTCTATTTTACAAAAAGTGTGGATTCGTTACGCTGGTTCTCCATACAACAACGGTTCCGGAGACCTGCGCGCAGTATAAGTGCTTCACAAACTTATTACAATTACCACACAACTTGTGTGCCCGACATTTGCCTCGAACAGTGAGAGGGATCACTATTTAATACATCCGATGCAAAAATGATTATCATTTTTGACACATGCACAACATTTTTATTACATTTACTGCATTATTTTAATGTTTATGTTTTTTTTGTGCGCAAACACGCTTCCAGAAACCTCAAACTTATGTAAAAGTGATAGCAGTACTAATTCTAAGTGCATTGCATAAAAAAGCACCTAAAAAAACATAACATCAAAAGCTCCTTAACATAAGTGACACACTATAGACCTAGACATTACGGGCACTAAATAAAACTCGGCTGGGTACCTTACATCAACTATAGTTTCACTATTGAAGTACATCTTTATGAAGATGCCCTCGATATTGTTAGGAGACATATAAGCGCTAAGGAGATTATAAATGGCTGATAACAAAGCTAAGCTAACGATTGCTGAAACATCTGTAGACTTGGACGTTCTATCCCCTACACTCGGTTCCAAAGTTATTGATATTCGTACTCTCGGCTCCAAAGGTTATTACACCTATGATCCCGGCTTTACCTCAACCGCCTCTTGTGAGTCAAAAATCACTTTTATTGATGGTGATAACGGTATCTTACTTCACCGTGGTTTCCCTATCGGGCAATTAGCGACTGAATCAACATACTTGGAAGTCTGTTATATCCTGCTGTACGGTGAAGCACCGACACAGGAGCAATACGATAATTTTAAAACCACAGTAACTCGTCACACCATGATCCATGAACAAATTACCCGACTGTTCAATGGGTTCCGTCGTGACTCACACCCAATGGCCGTACTGTGTGGTGTTACAGGGGCTTTAGCTGCGTTCTATCACGATGCATTGGATGTCAGTAATCCAGTTCACCGTGATATCACGGCTTATCGCCTACTATCAAAAATGCCAACAGTGGCAGCGATGTGTTACAAATACTCGATTGGCCAACCTTTTGTTTATCCAAAAAATGACCTCTCCTATGCAGGTAACTTCTTGCATATGATGTTTGCAACACCATGCGAAGAGTATGTTGTTAATCCAGTACTTGAACGTGCAATGGATAGAATTTTCATCCTTCACGCAGATCACGAGCAAAATGCATCAACCTCGACTGTACGTACTGCGGGCTCTTCTGGTGCAAACCCATTTGCCTGTATCGCAGCAGGGATCGCGTCACTTTGGGGACCAGCTCACGGTGGTGCTAACGAAGCTTGTCTGCGTATGCTGGAAGAGATCAAAACGGTTGAACACATTCCTGAATTTATTAAACGTGCAAAAGATAAAAATGACTCCTTCCGTTTAATGGGCTTTGGTCACCGTGTTTACAAAAACTACGATCCTCGTGCAACAGTAATGCGTGAAACCTGTCATGAAGTGTTAAAAGAATTAAACCTCAATGACAGCTTACTTGAAGTGGCAATGGAATTAGAACGTATTGCCCTAAACGACCCGTATTTTATTGAGAAAAAACTGTATCCTAACGTTGACTTCTACTCTGGTATTATCCTTAAAGCGTTAGGTATCCCATCCAATATGTTTACGGTTATTTTTGCTATTGCACGTACAATTGGTTGGATTGCTCACTGGAATGAAATGCACGAAGATGGTCTGAAAATTGCGCGTCCTCGTCAGCTTTATACTGGTTATGATGAGCGCGATTTCAAAAGTGAAATTAAAAAGAAATAATTGAATTTTATTAATTATTTATCTTGCTAAGCCCCGTTTAAATCGGGGCTTTATGTTTTAAAATTATCAATAAAATCTAATCAGCTTTTTAAATATTCTTGCGGAGTTTGCCCTGTCATTTTTTTAAAAAAGGTAATAAAGGCACTATCACTGGCAAATCCTAATATCTGGCTAATATCAATATAGCGATGATGGGTAGCTAACAACTCAATGGCTTTCATTAACCGCCATTGTTGGCGCCATTGTTGATAGCTCAGTCCTGTTTCTTTGTAAAATAAGCGTGTGATCGTTTTTTCACTCGCCCCCACGAACTTTGCCATTTCTTGTAATGCTGGCGGTAAATCATCAAAGGATAAACGACTTAGCCGTCTATCTTTAGGCATAAATAAATGATTGGGTTGTCGCGGTGCCTGAGTGATTTCATCAAAGAAAACTGCCAATAAATTAGCATAGCGCCCTTCTTCCCATTGAGTATCAAAATCAGCAATGGAAATTCGCTCTAATATTTCTCGTAAAAGAGGTGAAATTGTTAATATTTCACTCTCAATTGGAAAATTATCATGAAATTCTTCACTAATATAAACTGAACGATATCCAACAGAGGCATACATTTCGACTCGATGCTCAACTCTTGGGGGGATCCACGCAATCCTCATGGGAGGTAATACAGAAACGCGGGAAGCCAAAGTAATTCGCATACATCCTGACTGCGTAAATAATAACTGCCCTCTATCATGAGAATGAAATCCTGAGTCGTGCTTTCCCATTTCTGCTGCAATACCAACGACTGATGCAAGATGCTCTTCTGGCACAAAGTGGTCGTATTGATTAAGCCAAGCCATCACTTGTCCTATTTGAAATATAATATGTCTTTATATATATAACAAGACATTCATTATCTCTGTATTCTGTTCATCAAGATTTAAGGATGTAGGATAAAAAAGATGAACAAAAAACTCTCTTTATGGTTAGCAATTGCGTTAATGATGTTTCCACAAATTGCAGAAACCATTT
Organism: Proteus sp. Marseille-Q3619; assembly: GCF_965283115.1. Classification (NCBI taxonomy): domain Bacteria; kingdom Pseudomonadati; phylum Pseudomonadota; class Gammaproteobacteria; order Enterobacterales; family Morganellaceae; genus Proteus; species Proteus sp. Marseille-Q3619. Next base: position 3,358,311 of record NZ_CBDIMP010000001.1, on the reverse strand, counting down.
ATAGCCCAGCACTTACTGATATTGCAAACGGCTTTCATGTCAGTGCAAACGAGGCTGGACAAACACTTTCGCTCTATTTCTTTGCGTTTGCATTGGGCGTCATTATATGGGGTCGATTATGTGATGTCATTGGCCGTCGTCCGACAATGTTAGCTGGGTTGTTTATTTATGCTATTGCTTGCATTGGCGTTTTTATGACCAACGACTTTTCTGTATTACTTGGGCTGCGCATGCTCTCTGCTTTTGGTGCTGCGGTAGGCTCAGTCGGCACACAAACCATTATGCGTGATGTGTACAGTGGTGATAAACTGGCTAAAGTTTTCTCTGTTATGGGGGCAGCTATCGCTCTAAGCCCAGCAATTGGAATGCTAACTGGTTCATTATTAGTGAGTTATGCTGGTTATCAAGGTGTATTTAGTGGGCTTGCCCTCCTTGCTATGATTTTACTGTTATGGAGTACTTTTGCTTTACCTGAAAGTCGCCCTGAAACAGTAAAAACAGCACCGTTAGGAGAAACTGCAATAAACATGCTTAAGGATAAGCAAATTGCTAAAACAGTATTATTAATTGCCTTTTTTAATATCAGCCTATTTGCTTATTATCAATTGGCTCCTTTTATGTTTGATAATCAAGGTTATAGCGCAAGTACTTTTGGCTATAGTGGTATTGTGTTAGCAATAGGTGTGGGCATAGGTTCTTATATTAATAAAGCCTTATTAAACCAGCATTGGCAATGTGAAAACTTAGTATTACTCGCGAGTTTTATTGCGTTGATAAGTGCAGTCGGTGTTTATTTATTACGTAATCACATTAGCTTTGTTATTCCAATGATGACCAGTGTTGTGGCTTATGGCATTGCTATTCCAAATATATTAGCCACAGCATTAGCACAATATAAAGATCGTTTAGGCACTGCGGGGGCATTATTAGGTTTATTCTACTATCTATTAATTGGTGGCGGGCTTGCTCTTGCGGGATGGGGTCAAAGTTTAGCGATTACTTTACTGATTTGTAGTCTAGGTTCATTGCTACTCTCTTTTTCTCGTCAAACGACAAAATAATAAATTGATCCCGCACTGAGTAAAAAGTACGGGATTTTCTCTTACAATTGGTCTCATTTTTTGCTGTTAATTTTTAATCAATTTAGCTAAGTGTTAACGCTTATTTTGCTAAACAGACAATTCTTAATCTTTTTAAATTCCACAAAAAATGCCTTTATTATTACTTCTTCATTTTCAGCACTTTTTCCTGATATATCCTTTTATATAAGGAGAAGTTGAACATTAATAAAGATTAGTAACTTTATTTAGTGTTTATCTCTATAAATTTACCCAATAGCGCCTCTTATCTTTATTTATGATAGTGATAATCAAATTGTTCGTTACGCTGTTTCATGGTAAAAAAAACTGTTTATCCATACATAGCTTAAGGAACTGGCGTGATAAAAAAAATCTTAGACATTTTTCCAATTTTTGGGAAAAAAGACGTCGCAATTACTGAAAAACACCTCCAAGAATCCCTCGTATTACTTGCTGTATTCGATGAAGGATTACCTAAACGTGCATTAAATTATGTCCTTACAGGTGAAAACCCTGAAGTGCTTTTTGAATTAAATAAGCTGGATGCTTCAAAAGCGGCTGTTTACTTTGATAAACCCGGTACGTTAGAGTGGTGGTATGCACATGGCGTAAATACAGGGAAATACAGTAAAATTATCACGCAAGGGCTAAATGCTCGACACAAACTCTATTCTAAAGTCGGTGATGGCTTTTCAGCAGAACAAGTGGCTCGTTACGGAAAAGTGTTGGCTGCGGCTTGCCAAGATATCAATATCAAAATAACAACCAAAGAAGTGCCATCTTGGGTGCTTTATCTGCTTATTGACGTATTTTATAACACCTATGAAAATGCGCGTAATCTAAACTTAGAACACCGTAAACATTGGAATATGGCATTTATTGCCAATATGGTCGAACAAGAAGCGAATATTGCGGGTGAAAATGCCTTATTTGCTGTGTTTGATAGAAAAGACATTTCTGAATACTATGCCACTAATCTTAAACGTATTTATGAATTAGATGATCTCTCTGATTATTTAATGACGCATCAAGAATTTATCCGAAAAGAATTAATTGAAAAACTTTCAGCTAACGGCTTAGTGGAACTGATTAATTACTTAAATAAGAATACCGTATTACGCGACACCTTTGCAGATATTATCGTTTTACTTGCCACCAGCAGTTTAAAAACCGTTAAAAAAGCCGCAGAACCAATTTTAGTCACCTTACCGCCTGAAATTGTTAAACAAAATCTTACCCATGTTTTAATGAATGGTACGCCAAAACAACGTACTCAAGCAGCCGATTTATTTGCACGCCAAGGTGAAAACCGTGATGTACTAGAAGAAGCGTTAAAACATGAAACCTCAAAAGCGGTAATGAAGAGTATTGAAAGCGCCCTACTACGTTTTAATGTTGCAGAAAATGCCAATACAGTAGAGGCCATTGAGACTCCTGATTTTACGCCATTAGAAGACACGCCATTACCTGATAGCGTTCGCGATATGATGGTCAATAACTTCAATGAGATCTTGATCAAAGCCAAAGAAAATGCTGAACGTGAAATTGAAGAAAATAAAACGGCTAAACACACTTATAATTGGGCACAACGCCATTTAAAAGATTTATCTAAAATTGATGAAAAACAGTGTCGTGCAATAGTAGATAAACTGAATAGTGGACAAGGCTCTATTCAGTCAAATGAAATTCAAATCATTAAACATAAAAATCGTGTTTTAAATTTACCTGAATATACTCTATTTCATGCTGTACGTGTGATAGTTAATAATCGCCAACATGCCGATCACTTCTCCTCTCATTATTTTAATGGCGAAATTCCTGAACGCTTGTTTAGTGATATTGAATTACGTCATCTTGAAGACGTGCTGCAACGTTGCAACTTTAAAAATGCAACCCGCCTGACTGCTGCATTATGTTTAGAATCTTATGAAGATGGTTTAAAACGCTTCCGTAGACCAGAGCAAATTTGGCCTTTCTTCTCTCAACATCCAGATTATATCGCTGAAGCTCTGAATTTAATGCCAAGTCAAAGCGAGCGTCGCTATCGCCAGTTTGAAATTTCACAAGGCATTAAAGTATTAGGTCGTTTCCCTACCATTCCAGCACAATTCGTGCCTCGAATTATGGAACTGGCATTGGGTGAAAATAAAATGCACCGCGTTTCAGCGCAGAATTTACTTGAGACACTACCAAATATTCATACAAGTGCTCAAGAAGGTTTATCTTCTGCGAAACAAGAAATTCGCGTTACCGCTATTGAGTGGTTGGCACGTTTAAAAAACCCAGAATCATTACCTGCATTGAATGCCTTATTGAAAAAAGAGAAACGCGAAGTAGTACGAGCCTCTTTATTAACAGCGTTAGAGCAACTTGGTGAAGATATCTCAAGTTATTTATCACCAAAAACTCTATTGGCTGAAGCTGAAAAAGGTCTTAAAGCCAAAGCACCTGCAAGCCTTGCTTGGTTTAACTTTGATGCTATTCCTGCATTAACGTGGGAAAACAAAAAAGCAGTTGATCCAGCGATTATTCGTTGGTGGATTATTCTGGCAGTAAAACTAAAAATGCCAGGAGGAAACGCGTTATTACAACGTTATATCGGACTACTTTCTACCGATAGCCAACATAAACTTTCAAGCTTTATTCTGCATACCTTCGTGGCTCAGGATATTAAAGGGCCAACACTTGAAGAAGCTATGTTAGAAGCGCGAAAAAATGCCCCTTCTCGCTTAACGCAATACAAAGATTGGGCTAAACGTTATCCTGAATATTATGCTAAATATGAAACCTATACTTTAGAGCAAGTGATTGAAGAGATTAAAAACGAGGTGCTACGTCGTTATTTAGGCTCTGCCATTAGTGATAAAGGTATGCTTGCCCTGGTTTGCGGTATTGAAGGCCATGTTGCAGTATCTGTATTACGTAACTATATGCGTGATCACTATCAGCGCCGTGCGCAAATTGAAGCCATGATTGATGCGATAGCATCAAGCAATGATCCTATTATCATCCAGCTTCTTCTTTCATTATCACGTCGCTATCGCACCGCGTCTGTACAAGAAAAAGCCCGTAATTTAGTCACGCAAATTGCTGAGCGTAATGGCTGGAGTGCAGATGAATTAGCAGATAGAACCATTCCAACCGCTGGCTTTGATGATACTGGTACATTAGTACTGGAATATGGTGAGCGTATCTTTACCGCGAAGATGGATGCAAAACAAAAACTGGTCTTGTTTAATCCTGAAGGTAAAGAAGTTAAAGCCTTACCTGCTGCGCGTAAAAATGACGATGCAGAGCTTATCAAAGAAGCGAAAAAACTCTTCACTTCAAGTAAAAAAGAACTTAAACAAGTTATTGAGCTACAAAGTGTGCGTTTATATGAAGCCATGTGTGCTCAACGTCAGTGGTTAAGCGCAGATTGGCAAGAATATATCTTAGCTCACCCAATCATGCATAAACTGATTGAACAACTGGTTTGGCAAGAAGTGAAAGATGGCAAGGTTATCAATACATTCCGTCCTTCTGATGACGGTGCATTGCTTGATCTAGAAGATGATGAAGTGACTTTACAAAACGATTCGTTGATCCAGCTTGCTCACGCAGCATTGGTTAATGAAGATGAACGTAAGGCATGGATGGCTCATTTCAAAGATTACAAAGTGAAATTCTTGTTCTCACAAATGGAACATAAAATCCCTGAGTTAGATCTAAAACTGACTGAGATTGAAGATAGAAAAGGTTGGATCACTGATACCTTCACACTACGTAGCATTTTAACCAAAATGGGCTATCAACGTGGACCAGCTGAAGATGGTGGTTCGTTCTCTCACTATTACAAATTCTTCTCTAGTTTAAACTACTATGTAAATATCGGTTTCAGTGGTAGCTATGTTCCAGAAGAAAACATTCCAGCGGTCTTATTTGATTTGAGCTTTGAAAAAAATCAGCAAGATTACTGGGATCGTAATAATGTTGAGCTAAAAGATGTACCACCCATTCTATTAGCAGAAAGCTATGCTGATTATCTAAAAGTCGCTGAAGCTTGTGCAGGATTTGATCCTGAATGGGAAAAGAAAACACCTTGGTAAAGAATAGGGATAATTAGGAAAAAATATGGCTAAAAAAGCACCCACAGATCAACAAGCAATTAGGGAAAGCGCTGAGGTTCGATTTGCTCAAGAGCTAGAGCGTTTAACAAAAGCTGATGCTAATAATCCTAAACCACAAGGATGGCTTCGCTCTCCTCGTGCTGTACGCCAATTTATTTTAGGTGATGATGCATTAGGCATCACACCTAAGTTTTTCGGCGATGATGCATTGGTTGATCGTGCAATTGTCACATTATTGGGTAAACAAGGTTTAATGCTGGTTGGTGAACCTGGTACAGCAAAATCAATGCTCTCAGAGCTTTTTGCTGCTGCCATCAGTGGTGATTCAGGATTAACTATCCAAGGCACGGCTGGCACAACAGAAGATCATATTAAGTATTCTTGGAACTATGCATTGCTATTAGCAGAAGGCCCAACAGAACGCGCTTTAGTGGGATCACCACTTTATCAAGGTATGTTGCAAGGTAAAATTGTTCGCTTTGAAGAGATAACCCGTTGCCCGCCTGAAATTCAGGATGTGCTGGTTTCCTTGATGTCAGAGAAACAATTGATGATCCCTGAAATGGGTGATGGTGCACGTATTAGTGCAAAACCGGGATTTAACCTTATTGGTACAGCAAACTTACGTGATCGCGGTGTTCATGAAATGTCAGCTGCATTAAAGCGCCGTTTTAACTTTGAAACCGTGAAACCTATTCGTGATCCTGCATTTGAAATTAGCTTAATCCAATCACAGCTTGAAAATGAATTAGGCTCTTTAGCAAATGAAGTCACTGTACCCGTAGATGTTGTGGAATTACTGGTCACAACATTCCAAGAGTTGCGTTCAGGTAATACGAAAGATGGTGGCAATATCAAAACACCTGATGCGGTTATGTCAACCGCAGAAGCCGTGAACATTGCTTATGCTTGTGCTTTAGAAGCACATTATTTAGGTGATGGTGTGATGAATGCGGGTGCAATTGCCCGCCAACTAATTGGTGTTGTATTAAAAGACAATGCTGATGATATCAAACGTATTCGTTATTACATGGACAACGTAGCCAGAGAGAGAGCAAGAAACAGTAAAGAGTGGAAAGCTTTCTTTGATGCATCAAAAGAGTTTTGGCAATAAAACGCTAAGACTCGTGGCTACGCATTAAAATACGTTATTTATCTATTAAAGGCAGAGTTAACTCACTCTGCCTTTTCACCCAGAAAAGGGATCGACACGGTGACGCTACCTTCAATACCTTTACCAGAAAGAATTGACCAAGCACGACTGAAATGGACGTCGTTACAGCAACAACATCTCTATTTTGCCCCTGTACGCCACCATAGCCCTGCTTGTGCTTATGCAGTTTTATCATTAATTGATTCTGTAAAACCTGATTATATTTTAATTGAAGGCCCAGATACTTTTAATTCGCTTATTCCTAGCCTAACAGATAAAGATACCCTGCCTCCTGTTGCGATTATGGGACAAGCAGAGTATTTGCATAATGATGGAAACCAAGAAGATCGTGAGAAATCACTGCACTCTGCCTATTTTCCATTTTGTGAATATTCGCCTGAATGGCAAGCTTTGCGGGGTGGTTTGCGCATCAATGCCAAAACACGTTTTATCGATTTACCTTGGGCTGCACAAGTTAATAACGAAGAATATAGTGATTCACAGAGTCGTAGCTTACAAAAAGAACGTTATTTAGCACATAGCCAGTTTATCGCGCAATTAGCCAAAAAATGCCACTGTCGTGATCATGATGATGTTTGGGAGCATCTTTTTGAATTACGCAATATTGAAGCCTTAGCGGATTGGCAAACACTGTTTAATGACACCTTTATTTGGTGCGCACTAGCACGACTTGATTATGAACCTGAAGTGCTTGGATCTGAAGGCTCTTCACAACGTGAAGCACATATGCTCACTCATATTCAAGCCATCAAACAGCAAGAGCCCAATGCCAAAATTTTAATCGTCACAGGGGGATTCCATACCCTTGCATTAATTGAAGGTCTAGCACATTCACAATCTCAATCTTTCGCCATTTCTAGCACAGAACAAAAGCAATTCACTAAAATGCAAAAAATGGGTGAAAATGAACAAGCTTGGCTTATTCGCTACAGTTTTGACAGATTAGATGCACTTAATGGTTATGCTTCAGGCATGCCTTCTCCCGCATTTTATCAACAAGCCTGGCAAAGTTTGATGCAACAACATCATGATAAATTAGAGAATAATGATGCGGCAAAACAACCAACTCAAGTTTATCGCAATAAAATGGGGATTGCTTTTCTAAGCTCTGTGGCTCAAGCGATTAGAGAAAAACAGTTTGATAATCCACCCAGTTATTTAGCGGTAAAACTCGCAGCAGAGCAGAGTTTACGCCTCGCTTTACTAAGAGATCATGCAGGTACAGGTCGCTATGATTTACTCGATGGTTTACAAAGTGCCTTTATTAAGGGCAGTTTAGATGACAGCCAAAGCGAGTTATGGACTGAAATTAAAACCTGCTTTTCAGGCTATCTCTTAGGTAAAATTCCATTAGGTACAGCAACGCCTCCTTTAGTTAATGAAACCTATGAACGAGCTAAAGCTTTTCGTTTCAAACTGGATGATACATTAGCAAAAACCACTAAATGTGATGTTTACCGTAACCCGCAACATCGCTTAAGAAGTCGCTTTTTACATTTATTGGCTTTCTTAGAGATCCATTTTGCACACCGTGTAAATGGCCCTGATTTTCTTTCTGGTCATCAATTAGATCTGCTATTTGAAGAGTGGCAATACGCTTGGACACCCAATGTGGAAGGCGAGCTGATTTCATTATCAGAGAAAGGCTCTCAACTTGAAGCCATCGCCCTAAGTAAACTGTTATCAATGGAAAAACAGCTTGAAGAACAAGGGCAAAGCCGTTCAAGCCAAAGTGCAGTCACGTTATTAATCCAAGCAGCATTAATTGGGCTTCACCAGCGCATACCATCACTCTTTAAACTGTTAGATAGCTATATTCAGCAAGATTTTCGTCTTGAGTCACTCACTCAATGTGGACATAAACTGATCCATTTATGGCGAGGTCGCCAATATCTTGATATTACGGATGAGCTTTCACTTGAAAATCGCCTACATCAAGTTATTCCTCAAGCTTTCTTTTGTTTAGAACAACTGGCTCAAGGTGATGAGCAACAACAAGAAAGCAATTTACAAGCTCTACTCTCTTTGCGTGAATTGATTGAATTTATGCCATCACTCAATAATCAGCATGATTATAAAAGTGATTTCTATCAGCAACTCAATCGTCTTGATGGTCAATTAGATACCGTGCCTTTATTAAAAGGTGCGGTAGATGCATTACGTTATTTAGGTTCATATATTGACGAAAATACGTTGGTCACCGCGCTAAATACGACCTTTAGCACAGGCAGTTCTCCCGAACATGCCATTGGTTATTTTGTCGGGATGATGCGAACTGCACCAGAGCTAGTTATTCGCTTACCGTTATTAGTCGATCACTTAAATACCTTGTTACAGCAATGGGATGAAGAACGATTTATTCAGATCTTACCTGATCTGCGTTTTGCCTTTAGCCAACTTAATCCCAAACAAAATGCAGAGCTTGCACAATATATTGCCAATGATATTGGCTTAGATACTCAAGCGTTGTCTTTGTGGCAGTCAGAATTTAGTGCTAAACAGATGCTTGAAGCCACTAAACTCAATCAAAAATTACAACAGCGAATAATGGAACAAGGCATGCTTTCTTGGTTTGATGCTAAGAAAATAGAGAAAGGAGATACGACTCATGAGTCAGCATAATGACGATATGCCTGAAGATAAAATAAAACAAGCAAAACGCTGGCGCCTGATTTTAGGGCAATATGCTGATGATGCTCTAGGGCAAGCTACTTTTAATGCTGATGATTTAAAAGTGGAGCGCACGCTCGATTTTCTCTATCGCCGAGAATATCAACGCCGAGGATTACGCCAAGAACGAGGACGTCATGGATCACTCGATGCCTCTCAACTCACCGCGGTGAACTGGCTTAATCAAGCACGTAAGCTATTCCCTAATAGCACATTTGAACGTATGCAATCACAGGCAATTGAACGCTACCAAATTAGTAGCTTTCTTAAAGATCCCAATACGTTAAAAGCGATGGAGCCAACAAAAGCGTTAGCTAAAACATTATTAAGCTTACGTGGGCGAATGAGTGAAGAAACACGAGATGCGCTTAAAACCATTATTCGTCAAGTGGTTGATGATATTTTACGTCAAATTCGCAATAACTTTCGCCAATCATTAACGGGACGTCGTAATCGCTTTAGACGCTCTTTGGTGCCTAACAGTCGCAACTTTGATTGGCGCGCAACCATCGCTGCAAACTTAAAACATTACGATACCCAAAATCGTCGTTTAGTTATTGAAACACCTTATTTTAACTCACGGATGCAACAGCACTTTCCATGGGATGTTATTCTTTGTGTTGACCAAAGTGCGTCAATGTCTAGCTCAATTATGTATGCCGCTGTTTGCGCCAGTATTTTAGCTTCATTACCTGCTGTTAATGTCTCTTTAGTGGTTTTTGATACCCAAGTTGTCGATTTATCGCACTTAGCAGACGATCCCGTTGAAGTTTTAATGACGGTACAATTAGGGGGCGGTACGGATATTGCAGGTGCAATGCAATATTGCGAAAGCTTAGTTAAAAATCCTAAACGTACGGTTATTTCACTTATTAGTGACTTTGAAGAAGGTGGCTCCTTAAATCGCTTATTAGATTGCACACAGCGCCTTAATAGCCAACAAGTTAAATTATTAGGGCTTGCGGCTCTTGATGATGAGGCTCAACCTGTTTATGACTCTGCAATTGCACAAAAACTTGCAGACAGAGGCATGCAAGTTGCAGCGTTAACACCTGAACATTTCGCACAATGGTTGGCAGAGGTAATGCAATGAGTTGGCAAACTGTTTACTTTCATTACGATGAAGATGCGCTCACTGTATTTGCTAATGCAGGATTATTAAGACGCGCAAAAAAAGATGTTGATAACGAAAAAGTTTCACTCACTGATGCCAATACAGGGCAGTTTAGTAGTGATGGACAAAATGTTGTTTTACATGAAGCGGGGATCCAACAAGCCAGTTGTGATTGTTCGGCATCAGGTTGTTGTAAACATATTTTAGCTGCCGTTTTATGGCTACAAGCCAATAATAGTGCTGATAATTCAAATAACGATAAGAGTGGTGAAGCATCATCAGAAGCCATTACTGAACAGGTTGAAATCGCCCCTCTGTTACCCACGCTATTTGCTCTTGAGCCGGAAGTCTTAATCAAAAAAGCCGGAAAATCAGCCTGTCGTGCGGCCATTAAATTAGTTGAGCAGTGGGAAACGACAACATTAAATTTAGAAGACACAGGGACACAGTTAAAAATTCAACTCCCTGATGTTGAAGAGCCGGTTATTTTCTTACAAGGTAGTGGTTACGATGGCATGTTATCGCCTTTTTCTGACTCACAGAAAAAAGCATTCCACCTTGCTATTGTGGCTAAAATATTTGAACAACATGCTCAACCTTGGGTTTGGCCTGAAGATTTAATCATTGTGCAATCTTCAAAACGCCCTCTTAATGATGAAGAGTCAGCGTTAATAACAACCATTGAACAGTTTATTTATGATCTCTTACGCCAAGGGTTATCACATATCAGCTTAAGCAGTGCCACACAGTTGCACTTATTGAATATGTCGGCTCGAGCAGAGGGTTTACCTCGTTTAGCGTCTTATTTACGAACATTAAGCACCCAAGTCAAACTATTAGCAGAAAGACATTTCACTATGGATGAAAGCAATGTCTTGCGCTTATTAGCTCATATTTCAGCCTATCTATTCCAATTATCCAATGCGACACCTGAACAGTTAAAAGTATTACGAGGACAACTTCGTCGTCAATATGACGATAAAAAAACGAGTCTCTCGCTTATTCCAATTGGTGCAAACTGGTGGACAGCACAAAGTGGTGCATTAGGAGCAACCTTTACCTTTTGGGATAGAAAAGAGAAGCAGCTCTTACAAGCGACACAAGCACGCCCTAATCAACTTGATACTCTGTTTAACCGTTATAGTGTTTGGAATAGTTTATCGTTATGGAAACAAACATCCGATAAGTTAATGCGCCGCCCTTTTTTATTACAAGAGCCTCGTATTTCTGATGAAGGAAAACTGGCGACTATTGGCGAAAGTTTTGCACAAAGCCAAACTGATTTTCTTGATATTACGGATTACCAAAATCTACAAACTGAATTAGGGATCAACAATTGGCAAGCGTTGCCGGACTATTTTGCTAATCAACCTGAAGGATTTCTTTCGCCTCTCGTCTTACATATCAAAAGCTATAAGCCATTAATTTGGTATGAAATAGAGCAGTGCGTTATTTGGGATGTTTCAGATAATCATGACAATTCAGCCTTCTTACGTCTTTATTGGGAAGGAACGATGCAAAATAATCTGGAAGAATTACGTTATCTCACTAAACGAGAATTAGAGATAGTTGCAGTCACGGTACAGCCTGTTCGACGTGATTTAAATATGGATTTATTGCCAACGACCATTTGGCTTAAAACGACAAAAGGCATTGAACTGTTTTATCTCGATTTTGACCAATTTCCGCGTAAGAAAAAACAGTCTGAGTTTATTAGTCGTATTCAAGAATATATGGCTAAACGTAAACAACAAACGGCGATGCATCACAGTGAGCCGACCTTGGCACAAAAATTCTGTCGCCCTATTTTGTCAGTATTAGAAGCCCAGGCATGTACTGGGAGAGCATTGCTTTCTGAAATGCAAAAAGAGCAGTTAGAGATAAGCAAGCATACTGCTGACGATTTAGGAATGACATTAATTGCCAACCAATTAGCTCGTTATCTGACATTAACGACACGAGATCCACAAGCTTTATTACAGTTAATTTGGCTATGCGATAATCTGCAACAATTACAAAGCCCATTACCCATTCAGCTTAATGAGTAGTAATAAGAAAAAAACTATCTCTCTTTAATTAGAGAGATAGCTTATAGGATAAGAATAAATAGGCTTATGCTGGATTATCAATATCGACAAATGTCACATCAAAGTGATGTGTTTGAGCAAGCCATTCACCTAATGCTTTAATACCATAACGCTCTGTCGCATGATGTCCCGCTGCAAAAAAATGGACACCCATTTCTCTTGCGATATGAATAGTTTGTTCCGAAACTTCACCAGTCACAAAAGCATCCACCCCCTGCTCTGCTGCATCTTGAATAAAGCCCTGTCCACCGCCTGTACACCAAGCAATATTACGAATAGTTTCAGGTGCATTATCACCACAATGCAATACATTGCGTTGTAATGCTTTTTCTAAACGTGCTTTTAATTCAAGAGGTGTTAAAGGTAAATCAAACACACCTTTAGGCACTAAAGGTAATATTTCACCTTCAACTTTAACACCCATTTTTAACGCTAACTGAGCGTTGTTACCTAAGATTGGGTGAGCATCTAACGGCAAGTGATAACCAAAAAGATTAATGTCATTACAAAGTAATGTCTTTAAACGGTTACGCTTCATTGAGCGAATAACAACAGGCTCATTTTTCCAAAAGTAACCATGGTGTACTAAAATTGCATCAGCGTTTAATCGTACAGCTTCATCAAGTAATGCTTGGCTTGCCGTTACACCCGTTACTATTTTTTGAATATGAGGGCGTCCTTCGACTTGAAGTCCATTAGGTGCATAATCTTGAAAGTTTTCAATGCTTAACTTCTCATTAATCACTAATTCCAGATCAGTATTCTTCATTTCATTTATTTCCCTGTTATCACGAATGCCACTATTTATCTAACAATAAGATAAATAGCAATAGATGAATCGCCTTCGTTTAAATGACTCATTACTGTTTATTGTAACGTAAAAATTGAAGGTTATTTACAGATAAGGAAAAACAAGAAGGTAGCACCAAAAAAGTGCTTAAAGAGGGATAAGAATAACGCCTATTTTTGCAGGCGTTATCTTAATATTCTGTTATTTGTGACTATTTAGTGCCACTTCTGATTTTGCCAACCAAACGGGTTTATCACTTGTTTTAGACCATACACGGTGTATATAGCTATAAAATTGTGCGCGTTTAGGATGAAAAATCATAACAGGAAATGCCACAACACCTAGCGCAACAGCACCAGTACGACGGGCTAAAACATGTTTTTTTGTATATTCGTTATAAGCTGGCATAGTGCTCTCCTGTATAGAGATTAATTTGATGACTGAAATTTTACCTCATTTGATGAAATTTTACTACTGATCAGACCACTTAATTCGTGCGAAAAATCACCTTTATTTTGCTTGATATGTAATTAAATTACACAATCAAAACAAAAAAAGAAACAAAAATGACATAATTATTAACAAAGTAAGATCGGTATTTTTACTTAATTAAGTTAGCAATAAATAATCTTTGCTTCATATTATCAAAACGGGAAAAAATCAAATCAGTGAGGAGATATGAGATATTCGAGAATGGGGTTTACTGCTAAATAGTATTATGATGAACAATATATTGAACAGTGAATAATTAAATATTTATTCAGGAAAATCAAGAGAATCAACATCTATTGAATGGTGAATAAGGCGAGCAATAAATAAGGTATTATTCTTTGGTAGATAATAGATTGAGTGTTTTTTAAACTCCAATCGTCTCATACCATTACACACCCAACTACACTCTCGCCCAATCCAGGGTGCGCTAGCAAGTAGCTCAAATGTCCGTTTCAAGTCATCATGATATTTCTTTGCCTGAATTACACCAAATTGCTGTATGGTATAACGCGCAATTTGATAAATATCTTCTTCTGCTAACTCAGAAAGTTTATACATTTAAATCCTTTTCAGCTCTTGCAAAAATATCATCCATGTTATTTTTACTTTCTGGTGAATTCACACCATCTAGCACCATTTTACGAACTATTTGGATCCGTTCTTCTCTTATTTCCATCATACGTAAAGCGTCTCTTATTACTTCAGAGGTATTTCCATAACGTCCTGAGTTGATCATTTCACCAACAAAGCCATTAAAGTGTTCACCCAAAGTCACACTAGTTACTCGAGCCATAAATCCTTCCTACATTGTATTACTTAGTAATACAACATTAGCAGTAAATTTATTCTTTCGCCAGTTAATACCATAAAAAAATACCCCAAAATCGAAAACCAATTTTGGGGTATTATTTAATAAATAGAGAATTTTATATCTTAAAATACCCTAAACTTATTTCTTAACTGTTTTACCTTTACCGCGTAGGGTTTCGGTTAACCCTTTAAGGAAATATCTCACGAGTTGATCGCCACAGTTACGATAGTTTTTATGTCCAGGCTTACGGAATACTGCACTGAGTTCTGGCTTAGAAACACGAAAGTCTGCAAGCTCATAAATCTTTAAAATATCAACATCTTTTAACTCAAAAGCGACACGCAGTTTTTTTAAGATAATATTATTGGTTATACGTTTTTCAACTTCAGGTGCTGGAAAATTCTCATCTTTGCCACGACGATAAAAAATTAGACCATTTAAAAAATGCCCCATCGCATTATCGTCACACTCAACAAACTCAGGCTCATCGTCTTTTTTCAGCCAACTATTTACTAACTCTTTTGTGACTGTGAAATCAGCCAGTTTCATGATTTCAACAACATGTGCATCACTTAGGTCCAGCATGTAACGTACACTTCGTAAAACGAAATTATTTTGCATTGTATTGATTATCCACTCTATTTTTAATTCTAAATCAACCTCAATGATGGATATCAATGCTGTGATCTAAAAATATTCAATAATTAAAAAAATACACTCTACCTTTAGGTAGAGTGTATTCTATATAAATAGTTTATTGTACTAACTTATTTGTTAGCAAAAACATTATTTACTATTTCAATGGCTTCTTTTTCAATTAATTCACGATGCTCAGGGCCACGGAAGCTTTCACAGTAAATTTTATAGGCTTCTTCAGTGCCAGAAGGACGAGCCGCAAACCAACCGTAATCGGTCATTACTTTTAAGCCACCAATAGATGCGCCATTACCTGATGCATGTGTTAAACGTGCAGTAATTGGATCACCTGCTAAGGTGCTTGCAGTCACCATTTCAGGTGATAAACGTGATAACAACGCTTTTTGTTCATGGGTTGCTGATGCTTGAATACGGTTATAGCTTGGTGAACCAAAACGTTGCGCTAATTCGTTGTAATGCTCTTGCGGATCTTTACCTGTTACTGCTTTCATTTCAGCAGCCAACAGACATAAAATGATACCGTCTTTATCAGTTGACCAAGGTTTACCATTAAAACGTAAGAAAGATGCCCCTGCACTCTCTTCACCACCAAAGCCAAACTCACCACTAAATAAGCCTTGAACAAACCATTTAAAGCCAACAGGCACTTCAACTAATTCACGACCTAAATCTGCTACAACACGGTCAATCATTGCACTTGAAACCAGTGTTTTACCCACTTTTACATCTTTAGCCCATTGTGGACGATGACGGAAAAGATAGTTAATTGCAGCCGCTAAATAGTGGTTAGGATTCATTAAACCAGAAGGTGTCACAATACCATGGCGATCGTAATCAGGATCGTTAGCAAAGGCTAAATCAAATTTATCACGTAATTGTAATAAGCCTTCCATTGCCCATGGTGATGAACAGTCCATACGAATAACACCATCGTGATCAAGTGTCATAAAACGGAATGTCTGATCAACTTGATCGTTAACTAATTCAAGATCAAGATCATAATACTCACCAATACGTTTCCAGTACTCAATGCCTGAACCACCTAATGGGTCAACACCTAATTTTAAGCCCGCTTTCTTAATTGCTTGCATATCAACAACGTCACCTAACGCTTTGACATAAGGCATAATTAAGTCTTGTGCTTGAATATAACCACTTGCTAATGCTTCATCATAAGAAAGACGATTGATCCCTGCTAAATTGTTCTCAAGCAGTTCATTGGCACGTTTTTCAATCACTGAAGTTAAATCGGTATCAGCAGGTCCACCATTTGATGGATTATATTTAATACCGCCATCTTCGGGTGGATTATGAGATGGAGTGATCACGATACCATCAGCAATATCTTGATGTGCTTCGTTGTATGTCAAAATAGAAAAAGAGACTGCTGGTGTTGGTGTATAGCCATTATTTTCTTGAATAATCACTTTAACTTTATTGGCAGCAAGTACTTCTAAAACAGAAATAAATGCAGGCTCTGACAGTCCATGGGTATCTTTACCCACGTAACATGGCCCTGTTACTCCATTCTTAGCACGTACTTCAGCAATAGCCTGCGCAATTGCCAGAATATGTGCTTCATTAAAGCTATGGCGATTTGCACTTCCACGATGACCAGATGTACCAAATTTCACACGATGAGCGTTATTGCTAGCTTGTGGTTTAAGTGAATAATATTGAGACGTTAATTGCGCCACATTAATCAGATCACTTTGACGAGTATGCTGCCCTGCTCTTGGATGAATTGCCACAAATCTTCTCCTATTTGACATCACAATCACGCTTTAAACAAAAGCCTTTGCAATGCATCAATTAACAATAGTGGTTAGATAGTTCCACACACCTTATCAATCTCATTTGCAGGGAATTGCATATCCTGCATGATGCTTTGTACCATCGTTCTCTTGCGCTCTGTGTTTGAGTTAGTGATAACCCAAAACGGCGTGCCTGAAATATGGCGCGGTTTTGTATGACGTCCACTATCGAGTAATGTTTGTTCATCACCAGCAAAATAGATGCGTGTTCGTCCATGTACTGTTTCAGCAGATTGAGTAAAAGTAGCACTATCTAGGCTATATAACGTAGAAAGGATCTGTAAAAAACGATCAACTGATTTTGTTTTTTCTGCGTAACTATCAGATAACAGCAGTTCTCGCATTTCACGGATCGGATTTTTTGCTGGTGTAATAGCTGGTGTTATAGGTGTAGGTTCAGCTTCCTGTTTAATAACAGGTACTTGTACTGACTCAGTGACAACGACTGGTTGTACGGGCTGTTTGGCATCGAGCTTCAGTAGACGCCTTAAAATATCTGAAGCGCTTTCACCGATATGTCTAGTTTCGCTAGCAATATAGCGGTAAAGTTCGTCATCAATTTCTATCTTTTTCATTGCTACCCAGTACTATTTTCAAAAAAAAGTAATTAGGATTATAAGATATAATCTTTAAAAACAAAATAGGCAAAATTTCAATAACTTAAAGAGGATCTATTCAAGATCCTGCCATTTTAAAGGCTAAGCTCGGTATTTATCCTATTGTTTATCTTGGTATCATCTTCTATTCTTTGAACTTATTCACACAAATTCAGTTTTAAACGCCGCTATATCACACTATCCCAGCCCCCAAATAATATAAAATTCTAATTATTTATTTTTGAGCAATGTCAAGATTTCAACTTTTTAAATAAGTTTGGAGCATACATCTAGATAATGGCATTTTTATGGTTTTTTATAAATTTATCTTATCAATTATTTCTGAACTTCATTACTCTTTCATATTATTGCGATAAGTTGGCTTAGCATCTTGTGCATGTCATCATAGAAGAAAATCGCAATCATCTTGGTCATTAATATGAAACTCAATACATTACTAAATTATCAATTACACCAACCTGAAACGACACCTGTATCTAATTTACCTATCGTCTTGATCCATGGCCTCTTTGGTGATCTCAATAATTTAGGTGTTTTAGGTCGTGCACTTCGTCAAGATAATACCGTGATACAAATTGATGTGCGTAACCATGGACACTCTCCTCATAGCGAAAGTATGAATTATCAAGATATGGCGCAAGATGTGCTCGCATTGCTTGACAGTTTAACTATCTCAAAAGCCATTATTATTGGGCACTCAATGGGAGGCAAAATTGCGATGGCGATGACAGCATTAGCTCCCGAACGTATTGCAAATATTGTTGTGATTGATATGTCACCCGTTACTTATAACGTTCGCCGCCATGACAAAATTTTTGCAGCGCTTGAAGCCGTAACAGAAGCTAAAGTCACACGTCGTCAAGATGCTGTGGAAATCATGCGTCCTTTTATTAAAGAGGAAGGTGTGATCCAATTTTTACTCAAATCATTCAAAAATGGTGAGTGGCTATTTAATTTACCTGCAATAAAAAATGCTTATTCAGATATTATTGGCTGGCAAGAGGTGCCTGCTTGGCATCATCCTGTATTATTTATTCGTGGCGGTTTATCACCTTACATTTTAGATGAGTATCGTGAAAACATCGCTCGTCAATTTCCGCTCGCGACCGCCTTTGTTGTCGCAAATACAGGGCATTGGGTACATTCAGAAAAGCCAGATACCGTTATTAAGACTATTCGTCGTTTTTTAGAGAAAGCTTAGTTAATAAACTTAACAGCTTAAAATAACGTCACTGAAAAATGATAATTTAGTAGAATGTATAATTATTGTGCTTAAAAATAGCGTCTGTTGATAAAAAGACCAAATCACAATAAGTTAAACTCAGGAAGCAGTGGCGAGACATCACTATGTGGGGTATTATTGGGCGTTTCGCAATTGAGTCATTGGTATACGCCCTTTCACAGCAAAATTTATGGCAAAAGAACAAACTGATCGCACCACACTGGATTTGTTCGCAGATGAACGCAGACCTGGGCGACCTAAAACAAACCCGCTTTCTCGGGATGAACAGCTTAGAATTAATAAACGCAATCAATTAAGACGTGACAGAGTTAATGGTTTACGTCGAGTTGAGTTAAAATTAAATGAAGATGCTGTAAATGCTCTCAATGAGTTGGCGACAGAAAGAAACGTCAGTCGTAGTGAACTTATTGAAGAAATATTACTAGAGCAATTGGCGCAAAATAACGCCTTAAAAATGCATCAAAACAAGAATAGTTAGCAGATAAACCACACAAATTCGACAGAATTAGCCTGCTATTTTCGTCAAAATACGTTTTTAGTTTTCTATTATGAAAACACAATGCTTATCTTTCACTAGTAATTGTTCAAACACAGACAAATATACTCTAAATATTTTGAAG
This sequence comes from Proteus sp. Marseille-Q3619, assembly GCF_965283115.1. Taxonomy (NCBI): domain Bacteria; kingdom Pseudomonadati; phylum Pseudomonadota; class Gammaproteobacteria; order Enterobacterales; family Morganellaceae; genus Proteus; species Proteus sp. Marseille-Q3619. Next base: position 3,339,034 of record NZ_CBDIMP010000001.1, on the reverse strand, counting down.
TGTAGCTAGGTGACAAGTGAATGAATCACTAGAAACATACAAGAAGTATGTGACTTGTGGAAATATACGTAGTCAATAACGCTACAATTTGAAATATAACGAATTTAGAATAAAAGAGGTTATCTCACTTTATGGCAATCATAGGAATATTCTTCGGCAGTGATACTGGCAACACTGAAAATATTGCCAAAATGCTTCAAGAAAGACTGGGCGCTGATAATGCCGAAGTTCATGATATTGCAAAATCCAGTCAAGAAGACATCGAAGCGTTCGATATTCTGTTACTAGGTATTCCTACTTGGTATTATGGTGAAGCACAATGTGATTGGGATGATTTTTTCCCAACACTAGAAGATATTGATTTCAATGGTAAGCTTGTTGCACTATTTGGTTGTGGTGACCAAGAAGACTATGCAGAATATTTCTGTGATGCAATGGGTACTATCCGCGATATTATTGAACCTCGTGGTGCAGTTATCGTAGGACATTGGCCAACCGAAGGTTATCATTTCGAAGCCTCTAAAGGGCTTGCAGATGATAATCATTTTATCGGTCTTGCGATTGATGAAGATCGTCAACCAGAATTAACCGAAGAGCGTGTTGACGCTTGGGTTGCTCAAATCAAAGAAGAAATGAGCCTAGACGAAATTTTGGGATAATATAAATACTCAATATTGAGAATGATAATTATTCAATGGTGTGCTAAGATAGTGTGATAGGTGGGGTGTTTATTTTTAAATATCATGCCTATAATCAATGAGGTTATTTATTCACCCGAGTATTAATGAATAAAGCCCATTTGTGAGCACAAAAATTAAATTCACCATTAGCAACAGGATTAAATCCGCATGACCGACAATAATAAAGCGTTAAAAAATGCTGGGTTAAAAGTTACACTTCCTCGCTTAAAGATCTTGGAAGTGCTCCAGGATCCTGAGTGCCATCATGTCAGTGCTGAAGATCTCTACAAAAAACTTATCGATATCGGTGAAGAGATTGGTCTGGCAACAGTGTATCGCGTCTTAAACCAATTTGATGATGCTGGTATTGTTACCCGACATAATTTTGAAGGTGGTAAATCAGTATTTGAATTAACTCAACAACACCATCATGACCATTTAATTTGTCTTGATTGTGGCAAAGTTATTGAGTTTACAGACGATGCAATTGAATTACGCCAAAGAAATATCGCTGAACGTCATGGTATCAAACTTTCCAATCATAGCCTTTATTTATATGGCCATTGTGCTGAAGGTAATTGTAAAGAAGATAGCCACGCACATGATGAGAAATAATTCATTCTGGATAATCTCTCAGTAAAAAAAAGGAACTGTGAACAGTTCCTTTTTTATTGGCTCCCGCTATGAACCTCAATATTATCGTGTAATGACGTCACCTTAAAGATAACATAAGCTATATCAATTCACTTCGTCACACTAATACTGTGTTTGATATGTTTTAAATGCACCACTATCGTAAAAGTAACAATAACTAACAGTGACCAAGAGCCCCACTTCCCTGCATGCACGGCAGACCAAGCACCAATTTGGTTTGGATATTGCCAAACACCGAAGAACGTACCAAAATTCTCAGCAAGCCAAATAAAGAAACCAATCAGAATAAAAGCAAGTAATAAGGGCATTTTTCGCTCTGTATCATAAGGCGTAAAATAAACCACACTACGAGCATAAAGACCTAAAATAAAGGCCGTTAAATACCAACGATAATCACCAATAAAATGATGAGAAAAGAAATTAATATAAATCGCAAGTGCAACCAATGTTGCCAGCCAATAAGGTGGATAATGTTCAATTCGTACCTTTAAAAAACGCCATGCTTGAATTAAATAACTCCCCACAGCCGAATACATAAAGCCTGTAAATAATGGGACTTCCCACAATTTCGTGTAAGCAAAATCAGGGTATTTCCATGAACCAATTGCCGCTGATGTTTTAAATAACTCCATCACAAAACCAACAATGTGGAAAAAACAAATCGCTTTTAATTCATCCCATGTTTCTAACTTTCCCCACACCATCCATAATTGAAAAGCGATAGCGAGAATAAGAAGCACATCATAACGAGGTATACCAAAAACACCGTTGCTTGGTGTTGCAAATAAAATAAAAAAGAAAAATCCTGCAAATAAACAAGAACGTGCCTCTTTCACACCAAAAAAGAGAAATTCAACAACAAATCGTTTTATACCTTTAAAGGGCTTCAATGGTGGTTCTAATAAAAAATCATCCAATCGCTTTAACATGTTTCTTCCTGAAAACTCGCATTATCGAACAGCCTTCAATGCAGAATAATAAATAAGGTGAGATAAAATGAATGGCAAGAAATTTGCCATAGAATAAAAAAACGTACAAGGATGAAAAGGACGAAAAAGAAAGGAATGAAAAAATAAAGGTATTTACCCCCACTACGATACCCACTCTGACTGCCTTTACTTAGGGTAAATACCTTACGCAAATTCTGCGAAATAACTGAAGCACAGGAGATAAACATAACCCACTCACATTTATCTCAGACGACATGACATGACGACTTTACTTCATTACTTTTACTACATTACTTTTACTACATACTGCGATTTTAAAACGACTCTTTACTTCGACTCTTCTACTTCTTACTACTGCAGCTGACAACTTCACTTTATTAACGAGGCTTATTTGTAAGGTTCTTCTTAATTAATGCATCTCTATCTTTCTACTACTTATTTTTACTTATCGTAATCGTATTTAGCTTTTTTAGTTTTATTCAGGATAAAGTGCAATTAATACACTTTATCCTTATGCTGATATTAGAAAATAGTGAATGGCATTATCACGTTAAACTTAACGTCTTTTTCATCTTGGAAGATATTACCAAAACCACCGTCATAACTTGGAATATCGGAGTGGTTATCGTAACGGGTATAATGAAGCTTAAAGAGAGTACCTTTAGCGCGACCTTCTTGAACCGTATACATAATATCCGCATTCCATGCACTTTCTCTGATACGCTGACCTTGGTCATAAACGGCTTTACCACTTGGTTTCGCATCCCATGCGTAAATATATGAAGTACCGACAGCCCAACCTGACAGATCCCAGTTTTTCAGATCATACATAACGCCAGCATAAAGTGCTTTTTCTCCATTGGCGTTAAAGTCAGAACGACCATCCCACCAAACATCAAGACGACCGTTAGAGGTTGCCCAGCCTGGAGTCATACGTTGTAAGAAATAACCTTGATTACCTTCAGCTTTAACCCACGTTCCTTCTACTTTGAAGTCAAATACATTGTAGGTATAACCAAAAGTCAGTGCTTGTAACCATGCCAACCCATCATAAACGTCATTAACACCACCGCCGGTAACTTTATCTTTAGCACCGTAGAATTGGTAAGACGTTCTTAATGCATTGTCAGCAATTGGAAAATCATAAGAAACTTTGCCAAAATACTGATCGATATAACCATCGGCCTGACCAAATGCAGCTTCTAACACTAGGCTGTTTTTAAAATCATATTTGGCGCCAAAAGAGTGAAGATAGCTGATATTAGTTTCTAGATCAGCTTTACGGAAGTTATACATATTCCGATACCATGGTGCTTTATATTCATCCGTCCACATATATGAGAAAGATAATTCACCGCTTTTATCGAAATCGAAAACTGCACCCGCTTCAGCACCGCGATAAGTCCCCGGTAAGAAGCTCCAATGTGGACGCAATAAGCTTTGGCCTTTAGGTTGAATATATCCACCTTGAGCCCAGAAATTGCCTAATTTGAATTTCGCAGCCGCTTTATAAACACTCATGCCACTGCGATCGCCAGTCCATTTTTCATCCCAGCGACTTTTTGCATCACTAAAACCGATTTCATTAGGTGCAGCTGGGCCACTGTTATTCAATTCAGCTGCGCCAAAAGCAGCTAAATCAATACCAATAAAATCACCAAGGTAGCCTGATGAGAAATCTAAATTAGCGTTGAAAGTAGAATGGTGTAAGTTAGCTTTGTATTTGCCGTAATCAGGGCTATTTGGTGTTAACTCTTTTCTATCACGGTCACGTTGCCAATAAAAAAGACCGCCTGTTAAGGTTGAGTCGTCAATAAACCCTTCAGCATGAGACATTTTTGCAGGTAGTGCAGTTACAAGCAATGCGCCCATAACGGCAAGTGCCACCCTGCCTGGTTTAGCATGTTGCATAACCATAGCATTGTTTCCTCTTTGACTTTGACTAAAAAAGAAATAAGCACAATGCCTATTTCCAAATATAAAACCCCAAGTGGGGAAAAAACCTAAATTAGGTTAGAAACAGCATATTTTTCGCGACGCGAATTATCAACCTAAAAAAAAGAATTTTTATCAAAATATGACAAAGGACACATAACCAAATGATCGTTTCATTTTCTTACTTTTATAATTATTGACTAAAAGTAATCATAATTAGTTGATTTAAATGTATTTTATAAAACAATCTTTAAATGATATGAAATTTCGTTTTTATAGAAAGGAATAATAAGCAGTACTTATAAATGATCTTTTTTAACAGTGTGAAATAGGCGGTATTAATCACACTTTTCTTATTACAGTTTTATTTAGCGTGATGGTATGAAAAAACAAAAGAATAAAGTGATAGTGAATAAACTATTTCAAATGAAATAAATGAAAAGTTATCACCTAAAAAAGAAAAAACGAAAGACTAATCAAATTAAGAATAGTAAATGTTTAATATCAATAGATGAAAAATCATCCAAACTAAGATGTAAAACAGATAAAAAAATGCTCGATAAATAATTACCGAGCATTTTATTCATTAAAGTACTAATGTGTCTTAAAATGCGTCAAATTAACCTTGCTGAGAAATCTTCGCCCAAGTGTCTCGTAAGCCCACAGTACGGTTAAACACAAGTTTATCCGCTGTTGAAAGCTTATCAGCACAGAAGTAGCCTTCACGCTCAAATTGATACGCTTTTTCGATAGCAGCATCTTTTAAGCTACGTTCAACAAAACCTTCACGAATAACTAATGATTCAGGGTTAATTGTTGATAAGAAATCATCTTCTGCTGCTGGGTTTGGTACGCTAAATAGACGGTCATAAAGACGGATTTCAGCAGGAATAGCATGTGGAATGCTTACCCAGTGAATAACGCCTTTTACTTTACGCCCATCAGCAGGATCTTTATTTAGAGTCGCTGCATCATAAGTACAGTAAATGGTCGTAATTTCGCCTTGATCGTCTTTTTCGACACGTTCTGCTTTAATCACATAAGCATTACGTAGACGCACTTCCTTACCTAGCACCAGACGTTTATATTGACGGTTTGCTTCTTCTTTGAAGTCTGCGCGATCAATATAGATCTCACGGCTAAATGGTACTTCACGCGTACCCATTTCTGGTTTGTTTGGGTGATTTGGTGCAACAAGAATTTCTTCACCTTCTGGCATATTTTCAATCACTAAACGAACTGGATCGATAACCGCCATTGCGCGTGGTGCATTTTCGTTTAAGTCATCACGAATACAAGATTCCAAAGCTGCCATTTCGACGTTGTTTTCTTGTTTCGTCACACCAATACGTAGGCAGAATTCACGAATAGATTCTGCGGTATAACCACGACGACGTAAGCCTGAAATCGTTGGCATACGAGGATCATCCCAACCATTCACAATGTTTTCTGTCACAAGCTGATTCAGCTTACGTTTTGACATCACTGTATATTCAAGGTTAAGGCGTGAGAATTCATATTGACGAGGATGACAAGGGATAGTGATATTATCCAGCACCCAATCATATAAACGGCGGTTATCTTGGAATTCTAAAGTACATAAAGAATGTGTGATATTTTCCAGTGCATCAGAGATACAGTGGGTAAAATCATACATTGGATAAATGCACCATTTATTTCCAGTTTGGTGGTGTTCAGCAAATTTAATACGATAAAGAACAGGATCACGCATAACAATAAAAGGTGATGCCATATCAATTTTCGCACGTAAACACGCTTTACCTTCTTCAAAGCCACCCGCACGCATTTTTTCAAACAGCGCTAAGTTTTCTTCTACGCTACGTGAGCGATAAGGGCTGTTTTTACCTGGCTCTTTTAATGTACCGCGGTATTCACGAATTTCTTCAGCACTTAACTCATCAACATAAGCTAAGCCTTTATTAATCAGCTCAATCGCATATTGATAAAGTTGATCAAAATAATCTGAGGAGTAATGAATGCTACCTTCCCATTGGAAACCTAACCACTGAACATCTTTTTGAATTGAGTTGATGTACTCAATATCTTCTTTTACTGGATTGGTATCATCAAAACGTAGATTACATTTTCCCTGATAATCTTTAGCAATACCAAAATTCAGGCAAATTGATTTCGCATGGCCGATATGAAGATAGCCATTAGGTTCAGGTGGGAAACGCGTTTGAACGCTATCATGTTTCCCGGTAGCCAGATCTTCGTCAATAATTTGACGAATAAAGTTCGTTGGGCGGGCATCTGCCTCATTCATGGTCATTTTTTCCTCAAAGCAAAACGCATAATTAACCCACTATAATCCAATAAGCAGGTTTCATAAATACCTTAGCTAAATACACCCCTGAGATATTTATCAAAATAGAGATAAAAAAACGGGAAGTTCGAAAGACTCCCCGTTTTATCGTCTTATTTAACCATCTCTTTATAGAGGATTAAATATCTATATAGAATTTATTTTAACACTTTGTAGATAACCGTTTTATTTCCGACCACAACACCGGCAACTTGTTCAGTAATCTTATCAAAATCATCGATATTGCTGACAATAACAGGGCTTATCATCGATTTGGCATTAGCGTTCAGATATTCAAGATCTAATTCTAAGATAGGTTGACCAACTTTAACGTCTGCACCTTCTTCAACTAAACGCTTGAAGCCTTTACCACCTAATGCAACGGTATCAATTCCCATATGCACAATGATTTCCACACCATTGTCAGTCTCAATACAAAATGCATGGTTTGTATCAAAAATCTTAACAACAGTACCTGTCGCAGGCGCCATCACGATATTAGAGGTTGGTTTGATTGCTACGCCATCGCCAACAACACCACTAGAGAACGCTTCATCAGGCACATCTTTTAATGCCACCACTTCACCATCAAAAGGTGCAATCATTTCAAGTAACACTTTTGCATTGGCATTAGCTTGTTTTACGGGTGCTTTTTCAGTAGAAACTGTTGAAGCAGAAGCACCTTCATAAGCAGGCACAGGACCTTGTGTTAATACATCGCGCATTGCATTAGCGACAAGCTCTGCGCGTGTACCCACAATCACCTGAACACTTTGTTTGTTTAAGCGAATAACGCCTGAAGCCCCTAAACGTTTTGCGTATGCATCATTAACAACGCCAGAGTCTTTTACATTAAGACGTAAACGTGTAATGCAAGCATCAATACCCGTTAAGTTATCAGAACCACCAATAGCCGCGATATATTGGCGAGCTTCTTGTTGAATACCTTCTTTACTATTTGCTGGCGCTGTTTTGATATCTTCATCATAACCATCAGCAGTTTCATCACCGGTCACTTCATCTTCACGACCTGGTGTTTTCAGGTTAAATTTAGTGATAGTGAAACGGAAAATACCGTAATAGATAAAGAAGAAAACAATACCCTGAACAATCAGCATGTACCAATGAACAGCCAGTGGGTTACGTGAAGATAAGAACATATCCACTAAGCCTGCACTAAAGCCGAATCCTGAAATCCACTCCATGCTTGCCGCGATATAAACAGAAATCGCCATTAAGAATGCGTGAATAACATAAAGCACTGGTGCGACGAACATAAAGGAGAATTCAAGCGGCTCAGTAATACCTGTGAAGAATGCGGCAAACGCACCCGCCATCATAATACCAGCCACTTTTGCTTTGTGCTCTTTACGTGCGCAGTGATAAATAGCAAGAGCTGCACCCGGTAAACCAAACATCATTACTGGGAAGAAACCTGCTTGATAACGACCTGTAACACCCACTGTTGCTAAGCCAGAATCAATAGCTTGCTGACCTGCTAGGAAGTTAGGAATATCATTAATACCAGCAACGTCAAACCAGAATACAGAGTTCAACGCATGGTGTAAGCCCACTGGAATTAATAAACGGTTAAAGAATGCGTAAATACCCGCACCTAATGCTCCCATATCTTTAATGCTTTCACCAAAGCTAACTAATCCGCCATAAATCACAGGCCAGATATACATCAGAATAAAGGCGACGATGATCATTAAAAACGAGGTTAGAATGGGAACTAAACGGCGACCACTAAAGAACGACAGTGCGCGAGGCAGCTCAACGCTACTGAAGCGGTTATAAAGCTCGGCTGAAAGTACACCAACTAAGATCCCAACAAACTGGTTATTTATTTTACCAAAAGCAACAGGAACCTCTTCTAAAGGTAGGCCTTTGATCATTGACACCGCTGCTGGAGAGCAAAGTGTTGTCACAACTAAGAACCCAACAAACCCTGTTAAAGCGGCAGCACCGTCTTTGTCTTTCGACATACCATAAGCAACACCAATGGCAAACAAGACTGACATATTGTCGATGATAGCAGCACCAGATTTGATAAGTAAGGCAGCAAGCGCGTTATCGCTACCCCAGCCTACTGGGTCAATCCAGTAGCCAATCCCCATCAGAATTGCTGCTGCAGGTAATGTAGCAACAGGCACCATCAGCGCCCGTCCTATCTTCTGCAGATAACTTAAAATATTCACAAACTCCCCCTTGGATAGCCCCTATATTGGGATCTTATTCATACTCATTCATATTTTATAAGAAAATTGATGAGCTAATTATTTAATTCCATTTTTAGTCTAAAAAATTTATTTCGTATCGCAAATTAATTAGTCATAATTTGTGAGTTAAGTCACCAATATAGTATATTTTTTAGCTGAAATGCTGGCTAAGTCAGAAAGCTTATTTTATGATTAAAAATATCTTTTGGCGGGACATTTCGATCATCAGCTAAAAATGAAAAGAAATTCGTGTTATACACTCTAAATCATTCGAGTTGCAGGTAGGCGACAAGCAAAGATATCCCGATGAGTATACTCATGTATGTGATTCGGGTAGCTGAGCGTAGCCAACCCCCCTGCAACTTGAAGGATGACGAGTATAGATGAGCCACTGATAATCACACGATAAAATAACACGTTACTGAGTTATCAGATTTGTCTTTTTTCTATGAGGTTACTATGAGGTTAATCCCCCTATCCACGGCAAAACAAGTTGGTAAGTGGTCTGCAAATTATATCATTGAGAAGATCAATGCGTTTAATCCAACAGCAGAGCGCCCTTTCGTGCTTGGTTTACCGACTGGTGGCACGCCATTGGCGACATATAAAGAGTTAATTGAATTACATCGTGCAGGAAAAGTCAGCTTCCAACACGTTGTAACGTTCAATATGGATGAATATGTTGGTATTCCATCAGATCATTCACAAAGTTACCGTACTTTTATGTATGAGAACTTCTTTAATCATATTGATATTAAAGATGAAAATATCAATTTATTAAACGGTAATGCAGAAGATCCACAAGCAGAATGCGAACGTTATGAGGCTAAAATTAAGTCTTATGGCAAAATCAATTTGTTTATGGGCGGTGTAGGTAACGACGGTCATATCGCATTTAATGAGCCAACATCATCACTTTCTTCACGTACTCGCATGAAAACGCTAACAGAAGACACTCGTTTAGCAAATTCACGCTTCTTCGATAATAATGTTAATCATGTTCCTAAATATGCACTGACAGTTGGTGTAGGTACATTATTAGATGCTGAAGAATTAATGATTTTGGCAACTGGTTTTAATAAAGCGCAAGCAGTACATGCTGCAACAGAAGGCGCTGTTAACCATTTATGGACGATTTCCTGTGTTCAACTTCACCCTAAAGCCATTTTAGTGTGTGATGATCCTGCAACAATGGAATTACGAGTAAAAACATTGCGTTATTTCCAACAGATTGAAGCGCAAGAGTGTCAGAAATACCAAGACTAAGTTTAGTAAAATAAGTACCTACTGATTAAGTAGTGGAAAAGGCTAAGCTCTCTTACTTATCAGCCAGAATTTGCTGGCTGATATCGGATTTTTAGATTGACTTCCCTTATCAGGAGACAAAGGTATGTTTGCCTTAACAAATGCTGTTATTTATACAGGTTTCGACCGTTTAGAAAACCACGCCATTATTATTAACGGCTCCCGTATTGAGCAGGTTTGCCCACAGGATCAACTGCCAAAAGATATCACTGTTCGTGATATGAAAGGTGCAATTGTCTCTCCCGGTTTTATCGATTTACAGGTTAATGGCTGTGGTGGCGTACAATTTAATGACACGCCTGAAAATGTCACCGTTGAAACGTTAGAAATTATGCAAAAAGCAAATGAACGTTTAGGTTGCACTAGCTATTTACCCACGTTAATTACCTGTTCTGATGAATTGATGAAAATAGGCATTGACGCAACTCGTGCTTATATGAAGAAACATGAAAATAAAGTGTTGGGATTACATTTAGAAGGCCCTTATATCAATGTAATTAAAAAAGGGACTCATGATCCACAGTTTATTCGCCAACCTAGTGCACAGATGATTGACTATTTGTGCGATAATGCTGATGTTATCGCTAAAATCACCCTAGCACCTGAAATGGTTGATGAAAAGTATGTTCGTCAATTAATCAAAGCAGGTATCATTGTTTCTGCGGGTCACTCCAATTCGACTTATGAAGAAGCACGTAAAGGATTCCGTAATGGTATCTCATTATCGACTCACCTTTACAACGCAATGCCTTATATTACAGGCAGAGGGCCGGGGCTTGTAGGTGCCATTTATGATACACCTGAGGTTTATGCTGGTATCATTGCCGATGGTTTACATGTTTCATGGGCAAATATTCGTAACAGTAAGCGTCTGAAAGGTGAAAAACTACTTTTAGTCACAGATGCAACTGCGCCAGCAGGGCTTGATCCTAGTAAAAATGAGATGGATAGCTTCGTTTTTGCGGGTAAAACCATATATTATCGTAATGGTCTTTGTGTCGATGCAGATGGCACATTAAGTGGATCATCACTGACCATGATTGGTGCAATTAAAAATAGCGTGATCCATGTAGGTATTCCATTAGATGAAACATTGCGGATGGCAACACTTTATCCTGCTCGTGCAATCGGAATGGAAAAAGAATTGGGAACAATTGAAGCAGGAAAAATTGCTAACCTCACTTCTTTCGACAAGGACTTCAACCTTTGCACAACGTTTGTCAATGGTATCGAAATAACTGAATAACTAATGGATGTCTATGCTGATGAGTCATAACAACACTGAAACGCAAATTGGCAATATCGATCTTGTTAAACAACTTAACAGTGCGATTGTGTATCGACTGATTGATCAACACGGGCCAATTTCCCGTATCCAAATAGCCGAACAAAGCCAACTAGCGCCAGCCAGTGTGACTAAAATTACTCGTCAGTTGCTTGAACGAGGCTTAATCAAAGAGGTTGATCAACAGGCATCAACAGGTGGGCGTCGCGCAATCTCTATTATTGTTGAACACCGCAACTTTAATACAGTCAGTGTGCGATTGGGGCGTAATGATGCTACTGTCGCTCTTTACGATCTGAGCGGTAAAGTCATCATTGAGCAGCACTACCCTTTAGAGCAGAGTACTCAAAATGAAGTTGAAGCCCTGCTCATCAATGCAATTGATGATTTTATTAAACAAAATCAACGTCGCATTCGTGAGCTTATTTCAATTTCCGTGATCTTGCCCGGTCTTGTTGATCCAAATAAAGGCATTGTTCGCTATATGCCTCATATGAAAGTAGATAATTGGGCTCTGGTAAATAGCTTAGAAAAACGCTTTAGCCTACCTTGTTATGCTGGGCATGATATTCGAAGCCTTGCACTCGCTGAAAACTATTTTGGTGCCACACGAGATTGTGAAGACTCACTACTCGTCCGGATACATCGTGGTGCAGGTGCAGGTGTTATCATTAATAATAAAATTCTGCTCAACCAGCGTGGTAACCTAGGGGAAATTGGTCATATTCAAATCGATCCTCTAGGTGAACGTTGCCATTGTGGTAATTTTGGTTGTTTAGAAACGATTGCATCCAATACTGCTATCGAAGCCAAAGTGCGCTATCAATTAGAGCAAGGCTACCCAAGCCAGTATTTATCGCCAACACAGTGCCAAATCCAAGATATTTGTCGAGCTGCTGTTAAAAATGACCCGCTAGCAGTCGAAACTATCAAACAAGTGGGTTTACATTTAGGTAAAGCTATTGCTATCGCTATTAACTTATTTAACCCACAAAAAGTGGTTTTAGCGGGTGAATTGACTGAAGCAGCTGAAGTTTTACTTCCCTCAATTCAAAGTTGTATTAATACGCAAGTATTAAAAGAATTCAGAGAAGAGCTTCCTGTCGTCACATCAGAGCTTGATCATCGTTCTGCCATAGGGGCTTTTGCCTTAACTAAACGCGCAATGCTTAACGGAGAATTGCTTCAACAGCTATTAGAAAAGTAATTTATTGTCGATAAATTATACTTTTTGAGTTGAATATATACTTTTCTAACCTTTATTGCGAAATAAGTCTAAAATTCAATCAGTAATATCCAAAGAAAAAGAAATGTAGCGTGAGTTTTTCACCTCATTTCTTTTTTTATACTCATTGTTCTTCATCTTTTCCTTCTTTAGCTTAATATCATTTCTCTTACTGCTTTGTTTTTTCTTTTTATTCACACACTATTGCGCCTTATTCTTTGAGATATTTTTCATCAACAAGGTTGTTTTTTGGATCTTTTTTCGACAAAATGATTAACCATCGAGCAAACGGACACGTTTCTCGAAAATTAATGCAAAAAGCAGTTGACGGATTTGTCTGTAATACGCATAATGCGCCCCGCAACGCCGACGAAGGTTATGCAAAAAAAGATGGCTATGTAGCTCAGCTGGTTAGAGCACAACACTCATAATGTTGGGGTCACAGGTTCGAATCCCGTCATAGCCACCATATTTTTGCGGGAGTGGCGAAATTGGTAGACGCACCAGATTTAGGTTCTGGCGCCGCAAGGTGTGCGAGTTCAAGTCTCGCCTCCCGCACCATTTTAACCTCGTCAAGAATTTATCAGTTGGGATATCGCCAAGCGGTAAGGCACCAGGTTTTGATCCTGGCATTCCCAGGTTCGAATCCTGGTATCCCAGCCATATTTCTGATAAATAAGTGTGTTGACAATTGAATTAGCGGATGGGGTATCGCCAAGCGGTAAGGCACCAGGTTTTGATCCTGGCATTCCCAGGTTCGAATCCTGGTACCCCAGCCATCTTTCAAAAGAAAGATAGCTAGATTCAATAAGGCTATGTAGCTCAGCTGGTTAGAGCACAACACTCATAATGTTGGGGTCACAGGTTCGAATCCCGTCATAGCCACCATTTTTTGGGATATCGCCAAGCGGTAAGGCACCAGGTTTTGATCCTGGCATTCCCAGGTTCGAATCCTGGTATCCCAGCCATATTTTGAAAGAGAGACTCGCAGAGCGAGTCTTTTTTTCTGAAAAGTTGTATGCGGGAGTGGCGAAATTGGTAGACGCACCAGATTTAGGTTCTGGCGCCGCAAGGTGTGCGAGTTCAAGTCTCGCCTCCCGCACCATTGATTATTAACGTGTTTATCACGAAATCAACAGATAAGACTCGCAATAGCGGGTCTTTTTTGTTTTTATCTCTTCATTTTTTCCTATCTGTTATCTAAACATCATTATTCCCTCCTTCTTTTCTTATTCCTCTACTCACTCTCAAAGATCAACATTCTCCACATCATCATTTTTTATTTATTCTCATCACTCCACACTTTATTGATCCCTCTGTACATATATCCCTCCAGATACTATACTCCCCCATAGTATATTTAAGGATTATGTATGCCACACTCACCAGCAGAAAAAAAAGCCGCGTTAACTCGCGTAAGAAAAATTAAAGGGCAGCTTCTTGCATTAGAAACTGCACTTGAAAATGAAAATGAATGCGGTCAGGTATTACAACAAATTGCCGCCATCAGAGGTGCTATCAATGGCCTGATGGCTGGAGTACTCGAAAGTCATTTACGTGAAGGTCTTATGGATGCCGTCGCTTCTCCTGAAGATCAAAAAAATTCCGTTGATGATGCCATTTCACTTATCCGCACTTACCTGCGTTAATAACAAAAAGGATACACCATGAAATCTCGTGCTGCGGTCGCATTTGGGCCAGGAGAACCTTTAAAAATCGTTGAAGTTGATGTAATGCCACCTCAAGCGGGTGAAGTGCTCATAAAAATTAGCCACACCGGTGTTTGCCATACAGACGCATTTACACTCTCTGGTGATGATCCTGAAGGTGTATTCCCTGCAATTCTTGGTCATGAAGGTGCTGGTGTAGTTGTAGAGGTTGGTGAAGGTGTCACTAGCGTTAAACCAGGCGATCACGTTATTCCTCTGTACACTGCTGAATGTGGTGAATGTCTATTCTGTAAATCAGGCAAAACAAACTTATGTGTTGCAGTCAGAGCAACGCAAGGTAAAGGTTTAATGCCAGATGGAACAACACGTTTTTCTTATAACGGGCAGCCTATTTATCACTATATGGGATGCTCTACTTTTAGCGAATACACTGTGGTGGCTGAAGTTTCTCTGGCAAAAATCAATCCAGAAGCCAATCACGAAGAAGTTTGCTTATTAGGTTGTGGCGTAACAACCGGTATTGGCGCGGTTCACAATACAGCAAAAGTGCAAGAAGGTGATTCGGTTGCAGTGTTTGGTTTAGGAGGCATTGGCCTTGCTGTTCTTCAAGGTGCAAGACAAGCCAAAGCAGGTCGAATTTTTGCGATTGATACTAATCCTGAAAAATTTGAATTAGCACGTCAATTTGGTGCTACAGATTGCTTAAATCCTAATGACTACGACAAGCCCATTCAGCAAGTCCTTGTTGAAATGACACAATGGGGTGTTGACCATACTTTTGAATGTATTGGTAACGTTAATGTCATGAGAGCTGCATTAGAAAGTGCACATCGTGGCTGGGGTCAATCCATTATTATTGGTGTTGCTGGTGCAGGACAAGAGATCTCAACTCGTCCTTTCCAATTAGTCACAGGCCGTTCATGGAAAGGTACCGCTTTTGGTGGTGTTAAAGGTCGCAGCCAATTACCGGGTATGGTTGAAGATGCGATGAAAGGTACTATCGAACTAAAGCCATTTGTCACTCACACATTACCGCTTGAAGACATTAACGAAGCCTTTGATTTAATGCATGAAGGTAAATCAATCCGAACGGTTATTCATTTCGATTAATCATCTTCAAACCTATGTCTCATAGGTTTGTCTTTGCTTTTAAAGGAGTCAAAATGGAAAGGATTGAACGTCACGCCTGCTTTGGCGGTTGGCAAGAAGTCTATCAACATACCTCAAAGACGTTAAATTGTGAGATGAAATTTGCCATCTACCTTCCTCCTATGGAAGAAGAGCAAAAATACCCTGTTTTATATTGGTTATCAGGCTTAACCTGCAACGAACAAAATTTCATTACTAAAGCGGGAGCTCAACAATTTGCGGCGCAGCATGGCATTATTTTAGTCGTACCTGATACCAGTCCTCGTGGTGAAAATGTCGCTGATGATAGTGCTTATGATTTAGGGCAAGGCGCAGGTTTTTACCTTAATGCGACACAATCGCCGTGGAATACTCATTACAATATGTATGACTACATTGTTGATGAACTTCCTACACTGATAGAAACGCATTTTCCTGTGACTCATCAACGTGCCATTAGTGGGCATTCGATGGGAGGTCATGGGGCACTAACAATTGCATTGCGAAATTCGACACGCTACCGCAGTGTGTCAGCTTTTTCTCCGATAGTAGCACCGTCAGTTGTTCCTTGGGGTAAAAAAGCGTTTAGCGCTTATTTAGGCGATGATACGACACAATGGCACCTATATGATGCGGTGGCATTGATTAGCCAAGCAGAAAGTGTATTACCTATGCGTGTTGATGTCGGAATCGATGATCCTTTCTATCAAGAGCAGCTGAAGCCTGAATTATTTTCACAAGCTTGTGATGCAAAACAATTTCCTTATCAATTGAATTTACATCAAGGGTACGATCACAGTTACTACTTTGTGGCGAGCTTTATTGGTGAGCATATTGCTTTTCATGCCAAGCATTTAAAAGCATAACAACAATGCGATGATCTTATTGCTGATATTCAACTCAGATCATCGCATTTCTAATTACTTAATACCTAACGCATAACGTAATGCAGCTTCTTTCGCTTTTCCTGCATGTTGAGCAGCTAAAAGACCGATATTTCTAACAACTTTTAAACCCGGTAATTGGTGGCTAAAGGCGTGATAAAATACGTCCATGCCCGCTTGCATTACTAAATTATCAGGCATACGACGGCGCTGATATTTCTTCAATAACGCCATTGAATCCCAAGGCTCAAAATGTTTTTTGGCATCAGCGACTAAATCTAAGAAACAATCCACATCACGGTAACCTAAATTAACGCCCTGCCCCGCTAAAGGATTGATGGTGTGAGCCGCATCTCCCAACAAAACAATGCCTTTATCAACATAACGACTTGCATGCTGACGCGTTAATGGGAATGAACCTGCTGCAATAGGTGTCGCTTTACCTAATCGCTCAGGAAAAGCATGTTGAATTTCTTTTTCTAACTGCGCCATTGTCATATTTTGCAGTTTTCTAATTCTGTCAGGCGAGTCATACCAAACTAAACAAGCCCAATTATCAAAAAGCGGTAAATAAGCACGAGGTCCTGAAGGGTAAAAACGTTGCCATGTACCCTTTTCAGGAGGCAACTCTGTTTTCACGGTGATCAGCATACAAGATTGACGATATTGCCAGCCATTGCTACCAATACCCGCAAATTGGCGCACTTGAGAGTTTGCACCATCCGCACCCACCACTAAATTTGTGGTCACTTCACTGCCATCAGAAAGGGTTACTTTCCATTTATCATCTAAATAAGTCATTTTACTTAGACTATTTGGACATAATAAAGTGATATTGCTATAACGTTCAGCCTCTTGCCAAAGGGCTAATTGCAAAATTCGGTTTTCAACCATATAGCCTAATTCTGGTAAACCTAAGCTTTTAGCATCAAAAACCACATGGGCATTTTCTTCTTCCCATGTTTCTAAGGTAAGATAAGGCGCAGAACGCATCGCTAAAACATGTTGCCATGCACCTAATTGTTTTAATAGACTAACAGACGCGCAACTAATCGCAGAAATACGGATATCAGGATGAGATGACGCATCAAAAGGTGCTGGAGACTGCCGTTCAATCATTGCAACACGCAATCCTTCTTGCGCCAGCCCAATTGCAACAGCAGCGCCAATCATCCCTCCACCAGCGATGATTGCATCAAAATCGTTTTTTACATTACTCATCATTGTTATGCCATAACTCATTACTTTAAATAATAGGTAAGCGCTGTTTCAGTTTATTTCGATTAAACTAAACGCCATAGAGAATTAGCGCCGACTTGCTCTAGTCACTGACCACACAAATGACTACAATAACCGCCTTATTGGCTTATTACACGCAACGTTTTCCAATGATTAGCTATTGTCTCACTGAAAATACCGGATTTACACAATGTCGACGATAAAAAAACTGTACATTAAAACTTGGGGCTGTCAGATGAATGAGTACGATTCATCCAAAATGGCAGACCTACTCGAAAGCACCCACGGTTATCAGTTAACCGATGTCGCCGAAGACGCGGACATTCTACTGCTAAATACCTGTTCTATCCGTGAGAAAGCACAAGAAAAAGTCTTTCATCAGTTAGGACGTTGGAAATATTTTAAAGATAATAAACCCGATATTATCATTGGCGTCGGCGGTTGTGTTGCTTCTCAAGAAGGTGAATACATCCGTCAACGTGCGCAGTGTGTCGATATTATCTTCGGACCACAAACTTTACACCGTTTACCTGAAATGATTAATCAGGTTAAAGGGACTAAAAGCCCTGTTGTCGATATCAGCTTCCCTGAAATCGAAAAATTTGACCGTTTACCAGAGCCTCGCGCTGAAGGTCCTTCTGCTTTCGTCTCCATCATGGAAGGCTGTAACAAATACTGCTCTTTCTGCGTAGTTCCTTACACACGCGGTGAAGAAGTTAGCCGCCCTTGTGATGATGTGCTATTTGAAATTGCTCAATTAGCGGCACAAGGTGTGCGCGAAGTAAACTTGTTAGGTCAAAACGTTAACGCCTACCGAGGCGCTACTTTTGATGGTCAAATCTGTAGCTTTGCTGAATTAATTCGCTTAGTCGCCGCAATTGACGGCATTGACCGCATTCGCTTTACTACCAGCCATCCTATCGAATTTACTGACGATATTGTTGCGGTTTATGAAGATACTCCAGAATTAGTCAGCTATTTACACTTGCCAGTGCAAAGTGGTTCTGACCGCATTCTAACATTAATGAAGCGTAACCATACTGCACTTGAATATAAGAGCATCATTCGCAAACTACGCAAAGCACGTCCTGGTATTCTGATAAGTTCAGACTTTATCATTGGTTTCCCGGGTGAAACCCAAGACGACTTTGAAAAAACCATGCAATTAATTGCGGATGTTAATTTCGATATGAGCTTTAGTTTCATCTATTCAGCACGTCCGGGCACCCCAGCGGCTGATTTACCTGATGACGTTAGTGAAGATGAGAAGAAACAACGTTTATATCTGCTACAACAGCGCATCAATCAACAAGCAATGAACTTTAGCCGTGCAATGTTAAATACGGTACAGCGTATTCTAGTTGAAGGGCCTTCACGTAAAAATGTGATGGAGCTTTCTGGTCGTACTGAGAATAACCGTGTGGTTAACTTTGAAGGTACACCAGATATGATTGGTAAGTTCGTTGATGTTGAGATTGTTGACGTTTATGCCAACTCACTACGTGGTAAAGTTGTTAGAACGGAAGACCAAATGGATTTACGTATTCACGAATCTCCAGAATCCGTCATTGCACGTACACGTAAAGAAGATGAATTAGGGGTAGGTGTTTACCAACCTTAATTGATCAGATTGAACAAAAGGATAATCAGTGACAGTAATAGCACATGCACAGGTAGCGACCCAAGAAATCTTCTTAGAGCCAGCTGACAATGCCCGTTTAATGAGCCTATGTGGTCCATTTGACGATAATATTAAGCAACTTGAGCGCCGTTTAGGTATCGAGATTAATCATCGTGATAACCGTTTTAAACTCACGGGAAAATCATTGTGTGTCAATGCAGCCGCAGGAATTTTACGTCGCCTGTATGTGGAAACCTCGCCAATTAAAGGCGTGATCCCCGATATCGACCCTGAACAAATTCACCTTGCAATCAAAGAAAGCCGTGTGCTTGAGCAAAGTGATGAGCATGTTCCTGAATTTGGGAAATCAACCAATATTCGAACTAAGCGAGGTGTGATAAAACCTCGTACACCGAATCAGGCACAATATATTGCCAATATCCAGACTCATGATATTACTTTTGGTATTGGGCCTGCTGGTACAGGGAAAACTTATCTGGCTGTTGCTGCTGCTGTTGATGCTCTTGAACGCCAAGAAGTGCGTCGTATTTTATTAACGCGCCCTGCGGTTGAAGCGGGTGAAAAACTGGGCTTTTTACCGGGCGATTTAAGTCAAAAAGTCGATCCCTATTTACGACCACTTTATGATGCGTTATTTGAGATGTTAGGTTTTGAAAAAGTTGAGAAACTAATAGAGCGTAATGTCATTGAAGTCGCACCCCTCGCCTATATGCGTGGGCGCACATTAAATGACGCCTTTATTATTCTTGATGAAAGCCAAAACACGACCATCGAACAGATGAAAATGTTCTTAACACGTATTGGCTTTAACTCTAAAGCGGTTATCACTGGGGATATTACCCAAATTGACCTGCCAAGAGGCAATAAATCAGGCTTACGTCATGCCATTGAAGTTTTATCTGATGTTAATGACTTAAGTTTTAACTTTTTCCATAGTGAAGACGTTGTTCGCCATCCGGTGGTTGCCAAAATTGTTATCGCCTATGAAGCTTGGGAAATGGAAGATCAAAAACGCCGCCAAGCTATCAAAGCAGAAAAAGAGAAGCTTCAGAGAGAAAATCATGAGTGAAGTTATCCTTGATTTACAAGTAGCAAGTGAAAATGCGCAAGGGCTTCCTACTGAAGCCCAATTTATGACATGGTTAGAAGCGGTATTACCGCAATTTCAACCTGTAAGTGAAGTGACTATTCGTATTGTTGATGAGGCAGAAAGTCACGAACTGAATCTCACTTATCGTGGAAAAGACAAACCGACTAACGTGCTTTCTTTTCCCTTTGAGGCTCCGCCTGAAATTGAATTGCCGTTATTAGGTGATTTGATTATTTGCCGCCAAGTGGTAGAAAAAGAGGCGGTTGAGCAGAGTAAGACTGTTGAAGAACATTGGGCACACATGGTTATTCATGGATGTCTCCATCTTTTAGGCTATGATCATATTGAAGATGATGAAGCCGAAGAAATGGAAGGTTTAGAGACAGAAATCTTACAAAATTTAGGTTATACAGATCCCTATTTGATTGAAAAAGAGTAACAGTTCTCTTATTTTTATGATAAATACTATATCTAATTAACCATTCAATGAGGAAAAATAGTTAAAACGCCATGAGCGACGACCAATCTTCGAGTAACGATAACCCTGGTCCTAAGAAAGGGTTTCTCACACTGCTTAATCAGTGGTTCCACGGTGAACCTAAAAACCGTGATGATCTGATGGAGCTTATCCGCGATTCTGAACAGAAAGAATTAATTGATCCCGACACCCGCGACATGCTTGAAGGGGTAATGGATATTGCTGAACAACGCGTTCGGGACATTATGATCCCTCGCTCGCAAATTGTCACACTAAAACGCAATCAAACCCTTGATGAGTGTTTAGATGTGATTATTGATTCAGCACATTCTCGTTTCCCAGTCATTAGCGAGGACAAAGATCATATTGAAGGCTTATTAATGGCGAAAGATCTACTGCCATTTATGCGTACCGACGCAGAGCCATTTAGTATGGATAAAGTCTTACGCTCTGCTGTTGTTGTGCCTGAAAGCAAACGGGTTGATCGCCTATTAAAAGAGTTCCGCTCTCAACGCTATCATATGGCGATTGTGATCGATGAATTTGGAGGCGTATCTGGACTCGTCACAATTGAGGATATTCTTGAACTTATCGTAGGCGAAATTGAAGATGAGTATGATGATGAGGATGATATTGATATTCGTCCGTTAAGTCGTCACGCTTACTCAGTTCGAGCTTTAACCCAGATAGAAGATTTCAATGAAGCGTTCGGTACGCATTTCAGCGATGAAGAAGTTGATACGATTGGCGGTTTAGTCATGCAAGCCTTTGGTCACCTTCCTGCTCGTGGTGAAACTATTACTATTGATAATTACCAATTTAAAGTTGTTATGGCAGATAGCCGTAAGATCATTCAGGTTTATGTGCATATCCCCGATGATGCGCCAATCCCTGAACTAGGTAATGATGCATAGGATATCAATGAATAAGATCTCTTTCTTAAACCGCCAGTGGGTTCGCGCCTTTCTGGCGGTTTTTTTCGGTGCCATTGGCACATTAGCATTTTCGCCATTTGATTTTTGGCCTGCGGCGTTAATTTCACTACTTGGCTTATTACTGATAATCACTCACCGCACAACTCGCCAAGGCGCATTCCTTGGCTTTGCTTGGGGATTTGGATTATTTGGTAGCGGCGTAAATTGGGTTTACGTCAGTATCGCTGATTTTGGTGGTATGCCGTTTGCGATAAATATCTTTTTAGTGATTTTATTAGCTCTCTATTTATCACTCTACACGCTATTATTTGCAGGATTACTGAATAAGTTTTTTCCAAAACCAACACTCTGGCGGTTTGTATTTGCAGCTCCTGCATTATGGCAAATCACTGAATTCTTAAGAGGTTGGGTGTTATCCGGCTTCCCTTGGTTGCAGTTTGGTTATAGCCAGATTGATGGCCCATTAAAAGGCATTGCACCTATTTTTGGTGTTACCATGATAACGCTACTCCTAACCGTTATCAGTGGATTAATTGCGTTTGCACTCTATCGCAAATCGATTTATAGCGTCGTGGTTGCACTGCTTTTATTAGTATTACCTATCAGCTTTAAGTCCTATCAGTGGTATCAACCTTTACCCGATGAAACGCAAGAAATTGCATTAATCCAAGGAAATATTGCACAATCATTAAAATGGGAACCCGGTACATTAGAGAGCACGCTAAAAACCTATCTCACTTTAAGCCGCCCTTTTATCGGTAATGCAAATCTTATTATTTGGCCTGAATCAGCGATCCCTGATGTTGAAATTCAACAACAAGGCTTTTTAGCTGAGCTTGATAAGCAACTGAGAGAGCAAGATACCCATTTAATGACGGGAATTATTGATGCTCGACCGACATTAGAAGGTTATCGTTTCTACAATAGTGTCATCACATTAGGTGAACACTATGCTTACCAATACCCAGCAACAGATCGCTATAACAAACATCACCTTGTTCCTTTTGGTGAATATGTACCATTAGAATCGCTATTACGCCCACTTGCGCCTTTCTTTAATTTACCGATGTCATCATTAAGCCAAGGTGAATATGTACAGCCTCAGCTCACTGTCAATGATGCCAAAATAACCGCAGCTATTTGTTACGAAATTATTTTAGGTGAACAAGTCCGCGCTAATTTTAAACCCGATACACGATTCTTATTAACGATTTCTAATGATGCGTGGTTTGGTAATTCAATCGGCCCTTGGCAACATTTTCAAATGGCAAGAATGCGCTCTTTAGAGTTAGGAAGACCATTATTACGCTCAACGAATAACGGTATTACCGCCTTTATTGCAGCCAATGGTGATGTTATTTCTCAACTTCCTCAGTTTGAAGAAGGTGCTTTAGCAGAAAAAATCACACCAACAACTGGATTAACCCCTTATTACAAGTGGGGTAATACACCATTGTGGATAATGGTTGGATTATTTTTTATCATCGCCTTTATTAAACGGCGAGTTGAGTAAAGCAAAATAAAATAACGGAATTCATTATTATATTGAATTCCGTTATTTTTAATTGATAAAAGCCTAAAATGATTGTTTGTATACCGTTCAAAGGCCTGCCCACCATAAACGTAGTTTTAATCCCCATGAAGATGACCAACCGCTCGTAAAGCCTACCATTTCCCCTTTATAAACAATAACAAATGAAGGTGTTGCGCTAATTTTCCACTGCTGAGAAATATCCCCTCGACTATCATTTATTACAGGAAAGACCAATCCTTTAGACTGAATGCCGCGCTCTAACTTTGCGTTATCACCAGAACGGATCGCAACAGATGTCACATTATAACCATCTAGTGCTAACGAATTTACTGAGGGAGTTGTGAGTTTACAAACTCCACACCAAGTTGCCCAAAAATAGATTAATAAAGGCTTTTCAGCACTCAATTCAGCTAAAGAAACAACTTTATTATCAACAGTATATAGCTCAGGTAAATTCGTTAAGGCTGGTGGCATAGGTTGACGCCACCAATCCATTGCAAAAGAAGCTACAACGAAAATGACAATCAGAACAATCAGTTCTTTACTCCACTTTCGTAAGCGACTACGCATTATTTTTTCACTTTAGCCAGTTGTTCTTTAACAATCACTTCTAGCTGAGCGTAATCAACAGCACCAGGGATAACCATATCGCCAACAACCGTTGCTGGTGTACCTTGAATACCTAACTTACGAGAAAGATCTAAGTTATTATGTAACGCTTTTAGGCTTTCATCGGTTAATTTCACTTTGCTTGTATTGGTTGTTTTCATTGCATCATCAATACTTGCGTTATCAAGCATTGTTTTCTTCTGCATTAAACGTTGGTGTAATGCTAAGAATGCTTTTGGATCTTCTTTCCAAACTGAAAGTACCGCTTGAGAGGCTTTTGCAGAACTTTCACCTTTAAATGGCAGTGGTTTAATAATCACGGCAACTTCAGGATAATCTTTTGTGATTTGTTCTAATAATGGGTCGAAGCGTTTGCAATAAGGGCAGTTATAATCAGTAAAAGAAACCAACACTAACTTAGCGTCTTTGGCACCAATACGAGGGCTTGCTGCATCGTTATATAATGCGTCATGCTCTGCTTTTAATGCAGTACGGAATTGAGCTTGTTGCTCATCTGCTTTTTGCGCTTGTAATGCTGTGATAGCTTCTTCCAAAATTTCTGGATTTTTAATTAACGTATCACGAACCAGCGCACGAACTTCTTTTTCCTGATCCGCACTTAACGCTGCTGCTTGTACATTTGCACCAAAAAGTAACGAAGAGATAACCAGTGCAGAAAGTGTTTTTTTCATTATTGGGCTCCTTTAGCCTCAGAAAGAACTGTCAATGTTGAATCTTTATTTAAAATAGGAGGTAAAACCACGCCATCTTTATGGCAAGGTCCATAAACTTGGTTAAAAGGTACTGCAACTTGACCACGTTGTTTTAAAAATTGAGTGATCTTATCGGAGGGTTTAGTCCAATCCCCTCTTAATGCAACAATATCTGGTGCAGAAAGTGCAGTTTGGATCTCTTCTCGCAATAATACATTGTATTTGTTTGCTTTGCAGGTTACACACCAATCAGCTGTTACATCAACAAATACGCGTTTATTTTCTGCTAATGCTTGGTGTATCGCTTCTTCTGATAAAGGTTGCCAATTTATCGTATCTTGACCCGCAAGTGTTTGGCTTGCTGGTTGCTCCACAAATAGATAGGTGCTTCCCCCTAAAAGAAAGGCTACCGCGGTAGAAATCAATAATACTTTTTTGCCATAATGTTTTGCGATAGCAAACAATAACAACAGCCCAATAATAACAAAAATACCTGCAACTATTGGCATTCCTAAGTGAGGGATCAAGAGCGTTATTAGCCAAATACTCGACAACAGCATCATAAAGCCCAAAACAACTCTTAGGCGATTCATCCATTTACCTGGTTTTGGTAGTGCTTTGGCGATAGATGGAAATATTGCCACTAAGATCCAAGGCAAACTCATTCCAATTCCTAGGGCAGTAAAAATAAGCCATAGTTCATTTAGAGGCGCTATAAGTGCATAAGCGACTGCGGTTCCTAAAAACGGTGCTGAGCAAGGTGTCGCGAGTAAGGTTGCAAATGCACCTTCCCAAAAGTGTCGGCTATATCCTTGTCCACCCGCTGTTGCCATTTTGGTATTCATATTGCTACTTAAACGCAGTTCAAATAATCCGAATAGATTTGCAGTAAAAATAGCGGTAACTAATACCATAAAGCCAATAAACCAAGGACTTTGGAATTGGATCCCCCAACCTAAAGCTTCTTGGCTATAACGTAAGCCTGTCATAAACAGAGCTAGCGCCCAAAATGAGACTAAAATACCTAAAACAGAGATAGAAAATTGCTTGCGAATAACGCCTTTATCACGATTTTCGAGATGTAAAATTGATCCCATTTTCATCGCAAGTACGGGTAATACGCAGGGCATTAAATTCAGAATTAAGCCGCCCAATAGTGCAAAAGCAAGAATACCCCAAAGCCCAATACCTGAATTAGAAGGTGGAGCAGTCTCCTCTTTTCCATGCCCTATTATGTCATTAACTTGACGAGAAAAATCTTGGTCAGTAATAACAAAAGAAAGTACCTTACCTGAGATATTACCAGCAGCATCCCCCCAATCATCTGTCACATCAACCGTGACAAATAGGTTTTTATCTTGATGCTTTAATTTTGGAATACCGTAAAGCATACCTTCAGGAGGATCGAGATAAATATTAGGTTTAACCCAAGCACCTTGCTCTTTTTGTAAAGAGATAGTGAGTTGGCTATTGTTATAACCAGAAGAAACTGATGATATTAATCCCGTTCCAACAGGAATTTTGGCCATTGCCTGATTATATTGCCATTCAAAATCAGCAGGCACAGGTTCGGTAAGATCTAAATCTAAAGTGTAGTCAGTCAGAATGCAGACATTACTGCATGTTGATAAAGTTAAAACGCCTATTAAACGATCAGCGTGAACAGGAGATAACTCAATGGGGAAAATAACTTGTTTATCATAACCTTGTGTGTGAATACCCGCTACATCAAAAGCTGAAGGCGAAGGCCAATGCCAAATCATTGTACTTACATCTTGCGACCAATTAATTTCAGGGGCAACACCACCTTCTCCTGGAGAACGCCAATACGTTTTCCATCCAGACTCAAGCTGTACTTCAAGTAAAACTTTCACATCACCCGTTGGGAACTTTTGTGCTGTCGCCCTAACTTGTGCATGAGAATTATCAGGCGTGGTTAACCAGCCTGTATCTGCTGCTTGAGAAGTAGATAAAGTAAATAGCGTTAATATCAACGCCATAACAAAAGAACGAAACATAACAACTCCCTAAAAATTCCTACAACGCTACACATAAAGCCACGTCCAAAATAGACGAGCAATCTTTTAGCTAAAAGGAAATTTCTAATCCCTCAAAATACAATAATGAAGGTGAAGTCTGATTGGTGGAGGTGGATGATGGTGTTTTTTCTGATTATGCTGACGCGATACATAGACAGCAGCCATGCTTAACAACAGTAATACAACCCATGAATGGAAAAATGGCTCTATTGTTAATGGAGGAACAGATAATAATGATTTGGCGCTTAATTCACAGGTAGACAATGAAAAAGTGTGCTCTGTTACGCTATTCTCATCAGCAATTGGTGTTGATAGTGGGTATTGTGTTTGAGCAACAGCTGTTGCTAAGCGCTCACTAATGATGTGGGCACCTAATGAACGCTGAACAATACAACACAAGATCAGCAAAACTGTTATCACCACTAGCCAGCGACCTGACCGCCAATTACTCATAGATGTTCCTCATCAATATGACTCGCTATCTTAACGGTAATCCACAGACAAACAACTCCTTAAGACAAACTTTACAAATCCCTACTTAGTTTATTTTTCGCATCATCTCAAATTTTCATCTTTAACCTTTATTTCTATAAGGTTTCTACTACAATAATTTTAAATATTGAAAACAACTTCCAAAAAAATAATCAACTACATTTGATTTCATTCTTTTATTGGGAGATACCTCTCGTATTTCACAAATTGCACTTCCCAACAGTATGTTATTTGTTCTATCTATTAACATTATCAAAACAAATTAAAACAAAAAAGCAACACAAAGCAAAACACCAATATCACTTATCACCACGACAGGAGTTATTATGCGCATGCGTAAACTAGCATTATCATTAATGATCTTAGGGGCGGCAGGAGCAGTGCAGGCAGAAGAACTCACTGGAACCTTAAAGAAAATCAATGACAACGATATTATTATTGTTGGACACAGAGAATCCTCTGTTCCTTTCTCTTACTATGATAATCAACAGAAAGTCGTTGGCTATTCGCAAGACTATTCCAACCTAATTGTGCAGGCTGTAAAAGACAAAATAGGCAAACCAAACTTACAAGTTCGCCTCATTCCTATTACTTCTCAGAATCGTATTCCATTATTACAAAATGGTACATTTGATTTTGAGTGTGGCTCAACAACCAACAATGAAGCTCGTCAGCAACAAGCTGGTTTCTCTAATACTATTTTCATCGTAGGTACACGTTTACTGGCGAAAAAAGACAGTGGAATTAAAGATTTTGCTGACTTGTCAGGTAAAAACGTTGTCGTAACATCAGGAACAACGTCTGAAATGTTACTCAACAAATTAAATGATGAGAAAAAGATGAATATGCGCATTATCAGCGCAAAAGATCATGGAGACTCATTCCGTACACTTGAATCAGGTCGTGCTGTTGCCTTTATGATGGATGACGCATTACTGGCTGGTGAGCGTGCTAAAGCGAAAAAACCAGGTGAGTGGGAAATTGTAGGAACCCCGCAATCTGAAGAAGCTTATGGTTGTATGTTGCGTAAAGATGATGCTCAATTCAAAGCACTAATTGATGAAACTATCGCTCAAGCACAAAAATCGGGTGAAGCAGAAAAATCGTTCAATCGCTGGTTTAATGCACCGATCCCACCTAAAAATCTTAACTTAGAATTCACCATCTCTGATGAAATGAAAGCATTATTTGCATCACCAAATGATAAGGCATTGAATTAAAAACACATAAGTAATTGATGCAAAATAAATAATTATAAAGTATCTGTTGGACAGACAGATCAGTGAAGTTTGGGGCAGCCGTTCCCTGCCCCTCTTTTTTCACCGGAGGTGAAATCATGTCGATTGATTGGGATTGGGGGATATTCTTCCAAGAAGCCCCTTTCGGAAACACCACATACTTAGGATGGCTGATTTCTGGCTTTCAAGTCACCATTGCCTTATCTTTATGCGCTTGGATTATTGCCTTTTTTGTTGGTTCTTTATTCGGGATTTTACGCACAGTACCTAATCGCTGGCTTTCAAGCTTAGGCACTGTTTATGTTGAGTTATTTCGTAACGTACCACTTATTGTTCAATTCTTTACGTGGTATTTAGTTATTCCTGAACTCTTGCCTCAATCTATTGGCGACTGGTTTAAAATGGACTTAGCGCCCAATGTGCAATTTTTTGTTTCATCAGCACTCTGCTTAGGTTTATTTACCGCCGCGCGTATGTGTGAACAAGTTAGAGCCGCAATAAACTCATTACCCCGCGGACAAAAAGCCGCAGGTTTAGCATTGGGCTTAACTTTACCTCAAACTTATCGTTATGTTTTATTACCCAATGCATACCGAGTCATTATTCCACCAATGACATCCGAAATGCTCAATCTCGTGAAAAACTCAGCGATTGCCTCTACTATCGGACTTATTGATATGGCGGCACAAGCAAATAAACTCCTCGACTATTCCGCGAAAGCGTATGAGTCATTCACAGCAATCACTCTGGCCTATGTATTTATCAATGTCATCATTATGGTAATAATGAATTGGCTTGAAAAACGCGTTCGCTTACCCGGCACAACAGGAGGTCAATAATGTACGAATTTGACTGGAGTTCTGTTGTTCCAAGCCTACCATTTTTAGTCGATGGAATGGCTATCACACTAAAAATCACTATCACTGCTACTGTGGTCGGTATTTTATGGGGAACGGTGCTTGCCGTTATGCGCCTATCTACCTTTAAGCCTATTAGCTGGTTTGCAGCCGCTTACGTTAATACCTTCCGTTCTATCCCATTAGTCATGGTATTGCTGTGGTTTTATTTAATTGTGCCTAACATATTACAAAATGTTCTAGGACTTTCACCTAAAAGTGATATCCGTTTAATTTCAGCAATGATAGCGTTCTCTTTATTTGAAGCGGCCTATTACTCTGAAATTATAAGAGCAGGTATTCAAAGTGTTAGCAAAGGACAATTTTCAGCCTCACTCGCGTTAGGTATGACCAAATCACAAACCATGCGTTTAGTGATCCTACCTCAAGCCTTTCGAGCCATGATCCCGCTTTTACTGACTCAAGGAATTGTATTATTCCAAGATACATCCTTGGTTTACGTTTTAAGTCTTACTGACTTTTTCAGAACAGCGGCAAATATTGGAGAACGAGATGGTACACAAGTTGAAATGATCCTCTTTGCTGGTTTTATTTATTTTGTCATTAGCTTCGCTGCTTCGATGTTAGTAAACTTTCTTAAAAAAAGGACTACCTAGATGATTTCCCTAAAAGACGTATCCAAATGGTATGGTCAGTTTCAAGTACTGACTGAATGTTCCACTGAAGTTAAAAAGGGGGAAGTTGTTGTTGTCTGTGGACCTTCTGGATCAGGTAAATCAACACTGATCAAAACAGTGAATGGCTTAGAGCCGATACAACAAGGCGAGATCTTTGTTAATGAAATCAAAGTAAATGACAAGCATACTGATCTTGCTAAATTACGAGCAAAAGTGGGTATGGTTTTCCAACATTTTGAACTCTTCCCTCACCTCTCTATTATTGAAAATCTTACACTGGCACAAGTTAAAGTGCTTAATAGAGAGAAAGGTGCCGCAAAAGAGAAAGGATTAAAGCTATTAGAGCGAGTAGGATTAGCAAGCCATGCTAACAAATATCCAGCTCAGCTTTCTGGTGGTCAACAACAACGTGTCGCCATCGCTCGCGCATTATGCATGGACCCTATTGCAATGTTATTTGATGAACCTACATCAGCGCTTGATCCTGAAATGATTAATGAAGTACTTGATGTAATGGTAGAGCTTGCAAATGAAGGTATGACAATGATGGTAGTGACCCATGAAATGGGTTTTGCTAAAAAAGTTGCTGACCGTATTATTTTTATGGATGAAGGTCGAATTGTGGAAGATAGACCTAAAAATGATTTTTTTGATAATCCAAAATCAGCGCGAGCAAAAGACTTCCTCGCTAAAATTCTACACTAACTCCCACATCTCCTCTGCTGGCGTGCTTTTTCAGCACGTCAGCCCAAAATAATAATTTCGATTAACCTCGCAACTAAATATCAAATAATCTTCTTTTTTCGCAATATTCCTATTATTTTTTCAGAAAATACGCATTTATTGTCTTTTTGCTCTAACTCTTTCCAAGATATCTCGCAATTGTCTTGAAAAAGTTATGCAAACAGTGGCTTTCATTGAGATCAATAGTTGTGGCTATTAGACAAAATCAGCTATGCTATGCAAGTCTTAATTTCATAATAGCGGTTACCCTCCGGTAGCCATTAATTCACCATAGGATTATCGGTGCCATGCAAGAACAATATCGTCCCGAAGATATAGAGCAAACTATCCAGGAACACTGGGAAAAGAACAATACATTTAAAGTGACAGAAGATAATAACAAAGAAAAATATTACTGCCTGTCAATGCTACCTTATCCTTCTGGCCGACTACACATGGGACACGTCCGTAACTACACCATTGGTGACGTGATTTCCCGTTATCAACGTATGCTAGGTAAAAACGTCTTACAGCCTATTGGTTGGGATGCGTTTGGCTTACCAGCAGAAGGTGCCGCAGTAAAAAATAAAACCGCCCCTGCACCATGGACTTACGAAAACATCAATTACATGAAAAACCAGTTAAAAAAACTGGGTTTTGGTTACGATTGGGATCGTGAAGTCACTACCTGTACACCAGAATATTATCGCTGGGAACAGTGGTTCTTTACTAAGTTATATGAAAAAGGCTTAGTTTATAAAAAGACCTCTGCTGTTAACTGGTGCCCACATGACTTAACAGTTTTAGCCAACGAACAAGTTATCGATGGCTGCTGCTGGCGTTGTGATACCCCTGTTGAACGTAAAGAAATTCCACAGTGGTTTATCAAAATTACCGAGTATGCCGAAGAGCTGTTAAACGATTTAGATACGTTAGATGAGTGGCCTGAACAAGTTAAGACCATGCAACGTAACTGGATTGGTCGCTCTGAAGGTGTCGAAATTAAATTTGATGTTGCTGACAGCAACGACACAATGACCGTTTATACAACGCGTCCAGATACATTTATGGGCGTCACTTATGTTGCAGTTGCAGCAGGTCACCCATTAGCGCAAAAAGCTGCTCAAAATAATCCTGAAATTCAACAATTCATTGATGAATGCCGTAACATGAAAATGGCAGAAGCCGATATGGCAACAATGGAGAAAAAAGGGATTGCAACAGGCCTTTACGCTATTCATCCATTAACTAAAGAAAAAGTCGCTATTTGGGTTGCTAACTTTGTCTTAATGGAATACGGCACGGGTGCTGTAATGGCGGTTCCAGGCCATGATGAACGTGACTGGGAATTTGCAACTAAATACAATTTACCAATTAAAGCTGTTATTGCAGATGCTGAAGGTAACCAACCAGATGTCTCTGCCAGTGTATTCACTGAAAGAAATAGCCTGATTAACTCTGGTGAATTCACAGGTCTTGATAACCAAGCTGGCTTTAACGCTATTGCTGATAAACTGGCACAAATGGGTGTTGGTGAGCGCAAAGTTAACTACCGTTTACGTGACTGGGGTGTTTCTCGTCAACGTTACTGGGGTGCGCCAATTCCAATGGCAACTTTAGAAGACGGTACTGTTGTTCCTGTTCCTGAAGATCAGCTGCCAGTTATCCTGCCAGAAGATGTCAAAATGGACGGGATCACCAGCCCAATCAAAGCAGATCCTGAGTGGGCAAAAACCACAATCAATGGTCAACCAGCGCTGCGTGAAACGGATACTTTTGACACCTTTATGGAATCTTCTTGGTATTACGCTCGTTATACCTGCCCTGATTACGATAAAGGCATGTTAGATCCGAAAGCAGCTAACTATTGGTTACCTGTTGACTGGTATATTGGTGGTATTGAGCACGCCATCATGCACTTAATGTATTTCCGCTTCTTCCATAAACTGATGCGTGATGCTGGTTTAGTAAACTCGGATGAACCAGCAAAACGCTTACTGTGCCAAGGCATGGTATTAGCGGATGCGTTCTATCACACTGGTGAAGATGGTGCTCGCCATTGGGTATCTCCTGCTGAAGCGATTGTTGAACGTGATGAGAAAAATCGCATCATTAAAGCGACTGACAGCGAAGGTCATGAATTGACTTATGCTGGCATGAGCAAAATGTCTAAATCTAAAAATAACGGCATCGACCCACAAACTATGGTTGAACGTTATGGTGCAGATACCGTTCGTTTATTTATGATGTTTGCTGCTCCACCAGAATTAACACTGGAATGGCAAGAATCTAGCGTTGAAGGTGCAAACCGTTTCTTACGTCGTTTATGGCGTTTAGTTCACGAGCACACTCAAAAAGGAGCGACACAGTCTCTTGATCTTTCTACACTGACAGAAGAACAAAAAGATTTACGTCGTGACTTACATAAAACGATTGCGAAAGTATCTGATGACGTAGGTCGTCGTTTAGCCTTTAACACCGCGATTGCTGCCATTATGGAGTTAATGAATAAATTAACTCGTGCAACACAAGAAACAGAACAAGATCGTGCATTAATGCAAGAAGCATTAGAAGCAATTGTTCGTATGCTTTCTCCAATTATTCCTCATGCATGTTTTGTTATGTGGCAAGCATTAGGTGGTAAAGAAGACGTTGATGTTGCGCCATGGCCTGTTGCTGATGAAGAAGCCATGATTGATGACACTAAACTGATTATCGTTCAAGTGAATGGTAAAGTTCGTGGTCGTGTTACTGTTCCGGCTAATTCAGAAAAAGAATATGTTCAGGAAATGGCGACAAAAGAGTACAGTGTTGCAAAATACTTGGAAGATGTGGCTATTCGTAAAGTCATCTATGTTCCAGGCAAATTACTGAACATCGTTGTTGGCTGATAAGGAGGCCTAGTGCGATATCTATTTTCGCTATTTTTCGGTTTAGCGGTGTTAATCACCGCTGGCTGTGGTTTTCACCTTCAAGGTAAAACTCAGGTTCCAGCAGAATTAAAAACGCTTTATCTTAGCTCTGGTGACCCTTATGGCCCATTATCTCGAGTAATGCGTCAACAACTTAGACTTAGTGGTGTTCAGCTTGTTGAAAATCCAACAGCCAATATCCCTATTCTTAAAATTGTCGGCTCATCAGAAAGTAAAGAAACCGTATCTGTGTATCAAGACGGTAAATCAGCAGAGAGTCAGTTAACATTTGTGCTTGATGCACAAGTGATTATGCCTGATGGTACGATTTACCCAATTTCATCACAGGTTTCACGCCCATTCTTCGATAACCCATTAGAAGCATTAGCGAAAGATGCTGAAAATGACATTATCAAGCAAGAGATGCGTGAACAAGCGACAGCGATATTAGTGCGTAAATTATTGGTTGTTCACAACGCTGAACGCCAAAAAGCCGCACAAGCTGAGCAGGCAAAACAGATAATCTCACCAGCCAAATGATCCGCTTATATCCAGAACAACTGAATACGCAGCTCCAAGAGGGGCTGCGCCAAAGTTACCTACTCTGGGGTAATGAACCTCTGTTACTCCAAGAATCTCAAGATGCTATTCAATCCACAGCTAAATCCCAAGGATTTATCGAGCACTATCAATTTACCCTTGATAATAATACAGACTGGAATGAAATTTACTCGCTTTGTCAATCGCTAAGCCTTTTTTCTCAAAGACAATCTCTTTTACTGCATTTACCTGAAAATGGCCCCAATGCAGCGATGTCAGAGAAACTCACTCGCCTATCTCAAGAATTGCATCAAGATTTATTGTTGATTTTACGTGGCAATAAACTCACAAAAGCGCAAGAAAACAGTGAATGGTTTAAAACATTAAGCCAACATGGAACCTATGTTTCTTGTCTAACACCTGAGCTTGATAAATTACCTACTTGGGTTGCGCGTCGAGCAAAACAAAAAGGGTTAGCGCTGGATGAACAAGGTAATCAATTACTTTGCTACTGTTATGAAGGAAATTTACTAGCACTAGCACAAGCCATCGAACGCCTTTCGCTGCTGTACCCTGACGGTAAATTAACACTCCCAAGAGTCGAAGCGGCGGTCAATGACGCGTCACATTTTACCCCTTATCACTGGGTTGATGCATTACTTGCAGGGAAAACACAACGTGCATGGCATATATTGCAACAACTCAAAAGAGAAGACTCTGAACCTGTTATTTTACTCAGAACTTTACAACGTGAGTTAATGCAGCTGATTACACTACATCGTGAATCTAAAACAGCTTCATTAAAAACGATTTTTGATAAACATCGAATTTGGCAAAACCGACGCCCAATATTCACAGCAGCACTACAACGTTTATCTGAACATCAATTGCTGACAGCAATACGATTACTTGCAACAATTGAAATTACTATTAAGCAAGATTACGGACAGACAGTTTGGCCCTCGCTCAGTGCTCTGGGCTTATTACTTTGTGGAAAAGCACTACCAGAAGGATTTGTCAGTCATGCCTAGAACCAATCACTCGACACCGTTAATTAACCAAGCCATCGCTTTATATGGTGGTACATTTGATCCTATTCATTATGGGCATTTGCGTCCTGTTGAAGCACTCTCAGGATTAATTGGTTTAAAAGAAGTGATTTGGTTACCTAACAATATTCCTCCTCATCGCCCTCAACCAGAAGCATCTTCTCAACAACGCCTTGAAATGGTGCGTCTTGCGCTTGAGCCGTATTCCTCCTTTAAAGTGGATACCCGCGAGCTTGAAAAACCAACCCCCTCTTATAGCATCGAGACATTAAGAGACTTCAGACAAGAAATTGGCGAGAAACAACCTTTGGCCTTTATTATTGGTCAAGATTCATTGCTTTCAATAAATACGTGGCACAAATGGGAAAGTTTATTAGACATGTGTCATTTATTAGTTTGTGCTCGTCCTGGTTATCAAACTCATTTTGAATCAGCGCAAATGCAAGCATGGTTGGAAAAGCACCAAACCAAACAGCAAGAAGATATTCATTGCTTACCCGCAGGTAAAATATTCCTCGCTGACACACCACTTTATAATATTTCAGCGACAGACATTCGAGCTCGCCACAAAGCAGGTTTAGATTGCCACGATTTACTACCCAACTCCGTTGAAAACTATATTCGCCAACAACAACTTTATAAATAACGTATTCTTTTTAAAGTTGTTCTCTTAAATAATTAAAGGCAGATGGATAAGGCGAAAAATAGCGTTGGTTAATCAAATAGTCATCGGGATAAATGGTTAACCAATATTGGAGTAAATCATAAGGTTTAGAGAAAGGCACTACACCTTGACGATATAGCAAAATTGTCTGTGATATTTCTTGTTTCTGTTGCGAACTCAGATCTCGCTTAAAGTAACCCGCCATATGCATTAATGCATTAGTTTGTCCTTCTCGACTTGGTGCAACGCTTAATGCCTTCATTAACTTTTGTTGATATTTAGATGTAATTTCATCAAGAGAGATTTCGTCAGAAAGATTAGCGATATAACGCCCTAATTCACGATAAGCCACTTGTGAATAAGCCATAATTAAATATTTATATCGACTATGAAATTTAATCAAAGCCCCTTTACTTAATGATTGATTAACCTGTTGTTGATAATCGCATAGTGCAAAGAATTGAGTAAGAAAGTGATCGAGAATAATAGGCTGTAAAAGTTGCTCAAGACTTAATTGAGGTAAAATAAAATTTGATGGCGAAACAAGTCTATCCCCTTCTTTTCCGATATAACCATAAATCGGCAACGGATGATCTCTGTTTTGGAGATCTATCCGCATAATGCCTATTTTTTCATCTTTAACGACACGACAAAGTAACGCTAACTTTTCTTGTAATTGGCGATCGCTGTTACTCACAATTTCTGAAGATAGCCCGAGATAATTTTCTTTTCTTTCCATTCTTTTTCTCTCTAACTAAAAAGTATGAGTATTAGTCTGTATAATCTAAACCTAACAAAGTCAAAACACGCTAATTAGGTGTTTAATCAGCATTGACAGACGAGGTTTAGCTGTTATTCTCACCCTCTGTTCCCTTAAGGGAACTGTAAGGTAAAACTGTCGTCTAAACGGAAAAGTTCTTATCTGCCTTCTTTTTGTTATTTATTATGACGCAGTTAATGGGCATATATGAATTTTTCTAAATCAAACGTCGAAAAACAAGAAAATGAGGTTTATGTTCTTGTTATTGCTAACTGGAATTAATCATCCAGTAAAATAGATTTATTGGTATAAATTCCTTTAAAATAGCATTCATATTCTAAATAATTTGAGGTGCAGTTAGACAACAAGTGGAGTAAGTCGCTAGGCATATGCCACAGTATATAACTAGTGCGAATAAATGTAGTCAACAACGCTGCAACTTGAAGTATCACGAGTATGTTATTTTTCGATTGAATTAACTCATTAGATTAAAGGTGATCCTTTTGCAAGGCTCTGAATTACAGCAATTTATTATTGATAAACTTGAAGATTCTAAAGCTCAAGACATTATTGCATTAGATGTCCGCGGAAAATCAAGTGTAACTGATTACATGATTATTTGTACGGGTACATCAAGCAGACACCTCATGTCTGTTGCAGATAATCTCGTTGATGATTGCCGCGAAGCGGGATTACAACCTTTAGGTGTTGAAGGACAAGGCGTTTCTGACTGGATTGTCGTTGATCTTGGTGAAGCCATGGTACACGTCATGCAAGAAGATAGTCGCCGTATGTACGAACTTGAAAAACTCTGGAGCTGAGTTTGAAATTACAGCTCATTGCCGTTGGTACAAAAATGCCGGACTGGATACAGACCGGCTTTATGGATTATCTTAATCGATTCCCAAAAGACATGCCTTTAGAACTTATCGAGATCCCCGCTGGTAAGCGTGGGAAGAATGCGGATATTAAACGTATTCTCGAAAAAGAAGGTGAACAAATGTTAGCAGCAGTAGGTAAAGGAAATCGTATCGTCACTCTCGATATTCCTGGCGCTCGCTGGGATACGCCAAAACTTGCAGAACAACTTGATCGATGGAAGCTTGATGGTAGAAATGTCAGCTTACTCATTGGTGGTCCTGAAGGATTAGCGCCCGCTTGTAAAGCTGCGGCTGAACAAAGCTGGTCTTTATCTCCTTTAACAATGCCACACCCCCTTGTTCGTGTCGTGGTTGCAGAAAGCCTTTATCGAGCATGGAGCATTACCACAAACCATCCTTATCATCGTGAATAATCAATAAATTGGCGGGTCAGTAAGTGAAGTCAAATGGGATGAAAAGAAAAAAACGTACCCCGTTTCGAGATTATACTGCGGAATCAAAGCTATTTATCCGTCGTGTGATTGTCGCATTTTCAGTAATTATTATATTGAGTGGTGTTTTGGTTTTTAACCTCAATCACTTACAGATCGCTCGCCATGATGATTATCAAACACGTTCAAATGATAACCGAATTAAATTAGTACCGATTGCTCCCAGCAGAGGCATTATTTACGACCGCAAAGGTATCCCTCTTGCGCTCAATCGTACTATCTATCAATTAGAAGTTGTGCCTGAGAAGGTAGCAAACTTACAAGAAACACTTGAAAGTTTAAGGGATGTCGTTGACTTAACGGACGAAGATATTGCTGCATTTGAAAAAGAGCGCAAGCGCTCACGTCGATTTAGTTCTATTGCCTTAAAAACAACATTAAGCCAAGTACAAGTCGCACGTTTCGCTATCAATCAATACCGTTATCCTGGCTTAGAAATTAAAGGCTATCAACGTCGCTATTATCCTTATGGTTCAGCATTAACGCATGTAATTGGTTATGTCGCAAAAATTAACGATAAGGATGTTGAACGCCTTGATAAAGAAGGTTTATCACCTAACTATGCTGCGACTCATGATATTGGCAAGTTAGGCATCGAACGTTATTATGAGTCTGTTTTACACGGTACAACAGGCTATGAAGAGGTTGAAGTTAATAGTCGTGGTCGAGTTATTCGCCAGTTACACGAACAACCTCCACAGGCAGGTAAAGATATCTATCTTACCATCGACCTTGAACTGCAAACCTATATTGAAACATTACTCACCACAAGCCGAGCTGCGGTTGTAGTAACCGATCCTCGCAATGGTGAGATTTTAGCGCTTGTATCGAATCCTAGTTATGATCCTAACTTATTTGTTGGTGGGATTTCGAACACCGAATATCAAGGGTTACTAAACAACCCAGATAGACCGTTGATCAACCGTACAACCCAAGGTCTTTATCCACCTGCATCAACCGTAAAGCCGTTTATGTCTGTAGCTGCATTAAGTGAAGGTGTAATCACAGCCAATACAACAATTCATGATCCCGGCTGGTGGCAACTTCCTGGCTCTGAAAAACGTTATCGAGATTGGAAACGTTGGGGACATGGAAAACTTAATGTTACAAAATCTATCGTAGAATCTGCGGATACCTTCTTCTACCAAGTTGCTTATGATATGGGAATTGATCGTATATCAACTTGGATGGAGCGCTTTGGTTATGGCGAATATACAGGTATTGATCTATCCGAAGAACGCAATGGCATCATGCCAACGCGTGAGTGGAAACAGCAACGTTATAAAAAGCCTTGGTATCAAGGTGACACGATCCCCGTAGGGATTGGACAAGGTTATTGGACAGCAACGCCAATTCAAATGGCAAAAGCTTTAATGACATTGATTAATGACGGTCAAGTTAAAACCCCTCACCTACTTTACGGTACAAAATTTGGCAATGAAATGTTGCCTTATGTTGATACTGAAACACGCCAAATTGGCGATATCAACTCAGGTTATTGGGAATTAGCAAAACACGGTATGTATGGTGTGGCTAACTTCCCTAATGGTACAGGTCGCCGAAGTTTTGCTGATGCGCCTTATAAAATAGCAGCAAAATCGGGAACCGCACAGGTGTTTAGTTACGAAACCTACAATGCGAGCCAATTGGCTGAACATCTTCGTGACCACAAATTGATGATTGCCTTTGCGCCTTATGATAAACCGACCGTAGCCATCTCTATTATCCTAGAAAATGGTGGCGCAGGCCCTTCTGTCGGTGATATTACAAGACAAATTCTTGACCACATTCTCCTTGGTGATAACAACACGGTATTGCCAGCTTCTCCACCAGCACCGCGTGGTTCAGAGGAATAATACTCATGACTGAAAAGAATAAGAAAAAATCCTTCTGGACACGGATCCATATCGATCCTCTATTCTTACTTTGCATTATTGCTTTATTAGGATACAGCGCATTTATTATGTGGAGTGCCAGCGGACAAGATCCAGAAATGATGCAACGTAAGTTAGGACAAATTGCAATGGGATTTATGGTCATGATCATCATGGCACAAATCCCACCCCGAGTTTATGAAAGTTGGGCGCCTCATCTCTTTTTCTTTTGCGTTCTCTTATTGATCCTCGTTGATGTTTTCGGACAAATCAGCAAGGGAGCACAACGCTGGCTCGATTTAGGTATTGTACGTTTTCAGCCCTCAGAAATTGCTAAAATTGCCGTTCCTTTGATGGTGGCGCGATTTATGAATCGAGATGTGTGCCCACCTACGTTACGTAATACCGCCATTGCTCTGGTCATTATTTTTGTTCCAACATTATTAGTTGCAGCTCAGCCCGATTTGGGGACATCCATTCTTGTTGCTGCTTCAGGGCTATTTGTTCTTTTCCTTGCTGGAATGAGCTGGCGTCTTATTATTATCGCAATTGTACTTGTTGCCGCCTTTATCCCCATACTTTGGTTTTTCCTCATGCATGATTACCAGCAAGCACGGGTAATGATGCTTCTGGATCCCGAATCAGACCCGCTTGGCGCAGGATATCATATCATCCAATCTAAAATTGCCATTGGTTCTGGTGGATTACATGGAAAAGGATGGTTACAAGGCACTCAATCTCAATTAGAATTCTTACCAGAGCGCCATACAGACTTTATTTTTGCTGTATTGGCTGAAGAACTCGGATTAATTGGTGTTTTGATACTACTAACGCTTTATATACTCTTAATTGCGCGAGGTCTTTACCTTGCAACGAAAGCACAAAATACATTTGGTAGAGTAATGATTGGCGGATTAATGCTAATTTTCTTTGTCTATGTTTTTGTCAACATAGGAATGGTGAGTGGCATCCTTCCTGTTGTGGGTGTTCCGTTACCGCTGATGAGTTATGGAGGCTCCGCCCTTATTGTGTTAATGGCTGGGTTTGGTATCGTGATGTCGATTCATACACACCGAAAACTACTATCGAAAAGTTTATAATGAGGTTTTTATGCGTCTGCAATGGGTTTTGATTGGTATCAGTGCATTGCTACTGTCAGGGTGTGTTATTGATAAACCAAATACCAATAAACAGCCAGCACCATTACCCAATGTGCCAGCTCAACGTGTTCTTGGTGCTGAGCCACGTTACGAGCCTTATCACCCTACGGCAAATCAAGATTACCGAAAAAATGGGGTGGTTTACCGTATTGTGACTGATCCTGCAAACTTCAGTGAACGAGGAGAAGCTGTTGTCTATGATAGTTTAGCGATGAGTCGTTTAACTACCATTGGTGAGCGCGTTAATCCCTATGAATTTGCCGCTGCGCATCCTACATTACCGATCCCAAGCTATGCGAAAATCACAAACTTGCTCAATGGGCGCACAATGGTTGTACGTATTAACGACCGAGGCCCCTATGTTAATGGGAAACAAATCCAAGTTACGCCAGCGGTTTCTGATAGCTTACGTTTAATGCCGACAACTCCATTGCTTATTGAAGGAATTGTTGTTGACCAAACTGGCCATATGAGTGGTATTGGTACACATGGTGCGCAGATAGAGAAAAAAACAACGGCATTACCTGAGCGTCCTAATTTTAATGCTCAACCAGCAACGCCCGCGCCATTAACGACATCAACGCCTACCAACAACAATATGCCAGTTGAGCCACCTGCTCCAACGCCAGTTCCAGCCCAAACTCCAACACCGGCGCCAGTTCCAATGCCCGCTCCAGTGGAGACAGAAACAAAAGCGCCAAAACCAGTATTATCCTCAAATGCCATAGCACAAGGCTTTTATGTTCAAGTCGGTGCTCTCAGTAATGAAAATAACGCACAACGTTGGCTAGATGATTTAGCATCATCAGTTAGCACCCAAGGTGTGATCAATAAAACAGATGGATTATATAAAGTGCAACTCGGCCCTTATTCATCTAAGGATCAAGCCGAAGTGATAAAAAGCAAGCTGAAACAAGTTAAAGATATCACTGGTTTTATTATTACCCAATAAAGGATAATTTTACGTAAAATCCTTTTTATATCAGCAAAT
This sequence comes from Proteus sp. Marseille-Q3619, assembly GCF_965283115.1. Lineage (NCBI taxonomy): Bacteria > Pseudomonadati > Pseudomonadota > Gammaproteobacteria > Enterobacterales > Morganellaceae > Proteus > Proteus sp. Marseille-Q3619. The sequence continues at coordinate 3,297,182 of NZ_CBDIMP010000001.1, read as the reverse complement.
TCAAGCGTAGAATCGTCTGGATTTGCTGATATTTTATTTATCAGTCCCTATTTTTCCCTGAATTTTCGGATTAAACAAACAGAATGAAACAGATACTCCCAGCAAAATTACTAAGAACAAGCCTATTAAGTGCCACTTTTGCTTTACTCACAGTAAGTCATCAAAGTATTGCGGAAGATTCCCTAAAAACAATGATACCCGCTGTTCCTAGTATCGAAGCCGAATCTTATATTCTTATTGATTATAATTCTGGGAAAGTACTGGCTGAAATGAATGCCGATGTTCGCCGTGATCCTGCAAGTTTAACCAAGATGATGACCAGCTATGTTATCGGTCAATCTATTCGTGCTGGTAAAATCTCTAATAGCGATATCGTACCCATTGGTGAAGAAGCATGGGCAACGGGTAATCCTGTTTTTCGTGGCTCTTCTTTAATGTTCTTAAAACCGGGTGATCAAGTTACAGTTGCACAGTTAACTCGTGGCATTAACTTACAATCAGGTAATGATGCTTGTGTTGCAATGGCCTCTTATGTTGCGGGCAGCCAAGATACGTTTGTAACCATGATGAACGATTACGTTAAACGCCTAGGTTTACAGAATACACAATTCCAAACCGTTCATGGTCTTGATGCCCCAGGACAATACAGTTCGGCTCGCGATATGGCGCTAATTGGTGCAGCATTAATTCGTGATGTACCTGATGAGTATGCTATCTATAAAGAAAAAGAGTACACCTACAACAATATCCGCCAAACTAACCGAAATGGTTTGTTGTGGGATACCAGTTTAAACGTTGATGGTATTAAAACAGGCCATACTGCATCTGCTGGCTATAACCTTGTCGCTTCCGCAACCGAAGGCGATATGCGTTTAATTTCTGCGGTTATGGGTGGTCACTCATCTAAAGGTCGTGATGCCGAAAGTAAAAAATTACTCACTTGGGGTTTCCGTTTCTTTGAAACCGTAAAACCATTGCAAGTGGGTAAAGAATTCGCTGCTGAGCCTATCTGGTATGGCGAAACAGATAAAGTGCAATTAGGGGTAGATAAAGATGTTTATTTAACTATTCCTCGTGGTCGTTTAAAAGATTTAAAAGCAAGCTATGTTCTTGATAATGTAGAATTACATGCACCAGTGTCCAAAAACCAAGTTGTGGGAACAATTAATTTCCAACTTGATGGTCAAGTTATTGAACAACGTCCACTTGTTGTGATGAATGAAGTAAAAGAAGGTGGCTTCTTTAGTCGTATTATCGACTACATCAAATTATTATTCTCACACTGGTTTGGCTAAGGCTTGAAAAAGGTAAATGTGACCACATATAACTATTATCTAGATATTGGCACAAACACATTTACCATTTCCATATTTACCCTAATTACCAGTATCGCATTCCTTATTATTTAAGGAATGCGCTTTTTATTTGCTAAGATTAGGTGTAGACATAAATTATTAAAACAACAGCACCTGTTGTCTTAAGGAATTACATTATGATGAAAACAAAATTAAACGAACTGTTAGAGTTCCCATGTTCTTTCACTTATAAAGTGATGGGTCACGCAAAACCAGAATTAGTGGATCAAGTCGTTGAAGTTATTCAACGCCACGCTCCTGGTGATTACACACCTTCAGTGAAACCAAGTAGCAAAGGTAATTACCACTCTGTTTCTATTACCATCAACGCAACTCATATCGATCAAGTAGAAACGTTATATAAAGAATTAGGTGAACTTGAACTGGTACGTATGGTTCTGTAATCTCTTCTTTTAATAGATAACTTTTTAAAAGCGCCTTTTATCATTAAGGCGCTTTTTCTTATTCTGCATCCCTTCATTTTTCATCCTACCGAGGAAAAAAAACATCTCAATCTGGTAGTTCATTTACTGGAGCGTTATACTGCTCTTCACAATTACGCTACAAATGAAGATTTTCACGGTGCAAGACAAGACAATCATTATTCGCCAATTAGGTGTGAAACCCTATTTACCGGTTTCTGATTCTATGCATCAGTTTACGGAAAAACGGGAAAGTCACACACCTGATGAAATATGGCTCGTTCAACATGAACAGGTTTTTACCCAAGGCCAAGCAGGTAAAGCTGAACACTTATTAAATACGGGGTCTATTCCTGTTATTCAATCTGATCGTGGTGGTCAAGTGACTTATCATGGCCCCGGTCAACAAGTAATGTATGTTTTAATTGATTTAAAACGCAATCATGTAGGTGTTCGTCAATTAGTCACCGCTCTTGAAAACACCGTTATTGATACGCTAGCGGAGTTTAATGTAGAAGCTTATGCTCGTGTTGATGCGCCCGGCGTTTATGTAAAGGGTGATAAAATTTGCTCTTTAGGATTACGCATTCGTAAAGGTTGCTCCTTTCATGGGCTTGCGCTCAATATCGATATGGATTTATCCCCTTTTGCACGAATAAATCCTTGTGGTTATTCTGATCTAAAAATGACGCAGTTAATTGATTTTGCACCAAATACGACAACGACACAGGTAGCACCGTTATTAGTTAAGCATTTTTGTACACAACTAGGATTCCAACCACAGCAATAAAAATGCTATAATTTTTTTAACATTTGTCATATTTTTTTAAAACCCTGATTACCTCAGTCACATCGTGTTAATCACTCTAGATAACTGGAACTGGCACAATTATGAGTAAACCTATTCAGATGGAACGCGGAGTTAAATATCGCGACGCCGATAAAATGGCACTTATTCCTGTTAAAACAGTCGCTACAGAACGTGAACAACTGCTACGCAAACCTGATTGGATGAAAATAAAGTTACCCGCTGACTCAAGTAAAATTCAGGGTATCAAAGCAGCAATGCGTAAAAATGGTCTTCATTCCGTCTGTGAAGAAGCCTCTTGTCCTAACCTTGCAGAATGCTTTAACCACGGAACAGCAACCTTTATGATCTTGGGTGCAATCTGTACACGCCGTTGCCCATTCTGCGATGTTGCTCATGGCCGCCCAAATGCCCCCGATCCGCAAGAGCCAGAAAAACTCGCTCAGACGATTAAAGATATGGGGTTACGCTACGTCGTAATTACTTCCGTAGACCGCGATGATTTACGTGATGGCGGTGCTCAACATTTTGCTGATTGTATTGCTGCAATTCGTGCAAAAAATCCAACGATCCGTATTGAAACATTAGTCCCTGACTTCCGTGGTCGTATGGATAAAGCTCTTGAGATCCTCACAGACACACCACCTGATGTCTTCAACCATAACTTAGAGAACGTTCCTCGCGTTTATCGTCAAGTACGTCCAGGTGCTAACTATCAATGGTCATTGACATTGTTAGAGCGTTTTAAGCAAGCTCACCCAGACATTCCCACTAAGTCGGGTTTAATGGTCGGTCTTGGGGAAACCAACGAAGAAATTATTGACGTTATGCGTGATCTGCGTAAACATGGGGTAACGATGCTGACATTAGGGCAATATTTACAGCCAAGTCGTCACCATCTTCCTGTTCAACGCTACGTCAGTCCTGATGAGTTTGAATATATGAAAGAGCAAGCACTTGCGATGGGCTTTACCCATGCAGCTTGTGGGCCGTTTGTTCGCTCGTCTTATCATGCTGATCTTCAAGCTCAAGGGATTGAGGTTAAATAACAATTAATCTCTCATGCTTAACATTGCAATTGCTGTATTTATAGGTGGTGGTTTAGGTAGCGTATTGCGCTGGCTGATTAGCTACCGCCTAAATTCTATTTTTCCTCATTTTGCTACGGGCACCTTTATTGCGAACTGCATTGGTGCTTTTATTATTGCCTTTGGTATCGCTTGGTTTAGCAAAGCGCCACATATTGATCCTATTTGGAAAATTATGCTAACTACAGGCTTTTGTGGCGGTTTGACAACATTTTCAACCTTTTCCGTCGAAGTTGTCGCACTCTTAACTGAAGGAAAGATAGGATGGGCATTAAGTACGATGGGCGCTAACTTGGCGGGTTCATTTTTAATGACCGCTTTTGCGTTTTGGTTACTACGAGAGATCTAATACTCGGAATGTAAAAATCGTTAAAAAACGAGCTTTGCTCTAGGTATATAAAAACCCGTTAAAAAACAGGTTTTGCTCTAGAAATATAAAAACCCGTTAAAAAACGGGTTTTTACTGTCTCAAAGAAGTCGTTAATTAGATAGCGACAACGTTTGCAGCAGATGGCCCTTTCGCGCCGTCAGTAACTTCAAACTCTACTTTTTGACCTTCAGCAAGGGTTTTAAAGCCTTCTGATGTAATAGCGGAAAAGTGTACAAATACATCTTTGCTGCCATCTTCTGGAGTGATAAAACCAAAACCTTTAGTTTCGTTAAACCACTTAACGTTACCTTTTAATTTAGACATCAAGTTTACCTTTAAAATAGAAAATAAACGCAAGCGTTTTGCGTTGGCTATAGTAAAACAAAAATGATGATTCCCTGTCCACAGTCTAGATCACGAAACTCACATTTTTTTTCTGCCAAATGATTAATATTCAGACAAATCCCATGCCTTAACGCATAGTTCACTTAAGAAACAATACTTAATACTTACAATCTGAACTATTCATCAATTTCTACTTTTTCATAGTGAAGTAGCCAACGCTTAATATCTAATCCACCAGTATAGCCGACCAACTTACCGTTATGACCAATCACTCGGTGGCAAGGAATAATTAAAGAAATTGGATTGCGCGAGTTTGCCATTCCTACCGCTCTGCAATAATTGATCGAACCTAATGTAAGCGCTAATTTTTTATAGCTCCAAATTTCACCATAAGGGATTGTCTGTAATGTCTTCCAAACACGGCTTTGAAATTCAGTTCCTTCAGGCGCTAATGGCACTGAAAACGTCGTGCGTTTACCCGCAAAATACTCTTTTAATTGTTGCATACATTGGTTAATCACGGGGCTTGTGTTTACAGCAACCTCTTTATCATTCACAAAATAGAGACTTGTGATCCCTTTTTCATTTGCAGTGATAGAGATATAGGGTTTTGGAAATCCTTTCGGTGCATCGAGATAGTCTTGGTACATAATGTTTTCTCTGCTGATTTGTCTTTAATAACAAGATTAAATCATGCTTGATTGGTAAAGCAATCATCTAATTACTCGTATATCTAATAAAAATTGATCAATCGAGCGATCTAAAAATAAAATTAATTCACTAACTATTTAATTTTAATGATAATCATTATCAAAAATGAAAATCACCATATATTGTATGGTTGAAAATAAATAAATCTATATATAGTATTTAAGGACTTCTCATTATGGATGTGAAAACAGACACATCCATATTTTTATAAGGGTTATTTTTATGTCTGTTATCCTCTATACCAAACCGAATTGCGTTCAATGCAGTGCCACAGAACGCGCCTTAAAACAGAAAAATATTCCGTTTGTTGCAGTTGATCTCACCAAAGATACACAAGCCCTCGCTCACATTGTTTCTATGGGATATCGCCAAGTACCTGTAGTTGTTCACGGTGAACAACATTGGTCGGGTTTCTGCCCTGATAAAATCAGACAGATCACGCTCTAAAGGAGCATCTCATGCAAACTGCACCTTTGATCTATTTTTCAAGTCGTTCTGAAAACTGCCATCGCTTTGTACAAAAGCTCAATTTAAAGGCGACCAGAATTATTGAAGATGAAACCTTGCTTGCAACACAACCTTTTGTGTTACTTTGCCCAACTTATGGCGGCGGTGGTGCTAAAGGTGCAGTGCCTAAAGCGGTTATTCAGTTTTTAAATATTCCTGAAAACCGTCAATTAATACGTGGAGTCATTGCTTCTGGAAATACTAACTTTGGTGCAGCTTACGGATTAGCAGGCGATATTATTGCACAAAAATGCCAAATTCCTTTTTTGTATCGATTTGAATTATTAGGTACGCCAGAAGATGTAAACCGCGTAAAAACAGGTTTAAGCACATTTTGGTCAAGCCTTACTGACCAATGCGTCACGAGATAATTAACATGACACAATCAACAGAACAACTGGATTACCATGCATTGAATGCCATGCTAAATCTCTATGATGATCAAGGTAATATTCAGTTTGATAAAGACAAATTAGCGACACACCATTTTTTTCGTCAGCATGTAAATCAAAACACAGTATTTTTTCATGATCTAAGAGAAAAATTAGAATTCTTAGTTCAACAACACTATTACGAAGCTCAAGTGTTAGAACAGTATGAATTTGCCTTTATCAAACAGCTATTCAAACATGCTTATAGCAAAAAGTTTCGCTTTCAATCGTTCCTTGGCGCTTTTAAGTATTACACCAGTTACACCTTAAAAACATTTGATGGCGAGCGCTACCTTGAGCGCTATGAAGATCGCGTTTGCATGGTGGCTCTCACGCTTGCACAGGGTGATACTGATCTTGCACTTCATCTTGTTGATGAAATCATTAGTGGCCGTTTTCAACCCGCAACACCGACTTTTTTAAATTGTGGAAAGCAACAGCGTGGTGAATTGGTTTCCTGCTTTCTGCTGCGTATAGAAGATAATATGGAGTCTATCGGTCGATCGGTAAATTCCGCATTACAACTTTCTAAACGTGGCGGTGGCGTTGCATTTTTGCTGACTAATTTACGTGAAGCTGGTGCCCCAATTAAACGTATAGAGAATCAATCTTCTGGCGTTGTTCCTGTTATGAAGATGCTTGAAGATGCTTTTTCCTATGCCAATCAGTTAGGCGCAAGGCAAGGAGCTGGTGCTGTTTATCTTCATGCACATCATCCAGATATTTACCATTTTCTTGATACAAAAAGAGAAAATGCGGATGAAAAAGTGCGAATAAAAACCCTCTCTTTAGGCGTTGTTATCCCTGATATCACTTTTGAATTAGCGAAACGCAATGAAGATATGTATCTCTTCTCACCTTATGATGTACAGCGTGTTTATGGCGTACCTATGTCAGAGATCAGTATTAGTGAAAAATACAGTGAAATGGTGAATAACGCGCAAATTCGTAAGAAAAAAATTAAAGCGAGAGAGTTTTTCCAAACACTTGCCGAAATTCAATTTGAATCTGGCTATCCTTATATCATGTTTGAAGATGCAGTAAATCGCGCCAATCCTATCGCTGGTAGAATTAACATGAGCAATCTTTGCTCTGAAATCTTGCAAGTCAACAGCGCAAGTGAGTATCACCCTGACTTAAGTTATCGCCATATCGGTCATGATATCAGTTGTAACTTAGGTTCTATGAATATTGCTATGGCTATGGACTCACCTAACTTTGCACATACCGTCAGCACTGCAATTAGGGCATTAAGTAATGTCTCTGAAATGACGAAAATTGAGTCCGTTCCTTCTATTGAAAAAGGTAATCTCGCTTCTCATGCCATTGGTTTAGGACAAATGAATTTACATGGCTACTTAGCCCGTGAAGGGATTTATTATGGCTCTGAGGAAGCGTTAGATTTTACTAATATCTATTTTTATACCGTCACTTACTATGCGTTATTAGCTTCAAATCAATTAGCGATTAAGAAAAAGCAGCACTTTAAAGGTTTTGAAAATTCAAAATACGCAACGGGTGAATATTTTAATAAATATGTATCACAACAGTGGTTGCCTAAAACTCAAAAAGTCCACCAGCTATTTAGCCAATCTAATATTCATATTCCAACACAGGAAGATTGGCAGACTCTCAAGCAATCTATTATGACGCATGGGATCTATAATCAAAACTTACAAGCAATACCACCGACAGGGTCTATTTCCTATATAAACCATTCTACATCAAGTATTCATCCTATTGCCGCGCCAATAGAGATCAGAAAAGAAGGTAAGATTGGGCGAGTTTATTACCCTGCTCCCTTTATGACCAATGAAAACCGTCAATATTATCAAGATGCATATGAAATTGGAGCTGAGAAAATTATCGATACCTATGCCGAAGCTTCACAACATATCGATCAAGGATTATCACTGACGTTGTTCTTTTCTGATGAAGCCACAACAAGAGATATCAACAAAGCGCAAATTTACGCATGGCGTAAAGGTATTAAAACCTTGTATTACATTCGTATTCGACAATCTGCATTAGCAGGTACTGAAATCAAAGGCTGTGTTTCGTGCGCACTTTAATAATAACAATAAGGAGAACATAGCATGTCATCACCTTTATTAAGCCACGTTAATGCGATTAACTGGAATCGCATTGAAGATGAAAAAGATTTAGAAGTTTGGAACCGTTTAACCATGAATTTTTGGTTACCTGAAAAAATTCCACTCTCTAATGATATTCCCTCATGGAACACGCTGACTCAAGCTGAAAAAAAACTGACGATCCGTGTTTTCACAGGGCTAACTTTGCTTGATACGATCCAAAACACCGTAGGCGCACCTACTTTAATGCCTGATGCACTCACGCCTCATGAAGAAGCAGTATTATCTAATATCTGTTTTATGGAAGCGGTTCATGCTCGCTCTTACAGTTCGATATTTTCTACACTCTGCTTAACAACCGATGTCGATGAGGCATACCGTTGGAGTGAGGAAAATCCTTACTTACAAAAGAAAGCAGAAATTATTTTGCGTTATTATCAAGATAAAGATCCTTTAAAGAAAAAAATCGCCAGCGTCTTTTTAGAATCCTTTTTATTTTATTCAGGATTCTATTTACCAATGTATTGGTCAAGCCGAGGAAAATTAACCAATACAGCCGATTTAATTCGTCTTATTATTAGGGATGAAGCCGTTCATGGTTATTACATTGGCTACAAATTTCAAAATCAGTTATTAAATAAATCAGAATTAGAAAAACAAGATATTAAAGATTTTGCTTTCTCATTATTATTAGATTTATATGACAATGAAGTGAAATATACCGAAGATCTTTACGACACTGTAGGTTGGACAGAAGATGTCAAAAAATTTCTTCATTATAATGCAAATAAAGCATTAATGAATTTAGGGTATGAAGCTTTATTCCCAGATGAAATAACTGATGTCAGTCCTGCAATTCTTTCTTCATTATCACCAGATGCAAATGAAAATCACGATTTCTTCTCTGGTTCAGGTTCATCTTATGTTATTGGAAAAACCATTAACACGGAAGACGATGATTGGGATTTTTAAGGTTTATTAGCCTAGTTGAAGTTAAGATAAATAACACAATGCATTCAATTTAATTATGTATCACATATAAAACATAATACACTGAAAAATATAGACTATTTTTTGGTGTATTTTTATTTGTTCACTAAACAATCTAATTGATTGATTTTTGCCGTTCAATATTGTCAAAAAATCAATTTTTTTCGAATGATTTTAGCTTATATTGAGTAGATAGCGCTTATTATAGGGTAACAAATATTAATTTAACTAATGTATTGTGATTTTTTTTCATTTAATTTTCATCTCTTTTCCCCTTCTATTCCGATATTGAGTCTCCATTTTTATTGAGATCCTAATCAAAATAATAATATCTCTAAAAACAAAGTTATTTCAGTTAGTTAGAAGATAATATCTCTTTTAATAAATTTTATTTATTTCACTTTATTTAATTATTAATCATATTAAAAATAAAGAAAATACAGCCAAATTATTTAATTAATTATAATTAACATAGGGTTGTCAGACTCAATCATTATGGTAGGGTATTTCCCTTACTAAAAATCTTATTTAGGAAAATAACAACCCTTATATATTAATATTTAATTTATTCCTTTCAATATTTAAATAGGAAACACTATATTGCATGGCAATTAAACTCGAAGTAAAAAATCTCTACAAGGTATTTGGCGAGCACCCTAAACGCGCTTTTGAATTATTAGAATCAGGTATGAATAAAGATCAGATTTTTGATAAAACAGGGCTTACGGTGGGCGTTCAAAATGCAAATCTGGCAATTGAAGAAGGCGAAATATTTGTCATCATGGGTTTATCTGGTTCAGGTAAATCCACTCTAGTCCGCCTTCTCAATCGTCTGATCTCTCCGACAAAGGGAGAGGTGCTTATTGATGGTGAAAATATTGCCACCATGTCAGATAAAGAATTACGACAAGTTCGTCGTAAAAAAATCAGTATGGTGTTTCAATCATTTGCATTGATGCCTCATATGAATGTGCTTGATAACACTGCATTTGGAATGGATCTCGCGGGGTTAAGCAAAGACGAGCGTTATAAAAAAGCGATGGATGCCTTAGAGCAAGTCAACTTGGGTAGTTACGCAAACTCTTGGCCTGATGAGCTTTCTGGTGGGATGCGTCAACGTATCGGCCTTGCACGTGCGCTTGCTAATGATCCTGATATTTTGTTAATGGATGAAGCTTTTTCAGCACTTGATCCGTTAATTCGTACTGAAATGCAAGATGAGTTATTGAGCTTACAAGGCGATAAGCAGCGAACCATTGTATTTATCTCTCATGATTTGGATGAAGCGATGCGTATTGGTGATCGAATTGCCATTATGCAAGGTGGCGTTGTTGTCCAAACGGGAACACCAGATGAGATACTCAACAATCCAGCAAATGATTATGTGCGCACGTTTTTCCGTGGTGTTGATATTAGTCACGTATTTAGTGCAAAAGATATAGCCAAACGTCGCCCAGAAACCTTACTGCATGTTGCACCTGGTTTTGGTCCTCGCTCTGCATTAAAAGTGCTCGAAGATGAAGATAGAAACTTTGGCTATCTCATTGAACGAGGAAGAAAATTTGTTGGTATTGTTTCCGTTATGTCTCTTGAAGAGGCGCTGAAGAATAAACAACCTATTGAGTCAGCTATTTTACCTGAGCCTTGTGCCATTAATGGTGATACACCGTTAAACGAGCTGATTTCAACGGTTGCACAATCTCCCTGTGCAATTCCTGTTATTGATGAAAAAAACCGTTATATCGGCTTAATTTCTAAAGGAATGTTACTACAAGCACTGGATAAGGAGACGCCAAATGAGTAATACAACAGATCAAAATACAGCTTTGGATACAAAGATCCAAGAGACTGCGACAAACGAAACTGCACAAGAGACAACCAATCACGTAAATGATGATCCTTGGGCAACAACAGACACCAGTACAACAGACGTCGATCCGTGGGGTGCAGGAAGTGGTACTGAAAATATTGACACCTCATCCGCTGGCAGTGATTGGCTAGATGCCGCACCGACGGATGTCGCACCCGATTCATTCAATCTCATGGACCCATTTCACAATACGCTGATCCCATTAGATTCATGGGTTACCGAAGCGATTGACTGGATTGTGTTGCACTTTCGCCCTGTTTTCCAAGGTATTCGTGTACCGGTTGATTTGGTATTAAGTGGTTTTGAAAATTTCTTAACCTCAATGCCAGCACCTATCGCCATTATTCTGTTTTCTCTGATTGCATGGCAACTTTCAGGCAAAGTCATGGGTGCTGCTTCTTTTATCTCATTAATATTAATTGGTGCGATTGGTGCTTGGTCTGAAGCGATGGTTACCCTTGCATTGGTACTCACTTCATTACTGTTTTGTCTTATTATCGGGCTCCCATTAGGAATATGGTTAGCTAACAGTGATAGAGCATCCAAAATTGTTCGGCCTTTACTGGATGCAATGCAGACAACACCTGCGTTTGTCTACTTAGTACCTATTGTCATGCTGTTTGGTATTGGTAACGTACCCGGCGTTGTGGTCACCATTATTTTTGCCTTACCTCCTATTGTGAGATTGACTATTTTAGGGATCAAACAAGTTCCTGAAGATTTAATTGAAGCAGCACAATCATTTGGTGCAAATCCTCGTCAAATGCTGTTTAAAGTGCAATTGCCACTCGCCATGCCAACGATTATGGCTGGTGTAAACCAAACACTGATGTTAGCACTTTCAATGGTTGTTATTGCATCAATGATAGCCGTTGGTGGATTAGGTCAAATGGTATTACGCGGTATAGGTCGCCTTGATATGGGACTTGCTGCCGTAGGAGGTGCAGGTATTGTTATCCTCGCCATTATTCTTGACCGATTAACACAATCTTTAGGTCAAAACAGCCGTCATAAAGGCAATCGATGCTGGTATATGACAGGACCTATCGGTTTAATTTGTCGACTCTTTGGCAAAAAAGCATCGTAATAAATATTTTCACTATTTATTAAAAATCAGTATCAAAAATCAATAAAGAACAACACGTTCAATCAATACAAGAAATAGAGGCGACAGTTCGCTGTCGCTATTTATCTCTTACCATCACAACAGAAGGAAAAACTATGCGTAATCCAGTTATCTGGGCAACAGTATTGTCCGCCACACTGATAAGCACCCAGTTATCCGCTGCTGATTTACCTGGAAAAGGGATTTCGGTTCAACCCGTGCAAAGTACGATTTCTGAAGAAACCTTTCAAACTTTAATCGTCAATAAAGCACTAGAACAATTAGGTTACACTGTTCAGCCAATTAAAGAAGTTGACTATAACGTTGCTTATTCCTCTATCGCCAATGGTGATGCAACTTTTATGGCAGTCAGTTGGGTTCCTCTTCATAATTCACAATATGCAGCGGCAGGAGGTGATAATACCTTTTATCGTAAAGGGGATTATGTCGTTAATGCAGCTCAAGGTTACTTGATTGATAAAAAAACAGCAGAGAAATATAACATTACGAATATTGAGCAATTAAAAGATCCTAAAATTGCCAAATTATTTGATGCCAATGGTGATGGCAAAGCTGATTTAACAGGTTGTAATCCGGGATGGGGTTGTGAAGAAGCGATCAACAACCACTTAAAAGCCTATGGATTAGAAAAATCTGTTACACATAACCAAGGCAATTACGCGGCAATGATGGCAGATACCATTACTCGCTATAAAGAAGGCAAACCCATTTTTTATTACACATGGACGCCTTACTGGATAAGTGATGTATTAAAACCGGATAAAGATGTTGTTTGGTTACAAGTCCCCTTCTCTTCGTTACCAGGTGATGATAAAACCGATACCACATTAGCAAATGGTAAAAACTACGGCTTTCCACCAAGTACTATGCATATTGCAGCAAATAAAAAATGGGCTGAAGAAAATCCCGCTGCGGCAAAACTCTTTGAAGTCATGAAAGTGTCTGTTGCCGATATTAATGCGCAAAACTTGCGTATGCATAATGGTCAAAAATCACAAGCAGATATTGAACGTCATGCTAATGCATGGATCAAAGCACATCAAAAAACCTTTGATGGTTGGATTGAACAAGCTCAGGCTGCTGTAAAGTAATCAATAAATAATCTTAAATTAAGATTATCACAAAACAGGTCACATTATTGTGGCCTGTTTTTATTTATAAAAAACTAAAATTACATGTAATTAGGCAAAACGAGTTTATATAAAAATTAAAAGATCTTAATACAACTTTATTATTAAGATTATTCTTTTTATTAATGGCAAAGATATACCTGTCTTTCATTCTCTCATTTATTCAATTATGATTATTCCTTTCTCCAGTTGCCATTTTGGCATTTTCATTTTTATATTTATTATTTTAAATAAGGAATAAACTGTGTCTTACACTAACAAACCAGTACCTGAAGAAATTAAACGTTGGAACTGGGGTGCTTTCATGTTTAATATTATTTGGGGTTTTGGTAATAAATCTTATCTTCCATTATTAGTACTTGTTCCTTTACTTAATCTTGTTTGGATCTTTGTCTGTGGTATTAAAGGGAATGAATGGGCTTGGAAAAATGGTGATTACGATTCTGTTGAAACCTTTATGAAAGTGCAAGAAACATGGAACAGAGCGGGCTTTATTTACTTTATTATTAGTATCATTATGGCTGTTCTTTTCTTTATTTTCTTCTTCACTACCATGATGGCAATGATTGCAACTTCTGCATCACACGGTTATTAATTCAATATCTTGAGTATTGAATTCTAAATGACAATAAACCCCATAATATCTATGGGGTTTATTTGTTTAAGTGACCAAAGGCCGCGGTTTTTATTTTCAGTAATATTAGAAACGTTTTACCACAGTAAATCGATAATCACGTCCTACACCTGAAACTGATTCACCTAAATAAGGGTAATAATCACGGTTAAATAAATTTGCGACCGTAAAACGAACCTCAGTATTATCTATAAAAGAAGGTTCCCAATTCGCAAATAAACCGTGGATTGCATAACCTTTACTTTTTGGTAATGACCAATAGCCAGCATCAGGATCAGCATCCATTGGCGAGCGGCGTTGAGCGCCAATAAAATCGCCCGTCCATCCCATATTGACATTAATACTTGGTACTTTTACGCCAAGGGTGGCATGTAAAGCGTCAGGCTGGATCTCTGCAATCCATGTTTTTTGACCAAACCACGGATCACGCGGTGATTGGTCACGTTTTCCTTTCATTGTTGAATACGCTAAACGACCGAATACATTAGGGCTATTATAAAAGGCTTCAATTTCCAACCCTTGAATATGGTAACCTGGTAAATTACGGTAATTACCTATTGAAGGCGGACAATTTCCATTATGCCCATCCACTTTTTGGCTTTCACAATAGACACCACGGCGGCGGAAGATTTCGTCTTTACCACGAGTATCAAACAGTGTTGTTCTTAATTGCAGTTGGTCTTCTTGCTGAATAACACTTTCAAAGTCTGCAATTGCACCAATTCGTGCAGCTCTTACTGTTTCTTTATCTAGGTGGCGACTTGTTCCCGTTAAGCTAGAAACACTTCCTTGAACTTCATACTGCTCATCAATCAATGGCGCTCGCCATGTATAGGTTAGATCACCAAAGAATCTGAAATTCTGATTCATTTTCCATAATAAACCTAAGTGAGGCGTTGCCCCGCTATAAGTCACATCCGAATAATCATGGCCATAATAGGGATCCGGATCTTGATAAGTGATAGCTCGGCTTCCTTTGCCTTTATTTTTAACGATATCGTAGCGAACGCCTGGTGTTATCGTCAGGTTTCTATAACTCATCGAATCTTGAAGATAGAAACTGGTTGTCGTTTGCGTACCTTCTGGCATATAAGGAGGCGCATAATATCCATAGTTGTAATTTGGATTCTTAGCTTTATCACGAGTAAACATTAAGACATCACGATCATTACGATGCCAACGTGTTCCCACTAATACTTTATGCTCTAAAGCACCTTGCATAATAGTGCTTTCATTTTTAATTTCAATTTGATGATTTCGATAATCTACCCAACTTTGATTCCCCATACTGCTGCTAAAATAGGAGCTTGCTGTCTCTGGGCGACTATCGTTTTGCTTAGTTTTTGAATAACCGTAGGTAAGCGTTAAATTAATTAGATCAGAATCAATTGGCTGAATATTCCATTTCACACTGAAGGTGTCATCTTTTTGATCACGATAAACTAATTTACGTTTCATCGCCGCATCAAAGCCATATTTATCCACTTCAGCTTGGCTAGGTTTAGCTAATTCATCCCGTTTAGCCGCCCAAGGTGTCCAACCATCACTTTCTGATCGTGATGCTGATAACGTTAATGTTTGTGCTTCAGTTAAATAGATATTCGTTTTAATTAAAAAAGAATCTTGGTCTGACTGTGAATAGCCAAATTTAGTTCCATCAGGGCGTCGCAGATCATCACTTTCACGACGGTTAAAATAGAATAATCCGTCAGCTTGACCATCAAGTAATTTGCCATATACCGCACCACTATAACGATTTTGTCTGTCGTTAGTATGATGTCCGTATTTTAAAAACATCCCAATATTCTGATCGGGTAATAATAAGTCATCGGGATCTTTGGTTTCAATTCTCACTGAACCACCAAATCCGCCATTTCCTTGAGTAATATTATGAGGCCCTTTATCAACATCAATACGACGTATTAATTCAGGATCAATAAAAATTGAACCTTGGCGATATTTCTCAAAGGTTTTAGGTGTACCATCAAGGGTGATTTTAATATCTTCAGGATTACCCATCCCCCAGATATTTAATGTTTGACCGCCTGGCCTTGGTGAGCCCGATGATGAAATTCCGGGTAATTTATCCACCAGCTCTGCAATATTATTAGGCTGAATTCTGTCGATATCTTTTAATGTCAGAACGGTACTTCCTGCATCAACACTCGAATTGAGCTCACCTGATACATAGATAGGTTCAAGAATAATCTTTTCACTCGATTTTGGTTGTACAGGACTCTCCGACTTTATGGATGTTGTTATTTCTGGTTTTACACTTTCAGTTGCATAGCTATTTAACGAAGTGAGTGAAGTCAATAATAATGCAATCGCTGATGACGAAAATGAAAATATCCCAATTCCCTGACGATAAGCATCATTTTTTGCTAAGAAATGGATCATAATAGTAGTATCTTTTTGTATGGTTATTAGTTTGATAGATGGTTAGAGCTGTAACTAACAGCGCTAATTATGATAATGATAATAATTATCATTATCTAGTTTTTTTGCATTTATCACTCAATACAGATAACTACTCTATTGATACACTCTTGTTAGATTTAAATTTTATCTAAAATGATATTTTTAATAAATTAAACTAATTTCATTAGTTACTATAAGGTATTTGATATTCCTTATTTCATTCCTCTCATTTTATTCTCTAATTATAATTACTAACATATTACTAAAGAAAATTTAATCATTATTAAAATAAAAAGAATAAAATAGACACGGAACAGTCTGATAATTACAATTATGCGTATCTTATTTTCCCTTTTTTAAGGCGCTAAATAATTATTAATTCAAGTAAATTTCAGATATTAGTTTTATGTTTAAATCTTAAATAAATTAAACCATTGAAATAAAGATATTCAATGGGATAAAAATCAGCTAATAATAAAATAATAATTTTGAGGTAATATACGCACTTTTGAACACAAGGATGCGTCATGACAATTTATGACCTAAAACCAAAATTTCAATCTCTATTGCGCCCTTATGTAGAACAGTTATTCACAAAAGGGATCACCGCAAATCAGGTCACGCTCTCTGCTTTACTGTTATCCATTGCCGTTGGTGGGTTACTTTTACTTTATCCTTCCCCTCGTTTATTTTTATTACTCCCTTTTGTCCTCTTTTTTCGTATGGCGCTTAATGCCATAGATGGCATGCTTGCACGAGAACATAATCAAAAAAGTGCGCTTGGGGCGATATTAAACGAAGCCAGCGATGTTATTTCAGACATTGCACTCTATCTACCTTTTGCTTTTATTTTTCCACAAGCCTACTGGTGGATCATGCTGGCACTTTTTTTAATGATAATGACTGAGTTCTTAGGTGTTCTAGCCCAAACTATTAATGCTTCTCGTCGTTATGATGGCCCGATGGGAAAAAGTGATAGAGCCTTTATTTTTGGTACTATCGCATTTTTTATCGGATTATTCCCCTCACTGACATTATCAGAAAGCACACATTATCTTTTTATTATTATTAATTTATTACTTTTGTTGACTTGTTATCACCGAATTCATCGCGCACTAAAAGAAGCAACGATGACAGATAAAGATAAGGATACATCGTTATGAATCAACAGCCGCAATATCAAACTCAAAGGAATATGATTGAGTCTGAATTTACCACCAGCGATAAGACACCGTTGTATTATCGTCATTGGCCTGCTCAAATTACCACTGAGCCAAAAGCAATTATTTTATTTCACCGAGGACATGAGCACTCAGGTCGTGTTGCTCATCTCGTTGATGAGTTAGATCTTCCTGATTTTTCAATGTTTGCTTGGGATGCCCGTGGGCATGGTAAAAATGAAGGTGCTCGCGGTTATAGCCCATCAATGGGAACATCAATAAAAGATATAGACGAATTCGTTCATTACGTTTCTTCTAACTATAGTATTCCAATGGAGAATATTCTGGTTGTTGGTCAAAGTGTAGGTGCTGTTTTAGTTACCGGTTGGGTACACGATTACGCCCCAAAAATTCGCGGCATGGTGTTAGCTTCTCCTGCATTTAAAGTGAAATTATATGTTCCTTTTGCACGTACAGGTCTTGCCTTAATGCAAAAAGTTCGCGGGCTTTTTTATGTTAATTCGTATGTGAAAGCGAAATACCTAACCCATGACCAAAGTCGTATCGACTCTTTTAACCAAGACTCACTAATCACTCGCCCTATTGCTGTCAATATTTTATTAGAGCTTTATAAAACAGCAGATCGTGTTGTTGAAGATGCAAACGCGATTACTTTACCAACACAGTTATTTATTTCAGGCAATGATCATGTCGTTCACGCCAAGCCTCAACATCTTTTCTATGAACGTTTAAACACATCAATCAAAGAAAAACATGTCCTGCCGGGTTTTTACCACGATACCTTAGGTGAGAAAGATAGAGTTATCCCTATCAATAAAATGCGCAGTTTTATTGAAAAATTATTTGCACAACCACTTTATCAACATGATTACCAGCATGAAGATACTTGGAGCCATAGTGCAGATGTTTATCGCTCATTACAAACCCCTCTTCCTACATATTGTCCAAAAAGACTTTATTACAAAATACTTAGCCGTTCTATGAGCACTTTAGGTAAAGCATCTGAAGGTGTTGCTCTGGGTTACGATAAAGGTTTTGATTCTGGATCAACTCTAGATTATGTCTATCGTAATCAACCGCAGGGAAAAGGCTTATTTGGTCGTGTCGTTGATAGACAATATTTAAATAGTATTGGTTGGCAAGGTATTCGCCAACGAAAAATTAATATTGAAAATACAATTCGTTATGCCATTCGCCAATTAATACAAAATAATATGCCTGTGCATATTATGGATATCGCCGCAGGACAAGGTCGCTATCTTTTTGATGCTGTTAATGATTATGGTAAGGTCGATTCGATTTTAATGCGCGATTATAGCGCTATTAACGTTGAACAAGGCAGAATGGTGATTAAAGAACGTCACTTAGAAGATAAAGTGCGTTTTGAAGAAGGTAACGCGTTTGATGCAGAAAGCTTGAGTACTATTTCGCCTTCACCAACGTTAGGTATTGTCAGCGGGCTCTATGAATTATTCCCTGAAAATCATCTGTTAAAAGAGTCTTTAAAAGGGCTATCGCAAGCCATACCAAGTGGCGGTTTATTAATTTATACCTGTCAACCTTGGCACCCCCAACTTGAAATGATTGCGCGTGTATTACCGAGTCACCAAAATGGACAACCTTGGATCATGCGTTGCCGTAGTCAAGGTGAAATGGATGCTTTAGTTAATGAAGCTGGTTTTGAGAAGTTAGATCAACAAATTGATCATTGGGGTATTTTCAGTGTATCAATAGCAAAACGTCGCTAACGGAATGCACCATCAATAACTGAGCTATCGCTATATGGCAACATATAGCGATAGTTTTAAGTTGTTGTAAAAATAGAAACATAAACAAAGAAAGGAATTTTAGTATGGGTGGAACCCAACACACTCAAATAACATCATCGAGAAAAAATATCTGGCTTGCTGGTATTGTATGGCAGTTGTTTCTTGCCCCATTTTTCTATTTAACTTATATGCAAGTTAACACTTACACTTCCACTTTATCTGATGTTCCTTCTTTTGTTTATTCGTGGGAAAAAGCGATCCCTTTTTTACCTTGGACAATCATTCCTTATTGGAGTGTGAATATTGCCTATGGTATTTCACTGATTATTTGTACAACATTGAGAGAACAATTTATACATGGACTACGTTTAATTGTGGCCTCTCTTATTGCTTGTGCTGGTTTTTTATTATTTCCTTTAAAATTTAGTTTTATTCGCCCAACAACAGAAGGATTTTCTGGTTGGTTATTTACCCAATTAGAAGGTTTTGATTTACCTTATAATCAAGCCCCTTCTTTGCACATTATCTTATTGTGGATACTTTGGTTACGTTTTCGCGCACATACGCCTAAATCATGGCAATGGTTTTTAAATTTATGGTCATTGCTTATTGCTGTTTCTGTACTGACAACATGGCAGCATCACTTTATTGATATTATTACAGGCTTTGGTGTTGGCGTATTTATCTGTTATTTATTGCCAATAAATTCACGTTGGAAATGGCATTTTACTGGCAGCAAACGCAGTTTACGTATTGGTAAAAACTATGCATTATCAGCAATGGTGTTCTACCTGTTATCTTTTGGTTTACAAGGTTTCTTTTGGGTTTTTCTCTGGCCTGCAATCACATTAACTTTTGTGACTTTAGGTTATTTAGGGGCTGGAGCTTCTATTTTTCAAAAAAATGCACAGGGTGAAATTCCCCTTTCTGCACAGATAATCCTATTACCTTATCGCTTTTTTGCTTGGTGTACTTATCGCTATTATTTAACTCGCTGCCAAACACCCAGTTTAGTAACCGAAGGTATTTTATTAGGTGGACGCCCACTTTATAAATTAAAAGCGAATGCAGTTTTTGATTTAACCTGTGAATGGCCAAGAAACAAATTTAGCCAAAATCAGCTTTATCTAGCCCAACCTCAAATCGATTTATTACCATTATCTCCTGATGATATCAGCAAAGCCATGTTGTCTATGGAACAACTTAGCCAAGTAGGTACTGTTTATATTCATTGCAAATTAGGCTATTCACGCAGTGCAACCATTGCGGTTGCATGGCTCGTTTACAATGGCACAGTAGATACTTTGGAAGACGCAATAAAACAGGTGTATCAAACACGCCCTCAAGTGATTTTAAATTCAGAAACACAAGAGGCATTACAAATTTGGTATTCACGTTTCCAACAAAATAGATAACGAGGCAACTATGCTGACAACAAAAACTAGTGGTAAAGTCATTGTGTCTTTAACTCGAAGTTGGCGCTATTTACTGCTGTTATCACTGTTACCTTATATAAGCACATTACCTGTATTTAGCCTTCATTTTCACAATAAATTGGCTTTCTTTGTTGCTTCTCTTTTATTTTTATTTACGCAATATCATCTTTTTCGTTTATGGCTTGATAGCCATTTTTTTCAAGCTCTTTATCGTTATCAAGACGATGTTAGTTTTGATGAAAGTCTCTCTATATTATTTCCTAAACGTCCCCAAAAACAGACTATGGAAGCCCGTTGGCTAGGGACTAAACGCCTATTTTCTTTTGCCGTTATTGGCGTTTCAATTCAATGGATATGGTGTTTGGCTATGCTCTTTTTTACACTTTTCAGTTATTAACAAGCAAAATCTAATATTTATTTATCATATAAAACAATATGTTATAGAAATAGATTCTAAGGGTTTGTATCAAATTAATTGAACATTTCTATCACAGTAATTCTTTTCTCAAAAAAATGACTCATGTTACTATCATTTACCTTACAAATGATTTGTTACGAGTATTATGGAAAACACCGCACCACAAACATCGCTAAGCAAAGGTCTTATTTTACTTATGGCGGTTGCCACAGGTATGGTTGTTGCCAGTAACTATTACGCACAACCTCTACTTGATTCAATCGCAAACTATTTCCACATATCTGCTACTTTGGCTGGATTTATTGTCACCACCGCACAATTAAGTTATGCCATAGGGTTAATGTTATTAGTGCCTCTTGGCGATATTTTTGAACGTCGCTCACTCATTATTACCATGACATTAATTTCAGCAAGTGGCCTATTAATTACCGCCATGGCATCTAATATTTGGGTGATGTTAATAGGAACTGCACTCTCAGGCATGTTCTCCGTTGTAGCTCAAATTCTTGTTCCTTTTGCTGCAACGCTTGCCGCGCCACATCAACGTGGAAAGGCTGTCGGAACGATTATGAGTGGCCTTTTACTCGGGATCTTACTGGCGAGAACCGCATCTGGGTTAATGGCGTCATTTACTAATTGGCAGGGTATTTTCTGGATAGCCAGTATTTTTCTGGCGATGTTAGCCATCACCTTATGGCGCTGTTTACCCACTTATAAAAGTGAAACCAACTTAAATTATTTCCAATTGCTAGGTTCTATTTTCAAATTATTTGCAACAACTCCCGTATTAAGAACTCGCTCATTAGTTGGTGCTCTTATTTTTGCTCACTTTGGTTTATTGTGGACCTCAATGGCCTTTTTATTGGCTTCTGATCCTTTTAATTACTCGGATGCCGTGATTGGTTTATTTGGTCTTGTAGGTGCCGCAGGTGCATTAATGGCGGGTAAAGCGGGTGTATTAGTAGATAAAGGAAAAGGCAAGAAAACCACCACAGTAGGATTAATCATCCTCTTTCTTTCTTGGGGTTTTATCATTGTTGCACCTTATTATCACTGGGTTGGGCTCATCAGCTTTATTATTGGCGTTGTCCTGCTAGACTTAGCTGTTCAGGGTGTTCATGTCACCAATCAGAGCACCATATACCGTATTTTACCTGATGCTAGAAACCGCCTGACTGCCGCTTATATGACAAGTTATTTTATTGGTGGTGCGCTAGGATCTTTACTATCAGGTTATGCTTATCATCAATATGGATGGACAGGTGTTTCTATCGCCGGATTAGTCATTGGTGTTATCGGTCTGATTGTTTGGTTTTTAGGTTATAAAAATGATCCAATAATCCACGCCGAATAATTTTTAGACCCAAGGATGGGTTATATTATTTCTTCAACCCCCGCTAATCAGAATAAAATGTGAATGTTTTAACAGCGTGATTACTATTAATGTATATCATCATCCCATTCTTTATTAAGAAAATTATATCAATCCACCCAATAAAGCACTGTATAAATAATTTCATTTCGATACTATCTACATAACAACCATTGATAGTGATAATAAATTTATTACGTGTTTTATCGTAAAAAATGATCCCTTTTTTCGCAAATAGACTACTATTCATTGTCAGATAAGTGATAAATTGATTTTATTAACTTATTGCAAAGAGATAAGTACCTATCTTTTTTTTGTGTTATCATTCAGAAAATTTATGAATCAGGTAACATAATCAAAAAAATATAGTGACTATAAATAATAAAAATTGCTAAATTGTGTGTTTAATATACTATTTAACATGTTGATAACAAAATTATCCTAATTTTCGAAACTAACAAGGTGTCTAAAAATGGAAAGCTCATTTACGCCAACAGAAGAATTACTAAACACTCGCGCTACACAACAGAAATCGCTTAACAAAGATATTCCTTATCAAGAAATTTTGTTAACTCGCCTTTCTATGCATGTTCAAAGCAAACTTCTTGAAAGTCGTAATAATATGTTGAAGTCTCAAGGTATTAACGAGACATTATTTATGGCACTAATGATTTTAGATACGACAGAAAATCGTAGTATTCAACCATCAGAATTAAGTGCAGCTTTGGGCTCTTCAAGAACAAATGCAACCCGTATTGCTGATGAACTTGAAAAGCAAGGTTGGATTGAACGTCGTGAAAGTCATAATGACCGCCGTTGTTTACATCTCCATTTAACTGATGCAGGTGAAGAGTTTTTAAATAGCTTATTACCACCGCAGCATCAGTGTTTAAAACAAATCTGGTCTGTATTAGATCAATCCGAACAAAGACAGCTTGAAACGCTAATGCGTAAGTTATTATTACAATTAGATACTTTGGCTGAAAAAGATTGTGAATAAGTTGCATAATAAATAGTTTTATTGATCTAATCCTATTTACGACATAAATCGGCAAACATACTTACCCATTAGCATTTATAATTTACCTTCACGCTAATAATTATTCTAAGATTGACTTTATAATTATGTTTCCAGTTTTAATACTGGAAACATATCTAATGATGTTTTTCTGGTTTTATGGAGATCTTCTAAATGAGTGTTAATGAGGAAAATACCCCCCCTCAGGCTCCCATTCGCAATAAAAAACGAACTCGCCGAAATGTTCTACTGTTGCTAACTATCCTATTTATTGTTGCTGGCGCAGCTTATACAGCTTATTGGTTTTTGGTGCTAAGACATCATGAAACAACAGATAATGCTTATGTGACTGGCAATCAAATCATGGTGATGCCACAGATTTCTGGTTCTGTTACCACCGTTTATGTGGATAACACTGATTTTGTAAAAGCAGGTGAACCCTTAGTTTTATTAGATTCAAGTGATGAAAAACTGGCATTAGAAAAAGCAAAAACAGCATTAGCTAATAGTGTTCGCCAAATGCATCAGCAAATCATCAACGGCCGTCAATTAAAAGCAAACATCGTTTTACGCGAAACAGAGCTCACTAAATTACAGAATGATCTTCGTCGCCGTGAAGTTTTAGGCGAACGCAATGTTATTGGTAAAGAAGAACTTCAACATGCCAGAGAAGCTGTTTCTACTGCAAGAGCGGCTTTAGAAGTTGCAAGAGAGCAATATAATGCTAATCAGGCAATTATATTAAATACACCAATTGCAAAACAACCCTCTGTTTTACAAGCATCAACTGATGTTCGTAATGCATGGCTTGCCTTAGAACGTACTAAAATTTTAAGCCCAACAGATGGCTATGTTTCACGTCGTAGCGTTCAAGTTGGCGCACAAGTCTCACCAGGTAAACCGTTAATGGCCGTTGTTCCTGTAACAGGTATGTGGATTGATGCCAATTTTAAAGAAACCCAGCTCGCCAATATGCGTATTGGCCAACCAGCAAAAATCACAACTGATTTTTATGGCAAAAAAGTCATTTATCACGGTACGGTATTAGGTTTAGATATGGGAACAGGGAGTGCTTTCTCATTATTACCTGCGCAAAATGCCAGTGGTAACTGGATAAAAGTCGTTCAACGTTTACCCGTTCGTATTTCATTAGATGAAAAAGAATTAGCGGAAAAACCACTACGTATTGGTCTTTCTTCTGAAGTGACTGTCGATACGATTAACCTTGATGGAAAAGTATTATCACACAGCGAACGCCAAACACCTGCTTACCATACTGATGCTTTAACAATTGATATGTCAGAGATTAATAAACTGATCAATGAAATCATTGAACAAAATGCAGGACAATAAAGGCGAGGTGTAAAGGTGATCAAAGAGCCATTACAAGGAGGAAAACTTGCTTTAATGACCATCGCCCTTGCGTTGGCAACCTTTATGCAAGTTCTCGATTCTACAATCGCTAACGTAGCCATTCCAACTATTGCAGGAAACTTAGGTGCCTCTAACTCACAGGGGACTTGGGTTATTACCTCTTTTGGTGTGGCGAATGCTATTTCTATTCCAATTACAGGTTGGTTAGCAAAACGTATTGGTGAAGTTCGACTCTTTATGTGGTCAACGGCACTTTTTGCGTTAACCTCTTGGCTTTGTGGTATTTCGCAAAGTCTTGAAATGCTTATTTTCTTTCGAGTGCTTCAAGGTTTAGTAGCTGGACCACTTATTCCTTTGTCACAAAGTTTGTTATTGAATAACTATCCACCAGCAAAACGAAATATGGCGCTTGCACTATGGTCAGTGACTATTGTTGTTGCACCGATTTTAGGCCCTATCTTAGGTGGTTACATCAGCGATAACTATCATTGGGGATGGATATTCTTTATTAACGTTCCATTTGGTGTGTTGATTATTATGTGTATATCAAACACCTTATCTGGGCGCGAAACAAAAACTGAAATTAAACCAATAGATACCATTGGCCTTGTTTTACTCGTCGTGGGTATAGGCGCTTTGCAAATCATGCTCGATCAGGGGAAAGAGCTGGATTGGTTTAATTCGACAGAAATTATAGTCCTCACTATTGTGGCGGTGGTCGCACTTAGCTTCTTAATTGTTTGGGAGTTAACAGACGATCATCCAGTGATAGATCTTTCACTCTTTAAGAGTCGAAACTTTACCATTGGTTGCGTCACACTCAGCCTCGCCTATATGATCTATTTTGGTACTATTGTTTTACTGCCACTACTTTTACAAGAAGTCTTTGGCTATACAGCAACATGGGCTGGATTAGCATCAGCATCCGTAGGTTTATTGCCTTTAATTATCACACCAATTATAGGTAAGTTTGGTGGTAAAGTGGATTTACGTTATATCATCAGCTTTAGCTTTATTATGTTTTCTGTGTGTTTTTATTGGCGAGCTTATACCTTCGAACCAGGAATGGACTTTGCCACTGTGGCATGGCCACAATTCTGGCAAGGTTTAGCAGTTGCGTGTTTCTTTATGCCATTAACGACAATGACATTATCTGGGTTACCACCAGAAAAAATGGCATCAGCATCAAGTCTTTCGAACTTCTTAAGAACATTGGCAGGGGCAATTGGCGCATCGTTAACCACAACAATTTGGACACAAAGAGAATCACTTCACCATGAAACCTTTGTAGAAAAAATTAATCCACTCGATCCTGATTCGCAAATGGCGTACCAACAAATGAATGATCTTGGTCTTTCAAATGAACAAGCGTCAGCGTATTTAGCTAAGACTATTACAGAACAGGGATTGATTATTTCAGCCAATGAAATTTTTTGGTTAGCTGCAGGTATTTTTCTTATCATGATGATTGTGGTCTGGTTTGCTAAACCGCCATTCTCACCAGGAAAATAATGCTATTAGCGTAGATCTTATAAATAAAAATCCCGCTTAAAAAGCATAATGCTTAAGCGGGATTTTTTATATTATTCTTTAAAGCAATAAAGCGATTAGCCTTGGTGCTGACGCCACCATTCTGCTAATAACACACCAGAAGCCACTGAGACGTTTAAGCTTTCAACGTGCCCAGTACCACCGATGTAAATGCTCATATCACCTTGATTTAATGTGTTTTCACTTAAGCCATCTTTCTCTTGACCTAAGATCAGTACCATTTTCGCTGGTAACTGTGCTTTTGATAATGGCACACTGCCTTTATGGCTTGATGTTGCCACCAGCGTATAACCCGCTTTTTTAAATTTATCTAAAGTTTGAGCAAAGTTATCAGCATCAATACCTTGGATATATTCAGCACCACCTTCTGCGGTACGAACAGCAGCACCAGATTCTAATACAGCGGAATCAGGAGAGATAACCCCTTTCACACCAAAGTGCGCACAACTACGCATAATTGCACCGACGTTATGTGGATTTCCCACATCTTCAAGTGCTAAAACACAATCATGTTCAGGTGCATCTTTCAAATAGGTTTCTGCATCATGACCAACACGTTTTTTAATTAAGAAGCATACGCCACCATGGTGATCGGTACGAGCGGCTTTGACCATCTCTTCTTCTTCAACAACATGATAGGCTTTACGATTTGCAGCCATCCATTTTAGTGCATCACGAAAACGTGGTGTCACATCTTGTAAAAACCAAGCGCGAACAATGGCATCAGGACGATTTTTAAACATAGCCTGACACGCATTTTCACCATAAATGCGCGTTTCTTCTAAACGTTGGCGGCGCAACTGTTCAGGATCGATTTGGCTCTTACCAGTAATGCCATCGTGCTCTTTAATTGCCTCTTCGCCAGCGGGGCGAGAAACTGTTTTCCATGGAGAAAAACTTCCGCCTTCGCTATCACGAGAAGGTTTTGATTCATTACGTGATGCGCCACGCCCTGAAGGCTTACCTGCACCGCGGTCATCACGACGAGAAAATTTGTTATCACCACGTCTGTTATCGCGATTTTTATCGTCGCGGTTATCACCACGTCTATTATCACGATTTTTGTCGTCACGGTTATCACCGCGTTTGTTATCACGGCTATCACCACGACCATTTTCAGGACGGCGGGATGGTTTTTTAGGTTTATTATCGGCATTGTCCTCACTACGGACATACATTACTTTTACCTTGCCGTTTTTACCTTCATAAGAATCGTTCATTTGTCTCTCCAACTGCAATAGGGGCGCAGATTACATGATAGTTTAGCAACTGTCACCGAGAGAATCACGCACAGGAATCGATAAACTAATCAGGATCAATTGATAATTAACTCCATCTCATACATAACCAATATATCAGTATGATTTTTATGATAAAAACATACTGAATAGTTTGTTTGTTTTGAACATGATAATATTCGATTCTTTTTTATGAGTATTGGTCAATCTGTTATGCGTGACAATGCAGTATTTCGACTTCGTCAATATCGACTTTCGATTTCGACTCGCCCTTTTAAAGCACGAGGTTTTCGTACAAAACGTTGCTCTTTTTGCTTATTACCTGAAAAACAATGTCTTTGTGACACGATTGTCAATCAACCTGCAAAAAGCCAATTTTGTTTATTGATGTATGATACCGAAGTGATGAAGCCAAGTAATACGGGGAAATTAATTGCCGATGTATTGCCAAACACGCAGGCTTTTTTATGGTCCCGAACCGCTCCAGAACAAGCCTTGCTTGATCTAATCAATACACCAGATAGGCAAGCTTATGTTGTCTTCCCTGAAAGCTATGCGTCAAATGAACGTGTTGTATACAACCAACTCCCTGCAAATAGCAAACCACCTTTGTTTATTCTCCTTGATGGCACTTGGAGTGAAGCACGCAAAATGTTTCGCAAAAGCCCTTATCTCAATTCATTACCCCTTTTTTCTTTAAATGAGGCAAGTAAATGTGAGTACATACTTCGCCAAGCAGCAAGGGAAGATCAACATTGTACAGCAGAAGTTGCAGCTTCTATTTTAGAGAATGTCGGCGATATTCAAGCCTCACAACAACTTTTTTCTCATTTTAGTTACTTTCGTCAACAATATTTACTTGGAAAACCAGACCGGAGTCAGGCAAAAGAAGATCAAATCAGCTACATTGAATAGCAGTTGATAATGAAACTCTGGAGTGGATATGAGCCAACGAGGTCTTGAAGCACTATTACGTCCTAAATCTATTGCGGTGATCGGTGCCTCTGAAAAATTAGGTCGAGCAGGAACCACCATGATGAAAAATTTGCTCAGTGGTGGATTTAATGGCCCAGTATTTCCGATTAATCCTTCTCGTGGCTCTGTCTCTGGTGTTTTCACTTATCCTTCTATTGATAAATTGCCTCAAGTTCCTGATCTCGCGATTATTTGTACACATCATCGCCGCAACCTTGAGTTACTAAAACAATTAGGTGGATCTGGTTGCAAAACCGTGATTGTGCTTTCTGCACAACCTGAACAATTTCAGCCAATAAAATTACTTTGTCAGCAATATCATATCCGTTTACTTGGCCCAAATAGTTTGGGGCTTTTAGCACCGTGGCAAGGTTTAAATGCCAGCTTTTCACCTCTTCCAGTTAAAAAAGGAAAGTTAGCTTTTATTTCGCAATCAGCGGCTGTCGCCAACACGATTTTAGATTGGGCTTATTATCGTAATATCGGCTTTTCCTATTTTATTGCGCTAGGTGATAATCAAGATATCCAAGTCGATGACTTATTAGATTTTCTGGCAAGAGACAGTAAAACCAGTGCTATTTTATTGCATCTCGAACATATAAAAGATGCACGACGATTTATGTCAGCATCTCGTAGTGCTTCGCGTAATAAACCCATTCTGGTGATAAAAAGTGGTCGTACTCAAAAAGCTCAACTGTTATTGGGCGATACACCTAGTTATGACGTGGCTTATGATGCCGCTTTTCAACGTGCGGGTTTATTACGAGTACAAGATACCCATGAGATGTTTTCTGCCGTTGAAACACTTAGCTATATGACGCCTTTAAAAGGCGAAAGATTAATGATTATGAGTAATGGCTCTGCACCTGCTGCAATGGCAGTTGATGAGCTATTTTTGCATTCAGGAAAGCTCGCACAACTTACAGATGAAACAAAACAAAAACTACAAAGTGTTATTCAAGAAGAAAATGCCATTCGCAACCCGCTAAACTTAGGTGATGATACAACGGTTGAACGTTATATTTTGGCATTGAATTGTTTGTTAGATAGCCATGATCACGATGCTTTACTCCTTATTCACACACCGAGTGCCATTGCTCCTAGCATTGAAACTGCGCAACGAGTCATAGAAGCCATCAATAAACATCCTCGACGTAAATGGCTTACCGTTTTCACTAACTGGGGGGGAGAGTATTCCTCTCAGCAATCACGCAAATTATTTAGTGAAGCAGGAATTCCAACCTATCGAACACCTGAAGGTGCCGTCACCGCATTTATGCATATGGTGGAGTATCGCCGTAACCAGAAGCAGTTAAAAGAGACACCGGCATTACCTTTAGATGTCAAAATGAATACGCAACAAGCACATCGTTGCATTGAAGAGGCATTAAAAAATAAGCAATATCGATTAGACACACACCAAGTTCAGCCAATTATGGAAGCTTACGGCTTTAATACTCTTCCTACTTGGATTGCCCATAATGCACAAGAAGCTGTCAATATTGCTGAAAAGATTGGTTATCCTGTTGCGCTGAAATTGCGTTCTCCTGATATCCCTCATAAGTCCGAAGTACAAGGTGTTATGCTTTATCTTCGAGACAGTACAGAAGTATCATCAGCAGCTCATGCTATTATAGAGCGTGTTACAGAACTCTACCCTCAAGCACAAATTCAGGGTTTATTGGTGCAAAGTATGGCGAATAGAGCTGGCTCTCAAGAACTACGAGTCGCAATCGAGCAAGATCCTATTTTTGGTCCATTAATTGTATTAGGTGAAGGGGGAGTTGAGTGGCAAATAGAAACTAAAGCTGCAGTTGCTTTACCACCTCTTAATATGGCGCTTGCCCGTTATCTAGTTATTAATGCGATAAAAAGCGGAAAAATACAGCCTAGAAGCGCTTTACAGCCTCTAAATATATTAAGTCTAAGCCATTTTTTGGTGCAGGTTTCTCACTTACTTTTAGATTGTCCACAAATTGTCAGATTGGATATTCATCCTCTACTGGCTTCAGGTAATGATTTTACGCTACTCGATGTCGCGATGGAGTTAGCGCCTCTACAAGGCGATCCTCATCAAAGGCTCTCTATTCGCCCTTATCCCAATGAATTAGAAGAAACCTTCTTTCTAAGAGATAACAATCCTTGCTTTATCCGCCCTATTTTGCCGGAAGATGAACCGTTACTTAAAACCTTTATAAACCAAGTAACAAAAGAAGATCTTTATTATCGCTATTTTAGTGAGATCAGTGAGTTTACGCATGACGATCTCGCGAATATGACCCAAATTGACTACGATCGAGAAATGGCTTTTGTTGCAATCCGAAATCCAGAAGATCGGCCTGAAATCATTGGTGTTGCCCGTGCAATGGCAGATCCGGATAATCAGCATGCAGAATTTGCTATTCTTGTGCGTTCTGATTTAAAAGGAAATACTTTAGGTCATCAACTTATGACTAAACTTATCAACTATACTAGAGAACATGGCATTAAACGTTTGACCGCGATAACCATGCCTGAGAATCGCAATATGATAAGTTTAGCGAAAAAACTAGGATTTTCTGTTGAAGTACAATTTGATGAAGGAATAGTCAATCTTGATTTACAGCTTGGAACATCAAAAGATAGCCCAACGCTATAATCATAAGAGAAAGTTTCTTTATGTGATTGTTCACGCATCCTTTGATAAATTAGCTATATATGATGATTTTATGCGTACATCCCATATAACTAATGTTATGATCAGAAGATCGGTTAAAGAAAATCTACATGGACGATGGCTCCATCTGCCATCATAAACAAGAGAATTAAGCACTGTGATGTTGTCTAAACTAAAACTTGCTAAGCATCAACAACACCTTGCACAACTGCCTAAATTAGCTCAGTCAGTTGCTGATGTTGAAACGCTTTATCAGACGTCCGCGTTTCGCAGCACCTTATTGAAATATATTGCTCAAGCAAAGAAAGAGATCTTTATTACGGCTCTTTACCTAGAGCACGATGAGGCTGGTGAAGAGATCCTTGATGCGCTTTACAGCGCAAAACAACAACGTCCTGAATTAGCCATTACAGTTATTGTTGACTGGCACCGTGCTCAACGTGGGCGTATTGGTGTCTCTGCTGATGCAACGAATGCTGATTGGTACTACCACGTTGCACAGCAACACCCTGATGTCGAGATCCCTATTTACGGTATTCCCGTAAACACTCGTGAAGCATTAGGTGTATTACACCTTAAAGGCTTTATCTTTGATGATACGGTTATCTATAGTGGCGCAAGTATTAATAATGTTTATTTGCACAAACTGGATAAATATCGTTATGACAGATATCACATCATCCAAAATAGCGAATTAGCCTCCACAATGAAGCAGTTTATTGTGACTGATCTTTTGCAATCAGAAGCGATTCAACGATTGGATATCAAAGATAGAGTTCGTTGTGCCGAAATTAAAAACTGTATTCGTCAATTTCGTTTCAATTTACGCACTCGTGATGGCTATGATATTAAAGCCAATGCTTCTAACAACGAGCTGGCAGTAACACCTTTAATGGGTTTAGGTAAGAAAAATATCTTAAATAAGACAATTTCTCACCTTATGGCTTCTACTGAAGAAAAGCTTGTTATTTGTACACCTTATTTTAATTTACCTGCGATCCTTGTACGTCAAATCAGTCATTTATTAAGAAATGGCAAGCAAGTCGAAATTATTATTGGTGATAAAACTGCAAATGACTTCTATATTCCACCAGAAGAGCCATTTAAAATTATTGGTGCTCTACCTTATCTCTATGAGATCAATCTGCGTAAATTTACCCAACGTTTCCAACGCTTTATTGATAATGACCAATTAACAGTAAGACTTTGGAAAGATAACGATAATACCTATCACCTAAAAGGCATGTGGGTTGATGATAGCTGGCAATTAATTACTGGTAATAATCTTAATCCGCGTGCATGGGGATTAGATTTAGAAAATGCCATATTAATTCATGATCCTAAACATGAATTACATGAGCAACGACACAATGAGTTAGCCTGTATTCGCCAACATACTATTGTCGTAAAACATTACCAAGATCTAGAAAATATTAAACTTTATCCTCTAAAAGTGAAGAAATTAATCAAACGATTACGACGTATTCGTGTTGATAGATTAATTAGCCGTATACTTTAAACGCTAACGCTTCCCGTCTTAAAGCCTTACTTAAATATCAGTAAGGCTTTTTTGTTTTCTAAAATTATCTTCTATACTTAATAAGCACTTATATTAAAATATTTTTATCAGTGAAAAGGCTTTTATTTTTTATGAAACTAAGGCTTAAATGTGGTTCTCTGATCATTTTATTATCAATAATGACTTTAACGGGTTGCCAGTCATTTCATTTTGCCAATGATAATTGGCAAGGCAAAGATAAAGCTCAACATTTTTTATTTTCTATGGCTGCTTCAGCGGGCGCAAATGCGTATGCAGATCATCAAAATTATGGTCATAGAGAGGGATTATTAATTGGGCTCTCGTTTTCGATTAGTTTAGGTGCAACAAAAGAGCTTTATGATAGTCGTCCGAAAGGTACTGGCTGGAGCTGGCATGATTTTGCTTACGATATTGCGGGAGCTGCGGCGGGTTCATTGTTTTATCAGCAATTAAAATAGTGTTTTATTCCTCAAAAATAAAATAGAGACAGAGAAACCCCAAACGCAAAAAAGCCAACCCATTGGGTTGGCTTTCTCGTCTTATTTAATGCCTGGCAGTTCCCTACTCTCACATGGGGAGACCCCACACTACCATCGGCGCTACAACGTTTCACTTCTGAGTTCGGCATGGATTCAGGTGGGTCCGCTGCGCTATGGCCGCCAAGCAAATTCAGTATCATTACCCGTTACTGTTGTTTCTTTCTCAGTAACCAGCAATCTCAATCTTAAACAAGCTTACTTCATCGATGTTCGTCTCTCAGACAAAACACCTTCGGTGTTGTCAGGTTAAGCCTCACGGTTCATTAGTACTGGTTAGCTCAACGTATCGCTACGCTTACACACCCAGCCTATCAACGTCTTAGTCTTAAACGTTCCTTTAGGTCACTCTAGGTGACAGGGAAGACTCATCTCGAGGCAAGTTTCCCGCTTAGATGCTTTCAGCGGTTATCTCTTCCGCACTTAGCTACCGGGCAATGCCATTGGCATGACAACCCGAACACCAGTGGTGCGTTCACTCCGGTCCTCTCGTACTAGGAGCAACCCCTCTCAATCTTCCAACGCCCACGGCAGATAGGGACCGAACTGTCTCACGACGTTCTAAACCCAGCTCGCGTACCACTTTAAATGGCGAACAGCCATACCCTTGGGACCTACTTCAGCCCCAGGATGTGATGAGCCGACATCGAGGTGCCAAACACCGCCGTCGATATGAACTCTTGGGCGGTATCAGCCTGTTATCCCCGGAGTACCTTTTATCCGTTGAGCGATGGCCCTTCCATTCAGAACCACCGGATCACTAAGACCTACTTTCGTACCTGCTCGAGCCGTCACTCTCACAGTCAAGCTGGCTTATGCCTTTGCACTAACCGCATGATGTCCGACCATGCTTAGCCAACCTTCGTGCTCCTCCGTTACTCTTTAGGAGGAGACCGCCCCAGTCAAACTACCCACCAGACACGGTCCCCGACCCAGATTATGGGCCTAGGTTAGAACATCAAACGTTAAAGGGTGGTATTTCAAGGTTGACTCCATGCAGACTGGCGTCCACACTTCTAAGTCTCCCACCTATCCTACACATCAAGGCTCAATGTTCAGTGTCAAGCTATAGTAAAGGTTCACGGGGTCTTTCCGTCTTGCCGCGGGTACACTGCATCTTCACAGCGAGTTCAATTTCACTGAGTCTCGGGTGGAGACAGCCTGGCCATCATTACGCCATTCGTGCAGGTCGGAACTTACCCGACAAGGAATTTCGCTACCTTAGGACCGTTATAGTTACGGCCGCCGTTTACTGGGGCTTCGATCAAGAGCTTCTCCCTAAGGATAACCCCATCAATTAACCTTCCAGCACCGGGCAGGCGTCACACCGTATACGTCCACTTTCGTGTTTGCACAGTGCTGTGTTTTTAATAAACAGTTGCAGCCAGCTGGTATCTTCGACTGGCTTCGGCTCCGTCCGCAAGGGACTTCACTTACCGCCAGCGTGCCTTCTCCCGAAGTTACGGCACCATTTTGCCTAGTTCCTTCACCCGAGTTCTCTCAAGCGCCTGAGTATTCTCTACCTGACCACCTGTGTCGGTTTGGGGTACGATTGTTGGTAACCTGAAGCTTAGAGGCTTTTCCTGGAAGCAGGGCATCAATTGCTTCACCACCTTAGTGGCTCGTCATCACACCTCAGCATTAAGTGACCGGATTTGCCTAATCACTCTGCCTACATGCTTGAACCGGGACGACCGTCGCCCGGACAACCTAGCCTTCTCCGTTCCCCCATCGCAGTTACCACCAGTACGGGAATATTAACCCGTTTCCCATCGACTACGCTTTTCAGCCTCGCCTTAGGGGTCGACTCACCCTGCCCCGATTAACGTTGGACAGGAACCCTTGGTCTTCCGGCGTGCGGGTTTTTCACCCGCATTATCGTTACTTATGTCAGCATTCGCACTTCTGATACCTCCAGCATACCTCACAGTACACCTTCGCAGGCTTACAGAACGCTCCCCTACCCAACAACACATAGTGTCGCTGCCGCAGCTTCGGTGCATGGTTTAGCCCCGTTACATCTTCCGCGCGGGCCGACTCGACCAGTGAGCTATTACGCTTTCTTTAAATGATGGCTGCTTCTAAGCCAACATCCTGGCTGTCTGAGCCTTCCCACTTCGTTTCCCACTTAACCATGACTTTGGGACCTTAGCTGGCGGTCTGGGTTGTTTCCCTCTTCACGACGGACGTTAGCACCCGCCGTGTGTCTCCCGTGATAACATTCTTCGGTATTCGCAGTTTGCATCGAGTTGGTAAGTCGGGATGACCCCCTAGTCGAAACAGTGCTCTACCCCCGAAGATGAGTTCACGAGGCGCTACCTAAATAGCTTTCGGGGAGAACCAGCTATCTCCCGGTTTGATTGGCCTTTCACCCCCATCCACAAGTCATCCGCTAATTTTTCAACATTAGTCGGTTCGGTCCTCCAGTTAGTGTTACCCAACCTTCAACCTGCCCATGGATAGATCACCGGGTTTCGGGTCTATACCCTGCAACTCATTCGCCCAGTTAAGACTCGGTTTCCCTACGGCTCCCCTATTCGGTTAACCTTGCTACAGAATATAAGTCGCTGACCCATTATACAAAAGGTACGCAGTCACCTCACGAAGAGGCTCCTACTGCTTGTACGTACACGGTTTCAGGTTCTTTTTCACTCCCCTCGCCGGGGTTCTTTTCGCCTTTCCCTCACGGTACTGGTTCACTATCGGTCAATCAGGAGTATTTAGCCTTGGAGGATGGTCCCCCCATATTCAGACAGGATAACACGTGTCCCGCCCTACTCGTCGAGTTCACAATAACAGCATCTTCAGATACGGGGCTATCACCCTTTACTGCCGGACTTTCCAGACCGTTCTCCTGATGCTGCTATTGATTAAGACTCTGGGCTGTTCCCCGTTCGCTCGCCGCTACTAGGGGAATCTCGGTTGATTTCTTTTCCTCGGGGTACTGAGATGTTTCAGTTCTCCCGGTTCGCTTCATTAACCTATGTATTCAGTTAATGATAATATCCATTGGATATTGGGTTTCCCCATTCGGAAATCGTCGGGTATAACGGTTCATATCACCTTACCGACGCTTATCGCAGATTAGCACGTCCTTCATCGCCTCTGATTGCCTAGGCATCCACCGTGTACGCTTATTCGCTTAACCTCACAACCCGAAGGTGTCTTTTTGAAGACTATCTTGGTGGTGATGGCTGCGCAGATTACATTTCGTCGTTGGGCAGTGCTCGCCATGCTCACATACTTATGTATGTTGCGCTGGCTGCGCGCTGGCCGCCTCGAACTGTAAATTGCTCGCTCATCCCACTTTGATGTCAAAAACACATTCAAAGTTTGAGATTTTGAGAGACTCATCAATATACCTCGGTGATATATTGATTTGTTTTCAATTTTTCAGCTTGTTCCAGATTGTTAAAGAGCAAAATAATTCGCAGTATACTATTGCTAATATACTCTGAATTATTGTTTTATATTCAAGAGATTATGGTGGAGCTAAGCGGGATCGAACCGCTGACCTCCTGCGTGCAAGGCAGGCGCTCTCCCAGCTGAGCTATAGCCCCATAATGCATTCTTAATACCGTTTTTTGTTACTCAGCATTCTCTCTTATCGGAAATGTTCCTTTAATTAAGAATGGAGCTAATCGTAGTGAGATAAGGCGTGGAGTAACGAAGTTTACTTAATGTAAACGAGTTGCTTCATAACGCAGTATCAATACGATTTGGTAGGCCTGAGTGGACTTGAACCACCGACCTCACCCTTATCAGGGGTGCGCTCTAACCACCTGAGCTACAAGCCTATACCGGTATTTCTGCTCGTTCTTCATCAGACAATCTGTGTGAGCACTACACATAACACGTATCTCTTAGGTAAGGAGGTGATCCAACCGCAGGTTCCCCTACGGTTACCTTGTTACGACTTCACCCCAGTCATGAATCACAAAGTGGTAAGCGCCCTCCCGAAGGTTAAGCTACCTACTTCTTTTGCAACCCACTCCCATGGTGTGACGGGCGGTGTGTACAAGGCCCGGGAACGTATTCACCGTAGCATTCTGATCTACGATTACTAGCGATTCCGACTTCATGGAGTCGAGTTGCAGACTCCAATCCGGACTACGACAGACTTTATGAGTTCCGCTTGCTCTCGCGAGGTCGCTTCTCTTTGTATCTGCCATTGTAGCACGTGTGTAGCCCTACTCGTAAGGGCCATGATGACTTGACGTCATCCCCACCTTCCTCCGGTTTATCACCGGCAGTCTCCTTTGAGTTCCCGCCATCACGCGCTGGCAACAAAGGATAAGGGTTGCGCTCGTTGCGGGACTTAACCCAACATTTCACAACACGAGCTGACGACAGCCATGCAGCACCTGTCTCAGCGTTCCCGAAGGCACTCCTCTATCTCTAAAGGATTCGCTGGATGTCAAGAGTAGGTAAGGTTCTTCGCGTTGCATCGAATTAAACCACATGCTCCACCGCTTGTGCGGGCCCCCGTCAATTCATTTGAGTTTTAACCTTGCGGCCGTACTCCCCAGGCGGTCGATTTAACGCGTTAGCTCCAGAAGCCACGGTTCAAGACCACAACCTCTAAATCGACATCGTTTACAGCGTGGACTACCAGGGTATCTAATCCTGTTTGCTCCCCACGCTTTCGCACCTGAGCGTCAGTCTTTGTCCAGGGGGCCGCCTTCGCCACCGGTATTCCTCCACATCTCTACGCATTTCACCGCTACACGTGGAATTCTACCCCCCTCTACAAGACTCTAGCCAACCAGTTTCAGATGCAATTCCCAAGTTAAGCTCGGGGCTTTCACATCTGACTTAATTGACCGCCTGCGTGCGCTTTACGCCCAGTAATTCCGATTAACGCTTGCACCCTCCGTATTACCGCGGCTGCTGGCACGGAGTTAGCCGGTGCTTCTTCTGCGGGTAACGTCAATTGATAAAGGTATTAACTTTATCACCTTCCTCCCCGCTGAAAGTACTTTACAACCCTAAGGCCTTCTTCATACACGCGGCATGGCTGCATCAGGCTTGCGCCCATTGTGCAATATTCCCCACTGCTGCCTCCCGTAGGAGTCTGGGCCGTGTCTCAGTCCCAGTGTGGCTGATCATCCTCTCAGACCAGCTAGAGATCGTCGCCTAGGTGAGCCATTACCTCACCTACTAGCTAATCCCATATGGGTTCATCCGATAGCGCAAGGTCCGAAGAGCCCCTGCTTTGGTCCGTAGACGTCATGCGGTATTAGCTACCGTTTCCAGTAGTTATCCCC
This sequence comes from Proteus sp. Marseille-Q3619, assembly GCF_965283115.1. Classification (NCBI taxonomy): domain Bacteria; kingdom Pseudomonadati; phylum Pseudomonadota; class Gammaproteobacteria; order Enterobacterales; family Morganellaceae; genus Proteus; species Proteus sp. Marseille-Q3619. The sequence goes on along the minus strand of NZ_CBDIMP010000001.1, from coordinate 3,258,550 downwards.
CTCTATCGGGCAGATCCCCATACATTACTCACCCGTCCGCCGCTCGTCAGCAAGAAAGCAAGCTTTCTCCTGTTACCGCTCGACTTGCATGTGTTAGGCCTGCCGCCAGCGTTCAATCTGAGCCATGATCAAACTCTTCAATTAAAAGTGTTTGATGCTCAAAGAAATCGAAAACTTAGCTATTCATAAATGAATTTACTTTTGTTGTTCACTCTTCAAGACTTGATACATCTAATATTTTAGAAGATATCGTCTCTGCGAGTGCCCACACAGATTGTCTGATAATTTGTTAAAGAGCAGTGCAACATTCGCTGCCGTTTCCGGTCTTCTGCGCTGTTGCGAGGAGGCGTATATTACGTTATTCCTCTGAAGAGTCAAGAGTTTTTTCAAACTTTTTTCTTTTCTCTTCACCGTCCTGCGTGGCTTGTTGTTTGCTCATCGCCGGTCAGTGGATGCGCATTATAGGGAGATCTCGGATTAGCGCAAGTGTTTATTTCAATTTTTTTTCCGATAGCACACTTAATAATCAAATCGATATATTCAGTGTAATTTATAGACATTTACTGTCGAAAAAAGTTTCAAATAATATAAATCATATTTAAATATCCCCATCCCCCTTACTCAATAAAAACACAAAGTATAAAAAAAGAGGCTTATATAAGCCTCTTTTTGGTTTAGTGTTATCTATTACTGCTTCGCGATTATCTTATTGTCATCTAAATCTAAGATAATCTCTTTGCCCGGTAATAATTTGCCAGACAAGATATCTTGAGCTAATGGATTTTCAACCTCTTGCTGGATAGCCCGTTTTAATGGACGAGCACCATAAATTGGATCGAATCCAACTTCGCTCAATTTCTCTAATGCAGCCCCAGTGATAGTAACGTGATAACCACGCTCTTCTAAACGCTGGTATAAACGACGCAATTGAATTTGTGCAATCGCTGCAATGTTTTCTTTACCTAATGGGTGGAATACCACAACTTCATCAATACGGTTGATAAACTCTGGTCTGAAATGATGGCCAACAACATCCATCACAATGTTTTTCATTTCAGGATAATCAATTGTCCCGAAGCGTTCTTGAATTAAATCAGACCCCAAGTTCGATGTCATAATCACAACTGTATTACGAAAATCGACTGTTCTGCCTTGTCCATCCGTTAAACGACCATCATCCAATACTTGTAATAAGATATTGAATACGTCTGGATGCGCTTTTTCAACTTCATCTAATAAAATGACTGAATAAGGGCGACGGCGAACGGCTTCTGTTAAATATCCACCTTCTTCGTAACCAACATATCCTGGAGGTGCACCCACTAAACGAGAAACGGAGTGTTTTTCCATAAATTCAGACATATCGATACGAACCATTGCATCATCACTATCAAACAAGAAGTTCGCTAATGCTTTACACAACTCAGTCTTACCTACCCCAGTAGGTCCTAAGAATAAGAACGAACCAATTGGACGATTAGGATCAGATAATCCAGCACGGCTACGACGAATAGCATTAGATACTGCACTCACAGCCTCAGCTTGACCAATAACACGTCTATGTAGCTCTTGTTCCATTCTTAGCAGTTTTTCACGTTCCCCTTCTAGCATTCTAGATACAGGAATACCTGTCCAACGAGCCAAGATTTCAGCAATTTCAGCATCAGTGACTTTATTACGTAACAGCTTCATATGTTTATCTTCAGCTTTATTAGCTTCAGCAAGCTGTTTTTCTAACGTCGGGATTTGTCCATATTGGATCTCTGACATTTTCGCCAAATCACCGCTACGGCGAGCTTGTTCTAATGCAATACGAGCCTGCTCTAATTCAGATTTAATATGTTGAGTGCCAGTAAGCTCTGCTTTTTCTGCTTTCCACTCTTCTTCTAAAGCAGAATACTCTTTCTCTTTTTCCGCAAGTTCTTCATTTAGCATCTCTAAACGTTTTTTACTTGCATCATCAGACTCTTTTTGCAGTGCTTGTTGTTCAAGTTTCAGCTGAATAATACGTCTATCAAGTCTATCTAATGCTTCTGGTTTTGAATCCATCTGCATACGTAGGCTTGCGCCCGCTTCATCAATTAAGTCAATCGCCTTATCTGGTAACATACGGTCAGAGATATAACGATGAGATAAAGTCGCAGCCGCAACAATCGCAGGATCTGTAATTTGAACATGATGATGAAGTTCATAACGTTCTTTCAGACCACGTAAAATAGCAATAGTATCTTCTACAGTTGGCTCAGCCACATACACTTTTTGGAAACGACGCTCTAATGCCGCATCTTTTTCAATATATTGACGATATTCATCAAGTGTTGTTGCACCCACACAGTGTAATTCACCACGAGCTAATGCAGGCTTTAACATATTTCCCGCATCCATAGCACCGTCAGCTTTACCTGCGCCAACCATCGTATGTAATTCATCAATAAACAGAATGACACTGCCTTCCTGTTTAGATAAATCATTTAAAACAGCTTTTAAACGTTCTTCAAATTCACCACGGTATTTAGCACCTGCTAATAACGAGCCCATATCTAAAGAAAGTACACGCTTATTCTTTAAACCTTCAGGGACTTCACCATTAACAATACGTTGAGCCAAACCTTCAACAATGGCCGTTTTACCTACCCCCGGTTCACCAATAAGCACAGGGTTGTTTTTAGTACGGCGTTGTAGAACTTGAATGGTTCTTCTTATTTCTTCATCACGACCAATAACAGGATCGAGTTTGCCTTGTTCTGCTCTTTCCGTTAAATCCACAGTATATTTTTTCAATGCCTGACGTTGGTCTTCTGCATTTTGATCGTTCACTGTTTCTCCACCACGTATTTTTTCAATCGCTATCTCAAGACTTGCTTTATTCGCTCCGGCTGCTTTTAGCATATCAGCAACTTGCCCACCGGTTTCTATAGCAGCTAAAAGAAAGAGCTCTGACGAAATAAATTCGTCACCTTTTTTCTGTGCCAATTTATCGCACAAGTTAAGGTGCTTAATTAAATCATTTGAGGGATGAACCTCTCCACCAGCACCTTCGACTTTAGGTAATCGAGACAAAGCATCATTAATTCGCTCATTAAATTGCGATGCATTAACACCTACGGATGTTAATAGAGGGCGAATTGAGCCACCTTGTTGATTAAATAACGCACTCAGTAAATGTATGGGTTCTATAAATTGATTATCGTTCCCAAGTGCCAATGACTGGGCGTCTGCGAGAGCTTGCTGGAATTTGTTGGTTAATTTATCCAGACGCATAACACCTCCAAGTAAAATTTAAAGTAAAATTCGTAACTGGAGAATAGATGAGGTCATTTTGACAATATTCAAGCTCAAAATAAAAATTTTGAGCAAAAATATTCATCAATATTTGAGATAAGTGAGAAAAAACGTTGAGAGAAAGTTTATTTAATCCAGATTAATGATGCCATTCGCCCAGTTACATGCTCTCGTCTATAAGAAAAGAAGCGCGATGGATCAGTTACAGTACAAAAATCGCCACCATAAATCTGAGTTACTCCACTTTCCTGTAAGATTATTCTCGCTAACATATAAATATTAGCTAAATATTTACCATTATGGGGAATAAATGCAGATTCAAAGGCAATATTTTTCTCTATAAACGCCAAACGGACTTCTGCACCAACCTCAAAAGCAGTTGGTCCAATTGCGGGCCCTAACCATGCCATAATTTGATCTTTAGGTGCTTTAAACTGCGCAAGTGTATTCTGTAATACACCATGGCAAAGCCCTCGCCATCCACCATGAGCGGCGCCAACTTCTGTTCCATCAACAGTTGTAAAAAGGACTGGCAAACAATCTGCCGTCATAATTGCGCAAACTTTTTTCACGGTAGAGGTGTAAAGGGCATCACCTTGTATTTCATTATTTTTCTCAGTATTTAGCGTAACAACATGGGTGCCATGAACTTGTTCAAGCCATAGTGGCATTTCAGGCAATTGAGCTTGCTGGCAAAGTCTGCGTCTATTTTCTTCAACATCAGACAATTTATCACCAACATGAGTACCTAAATTGAGGCTGTTATAAGGCGGTAGACTAATCCCACCTTCTCTCAAGGTACTGCAAGACCCAATATTTTCAGGTTGTGGCCAATCTGGAAAAATCAATGAAGTCATTTACCAATCCATTTCATCTTTAAACTGTTCAACGTCAGCTTTTAGCACATCGATAAGCTTAACCATATCATCAGGCAATGGCGCATGCCATTCCATTTCAATACCTGTTATTGGATGATAAAGACGTAGCATCGTTGCATGTAGCGCTTGTCTATCAAATAAGCGTAACGTTTCACGTAATTCATCTGAAGCCCCTTTTAAAGGACGAGGTCTTCCTGCATAAAGCTGATCACCGATTAAAGCATGGTGAATATGAGCCATATGAACACGAATTTGGTGAGTACGACCGGTTTCTAAACGTAAACGCAAACGTGTATGAGCACGGAAATGCTCCATAACACGATAATGTGTTACTGCTGGTTTACCCATTGGGTGCACAGCCATATGTGTCCGTTTAGTTGGATGTCGAGAAATAGGTTCATTCACTAATCCTCCCGCCGTCATTCTTCCGGTTGCAACCGCTTCATACTCACGCGTGATTTCACGACGTTGTAAAGCTTCAACTAAATGCGTTTGAGCAGGAACTGTTTTTGCAACAACCATTAAACCTGTTGTATCTTTATCCAATCGATGGACAATACCCGCACGAGGTACATTAGCAATCTCTGGATAGCGATAAAGTAATGCATTTAATACGGTGCCATCAGGATTACCCGCACCAGGATGTACAACGAGATCTCTTGGCTTATTGATAACTAAAATATCGTCATCTTCATAAACGATATTTAACGGAATATTCTGAGGCTCCCAGCGAACTTCCTCTTCAATTAAGGCATCGACTTCAATTTTTTCACCGCCAAGCATTTTTTCTTTTGGCTTATTGATGATTTTATCGTTAACCTGCACTCTATTGTCTAAGATCCACTCTTTTATACGAGATCTTGAATAATCAGGGAACATTTCGGCCAAAGCCTGATCTAAGCGTTGACCCAGCTGTGAATCTGCGACTGTAGCATTAAGTCGTATTTGTTGAGACATAAATAATTTTCTATTAATTAAGTTAGTGTTTTGACGGCACAGCCGTTTCATTTAAAATGAGTTATAGTGTAACCGATTTCAGGGGAGCTTCACGGAGAGACTCCCCAAACCTATTCAGAGGATAATCAATACGTGATGAGACGCATTAAATACCTGGTGGCAGCGGCCACTGTAAGCCTGTTACTAGCTGGCTGTTCGAGTTCAGACAAAGACGCTACTGCCGATATGTCGCCTTCTGAGCTTTACTCAACCAGTCAGGAAAAATTGCTAGATGGCAATTATGGAGCGGCTATCAAACAATTAGAGTCTCTCGATAATCGCTATCCTTTTGGCCCTTACTCGCAACAAGTTCAACTCGATCTGATTTATGCTTATTATAAATCAGCGGAACTACCAATGGCGATTTCTGCAATCGACCGTTTTATGCGATTAAACCCAACCCATCCTAATATCGACTATGTTCTTTATATGCGAGGCTTAACAGCTCAAGCATTAGATGATAGTGCATTACAAGGATTCTTTGGTATTGATCGTTCAGACCGTGATCCTCAACATGCCATCGTGGCATTTAAAGATTTTAGTCAATTAGTTCGTTACTATCCAGACAGCCTTTATGTCGCCGATGCAACCAAACGCCTAGTCTTTCTTAAAAACCGTTTAGCGAAGTATGAGCTTTCTGTTGCGAAATTCTATACTAAACGAGGGGCTTATGTCGCGGTTATTAATAGAGTAGAGCAAATGATGCGCGATTATCCTGACACACAAGCTACTCGTGACGCGCTTGTCTATATGGAAAACGCTTATAAAGAATTAGGTCTGACGCAAGAAGCAGAAAAAGTAGCTTCACTAATTGCAGCCAATCCAGACTAACAAAAACATCACCATCAAAAACAGCAGCTTATCGCTGCTGTTTTTTTATTCTTTTCTAGCTAAATTGTCTTTACTTTTCATCAGCCCAACCTTCCTAATATGACTGAATAAATGCAACTTAACAAGCGGTCTTTTTCAGCTATTTATCATTTGTCACGTTTCTATTACTAGTTACACATACATCTAACAAAAAGTGATTTTGATCATGTTTTAAATTGTGTATCACGATATTCTGAAGTTATCGAAGACGGAGTAATAAAGAGGTAACTATATGATTATAAATATTACTAGCAAACAAATGGAAATTACCCCAGCACTACGTGAACACATTGAAAGCCGTCTAACTAAACTCAATAAATGGCAGGTGAATTTAATCAATCCTCATATTATTCTTACGAAAGATCCTAAAGGCTTTAGTGTTGATGCCAGCATTCATACACCAAATGGGCAATTGGTCGCTAATGCACAACACACTGATATGTATGTTGCAATTAATGAATTACTCGCAAAACTTGAACGTCAATTAAACAAAGTTCAGCATAAAAACGAATCTCGTCGGGCTGATAACAGCCTGAAAGAAGAGAATTTACTTGTCGATGAAATGTAAATAGTAAAGCAAGATTAAAAATTAGAATAAATCACTGACTCAAAACGCCTCTGCGCATCCTCGTGATGCGCTTTTTATTGTATTTTTCTTGACTCTATTCACATCATCATGTTTGATAGCGATATGTTAAATAATTTACCAATCAATATAATGAAAAAACATTCACATTTGCCTTTCTTCTTTTTCTTTCTACTCTTTCATTAAGAGGCTTTGTCATTTCAGAAAGAAAAGTAAGAACGACAATAGCCTCCAAAATTGGAGGCTTTTTTATTTATGATGGCATGACATAACGGTATAGGGCTTAAACATGGAAAAACTCGATTTATCAGCAATCAGAGATAAGATCACAATGTTAGATTCAGAGTTACTAACATTGTTAGCAAACAGACGCCAATTATCTGCTGATGTTGCTCAATTTAAATTGAATACACATCGCCCTATTAGAGATAAAAATCGTGAGCGTGAATTACTTGATTTATTAATTGAGAAAGGAAAAAACGTTGGACTAGATGGTTTTTATATTAGCCGTATTTTTCAAATGATCATCGAAGACTCTGTCTTAACGCAACAAGCCATTCTACAACAACATCTTAATGCAACGCCTAATGAATCAGCCCGAATTGCTTATTTAGGGCCTAAAGGCTCTTATTCACATATTGCTGCTCGTCAATATGCTGCCCGCCATTTTGATAGCTTCGTTGATTGCACTTGCCAGAAATTTGACGACATTTTTACACTTGTTGATACTGGTCAAGCTGATTACGGTTTGCTGCCAATTGAAAATACCAGTTCGGGGGCAATTAATGATGTTTACGATTTACTGCAAACAACATCAATCTCTATTGTTGGAGAAATTCGCATCCCTATTAATCATGCGCTTTTAACAAGTGTTGATAGCAGTACAGAAGAGTTGCAAACTATTTATAGTCATCCTCAACCCTTCCAACAATGCAGCCATTATTTAAATCAGTATCCAAACTGGAAAATTGAATATTGTGAAAGTACAGCGGCTGCAATGGAAAAAGTAGCTCTTGCACAATCACCATTTGTTGCGGCAATTGGTAGTGAAGCCGGTGGCTCTCTTTATGGTCTAAAACCTCTAGCTAATAATTTAGCAAATCAGCAAATAAACGTAACACGCTTTATTGTTATTGCACGAAAAGCTATTGATGTTTCAGAGCAAGTACCCGCTAAAACAACCTTCTTAATGGCTACTGGGCAACAAGCGGGTGCATTAGTCGATGCATTAATGATTTTAAAAAAATACGACATTATTATGACAAAACTCGAATCTCGTCCTATTAATGGTACACCTTGGGAAGAGATGTTTTATATTGATGTTCAAGCCAATTTGCGTGATATCAATATGCAAAAAGCCTTACACGATTTATCACAAACAACACGTTCATTAAAAATACTAGGCTGTTACCCTTCAGAAAATGTTGTTCCTGTTGAAGTGAAATAACCTAGCTCCCAAAAAAGCCAAATAGCATATAGCTATCTGGCTTTTCTTTTTGGTTCTTATTTTAGAATTAATTATAAGAAACCATACATCGCAGCGAATACCCAACCAAAGATACAGGAAACAGTTACACCAATTAATCCCGGTAGAATAAAGCTGTGATTTATAACAAAACGCCCTATTCGAGTTGTGCCAGAACGGTCAAATTGAATTGCCGCTAAGTCACTAGGATAAGTTGGCAGAATATAATAACCATAACAAGCAGGTGCCGATGCAATAATATAAGCCGGATCAACACCAATACCCAATGCTAAAGGAACAATTGCGGCTAAAGCCGCTGCTTGTGAATTAACAAACTTAGATACCAATAATAAGACAACGGCATAAGCCCAAGGATATTCTCGTACTAATTGTCCTAATGCAGCTTCTATTTCTTTCATATGTGCAGAGAACATTGTTTCTGCCATCCAAGCAATACCATACACGGCAACAATTGCTATCATCCCTGAACGAAATACTTCATTTTTAGAAATAAGAGAAGGGTTGGTTTTACAGATAATAATAATTGATGCGCCAGCTAATAACATAAACATCTGAATAACGAGCACCATAGATAATGGCTTGCCATTAAATACAGGACGTATTTCAGAGAAAGCACCTAATATTGCCACAACAGCAATTGCACCTAAGAAAATCCACATTGCTACCCAGTTTTTCATAGGGAGCTTTTTATCTAGAAGTGTTGCTGTATCACCATAAACATAATCATGGTTTTCAGGAACTGAAACAAATTCTTGGAAGCGCTGGTCTTTATCTAAATCTTTTCCTCTAAACCAGCTAAAGATACCAATGGCTAAAATACCGATAAAAGTAGAAGGAATAGTAATTGCTAATAAATCTAAAAATTCAAGGTGTTTACCATTAAAAGTCACATCACCGAGCATTGCGACTAAAGTAACAACGGCAACAGACACTGGGCTGGCAATAATCCCCATTTGAGAGCCGATTGTACTTGCCGCCATTGGTCTTTCAGGGCGAATATTATTTTTAATCGACACGTCATAGATAATTGGCAATATAGTATAAACAACATGCCCAGTACCACATAATATTGTAAGAGTACAAGTTACGAGTGGTGCAACAATAGAAATATATTTTGGATTTTTACGTAATAATTTTTCTGCTATTTGCAACATAACATCTAATCCACCAGATGCTTGTAATGTTGCTGATGCAGAAACAACTGCAATAATAACTAACATTACATCAACAGGTGGTTTTCCTGGAGGGAGATTAAAAACAAAAACTAAAATAACCAAACCTACACCACCTAATAGACCTAATGCAATTCCTCCCTTCCTAGCTCCATAAAATAGACATACTAATATAATGGCGAGTTGTATTAAAAAATCCATAAATTACCCCTTGAAAAACACATCGGAATATAAATAAAAAATAATACAGTCGAGTTTCCAGCATTTCTTGCAAAAAACATTGTTTATAAAATGTAATTTACGACAACTGTTATATTCATTTTTTTGATCATTGTTATAATTTTAATAATACCTTTTAATTTCATTCAGTTTTAAGATCTCATCAACAAATAACTTTTAATAAAAAGACAATGTTGAACATTAATTATTATTAAATTAAACTCAGTGATAACAATTAAATAACAACAAACAGAATATGCATTAATCTATTAATAAAAAAGATATTTATCTCATTGTTTTTAAATGTATATTTATATTCTTCTACTTTTATTTTCTAAGTAAAAATAGGTGATCTTTATCTATTGTTAAATAACAGGGAAAAAACATGAACACTTTTATCACACTGATTTTAAGTCTATTTTTTACTAATAACGTAGATGAAATTAAATTAAAAGAGAGTTATCACACTTACTCATTAACGCCTCAATCGGATTTGAACCGTTGTACAGTAAGTCCATGCCCAGATCCTAAAGACTATTAATTTTTAAGCATTTTATTTTTAAAGGAATTCTTATGAATAAATTATATATTTTAATATTCTCATTTTTATTCGCTAGTTATGCGAGTGCTTATTTTTATGATAAGGGAGAGAAAAATATAACATCAAAAATTGAATATTCTCAAAGTAATACCGCCCCCCAAGATCCTGAGATCTGTGTTTGGCCACCTTGTGATGTCTGGTAATATTCAATTGTTATTTAGTTGAATCATTAGCAAATAAAAAGCCGAACGATTGAATATGTCGTTCGGCTTTTTATTTTTTATTCTGTCATTAGTCTAAATTCGGCTATCATTAGCCTTTTGTAATAATACACCACTCTCTTTCATAAATTGAGAAGCATAATCGCCAAACCAATCACTCACGTTATTAAATGAATGAACAAACTCACTCTTTGCATTTATATCTAATAAATCGATAGCTTGACCTAGAGAACGATGATATCTACGAATTAGTTCAATATTCTCTTGTGATGATAAAATAATATCAGCATAGAGTTGAGGATCTTGAGCAAACAGTCGTCCTATCATTGCCAATTCTAAGCGATAAATAGGAGATGAGAGCCGTAGTAAACTGGCTAAATCAACTTTTTCTTTTGCTAAATGCTGACCGTAAGCAAAGGTAGTAAAATGTCGAAGTGCTTGAATAAAACTCATGTTTTTATCATGCTCTTCTGGCGTAATCGCCTCAATTTTTGCTCCCCATACCATTAATTGCTCTAACAGCCATTCAAATTCTTGATGATTTCGTCCTTCACAATAAGCCACGACCTGTTTTGCCAAACTGGGCACATCAGGGCCAAACATTGGGTGAAGACCTAAAACTGGCCCACTATGTGCCTTTAACATCGCCTCTAAAGGGGCTTTCTTAATAGAAGCTAAATCAACAAGTAAACAATCTTTAGGTAAAGCAGGAAGTTTTTCGATAACCTCAACAGTTAAATGAATTGGCACACTAATAATCACCATACCCGCATTATCAAAAATAGCAGGTGACTTAGTTTGCCATTCATCAGCTTCTAAACTTTCAACTTGATAGCCAGAAAGTGTAAACAAACGAGAAAATAGTTTACCCATTTTCCCATTTCCTCCCACAATAACGATTTTACCAAGTTGAGGGTTAAGAGTTTTAAATCCCTTGTCATTCTCTTTAGTATAGGACTCTCGCATTACTCGGCGTAACACATCTTCAATCAAATCTGGGGAAATCCCCATCATTTGTGCATCATTACGACGAGAAGCAAGCATAGCGGCTTCTCTATCAGGTGCATAAATCGGTAAGCCATGACGGTTTTTAACTTCTCCCACTTCAGCTACCAACTGCATTCTTTTTGCGAGTAAAGAAAGCAGTGATTTATCTACCTGATCAATTTGCTCACGCAAACCTTGTAATTCTTCAGCCATCTATGCTTGCCTCTTTTTTCTTTATGATTAACTAACTTTTTTTAACTGAGCTTCACGCTGAACCAAAATCGGGGAAAGTTGAGCATGTAAATTTCTTAACACTGACTCCGTTGTTTCCCAACTAATACACGCATCTGTTACTGAGACACCGTATTTCATTTCACTACGAGATTGCTCTGACGATTGATTGCCTTCATTAATATGGCTTTCTAACATAATGCCAGTAATAGATTCATTACCTTTATTAATTTGCTCAATCACAGAATCAACCACCGCCGTTTGACGACGGAAATCTTTATTAGAATTACCATGGCTGCAATCAATCATTAATGATGGTTTTAATCCTGCTTTTACCATTTGAGCTTCACATTGAGCAACATCTTCTTCATGGTAGTTTGGTGTTTTGCCACCACGTAAAATAACATGACCATCAGGGTTACCTTGTGTTTGCAATAAACAAACCTGCCCTGATTGATTAATTCCCATAAACCGGTGTGGCATAGAAGCCGCTTTCATCGCGTTAATCGCAGTATCTAAATTACCATCTGTTCCGTTTTTAAATCCAACTGGCATTGAAAGCCCTGATGCCATTTCACGGTGAGTCTGAGATTCTGTTGTTCTGGCTCCAATTGCAGACCAACTAAATAAATCACCTAAGTATTGTGGATTGTTAGGATCTAACGCTTCAGTCGCCAAAGGCAAACCTAATTGTACAAGCTCAGTCAATAGTTTACGGGCAATATGTAACCCTTTTTCCATCTCAAAGCTACCATCCATAAATGGATCGCTGATTAAACCTTTCCAACCAACAGTTGTACGAGGTTTTTCAAAGTAGACACGCATCACAATATACAGACTATCACTTAATTCAGACGCTAAGACTTTCAGGCGTTTTGCGTAATCTAACGCAACATCGACATCATGAATGGAACAAGGCCCACATACCACGAGTAAGCGAGGATCACGACGTTGGACAATTTCAGAAATTGTTTGACGTGACTGAGCAATGGCATGCAGATCATTGCGACTCAATGGGTATTTTTGTTTTAACTCTTCTGGAGTAATTAAAACCAGCTCTTCGCTGATATTCACATTATTGAGTGCGTCTTTTTGCATGATCATAATCTTTACCTTTTTATATCTGTCATTGTGATTTTTGTGTGTCTGAAAGATAAGATAACACGAGATGTAAAGAAATCAATCCATATTTTTAATAATTTTGACAACATTGTAATCATATCTTTACGATAGATATTTTTGATGCAAATAAATAATAAATAACAATTAGTTACAATAAACAAAGAGAGCATAAATAATGTGATGAAGATTGAATTAAAATACCATTTTGTAAAAATATATTTACAGTTTATCTTTTAATGAATCTCGACATATGAAGAGTAGATAAGATAGGGATATAGAGGTAAAAGAGGTAAAAACTAACAAGCAATATTTTCAACATGGGGTGATATAAAAAAGGTCAGCAAATGCTGACCTTTTAACAATAACTTTCGGATGTGCGAAAGCGTATTATTTAGCGTTAAGACGCTCTTTAATACGAGCAGCCTTACCTGAACGCTCACGCAGGTAGTACAGTTTAGCTTGACGAACCGCACCACGACGTTTCACAGTGATGCTATCTACGACTGGAGAGTGAGTTTGGAATACACGCTCAACACCTTCGCCATTAGAAATTTTACGAACAGTGAATGCAGAGTGCAGACCGCGGTTACGAATAGCGATAACCACGCCCTCGAATGCCTGCAGACGTTTTTTAGAACCTTCAACAACCCATACTTTAACTTCTAAAGTGTCACCAGGACGGAATGAAGGAACATCTTGCTTCATCTGTTCTTGTTCGATTTGTTTAATAATATTGCTCATAATAACTCTCTTACCCTAGGTAAACTGATATTAATGACATCTTGTGTCAGACTTACTCTGCTGTTCCTGACAGATGTTCCTGTTGGAACTCTGTTAACAGCACTCTTTGCTCGTCAGTCAGAGCTAGGCTTTCCAGAAGCTCAGGTCTTCTTAGCCAGGTTCGACCCAGTGATTGCTTCATGCGCCAGCGATTAATATGAGCATGGTTGCCTGACAGTAAAACTGCCGGAACTTCCATACCATCTAAAACCTCTGGGCGAGTATAGTGAGGATGATCCAGTAAACCTTCAGCAAAAGAATCTTCTTTCGCAGAGGCTGCATGTCCGAGAACACCCGGTACAAAGCGCGCTACTGCATCTATCATTATCATGGCAGGTAATTCCCCACCACTTAATACGTAATCACCTACAGACCACTCTTCATCGATTTCAGTCTGAATGACACGCTCGTCTATACCTTCATACCGACCACAAACCAGAATTAACTTCTCATTTGTTGCCAGTTCACAAACTCCTTGTTGATCGAGTTTGCGTCCCTGAGGTGATAAATAAATCACCTTTGCTCCATCACCTGCCGCAGCTTTCGCTTGATGAATGGCTTCCCTTAAAGGTTGTACCATCATCAACATACCAGGACCACCGCCATAAGGACGATCATCAACGGTATTGTGTCTGTCGTATGTAAAATCTCGGGGATTCCAACATTCTACATTAAGCAGACCATGCTTCACTGCCCGACCAGTCACCCCGTACTCGGTTATAGAGCGGAACATTTCTGGAAATAGGCTAATTACCCCAATCCACATTTTTGTGTCCCACTATTGAGAACCGTTAACCGGAATAATCTAAAAACCAGGATCCCAATCAACGATAATTTTTTTCGCTGAGAGATCGACTTTCTTGATAACCTGCCCATCAAGAAACGGGATTAGCCGTTCCCCGGCACCGAACGCATCTTTCAGATTAGCTTTAATGACCATGACATCATTTGAGCCCGTTTCCATCATGTCAGTAACGACACCCAGATCGTAGCCTTTGTCAGTTTCTACATGGCAACCCATCAGATCTTTCCAGTAATATTCACCTTCAAGCTCTGGAAGTTGCGAAGCATTCACAACAATTTCAAAATTAGTCAGGATATTAGCCGCATCTCTGTCATCAATACCTTTTAGCTTGACGATAATATCTTGGTTGTGATGTTTCCAACTTTCAATTTCAATAGTTTCCCACTGTCCATGACGTTGAATAAACCACGGTTGATATTCAAAAATGTTTTCGGCGTGTTCGGTGGAGGAAAAAACTCTGAGCCAACCACGGATCCCGTAAGGTGAACCCAATTTACCCATTACAATAGGTTCTATAGGTTCTTTTAAGGTTTTTTGTTCGCTCATTGTTACCACCGCGACAGATTAAGCGCTTTTCTTCGCTGATTTGATCAGGCCAGCAACACGTTCTGAAACTGTTGCGCCTTGAGCAACCCAGTGTTCAACACGGTCTACGTCTAAACGTAATTCTTCTGCATTACCGGTTGCCAGTGGGTTATAAAAGCCTACACGCTCAATGAAACGACCATCACGTGCATTGCGGCTATCGGTTACTACTACTTGGTAAAACGGACGCTTTTTTGCGCCGCCACGAGCTAAACGAATTGTTACCATAACATCCTCATTAGTTAATAAAACAACCAGACGCCATCGAGGAACGGAGTCCGGTTGTCATATAAAAAGCCCGAAAAGTTTACTCACTTTGGCGAAAAAAGCAATCCAAAGCACGTTTTTTTTCAGGCTTTTTGATTTTATCGGCCTGGGAATCCAGGTGGCATCATACCTTTCATGCTACGCATCATCTTAGCCATGCCACCTTTTTTCATTTTTTTCATCATACGTTGCATATCATCGAACTGTTTTAATAAACGGTTGACGTCTTGCACTTGTGTTCCTGAGCCCGCTGCAATACGGCGTTTTCTAGAACCTTTGATGATTTCTGGTTTTTGGCGTTCTTTTTTAGTCATGGAATTAATAATCGCTTCCATTTTCACTAAAATTGAATCATCCATTTGTGATTTTACTGCATCTGGCACCTGAGACATACCCGGCATTTTGCTTAACATACTCGCCATGCCGCCCATGTTCTTCATCTGCTTTAATTGATCTAAAAAATCATTTAGATCAAAACCATCACCTTTTTTAAGCTTTGTCGCTAGCTTTTCAGCTTGTGCTCTATCAACTTTGCTTTCAATGTCTTCAATTAAAGACAGAACATCACCCATGCCTAAAATACGAGAGGCAATACGATCTGGGTGGAAAGGCTCTAAGGCTTCTGTTTTTTCCCCAACACCGAGGAATTTAATTGGCTTACCCGTGATATGGCGAATAGATAATGCCGCACCACCACGCGCATCACCATCAACTTTGGTTAATACAACCCCTGTTAATGGCAATGCTTCATTGAATGCTTTTGCTGTATTTGCCGCATCTTGACCCGTCATGGCGTCAACAACAAACAGGGTTTCAACTGGATTAATGGCTTTATGGAGAAGTTGGATCTCTTCCATCATGCCTTCATCTACGTGTAAACGACCTGCTGTATCCACCAGCAATACATCATAGAATTGAAGTTGCGCATGTTTTAATGCATTACTTGCAATTGTAACTGGATTTTCTTGAACAGTTGAAGGGAAGAAATCAATGCCAACCGTTTCGGCTAACGTTTCAAGCTGTTTAATCGCTGCTGGGCGATAAACGTCAGCAGAAACAACAAGAACTTTTTTCTTCTTTTTCTCTTTTAAGAATTTACCTAGTTTTGCGACACTGGTTGTTTTACCGGCACCTTGCAAACCTGCCATTAACACAACAGCTGGCGGTTGCGCTGATAGATCAAGGTCAGTATTCACTTCCCCCATCGCATTGACGAGTTCATTTTGAACAATCTTCACAAACTCCTGACCCGGTGTCAGGCTTTTGTTAACTTCATGCCCTACTGCGCTCTCTTTGACGCGCGCAATAAAATCACGAACCACAGGTAAGGCAACGTCAGCTTCTAATAAAGCCATACGTACTTCACGCAGTGTCTCTTTAATGTTTTCTTCGGTCAGTCTTCCTCGACCGCTTATATTGCGCAATGTGCGCGATAGTCTGTCACTTAAATTCTCAAACATTATCTTAGCTCAGTGTTAAAGTTGGGCTTATCGGTCATGTATGCCACCGATTATATCACGATGACTCGCGGATCTCTGCATAGAGATTTAAGCTTAATGACTTCAATAGTTGGAGCCGTATGCTCCTAGCGCTATACTAGGAAGTTATTCAAACAATATATGTAAGCGAAACTATGCCCGTTATATCAATCTCTATCGTCGCTGTCTGCGCTTATTTACTCAGTCTGGTGCTGTTTTTGCCCGGTCTGTTACGAAAAGAGCAGAATGGATACCGCGGATTAGCTCTACTATTTGCGGTAGTTGCACTTATTGCACATGCCATTTCATTAAAATTTTTAATTTTCCGCCCCCACAGCGGACAAAATCTTTCACTCACCAATCTAGGTGCGATTGTGAGCCTGATGGTCTGCGTTATCATGACGATTGTGGCTTCTCGTGGCCGTGCATGGTTCTTGCTGCCTATTGTTTATTGTTTCGCAATAGTCAATCTTGTTATTGCAGCGCTGATGCCGGGTGAATTTGTTACACATCTTGAAAGTAGCACATCACTCTTTATTCATATTGGGCTGGCTTTATTAAGCTATGCCACACTGTTAATTGCCGCTCTATATGCTTTACAACTTAGTTGGCTCGACTATCAACTAAAAAATAAGAAACTAAAATTCTCACCTCAAATGCCACCATTAATGTCAATTGAGCGTAAAATGTTTCATATCACACAAGTAGGTGTCGTATTGCTGACACTGACCTTATGTACAGGTTTGGTGTATATGGATAATATTTTTGGTAAAGAAAATATCCATAAATCTATTTTCTCTATCATTGCTTGGTTTGTTTACATCATTTTATTATGGGGACATTTCCGAGAAGGATGGAGAGGAAAGAAAGTCATTATCTTTAATTTGATTGGCGCTATTATTTTGACATTAGCTTTTTTCGGTAATCGTTTATTACAAGAGTTAGTGCTTAATTAATTTTCTATTTTAGGGTAGCAAAAGGATCTCAATTTTGGAGCATGTGTCGACAACTACGCTCATTATCATACTTGTATGTATGATTATTGCCTCAGCTTATTTTTCTGGGACTGAAACCAGTATGATGACGATTAATCGTTATCGTCTTCGTCATGCTGCAAAACAAGGAAATCGCTCTGCAAAACGTGTGGAAAAATTATTACAACGTCCTGACAGATTGATTAGTTTAGTATTGATTGGCAATAATCTGATTAATATTGTTGCGTCTGCACTAGCTACCATTGTTGGTATGCGTTTATATGGTGATGCAGGTGTAGCAATAGCCACGGGTGTGCTGACCTTTATTATCCTTATTTTTGCTGAAGTGCTTCCAAAATCAATCGCGGCACTTTATCCAGAGCGCGTTGCTTATCCAAGTAGTGTTATTCTTTCTCCTTTGCAAAAAATGATGCTGCCTATTGTTTGGTTTTTTAATAAAATCACATTAATACTCATGCGTATTTTGGGTATCAAATCCCCAATAATACAGGGAAATGCAGTCTCAAAAGAAGAATTGAGAACTATCGTTAATGAATCTAAATCAAAGCTTTCGCAAAGAAATCAGAACATGTTGCTGTCGATTTTAGATTTAGAAAAAGTGACGATTGGCGATATTATGGTGCCAAGAAATGAGATTTTTGGTATCGACGTCAATGACGAATGGAAATCTATCGTAAGACAATTAACTCATTCTCCACACGGTCGAATTGTGCTTTATCGTGACACTCTCGACGATGCAATTGGTATGTTACGAGTACGAGAAGCTTATCGCTTAATGACAGAGAAAAAAGAATTTACTAAGCAAATTCTGATGAAAGCGGCCGATAAAATCTACTTTATTCCAGAAAGCACACCATTAAACCTACAACTCGTCAACTTCCAGCGTAATAATGAAAAAGCGGGTGTTGTGGTTGATGAATATGGTGAAATTCAAGGTTTAGTCACTGTTGAAGATATTCTTGAAGAGATTGTTGGTGACTTTACTACCTCGATGTCCCCATCTTTAGCTGAAGAAGTTATTCCACAAAAAGACGGTTCATTATTAGTCGATGGTACAACAAATATTCGAGATATCAATAAAGCTTTTGGTTGGCATTTACCTGAAGATGAAGCTCGAACGATCAACGGCGTCATTATTGAAGAGTTGGGAGACTTACCTGTTGTAGGTAATAAAATAAAAGTGAGTGACTACGAATTTGAAATACTTGAAGTTCAAGATAACGTCATTAAAAAGGCATTAATTCGCCACCTTTCAATCCCACATCATTAGTGAATACAAAATAAGCGCCTTCTAAGGCGCTTATTTCTTACTGTTTATCCTAGTTCAAATCGTAATTTGCTATTACGAAAATCAAACTCTCTGGCGGGTTTCATATAGAAAGGTTCTATCGCTTGCTCTTGTATTAGTTTTGCAGGTTTTAATTGTTGATAATCAGAATAGAAACCATGATTTTTGACCCACATAACTAAGTTTAATACAGGCTGATAAGAATAATCAGCACCATGCTCTTCACGCCGACAAATAAAACACGCAGTTTCTCCTTTATTCAAAGTAAGAGAAAGGGACTTGCGTGGAAAATTAGTAATAAGCGCCTCTTCACCGTTTATCGCTTCAATATTAAAATGATGAGGTGCTAAGCTACAAATATTTTCATATTTTAACTGTGAATTATCACCGCTATAACTGTTTGTTTTAATTTTATCTTGTTGAAAATACCAACGATATTGCTCTTCTTCTTTTTCTTTATAAAGATAATCACCACTTATTTTCATTATGGTGTTTGTTTGTGGTTTAGTGATTTTGGTAAATAATTCAGTATTGAGTTCGGATGATAGCAATAATAAATCAGGCTTGATAATAAGCTCTGGTTCACACTGAGAGCGTTTAACATACTTTTTGTGGACTCGTTCAAAGTAACGATATTCAAGTGCTTTAGAACGTCCTTGATAGAAAAAGGCATCTTTAGGAAATTGGGTACGCAATGTGCCTTTACCTACAAAATAAAATTCTCGAACAAAAAACTCTAACACTAATTTAGGTGATGAGAATTTGCGATTTTCCATAACAGAAGTGTACTCCGTGTATTAAGCATAAATTTAATCCATTACTGTGCTAACAATATAAGAAGATAAGAAAATAAAACAATGGAGTAGAGAAAAGAAAAATAATAAAGGAGATAAAAATAAAAAAGAGACAATAAATCAGGATGCGAATTTCTTGATCTATTGTCCCCTAATTTTATGAAGTGACAGTGACTTAAATATGTAGCTCTTTTAAAGTCTCTTCAGGTAATGCTAATTCATCGTTATGATTAATGCCAATACTATGAGATAAAATATCTCGTGCAATATCTTGTGCTTCTGTCAGTGAGTGCATTTCATAGGTACCACATTGGTACACATTCAGTTCTGGGATATGGTTTTGATCTTTTACTTTCAAAACATCTTCCATTGCCGCTTTCCATGCATTAGCTACACGTTGCTCTTCAGGTTGTCCAATTAAGCTCATGTAGAAGCCTGTACGGCATCCCATTGGGGAAATATCAATTATCTCAACACCATCACCATTAAGATGGTTACGCATAAATCCAGCGAACAGATGCTCTAGAGTATGAATTCCTTTCTCAGGCATGGCTTTTTTATTTGGCACAGTAAAACGTAAATCAAATACCGTGATGGTATCACCTGATGGCGTTTTCATTGTTTTAGCAACGCGTACAGCAGGTGCTGACATACGTGTATGGTCAACAGTAAAGCTATCCAATAAAGGCATAAAAAACCTCCTAAGAAAAATTTAAATATTTTTAAGAAAAAATGAAACTTTCTGCAAGTAGCCTGGTCTTAGTAATGAATACGCGCAAATTGTTATCATCCCTATTTCTCTATAGAATTTTTTAGCCACACAAATCTTAGTGTGGCTTTTTTCTATCTAAGTTTAGGAAGCCACGTTATCGGTGTTTGTCCCCGCATGGATCTTCAAATACTCATCAAAAGAAATGGTATCACTCTTTTCTAACTCTTCTTGACGTTTTATGGATGAAATTCTCTCATGATCAAAAGCTTCATCGGTTAACGTTTCATAAGGTGTTTTAATTAATTCTTGGTAATATTCTTCAGCTAAAGACAAGCCGAAACCACCAATGCCTTGCGTTTTAATTTTATCTAAAAGTCTGCCAGAGAAAGTTAATTCAGGATTATCAAACATTTCTTCTAACTTAACGCAAACTTCCATATATTTAGTGCCTGAACAGCAATCAAGAACATTAGCAACACGTTCTAAATCAGCAAATAAGGCTTTACCCACTTGAGCTAATGGCTCTTTTCTTTCACCACAACCCATTCCAATAACTTGACCTGGCTTACGTCCTTCTAGAATAACGTTATTCCAATTTGAACGGCAGCACGCTAATTCAGAGGCGCTCATTTCTGGAGCATCAGCTAATACACACCAGATCAAGAATAAATCAAGGAAGCGAATTTGAGTTTCGTCAACGCCAATTGGCGTAAATGGATTGATATCAAGTGAACGAACTTCGATATATTCAATACCACCACGTAATAACGCATCAGAAGGTGATTCATCCCCCTTAACCACGCGTTTAGGACGAATAGGCGCATAGAGTTCATTTTCAATCTGCAACACATTGGTGTTTAACTGAATATATTCACCGTTTTTCTTAACACCTAATTTAGCAAACTCTTCAGAAGGCTTATGAATCGCTTTTTTCAGCCCTTTGACATACGTTTCAAGATGATTAAAGGTGATATCTAAATCGCTTTGAGATTTATTGGTATACCCTAAATCACTTAAACGTAATGAAGTTGCATAAGGTAAATACTTCGCCCCTTTAGGAGTACTTTCAAATGGTAGATTTGTTTCTCTTCCTTTTAAGAAAGATCCACAAATTGCCGGTGATGCACCAAAGAAGAATGGAATGATCCAGCCAAAGCGATAATAGTTACGAATAAGACGTAAGTAACCATCAGAAATCGCCTCTTTCCCACTCTCTTCATCTTTTACATTTGCCCATGCTTGCCAAAATTCGATAGGCAGTGAGAAGTTGTAATGCACACCTGAAATAGTTTGCATTAACGCGCCATAACGATTTTTAAGCCCTTCACGATAGAGTGTTTTAAAACGACCAACATTAGATGTACCAAATTGAGCCAAGGTAATCTTATCTTCGGCTTCAATAAAGCAAGGCATACTCATAGGCCACATACGTTCATTATCTAAGTGACGTGCTGTATAGCGATGTAAATCACCTAAAAAATGCAAGGTATGTGCAATGTTGTCATCAACAGGTGTAATAAACTCTAATAGAGACTCAGCAAAATCAGTTGTGATCCATTTATGAGTTAATGATTTACCTAATGAAATAGGATGCTCTGTTGATGCTAAATTGCCTTCTGGCGTAACTCTTAAAGTTTCACGCTCTATACCACGGTGGATGCCACATAAAACTTTAGGGTGTGCTTCCAACCAAGAAAGCGCTTTTGATACGTCCGGGATCAAAGGTGACCTCCCGCGTTGATTGATGTTAGTAAATAGATAGGAGTTACTTTATCGCAAAGTCACTAAATTGTCGCTGATTAGATGATGTTAGCATTGTTAGTTGGTGCTAAACAAAGACGTTATATTATGAAAAATAATAGAATGGTAGAAAGCAAAAAGCCCCGCAATAAGCGAGGCTTTTAAGATGGTGCATCCTGGAGGATTCGAACCTCCGACCGCTCGGTTCGTAGCCGAGTACTCTATCCAGCTGAGCTAAGGATGCATCGTAGTTACTTTTCTAGCTGCTCATATTGCAATTAGCAATCTGAGTAATGAGATGGTGCATCCTGGAGGATTCGAACCTCCGACCGCTCGGTTCGTAGCCGAGTACTCTATCCAGCTGAGCTAAGGATGCATCGTAGTTACTTTTCTAGCTACTCATATTGCAATTAGCAATCTGAGTAATGAGATGGTGCATCCTGGAGGATTCGAACCTCCGACCGCTCGGTTCGTAGCCGAGTACTCTATCCAGCTGAGCTAAGGATGCGCCGTTTTAATACTTTACGCTTTTAATGCAAATTATTCACCATTTGCACCAAAATAAAAACCCCATACATTAATCATGGGGTTGGAATATGGTGCATCCTGGAGGATTCGAACCTCCGACCGCTCGGTTCGTAGCCGAGTACTCTATCCAGCTGAGCTAAGGATGCAAATCTAAATGGCGGTGAGAGAGGGATTCGAACCCTCGATGCAGCTTTTGACCGCATACTCCCTTAGCAGGGGAGCGCCTTCAGCCTCTCGGCCATCTCACCATATTTAGAACCACTCGAAGAAGTTCTTACTGAACATCTCGTCTCTGTGTGGCGCACATATTACTTTCTCAGCCTAAGAAGTCAAACAATTTTTCTCAACTTTTTACGAATATACGTTTGTTTGAACACTTCACAAACAAACTGATGCGTTTATCATCAAGATTGGCTAAAAAAGTTCTAAACACAATGATATCTCTGATGAAAAATCATTCAAGTATTTTATTCTCTTAGTAAATAAATTCATTCACACATCAAATAATTGTGAAGCGAATGATTAGAGGTAAAAAGACTTTCAATTCTGTCAATCAGAATAAACGGATAGTGTAATAATAAATACAGTTCAAGGAGAGCGAAGATAGGAACAAAGAAAGGAATCAAAAGTCTTATAAAGAGAAAAGCGCCCAAACCCGGCAAAAGTGTGGACGCTTACGAATGAATTGTAACTGACTAAAAAATGGGAATTGATTTAGTAGTTATCAGTAGGCTGAGTTTTCTCGGCCTGAATTCGTTGATAGATCTCTTCACGATGGACTGATACTTCTTTGGGTGCGTTTACGCCAATCCGTACCTGATTACCTTTAACCCCTAAAACGGTTACGGTCACATCATCGCCTATCATAAGCGTTTCACCAACTCGACGAGTTAGAATAAGCATTCTTTGCTCCTTGAAAATTTACAAGAGTCGGGTCTCTAGAATTTCCCGGCCATTATCCATCATACATTGTCAATTCGTATAATCATTATTTATCACAAGTAACTCATACTTCATAACAAAATATAAATTTAGTGATTGATTATTTAACGTATTATCAATATCTCTATAAGGCGTTATCCCGATACAAACAGGGATAGCGCCTTTTTTCAGGTTGCTATCGCTTACAGATGCGATTCAACCCACTCGTCAACACTTGCCAAAGCAGCAGGTAAGGCTTCAACGTCAGTACCACCAGCTTGAGCCATATCAGGGCGACCGCCACCTTTACCGCCAATTTGCTGTGCTACAAAACTAATTAGCTCACCCGCTTTAACTTTAGCAGTTAAATCTTTAGTGACCCCAACAATTAAGCTCACTTTACCATCAGAAATAGTAGAAAGCACAATAATTGCAGAACCTAATTGATTTTTTAAATCATCAACCATTGTTCTTAACATTTTCGGCTCAACACCATTAAGCTCACGAACTAAAAGTTTGATACCTTTCACGTTTTTAGCTTGGCTACCTAAAGAGGAACTCTCTTGGGCAGCTTGCTGATCTTTTAGTTGTTGGAGTTCTTTTTCTAATAAACGATGTTTTTCTTGGACTGTTTTGATTCTTTCGACCAAGTTTGTACCATCACTTTTTAGAACTTGTGCAACAAGAGAGATAAGATCTGATTGTTCATGAATACTCTCAATTGCTGCAATGCCCGTAATCGCCTCAATACGACGAATACCAGCCGCAGTACCTGACTCACTGACAATGCGGAATAAACCAATATCACCCGTTCTAGAAGCGTGAGTACCACCGCAAAGCTCAGTAGAGAAGTCACCCATGGTTAAAACACGAACGCGTTCGTCGTATTTTTCACCAAAGAGTGCCATCGCACCTTTTTCTTTCGCATCTTCAAGATCCATTAACTCAGTAACAACAGGTGAGTTAAGACGAATTTGCGCATTTACAATATCTTCAATTTCTCGTAATTGTTCTGGTTTAACAGCTTCAAAATGAGAAAAGTCAAAACGCAGATATTTATCGTTAACTAAAGAACCTTTTTGCGTGACATGCGTGCCCAGAACTTGGCGCAATGCAGCGTGCAATAAGTGCGTCGCAGAGTGATTTAAACGAATAGCGTCACGACGAGCAGTATCAATGGCTGCATTGATTTTATGGTTAACAATAAATGACCCTACGTTAACTTTACCAATATGACCAATAGCTTTACCGTATTTTTGCGTATCTGTGACTTCAAACAGGCTATCTTTACCTGTTAGAACACCTTTATCACCAACTTGACCACCAGACTCTGCATAAAATGCGGTTTTATTTAAGAAGATAATACCTTCTTCACCTGCTTTTAATTCAGTGACTGATTGTCCGTTATGGAAAATAGCGGTAATTGTGCCCTGCTGTTCATCATGCTCATAACCAGAAAACTCACTGCGGCTATCCACTTTGATTAAACTATTATAGTCAGTACCGAAACCGCTGGATTCACGAGCGCGTTTACGTTGCTCTTCCATCGCGACTTCAAAGCCTTTTTCATCAACTTTGATATTTCTTTCACGACAAACATCGGCAGTTAAATCAAGAGGGAAACCATAAGTATCATAAAGACGGAAAGCGGTTTCACCTGGAAGAACGTCATCTGTTAATTGAGCAAGCTCTTCATCTAATAATTGCAGACCGCGTTCTAACGTGCGAGCAAACTGCTCTTCTTCCGTTTTTAATACTTTTTCAACGATATCTTGTTGGCGTTTTAATTCTTCACCCGCTTCTGCCATAACTTCAATTAATGGAGCTACTAACTTAT
Organism: Proteus sp. Marseille-Q3619; assembly: GCF_965283115.1. Taxonomy (NCBI): domain Bacteria; kingdom Pseudomonadati; phylum Pseudomonadota; class Gammaproteobacteria; order Enterobacterales; family Morganellaceae; genus Proteus; species Proteus sp. Marseille-Q3619. Next base: position 3,233,229 of record NZ_CBDIMP010000001.1, on the reverse strand, counting down.
AGAAGAAGGTATCTTTAGCGCCAAGCATATAACCATGACGTACTGCACGACGAATAATACGACGCAGAACATAGCCACGGCCTTCATTAGAAGGGATAACGCCATCACAAATAAGGAATGAACAAGAACGAATATGGTCGGCAATAACACGTAATGATTTATTTTCTAAATCAGTTGCATTAGTCACTTGTGCAACTGATTTAATTAAAGAACGGAATAAATCAATGTCATAGTTAGAGTTTACATGCTGTAAAACAGCGGTAATACGCTCTAATCCCATTCCTGTATCAACCGATGGTTTTGGCAATGGATCCATTGTGCCGTCTGATTGACGGTTAAATTGCATGAAAACGATGTTCCAGATCTCAATATAGCGATCGCCGTCTTCTTCTGGTGAGCCTGGAGGTCCGCCCCAAATGTGGTCACCATGATCATAAAATATTTCAGTGCAAGGTCCACAAGGACCTGTATCACCCATTTGCCAGAAGTTATCTGATGCAAATGGTGCGCCTTTGTTATCACCAATGCGGATTATTCTTTCTGCTGGAATACCAATTTCTTTATTCCAAATATCATAAGCTTCATCATCTGTGGCATATACCGTTACCCAAAGTCTTTCTTTAGGTAAGTTGAACCACTCTTTGCCTGTTAATAATTCCCAAGCAAAATTGATTGCATCATGTTTGAAATAGTCACCAAAACTGAAATTACCTAGCATTTCAAAAAAGGTATGGTGACGAGCGGTATAACCCACATTTTCTAAATCGTTATGTTTACCACCAGCACGCACACAGCGTTGCGCGGTTGTCGCTCGGGAATAAGGTCTATTATCCAATCCAAGAAATACATCTTTGAATTGGTTCATCCCTGCGTTTGTAAACAGCAATGTTGGATCGTTATTTGGAACCAAAGAACTGCTAGGTACTATTTGATGTCCTTTAGTATGAAAAAAGTCGAGAAACGCCTGACGGATCTCAGCGGTGCTTTTGCTCATAATTATCCCGAAATCAAGCTGGAAAAACAGAAATTAGAAATCTAGTTAGAGGAGGTTTATTGTTACCTCTACTTAGCCAACGAATACATAAGTAGGGATAAGATAGAATTTCTTCTGTCAGAAGTAAAACCCCCGATAAACTTATTCGTGTTGACATTGTAAATCGTCTAGTTTTTTTCTGAAAGTGGGATTGTTATCTGAGAATGGGACTTTTCTCTCTTTAAGAGCAATTATCTTGGGAAATGTTAGCAACTTAAAGTATTTTCATTTTGTAATTATTAAAAAGTATTTGCTATTACTGTTTTTTTGTGGAGTTACTCTTTATACGTTTATTTTCTCTGGATAATCTCTTTTTCTTATTGCAATTAGTAATAAACACATAGATGTTATTACTTAAATAAAATATTAATAGCGCGATAACTTACTAAAATAAAAGCACTTATCCGTATAAAATTCATCTTGCACCTCAACAAACCTTTAAATGCAATTTAAATTAGATCCAAATATATTGAAGATATTTATCTTTATATGTCAATTATTTATTATCTGATGCAACTAGACTATCGTAATGATTCTTATTTAGATTATTTATTAACAAGGATATATCACCAAAATTTCACTATATAAAACTTCATACAACTATAGAAAATAGGTTAGTAAAAAATATCGTTATATTAAGTAAAGTAGTGTTAAAGGCTATTTTTTAGAAAAAGAAAACAAAATAAGACTGATTTTAGCTCTCTTTTGAATAAAAAATACGACATATAGCAAAAAGGAAGCCATTTTATAGCTTCCTTTTCTAAGTGAGTTAAATCACATTAATTGACTAGTGATTTACAACTACGATAATCGTAATATGTTTTAATACACATTCAATTTAGTCATTTAGACATTGGCAGAAAAATTATTCTTCTGTCTCTTCAATGTCTGCAGCATTATCACTATCGTTAGTAAAATCGGCTGCGCTAGTAAATTCGCCCGCATGATTTAATAACATTTCACGTAGTTTAGTGTTTAGCTCATCATACATTTCAGGGTGTTCTTTCAGGTAAGTTGTTGCATTGGCTTTACCTTGACCAATTTTTTCACCATTGTAGCTGTACCATGCGCCAGCTTTCTCTACCAATTTATGTTTAACGCCTAAATCAATCAGTTCGCCAAAGGTATTAATACCTTCGCCATACATAATTTGGAATTCAGCTTGTTTAAATGGTGCTGCAATCTTGTTTTTCACCACTTTAACGCGTGTTTCACTACCAACAACTTCATCACCGTTTTTAACAGAACCGATACGACGAATATCTAAACGAACAGATGCGTAGAATTTAAGTGCATTACCACCTGTTGTTGTTTCTGGGTTACCAAACATAACACCGATTTTCATACGAATTTGGTTGATGAAAATAAGCAATGTGTTGGAGTTTTTCAGGTTACCCGCTAATTTACGCATAGCTTGGCTCATCATACGAGCGGCTAAGCCAACGTGTGAATCACCAATTTCACCTTCAATTTCTGCTTTTGGTGTTAAGGCAGCAACGGAGTCAACAACGATAACATCAACAGCACCAGAACGAGATAATGCATCACAAATCTCTAAAGCTTGCTCACCTGTATCAGGCTGAGAACACAGCAGATTATCAATATCTACGCCTAGTTTTTTAGCGTAGATAGGATCTAAAGCGTGCTCAGCATCGATAAATGCACAAATTTTGCCTTCACGTTGAGCCGCTGCGATAACTTGTAGTGTTAACGTTGTTTTACCTGAAGATTCTGGGCCATAGATTTCAACAATACGACCGCGTGGTAAACCACCAGCACCTAAAGCAACGTCTAATGATAAAGAACCTGTAGAGATGGTTTCAACGTTCATGGAACGATCTTCGCCCAGACGCATGATAGACCCTTTACCAAATTGCTTTTCAATTTGACCAAGTGCTGCGGCCAATGCTTTTTGTTTGTTTTCATCAATAGCCATGTTATCTCCCTCTGGGCAGTGAAGCATAAAGATGGGTCACTACCATTAAAACGTATATGATTTTGCTTGTTGAAACTCATTATACTGTATAATCATACAGTATCAAGTTAATTATTAATAATTTCTTTAAGGATTGATTTTAAAGAAAAAATAACAGATTCAGCTCTTACTTGCTCTCGTGAACCACTGAATATACAGTGTTTTGCCGTAGTTTGAATACCTGTTGGTGTTTTCATTGCAAAGCCAAACCAAACTAAACCAACGGGTTTTTCTTCGCTACCACCACCAGGGCCTGCAATACCGCTAACAGACACTGCAAAATCTGCATTAGCTGTTATCAGTGCCCCTTTAGCCATTTGAAGAACAACTTCCTCACTCACCGCGCCGTATTTAAGCAAAGTTTGTTCATCAACACCTATCATTTCATGCTTTGCTTCATTGCTATATGTTACAAAGCCACGGTGATAATATTCAGAACTTCCGGCAATATCAGTAATAACTTTCGCAATCCATCCACCAGTGCAAGATTCAGCTGTTGTTATCGTGCTCTTCTTTTCAAGTAACGCGTTACCCACCTCAATACTTAGGTGGGTCATTTCATCGTAATTTATCATTAAGGTTCATCTAACCTCTATTCTAAATCTCACTGTTTAAGATTTCTTTCTGGTGCAATCCCATAACCATAGACCACCAATTGCGAGTGCAAAAATAGCACCAAACCCAATTCCGATAGCAACGACAGAGACACCAATGCTTGTCACCAGTGAGAACAATCCAAGCATTAATAGCATTGCCGTATTTTCACCTAAGTTTTGTACAGCAATAGCATTACCAGCACCAACACTGTGCTTTCCTTTGTCTTGTAATAGCGCATTCAATGGCACGACAAAGAAACCGCCAAAAATACCGATAATGATAAGAATTAGGTAAGATGGAATAATTGAGGTTTGCAATGAGAAGTAAACAACACCAAGACCAATTAAAATACCAGCAGGCATACAGCGGCGTACTGTTTTCAGTGTCACAAATTTAGCGGCTAATCCAGCACCGACTACAATACCAATGGCAACCATCGCATTTAATATAGTCGGTGTCGTATTATCAGTCATACCTAGAGCAATAGGTACCCACTGAACAAGTAAAAAACGCAATGTGACTCCAGCGCCCCAAAACATGCTGGTTCCCACTAAAGAAAAACGGCTTTCTTTATCAGTCCATAAGGTGCGCGTTGCCTCAAGAAATTGAGTGAACATTCTTTTAATGTTCCAACCTCGCCCGATTTGAGCCGCTGATAATTTTGGTATACCAAAGTTAACAAATACCGCTAAAGCATACATTGCAGCGCAAACACCTAATGCAAAAACAATGCTCCAATCTGAGAGCAAACCACCAATCACTGAACCTAATAAAATAGCAGCAATCGTTGATGCTTCCATTAAACCATTAGCTTTTACTAAACGTTCACCATCTGTTAATTCACCTAAAATGCCATATTTAGCAGGAGAATAAACAGCAGCACCAATTCCCACTAAGGCATAACCAAGGAAAGGATCTGAGCCGACACAGATAAGAAATGCGCCTACAAATTTTAAAAGATTCCCACTGAGCATTACCCTACCCTTAGGATTACGATCAGCAAACTGCCCGACAAAAGGCGCTAAAAGAATAAAAGCCAGCACAAAGACCATTTGTAAAACAGGTTGGCTCCACTCAGGGTAAAGCGCCGATTTAAACTGAGCGAGGATCGCAAACAATAATGCATTGTCAGCAAAAGCGGAAAGGAATTGCGATATCAATACCGCTTTCATTCCTCTACTCATTAAAGGGGGCTGACTAATATTCTCTGACATTAGTTATTTTCCTGTTCAGCAAGTTTTTTCAATGAGACAAAATCCGTTTTCCCACTTCCTAAAACAGGAATTTCTTTGATAAAACGAATATCCTTTGGTACAGCAATTTCAGCAACACCTTCCGATTTTGCTAATGCTGATAGCGTACTACGATCTAATTGCTTATCGGTTGTGAACAGAACTAATGATTCGCCTCGACGTTTATCACTTATTGTCACAACAGCGTGATCACCTTTAGAGGCTTTACGTGCAAGTTGCTCAACACCTTCAAGAGAAACCATTTCACCCGCAATTTTTGCAAAACGTTTTACGCGCCCTTTAATAGTACAAAAACCTTCGCTATCAATAGCAACAATATCACCAGTGTCGTACCAACCTTCTTCGTCAATACCGTCAGCATTGGTTGCGACAGGGACTTCCAATTTTTCAGGTGATTCTACACGTAAATATCCCATCATTACGTTAGGACCACGAAGTTGTAATCTACCGCCTTCGGTAATACCACTCATTGGAATTAAACGCCCTTCCATACCCGGCAATAAGCGCCCTACTGTATGAGCTTTGGCACTCATAGGTACGTTGATTGACACAACAGGTGCACATTCTGTCACGCCATAACCTTCTAAAATACGAATACCGAATTTCTCTTGCCATAAAACACGCGTTGATTCAGAGAGCTTTTCAGCCCCAGCAACCACATATCTAACTCTGGCAAAATCATAAGGATGGGCAAACTTTCCGTAGTTTCCTAAAAAGGTTGATGTACCAAATAACACCGTACAGTTTTGGTCATAGACTAATTCAGGTACAACTCGATAGTGTAACGGACTTGGATAAAGAAAAACGCGTGCGCCCAAGCAAATTGGAGTTAGCAAGCAAGCAGTTAAACCAAATGCATGGAATAACGGCAATGCTGACATAAATTTGTCTTTCGGGGAAAAATCAGCAATAGCACGAATTTGATCAACGTTAGCCAATAAACTTGAATGGCTGTGAACAACACCTTTAGGCGTACCTTCAGAGCCTGATGTAAATAGAATAACGGCTGCATCATGTGCATCTTGCGGTAACATCGCTTTTTGAGGCGTAATAAGATGTTTAATTACCCAACGTTTATCTTCACTGGTGATCGTATCTTTTAGATCTTCAAGATAAATCCAGTTAGCTTCTGGAGTTTGCTCAGGAATATGTAATAAATTCCCTTTTTCTAGAAACTGGCGTGATGTAAAGATGGTTTTGATTGATGCGGCTTTCATCGCATTTTGTACACCTAAACTACCTGCTGTGTAGTTTAGCATTGCAACAACACGTTGACGCATTGTTGCACCTAATAGTGCAGCGGCAGTTACTGTTGTATTTGGAAGCAATAAGCCTATACGCTCTTTAGGTTCAGTGTAGCGCTCAATCAATCGACTGATCCCTAACGTTTTTTTCAGTAATCCTTGATAAGAATCTTCTTTTAGGTTGATATCAGAAATTAGCGGGCTAAATCGACCATATTGAGACATTGCCTGTAAAAATGCTTCATACAGCGTGATATTAGGACGTGTTTGCATGATGGCTTCCATCATGATGTCACGCATGGCTTCACCCGCTAATCGGCGACGCTCAGAAGATTTTTCAGCTTTTGGCATCGGTAAATCAACAGCAGGAAGCACCTTGATGGTGATTTTAGGAAAGAATTGAGACTTTACTCGTAAGCTTTTACGTACTCGTGAAAAATAGCTGAATTCAGCCCCTTCAATTCTAACAGGAACAACTTTAGCGCCTGATTTTGCGGCAATAAAAGCAGCACCTTCATAAATTTTCATTAAACCATTTGTTACAGTGATCCTTCCTTCTGGGAAAATCACAACCGGACGACCTTTATCCACTTCTTTAACTAACTGACGCACGGCCATTGGGTTAGCGGGATCTAAAGGTACGATATCGGCATAACGACCTAACCATCTTGTCGTTTTTGCAGAAGCAACAGAGGTATAAACAGCAAATACAGGATTAATAGGCAGGAATAAACGTAATAATATACCGTCAATAAAAGAAGTGTGATTTGGTGTAATTATACATTTTTCATATTGTGAAAACTGATTAACAAGTCCTTCAATTCTTATTCTAAATAAGAATTTAAATAGTGTTTTAAAAAACGCTATCAACATCATATCCATATCTCATTTTGCTATAATTAGCCTTACTATAAATAGGATGTGATGAAAATAAAATAGATGTTCCCTTTTTTATCCTTTATATCAGACGACTTCTTAATTATTTCGCGAGTTTTGCGAGAATTGCCTCAATAATCTCATTTATCGGTAATCCCGCATCAACAATGATATCAGCACATTGCAAATATAAAGGTTCACGTTTAGCCAAAACGTCATTCATTTCTGAAACTAACGTTTTACCTGTCAAACTTGGTCTTTGTGCTTCATTTGGATCTTGGGACAAACGCTTAACTAAAGTTTCAAGAGATGCCTGTAAATAAATAATAACACCTGAAGATTTCATATAAGCACGATTTTGATCTGCTAAAATCATACCACCACCCGTTGAGATAACTTGGTTAGGCTGACTAACTTGGACTAATGCTTCTGATTCAGTTTGACGAAAAAAATCCCAACCTTTCTCTTGAACCATTGAAGATATAGTTTGTTGATATTTTTGAGTTATCCAATCATCCGTATCAATAAATCTATAATCTAAAGTGAGGGAAAGTGCTTTACCTACTGTTGTTTTTCCTGCACCTCTAGGTCCGATAAGGTAAATTGTACTATCCATAAAATGCACTATCTCCATAGTGTGTTCCCTGTTAGGGGTGTAATCAAAAATTTACATACTGTAAAGTATGAAATATCATACCTGATGTAACAAAAAAATAAAGCCACACTTTAGAAAAGTATGGCTTATTTAATCATCTTAACACTTAGCTACGAATTGTATTATCACCGTAACCAATCCATTTATAGGTCGTTAAGGCATCTAATCCCATTGGCCCTCTAGCATGTAATTTCTGTGTACTAACAGCAACCTCGGCACCTAAACCGAATTGTCCACCATCAGTAAAACGTGTACTTGCATTAACATACACAGCAGCAGAATCAACTTGACGAACAAAGCGATCAGCATTAGAGATAGATTGCGTTAAAATAGCATCAGAGTGTGCAGTACCATAACGGCGAATATGGCTAATAGCCTCAGTTAACCCACTCACAACTTCTACGTTTAAATCAAGTGATAACCATTCATCGCAATAATCAGCATCTTTCACATCAACAACAGTGGCTCCGCCTTTTTTTAACCCTTCTAATGCCTTCTCACTTGAATGCAAAGTCACCTTTTGAGCTGCCATAGCATCACTTAGCTGTGGTAAAAATAGATCTGCAATCTTTTCGTGTACTAAGAGCGTTTCTAAAGAGTTACACGCGCTTGGACGTTGTACTTTCGCATTTACGATAACTGTTAATGCTTTTCCTAAATCCGCACTTTCATCAACAAAAGTATGACAAACGCCGATACCACCAGTAATAACTGGAATGGTTGATTGTTCACGGCAAAGTTTATGCAACCCTGCACCACCTCGTGGAATAAGCATATCAATATACTCATCCATTTTTAGCATTTTAGAGACTAACTCACGATCAGGCTTATCAATCGCCTGAATAGCACCAGCAGGAATACCACATTTTTCTAATGCTTGCTGAATAACAGCAACAACCGCTTGGTTAGTATGATGGGTTTCTTTTCCACCACGAAGAATAGCCGCATTACCTGTTTTCAAACATAAAGAAGCGACATCAATTGTGACATTAGGACGAGCTTCATAAATAACACCTACAACCCCCAACGGCACACGGCGACGCTCTAACCGTAAACCGCTATCTAGCATACGGCCATCAATAACTTGACCCACAGGATCTTCTAAGCGGCACACTTGTCGTACATCATCTGCAATGGCTTTTAAACGTGCAGAATTTAGTAATAAACGATCAAGCATAGCGGCATTAATATTGGCTTCACGAGCCGCTTGCATATCTTTTTCATTTGCTGCAAGAATTGAAGCTTCTTGTTGTTCTAATAAATCAGCCATAACTAGTAATGCCTGATTTTTTTGCTCTGTTGATAGTTGAGCTAAATGCCAAGATGCCTCTCTTGCCGATTTACCCATTTGTTCTAACATCAGAAGGCTCCTTAGCTAACAATCATATCATCACGATGTACGGCAACACTGCCATACTCGTAACCTAAAATTTGACTAATTTCTTGTGAATGGTGTCCTGCAATTAGACGCAATGCATCACTATTATAGTGTGCAACACCATGAGCGAGATCTTTACCTTGTAAACTTTGAATGCGGATAACACATCCACGAGAGAAATCGCCTTTAATTTCTTTGATACCTTTTGGTAAAAGGGAGCTACCTTTTTCTTTAATTGCGTTTTCAGCTCCTTCATCAACCACTATCACACCAGCTATTGGCGCACCAAAGATCCACCGCTTACGCGCTTCTAATGGACTTTGTAAGCCATGAAATAACGTTCCAACAGGTTCATTATTGATAACTTTAGCGATAACTTCAGGTTGTACGCCTGCCGCGATGACAACATCAATACCCGCACGCCCTGCAACGGTTGCTGCTTGTAGTTTTGTTGCCATACCACCCGTACCTAAACCTGATACACTATCACCTGCCATTTGGCGTAACTCATCATTGATATCAAAAACTTCAGGGATCAATTTAGCATCTGGATTACTACGAGGATCAGCGGTGTAAAGCCCTTCAATATCCGTTAGTAATAACAGTTTATCTGCACCGCCTAAAATAGCCGCTAATGCTGATAAATTATCGTTATCACCCACTTTAATTTCCGCGGTAGCAACAGCATCATTTTCATTGATAACGGGGATAATATGGTTATCTAACAGTGCATGTAAGGTATCGCGTGCATTTAAGAATCGTTCTCTATCTTCAATATCAGCACGCGTTAATAGCATTTGACCAATATGAATACCATAGATGGCAAATAACTGTTTCCATACTTGAATTAAAGCACTTTGCCCCACAGCAGCAAGCAACTGTTTTGAAGCAATAGTTGCAGGCAAATCAGGATAATTCAAATATTCACGCCCTGCTGCAATTGCACCTGAAGTGACAATTATAATCCGATGCCCTTTTTCGTGTTGTTTAGCACATTGGCGAACCAGCTCAACAATATGAGACTGATCCAGACGTCGTGAACCACCAGTAAGTACACTTGTCCCTAATTTAACAACCAGCGTTTGGCTGCTACTCATAACATTTACCATTCTTGTTGATTATTTAAAAAGATAATACACAGTTTTATCAGGAGAGAAGCGTTATGCCAACTGACATAACGCAAAATCTATGAAAAGTTGCCCTAACACAAAATTAGGGCTGAATGGGAAGCGGAAATTTGTTCATTTTTTCATCTGGAATGAGTGTCATCTCTAATTCACTCACCGCGAGTTGAAGAAATTCATGAAAACGAATAAGTGTTTCATTAATTGACTCAACAACATCATTCTTACTGATGTTCTGATGGAGCCAATCACCATTTTTATCGAATAGCCCAATTTGATAACGATAAATGAGCTGTTCATTATTGCGTTCTAATTCCATCCACCAGCCCCAAAACTCTCGTTTTTCCGGCGCGACTTTTTTATTTACACAAACAGCTAAACAGTCAAAAAAGAACTGGCTCTCTTGGCATTGTTGCTCTCGGATATATGGGCCGATTTGAGCAAAACGCTTTAATAACTTACCTCGGGTAGGGTTCAAAGATGAAGTCATAAATTCAGTCTCCTTAGAAACTCTACTGTTATATAATCTAATATAATTAGCAAGTTATTGTTCAAAATTAATTATATTAATTTATCATAGATCCAATCTGCGCTTTTTTGTAACGCGAGCTCTAAACCTTCGTAAAGCGGCTTATCATTAATAGCAAGAATGTCACCATCCATAGAAGAGCGTGCAATTAATTGCGAATCCTCTTTAGGGCTCATTTCATCACCTTTCCAATAGACCCCCATCATAGGAACAGGCATACGCCGCCCAATCAGGCCTTGGTTTTTCAGGGAGTAACTGCTCAATGATAATCGAAGATTATTCTCATCAATATTCCATAACCCTAAGCGACTTGCTAACACATCAAGATACATCACAGGAATTTTTTTCTGCAATTCAGCTTGGGTAAAGAAAGCGTGGATCAAAGGGCCTAAGGCAACAACGCCTTTAATCAATTTTGGGTAGATATAAGCTAAGCGCACAGCAATATTACCGCCAAAGCGAAAGCCCATCACACCAACACGAGTATGATCAATCCAAGGTACTTCAGAAAGTTGTTTTAAAACTTCACCTTGTAATTGGCATGTATCTTCCGTTAGTTTTTGTTTTACTGAATAACCAATTGCGGGCATATCCAGTGTTAGCATTGCAATACCTTTAGGGGAAAGGTAATTACGGAAGAAGCTGACATAATCGCTTTGTAAACCGTCTAATCCGCCACAAAATAACACGGTAGGATAAGGGCCTCTACAATCTTTGGGTAAATGCAGAAAACCCGTTGTCGTCCCTTTTCCCTCTAATTTAAATGTCAGTTTTTTGACTTCAAAAGAGGAGAATTTTGTCGCATTCTCAAAAGCTTTCATCGACAAAATAACTGCTTGATCCGCTAAAAAATCACCATTAATAAAGGGATATGCAGCAATACTATAAAGATGTGCGGCTTGTAACCAACAATCTGCTGCGGCATCACCAGACTCTTCACGTAATGCTTTTTGTTGCCAGATCATCGCTTGATGTGACCATTCAAATGACCAGCCACCTTTACGATACCCAACAACAGTATCGATAAATTTTTCATCACTACGAGGTGCATCAGGCACCGCAATTCGGCTTAAGACCTCTTCTATTTCAATAGGAGAAATACCACGCCAAATCCATTGTAAACGTTGAATTGTTCGATACCAATTTAGCTGACTTGTTCCATTTAATACAGAGTTTGTCGCTATATTTGATTTTGGATGTGTGTACTGTATTAATGTTGACGTTTCTGCGTGTTTTGCACGAGGCTTAAACAGTGTTTCAGAAAGGTTTTTGTTCTCTGTCATATCGCTCTTCAAATCAGTGGATATCGTGTAAAGGGGCTTAAAAGTCTGGCTTTATCATAGCATGAAATCGACGGGAACAATGTGTATCACGACAAGCAATCGCACGAAGACATCATAAAGAGGAAGAGAAAAGAGAAAAAAGCTTAGAAACAAAAATCCCCGCCTAAGCGAGGATCTCAATTAAAACAGCAAAGCGAATGCTATCAACTTATTTTTGATCGCAAACAGGTGGAATAAAGGCAACACCCATATCCCAAGGCTGTTCAATCCATGTATTTTGCGGAATATCAACCACAAAATCATCCACTAAAGGACGCCCTTCTGGTTTTGCAAAGATAGTGACAAAATGCGCTTTTGGATACATCTCACGGATAACTTTAGCAGTACCACCAGTATCGACTAAATCGTCAACAACGATAAAGCCTTCACCATCACCTTCTGCTTTTTTTAAGATTTTGAGGTCACGCTGATGATCGTGGTCATAGCTAGAAATACAGACTGTATCCACATGACGGATACCTAATTCACGAGCAAGTAATGCAGCAGGGACTAATCCCCCACGGCTGACAGCAATAATGCCTGTCCATTGTTCGACTGGTAGTAAACGTTGCGCCAATTGACGGGCATGTATTTGCAACATATCCCACGTTACAACATATTTTTCGCTCATAATATTGTGATCCTAGCTACTGAAATTTCGAGAGAAGCTTTTTTGCGGAAAAAAAGGTTGCGCGAGATTATAGTGATTTGAGCACCTAAAAACCAGAGAAAACGTGAAAACAGGTGAGATTATCCTGATTTTTTTCTGTAATGTCTTTTTTCGATTAAAAAATGAACCATATAAAAAATGAATACAAAATAGAGATCTAATTTCTTAGATAGAGATGTGAATAGAATGACGCATTCATCAGAAGAAAGTGATATTCTCAACTATATTGGCGTATAACGCTCAGAATAATAAAGCTAACCCTTAAAAAAGCGGTAGGCTATCAATAACACAGATGCTGTTAGAGGAGATCCATCGTGTCTGAACTATCTACTCTATCCCCACAACCACTATGGGATATTTTTGCAAAAATTTGTTCGATTCCACATCCATCACATCATGAAGAAGCCTTAGCTTCCCACATTCTTTCTTGGGCAAGTGAAAAAGGACTTTTTGCAGAGCGCGATGCCGTTGGCAATATTTTAATTCGTAAACCAGCAACCAAAGGCATGGAAGATCGTAAAACGGTTGTTTTACAAGCACACTTAGATATGGTGCCACAAAAAAACAACGACACCATTCACGACTTCACTAAAGATCCAATTCAACCTTACATTGATGGAGAATGGATCAAAGCGAAAGGCACCACATTAGGTGCAGATAATGGTGTTGGTATGGCATCTGCATTAGCTGTTTTAGCTGATGACACTGTTAAACACGGCCCATTAGAAGTGCTGTTAACCATGACTGAAGAAACAGGTATGGACGGTGCTTTTGGTTTACAACCGGGTTGGTTACAAGCTGATATTCTTATCAACACAGACTCAGAAGAAGAAGGTGAAATCTACATGGGTTGTGCGGGTGGTATTGATGTTAAAACCACACTAAACCTTTCTTACGATGCAATCCCAGCAGGTCACGTTGTTAAACAACTGGTTCTAAAAGGATTAAATGGCGGCCACTCTGGTGGTGATATCCATTTAGGCTTAGGTAACGCAAATAAATTATTGGCACGTTTTTTAGCAGGTCATGCAGAAGAATTATCACTGAAATTAATTGATTTCCACGGTGGTACACTGCGTAATGCGATTCCTCGTGAAGCAAACATTGTTTTTGCAATTCCAGCGGATAAAGTCAAAGAATTAGAAGCATTAAAAGTACGCTTTGAAGAATTGCTAAAAAGCGAATTAGCGATCGCAGAGAAGAATCTAAAAGTTGAATTAATTGATACAACAACAGATAAAAAAGCGTTCACCGCAGATTGCCAATCTCGTGTCATTAACTTACTTAATGCAATGCCAAACGGCGTTATTCGTATGAGTGACGATGTTGAAGGTGTTGTTGAAACTTCACTAAACGTCGGTGTTGTTAGCATTGTTGATGATAAAGTAGAAATTCTGTGCTTAATTCGTTCTCTAATCGATAGTGGTAAAACCTATGTTGTTAGCATGCTGACAGCATTAGCAAAACTCGCTAAAGCCGATATTGAAACGAAAGGCGGTTACCCTGGTTGGAAACCAGATGCAGATTCTCCTGTTATGCATTTAGTTCGTGACACTTACCAACAACTGTTTGATAAAGTGCCAAATATCATGGTTATCCACGCAGGTCTTGAGTGTGGTCTGTTCAAAAAACCTTACCCAGATATGGATATGGTTTCTATTGGGCCAACAATCCGTGGTGCTCACTCACCAGACGAACGCGTTCACATTAAGAGCGTCGGTCAATACTGGCAATTATTAACCGCGATTTTAAAAGCAATCCCTGCTAAATAATCTCGCTTTAACGTTAATAATGAAACCCGCTTATTGGCGGGTTTTTTGTTACTGAAGTCTCTGCAAAAAAATCATTTCTCTCTCATTCTCAATGAATTTCCCTTAAATATCACAATCCATAGAATGCTAATTATTATCATTAGCATTAATGTTTAATGAGTGATATTTTCACTGCTCCGCAGTTAAAGTTAAAAATAAAAAATTCAAAGGGATCGATTGTGTCTAATAAAAATTATGCTGTTAGCGTCTTACTTGCCTTACCGCTAAGTCTGTTATCTGTTCAAATTCATGCAGCAGTTAATCAAAATACGCCTGAAAAAATAGTTGTGACAGCAACTTCATCACAAGATCCACAAGCGCCTGTTTCAGGTTTTGTGGCAACAAAAACATTATCAACAAATAAAACACCGACTGAAATTGAAAAAACACCACAATCCATTAGCGTGATCACCCGTGATCAAATGGACGCTCAAGATGTCAGCTCAGTTTCTCAGGCGTTACGTTATACACCTGGAGTTTTCACAGAATATCGTGGAAGTTCTAATCGTAATGATGAGGTTTTTATTCGTGGATACAGTTATGCACCACGCTTTCTTGATGGATTAAGTTATGGAATGGGAGCTTCATCGTCAACTGGCGCAATTGATCCATGGTTATTAGAGCGTATTGAAGTTGTTAGAGGACCTGCATCTGTTCTTTATGGCCAAGTAAACCCAGGTGGCCTTGTTGCAATGACAAGTAAAAGACCAACTGCATCCCCTATTCGTCACATTCAAGTACGTGCAGGTAATGATAAATTAGCAGAAACCGCTTTTGATTTTTCGGGTACATTGAGTGATGATAATCGAGTTCTTTATCGTCTAAATGGTATTGCTAAAACACAACATACCCAAATAAAAAATTATAAAGAAGAGCGTTTTGCGCTCGCTCCTGCCATTACCTTTTTACCGAATGAACAAACACGTTTAACATTATTAAGCTTTATTCAGCAAGAGCCTGAAGCCGGTTATCGTAATTTTTTACCCGCTTACGGTACAGTAAAAAGTACGCCAGAAGGTACTATTCCCTTTGATTTTGATGTCAATAATCCCGATTACCATAAATCATGGCGCCAGCAATATGGTATAGGTTATGAATTCGAACACGAATTTAATGACACACTAAAAATTGTACAAAATGCTCGATACAGCCATATTAATCAAAAATATAAATATCTTGTTTTTGGTTCTTTAAGAAAAGATAACCCTTATATTCTTGAGCGCCGAGCTCAACAAGAGCAGCGAGAAACAGATACTTTAGGAATAGATACTCGCTTACAAGCTGACTTTGCTACTGCAAAACTTAATCATACTGTGATTGCTGGTATTGATTATCAGTGGAGTAAAGATCAAGATAATTTACTTCGTGCAATGGGCCCCGAGTACGATCTTGATTGGCGTGATCCTAATTATCACTATCCAATTGATATGAGCTTACAAAAACCCGCAACCGATCAGCGACAAAAGCGTGATCAAATCGGGTTGTATCTACAAGATCAGATCCAATGGAAAAATTGGATCTTACTTGCAGGCTTACGCCAAGATTGGGCTCAAGTTCGGACTCATGATTTCTTAGCTAAAAGCTATGTTCAACAAGATGATCATAAGTTAACGGGTCGCGCAGGGCTTTTATATTCTTTTGATAATGGTATTTCTCCTTATATTAGTTATAGCACCTCGTTTGAACCTAATTTACAAACTCGCCGCGCACCAGGAAGTGCCCCTTTTGAGCCTAGCGAAGGTCGTCAATTAGAAGCTGGAATTAAATACCTCACACCAAATGAACAAACATTGGCAACACTCTCTGTTTATCAATTACAGCAACGCAATGTGACCAACTACAATGCTGAAAAAGCGTATTTTGAACCAGTGGGTGAAATTAGAAGTCGTGGTGTTGAAGCACAAATTAATAGCCAATTAACTGAAAATATTTCATTTATCAGCAGTTATGCTTATACCGATACTGAAGTAAGAAAAACCATTATTGTGGGAACACAGGGAAAAGAACTCCCTAGAGTTCCTAAGCACATGGCATCATTTTGGGGTCAATATGATGAAACATCAGGGCTATTCAATGGCTCTAAAGCAGGCTTTGGCGTGCGATATGTTGGCGTATCTCAAGGTGATACCAAAAATACAGTCAGTGTGCCCGCAGTTACGCTTTATGATGCCATGATTGGCTATTCATTAGGTGAGCTATCACCTTCTTTAAAAGGTGCTGAAATTCAGCTTAATATGAATAATATTGCGAATAAACACTATGTTGCATCTTGTGCTGGTGATACTGCCTGTTTTTATGGGATCGGCAGAACAATGACAGCAACAATGAATTATCGCTGGTAAGACTATATAGATTAACTACATAAATTAACTACGTTAGCCATAGCCTGTCTGTTGATCGGCTATGGTTTTTTTAATTCTTACAGTGCTAAAAGAAGTTGTCGTTCTATTTGCGGATCTTGTAAGGTGACATGAAACCCGATTAATCGCACACCTCTGCCATTTCGGCGCTCATGCCATGCTTGGTAGGCAATATTTATTAAATCGGCTTTTTCTAAAATAGGATGAGTATGCTCTTGTGTCGTTAATTGAAAATCATCAAATTTTAGTTTAACGCCTTGCCTTGCTATCCTTAAATCGGGTTTCACTTTTGTTAGTCGCCTTTCTAATTCGCTATATAATCCGTCAAGTAATGCCAAGCAATCATCCCAAGAATTAATATCTGAAGCAAAAGTACGTTCAACTCCGACTGATTTTCTAAGTCTATCAGGGTTAATTTCACGTTCATCGATGCCATGACTGCGTTCCCATAAATTTTGACCAAATTTTCCAAATACTTTTACTAAAGAAATGACATCAGTACGGCGAATATCAGCACACGTTTCTAAGCCCATTTCTTGCAAGCGAGCAAATGTCACCTTACCTACACCTGGTATTTTGTTAAGCGGTAATTTTAAAATAAAATCATCGACTTGCTCTGGTGTAATAACAAATTGCCCATTTGGTTTGTTGATATCAGAGGCAATTTTGGCGAGAAATTTAATCGGTGCAATGCCTGCGGATGCAGTAAGATTTAACTCATCAAAAATTTGTTGGCGAATTTCTTGAGCGATCAACGTTGCAGAACCATGACAATGCTTACTGTCAGATACATCAAGATAAGCTTCATCGAGTGAAAGAGGTTCAATAAGGTGGGTATAACGAGAAAAAATTTGGCGGATCTTTGCTGATGTCTCTTTATAGAGAGGCATTCTGCCGGGTAAAACTTTTAAGTGAGGACATAACTTCAACGCTGTCGCCGTTGACATAGCACTACGGACGCCAAAACGACGAGCAGGATAATTCGCCGTGCAGATCACACCTCGGCTAGAAGCATTGCCTCCAACCGCAATTGGGATCTCTTTTAGTGCTGGATTATCTTGCATTTCAATCGCAGCATAAAAACAATCCATATCAACATGAATAATTTTACGCATACAATCACCTCGCTTCATTTACTGTTTAAATATACAGTAAATAAATATTAACTACAATTTTTATTCCTTCTCATCTCCCTCTATTGAGGTGTATTTCTCATAAAAATCTGAATTAGTCTGTTTATTTATAGAATTGTCACAAAGTGGTGATAGATTGTTTTAGCTCGCTGATTAATTACATTAATTTTAAATATTGTTTTGTAACTATATATAAAAAAAGGAAATAATTTTTCATGATCAAATTATTTATCGCTATTTCTCTCTTTTTTTATTCTGTAATTCTTATGGCATCTCCTAAAATTATCGCACATCGTGGTGGCACAGCTGATGCCCCTGAAAATACTGAAATTGCTATAAAAACAGCCCTCTCTAATCAAGCTGATGCAATTTGGATCACTATTCAATTATCGAAAGATAATATTCCTGTCCTTTATCGTCCTAGTGATTTAAAAAGCTTAACAAATGGGCAAGGTAGTATTTCTGACTTTACTGCACAGCAACTTAAACAATGGGATGCTGGCTATAAATTTGGTGAAGCACAACAATTTCCTTATCGAAATAAAGGTGTCACCATTCCAACATTGGATGAGATATTAACTCAATTCCCTACAACACAGTTTTATCTTGATTTAAAATCACCAGATGCTGATCCTGCAATCCAAGCTGAAGCATTAACCACCGTACTTCATAATCATAACGCACTGGATAGAACTCGCGTTTATTCTACAAATACTGCATTTCTTGACGCCTTATCGACTAATGTACAACGTTTTGAAAGTCGTGATATTACTCGTGATATTTTAGCCAATATCACAATGAGCCATATTTGCCTACTACCTGAAAATTTAGATATTACTCGTTGGTATGGGCTTGAGCTTCACCGCAAAGTAGAAGTTGTTGAGAAATACACATTAGGTGAAGCACGCTCAGCATCGGTTCTAAGTTGGGATAAAGACGCTATGTCTTGTTTTCGTGCTGGTGGCAATGCTCATATTGTTCTTTTTGGGATCAATACAGAGAAAGATTTTATTCAAGCCACAGAATTAGGTGCTGATGCAGTTATGGTCGATTCACCCGCAAATATGAAAGCATTTAGAAAAGAGTAAGCCCCTAACTTTTAGCTTCGCTTCTACAGAAAGAAGAAAATAAAAAAGAGTGATGTAAATATATACACCACTCTTTCTTTATTTTTATATCTTACTTAAAGAATTCTATTTTTATTAAGCAATTCTTCTCTTGCTGCATCTTTTGCCATACGTTTTTTACGTGCATCACAAGGTTCGGGGCAATCACACTCTTTTTCTATGCCCATAGCACCTAAACCGCCACAGCTACCTTGAAGGCTTTTACGTTTTACAATATAGCCTAACGCCATACCAAAGAAAGCAATCAAGAATAAGATGAAGGCAAATAGAAATATTTTTAACATAACCTTCTCTCCTTAAATTCTACTTTTTCAAGAACGGGGCGAATGCTTTACTATAACGCTCTTCAAACCCATTTTCAGTTTTCACTATCATGAAGACAGGAATATTTAGCTCGTTTGCTACTGCTAACCCTTTTTCAGGTCCTAAAACATTCAATCCTGTCGAAAGACCATCTGCGCTCATGCAAGTTGGCACAATCACAGTAATAGAAACAAGGTTATGTTTAATAGGATGACCTGTGGTTGGGTCAATAGTATGAGAAAAACGGACACCATTCTCTTCAAAATAGTTACGATAATCACCAGAAGTGGCTATTGAGTTATCACCTGGTTCAATAATTAACTGAACACTCTGTTTTGTGCCGTCATTTGCTGGTTTTTCAATCGCTATACGCCAAAGCTTGTCATTACCATTCACGCCTTGGGTTCTTACTTCACCACCAATATCAACCATATAGTTAGTAATATTCTGTGAAATTAAATATTCAGCCACAGCATCAACGCCATAGCCTTTAGCAATCGAAGAGAGATCGACATAAAGCTCAGGGATCTTCTTAATTAATGTATTACCTTCAACAGCAAGGTAATCAATTCCAATCCACTGTTTACGTTTTTCTAATTCATCTTCAGAAGGTTGATGCGTAAATCGGCCTTCTGGGCCAAATCCCCATAAATTAACTAACGGTCCAACGGTCACATCTAAAGCACCATCTGTTATTTTATTAATACGGATAGCTTCACTGACTACTTTAGCTGTCGCGGGTGAAACAGGAAATGGGGTATTAATTTCACGACTTTGATTGAAACGACTGAGTTCAGAATGAGGACGATATGTTGACATTTGATCGTTAACTTCTTCAAGGATACGATCAATCTCTGTTTGTAAGACGTTTTGTGGAGGTGAATTACTGTCAGGAACATATTTAATCGAGTAATAAGTTCCCATGGTTTCACCTTCTAATACCTGCTGCTTTTCACCACATGCAGATAATAGAACTAATGCAGACAGCATCACTATCCAATTTATCATCTTTCTTTTTAACATAACTCTCTCTTCTGATCATGAGCGCCCACATAAGTGGGCGCTTGTCATTTCATTCATTTATGCTTTATCGGAAGTTAGGATCAACCCCCAAAGTCATCCAGCATAATGTTTTCATCTTCAACGCCTAAATCTTTGAGCATTTTAATAACTGCTGCATTCATCACTGGCGGTCCACACATATAGAATTCACAGTCTTCTGGTGCTGGATGATTTTTGAGGTAGTTTTCAAACAACACATTGTGAATAAATCCAGTATAGCCAGTCCAATTATCTTCAGGCAATGCATCTGAAAGCGCGACATTCCATGTGAAGTTTTCGTTCTCTCTCGCGAGCATGTCGAAATCTTCTGTGTAGAACATCTCACGAACAGAACGCGCACCATACCAGAAGCTAATTTTACGTTTAGAATGTAAGCGTTTTAATTGATCAAAAATGTGTGAGCGCATTGGTGCCATACCTGCACCACCACCAATAAAGATCATTTCAGCATCAGTTTTCTTAGCAAAGAATTCGCCAAATGGCCCTGAAATCGTCACCTTATCACCCGGTTTTAATGACCAAATATATGATGACATAATTCCTGGTGGCACATCAGGATTACGTGGCGGAGGTGTTGCAATACGCACGTTTAACATGATGATGCCATGCTCTTCTGGGTAGTTCGCCATTGAATAAGCACGTACAGTAGTTTCTTTAACATCAGAAACATAACGGAACAAATTAAATTTATCCCAATCTTCACGATACTCTTCTGGTACATCAAAATCTTCATAACGTACCGTATGAGGAGGACATTCGATTTGAATAAATCCACCTGCACGGAAAGGTACAACCTCACCTTCAGGGATTTTTAACACTAATTCTTTAATGAAAGTGGCTTTATTATCATTTGAGATAACTTCACATTCCCACTTTTTAACACCAAAGATTTCTTCCGGTAATTCTAATTTCAGGTTGTTTTTTACGTTTACCTGACACGCTAAACGACAACCTTCTTTAGCTTCACGCTTATTAATATGTGAAAGTTCTGTCGGTAAAATATCACCGCCACCTTCCAGCACTTTAACGCGGCACTGACCACAAGAGCCACCGCCACCGCAAGCTGATGAAATAAAAATACCTTCGTTTGATAGTACGTTAAGTAATTTATCACCTGCTGGTGCATCAAAACTTTTGTCTGGGTCTCCATTGACCTCAACTGAAATATCCCCTGTATTGACCAGTTTTGATTTTGCGAACAAAATCAACGCTGTTAATACCAATACAATCAGGGTAAACATCACGACACCTAGAATAATTATATCCATGAGTTCTTCTCACCCTTTATAGCTGAACACCAGAGAAGGACATGAAACCTAATGCCATCAACCCTGTGGTGACAAAAGTAACGCCTAACCCTTTCATACCTGCCGGTACATCCGCGTACTTCATTTTCTCACGGATAGAAGCCAGTAATACGATGGCTAACATCCAACCAATCCCAGAGCCGAAACCATAAACAATAGATTCACTAAAGTTATAGTCACGTTGTGCCATAAATGACACACCACCGAAAATGGCGCAGTTAACGGTAATAAGTGGCAAGAAGATCCCTAGTGCGTTATACAGCGCAGGGAAATAACGGTCTAAAATCATTTCTAGGATTTGTACCAGTGCCGCAATCACACCAATGAAAGTGATAAAGTTTAAGAAACTTAAATCAACACCTTCCATTAATGCATTATCACGTAACACATAGTTGTAAACCAAGTTATTCAACGGTACAGAAAGACCTAGAACAACGGTAACAGCGATACCTAATCCAAAAGCTGTTTTTACGTTTTTAGAAACGGCGAGGAATGTACACATCCCTAAGAAGAATGCGAGCGCCATATTCTCAATAAAAACAGCACGAACAAACAGGCTTATATAATGTTCCATGGCGATTAGTCCTCTTCAACCTGTGCAGGTTTTAATGTACGTAATCCCCAAATTAGCAAGCCAATAATAAAGAACGCACTTGGTGCTAACAGGAATAAACCGTTTGGCTGATACCAGCCACCATTTTGGACAGACTCCATCACTGTAATGCCGAATAATTTACCAGAACCAAAAAGTTCACGTAAAAAACCAACAAGGATCAAGATAACGCCGTATCCTAAGCCGTTACCAATACCATCCATAAAGCTTTCAACAGGAGGTGCTTTCATCGCATAAGCTTCAGCACGTCCCATTACAATACAGTTAGTAATGATAAGACCAACGAAAACAGAAAGTTGCTTAGAAATTTCATACGCATAAGCTTGTAGTATTTGGTCAACAACGATAACTAATGAAGCAATAATCGCCATTTGAACAATAATACGAACACTACTTGGTATGTAATTACGAATGAGTGAAATAAAGAAGCTTGAAAATGCAGTAACCAAAGTTACCGCAATTGTCATCACTAATGCGGTTTCAAGTTTTGTTGTTACAGCCAATGCAGAACACACACCTAATACCTGTAAGGCAATCGGGTTGTTATCTAACAATGGCCCAAGTAAAACTCGTTTAATTTCTTTTGTATCAGCCATTGATCTCTCCTTCACGAACTTTTTTCAGGAATGGGCCGAAACCTTTTTCACCTAACCAGAAATCGAACATATGCTGGATACCATTTGAGGTCAGTGTCGCGCCAGAAAGTCCATCAATACCATAAGGGCTATCAGTTGTACCACTACGTACTATCTTAATTGCAGGAGTACCTTGTTCGTTAATTAAGCGCTTACCCTTCCATTGTGCTTTCCATTGTGGATTGTCTACTTCACCACCTAAGCCCGGTGTTTCACCATGAGCATAATAGGTAATGCCTTTAGAAGTCACACCATCAATATCAACCGCAACGAAAGCATACATCACAGACCATAAGCCAGAACCATAAACAGGTAGAACAACTTCTGTGGTTTTGCCTTGTTCATCAAGCACAAAGTAGACTTCTGCTGTATTAGCACGACGGCGAATTTTGGCGATATCTTCTTGTGGCGATAATGCAATTGAAGTGTCATCACTGCGTAAAGCCGCACTTAAATCAAAACTGCCTTTACTATCAGTCAGTTCACCTGTCTGGAAATTAACAATTTTTGCTTTAATACGAGTGTCATACACCTTCAGTACATCTGTCGCACTCATTTTAGGTACGAGCAGACCCGCAACATCAAGAATATTACGTTGTTTATCAAGAAGTTTTTGTTCTTCTTGTTTAGACTTCAGTCCAACAGCGGCTCCTGCTACTACCACGGAACACACAAGACATAGAATAAATACAACGAGGAACGTTCTTGCGACGCTATCTTTGTTTTTCTCTTTAGCCACGAGCTTGTCTCCGCTTAATATTCGCCTGAACAACCACGTAATCAAACAGTGGTGCAAATAAGTTTGCGAATAAGATTGCCAGCATCATACCTTCTGGGTAAGCCGGATTGACGACACGAATAAGCACAGCCATTACGCCAATCAAAATACCGTAAGCCCATTTACCTTTATCGGTAAACGATGCGGATACTGGGTCTGTTGCCATAAACATCATACCGAAAGCAAAACCACCTAATACTAAGTGCCAGTGCCAAGGCATAGAGAAGAGAGGATTAGTATCTGAACCGATAAAATTAAACAGGTATGACATTGCAATCATGCCCACCATTACCCCAGCAACAATACGCCATGAAGCAATGCGAGCAAAAAGAATGACAGCTCCGCCGATTAAAATCATCAGTGTAGAAACTTCACCGATCGACCCTGGAATATATCCAAGGAAAGCATCCATCCAAGAGATTGGTTGTTGAGTGACGGTATTTAATAATGCACTTTCACCCGATACAGACCATTGCGATAATGGTGTTGCACCAGAGAAGCCATCAGCCGCAGTCCAAACCAGATCACCTGAGATTTGAGCAGGATAGGCAAAAAATAGGAATGCACGACCTGCTAATGCAGGGTTTAAGAAGTTACGCCCTGTACCACCAAAGATTTCTTTCGCGATAACAACACCAAACGTAATACCTAATGCAGCCTGCCAAAGTGGTAATGTTGGCGGTACGATCAAGGCAAATAAGATTGATGTAACAAAGAAGCCTTCGTTAATCTCATGGCCACGAATAAAGGCAAAAAGAACTTCCCAAAATCCACCAACCGCAAAAACAACAAGATAAATAGGTAAAAAGTAAGTTGCACCAAGTAGCATCTTACTTGCCCATCCAGCATCTGTTGTTAATGATGCGCCGAGAAATTCAGCGAGGCGATAGTGCCAATCTGAAGCAATAATTTGCTGTAATTCAGCACCGCTATATAACTGATTAAGTGCTGGGATCGCTTGATGACCGACGTTATACATTCCCCAAAACATTGCTGGGAAAACAGCCAACCAAACTAAGATCATCATGCGTTTTAGGTCAATAGTGTCACGAACATGCCCACCATTACGCGTGACAGTACCAGGCGTATAAAATACCGTGGTAACGGCTTCATAAAGTACGTACCATTTTGCTAATTTGCCACCGGGCTCAAAATGGTGCTCTACTTTTTCAAATAAATTTTTCAAACCCATGAGTTACCCTTCCTGCTCAATTTTGGTCAATACTTGGCGCAGTGCTGGGCCATACTCATATTTGCTTGGGCAAACATAAGTACATAATCCCAAATCTTCTTCATCCAATTCCAAACAACCTAATGCTTGAGAACTGTCAGTATCACCTACAACTAAATCACGTAATAAATGCGTTGCCATAATGTCTAACGGCATCACACGCTCATAGTTACCAATTGGTACCATTGAACGTTCGCCACCATTCATTGTAGTTGTAAATGCAAAGCGTTTATTTTTTAAGAAGTGACCGATAGTTGTACGAGTGATAGAAAATTTATCGCTACCCGGCATACCCCAACCAAATAACTCTTTATCACGACCTTCACGTAATACAGAAACTTGGTTATGGAAACGACCTAAATAGTGATGAGCCTCATCAGATTTCCATCCCCATAATACAGAGCCAGAAATAATGCGGTTTTCACCATCAACTAATTGATCTTTAGTTAACTCATAGAGATCAGCCCCTAAACGAGTACGCACTAAACGAGGTGCTTTTACTTGAGGGCCAGCTAATGCAACAACACGCTCTGTATATAAAGAACCTGTTGTAAACAAATAACCAATAGCAATGACATCTTGGTAATTTAAATGCCAAACCATTTTCTTAGCACTCACAGGTTCTAAGAAATGGATATGCGTACCAACTAATCCTGCTGGATGTGGGCCTGCAAATTGGTTATAGCTAATTTGTCCATCATTTAATTTTGTAGGTGATTTTTCACCATGACAAACATAGACTTTGCCTTCGGTTAAACGAGTTAAAACAACAAGACCATCATTAAATGCCTTCTCATTTTGCTCAATAATAACCATAGGATCTGCTGCAAGTGGATTTGTATCCATTGCAGAGACAAAAATGGCGACAGGTGTTGTGCCTAAACGCGGAGTACGGCTATAAGGACGAGTCCTTAATGTAGTCCACATTCCCGAATTAACGAGGTTAGTTTCAACTTGTTCGCGGGTCAGGTCTGAGAGCGTTGAGCTATCATAGCGGTTAAAGGTGATTTCTTCGTCGCCATCAATTTCGATAACGATAGATTGGAACACACGACGCTCGCCGCGGTTAATTGCAACGACTTTACCACAAGCTGGGCTGGTGAAAATAACACCGGCATTCTTTTTATCTTCAAAAAGAATTTGCCCTTTTTTTACATGCTCACCTTCCGAAACCATCATAGAAGGACGCATACCGACATATTCTTCACCTAGCAATGCTACGCGTCGAATCGCGGGTCCGTCTTCTATCACTTGGGCAGGTGCTCCTGCAATTGGGAGGTCGAGTCCTTTTTTAATTTTAATCATAAGATTTGCACAAGTTTATCAGTTAAACCCTAAGCTACAAATTCACCCCGAAAATGTAGCGACTCTGTAATAAAAACATCTTAAGGTGTTTTTGAACCCTAAGTTATTTATCTCCGATAATTGTTAACTATTTCTCTTATTCTGCCGAACTGAATTTTATCATCTCAGCCTAAACCTGTCTGACTATTCGAGTGATTTAGCTCAAGCAAATGGGAATATTATTTTGACTGAAACGTTAATAACTCGTATAAACCGAATTAAAATATCATCTTTTTCGACGAGCGCTTAAATTTTATACAGAATATTTTGTAAAAGAAAAGAAACCATATCAGATTTTAATTTACAAATTTATTGCTTCATAGCAATCTACGATCTACTTTATCAACAAATTTTAAGCTATTTTTCTGATAAAACCATGACCAGTCACGCAAAACAACTAATCAGTTTTTTAACATTAATGTTAATTTCTTTATTTGTTAACGCTGAAAATAATTCAAGTTTTCTAATGAAACCTGTTAAAAAAAGTACAGGTCAGCCTATCTATATTCAGATTTTCAAAGAAGAAAGCTTACTTGAACTTTATACGGAAAAATTAGATGGACAATTAGAAAAAGTACGTACTTACCCCATTTGTAGCTATTCTGGTGGCCTTGGACCTAAAAAGTTTCAAGGTGATTTAAAAAGCCCAGAGGGTTTTTATCAGGTTAATTTCTCACAATTAAATCCGAACAGTCGATTTTACCGAGCTATCAACCTAGGATTTCCTAATCAATATGATAAATCAAAAGGATACACTGGCGATTTTTTAATGATCCACGGGGCTTGTAAGTCGGTTGGTTGCTATGCAATGACAGATTCTGTGATGGATGAAATTTATCAGTATGCTGAATTGGCGCTACAAGGTGGTCAATCTACGATTAATATTCATATTTTTCCATTTAAAATGACCACTGAAAATATGAAGAAACATCAGTATTCAAAAGATATGGATTTCTGGCAACAGCTTATGCCAGCCTACCAATATGTTGAAGAACGCAAACAAATCCCATCTGTTACCGTTCAAAATGGGCGTTATTTCGTTAATAGCACTTTGACTTCATCTAATAGTGTAAACCCCGTCCTTAACTTATCGCAAAATAGTGAAAGCAAATGGTTACAGGATACGCACACCACGATCAAATAAGACAAACTCACCAGCGGGAATACGCTGCCAAGATTCATTTCCAGTCAATGGTAATGTTGAAATAACAGAAACCACATCATCTGATTGTGTGTGTTGCTGGAAATCGATTTCTACATCTTGATCAAGTAATTTCGCTTTGCCGAAAGGCGCTTTACGTGTGATCCAATGTAAATTAGTTGAACAATATGCCATTACAAACCGACCATCTGACAACAGCATATTAAAAACCCCTTTTTGCTTTAATTGAGAGGCTAAAACAGCGATAAAACGAAATACAGCAGACCAATTCGCAGGGGTTCTTTTATAACGATTATCGAGCTGATTTAAGATCCAGCAAAATGCTTTTTCACTATCCGTCTGCCCAATGGCTCTAAAACGCCCAGTATCAAGAGATTGATAGCCTTTTAGTTGACCATTATGTGCATAAGTCCAGTTTTTTCCCCATAATTCACGGGTAAAAGGATGGGTATTTTCTAAAGAGACATTACCTCGATTCGCTTGACGAATATGAGCGATCACAGCCTCTGATTTAATAGGGTATTCTTGCACAAAGCGAGCGACTGGTGAAATTGCGCTAGCTTGAGGATCTTTAAATGTACGACATCCCAATCCTTCGTAGAAAGTAATTCCCCAACCATCTTTATGAGGTCCTGTCTTACCACCTCTTGGAATTAATCCACTTAGACTGAAATTAATATCTGTCGGTACATTTGCACTCATGCCTAACAACTCACACATCGCTCACTCCTTCTTGCCGATGTTTCTTGCTAGTTTATAGCAATATCAACAAATTATTTTTCCATTTCTTTTTCAATTAATTGGATCAGAATATGGATAACTTTAATATGAATTTCTTGAATACGATCAGCGTAACCGAAATGAGGTACACGAATTTCAATATCTGCTGTACCGTCCATTTTTCCGCCATCTTTACCCGTTAGCGTAATGACTTTCATGCCTTTCTCACGCGCAGCACTAATTGCTTTGATGATATTGCCTGAATTGCCTGAGGTTGAAATACCCAGCAGAACGTCACCTTCTTTACCCACAGCTTCAACATAGCGAGAAAAGATATATTCATAGCCAAAATCATTACTTACACATGAGATATGGCTTACATCTGAAATAGCAATGGCAGGATAACCAGGGCGATTTTCACGATAGCGTCCAGTTAGCTCTTCTGCAAAATGCATTGCATCACAATGAGAGCCACCATTACCGCAAGATAATACTTTACCGCCTGCTTTAAAAGAATCTGCTAATAACACCGCAGCTTTTTGGATAGCTTCAATATTTCCGTCATCTTGAAGAAAGCGAGATAGCGTATCTGCTGCTTCTGTTAATTCACCACGGATAAGATCTTGGTACATAGGATTTTTACTCCAGAAAGGTAATCGAAATTTTCTGTTTCTCAGTGTAACGGATTAAATGCCATGAAAGAAGATGCCTATTATAGACAAATGCTAACTTCTCTCATTTACGAATAATTTGTGAGCTATATTGTAATTAGAATGTAAATATATTGATAAAAGTTAGTGACTAGATTAGATCTAAATAACAAACAACAGGTCTGACCTCTGATCTCTTGCTAAATACAGGAGTTTATTATGACACTACTCAGTATCGTACTTTTTATCGTTCTTATTGGCTTACTTAGTTATCGCAAATTCAGTATTGCGGTAAGTAGCCTCGCGCTTATTGCTTATACATTAGTAATGGGTGTCGCCAATATTTGGAGTTACTGGTTACTCCTTCCCGTTGCATTGGTTTTATTACCCTTTACTATTCCTTCTATTCGTAGAGCCTATATCTCAGTACCTGCACTTAAAGCATTTCAAAAAGTCATGCCTTCTATGTCTAAAACAGAACAAGAAGCTATTGATGCAGGTACAACATGGTGGGAAGGTGAGTTGTTCCGTGGTGCTCCCGACTGGAAACAACTTCATAATTACCCTAAACCACAGCTAACAGCTGAAGAACAAGCTTTCCTTGATGGCCCAGTCGAAGAAGTTTGTCGCATGACAAATGACTTTGAAATCACTCATGAATTAGCTGATTTACCTCCTGAAATCTGGCAATACCTTAAAGATAATCGCTTCTTTGCGATGATCATTAAAAAAGAGTACGGCGGGTTAGAGTTTTCAGCCTACGCTCAATCACGCGTATTGCAAAAGCTGTCAGGAGTGTCTGGTATTTTAGCCATCACCGTTGGTGTACCTAACTCTTTAGGTCCTGGTGAGCTACTGCAACACTACGGTACTGATGAACAGAAAAAACGCTATTTACCAGGCTTAGCCAAAGGGGATGAAATTCCTTGTTTCGCCTTAACAAGCCCTGAAGCGGGTTCCGATGCAGGAGCTATTCCTGATAGTGGTGTTGTCTGTATGGGTGAATGGCAAGGCGAGCAAGTACTTGGTCTTCGTTTAACATGGAATAAACGCTATATCACTCTTGCTCCTATCGCGACCGTATTAGGATTAGCATTTAAATTACGCGATCCTGACCATCTATTAAGTAATGACGAAAACCCAGGCATTACCTGCGCGTTAATTCCAACTAATGTCAAAGGCGTTGAAATCGGTCATCGTCATTTCCCATTGAACGTACCATTTATGAATGGACCGACTCGTGGTAAAGATGTTTTTGTTCCTATCGATTACATCATTGGTGGGCCAAAAATGGCAGGTCAAGGTTGGAGAATGCTGGTGGAATGCCTCTCTGTAGGTCGAGGGATTACTCTGCCTTCAAATTCTACTGGTGGATTAAAAAGTGTGGCAATGGCAACTGGTGCTTATTCTCGTATCCGTCGTCAGTTCAAAATTCCAATTGGTAAAATGGAAGGTATTGAAGAGCCATTAGCACGTCTGGCTGGCAACGCCTATCTTTTAGATTCTGCGGCAACCTTAATTACTACGGGCATTATGCTGGGAGAAAAACCCGCCGTATTATCAGCTATCGTCAAATATCATTGTACTCACCGAGCACAACGTGGCGTTATTGATGCAATGGATATCGTGGGTGGTAAAGGGATCAGCCTTGGACCATCAAACTTTGTCGCACGTTCTTATCAAGGCTCTCCGATTGCCATCACTGTTGAAGGTGCCAATATTTTAACTCGTAGCATGATCATTTATGGTCAAGGTGCTATCCGTTGTCATCCTTATGTATTAGATGAAATTGCAGCAGCACGAGACAATAACCTACATGATTTTGACCGCGCTTTATTTGGTCATATTGGCCATGTGGCAAGTAATACCTTACGCAGTTTGTGGTTGGGTATCACTAATGGTCGATTAAGTAATTCTCCTACTAATGATGAAACCCGTCGTTATTATCAACAAATTAACCGCCTAAGTGCCAATATGGCGCTATTGTCTGATGTTTCAATGGGAGTTTTAGGTGGAAGCTTAAAACGTCGTGAGCGTATTTCAGCACGTTTAGGTGACATATTAAGTCATATCTTCCTCGCTTCTGCCGCGCTTAAGCGTTATGAAGATGAAGGTCGCCATACCGCGGATTTACCTCTCGTACATTGGAGCGTAAAAGAGTGCTTATACCAAGCTGAGAATGCAATTGATGAACTGCTACGCAATTTTCCAAGCCGTGTTATCGCAGGCACCATGCGTGCAATTATTTTCCCACTAGGTAAAGCTCAAAAATTACCATCAGATAAATTAGATAGCAAAGTAGCACAACTTATCCAACAACCGTCTGAAACTCGTGATCGCATTGGTAGAGGTCAGTACTTAACACCGAGCGAGCATAATCCACATGGTTTAATGGAAGAAGCACTACTGGATATCTTAGCTGCTGAGCCTATTTTCGACCGCATTTGCCGCCTCTATGAGAAGAAATTTAGCTTTACTCAATTAGATAAATTAGCGGATAAAGCACTGGCTGATAAACGAGTAACTCAAGAAGAAGCCGATATCTTACGTAAAGCAGAACAGAGTCGCTTACGGAGTATCAATGTTGATGAGTTTGACTTTGATGCATTGGCGGTACCTGCAAAAAAGCAGAAAGCTGACAATCTCAAAACAGATAAAGCCGCTTAAAAATATATAGGGGAAGATGTTTCCCTATAAAACACAAACACCTCATCACTAAAATAGTCATGAGGTGTTTTTTATTTTTCAATGAAAGCATATTTAATAAAAAAATGAATTAGAGATCTAATTCCAACGCTAATAACTCTTCTATTGTTTGACGACGACGAATTAATTGGGGAACGCCCTCTGTTATCAACACTTCAGGAATAAGTGGTCGGCTATTATAATTTGATGACATTGAAGCACCATAAGCGCCAGTATCATGAATAACTAAATAATCACCTACCTGTGCTTGAGGTAATAAACGAGGAACAACAGTGCCTCCCTCTTGCTGAGTAAAAACATCTCCAGATTCACACAAAGGACCAGCCACAATCGTCTCTTGTAATTCTGTCATTGGTTTTATTTGACCATGGCTATCTAAAACTGAAATTTGATGATAACTGCCATACATTGCAGGGCGCATTAAATCACTAAATCCAGCATCCACCAGCACATAATGACGACTTCCCATTGATTTAACGGCTCTCACTTGTGAAATCAATACCCCTGACTCAGCCACTAAAAAACGTCCTGGCTCGATTTCTAACTCAACAGAATGTCCTAACTGCTGTGCAATACGCTGACGAGCCTTATCCCATAAAGAAAAATAGTGATCCAAATCGACTATCGCATCACCCTCTTGATAAGGCGTTGACAATCCGCCTCCTGCCGAAATAGCCTGAATATCAACTTGAGAGGTAAGCACTTGCTCTACCATTGCATCACAGACACTAGAAAGGTGTTGATAATCAACACCAGAGCCAATATGCATATGAAAACCAACTAGCGTTAAATTGTATTGTTGGATCACGGCTAACGCTTCAGGCACATCTTCATACCAAATACCATGCTTACTGTTTTCTCCGCCTGTATTGGTTTTTTGGCTATGTCCATGACCAAATCCAGGATTAATTCTTATCCAAACCGCATGCCCTTGATTGCGTTCACCTAATTGACGAAGCATATCAATGGAGCCAGCATTAACAGGAATATCTAATTCAACAACACGCTCAATGGTTCTTTCATCAAGTAAATCAGCCGTAAAGACAATCTCACTTTTTTCTCTACCTCCTTGATAACCCGCAACTAAAGCACGTTCAATCTCTCCTAATGAAACAGAGTCAACTTTAACACCCTGTGCTTTCATTAAACGTAAGATATGAATATTGGAGCAGGCTTTTTGAGCAAAACGAACCACATCAAAAGATTTAAGCTGAGCAATACGCTGAGAAATCGTATCGCCCTGATAAATCCATAATGGCGTTCCATAAGTTTGTGCTAATTGGTATTGAGCCATAGTTATTGATGTTGTCATGTTATCTACTCATAAAAATCACGGGGGGAATAAATTCATTATTTATTAACTTACAAGGGAATAAAAATATCAAATAAGCTACACTCTATTCACCTGTGATATAGGAATAGACAATGAAAGCTCCTTTTAATTGGCGGCATATTGAAATTTTTCATGCAGTGATGACCACTCAGAATCTAACTGAAGCCGCAGAGTTACTGAAAACATCACAACCCACTGTCAGTAGAGAGTTGTCTCGTCTTGAGCATCTATTAGCATTTAAATTATTTGATAGAATAAAAGGTCGTTTACAACCCACAACTGAAGGGTTACGCTTTTTTGAGGAAGTACAGCGTTCTTATTATGGCTTAGATAGAATAATTAACGCCGCTGAAAATATTCGCCATTTTAACCAAGCAGAATTGAATATCACCTGCTTGCCCGCATTTGCTCAGTCATTATTACCTTCAATTTGCCGACAATTTCTAGATACATATCCTGATGTCAACTTAACCATTGTTCCGCAAGAATCGCCTTTATTAGAAGAATGGTTGTCGGCTCAACATTATGATTTAGGGTTAACTGAACACACTCAAACGCCAGCAGGAACGCAACAAGAAACGCTACTCACACTCAATGAAGTTGCAGTTTTGCCAAAATCACACCCATTGTGTAAAAAGCCATTGTTAAATCCTGCTGATTTTCAAAGCCAGCGTTTTATTAGCTTGTCTGCCAATGATAGCTACCGACAATTGATTGATACCGTTTTTATTAAAGATGGAATTACACGACAGCTAGTGATGGAAACGCAAAGTGCTGCCTCTATTTGTGCCATGGTGAGTGAAAATATCGGCATTTCAATTGTTAACCCGATTACCGCACTTGATTACTTAGATAAGTCTATTTGTCTTCGTCCTTTAAGCTTTTCTATCCCCTTTACCATCA
Source organism: Proteus sp. Marseille-Q3619 (assembly GCF_965283115.1). NCBI lineage: Bacteria > Pseudomonadati > Pseudomonadota > Gammaproteobacteria > Enterobacterales > Morganellaceae > Proteus > Proteus sp. Marseille-Q3619. The sequence continues at coordinate 3,199,395 of NZ_CBDIMP010000001.1, read as the reverse complement.
GCTTAATTACTCCATCACATCGCCCGTCATCACAACTTGTTTCCTATTTTATTGATGTGATGAAAGAGACATTATCAGATTACCCTAAGCAACTAACCCAAGCTTTTACCCGATAAAGCAAGCCAGTAAGGTGATGATGAAAACCACTCAACTAAGAAATCCAACAATACTCTGACAGCTGCGGGCATATTTTGCCGACTCGCTAAAACTGCATAAATCCCCATCGGCAAAGCTTGATAGTTAGCCAAAACTTGTTCTAATTCACCGCTTTCAAGATAAGGTTTGGCTGAATAATAAGGTTGTAGCGATATGCCGACTCCTTTTAACGTAGCTTGCAATAAAACAACTGATTCATTTGCACTTAAATTACCGCCAACAGGGACTGAATAACGTTCATCACCTAAATTAAATTCCCACAAGCTACGACCAAAAAATCGGTAAGTTAAACATTGATGCTGAGCAAGCTCATCTGGCGTTTGAGGTATACCTTTTTTTGCTAAGTAATCTTTATGAGCACACACCACTGAAAGACATGTCGCTAACGAGCGTGCGATTAAATTAGGCTCAAGGTGATTCGTAATACGCAATGCAATATCAATTCGTTCTTCTACCAAATTCACGGTTTGATTGGTAATTTGTAAATCAACCGCAATTAAAGGATAACGTTGCATAAACTCGCATATCGCCACTGACAAAATACTATTTGCTAATGATTGTGAACTGGTAATACGAACAAGCCCGCTGATTTGATGACGTTCTTTCGGAATATTGGCAGGAATACGTTCAGCCATTTCTAATAGCTGTAAACTCTGTTCATATACCATTTCACCTACTGATGTTAGGCTTTGTTTGCGTGTCGTTCTATGCAATAAACGCACCCCAGCCCACTCTTCCATTTCATTTAAATAACGCGTCACCATAGCTCTAGACATACCTAGATAATCAGCAGCTTTTATCATGCTTCCCTGCTTCACAATGGTTACAAACACTTCTGATGATTTTATTTTATCCATTTTATTTGCTCGATTTACGCAACAATTAATTACCTAAAATAGGGTTTTTCTCTTGTTTTATGCAACATATTATAGTCAGCAACAACATTATGGAGAAAACAAAAGATGAAAAAATTACTTCCTTTAACACTTGCAACTACCGCATTCTTCGCAACATCAGCGCTAGCAACTGATTTAACATTAGATATTTATAACCCAGAAGAAGCGAGTGTTTTTCCTGTCTCTTCTGAAATTATTTATGGCGATAAAGATGCCGTATTAATTGATGCACAATTTCAAAAAAATGATGCACAAGCGCTGGTTGATAAAATAAAAGCCTCTGGAAAAAACCTGACTTATATCTATATCAGCCACTCTGATCCTGATTTTTATTTTGGGTTAGATGTCATTACTAATGCATTTCCAAATGCCAAAGTGATTGCAACCGCACCCACAATTAAAGCCATTAATGAAACACAAGCAGGAAAACTTGCCTACTGGGGGCCTGTGCTTAAAGAAAATGCCCCTCAGAAAATTATCATTCCTGAAGTACTAAAAGGTGATAGTTTTTCTTTAGAAGGTGAAACCATTTCAGTCAAAGGCTTAGACGGACAATCTCCAGATAGAACATACCTTTATGTTCCAAAACTTAATGCAGTAATGGGTGGTGTTTTAGTTTCTGAAAATATTCATGTTTGGTTGGCTGATACTCAAACCGTGGCAGAACGCCAACATTGGGTTAGTGCATTGCAGCAAATAAAATCACTATCCCCAAAAACCGTTATTCCTGGTCACTATTTACCAAAAGCAACATATGACCTACAAGCTGTTGACTTCACAATGAATTACCTAATTGAAGCTGAGAAAAATCTTGAAAAGACAAAAAATTCAGATGAATTTATTGCAGCAATGGAAAAAAATCATCAGAATTTAGCAGATAAATCAAGCCTAGAGCTTAGTGCAAAAGTACTAAAAGGAGAGATGCAGTGGCCTCAGTAGCAAGCAATACAGGTAATACCCTAGGTACTAAAATATTGCACTATGTTTATGATCCTCTTTGTGGTTGGTGCTACGGCATTGCCCCTTTGATTGAAGCAGTAAGCAATGCATTTCCACATTCCATTAAGCTACATGGCGGTGGATTGTTTACACCCGCAAGAGTAGTAACGGGAGGTCAATCATGGAAAGAGCATGTCACGCCAATTGATGACCGTATTAGTCAATTATCTGGCCAAGTTTTTAGTCATGCGTATCGTGATTGCCTTGGTAATACGGAGATGGTATTAAATTCACTGCTACCTATTTCAGCTATTCTTGTTGCCGAAAAAATGGGAAACCGTAATGTTTATTTACTAAAAGCATTACAAGAGGCCTATTATCTTGATGGTTTAAATATCAGTGACAAAGACACACTGCTATTTATTGTGAAAAAACTTGGCTTTGATGTTGAACAATTTGCATCCTTATTATCTGACATCAGCAATAACCAAGTTCAGCAACATTTAAACCAAACACAACAATTAATGCACCAAGTTAATGGTCGTGGTTTTCCGACTTTATTTATTGAAGATAACCAAGGTTATCGCCTGATATCGATTGAAAAATATTTAGGTGATACAAAACGTTGGCAGCAATTTATAAAAGAAAATCTATAATCTTCTTTTCAGTGTGCTGATTAATTTCCGCACACTGTCTTCTTTATTTCGATTTTTACTATTTTATTTTTTGTTATAAATGCCTAACCAGAACAGATTGAAATCAACTAATTAAAGGAATTATAAGACGAAAAATAAAAACCTAATATCATTAATGTTGAAAATGAAAGACAAGAGCCAAATGCTACTTTTTTTAAAAACTCTTTCGTTGTGAGCAATACTCCGCAATACACACTTAATCCCAACAAAGAGCCGAGTAATAAAATATAAGGTAATTTTTCAAATCCACACCATGCACCTATCGCACTAAATAGTTTCACATCACCAAAACCTAAAACACATTTTTGATAGATCAAATATCCCCATAAATAGATGCCATAAAAAAGCCCTGCACCACCTAAAAAACCATAAAAAGCATGATCAAAAGGTACTAGTCCAAAGGTTGTGTAATTGCACGATAGCCCTAAAAATATTAGCCAATAAGTCAATGTATTAGGCAAAAGAAAATAATCAGCATCAAAGAAAGAGAGCATTAATAAATAAAAACTTAATACAGAAAGTATTATCAATAAAGAAAGCGAATAAATTGAAAAAAACCAATATAAACAAATAATGATATAACTTATAGCAAGTTGTTTACGACGGGTTTTAGGTAACAAAAATAATAGTAAAAAAGGCAGACAAAACTTAATAAAAACAAGAAACTCATTCAAAAAAAAGAGTAAAGGTGTTTTTATAAAACAACAACGGCTTAATGGCATAAATATCTACTCCTTAGATACCTCGTTATCCCTGTTAAACGACTGTATAAGAGTCTCCATTTAATACCGAGAATTTTCTTTATAATAACAATGAAAACATGAAATTTTGCGACAAAACACGCAATAAGATCCGCGCTATAATAACGATAAAAGCAAAGTGATAACTTGCATGCCATAATGTCATGCGTATGATGCATATCACATATTTTATTTATCACGGTTAACCATCTTTTACGTAAGGGTTTCACGTTATGCGTATTCCTCGCATTTATCATCCAGAACCACTCACAGCAGGTACTCAAACAGCATTAGATGAAGAAGCATCTAATCATGTTGGGCGTGTATTAAGAATGTCTACTGGGCAAAAACTGGCACTGTTTGATGGTTCAAATCAGGTATTTGATGCTGAAATTATCGAAAGCACAAAGAAGTCAGTCACTGTGCAAATTAATGATGGCATTGTTGATGATAAAGAATCCCCTCTCGACCTCCATTTAGGGCAAGTGCTTTCACGAGGCGAGAAAATGGAGTTTACTATTCAAAAATCAGTTGAGTTAGGTGTTAATACGATCACTCCACTGATCTCCGAACGCTGTGGTGTTAAACTTGACCCTAGCCGTTTAGAGAAAAAGCATCAGCAATGGCAAAAAATTATTATCTCGGCATGTGAGCAATGTGGCAGAAATCGCATTCCACAATTAATGCCAGTGATGTCATTAGAAGAATGGTGTGCTCAAGATGATAGTAGTTTAAAACTCAATTTACATCCTAGGGCTAACCAAAGTATTAATACCTTACCCTTACCGGTTAAAAAAGTGCGCTTATTGATTGGCCCTGAGGGTGGACTTTCTCCTGAAGAAATCGCCATGACAGCAGAGCACCATTTTACTGATATTTTATTAGGTCCTCGTGTATTAAGAACTGAAACAACAGCACTCACCGCAATCACCGCTTTGCAGGTTCGGTTCGGCGATCTGGGATAAAGGAGAAGTAATGATTAAATTAGGTATTGTGATGGACCCAATTTCATCCATCAAAATCAAAAAAGACACCAGCTTTGCCATGCTATTAGAAGCGCAACGTCGTGGCTGGGAAATTCATTATATGGAGATGAACGATCTTTACCTACATCAAGGTGAAGCACGCGCTCACACTCGTTTACTCAGCGTAGAAGAGAACCCAGAGAAATGGTTTGAATTTGGCCAAGAGCAGGATATTGCTTTAGGTGAATTAGATACTATTTTAATGCGTAAAGATCCGCCTTTTGATACCGAATTTATCTATGCAACCTATATTTTAGAACGCGCTGAAGATATGGGAACACTGATAGTCAATAAGCCACAAAGCTTACGTGACTGTAATGAAAAACTCTTTACTGCATGGTTCCCAACATTAACACCCGACACATTAGTCACTCGTGAAGCTAAGCATTTACGTGCTTTCCATGAAAAACACGGTGATGTTATTTTCAAGCCACTAGATGGTATGGGTGGTGCATCAATCTTCCGCTTGAAAAAAGATGATCCAAACGTAGGTGTTATTATTGAAACATTGACAGAACATGGTCATCGTTTCTGTATGGCACAAAATTTCCTACCTGAAATCGTTAACGGCGACAAACGTATCCTTGTTGTTGATGGCGAACCAGTGCCTTATTGCTTAGCTCGAATTCCTGCAAAAGGCGAAACGCGAGGTAACTTAGCTGCTGGTGGTCGTGGAGAAGCTCGTCCATTAACAGAAAGTGATTGGGCAATTGCGCGTCAAGTTGCACCTATTCTTAAACAAAAAGGTCTTATTTTTGTCGGACTAGATGTTATTGGCGATCGTTTGACTGAGATTAACGTTACAAGCCCAACCTGTGCCCGTGAAATTGAAGCAGCTTATCCTGATATTTCTATTACAGGCATGTTAATGGATGCTATTGAAGTACGCTTAAACAAGAAAAACTAACTTTTAGACACAGAGATTAACGGGTTTAAAAGTATGAACCTAGCCCCCACATATTAATCAATAAGCGGTATACATTAAGAAATACAATGTATAAAAGGGCTAGGTTTTTTTAATAAAAATGATCAGGGAACAGTACTACTATTATGAATTTACTTAACCATTTTCTTATTGCTATGCCTTCATTAAGCGATCCGTTATTTGAACGCTCGGTCGTCTATGTTTGCGAACATAATGAAAACGGTGCGATGGGCTTAATTATTAATAAACCTATCGAAGATATCTCTGTGGAAGGTGTATTAGATCAATTGGAAATTTTTTCGACTGATAGAGACGAAGCAATTAGCTTACAAAAACCTGTGATGTCAGGAGGCCCAGTTGCAGAAGAACATGGTTTTATCTTGCATACTCCAGTTTCAGGTTTTAGTTCTAGCATCAAAATTAGTGACAGCACAATGATCACAACTTCCAAAGATGTATTAGAAACCCTAGGTACAGCAAGGCAACCAGAAAAAACATTAGTCTCTCTAGGTTATTCCAGTTGGGAACAAGGCCAATTAGAGAAAGAGATTTTAGAAAATAGCTGGCTAACAGTTGAAGCCTCACCTCAAATTATTTTTGATACCCCTATTGCTGAACGTTGGCATAAAGCCGCTGAATTAATTGGGATTAATATCCACACCATTTCACCAATAGCGGGTCACGCATAATGTCAAACAGAACGGTAATGGGCTTTGATTTCGGCACTAAAAGCATTGGTGCCGCTATTGGTCAAGAAATTACAGGAACCGCTAGACCTTTAGCCTCATTTAAAGCAAAAGATGGTATTCCTGATTGGACTCAAATCGAAAAAATCATAAAAGAGTGGCAACCTGATTTAGTGGTTGTCGGCTTACCTCTTAATATGGATGGCACCGAACAGTTAGTCACAACTCAAGCTAAAAAGTTTGCTAATCGCCTTCATGGTCGATTTGGTGTACAAATTGCGTTGCATGATGAACGCCTTAGCACCGTAGAAGCTCGCGCTCATCTTTTTGAACGTGGTGGTTACCGCTCCTTAGATAAAGGCAGTGTAGATGCAGCATCTGCCGTTATTATTCTTGAAAGCTGGTTTGAACAGCAACCCTAAAAAAATAGGTTTCACTTCGTGATCCCCACCTATTTTTACTTATAAGTTATCATTCAGCTTGAATTAAACCTTCATGTTGGCGTTGCTGCCGACTTAACATGAAGGTTTGCATACCGTATTCACAGCCTGTTTGCATTAATGTTGTCACTTGGTGGTATTTTCCTTCTCTTATAAGATGTGAAATACCCTGCGTAACCTGCATTATTTCAAATAACGCCACACGCCCACCTTCAGTTGAAGGCACTAACTCTTGTGAAATTATCGCCCTTAAACTGCACGCTAATTGTGATGAAATCCATTGCCGCTCATTACCTGTAAATACATTAGTTACGCGCTCAAGCGTTTGTGCCGCCCCTTGAGTATGCAATGTTGCCAGCACCAAATGCCCTGTTTCTGCTGCCGTTAATGCCAACTGAATACTTTGTGCATCTCTTAACTCACCCAACATAATGACATCTGGATCTTGGCGTAGAGCACTCTTTATTGCATTTGCAGTATGTTGAACATCTCGCCCTATTTCCCTTTGCTGTACAATGCTTTGCTTATTGCCATGTATAAATTCAATAGGATCTTCTAATGTCAAAATATGCTGACGTTGATATTGGTTTAAATGGTTGATCATTGCGGCTAATGTCGATGATTTTCCACTTCCTGTTGCGCCAGTCACTAAAATAAGTCCATGAGAATAATTATCTAATAATGTTGAAACCGACTTGGGTACTCGAAGTTTATCTAAAGAAGGAATTTGTGTTTCAATTATTCTTAATACTGCTGAGACACCTTTTTGTTGGCGAAATAAATTAATACGAAGTCGTTGCCCACAAGACAGTGTAAGTGCCGTATCAACCTGCCCTTCATGCTCAAAAGTTTGCTTTTGAGCATCACTCAAAAAAGGCTTGAGCCACGTTAGTAGACTATCGGAAGTGATAGGTTTACATTGATTTTGTTGATAAAGTATTCCATTGATCCGCAATCGAGGTACATCACCACAACAAAGGTGCAGATCCGAAGCGTTATGCTTTACACTATATGCAATTAAATTTTCCATTTTCATCTTATTATCTCCTGAGTTGCCATGAATACTATTAAACAGAATCTCGTCAATGTCAGGTCTCACATTGACACAGTAGCGCAGAAATGCGGCCGTTCTTCAGAAGAAATAACACTACTTGCAGTGAGTAAAACCAAACCTGTGAGTGACATCGAAAAAGCAATAGCATGTGGACAAACTGAATTTGGTGAGAACTATGTCCAAGAAGGTGTTGATAAAATCCATTATTTTGCTAATAACCACACCTTAGTTTGGCACTTTATCGGCCCTTTACAGTCAAATAAAACACGCCTTGTTGCTGAGAATTTCGATTGGTGCCATACCATTGATAGATTAAAAATCGCTCAAAGATTAAGTGACCAACGTCCTGATTCATTGCCACCATTGAATGTACTTATTCAAATAAATATCAGTGATGAAAATAGTAAATCAGGTATTAATCTGAGTGAGCTTGATGGGTTAGCAGCACAAATTTCTATTCTTTCAGGCATTAAATTACGTGGATTAATGGCTATTCCAGCACCTGAAAGCAAGTATGACAAACAAGTTGAAGTGCTAGAAAAAATGCATCTCGCATTTAAGCAATTACAATCTCAATATCCCAATATAGATACGTTATCTATGGGAATGACGAGTGATATGGAAGCAGCTATTGCTTGTGGTTCAACACTCGTTCGTATTGGTACAGCAATTTTTGGCGCAAGAGATTACGCGACTAAGTAGAAATAGAGGTTTATATGGAACATCGTAACATCGCTTTTATTGGCGCTGGAAATATGGCTCAGGCCATTATTGCAGGATTGGTTCAAGGTGGATATCCAGCACATAAGATAACCGTCAGCTCACCTTCTGCCGTTCGCCGTGAACCTTTAGAAAAAGAGTTCGGCATTCATAGTACTAATGACAATATTGATGCCGTTCAAAAAGCGGATGTTATTGTGCTGGCAGTAAAACCACAAATGATGGAAGAAGTTTGTAAGCCCTTACAAAATATCGATATGAGCAAAAAGTTAGTCCTTACTATCGCTGCTGGCATCCCTGCTACACGTTATAACGACTATTTTGCAACCCAATTACAGCTTGTTCGCATTATGCCAAATACTCCAGCACTGGTAGGTAAAGGCTTAAGTGGTATGTTTGCGCACAATTCACTTTCATCTCAAGATAAACAGTTTGCCGACGAATTAATGAAAAGTGTCGGAACAACTGTTTGGGTAGAGCAAGAATCTGCCATCAATGATATTATCGCCGTTGCTGGTAGTGCACCCGCTTATTTCTTCTTGTTTATGGAATCAATGCAACAAGAAGCTGAACGTTTGGGTTTTTCTCCTGAAGTGGCAAGAGCTATTGTGCAACAAGCCGCAAGTGGTTCTACCGCCTTAGCTGAGAAACAACATATGTTGCCTTTCTCAACTTTACGTGAGCAAGTAACATCAAAAGGTGGAACGACAGCGGCTGCACTTATGCAGTTTTATGAAGGGAAATTACCTGAAAACGTCGCTTCTGCCATGCAAGCTGCGATTAAACGTGCGCAAGAAATGGAAAAACAATTTTAATTTCATCAGGGCCAACTAATGAATTTTTTAAATTTCGTCATTCTGACTCTTCTTCAACTCTACACATCCGTACTTCTATTACGTGTTTGGATGCAATGTGTTAGAGCTGATTTTTATAATCCTTTTTCACAATTTATCGTCAAGATCACACAGCCAATTGTTCGTCCATTAAGAAGTTTTATTCCTTCTATTGGCCCTATTGATACCGCGTCAGTCTTATTAGCCTATATACTCATTCTGCTTGGTATTATTATTCCATCTTACTTGTCAGGGACATCAATTCCTTTCGCTTTAATGTTCCCTTTTGCCTTTATTGAACTGCTCACAGCAGCAGGTAAGATGATTTTCTGGTTGATTATTATCCGAGCAATCCTTAGCTGGGTAAGCCAAGGTCGTAATCCAATTGATCACCTTTTATTTCAATTAACAGAACCTTTAATGGCACCAATTCGTCGTGTAATTCCGGCAATGGGTGGCTTAGATTTCTCTGCAATGATTGTGATTCTGGTACTTTATGCCTTGAATTATCTGCGTGTAGACGTTTTACAATGGCTACTTAGCGTAACGCTTTACTAAGGATAACACTCATGCAAAAAGTCGTTCTCGCAACAGGAAATCCAGGAAAGGTCAAAGAGCTAGCCTCTTTGCTTTCTGATTTTGGTTTAGATATTGTTGCCCAAACAGAGCTAGGTGTTGATTCAGTGGAAGAAACGGGCTTAACCTTTGTTGAAAATGCGCTTATTAAAGCGCGTCATGCAGTAAAAGTGACAGGTCTTCCCGCCATTGCTGATGACTCAGGTATTTCGGTAGATGCTTTAGGTGGTGCTCCAGGTATTTACTCAGCACGCTATGCGGGTGTTGATGCAAACGATCAGCAAAATCTGGATAAATTGCTTGATGCAATGAAAGATGTACCTGCTGAAAAACGCCAAGCTCAATTTAACTGTGTATTGGTTTATATGCGCCATGAAAACGATCCAACTCCGCTGATTTTCCACGGTATATGGCATGGTGTATTAAGCACAGAAATGCACGGTGAAGGTGGATTTGGCTATGATCCTATTTTCTTTGTTCCTGAATTAAATTGTACTGCGGCGCAATTAACTAAAGAGCAAAAAAATCAGCATTCACATCGTGGTAAAGCACTTAAGTTAATGTTGGATGCCCTTAAGAATGCTTAAGTTGCCCCCATTAAGTTTGTATATTCATATTCCTTGGTGTGTACAAAAATGCCCTTATTGTGATTTCAACTCACACACCTTAAAGGGAGAAGTACCACATCAGGAATATGTGCAACATTTACTCAATGACTTAGATGCCGATCTTATTCACGTTGGCTCCCGTGAAGTCCAGACAATATTTATTGGTGGCGGTACACCTAGCTTATTAAGTGCTGAATCAATGGCTGATTTACTCTATGGAGTGAAAGAGCGTATTGCTGTTAGCCCCAATGCAGAAATTACCATGGAAGCGAATCCAGGAACCGTAGAAGCTGAACGCTTTGCTGGATTCCAACGTGCGGGTGTAAATCGTATCTCTATTGGTGTACAAAGTTTTGGCGATGACAAGCTTATCCGCTTAGGTCGAATTCATGATGCAGATGAAGCTAAAAATGCGGCTCGTTTAGCCAAAGAGTTAGGCTTACGTAGCTTTAATTTAGATTTAATGCATGGATTACCAGACCAATCATTATCTCAAGCGCTTTCGGATTTACAGCAAGCAATAGCGTTATCTCCGCCACATTTGTCTTGGTATCAATTAACCATTGAACCTAATACACAATTTGGCTCTCGCCCACCTAAATTACCTGATGACGATATGCTGTGGGATATTTTCTCACAAGGCGATAAATTACTGACAGCCGCAGGTTATCAACAATATGAAACATCAGCATATTGTAAACCGGGCTTTCAGTGTGAGCACAACTTAAACTATTGGCGTTTTGGTGATTATTTAGGTATCGGTTGTGGCGCTCATGGAAAAATAAGCTTTGAAGATGGTCGCATAATGCGAACAGTCAAAACCAAGCACCCTAAAGGTTTTATGGAAGGCCGTTATCTCGATCAGCAAAATTTTGTTGATAATGATGACCGTCCATTTGAATTTTTTATGAACCGTTTTCGCCTATTAGACGCATTTCCAAGACAAGATTTCAGTGATTACACTGGGCTTTCTGAAGAAGTGATTCGCCATCAAATAGATGAAGCTTTGGCGTTGGGTTATATCAGTGAAACTGACTCTCACTGGCAAATAACCCCTCACGGTAAGCTATTTTTAAATTCATTACTTGAGCTATTTCTTTAATATTGCTGATTTCAAATAGCTAATTTAAAAATACCCATACTGTTATTCTGAACTGACCCCAGTTTATTCACAATATGGGTATTTTTTATTTATGATAAAACCATTTAAACGATCATAAAAGCCTTAGAATGCGCTTTCTACCGCTTCAATCTGCTTAGTTAAGCTGTCTAATCCACCGCCAGAGAGATACCAAAGATCTGCTTGCAGATAAACAATATCGCCATTTTTATAAGCAGATGTCGTTTTAATTTCATCATTTTCAAAAGTCGCTTTTTCTAATTTATCAGCACCAATCGCTTCACTACGATCCACAATGAAAATCACATCAGGGTTTGCTTTTGCGATCATTTCAGAAGTGACAACTCGACGTTTACCTTTATCTTCTTCAGCAACAGGAGGTAATTCGGCTTTCTTCACTTTAACTACATCATAAATAACACTTTGGTTATTTGGCATTAAATTGCCTGCATTATGCAGTAACACTAAAACTTTTTTATCAGACTCTGCCGCTTTTTTCTGAGCCTGCTCAATCACTGTATTCAGTTTTGTCAGTTGCTCTTGGGTTGCTTGTTGCTTATCAAACAACTCTCCCATTAATTTAATATTCGCTTCAACTGAATCAAGATAATTAGCGCTATTGGTGCCTAAGTTAACGGTTGGTGCAATTTTCGCTAAAGCCTCATAAGAAGCGCCTTGTCGACCCGTAATAATAATTAAATCAGGTTTCATTTCGGCTAATTTTTCTAAGTCAGGCGCTTTCATACCACCGACATTAGCCACATTACTTGCAATACTTCCTTTAATATAAGCGGGCGCATTACCTAACGGTAACCCCACCACTTTATCAGCTAAACCTAACTGAACTAAAGAATCATATAAACCAAAATCAAATAGAACAACTTTTGAAGGGTTCTTAGTAACCGACGTTTCACCCAACAGATGTTTAATCACCATTTTGTCATTTTGCTGACTAATAACTTGGTTAGGTTGGTATTCGATTGGCGTTTTGCTTAACGCTGAGAAACTCGTTACAGAAAGGATAGATGCGATAACTAAAGGAAGGATCTTCTTCATTAATTTTGCCCTGTTTAAGTGGAATACTCAAACAGGGCATTCTAAACAGCTCTCCCCACAAGTCAATTGAACAAGAATGATTTTCATTATTATTTTCAATTATTGTGAATCTGCCATTTGTAAAGCTTATTAATTATCTGGTTAATAACCCAATCATTAGAGAGACGGATCAGCTACTTCTTTAATGCATTAATTAATTCAACACGTTGATTTTCCATCTGTGTGATTTTGCTACAAGCTTGCTGACCAAATTGAGTAAACGCTGCTTCTTGCTGCTTCCACTCCTGATCTATGATCTTTTGGAAACCATCTAAGCTTCCTAATAATCCGCCTAAGGCTTTTTTACTGTCGCCACCTGCCGCGGCTAATAACTGTTTTTTCCCCAATTCATTAATGCTGTCTTGCAACATACCACCAAGGCTACTTTCTACGATTTCACGGCCTTTAGCTTCAACTTCTTTAATGGCTTGAGAATGGAACGTAATGTTATTCGGTTCTATGCTGACCACTCTATCCATTTGCTGATTAAGATCTTTCTCTAATCTACTTAATCTATTGAGGATATTGCTTTCTTTACCAAAAGCCTCAATCACTACTTTATCAAGCACTTTGCGAGAATCTTGCAGTTTTACCCCAGTTTCAGTTCTTAACCAAGGTACGTCTCGTCTTACTGTGGCTTGATATTTTTTTGCTAATTCTTGTTGTTGTGGTGTCAATGTGGCACTTTTTTCATTTTGAAATAATGTGCCATCAGGATAAATCACCATTAAACCATGTGAACCAGCGACTTCAACAAATTCAGAGGTTATGCGTAAATCATCTTTTGGCATTACAGCACAATCAAAACTTGGTGATGCATTTGCTGTACCCGCAACAAAAAACAGTGTGACAGCAATATTTCTTAAATTCATAACAACGCTCCTGAAAACACACCTAAAAAATTGAACGCCCGACTTTGTTTGCTAATAATTCAAGTGCTGCACAACCTGCTAATGAGTTACCTGATTTATCCAGCTCTGGTGACCAAACTGCAACCGTAAAAGCATCGGGAACGACTGCAATAATGCCACCACCCACGCCCGACTTTCCGGGAATACCAATACGAAATGCAAATTCACCTGCACCATCATACATGCCACAAGTTAACATTAACGCATTTATTTGTCGGGTTTGTCTTGGCGTAATAATCTGATTTTTATTACCCACACACATACCTTGATTAGCTAAATAGCTAAAACATCGTACTAACTCGGTGCAACTCATCTCTATGGAGCAATAGTGAAAATAAGTTTCAAGCACCGTAATAACATCATTCTCAAAATTACCAAAAGATTTCATCAGATAAGCGATTGATGCATTTCGGCTAAGATGCTCCATCTCCGATTTTGCAACCACTGAGTTATAACAAATGTCTGGAGTATCGGTAAGAAAACGGATCACTTCTAACATTCTTTGCTTAGGCGCACTAAGGCGAGACTGCAACATATCAGTGATAACAATGGCACCCGCATTAATAAAAGGGTTGCGCGGTATTCCCTTTTCCATTTCTAGCTGTATCAAGGAATTAAAAGGCAGTCCTGATGGCTCTTTTCCTACACGTTGCCAAATTTCATTTTCTTCATAACGTGTTAAAGCAAGCGTTAAGCTAAGTACTTTAGAAATAGATTGAATCGAAAAGCGCTTATCTGCCATGCCTGATTGATAGAGTTCACCATCAACCGTATAAACAGCCATAGCTAGCTGTTCTGGAGGTATTTGAGCCAATGCGGGAATATAATCCGCGACTTTTCCTTGCCCGATTAATGGGCGAATTTGTTGCAAAATATCTGACAGTAATGCGTTAGATAACGTTGTAGTCACAGTCCCTTCCCCAGACAGACAAGGGCATCCTTTTGGATGCCCTTGTAATTATTTGCTAAATGTATAATTTTCTATCAATCCCACCAAACATCAAATAGTTCAGAGGTCTGTACATCTTGCATTTTGCTTTCTTTGAGGAAGTTTTCGACTAATTGGCGATGTTCTTCTGTACATTTACCAATTTGTTGTAAGCAGATTAAGCCTTCCCAGCTCAGGTAACCACTTGCATCAAATGCCAGCCCGTTTGGCTCAATAACTTTGAGGATCAGTTCATCAACAAAGCGATCTACTTCCTCAATTGGGGTATTTTCTGGGAAAGTCCATTTAACTGAGAAACCTAATTCCTGAAATTCATCGATACGCATTTTTTTGCGTAAGCGGCGACTACGTTGTTTAGCCATTATTTTACCCTCTTAAACATAAGATCCCAGACTCCATGCCCTAAACGATGACCGCGTTTTTCAAACTTAGTCACAGGGCGTGTTTCTGGTCGTGGTACATAATCCTGAGTTTCTGACAAATTCTGATAACCCTCAACACTTGTCATCACTTCAAGCATATGTTCTGCATATGGTTCCCAATCTGTCGCCATATGAAAAACACCATCTAACGTTAATTTTTTTAAAATTAATTCTGCAAAAGGCACTTGAACAATACGGCGTTTATTATGACGCGCTTTGTGCCATGGATCAGGGAAGAATAGCTGAACCATTTTTAAACTATTATCTGGGATCATATGATTAAGCACTTCAATCGCATCATGACACATGACTCTCAGATTACTTAATTGCTCTTCTTCAGCATTTGCAAGACAAGCCCCAACGCCCGGTGCATGTACTTCAATACCGAAATAATTATTTTCTGGTGTATTTTTTGCCATAGTCACGAGCGATGCGCCCATGCCGAAGCCAATTTCTAAAATTACAGGCGCTTCGCGTCCAAAAACCTGACTGAAGTCGATGGGTTCCGGTTGATATTCAATACCAAAGACAGGCCACTGTGTTTCTAATGCTTGCTCTTGACGAGGTGTCAAACGACCTTGTCTACGAACAAAACTACGAACGCGTCGTAAAGCACGCCCTTCTTCATTGAATTCCGGAGAAATTACATTCTTGATCATGTCTAATACTGTCAGTCGTTAGGCCAATTATTTACTTAAAATCGTTATAATGTCGCTATAGTGCAACTTAACCGACATTATCCAAAGATCACTAAGTTTAGCAAGAGTCACTCATAGAAGCATCACTCTATAAGATAAATATTAAGAGTGTTTACAGTTTATTCTCTCTGTGGTGCAATCTTACCTTAATCAGAACATGAGTTAATAAAATAAAACATGATGGAAGCTCAGCAATTTTCGCAAGTCGTGCTCAATTGGTATCACAAATATGGACGTAAAACGCTCCCCTGGCAGCAAGAAAAAACGCCTTATCACGTATGGTTATCTGAAGTAATGCTGCAACAAACTCAAGTTGCTACGGTTATTCCTTATTTTGAGCGTTTTATTGCACGTTTTCCTGATGTTAGCGCATTGGCTAAAGCACCTCTTGATGAAGTGCTTCATTTATGGACAGGACTTGGCTATTACGCAAGAGCCAGAAACCTACATAAAGCAGCACAACACATTGTAGATAAACATCAAGGGCAGTTTCCTGATACCTTTGAGGACGTTTGTGCCTTACCTGGTGTTGGACGTTCAACCGCCGGTGCTATTTTATCGTTATCACTGAAAAAACCTTATCCAATTCTTGATGGTAATGTAAAACGTGTTTTAGCACGCTGCTATGCTGTCGAAGGCTGGCCGGGTAAAAAAGAGGTTGAAAATACGTTGTGGGAGATCAGCGAAAACGTCACTCCAACTGAAGGTGTAGAGTATTTTAATCAGGCAATGATGGATTTGGGTGCAATGGTCTGCACAAGAAGTAAGCCTAAATGTGAATTATGCCCATTAAATACTGGCTGTATCGCTTATGCTCAAAATAATTGGGCGGATTATCCTGGGAAAAAACCGAAAAAAGTCATCCCAGAAAAAACAACTTATTTTCTTATTTTACAATATGATAATCTTGTTTGGTTAGATAAAAGGCCACCAGCAGGAATATGGGGCGGGTTATTTGCCTTTCCTCAATTTGAAACAAAAGCGCTTTTAGAACAGTGGCTAGCCGAGCATGGGCTCGATAATAATAAATCAGAGCAACTGATTTCATTTAGACATACTTTTAGCCACTTTCATTTAGATATTGTGCCAATTTGCGTAAAACTCTCAGCGTTTACCTCTATGATGGAGGCGCAAAAAGGACTTTGGTATAACTTACAGACACCTGCAACCGTAGGGTTAGCAGCACCTGTAGAGAATTTACTTAGACAATTAGCCTAAGCTAATCCCTGCGATATTGAGGATTTATTATGAGCAGAACTATTTTTTGTACTTTCCTTAACAAAGAAGCTGATGGACTTGATTTTCAGTTGTACCCAGGAGAAATTGGAAAGCGCATTTTCAATGAGATCTCAAAAGAAGCATGGGCTCAATGGATGACAAAACAAACCATGCTTATCAATGAGAAAAAACTTAACACCATGAATCCTGATGATCGCAAACTATTAGAACAAGAAATGGTACGATTTTTATTCGAAGGCCATGATGTTCATATTGACGGTTACACACCACCTGAAAAATAATATTCACTTTTCCAGAGCCTTTAAGGCTCTGGTATTTTATTCACCATAGCGATGCAATTGACCATGAAAAAAATCCTTCTCTTGCTGATTATCGCCCCTCTACTCATTTCATGTAGTAGCCAACCACCAAAAACATTTGAGCCTGATTACGCAAAGGATACCAATGCGTTCGATATTCTTATGGGACAATTTGCCAATAATATCGAAATGATTTGGGGTATGAAGGAAGTATTAATCGCAGGCCCTAAAGATTACGTAAAATATACCAATGCTTATAAAACACGTAGCCATATTAATTTTGAAGCAGGTACAATTACGATAGAAACTTTAGGTGATGATGCGCCTCAATTCCAATTGCATAAAGCGATAGTCACAACGTTATTAATGGGTGAAGATCCAGGTTCTATTGACCTCTACTCTGACGTTAATAATATTCCTCACAGCACTGAACCGTTTTTATCTGGGCAGGTTCTTGATAATACGGGACAACCTATACGCTGGGAATGGCGAGCCAATAAGTTTGCAGATTATCTGATTGCCAATAAATTACAAAAACGCCAATCAGGTATAAATACCATTTGGTATGTCACCATTAATCTTGTTCCTAATCACCTTGATAAACGTGCTCATAAATATTTACCGCTAGTTCAACAAGCCGCGGCTAAATATGGGGTTGAACCATCACTGATCTTGGCAATTATGCAAATTGAATCAAGTTTTAACCCATATGCCGTGAGTAGTTCTGATGCGCTAGGTTTAATGCAGATTATGCCAGCAACGGCAGGACGAGATGTATTCCGAATGCAAGGAAAATCTGGGCAACCAAGTCGTAGTTACTTATTTGATCCAGCTAATAATATCGATGCTGGTGCGGCTTATATCTCAATTCTACAAAATAGCTACCTTGGTGATATCAAAGATCCTGTTTCGCGCCGTTACGCCGTTATACAGGCTTACAACGGTGGTGCAGGTAGTGTGTTGCGGATATTCCATAACGATAAAAAACAAGCTGCTGCCATGATTAACAACTTAGAGCCAACGCAGGTGTATACCACATTACGTAATAAACACCCTGCCGACCAATCTCGTCGTTATCTTGAGAAAGTCAGTACAGCTCAACGTAACTATCGTTAGTTGATGCTTAATCAAAAAAAACAAAGCTTCCTCAATGAATTTGGGGAAGCTTTTTTTGTTATTAAGACTTAATAAACGGTTTTATCGTCATGTATTTTTTGAGTATTGCAAAAGACTTTATCTTTATTTTACTCATCTCCCACGACAAATAGCGTTTTAATACCCAATGAGTTTAAAAAAACAGCAATCGAACGGTTTTGTGATAAATAACGTTGACGAGCAAGGCGATATCGGGTTTAATACGCCCCGTTGCCCGAATAGCTCAGTCGGTAGAGCAGGGGATTGAAAATCCCCGTGTCCTTGGTTCGATTCCGAGTTCGGGCACCATCTTTCATTTGTTCGTCAGTGAGTTAAATCACTGAGAGGGCAAAAAAGCTAAGATAAGACACAAATTTAACGTAAGTTATCTGTTGTTAAAATTAATCAAAAGCTTTGAATAAACAGTCTTGTTCATACCAAGGCTGTTTTTTTTTATTTGTAACTTTTACTTTCTTTCCTAATCACTGTCAAATCTTGATACTCCTCCTGTTATTTTCATCACATCAATTCCGCTTCAAGTATATCTCGCAAGTTATCAACACTTTCATCAATGTATTCTAATGTCGATGTAATGCTGGCATGACCTAATAGCCTTTTCACAACATAAAGATTACGTTCTGGTGATTGCATCATATAAATTGCCACAATACATAGATAGTAATTCATCCATTTTTAAATATAATAAATACATAAATTAATCTAATAAGATTAACTTTAAAGTAAATTTAGCTTTAGCTAAACATGAAGTTTAATTATATAAAAAGGAAAATAATTAATGTCTAATAATATTTATTTAAGAATAAATGGAAATGTTCAGGGTAATATTTCCGCAGGATGCTCTTCATACGATTCACTTGGCAATATTAATTAAATCTATTTTTCATAAAATATCAATATGATAAATTACTTTTTTTACCAAAAGTCAGTGAGATACAAAGGTAAAGTGCAAAAAAGAGACAGCTATAGCGAATAATATCTTTATTACCAGATCTTATAAATAATTCACCAATAAAAAATTTATCACCAAATTTAAATATAATAAGAAAACAACTTCCACATAAACCAACAACTGAAAGATAAATAAGATCTAAAAATCTATTTTTCTTACGAAGAATATAGAGTTGAATTTTATATAAAATGAAAAATAAAAAAAATGAAGATAGATAAAATAGAAAAAGCTCCAACCAGCCAAAAGGAAAAGGTGATAACACATCAAAATCATTCACTTTTATTTTTCTCTTCATATAAATCGTATGTAGAATAAATAGCCATACCCTCAAAGAAAATTTCGGACATAAGAGGCACCCTACCCATTGTTTGCCATGATGTTATAAAATCACTCTTAATATAATGAAATAACTTCCATGAATCTTCTTTAAGAACTGGTTTTAGTAGTGATGCACCAGATAAACTTAAATCAACCACATTATAAAATATATCCGCTTCATTATCACCATAACCTAAAGCTTTAGATGTTGCTCTATATCCGTTTCTTACAGATCCGCTATATTCCTCTCTAAATAATATCCATTTTCAATCATACTATTTACACCTTGAGATACCATTCCAACCTCTAAACTACTGCATAATGTTCCGACAGATCCCACACAAGAAGCTCCCCCTCCATATATTTGCATTACTCCGCTGACAAAACCTACTTGTTTGAGTATTAATTTATTATTTTCCTCACATTCTTCTTTTTTACGTATTGTTTCAAAAAGTGCATATTGCATTACGCTTCGATTTCTTAGTAAATTATCCTGTAATTCTAACCTTTCAATTTCATCTGAGATATTATCTAATCCTGCTGATAAACTTAAGCAATAACTACTTACCTCTAACTCTGTTCTAGCAATCAGTTGTTCTATATCATTTAAGAACATCATTCTTGCAAAAGAATCACCAATATATTGATAGGCAAATTTCATTGCTATTCTTTTTAAATAACTGGATTCTCTTCTTAATGTATCTCTATATACACACTATAACTATAGTCTAGTTCATACTCCGTCATTTCTTTCACATCCTTATTTAAAATAAAAACTTAAGTAATATCTCATCCAAATTATCGGCTATTATAGTGTAATATTTAATAATTCTTATCAATAGTGAATATTTAGTTTTCTACTTAGCAGAGAGATAAAATTCCATTTAACCAAAGCAATAAAATAAATAGACTATAAATCTAAATATATAAGATAGGTTATTATTTATTTTTATAATTAGAAAATTAATTTTATATAAAGACCTCTATATATTTACATGGTCTTTATGATATTTACAGGAAAACCCAACATTCCCCTGATAATGTCATAAATATTATTTATATATAAAAAATGATATCTTTATTAATACAAAAAAGTCAGGGATATTTTTAATTATCTTTTATTATTAGTATATAAATCACAATTTAAATAACTCTTAAAACAATAAATTTACTACCAATAATAATTCTTATTTTCATTTTGAAATTAAAAATAAAATTTTAAATATACTTAACATAAAAAAGCGATCGCTTTTATAACATTTATAATACAATTTAAGTTCATTTAAGAAATACCCCTGCTATATATCTCTTTTTAATTGAAACCTACCTCACAGAATATGAAACTCACCTTAATTGTCATTGACGAAATATAGATTCAGCAGTAAATATAATAAGCAATGATTATAAAAACAGTGACCATCTTTAAAGGTGGCTTTTTTAATCCTTAAATTGTCTCATTTTTTAGACAAATAAATATTACAGAAACCACGGGAGAATTCTCTTATGACTCAACAAGATACAGCAACTCATTATTCAATTGATGATATGAAAACATTAATTGAAACAATGCAGATTTATAAAAAAGACAACAGTGGCAAAGGGATAACTCGTATTGCTTATGGCGAAGAAGATGAAGCTGCCCATCTGTACCTTGCTGGTTTAATGAAAGAAGCGGGTCTTGAAGTTTATCGTGATGGTATTGGTACACTTTACGCACGTTTACCAGGTAAAGATCGTTCACTACCCGCAGTAGGTACAGGATCTCATCTTGATACAGTCCCTCAAGGCGGTGCTTATGATGGAGCTTTAGGTGTTATTGCAGGTTTTTATGCATTAATGCAATACAAACCACAACAACTTAAACGTGACCTTGAGCTTGTTGTTTTTCGTGCGGAAGAATCTAGCCGTTTTGGCTTTTCGTGTATTGGCAGTAAGGTATTAACAGGAAAAATAGATAAAGCTCGCTGGGAACAAAATAGAGATGATGACGGCAATAACTTCTTTGAAGTTTTAAAATCTTTAGGTTATCAGCATGATAATTTGGATAGTTGTTTAGTCAAAGCTGATCGTTATAGTGCCTTTGTTGAGCTTCATATTGAACAAGGTAAACGCCTTGAGAATGACAAAAAAACTATTGGTATTGTCAATGGTATTGCGGCACCAACTCGTTTTTCAGTCACTGTTAATGGTCATGCGGATCACTCTGGTGCAACGCCTATGTATCAACGCCAAGATGCGTTAGTGGCAAGTGCAGGGATTATTACCGATATCAACCGTGCAGCATGTACTGAAGCCGTTTATGGCACTGTAGGTACAGTGGGTAAACTCAATGTTGTGCCGAACTCCATGAACGTCATTCCAGGACAAGTAAAATTTTCTGTTGATATTCGTGGTATTGATACTGAAAGTATTCAACGTGTTGTACAACGCCTAAATAATAGTGTGGAAAAAGCAGAAAAAGATTTTGGCGTCTCTATTGATGTTCAACCGATTTCTGCTGAATCGCCAGTCAAACTAGATGATTCAATTTGCCAAGTTATTGAAAGCTTATGCCAGAAACACGATATCAGCTATATGACAATGCTAAGTGGTGCTGGCCATGACTCAATGAATATGGCGTCACTTTATCCAACTGCGATGATCTTTACACCTTCAGTTGCCGGTATTAGTCATCATCCTGATGAGTTTACCGAATTTAGTGATATTGCTGTCGCTGCAGATTTATTAGCAGAAACATTAGGCACATTAGCCAATCAATAATGACTGACTATTTGTTTTAGAAGGTTAATTGCATCATCTCCCTTGGTTGCTTTTAACCATAATTTATCAAAGAGGGATTGATATTGAAATATCGCCTCAGTTGAAGAGGTTACAGTAGCAATGCCCGTGCTGACATTAGGAAATTCACCTAAACGGAACGGGCTAACGGCTAAAGAAAGAGGGACTTTGTCTTGATAAAATAATTGGAAAGTTAAAGACGGCATAGTATCTGAAATAATTGCAATATTAAGATAACTATTTTTTTGCTCTAACTTTTCAATTAAATGAAGAATTTCGTTTTTTGCTCGTTGTTTTCTTTCTTGTTGCAGTGTTTTAGTTAAATTAACCGAACCTAGCATGCCAACATAAAGAAATTTTTCAATTTGTTGCTGGCTAATAAGGTTATAAATATGGGGCGAATGTAAGGACTGATGTTTCTTACGCTCTTTTAAAATAGACAAAACTTCTTGTTGTTTTTCAGACAAAAGATTTAAAGGTGATGCCTCTGTTAGCATTTCAACCAATGTTTTGTCATAACAATCTGAAGTTAATAAGTAAGAGAAAGGTTCGAAGTGGGTATAAATATGTGAAGATTGACTTTCAAGTTGGCGCATTCGTTCAAAAAAGCCATTTGCACTTGAATAATATTCAGTATTAATACCCAACAAACTGGTTAACGAGGTATTTAATAATCTAGCAAGATTATCAAGTGTCTCAATTTTAACAATTTCGCCTTTTTCTAACCGATACACAGCAGCACGAGAAATACCCAAGCTTTCTGCTACATCTTCAGCTTTTAATGAAGAGGCTATGCGGTAAGCACGCAAGCGATAGCCAATGGCTTGATAATCTATTTTTTCTCTAGGTATGTAAGGCATATTTATAATTGGCTCCCAAATGCACAAAGTACCAGGGTAAAGTAACGGCACAATAATAAGACGTTAGTTCAGATAGTTTAAATTAAACCAAAAATAAAAAGAATCACCTTTCTCACAATGAGGTAAATAAAAAAAGTTTGCAGTAAAAAGTTAGTCTATATCAATAAACCTGTCTCCTAGCAGGTAACCTCACCAGGGTTAAAGCAGTAAAAACAAACAACAATAAAAAAACTAAAAGGCGATGTAATTGATATTACACCGCCTTTTTCATTATTTAATTAACTAAATGCTCTAATACCATAGCGCCAGCGCCCTGAGAAACGATTTCATAAGCGTGGCTTGCTGGATAAACTTCTGTTTTTATATTTGGGAAAAGTGCGAGTTTAGTTTCAATCGTTTTTTTGACGGTATCAAAAAACGTATATTTAGGTATTAATGTTCCGCCACAAACAACAATATCAGGTTGGAGCATTAAAATCGTATTTGCAATAGCAAGCCCGTAGTAATAAGCCGCTTCTTCTAATGCATCAATACACAGAGGATCTCGCATTTCTATTGCTTGAAAAATCGTGTGATAGTTAATTTCATCATCTGTACTGACAAGAGAAGTTAATAAGGAGTGCTTTCCCCGCCTTATTTGATGAATAATACTATTTTTTATGGCATCTAAAGAGCACAATGTATTTAAACAACCATAAGAGCCACATTCGCACAATAGCCCTTTTACATCAATCGTCATATGACCAAAACAATTCATCGTCGCTGAGGTATCAGTTAAAAACTGATTACCAATAATGGCACATCCTCTTACTTCGGTATCACAAGAAGTAAATAAAAATCGTTGTGTTTTTTGGCGATAATATAAACGAAATTCAGCTAAAGCAGCAAAATGCACTCCACTTCCCACTGTGACGTAAGTAGGAATTTTTTTACGTAATAACGCCTCTAATTCACTGAATTCTTCATTGAGGGATTTTGAAGCCAATTGATGTTCGACAACATGCTCAATAGAAATTCCTAACCCTAAAACTTTTTCATAGCTGATGTTATTTTTGAATAACAAGGCATCAATTTTAGGTAATAGCTTATCTGTCATCTCATATGCAGATAAGTAAGGTTCTGGCGATATTTTAATTTTATCCAACATATTAAGTTTCAGATCCATCAACACAATGGTTGAATAGACCTTACTTAATTCAATGCCAATTAAAAACACCCCTTCTGTATTAATATTATACAAAATAGGTTTTCGACCACCCGTTGATTCACCTAATTCTGCGGTTGTAATTAATTGAAGAGCATTTAACTCGTCCAGTAGTCGAGCACAAGTAGCAGGCTTCATTTGTGCCAATTCAGTGAGTGTTTCTGTTTTTATTGGACCATTTTCTGCCACTAATTTATAAAGGCTTTTAAGTTTCAATGCTTTTGAAGTCTTAGAAGACTGAAGTTCTTTTAAATTTTTCAATAGCATAGCCATTTCCTTTATTAAATTATTTAGCCACTCAAAGAAGAATATCGCTATCTTACTGTAAAAAAAGCAATAGTTCCTTAATCAAAACAAACAACATGATCTTAATCTCAAAATGAGAAAAAGTAAGTTGTTCATTTCTGTGTATCAGGCAAAGTACTCTCAAGCACAATTAAAAATGTAATGACGATTTACATAGGAGAGAGTCATGCACCAGATTTCTGAAATTAATAAAGCAAAAGAATTTGTTCAATCTAAAACCACAGAAAAACCAACTATTGGGATCATTTTAGGATCAGGTTTAGGTCCTTTTGCCGATACATTAGAAGATGCCGTACATATTCCTTATCACACCATTCCACACTTTGCAGCATCAGGAGCGGTGGGGCATGCTAATGAATTAGTGATTGGTAAAATTGCAGGAAAAACGGTTGTTGCAATGAAAGGTCGTTTTCATTACTACGAAGGTGTATCGCTCGATGAAGTCACCTTTCCTGTTCGTGTAATGAAAGCATTGGGTGTTGAAAAGCTGATTATCACTAACGCATGTGGCGCTGTAAATACAGATTTTAATCCTGGTGATCTAATGCTAATTACGGATCATATTAATCTAACGGCAAACAACCCACTGATTGGGCCAAATAACCCCGAATTAGGTGTTCGTTTTCTAGATGTGAGTGAAGTTTATAACAAAGCTATGCGCCAAATTGTTATTGATATTGCCAAAGAGCAAGACATTACCTTACGTCAAGGTGTTTATGCATGGTGGACAGGGCCAACTTATGAAACCCCAGCAGAAATTCGCATGATAAGAACATTAGGTGCCGATGCCGTAGGCATGTCAACCGTTCCAGAAGCACTTATTGCTCGCCATTCAGGTATTGATACCATTGGTATTTCATGCTTAACCAATATGGCTTGTGGCATTTTAGAACAGCCTCTTAGTCATGATGAAGTTATTGAAACCGCAGAACGTGTGAAATCTACCTTCTTAAAACTGATCAGTGAAGTGATCGCTCGCTTATAACTTTTTATCAATAAAAGAAAAAGTGGAGAATAGATAGCTGTCTATGCTCCACTAAAATCAATATCCCCAACAGTGGAGATTGTTATGGGTATAAAAATACAGCTCAAAGGCATGATGTTTATGCAATATTTTATCTGGGGAAGTTGGTTAATTACCCTAGGTGCATACATGATGCAAACATTAAACTTCACAGGGATTGAAGTTGGATTAGTTTATGGCTCTAAAGGCATTGCTGCTCTGATTATGCCTGGTTTATTAGGTATCATTGCCGATAAATTTATTCCTGCAAATCGCTTATATATTATTTGTCATCTTATTTGTGCTGTTGCTTTATTCTTTGCGGCATCAGTGACTGATCCAACAATCATGTTCTGGGTTATGTTCATTAATGCATTAGCATTTATGCCAACTATTGCGCTTTCAAATTCAATTGGTTATTTTTGCTTAAATAAACACAAGCTAGATTCTGTTGCTAATTTTCCTCCTATTCGTGTTTTCGGTACGATAGGTTT
The DNA here is from genome assembly GCF_965283115.1 of Proteus sp. Marseille-Q3619. Classification (NCBI taxonomy): domain Bacteria; kingdom Pseudomonadati; phylum Pseudomonadota; class Gammaproteobacteria; order Enterobacterales; family Morganellaceae; genus Proteus; species Proteus sp. Marseille-Q3619. The sequence continues at coordinate 3,173,302 of NZ_CBDIMP010000001.1, read as the reverse complement.
TATTATCGCCATGTGGTGTGTAAGTTTATTTAAATTAGAACTCAGCAACACTCAATTATATATTGCATCAGTAGCTTCTCTTTGTTTAGCTCTCTATTCATTTTGCTTACCTAAAATTCCAACAGCCCAGCATAAACAATCAACCTCTTGGGCATCTCGTTTGGGATTAGATGCCTTTGTTTTATTCAAAAAACCAATAATGGCAGTTTTCTTTTTATTTGCCATGCTATTAGGTGCGGTACTTCAAATTACCAATACTTTTGGTAGTCCTTTTATTCATGATTTTGCTAAAAATCCTGAATTTGCTGATAGTTTAATTGTTCAATATCCATCAATTTTATTATCAGTATCACAAATGGCTGAAGTTGCCTTTATTTTAGCAATTCCTTTTTTCCTAAAACGCTTTGGTATTAAAAAAGTCATGTTAATTAGTATGATTGCATGGACTTTACGTTTCGGATTATTTGCCTATGGTGATCCATCTCCTTGGGGATTTGTATTGCTAATGCTTTCAATGATTGTTTATGGTTGTGCATTTGATTTCTTTAATATTTCAGGCTCTATCTATATTGAAAATGAAGTTAACCCTGAAATAAGAGCCAGTGCTCAAGGGTTATTTATGACCATGGTCAATGGTGTTGGTGCATACGCAGGCTCTATTTTAAGTGGTATGGTCGTTGATCATTTTACAGTTAATGGAATGAAAAACTGGCAATCTATTTGGTTAATTTTTGCATCCTATACACTTATACTTGCTATTGTATTTATATTTGCATTTAAAGAAAATAAGGTGAGTAATTATAAAAAAGATTTTTCATAATTAAATTATATATTCCCCCTTTTAAATGATAATAAACCTTTATTGGTTTATTATCATTTTTACTTTCCTCAATGTAAATATGATTAAATCATCCAGCCTATTTAAAGATAATCAATTTTTAAAAGAAATTTAATATCAAGATAAATAAAATAAGCATGCTTTTAAATGGAAAATATTTATAAAAAGGATATTAATATATTATGAATAATACTCATCAAAATGACCCTCTAGAAAATAGTGATATTATCAATCTAATAAAGAGTTTTAGACCTCTACGCAGATGGAAAAAACAAGATCCTAATAGTGATTTTACTGAAGTAACATATAGCTTTCCTGACTGGAGCAATTTAAGGGGTGAGGAATATAAAACTATTACAACATCAAATCAATATCAACAAGAACTTGCCGAAAAAACATTACAACTATGGGCTGACATTGCCAATATTACATTCATTAAGAAAGAAAATAAATATGATACTAATATTAAACTTGGTGTTTATAATAATATAAATGAACTAATGAAAGATAATTCTCATTTAGTCGCTGGTGTTGCAACATTCCCATTAAATAATACAGAGCCAGATAAAAAAATAGAAAAAATCACTGATTACAGTATAGGAGGACATGTTTGGATTAATATATCTTCAACTACACGTATAAAAAAATTCAATAAACATGAAATGACACCAGAGCAAAAAAATGAAATAGATTTATTTAAAGAAAAATCAGACAATATAAAATATTATTATATAGAAACAGATACTCATATTACTTTATATAAAAACAATAATGAAAATGGTCATATAAATAATCAACCTATAATATTACAAAAAGGAAATAAAGAAACTCAAACTTATATACATGAAACTGGACACGCTCTTGGTTTACCACATACCTTTAGAGTAAATGATCATAATAATCCTGATATTGAAGAAAATAGTTTTAAATATTCTATAATGTCATACCGCCACCCAAAAACAAAAGAAGCTGATTTAGGTGTTTTTTTCCTATGTCTCCATTATTAATCGATATATATGTCATTCAAAAATTCTATGGAGCAAATGTAACAACTCGAACCGATGATACGATTTATGGCTTTAATTCTAATACAGAAAGAGACTGTTATAGTTTAACTTCACCAGACGATATCATTATTAGTTGTATTTGGGATGCCGGTGGCTGTGATACTCTGGATTTTTCAAAATATACTGTAAATCAAAAAATAGATCTTAATCAAGGTACCTTTTCTGATATTGGCGGACTAAAAAGTAACATTTCTATTGCGTATGGAACAATAATTGAAAACGTAATAGGAGGTGAGGATAACGATCATATCATTGGTAATGAAGTAAATAACCACCTAATTGGCAATCATGGTAATGATATTATTTATGGATATGATGGGGATGATAAAATTTTTGGCGGTAAAGGTAGTGATGCACTTTATGGTAATGAGGGTAATGATTTCATTAATGGAGAAGATGGCTGCGATATAATTTCTGGAGGTAATGGACATAATATGCTGTTCGGAGGAAAAAATGCTGATATGTTTTTTTCGAAATTAGCAACAAGACAAATAGCCATAATAAAATCATGGATTATAATATAAATGAAGATTTCCTTATTTTTCTAGATGAAAACAAAATAAGCCTAAATATCAAGGAACTTATATCTCAAAATTCAATTTCGCTTAATATGAGTTTTCAAGAAGAAGATAATTTAACAAAATTAGCAATAAAAACAAAAGAACAACTAGAAGTTCCAAATTTAACAATAGATATTGTTGGGAATTTTAGTTATGAAGATCTATTTTATTAATATAATTAATTACCTTAAAAAGTAGTGAACATTTTATAAGGCTTGTATTTACTCAAGCCTTATAATGAGAGAATGAAATACATTATAAAACCATGACGGAATTATATAATAACATTAAAAAACATCTCTCTAGAGAAGATAACCTGAAATTTATTTACTTAGTAAAATTATTCTGACTTAAAACACACCTCACTTCACAATTATTTAAAAACTTATTTTTCCCCTCTAGATTAATATCAATAAATAGCTATCTTTATTATCGCTGGCGTTCGCCAGATAATTAAACTATTTTCAACATGAAAATAAACCTAACCTAAACTTGATATCCGGAGGATATTATGGGTTCTTCTTTATTAAAAAAAGCAGTAGGATTATCTAATGTTTCTGACTTATTAGATAAAAGTGGAATTTTTTATAATTTCTCAGCTAAGACTCTACCTTCTTTTGATTATGATACTGCTGGAAAACATATTGCACGCGAAAATTCCACATGGAATGGGAAATATGTTATTGGACAAGCGGCAGAAGTGACATATTCATTCCCAACTTGGGCTGGTAAAAAGTTTAATGATTTTGGTGATAAAAAGCCCTATGGATTTAATTCAGCGCAAAAAGATCATGCAAGACAATCTTTAGATGCATGGTCTGATATTGCAAATATCAAATTTACTGAAGTAGCACCAGGTGCAAAATCAGATATTACTTTTGGTAATATCACTGATCCAAACGGTACATTCCAAGCTTATGCGACGTTGCCAAATACCTATAGTTATGGACGTGATCTTTCAGGCCAAGCTTGGTTTAGTGATTATTATTATGCTGGTAATACAACACCTGAATTAGGTAATTACGGTCGTTTAACTATTATCCATGAAATTGGTCATGCCCTTGGTTTAATGCACCCTGGTGATTATAACGCAGGGCAAAACGTACCTGGCTATTTAAAATCTGACTACGCTGAAGATAGTCGCCAATATACTGTTATGAGTTATTGGGATGAATATGAAACAGGCGCACACTTCCAAGGTGCTTATGCCGGAGCTCCTTTACTTCATGATATTTCAGCAATGCAATATCTTTATGGCGCAAATACCACAACCAGAACAGGTGATGATGTTTACGGTTTCAACTCAAACACAGGTATTGATTATTACACGGCAACAAGCAGAAACGATAAATTAATATTCTCTGTTTGGGACAGTGCTGGTAACGATACTTTTGACTTCTCAGGATATTATCAAGATCAAGTTATTGATTTACGTGAGGGTCATTTCTCTGATGTTGGCGGACTACAGAAAAACGTTTCTATTGCACAAGGTGTGACAATAGAAAATGCAATCGGTGGCTCTGGTAATGATATTATCTACGGCAATGATGCTGATAATATTCTCATCGGCGGTGGCGGTAACGACATACTGTATGGTGGCGCTGGTCAAGATACATTATGGGGTGGTACAGGCAGCAATACCTTTGTTTATAAAGATATCACTGACTCTCTGGTATCTGCCGCTGACAAGATAATGGACTTCAAATCAGGTATTGATAAGATTGATTTATCAGCATTAATAGAAAATACCTTTAGTCATAAACTCCTTAACTTTGTTGATAATTTTACAGGTCGCGCAGGTGAAGCAACCATTAAATATGATCAATCAACAAACTCAAGTGAACTTGCTATTAATGCTTATGGTTATAGCCCTGATTTCAAAATTGACATTGTAGGATTTGTTAATTACGAAACTGACTTTATTGTTTAATTTTTCATTGGGTAGGAGAGAGATATTTCTCCTACCTTTCTTTTACCTATAAGGAGTTATTTTTATATTATCTTATTAAAAAAAAGATAGATTGAACACTCCGTATTGATAGAAGAAATGCAGTAAATAGCAATAAAACAGATAGGAATAAAATCAGGAATAACATTATGTCAGCAAGCAAAAACAATAATGAAATAACAAATATTATAAAAGAAAGAAAGAAAGTATTTCTTTCCATTGGAATATTTACAGCCTTAATAAATATTTTAATGTTAGTTCCTTCTATTTATATGTTGCAAGTTTATGATCGAGTCTTACCATCAGGTAATGAAATGACTTTATTAATGCTAACGCTCATTATGTTAGCATTATTTATTTTTATGGGAGGATTGGAATACTTAAGAAGCATTATTGTCATTAGAATGAGTAACAAACTTGATTTATCCTTAAACTCAAGAATTTATACCGCCGCATATCAAGCAAAATTAAACAAAACGCCCGGTATTAATTCCTCTTTAGCATTTAATGACTTAGTGACTATTAGGCAATTTATTACAAGCCACGCTATTTTTGCATTTTTTGATTTACCTTGGTTCCCTATTTATCTTCTTGTTATCGCATTATTTAATCCATGGTTAGGATTATTTGCATTATGTGGTGCGATCGTTTTATTTTCTTTAGCAATTCTTAATGAGTACTTGTCTCGATCATCATTAAAAAAGGCCAATGAGTTTGCTAATCAAGCTCAGGTAATACAAGGTCATCATTTTGAACATCCACAGCCTATTGAAGCAATGGGAATGCTAGGTTATTTACGTAACCAATGGCAAATTGCTCACTTTAAATATCTACAAGCACAAACTCATGCAAGTGATAATGCAGCAGGTATCAATGCAATAACAAAAGTCACCCGAATGGCACTGCAATCTTTAATGCTAGGATTAGGTGGGTGGCTAGCAATAGATAATACAATTAGCCCAGGAATGATGATCGCAGGATCAATACTATTAGGTCGCGCTTTAGCGCCAATTGAACAAGTTATTGGTGTATGGAAAAACTGGGATAGTAGTAAAGAAGCTTATAAAAGGTTAACCACACTATTAAAAACGTATCCTGAAGAAAATAAAAAAATGGCGCTGCCTGCTCCTAAAGGTGAATTAACAGTAAATATTAATCAAGCTCAATATCCTCAAACGGAACGTACACTATTAAATAATATTCATTTTTCACTAAGCCCCAGCGATGTACTTGGCATTATTGGCCCTAGTGCTTCAGGAAAATCCTCTTTAGCTAAATTTATTGTGGGCATATGGGAAGTTAAGACGGGTGCCATACGCCTTGATAATGCAGATATATATCAATGGAATAAAAGTGAAGTTGGCCAATATATTGGGTACCTTCCTCAAGAAATCGCCCTTTTCCCTGGCACGATTGCCGAAAATATTGCCCGCTTTTCTGAAATAGATCCTCAAAAAGTCACTCAAGCTGCAATGATGGCAAATGTTCATGAAATGATTTTACGTTTTCCTGATGGTTATGAAACCGTTATTGGCGCTCATGGTGAAGGGTTATCAGGAGGACAACGACAACGTATTGCGTTAGCTCGCGCATTATATGGTGACCCTGCTCTAGTCGTTTTAGATGAACCCAATTCTAATTTGGATGATTTGGGCATTAAAGCTCTAATGCAGGCAATTCAAACACTTAAGCAAAATAAAAAAACCGTTATATTAATCACGCATCAAAAACAATTACTCTCAGTGACCAATAAACTCTTGGTTCTTTTCGATGGTCACACCAAATTATTTGGCTCTACAACAGCTGTTATTGCTGAGTTAAATAACTCATCAGTAATAAAGAGTACGCCAACACCAGCAACTACACCTATTACTCAAAGCAATATTTAATATTGAGAAGATTATTATGATCACAAAAAAAAATGAAATCGATATTGTTCATGGTATTTCAGATGATCCTAGAAAATTCTTAATAATAGGATGGTCAGTTATTCTTTTAGGTCTTGCTATTTTTATTTTTTGGGCTGCCATTGCCCCTTTAGATAAAGGCGTATCTGCAAAAGGAAATGTTTCAATTTCAGGTAATAAAAAGAGTGTTCAAGCTTCAGTAGAAGGTATTATCACTGACATTTTAGTGAAGAATGGTGATAGCGTAATCGAAGGCCAAACGCTTATTCAATTAAGCCCTATTCAATCGAAAGCTTTAGTCAAATCTTTATCTGATCAATATGATAATTTACTGATTACTCAACAACGCTTATATGCTCAATTAAATGAAAAAACAGAGTTTATCTTAGATCCCAATGAAAAATATTATTCTCCTTCAGAGAATTTAAATAAATTATCCCTACTGCAAAATAAACTACTTAATGAAAAGTATATTGAATTGCATAGTGAGATAAATGGCTATAAAGCTATTATTGATGGTATTTCTAATCGTTTAGTTCATTTAAAAAGATCTACATTAAATAAACAACATCAAATTGATAGCTTAAAAATTCAAATCAAAGATTTATATACTCTTGCTAATGAGGGCTATATTCCCCGTCATCGTTATCAAGAAATTGAACGTGAACTTGCTGAAAATAATAACCATCTTAATGATACATATGGACAAATAAGTACATTAGAAAAACAAAAATTGGAATATCAACAAAAAATATTGCAACGTAATGCTAATTTTTACCAATCGGCACGTACTGAACTTAACCAAGTTCAATTACAAATAAGTGAAACAGAAAAACAACTTATCATTGAAATATATAAACTAAAAAAGATGCAAATTACTGCCCCAATTTCGGGAATAGTAATGGATTTATCTGTTTTTACCCAAGGTGGCGTTGTAAGAACAGGTCAAACATTAATGGAAGTTGTTCCTCAAGATCATCAATTAATTATTGAGGCACGTTTAGCACCTCACCTCATTGATAAAGTTACCCTTGGTCTTCCTGTTGATTTAATGTTTAGTGCATTCAATCAAAATACAACACCTAAAATTCCTGGAGAGGTAACATTAATTTCAGCAGATAGACTTATTGATGAAAGAACAACTGAACCTTATTACCAAGTATTTATTAATGTTAAAGATAATGCTCTTCTTACAGACAATAAAAATAAATTAAAGGCTGGAATGCCGGTTGATGTATTTATTAATACAGGCGATCGCTCATTACTAAATTATCTCTTCAAGCCTGTTTTAGATAGGATCCATACTTCATTAACGGAAGAATAATGATGCAAATAAAAAAACTCTCTACCATTTTATTTATATGGATGCTAAGTTTTCACGCTTTGGCGATCAATTTATCTGATCTTTATTTCTTAGCAGTAAAAAATGACCCTACGTTTAATGCTGCGATTAAAGAACAGGTTGCGGGTAAAGAGTATGAAAATATTGGATTATCTCAATTACTCCCAAGCGTACATGTAAACTATCAAAACAACCCACGAAATTGGCAACGAAAAGTTTATCCTATTAATACGAATCAAGGGGAAATGGAAAGAACAGAATATCAAAATTATCAAAGCCATTCTATCAGTGCAATTATTAGCCAACCACTCTTTGATTACACTGCATTTAGTGATTACAAATCATCGGTAATCAAAACATTATTATCAGACAGCCGTTATCAAGTAAAATTTTCCGAGCTAGTGATCAGATTAGTGGATAATTATATAGAATTGGCTTATGCACAGGATAAATTATTATTAAACCTTTCACAGCAAGAGATTTATAAAAAGCAGCTAACATCAAGTCAGCGTCTATTCGAATTAGGTGAAGGAACAAAAACAGATATTTCAGAGATCCAAACGCGATTATATTTAACTCAATCTCAATATACAGATATTCAGCTTGAATTAAATAATGCTAAAAATAAACTAAGTTCAATGATTGGCACGCCACTACCTTATGCAGAACATATAGCAAAATTAAGCAGTAATCGCTTTATATTACAACCTATCACACCCAATAATTACGAGTCATGGGAAAATGAGGTTATGCAAAGCAACCTCAATATTCAAACAGCTCGTTATGAAATGGCAATAGCAAAACAAGAAGTGGAGAAAAATAGAGGTGAATTTTTCCCGACAGTGCAACTCTATGCCTCTTATTCTAATAGTGATTCCGATAGTAATAATACTGTAAATCAAAAATATCAATCAGCGAACGTCGGTTTTTATGTCAGTTTGCCTTTATTTAATGGTGGAAAAACAACAGCTTCAATGCGTCAATCTACTGCATTGTATCAAATGAGTGCTTTTGAAAGAGATTCAATTATCCAACAAATCACGCAAGAACTACGTCATCAATACCAAATATGTACAACGAGTAATATTAAATTGAATGCTTATGAGCAGTCCGTTTCCTCTGCTAAATTACAATTAGATGCGACTCAAAAAAGTTATATTGGTGGGCAGAGGACAATGGTTGATGTTCTTAATGCTGAAGAATTATTATATCGCGCTCAACAAGATTTGATTAAAGCTAAATATGATTATATTCAGGCTTGGACATTATTACATCAATACACTAATACATTAGATATTGAAAAAATAAAATTAATTGAAGGTTATTTTCAATAGAGTTGTTAAATCGTTTAATAAGAGATATGAATATAATTATAAAAGTCCTAGATCATGGAATAGATATAGGACTTTTAGTTATAAGCAATAGTTAATCACTTATTTTAGCTAGCGGGTATCATCACTTCTTTTTAGTACCGTACAACGTTAATACACGGTGAGTAAGAGCAATTGATGCTAGACCGATAAAACATTCAGCTAGGAAAATCAGCATAAATTACCCCCATTCATAAGTACATTTTGTTTGGGCGGGGGTTCTGATAAAGTAAAGTGACTTGTCATATAGTGCTTAGCTAACTCCGATTTAATGGACACATTTTAAACCTACCATTAAAACTAAAAAGAGCAAAATATATTTCTCAACAAAATCCATTTTTGGGCTTTGATCACATAAAAACAACACAAAAAATCAAATTTATGTCATTTTAAAAGCCGAAGTTAAATTTATTTGCTCTTTTATAACCGTCTTTTGAAAAAAATAAATAATCTTTAAAATCAGTTAATTAAAGAAAACAAATGTTAAATCACCCTGTTTTTCTACAATAGGTTTTACCTTTAACTGGCTTATAACAGATAATATTTCTTTTCGCTCTGGTCGGACTAAAACAATCGCAAACCCTTGATAGTTATTCTCTTCAATTAAGTTAACTAGCTGCTTAAGATCATAATATTTATTTTGCACATCAGGATATGCCAGACCATAAGCAAGCTCCCCTTTCGTCTCTGTTAAACGAATATCAGTGCGTTTTAACCTCCATGCTAAAGACGTTCCGATCCCAACTTCATCAGTTAAAATATAAGGCTTATCTGCTAGTTCACTATAATAGTGATTAATTGCCTTTTCAGGGGTGCTTTTGCTTTCTACTTTATGAGGAATAGCATACCCAATTGCTAGACTTAATCCTATCGAGCAAAATAAAGTCAGTAAGCGTGTGGGTTTAAAGAAAGAAGCAATCCCTATCACACTCCAAAATAAGAAGCCCACAATACCCAGCAACGCTTTATATTGCTCATTTGTTTCATATAACATAAATCGTGTAGAGAGAAGCGAATAAACAATAATAGAGACGCCTACAAGCCCAAAAACAGTATTTATGATCGCATTAATATTATGAATTTTTTCATTTTGTTTATTTTTTAGCTCTTCCATATAATGTGCAATCAAGATAGAAAGTGGCACAAAACAAGGCAGCATATAGGTTAATAACTTACCGCTGGAGGCAGAAAAGAAAGCAAAAAACAGGAATAACCAAAACGAAAAATAAAGAGTTCCTTTCTTCAAGAAAATAGCTGATTTAATAGCCCCAAATAAGAATCCTAACCAAGGCAAAATACCCAAAATTACAATAGGTAAATAAAACCACATAGGTTGTGATCTTGCTGATCCCTTTTCAACAAAACGTTGAACATGCTCGACCCAAAAGAAGTAGTGCCAATAATCAGGTGCCTGAAGTGCAACTGAAATCACCCATGGACCAGCAATAATAACCATAGAGATAAGCGCTATTGGTGTATAACAAAGGACTTCTTTAAAACGAGATAAGCTAATTACGGTCACAAAAAAAACTAATGCAGGTAATACAACAGCAATAAAACCTTTGGTTAGAAAACCTAATCCACAGAAAATACCAACGAGAATATAAGCTTTAATTCTACTCTTTCTATTAGTTGCATGTAATCCAGATAAAAAATAATACATTGTTGCCGTGACAAACATTGTCACGATAGGATCAAGAATATTGTAAGTACCAATAGCTAACACAAGAAACGAGGATAAAAAAACCACCAGTGCATTAAACGCCAAAGTACGGTTATGCCAAACTAGCATAGCAGCACGATAAACAAATAAGCCGGTTAATAAAGTTGAAGTTACAACGACAATACGAACAGAAAAATTACCGCCGCCAAATAACCATTGTGCAATACTGTTTAGCCAATACCCCAATACTGGCTTTTCAAAATAACGAATATCCAGCATATAAGGTACAGACCAATTACCTGATGCAAGCATTTCTCGACTAATTTCAGCATAACGGATCTCATCTGGTTGCCAGAGCAGTCGCGTTTCGAGAGGAATTAAATAAGTTAAAAATATAAAAATAAAAAGTAGAAACCATTCATATCTTTCTACAAAATCAACACGCATATATTCCTCGTTAAAATAAAACAATATCACCTTATACGAACTATTCACTTAGAATAGCTATCCTATAAAAGATTCAATTATTATTTATTAAATTATAATTAATTAACACATTGTTTTATTTTCAACCAACGACAAAGATACCCCAAAAAACAGCATTATCAATACTAATCAATAAGATATTGATAAAATTTAGTTAGTAATTAAAATAACGACACGTTAATTTTTTATTAATCTTTTTTTTAATAACAGCAAGTTTTTTATCAAAAATCTACCTAAATAGTATTAAATTAAAAAATGGAGGATAAAAAATTATACATAAACAGAAAATAAACAAAATATATAAATAAAAAAACCAGAAGGAACTTATTCTGGTTTTTGATTACTTTGTTTAATTATATGATGATAAAAATCTTATTTACTAAACTCTTTAAAAGCGCCCATGGTGTTGGATGCATACATAACTGAAGGGCCGCCCCCCATATAAATAGCAACGCCTAATGCTTCAGCGAGTTCTTGTTCTGTTGTGCCAAGCTCCACAAGTGTTTTTGTATGAAATCCAATACAACCATCACAACGATTTGCGACAGCAATTGCAATGGCGATCAGTTCTTTTGTTTTTGCGTCTAAAGCACCGTCTTTACCACCCGCTTTTGTTGTACTCATAAAAGCTTTCATCACTTCTGGAATATTTTGCGACAATGCCCCCATGTTACCTGCAATGTCTGTTACTATTTCTTTGTACTTGCTCATTTTTGATCCCTTGATAATATATTTATTTATATAATATAAAAATATATTATCAAACCATATAATATAAGCAAGGGAATTTAATTTGATGTGATCTTTTTTATCGTGATAGTTACCAAAGAAGAGGTTTAAAGTGTCTATTTTAGATGAGTGGGCTGAACGCCATATCGAAAAAGCGTTACAAAAAGGAGAACTTTCATCACTTAAAGGTGAAGGAAAACCGCTGATCCTTGATGATAATAGCCATGTTCCAGAGTCACTTAGAGCAAGCTATCACTTATTAAAAAATGCAGGTTTTTTACCACCTGAAATGCAAGATAGAAAAGAAGCCTTATCTCTAGCTGAAATCTTAAGCACATTAAATGAAACAGAAATAGAGAATGGAACACTGCAAAAACGTTTGGCATTACTTGAGTTGAAATTGCAGCAGGCTGGTTTAGATACTCAATTTTTACATGCGGACTATGCTACACAACTGACAGAAAAATTGACAAATCATAAAAAAGAAACCGAACAAAAATAATGAAATATCAACATAGAAAAAGCCTATACATCCCTGTATAAGCTTCTTTCATTTATCGCAGAGAATTAACCTGCTGTTGGAGAATAATACGTTGGTGAGCCAGGCCCTACTGGTAAGTTGAATACAAATACCCATAAGTAGAATAATAATGACCAACCAATTAAGAAAATAACGGAATATGGCAACATCATAGAGATCATCGTACCAATACCAGTGTCTTTCTTATATTTTGTTGCAACTGCTAATATCAAACCAAAATAACTCATCATTGGTGTAATGATATTAGTAACAGAATCTCCTATTCGATATGCTGCTTGGATTGTCTCAGGCGCATAACCTGCAAGCATTAACATGGGTACAAAGATAGGCGCGGTTACAGCCCATTGAGCCGAAGCCGAGCCAATCATTAAGTTAATAAAAGCACAGATTAAAATAAAACCTAAGAACAGTAATCCACTTGGCATATCAATGCTATTAAGTAATGCTGCACCTTTGACAGCAATAACCTGACCGATGTTTGTCCAACCAAAAAACGCAACAAACTGAGCCGCAAAGAAAATAATGACCAGATAAAGCCCCAATGTGCTCATCGAATTCGCCATAGCATCAACGATATCTTTATCTGTACGCATTGTCTTAGCAACCCATCCGTAAACAATACCCGGAATTGCAAAGAATAAAAAAATAAAGACAACAATAGATTTTAAGAAAGGAGAATTACCAATTAGCCCTGTTTCTTGGTTTCTCAATATGCCATTTTCAGGAACAACCGTTAGCGCCAAAATCACGCCCATAACAATAAAGGTTCCTGTTGCAGCCCATAATGCTTTCTTTTCTAGTGGCGTAACTTCAGCAGCATTCCTTAAATCATTTTCTTCATCATCAAGTTCATTACCGTTATAAGGCCCTAGTTGAGGCTCAACAATTTTTTCTGTAATGAAGTAACCTAAGAAAGTAATAAGGAATGTACTGACAAACATAAAGTACCAGTTTGCTTCAGCACCAACGATATAAGTTGGATCTATAATGCGCGCGGCTTGCTGCGTAATACCCGATAATAACGGATCTATCGTCCCTAAGAGTAAGTTAGCAGAATAACCACCAGAAACCCCTGCAAACGCAGCCGCTAAACCAGCAAGAGGATGCCGTCCTAACGAATGAAAGATAATCGCTGATAACGGTATCAATACCACATAACCCAATTCAGCCGCAGTATTTGACATAATACCAGCGAAAACAATCGCCAATGTGGTCATCTTGCGAGGGGCTTTCATTACCACTAAACGCATAACCGCAGATAATAAACCTGCTCGTTCAGCAATACCGACACCTAATAACGCCACCAGCACCGTACCTAAAGGCGCAAATCCAGTAAAGTTTGTGACAATATTTGCCAATATACGGCGAATACCATCAGCATCTAATAAGCTGATAATGTGAATATAGCCATCTTCTGCGCGTCCTTTGGCGCCTTCTGGTCGGGGATCTTGTACCGTAACACCGAAGTATTCACCAACTGCCGAAGAGACAAGTAAAATAGCAATTAAAATAATAAATAAAATAACGGGATGGGGTAGCGCATTTCCTAGCCATTCCACTGTGCGTAGAAAGCGACTGCCTCCCTGTTTTTTTGTTTGCATCATTTATCCTTTTTATAAAAAAACAGAAAATGCACAGTACACAACCCTTTTTATTATGACTATCTGTTAATCCTATTTACAAATGCTTTATTTAAGATAAACATCAGAATAAAGTTATCAAATAAAATATTTTTTACCTTAATAAACAATAAAATAAAAATAAATCACACAATTACAAATCACTTACATTAAAATTAATTTATAATATCTAAAATTAAAAAATGTGCATAAGGTAACATTTTTTAACAATATTTTGATTAATTATTAACCTTTAGTAGTTAAAGATCTGCTGAAATAATGGGGAGAATCGAATCAATACTCTGATAAACCTGATAGTAACGGACGAAATTACTATAAAGAGGAAATTAGTGACGAATAAAAACACAAAATAGGTTAAAAATTAGTTTATTTGTAACACAAAAGATAATAAACCAACCATCATTTAAACAGTAATAAAATAAAAAAATCGACAATAAATAATTATTATGGATAAAAAAAGAAGGCAAGATTTCTCCTGCCTCCTTCTGTATAACTTAAACCCAGTGTTAAAAATATCTGTAATTAGAAAATAAAATCGGGTGTCGATTCCGCCATAAAATATGTAGATTTGCGGATATTTTTATCTTCCGTTTCAGCTTCAACATGAAAACAATCTTCAAAGAACCAGTATATTGGAGTTTTTAAATAAACAGCTAATGTCACAAGGTAACTTAGGTCTATTTTATTTAACCCTCTTTCATAACGTGAGAACTGTTGTTGGCTAATTCCCAACTTATCAGCAATGTGCGCGCCAGTATAACCAAGCTCTTTGCGTTTTTTCTGTATTCTTTGACCAACTAGCTCATTCACATTGATGTTTATAAGATCATAATCCATCATCGCGTTTTCCAACTTCGTTTATATTAAGGCATTGCCAAAATTAATGTACCTACCCCAGAAAATGAACCAGGAGCAACTCGACCATAAGGACGTAATACAGAGCTAACAACTACAGGTGTTGCTCTCCCTGCAGGTACAAAAATTGTCTCACCATTTTCACCTGGTTTATTGTTAAGATATAAATCCGCATAGAGGCTACCGTCTGGACGTAATCTGACATTTGGACCATCTAGAGATGATGCATAAATAACAACAGATAAATCTTTATTGCATGTCACGCGAATTGTTTGTGATCGTTTATTCTGTGTTGAGTCACCTAGTCTATCTTCATCAATATCGCCATAACTAAGGTTGACTGAACCATCAATTATCTCACAAGCCCCAGCAGGAGGTGGTGCAATACCGCACATTGATCCTGGAAGTAGTAATTTTGTCGTTCCGGTTTCATAAAATAAACCAACACACTCTTGAATTTCACTATTAGGCACCCCTGAGTGGTGAGCTACAGTAGGTGACGTAGGAAAACTTTGCACTCGCATAACAGCATCACGCAATTCCGCCATAGTGCGATATTTTTGCGCCCCTGTTAAAACTGTTCTTGTCGCTGCCCCACCTTGTCCTGATGCATTATGTCGATGATTAATCGTAATTTTACAAGATGCGCCACCATAACAAGGATTCAAGGTCATCGTTGTTTCAGGATCCCAACGTTGAATAATGAAAGTATAATTTGCAGAAGAAGGAGAAAGAACTTTGGATTCAGTAATATAAGAAAAAATAGAAGCCATTGATGACGCAGAAAAGAGCATCATCACACTAAATAGACATAATACTGATAATCGTTTTGGGGTAAACATATTAACCTCAATCTTAATAATTAATCATAATTCAGGTGGAATGTGGCTATAGCACTAAAACGACCTCGTTTTATTGATTCATTAGCAATAGCATTAGGCTCGGCTTGTATAAAAGCTCGGAACCTTAAAATAGAATCTCCTGAATTTAAGGCAATATTGCTTGTTTCCTGATTAATCCGCAGTGGGCTGCCATCAGAGTTTTCTAACCCAATGGCAATACCTTCAGCTTGACTTCCTGTACTTAATGCAAGAAAACCTTGCCCAACCATTGCCTGATTTTCAGTACCACTAAATGTCACTCTCACCTTTTTATTAATAGAAAGGTCACATTCTGATAAATGAATTTGAAAATTTTGGCTATTTGTTCTACCTGCGCCAATATAAAACGTTTTATCAGGCACATTACCAAATTCTAGAGAAATGGTTTCATCCCCCGGTTTAATCACACAAGGTTCATCAACTAATGTGCCATAAAGTCGCATATTATTCGGTGCTGCATTGGCAGCTGTAAATATTCCTATTAGAAGCGTAAGCCCGCAAATAACAGGAAGCGGTAATGTTTTAAGCTTCATTTTCACACTCCTATTGATATTCTGCGAGCAACGTTGCTGTTACCTCAAATGGACCTTCTACTAATGTACTTCCTGGTCTTTTTACTGGTACAGCTTGAATAATAGGTGGCTTATCTGGTGAGATAACAAATCGTTCATTTAAAATAAAAGGCTCACCATTGCGAGTCATATGAATCGCTAAATCGGCAATATTAGTTTGTAATCCTGCATCATCAAACTGGCTTTTAGGGCCAATAATAGAAAGCCCCAGATCCCACCCTTTAATATTGGGATCGCACTTTAATTTGTAATTCACGGGTTGGGTGTAATTAATGCCATCAACTCTATGAATACCAACGTTATGGCCAAAATAAACTTCAATTAAGTTATTATTTTCGATCACACAAGGAGGCGGAATTAATAATGTTCCAAATAATTTCATATTCGGTTCATCCGCACTGACAAATAAAGGCGACATGACGAGTAATGTTGTCAGACAAACCTTTTTTAAATTAATAAGCATGTACTGACTCCTTACTGATATTCTACTCGAAGCGTTGCAGTAGCGTAAAAATCACCTCCAGTTAATGATGCAGAATAATCACGAACAGGAATTGCCTCAAATTGAGGAAAGTTAGGATAAGTGAAATTCACTTCTTGCCCCAATCTTAATAATTTATTTTGGTAAAGAATACGTACCCCTAATCCTGTAATGTTTGTGGTCAAAGCATTTGAATCAAACCCAGTACCATTTCCAGAAATAGAGACTTTCATTGTATTTGTTGGCATTTTTCTACATTCAGCACTATAAGTAATAGGCTTTTTGTAATTAACACCATCAATACGCGTACTCATGACTTCACCAAAATCAACCTCAATCGTTTTTCCTCCATTGATGACGCAAGGAGGTGGAGCGATAACATTACCCGAGATATAGACATATACAATCCCAGGTATAGTGCTACCCGCTCTCGCTGTAGGTGGTGTATTTGCAACAGCAGCTGAACTCAGGACACCAGTAAATGTTGTCATTAATAAAATCAACACTGCTTTGCTTGTGTTAAACCGCTGTTCCATATCCATAAATAAACCTATTAATTTCCGATTGCTGTTTCTACAACCTTGCACTCATTGCCACTACAGCTAAATTTCAAACGAGGGCGTCCACCGTAATCATTGATATAACTAAGTACAGGGGATGCACCAAGTGTAGAAGCTTTCAAATTAAGATCTGCACTACTTTTTGGATCAACCATTAAAGGCGTAAACCCAGTAATACTTTCACCTTTTAACCCAGTTAACCCATCGACAATTGTCACAAAGTAAGGTGTTGGATTATTAACCTGATAGATATCCCCTTTTTTCGTTAGGGTGATTTTTTCCTGCCACGGATTTGTTAAATCTGTTTGTGTGGCATAAATCGCCGCTGGGCGATAAAACAATTTAATCCGTGTTTGTAATGCAATTTGCAACACATTGGGTTTATCACTACGTGGTGGAATTTCACGTAAGTTAAAATAGAACACACTTTCCCTATCTTGAGGTAATTTAGCGACATCAGGTAATCCTTGTATTTTTATCTGGCTTTTATCACCGGGTTCAATACGCTGAATAGGTGGCAGAACGATTAATGGACTTTCCACTTTTTGTCCATTGACATCTTCCATCCAACCTTGTGCTAAATAAGGTAGTTCTTTATTTTGATTACTGACATTAAGGCTAATTGATTTATCAGCTCCATTAAAAATGATACGAGTTCTATCCAATGCAATCGCAGCAATAGCTTGTTGAGTAAATACCATACCCGTTAATAATGTGGTTGCTACAATGAATGAGCGCTTTAATAACATCATCTTTAATTACTCTTTTGTTTATAAAATCGTTTAATTTTTCCCTTCTCAACCTTCAGTTTTGACTAATTGTGGCTGAGATGGTGATTCGGTTCTCTCTTGTGCTGAATAAGAGATTGATGGAGTGTCCCCACACGTTAATAATAGTGAAGAAATAAAGATACCTTCATCTAATTTAGGTACTTGTACTTCACACTGTTTTTTACCACTCCAACGTACATCTAAAATATCACCAGAGTTTATTCCACTTAAATAAACATTACCGCTATCATTCACGATGCCCAGTTCTCGGCCTTTTTCTGTGGTAATGCTAGCGCCAAATGGTGGATAACTACCGTCTTTCATGCGGACAATCGCCATCGCTTTTTGCCCTGAAATAACGTCAAACTCACGGTAACCTATCGCCCCTTCGGTAAGGGTTAATTGTTGAATTGAACGCACTGCATCAACATCATCAGGTAATTTATCTAAATCAATTGTTGCACTACTCCGATAGTAATTATTGATATCTGGAAGTACCGCTTTACCGAAATAGTTAGTATGGCTCACAGCCCCTAAACTTCTAATTGGTACATCAGCCACACCATTAGTATCGACCAATAAACGCGCAGCTCCTGGCATTGCAGTACGATGGAATGCTCCGCCTTTAGGTGTTAACGTTGCTCCACCTTGTAACGAAAGCGAGGCTGAGGTATTTTCACCTTGAATATGACTCGCACTTGCTGTTACCAATGCTGTATCACCATAACGCGTATAATAAGCATCAGCAGATGGACGACCACGGCTACTTAAACCCGTACCTAAGCGATAGTTATTATTGTCATCGAGGCGGTCAAAATAGCTCACATTATGAGAGTTACCATTCTTATTAATCACGGTGTTATAACTAATTGTGGCTTTATCGCTCCAAGGCATACTGACGTTTAGATAAACACCATCATCATTCTCACCATTAAATTTATTCCGATAAGCCGATAAATTAATATTGATATTTTTAAAACGACCAATATCCATAAACTTAGATAAAGATAAGTTGTAATAATCGTTATTAGGCTTATTCCAATAAGTTTGATGGTTATAGTTAAGATAAGCACTCAAGCCTAAATCTGGAAATTGCTTACTTAATGTTATGGTATAAAGCTCTTTATTATTATCTCGGTTGTTATCACGATAACGACGATCTAAATATTGATCCATACTCATAAAGTCACGTTCTGAGAAGCGGTAACCTGCGAAAGTCACTTGTCCATTAATAGCCTCAAAACGTTTAGAGTAGCTAACTCGATAAGAGCCACCATGATAGCGCTTATCATCATTAGGAATTTTTGCCCATGAGTGTGTCGCATCAAATGAAATTGCACCTAATACCATCAAGTCACGACCAATACCTAAAGAAACAGAGTTATAATCTCCTGCAACTAATGACCCCCCATAGAGTGACCAACCATTTGTGACCCCCCATGAAAACTCACCCATTGCAAAAACGGGTCCTTCGGTTTTATGATCCATATCAGAAGGTTTACCTGCTGATAATTTATATTGCACTCGGCCTGGGCGTGTTAAATAAGGGATACTTGCCGTATCCATTTGGTATTCTTGTACTGAACCATCTTGCTCTTCAACACGAACATCCAACTTACCACTGACTGCATCATTAAGATTTTGAATGCGGAATGGACCCGGAGCGACCTGTGTTTCGTAGATCACACGACCTTGCTGACTAATCGTCACTTTCGCATTCGATTTTGCAATACCAGTGACTTCAGGTGCATAACCTCTCAAATTAGGAGGCAACATCTGATCATCCGTTAATAAACTGATACCAGTAAAACGAAAGTTATCAAAAATATCAGAGCGTGAATAAGTCTCACCCATAACAAGGCGAGCACCCCATTGGGTTATTGCTCTATAAAGGTAATATTGACTCCAATCCCAATTATTCTCAGTACTGCCATTCACGCCTGTTGTGTGTTGATAGTTTGCTTGCCAATCCGCACGAAAACGCCAAACACCTAAGTTAGCACCCGCAGTACCACTACCTGTAACTTGTTGTCTTTGTTTACCATTAGCAGGATCGGTCACATTAGCATTCAGGTTATAGTCAAAAATAAGTCCTGAAATACCTTCATCCCAACGAGATGGTGGATCCCAATCGTCGGTTGCATACTCAACATAGGCTTGAGGAATAGTAACAACAAAACTACCTGCACCTAAGTTAGTACTTGTTGTCATACCTGGTATCGATGACTCGTCAAGACAGGAGCCATCATCTTTCCAAGTTACCGCTTTGAGCCACTCAGGTTTCAACGTAAATTGATTGACTAATTCACGAGGAATACAAGGAATACTCGCTTTAGGATCATTTGCGGGGACAATATAATTAATGGTATAGAGATCAGGTAATTCATTATTGTTAACTTTAACAATAAATTCATACTTACCAGGCATAATATAGCCGGCACGAGAAAAATCTGATAAATCAATATTTTGTTTATCTTTTAGATCAAGAATATCAGAGTTAAACTCGATATCACCGGCTGCAAATACCATATTAGAGGCACTCGCCATACCAGCAATAATTAAATAGATCAGTGCTGCTACAGGTCGAATTGTATGCTGATTACTCTTTTTTTCTGCTTTTCTTGAAGCAGTTTTGAATGATTTAGCCATAAATAATCCAACCAATCCATTTAATAATATTCGAGTTTAAAACGCAGGGTTGCTTGATAATTACCTGCTCGTGGAATGTCGTTATTTTTAACAAGCCTTGCTTGATACAACAAAGACAACGATTTAGTATCGATATCCACAGGAGGTAAAGGTTTCCCTGGTGTTGCCAATCTTCCGTAACGGTCAGCAATAGCTAACGAAGCACCTTTAGCGTCGCCGAAAAGTTGGAATAATCCGTTCTGTGCAGGGCCTTCAAAAGTAGCAATAAAACGAGGACGTTCAGCTTGTGTACCTTTTTGGTCGACAAGGGAACATTCTGTTAATCGAATAGAGAAATGTTCAATAGGTCCTTGACCTTCAACAGCTAAGGTCGGAATAGACACGGTACTCAAAGAGATAACTTGCTCTCGACTTCCTGCCGAGATAGTACATGTTGGCTCTAATATAGAACCTTGTAGACTAACCACGCCGAATCGCTGATGTGATTTTACATCTTGTTTTATATCGGTCACTGCCATTACAGGCTTAACAAATAGTCCTGTTGTAACAAGTAATAATAGTGGCACCATCTTGCGATTCATTGTTTTCTACTCCATAAGATAAACCATAAAAATACAGCTAAAGATAAAGCCCTATACATCCTTATACAGGGCCTAAAAGGACATCTATTATTGGTAAGTTAATGCAAAAGTAGCGATTGCAGTAAAGTCACCAGGTACAGCTGCATCTGTTGCAGAACCTTGTAAGTAAGCAGCAAAGTTCAGATCATTTGAACCGTCACGAATAGTTTGAGCTTTTGTTGGTTCACCTAATTTAATTTGTGTACCACCAGCATCAGTAATAACAACTGCTGCATTTTTCGCTAAACCTTCGATGCCTAAAGAGCCTGGCAGAATAGCCGCTGCTTCAGCACCAGTGAAGGTAGTTTGAACTGTTTTATAAGTTTCAGTAGAGCATTGCAGTAATTTAATTTTGAAAGTATTAGAAACACTACGGCCGCCATCTTTCAGTGCATTTGCTGAAACTTGTCCGAGTGGAACACGTTGGTCGCCTGAGTTAGGATCAATTGAACATGGAGCATCAATGATTGAACCCCAAAATTCTACAGTACCATGACCTTGATCAGCAGCGAATGCAGAACCAGCAGCAACAGTTAAGCCTAAACCTAAAACTAAACCTAATTTATTTAATTTCATCTTTATGTTTCCTGAAAATATAAGAACGAAGATATTTAAAATAATAAAATTCAATATAAGCAAATTACTTAAATGAATGTCACACTAAATAAAGTTTCTATATTTTGATAAAGTTCATCCAGCCAATTTCATATTTAATTATGAAATTAGATAAAGGAAGCGTATCAAGTTGGATATATTATTCTCTCTGGTTTTATTTAAGTCAAACCACCCCAATTTCATTAAGTCTATTTTTATTAATTTACTGATATTAGGTGTATTTTTTACATTTTCATACAAAATATTACTTTTTGAAAATGACAGGAATGGATTTAAAAACCAAATTCACACTCTTAAAAAGAGATATATGAGATTTAAATTCTGCTATTTCGGAATTTAAAGTGAAAAGATCTAATTGTCTTTTTACGAATAGGATTAATTGTCAATTAAATAACATTTTATTATTTGTTTATTTTAACTCAATATAACTAAAATTTTACATAATGAAACAAACTGGACTTAATCCATTGATTTACAAGCAGATCAAAATAATGGATTTGTTAATTTATTTATTATCATTATTTAATCCCATGTATAAACTACATCAAATAACTCCTTTAATGATAATCCCAAATTGAAATAAGCATTAAAAATAAAACATTAAATAAACATAAGTATTTGTATTTAATATAAAAATTAATAGTTACATTTTTTATAGTTACGTATATTTACAATAAACAAAATAAAAAGAGCAGAAAAATCATAAGTAATTGATAAATAATTGATTATTTAAATAAACTAATCAAGAATAGAGTATTTTTATAATAATTTAACACTTTAATTTAAGTATTTACACTTAGGAAATTGAGGTCATAAAGCGAGTTTTTGTACAAATTGCATTTTTTGATTAAGAACACTCTCATAAGTTAACTAACTGATAATTCAAAAAAGAAATTCGTGTAACGCCTATTTTTTTCTCAGAAAAACCTAAAAATCTAATCATTTGATTGAGAATAATTACGCTTTTTTTGGGTAAAAATTTTAATGTATTTATTAAGAGCAGCTTCAAAAAATTAAATTAATTATTTATTGGATCCTTGACTATTTTACGTATTGCTACTAATTTCATTATTAGCTTATTCATATTATTAAATCTCCATAGAATCCACATTTTCTTATCCAAATAGAAACACAGTAAAATACATTTTATTTACATTATGAATTCATTAAT
The DNA here is from genome assembly GCF_965283115.1 of Proteus sp. Marseille-Q3619. Classification (NCBI taxonomy): domain Bacteria; kingdom Pseudomonadati; phylum Pseudomonadota; class Gammaproteobacteria; order Enterobacterales; family Morganellaceae; genus Proteus; species Proteus sp. Marseille-Q3619. Next base: position 3,150,037 of record NZ_CBDIMP010000001.1, on the reverse strand, counting down.
TTAACATTACTCATATAATGCGTATAAATATTAGTCGTTATTACTTGTTTTCTAATTATCAAATTTTTTTCAATAAGAATATTGGTGTTTTTTTATTTTTACGATAAATTAGGAATAATTTTATATTATCTGAATAGATTTAACTCATTTTCGAATAGTTAATTAATCTAAAGAAGTAAGTTTTAAGGTATATATTGGAAACAATCCTTTATAGACTGAATAATAACAAGTTAATAATTTAAATAAAAATAGAGAATTACATTAGTATTATTTAATTATTTAACTAATAACGTCTTAATAAGAATATCATTATTAGAGTATCTTTATTTAATAAATTAAGTTAGCTTTATTTATCTTTTTCACGATGAAATAAAAAAAAGGCATTTTCAACCTAATAGAAATCAATATTCTCTAAATACTCGCTTTAAGAGTATTCTTATCCCGCTTTTCAAGAAAAGCACCTGTTTTAGATAATTATTATCATCATAAAATGACAACGTTACATTTATGCCCCATTTTCTTCTCTATATAAAAGAGTAAAAATTGATTATCCATTCCTTCCTTTTTGCTGATCACACTATCAATAACTCGAGTTTGACTAACGGCACTTAGCTTTTTTAGCATAAAAAAAGGGCAGGGTTTCCCCTGCCTTACCAATTTGGTAATCAATCAAAGAAAAAGCATACGCTCTAAAACACCAAGTTTGAGTATCCTTTAGCGATATGCATTAGTATAAAAAAACATCAGGCATCGCTTCAGCAATGATGCTACTTCGTTTATCGGTACATTGATTTTCTGATGACGATTTTGATATAAAACAGTCTTCAAAAAACCAATAAATAGGTGTATTTAGATAGTTGGCTAATAGAACAAGATAACTTAAATCTATCTTGTTCATCCCGCGCTCATATCGAGAGAATTGCTGTTGGCTTACACCAATTTTTTCAGCGATTTGCATACCGGTATAACCTAATTCTTTACGCTTTTTCTGAATTCGTTTTCCAACCAACGCATTAACATCAATATCTGTAAAATCGTAATTCATCATAATATTCACCCATTATCATGATTAAGGCATCGTTAAAATAATTGATCCTGAACCAGAGAAATAGCCCGGTGCAACGCGACCATTTGTATGTAAAGTAGAACTTACTTTTACAGGCACTGAACCGCCAGCGGGAACATTAATTATGCTACCGGTCTCGCCTGGATAATCATCAAGAAATAAATCAGCATATAAACTGTTGTCTGAACGTAAAAGTACTCTCCCATTATCTGAACCTGATGCAATAACCATGACTTTCATCGCTAAATTACAAGTAACATTGATATTCTGATAACGCTGAGCACCCTCTAAACTATATTCATCTATATCACCATAATTAAGGTTTACAGCACCTTCTGTTATTTTGCAGGCACCAACAGGTGGCGGTGCGATACCACATAATGATCCCGGCAATAAACGTCCACTCGGTGATATTCCACTTGAATTTGGTTGATAAAATAATCCCACACATTCCTGATTAGAATTTAAAGCAGGCCCTACGTGATTTGTCTTTCCTTCAAGTGGAAAGGAAATATTTCTTAAAACTTCCTCTCGAACTTCAGCTAAAGTACGCAACTTCTCAATTCTTGTGATAAGTTGCTTAGCTGATCCACCAGACCCATCAAGATCATGTTTATGGTTAATCGTTACATAACAAGTAGACCATCCATAACAAGGATTTAATGTTCCCGACGTTTCAGGATCCCAACGCTGAATAACATAGGTATAGGTTGCATTTGAGGGTGTTCCTGTCGATTCAGTAATATAAGAAAAGATAGATGCCATTGCGGGTGCCGAAAACAACAAACCTATTGCAAGACATAAAGCTGAAAATCGCTTTAATATGGACATATAAAACCTCAACCCTAATAATTAGTCATAATTCAAATGGAATGTGGCGATTGCACTAAATGGGCCGCGTTTAATGGATTGGTTGGCAATCGCATCTGGCTCCCCTTGAATAAAGGCATAAAAATTTAAAATCGTGTCATCCGCATTTAACGAGAGTTTGTCTGTTTCTTTATTAACAGGTAGCGCATTTCCATTTTCAGATTCCAGTCCAACAGCAATACCCGCCGCTTGACTGCTTGGGCTAATTGCTAAAAAACCTTGTCCTGCCATAGCTTGATTTTCATCCCCTTTGAAAGTGATCTTGACGCTTTTACCAATCGTTAAATCACATTCAGACAAGCGTATTTGAAACAACTTGCTTGGTGTTCTTTGATACGCATAAAGGTTCTTGTCTGGTATATTGCCAAAATCTAATTCAACGGTTTCGTCACCGGGCTTTATGGTACAAGGCTCGTCAACTAATATGCCGTGAAAACGCATATTGTCTGGCGCCGAGAAAGCGGTTGATATTAATCCCGTAAATGTGGCAAGACCCAATACGAACGGGATCGATAACCTTTTTATATTCATCAATACGCTCCTATTGGTATTCAGCAAGCAGTGTTGCCGATACTTCAAATGCACCTTCAGGCAAAGTGCTACCCGGTCTTTTAACGGGCACCGCTTGGATCACGGGAGGATTATCGGGTGATATCGCAATACGCTCGTTTAATTTAAAAGGCTTACCATCTTGCGTAAGATGAATGCCTAAATCTGGAATATTGGTTTGTAGCGCAGCTTCATCAAACTGCGTTTTAGGACCAATAATAGAAAGCCCTAAATCCCAACCTTTTAAATTTGGATCACAGACCAATCGATAATTCACCGATTCGGTATAGTTAATGCCATCTACTTTATGAATACCTACGTTGTGTCCAAAATAGACATCAATCAGTTCGTTGTTACTAATGACACAAGGAGGTGGTACTAATAAGGTGCCAAATAATTTCATATTAGGTGCGTCTGCACTCATAACAGAATAAGAATTCAGTAATGCGATCAGACATAGGTACTTTAATTTATTCATCTTCTGACCTCTTACTGATAATCCACATGCAGTGTGCCACTTGCGACAAAATCACCACCCACTAAGCTTTCATTCTGATCACGAACAGGAATAGCTTCTAGTTCAGGTAAGTTGGGATAGGTAAAATTTACCGCCTTACCTAAATCTAATAAGTTTCCCTGATACAGAATACGCACTCCTAATCCCGTAATATTGGTTTGTAGCGCATTTGAATCGAATCCCGTTGCGCTCCCCGTAACATAAACTTTCATGGCATTAGTTGGCATTTTTTGGCAAGTCGCGGTGTAATGAACAGGCTCTTTATAACGAACCCCATCAATACGTGTACTCATTACCTCACCAAAATTAACTTCGATCATTTTGCCGTCATTAATTAAGCAAGGCGGTGGCGCAATGACATTCCCTGAAATATTGATATAAACAATTCCCGGAATAACATCTTTCACCGCTCTAGCGGGTAAATTCGCAACAGCAGTAAAACTTAGGCCTCCAGTAAACGTTGCCAAAATAAGAATCAACACTGCTTTGCTTGGGCTAAACCGCTGTTCCATTTTCATAAAATAGACCTATTTAGTTTCCTGCTGATGTTTCTGTAACTTTGCATTCATTGCCAGTACAGGTGAATTTCATTTGTGGTCGTCCACCGTAATCATTGATGTAACTGAGTACAGGCGATGCGCCAAACGCAGAAGTATGCAGATTTATCGTTCCTGTGCTTTTAGGGGCAATCATGATTGGTTCAAAACCATCAAGGCTTTTTCCTTGTAATCCTGTTAACCCATCCACTAATGTCACGTAATAAGGTGTTGGGTTATTCACTTCATAGCGATCGCCTTTCTTTATTAAGGTGATTTTTTCCTGCCAAGGATGGGTGAGATCCGTTTGTGTGGCATAAATCGATGCTGGGCGATAAAACAACTTAATTCGTGTTTGCAATGCAATTTGCAACACGTTGGGTTTATCACTACGAGGTGGAATTTCGCGCAAGTTAAAATAGAAAACGCTTTCTCTATCTTGAGGTAATTTGGCAATGTCAGGTAATGACTGCACTTTTACTTGGCTTTTATCGCCCGGCTCAATACGCTGAATAGGCGGTAAAACTAATAATGGGCTGTCAATACGTTCTCCATTTTCATTTTCCATCCAACCCTGAGCCAAGTAAGGTAGTTCTTTATTCTGATTACTGACATTTAAGCTAATCGACTTATCGGCACCATTAAAAATGACACGCGTTCTATCTAAAGCAATCGCAGCAAGGGCTTGACTAGTAAAGACCATTCCAGTCAATAAAGTGGTTGTTACAATGAATAAGCGCTTTGATAACATCATTTTAAATTACTCTTTTTGTCTGAAATTATTTTTATCTTTCCTTTTTTCCTAACCTTATTGCGTGATCAGTTGAGGTTTAGGTAAGGGCTCTGTTCTTTGATTGATTGTTGAAGGTGTTGCGTCACCATCACTACAAGTCAGTAATAATGAAGACATAAATAATCCCTCAACTAATGTTGGAATACGGACTTTGCACTGCTCTTGACCATTCCAACGAACACTCAATAGATCATCACTGTTAATCCCCGTCAGATAGACATTCCCACCATCATTGACAATACCAAGCTCACGCCCCTTCTCGGTTGTGACACTGGCACCAAATGGTGGATAAGTTCCATCTTGTAGGCGAATGACAGCCATGGCTTTTTGTCCCGAGACCACATCAAAGTGGCGGTAGCCTATTGCACCTTCTGTTAGGGTTAGCTGTTGAATTGAGCGTAATGCTTCAGCGTTATCTGGCATCTGATCAAGGTCGATGCTGGCACTACTGCGATAATAATCATTGATATCAGGCAGTACTGCTTTACCAAAAGCATTGGTACGCGTAATAGCGCCGATGCTTTTCACTGGAACATCTGAAATGCCATCTGTATCAACAAGTAAACGAGTACTACCCGTACGACTTGTTCGGTGTAATGCACCACCTTTTGGTGTTAATGTTGCCCCACCTTGTAGTGATAAGGTGGCTGATGTGTATTCACCATTAATATGGCTCGCACTAGCAGTGACCAATGCAGCATCAGCGTAATGCATAAGATAGGCATCTGCGGATGGTTTACCGTTACTGCTTAAACCAGCACCAACTCGATAGCTACTATTGTCATCAATACGATCGTAATAGCTGACATTATGTGAATTACCGTGTTTATTAATCACCGTGTTGTAGCTAATAGTTGCGCGATCGCTCCAAGGCATACTGACATTCATATAAACGCCATTATCATTGGTGCCATTGAATTTATTGCGAAACGCCGACAGGCTGAGGTTGATATTTTTAAAGCTACCAATATCCATCGTTTTGGCTAATGACAAGTTATAGTTATCGTTATTAGGCTTATTCCAATAAGTCTGATGGCTATAGTTTAAGTAAGCACTCAATCCCCATTCAGGGAACTGCTTACTAAACATAATGGTATAAAGCTCTTTATTATTATCTTCTTCACCACCACGATAACGGCGATCTAAATATTGGTTCATACTCATAAAGTCACGTTCAGAGAAGCGATAGCCTGCAAATGTCACTTGGCTATTTATTTGTTCAAAACGTTTTGAGTAACTGACGCGATAAGAGCCCCCGTGATAACGTTTGTCATCACTTGGAATTTTTGCCCAAGAATGTGTCGCATCAAAAGAGATAGCACCCAATGCCATTAGGTCACGACCAATACCCGCAGAAACCGAGTTATAATCGCCCGATACTAATGAACCGCCATAAAGTGACCAACCGTTACTGATCCCCCATGAGAATTCACCCATACCAAAAATAGGGCCTTCTGTATTACGGTTCATGTCCGACGGTTTACCCGCAGATAATTTATATTGCACTCGGCCGGGGCGTGTTAAATAAGGAATACTGGCCGTATCCATTTGGAATTCTTGAACAGATCCATCTTGTTCTTCAACACGTACATCTAATTTACCACTCACTGCATCATTGATGTCTTGAATGCGAAACGGTCCTGGAGCAACCTGAGTTTCATAGATCACACGGCCCTGCTGGCTAATCGTCACTTTCGCATTCGTTTTTGCCACACCCGTTACTTCTGGGGCATATCCCCTTAAGTTAGGTGGCAGCATATTGTCATCCGTAGACAAGTTAACCCCAGTAAAACGGAAGTTATCGAAAATGTCAGAACGAGAGTAAGTCTCCCCCATCACAAGGCGAGCCCCTAATTGCGTGATGGCTCTATAAAGATAAAGCTGGTTCCATTTCCAACTATTTTCAGTACTATCAGGAATACCTGTTGTATGCTGATAACTTGCTTGCCAATCGGCACGGAAACGCCAAACACCAAGGTTTGCTCCCACGGTTCCTAAGCCTGTAACTTGTTGACGCTGTTTTCCTTTAGCAGGATCTGTCACGTTAGCATTGACGTTATAGTCAAAAAGCACACCTGAGATACCGTGATCCCAACGAGAAGGTGGGTCCCAGTTTGGTGCTGAATATTCAAGATACGCTTGAGGAATAGTAAGAATAAGATTGCCATTTCCCAGACTTGCATTTACCGTCATTCCGGGAATAGAAGAGATATCAAGGCAGCTTCCGTTATCTTGATATTTAACTTTTTCAGCCCATTCAGGTTTGAGCCCTATTTGATGGATCAATTCTGGCGGTAAGCAAGCTTCGCTACCTTTAGGATCATTGGCTGGTACAACATAGCTAATGTTGTAGAGTTCAGGGAGTTCATTATTATTCACGCGAACAACAAACTCATATCGGCCGGGCATAATATAGCCAGCACGAGAGAAATCTGATAAGTCGATATTTTGCTTATCTTTTAGATCTAAAATATCGGCATTAAATTCAATATTACTATTTGCTAAAGCTGAACTTGAAATACTGGAAGCGCCAGTAAGAATTAAATAGATCAGTACAGCAACAGGCCGAATAGTATGTTGTTTTTTCTTTTTTTCCGTCCCTAAACCAACGGTTTTGAATGTTCTAACCATAAGTTATCCAACCCGATCCATTTAATAGTATTCCAGCTTAAATCGCAGCGTTGTTCGGTAATTTCCAGCTTTTGGTATTTCGTTATTTTTGACTATTCGCGCTTGGTAAAGTAACGCCATTGATTTGGAGTCAATTCCAACTGGGGGTAATGGCTTACCGGGGATGGCTCGCCTACCGTAACGATCAGCTATCGCTAATGACGCGCCTCTCGCTTCACCAGAAAGTGCAAAATTACCATTCTCGTTAGAGGGACCTTCAAACGTTGCAATAAAACGAGGGTTGTCCGCTTCCTGACCTTTTTGTTCAATTAGCGTACATTCCGTTAATCTGATAGAAAAATACTCAATAGGTCCTTGTCCTTCAGTCACTAGCATTGGAATAGAAACCGTTGTCAGTGGAATAACTTGTTCACCACTTCCTGCTGCAATCGTGCAAGATGGTTCTAAGATCGAGCCTGAAAGATTAAGTACCCCAAATCGCTGATGCATGTTTTTATCTTGTTTTACATCACTCGCTTCTGCTGTTGTTATCAGTAAGCTGGCAATAAGGCATAGCCATAGTGGTGTCATCTTGCGATTCATATTTTTCTCCGTAAGAAAAAAATCGTTAAAAATAGACACAGGAAATAAAGCACTGTACATCCTTGTACTGTGCTTATTTTTTCTTACTGATAAGTCAGTGCGAAAGTTGCGATTGCAGTGAAGTCACCTGGAACGGCAGCTTCTGCTGAAGAACCTTGTAAGTAAGCAGCAAAGTTCAGATCGTTATTACCATCACGTAATGTTTGAGCGGCACTTGGTGTGCCTAATTTGATTTGTTTGCCACCTGCATCAGTGATAACAACAGCAGCATTTTTAGCGATACCTTCAATACCTAAAGAACCTGCTAAGATGTTTGCATCTTCTGAACCAGTGAAGGTTGTTTGAACAGTTTTATAAGTTTCTGTTGTGCAATTCTCTAAAGTGATTTTAAAATCACGAGAATTACTACGACCACCATCTTTTAATGAAGCAGTAGAAATTTGACCTAATGGAACAGTTTGATTTTCTGAATCAGGATGAATAGAACAAGGTGCATCAATAATTGAACCAACAAATTTAACGGTGCCGTGACCTTGATCAGCAGCAAAAGAAGAACCTGCAGCAACAGTTAAACCTAAGCCAAGAACTAACGCTAATTTATTTAATTTCATCTTTTTGTTTCCTAAAATATAAAGGACGAAGACATTAAAAATAATAAATTCATTAGGATTGAATTATTCCTAATTGAATGACTCACTTATTGAGTTTTTGAATTTTGGTATACTTGTGCCCGTCCAAAACGAAATTAAATATCGTTAGAAACAAAACAAAATACACCAAATTGTTTTGTTAAAAATTTTCATCTCGAAATTAAACACATTTAGATAATCAAACTTTAAATATCGAAAAAAGAGTTTATAATTCTAAGTGCAATTACTATAATTTGTGAAAAAAGTAAAAAAAATTATTTCTGGATTTTAAACAAAGTAACCAATCATGTTTGTTTTTTAAAATAATGATAAATATCAATGTGTTAAATAAATGAAGATAAGTGATTAACATTAAATTTGACTTAAGTGAGAAGCCAGAGAATAATAGTAAACAATTTGGTGTATTCTGTTTATTTCTCTAAAGATAACCAAATTCCTATCCATACTCATTTTTCGCTTTTTCAATCAATCACTTTCATTTTCTAAAAATAAATAAACTTTCAATAAACTTGTTTAAAATGAACAAGTAAAAGTGTAAGCATAAAAAAAATACAACTCTTTATTGATGCATATCACTTGTTATAGTGATGCATCAATTGACTTTTGTTCCTTGTTATCTCATTGAAAAGGTTATGAAAATGAAGCAGCGCAAGTTTCTTACACGTTTTGAGATCAATTCTATTTTGAAGCAAGCAAAGGAAGGACGGTATCCAGAAAGAGATTACTGTATGTTTTTAATGTGTTTTTTACATGGGTTTCGCGTGAGCGAGCTATGTAATTTAACCTTAAGCGATATTGATTTAGAAAGTCGAATACTCTATGTCAGACGCTTAAAAGGCGGTTTATCAACAACACAACCGATTATCGAAGAGGAGTATGAAGCGTTAGTTAACTGGTTGAAAAAAGGGAAACATGGAGAGAGGCTGACTCAGAATGGGTCTTTTTATCCCAAAAAACAGGTCCAATTTCTCGTCAACAAGTGTATGGATTACTTCGCCGTTTAGGTAAAGATGCTAATGTATCCATAGCCCCTCATCCCCATATGTTACGCCATGCATGTGGCTATGCACTCGCTGATTTAGGTAGAGATACTCGTTTAATTCAAGATTATTTAGGACATCGTAATATTTCACATACTGTTATCTATACTGCAAGTAATTCAAAACGATTTGTTCACATTTGGGATGCAAGAAATTAACAATATTTATTTAATTAATATATTCTCTAAGAATTAATACACTAAATAGAGTAGACTATATTTTTTCAATAAGAATACAGTTAATTTTAATATAATTAAGAAAATTAGGAATTGTTTTATATTAAATAAATAATCACGATTGCAGGTATTAATAATTTATTAATAATCGTTTTCTAATTAAAGAATAATTCAATATCATTATTCTTTTTTTGATTATCTTTATTGGAAGGCAATAAATTTAATATCAGTCTTTATTTATTAATAATATTAAACATTATTTGTTTGATTTTTAATCAAGAAATAAGGATCTTATTTAAAGAAAATATCTATTCTTAAAAATTTTATTCATTTGCATTCTAGGCACACGCTTTCATATCTCACTATCCCCAACGTTATCGTTTGGGGATAGTTATGAATTTCCTTAAAAACTACAATTATCCTTTTACACAAACAACCTGTCGTAGTGTATGAACAACCTCAACAAGTGATAACTGAGCCTTCATAACAGCATCAATATCCTTATAAGCCATCGGAATTTCATCAATCACATCTTCATCTTTTCGACATTCCACATGTGCTGTTGCTCGAATTTGGTCTTCAACACTAAAAGCTTTTTTCGCTGCTGTTCGGCTCATTACGCGTCCTGCGCCATGACTACATGAACAGAAACTTTCGGCATTTCCTTTTCCTCTTACAATAAAGCTCTTAGCGCCCATTGAACCAGGGATGATCCCCATTTCACCTTTCTGAGCTGAAACGGCTCCTTTTCGAGTCACCAGTACTTCTTCGCCAAAGTGCATTTCCTTTTGTACATAGTTATGGTGGCAGTTCACCGCCTGTTGCTGTGTCGTAAAAGGTTTAGTTATTTGTGTCGATAATGCCGCCAACACGCGTTCCATCATAATTTCACGATTATGTCGGGCAAAATCCTGTGCCCATTCTATGGCTTCTATATAGTCATCATAGAAAAGCGTTCCTTCTTTTAAATACGCTAAGTTTTTATCAGGTAAATTAGCGATATGTTCCCTCATATCTTCTTGTGCCATTTGTATAAATAACGTACCGATAGCATTACCAACACCACGAGAGCCACTATGTAGCATTACCCAAACATTATCTGATTCATCAAGACACAATTCGATAAAGTGATTTCCTGTTCCTAATGTACCAAGGTGACGATAGTTATTCGTATTTCGTAAACGTGGGTACTTATCAGTTAAAACCTTAAAACGCCCTTCAAGTTGTTGCCAATGTTGATCAATAAGTTTAGGTGGGTTCTTCCATGAACCACGATCATTCCCTGATTGATAACTTGTTCTTCCATGAGGTACTGCTCTTTCTATTGCCGTTCTTATGGCAAATAAATTATCTGGCAGATCATTTGCGTGTAATGATGTTTTCACCGCAATCATTCCACACCCAATATCCACACCAACAGCAGCTGGAATAATCGCGCCTTTTGTTGGAATAACACTCCCGATTGTTGAACCTTTCCCTAAGTGAACATCTGGCATTACTGCCATATGTTTGAAAATAAAAGGCATCTTCGCGGTATTAATAAGTTGTTTTAGAGCATCTGCTTCAACAGGTACACCATTTGTCCACATTTTGATTTCAGCAGTTCCTGCTTCTTTTACTATTTGATGATCCAATATCATGCCTGTGCCCCTTTAATTTGTACTAACCCGTTTAATACTTGGTCTAAACCGCCATAAACGGAAATCTTATCAATACGTTCTGCAATACGTTCTACGGTTTCTAGCTCTTTTAATCGTAAGGCTACTGGATTGTTTTCCATCACTTTTGCCGTATTTAATAAAGAGCGTGTTGCGGATGTCTCTTCTCTTCGACGAATAACATTAGCCTGTGCTGATTTTTCTGCCTCAACCACTTGCGCTAAAATCGTTTTCATTTCGCCTGGTAAAACAATATCTTTTACCCCTAATGAAGCTACTTCAATACCATATCCTTTAGTCACTTCACTGATTTTTTCACTCACTAAAGTGTCAATCAGCGTTTTATTCTCTAATAATTCATCTAATGTTCTTGTTCCTACGGCTTCACGTAACGCAAACTGCAACTCTTTATATAAGAACTCAAGAGGTGAACTCAGTAATTGGTACGCTGAAAGCACATCGCTATAACGCCAACTTGCTGACAAATTAATGCGTAATGTTACTTTGTCTTTCGTTAAGATCTCTTGACCACTCACATCGAGTGTTTGTAAGCGCATATCAACAACCTCAACATCAACTTTGTGCTGATAACGCCAATAGCCTTTTAATCCCGGCGGCAATAGTGATTGAACTTCACCATCAACACGGATAATGCCAGCATGCCATGTCGGAATATCCACACTTAATACACCTTCACTGCCTTTTACAGTTTGGTTACGTAATTTTGGATGCTGCAATTTTTTAACCAAAGTTGGCGAAACTTCCAATTCATTTGCTGACAACACTTCCATTGAGCGTTGTGCATAATTCCAATAAAGACGGCGAGTACTCGGCGCTAAGATCTCTTTGAGTGAGCTATTTTCATAGAGTAAGCCAATCTCTTCATCAGATAGCACAATATCAAAACAATATTCACTCACCCATTCTGGATGATATTGGCGTAAAAACTCGGCTTTCTCTTTTTCAATTGCAGGGCCGTTTAACTCCACCAGCTCAACACTTAATTGGCGACGAAGATCGAAAAATTTATGCTCACCAGCTACAAGGACGTCAATATACTCATCATCCTTCTTTAATAAACCCAGCTGTCCTTGTTTCACTTTTATTGTTGTTCTTATCATCATTGCTTCCTTTTGCTCTTCTTTATTATTAGCTTTCTTTTATTACCATTTTTATCGTGACTTGCTTTCCACGAACAAACTTGGCGAAATCGAAGGGAAAACAAGAGAGGAACGATGCTTTGTTTGTCTCTTCTTCTGCCTTCAATCCAGCGTAGTTGCTGGTGGATAAGCAAGGTGACGGTACTGCTGTCACAACGATTTTCTATCTTTAATTTTACATTTGGATTTGTAATGGTTTTTGGTGTCAGGAATCGAACCTGAAAATAACCCTCTTCACCTACAGAGTCCCGATGTGGAGGAACACATTTAGATAACACCACAGAGTGTTCTTTATGTGCCTACCAGATTTAAAATCTGCTCAAGACACTCATAATATTGCGAGGATCGTGCCAAGTTTTTAAAACTCACTAAAAATATTTTTAATTCATTGTTTTTGTTTGAAAAAATATTTTTAACGTAATTTTTAAATATTTAACCATTGAATTAAAAATGATAAAAACCTATCTTTTTATCTATACATTTATAAATATAGATAAAAAATAAGTAGGGATAACTTAATGAAACGCAAAGTGGTGATTGGTGTTTTAGGCACAACATTAGATAAACGAGGTAAAAGTCATAAAAGATGGAACTCATGGCGCCCAACAATTTCGATTTGCCATCAAAAAGATTTCCCCGTTAGTCGATTGGTCATGATCCATCAACCTAATGATTCAATGTTAGCGTCAAAAATCACTGAAGATATTCATACTGTCTCCCCTGACACAGAGGTATTACCTTACGAAATTGACATTTGTGATCCTTGGGATCTAGAAGAGGTTTATAGTCACTTTCTTGATTTTGCAGTAAATTATCCATTTGATACTGAAAATGAAGAATATTATGTACATATCACAACAGGTACGCACATTGCCCAGATTTGCTGGTTCCTCCTGACTGAAGCCCATTACTTACCTGCAAAACTATTACAAACCTCTCCTTCTTCTAAAATAGAAAATGAAGATGGCATCAAAACAGTACAATCATCCACAGGTAGTTATGCTGTTATTGATCTCGATTTAAGCCGTTATACAAAACTAACGAGCCGATTTGAGCATTACCATAATGAGTCCCTCTCTTTCTTAAAATCTGGGATCGCCACACGTAATGAACGTTTTAATACTTTAATTGCTCAAATTGAACGTGTTGCATTACGCTCCGTTGCGCCTATTTTATTAACAGGCCCCACAGGCGCTGGAAAATCATTCCTTGCTCAACGTATTTATGAATTACGACAGTCTCGCCATTTTGTAAAAGGTCGTTTTATTGCTGTTAACTGTGCCACTTTGCGTGGTGACAATGCAATGTCCACTTTATTTGGGCATGTAAAAGGGGCATTTACAGGCGCATTACAAACCAGACAAGGATTATTAAGAGAAGCCGATAAAGGGATTTTATTTCTTGATGAAATTGCAGAGTTAGGACTTGATGAGCAAGCCATGTTGCTTAAAGCGATAGAAGAGAAATCTTTTTATCCTTATGGCTCAGATACTGAGGTACAAAGTGATTTTCAGCTGATCGCAGGAACGCATCGTGATATGGACAAGCAAATTGCGAAAGGACTTTTTCGTGAAGATCTCTATGCAAGGATCAACTTATGGTCTTTTTCATTACCGAGTTTAGCCAATCGTAAAGAGGATATTGAGCCTAATATTGATTATGAATTGCATCACTTTGCAAAGCTTTATCAAAAGGCAATCCGTTTTAACGCTGATGCAAAATCACACTATATTCGATTTGCAACATCTGAACAGGCATTATGGCGTGGCAATTTCCGTGAACTTAGTGCTAGTATAACGCGAATGGCAACACTTGCCGAAAATGGTCGTATTACCCTTCCTCTTGTTGATGAAGAAATTAATCGTTTAAAACAAAATTGGGGAGTTGCTTCCTCTTCTTTATTTAATAGCACTGATATTGATCTTTTCGATCTTAGCCAACTGAATACCGTTATCAAAACGTGTCAGCAATCATCAACACTCTCAGAAGCCGGTAGAAAACTTTTCGCAGTATCAAGACAAAATAAAAAACAACCCAACGATGCCGATCGCCTACGTAAGTATCTTGCGAAATTCGATTTAAGTTGGGAACAAATTAGACATGGAGAATAATATTTCATTATGGAGCTCACTTTTTTAGGCACTAACGCAGGCGTTCCTTCTAAAGATCGCAATGTCACAAGTATGGTGCTCGATTTACAAAATAAACAAAAAAGTATGTGGATGTTTGATTGTGGTGAAGCGACACAACATCAAATATTACATACCCGCGTGAAACTACCGCGTTTAAATAAAATTTTTATTACCCACTTACATGGCGATCATATTTTTGGTTTACCGGGATTACTTTGTAGTCGCTCAATGGGTGGAACGGAAACACTTTTAACAGTATATGGTCCTACGGGTATAAAAGCCTTTATAGAAACGTCGCTAACATTAAGCCAATCCTATTTAACTTACCCTATTAATATTGTAGAAATTGACAAAGCAGGTTTTCTTTTTGAAGAAGAAGGTATGAAAGTCAGTTGTGAGGCACTGTCTCACCCCGTACCTTGTTTTGGTTACCGCTTAGAAGAAGAAAACAAACCAGGTAAGCTAGATGCAGAAAAACTGAAAGCGGAAAATATTCCAGCAGGCTCTTGGTTACAAGACTTAAAGCAAGGCAAAACCATAACATTACCAGATGGACGAACAATTGATGGTAAAGACTATATTGGTGATGAAATAAAAGGTCGTTGTATTGCTATTTTTGGGGATACTCAACCAACCCCTAATGCATTAAAGCTGGCTAATAATGCTGATGTTATTGTTCATGAAGCAACGTTTAAGCATGAAATGGCAGAGCAAGCAAATAGTCGCGGACATTCAACAACTGTGCAGGCGGCAACATTAGCAAAAGAGGCTAATGCTAAAAAGCTGATTATTACTCATATTAGTAGCCGTTATTTACCCGAAGACTGCGTTGAGTTACTCAATGAAAGCCAACAGATCTTTAGCCATACTGAAATGGCTTCTGATTTTGAGGTATTTAAGTTGTAATGGCATTTTCACTAAATAACAATGGCGACATGATGTCGCCATTTCGCTATTCACAAATCACCCAACCATTGATTTAGACTTCTTTAATTATCCTTCAATGGCGCGGTACGTTTTATCTTTCCATCTTGCAAAATAAAATTCACTTTGCCATCCCAAAATTCCGCCAAGAAAACATCTTCTGATTTATCTATATGTTGATTTTTCATCTCATCTTGTAGCCACACTTCGTCTTTTTCTATTTGCGCTAATTCTGATGTTCGAATAACTCCGTCTTTCATGACAATAATCGAAGGCATTTTTGCACCATCACATACCACCGTGATTTGCCCATCAGGTTCAATCTGGGCGTAATTGACTTCCTGATATGAATGAATACCTTGAGCATGAAGACGAGACGTGATGTTAAGAATGTCTATTTTATTTTTTTTCTCCATGATGTTTTCCATAATAAACTCTCCCTTCTTGATAATAGGAATGGGATTACCAATGGTCACTGCACGGAAAAAATTGAAGTGCTTGCTGATATAATTAAGCAAAGAGATAAAACAAACACCAATTAAGAAGACGATAATATATTGATAAAGAGGGATCGCATCAGTATAAATTACCCCACCCATAATGCCACCGAGCACAAAATTACCAATAAAATCAATAGGTGTTAATTGAGAAAGTTGTGTTTTACCCGATAAATTCATATGGGCTAATATGATAGTAAAACCAATAATAAATTTGATAATAACCAGAAAGTAATATTCCATTTGCGTCTCACATTTCCAATAATTTCTGCACTTATTATAAAGCAGAAAATCTCATCTAGATAAAAATCTAAATTATTTTTACTTTATTTTTCATGGAATTTGACTAAGAAAAAACACTTAATATACTTAGGTTTGTTGATTTTAAGACTCGCACTATACTTATTAAGATAGTTTTGCCGTAATCTCTTACAATCAACGCAATAGCTTCTCGCCTTTTCTAGTTTTTACGCGGGATATCACTGAATTGTTTTTGAACACATATTTTGGAGAAAAAAATGAATAAAAAACTACTTACTTCATTGGTTCTAGCGGGTCTTGTTACCATTACAGCTGGTTGTGATGATGCATCTAAAAAAGTCGATGAAGGCATTGATAAGGCAAAAGAGACAGCAACTCAAGTCACAGAAACTGCGCAAGATAAAGCGAATGAGTTAACTGAACAAGCCAAAGATAAAGCTGCTGACTTGAAAGAAGATGCATCAGCAAAAGCAGATGAATTAACACAACAAGCTCAAGAGCTAAAAGACAAAGCTGAACAAAAAGCCGCAGAATTGAAAACTCAAGTTGACGCAAAAACAGATGAGTTAAAACAGGCTGCATCCGCTAAAACTGATGAAATCAAACAAAGCTTAGATGTAGAAAGTGATAAATTAGCTGAAAAAGCAGCTGAATTAAAACAAGATGCAAATAAAACCATTGATAACTTAAAGCAAGAGACAGATAGCAAAGTTGATCAATTAAAAGGTGATGCAGCAAAAACAAGTGATGATGTAAAACAGCAGGCCCAAGAAACTGAAAACAAAGCACTTGATAAAGCTGACCAATTAACCGATCAAGCGAAACAAAAAATTGATGATTTAAAAGCTGAAAACAAATAATCCAATTTCAGAATTTTTGATGATTCGAAAGCCAGTAAATTTTCACTGGCTTTTTTTGTTCATAAAAAAGACAAGGGTTGATCGATTAAGCAAAAAATGTAACCATGTTCTCCTTTTTTCAACAGGAGAAACCTATTAAAGAGCGAAAGCACCTATAAACAAAAAACAGCAATAAATTGATTTAATTGTCATTTTCTTCATCTTACGGAAAAAATAATTTACTTCCGTTCTTTTATAAAACATCACACTAATTTGATGCTTTATTCAAATTTTCTTATGAACTTTTCTTTTCTGATCACATAGACAATCAGAAAGTTGATAGCGAAAAGTCTCTTTCTAGGAAAATAACAAAAAATAGGTTAGCTATGAGTCAACAAAACGATATAACCCCTCAAAAAGTTAGGATGAAAATTAATCCTCCCGTTTTTTATACATCAGCGCTATTAATTTTATTGGTCGTTGGCTTCTCTGCATTATTTCCAGAGCTGGCGAATGATAAACTCAGTCATCTTCAGGAAAATCTCTTCACGAATGCGAGTTGGTTCTACATTCTAGCCGTTGCATTGATTTTGCTGAGTGTGACTTATTTAGGGCTTTCTCGGTTTGGTGAAATCAAATTAGGCCCTGATCATGCTCGCCCTCACTTTAGTTATTTTGCTTGGTTTGCCATGCTCTTTTCAGCAGGAATGGGGATTGGCTTAATGTTCTTTGGTGTTGCTGAACCTGTTATGCATTATCTGATGCCTCCAACCGGTGAAGCTCAAACCATAGAAGCCGCAAAAGAAGCCATGCGATTAACCTTTTTCCACTGGGGATTACATGCATGGGCAATTTACGCCATTGTCGCTTTGATCTTAGCTTTCTTCTCTTATCGCCATGGTTTACCGTTAACACTGCGTTCTGCACTTTATCCAATTATTGGTGATCGCATACATGGCCCAATTGGCCATGCTGTTGATATTTTCGCTGTTATGGGAACCGTATTTGGTGTCGCAACTTCCCTTGGTTTTGGTGTTCTGCAAGTTAATGCGGGTTTAAATCACCTCTTTAATGTACCTATTAACCCAACGGTTCAAGTCGTATTGATTGTTGTGATCACAGGGCTTGCAACCATTTCTGTTGTTTCTGGTTTAGAAAAAGGCATTCGTTTTTTATCTGAACTTAACTTAGGATTGGCGGTTATTCTTCTTTTATTAGTCATAATTCTCGGTCCAACTGTATTGATATTAAAATCATTTGTTGAAAATACAGGGGGATATCTATCCGAAATTGTCAGTAAAACATTTAATCTTTACGCATACGAGCCAAAATCGAGTGATTGGTTAGGGGGATGGACACTGCTTTATTGGGGTTGGTGGCTTTCATGGTCACCATTTGTAGGGATGTTTATCGCCCGTATTTCACGAGGTCGTACTATTCGTGAATTTGTTGTCGGTGTTCTGTTTGTTCCTGCTGGCTTTACTTTACTCTGGATGACCGTTTTTGGTAACACAGCGATTCATTTAATCAAAGATAAAGGGGCAGAAGCCCTCGCCAATATCGTACAACAAGATGTGTCATTGGCTTTATTTGAGTTCTTAAATTATTTCCCATTCTCATCTGTTTTATCCTTCTTTGCGATGTTGATGGTCGTTGTCTTCTTTGTGACTTCAGCAGACTCAGGCGCGATGGTTGTTGATACTTTAGCTTCTGGTGGTGATAGCGAAACACCAGTATGGCAACGCATTTTCTGGGCGGGTTTAATGGGCGTTTCTGCAATTACTTTATTGTTAGCGGGTGGTTTAACTGCACTACAAACAGTAACCATTGCAAGTGCACTTCCTTTCTCGATGGTATTGCTTGCTTCTATTTATGGACTAATAAAAGCATTGAGAGTGGATGTATATAAACGTGATAGCCAACAACTAACGACAATTGCACCACCAGCAAGCCGCAATCCGATCCCTTGGCAACGCCGTTTAAGAAATATTGCCTATTTTCCTAAACGCTCTCATGTAAAACGTTTTATGGATGAAGTGATCCAACCCTCAATGGAAATGGTGTCTGCTGAGTTAAGTAAGCAAGCAACGCAATGTTTTATCCATAATGAAGAAGATGATCGAATTGGTTTTGAAGTCGATTTAGGCGATGACATGAATTTCTTCTATGAAGTTCGCCTACGTTTTTATACTCAACCTGCCTTTGCTTTAGCTGGATTAAGTGATGAAGAAAGAGACGAAGAGCATAAATATTATCGTGCTGAAATTCATTTAAAAGAAGGTGGGCAAGATTACGATGTAATGGGTTGGACGAAAGAACAAATCATTCACGATATTCTTGATCAGTACGAAAAACACATTCACTTTTTACATGTGTTAGGTAAACAATAATTCTATCCACTGATAAAAGTCCAAAAGGTGATGTGTTAAACATCACCTTTTTTTCTTACTTTCAAGATAACTTATTTTTCAGCTTGCGCCGAGTCATCAGCCTCTAAAGCAATCAACTCTTTTAATAGACCTGACAGTCGCTGTAATTTTTCAGTGGAAAATTTTTGCTCAATTAATTGATAGCCTTTATCTATTTTAGGCTGAATTATGTCGTATAAATTTTGACCATTAGCAGAAAGAGAGACAAACAGCTTACGTTGGTCACTCACGGGTTTTAAGCGACAAATTAATTCGTCCCTTTCCATTCTAATCAGAATGCCCGTTAAACTAGGTCGAAGAATACACGCTTTTTGCGCTAATTCGTGAAAATCAATAGAACGCTTATCCGCAAGTACTCGAATAATCCGCCACTGCTGTTCTGTCAGATTATGCTCTTTGAGAACAGGTCGAAAAAAACCCATTGCAGATTCCCGAGCTTGTAATAGCGCGATAGTTAATGATTCATGCATAATCAAGAAGCTCTTTATATGGTGTTATAGGTGAAATGACAAAATATCACTCAATATAGACAGTGAAAAAGTACCGCTGTTTATGGTTTATAAAATGACTATATTCTAAGAATAGACTAATTGTTACAATTATTCATATTAACAAATAAATAAAGTTGACTCAATTTTTGCAATTTTCTTCCCTTTGTGCAATTTATCACCCATGTTCCTTTTTTAGGATTAATTTCATCTTCCACAACATCTTGAGCTATACGCAATTTTTATGAATTGGCAATTTGTGTTATCTGTTTACCAATCAAAAAAAGTAGCCTAATTTGCCTATTATCCTACCTCTATATTAGGAATAATGGCGCTTAGCGATAAGGTTGTCTCACCGTTATTTGAGATAAAGTTAACGAGTTGTAACAAAGAAAGATTGCTATCTTTGTTCATGCGCGGTAGCGTTACGGCTTTAAAACAACGCAACAAAGAAACCGGCAATAACATCACAACTTTGTTAGCGGAGTAGTTAGGTGATTTTTTTAGTTATCTAACTAATAATTATTTTAAGTGAAGACGCCCACAGACGAGAAGTCTGGCAGTAGGAGTAAATAATGTCTGAGGAAAAACAGGCTAACCCACTTTTTCGGGATGCGATGGCAAGCTTAGGTGCTGCGGTCAATATCGTGGCAACAAATGGTGATGCGGGATGTTGTGGCTTAACAGCAACAGCAGTATGTTCTGTTACTGATAACCCGCCTACCGTGATGGTCTGCATCAACAGTAAAAGCCAGATGAACGCTATTTTTCAAGAAAATGGAAAATTAAGCATCAATATATTGAATCATGAGCAAGAAGAAATGGCATGTCATTTCGCCGGAATGACAGGGCTTGCGATGGCAGAGCGTTTTACCCAACCAGGATGGCAACACGGACAATTACAACAACCCGTATTAGCAAATGCCCTCGCCTGCTTAGAAGGTGATATTTATGATGTACGCCAAGTGGGTACACATTTTGTTTATATGACCGAAATTAAGAATATTTCGGTGCGTGAAGATGGTGATGGGCTTATTTATTTCAAGCGTCGTTTCCATTCTGTTAAAAATGAACAAGTACCAATCCCTGTTTAAATTTCACCTATTTTACCTCAAGATAAAAACGCACTTTTAATAAGGGCGTTTTTTATTGATTATAATCACATCATAAAATTAAATATTTATTTATATTAAATGAATACTTATTTAA
Source organism: Proteus sp. Marseille-Q3619 (assembly GCF_965283115.1). Taxonomy (NCBI): domain Bacteria; kingdom Pseudomonadati; phylum Pseudomonadota; class Gammaproteobacteria; order Enterobacterales; family Morganellaceae; genus Proteus; species Proteus sp. Marseille-Q3619. Next base: position 3,129,030 of record NZ_CBDIMP010000001.1, on the reverse strand, counting down.
CGAAGTGACATTAACTAGCCTTTAGATATTTATTAAATACTTATTAACATCTGTTTGTTATAAAAGAATATTTTTTAATTATAATAAAAAATTTCTGTCTAGAATCAATCAGTCACATAATCAAAAATATTTTCTTTCTACTTTTATCCTGTATCTTTATTTAATTTACTTAGATTAAAATATAAACAAACAATAATCTTCTTGGTTATATTTTATACCAAAGAGCAATTAAATGACTTTATTTTAAAATAAACTAATGAATATTTTTTTCAATCTGGTATTAATCTTACCCACAGTGTGATCAACCTTTGAGAAGTCATTCCATCAATATATTAGTCTACTCGACTTGCTGATTACCTTCTTAAATTTGCAAACATCACTCTAAATGCGACAGATAATGTTACCGTCGTGTAACATTCCTCGTGAATGTGAGTAAATAACATCGTTGTTGAAAATAAATAATAATTAGGGGCATTACAGATATGGATAAACCCGCTCAAGTCGGTTTATTACAACAGCCTAAACCATTCTTTATGATTTTCTTTGTAGAATTATGGGAACGTTTTGGTTACTACGGCGTACAAGGTATTCTTGCCGTTTATTTTGTTAGTAAACTCGGTTTCTCTCAAGAACAGGCTTTCATTACTTTTGGTGCATTCTCTGCACTGGTTTATGGGCTTATTTCTATTGGTGGTTATGTTGGTGACCACTTATTAGGAACAAAACGAACCATTGTTTTAGGTGCTATTGTTTTGGCTATCGGTTATTTCATGACTGGTATGTCAATTATGTATCCTAATTTAATTTTCTACGCATTGGGAACTATCGCAGTAGGTAATGGTTTATTTAAAGCCAATCCTGCAAGTTTATTAGCGAAATGCTATCCACCTAAAGATCCACGTCTTGATGGCGCATTTACGCTATTTTATATGTCGATCAATATCGGCTCATTAATTTCTTTATCTATCGCCCCGGTACTTGCTGAACGTTACGGATATGCACTGACTTATAATATCTGTGGTATTGGCTTGATCATGGCGTTATTAGTTTATTTCTTCTGTCGTAAAATGGTTGCCAATATTGGTTCTGAACCAGACCATTTACCGATGAACTTTAGCAAACTGTTATTAGTTATTGCTGGCTCAATTGCTATGGTATTTGTTTGTGCATGGTTATTGCACAACGTGATGATTGCAAATATTGTCTTAGTTAGCTTGTCTATTATTGTTGTCTTCATTTATTTCCGTGAAGCCTTTAAACAAAAAGACAGAGTTGCTCGTAATAAAATGTATGTTGCATTTGTTCTGATGTTAGAAGCTGTTGTTTTCTACATTCTGTATGCTCAGATGCCAACTTCACTGAACTTCTTTGCTATTCATAATGTTCATCACACGCTTTTAGGCTTTGATATTAACCCTGTAAGCTTCCAAGCACTAAACCCATTCTGGATCATTATTGCTAGCCCAATCCTTGCTATCGCTTACAGCCATTTTGGCGCGAAAGGTAAAGATTTCTCAATGCCAGCGAAGTTTACTGCTGGTATGCTTCTGTGCTCATTAGGATTCCTTACAGCGGCAGCATCAGGTATGTGGTTTGCTGATGCTCAAGGCTTAACATCACCTTGGTTTATCGTTCTGGTTTACTTATTCCAGAGCTTAGGTGAACTGATGATCAGTGCGTTAGGTTTAGCAATGGTTGCAGCATTCGTACCGCAATACATGATGGGCTTTATTTTAGGTATGTGGTTCTTAACACAAGCCACGGCTTATCTGTTAGGGGGTTATGTAGCGACTTTCACAGCAGCACCAGAAGGTATTACTGATCCACTACAAACATTACCTATTTACACTGATGTATTTGGTAAAATTGGTATTGTGACCTTAATTGTTGGTTTAGTGATGTGGGCAACAGTACCTTTACTGAACCGCATGATGAAAGAAGAAAGCAAAGACGTTAAAGTCGCTGGCTAATCTTTCAATCAATATCTAATTGAATATTAAGCGCTTATTTATAGGCGCTTTTATTTTGGGCTAAGAAGATTATTCTCTTTTTGCTAGCCATAAAAAAACCCGCTAAATAAGCGGGTTTAGTTTAATCATTAAGAATGATCCAATTACAGAACATCAACTGAATTCAGTTCTTTAAAGGCTTGTTCTAAACGAACAACCATTGATGCTTGTGCTTGACGTAACCAGTTACGTGGGTCGTAGTATTTCTTGTTAGGTTTATCAGCACCTTCTGGGTTACCTAACTGACCTTGCAAATAGCCTTCGTTCTTTTTGTAGAACTGTAAGATACCATCCCAAGTTGCCCACTGAGTATCTGTATCGATATTCATTTTGATAACACCATAGCCAACAGCTTCTTTGATTTCTTCTGCTGAAGAACCGGAGCCGCCGTGGAATACGAAATCTAAGCTATTGTGTGGTAAGTTGAATTTTTCTGATACGTAGTCTTGTGAGTTACGTAGAATTTTTGGCGTTAACTGAACGTTACCTGGTTTATAAACACCGTGAACGTTACCGAAAGATGCCGCGATAGTGAAACGAGGGCTTACCGCACTCAGTTTTTCGTATGCGTAAGCAACATCTTCTGGTTGAGTATAAAGCGCAGAGCTGTCCATACCCGTGTTATCAACACCGTCTTCTTCACCACCCGTACAGCCTAATTCGATTTCTAAAGTCATATCGATTTTAGCCATACGCGCTAAATATTTAGCACAGATTTCGATGTTTTCTTCTAATGACTCTTCAGATAAGTCAATCATGTGAGAAGAGAACAGTGGTTTGCCTGTTTTAGCGTAGTGTTTCTCACCAGCATCTAACAGACCATCAATCCATGGTAATAATTTTTTCGCACAGTGGTCAGTATGCAGAATAACAGGAACACCGTAATATTCAGCCATTTGGTGCACATGGTGAGCACCTGAAATTGCGCCTAAAATAGCAGCTTGCTGTGGTACATCAGATTTAAGACCTTTACCTGCGATAAATGCAGCACCACCGTTAGAGAACTGTACAATAACAGGAGAACGAACTTTCGCAGCAGCTTCTAACACAGCATTGATTGAGTCAGTACCTACACAGTTAACCGCAGGCAGAGCAAATTTATTTTCTTTTGCTACCGCAAATACTTTTTGTACATCATCACCAGTGATGACACCCGGTTTCACGAAATCAAAAACTTTAGACATGTAATAAGATCCTATATTTGGAACAGGTAGAAAATAACTTTCTACCTGTATGAGCTGACTTAATTACTGTTTAGCGCGTTCTTCTAACATTGCAACAGCAGGAAGTTTTTTACCTTCAACGAATTCTAAGAAAGCACCACCACCGGTTGAAATGTAAGAGATTTTGTCTGCGATATCAAATAAATCAATAGCAGCCAGCGTATCACCACCACCTGCGATAGAGAATGCTTCACTATCTGCGATTGCATTAGCAATGATTTCTGTACCTTTGCGGAAGTTAGGGAATTCAAACACACCGACTGGACCATTCCACAGGATAGTTTTCGCATTTTTCAGGATCTCAGCTAAACGTTCTGCTGTCACATCACCGATATCCAGCACTTGTTCATCATCTTTGATGTCACTTGCTGATTTTAAAACAGCTTCAGCAGTTTCAGAGAACTCAGTTGCAACACGAACATCACTTGGTACTGGAATATCACATTTTTCCATCAGTTTTTTAGCATCATCAACAAGGTCTGCTTCATATAAAGAACGACCTACTGGATGACCTTCTGCTGCGATAAAGGTATTTGCGATACCACCACCAACGATTAATTGGTCAGCAATTTTTGATAAAGAATCTAATACAGTCAGTTTAGTTGAAACTTTAGAACCACCAACAATCGCAACCATTGGGCGAGCAGGTTTATCTAATGCTTTACCTAATGCTTCAAGCTCTGCTGATAACAGAGGGCCCGCGCAAGCAACTTGTGCAAATTTAGCAACACCATGAGTTGATGCTTGAGCACGGTGAGCGGTACCAAATGCATCCATGACGAAAACATCACATAATGCAGCGTATTGCTTAGACAGAGTTTCGTCGTCTTTCTTTTCGCCTTTGTTAAAACGAACGTTTTCAAGAACAACTAATTCACCTGCATTGACTTCAACACCATTTAAATAGTCTTTAGCAAGGCTAACTGGTGCAGTTAATTTATCTTTCAGATAGTCAACAACTGGTTTTAAAGAGAACTCTTCGTTGTACTCACCTTCAGTAGGACGACCTAAGTGAGAAGTTACCATCACTTTAGCGCCTTGTTTTAACGCGGCTTCAATTGTTGGTAAAGAAGCACGGATACGCGCATCTGAAGTCACTTTACCATCTTTAACTGGAACGTTCAGGTCAGCACGGATAAGAACTCGTTTACCCGCTAGGTCTAAATCGGTCATCTTAATTACAGACATGATGAATCCTCTCATTGATTCTCTAAAATTTAGTAATCTTCTGTTCAGTGCCTTGTATTATTACGCAACACCGTCATTAAAACATGATTATTTAAAACCAGTTGCAGCCATTGCTAACGTTGTATCAAGCATTCTGTTAGCAAAGCCCCATTCATTATCACACCAGACTAAAGTCTTGATCAGGTGTTGCCCACTGACTCTTGTTTGTGTGCCATCAACGATTGCACTATGAGGGTCGTGGTTAAAATCAGTTGAGACTAATGGCAATTCTGTGTAATCCACTATACCACGAAATGCGCCAGTTGCTGATTTTTGAATTAACCGATTGACATCTAACACATTTACAGCAGTTTTTACAGTGACACTTAAATCAATTGCCGTCACATTAATTGTAGGAACTCGTACAGAAATTGCCTCAAAATGATCCTTAAATTTCGGGAAAATTCGAGTAATTCCTGCCGCCAATTTCGTATCAACAGGAATAATAGATTGTCCTGCTGCTCGAGTACGGCGTAAATCCTTATGGTATGCATCAATCACAGGTTGATCGTTCATGGCTGCATGGATTGTTGTTACTGTTCCTGACTCTATATTAAACGCGTCATCCATCATTTTAATGATGGGAATAATGCAATTTGTTGTACAAGATGCGTTTGAAACAATTCGGTGCTCTTTTTTAAGTTCGTGTTGATTCACACCAAAAACGACAGTTGCATCTAAATCCGTTGTACCAGGATGAGAAAAAAGTACTTTCTTTGCGCCTTGTGCAATATGCGCTTCGCCATCAGCTCGTGAGCCGTAAGCACCACTACAATCAAGTACGACATCAATACCAAGTTCACCCCAAGGTAAATCAGTAATATCAGCGTGATGAAATAAACGAATAGTATCATCACCCACTTGCAATAAATCGTTATTAATTCGTACATCCCAAGCAAAACGTCCGTGGCTGGAGTCATACTTGAGAAGATGCCCAATACCTTGTGCATCAGCCAATTCATTTATTGCAACAACTGTTATTTCAGCTCGTTTACCTGATTCATAAAGCGCTCTTAACACATTACGCCCTATACGACCAAAACCGTTAATAGCGACTCTGATTGTCATGTGACTTCCTTGATAACTCGTGATTTGCAACCGCTTAGAATAATAGAGCAAGATACTAATCAACAACGATAAATCAAGTAAATCTAGAAATTGTGCAGTCATCGACATTTTAGGATTAACTGAAACGGTTCAGCTTACTGATAGTCAGATTACGAGAAATGAGAGAAGATCGCAATAGTAAACAAAGATGGAAGGATAAAAAAAGAGCACATCTGAGAAATTCTTCCCAAAAATGTGCTCTTGTTAACATTTATTGATTATTTAAGTAAAGATTTTGCCTGTGTAACCACATTTTCAACAGTAAAACCAAACTCTTCAAATAACTCATTTGCAGGTGCAGATTCACCGAAGCTACGCATACCTACAATCGCACCATCTAAACCAACATACTTGAACCAGTAGTCAGCAATACCTGCTTCGATAGCAACACGCGCTTTCACTGATGCTGGTAATACTGCCTCACGGTAATCTGCATCTTGTTTATCAAATGCATCTGTTGCTGGCATAGAAACAACACGTACTTTACGGCCTTCAGCTGTCAGTTGTTCATAAGCGCTAACCGCTAATTCAACTTCAGAACCTGTGGCAATAAAGATTAATTCTGGAGTACCAGCGCAATCTTTCAGGATGTAACCACCCTTCTCGATATTTGCCAGTTGCTCTGGAGTACGTGGTTGTTGTGCAAGGTTTTGACGAGAGAAGATCAGAGCTGTTGGACCATCTTTACGATCAATTGCATATTTCCATGCAACAGCTGATTCAACTTGGTCACATGGACGCCATGTGCTCACGTTTGGAGTTACACGCAGGCTTGCCATTTGCTCAACAGGTTGGTGAGTTGGACCATCTTCACCCAGACCGATAGAGTCATGAGTATAAACAAAGATACTGCGGATCTTCATCAGTGCAGCCATACGTACAGCATTACGTGCATATTCCATAAACATCAGGAAGGTAGCACCGTAAGGAACAAAACCGCCATGTAGTGCAATACCGTTCATGATTGCAGACATACCGAATTCACGTACACCGTAATGGATGTAGTTACCCGCTTTGTCTTCGTTCAGCGCTTTAGAACCAGACCACATAGTCAGGTTACTTGGTGCTAAGTCCGCAGAACCGCCCATGAATTCTGGTAATACTTTACCGAATGCTTCTAATGCATTTTGAGACGCTTTACGGCTTGCAATGCTTGAAGGGTTTTGTTGCAGATTTTCAATAAATGCTTTGGAATCTTTTTCCCAGTTTGCTGGTAATTCACCAGAAACACGGCGTTTGAATTCAGCCGCTAATTCAGGGAATTGTGCTGCGTATGCAGCAAATTTAGCATCCCATGCAGCTTCTTTTGCTTTACCCGCTTCTTTCGCATCCCACTCTTTATAAATTTCTTGTGGAATTTCGAATGCGCCGTATTCCCAGCCTAACGCTTTACGTGTTTCAGCGATTTCTGCATCACCTAATGGAGAACCGTGAGAATCAGCAGTACCTGCTTTATGAGGAGAACCAAAACCGATAGTGGTTTTACATATCAGCAGTGAAGGTTTGTCAGTGATTTGTTTTGCTGCTTCAACAGCTGCTTTAATGCTTGCTGCATCGTGGCCATCAATACCACTGATTACATGCCAGCCATAAGCGTCGAAACGTTCTGCTGTGTTATCAGTAAACCAACCATGCACTTGACCATCAATAGAGATGCCATTGTCATCATAGAATGCAATCAGTTTACCTAATTGTAATGTTCCCGCTAAAGAACACGCTTCGTGGGAGATACCTTCCATCATACAACCATCACCCATAAAGGCGTAGGTGTAATGGTCAACAATGTCATGACCAGGACGGTTAAATTGAGCCGCTAATGTACGTTCTGCAATAGCAAAACCCACTGCGTTTGCAATACCTTGACCTAAAGGACCCGTTGTTGTTTCAACACCTGGGGTATAACCATATTCTGGGTGACCTGGTGTTTTAGAATGCAATTGACGGAAGTTTTTCAGATCATCTAAAGAAACTTCATAACCAGACAGGTGCAGTAAACTGTAAATCAGCATTGAAGCATGACCATTAGATAAAACGAAGCGGTCACGATCAGCCCAGTTAGGGTTAGTTGGGTTATGATTTAAAAAATCACGCCATAATACTTCTGCAATATCAGCCATACCCATAGGGGCGCCAGGGTGTCCTGATTTCGCTTTTTGCACAGCATCCATACTTAAAAAACGGATCGCATTAGCAAGGGTTTTACGAGTGGTCATTTTCTACTCCAAGTCGGATAAAAAGCATCTAGATAGCTGATTCTCTCAATGCGGGCAAAAAACCGCAATATAAAAAATCCACAAAGGTGGCTATCGTAATTAGCATAAAGCAATAATTCTTTGATTTGCACAGCATTTTTTACAATCAAAGCGGAAAATAACATTACACCACCGCATTGTTGCGCAACAAAAAGCAAAAGAGACAATAATTTGCGCAATTGAGAAGCGTGCTATTAAACCCTAGCTTGATATGACTAATCAAGATAAAATTTCATTGCTGAATTATCCATCAAATCAAATAAATACCGTATTTGTGTTAATTATAGCCTAATAACTGACTGGACTTGTTATCAGGAAGTAGAATTATACAAATTTTAAAAAGATAAAAAGCAGATAATTCACTGATTCAGTAATAAAAATCCTATTTACATCATATATAAATAAAAGGAAAACATCGCGTAACACAGTTGTTACCCCTTTTATAAAAATAACTTATTTATATATTCTACTTATTTTTAATTAATTTTAGATAAGTAATATTCTAAGTGTAATTCCTTAAAATCTTCTTTTCTGACAAAAAAATGCAAATCAATAATTGATTTCAATAATAGAAAAAATTTTAAATTATCTCTTCTACAAAAAGCTTTTAATTTCAAAATTTCATTGGGATTGTTTTTTAAAATATAATAATTATAATTCATGATGATCATTTTAGACACAAAGACATTGAGTGATGCTTGATCTTTACTTAAGAAACTAGCTAATATTTTAAATATTTTATCCGTATCATTTTTATACGTTTTGATAAATTTTTCAGGTGATAAATAAATTAAACATTGATCTTCTAGTGTAAAAATAAAGTTTTCATCTTTCTCTAGAAGAAAATTAACGATCTCTATTTGTTGTTTTTTAATTATATTAAAATCATCATGATATTTTTCATTACTGTATTTTAATACAAGATCATAAGTTGCATTAATTAGCTCGTCAACTTTTATCACTTCATCACTAGAATAACGAAAGTAGAGCTTATTATCTTCAACAATAAAATAATGATAATAAAAATCAGCAAATCCCATATCATAGAATAAATAATTAATAAGTTCGGTTTTATAGGTATTCTCTTTTTCTTTACCTAAAAAAGAAAGATCGGATTTTAATTGCGAAACAATATAGCTTGAAAATAAATTTTTATTATAAAAGTTTTCAGTTCTATTTATAGACAATAAATTAGGTAATATCCTCAGAAAAGAAAAAAATTGATAATAATTTTGATCATAAGGTTCATCGCTAATAATCTCATCTATTTTTTTTGAATTAAAAAGCTCATTCCACCACGAAAGATAAAGAGCTGATTTATTTTTTAGTTTTACTGAAATAATTTCATCCAATTCACCCTCCCAAGTCTGTAAAAATAAAATATCATGTTCAAAAGGAAGCACTCTTGGATTAAATAATTTTCTTAATTTATATTGATAAATTTTAGTGATATCCATTTCTCTACGTCCTTACGTTATTATAAAACCTTAAAAAAACCAGCAAATTTAAATAGTTATTACTTTATTATGGTAGATCCCTATTGGCCAATATCCTTGATAATAGATATTAACAATATTTTCCCAGTTGTCTCCAAGGGAAAAGTATTTTTCTGATAAGTATTGCCGAAATGCGTAACTAATCGCATTTTTAGCTGCAATATTGAAATCATGGGCATCATATTTAAATGGAGTACACGGGATATTTTTCACGCTATCCATCACACAACGCGTTATCTTTATACGTTGTTCTATTAATGCTTTAGGTAGGGTTTGCTTTGTATAAAAAGGATCATCTTGAGTTGGTGAGGTAGGTAACCATATAAAATCCAACTCAGAGAGCAATAAACTCTCCAGATCTGAAAATAAAATCACATTATCAGCCTGTAAATCCGCTTTTCCCATATTAGAAAAAAAAGCGGAGCTCTCTATTTTGTGTCGTATTTCGTCAAAAAAAATCATGATTAATCGGCTCAATAAACTCAACATCAATTCTATCAACAGTCACAGTAATATACTGATTTTCAAAATATGTGTAATGATAAAAAAGATCATCTTCAAAGACTAAATTAGCAACAATCAATTTGTTATCAAACAACATTCCAGTAAGTTGGTAAGAAAACGTATTTTCTATTAAACAAATTCCATTACTTTCCTTAAAATAAGAATATTAATGAGCCGTTATAAATTCGATATTCAGCCTATGTAACGAACAAAGATCAACAAATTTTTGGGAAATAACTAATCAACCGATTTTTCATCTCTTTTACATCAATAAGTGTACCTTGTGTATTAGCAATAAAACCAAACTTATAAAATGTCACTATTTCTCCTTAGGATCAGCACCAACGCCCCATAGGTGAATTCTCTCTCAGATTTTTATCAATCAATTCTGGTGTGATAATATTTTGTTCAATAACAGGAAGCATAATTTCATCTAGAATTTCGCAATCAATATGACAACCTGTATTATGAAATATAAGGGTTAGCGCTTTATCAATTAATGCTTGCTCATCATATTTTTTTATTTCAAGAATAAATTGAACAATCGCTTGTTTTATCTCTTTATTTTTACTGTATTCGGCTTGTTCAGTTTCGAATTCCTGATAATAAAAGTTATCGAGTTCTTTGGATAGCGTATTTAAACGTAAACGAAATTCCTGCTTCATAAATGAATCCTAAATATACCTAAGAGTATGATTTGATGTCTTTTATCAATAGCAAACCATCCTTATAAATAAAGATAAGAAATAGCATGATTAAGACAGATAAGCAAAGTGGTTTAGTTTGATAAAAGGAACAGTTTGATAGGCTATAAATGCAAAAACCCCAGCATAAATGCTGGGGTTTGGAATGTTGGCGGAACGGACGGGACTCGAACCCGCGACCCCCTGCGTGACAGGCAGGTATTCTAACCAACTGAACTACCGCTCCGCGTATCCTTTCGGACGAGGTGAATATTACGAATCTCTTGCCTTGTCGTCAACTGTTTTTCTAACAAAAAGATGCATTTGGATAATTTTTAATCTCAACTTACTCTTTGTGCTTTTTTTATATTCAAACAGTTTCATCATTTGGTGCAGGACGCCATAAACAATGCCCGCCTTTCTTCTCAACTAAATCTAATCGAGACTCATGCTCAGCAAGTTCATCTGCGGTTGCTCTTATTACTCTTAAGCCTGAAACTGGGCGCTCGATACGCTGAATATCATTTTGCTCTTGCTCGTTACTTGATTCGCCTTCCATTGAAAATGCCAATGCTGTTTGTCCACCGGTCATAGCCAAGTAAACATCAGAAAGTATTTCAGCATCCAATAACGCGCCATGAAGAGTACGTTTAGAGTTATCTATTAAGTATCTATCACATAAGGCATCAAGATTATTTCGTTTACCAGGGAATAATGCCCTTGCCATTGCAAGGCTATCGGTAATTTGGCAGAACGTTTCGGTAGGCGGAATATCACGATTAAGCTTTCTAAACTCATAATCCATAAAGCCGATATCGAACGATGCGTTATGAATAATCAGCTCTGCGCCACGAATATATTCTAAAAATTCATCAGCAATATCAGCAAAAGAAGGACAATCCTCTAAAAATTCATCACTAATACCGTGAACTTCAAACGCTTCAGGATCAACTAATCTTTCAGGCTTAATATAAACATGGAAATTTCGCCCTGTTAGTCGACGATTGATAACCTCTACGGCACCAATTTCAATGATATTATGACCTTCATAATGAACGCCCAGCTTATTCATACCGGTGGTTTCGGTATCAAGTACAATTTGTCGTGTGATTGGAGTGCTCATAATCCGTTTTTATGTCAGACTTAGGGTTAGTTTTTCGTATTAATCAAAAAGGATAAGTCGCCTTTATGCACAAGCAGGTAGAAATATTCACCGATGGTTCATGCTTAGGCAACCCAGGCCCCGGTGGTTATGGCGCTATTTTACGCTATCAACAACATGAAAAAACCCTAAGTGAAGGTTTTTTTATGACCACCAATAACCGAATGGAACTCCTTGCCGCTATCGTAGCATTAGAAACATTAAAATTCCCTTGTAAAATTACACTGACAACAGATAGCCAATATGTCAGACAAGGTATCACACAGTGGATCCATAGCTGGAAAAAGCGCCAATGGCGCAAAGCAGACAAAAGCCCTGTGCTTAATGTCGATTTATGGAAACGCTTAGATAGTGCTATTACTCGTCATGAAATTGAATGGCATTGGGTAAAAGGCCATGCAGGTCATGATGAAAATGAACGTTGTGATGAATTAGCAAAAACGGCAGCTCAATCACCTACACAAGAAGATACTGGCTATATTGAAAGCCAGAAAGATAAAACACAATGAATCATATTTTATGGCTCTGAGTGATTGCGTGTAGCACCTAATACTCGACCTTTTACACTCATGCGTGGCAATGCAAATTTCAATGCAGTGGGTGTTAAAGGAAGCGTTCTTTTACGAGCAATAATTAAATTTAAACAGCCACCGGTGTGATAGCGGCTACCATCACGTTTTATTGGTCTTGAACATGGCATAATCTGGAAATTCTGTTGTGTCATCACTTCGTAATTTAGCACACTAAGCCAATCAATTTGGCGTCGAAGTGAAAACATGCGACTTGAATAAGGCTGTTTTTGTCGTAAAACAGGCGTGCATTTACCCAGTCCTAATAAACTAATAGGGTTAAAGCTCGTTAATACTATCCAGCCATCATCAATTAAAACACGATCAGCTTCTCTTAATAGCCAATGAGGATCTGCACTATAATCAAGTACATGAGCCATAAGGCAAACATCAACCGATTTATTTTCAAAGGGTAGATAATCTAAAGACGCGATAACATCCGCATTTATTGCATTTGATGTCACATTGACTTGATGTGAAACGATACTTAATTTGGTATCCAACTCGGCACTGAGTTGACCGAGTTTTAGCAAATGAAAGCCATATATTTTCGGCCACCAGTTTTGTAAACGCAATTCAATCGCCATGCGATAATATTCCCCCCAAGGAATATCACGCCAAGAATCCGGCATTGTAATTGGTTTTACTGAACGCGCTGCTTTCATCGTTTAACCCTTTATATTTTATAAGTAAGGTAACTTATATGGAGCTTATCAGAATTCCTGCTTTATCCGATAACTACATTTGGCTATTAAGTAATGAAAATAGTGAATGTGTGATTGTGGATCCTTCACAAGCCGAACCCGTTATTGAAATGCTCTCTCAACGCTCACTAATACCTATCGCGATTTTATTAACCCACCATCATGATGATCATGTTGGTGGAGTTGCTGAACTTGTAAAAAAATATCCTAACATTGACGTTTTTGGCCCACAAGAAACACAAAATAAAGGTGCCGAAAATATTATTCATAATCAAGAGCGTATTATTGTTGGCTCTTTCACTTTTAATGTGATTGGCACACCGGGTCATACATTAGGTCATGTTGCTTATTATTGTGAACCATATTTATTTTGTGGCGATACACTTTTTTCTGGTGGTTGTGGTCGTTTATTCGAAGGTACCGCACAACAAATGTTTAGTTCATTACAAAGATTGAGTGCTTTACCTGATAACACATTAATTTGTTGTGCTCATGAATACACCCTATCAAACATGACCTTTGCACATCATATCATGCCAGAAAATGCACTTATTACCGATTATTTAGCCCAAGTTAGTGAAATGCGTAAAAATTTGCAACCTACTGTGCCAATAACACTAAAAAACGAAAAGAATATTAATCTTTTTTTGAAATCTGACGATATTGATTTACAAAGGATTTTAGGTATAACCCCTAATACTTACGCGCCAATTAAGACATTTACAAAATTAAGAGAATTAAAAGACAACTTTTAATTTCTATTGGTTGTTTTATTTTGGCACACTAAGTATTATTTGGTTCAAAAAACACACAGGATGAATTTTTCTATTATGAAGACAAAAGCGATTTTGTTCTCCATATTGCTCTTGGCGGGTTGCCAGCAATCGGAGAACATTAAACCTAATTTGTCTGCGATCACACCAACATCAACGAAAGGGACTTCAACTTCTCACCAACCTCAATATGATGTAAAAACCAATTTATGGGGTTATGTGGTAAGTGAATTGAAAATGGACCTCCCTGAAAATGAAAGGATCTCGCAGCAAGAATTATATTTTTTAAATAATCCCAAACATATACAGAGTGTTGCTTCTCGTGCTGAACCTTATATGTATTCGATTATTGATGAAATTGAAAAACGTGAATTACCGATGGAACTTGCACTTGTTCCTGTCGTTGAAAGTGCGTTTAATCCCCATGTTACCTCTTCTGCAAATGCCGCAGGTTTATGGCAATTTGTACCGATAACCGGTAATTACTATGGTTTGGCACAAAACCAATGGTATGACGGTCGTCGTGATGTTATGGCATCAACTAAAGCTGCCCTTGATTTACTTGAGCGCCTTTATGTGATGTTTGATAGTGATTGGGCACTTGCCCTTGCTGCTTATAACGCAGGTGAAGGCCGTGTTATGCAAGCAATAAAGGCAAATGAAAGTAAGAACTTACCAACAGACTATTGGTCGCTTTCTTTACCCAAAGAAACCATGAATTATGTTCCTAAAATTCTAGCATTGAGCAAAGTTATTCGTGAAAACGAAGAAACCATTACTTTTCCCAAAAGTAACTACCGAGATAAAGCGTTAGCCTCATTTGATGTCGGCGAGCAAATCACGTTAAATAAAGTCGCTGAATTAAGTCAGTTACCTATTAATACAGTAAAAGATTATAATCCCGGCTATAAGCGTGGAATAACCGCACCGAATGGCCCTCATGTCATTATGTTGCCTCGCAACAAGCTTGACCAATTCCGCAACGCTTTTGAAGACGAAGCTGTATTAGAAACTATTCGCTTGGCTGTTGCCAAAACGAATCAATCTATTAAGCAAGAAGGCGTTTATAAGGTTCGTTCAGGGGATTCTTTTTACGCTATTGCTCGTCGCTACAATATGAGTGTAAAAGACTTACAGCGTATTAATGGATTGAATGCAAAGAGCACATTACTGGTTGGTCAAACATTAAAAATTCATAATGCAGGTAGTGTCAGTAATACCACGACAACGAAACCAACAAAACCTTCACCAAGCTACTATAAAGTACGCCAAGGTGACTCTTATTACAGTATTGCCCGCCGTCACGGCATTAATCTTAAATTATTAATGAGCTGGAACGCCGACATTAAGATGTTAAAACCGGGTACACAACTCACGCTTTATACTAAATAGTTAATATCGTCTCTGTTTTATGCTTCTTTAAAAGTCATCGATATGTTTGATACCTTACTGGTGATAAATGTCGATGGCTTTTTTATTGCCAATAAAAAAAGCGCCTGATATTAACTTATCAAGCGCCTTGTTTTTTTAACTCTACCTGATTAATTCAGCGTATTCACTTACAGCCAGAAGAACCAAGCAAACAGAGAGATAACAAAGATACACACTAAGTTTAGTACACCACCAACACGTACCATTTCAGTTTGTTTAATGTAACCTGAACCAAAGACAATCGCATTTGGTGGGGTTGCAACAGGCAACATAAATGCACAAGATGCACCGATACCGATAATCATTGTTAACGCCATTACAGGCATGCCTAATGCTTGTGCTACTGTTGCAAAGATTGGCACTAACAATGCGGCACTTGCTGTGTTACTGGTAAATTCAGTTAATACGATGATAAAGGTGGTCACGGCAAGAATAATCACAAACCAATGGCTATTACCGAAAGTATCTTTCATAAAGTCAGCCATAACCAAACTTGCACCAGAAGACTGTAAAATTGCGCTCAGCGTTAAACCACCACCAAACAGCATTAATACGCCCCACTCTGTGTTTTCTTGTATTTGACTCCAACTTGCGACACCAGTTACACCAATAACAATGGCCGCGCTCACAGCAATAACTGTATCTAAATCTTTTACACCACCAAAAGCACTGCTGATGAAAGAGCTGAAGATCCAGCAAAATACGGTAACTAAGAAGATAATCATGGTGATAACACGTTTGTTATTCCACTCTAACACTTCTAGTTTTAAGTCAAATTTGTGTTTTAAGTTAGGACGTAGCATCAGGTACATCACAATAAACATGATAGGCAATAGCACCAACATGATTGGAATACCGTACTTCATCCACGTAATAAAATCTAAGTTCAGTTGAGCTGCGGCAATCGCATTTGGTGGGCTACCAACCAACGTACCTAAACCACCAATACTGGCACTATAAGCCACACCTAATAATACGAATACAAAAGTATTACGCTCTGAACGAATATCTAAGTTAGATAAAATACCTAAGACTAAAGGGAGCATCATTGCTGCTGTTGCAGTGTTACTGATCCACATGGAGAGTAATGCAGTAACGCCAAATAACAGTAATACCGCGACTGAAAGTTTACCTTTTGCAATCATTAGTAAGCGGTTAGCAATTAAGCGATCTAACCCTTGAATATGAAGTGCTGTCGCTAAAGCAAATCCACCAAAGAACAAGAAAATGATAGGGTTAGCAAATGATTTTAATGACTCATTGGTATTCATTAGCCCAAGTACAACGGCTAAAATAGGAATGAATAATGCCGTGATCGTTACATGAATAGCTTCAGTTAGCCATAGTACCCCTACAAATACCATTAATGCTAGGCCAGCATTAGCCTTTGGATCATAAGGTAAAAACTCTAACAATAGCAGTAGCAAAACAACATCTATTGCTAGAATAATTAACCCTCTCTTATTTATCGGGCTTGATTTTGCCGATGGGGCTAAATTGGACGCGTCCATGATAATACTCCACATTAACTGATGTGAACATTAGGTTCACTAAGCTTGAATTGTTAACGAAATAGGTTATATGTGAAATATAAAAACATTTCGCACCATTGAAAATGCGCAAAAGCGATAATTGGGATCTCATCCACGAGAATTAACCAATTTATTAATAAAAGAGTAATAATTGAACACTATTATCTCTTATGCATCACACTTTTTGATCGTTTAAAGGCTGCGGTAATTTTATTTTTTTTATATTTAGGCAAAAAAAATGGGTAAACATCAGGTTTACCCATTTAGAATCAATTAGATTTTCTAATCAAATAAGCGATTATGCTTGGCCTTTAACTTCTTTCAGACCGTTGAAAGGCGCTTTATTACCTAATGCTTCTTCGATACGGATCAGTTGGTTGTATTTAGCAACACGGTCAGAACGGCTCATTGAACCCGTTTTGATTTGGCCTGCTGCTGTACCCACTGCTAAGTCAGCGATAGTTGCATCTTCAGTTTCACCAGAACGGTGAGAGATAACTGCTGTGTAGCCAGCATCTTTCGCCATTTTGATTGCTGCTAAAGTTTCTGTCAGTGAACCGATTTGGTTGAATTTGATCAGAATTGAGTTAGCGATGCCTTTATCGATACCTTCTTTCAGGATCTTAGTGTTAGTTACAAACAGGTCGTCACCAACCAGTTGGATTTTGTCACCAAGAACTTTAGTTTGGTATGCGAAACCATCCCAGTCAGATTCGTTTAAACCATCTTCGATAGAAACGATTGGGTATTGTTTAGTCAGCTCTTCTAAGTAATGAGTGAACTCTTGTGAAGTGAAGGTTTTACCTTCGCCTTTCAGTTCGTAGTTACCAGTTTCATTGTTGTAGAACTCAGAAGCTGCACAGTCCATAGCAAGAGTAACGTCTTTACCTAAAACGTAACCTGCTTTCTCAACTGCTTCTTTGATAGCAGCTAATGCAGCAGCGTTAGATTCTAAGTTTGGTGCATAACCACCTTCGTCACCAACTGCAGTGTTCATACCTTTTGCTTTCAGCACTTTTGCTAAGTGATGGAAGATTTCTGAACCCATACGCACTGCTTCTTTCAGAGTCGGTGCGCCAACTGGTTGGATCATGAATTCTTGGATATCAACGTTGTTATCTGCGTGCTCACCACCATTGATGATGTTCATCATTGGCAGAGGCATAGAATATTGACCGTGAGTACCGTTCAGATCAGAAATGTGCTCGTACAAAGGCATACCTTTCGCAGCAGCAGCCGCTTTTGCGTTTGCTAAAGAAACCGCTAGGATTGCGTTTGCACCAAAGTTTGATTTGTTTTCAGTACCGTCTAAATCGATCATGATTTTATCGATGTTAGCTTGGTCTTTTGCATCCTGGCCAAGGATCGCTTTAGCGATTGGACCATTAACAGCAGCAACCGCTTTCAGAACACCTTTACCTAAGAAACGTGATTTATCACCATCACGTAATTCTAAAGCTTCGCGAGAACCTGTTGATGCGCCTGATGGAGCAGCCGCCATACCAACAAAACCACCTTCTAAGTGAACTTCTGCTTCAACTGTTGGGTTGCCACGAGAATCAATAATTTCACGACCAAGTACTTTAACGATTTTGGACATTCGGTTTTCCTCTGTACAAGTTAAATTTCCGAGAAGAGATACCCTATCTCTTCTCATATATCCTATTTCAGCAGACCTTTTTGGTTATCAAAGGCTGCTTTCACAAAGCCTGCAAATAACGGATGGCCGTCACGCGGCGTTGAGGTAAACTCTGGGTGGAACTGACAAGCAACAAACCAAGGGTGGTTTGGATTTTCAATAATTTCCACCAGCTTGTTATCTACTGAACGACCTGCGATACGTAAACCCGCATCTTCGATACGTTTTAATAGCAGATTATTCACTTCATAACGGTGACGATGGCGTTCTGTAATGGTGTTTTTGCCATACAGAGTACGTACTAAGCTATCACCACTTAAATGGCAAGGCTGAGCACCAAGGCGCATCGTGCCACCTAAATCACTGTCTTCTGAACGCACTTCGACATTACCGTCTTCATCACGCCATTCTGTGATTAACGCAATGACTGGATATTTACAATCTGGTGCAAATTCAGTGGAGTTCGCATCTGCCATATTGGCAACATTACGAGCAAACTCAATCATAGCAACCTGCATACCTAAGCAAATGCCCAAGTAAGGGATTTTATTTTCACGGGCAAATTGAGCGGCCATAATTTTGCCTTCAACGCCACGTTCACCAAAACCGCCTGGTACTAAGATTGCATCTAACCCTTTAAGCATATCAGCGCCACGGGTTTCAACATCTTGTGCATCAATCAATTTGATATTTACTGCAACACGGCTTTTGAAACCGCCATGTTTTAACGCTTCAATCACTGATTTATAGGCGTCTGGTAATTCGACATATTTACCCACCATACCAATGGTCACTTCGCCTTCAGGATTAGCTTCTTCGTAAATAACTTGTTCCCACTCTGCAAGATTTGCAACTGGGCAATCTAAGCTGAATCGTTTACAGATATAATCATCTAATCCCTGTGATTTCAATAGTGCAGGGATTTTATAAATGGAATCGACGTCTTTTAATGAAATAACCGCTTTTTCTGGCACATTACAGAACAGTGCAATTTTGGCACGTTCGTTCGCAGGAATAACGCGGTCTGAACGGCAAATCAACGCATCAGGCTGGATACCGATCGACAGTAACTCTTTTACAGAATGCTGAGTTGGTTTGGTTTTCACTTCACCAGAAGCAGCTAAATAAGGCACCAAAGTTAAATGCAGGTAGAATGTGTGCTCACGACCCACTTCTGCTGCCATTTGGCGAATCGCTTCTAAGAATGGTAAAGATTCGATATCACCAACTGTCCCGCCGACTTCAACTAAAACAACATCATGACCTTCACCGCCACGGATAATACGTTCTTTGATTTCATTAGTGATATGAGGAATAACTTGAATTGTAGCCCCAAGATAGTCACCACGGCGCTCTTTACGTAATACTTCAGAGTATACGCGACCTGTCGTGAAGTTATTACGACGAGTCATTTTCGTGCGAATAAAGCGCTCATAGTGCCCTAAGTCGAGATCAGTTTCAGCACCATCGTCAGTGACGAAGACTTCCCCGTGCTGAATTGGGCTCATAGTACCTGGATCGACGTTGATATACGGATCCAACTTCATCATGGTGACATTGAGTCCACGGGCTTCGAGTATAGCCGCCAGAGAGGCTGCGGCAATGCCTTTACCCAGAGAGGATACGACCCCGCCGGTCACAAAAATATAATTCGTTTTCATGCTGAACCTGAAAGTTTAGGTGTATTAGGATGATGGATATAACTGGACGGGAACACAGTATACCCGAACCTTATTTTCGCTACAAACATTCTTAGTAGTATAAAGTTCTTTTTCATCACGCCACTTATCCGTTTAAACACGAAAAAACAGTAAAAATTCAATTAACTAAACCCGTGAAAATATTTCTCAAGCATTTTAGCTTAATCCTTTCAGCTAAGATATCACTTTTAAAGAAGAGATGCTTTATTTTTTTCACGGTATTAAGTGTAGCAGGTTTATAGCGAGATCTTTTGCTTATGATCATGCTTTTAATTTTTTTGAGGTTAATCACATTTTTAATGCAATAAAATGTAACTACAAGATTTTAAATCACCCAAAAACAAAAAAACGAAATTACCTTTTATAATTTCGCTTTTTAAAATCTTTTATAAAAATCGCTGAAAAAACGAGATGTTATAGACTATTTTTATCGCACTTTATGTCACGCTGGCGTTAATTTGCGTGTCACAATTCACTCAACCTGTTGTCCTTTTGCTTTCTGCCAACAGATCTCCATCTCTTCCAATGAGGCATTTTCTATGCCTATACCTTCTTCTGAGAGCGTTTTTTCAACAAAACGAAAGCGTTGTTCAAATTTTCTGCATGCTCGATTGAGTGCTTGTTCAGGTTTTTGTTTTAAATGGCGTGATAAATTCACCACAGAAAACAGTAAATCGCCTAACTCATCTTCAATTCGAGAGGCATCTTGAGGCTCTTTTTTCACTTCAGCCATCACTTCATCAATTTCTTCATAAACTTTACCTAAAACAGGCTCTAGTTCATTCCAATCGAATCCCACAGAAGCACATCGTTTTTGGATTTTTTCAGCTTTCATTAAAGCGGGCAATGACACAGGGATATCATCTAACAATGAAAATAGAGCTTTGGCTTCACGCTCTTGAGCTTTGAGCTTTTCCCAACGGTGCTTTTCGGTGGCGAAATTATTGTCACTTTCAGATACAAAAATATGAGGATGGCGACGTTCTAATTTATTGCTAATGGCTTCGCAGACATCATTAAAATCAAATAGATTTTGCTCTTGTGCCATTCGTGAATAAAAAACGACTTGATAAAGTAAATCGCCTAACTCTTCTTTTAAATCAGCAAAATCTTTGCGCGTAATGGCATCTAATACTTCATAGGTTTCTTCTAATGTATAAGGTGCAATGGTGTCAAAAGTCTGCACTTTATCCCATTCACATCCAGTATTAGGATCACGTAGCTGTGCCATAATTTCTAATAAACGAAAGATTTCACGATTTTCTGACATCACATTGCCTTTTAAATAAGAGTTAGCTTTATCCTGTTTAACATATTTTTAGATAAAAAAATGCCGAGAACAGTTGTCTCAGCATCTTATCATTTCAAGCCCTATATTTTAAAAATAACTTTTTTGAAAGAACAATAACATTTTAAATAGAACCATAAATTCATTATTTACAAATATACTCCTCACTATAGCTAATCCATTTTTCAACTCTATATAAATACGTCATTTTTATCCGTATTTATAAACACAACTGTTTATCAAAGGAGTAATAAAATGAGTTTAAATGTAATTCAATTTAGTTCACTCACTATAACACCACATAACAGTTATATTCCTGAATATGCGTTTAATAATAACTTCTCATTTAATCAAGCAACAAATATAATTTGCAATACTTTTATGCAGGATAAAAATCAAGAATGCCCTGTTTGCGGAAAGAAAAATTGCCCTGAGTTTAAAAATGAATGTAAATCTTACTTAAAACAGAAAACCGAATTAGCATTAAAAAAAGCATTAAGAATGCGACCCTATGGCCGTGCTTTAATGCATAGATCAAACGAGTTTAATGAAAGTTCTCCATTGCTATTATTAAATATGGAAGAAAATAATATTCCATTAAATAATGAAAATATAGGTCGTATATTTGAAGCAGACCTGAATCTAAGTAGAATGTTTTACCAAAAAATGAACTATATAAATGGTTTTCTTTTTGATATTCATTTTAGTCCTCATCCAGACCCTATGTTACAAAATATAGGTGAAAAATTTGGGGAATATTCCCGCTGGTTACCCTCAGTTAGATTAGCTTTACATGCCTTATATGCAGATAAAGGTGCAGACAATATAAATAATTTCCCTGAGATGCAAAAATATATCAGAGAACAAGATTTTAAATCTGCATGCCAAAATTTCCACAAGAATATGACGTTTACACGTCGTAATTTCCAAATTGCTGATATTTTAGCGCAACAAGCAAATAAAAAAGAACAAACAAACGATGATTTTAAGCCGTTGCATGATTCAATAAAGTTTACTGCTGATTTTTATAAAGAAGTGTTTAATGCTTATGGTGATAAAGCAAGGAAATTAGCGGAGTCTTTAGCACAACAAGCCAGAGGAAAAACCATCCGTAACGTTGATGATGCGCTAAAAGCTTACGAAAAATACAAAGCGGATATCAATAGAAGAATTAATGCCAAAGATCGTAAAGCTATTGCAACTGCATTGGAATCGATCAAACTCGATGATATTGCTCAAAAATTAAAAAAATTTAGTAAAGGTATGTTTTTTGTGAGTAAAGCTCTTGACGTCAAAGATCTATCGATAGAGTTAATAAAAGCAACAGAAACAGATAATTGGCGTCCATTTTTTGTTAAAGCAGAGACTATATTTGTAGGAATGGCGGCTACATCTGTAGCAGGATTTACATTTAGTGTACTTCTAGGTGGTCCCATAGGGGTATTAGGATATGGATTGCTTATAGCAAGTATTGGAGCATTGATTGATAACGACTTAATTGAAAAAGCCAATAATTTGATTGGTATTTAATTAATACTTTAAAGGTTGTTTATTTAGAGGAACAACCTTTTCACTAACACAAATAATATAAAAATTATTGTAATTGGTATAGATAATAAAAACACGATGAAACTATATAAAGCTAAACCACCAGCTTTACCAGCTGTATCTAAAAATAGTCCTCGATTCCAAAATTCTCTAGTAGTAAATTGAAGAAAAAAATATTCAATCCCCCATTTAGCCAACGGATATAATCCAATACCAGAAATACTAATTAACAATATTAGACTTTCATACTTCAACTCATACTCTAAGCAAGAGTATAAAAATAGAGCGCCAATAAACCATCCCCAACACATATTATTAATATAGTATTTTTTAGTTATTTTCATCGTTATCCGTTAGATCCCTTTTATTTAAAACCATATTTATTTTAAATAAATCCTAGCAATTAAATTACTAACTAAATATACAAATTTTCTGATTTTTAGATAAAAAAATGCCGAGAACAGTTGTCTCGGCATCTTATCATTTTCATCTTTTAGTGAGAAAAGCGTTTCGCCTCTATCACATCAGGCAACTGATTAAGTTTTGCCAAAATACGACCTAATACTTGGAGATTATAAATCTCAATATTCATATCAATTGTCGCAATTTGTTGCTTCACATCACTACGGCTACTCACACCCAGTACGTTTACTTTTTCATTCGCTAAAATTGTCGTTATATCGCGTAATAACCCACTACGATCATTCGCTACAACACGTACTACCAATGAATAACCACTGGAATAATTCTCTCCCCATACCGCATCAACAATACGCTCTGGTGCATGAGAAAGTAATTCAGCAAGTTGCTCACAGTCAGCACGGTGAATCGAAATACCACGACCTTTAGTAATAAAGCCGACAATATTGTCACCCGGAATAGGCTGGCAACAACGTGCAATATGGTGCATTAAGTTACCTACACCTTCGACAACAATACTTCCACCCGAACCAGTGGTTCTTGGTGCTGGCGTTTTGTTTTCGAGTGTCCGCAGTGCTTCTTTATCTTCATCTTCCGCGGTGGCTTTATTCAATCGACTTTGAATAAAGTTTACCAACTGATTGATTCGAATATCACCGACACCAATACCTGCTAATACTTCATCAACACTATGAACGTTATAACGTGCGATCAGCAGTTTTTCTGCTTCTTTCATATTGATATCCATATGCGCCAATTCGTTATCTAAGATCTGACGCCCCGCAAGAATATTTTTATCGCGATCTTGCTTACGGAACCAATTGTGAATTTTCGCCCGTCCACGGCTTGTCGTGACATAACCTAAGTTAGGATTTAACCAATCGCGACTTGGATTTGGGTGTTTTTGCGTAATAACTTCAATCTGGTCGCCCATCTGTAATTGATAGCTAAATGGCACAATACGTCCGCCAATTTTTGCCCCAATGCAACGGTGCCCCACATCACTGTGAATATGATATGCAAAATCAAGCGGTGTAGAACCCGCAGGTAAATCAACCACATCACCTTTTGGCGTAAACACATAAACCCTGTCATCAAAGACTTGGCTACGAACTTCATCCAGCATTTCGCCAGAATCCGCCATCTCTTCTTGCCATGCAATCAGTTTACGTAACCATGCAATGCGGTTTTCATAGCTGCCTGTACCACCTTTCGTCGCAGCGCCTGTTGCACCTTCTTTATATTTCCAGTGCGCAGCCACACCCAATTCAGCATCTTCATGCATTTGTCGAGTACGAATTTGAATTTCAACCGTTTTACCTTCAGGCCCTAAAACAACGGTATGAATAGATTGGTAACCATTTGGCTTTGGATTTGCAACGTAATCATCAAATTCATCTGGTAAATGGCGGAAATGAGTATGCACAATACCTAATGCGGCATAACAATCTTGAAGACGTTCTACAACTATACGCACCGCTCTCACATCAAACAGCTCATCAAATGCAAGATTCTTTTTCTTCATTTTGCGCCAGATACTATAGATATGTTTGGGACGACCATAAATATCTACATCAACATTCTCTTCTTTCATATAACCGCGTACTGTACTGACAAAATTATCAATATACTGTTCGCGGTCGATACGACGCTCATGAAGCAAGCTGGCTATTTTTTTGTATTCATCAGGATGAAGATAACGGAAACAGAAATCTTCTAATTCCCATTTTAATTGCCCAATACCCAATCGGTTGGCTAATGGTGCATAAATATTAAAACACTCTTTTGCAGCCAGTACGCGCTCATCTTCTGTGGCATCTTTCACTTCTCGTAAATGGGCAATACGCTCTGAAAGTTTGATGACCACACAACGGAAATCTTCCACCATAGACAACAACATACGGCGAACATTATCCACCTGAACAGAACTTGTTTCATTGGTATGCGTTGCTTTTAACTGGCGTATGGCGTCCATTTCCATTACACCACGTACTAAGCTCCAAATCGCATCACCAAAATGTTCAGTAATGATTTCCTGATCAATAAGATTTTCTTCAGCAAGTGGGAAAAGAAGCGCTGCCCTCATGCTGTCTTTGTCCATGCTTAATGTCGAAAGAAGCTCAACCATTTCAACACCACGCCACAATAGCAGTTCGGCATCTTCACGCCCTTGAACAGTACGATGGCAGTATTCCCAGGTTTGCATGATTTCACTACCCGCATTGACATGGGTTAAGTTCAAGCTATTGACCCATTTATCAACAGCAAACTCTCCTGCAGGTGTTAAGTGAGCACTTCTTACTGCAACCATATTCTCTCCCTACACGGTATAAATCTTATTTGCGACTTATTTACTGGCTAACTGTTTATTTTCGACTAAACAGTGCCATTGATTCCAGATGACCCGTTTGTGGAAACATATCCAACATTTTTAAACCGATAAGCTGATATCCAGAATCTAATAATATCTTACTATCTCTGGCTAACGTGGTCGGATTACAGGAGACATACACGATTTTTTCTGCGGATAACTTCACAATATGTGACATTACCTCCAAAGCCCCTGCTCTTGCAGGATCTAACAATACTTTGTTAAACCCTTCTTTCGACCACGGCATCGCAGAAAAATCAGCCGATAAATCTGCATGCCAAAAATGCGCATTACCTAATTGGTTTAGTTCTGCATTTTTTTTCGCCATGTCAACCAGTGCGGGCACACCTTCTATACCCACCACTTCACTGACGCGTTTTGCGATAGGTAAGGTAAAATTCCCCATACCACAAAACAGATCTAACACGCGATCTTCTGGCGATAAATCAAGCCACTCAATAGCCTGAGCAACCATCTTAGGATTTATTTCATCATTCACTTGAATAAAATCAGTGGGTGCAAAACGTAAATTAAGACCTTCTATTTGATAGAAGGGTTCCTTCTCAATTGAAGTTAATCGTGCTATCTCGCTATTATTACCTGCAAGATACATCGTAACTTGATGAGTTTGAGAGAAATCACGCAAACTCTGTTTATCACTCTCAGGCAATGGCGATAGATGGCGTAAAATAACCAGCGGCCCATTATCAGCGAGCACCATTTCAACATGCCCTAAATCACATACTGATGTTAAATTTTTAAGGCATGTCCAAAGAGGAGACAATAAATCATTTAGCTGTGGCTTTAATACTGGGCATTTTTTTATCATGACCAAATCATTAGAGCGCTCTTGGCGAAAGCCCATCACCAACCCTTTTTCTGGTTGATAACGTAATCCCAATCTTGCTCTACGGCGATAGCCATATTCAGCTCCCGCAATCACAGGCTCGGCTGAAATAATCACACCCGTTTCACGCTTAATAAGGTGCGATAACACACCTGCTTTTGTTGTACGTTGTAGCGCAATAGGTACATGCTGCTGCTGACAACCACCACAACGCTCATAATATTCACAATGAGGCGCTATACGCTGTTCGCTGGTAGTCAAACGCTTAATAACCTCGCCTTTAGCAAACTGGCGCTTTTCTTCTGTTAAACGAATACGAGCAGTTTCTTGTGGGAGTAGTCCTTTTACAAAAATCGTTTTGCCCTCAGCATGAGCAATACCTTGACCATTTGCATCCAATGCACTGGCGGTCACTTCCAGAGTTGTTGCCTGTTTTTTCACAGGACGTTTTTTAGGGGAATAAAACTGCACCATAGTATTAAATTAAGTATCAATGACGGATTAACAGTAAAATGACATCGTTTTAGAATACGCTGTATGTTTTTCAGCGTTACATGAATGACTATGCATTTCAGAAGAAAACATGGGGAGAGTATAACATCGAACAAGTTATTTACTTAACTGATATAAGCAATATTTTTGTTAAAATGAGAAACTTTTAATGATCACAACCTAAGATACTTGTTTTATGGATTTTATATTGTTCTATAACTAACAAATATTATATATAACTTTTATATTGAATATATTTACAATTAATAACATCTATTTTCTGTTATTTTAATAAATCTTTATTATCACTAAGAAAAGTCTAAAAATCATCACCAATCAATTAGATAGCGTTTCTCTTAATGATTATAAATTAATCACAAACCATTAATTTCCTATATTCTTCATAAGCATAATGATCGGTCATTCCACTGATATAATCTTGAATTAATCTTGTGCGATAATAAAACTCTAACATTTTTCCTTTTTCAGAATTTATATCATCTAGCTTTTCTAACATCTCGTTATAAGCCAGTTTATGCTTAACAGAAAGCTTATGATATAAACGCGTCTCAATTACATATTTAGGATGTTCATTATATTTATGCAATCTTAAAAAATCTTCCGTTGATAATAAAAGCAAGGGCTTATAGATATCAAGTAATCCACTGATCACGCGATATCCTTTCATTTCAAGCTCTTCAACTTCAGGATGGCTAAATACCCATTTTTTAGCGACACTTTTTAATGTCGTTAATAAACGATGTTCCGCACTATTTCCTTCAAGCAAGGCATGATTAAAGCTCCCTTCATAAACTTGGGGAAGGTTTTTTATAAAACGGTACGCCGTATAAGGCACTAATTTTCCAGTAATATAAACTCGTAAATACATAAAAAACTGGTCTTGCATACTGCGTTTGGCTTCATTTTGATCGACTTTTTTATAAGCACGATTCACAGTAATATCGAATAAATCACCTTCAATCACATCACCATTTTCACGCCATGCATCTCGTAAAAGGTGAACAAGGCGGTTGATATCAAAAATCCCCTTTTCTACCGCATCATCTAAATCCGCAATACAATAAGAGATATCGTCAGCCGCTTCCATAATATAAGTGAGAGGAAAGCGACAAAATTCACCCATATCTAATTTTTCTTGCACTTCTTTTACGAATGCTAATTCAGACCAGTAATACCCCGGTTTTTTCATTAAATAGCTATATTCTTTAGGCACTTCCCCTTGCCAATAAGCAGGACGGGTATATTTCAATACACAACCTATTTGAGCATAGGTTAAATTCAATTTAAGCAGATGATGCGCCATTCGAATAGCTTGAGCATTCCCTTCAAATTGACATAAATCTTGGCGTAAAGTTTGTCGCAATTCATTTAATTGCACTTTAGCTGAATACTGCATAGGAATAAAAGGACAACTATCGAATTCGGCTGTCGCCTCTGGTGATAATACTTTTTGAAACCAATGCTTAATCGCGGCTTCACCAAAATGTCCAAAAGGCGGGTTACCAATATCATGCATTAAGCACGCCATCTCAATTAAGCTTTCTAAACTATCAATACGATCACTTAAACCATATTCTTCAAGCTTATTTTGTTTCTTTAATTCGCCAATAATCTGTTTAGCGATATAACGCCCAATTTGTTGAACTTCAAGAGAATGAGTAAGACGGCTACGTACAGCAGAATTTTGCTCTAGGGGAAATACTTGCGTTTTTTGTTGTAAACGACGAATAGCGGCTGAGTTAATAATACGTCCACGATCACTTTCAAATTGACGAGAAACCTGTATTTCATCGTTAATATCGATATCACTGCTGTTATATTTGCGTTGATAATTTAACTTCAGCTTAAAATCGATCATTTCTGTCCTCTTTCTGGTTTCGATGAAACGAATTCTCTATTCTTTGTGTTATATCGTGTTTTTCCGATAGATGTTAAACTCTATTTAAATTTCTATTTATTATTAACCTACAAGTGAGTATGACACAATGAGAGTTGGCGTAATAGGTGCAATGGAGCAAGAAGTCACACTTCTGCGTGAGAAAATTGAAGATTGCCAAATCTTATCTCGTGGCGGCTGTGAAATCTATACAGGCACAATCAACGGTGTTGATGTTGCATTATTAAAATCAGGTATTGGTAAAGTTGCAGCGGCGATTGGTACAACATTATTACTTGAGCATTTTCGTCCTGATGTCGTTATCAATACTGGCTCTGCGGGTGGCTTAGACTCAAGATTGAATGTTGGTGATATCGTTGTTTCAACGGAAGTTCGCTATCACGATGCAGATGTTACTGCGTTTGGTTATGAACCTGGTCAAATGGCACAATGTCCTCCTGCTTTTATTGCTGAACCCAAACTTGTTCAAATAGCAGAAGAATGTATTGAATCGCTAAAATTAAATGCTGTTCGCGGTTTAATTTGTAGTGGTGATGCCTTTATTAATGGCGCTGAACCTTTAGCCCGTATTCGTCGCACATTCCCAGATGTTGCAGCCGTAGAAATGGAATCGACCGCGATTGGCCATGTTTGCCATCAGTTTGGTACACCATTTGTTGTGGTTCGTGCTATTTCTGATGTAGCAGATAAAGAATCGCACTTAAGTTTTGATGAGTTTTTATCTGTTGCTGCAGAACAATCAAGCTTAATGGTGACAGCGATGTTGGATAAATTAAAAGACTAATTAAGTCGAGATAATCCTAATATCGCTTTATCAATACCCCGCCTTTATTTTTTACTTATTCTAAGATAAAAAATAGGTGGGTATTTTTTACTATTGGAAAAGTAATGCGTTTATTTATCAATTTTTGGTTATTACTCTGTTCATTATTTTGGTTCAAGTTCGCCATTGCTATCACGCCTGCTGATCGTGTTATTACACTATCACCATCTGCCACTGAAATGGCTTATGCCGCAGGTATGGGTGATAATATTGTCGGAGTTAGTGCTTACTCTGATTATCCAGAGGATGCTAAAAATATTGAACAAGTTGCCAATTGGCAAGGTATTAATATAGAGCGCATTCTATTATTAAAGCCTGATTTAGTGATTGCATGGCAAGGCGGTAATCCACAACGTTCATTAGATCAATTAAAAGCTTTGGGTATTTCTATCATTTATTCTGATCCACAAAGTATTGAAGAAATCGCAGACGATCTCGTTACTCTTTCCAATTATAGCCATCATCCTGATATAGCATTAAAAAATGCCCAACAATTGCGCCAGCAATATCGAGCGTTACAGCAAAAATATGTATCAAATATATCGAATCACCCTAAAAAAAAGGTGTTTATTCAGTTTGGGATGCAACCTTTATTTACGACATCAGCTCGCACATTACAGAGCCATATTACAGCGCTTTGCGGTGGGGAGAATATCTTTGCTAATAGCCCTGTCACTTGGCCTCAAGTAAGTCGTGAGCAAGTACTTACAAAGCGACCTGATTTGATTATATTCAGTGGTAAAGCAGAGCAAATACCTACCGTACAAACATTTTGGCAACCCCAGCTTACTGTTCCAGTTATTGCTATTGATGAAGACAGTTTTAGTCGCTCTTCACCACGTATTATTAATGCAGCACAGCAAATCTGCGAAGCCATCGCTAATAATGAATGAGTGATTTTATGAAATAAGCTCAGAAAGAATAAAGAAGAGAAAAAAATTTTAACCGACAGACAAAAGTCGTGAGCAAGCAAGCAGTGCAACAAGGCAGACAGCGCGCAGTAAGCGGAGCATACATTAGTATGTGAGCATTACGAGCACTGCTCTAACGCCGTGGCACTACTGCACAGCCACGACGCCAAAGAAGATAAACAGCACAAAGCATTACGAGCGGTGCTATAACGCCACAGCACTACTGCACAGCCACGACGCCAAAGAAGGATCAGATACTGAAAGAAGAGCCGCAACCACAGGTACTCTTAGCATTAGGATTAGTTACAATGAAACGCGACCCCTCTAACCCTTCGGTATAATCCACACAACCGCCCACTAAATACTGCAAGCTCATAGGATCAACCACTAAGGCAACACCTTGTTTTTCTATGGTCATATCGCCTTCGTTCATTGCATCATCAAAGGTAAAACCATACTGGAATCCGCTACAACCGCCGCCCGTGATATAAACACGTAAACGCAGATTTGGATTTTCTTCATCTGCAATCAGATCTTTTACTTTATTTGCAGCCGCGTCAGTAAATTGTAACGGCAGAGCCATATCATCACTCATTGTTCACTCCAGACTGGGTATTCCAGCAAAAAAAACAGCCAGCAAAAATTTATCTTTCTTGCTGATATAATGTGATGATTATCTAATACCTGCTCATAACCTTCAAGTTTGTTGTGGACAAAATACACTTTTTGCTACCTATCACTTTTTAAGATAAATCACGTACTCACAATAACAGTGATAAATCAAAATCTTGTTGCCGTGTATTTGGCTTCATCTGCGCGGTGCTTTAGAATACGCCTTAATCTTACGCTCACCCATCATTAGGAGTCTGACATGAGCAAGTCTGAAACGCTTTATAATCTCGCACAACAAGTGATCCCCGGCGGTGTCAACTCACCTGTTAGAGCATTTAACGGTGTAGGTGGAACCCCTCTTTTTATTGAACGTGCTAATGGTGCGTATATTTATGATGCCGACGGACGCGCTTACCTTGACTATGTTGGCTCATGGGGACCGATGGTATTAGGACACAACCACCCTGCTATTCGTGATGCAGTGACTGATGCGGTACAAAAAGGTTTAAGCTTTGGTGCCCCAACAGCCGCTGAAGTTGAAATGGCAAACCTAGTCACTGAACTTGTGCCATCAATGGACATGGTTCGTATGGTGAACTCGGGCACAGAAGCAACAATGAGCGCCATTCGCCTTGCTCGTGGCTATACTGGACGTGACAAAATCATCAAATTCGAAGGTTGCTATCACGGTCACGCTGACTGCTTATTAGTAAAAGCAGGCTCTGGCGCATTAACGATGGGACAACCTAATTCACCAGGTGTACCTGCTGATTTTGTCAAACACACCTTAACTTGCACTTACAACGACTTAAACTCTGTACGCCAAGCATTTGAAAACTATCCTGAAGAAGTCGCTTGTATCATCGTGGAGCCCGTTGCTGGCAATATGAACTGTGTACCACCTAAAGCGGACTTCTTACCAGGTTTACGTGCGTTATGTGATGAGTTTGGTGCTTTACTGATTATTGATGAAGTTATGACAGGCTTTCGCGTGGCATTAGGTGGCGCACAAGCCTATTACGATGTTGATCCTGACTTAACGTGCCTTGGTAAAATCATCGGTGGAGGTATGCCAGTGGGTGCTTTTGGCGGACATATGGATGTAATGTCTAAACTCGCGCCAATTGGCCCTGTTTATCAAGCAGGAACCTTATCAGGCAACCCTATTGCAATGGCAGCGGGTCTAGCGTGTTTACACGAAGTTTCACAGCCAGGTGTTCATCAAACATTAGATGAGCTAACAACGATGCTAGCTGACGGTTTACTTGAGAAAGCTCAACAAGCAGGCATTCCAATGGTTATCAACCATGTTGGTGGTATGTTTGGTCTATTCTTTACTGATGCGAAAGAAGTCACTTGCTACCAAGATGTGATGAATTGTGATGTCGAGCGCTTTAAACAATTCTTCCACTTAATGCTGGAAAAACGCGTCTACCTTGCGCCTTCTGCATTTGAAGCGGGCTTTATGTCTATCGCTCATACAAAAGAAGATATTCAACGCACTATTGATGCGGCGGAATATGCTTTTGGAAAAATGAAAGGCTAGTTTAAATATCCCTTTATAAAAGCCAGTTAGTTCACAATTGTGAAGTGACTGGCTTTTTATTATTGGCTTTAGCCAGTTTAAGTCGCGTCAGCGTCTTAAATCATAACCACCCGTTTTACGGGCGGTTATGATTTCTTTTTCCTATCCAATATCAATAGAAGTATCATTTTTGACATCTTTGAATTAAATTCAACCCATTGTTGCCATAATGACTTTAAAACACAAATCGAAGCGTCATATTTGATACTTTCGTGTTAAATTTAATCATTTATTGCCATGGTGGCTTTAAAATACGACTTAAAGTATCATATTTGATACTTTGCTTATTTTTTAGAGAAAATATATGCTCTCGTCACAATCAAAATAGGAAAAAGTATCAAAAATGAGCCTTAATAAAATTTTGAAGACAATCGATGATTTATCAGCTGAAGAAAAAACAAGGCTATTCTTAGAATTAAACTCTAAGCAAAAATCAAATAACTATCGTTATTTCAATGAGATATGCAACCCTGAAAAATCACTTAATCTATTTGCACTAGAAGAGCATGAGATTAAAAAAATCATTACCTTAGAGCTAAAAAAGCAAGGCATTACCTATGAAGAGATGGCTATGCAAATTGATGTATCTATAGCCACTTTTAAACGAATAGTTGCCAAGCCATTAATGGCAAAAACGATTAATCTTCATTCTTTATTGAAAGAACTTGGATTTAAATTATGCCTCGAAAAATAGAAGTCTGGCTTTATGAAAAGCCTGCTGGTGTTTTAAGTGAAGAAGAAAATGGGTTTATTTTTCACTATTATGATAACTACACAGGCAGAGCAATATCTTTAAGTATGCCTGTTAGAACAGAGCATTATTGGAGTGAAGAATTACACCCTTTTTTTAAAGGGCTAGCACCAGAAGGATGGTTACGTAAACGTTACTCTGAAATTCAAAAAATTGATGATAAAGATTTGTTTGGTCTATTAATGAAAAATGGTAATGACTTATTAGGGGCTGTTGTACTTAAAGAGATAACTTTATGAATTTACAACATTGTTTAATCAATCTAAACAAATTACAGGGGTCGGAATTAGACTCAGGCTATTCTCTGCTCGGAATAAAATCTCTTTTTAGCAATAAAGATATGATCCTGAATTTACCCTTTACACGTAGTCAATTCATTCAAGAATTACCTGAACGCCAAAAAGGGATGAGCATTTCAGGTTATCAGCCAAAACTCTCACTATATGTAAAAGATAACATTCTACAAGTCATTAATAATAACGGTACTTATATCCTCAAACCTTCACCTGAAGAATATCCTTATCTCGCTGAAAATGAACATGCGACCATGATGGTAATGCAACGACTAAAATTTAGTATTCCACCATTTGGTCTTTTTCGTTTTAAACAAGAAGATGGAAAGCCAGAAGAATTTGCTTTTGTTATTAAGCGATATGATCGTATTGGTTCTGATGCAGTTCGATTGCATCAAGAACAATTAGATGGTTCGATGGGAATAAATGATAAATATGGGCTTTCTGAGGGCAAAAAGGCTGTTAGCTATGAATCTGCTGCAAAATATTTAATCACCAATGTAAATAATAGTCTTAAAAGTAAACGAGATATCTTTCTGCGTATCGTTTATGCCTATGTTTTAGGAAACAATGATTACCACTTAAGAAATATGGGTATCATTTTACCTGATAACGCGCCTCCATCACTAGCGCCAGTTTATGATTTTGTCAGTGTTGTCCCTTATCCTTCAGCTTTTACAGAATATCTTGCACTCCCATTACTTGCATTAGAAGAAAACGATATAGACACAGCTCCAGGATTAAATTCAAAATATGGTGAGTATATTGGTTTTGATTTCATTCTACTGGCGGAACATATTGATATTAACCTTAAACTTGCTCAAAAATGGCTAGGCGATATTATAAATAGTCACCAACTCATTATTGATACATATAATGAAAGCCATATGCCAGAAGAACATAGAGAATTAGTCTTAGCTTATGTAGCTAGAAGAATAAACTTACTCAAAATAACTACGCTATAGCAACAAAAAAACAAGCGGCACTTATGTGCCGTTTTGATTTGATCTAACCTACGTGATGACTTACTCAGAAAACAGATCTTGTAACCACTTTGGCGCGCCACTTTCATCGGTATCTTGCTGAACGGGCGTACACAATCCATCTGGGTTTGATGTCCATACTGGCAATGTACGCACTCCACCGCCATAACAAGCAAAGTTACCTTGAGCATCAACAGACATCTCTGCGATATCTTCTGGTGCTGGTGGATTTAATTTCAACGGTGCCTGATTCTCTAAATAGTTACGATATAGCAATAATGCTCCTGTTGAACCCGTTAAATTCGTTGGACCATTATTGTCACGACCCATCCATGAAATCGTCACTTCTTTGCCGTCAATCCCCGCAAACCAACTATCACGTAAATCGTTAGTGGTACCCGTTTTACCCGCAAGGTTGTAATTACCAAATTTTGGTTTTAATACACGCCATGCTGTTCCTGAATTCACCACTTGTTGCATACCAAATAGCGTCATATAAGCCGCTTGAGGTGAAACAG
The DNA here is from genome assembly GCF_965283115.1 of Proteus sp. Marseille-Q3619. Classification (NCBI taxonomy): domain Bacteria; kingdom Pseudomonadati; phylum Pseudomonadota; class Gammaproteobacteria; order Enterobacterales; family Morganellaceae; genus Proteus; species Proteus sp. Marseille-Q3619. The sequence goes on along the minus strand of NZ_CBDIMP010000001.1, from coordinate 3,093,659 downwards.
TGGTTTCCGCTTGAGGATAACTTTGATAAAGCACTGTACCATCTTGAGCAATAACCGAGCGCAATGATGATAGTTTTGCACGATTACCTAAACTACCAATTGTTTGGAAGGTTTGAGCTACTTCCATTGGTGTTAAGTTTAATGCACCCAATAGCATCGCGGGTACTTTTTCCAGATTTTCCGCTGGTGCGCCCAAGTTAATCCAAGTTTGAATTACTCGATCTAATCCGACTTCTAAACCAAGATTTACAGTAGGTATATTGCGTGAGGTTGCTAATGCATCCACCAGCATTAATTTGCCTTTATAACCGCGATCATAGTTACGGGGTTGCCAAGGCTTACTCCCCGGAATAGGCACTGAAATAGGTTCATCAGCAAGCCATGTATTTAAACGAAAACGATCAGGCTCACTTAATGCCGTTAAATATGTGGCAGGTTTTGCCAGAGAGCCAATAGAACGACGTGCTGATAATGCGCGGTTAAAGCCCGCATATTGTGGTTGAGAGCCCCCTACTAACGCCCTAACTTCACCACTTAAACGGTCAACAACCACCATTGCCCCTTCAAGATCGTCTATTTTACGTGTTTTACGTAAATCAGCGACACCCACTTCAACCGCTTTTTCAGCCGCGTCTTGCGAGACAGGATCTAATGTTGTGAAGATTTTCGTACCCGATAAATCTTTTACTTTATCGCCTAGGGTTGTTTGTAACTCTTGGCGAACCAATTGCATAAACGCAGGTTGAGGTGTTAACGCTTCACTGCGTGGCTTCACTCCTAAAGGACGCGCACTAAGCACATTATAAAGCTCTTGGTCAATTATCTCTTGGGTTTCCAGTAATTTTAACACTACATTACGGCGCTCTAACGCCGCTTTTGGATTACGCCAAGGGTTATAAGCTGATGCACCTTTAACCATACCCACTAAAAGCGCTTGCTGATCAAGGCTTAGTTCATCAACGGGACGACCAAAATAATAAAGGCTAGCTAATGGGAAACCACGGATCTGTTCATCACCACTTTGCCCTAAAAAGACTTCGTTAAGATACAGCTCTAAAATGCGATCTTTGCTATAACTCGCATCCATAATGATTGCCATATAGGCTTCATTAAGCTTTCTTTTTAGCGTTCTTTCGTTAGTCAAAAATAGGTTTTTCACTAACTGTTGCGTTAAGGTACTACCGCCTTGAACCGCTTTACCCGCAGTAAAATTCGCTAATACAGCACGACCAATAGAATACAGGCTGATACCGTCATGCTCATAGAAGCGACGATCTTCTGTTGCAATTAACGTATCCACTAATAACTGTGGAAATTTGTCTCTCGCTAAGAATAAACGTTGCTCACCATTTGCAGATTGCATCATGGTAATCAGCTTAGGATCAAGACGGAAAAAGCCAAATTGGCGCTGATTATCCATGTTAGTGATACTAACAAGTGAATTTTGCTCAAAGGCTAATTTAGCTAAAATTTGCTCTTCACGACCATCAGGGAAATCAAATGGTCGGCGCAACATTTCAATGGTGTTGCCTCTTACCACAAACTCGCCAGGACGTGTGATTTTGTTAACATTGCGGTATTGCATACCCTCAAGTAAGCTCACCATCTCTTTTTGGCTATAATTCATGCCCGGTTCTAAGTTAACGGTACGTCCGTAAACCGCAGCAGGTAATTCCCAAACATTGCCATCAAGGCGCTCTTTGATTTGAGAATGTAAATAAACACCATAAATGCCCATTAAAACCGCAACCACAATGGCGATTTTGACAAATAACCAAAACCAAGAACGACCTCTTTTGGTTTGTTTCGCTGGTCTTTTCTTTCTACTCATGAACTGTATCTCTCATTAAAACCCCTTTATCACGGGATAAAGAAGCCTAACATTGTCGCTATTTTTCTGTGTTATCCCACAAGAAAGCTCTCAAATACGAATAAAACTAGAGCATATTGATCTGGGGTGAAACTAATATTCATTTATTGGCTATATTTTTTTACTCGCCGAGTCGGTGCCGTATTCGCTGGATCATCAGGCCATAAATGCTTTGGATAGCGCCCTTTCATCTCTTTTTGCACCTCTTTATAACTTCCTGCCCAAAACGTGGCCAAATCTTGTGTTTTTTGGATAGGACGATGTGCTGGTGACAATAATTCCATGACAACAGGCAATTGACCATTCGCAATAATAGGGCTTTGTTGTTCGCCATAAACTTCTTGAATACGAATAGCAATCACAGGCGGCAACTCCAAATCATAATTGATAATCACTTTTGTCCCTGTCGGCGCCAAATAATGCGTTGGAAATAAGCTTTGAAGCAACTGATTTTCATGCCATGTTAATTGATTTTTAATAATCGTATTAATATCAATTTGTTGTAATGCTTTTAATGTCTGAACTTCTCCAAGTTCAGGTAAGAGCCATGTTTCTAAAGTTTCAAGTAACACAGCTTCTTCTAAATCAGGCAATAAAGCTTCTGGACACCACTTTTTCGCTAAAGAAAGACGAATAAAAAACTGTTGGGTCTCTTCACTAAGTGCTAAAGCACTTAAGCCGTTCTCTCTTAACCAATTCAATAACGCTTGTTGCATTTGCTGTTTATTGGGCTTGTCGAGTTGACGCTGACTTAAGGTTAATCGCCCTAATTGACGTTGTTGCCATGCAACTAACGTACCGCGTTTTTCATCCCATTCAACCGTGGTATTATTTTCAATAAGCTTAGGAAAGGTAGCTGATATTTCATCAATATCAATAGGCAAAGCTAATAAAATACGGACATCAGCATAATGTGCATTTTGCAGTAATAATGGCGCTAAAATCCACGGTGCATTACTCATAGATTGCGTGTCATCCATCATAGCGCCTTGCCCATTTGCTAAACGAAAACGCCCTTGATTATCACGATTTTTAGCAATCCTATCAGGAAATCCTACTGCTAATAATGAACCTAATAATTCCGAGCAAAACGTTCCTTTTCGATGTTGAGAGAGCTGTTTTTCACGTCGAGACCAAAAGGTGTTTTTTTGTTGTGCAATCCACTCTAGATTAATTTCTTGTCCTCTTGGTGGCTCTTCTAAAATTGCACATAGACGTGCGGCAGTAACAAGATGATTATCACTTTGCTCACTCGCATAATCTAAAATTGCTGCTAATCGAGGCTCAATGCCCCATTGCGCCATACGTGAACCTCGTGGTGTTAATCCACCTTGTTTATCTATCGCACCCAAACGATACAATAACTCTTTAGCGGCATGTAATGCTTGTGGTGTTGGGGTATCCAACCAGCTCAACTGATTAATATCACGACATCCCCACTGCAAAACAGAAAGCCATAACGATGATAAATCACTGCTCAATATTTCAGGCAATTGATGAGAAGCAACGCGCTCTGCTTGTTCTTGGCTTATTAAATGCCAGCAAATACCTGCCTCAAGACGCCCTGCTCGCCCAGCCCTTTGCGTTTGTGATGATTGACTAGTTCGTTGACGCAATAAGCTAGTGACACCACTTTTCAAATCAAATTGAGCACGCTTTTCAATAGCACTATCAAGGACTAAACGAATTCCTTCAATGGTAAGACTCGTTTCTGCGATATTGGTCGCAAGAACGACTTTCCGATAACCTTTCTCTGTGGGTTCAATCGCTTTTTGTTGTTCAGCTAATGAAAGCGCACCATAAAGAGGAAATAACAAAACATTGTTATCTATTTTATCTTTTAGAATGTCGGCAACACGCACGATTTCGGCACTACCCGGCAAGAAAATCAGCATGGAACCCGATTCTTGCGCAAGTAATCGTAAAGCCATAGTGGCAATTTCTTGCTCAAAGGGTTGATGTGTATTAATAGGAAAATAGACTCGTTCTACAGGATAGCTACGGCCTTCAGCGCTGATCATAGGAGCATCAGGTAATAATGCGGTGAGCTTTTGATTATCCAATGTTGCTGACATAATCAACACACGCAAATCATCACGTAATCCCATTTGTACATCGAGCAATAAAGCCAATGCTAAATCAGCCTGTAAACTGCGTTCATGAAATTCATCTAAAATCACAAGGCTTACGCCAGCCAACTCTGGATCTTGCTGTAACATACGGTTTAATACCCCTTCTGTTACCACTTCAAGTCGAGTTTTTGAGCTGACTTTGCTTTCCGCTTTCATTCGATACCCCACCGTATTGCCAACTTCTTCATTTAGCTGACTGGCTAAACGATAAGCAATACTTTTGGCAGCAATTCGTCTTGGCTCTAATAAAATTATTTTGCCATCAAAGCAATTTTGCTCCAGTAAATAAAGGGGAAGCGCCGTGGATTTACCTGCACCAGTGGGAGCATGAAGTAAAACTTGTGGGGATTGTTTTAACGCAGCAACGATTTTTTCTGTTACATCAAAGATTGGCAATAAATGCACACAGGCTCCATGATTCATTAACTTTCTTGGCTTGGCATTGTAGCATTAGCGCTTTATTAAAGGTCATATTTTCCTCGGAGTCATTATGAAATCTGAGCAACCGCTACAATCCGCCACTTTACTAAAACGATATAAGCGTTTTTTAGCAGACGTTGTCACCCCAAATGGGGAAGAATTCACGCTCCATTGCGCCAACACTGGCGCAATGACGGGATGTGCGACTCCCGGTGATACTGTTTGGTATTCCACCTCTTCAAATGCAAAAAGAAAATACCCGCACAGTTGGGAACTTACACAGACCCAAACCGATGATTGGATTTGTGTAAATACCTTAAGAGCAAACGGTATTGTTGCAGATGCCATTGAAGCAGGTGACATTCCAGAATTATCTGAATATGACGAGATAAAACGAGAAGTGAAATACGGTAGTGAGAACAGTCGTATTGACATTTTACTTAAATCAAATCATAAAGTTGACTGTTATATTGAAGTGAAGTCAGTCACCTTACTCGACAACGGTATGGGTTATTTCCCTGATGCAAAGACAGAACGTGGCCAGAAACATCTTAGAGAGTTGACCGCTATCGCAAAATTGGGTTTAAGGGCTGTCTTATTCTACGCAGTTCCCCATACTGGCATTGTGGAAGTGACTGTTGCTAAAGAGATTGACCCTAACTATGCTTCACTGCTAAAAGAAGCGAGTGATGCAGGGGTTGAAATCTTGTGTTATCGCATCAATATTAGTGAATACAATTTAACAATTGGACAGCAATTACCTTTTATTTCAAATAGTTAATTGAAACGCATGGCATTAGTTAAGCATTTTTTAACTAAAAAGGGACATTTACTTGCGTGCCTTCACACCATGAGAAAACTTATTGAAGGAATAATTGCTATCCTCGCGGGCATCTGCTATTTATAGCGCCCTATTTTTTCCCCTTCCTGTTTTGAAGGTGGGGATTATTCAGAAATGCGTATGTAGGAGAAGCATTATGCAAGAAGGGCAAAAGCGTAAAACATCGTCCATGAGCATTCTCGCTATTGCTGGCGTTGAGCCATATCAGGAAAAAGCGGGCGAAGAGTACATGAACGAAGCCCAATTAGCGCATTTTAAGCTAATACTTGAATCTTGGCGCAATCAGCTCAGGGATGAAGTCAACCGCACCGTTACTCATATGCAAGATGAGGCGGCAAACTTCCCAGATCCCGTTGACCGTGCTGCACAAGAAGAAGAATTCAGTCTTGAGCTGCGTAACCGTGATCGTGAACGTAAACTCATTAAGAAAATCGAGAAAACACTGAAAAAAGTCGAAGATGATGACTTTGGTTTCTGTGAATCTTGTGGAGTGGAAATCGGCATTCGCCGTTTAGAAGCTCGTCCTACAGCAGATTTATGTATCGACTGTAAGACATTAGCTGAAATCCGTGAAAAACAGATGGCTGGCTAATAATGAGCAAACGCCTCAGCCTAATACGTTGAGGCGTTAATCTGAATCTTTCGATGCACGAGATTACAGACTATATTGGGCGCTTTGCGCCATCGCCAACGGGTCAACTTCATTTTGGCTCATTGGTTACTGCACTTGGCAGTTATCTTCAGGCTCGCGCACACCACGGGCGTTGGCTTTTGCGCATCGATGATATCGACCCTCTTAGAGAACCTCCCGGCACTGCATCCCAAATTATTCGTACATTAGAACATTATGGTTTGTTCTGGGATGAAGAGATCCTCTATCAATCGCAACGCCATGATGCTTACCGTGAGATTTTACACACTCTTTGGAAAGAAGGTGTCTGCTATCACTGTCATTGTAGCCGTCATCGTTTACATGACTTAGGGGGTGTGTATGATAACCACTGTCGTCATCGCGAGCCACTCACAAATAATGTTACACCTTTTGATAAAGAGAGTGCATGGAGGTTGATCCAACAGCATCCTGTTTATCATTTTGAAGATGTCATTCAAGGTACATATTATTCAAAGAGTACGTCTATCGTGTTAGAAGATATGATTATTCACAGAAAAGATAACTTATTTGCGTATAATCTAGTGACGGTGATTGATGATAGTTATCAGGGTGTAACCGAAGTTGTTAGAGGTGCCGATCTACTTGATCCCACGTTGCGACAAATCAGTTTACATAAACAACTGAATTTACCTATTCCGCGTTATGCTCATTTACCTTTAGCAATAAATCATGACGGTAATAAATTATCAAAACAAAATCACGCACATGCGTTACCAGATACTGATCCAAGACCCGTCATTATCGATGCTTTACGGTTTCTTAATCAGCCTATTATTGCGGGTTGGCAAGATTATTCGTTAGCATCATTGTTAGAGATTGCGATAGCGCAGTGGTCACCTTCTGAGATTTTAAAACAAAATCATCAGCAACAAGGGTATGAATAAACCACACAAAGCATTCTCAAAAAATGTTCAGTAGGCTATGATTAGCCGCTTAATTTTTTAATTATTAGATTTTATTATTCGAGGTGTCATATTTTTAATCGAGTAGCACATTTCTGCCGTAATCTGCTAGGGCGACAAACAACGTCATCAGACACACAACCGGTAGCGAGTGAAAGGCCAGTCACTGCATCTGACCGACCAATACAAGAAACACAGAAACCTGTGCGTCGGCGTCCTGCTATATCCGCAGACCGTCCCCGTAAAAAAAAGAGTAATAAAGAAAAGGCGAACGGGAGTGATTTGCCAATGACTGTGATCCCAAGAGATCAACACCCAATTTCACGTAACGACATCAGTGATAATGCATTAAAAGTGCTTTATCGCCTAAATAACTCTGGCTTTCAGGCTTATTTAGTTGGTGGCGGTGTCCGTGACTTATTACTGGGAAAAAAACCAAAAGATTTTGATATTGCCACTAATGCAACACCTGAAGATGTACGTCGATTATTCCGTAACAGCCGTTTAGTCGGTCGTCGTTTCCGTCTTGCTCATATTATGTTTGGCCCTGAAGTGATTGAAGTTGCGACTTTTCGCGGCTCTCATGAAGATCATGAAGTTTCAGACAATAACCAATCCCAGCAAGCACAAAGCGGTATGTTACTGCGCGACAATATTTTTGGCTCAATAGAAGAAGATGCCATCCGTCGTGACTTTACATTAAACAGCCTCTATTACGGTGTTGATGATTTTGCTGTACGTGATTACGTTGGCGGTTTAGCGGATCTGAAAGCGGGTATTATTCGCTTAATTGGCGATCCTGAAACGCGCTATCGCGAAGATCCCGTCAGAATGCTTAGAGCCATTCGCTTTGCTAGTAAATTGGATATGCAAATTGCGCCAGAAACCGCAGAGCCAATTGCCAGACTTGCTCCTTTATTACGTAATATTCCATCGGCTCGTCTTTTTGAAGAATCGCTGAAATTATTACAAACGGGGCAAGGATACAAAACTTACAAGTTAATGTGTCGTCATCAATTACTTGAGCCGCTGTTTCCGCTGATTGCATCTAAAATGACAGAGCAACATGATACGCCGATGGAGAGAATGCTAGATCAAGTTCTCAAAAACACAGACTACCGCATCAATAAAGAGATGCGAGTCAATCCGGCGTTCTTATTTGCGGCGATGCTGTGGTATCCATTAATTGAACATGCCGAAAAATTAGTCCAAGAAAGTGGTCTTTCTTACTATGACTCTTTCTCTATGGCGATGAACGATATTTTAGATGAGCAATGCCGTACTATTGCGATACCAAAACGTATTACCACAACAATGCGTGATATCTGGCAATTACAGCAACGTTTGCCTAAACGCCAAGGTCGTCGTGCGAATAAATTACTTGAGCACCCTAAATTCCGTGCAGCATTCGATTTACTGGAATTACGTGCCAATGTACAACACAATCCAGAGCTTCAAGCGTTAGCGGGCTGGTGGGCTGATTTCCAAGCCTCTAACAATACGCAACAGCGCTCAATGGTCTCTGAATTAGGCCAAGCACCCGTTCGTAAACGTCCGCGTCCACGTAAACGCCCTCGTCATCCAAGTGCAAAACCAGCATCAAGACACGAGAACACCAATGAGTAAACAGAAAAAACGTGTTTATATCATTTTAGGTAGCAATTTGGATTCACCTGAAAATCAGGTGAATTCAGCGATTAAGGCAATCAGTGAGATCCCACAAACAACATTGATTGCACAATCATCTTGGTATCGTACTCGCCCAATGGGACCACAAGATCAGCCTGATTATCTTAATGTCGCTGTTGCGGTTGATACAACGTTAGCACCTGAAGAGTTGCTTAATAACACACAAGCGATTGAATTAGCGCAAGGTCGTGTTAGAAAAGAAGGCAACCGTTGGGGCCCAAGAACGCTTGATCTTGATATTATGTTATTTGGTGATGACGTGATCCAAACCGAGCGATTAACCGTACCTCATTACGGGCTTAAAGTACGTGAATTTATGCTTTATCCATTAGCGGAATTAGCACCCGACCTTCGCTTTCCCGATGGTGAGTTATTAGCAGATAGATTGGCGTTAGTGCCTGAAAATGGCATGGAAAAGTGGTAATTTCACACTAGTACGTTCTTAATGCTAAAGGTTGATACTGTAAAAAATATAAACAGTATCAGCCTATCTCTTCTCTTTTACTTTCCCTCAATTTTTCAAACACATCTCTCCTCCTCAATCTCTAAACTCTTTTATATTTATTTTTCACATATAGGCAATTGATAAATATAAATAAAAATTATCATTTATTATTTTTCATTACTCATTTAATTACTTTTTCTTCGTTTTTAGTCCTTAAATGCTACAATCGAAAGCGGCTTTATTTTGATGATCTAACATTTTCTTTAATAAACAAACAATTATGTGAAGTAATTAATTTTATCTACACACAAAAAATGACAATGATGGAGTTTGTTACAATGAAACCCACTACGCTTTCAACGCTGAACCGCTATAAGCAAGAAAAGAAAAAATTCGCCACAATCACCGCTTATGATGCAAGTTTTGCTCGCCTTTTTGCACAAGAAGGTATTCAAGCCATGCTGATTGGTGATTCATTGGGTATGACATTACAAGGCCATAATAGCACCTTGCCTGTCACCGTTGAACAAATTGCCTACCACACTCGTTGTGTAAGAGCTGGTGCGCCTAATGCTTTCTTGATTGCAGATATGCCGTTTATGTCTTACTCCACTCCTGAGCAAGCTTGTCTTAATGCCGGCATTCTGATGCAAGCAGGAGCTAATATGGTGAAGATTGAAGGTGGAAGTTGGTTAATTCCTACCGTTAAAATGCTCACTGAGCGTGCGGTTCCTGTCTGTATTCATTTAGGTCTAACACCACAATCTGTCAACGTCTTTGGAGGTTATAAAATCCAAGGTAGAGAGCACGATGAAGCCGAGCAATTGAAGCAAGATGCCATCGCCCTTGAAAATGCGGGTGCTCAATTGGCGGTATTGGAATGTGTTCCTGTTACTCTGGCTAAAACAATTACAGACGCATTAACGATGCCTGTTATTGGTATTGGGGCAGGTAATGTCACAGATGGGCAAATTCTTGTTATGCATGATTTATTAGGCTTAACCCCTCAAGCCCCTAAGTTTTCAAAAGACTTTTTACAAGAAGCAGGCTCCTTAAAAGGTGCGGTTAGTCTTTATGTTCAACAAGTTGAACAAGGCCTGTTTCCAGAAGAAAAACATTCATTTAACTGATTTATTATCTTAATTATCAATATTGTTTAAAGGAGTCACGCCGTGCTAATTATTGAAACTACGCTTATCTTACGCAGAGAAATCAAGCGATTAAAGCAAGAAGGTAAACGCATTGCATTGGTTCCAACGATGGGTAATCTGCATGAAGGTCACCTAAAATTAATTGAAGAAGCGCGTATTCACGCAGATGTTGTGATCACATCTATTTTTGTTAACCCACTTCAATTTGATAGAGAAGCGGATTTAGCAAATTATCCTCGTACTTTACAAGAAGATTGCGAGTTACTGCGTGATAAACATGTCGATATTATCTTTGCGCCTTCAGCAAAAGAAATGTATCCACACGGTATGGAAAATCAAACTACTGTTGATGTTCCTGTATTATCTACCGTATTAGAAGGCGCAAGCCGTCCTGGTCATTTCCGTGGTGTCACGACAGTTGTCAGTAAGCTTTTTAACCTTGTACAACCTGATGTTGCGATGTTCGGTGAAAAAGACTTCCAACAACTGCAAATTATCAAAAAGATGGTAAGCGATTTATGTATGGATATCAGCATCGTTCCTGTTGCTATCGTACGTGACAAAAATGGTTTAGCGCTCAGTTCGCGCAATCGTCTATTATCTGATAACGAAAAACAACAAGCCCCTACACTTTATCAAGCGATGCAAGAAATTGCAGAACAACTAAAGTCGGGTAATCATGATGTTAATCAGCTACTGCAAAATGCAAAAAACACCTTAGAGCAGCAAGGTTTTCGTGCAGATGACTGCTTTATTTGTGATGCGGATACACTCACACCATTAAATGAAGAGAGCCATCGGGCTGTGATTTTAATGGCTGCATGGCTAGGTAATACACGCTTGATTGATAACCAGCAAGTTAACCTTGTTTAATATTCATTATTAGAAAAATAGGAAACACAACAATGCTACGCACTATGTTACAAGGCAAACTTCATCGCGTAAAAGTCACACAAGCTGATCTTCACTATGAAGGCTCTTGCGCAATTGATCAGGATTTTATGGATGCCGCAGGCATTCTTGAAAATGAAGCGATTGATATTTATAACGTTGATAATGGTGAGCGTTTTTCAACCTATGCCATTTGTGCCGAAAGAGGCTCTCGGATTATTTCAGTCAATGGAGCAGCTGCGCGTCGTGCCGCCGTTGGTGATCGCTTAATTATTTGTTCTTATGTGCAAATTCCTGATAGTGATGCGCGTAGCCATAAACCTAATATTGCTTATTTTGAAGATAACAACGAGATGAAACGTATTGCAAAAGCGGTTCCTGTTCAAGTTGCTTAATCAATAAGAAATAACACATTTCCCCATAAACAGAGGTTCCCTGTTTATGGGGAATTATCACCTGAATAACAAATAATCTATTATTATTATTTGCTTGTCACGATTCACCACGACAAAAACGAGACATAAGATTCAAAACCGTGTTTCTTCTCCATTTTTCCTCGCTTATCTTTCTGTAGCTTGTTATAAATCATATAAGTATTGTCTGACTACTCTCTGACTAATAAAAAATTATGATAAAAGTTGCTTTAGTAGATGATCACATTGTTGTGCGTTCTGGATTTGCACAGCTCTTAATGTTAGAACCCGATATTCATATCGTGGGTGAATATTCTAATGGGCAAGAAGCATGGCCTTATTTAGCACATGATGATATTGATGTTGCTGTGATGGATCTCTCTATGCCTGGCGAAAGTGGTCTACAACTCCAAAGTCGCTTAAAACAAAAGCGCCCTGATTTTCGTACCATTATTTTAAGTATCTACGATACGCCCGCTTTTGTTCAAAGTGCATTAGATTCGGGCGCTCGCGGTTATTTAACAAAACGCTGTGGCCCTGAAGAGTTAGTACAAGCCGTACGCGCTGTACATCAAGGTGGCTGTTATCTTTGTTCTGATGCAATGAAAGCGTTACGACAAACACCCGAAAAAGAAGATGCATTACATACGTTAACACCTCGAGAAAGAGAGATTTTCAATCTTTTAGTTCAAGGCGTTAATGTCAAAACAATTGCGGTACAACTTAACCTTAGCCACAAAACCGTTCACGTTCATCGAGCCAATGTACTTGGTAAATTAAGCTGTGAAACCACTATCGATCTGGTTCATTTCGCCTTAAAAAATCAATTGATTACAGGCTCGCTGTAAAATGAAAAGGGGACTGCGTTTTTTTCTTCAATCCCTCTTTTTATTACTCACCTACTCTTTACTTTGGCTATCACTTTGGTTGATTGGATTCTATTTAAGTAAAAACGGGCAACAAGCCGCCCTTTTCTTACCTCAAGGTCTACGATTAGCCCTAATAATTTTACTTTGGCGGCGTTTTTGGTTACCGATGTTATTTGCCGAATGGGGGCTTTATTACTGGTTAGCGCAAGAGCAATTAATTACCCACGCCATTATTTATCTCTCACCAATACTAAGCCTTATTATCGCGTTAGAAGTTCAGCGTATTTGGTGGCGATATCCTCTTTATTGGCAACGCCTAACCCTATTAATTAGTGCCGTTGGCTTTAATAGCCTGCTACAAGCCTTTATTCTTGGTTTTGTAATTAATACCACCAGCGGTATTTTCCTGACATCCGTTACTGGTGGAATATTACTCGCCCCTTTTGTTTTTTTACTTTATGAATATCTACGCGAATTACAAAGTCGCACTTTAGTCTCTGACGGCACACTCGATCCGCCATTAAGAACCTCCTTACTCATGTGGGGATTTCTATTTTGCCTTATCGGATTAAGTGCACAGTTTTTCTTAACACCCGAAATAGAACGCTTATTAGTTATTCTTGTTTTTATCCCTAATGTATTTATGGCGTATCGTTATGGCTGGCAAGGCGGCGTATTATCCGCAATATTAGGTAGTTTAATTATTACCTTTGCTCGACAAGTTAATGGCGCGTTTAATGACTTACGTGAGTTAGAAATGTTTTTAACTACGCAAGCTATTATTGGCATTGGTTTAGGGATAGCAATAAGCCGTCAACAGCAATTAGCCCATAATTTACGTCACTATCGATTACGCTTAGAGCAAGAACTTCAAGCTAGACGCGAACTAATGGAGCAACTTGTTCACACCGAAGAAGATGTGAAAAAAGCCATTGCTCGTGAATTACATGATGAGATTGGGCAAAATATTACAGCCATCCAAATTCAATCAATGTTAGTAAAAAAGATGGCTGATAACGATAAAACGCGCCAAACAGGGGAACAAATCGAACGGCTTGCACTGCAAATTCATCAATCTACACGTCAACTACTCCGACAATTACGTCCGCCTGTTTTAGAAGAAATGTCGCTTGAAAAAGCCCTTCACCATTTAATTAATGAGTTTGCTTTTAATGACAACGGCATCATCTGTAATTTTAATTACTCGTTAGATAAAGAGCCTGAAAACGAAACTATTATTTTTACCCTCTACCGTTTAGTACAAGAGCTGTTAAACAACATTAGTAAACACGCCAACGCGACCTATATCCAAATCTCACTGACTCAAAACCAAAATCGATTACGACTGATGATTAGTGATAATGGTATTGGCATGTTACCCACATCATTATCAGCACAACAAAGTAGTGGCTTTGGATTACGCGGGATTGAAGAACGCATTCGCGCTTTAGGTGGAGAATGGGAAGTGGTAAATCATCACGGTACGAAAATAATTGTTAACTTACCCACAAATTCAAAAGAAAACAGTGAAAACTAAGAATAAGTCTTAGTCATCTACAACCTTATCTCATTCTTTTTCGCGACATTTTTTTTACATTTGCAACATCAAAGAGGATGTTATGTCAGGTAAAAATTCGGCATCAATAAATAAGACCTATAACTTTTGGCGCAAAAATTTAATGCTGTCGATGATTATTGGTTATGCCACCTTCTACCTCACACGTAAAAGCGTCAACTTTGTGATGCCCGTTATGCAAGTTGAATTGAATTTAGATAAAGGAGATATCGGTTGGATAGCCAGCCTTTTTTATCTCACTTACGGTTTATCTAAATTTGTTTCTGGTATTTTCCACGATAAGTGGGGATACCGCTGGTTTATGGGTGTGGGATTAGTAATGACAGGCATTATGAATATTATCTTTGCCTATTGTCTTTCGTTTCCTGCACTGCTTTTGGTCTGGGCACTAAATGGTTTCTTTCAAGGCTTTGGATGGCCACCTTGTGCAAGGTTGTTAACACACTGGTATTCACGCAATGAACGTGGCTTCTGGTGGGGATTATGGAATATCTCAATCAACCTTGGCGGGATGAGTCTTCCCATTTTAACTGCGTGGCTAGCGACGCATTATAGTTGGCAAGTCGCACTACTTGTTCCCGGTATTATCGGTATCATCGTCGGGCTATGGTTGTGTGTACGATTAAAAGGGACTCCCGCAGAGGAAGGACTTCCTACTGTGGGTGTATGGCGGCGCGATGTGTTTGAATTACGTCAAGAACAAGCCTCTCCGCCTAAACCTATGCTAACTATTTTGAAAGAGAGCATTTTATTTAACCGAATGATTTGGTTGCTGGGTTTTTCTTATATTTTAGTTTATCTCATACGTATGGCGATAAACGATTGGGGAAATATCTGGTTATCAGAGACACATGGCGCCAATTTATTAAGTGCAAATGCCATTCTTTCTTTGTTTGAAGTAGGTGGCTTGCTCGGGGCGTTATGTTCAGGCTGGGGCTCGGATTTATTATTCCGCGGCCAACGAGCACCAATGATATTGCTGTTTTCACTCGGGCTTTTTACCGCAGTAACAGCACTTTGGTTAATTCCAATTCATCATTATGCGTTACTCGCAGCCTGTTTTTTTAGTATCGGTTTTTTTGTGTTCGGACCACAGATGTTAATCGGGCTTGCTGCAACAGAATATTGCCATAAAAACGCAGCAGGCACGGTAACTGGCTACTTGGGATTGTATGCCTATTTAGGGGCGGCAATGGCAGGTTGGCCATTAAGTCAGGTCATGGCGCATTATGGTTGGACTGGGATGTTTGTATTATTAACCAGTGCTGCGGCCTTAATGGGACTCTTACTAATGCCGTTGTTGATTGCTGATGTTAGCAAACAAGAGCATTCAGTTGGTCCACTTTCATTTTCCGATGACGACACATTTAAAAGGTTCTGAACATGAAATTGAAAACCCTCTCTACACTCGTTGCTGCTGGTCTGGCTCTTTCTGCGGTTAGCTTATCAACAAATGCGGCTGGTCGCTTAGTCGTTTACTGTAGTGCGACAAATGCGATGTGTGAAGCTGAAACAAAAGCCTTCGCCGAAAAGTATGATGTTAAAACTACCTTCGTTCGTAATGGTTCAGGGAGTACTTTAGCTAAAATTGAAGCTGAAAAACGTAATCCACAAGCTGACGTTTGGTATGGCGGTACAATGGATCCTCACTCACAAGCGGGTGAAATGGATCTGCTAGAGCCTTACGTTTCTCCTAATCTCGATCAGATCATGCCACAATTTCGTGATCCAGCTAAACGCAAAGGAAACTACTCTTCTGCGGTCTATGTCGGTATTTTAGGTTTTGGCGTCAACAAAGATCGCTTAAAAGAAAAAGGCATTGCTATTCCAACCTGCTGGAAAGATTTAATTAAGCCTGAATACAAAGGCGAAATTCAAATTGCTGATCCACAAAGCTCAGGTACGGCTTACACTGCACTGGCAACCTTTGATCAATTATGGGGCACTGAACAAGCCTTTGATTACCTGAAGAAAATCAATACAAATATCTCTCAATACACCAAATCAGGTATTGCCCCAGCACGAAATGCAGCCCGTGGTGAAGCTGCCATTGGTATTGGTTTCCTACATGATTACTCATTAGAAGTTGAAAATGGCGCCCCACTTGAATTGATCTCACCTTGTGAAGGTACAGGGTATGAAATCGGTGGTGTCAGTATCATTAAAAATGCCCGCAATATGGATAACGCAAAATTATTCGTAGATTGGACACTCTCAAAAGAAGCTCAGGAAATTAGCTGGAAAGAAGGTAAATCTTACCAAATTCTAACCAATACCTCGGCTGAATCTTCACCAATGGCACTGAAATTATCA
Source organism: Proteus sp. Marseille-Q3619 (assembly GCF_965283115.1). NCBI lineage: Bacteria > Pseudomonadati > Pseudomonadota > Gammaproteobacteria > Enterobacterales > Morganellaceae > Proteus > Proteus sp. Marseille-Q3619. Next base: position 3,077,474 of record NZ_CBDIMP010000001.1, on the reverse strand, counting down.
GACTTAAAACTCATTAACTACGACATGGATAAATATGGCGATAGTGAAGTACGTAAGGAACTGATTAATAAGTGGGTTACCGAAGTAAAAATGGGTAAATAGCCCATTAACAGAGCGAGATAACCTCTCGCTCTCTTTTTCTCATAATAATAAATACATTTACTCTCGGGGGATTTATGTCTCACACACTCGCTTTACCTGAAAAAAAGAGGCGGGATCCCATATTTTTATGGATCCTAATTGCATGGATGGCATTTGCGTTACTGCCATCATGGAGCCTTGACTACGGTCTTTTAGACTCAACAGCAGATGAATTGCTCACCTCTTATGGCTGGAGTAGCCTAAATATCAGTTGGCTTTGGTTTTTATTACCGAGTTTACTGCTATTTCGCCCATTAACTGCTCCTAAACGTGAAAATCGCTCTCGCCACTATTTTGATGCGGGTTTTGCCCTATTTTGTGCATTTATTACGATAGTCAGTGCAACCCTTGAAGGACGTGGCTTAGGTTATTCTGCGATCATCCTCTTTATTTCTCTGGGAATGATCATGAAAACCGCCTTAACACGCCTTGAATGGCTGGGCGGTGATAGCTTTGTTATCGGCTCTTTGATAACTGTTGTTGCATTGATTGGCGCCTTTATTATCTTCCCTAGTATCGCTATTTTTATTCCGATGTTTAAAGATAGCGCGGGCAATTTTGCACCTTTTGAGTTTATCGCGATTTTAAGCCAAGCCCATATAGTGCAAGTGATGCTTAACTCAATTGTGCTTTCTATTGCTGTGGGGATAGGTTGTACTTTCTTTGGTTTAATACTGGCCATTTATACGTCACGTATTGCAGTGCGCTCTGCCATTATCGGCCGTGTGTTTTCTATCTTACCTATTGTTACACCACCTTTTGTTGTCGGTTTAGGGGTGACGTTAATGATGGGACGTTCGGGTTATGTGACAGAGTTTCTTGCCACTTACGCAGGACTTGAAAATACCAACTGGTTATATGGCTTTACAGGGATTTGGTTGGCGCAAGTGCTCGCCTTTACCCCTATGTCATTTATGATTTTAGATGGCGCAATTAAAACCATTCATCCTTCATTAGAAGAAGCCTCTTACACCTTAAGAGCAAACCGTTATCAAACTTTCTTTAACGTCTTTATGCCGTTGCTTAAACCTGCGTTAGCCAATGCGTTTTTAATTGTAATTGTGCAATCTCTTGCTGACTTTAGTAATCCGTTAGTTTTAGGAGGCAACTTTGACGTTATCGCTACACAAATTTATTTCTATATCACAGGCTCTCAGCTTGATTATCAATCAGCCAGTACATTGGGTGCATCACTGTTAGTTTTCTCACTATTAGTGTTCTGTGTGCAGTATATGTGGATTGGTAAACGCTCTTACGTCACGGTATCAGGTAAATCTTATCGCGGTGATGTTCAACCTCTTCCATCGTCACTGATCGCATTTGTGACTACTGTTTTAGGTATTTGGGTTGTCTTTAATATCCTGCTCTATGGCAGTATTTTCTACGGTAGCTTTACCGTTAACTGGGGAGTTGATTACACCTTAACACTCGATAACTTTATCAAATTATTTGGTCAAGGAATGAGTGACGGTGCATGGCCTTCATTATTAGATACCTTGTTATATGCCGGTATCGCCGCGCCGATCACGGCAATCCTCGGACTATTAATTGCCTATATCGTGGTGCGCCAAGACTTCAAAGGTAAAAAAAGTATCGAGTTCACAACCATGCTTTGTTTTGCCGTACCAGGAACCGTCGCAGGTGTCTCTTATATTCTTGCGTTTAACGACTCGCCTTTCTATTTAACGGGAACGGCGGCAATTGTGATTATCTCTATGACAATGCGTAACGTGCCTGTGGGAATACGTGCAGGTATTGCGGGATTAGGACAAATTGATAAATCGCTTGATGAAGCTTCTCTAAGTTTAAGAGCGAACTCAATGAGAACCATTTTCTATGTGCTGTTACCGTTATTACGCCCTGCTATTTTATCTGCACTGATTTATAGCTTTGTGCGTGCGATAACGACAGTCAGTGCCATCGTTTTCCTTGTTACACCAGATACACGCGTTGCAACCGCTTATATTTTAAACCGCGTTGAAGATGGTGAATACGGCGTCGCAATTGCCTACGGCTCGATTTTAATCGTCGTGATGTTGGCAATTATTTTCTTATTTGACTATTTGATTGGCGAAGCCCGTGTTTCACGCTCTAAAGCCAAAAATGCACAGTAATACGGAGTATAAATCATGACACAACAACATTTCGTTGAACTGAAAAATGTAATTAAGCGTTTTGGCACTAACACGGTGATTGAAGATCTCAGTTTGTCTATTCCACAAGGCAAAATGGTTTCATTATTAGGGCCTTCAGGTTGCGGTAAAACAACAGTATTACGTTTAGTGGCAGGGTTAGAAAAACCAACAGAAGGCAAAATTTTTATCGATGGCGAAGATGTTACCGACCGTTCGATCCAGCAACGCGACATCTGTATGGTGTTTCAGTCTTATGCCCTTTTCCCTCATATGTCGTTGGGCGAAAATATTGGCTATGGCTTAAAAATGCTGGGGCGCCCTAAGGCTGAAATTAAACAACGTGTTTCTGAAGCCTTAGAGCTGGTGGATTTAGCAGGCTTTGAAGACCGTTTTGTTGACCAAATTTCAGGTGGTCAACAACAACGTGTTGCATTAGCTCGCGCCTTAATTTTGAAACCTAAAGTTCTACTTTTTGATGAACCATTGAGTAACCTTGATGCTAACTTACGTCGTAGTATGAGAGAGAAAATTCGTGAATTACAACAACAGTTTAATATCACGTCTCTTTATGTCACTCATGACCAAAGTGAAGCATTTGCCGTTTCTGATATGGTTTTAGTGATGAATAAAGGCAAGATAATGCAATTAGGTTCACCACAAAATCTTTATCGCCAACCCGCGTCTGAATTTATGGCAAGCTTTATGGGAGATGCAAACTTATTCCCAGCCACATTGGGCGCTGATTATGTTGATATCTTCCAATATCGCCTACCGAAACCAGATACATTTAATACGACTAAAACCGAAGTTAGAGTTGGAGTTAGACCAGAAGCGATTACCTTATCTCAACAAGGCGATGTCTGTCAGCAATGTAAAATAGTGCATGTGGCTTACATGGGACCACAATATGAAGTCACGGTAGAATGGCAAAATCAAACCTTGCTATTACAAGTCAATGCCACACAGCTTCAGCCGAATGTAGGTGACAGTTATTATCTACAAATTCACCCTTATGGCATGTTTATCCTAGAATAAGCGTCTTTATCTTATTTATCTTAAAGGCACCTTTGAGGTGCCTTTTTTCATCTCTTCTCCCTCTTTCATAGAAAATATTTTTATATATAAATTACAATAACTTATAAAAATTTTATCATTTTGAAAAAATCACCACTTGCTAATGATAATTATATTTACTTACAATATTTACAAAATGTTATGTTATAACATTATAAAATAAAGGAGGTAAGTAAAATGAAAAAGTCTGTTTTTAGTTATACAACGCTTTTTATTTCAATAAGTTATTCATTATTTGCAAACGCAAACACCACAACGAAATCAGAAGAAAAACGACCAAATGAGGTATTAAAGGTTTATTCAACACCTTTACAAACACCACAAGAAAAAATGGCAACACCCGTTGCTGTCATTACACAAGAAGAGTTACGCGCTAATCGTAGTTCATCTATTGCTGAAACATTGACATCTCTACCCGGTTTTCATGCCAGTTTTTTTGGTGGAGGCTCAGTGCATCCCGTTATTCGTGGGATGTCAGGCAACCGAGTAAAAGTATTGCACAGTGGTAGTGATCTTATGGATGTCTCGTCGATTGGTGCAGATCACGCAATCACGAGTGAACCTTTTTTAAGCCAGCGTATTGAAGTATTAAAAGGATCTTCAGCATTACTTTATGGAGGCGGCACAATAGGTGGCGCCATTAATGTTATTGATAGCAAAATTCCTATGTCAGTGCCTGAAAAAGGTTACGACGGCGAATTACATTATCAATATGATTCTGTTTCTAAAGGAAATACCGGTGCAGCAGGTTTGACATTAGGGCAAGATAATTTAGCTCTGCGTATTGAAGGCACGAAACGTTACCAAAGTAATTACAAACAACCCGAGCCATTACATCAAGGGGAAGCAAGCCGTTTAGCTGGCTCTTATCAAGATAACCAATCTGCAAATATCGGTGCATCATGGATCTTTGATGAGGGTTATATTGGGATTGGCTATGGTGAACAACATCGCCGATATGGATTACCTGGTCATACTCATTTTCATGATCATGAGGAGGAGCATCATCACGCCCCTACTCACCCACCTTTAGTTGGTCATCATCATCATGATCACAATCATGAATACCCTGATGAACAACATGAGCATGGCATTCCTTATATTATTATGGAGAGTAAACGATGGGATCTTCGTGGTGAAAAAAGTAACCCATTTGCCGGTATTGAATCGGTACGTTTCAGTGCGGCCAGAACCCATTATCATCATGATGAAAAAGAAGGTCACGAAGTTAGTACCCAATTTAAAAACAAAGGAGATGAATTAAGATTTTCTTTCACACATCAACCTATTTTAGGCTGGCATGGTGTTATTGGCGGGCAATTTAATCAACGTGATTTTAGTGCTTATGGAGAAGAGGCTTATGTACCGTCAACAAAAACAAAAAATCACTCACTCTTTTTATTAGAAGAATACCAATTCGGCGATTTTCGCTATGAATTAGGTTTTCGCCAAGAGTGGCAATCACTGTTAAATAGAGAAACTCAAAAAAACAATAAACAGAGTGCATCTTCGATTTCTGCTGGATTAGCGTGGAATTTTACACAAGATTATTTTTTAAATTTATCACTATCACACACGAAAAGATTACCTGTTGCAGAAGAGCTTTACGCGAATGGTGTTCATGCTGCAAGCCGAACTATTGAAAAAGGCGATCCTAATTTAACCGCAGAGACAGCAAATAATATTGATATTGGAGTCACTAAAGTAACAGGTGATATTCAATTCAATATTAGTACCTATTATAACCATATTGATAATTATATTTATGGCAAGTTTACTGGCGCTGAATTAAATAATGGATTTCGACCATTACAATACGTACAACATGATGCTCAATTCAAAGGTGTAGAAGGTAATATTGATTATTACTATCACCAAGATAGCTTAATTGGTATTTCTGGTGATTATGTCAGAGCAAATTTACTGCATAATAAAGGAAATATTCCAAGGATCCCCGCTTATCGATTAAGCGTTTATATTAAACATAGTTTAACAGAAAATCTAAATGGGAAAATTCAGGTTGATCACTTTGGAAAACAGAATAAAACAGCCGAATACGAAACGCCAACAGCATCTTATAATACAGTTAGCTTAGGTAGTGAATATATTGGCTATTTAGATAATACCAATTATACCTTGTATGCCAAAGTTAATAATATCTTTGATGCAAAAGGAAAAGACAGTACCTCTTATATTAAAGATGAAATGTATTTACCAGGTCGTAATATCATATTAGGCACTACTCTTACATTCTAAGTATAAAAAATAATTATGAAAAAAAGTAAATTCTCTATTATTTTACTTATGCTTTTGTCGTCTCCTTTATATGGAAAAGAGAATAATGAAGATAAAAGCAAAGGAAAAGAAATACCAAACGATGTTATTACTGTTAAAGCAACATCAATAAAAAACAAAGAGACTTTCTCTTCATTGTTACTGAATAATCGGGAAGAGATAAAAGGAAAACAACTTGAACAAATAAAGTCCAATACCATTGGTAATACTGTTTCAAAAGTCGCAGGAGTACAAGCAGAAGGTTTTGGCCCTAATGCCGCAAGACCCGTTATTCGTAGCATGTCTGGAAATAGAGTGGGTATTTTAGTCAATAATCTTCCTATTAATGATGTTTCATTTATCAGCGGAAATATGCCTATTCCCATTGATATGAACAGAATTAATGAAATATCGATCAGTAAAAACTCTGAAGCACTACTTTATGGTGGTAGTAGCAGTGGTGGTGCAATTCATTTGTGGGATGATAGGATAATGACACAGTTGCCTGAAAAAGCGATTTCAGGCGCCGTGACATTTAATGGAAGTACCAATAACGGTAATGGTGGATCAGCAAATATTAAATTCAGTAATGAAGAAAACTGGGTTTTTAATATTTCGGGTGCCACTAAACGAGTTACTAGATATAAAATTCCAACACATTCTAAAGCAGCACCTTGCTATAGCTATCAACAACTAAAAAGTCACTTTGCGTTACGTGATCAATGCCAAGTTGATATGAAAGTGTTTACCAGCCGTAATCCTGAAGCTTACCCTTACATTAGTGAGTTTTGGAAAAAATACAAAGTTGAATATGAATTAAGCGAAGATGATAAATATACTTTTAAAGATAAAGATTATTTTTCAGGTATTGGTTATGTTGATAACGAAGCTAACTCACAATATAAACCTGGCAGTCCCACATCCATTGAACATGTAACACCGCCCAAGCATTATGTTGAAAATAACAACAAAGAAATTCCTAATAGCTTTTTAAAAAGTCAAAGTGGTAATGCATCACTCTCTTATATTGAAGATGATGGTTATTTAGGCCTATCTATTACTGATTTTCAAACATCTTATGGTGTACCAGGATATGCTTATCTCACGTCGAAAACGACACGAGAAATGTACAAACCTATTTCAGTTTCAAACCATAATCGACGAATAGATATACAAGGAAAACATTATCACTTAACGCCATTTTTCAGAGACAGCGCTTTTTATTACTCTTATTCTGAATCGAAAGATGAGGAGTTGGTCGGTCAAATTGCATCATCGGTATTTAACACTAAAAGCCATCAATTAGCGATAGAAACTGCGCATACTCCGCTATTTAATCGGCTTAACGGTGCTGTTGGAATTAACGGTAATTATCGTGATCTGAAAACATCTGGCTATGATGCTTATTTACCAAGTGTATTAACCAAAGAGTATGGAATATATTGGGTTGAATCTCTAAATTTATCTCCTTTTGAAATTACCGCGGGATACCGTAAAGGCTATACCCATCATCATCTAAATATTCCCGATAATTATAATAGCGGTCGAGGACAAGGTTCAAATCTGCAAAATCGTCATTTTGATACCAGTGCAAATACATTAGCCTTATCTTTTACACCAATTGATGAATGGACATTAAAGCTACAAAAAAATATTTCTTATCGCGCTCCTGAAATTAATGAACTTTATACACATGGTCCCCACTATGCTTATTTAATTGAAGAACAAGGAAACAGTAAATTTAATACAGAAAAAAGTAAGAGCATTGAATTATCGTCCATTATTGAGATCGGTAATTTTTCTAATAAACTCAATCTGTATAAAACTGACTATAGTGATTTTAAGTTTAGACGCTTAACGGGCGTAAGCCGTGGTGGCGTTACAGTAATGGAATGGGATGAAACTGATCTTGAAACAAAAGGATTAGAATACGAATTTAAATATTTATATGAAATGCCTCACGACCATAATCTTACATTCACACTATTTGGTGATTTTGTTGAAAATAGAAGTAAAAGAAAGCTCTTTATTGCAGGTAATTATTTGCCTAATCTTCCCAATGAAAAACATGGTATTAGCCTTAATTATCAGCATGAAGAGTTAACCGCATTTAGTACTGCGACTTACTATAAAAAACAAAAAGAAAGTGGTGGATTAATGTATGGTGGGGATATTACTTTTCCTTCTTACACATTAGTTGATGCAGGAATTGGCAAAAAATATCATCTTGATAAATTAGATGTTTCTGTTGATTTTATTATTAATAATCTCACCAATACAGAAGCAAGACCCGCTTCTTCTCAGTTGAAATATTTAGCCCCTTTGCCGGGTAGAAATTATGGAGTGAATATCAAAATTGATTTTTAGCCAATTTATCTTTAACCATGCGTAAAAGTAAGCGAGGCACCCAATGGGTGCCTCTTTTTTATAATAATACTACGACATTTTCCCCTGGTGTGACATCCTGGTGTGAATGTTTGAGGTAATGCTTGGTGTAGCATATTGCTACGTTTTTATTGTTTTAGAAAAATACTTGTACTACTCCCTTTATTTTTTGAGAGGCTATCAGAACAAAAGCTGATAGCCTCCGTTCTCTCTCTATTTTCCTTGAGCGAGATATTTTTGCATTTCATCTGCTGGAACCATACCACCACCAGTCGCCCAGACTAAATGCGTCGCATTTTGCATTTTTTGACTGTCCAGTGATAAACCTTGCAGATAATCTTTAGCTTGAGTGACATGTACAGCGCCCGCCATTCCAGCTAAAGCCGAAGGTTCTAACTTAATCCCTTCTTCTTTATTTAATAAACTGAGTAAGTCATAAAGCTCTTGGTCATCAATAGTGTAATAACCATCAATTAAGCGCTCCATTGCTCGACCAACAAAGCCAGATGCACGACCAACAGCAAGACCATCAGCTGCAGTTACGTTATCGATACCAATCTCTTGTACAGAGATGCCTTCATGTAACTGGGTATAAACACCCAATAACATACAAGGTGAATGCGTTGGCTCTGCAAATAAGCAGTGTACGGCATCCCCAAATGCCAGTTTTAGCCCAAAAGCAACACCACCAGGGCCACCACCGACACCACAAGGCAGGTAAACAAACAGAGGATGTTCACTATCAACACGAACACCTTGTTCTTCAAATTGGCGTTTTAAACGTAATCCCGCTACCGCATAACCCAAAAATAATGTTTTTGAGTTTTCATCATCGATAAAGAAACAGTTAGGATCTTTCTCTGCTTCTTTGCGACCCTCTTCTACTGCGATGCTGTAATCTTGTTCATATTCAACAACATTAACGCCATGAGAACGTAATTTATCTTTCTTCCACTGACGTGCATCAGCAGACATATGAACACTCACGCTAAAGCCTAATTTCGCACTCATGATCCCAATAGACATACCTAAGTTGCCTGTTGAGCCAACAGCAATGCTGTATTGGCTAAAGAACTCACGGAATTTATCAGAAAATAATTTTTCATAATTATCGTCTGTGCTCAACAATCCCGCGTTTATCGCTAATTTCTCAGCATGAGTCAGTACTTCATAAATCCCACCACGCGCTTTAATTGAGCCAGAAATAGGTAAATGACTGTCCTTTTTCAAACGCAATTGACCGCTAATGGACGTGTTATAACGCTTTTCAAGTGCGACTTTCATTTTAGGAATATCAACCACTTCTGATTCGATAATTCCTTGAGTGACAGCCGTTTCTGGAAATGCTTTTGCTAAATAAGGTGCAAAACGTTGTAATCTCGCTTGTGCGTCAATTACGTCATCTTGCGTTAAACCAACATATGGAAGTCCCTGGTCAGTGGTGGTCACTTTTGGGTTAAACCAAACCACTTCTTTTAAGTCCACTAAGTCACGAACTAGTGGAAAATTGCTTGTTAATTTATTTATATCTATATGGTTCATAGTCGTTCTCTTTTATATGACAAAAGAAAGCATAAATGTACCGCCTAGTGCGACAAAGGAGGCAATAAAGGTCGCGACACTGTAAAAACGAAAAGTTTCACTTAAAGTTGCATTACAATACTGTTTCACTAACCAAAACAGTGAGTCTGTGACGATGGTACAACCAATAGCACCTGAACCAATTGCTAATGTAATAATTTCAGGGCTAATGTCTGGGTATAAAGGCATTAGTGGTGCAACAATTGCAGTCGCGCCCATCATTGCAACAGTTGCAGAACCAACAGCAGCATGAAGAATAATGGCGACTAACCAAGCCAATAAAATAGGATGCATATCTAAGTTAGAAAGAATTAACGCTAAAGATTCACTTAAACCACTACCTTTTAAAATGCCATTAAAAGCACCACCCGCACCAATAATTAATAAGATGTTGGCAATAGAGCTAAAGCTATCTTCTGTTTTCTTCAATAACGTATTCATTCCCATATTACGGCGAATACCTAGAATATAATAAGCAACAAAGGCAGCAATAAACATCGCAGTAATTGGGTTACCAATAAACTGTAATGCAGTATAAATCGATGTTCCCTTTGTCATATTTAATTCTGCTGCTGTTTTTATCAACATCAGAACAATAGGCAGTAATACAGTAAAGAGAGTGGCACCTAATGAAGGTAAATCTTTTTCTTCACGAATTTCCATATCAGAAAATTCTTCAGGTACTGTTTTAAATGGTAAGCGTTCACCTAATATTTTTAAGAATAAAGGACCACCCACTAAAGATGCCACTAAACCAACTGCAAGACCCGCAACAATAACGGTTCCCATATCTGCCCCTAATTCATTAGTCACGAATAATGCAGCAGGATGAGGAGGAACAATACAGTGAACAGCCATTAATGCTGTACATAATGGAATAGCTAATTTTAATAATGAAGTATTTGTTTTTTTCGCAATAGAGAAAGCAAGAGGGATCAGTAATACCACACCCACTTCAACAAAGAGTGTAATACCACAAATAAGACCAACCAATACCATAATAACGTCTGGAGATAACCAACGGCATTTTTGTAATGTAATACCGATGCGTTCTGCGGCACCTGATATTTCCATCATCTTACCAAGAATAGTTCCTAAACCGATAATTGCTGCTAAAAATCCTAACGTACCACCAATACCGTTTTCAATCGCATTTACAATTTCTAAAGGATTCATCTTCATTGCAGTACCCACAAAGAAGCTTGCCAATAGTAAAGCTAAAAACGGGTGAAACTTAAGTTTTATTATAGTAAAAACAATGAGCAAGATACTAATTATAAGAGTACCTAGCACCCATAACGTTGAATCCATATATCCATCCCAAATATTTTATTTATTGTTAATCATATTGAATATTAATCATTCGGCACTTACAAATGATGAAAATTTACACTAAGATGAACTCAATTAACTCAAATAAGTGACACAATGCACAAATAATCACATTATGATAAGTAGCAGCATGGTATTTCATCTTAACATTAGCTTGATTGTTAACCTACGTTACTATTAACAACAAAACGAGAATAAAAGAATGTTTGAATCTTCTAGCGTGATTTTAAGAAATAAACGATTATCTAGTTATCAATTAGCAAGACTTCACACTTTTGAAGCAACAGGTCGCCACCTTTCATTCGCTTTAGCAGCAGAAGAATTGTCCTTAACGCCAAGTGCCATTAGTCATCGTATTAATACGTTAGAAGAAGAATTAGGTATCAAGCTATTTGACCGCTTTCATCGCCGAATAGAGTTAACAGAAGAAGGCGAACGAATTTATTGGGCGCTTAAAAAAACGCTAGAAGATATTAACCAAGAAATTTTAGATATTCATAACCAAGAAGTCTCAGGCATTCTCACCGTTTATTCACGACCTTCTATTGCCCAATGTTGGCTAGTGCCTCTTATTTCAGATTTTACTGAACGTTATCCCTCTATTGAATTAAATCTACTCACAGGAAATGATGATATTAACTTTCGAGGTTATGGCATTGATCTGGCGATTTATTTTGATGATAAACAACTACAAAATCTTTATTGCGAAGATTTAATTTCAGAATCTATTATTCCCGTATGTAGCCCTGAATATGCTAAAAAACATGAGCTTATTGGCAATATTCATCATCTATCCAATTGCACCTTACTGCATGATAGGCAAGCTTGGAGTAATAACTCTGATTTCGACGAATGGCGAGCTTGGAGTGAATATATGGGGCTTTCACTTTTTCCTAATCGTAGCAATATCTGTTTTGACCGCTCTGATCTTGCTGTTATTGCTGCGGTTAACCACTCAGGAGTGGCGATGGGAAGAAAACGTTTAGTGCAAAAACAACTGGCTAATAAAGAATTAATTATTCCTTTTGATAATAGTGAGCTTTTTTGCGCTCAGCGTTATTACCTCGTCACTCGAAATGAAAAAAATAATGCTAAAGTACAGCTTTTCATTCAGTGGCTGAAAAAACAAATCAAGGAAAGAATGTAATTTTCTAAGGAAAATACGATGAAAGAGATGACCTTTTCAACACAACAGATAATCGCTATTGCAAAATATGCAGGTTTAATCGTCGCAAATAAAAAACATATCACTGAGAATATTCTTTATTAAAATCAACCCGCCAATTAGGCGGGCCTATCATTTATTAATTCTAAACGTCTATGATCTTATTTAGCTAGAAAGTGTTTATCTTCAATCACAATTAAAGGTTCAATATCACTCTCTTTTTTAATTACTAGAGTTGGGTCTGAACGTAAACAACAACCGCCATAATGCCCGCCCACTGTAAAGGTGCAAACTTGGATATAACGATTTGCCACTTTTGGTAAACACCATAATTCTTGGTAAATATTTTCTTGATGATCAAATTGACCACTGGTTTCATCTAACACATTATCTTTATGATCGACTAAACCAATGTTACTACCACAACGACCCGCAATCGGTTTAACCGCATAACCACTTTGTGCAAGACGAGGTGTCACTGTGAAATCAGTATCTAACAAATAAGGATTATCAGGGAACAATTGCCATAAAATAGGTAGAATCGCTTTATTACTAGGAATAAGTGTCCAAAGAGGTTCAAAAACGGTAATTTCAGGACGTAAAAGCACATCGACCAAGCGGACTTCGCCTTCAGGATGCCCTGTACGAATAGGGATCAGTGCTTGTTGTTCACTCTCTTCTCTTAGTTGGTCTAACGCTGTTTCCCAAGCCCATGTTTTCCAAACACATTCAACAACCCGCTTGTCTGCATCAATCAATTGACCACGACTATTCCAATGAAGTTCATCTAATCCACGTAGAATTTTACTGTTATAACCTGCTTGATTCAGTGATTGTTGCATAAAGAGAGCGTGATAATCTTCTTCACTATCATCATCTTGAAGAATATGCACAAAAGGTTTTGCATCACAGTGTTTCCAAGCATCCGCTAATGCATCAAGTAAGCGTTCGCCAGGGTTAAAACCCTCTTTAATTCCACCTTTCTGTGCCCATTTCTCGATGATTAAGCCAGCTTCTGTATGGCAAGAGGCAGAGTCAGCATTATATTCATAAACTTTGACACCACGTTCATCCATACAAAAATCTAATCGTCCCGTGATCATTTGATGGCGTCTGTTTTGCCATGACAAACGAATACGAGGCCACAACACTTCAGGAATATCGAATAAACGCAGTAGCTTATCGTCTTTCAACACTTTTTCAGTTGCATGCAAATACATCAAATGCATTTCATTACTTGCACGAATAAGTTCCTGCTCTGCACTTTCTGAAATGGTGAAATATTCATAGCTATCTTGATTGATGATATGACCGTGTTGTGCGACGACATACGCTTTTTCTAGCGGTGAACTTTCATCTAACCATTTACCATCCAACTGGCCTTTATTCTCAAGTTTTGCCGCATGAATGGCTAACAGTTCAGGCGCAATTTTAGGTTGAGGAAGGCTATAAGCATTAGGCTCTGTTTGGATCATCCAACCTAATAGAGTTGTATTATCAAAAGTATCTTGAATAAAGTAACCGTTATCCGTCACTTTAAGCGGTAATTCTCGAGTCCACTGTTGCCCTGCGGGTAATCGAGTGTGGATAACATTTTGCTCTGCAATACGAATTTTATCTTCAAGCACTTCAGTAATAACAGCAACATGCCCTGTTACTTTAAATTCACCACCTTCTTGCCAAATCAATAAAGCACCCACCGCTGGAGGTTGTTTGCTACCATTTGCAAAGGCTTGTAATGGCAATATATCGTCATCGATGGTTTTACGTAAAAAACGCAGTGAGAAGATCTCATAAGCCATTCCCACATCAGTAAATACAGAGCCATAATGCAAATAGAGAAAACGGCGAGCAAACTCAACACACTGCCACTTGTGCCCCATATATTCATTACCAATATAACTACGGAATGAATCATTAGCGGCATAGTCTTCTTTATCAATACTGCTGTAATCTGAAGAGTAAATCGCGACACCACCAGGCGCATAGCCTAGCAATGTTCCAAATGGTTCATGACGAATGATATCTTTTACATTCATAATCTCGACCTTGACGATAAATAGATAACTACCCTGCAATACTTATAATCTGCATAAGTATTATAGATAACAATCTTAACGCTGTAGACCATCAGAAGTGAATGTAATTTTATAAATGACAACAAAATGAAAATTGTTGTTTGGGTTTGATACTCGTTTAAGAAGGGAAATCGCGACGAGATAAAAAAAACTCAAAAATAACCCATTATAAAAAGCCTATAAAAGGTATTTTCGAGCATAAATACAGTCAAAGAGGGCTTTATCTTTTTTATTGTGATTGCATTATTTACTCTTTATTAATCATAAATGCGAGCACAAATGACAGAATAAATGGTGTTTAGGCAATATATAGCACTGCTTATCAAAAAATCCTCGATTATCCTGCTAGAAAAAAGAAAGATCTCAAAATAGTTTAATGAAAATTAATATCATCTTATAACGTAATGGGTATAAATAATTCATCCAATTAACCGATAACACAGTAGTATGGATTTGACTCATTCAAGCCGGAGTGCTTGTTTATTTTGAAGATCCACACGGAAACTTGATATTCAATTTATTGAGTATTATTGGTGGTTGATAGGAAGAATGAGGTCACTAATGTCAAAGATTTATCCCATTTCTCAAATTATTGGGCATAAAATTCGTAAACAACGCCAGCAACTTCGCTTGTCAGCAAAGGTTGTCGCTGAACGAGTCGGTATTAGCCAGCAACAATTTTCACGTTATGAGAATGGGCTATGTAAGATTGATGTTGATATGCTCTTTCATATTGCACAAGAGCTAAAAGTCACTCCTGCATTTTTCCTACCACCAAATGAAGAGCAAGTTTCTGCTGTGGCACTGACACAATCCAAACAGTTTTGGAGCGCTCAAAGTCAGATTTAATCTTCTTAGTATGGAAGTCTTCTCTTTTATCTTCTCATTATGATAAATAAGATTTCCATATATCATTCTTAATTAGATGATTTCATTGAGTATTATTACCCAGAATTATTAATTCCATTCATATATTTCTTTCAGAACAACAAATTTTTTCTTTTATAAAAGAAAACGTTATCACTATTTTCACTGACTTTCCTGCCAACTTAAGCGATATTTTTCGTATAGATTATCTCCTATTTCTAATGCAAATTATGCTAACCTTATTAAGAATAATAACAATTATCATTCAATAATAAGGGTTAAACATGAAATATCGCTATGCACTCTCTCTCACTGCACTCTCATTTCTTTCTGCGTCCGCTCTCGCTGTCGAGTATCCAGTTGGTCATCCTATTCTTAAAAATGGTATGGAAATTCAAGGGGTTTATCTCCAACCTATCACAATGGATACCGAGGAAGGTCATCATGCGATGAATCACTTGGCTGCTGATAAGGCAGATATCCATTTAGAAGCAGACATTCATGCTACAGAAGATAATCCGAATGGATTTGCTGAGGGTGATTGGATCCCTTACCTCACCATCGAATACACCGTAACAAAATCCGACGCGCCTGCAAAAAAACAACAAGGTACATTTATGGCAATGGTTGCCAACGATGGCCCTCACTATGGTGAAAACCTGAAACTAGACGGAAATGGTCAATATAACGTGACCTATAAAATTTACCCGCCTTCATACAACAAAGATATCGCTTTTGGTCGCCATATCGATAAAGAAACAGGCGTTTCACCTTGGTTTGAACCCTTTGAAGTGTCATGGGATTTCACCTATAGCGGTACGGGCCGTAAAGGCAGTTACTAATTAGCTTGATAACGGATAAATCCAACCCTTTGGATTTATCCTTTTTCTCTTTTTTAAGTGAAACGCTGATGATCAAAACTCTCTCTAAATATACATTATTACTACTGTTAATGGTGACATCCTCTGTTTTTGCAGCAGAGAAATACACCGTTGAATTAGAAATGAAAGATGGCGAACTTATTCCCCAAGTACTTGAAGTCCCCGCTAAAACACCCATTAGAATAAAAATTCGTAATACAGGCACTAGCCCTGTTGAATTTGAAAGTACACAGCTACGTAAAGAAAAAGTATTAGCACCGGGCGCCAATTCTGTCGTTGTAATCGCACCACTAAAACCAGGTCGTTACACCTTCTTTGATGATTTTCACCTTTCTCATCCCCAAGGTGAAATTGTTGCAACTGAAAAGGCAGAGTAATTATGGGACAAGTTCTGTTTGTTGTTTGGCGAGAAAGCTTTGAAGCGCTATTAGTAGTAGGCATTATTTATGCGTGGATAAAACGTTCACCAACACCACAACACGGTATGAAATATTTATGGGGTGGCGTGGCCTTTGGGTTATTTCTTGCCATTATTCTAGCACTAAGTATTTATGGCGTATTTAGCTCACTCGAAGATATGTGGCAATCTCTATTTATGATCGCAATGGAGATCCTCGCTTGTGTACTTATTGTGCAGATGGTTTATTGGATGAATGGGCAGGGAAAATCATTAAAAGCAAATATAGAAAATGAACTCACCCAAAAAACACAACAACAAAGTGCATGGGGTATTTTATTGATTATTGCCATTGCGATTGCCAGAGAAGGCAGCGAAGTCGTGGTCTTCCTCTCTAGCCATATTATGGCTCTCAATGCACAAACAGCACTGCCTTTCTTTATTGAAGTCTTTATTGGCTTACTTGTCGCAGCATTCACACTATGGCTATTTTTGCTGACTTCAAAAGTTATTTCATGGCGCTATTTCTTTACTGTAACAGGATTTTTATTACTATTCCTTGCCGTTTCTCTGTTATTAAAAGCCGTAGAAGAAATTGCAAATCTACTGATTGAAATGGATTTTGAATTACCTGATTTCTTTATTTATCCACTTTGGGATATTAGCCATATTCTTGATGATTCCAGTGTCTTTGGTAATTTTTTAGTCTCGTTTTTTGCTTATCGCTCTCAACCAATTGGTTTAAGCGTGGTGACATTTATTGTGTATTGGGTGGTTGTTGCCCTGTTATTTAAGCGAGGTGCTCGCCATGCTAAATAATATAAAATTGCTAAGCAAAAATATCGCAGCTTTTCTATTTATCTTGTTATTTTCTTTTCCTGTTTATGCCGAAAAAATTATTCAGGGTATTATCCAAGATAGCGAGAATATCGTTATTGCCAAAGGGGATATCCCTACTCCTAAAAAGTTCGAAACCGATATTTTAAATTACCGAGAAAAGGCTGTTGAACAATTAACGCTAGTTGAAAAATCGCTCGTTAAATTAATCGAAAATAGTGAAAAAAATCAGCTTATTAATGCACAAAATGCTTATCAACAAGCGCATTATCATTATGAAGTTATTCGCCCTATTATTGCCCTTTTTGGTACAAGCGAACGTTTATTGAATAATCGAGCTAATTTCTTTCTTGAAAGAGAAAACTCACCTCGTTTTTCAGGGTTTCATTTAGTTGAATATCAACTATTTAAATTAAAAGATCCTCAAAAAGCCACAGAATCGGCAAAAAACCTTTTAAGAGGTATTAGTGACCTAAAAAAACGTGTCGCGATTGAAGATATTCCTATTCCTAAATTGGTTCAATCTGCGGGTGATAGCTTAGAGTTTATTTTAACTGACAAACTCGCTGGTATTGAAAATCAATATTCAAACAGCGATCTGGGTGATAGTTATGCCAATTTATCTGGATCGCGCTTAATCGTAGAGATCTTATCTAATCATATTCCAACGACAGAATATCAACTGCTTATCAAACAATATGACGATATAGGGGCTTTGCTTTTAAAATATCAGCGCGATGAAGGTCTATTTCAGCCTTTAACCGCACTTCCTGAAACAGAAAAAAGTTGGCTTTTTTCTCAAGTAACACAATTGGCAGAGCAAGTGGCAAACTTACGTAGTACGCTCAATATTGATGTTTACTATCACTATAAAGAAGCAAGTGATGAAAAATAAAACTCTCTTTAAATCGCTATCAAAAAATCCTGTTAACCTAAATAAACGTACAACGTTAAAATGGTTGGGAGGGAGTCTATTACTCGCCAGTATGGGAGCGAAAGCAGTAGAAAAACAAAGCGCTTCATCAGTACCTCGTTATCAGCGCGCTATTGCCTATTTAGGTCAACATCAAGCGGGCGTTATTACGCCAGAACAAAAACATGCCTCATTGATTGCACTTAATCTGACAGTAACAAACGCCGATGATATAAAAAGAGTATTTGCAACACTGACACAACGAATTGCATTTTTAACTCAACCCAGAGAACTTCAACAAAGAGCTAACCCGCATCTCCCCCCTGCTGAATCTGGTATTTTAGGAACACAATTACACCCCGATGAATTAACCGTCACCGTTGCTTTAGGTGATAGTTTTTTTGATAGCCGTTTTGGTTTTCAAGCTAAAAAACCTAAGCGTTTAGAACCAATGAAACCCTTTCCTAATGACCGACTCAATCCTAAATGGTGTGGTGGCGATGTATTACTGCAACTTTGTGCGAATAGCCCAGAAAGTGTAATTTATGCGTTAAGAGATATTTTAAAACACCTGTCAGGGAAGGTTTATGCTGTATGGAAAATCGATGGCTTTCTTCCTTCTCGTGATATCGATAATCGACAGACACCTATTAATCTTTTTGGCTTTAAAGATGGCTCGGGCAACGCCCCTTCTTCAGATAATAGTTTGATGGATGATCTTGTTTGGATCACTGAGAAACAAAAAGAGCCACAGTGGTGTTTAGGTGGAAGTTATCAAGCTGTTCGCCTTATTCGTTTTGCTTTGGAATTTTGGGATAGAACACCGCTTGAAGATCAAGAAAATAACTTTGGGCGCCATCGCTCAACGGGTGCACCAATAGGTATGAAGCAAGAGATGGACGATCCTCAATTTGAAAAAGATCCTCACGGTGACAGAGTGCTATTTGATTCTCATATGCGACGAGCTGAACCAAGAAATCCAGAACGTTACAGTGCAAAATTACGCCGACGTAGTTATAGCTACTCATTAGGATTAACGCCTTCAGGTCAACTAGATATGGGGCTGATCTTTATCTCATTTCAAAATAACCTTAAAAAAGGGTTTATTGATACCCAAAAACGTTTAGACGGTGAACCCTTAGAGCGTTATATCAAACCTTTTGGTGGCGGATATTACTTCGTGTTACCCGGTATATCTCAAGAAGGCGACATTCTGGCAAAAGGACTATTCGATTAATCAACACACGATTTTAGGCACTTTGCTTTTAATGCAAAAGTGCCTAAATAAGCTCTTTAGCAAATTAATGGGAGAAATGCGCCATTTTTGCTTTTAATGCATAGCCTAGCTCCATTTGCCTTTCAGGTTCAATAAATCCCATCGTCAATACTGCCGCTACCATTTCCCCTTTTTTATTAAAGACAGGGCATGAAATAGATTGCGCGCCAGGAATACCATCAGCAGGCTCCTGACGAATAGCAAAACCTTGTTGACGAATAGTATTTTGCTGCTTTTGCGATAAATCTGCTTCAATCATCAAATCACTAAAGGTGGCAAAAACAGCACCCGCTGCACTAACTTTATGAGGAACAGGAGTATCAGGTAAAAAATCGATATCAACATGTTTAAAACTACGGTTGTAACGTGTTAAAAATAGTTGATTACCTTGAGATATCACCAATCCCGTAGACATATTATGTTCGTCTCTAAACTCACATAATAGCTGGTTAATTTCATCCACAACGGATTGTGGCTTTGGTGTCGCCTCGGCTAAGAAAAGAATTTTACTGCCCAAACAATACTGGCTTCCTTCACTCTCTTGATACAGCATTTCTGAGCGACAAAGTGAAACTAAATACTTATGTAAGCGACTTTTTGAAAGTGAACAGGCTTTTGCAATATCTGACGATCGAGCTACCCCGCCATTCGACGCAATAAATTCGAGAATGGTAATAGCGATATCAACCGAGTTAACTCCTTGAGAATTCTGCATTTATTTTTCCCATACCTATTCGTTATTTACTTAATTTTATGACGATATCCCATTATTCTTTTTTTGTTATTTTTACTAGTATATTGCTCTGAAACCTTATTTTAAATAGGGCTTTTTAATCATTTTCTATCGATTATTTTCTTTGTCTATTTTTAGATGATCTAACTCAAAGTTAACCATATATGAATTGAGTTTATATATAGTTAACTTTTCTTGTGCGTGAGAATGTCTATGTCTAAAAATCAAAAATGGGAATTAAATAGAAGAACGTTGTTAAAAGGAATGGGCGCTATTGGCGTGGCCGCTCTTTCTCCTAACGCGTTCAGTCTAGTTAATGAAAATAAACCCATATATAACCAAAAAGTACGGATCAAATTATCCGAATATAAAACCTTTCGTTCAACCTGTGCGATGGAATGTTTGCACTGTAACCTAACAGCTTTTACACATAATGGGCAACTTATCAAAGTTGAAGCCACTGAAGGCTTTAATGTGAAATGCTGTTTGCGTGGTATGAGCCGAACTAAGTGGGTATACCATAAAGATCGTTTAACCACACCTTTATTACGTGTTGGCGAAAAAGGGAAAGCCGAGTTTAAACCGATCAGTTGGAATGAAGCGCTTGATCTTATTGAAAAGAATATCAGAGAAACCATTGATAAGTTTGGCAATGAGGGGCTATTTATCTCCACTCATGCAGGCAATATGGACTCGATTAAAAACGATATGGGTAAAGCGTTTTTCGATTACTTAGGAGGCTCCACAAAACAAGCTGGCTCTTTATGCTGTTCTGCTGTAACAGCGGCGATGATCCCAATGGTGGGTCTACGCTATGCAGATACTCGAGATACGGTAAAAGATAGTCGCTATATTCTTTGTTGGGGTAATAACCCAGCAGTCACTATGCAAGCCTATTTTAAAAACTACAACCAAGCTCGCCGAAATGGCGCCAGAATGGTGGTTATTGATCCTCGCTTTAATGAAACTGCGGCTAAAGCTGATGAATGGATCCCTATTGTACCTGGTACAGATACTGCGCTCGCATTAGGTATGATCAAAATTATCATTGACGAAAATCTCACGGATAAGCCTTTTTTACGTGCGCATACCGGTGCCGTTTACCTTGTTGACTCACAACAAAAACTATTACGCCAATCTGATGATGATAAAGATAGCTATCTGGTTTTTGATACATTAAGTCAGCAACTTGTTCATCATGAAACAGCGAATATTGTTCCTGCGTTAACTCATGATGAACTGCCTACTAATGTTGACTATGTGACAGTTTTTGAGCAAATTTATCAGCAAGCACAACCTTGGACTATCGAAAAAACCAGCCAAGAAACGGATATTCCAAAAGAAACGATCATTCGTTTAGCTCGCGATTATGCCACCACCAAGCCAGCGATGATTGTGCAAAATATGTCAGGCGCTCAACGAACCGAGTTTGGTGCTTATGTCGCAGCAAGCCAGTTTTATCTCGCCTTATTAACCGGCAATATCGGTAAAAAAGGCGCGGGAGTTTGTGATGCGGGCGGTGCTCGTCAAATGGCGAAATTTAGCCCGATTATTCCACCAGCACCTAATGCAAAACCCATTAAACCAATCCCTGTTGCAAAAGTCGGTGATTGTATTGTCAATGAAAGACCACACCCAATTAACTTTTGGTGGATCATGACAATGGGGGTGATGACGCAACTTCCTAACACAAATATGGTGCGTAATGCACTGAAAAAAGTACCTTTTGTTGTTGTCGCAGATAATCTGATGTCATCCACGGCACTTTATGCCGACCTTGTGCTTCCTGTTACCACTATTTTTGAAGATACCAGTTTAATGGCGGGTGTTCGTAGTCAGTATGTACAATTAATGGAAAAAGCCGTTGAGCCACCAGGAGAAGCAAAACCTGATTATTGGATCTTTGCTCGCCTTGCTGAGCGTTTTGGCTTTGGTGAAGTCTTTAATCAGCCTATCGAACATTACATTGATGCTTGCCTAAAAGGCTCTGGTATTACTCGAGAAATGCTTGAAAAAGGCCCAGTACGCCCAGTTGAAGGCGATTGGATCCCATTTAAAGATGGTATTTTCCGTACTTCAACGAAAAAAGCGCACTTCTTTATTGAAGAGTGGCAGGGCAAAAATTACTCCCCTATTGTCACCTATTATCCAGTAAAAGAATCGATAAAAGGCTCACCTGAACTTGCCCAAAAGTATCCTCTTATGGCGGTACAACGCAAACTCGCCCGTAGTGTTCACTCCAGTCATGGTATGAATGAATGGATCTTAGAAGTACAGCGTAATCAGCCGAATATTCTTATCCATCCTAATGATGCCTTAGCTCGCGGTATTAAAAATGGTGAATGGGCTATCGCGTTTAATGATCGAGGTGAACACCGCGCGATTGCCGTTGTGACCACTCACATTAAGCAAGGTGTTATCTCATTAGACAATGGATGGTGGGAGCAACAAGGCGGAAGTAGTAGCCATGTCACCAATGATCACGTAGAGCCTTTAGGTAATGGTCATTGCTGTAATAGCACCTTAGTTAACGTAAGACGGGAGGCATGATCATGGCGAAGAAACAGTATGGTTTTCTGATAAATACCAAAGATTGCTACGGTTGTCGCACCTGCTCTATGGCATGTAAATCTGAAAACGTAACACCACCCGGTGTGCTATGGCGTCGTGTTCGTGAATTCAACGAAGATCAACCTAATGCACAAGCCTTTATTACTATGTCTTGTAACCATTGTGATGATCCACAATGCCTAAAAGTCTGTCCAGCTGACACTTATACCAAACGCGAGGATGGTATTGTCGTGCAAGATCATGACAAATGCATTGGTTGCCAGATGTGTATTATGGCCTGTCCTTATAATGCACCCGTTTATGATCCCGTTGAAGGCAAAACCAGTAAATGCAACATGTGCACAGATAGACTGGATGAAGGCTTGAAACCACGTTGCGTCGAGTCTTGCCCTACGAGTGCCATCGAATTTGGTGACATTGAAGATTTACGTAAAAAACATACAACAAATTGGGCTTTATTGGAAAAACGCTATGGCGTTCCTGATCACACCATCAGTAATCCTAATATTGTCATTATTGGTATGGAGGATTAATCATGCATGATTATCAACTGCCGTTAGTCCTGTTTACGGTGATGAGTCAGTGGGGCATTGGTGCCGTATTAGCACTTTCACTGTATCAATGGCAAAACCAGACACAAAACTCAACGATATTAAATACCAAAGCGTTACGAACAACGATTGCACTGATTTGGCTAATTGAAGTTGTTGGCTCCTCAATGTCGATGGGGCACTTGGGTGATCCACTTGGCGCTTATCGTTCTGTATTAGGTATCGCTCACTCTTGGTTAAGTCGCGAAGCTATTGCCTTTGTGATGCTAAATGGATTGATTTCATTATGGGCATTAGCCAGTTGGGTACAACCTCATGCCATCCGCCGTAATAGCCTACTTGGCTTATTTTGTGGCGTTATTGGTTTGCCTGTTATTTTGGTTACAGCACAAATCTATTACCAAATGCAGGCACACCCGTTATGGCATACACCAGCAACACAAATTAGCTTTATTGGTACAGCGTTGTTACTTGGCTTTGGCTCGATGATCCCTTGGTTACGTTTACAAGGTAAAACCATTAGCAATTCATTAAAAATAGGGACGTTAATCGGCGCATTATTAGTACTTGTGGGATCAGTTATGAGAGCACAAGTACCCGGTGCAGATGTAGCAAGCCTATTATTATGGTGGCAAGTCATTGCTAGTCTGATTATGGGTATTTGTATTATTACGTTGTCTCATAGTGCTTCATTTAGCAAAACATCGCTCTCTATTATCGCTATTTTGATGCTTTTTAGTGGCGAAATTACAGGAAGAATGTTGTTTTATGGCAATGTAATGGCGCAAGCACCTTGGTTTTAAGTATGTTATCTCTCTAGGTTAAATAGCTTAGTTAGCTTGCTTATTTAACCTAGCATTACTTTTCATTTTACCCCGAATTTATTCGGGGTATTTTTTTATCTCGCCCATATTATTGATTTTACCTTATCAGTATTCTTTTTATCTTTGTTGAAATAATAATCTGGCTATCTTTATCAATAATAGGCAAAATTAACATTAATAATTTAGCACAATTCCCTGTTTACTATTAGAAAAGAGAGCGCTTCACATGACTGGATTAATTATTACCATCGCGTTATTAGGTCTTATTTTTTATTATTACAACCGTATTATCTCTATGCGTGAAGCAGTTATCTCAAGTGAAACTGAAATTTCAGTGCAATTAGATCGTCGTGGCAAAGTGTTTGATAGCTTATTAGCCACCGTTAAAAAATACCTTAGTCATGAATCTGAAGTATTTACTAAAATAACTGAATTAAGAACACAATCTCAAAGCGCAAATACCAAAGAAGCCAAAGCGGCTGAAGATGAGTTATCAAAAATTGTCTCAAGTGGTGCCATTAATGTTGCGGTTGAAAATTACCCTGAATTAAAATCCGACACTATCATGGCAAATTTACAAGAAGAGATTGTTTCAACAGAAAATAAACTCTCTTTTGCAAAGCGCGGTTACAACCGTACTTTAGAGCAATACCGTGCTTTCATCGCCTCTATTCCTGCGGTATTTATCGTCAAAATTTTCCCAAGCCTTGTTATTGATAAAGAGTACTGGCGCCTTGATGAAGGAACCATTAAAGCAGAAGAAGCACGCCGCATTAATTTCGATTAATTTGATAGTGATAAGAGATACTTATTACTTCTAGATTGATAAAACAGCACTTAACGGTGCTGTTTGGAGTCACTAATGGATTTCAGAAATGTTCTACGAAAAAATGCTATTCGAACTCGTTTTGTTATAGCAACATATTTACTCTTAATGCTTATGATCGGTTTGCTGGTGGATACTGCTATTGGAGCCAATCCTTATTTAGATCTTACTGATAATATGTTGGCATTTCTGACTTTCAAAACGCTCCCTATTGCAACATTAATTATTCTCGCCATCTCGATTTTATTGCTTATCTTTATTCATTTTAAAGGGCATAAAATTATGCTAACAGGAATGAATGCACGATTAATTAGTCCTGATGACACCTTAAATGCACAAGAGCGCCAACTCCTTAATATTGTTGAAGAGCTTAGCTTAAGTGCAACTCTTGGCTACATTCCTAAACTCTATCTTCTTGATACACCAGAAGCGAATGCCTTCGCAGCGGGTTGGTCTGAGAAAAACGCCTTTATTGGTGTAACAACAGGCTTATTAAATCGCCTTAATCGCCAAGAAGTACAAGCAGTATTAGCTCATGAAACAGGGCATATTATTCATGGTGATTCACGACTAACGTTATATGTTGGTATATTAGCTAACGTTATTCTGACGGTAACAAATATCTTTGGTAGCCGCTTATATATTGCCTCTGGTAACCGTGGTGGTAAAAGTAATGATGCAGCAAGTAAAGCACGACTCATTTTAATTATTCTAAACTTGGTGTTGCCGATCATTACACAGGTGCTCTATTTCTATTTGTCCCGTACTCGTGAATATATGGCAGATGCCACTGCGGTTGATTTAACCCAAGACAATCAAGCGATGATTAATGCATTAAAGAAAATTTCAGCACAACATGACACTGAAAATTTTGAAGATGGTTCGACGGGACGTGCTTATCGTAAAGCAGCCTTTATTTTTAATAAAGGAGATTCGTTTTTCTCAACGCATCCCTCCATTGAAAATAGGATCGCAGTGCTAGAAGGTCGAAAAACGTTTTAATTCATGTTGATACAATGTAGTAAAAAGAAAAAAGCGTTTTCACCATATTGATAAACAGGTGAAAACGCTTTTTAATTCTTATTTCTTAGCAACAATCCGACTAACGATGTTTTTCACCGTGATGGAAAATAGCCGTACGTAAACGCTCTTGTTGCTCATAACGCTGTGGAAACTCAATCGTTTTATCTTTACCTAATTCCACTAAAAGTTCATTCATGGTTTGAATACTGGTTGTGGCAATAGCATCATCAACCTGTTTAACCACTTCATCATAATGAGACATCGTTATTTCCTTTTTCTCATAAAAATCTTAACTGCTATCATATTACAAGAAAGAAAAATTCTATATTTTTAGTCGCACAAAGCATGACTAAATTGAGTTAAGTGGCTTATTTTTTGTCTCTTGCCCCAATAACATCACCGCTAATATTCCAATTACAATCGAAAAACTGAAAATCAGAAATATTGAGCTTATTTTAAATTGATATTGAACCAAATATCCCACCATTAAAGGCCCTAATATTCCGCCAATACGCCCTATTGCGGTTGCTGTTCCTGCACCCGTTGTTCGAATTCCATCGGGATATTGTTCTGGCGTATAAGCATATAAAGCGCCCCAAGCTCCCAAATTAAAGAACGATAACAACATCCCGAAAATAAGCAGTGTCGCGGTAGAATCAGCCACACTAAAATAATATGCGCTGATCGCCGTTCCAGCTAAATAAGTCACTAAAACAAACTTTCGCCCATAGCGCTCAATGAGCCAAGCCGCCGTAAAATAACCGGGTAACTGCGCTAATGTCATAATAAGCACATATTGAAAGCTCTTAATTAAACTAAAGCCTTTTAACATAGCGACACTAGGCAACCACAAGAAAATACCGTAATAAGAGAAGACCACACAAAACCATAATATCCACAACATTAATGTTGAACGACGATATTGAGGTGACCAAATTAATGCCATTGATTGGCGAATTGATAAACGTGTTTTTTTCTGTGAAGTGTGAGGAGATACAGACTCAGGTAATTTTGAACGTAGATAAAGGGCATATACCGCAGGTAATGCGCTTAATAGCATAGCCATACGCCAGCCATAATCAGGAATGATAAAATACGCAATCAGAGCCGCAATTAGCCAACCTACTGCCCAAAAACTTTCGAGTAAAACAACAATACGACCTCGTTCATGGGTTTCAACACTTTCACTGACCAGTGTTGAAGCAACGGGTAATTCCCCACCTAATCCCATACCAATAAAAAAGCGTAAAACAAGCACGACCATTAAAGAGCTTGCTAATGCCGTTAATCCACAACCTAAGCTAAACAATAGCAATGTGAAGATGAAAACAGGCTTTCGCCCTTTTCTATCCGCCATAATGCCAAATACAAAAGCGCCGACTGCCATACCAATTGAGTTTACACTACCAATCCAACCCAATTGCGATGCGGTTAATCCCCAATCTTCTTTTAATGCTGTGAGTAAAAAGGCCAATAGTCCCACATCCATTGCATCAAAAGTCCATCCCATGCCTGCAATACATAAAAGTTTATTACGAGAGATTGCCTCAGGTGCTTTGCCTGTTTGGCTTGCCGTTGTCATTTCCTTTCCTTTCCATCCCCATTAAAGTGTTTAGTATACTAAACAAGAAAAACCATTTTGTTAATAGCGAAGTCATTATTTAAATAAAAATTAACATTTATGCTGAAAAAATAGCTAAAAAAAATCGGTATCTCTAATTAAGATACCGATTTCAAACTTTATAACTATCGATCGTGTCTTTTTGATTAGCTTCTTAAACCACGACCTTTTTCAATTAAATACCATGCAATAACATAAAACACAGCAATGAAAAGACACAATACGCTAATCGTCACTGTTAAAGAGACATCGGTAATTCCCAGAAAACCATAACGGAAACCACTTATCATATAAACAATCGGGTTTAATTTAGATACCCCTTGCCAGAATTCAGGCAAGAGTGACAGTGAGTAAAACACACCGCCTAAATAGGTTAATGGTGTTAAAACAAAAGTTGGAATAATACTAATATCATCAAAGGTTTTCGCAAAAATCGCATTTAATAACCCCGCGAGTGAAAATACAATTGAGGTCATCAGTAATGTCACGACTACCATTGTCCAAGAGTGTATTTCCAATGGTACAAAAAAGAGTGAAACTACCGTCACTAATACCCCAACACAAATACCACGAGCAACACCCCCACCGACAAAACCTGCAATAACAACATGCGTTGGAACAGGTGAAACTAATAATTCTTCAATGCTACGTTGGAATTTAGCACCAAAAAAGGAAGAGGAAACATTGGCATAAGAGTTTGTTATTACTGCCATCATAATCAGGCCAGGAACAATAAACTGCATATAATCTACGCCACCCATATCGCCAATTCGTTTACCAATTAGGTTCCCGAAAATAACAAAATAGAGAGACATTGTTATCACTGGTGGAATTAATGTTTGCACCCAAATACGACCAAAACGGGTAACTTCTTTAATCCAAATTGTTTTGAGGGCTACCCAATACAGCTGAATCATTCCCTCTCTCCTTCTACTGTATGATCTTCATTCACTAAATGAACAAATAATTCTTCAAGACGATTGGCTTTATTTCTCATACTTAACACTTGAATACCTTGTGCATTAAGTTGAGCAAAAACACTGTTTAATCCTTGTTCTCTTTTAACATCGACTTCTAAAGTCGATGTATCAACCAAGCGATATTGATAATTTTGTAATTCAGGTAATGGGCTTTTAGGTGCTAAGTCTAAAATAAATGTTTCAGACTCTAATTTACTTAATAAACCTTTCATACTGGTATTTTCAACCAGCTCGCCACGTTGAATAATACCAATATTCCGACACAGCATTTCTGCTTCTTCTAAATAGTGAGTCGTTAAAATAATAGTGGTACCTTCAGCATTTAATTGTTTTAAAAACGTCCACATTGAGCGACGTAATTCAATATCAACCCCCGCGGTAGGTTCATCAAGAATAAGCAATTTCGGTTGATGCATTAACGCACGCGCAATCATCAAACGACGCTTCATCCCTCCCGATAAAAAACGCGCTCTATCATCCCGTTTTTCCCACAAATCTAACTGAGTTAAGTAAATTTCGGCACGTTCTAGTGCTAATTTACGAGGCACGCCATAATAACCCGCTTGGTTGAGAACAATTTGTAATACGGTTTCAAAAGGGTTGAAATTGAATTCTTGTGGCACTAATCCTAACTGGCGTTTTGCATTTACCATATCGGTATCGGTGTCATAACCAAACACTTTTACTTTGCCGCTACTCTTATTGACTAAAGAGCTAATAATACCAATCGTGGTCGATTTACCCGCACCATTAGGACCTAATAAAGCATAGAAATCGCCAGCCTCAACGGTGAGGTTAATACCTTTTAGCGCTTTTACGCCATTGTGATAAGTTTTCGTTAACTCCGTTAACTCCAATGCATACGTCATAAGTGGGAATTACCTTTTATCAACTGCATTATTCAGCATTGACTGAGCTGAAATCAGAAAATAGCTATTCAACTAAACCTTGCTAATGCTACGCGTTGCTAACACGCTTCAATTCAGAAAATAGGCTTAGTTCAATAAGATCAAAATGGAATAAGGATATTCTAGAGAAAATAAGGTCGTAAATAAACCGTTTTAGGGTTTATGACACAAACGAATAAATAAATATTTTTTAACTATTTTAATAACAAAGAATAAGACCTGAAGAGAATGTAAATTAACAATCAAGGCTCAAGGTTCTTTTATTTCTTACTGATATTCTGATGTTTTAATAACTTTATCCCTTAGTGCAATCATTTAGCCTAATTGATACCAATAAAATTATTGCCTTTGTTTCTCAAGTTTACTGATGAATATTATCTCGCTATTCATTACCCCAATCAATGATGCTCTTTATTTTTTTATCATTTATGCTTTCAGTATAAAAATAAAACCAATAATCACAATCATTAGATTTATTTATATAATATTTATAAGTGTCTATTTTTGAATAATACAACAGTAGGCTTAACAAACAGTTATCTTTTTATACATTTGATTTACATCAAAGAATGTATTGATAAATTCATTAAACAAATGCTATAAAAAGATCTATCTTATTTGAACGCGAAAAAATACAAGCAATTATCTGTCACTTGGCTTTAAAAAGCCCTCTGATTAATTCAAAAGTAATGGTATAAAAATACCCTTTCTTAACGGATCTCTCGCATCCAACAATAACACAAGAGCTATTTCGTGTTGGCGTACTGTCAGCGCAAATGGTGGGAAACCGAATTTACAGGCAGTCACGTCATGATGAGAAAAATTGAAGAGCTGTTAGCCAATAACAAGCAATGGTCAGAATCTGTTACTGAAGAAAATCCTCAGTTTTTTAAAGATCTCTGTAAAGGTCAAAAACCTCACTTTTTATGGATTGGTTGCTCTGACAGCCGCGTTCCAGCAGAAAAATTGATCAACGCAGCACCAGGGGACTTATTTGTTCACCGTAATGTAGCAAACCTAGTCATCCACACTGACTTAAACTGCCTTTCAGTGATCCAATATGCTGTTGATGTATTGCAAGTTGAGCATATTATTGTCTGTGGTCACTATGGTTGTGGTGGTATTGAAGCAGCGATTGAAGGCACTGAATTAGGTCTTATCAATAACTGGTTACTGCATATCCGCGATATTTGGTACAAGCACAGTTCCATGTTAGGCGAACTGGCACCACATGATAGATTAAACCTACTTTGTGAGCTAAACGTTATCGAACAAGTGTATAACCTTGGTCACTCTACCATTATGCAAGCAGCGTGGAAACGCGGACAAAAAGTGATGATCCACGGCTGGGTTTATGGGTTAAATAACGGGGAATTACACGATTTAGATGTCACTTCTGATAGTCGTGAAAAACTTGAACTTTCTTATCGCCAAGCGATGGCAAAATTAAGCCATCCACGTTAATACACTCCGCACACCAACAAAAAACCCGCTTTTCAGCGGGTTTTTTCACTTCTATTTGAAGTCAATTGATTACTCATCTAATAACGTTACATGCCCAATATGAGGCAGATGGCGATAACGCTGTGCATAATCGATGCCGTAACCGATAACAAATTTATCTTCAATGGAGTAACCAATCCACTCAACTGGCACATCAACTTCACGACGAGAGGGTTTATCCAATAAAGTACAGATAGAAATAGAAGCTGGCTCACGTAAGCTTAAAATCTCTTTAACTCGATTTAAGGTATTACCTGAGTCAATAATATCTTCAACAATCAGAACATCTTTACCACGAATATCTTCATCGAGATCTTTAATGATTTTAACGTCACGCGTTGACGTCATACCATTACCGTAACTTGATACAGTCATAAAATCGACTTCATGGTTCACATTAATTTCACGACATAAATCTGCCATAAAAATAAAAGAACCTTTTAACAAGCCGATTAAAACAAGATCGTGTTGTTCTTGACGTGGGCGGTAATGTTCTGTGATTTCACGACCTAGCTCAGCAATACGCTGTTTGATCTCTTCTTCAGAGATCATGACATCAACAATATGTTTCATGATTTATTTCGATTGGGTTAACGGGGAAAGCAAACGATTGTACCAGAACTTCCTTCATCATGCGATGATCTGATTTAATGAAAATAAAGGCACAAAATATCAATTTCATGCCATTTATTAATTTATCTTACTGATATTAATGGTTTTTACAGTGTTTGATTATTTGCTAACGGTAAAACCCGCCATCATTCCGGTATCTTCATGTTCTAATAAATGGCAGTGCGCCATAAATGGATGCGCTTTTGTGGCTAAATGATCGAATTTCAGCAAAATTTCGCTAAATTGACCTTCAACTTTCACGATGTCTTTCCAACCTTGGCGATGTTTTTCTGGCGCGCGACCATTTTCAGATAAAATACGAAATTGCGTACCATGCACATGGAATGGATGCAACATCATGTCACCACGACCAGAAACAACCCAACGTTCATAAATGCCCTGCTTCACATCAAATGCGGGTTCAGTCATTGAGAATGGTATTCCATTGATATTATTGGCATTATAAATATCTAAATCACCATTACCATGACCACAATTCATTCCACCGCCCATCATGCCGCTGCCGTTACCTTGGCGCATATGGCTCATTCCATGATGAATACCCGCTAAAGCTTTATCACCATAACGCTCTGTTAATAGCATCATGCCTTGCATATCTAAACGCATATCCATACGCAAATGTAATGTACGAGTTGCAATGTTACTGAGTGTTGGTAATGCCGGAATTAATGCTAATTGATCAGGTAAAGTACCTTGTGCTTTTTCTACTGACGGCAATAAACGTAACACAGGTAATACATTATCAAACGGTGCTAACACCATACCCATTTGGCGTACAGGTAAAGTGACAATATCAAAATCTCGACCATCCGAGGTATCCACTAAAACCTCAAAACGCTCTCCCATTAAAATAGGAAGCTCTGTTACTTTTACGGGTTCTGCTAATAATCCACCATCACTGGCGATCACATACATGGGTCTGCCATCACTAGTGGCAAGATTTAAGCTACGCGCATTACATCCATTTAAGAATCGTAATCTTACCCAGCCTTTTGGCACAATATGCTGTGGTTGGATCGCCCCATTGGTCAACATCATATCGCCGAACCAGCCAATCGCCGCACTCATTACATCGAGTTGATAATCGATTTGTCCATCACTATCTAAACGTTTGTCTTGTAAAATAACAGGTAAATCATCAACGCCCCAGCGATTAGGTAATTTACGGTTTGCGGTTTCATCATCTTCAATAATCACTAATCCGCCTAACCCCATAGCCACTTGCTGACCTGTTACACCATGCGTATGAGGATGGAACCAACACGTTGATTCAACTTGGTTTGGTGTAAAAGTCACCGTGCGAGATTTGCCTGGTGCAATCGTTGCTTGAGGACCACCATCTTCTTCGCCACTAATTTCAAGCCCATGCCAGTGAACAGTTGTCGTTTCGGGGAGTTGGTTATTGATATTGATAGTAACAGGTTGACCACGTTTCAATTTTAATGCGGGTCCTAATAAACTGCCGTTATAACCCCAAGTTGTTGTACTTGCCGTCGGAATAAATTGAGAAACACCTTGTTGAATATTAAGAACAATCTTTTGTTGGGCATCTGGGGTAATTTGAGGTGGAATAGCCAATGAAGGCGTGTTACTTTGGGCAAACGCAAAACGACTCCAGCTCGGTAATAATGTGACAGCACTTAATGTTGCGCCTAATTTTAAAAATTCGCGACGTTGCATAATGTATCCTTTGAATAAAAACAAGTTATTATGTATTTATCGAAATAAGATGAATAAAAAAGCTTTGTAAACTATTACTGATGCTAAAGTTTCCCCTTACTGGAAGGTCAATTTAAACCCCAACAAAACAACGGGTCTTTGCAAAACTTTTAACTTTATTAAGCCAAATAACAAAACTTGCTAAATCATCACACTGAGGAACATCACAACCAATGAACAAAATGTTCGTCTTGTTTTTCTCGCTAACGCTTTCTTTTTCTATGTTCTTTTCTTCGGGTGCAAAAGCGTTAACCTATACGCAAGCAGAAGACTTGGCCGATTTAACTGCTATCTACCTTTTCCTAAATAAAGATTGTGGTTATGAGCAAATATCAAAATCTAAAATTGAAAGAGCATTAATGGTATTTTCTCGCTCACAACAATGGGATGTCAGTAATTACTCAACGTTGCCGATGAGCCAATTAAATGAAGATAGTTACAACGATTTAAAAGGTATTGAAGTGACGCACAGTAAGAAATGTCAGCTATTAGCGAATAAATCACTAAGTTTGTTAAATTATTAAAACTTGTGTTCATTCACTTTTTAAGAAATAAAGCAAGATAACCTCTTTAAATACAGTCGCGATATAAAGTGACTTATAGAGGTTATCAACAGATTTTTCTACCTTTCTTTAATGCTAATTATTTTTCTTCTGCCTATATTCATTCCAATATAAAGCAACAGATGGAATACTTTGAATAATCAGCATTCTAAAAATATGATTCGACATCACAAAGGCGGCATCGACATTCATGGTTATCGCAGCAAATGTCATAGCTTCCATACTTCCTGGCGCCCAAGCTAATACTAACGTTGCCCACGGTACACCCGTTAGATAAGCTGCGCCATACGCCACAATCACGGTTAAAATCACATTAATGATCACCACTTGCACAGAAGAAAAAGCATTTTTAATCAGTGATGAAAGTGGGAAAACAACAAAGTGCGCGCCAATATTCATACCAATTAAAACCATGCTCAATTCATTTAGTAGCATTGGAAAAGCAATAGGTTCACTGACAAAAGATTGAACCAGTATTGCACTGCCTAATGACGTCAGCATAAAAGGCGCGGGAAATCGGATTTTCTGCAATAAAAGCCCTGAACCCAACCCTAAAGCAACAATTAATAATAACCACAACAATGATATAAGGGTTATTTGAGGTATAGAAAATTCAGGCATATTCGCTTTATCAGCACCAACGATAAAACCCGCCATAATAATCAACACCATTAAACGAATAGTATGAGAAATAACAATTTTTTGTGGTGGCGTTTTAGTGTGATCAGTGAGCGCCAAAATAGCTGCCATCGCACCGGGTACGGCACCTAACATTGATTCTTCTTTCGTCCAACCAATATGGCGATGGAACCAAAAATAGCTCACAAAAAATTGAATGGCTAAACAAACAACCAACGTCAGTAATAGAATGATTAAATTATCAGCATTGCCTAAATGAACTTGGTTAAACATTAAGCCAACCGATGTACCTAACGTGAGTTGAATAAACGTTAATGTATGTTTAGGAACCGCAAGCTCCCATTTAAAACGATAAGCAATAATGACAACGAGAATTGGCCCAAACATCAGAGCCATAGGCAAACCTGAAAGGGTAAGAACACCACCGATTAATGCACAAAATAGAATACCTGGCAGAGTTTTTAAAAACGACATGTTGTGTTATCCAGCTTTTTTAATTATTGTTTCCATCCTAGCATTTGTATAAATATTTAATAACCAAATAGTGATAATGTAACTATTATTTTTCTTAATATTAAGAGCCAATTATGTCGTTAAAAATCACCACAAACCCAACGTCGAATGAGATCAATGAAATTTATGAAGGGCTGTTAACACATAACCTCAACTATATTCAGATGGAACAATACACACCACTTGCTGTTTTTAAGGAGGAGAATGGTAAAAAAATAGGTGGGATCACAGGGGATATTTTAGGGAATTGGCTACGCATTCGTTATTTGTGGGTAGATAAAGCCTATCGTGGACAAAAAATAGGTACAGAATTGTTGCACACGATGGAAAGCACAGCAAAAGAAAAAGGAGCCAAATATGCTGAAGTGGATACTTTTAGCTTTCAAGCCCTGCCTTTTTATCAAAAGCAGGGATTTGAGATATTTGGCATGTTAGAAAACTATCCAATTAGTGATAAAAAATATTACTTAAGAAAGGATTTATAATTATTTTTTATTTTTTTCCTTACTCTTATTTTTTAAATCTCTATTAATCGCAATTACTATGCTATTTATTGCTATCTTAAAGTTATCGGATGTTTTTTCATCTACTAGCTTTTCACTTTTCGCTATTTTAGCATTAATAAACTTATTTATATTTTTTCCAACTTCACTATTTATATAGTTTTCAATTAAAAAATTATTACTTTTTATTTCTTTACTTTTTAAATTTAACCCAGAATAGAAAATCTTGCTATTAGAATAGTTAAATTTAATTTTTGCATTATTATTTTTACTTTTATTAAATTCAAAAATTATAAAGGGACTTTCTATTTTAAAATGTTTCATCTCTTTATAATCATCAAAGTAGATGTCATCTAGATTACTTTCAAAAATAATATTAGATTGAAAATCCCCTCCATTATCGATATTAGTTTCATTTGAGTTTTTATCTATATTTAAATTTATTGAGGGTCTACCACTTGAAGATATTTTAGCTTTTGATTTATTTTCATTGAACTTTAAACCCTGAGCGTTCTCTATTTTACTTTCTATTATCGGTATTTTCATTTCATTTTCTAATGACTCTTTTTTCTCTTTATTCTCTTTATTTATTTTATTAACCCTTTCAATTTCACTTTTCAAAAAGTGAAATTCACCCTCTTTGCCAATGCTGTTTTCAAGAAAATCATTTATAACTTTATCTAATACTTTATTTTTTATAGGATTATTTCTCGTGCTTCTTAATTTTCTATTTTCCTCCATTTTCTCTTTTACTTTGGTTACATATTCAGAGCCTGAACTAATACCATAATGATAGATGCCTTTTTTATCTAACACTTCTCTATTAATTTCTTTATTTATTTTCTCCATCAATGATGAAACTGAATCATCTATTTTAGAATAACTTTCGTCAAAGATTATTGACATTGGTTCTTCTGGAACAGATTCATTAATCTTTTCTTTCATCGGTTCTAATTTATTTAACTCAGAGATATTATTTTTTAAAACATTCTCACTTTTCGATGTGTTATTTAATTTAATTAGATCATCATCTAAAAGCAATCCCTCCATCTTTGAAATAGAAATTTCAAATTCATTCATTATCTCTTTTATATTATTTTTTATTGGCAATTCATAGTTTTCATCAATTTCATTTTTTATATTTAAATTTATATTTTCTTTTAATTTAATTAAAATATCTTTTATTTCATGATAAGAATCACTTTCATCAGCTTCTGCATTACCTCTCTCTTTTAACTGGTTTATAGAAGCTAAAATATCATGAATAGAGGTCATTATTTCTTGTGCTTCATTTGCATGAATATTAAAATCCGTGTTTACTTTTTTATCATCACCAGATAAAACCTCCTTAACCTCCTCATCTATCAAATTAATTTCATTGTGTTTTTTTATTATTTCATCCATAGATGAAATAATATTTGAAAGTTTATTTTCCGAATCATTGTAATATTCAATTAATAAATTAATAATATCTTCTTTATTTTCTTTATTAGATTTACTTTCTAACTTATTAATTATTAACTTTGATTCCTTTTCTGCATTTACATTTATTTCTCTAATTAGTTTATCTGCTTCTTCCTCTGCCTTTTCTCTGATTCTATTTTTTATTTCTTTTTCTACTTCCTCGTCTATTTCTTTTTCTACTTCCTCTTCTATTTCCCCTTCTACTTCTTCGCCCATGTTAAAAATAAAATCATAATTCAATAATGTATTCAAATCTTCATTTTCACTTTCCCCAGCTATTTCATTAACTATTTCCACTTCCTCTTCTTTAGGTTCATATTTTGATAAATTTGTTATTGTTTTTATCTCTCCATCATTAATTATATCTGTATCTACTTGTGTACCTGTATCTACTGTCATATTTCTTTTTATCGCATTATGTTATCACTAATATATTTTCCTATCCATTCTTGCATTAAGTCATTAAAGGAATATTCACTACCCATATTTTTATTAAGTGCTATCATCATAATAGTAGATAATTTATTTTCTATTTTATTTTTTATAGTATCATCAAACTTATCAAGCAATTGGGCTTCTTCAATACCAATGAGTAAAATGTTCATTGATTTTATAAAATTATCTCTTTCTTTGCCTGTTGAAAAATTACTCATAAAATTATATTTTTTATTTAAATGAATATTTTCGAAGTTAAAATTTGAATTTATTAACTTGAAAATATTTTTAATACTTTTATCATCTATGGAGCTTATTCTAAGTTCAATAATTTCATTTAAACACTCTACAATTAAGTTACTGTTAGAGTCTTCATTCTCTATATCATCTAGTCCTGAGAAAAAATCTTTAGCTCTTTTCACTTCAGTTAAATAATCACAGAAACTGTAAAAATCAAACTTATCATTTGCATGAGAAATTATGTTATTTATAGTATTTAAATTTTTATTTTTTATTTCTATTTTTTCTTCTCTAACACCTTCTATTTCAATGTTTTCTTTATCTATTTTATTAAAAATATTACTATGTTTTTTTGTATCAACAATATCAAATAGTTTATTATTTTTTATATCTTTTATAAGAAAACCAATCTCTAGTTTATGGAATAAAGAAGTCAACACATGAATAATTCTCTTACCAAAAGAAGGTGAAACTGGTGTGTTTCTTATTTCAGTTATTTTTTTTGTAAAAATATAATCTTCATTTTTGGGAAGATAATGTTTTTTATTTACAAATAACACGTTGGGCTTAAATAGATTTGTTTTGCTAATCATAAACCATCCACCTATATACCAATAAATATAATTAAATCATTAAACATATAAATAACTTGATAAAATTATTAGATATGCTCAAAATAATTAGCAAAATACTTTCTTAGTACTTCATCTTTAGATTTATCTAAATTATCAATGCTTAATCCTAGCCGGCTAAAAATACCTTTTAAGTTATTTTCCACTACTGTTTTTTGTGTACTACTAGTACCATTACCGCCATCTGTCATTTTACCATCACTAAAGTATTCAGTTGTTTCATTCTTTTTATTTCCAAAATAACTATAACTAATTAGTAAAACAACAGCATCTTGCGCCCATTTATAATTAATATTATTACTTGAGTTTTTAAATAGCCGAGTAAGAAAATCATGTCCATTATCATTTTTCTTTATATTTTCATAAAAACTATCATTAATTGATTTTATTTCTTTATCCGTTTGTTCTCCCATATTCTTATAAATATCTTTGCTCACCATCCTTATTAAGTTGTCTACTTTAGCAATAGAGTCCTCCTCGCCAATAAAGTTTTCATCTTTTGATAGCTGGTTAAATAATCCTTTTGTTAAACGTAAAGATATTTCTTTTTTAACACTTTCAAAGTCACCATCAAACGTTTCTTTAATTTCTGATCTATTCTTTTTATTAAAAATAGAATCAATAACTTTATTAATAACGCTATCAACCTTTACATCCTTATCCTGATTGGTGATTTTTTCTTTTAGTAGATTTTTTAAATTAAAGATTGTATTAGAAGAGAATAGTTCCTTTATATTTAAATTTGAAATAGCGTTTAATTCATTCATTATTTTACCAGGTAGATCAGAATAATTATTCTCGAATCTATTTTTAGCTAAATCAGCTTTAAATTCATCATTTATCAGTTTAATATCATTAACAAGCTTACACTCCAAAGCTTTTTCTAATGTATGATATTTGATCATAATATCTATTTTGTTATTACTATTTACTTTTTTAGATATTACCTTATTAACATTATCAGTAAATGTTTTATTAAGTTGTTCTAACTTAATTGAGAAATTGTTAAACGCATCATTATCATTTGATATATTATCAAATTTAAATGTATTTAACGATTTATTTATATTTTTATTCTCAAAGTTTATTTTTATAGGTAATAATGTTCTATTTATAAATTTAAATGGTGAGATTAAATTTACAATTAGATTTTTAAAGCTCCTTTTTTCTCACTTCTAAAATAAAGTTTTTGTTCTGTATTTAATTCCTTCTTTCCTGAATTAGTAATAGATTCTGAAAGTTTATTTCTAGCTTCTTTTTTCAAATCACGCCCAGAATCTATTATATCCTCAGCACCACTGACTAAGCTAGTAATTGAATTCGAACTTTCTATTACTTGATTTAAATATTCATCTATTTCTAATTTACCCGTATTTTTATCAACTATATTTTCTTCACCAACTACATTTTCTTTATCAACTACATTTTCTTTATCAACTACATTTTCTTTATCAACTACATTTTCTTTATCAACTACATTTTCTTTATCAACTACATTGTTTTCATCAACTATATTTTCTTTATTTTCTGCTTTAAGATTTCCCAAATGGGGTTTATAAATATCAGGCTTTGTTCTATTTAATAAATTCTTACATTCTTCAATATACTTTGAATAATTTTCTTGTAATATTTCTGCTCTTTTTCTTTATCAAAAGAAACACTAGAATTATCGATAGAACTTATATTTTTTATAAATTTAAATTCTTTACCTATTTTATTTTTAACCTTATCTATATATGAAGATAAAGTTGCTTGTGTTTCTGAAATTTTCATTTTAATACCTATCAATTAAAAATTATTATAGACACTCTATTCCTTTTATTTTTTTATGTTTATAAAAATCACACACAAGTAATTAGTTAACTAGTTTCAATAAAAAAACACTATATTATTAAAATTTAAAAATAGAAATAAAAAAAGATATCAACAAGTGATATCTTTTTTTATTTTACTGATTTATCTTCCGCTGGAATTTAAAAATAATTTATTTCTTAATCATTCTTTTAAATCGTTATATACCGTTGCTCTTGAAACACCAAGGTATTGGGCAGTAATTTCCATCGCCTTACGCAGCGAAAGATAACCTTCATCTTGTAAACAGAGTAACAACTCGCGCCGTTGATGCGGTTTTAATGCTCTTGGTGTGACTGAATAAGTCGCAGAAAACTCATCAATACGTTTTTTTAGCGAATCTTCCGTCACTGAACTAAAGGTTTCAATAATGTCATTACCTTCTTCAAGGGTTGCAAATTGGTTAAGTACCATTTGTAATCCTTTGATCATTGAAATATCAATATTTAAACATAACGCTGCAACATAATTGCCCTGTTTGTCTTTAATACCGATAGACGTACTTTTTGCCGTTCTTCCATCCGGAAATTGATTGGGGTAATTCGCCACAATCTGAGGGAAATCTGACGATTCAATACGTGCCATTCCCAATTCTGTTGCTCTATCCCCTACTTTTCTACCTGATAGATTATTTTCAATGACCATAATGGTATTTTCACTATCGGTTAGATCATGAAGTACAACTTCACAAAAAGGCGATAATGTTTTACCAATGCCTTGTGCAATAAATTGTAGTTGTTCTACCAGCCACTCTTGGTCTTCTGTTTTGTGTGACATAACGATCCCTGCAATAGCTAAAACGTAAATGATTTATACAATTTTAACTGATTTATTCAAATAATTAATCGTTATCTGCAGGATAATCAGATTTTGCCTGATTTAGAATAGCTTTTGCCATCCATTGAGTCATATCAATGACCTGTTGATCATCCATTTTCCAGATATCTTTCATTACCAAAAAGACTTCAGACCCATAAATTAAAGAGAAAGATTTAATCACCTTATCCCACATTTCTTCAGGATAGTGTGCTTTTAATGGCTCAATAACTTTGAGTAGAATCTCTTTACGGTGACCGCGAATAAATCGTTTTTCTGCATATTCACTTGATTGCCTTTCTTTTGCCCACTGCTGTAATGAGACTTGTAATGCACCACGCAGTGCACCTTCATGTTTAAACATTTGAGGATAGGCAAGATTGAGCAATTCAGTAATGCGCTGTTGCGTATTATCTTCAGGAGTGGGGTTCCATGCAATGATCGGTGCTAAACTTGCATCAACAGTGGCACTAATTAAATCACTTTGTGTTGGAAAATAACGATATGCGGTTGCTCTCGAAACACCTGCATGTGCCGCTAATTCCGACACTGTCGGTAACATTCCTTGCTCAAAAAGTCCCAATGCTGTTGTCACCAATAATTGATGGGTTCTTTTTCGTGTACCGGACATAGCATCCGTTTCGTCATTGTCACTCATAGAAAATCCTTCGTTATTTCCACACTTTATGTGTCTAATTTATTTTAAGTCAAATACTCACAACACTTAACGTTTACTTTAGGTGATTAATCACACCTTATCGACCTCTAGAGTATAAAAATAAAAATAATGAGACAAGAGTCTCAAAACGATGTTATGATAAATGAAACTCGAGTCTCATTATGGTTATAATCTATTCGTCGATAATCATAAAAGGTAAGGGAAGGCTTATGAAACAGTATTCTGGCTCTATTTATATTGCCACAACGCTTGATACTAAAAGTGCTGAGATTTTTTATGTCAGTGATTTAATTAAAAAAGCAGGCCTTCCTGTTAAAACCGTCGATTTGACAACTAAACCCACGACACTCGCCAAAGAAGCTGATGTCACCGCAGCAGAAATCGCAAGTTTTCATCCTAATGGTAAAGACGCGGTTTTCTGTGGCGATAGAGGTAAAGCCATAGAAGCGATGTCTATCGCATTTGAACACTATTTAACTCACCAAGATGATGTCTTAGCCATTCTTGGACTAGGCGGATCAGGGGGAACGGCACTGATTACACCAGCAATGCAATCTTTGCCAATTGGTGTACCTAAATTGATGGTATCGACGATGGCGTCTGGCGATATTTCAGGCTATATCGGTGCAAGTGATATCTCAATGATGTACTCCGTCACAGATGTATCCGGCTTAAATCGCATTTCTCGCAAAGTCCTAAGAAATGCGGCGAACCAAATAGCTGGCGCTGTCTATTTTTACCAGGAAGAACATGTTGTTGATAAACCGGCTGTCGCATTAACAATGTTTGGTGTAACTACGCCTTGTGTACAACAACTTACACAAAAACTTGAAAATAATTATGACTGCCTTGTTTTTCACGCAACAGGAAGTGGCGGTAAAGCCATGGAAAAACTGGCAGACAGTCACCTACTTCATAGCGTGCTCGATCTTACAACAACAGAAGTGTGTGATTACTTGTTTGACGGTGTACTTGCTTGTGATGAAGACCGTTTTGGTGCAATCGCCCGTACCAAAACCCCTTATATAGGTTCTTGTGGCGCATTAGATATGGTGAACTTTGGTCGCCCATCGAGTGTTCCTGAGAAATATAAAGGGCGTCAATTTTATCATCACAATGCGCAAGTCACCTTGATGCGTACAACACCAGAGGAAAACCGTCAATTAGGTATCTGGATCGCTGAGAAACTCAATCAGTGTGAAGGTCCATTGCGGTTTGTATTACCACAGGGCGGTTTTTCAGCTCTGGATATTGAAGGAGCCCCTTTCTGGGATCCTCAAGCGAACCAAGCTTTTTTTGATGCATTTATAACAACATTTAAAGAGACAGAGACTCGTCAGTTAGTCATCAGTCCTTATCACATAAACTCTGCTGAGTTTACTCAGCAAATTTATGATTTACACCAGGAACTTATTTGTTAACCACGGAGAAGAAGAATGACTCATTCACGTGAAACGTTACTAAAAAAATTCAATGAAATGATTGCACGCCATGAGCCAATTATTGGCGGTGGTGCAGGTACAGGGCTTTCAGCTAAGTGTGAAGAAGCAGGTGGTATTGACCTTATCGTTATTTATAACTCTGGTCGTTATCGTATGGCTGGCCGTGGTTCTTTAGCGGGTTTATTAGCTTATGGTAACGCCAATGAAATCGTTATGGATATGGCAAAAGAAGTATTACCTGTTGTTAAACATACACCTGTACTTGCTGGCGTTAATGGTACAGATCCTTTCTGTAACTTTGATAAATTCTTAGATGAAGTTAAAGCAACAGGCTTTGCTGGTGTACAGAATTTCCCAACGGTAGGTCTGATTGATGGTAATTTCCGCGCTAATTTAGAAGAAACAGGTATGGGGTATGGCCTTGAAGTAGATATGATCCGCAAGGCTCATGAAAAAGGTTTATTAACCACACCTTATGTCTTTAGTCGTGAAGACGCAATTGCAATGGCTGAGGCTGGTGCAGATATTATTGTGCCTCATATGGGATTAACAACTGGCGGTAATATTGGTGCTGAAACAGCATTAACCTTAGCGGACTGTGTTCCTTTAATTAATGACTGGGCAAAAGCGGCAAAAGCTGTACGTTCTGATGTCATTGTGCTTTGTCATGGTGGCCCAATTGCAACACCAGAAGATGCACAATATATCTTAGATAATTGCCCTGATTGCCACGGCTTCTATGGTGCAAGTTCAATGGAACGCTTACCAACAGAAGTGGCATTAACCGCAACGACCAAAGAATTTAAAAGCATTAAACGCTAATTCAAAATCATCAAGTTTGCCTAAGCGTTAATCTATATTGCCCACGTTATGTGGGCAATATTTTATGCAGATACTCTTAATCGAATTAGACAAGTTTTGCGATTAATGTATTTAAATCCCCCGCTAAGAAATCAACTGGTGGAATTTCAATAACCGTATAAGCACCTGCACGTTGTTTCATACTTGCTCTTGCAGCAGATACCATAAATTGAGACGTCAATGCAGGATTGTTAATACGCATTGAATATTCAAATAATTGATTATGTGT
This sequence comes from Proteus sp. Marseille-Q3619, assembly GCF_965283115.1. Taxonomy (NCBI): domain Bacteria; kingdom Pseudomonadati; phylum Pseudomonadota; class Gammaproteobacteria; order Enterobacterales; family Morganellaceae; genus Proteus; species Proteus sp. Marseille-Q3619. Next base: position 3,033,379 of record NZ_CBDIMP010000001.1, on the reverse strand, counting down.
TTTACCCGAAACCCCTTTATGAGACATTTGTACACCATGTCCCACATCTTTTAAGCTATCAACACAATCGACTTGCTTAATATGAGTTTCATCAGAAGAAAAATAGCTATCTGCTTTAATGGCTTGCTCTACTTGATTAAAATTTGCTCCTGCTTCTAATTCCACATAAACCATACGACGATGAACGCCAGTTCCTAATGGAATAGTCATTGAAAGTGCATCTTTTACACCATCAATTGCTTTAGCAGCTACGCTATGCCCCATGCTCATACCAGGACCAAAGTTAGTATAAGTGATCCCTTTTGGTGCCATAGCTAACATTAGCGTACGAATAATAGAATCAGACCCCGGATCCCAACCTGCTGAAATAACAGCGACACGGTCATGTTTTTTTGCGACTTCATCTAACTCTGTTTTTAATGACACAATTTCACTGTGAACATCAAAACTATCTACTGTATTAATGCCTAAGCTTAAAATAGATTTAGCTAATTCTTTAATTGCACGAGTCGGTGAACATAAGAAAGCAACATCAACATTACCTAATGTTTTAATATCGTTAGTCACGGTAATATTTTGCAGTTCTTCTGGAACATTATTAATATCTCGACGAACAACACCCATTAATTCAAAATCTTGAGCAGCTTGAACCGCTTCTAATGCAAATCGACCAATATTTCCATAACCGACAATGGCCACTTTTATTTTAGTATTCATTAATTCCCCTGACTTTAACGTGAATCATCTCTTAATGATAATAGTGATTAGTTATCAATGAATAAACCATATAAACATCTTTTTTGCCAGATAAACATTATTTGCGCTATTACCTTATAAATAAACCTTGTAGAATCTCTTATCTTCCTACGCGTTATATTAATAATATCGATTTCACTCTGTTTTTAAGAAGGTTTTCAATGCATCAGCCTGATGTAGCGGATCGCTCGCTTTTTTCCCTTAGTTGGCCAATATTTATAGATATTTTCCTACATCTAGCCACACTATTAATTAATACTTACATGGTAAGTCACGTTTCTACGGCTTACTTAGCTGCTATGGGCGTCGGTAACCAAGTTTTTGATCTTTTTATCACCATTTTTAGCTTTATTAGCGTTGGGTGTAGCGTTGTTATTGCCCAATACTTAGGTGCAGGTAAAAAAGGGAAAGCAAGCCAAGCAATTCATATTTCTATCGCATTTAACTCTTTGCTGGGTATTAGTAGCGCACTGATTATCCTGTTCTTTGGCTACAATATTCTCAACATAATGAATACGCCTGAGCACTTGGTGCAAGATGGCTACAATTATCTGCATATTATTGGTATTTGTCTTATTCCTGAGGCAATTTCGATTATTCTTGCAGCTTGTTTGAGAGTTTACGGCAAATCAAAAGCCGCCATGTATGTCACATTGATTGCTAATATTGTTACTGTTATTGGTAATATGATTGTGCTTTACGGCTTCTTTGGTTTGCCACAATACGGATTAGTGGGTGTTGCGTGGTCAACGGTTGTTGGTCGTATTATTGCAGTTATTTTACTATGTGGATTACTGTTCTACGGTTTACGTATTAAATTCGAAGCCAAGCAACTCGTCGTGTGGTCTAAAAATATGTTAGGGAAAATCCTACATATCGGTTTACCTGCTGCGGGTGAGAACTTGGTTTGGATTTTACATTATATGACTGCATCAGCCTTTATTGGCTTAATGGGCGAAGTCCCTCTTGCAGCGCAAACTCTCTATTTCCAACTGTCATTATTTTTAATGCTTTTTGGTATAGCGATTAGTATTGGTAATGAAATACTAGTGGGTCACTTAGTTGGTGCTAAACGCTTTGATGATGCTTTTGCTAGAGGCTGGAAAAGCTTAAAAACGGGAGTGATATTTACCATCGGGGTTGTGATTGTTTATTGGTTTATGCGTGATCCTATTTTGTATTCGATCACTGAAGACCAACGCATCATTGACCAATTGATCCCTCTATTTATTTTATCCGTCTTTTTAGAACCCGGCCGTACTTTTAATATCGTGATGGTGAATGCTTTGCGTGCAGCCGGCGATGCTAAATTCCCGCTGATGACAGCAATTTGCTTTATGTGGGGTATTGCTATTCCGGTGGGCTATTTCCTTGGTATAAAAATGGAAATGGGCTTGATTGGTATCTGGATTGGCTTCCTTTGTGATGAATGGCTGCGTGGCTTAACTAACGCATGGCGTTGGCGCTCTCGTAAATGGCAAACTAAGCGCTTGGATATTTAGTACTAATACTCTTTTTTTTCCCCGATATTTTATCGGGGAAACCCTATTAGATAATATTGTTATTTTTCAACTTTAAACTCTCAAGAAGAATAAAAGCATTTAAACGTCTTTTTAAATCTTCATTTACTTTAATTTTATGATTATTTGATTTATTAAAATCTTCTATAAATCGATAAATAAATCTATTAATTAAAAAATAATCTTGTATCTCATACTGCTCTTCATATTTTTCACATGAAGAAAATAATTCATCTAATGAAACATTGATAATAATCTTAATTAAGTTATCTTTAAACTTACCATTCACTTTATTATTCTTATAAATAATTTTAGATAAATCATCAACAAGATCTAGTTTTTCTTTTAACAAACAATCTTGATTCATTGTTTCATAAATTGGCTCATAAATTGGTTCATAAATATTATCTTCAATAGGTTCATTAATAGAACTATCAATAACATTTTTTAGCAATTCTTTATTTATTAATTTATTAGTATCAAACCCTTTATTTTTTAAATAACTAAATATTGATTCTTGCTCTTTCTTATCTAAATCAAAAAATGGATTTTCTTTTTCACTTTTAATAAATAAACTTTTATTAGAAAAATAGCCATCAGCGATTTTGTCATAAAAAATTTCGTAAGAATTAGAAACACAAGAGATATCTTTACTCATGTCCATATAAATTGGTTCGTCTAGCATCTCCATTGTTTTACTTTCTAAACACTTAACACCAATAAATTCATGCGATGAATTTTTCATTGATAACACTGAGTCTCTATTAATAGAGAGATCAGTATCTGATATATGATTTGCTAAAATTGAAGACATTCCTTGTGGCATTATGTTTATCTTTTCAAGATACATCATTATCATCCTATTAGTTAAATATAGATAATATTATATATTTCGATTTTTCTTCATCTACCATTTATCCACCATCCATATAAATAATTTTTACAAGAAAATATATAAAGCTAATTTTTGTAAAGAATAATATCGACAGTATTATTAATACTATCTTGTAAAAAATATTTATAACCATCAATATTTCCAATATTATATTTTATCTTATCATCTGAATTTAATAGAGTATCAACTATTGAACCCATAAAATCTTCTTTAATTTTCGTTAAAGACGTTGTATCACCAGAAAACAAAATCAATTTAGAATTAAAATATAACTCATTCTTAAACTCTGTAATTTTTTCTTTCTCTAATGTAGGTGTTTCCTCCAAAGAAGAGATAATATCATTAATTACTATTTCTTTTATTTCATCACTTTTTACTTTTCTTTGTGCTCTAGATAAACCCCTATCAAAAACCTCATCAATATCTTTTTTATTTTTTATTTTTTATTTTTTATTTTTTATTTTTTATTTTTTATTTTTTATTTTTTATTATCTAATTTTATATTATCATTTTCACTCTGATTATTTTTGATATTAGAGATGCTTTTTTTAGGCCTAAAAATTATTTTACTCTAATTCCCTGCTAGTTTTTTTATGATACAACAAGTAGGTGTTGCCCTTTCCAATAAATGAGACAACTAAGCTTTAATAAAGAGAATACAAAATGGAGTCTTGTCATGAATCTCGTTGAACGTTTTATTCCTTATACAAAAGTTAACACCACAACTAACAGGGAAAATGACGCTGCTGGTATCATACCTTCATCGGAAGGTCAGCGAATACTTGCACTACAATTAGTGGAAGAATTAAAAGCGTTAGGTGTTGAAGATATCAAAATTCGCGATACCGCGATTGTCACAGCGACACTTCCTTCAAACCTTGGTTATGATATCCCTACGGTTGCCTTTTTTGGTCATTTAGGTACCAGTGTAGAACAAGTTAATAAGAAAAAAGCGCAAGTTATTCCTTATAAAGGTGGTTATCTTTATTTAAACAAGTAACTTGATATCTATTACGTCATTTAGCATGGTAACAAAACCATTTTGTGTGTTTTTATTTTTAAACATTATCAATTTCATCATTGAAATTTAAAATACAGCTACAATAAAAACCATGGGCACCACCATCATAATTTTAGCTTTTTTTAACTTTTTCCAATAATTCTTTTAATGTAAGATGCTTATTTTCATTCGATATTTTAAGCTGTTCATCTATTTCATCTAAAAAACCACCAATTAATTTATTGTTATTTATTAAATTAAATCTAGCTTTATGCTCTTTCTCTATCAATGCTAGATTTCTTTCATTTATCTTATCTTTTCCGGCTAGAGTTTCTTTTTGTTTCTCTGTTTCTTTTAATTTCTCCTCTTCACTAGGCTGCTTAATAATAATTTCTTCTACAACACCATTTTCATACTTGCTTTGCTCATTTTTTAAATATTGTAAGCAAATAATATCATTAGCTTTTTTATTTAATTTAAAAAAACAATCTGATTTAACCAATTTATTTAAATAATTCTTCTTATTAAAACAGTTTGATTTTTCTTTATTTTCAATCCCATTATAATCTTCTAAAAAATTAGAGGCTTTAGCAAGAAAAGTATAGCCATAACTATTATCGCTATCTGATAATCTATCTAATAATGATATGTCTTTTGTTGTTTCAATCAAGAAAGATTTAAATTTGTCCTTTTCAATAGCTAATTTGTTTTCATTAGATTCTATCGGTGTATCATCATTATTTAAATTAGATAGCGTTGATGATTCTTTTTCACCATGTTCAATTATTTCATAAGAATGAAAATTTGCAGATTCATATCTTGTATCATCAAATTCAATTTCACTTTCTTTTAAATAATTAGAATTGGATTTCTCTAGTAATTCAAAATTATTCATTAGAGGTTTAAATTTCATATCTGTAATATAATCAATTAATAACATCTTACTCTTCAACAAACTATCTTGTTTACATGAACGAAGAGCGTTAATAGCTTTATCAATTGGTATCAAATCTTTATTTGGAAGTTCGATAAATTTTAAAACACTCTGTTTCTTTTTAAAAAACATTTTCTTTTCATAGCGATTAGGGTGAATAAATTCATTTATTGTATTCCTCACCTTGATAGATAGATTAGAAATAGAGAGTTTTATTTCCCCGCCTATGGAGACTATTTTATTCGCAATAGAGGGTGATTTTCTACCAATTTCATTGATACCATTCATTATCATAATACTCATATTATTTATATATAAACAATATTTTACTCTCAGGATCCCCCTCATCTATCACTTCTCTTTTCTATTTTTTTAAATAAATAGCATTTATTTTAAGAAAAAAACTTAATAATTTTCAAAAAATATATTAATTATGATAAAGAAATAATAGTGAAGTTTAATGATTAACTTCACAAAAATAGAAGTCATAAAGTAAATAAAATAACCTCACCTATACAAAACACGATTTTTTTTAATAAAGAAAAAACCAAAAATTAAATATTAATTAACATTAAAAATTTTCTGCAAAAAAAATTATTTTCCTCTAATTCCCTGCTGGTTTTTTTATGATACAACAAGTAGGTGTTGCCCTTTCCAATAAATGAGACAACTAAGCTTTAATAGAGAGAATACAAAAAATCAAACACAATGGAGTCTTGTCATGAATCTCGTTGAACGTTTTATTTCTTATACAAAAGTTAACACCACAACTAACAGGGAAAATGGCGCTGCTGGTATCATGCCTTCATCGGAAGGTCAGCGAGTGCTTGCACTACAATTAGTGGAAGAATTAAAAGCGTTAGGTGTTGAAGATATTAAAATTCGCGATACCGCGATTGTCACAGCGACACTTCCTTCAAACCTTGATTATGATGTCCCTACGGTTGCCTTTTTTGGTCATCTAGATACCAGCGCTGAACAAACTAACGATACCAAAGCGCAAATCCTACCTTATAAAGGCGGTGACCTTTGCTTAAACAAAGAACTTGATATTTATCTGCGCCAAAGCGAGTTTCCTGAATTAGAAAACTATATTGGTGACGATATTATCGTGACCGATGGCACAAGCCTATTAGGTGCTGACGATAAAGCCGCTATCGCCTCTATTATGGATATGTTGCAGTACTTTAAACAGCATCCTGAAGTTAAACACGGTACAGTTAAAATTGGTTTTGTGCCAGATGAAGAACAAGGTTTACGTGGTGCAAAAGTCTTTGATACTAAAGAATTTGGTGCTGATTTTGCCTATACCTTAGATTGCTGTGGTATTGGTGAATTAGTGTATGAAAACTGGAATGCGGGTGATGTTGAAATCACCTTTACAGGCGCATCAGCGCACCCAATGTCAGCCAAAGGGAAATTAAAAAACTCACTGTTAATGGCACATAAATTTGTTGCTATGTTACCGGGCGGTGAAGCACCTGAATATACAGAAGGCCGTGAAGGTTATTATTGGGTAAAACAATTAGCAGGTAATAGCGCGCGTACTGTATTAAAAATGGATGTGCGTGATTTCACCGAAAAAGGTTATGCGCACCGCATGGCATTTTTAAAACAACTCTCAGATTATTGTGAAGGTTTATGGGGTGAAGGCTCTGTCACTTGTAAACTAGCAGATCGTTATGCAAACGTGTTTAATAGCCTGCAAGGTGATAACCGCTATCCTATCGATATTGCAGTAGCGGCTTATGAAGCGAATGGCATTACACCTCGCCCAATCCCAATGCGCGGTGGTTATGATGGAGCTGCACTCTCTCAAAATGGTCTGCCTTGTCCTAATATTTTTACTGGCGCTCATAACTTCCACTCTATTTATGAATATCTGCCAGTTAAATCGCTTTATGCGGCAAGTGATGTCTTAAAATCTGTCGTTAAGATCACCGCTGAACGCTTTGCACCTGGAGCTAAAGCATGATCCAAATTCTTGCGGTCTTAGTTGTCGTTGTTATTGTCGCTAGAATGATCTTGAAAGGATATAAAGCCGAGCCTGTTTTGTTAGTGGCGGGTTTAGCCTTAATGGCGCTAACAATGATGTTTGGTTGGGGAGATATTCTTCCTAAAAATGTCAAAACAACAGGTATTGGCTGGTTAGATCCTTTTGAAGTAATGCGTGATCTCTTTAGTAGCCGTGCGGCTGATCTTGGTTTAATGATCATGGCGCTGATGGGATTTGCACATTATATGGATCATATTGGTGCCAATGAGGCCGTTGTCCGTGTTGCAACTCGTCCATTGAAAAATATGCGCTCACCTTATGTGTTGCTATTTCTCTCTTTTTTACTCGCAAGTATTTTGCAACTTGCTATTCCTTCAGCAACAGGATTGGCCGTTCTATTAATGGGTACGATGTTCCCGATTATGATAGGGCTTGGCTTATCCCCCGCTTCCGCGGCTGGCGTGATTGCAACCTCATTGGGCGTTGCTTATACCCCAACAGCAATTGATGCTATTCGTGGTGCAAAAGCAGTTGATTTAGGCGTTGTTGAATATGTGCTTTATTACCAAGGACCTGCGGCGATTGCTACCGTATTAGCCGTCGGTATTACACATATCTTCTGGCAACGCCATTGTGATCGCAAAGCTGGGTTTGTGCCTCAATTAGGCAAAATGTCTGAAGAAGCAAAGAGTGATAAAAATGTACCCGGCTTTTATGCCTTACTGCCAATGTTACCTATCATTATGGCAGTAAGTTCATCAAGCCTATTTGTTAAAGGCATTCACCTTGATGTAGTCACTATTGTATTGATTTCAATGGCAATTTGTATGCTGATTGAAACATTACGCTTACGTGATTTTAAATCAGTGTGTGCGGGCTTCCAGCATTTCTTAAAGGGTATGGGTTCTGCATTTAGTAATGTTGTGGGATTATTAGTCGCAGCAGGTGTTTTTGCTCATGGTATTAAAGTCAGTGGTGCAATAGACAGTCTGATCGTTATGGCAGAATCTGTTGGCCTACCACCATTTGCAATGGCATTGGTCTTCGCTATCGTAACATTAGCTGCCGCGATTATTATGGGTTCAGGTAATGCACCTTTCCTTGCCTTCGTTGAACTTATTCCACAAATTGCCCATAGCATGGGCGTAAACCCAATTGCGATGATTTTACCAATGCAACAAGCGTCACATATGGGACGAGGTATGTCTCCAGTGGCGGGTGTAATCATTGCCGTATCGAGTGGCGCAAAATTACAACCGTTTGATGTTGTAAAGAGAACAGCAGTACCGCTTATGGTCGGTTTTGTATTCCATAGTGCTATTATTGCTATCTTCTATTATTAATAAATATACCTGAAGCAATAATTGTTGCTTCAGGTTATTTTCAAATAATAAACATCTTAAAAATAAGTGAAGATAATTTATTGTTATTTTCATAAATAAAAAATTAGTTACATTTTATTTAAAATATATTTACTCAATCATTTTAAAACAAAAATAAAATTACTAAATCAATGAAAATATTAACAAAATAATAAGATATTATTCTTATACAGCAGAAAATAAAACGCCTATTATTTATTTTGTTAAAATGATGACATGATATTAAACGCACTCACTCATTGCCATTTATTTTAACTATTCTGAGTTAGCCCACATTAAGTATGATAATTATACTAGCAATAGAATGGTGTATTCGTTCTATTGCATTTTTATTTAGTCTTATTATTAGATATTAACACCATCTCATTCTCTTTATGTTTCTCACCACGTCTCTTTAATAAAAAGAATACAAAACACCCTCCTTTTTATTGATAAATATCGCAAGAGAGTCAATACGGTTGCCTTGTTTTTAACATAGAAAAAATTACCATTTTTAAAGTTAATAAGGGCAGTATTTTCTCAAAATTTGTACAATCTTAGTAAATTCAGAAAAAACTTTCTCCCATAAATTCAGTATGATGTTTGTATTAAAAATAGAATAACCCATTGAATTTTCATACTGTTTATTGGATGCATGCAATGAAAGAACAATTATCTTCTCGTTGGAAAATATTGATAGCGGCAGTTAAGCAACAAGTAAAACCCGCTTTAGGTTGTACAGAGCCTATTTCGCTTGCATTAGCGGCTGCAACAGCAGCACGTTACTTACAACACGCGATTACCCGCATTAGTGCTGAAGTCTCTCCTAATTTAATGAAAAACGGTATGGGCGTAACCGTACCAGGTACAGGCATGGTGGGATTATCCATTGCAGCAAGCCTAGGTGCCGTTGGTGGTGACAGTGAAGCAGGTTTAGAAGTATTAAAAAATACAACGCCTGAACACGTTGAACAAAGCAAAGCACTGTTAGCTGCTGGCATTGTGAATGTTTCAATTAAAAAAGAGTGCCAAGAAGTTCTATATAGTGAAGTGACTGTTGAAGATAGTGAAAACAGCGCAACTGTCATTATTGCAGGTAACCACACTAATATTGTTAAAATTATTCATAACGGTCATGTTGTTCTTGATAATACTTGTGCTGGCGCAGAACAGTCTGCATCACCTTGCGAAATAAAAGAAACGTTAACCCAAACCAACACTCAAGAAATTTACCAGTTTGTTACCCAAACTCCAGTAGAAGAAATTTCTTTTATCCTTGAGTCAGCACACTTAAATGATGCGCTATCAAAAGAAGGTTTGAACAATACTTATGGTTTACATATTGGGCAAACTTTACAACGCCAGCAACAGCGTGGCTTATTAGCAAAAGATTTATTATCAGAAATCATGATCCGTACTTCTGCTGCCTCTGATGCGCGTATGGGTGGTGCCGTTTTACCCGCAATGAGTAATTCTGGCTCAGGTAACCAAGGTATTGCCGCAACGATGCCTGTTGTCGTGGTTGCTGAATATTTACAAGTTGGCGAAGAGAAAATGGCAAGAGCATTAATGCTTTCCCATTTACTGGCTATTTATATTCACCATAAATTTCCTGCACTATCTGCGTTATGTGCAGCAACAACCGCATCAATGGGCGCAGCTGGTGCAATTGCATGGCTAATGGATGAACGTTACGAATCTATGGCTATGGCAATTAGTAGCATGATTGGTGATATCAGCGGTGTGATTTGTGATGGTGCTTCAAATAGTTGTGCGATGAAAGTCTCAACTGGTGCAAGTGCAGCTTATAAAGCTGTGTTAATGGCTCTAGATAACACTTATGTGACAGGTAATGACGGTATTGTCGCTCATGATGTTGATTCTACAATTGAAAATCTATGTGCACTAGCAAGCCGTGCAATGCAACATACCGATGTTCAAATTATTGAGATCATGGAATATAAAGCCGTTGCTAATGGCTAATTTGAGCGTTTAAAAAAAACACCCCATAATATTGGTTATTATGGGGTGAAACATAAGATCCTAGGAACAGGATCCTCCTCAAGTCAGGAGCTTATCAATATTCGTTACTGCTATTTACGGCTACTACATTTCAACTACTACGTTTCAACGACTACGGTTACTTAACTACTTTACTTCTTACTGCTTTTTAACACTCACTACAGGGTATTAGGTTAATAAGCCTTCTCTTCTGTACTAGGCATCAATGCATCAAAATTGGCTCTTATCTCTTCTTCTGGTAATTGAATACCAATAAAAACCAATGTGCTTTGACGAGTTTCATCTTCATTCCACGGTCTATCCCAATCAGCACTATAAAGGCGTTGTACACCTTGGAATAACAAGCGATTAGGTTGGTCTTTAATATTTAATATCCCTTTATAACGCAAAAGATTATCAGCAAAGCTTAATAATAATTTTTCCATTACGTCTGAAACTTCTTGTAACTCAACAGGATAATCAAACTTTAGTACAATCGAATTAATGTCATCTTGCTTATCAGCCTGATAACGAAACAGAGGCTGTTTTACATCGAGGTTATCGTTCAACATAAAACCTTTTACGTTAAACAGTAATCCTAAATCAATTTGTCCATGGATCACGGTATGCACAGGCGCTCTAGCATTAATACGTCTTAATCGTGCCATTAATTCAGGAGAGGCTGGAGTGACATCTGTTTTCGTTAACAGAATGCGGTCAGCATAACCAATTTGTGATTGTGCAATCGTGAATTGATCCAGTTGTTGCTGAGCGTGAACATTATCAACAAGTGTGATAATGCCATCTAATAAGTAGCGCTGGCAGATGATCTCATGAGAAAAGAATGTTTGGCTAATAGGGCCTGGATCAGCCATCCCAGTGCATTCAATAACTAATCTATCAAATTCGATTTCACCGCGATCTAGGCTGTCACATAAATCTAATAGCGTATCTTCTAATTCATTCGATTTACTGCAACAAATACAACCATTGGTCAGTGTTTTAATTTGAGTGGCTCTATCACCAATGATTTCATCATCAATAGGGACTTCACCAAATTCATTTTCAATAACGGCAATTTTATAGCCATGCTCTTCATTAAGCATATGACGTAAAAGTGTTGTTTTTCCTGATCCTAAAAAACCGGTCAGTATTGTCACTGCAATAGGTTCCATCATTTATCTCCTTTACGGATCACTAGCAACAGCGAAAACCGCCTTTACCATCACCACCGCCATAACGGGCTTCCTGACGCTCACGGAAAAACTCGTTATAGGTCATAACAGGCTTATCTGGATGGTTATCTTTCATGTGTTGCACATAATTATCGTAATCAGGAATACCTATTAGCATACGTGCTGCTTGTCCTAGATATTTTCCAGCTTGTCCTAAATTACCAAACATAAGTTTCTCCTAAGCCCCGTACTGGCAAGCCAGCACGGGGGTTTAACCTATCAACCTAAATTAGTGACCTGAGGACACCTTTACATCTTTTGGCATAGGAACATACGGTGTTTCTTGTGATGTATCTTCTGGGTTTTTACGCGCTTTCATTGCGGTACGGAAACCGTAGAAAATGATGCTGTAAACAACCACTAAGAACAGAATACTTAAGCCAGCATTGGTATAGTTGTTAATTACAATATGATTCATATTGGTAATTTCAGCCGCAGTTAAGTCAGCACCACCTGCTAAGATCTTCGCTTTGTATTCATTTGCTAAGTAGAAGAAACCTTCCATTTGTGGATCATCGCTGAGAAGTTTCAGACCTAATGCCCATGTTGTACAAATTAATAACCATACTGCAGGAACAACTGTCACCCAGATATATTTAGTACGTTTCATCTTAACTAAGATAACAGTACCTAATACCAGAGCAACTGCCGCTAACATTTGGTTTGAAATACCAAACAGTGGCCACAAGCTCTTAACACCGCCTAATGGGTCAACAACACCTTGGTATAACAGATATCCCCATAATCCTACGCAACCCGCAGTACCAATCACACCCGGAATGAACGAGTTTGTTTTCTTCAGGTAAGGGATAAAGTTACCTAACAAGTCTTGGAACATAAAGCGACCGGAACGTGTACCCGCATCTAACGCCGTTAAAATAAAGAGCGCTTCGAACAAGATCCCAAAGTGATACCAGAAGCCCATATCCGCAGCAGGAATGATTTTATGGAATACCATCGCGATACCCACTGCTAAGGTAGGCGCACCACCAGCACGGTTTAATACAGAAGGCTCACCAATATCTTTCGCCGTTTGTAGAATTTCTTCTGGCGAAATAACAAAGCCCCATGAACTCACCGTTGCAGCAGTATGTACAGTCACTTCTCTTAACTGCTCCATAATAACTGCTGTATTTTCACCACCTAATTCATGAAGGTTTGGCATAGTAATACCTAAACCTGCTGGTGGTGTATTCATAGCAAAATACAGACCTGGTTCAATAATAGATGCAGCGACTAACGCCATGATCGCAACGAATGATTCCATTAACATTGCACCATAACCGATAAAACGCGCATCCATTTCATTGGCGATAAGTTTAGGTGTTGTACCTGAAGCAATCAGTGCGTGGAAACCAGAAACAGCACCACAAGCGATAGTGATAAATAAGAATGGGAATAAAGCCCCTTTCCACAATGGTCCTGTACCATCGACATATTGAGTAACCGCTGGCATTTTCAGTTCAGGGTTTAGGATAACAATACCAACGGCTAAACCAACGATAACCCCAATTTTCAGGAACGTCGCTAAGTAATCACGAGGAGCAAGGATCAACCAAACTGGCAGTAATGCAGAAACAAAAGCATAACCAATAAGACCAAAGGTGATGGTTGTATCTTTAAAGGTTAGCGCAGGCCCCCAGTATGGATCGTGAGCAATAACACCACCAAACCAAATCGCAGCAATCAGTAATACAATACCGATAACAGAGACTTCACCGACACGACCCGGACGGATATAGCGCATGTAGATACCCATAAACAGGGCAATTGGTACTGTTGAACAAACAGTGAACACACCCCATGGGCTTTCTGCTAATGCTTTAACAACGATAAGCGCAAGCACTGCAAGAATGATGATCATGATAAGGAAACAGCCGAATAAAGCGATAGTACCCGGAATAGGACCCATCTCTTTCTTTATCATCTCACCAAGTGAGTTACCATTACGGCGTGTTGAAATAAACAACACCATAAAGTCTTGTACTGCACCAGCAAGCACAACCCCAGCTAATAACCAAAGCGTACCCGGTAAATACCCCATTTGAGCAGCAAGAACAGGCCCTACTAAAGGACCAGCACCTGCGATAGCCGCAAAGTGGTGACCAAATAAAACATAACGGTTAGTTGGAACGTAGTTCAAACCGTCATTATTAACAACAGAAGGTGTTGCTCTAGTTGGATCAAGCTTCATCACTTTTTGAGCGATGTAAAGACTGTAATAACGATAAGCAACTAAATAAACGGCAACAGAAGCAACAACTATCCATAGTGCACTGACGTGTTCACCACGGCGAAGTGCAACCACTGAAAGACAAAAAGCACCAATAATCCCTAGGATCACCCAAGGTACGTGCTTTAAAAATGCATTTTTGTTCATGAGACACCTTTTTTTCAGGCAAGACCGAACAGCCAAAGAGTAATGCGGGACAGCTGAGAATGATTTGAGCGAATATGAGAGACAACTGCCCGCTACTACATAATAAGAAGAATGAGATATAAACAGTGCGACAAAATCGCTTAGCGGTTGTATAACGAATTAAGCGGTCTGTTTTCTAAGTTGAGTGGTTCTGTCTTTTTGAAAAGGCTATTTTTTTGTGATCTAGGTAACAATTTTATTTCTTTCAATAAGTTAGAAACTCACAAAATAGAAGAAACCCTCCTTTTCGCTAACAAAAAAGGAGGTTTTTTATAACATTATTTAATTAAGTAGTAATTATTGGCTAAATTGAACGGATATCAAAAGCACATTACCTTTTCGAGCAGGTGAACCATTAAAATGCCATTGGTATGCAGCATCAATAACGGCATTATCTATGCTCATGTCACCACTGCCAGATTTCAATAGCACCACGGTAGGAACACCTTGAGGGTCAACATCAAGTTGTAAGATCATATCCCCTGTTTTAGGTGCTGTATCAGGTGCATTCACTTTCGGTAATGCCTGATCACTGCCTTTGATATTCGCTGATGAGAAATCAATACTAAATGTCCGATTTGATTGCTCAACAACCTTGTTGTTTAGCGGCTTACGTATCACTTTACTATTAGGATCTGATGCTGGTATTACACGTTGAGCTAATTGAATCTGAGTTAGGTCATCACTGAGATAATCATCTGAAGGTTTAACTTCAATACCTTCCGGTAAATAACGCATATCCATTCGCGCTCGTAAGGTTTGATAGCGATCTAAGCGAGCGCCCTCAAGTGTATGTATCACCATTCTCATTTCTAACATTTGCATAAGCGAACCAACACTTTCTTTTGATTTTTGCTGTGAAGCTTTAGCAAATGCCCCTGCTGCAATTTCAGGATCTTCATCGAGCCATGTTATGCCCCATCCTAACCAGACATCTTCACGATCGGGTTCTAATGCGATGGCCTGTTCAAAATGAGTACGCGCATTGAGTAATAAAGTTTGCCAATATTTTTTCTCTTGAGGATAAATTTTAGGAGAATTGGCTAAATTGTTGGTTCCTACGTTGTAATATTGCAATTCAAAACGTGCCACTGTTCTCACGATATCGGCATTATCCTGATGAAGAGCGAGTTTTTCATTTAAAAAGCGAATACTGTTATCCCAACTTTCATGGTTATTTTTACCATTAGGCAATGTCTGCAACTCTTTTAAGATGGCTTGTAACGCAGCACGTTTTTCTTGCTGTTGTTGAGATAATCTAGGGTAATAAGATGAATAAGGATCATAGCTGGAGCGAGTTGCTTCTCTTCCATCATCTAATTCTGGCGCTTGCTTTTTCAGTTCTGTATAAGCATTTTCAGTCAGTGTTATCCCTTTTGCATCTTGTCTCGCATAAGCTTTAACCAGTTTTATCAATGTTGATTGTTGCTTAACCGCATACTCTTTCCAACCAAGACGGGTACTTTCAAAACGAACTGTCACACGTTGGCGATATCCGTCTTTGTTTGGCATAAAACGCCAATGACGAGCTGCTTTCACTGCTTGATCATCGAAAGCATCAACACCACTACTGTTTTGCACCCAAAGCCCTGAAATACGCCCTTGAGGATCGACATCAACGGATAAAATAACATCTGCACGAGGGATATATTTTCTGATTGTTGGATAACGGATCTCAGTTAAGTTTTTCACTTCATTAGGTGATTCAACAATTACTTCTCCGGGATACTCTTTTCCCATCATTGATTGCATTTCAAGATAAGTGGTTAAATCATTATTGATTGCATTACTCACTGGTAATCGCTGATTAGCAAGCTTAGTGACTTCTTCTGGTGGTGTACTGTTTTGTCGATAAAAACGATCTTCAATAACACGCGCTTGTAATATCTGATAAATCTGGCGCTGATTTTCAGTAAGCTCTGAAATTGCTTTTTCCAATAATTGTTGCGCTGAAATATCATTATGACCTTGATTAGCCTGTTTGAGCGTATCTGCCACCATTAAAGCTAACATCGCTTTTTCAATTTGTGCATCCAAAGAACGATGGGCGATATAAGTAAGTGATAAAACTTGCCATGCCTCAGGTGATAATGGCGCAACAGCAATAACATTAATACCTGATTGCGTTAATTGAGCATCATTACTATTTGAAAGAGAAGCTAATGCCTGAGCAACCATAATATCAGGTTGATTTAATAGCCAGTCACCATAAAAATTGAGTGTTTTTACAGCTTCCGCACGTTCTGTGGTTCCCTTGGTATAAACTAAATAAGCCTCTTTCGCTTTTGTCGCTTCAGTCACATCATCGCTAAAATAATCTAATCCTGGTAAAGCAATTCGCACTTTCTCAATAGCGCTAATCGATGCCAGCGCTTTCGGTTGATTAGACCGAATAACGTTACGGATCTCATTTTCGCTATTAACAACAAAATAATGATAATTTTGCCATTCTGATTGTTCGATATTTTGTAAAACAAAACGACGGCGATCTTCTAATTCATTCGTTGGGATCACTGACAATGACACACTCAGCGCCATTAAAAGGACTAATCCACCACCACATAAATAGTAAATATTTTTAGCTCGCCACGATTGCAATAACATAGCAATCGTCATAATAAGAGAGCCTAACCATAATCCCAGTAAGAAATTACGCTCATCAAAGCGAACAGATGAGGGGAGAATTTTACTATTAAAACTATCAATCAAGCTAAAGGTTGAAACTAAGAAGGCTGGCAACCAGAAAGGGAACAGTAACGTTATAACGCCAATAATAATCAGGATCAGCTTTATTCTTTTTTTCATGTTATTTTCCCTAAATTATGGCTTTCTTTTCAAAATATGCATTGAAGGGAAAACAAAAAGAACTAACAAGATAATGGCTAAAACCATTAAAAACATCACACTCAACATCGTTATTAGTATTTGCTCAATATAATCCGCTTTGATTAAATCTGCGATCCAGCTAGAACCTAAACCACCGCTGGCTCCTTGTGGAATAAAATTCATCAGTAATAAACCCAAAAATACAGGGACTATCATGGCAATAGCGGTATGTAATATGACTTTGGGTACTTGGTTTATTGCATTTTTAACCGTAATAAATATCGCTGGCGGTTGAATAGGTTTCGCTGGCGTAGTTTGAGTTGGCGCTTGTCGGATATTCGCATTTTGTACTCTTTTTTGACGAACTGGCTCACGTTGCGTTTGGTTTTGTTTCTGAGTAATTGCAACTTGCTGTAACTTCGCCTCTCTTGCACAAGCTGCGCAAGCTTTACCTGCAAAATGCTGGTGGTTTTTATCTTTTTGACAAATGACTAACTGTTGCTTTTCGGGTTGTGCATATTCATAAAGTGCTGTCGTCCATGTTTTTGCACTTGGTCTTTGCGAAGGTGTGCCTGAAAATGCTTTATCAAAGAGAGTTCTTAGCTTATCAGGTAATTGTTTATGTCCACTGGCGACATTTGGGGTGATCAAATTATGCGCCTTTATGCCATAACCATAAAAACGCCCCGCAATACGTCTTGGTATATCTGTAGGTACAGTGTCATTTTTAGGACGACCACTAAAAGGGTGGATACCAAAATTAAGCAACTGAAAAATAATAACGGCTAACGCAAATCGGTCTTGCCACTCTTCTTGAGATTCTGGAACAGTTTGTTTTGCTTGAAATTCAGGGGCAAGATATTCAACAGTAAATTGTCCAGCAGGAAAACGCGTATTATCGCCTTGGATACTAAATCCATCACAATCGAGAAGAGACATATACAGACTTGATTTATAAAACCGCAAATTCAGCGGTTTCATATCAATAATACGGTGCCCTTGCTGATGTAAAGCATCAATCAATGAGCAAAGGTTATATGCGAGACTCACTTTCGCCCCCATTCCTGTGGGTAAGCCATGCGCTTTGGCTTGGCGTTCTTGAAGAATGTATTCCAACTCAATAGTATTTTTAACATCAAGTTCAGGCATCACAAAGCCAACAAATTGCTTTTGGCTATTGTATAAACGTGCTTGAGGCCATGCGAGTTGGATAATAGGCGTATCGTTAACAGAAACGGGCTTTAATGCAGGTTCTAACTTCTGCATTGCCGTGATCTTTTTCAGATAATAGGCTTTATCAATTTTGTCATGATAAACTTTTGATACTTGGAAAGGTGCATTATTAATATGGCTAACGCTACCCGCACCACCGCTTTTTATCAAATCACCTATTTGATAAATCTTACCGTTTTCATCTTGTAATTGCCTAGATACTGGTTGAACTATCCCTTTCTTTCTCGCTTTTACCACAACTCTTCATCCCTGATGCAAATAACTAAGGTTTTATCATCGCCTGTGATCGAATGTGTTCGAGGATCAGCTAAAGTCCCTGCTAACGCCTCACTTCCACTATCTTCTGATACGGTTTTTAAATAACGAATAACTGGGGTGATAAACGGTTCATAAAGGGCATCACCCGCTTTATTCATGGCAAAAGGTTGTACACCATCAGACATCAAAATAACTTGTTTTACTGGTTTATTTAGGGGAATAACGCGTAAATGCGCTTCCCAATTTTCTGACGTCACAAACCAAGTTTGATTCGCATATTCTCCATTTTCAGGTTGTGATACATAACTTGTACCATCACAGTATTCCACCACAGCAATACCATCACCCAAATGGAATAAATAGCCACTATCATCACCAACCCAACATGCAACCAGTGTTGATGCATATTCATTAAGCGCACACTGCTTTATTTCTGCATATTCAGCCAGTTGGAGGCGAATATCTTCAATAAGTTGTTTAGCCCCTTGTGTTATCTGTTTTTCGGTTAACAAATCAATGTTTGGCCACTCTGTAATACGTAGCGTAAATAACCGAGCAACGAGCTGAGCACCTTGTTCACTATAACGAGAAGAACCAGCACCATCACAAACAGCAGCGATAAGATATTCACCTTTACGACGAATAAAATAAGCATCCTGACAGGGAATTTGACGTTCTTGATGGGCAATGCCTGTCACAGATGCCCCATAAGCTAACCAATCATTCATCAAACAGGTACACTCGCCCAAGAATCAGTTGAAGGTAATTGTGCTGTGCCACCCGGTGTTGATTGAGAAACCACCTGCATACTGGCGCTTAGCCACAAGAACAGTTCTTTAAATTGCAGCCCTTTAAGCATTTTCACACCATTAACACCATTACGGCTAAAGCTCCCCATGACTTCTGCTGATGCGCCATCAACCATAATCGGAAACACCGCTGTTTTTTGGCTTTCTTCTGCTTGGCGACAAAGCTGTGCAGCCTGTTCCCATTGATCCGTAGGAACACCATCAGACATTAAAAATAGCCAAGGTCGTGTATAAGCAACACCCGCTTGTTTAAAGCGCTGTTTTTCTGCTTCAATTTCTTCAAGCGCTAAAGTAATGGCTTGTCCCATTGGGGTTGTGCCATTAGCTTCTAAAACAGGGGCTGTAAAATCCATAGCATCTTTCCAATCACCATGAACCGTACATTGGTCATATCCGCCGTATTCAATCACTAAAATACGGACACGTTTAGCCGCAATCACATCGTTTTTGAGTTCTTGTTCGAGTAATTTAAGCCCTTCATTTAATTGTTGAATAGGTTGACCATACATACTGCCAGAGCTATCTAGCACTAAGATCAGAGGGGTACGTTGTTCACTGTTATCAACCAAGGCTACGTCAGGGATCATGGGATGCTCCATCATTCAGTTATTATTTTTCATGATAATGATTAATGTAACATAAAGACGCAAAATTCATCAGAAAGAAAAAAGCAATAAAGTGAAGATAAAGATATTTCTGATAAAAAATAAGCTTTAAGGTTTAAAACTCGATGTTTTAAATTAAATTTGAGAGTGTTTTCATGATTTCAAATGAAAAAAACACCTTATTACATCTTGTAAAAGGTGCTTTTTAATAAACTATTTATGATGTTAATAGTGGATCTTTTGGCGTCCAGCAATAGAGTGCGAAAGCGTTGTACCATCGACCATTTCAAGTTCACCTCCCACAGGAACCCCATGGGCAATTCGGCTAGCCGAAATATCATACTGAGCACAAATTTCAGCAATATAATTGGCTGTTGCTTCACCTTCAACAGTCGGATTGGTTGCCAAGATCACTTCAGAAATCGTCTCTTGGCTTAAGCGCTCTTCAAGTCTATCTAAACCAATGTCCATAGGACCGATACCATCTAAAGGGGATAAATGCCCCATTAAGACAAAGTATCGCCCCGCAAACTGCCCTGTCTGCTCGATAGCATGAATATCCGCAGGACTTTCGACAACACAAATTTGCCCATTTTGCTGACGACGAACATTGGCACAGATGGTGCAACGCTCTTCTTCAGTAAAAGTTCGGCAATCACAACAATGACCGATTTCAGACATTGCACGCGTGAGTGCTTGTGCAAGTCGCATACCACCGCTTCTATCGCGTTGAAGTAGTTGGAAAGCCATTCGTTGCGCTGACTTAGGCCCGACACCGGGTAAACAACGCAACGCTTCCATTAATGATTCAAGAAGTGGGCTGGTTTGCATTAGAATGGCATCTTAAAGCCTGGTGGCAATTGCATACCGTTAGAAACAGAGGCCATTCTTTCTTTTTGTGTTTCATCAATGCGACGCGCAGCATCATTAAAGGCAGCAGCAATCAGATCTTCCAGCATCTCTTTGTCATCTTCTAGCAGGCTAGGATCGATTTCAACACGACGGCAATTATGAGCACCATTGATAGTGATCTTAACTAAGCCAGCGCCAGATTCACCTGTCACTTCTAAGTTTGCGATCTCTTCTTGCATTTGTTGCATTTTTTCTTGCATTTGTTGGGCTTGCTTCATCAGATTACCCAAACCACCTTTTCCGAACATAATTGTCTCTCTTTGTAAAAGCCACACAGTATGAAGTCATACAACATGTTGCGATTAAACAGGTCGGATACTCTCTTCATCCAATTCAGCATCAAAATATTGCTGTAATGTTTGAATCGTTTTATCCGTAATAATCGATTGACGCGATAACGCCAATTTTTCATCATAAATGGCTTGTCGCCATTCCAACGGTGTTTTTACCGCTGGATCATCATCTTCTATAATTGTGAGTGAAATTGCTTTTCCATGCAATTCACTTAACGCATTAGTAAGCGTGCGTAACGCATTTGCTGAATTTAAATGTTTCTGTTTAGTTCGTAAATGCAAAATAACGTTTTCTTCGTTTACTGTCTCTTTATACGCATTTAATGCCAGTTGTTGCACCAATTTAGGGAGTGGCATTTTGTCAATTTCAGCCGCCCAAGCATCTCTTTCTTGCGACTCTTTAGCAATTTTTGCTGCTAATTCAGGTGTTTTCTCATATTCGAGAACTTCTTTGATCTCTTTTGGTGAAGAAACAACCTCTTGCGTTGACATTAACTCAGGGTTTTGTGGACGCCACTGATACTCTTCTTTTTTCTTTTTTTCAGGCGCATTAGTCTGACGCTTCGCAACTTGCTGGCGTTTTTCACTCACGGCTGCTAGCCGCTCTAATGCACTAGCAGCCGGCTTGGCCCGATTAGGCGTCGCCGGTTCAGACTTTTTTGGCGGGGTTTGTTGTTCCGTCCCCTTTATTGCCTGCCTTGCTCTTAAAAGTTGTGCTGCGGGGCTATTGCCTAATGAAGCACTATTTTCTATTGGTGAAGAAGATGGGTGATCCACTTGAGGCGAATGAGTCTGCACAGTTTGCGGGGCATAATGTTCAGACATTCTATTTGTAGGCAATGATGCTGAAGGTAAAGTTTGTGCTAATGGCGCAGAAGGTATTTCATCAATCACTGTTTTAGGATGAAAAGCAAGCGCACGTAGCAGAGTCATTTCAACACCCATGCGTCTATCTGGCGCATAAGCCAGTTCTTTTCGCCCTACTAGTAAGGTTTGATAATAGAGTTGTAAATCTTGTGGAGAAACAGATTTTGCCAATAAACGTAGGCGTTCTTGAGTAAATTGCTCTTGAGGATTTTCTTCACTAGGCAATAACTGCAACATGGCAATTTGATGCAGTAATGAGAGTGTTTCAACCAAGAAATTTTCCCAGTCAGTACCTCTTGAAGCAACTTCATTAACCAGCGACATGACCTGTTGACCATCCGCTTTTACTAGCGCTTCAATCAATGCTAAAGGCTGAGTATCATCAATAGTGCCAAGCATTTGACTAACCACTTCTGCACTGACAACACCTTCGCCACTTGCTATAGCTTGGTCTGTTAAGCTTAATGCATCTCGCATACTGCCATCAGCAGCGCGTGCAATAAGTTGACGCGCTCTTACATCATTTTCAATATGCTCTGCTGATAGCACTTTTTCGAGTTGTGTCGCAATTTGGTCAATATCTAATGCTCGCAGATGAAATTGCAAGCAACGTGATAAAATCGTGACAGGTAATTTTTGTGGATCAGTCGTCGCTAATAAGAATTTAACGTGCTCTGGCGGTTCTTCTAATGTTTTTAGTAGCGCATTAAAACTGTGACGAGAAAGCATGTGAACTTCATCAATCAAGTAGACCTTAAAGCGTCCTCGTGCTGGCGCGTACTGCACATTGTCCAGCAGTTCACGGGTATCTTCTACCTTAGTACGAGATGCAGCATCGATTTCAATTAAATCGACAAAACGCCCTTGTTCTATTTCAAGGCAATTTGCACATTGACCACAAGGTTTACTCGTAATACCTGTTTCACAATTGAGCCCTTTAGCAAATAATCGGGCTATCGTAGTTTTTCCGACACCTCGTGTGCCAGAAAAAAGATAGGCGTGATGAAGTCGCTGATGATCAAGACCATTAGCTAAAGCAGTCAACACATGACGTTGACCAACAACATCGTTAAAAGTTTGTGGGCGCCACTTACGGGCAAGTACCTGATAGCTCATTGATTCCGCTAAATTTGAACAAGATTTATCTCTATGCTAACACAGGGACGACCTATTGAGCGAGATCTGTAAGAAACAAATGAGATATTGGAGAAAGAACCAGCAGAAATTTAAGGTAAAGATAAGAGGCAACAATTGTGCGGGCAATACACATTTATAAAAATAGAAAAAATTATAAATGATATATAAACACCCGCACTCTTACTTGTGTTTACGATAAGAACTTAATTAGTTCTTCTCTAAACAGTGAAGATATTAATGTCCTGGAAAATCAACCAGTGTAAAGCTGTGAACACCTTGTTTTTCTAAGCGTTCGATACCGCCTAAATCAGGTAAGCAGATAATGAATGCAGCTTCTGTCACAGTGCCACCTAAACGGCGGATCAGACGAGCAGTTGCTTCAATGGTGCCACCTGTTGCTAGTAAATCATCAACCATTAATACTTTGTCTTGATCCGTAATGCTATCTTTGTGGATCTCTAAAGTATCTGTGCCGTATTCCAGATCATAAGTTTCACTGAGCGTTTCGCGAGGCAATTTACCTTTTTTACGAACAGGAACAAAACCAACACCTAGGCGTAAAGCGACTGGAGCACCAAATAGGAAGCCACGCGCTTCGGTACCCACAACTTTAGTGATACCCTGACCTTGATAGTGTTCTACCAATAAATCAATGGTTGCCTGATATGCAGCAGGATTATCCAATAATGTAGTGATATCACGGAATAATATCCCTTCTTTTGGATAATCAGGAATGGTTTCAATACTGTCTTTAATAAATTGCAGTTGTTGCGCGTTAGCAGTCATAATCAGTGCCATAATAAAAAACGAAACGATAGAATCTATGCAATATGCCGTTAAAATGCAACAGAAAGCCAATTAACAACTCTTTTTTGTTGCTTTAAGTCAATTCATGTTTTTATCAAAACAGGGGCAAGAACCAGATGAATAAACCTGATCCTTTAAGCTTATTTAAAAAACAGATAGACAATCTAGCCGAAACAGTGGCGCCTATTGCAAACAAAAAAATTGCAGCACCTTGCTTCGACACGACACTATTCCACCGCCGAAGTGATTCCCTTGGTGGCTACATGCAACAGATCCGCGATAATTTTACCCAGTTAATCGCTTGTGTTGAGGCACAACGAAGCCAGCAAGTTAAATTTCTGGCCACACAAATCCTACAACAAATTGAAGCATTAACTCGTGAATTATCGACACAAACACTAAGAAAGCAAGAGAACCAGCTTACTCAACGAAAAAAAAGTGTCGATTTATACCAAAAGCTTGCCCAACATCAGGATTATGAGCGCCGATTACAAGCCATGATCCAAGATAGGGAGCTTTCATTAACGCAGGCACAGAGCTTTATGAAGCAACAAGAGTTACAAAAAGAGATTGCCGCGCTTGAAAATCGCCTTGCGCGCTGCAAAAATGCCCTGTTCTCTATCGAAAAGAGCATTGAGAAACAAGAAGATAAATTTTAAAGGGAGTGATAATGAGTTTAAAAGAAGCACCAGAGTCTGTTCAATTGGCAGTCGATCTTATCTATTTACTTGAAAGCCACCATATTGATCCTAAAACAGCACTAGAAGCCCTCGAGATTGTGCGCCAAGATTATGAAAAAAAATTAGCGGCACAATCTACTCATTCATCCCTTTAATTAAGCAAAAGGCGTATTGGCTTCGGGTGTTGAGCCATCAAGAGGACGTTTTATCTCTTGTACTTCATCACCTTGTTTATTATGCAAATAGACATCAAGTTGGTTAAACGCAATATTGATATTATTTTCATTACACAGCTTATCAATAGCGCGGTTAACTTCATCTATTGCAATATTTCTGTCACCTAATGTTCTGACATAAAAACGCAAATCATGATTCAGGGTGCTTGCCCCAAATTCAGTAAATAGCACCACAGGTTCTGGTTCAGTCATCACTCTGGCATTATCTTTAGCGGCTTTCATTAAGATCTCTTTGACCTTATCGAGGTCAGATCCATAAGCAACACCCACTTGAATAATAATACGTGTCACCGTATCAGATAATGTCCAGTTAATAAGCCGTTCAGTTACAAACGCTTTATTTGGAATAATCACTTCTTTGCGATCAAAGTCAGTCACTGTCGTTGCTCTAATACGAATTCGGCTAACCGTACCGGAATAAGTACCAATAGTAACCGTATCACCAATTCTGACGGGTCTTTCGAACAAAATAATTAAGCCAGACACAAAGTTTGCAAATATTTCTTGTAAACCGAATCCTAAACCAACTGTTAAAGCTGCGGCTAACCATTGCAGTTTTTCCCATGCTACACCTAATATTCCCAGTGATACGATGGTTCCGATAGCAATAATAATGTAGGTCAAAATGGTTGTGATCGCGTAAGAAGCACCTTGTTGCAATTTTATACGAGATAAAATTAATACCTCTAATAAACCTGGTAAATTTCGTGTCATAAACCAAGAAATTGCCATAATAGAAACAGACAATAATAGATCTGCAACAGTCACTGCCTTAACAACATTTCCGAGTTCTGTCGGTAAAGTGTAACTCCAGAGTGTTATTCCATCTAAATAGGTAAAGACCGTAATAAAATCAGACCAAATACCATAGAAACTAGACGCAAAGATGATAAATAAGATCATCGTTGTCAGTCTTAATGATTGTTGATTGATTTGATCCATATCCATTGGTGGTTCTTGAATAGGTTCAAGACTGTTATCTTCGCCTTCTTTTTTCTCTTTAAGCATTGCTTGTCGACGCTCAAGTGCACGACGATAGGCAAGGCGTCGAGCCGCAACTGTTAAGCCGCGCAAACTGGCGTGATAAGCAATAAACCACAGCATAAGTAGATATAAGCTATCAATCCAACGATTTGCTAAACGCAATGCGGTGTAGTAATAACCAAAAATAACCAATCCCATTAAAATAAGGGGTGAAAACGTTAATAAGGTAATGACGACCGTTCTAACAACATGATTGCCCTTTTCTTGCCACATTTCACGGCAAAATGGCAACGCACATAAACTAATACCAAATAATGAAATAATCGCAACCAATTGCCCAATAACATCACCCACCAACAGCAATGGATTATTAATGCCATAAGCTGAAAGCAGAATAATTGGCAACATTGGCAGTGATAATCGTAATAAACGTTTACGATTTTGCTGAACGCGTTCGAGAGGAATTTTAAAATGTTTTACTGCAACACCATTGTCAGACATTAAGCGATAAGACCATTCAAACATCAGCCAAAATACCGCAAATTGCCATGCAAAAGACCAAATAAATTCTTGCTGAACATTAAAGCTATTAATTAGCCAATACCCTATTGCTAATACAATACAAGAAAGGGGTAATGTTTTTATAAATACAATTCCTAATGCTAATGGCGTATGCAGTTGTGAGTCTTTATTAAGCTTATTAATATCCGCATTCAGTTTTTCAAATTGCACATCTAGCTTTTTACGTTGCCAAATAATCAACAAACTGAACGAAATAAGTGCAATAAGTATAGGAAGTGATTTCTTAGCCCCGATCAGCAGATTTTCATTTGACCAGTTAAGTTTAAGACCTTGAAATTCGGCAACAGCCTGAGCGGGGAATGTTGAAAACCAATTTAGGTTAATCGGCTTATTACTGCTTACCCAGAAAATTTGCTGAGCCAATGTGTTTTCGAGTGAACTTACCACACTGCGTAATTGTTGCTGATCCATTTGGAGATTAATCGAACCCGAAATTTGATTACCTAATTGGTTATTCAGTTTATCGAGCAGTTCTCTACGAGCATCAACTAATAGTTCCAAAGCATTGCGTAACTCTTTTTGCGCATTAGCATCAGAGGTTTCAGGATGTGTTGATTGATACTCTTTCATCAACTGATCAATATAAATATTAGGTTGAATGATTTGATCACGTTGCTTGTTTATTTCAAATTGTTCTAATCGCAGATCGGCAATTTTATCAGGCAGGTTATTAATAAATATACCATCGGGTAAATCAACTTGTTCTTCAAACAGAATACGTGACAGCAATAAACTGCCTTTAAGCACATCAATTTGTTCTTTTAAATTACGTTCAGATTGAATGGCTCTATCTAAGCGATTCTTGACTAGTAAGCTATGGCGATTTAAATCGTTATTATTTTGCGTGGTAACAATCAACTTATCACTAAGCTGTTTATTGATTTCTGTTTGTGCCAAATAAAATGGATCATTATTAATGATCTGATTCTCAAGCCCTGTACTTTGGGCTTCTTTGGCAGTTTCCTCTGAGCTATCTAAGCGTTTATCATTGATAGCATCCTGAAGTAATTGAGCATGCTCTTGTGAAAGGTCGATATAAGCAGAGCTATAATCTCGCTGTAGTTGCAATAAGCTTTGCAGTTGCACATTTGATTGGAGAGTTCGCTTTTGAAAATTATTTTGTTGTTGAAGATAATATTGTTCTAATTGCAACAGTTGCACTGCCGAAGTGCGCATTTGTGCTTTATCAGCACTGCTTTTATTCAACAAGGTTCTTATTTGTTGCAGTCTTTCTGAATTGCTAAATAAAACAGATTGCGCCCTTTCAGGTTGTGTTTGTAATACAATAAGCTCATTACTGTAGTTGGCTAAATCATCTTGAGATTTTTGTAATGACTGTAATACCGTTTCAAGTTGAGATTCTAATGTTGCAAGCGGTAAAGCCTCTAATGATTTTTTATAATTGTCACCTTCTTTATTAGCGACTTTTTGTTTTAATTGATCGAGTTGATATTGAGTACTACGCAATTTTTCTGGTAATTGATCGACTGTTTTATTGTAACTTGTCGATTTTTTCTCTAATTGTTGAATATCATCAAGTAATAAAAGCGATTGCTCAAGATCAGCAATAGTTAATTTATCTTCTGCACTTAACTCACTGCGCTTATTTAATAAATTAAGCTGATTTTGAATGCTTTCTTGAGTCGGTAAATTACTCGATACCGCGGCTAAAACAGCGGTAATGGAAAGGCTCCAAAGAATAAAGACAATAATCGAGGCTGTAATAACCGTCTTTATTTGACTATTAAATTGAGAAAAAAGAGTTTTTGTACACATGGTTAAGCAACTTGTTCAATTAATATTGAAAAACTGTCTCTTAGTATAATCCAATTGCTTTAAATTGGCAGTGTAAACAGAACAAGTTGCTTGGGGTGTTTCTCGCCTGAGAAAACGAAATAGTGATCAGAAAGTCAGGATTTTATCAGCATCTAGTGTCCACTGCGCTAAATCAACTAAAGTCCCTAATTCTGCACCATCAACAAGTGGTAAATCACTGATACCACGGGTGTCTGTACAGGTTTTACATAACTTAACAGGCACATTTTGCGCTGTTAAAATTTCCAGCATTTGCTGTAAGTTGTAGCCTTCTTTAGGTTGTTGACGGGCTAAAGCCCCAGTCACAGCATCAGACATTAAAAAAATATTTAATTGAGTTTCTGGATGCTGTTCTTTTAATGTAATCGATAAACGCAGTGCGTTAAATAATGATTCATTGCCATAAGCTGCACCATTAGCAATAACTAACACCTTACTCATGAATGTCTTCCTTTTGTTTAAAAATAAATTAAGAGGTCGCAGATATTCTCATATTTGCACTGTGCTTTATCATATCAATAAAGCTATCAACCAAATATTGACTTTCATCTTTGATAGAAAAACTTTCTGGTGAAAATAACCAATTTTCGGCAAGACCTGTCATCATGGCTCTTAACATAATGGCGGCTCTTCTTAAATTAAGGTCCGTAGGAAGCTGTTTTTTTTCAATACAACGAGATAAAGACTGTTCTATTCTAGAGTGATCCGCTGCACACAATTCTCTGCGAATTTCAACAATTGGTGTCATTTCACCGACAAATTCGCATTTATGGAAATATATTTCTAAAAGTGCATTATGTTTGGGATCTTCGACAATTGATGTCAATATGTAAATAAGCAATTCTCTTAATACAAATAGTGGATCATCTGGGTATTTTGATTGATACTCTATTTCTAAAGATTCTATTTTTAAGTCGGTGAGTTCGCACGCTTCAGTAAATAAATCCACTTTATTTTTAAAGTGCCAATATATTGCGCCACGGGTAACACCTGCCGCTGCTGCAATATCTGAAAGTGATGTGGCAGAAACGCCTTGCACAGTAAACAGTCGAAGTGCAGCATCAATAATCTGCTGTTTTGTTTCTTGTGCCTGCCGTTTAGTTTTTCGTGCCATTAATCCTCGATTTTGACTGAAGTTAATTTACATACATTCATGTATGTTTGTACTATACATCGCAATCAATCATCAACTTAATTATTTTTATCCCGGGAAACAACGTTTGAATAGAGGTTTTCTTATGCGAAAAAACAGAGGGGTTTTGCCTCTGGCTCTGTTAGTGCTATCAGGCAGCTTGGTTCTTGCTGGATGTGACGACAAAGCTAAACAGTCTGCTGGAGGTCCACCTCCTGCACCCGCTGTAGGTGTTGTGACGTTAGGAGCGCAAGCTCTGACAATCACTACTGATTTACCAGGTCGTACATCAGCCTTCCGTATTGCTGAGGTTCGCCCTCAAGTTAGCGGCATTATTTTAAAGCGTAACTATACAGAAGGTAGCTATGTAGAAGCAGGTACATCACTGTATCAAATCGACCCAGCTCTTTTTGAAGCAACGTTAAATAGTGCGCAAGCTGAATTATCAAAAGCGAAAGCAAATGCTGAAATTGCGCGTCTCACTGTAGAGCGTTATAAACCGCTACTAGGTACAAATTACGTCAGTAAACAAGATTTTGATGCCGCAACATCACAATATGCACAAGCGGCTGCCGCAGTTAAAGCAGCAGAAGCAGCAGTGACAAGCGCAAAAATCAATCTTGAATACACCAAAGTAACATCACCAATTTCAGGTCGTTCAGGCAAATCAACCGTAACTGAAGGTGCTTTAGTCGCCCAAGGTCAACAAGTTGCACTGACAACAATTCAGCAAATCGATCCGATTTATGTCGATGTGACACAATCGAGCGAAGATTATCTGAAATTAAAAAATGAAATTGAAAGCGGCATTATTCGTCAAGAACAAGGTAAACCCGTTGTTCATTTAACATTGACGAATGGGCAAGCTTACGCACAGAAAGGGCATTTAGAATTTTCTGATGTGACTGTTGATGAAACAACAGGCTCAATTACAATGCGCGCTATCGTACCTAACCCGAATGGGGAATTACTACCAGGTATGTTTGTTCGTACTAAGTTAGAGAATGGTATTCGTCAAAATGCAGTTTTGATCCCACAACAAGCCGTTATTCGTACAGCGCGTGGTGAAGCAACAACAATGGTTGTGAATAAAGACAATGTTGTTGAAGTTCGTACCATTGAAGTGTCACAAGCTGTTGGTAATAAATGGCTCGTTAATAGTGGTGTTCAGGCTGGTGAGCGCGTTATCGTTTCTGGATTGCAAAAAGCAAAACCCAAAATGACAGTAACGGCTCAAGAAGAGAATTTAGATGCGAAGCCATCACCTGAACAAACTGAGCCAGCTAAGAATCCTCAATAAGGAGTCGGTGATCCATGCCTAAGTTTTTTATAGATAGACCGATATTTGCGTGGGTAATTGCGATAATTACCATGCTCGCAGGTCTTCTGGCACTCATCAAACTGCCTGTTGCCCAGTATCCAACGATTGCACCGCCAGCGATTTCTATCTCTGCGGTTTATCCTGGTGCTGACGCCACCACTGTGCAGAATACTGTTACCCAAGTTATCGAACAGAATATGAATGGTATCGATAACATGGTGTATATGTCTGCGACCAGTGACTCAGCCGGTATGATGAATATCACTCTGACCTTTGAAGCAGGTACTGATCCTGATATCGCGCAAGTACAGGTGCAGAATAAACTGCAACTTGCCATGCCGTTATTACCTCAGGAAGTGCAACAACAAGGGATTAGTGTTGATAAATCCTCAAGTTCATTCTTGATGGTTGCGGGTTTCATCTCAAGTGACGGCTCAATGTCACAAGATGATATCGCAGACTATGTGGGTGCAACGATTAAAGACCCATTAAGCCGTGTAACCGGCGTGGGTGAAACCCAGTTATTTGGTACTCAATACGCGATGCGTATTTGGTTAGACCCAGATAAACTGGTGAAATACAACATGACCACACTTGATGTTATCGGTGCGATTAAAGCACAGAATAACCAAGTGGCCGCAGGTCAATTAGGGGGTACACCTCCCGTTCCTGGCCAGCGTTTAAATGTATCTATTATTGCTCAAACTCGACTCAATACCGCAGAGCAATTTGGCGATATCCTGATGAAGGTTAACACCGACGGTTCACAGGTTAAGCTAAAAGATCTTGGTATAGTTGAAATGGGTGCTGAAAGCTACAGCACTATTGCTCGCTTTAATGGCCTACCCGCTTCTGGTATCGGTATTAAATTAGCAACAGGCGCTAACGCATTAGATACAGCAACCGCGGTACGTGCAGCATTGGCTGAAATGGAGCCATTCTTCCCTGCGGGATTAGAAGTTGTTTATCCTTACGATACAACGCCATTCGTTAAGATCTCTATTTTCGAAGTGGTAAAAACGCTGATTGAAGCAATTATGCTGGTATTCGTAGTAATGTATCTGTTCTTACAGAACTTCCGTGCTACGTTAATCCCAACAATTGCAGTACCAGTTGTATTGTTAGGAACCTTCGCCATACTTTCGGCGTTTGGTTACTCGATAAATACCTTAACGATGTTCGCGATGGTACTTGCCATCGGGCTTCTGGTGGATGATGCCATCGTTGTGGTAGAAAACGTTGAACGTGTTATGCAAGAAGAAGGCTTATCGCCTAAAGAAGCAACACGTAAATCCATGGGACAAATCCAAAGTGCGTTGGTCGGTATCGCCCTAGTACTTTCTGCGGTATTTATTCCAATGGCATTCTTTGGTGGTTCAACAGGTGCAATCTATCGCCAGTTCTCTATCACCATCGTATCAGCAATGGTTCTGTCTGTTTTCGTTGCGTTGATTTTAACACCAGCACTTTGTGCAACGATGTTAAAACCTGTACCGAAAGGCAGTCACGGTGTGCAAACAGGTTTCTTTGGTTGGTTTAACCGTACCTTTGAAAAGAGTAGCCACCACTACACTGACAGCGTATCCCGTACTCTTCGTGGTACAGGTCGTTACTTACTAATTTACGTTTTATTAGTCGCAGGTATGGCGTTAATGTTTATTCGCTTACCAGCATCGTTCTTACCTGAAGAAGACCAAGGTGTATTACTGACAATGGTTCAGTTGCCTGCTGGTTCAACACAAGAACAAACACAAGACGTACTAGAAAGAGTAAACGACTACTTCAATACTGATGAGAAAGAACTCGTTAAATCGGTCTTTACCGTAAGTGGCTTCGGCTTCGGTGGTCAAGGACAAAATATGGGACTGGTTTTCGTAGTATTGAATGATTGGGATGAACGTAAATCAGATGAAGACAAAGTTCCGGCGATTGTTGCACGTGCCAATATGGCATTATCCCAAATTAAGGAAGCCTTTGTTTACTCATTTAACATTCCAGCGATTGTTGAGTTAGGCTCTGCGGGTGGTTTCGAATTCGAGTTAGTGGATAAAGCTAACCTCGGTCACGAAAAACTCATGGAAGCTCGAAATCAATTACTAGGAATGGCAGCGCAACAGCCTCAAATGTTAATGGGCGTGCGTCCTAATGGTCAGGAAGATACTTCACAATATCGTCTGTATATCGACCTAGAAAAAGCACAAGCTCAAGGTGTTGCGATTAGCGATATCTATTCAACATTAGGTACGATGTTTGGTGGTAGCTATGTAAACGACTTTATCGACCGTGGTCGTGTTAAGAAAGTTTACGTTCAAGCTGAATCACAATACCGTATGTTGCCACAAGATATCGGTAATCTTTATGTTCGTAACAATGTCGGTCAGATGGTTCCATTCTCATCGTTCATTGATACAAGTAAAGATCCTTGGTTATACGGCTCTCCTCGTTTAGAGCGTTATAACGGTTTACCAGCAGTTCAAATTCAAGGTAGTGCAACACCAGGCCAAAGTAGTGGTGATGCAATGCTTATGATGGAAGATCTCGCAAGTAAACTACCAAGCGGTATCGGTTATGAATGGACAGGAATGTCATATCAAGAACGTTTATCTGGTAACCAAGCGCCTGCGCTGTATACCATTTCCTTGATAGTTGTATTCCTTTGTCTTGCTGCTCTTTATGAGAGCTGGTCAGTACCATTCTCCGTTATGTTAGTCGTTCCACTGGGGGTTATTGGTGCTCTTGCATTAACATCAATAAGAGGCCTTGAAAACGACGTTTACTTTAAGGTTGGGCTCTTAACAACCATTGGGTTATCGGCGAAAAACGCAATCTTGATTGTTGAATTCGCCAAGGACTTGATGGAGAAAGAAGGTAAAGGACTCATAGAAGCAACGTTAGACTCTGTTAGAATGCGTCTACGTCCAATTCTAATGACTTCACTTGCCTTTATGTTAGGGGTTATTCCTCTAGTATTAAGTAACGGTGCAGGTTCTGGTGCTCAGAACTCCGTAGGTACAGGTGTATTCGGTGGTATGATTGCCGCAACCTCCCTTGCTATCTACTTTGTTCCTATTTTCTTCGTCGTGATCCGTAGACGATTTGCGAAGAAAAATGAAGATTTAGAGCATCCAAATCATTCACACTAATTTGAATGAATTTGAGTGGTAATGCCAAAAAGGTCGCGAAAGCGACCTTTTTCTTTATCTATTGATGTATTGTTTTAAATGAAAACTTATCTCATTATATTATTTTTAGGAAATATCTCTTTAATCAATAAATTTATTTTATTTTTTTTCTTATATATGACTTTTTGTCAAAATTAAGCAGTTCTGTTATTTATAAATAACAACGATAATTATGCCTCATTTACACGCTTAAACATTTAAAATATAATAAAAACAAATAAAATCACAAAGTTAAGAGAAATACTCTTTAATCGGGGTTTCTTGATTTTTACGAAAATAGACAAAATTCTGTTGTTCAGATAGTGACTTATGCAATAATAGTGCTATATTAAGCAAAGAAATACTTATTGTATAAGTTTTAAACTCATTCGTGTGCAGTTTAGTGTTGTCTTTCGATATGCTATTACTTTGTTAGAAATAATAAATATAATTATTAACTCTTTTAGCATACGAGTAAATATAAACACTCATTTTCAAGTTTATGTTTTTTATTAATCCATTAATGAATTATGTGATGTATCCCGTTAATAAGTTCAACTTTAAGCATTGATCATTATTAATGAATATTTTCTATTAATTCAATTACGATATGTTATGGACGAATATTCACCAGAAAAAGTAGATTTAGCCGAATTGTCGTTTTTGTGCGAAGAGCTATTACAGCAAGCTTTAGGCTCATTAGATAAAGGAAGCACAGTTTGGCACAACGATCTGAGTAGCACAAAAAGCGTTGACCTTAATGTTCTAATTGAACACATTATGGACTTTAGTTGGAAATTTAAGATTAAGCACCCAGATAAACATGTAATTAATACGCTTATAGAAGAGTACCTTGAAGAGACTTATCGTTTATTTGGTAATACATCAATTTCTTACTCAGATATCAATAATTGGAAAGAGTTAAACCAGTCACTTTTAGCTCTCATTGCCAAAAACCCAAAAAGTTATATTAAGTAATTTTAATTATCTGTAGTTTTATTTTAATAATAGAGAAAAGACAACATGACTAAGACAGACTATCTAATGCGTTTAAGAAAATGTACTTCAATCGAAACATTAGAACGTGTGATTGAAAAAAACAAATATGAACTCTCTGATGATGAACTGGAGCTGTTTTATTCAGCAGCAGACCACCGTTTAGCAGAACTCACAATGAATAAGCTATATGATAAAATTCCAGCGTCTGTTTGGAAATTTGTAAGATAATCTAATTCTATTTAATTGCCTTAGTTTTATTTTTGCTATTTTTATTTTTTATAGTAGTAGGGTTATTAGTTCTTAATTTAGATATCGTTTTATTCACGTTTTCTTATCAGTAGAATGATTACACACCATCATGCCGTTGACTTATTACGGCATGACTGCACTGCTTTACTCAAATATTCCTTTCATTTATAAATACGACCGTAAATTTTCCAATAATAAATTGATACATTAAGCATACTATTTTCTATTCAATAATATTGACTCTTAAACCCAAAGAAAACAGCGCTCAAAAAACACGTATAGAGAGTAAAAATATAAGGAAAAATAACAATCTTAGAAGATAATAATTATGAAAGATTAGATATTATGAAAGGCTAAAAATTGGGTGGGGCCTTGCCAGCGACATCCCGGCACACGCGACACCTGCCATGGCTGCTTCCTTCCGGACCTGACCGAGTTAACAAGTTAGCGTTGCGGGAGAACCAACAAGACCCCATAGATTGTCTTATTGCTAAGACGTCACGCATTATGTTTTAAACTGATCCAAATAGCAAGGAAAGTGAACCTAAGTGATGATTAATTACCCAAATCTACACTCGCTGATTATTCAATTGCCTTTAACGCTCTTTTTGCCTCTCATAAATTCATCAGAGAGTATTCAATAAGTGGGTAAACATAATCTCATCAACTCTGTTTATTTATCATTAGATTGCTATCTAAGATAAAAAGGGAGATTATTTTTTATCTTCTTAGGATTGTATATAATCAACTTTATAAAAAATAACCAGATCTAATGATACAGGTACACTATGAGTCAAGCATTGAAAGATCTCATCAATTTGATGGCACTTGAAAAAATAGAAGAAGGTCTATTTAGAGGTCAAAGCGAAGATCTAGGATTACCTCAAGTTTTTGGTGGGCAAGTTGTAGGACAAGCACTATACGCTGCAAAACAGACTATTGCTGATAACCGCTATATCAATTCATTTCATAGCTACTTTTTACGTCCTGGTGATAGCCATAAGCCTATTGTTTATGATGTGGAATTTATCCGTGATGGCGGTTCATTTAGTACTCGTAGAGTCAGCGCTATTCAGCATGGCAAACCTATTTTTTATATGACCGTTTCTTTTCAAGAATTTGAAGAGGGTTTTGAACATCAAGATATAATGCCTGATGTTCCTTTTCCAAATGAACTTATCTCACAACATGAGATTTTAAAGAAATTAGCACCTAAATTACCCGAGCCGATTAAATCTTTAGCACTACGAGAAACACCTTTTGAAGCGCGTCCAGTGCAATATTTTAGCCCTTTTGGCTACTCTAAAGCACCTGCTGAACGCTATGTTTGGTATCGTAGTCGTGGTGAAATGCCATCAGATCCTTTCTTGCATCAATACTTGCTTGGTTATGTTTCTGATTTTGATTTTTTACCAACCGCTCTCCAACCTTATGGCTTAGGCTTTATGGATACAAGTCTACAGGTCGCTACGATTGACCATTCTATGTGGTTTCATCGCCCATTCCGTGTAGATGATTGGTTACTTTATGTGATTGAAAGCCCTTCAGCATCAGGCGGTAGAGGATTTGTGAGAGGTAAATTCTTTAATACAAATGGTCAACTAGTCGCGTCTTCTGTTCAAGAAGGGGTTATTCGCCAAAAACGTACTAAACATTCAAAATAATATCTTGGCATATTCCCCCCTCAAACGAGGGGGAATAGACAATTATTGTTGATAAGCTCTTTCACCATGAGTTGTTAAATCTAATCCATCATGCTCTTCCTCTTCTGAAACACGTAAACCCACCAACTTATCTGCGATTTTAAAACTTGTATAAGCGACAACACCAGACCAAATCACGGTGATCACAACACTCATTAATTGAATTAAAACTTGTTTGCTGAGTGTCATACCATCGCTATATCCTACTCCACCTAAGAATGAAGCCGTAAATACCCCGGTTAATAGGCAACCTGCGATACCACAAGTACCGTGGATACCGAAAACATCACAAACATCATCCGCTTTTAACCAGCGCTTTAAAACAACAACGCCCCAAAGCCCGATAATGCCCCCCATTACACCGATAAATAAAGCCCCCATCACTCCGACCGTGCCAGCAGCCGGTGTAATCGCCACTAATCCAGCAATACAACCTGAACAACTGCCTAGCATGGAAGGTTTTCCTCTGGTGATCCATTCTGATGCCGTCCAAGAAAGTACAGCGCCTGCGGTTGCAATTACTGTATTTAGAAATGCTAAAGCCGCAATCGCATTTGCACTACCAGCAGAACCTGCATTAAAACCAAACCAACCAATATAGAGTACCGCTGTACCTGTAAAGACCATTGGTAAATTATGAGGTTTAAGCGCTGTATGCTGGCTATCACGTCGCTTACCAAGTAAGTAAGCACCAACAAGAGCCGCAATAGCCGCATTAATATGCACGACAGTTCCCCCTGCAAAATCTAATGCACCATCATCGATTAACCAACCACCTTCTCCCCATACCATATGCGCAATAGGGATATAAGAAAACGTAAACCAAATAACCGTGAAAATAAGCAGTGCGGAAAAACGGACTCGCTCGCCTAATGCACCAACAATCAATGCAACAGTGATAACAGCAAAAGATCCTTGAAAAGCAATATGTACATACTGATTAATTGAACCAGAGAGTGAATCTAGTGATACGTTATTCAAAAAAGTAAGTGACCACCCACCCCAAATTTTATTACCTGCGGTAAATGCCAGACTGTAGCCAAATATAACCCAAAGAATAACAACAACACTGAAGATCATCATCACTTGCGTGATCAAAGAAAGTACGTTTTTCCCTCTTAATAACCCGCCATAGAACAGAGCAATACCAGGTATAGTCATAAAAAAGACCAAAGCAGTACATATCAACATAAAACCGTTATCAGCTTTATCAACAATTACTGTTTCAGTCGCAAATGCGGATGATGAAAAGTGTGTAAGCACTAACATTAATAACAAAGAAAGTAAGCGTTTCATCGAATATCTCCTTTAAAGAGCTTCATCACCAGACTCGCCAGTACGAATACGGACTGCCTGCAATAATTCCAAAACAAAAATTTTTCCATCTCCAACCTTCCCTGTATCAGTCGCTTGCATAATCACTTGCATAACTGACTCAAGTTGCTCATCGCAAATAGCGAGTTCTATTTTTACTTTGGGGAGAAAATTAACTTCGTACTCAGCTCCTCTATAAAGCTCTGCATGCCCTTTTTGTCGTCCATAACCTTTGACTTCACTGATTGTCATTCCCTTGATACCCAGATCAGAAAGCGACTCTCTTACCTCTTCTAATTTAAATGGCTTAATAATGGCGATGATATATTTCATATAAACCTCGTCGATATTTGAAAGAACAAAGCTCATATAGAAAAGCAAAAGGCA
Organism: Proteus sp. Marseille-Q3619; assembly: GCF_965283115.1. Classification (NCBI taxonomy): domain Bacteria; kingdom Pseudomonadati; phylum Pseudomonadota; class Gammaproteobacteria; order Enterobacterales; family Morganellaceae; genus Proteus; species Proteus sp. Marseille-Q3619. The sequence goes on along the minus strand of NZ_CBDIMP010000001.1, from coordinate 2,994,952 downwards.
TGCCATTATTTAATTAATTGATATTTAAATAGAAATTAAATTATTGAAATAGTTAAAATGAAAAAACTCACCGAGTTGGTGCAAAAATACGGCTGCTATTTTGATAAAAGCGAGATAATGAGGAAATAAAAAAGGACACATACATAAAGATGATGTGCCCTCTAAAATTATATTTTTTATTTAAGGTTATTATTCTACTTCAACAGGTTCCTGTTCTTGTAAAGACTCTCTGACTTGCTGTAATTGATACATATTATAGTATCGCCCTTTTTGTGAAAGTAACTTAGCATGATCACCCTGTTCAACAATTGCACCACGATGAAGCACCACAATCTCATTGGCTTCAATAATAGTGGAAAGTCGATGAGCAATAACAATCAGTGTTGTTTTTTCCCTAACTACTTTTAGCGCCTTCTGTATGGCTTGTTCTGTTCCTGAGTCAATATTTGCTGTTGCCTCGTCCAAAATAAGAATACGAGGAGGTATTAATAATACACGCGCCAATGCAAGTAATTGTTTTTGTCCAGCGGATAAGCGGCTACCTTGCTCACCGAGTTCTGTTTGTAGTCCTTCAGGTAAGGCTTTAGCCCATTGATCAAGTTGAACTGTTTCTAATACCTGCCATAAATGTGACTCATCACATTCACGCCCTAACGTAATGTTGTCATGCAGTGAACCTGATAATAAAACGGGATCTTGCTGCACCATTGCAATACCACTGCGTAATGCAGTATGAGAATAGTCCTCTAAAGGTTGCCCATCTAAATGGATATTTCCTTTTTGCCAAGGGTAATTTCCCATTAATAAACTTGCTAGAGTGCTTTTGCCACTCCCTGTATGCCCAACGAATGCGACAAAATGACGAGCAGAAATAGTTAAATTGATATCTTTTAATACCCATTGCTCATCACGATACGCAAACCAAAGAGAGTTAACATCGATATTACCTTGAGTGATGGAATGTGATGATGAACCGTAGTGCTGTAAAGGCGCATCCATCAGTTCAAAAACACGCTCACCAGAGACTACCGCCTGTTGCAAAATCGATTGCTGAGATGTCAATGTGATCAAGGGTTCATTTAATCGCCCTAAATAACTAATAAACGCATAAATAACTCCAACACCAATAACTGCTCTGCCCTGATACCCAAACAACATTAATAAACCACACAGAACCAACGCAGAGAGCATACTTAATAAAGGACGTAATAACAGACCATCCAGTTTTAACGCTTTCATACGTGCTTGGTAATGTTGCCAACTGTCATCTGACATTCTTTCACCAAATCGAGCTTGTTGCCTAAATTGCTGAATAACTGACATGCCATTGATAACTTCGTGGAAACCATCATTAATATTGGCAAGAAAATGACGTACATTACGTACAATCGGTGTGCTCAATCGCTGATAAAACATCATCACACCTATCACCGCAGGAAATATCATCATTGCAACAAGCGCCATTTGCCATTCTAATAAAAACATAGCTATCAGCATTACAACCACTAAAGCAATTGCTCGGAATAATGTCGGTAAAACGTTCACGAACAAATCTTTAATCGTCTCTGTATCATTTGTTACACGAGAAATTAACTGCCCCACAGGCTGATTATCAAAAGCACTTAATGGCTGTTTTAGAGCCGCACTCATTACATCAGTACGTAATTGTTGTACAACCCCAACAGCGGCATGATTAAACACAATGGCCTGATAATAGTGAAGTGTAGCGGCGATCACCTGCAAAAGAATAAAAGCCAATGCTAGGCCTAATGATGACATTAATTCCACATTATTCGTGGCAACTTTTGCATCAATAAAATAGCCAACAATTAATGGCCCCCCCACTTCTGCAACGGCGGCTACCCACAACATAATGACGCCCCATGTCATGGGTTTGCGATAGGTTTTACCATAAGTCAAAAGACGCTTTAATGCAGGCAATAGCGCTTTAACGGATTTATTTTTATTCATCGTCATCCAGCGCGGCCTCTAATTGCTGATAATGGTACATATCTTGATACCAACCTGGTATTGAAATTAATTGCTGATGTGTACCTTGCTCTATAATCTCACCTTGTTTTAAGACTAAGATATTCGTAGCACCAACCAATGCAGATAAGCGATGAGCGCTGATAATTAATGTTCTATCTTTTCGCCATTGTGACAAGTTTTGCAGAATTTGATATTCAGTTTGTCCATCAACAGCAGATAATGCGTCATCTAATAATAAAATTTCGGCATCCAATAATAGTGCTCGGGCAATAGAAATACGCTGTTTTTGTCCACCAGATAACATCACACCTTTTTCACCTACCTGTGTTTGATACCCTTCAGGTAAGCGTAAAATATCCTCGTGAATATTTGCCAATTTCGCAACAGACTCTATTTCTTCTTTTGTCGCATCAGGACGACCTAAGGCAATATTTCCCGCGATGGTGTCTGAAAATAAGAAGGGTGTTTGATTAACAACAGCCAATCGTGCTCGCCATTCATCAAGTTTCAATTGATAAATAGGAACTGATTGAAAACAAATTTCACCTTCAGTAACATCGTAAAGTCGTTGAATGGCACTAAGTAATGTACTTTTACCACTTCCTGTCACACCACAAATACCTAGCATTTCACCGGGTGATAATGTGAACTGAATATTTTTCAGTGTTTGTGTCGTTTGTTCGGGATATTGGAAACGTTTGATATTAACGGATAATACTCCTCTACCTTGCTTTGGTGATAATTCACCATCAACCATATCGAGTTTTTCATCCAATAAACTATTAATTCGACTATAAGCAGCACTGCCACGCTCAACAATATTGAACATCCATGCTAAAGCCAGCATTGGCCAGATCATTTGCCCCAAATACATCACAAAGCTGGTTAATTCACCCAATGTCATTCTGCCATTAATAACAAAATAGCTACCACCAGCAACAGCGAGTAAATTAGCAAAACCAATAGCCATAAAAATAGTAGGATCAAATAGCGCATCAATTCTTGCAACGCGCATATTTTGTCGTCCAGTTTCTTTTGCCACATCATCAAAACGGGAGGCATGCTGTTGCTCTAGTCCGAATGATTTGATCATACGAATACTACTCAAGCTTTCTTGTGCTTGATTATTAAGTGAAGAGAAAAGTGCCTGTGCGGTTTTAAAGCGACTATGTAATTTATCGCCATATCGCTTAATCAAAATTGCCATGATTGGCATAGGTAATAATGAAATCAGCGTCAGTTCCCAACTTAACTGAATACTCATCATGACAAGCACAGCAAGCCCCATAACCATAGAATCCACTAAGGTCAGTACACCTTCGCCCGCAGCAAAAACCACTTTATCAACATCATTGGTGGTACGTGCAATTAAATCACCTGTACGATAACGATGATAAAATGAAGAAGATTGTTGATTAAGTTGTTGATAAATTTGCATCCGCAGTTTTACTGCTAATTGATAAGATGCACCAAATAACCAAAGACGCCAAAAATAACGCAAAAGATAAACCGCGAGGGCAATTAATACCATCACGCCAATCCAGTTGATCACTTGGCTAAACGTCAGACTATGGTTATCGACACCATCCACAATGATCCCAACAATCTTTGGAGGGATCACCTGTAATACTGCGATAACCATCAATAAGAAAATGGCACCTACATAACGACGCCATTCACTGAGAAAATACCAACTGAGCTGTGAAAATAGAGCCACGCCTTAAATCCTAAGGTTATACAAAAAATAAAAGTGCCAGTTGGTAAAGATGAACCTTATTCAGGTATCGGCATTGCCGTTGTGTATTTAATTTTTTCCATTGCGAAGTTAGAAGTCACATCAATAAGACCTGGTACGCCATTAACCATACGCTTATAAAATAGGTCGTAACTTTTCATGTCTACTACTTCAACATGCATTAGATAATCACACTCACCCGCCATTCGATAGAATGTCAGTACTTCTGGCATTTGCTTAACAAATGAGACAAACTGTTCGTACCATTCGCTATTATGTTGCTGTGTTCTAATCATAACAATAACTGTTAGACCTAGCCCGATTTTTTCACTATCAAGCAGCGCAACGCGCTTACGAATATACCCTTCATCCTCTAGTCTTTTCAATCGTTTCCAGCAAGGTGTTGAGGTTAGGTTAACAGCCTCAGCCAAAGTATTCAGTGAGAGGCTTGAATCTTCCTGTAACAGCGCTAATAGTTTACGGTCAATCTTATCTAACATAGATACTCCTTCAAAATATGCCCCTACAAAAAATAATGATAACCTGCCCCTTACTATAAGAGTAATCATCTAATGATAAATAGGTAATAAATTGCCATAATATATGTACTTTTATGCGTACTAATCCTTATAGAAATTCAATATTCAGGAGTATTCTGATGAAAAAAACGGTCGTTGTCTTTAGTGGTGGACAAGATTCGACAACCTGCCTTATTCAAGCGTTGGAAAAGTACGATGAAGTACATTGCATTACATTTAATTATGGGCAACGCCATAAAGAAGAAATTGAGGTAGCACAAAAAGTTAGTCAATTACTAGGTGCAACCGCTCATAAAGTTTTAGATGTAAGTTTACTCAACGAACTCGCCATCAGTAGCTTAACTCGAGATAATATTCCTGTTCCTGATTTCAAAGAAAGTGAAGAAAGTGATATTCCTAGTACCTTCGTACCAGGTAGAAATATCCTTTTCCTCACTTTGGCTGCAATTTACGCTTATCAAATTGGTGCAGAGAGTGTCATCACTGGTGTTTGTGAGACAGATTTCTCTGGTTACCCTGATTGTCGTGATGAATTTGTAAAAGCTCTGAATCATGCTGTCAGCTTAGGTATTGCTCGTGATATTCAATTTATCACGCCATTAATGTGGCTAGATAAAGCCGAAACGTGGGCTCTTGCTGATTACTATAAAAAGTTAGATTTCGTTCGTCATGAAACTTTAACTTGCTATAACGGTATTCAGGGGGATGGCTGTGGTGAATGTGCTGCTTGTCATTTAAGACAACGCGGATTAAACACCTACTTAGCCGATAAAACACCAATTATGCAGACAATGAAACAGAAAGTGGGTCTTAAATAATCATTGGAATTACCTTATTAATTATCACTGCTACCTGGCATTCTATTCACTTATGCAGTGATAATTCACCAGCACTATCACTGCATTAAATCATCTTAGATTAGCCTGAAAGCATTTAATGAGAGCTCTCTAATACTCTCTTTGTGTATTAGGATGATTGACGTACATATTCAAGCTTCTCTCTTAACTGTTCTGTTAATGTCAGTGCTTTTTTGGTATTGATATCAACAAGAACAAAAGTAATTAATGCATCAGAGATAAGCGCACCGTCTTTTTTTCTCACAATCTTTTGAGAAAGTACGCCACTTTTAATTCCCACTTCAGCAACATCACAATCAATAAGTAGCTCATCACCTAAACTTGCAGGTAAGCGATAATTGATATTGATATTAGCAACCACTAATGCCAAGCCATTGCGCTTAAACCAATCAAAATCTAAATGTTGCTCAATCCAATCCCATCGAGCCTGTTCTAAAAACTCAAGGTAACGCGCATTATTCACATGTTCAAAAACATCTAAATGAAAGCCATAAACTTTAATTAACGTACTCATATCAATTTATTACCTCTTGATTATTCTAATAAACTTTTTATAAAGTTTTTATAAAGTTTTTTTGCGATACCATAAATATAGCCAAGAAAATAAATTTAGTAATTTCTGATATAGGTTTATCTCGTTTTCTTTTAACAAAGAAAACGCTAAGAAAACGTGTTTCTCTTATCAAAATAAAAATCAAAGAGAAACACGGAGATTTTCAATCAATATTCACGTTTCTGCTATCACTTATACTCAACATCGTATAAGAATGAATACCTTAATTAATAACGATAAAATCACGATTTTGATCAACTAACTTCATACCAATTCCAAAAACTTTTTCAAGTTCATCAATAGAGGTAAAACGCCCTAGCTGTTCGCGGTAATCAATAATGGCTTGCGCTTTCGCTTTTCCGATCCCTTTTAATCCCATTAGTTCATCTACTGTTGCTGTATTTAAATTAACTTTACCTTCTGCACTGGCTTTGTTTTCTTTAGCATCACGAGCAACAGATGAGTGAGTTTCAATAGAAACTGTTGGTGTTGAAGCTGGTGTTTCTTCTGCATAAGAGAAAGGAGAAAGCCCTAATCCTAAAGCAAGACAGATAGAAGCCATAAAACCTGACAACATTTTTTTATCCATTTTCATAATCATAATTTCCTTTTATTCAATAATTTTAAATTCAATAGCAAACAGAGATTTCTGAATGCAGAAAAAGAATGCCAATATACTGATAAATCATCAATTGTATAAAAAGAGAACTGCGAGAAAGCAGGAAAAATAAAAATGAATAAAAGAAGCATTACAAAAAATTGTCGGGCTTGCTCTCAAATATGAATTTTTAGAAAAGCGAAGCATTTGCTTCAATTATCAAGAATAGCAGCCATAAAAAAACCCAGCTTTATGCTGGGTTTTCAATGTAATAACTCAAATTCGATTATTGATAATCTTTATCAAAAATTTCAATTTTAGCGTTATCTTTTAGGTCACGTAACATAAGTTGTAACGCTTCTTCGCCCATCTGAGCACGATAGAGATTAGTCATAAACTCTAGCTGTTCAGATGTTGGTTTGCCGTCTGTTACGCTATCTAATTGAATAAGGACAACTTTAGTACCTGGTACATTAGTCATGCCATACTCTTTTTTGCCTTCAGCTGGCTTTGGCATAGAGAAAATCGCGGTTTGTACTACATCTGTTGCAGATGAGTGAACAATGCTTTCTTCACTGCCAAACGAAATGTTAGCAGCTTTCAGTGCTTCTTCGCCTTTACCTTCTTTTAATGCGGCTAAAAGTTTTTGGGCTTCTGCATTCATTGCTTGTGATGCTTTTTGCTGTTTAACCAGCATAACAACTTGATCACGTACTTTGTCTAATGGTTGGGTTGCTGAAGGCTTGTAACCTTCTACACGCACGATAAATGCACTGTCATTACCTAACGTCACCATGTCTGAATTCATGCCTGTTGGGCCATTTTCATCCACTAATGAACCACCAAAAATTAACTGGGTGAGTTTTTCATTATTTAATGGTGCAGGAACCGTATTTTCATCAAACCAATCAGTATTAACCACGGTCACGTTGCCCGCATTTGCAGCAGGAACTAGTGTGTCGTTGTCATTAGATGCAGCTTGGCTCACTTTTTGTTGTAATGCGAAGAAATCATCAATTGCTTTATTTTCACGCATTTTTGCCAGTAAATCTGTTTTCACTTCATCAAATGGTTTTACAACAGATTGTTTGACATCATCAAGGCGGAAAATTGCGTAGCCATTGCTGATTTTAACAGGTTCAGAAATTTGACCTTTTTCTGTCAAACTTGCATTAGCCAGCTCTGGTAACTCTTGTCCAATAGTTATCCAACCTAAAGAACCATTTTGTTTCTTAGAGAAACTATCAATAGATTTTTCTTTCACTAACGAAACAAAATCAGCACCTTTTTTCAGCTCGTCTTCTGCCGCTTTAGCTGCTGCTTCATCAGCTAAGACTAAGATGCTGTACTGTTTCTGTCCTGCTGCCGTGAACTCATCAATATTACTATCGTAGTAAGCCTTTGCTTCTTCATCAGTAATGTTGATCTTATTAAAATCTTTTTGAGCATTTAATTGGATATAGCTAATTTTAAATTGCTCTGGCGCGATGAACATTTGGTTATTTTGCTCATAGAACGCTTTCACTTCTTCATCAGATGCCGTTTGTTTTTCAAGGAATGGCTGAATGTCTAATGATGCTAAACGTACATTACGGCTTTGTAGCATTAATCCCGCAAATTCTTTAACTTCGCTATCTAAGGCAAAATCCGTACCTTGGATAGAAAATTTTAATTGCTGATTAATAAGGTTTTGACGAATACCTTCTGCAAAAGCATCTGCATCAATATTATTGCCTTTCAATAAATCGACATATTTTTTATTGTCAAATTTGCCGTCAGTTTGAAAGTAAGGAAGTGCAAAAATAGCATCTCTAATTTGCTGATCACCGGCTGAAATACCCAGATTTTGTGCAAATTGATCAAGTAATGCTTGGTTGATCAGTAAATCAAGCGCTTGTTGGCGAATAAGTTTCTGACCTTCTTCTGATGAAGCAAGAGCAGCAAAATTTTCACCCATATCTTGTTGTAATTGAGCACGACGTTGCTGATAAGTTTGCTCTAATTGAGAACGGCTAATTTTATATCCGTTAACTTCAGCAGCATCATTAACGCCTGAACTAAAGAGATATCCGCCCACACCAGTTAGGACGAAGGAGAGGATGATCACAGCTAATAATATCTTTATAAATGGATTATTAGCAGTGGAACGAATGTTGTCCATCATAACGAGACGAGGCTCCGTTTGGTGAAATAAAAATTATTTTTTATGGGTGTTACACGACTATTTTGAGCACAGCGAAAAGATAATATGCCCATGCTGGCTTAATATCAAAATGTCACGACACGCGACAATCATTAAAAACAGCCAGTCCCGTATTAATGCGCAGTCTTAACACGCACTTTCTATAACTAAAAAAAAACTAAACAGCATTATTTGATTCATTGATTACGATAACCATTTAACTCACCACTGAATCATTCATTGTTGTCTATTTCAGTTATAGAACAACGCGCCATTCTATCAAATGACTACTTCAGTTTCACGTCTTATCGCCAGAGAATACAAGGTTTAATCGTGATTTATAACCTAAAAAAGAAAAGCGCATCTCAAAAAGATGCGCTTCATTTTTTAATTGAGTCGTTTTCTGTTTACCCATAACGTTAAGCTAATAACAAATTGGCAGAAAATAAGTTCAACTATTATTGATTAACTGCGTCTTTTAAGCCTTTACCTGCACGGAATGCAGGAACTTTTGCAGCTTCAATTTGAATTTCTTTACCTGTTTGTGGGTTACGGCCTGTACGAGCTGCACGATCACGTACAGTGAAAGTACCGAAACCTACTAATGCTACATCATCACCTTTTTGTAAAGATTCAGTGATAGAAGCAACCAGAGCATCTACAACACGACCTGCTGCCGCTTTTGAGATATCTGCATTTGCAGCAATTTTGTCGATCAGTTGAGTTTTATTCACGCTTTCATCCCCATAATTTTATGCGTTATTTTTCACCATTAATGGCAAATTTTGCAAACGTCGTTATATCAAGCCTTTTTAGATATAGCAAGACCGATAAAACAGCATTTTTAATTAAAATCCCCATTAAATTAGCGACACAAAAAAAGGCTGGCAAGCTTTTATTACTTATCCAGCCTTTTTTTTAGCTATTATTTATGACTAATATCACTCTTTAGTGTGATTTATCAGTCACAACTTCCATGCCAAACGGCGAGTTTTGCAGGGCTAGCGATAAAACTTCCTCAATTGTTTTCACAGGGTGAATATCCAAGTCAGCAACAATATTTTCAGGAATTTCTTCTAAATCACGTTTATTTTCATCAGGGATAAGAACTGTCTTAATTCCACCACGATGTGCAGCAAGTAACTTTTCTTTCAGTCCGCCAATTGGCAAGACATGTCCGCGTAACGTAATTTCGCCCGTCATTGCAACATCAGAACGCACAGGATTACCTGTTAGGCTTGATACCAATGCAGTGCACATTGCGATACCTGCACTTGGACCATCTTTTGGTGTTGCGCCTTCAGGAACGTGTACGTGCATATCACGTTTTTCATAGAAATCGCTATTAATACCAAGTTTATCAGCACGAGCACGAACTACCGTCATTGCCGCTTGAATAGACTCTTGCATGACTTCACCTAAAGAGCCGGTGAATGTCAGCTTGCCCTTACCTGGTACACTTGCTGTTTCAATAGTCAGTAGATCACCACCAACTTCTGTCCATGCAAGTCCTGTTACCATCCCTACTCGGTTTTCTGTGTCAGCACGACCGTAATCAACTTTACGAACACCTAAGTAGTCTTTGAGATTATCTTCGTTAATCTCAATATGTTTGATTGTGCTATCCATTAGCAGTTGTTTTACTGCTTTACGGCATAATTTAGAAATTTCACGCTCTAAACTACGTACACCCGCTTCACGCGTGTAATAACGAATAATGCCCATAATTGCGCTGTCATGGATTGTCAGCTCACTTGGTTTTAACGCATTACGTTCAATCTGTTTTGGTAACAAATGTTGTTTAGCAATATTCAGTTTTTCGTCTTCGGTATAACCTGATAAACGAATAACTTCCATACGATCTAACAACGGTGCCGGTATATTCATGGAGTTAGATGTCGCCACGAACATCACATCAGACAGATCGTAATCAACTTCCAGATAATGGTCGTTAAATGCGATGTTTTGTTCTGGATCTAACACCTCTAACAGCGCAGAAGCCGGATCGCCTCGCATGTCTGATGACATTTTATCAATTTCATCTAACAGGAAAAGAGGGTTTTTAACGCCAACTTTCGCCATTTTCTGAATTAATTTGCCTGGCATAGAACCGATGTAAGTACGACGGTGACCACGGATTTCAGCTTCATCACGCACACCACCTAACGCCATACGAACATATTTACGGCCAGTTGCTTTAGCAATAGATTGACCCAGCGAGGTTTTACCCACACCTGGAGGTCCAACTAAACACAGGATTGGCCCTTTAATTTTGCTAACACGAGACTGTACCGCGAGATATTCAAGGATACGCTCTTTAACACGTTCTAAACCGTAATGGTCAGTATCAAGAACTTCTTGTGCTTTCACTAAGTCTTTTTTAACTTTGCTACGGCTATTCCAAGGAACTTGAACCATCCAATCAATATAGCTACGCACAACCGTGGCTTCTGCTGACATTGGCGACATCATTTTTAATTTCTGAAGTTCCGCTTCTGTCTTTTCTTTTGCCTCTTTTGGCATTTTAGCAGCGTCGATTTTACGTTTCAGCGATTCCATTTCATCAGGTGCATCATCCATCTCACCTAATTCTTTTTGAATAGCTTTCATTTGTTCATTGAGATAATACTCACGCTGACTCTTTTCCATCTGCTTTTTAACGCGGTTACGAATGCGTTTTTCAACTTGTAGCAGATCGATTTCTGATTCCATCATTGCCATTAAATATTCAAGGCGTTCGGTGACATCAGACATTTCAAGTACAGCTTGCTTATCTTTTAATTTCAGCGGCATATGAGAAGCAATAGTGTCTGCTAATTTCGCTGATTCTTCGATAGCATGTAATGAGGTCAATACCTCTGGCGGAATTTTTTTATTCAGCTTGATATAACCTTCAAACTGATTAATCGTTGTACGATTTAAGACTTCCTGTTCGCGCTCATCAACGGCTGGCGTTTCAAGGTATTCTGCTTTCGCCTGAAAGTATTCACCATTGTCAGATAACGTCGTAATTTTGGCACGACGAATACCTTCAACAAGTACTTTCACTGTTCCATCAGGCAGTTTTAGCATCTGTAATACAGACGCAACTGTACCAACAGAAAAAAGATCATTAACACCTGGTTCGTCAGTAGATGCATCTTTCTGCGCAACCAGCATAATTTGTTTGTTGTCGTTCATCGCAGCTTCTAAGCAATGAATAGATTTTTCACGACCAACGAACAACGGGATCACCATATGCGGATATACAACGACATCACGTAATGGCAATACAGGTATTTCAATACGTTCTGGACGCTCAGGATTCATAGAGCTCTCTCTTCGTTTTTAGCTTAACGCTTTTACAGGTAATTTTATTCGCATGTCACCAAATAAAATTAATTCCACGGATTGTCAAAATATATAAGGGCACTTTTCTGACATTCAATAGCCTTACCCATTAAAAAAACAAAATGAGGGAAAATTCCCTCATTTTTATTGCGTTGGCGCGCCTTATCTTAAATTTCCCTCTTATTTTGAGAGAAAACTAGATAATGTCAGACAAGAGACATTGCCAAATTACGATGTATTATTCACCAGACGCTTGATTTTCTAGCTGACTATAAATAATCAGTGGCTCAGATTTTCCATTAATAACGCCTTCATCAATGACCACTTTTTCTGCATTTTCAAATGAAGGAAGGTCATACATCGTATCAAGTAATGCTGCTTCAACAATCGAACGTAAACCACGCGCACCCGTTTTACGTACCATGGCTTTTTTCGCAATCGCAGTCAGCGCTTCCTTACGGAATTCTAAATCTACACCTTCTAATTTAAATAATGCCTGATATTGCTTAGTCAGTGCATTCTTAGGTTCTTGTAAGATTTGGATTAACGCTTCTTCGTTTAATTCGCCGAGTGTTGCAACAACAGGTAAACGACCAATAAATTCAGGGATAAGACCAAATTTAATCAGATCCTCTGGCTCAACTTGAGCTAATAATTCACCTTCGCTAGCTTTCTCTTTTTGGCTTTTAACTTCTGCACCAAAACCGATACCTGAATGTGTATTTAAACGTTGTGCGACAACTTTATCGAGTCCAGCAAATGCACCACCACAAATAAAGAGGATTTTAGAAGTATCAACTTGTAAAAACTCTTGTTGTGGGTGCTTACGCCCGCCTTGAGGAGGCACAGAAGCCACAGTGCCTTCAACTAATTTCAATAATGCTTGTTGTACACCTTCACCAGACACATCACGAGTGATTGATGGGTTTTCAGATTTACGGGTGATCTTGTCAATTTCATCAATATAAACAATACCACGTTGTGCTTTTTGCACATCGTAATCGCATTTTTGTAGCAGTTTTTGAATGATGTTTTCAACATCTTCACCCACATAACCCGCTTCTGTCAGCGTTGTGGCATCTGCCATAGTAAAAGGAACATCAAGGTAGCGTGCTAATGTTTCTGCTAATAACGTTTTACCGCTACCAGTAGGACCAATCAGCAAAATATTACTTTTCCCCAGCTCAACACCATTGGCTTTATCGCCATTACGCAGACGTTTATAGTGGTTATAAACGGCAACAGCCAAAACTTTTTTAGCCAATTCCTGACCGATAACATAGTCATCAAGGTGCTTACGGATTTCATGTGGCGTTGGCAATTCACTGCGTTCATGATGAGGCGCCAGTTCTTTTATTTCCTCACGAATGATATCAACACAAAGATCGACACATTCATCACAGATATAAACCGACGGACCAGCGATCAATTTTTTTACTTCATGCTGGCTTTTACCGCAGAAAGAGCAATACAGAAGCTTCCCTGAGCTATCTTTGCGCTTATCTGTCATCAGTCAACCTCACTTAGTTATTCTTCTTATTCAATTAATAAGAAGAAGAAAGACTTTTTACATAGAGATATTAATAGCCGTTTCCTTTGCGCGATTCTATAGCAAAGGAAACGTGTTAATTCAATTGCTATTACAACGTGTAATGATTAGCCACGTTGAGTATAGACTTTATCCACTAACCCGTATTCTAACGCTTCGTTAGCGGATAAGAAACGATCACGCTCAGTGTCTCTTTCTATTTCTTCAATAGATTTACCTGTATGTTGAGCTATTAGCTCATTCATACGAGATTTTACTTTCAAAATTTCTTGAGCATGAATTTGAATATCTGTTGCTTGACCTTGGAAACCACCTAATGGTTGGTGGATCATCACACGAGAGTTAGGTAAGCAAATACGTTTACCTTTCGCACCAGCAGATAATAAGAAAGCGCCCATTGAACACGCTTGTCCCATACAAATGGTACTCACATCTGCTTTGATATACTGCATGGTGTCATAAATAGACATACCCGCTGTAATCACGCCACCTGGTGAGTTGATATACAGGTTGATGTCTTTCTCTGGGTTTTCTGCTTCTAAAAATAGCATTTGAGCAACGATAAGATTAGCCATGTGATCTTCAACTTGGCCAGTCAGGAAAATAATACGTTCTTTTAATAAACGTGAGTAAATGTCGTAAGAACGCTCTCCTCGCGAAGTTTGCTCTATAACCATCGGCACCAGAGCCATATTAGGTGCGAATTGTTCCTGTGTGTCGTTAAATGACATGTCTGTCTCCTATTGCATTCTTATTGGTGCCAATGACAACAATTTTACTTGAGATAATTGATCATGACCATTTCTAATGATCTAATCTCTCACAAGACATTCAAGGCGCCTCGCGAGGAGTGATAAAGAGAATATAGAATTATCTGGAGATAATCGCTCAAATTTCAAGGCAAAATTTGATAAATATATACAAACTGAAAAAAACCCGTGGTAAAAACCACGGGTTTTTGCTTAAAACCGATATTCGCGGTTAAGAATTAACCCATTTGAACTTCGTTCATCAGTTCAGTGAAGTTAGTTTCTTTTTCAGTTACTTTAGCATTTGCTAAGATTTTTTCTACCGCTTGCTCTTCTAACGCAAGATTACGGATGTTATTCATCAGTTGCTCGTTCTTGTTGTAGAACTCAACAACTTCTGATGGATCTTCATAAGCTGAAGCCATTTCGTCGATCAGTGCATTCACACGGTCGTCTTCTGCTTTCAGTTCATTACTATTGATCACTTCACCTAACAGTAATCCAACGATTACACGACGTTTAGCTTGTTCTTCGAACAGTTCACGAGGCAATTGCAGTGCTTGTTTCTCGTCGCCACCAAAACGTTGAGCTGCTTGACGCTGCAGAACTTCGATTTCACTGTCAACAGCGGCTGCTGGTACGTCAACTTCGTTTGCTTTAACTAAGCCATCGATAACTTGTGATTTAACACGAGTACGGATTGCATTTTTCAGTTCACGTTCCATGTTTTTACGTACTTCAGCACGTAAACCATCAACAGAACCATCAGCAATACCAAAACGCTTGATGAACTCTTCAGTTAATTCTGGCAGTTCACGCTCTTCAACTTTTTTCAGGTTGATAGCGAATTGTGCTTTTTTACCTTTCAGGTTTTCAGCGTGGTAATCTTCTGGGAAAGTCACATCAATTGTGAATTCTTCGCCAGCCTTATGACCGATAACGCCTTCTTCGAAACCTGGGATCATACGACCTTGACCCATTGCCAGTACGAAATCTTCAGCTTTTCCGCCTTCAAATTCTTCACCGTCAATAGAACCGTTGAAATCAACAGTTACGCGATCTTCTGCTGCAACTTCGCCGTCTTTGTCTTTCCACTCTGCTTGTTGCTTACGCAGTGTTTCTAACATGTTATCAACGTCTTCGTCTTTAACAGTAACAACAGGTTTTACAACTTCAATGCTTTCCAGATCTTTCAGTTCGATTTCTGGGAAAACTTCGAATTCTACAGAGTAAACAAAGTCTTCACCTTCTTTGTATTGCTCTGGTTTGTAGTCAGGCGCGCCAACTGGGTTTACTTTATTTTCGATGATAGCGTTAATGAAATTACGCTGCATCAGATCACCCAGAACATCATTCAGCACTGACATACCGTAACGCTGTTTAACCATTGACATTGGAACGTGACCTTTACGGAAACCATCAATGCGAACAGTTTTAGCAGCTTTTTTCAGTTCACTGTCTACAGCAGTTTGGATATCAGCGGCTGGTACGGTGATTGTGACACGACGCCCTAGGCCTTGAGTCGTTTCAACAGAAACTTGCATCTTGTTACCTCAAAATAAGTTTTAGTGCTCGGTCTACTTTAAAGGAAACTAACATGATATTGACATGTTTAGGTTTATTTTCCTTTCAGAACCGGGGCCGCCACATTTAAAAAAACGAGGATCCCTGATATCAGAAGCATCCCGAAACCTTACTGAAAATTAGACGCGACATTATAACGATCTAGAGGGGTTGAGTCGAGAAAGAGCCGTTTTATTCCTCAATTTTTTCATAAAATCGAGCAACTCACCCCTTTTTCCCTCTATAAAGAACAAAAAATACGCATCTTAGGATCTATTTACTCACGATTAACGATAAGGTTGTTAATCTTCTTGGCTTCCGCCACGACACCCAGGAGAGCGCAATGCTTTATCCTGCTGTTCATTCCATTCGCTCAAAGTAAAAGTGTGTAATGCTAATGCATGAACACCATTTTCCATTTCATGAGCTAATGTTTGGTACACATCACGATGGCGCGAAACACTACGTTTCTCATTAAAATCATCACAAACGATAATGACTTTAAAGTGGCTTTCAGAGCCTTCGGGCACATTATGGCGATGGCTTTCGTTTATTACTTGTAAAAAATGCGGTGAAAAGCGTGAAATCAGCTTATTCTCAATATCATCACGGATCATCTCTGCCCCTAATACTCTAGCCTTTATACCACGGCAAACCAAAAACAAGTCAACCAGACTATATCGATTTAGTCGTTATCAATACAAAATGATGGGCTTATTCTTTTTAATTTTGCTGATGATAATCGCTTATTTTTCATCTTGAGTAAAACCATTGACCGAATATTGTCAAATACATGAGCAAAAATGAGAGTAATTTGAAATAAAATCAATTGATAAAATCAGATAATTTCGTTCGTTAAGGGGATATTAGCAACCTACCAGCAGTGGTATGATAGGCTAAAGTTTGAAGCCTATTCTACTTGTTAACACAACAGACATATTTAACCGAGATTACCTCATGATTAAAAATTTACTCTGTGCTGTTTTTGCATTAACACTGCTTTCAGGTTGTGCAACTCCTAGTAACAAATTATCTATTGAGCCCACGATGTCAGTTCCTGCGGCTGATCCAACGATGCGCCCTATTTCACTGAATATTTCTAGCCAAGACAAACGTGCATCAAAAAATCTAGCGGAAATCAACCGTAACGGTAAATTAGATATCCTTGTTCCATCTCGTGACATTGCATTTTTAATGCAAGAAGTTCTACAAAAGCAAATGGCAGCGCGTGGTTTTATGATAGGTTCTCCTGCTTCTGCTGATGTGATTATTGTCATCAATAAACTCAGTGCAGATGTGGGTGAAGGAAGTGTTCGTCATAATATCAGTGCAAAAGCGGATATTTCAGTTATCGTCACCTTACCGAATGGCAGTTCTAATACCAAAACATTCCGTACTAGCTACAATGTTCAAGGTCCATTTGGTGCAACTAATGAGAAAATTGCCGCCGCGATTAACAATGTCTTAAGTGAACTCGTTAGCGATATGGCAAAAGACGCTTCAGTCAGTCAATTTATCAAATCTAACGCCCGTTAATTTTATTAGAATAAACGACCTGTTATCTCAAACAGGTCGTTGAAAGGAATTTTTGCATGGTTCAGCCCACCTTCAAACAAACCACTTGGTATAAATCATTTATTCTTCTATTACTTGGCTTTACTTCTGGATTACCTCTGGCACTCACAGCGGGTACATTACAAGCTTGGATGACAGTAGAAGACATCGATTTAAAAACCATTGGTTTTTTCTCATTGGTGGGACAAGCCTATGTTTTTAAATTCCTCTGGTCACCCTTTATGGATCGCTATACCCCTTCTTTTCTTGGTCGACGCCGAGGATGGATGTTGCTCACTCAAATAGGGTTAGTACTTGGTATTGCAGGGATGGGCTTTTTAAATCCTAACGACCATTTATGGTGGCTTGCCTCTTTAGCTGTCATTGTTGCCTTTTGTTCCGCTTCACAAGACATTGTTTTTGATGCCTATAAAACCGATATTTTAAAAGCCGATGAGCGTGGTACTGGTGCTGCAGTTTCTGTATTAGGCTATCGCATAGCAATGCTTGTTTCTGGAGGAATGGCGCTTTGGTTAGCGGATAAATATATTGGCTGGCAAAACATGTACTGGTTAATGGCTGCCTTAATGGGTATTGGTATTATTGCCACATTACTTGCCCAAGAGCCAGAAACCACCGTAAAGCCACCACGTACACTCTATGAAGCTGTTATTGAGCCTTTATATGAGTTCTTCTCTCGTAATAATGCTTGGCTAATTTTACTGCTTATTGTGCTGTATAAAATGGGTGATGCCTTTGCCCTAAGTTTAAGTACTACTTTTCTGATCCGCGGTGCTGGATTTGATGCTGGTGAAGTAGGATTAGTGAATAAAACACTTGGGCTTGCCGCCACGATTGTTGGGGCATTACTAGGTGGTTTATTAATGCGCCGTTGGAGTTTATTTAAAGCACTGATGATTTTTGGTATTTTGCAAGGCGGTTCAAATATCGGTTATTGGTATTTAGCTATTTCTGAGCAAAGTATTTATAGCATGGGTGCAGTAGTTGCATTTGAAAATATCTGTGGCGGTATGGGAACAGCAGCATTTGTTGCCCTCTTAATGACACTTTGTCATCTCTCCTTTTCAGCAACACAATTTGCGTTACTCTCGGCTCTCTCTGCAATTGGTCGTGTTTATGTTGGCCCAGTTGCAGGCTGGTATGTTGAAAGCCATGGTTGGGAAGCATTTTACCTTTTTTCTATTGTTGCTTCTGTACCCGGTCTTATCTTGCTGTTGATTTCGGAAAACACACTTATTTATACGCAAAAAACAGGTGAATTCCTTAGAAGAACTTTGTTTATTAAACAATACCGTTTTGCTATTTATGGTTTGATGCTGACTGTTCTTTTCTTTCTTTGTAGTTTAATTCTTGTGATCACAAATTCACTACCAACTTTAGAAATGTTCCAGTCTGTCAATTTTATTCAATCAATAGATACTGATAGATTAAGTTCTTGGGCTTCAACACTCTTTTTATATGGTGTTATTGTTGGTGCGGTAAGCCTTGTCTTTGGCACAATCCTAGATTATTTAGCCCTTAAGAAAACAACACACTAATCTTGTTGCTTTCTTCACTATATTCGTCAGAAAAAAGGACAGCCTAAGCTGTCCTTTTTTGTATTCTTAGTAAAGATAATTTATCTAAACAATCTTACTTTTACTGCCTTACCTTTGATTTTACCTTGTTGCAGCTGTTTCCAGACTTGTTTTGCAATAGATTGTTTCACAGCAACATAAGCATGTGTTGGATTGATCATAATTTTACCAATATCGGCACCATTGAAACCCATATCACCCGTTAATGCGCCTAAAATATCACCTGGGCGCATTTTGGCTTTTTTACCACCATCAATACATAATGTTGCCATTGTTGCTTCAAGAGGCGTAATTTGTAGCCCAGTAGGTACTGGTAGCCAATTTATCTTCATATGAAGCATCTCTTCTAAAGCGTTAGCACGCTGAATTTCTTCTGGTGCACAAAAGCTAATCGCCAATCCACTTTCACCCGCTCTGGCTGTACGGCCAATTCGGTGAACATGCACTTCAGGATCCCACGACAATTCGTAGTTAATCACCATTTCTAACGCTTTAATATCAAGTCCACGAGCTGCAACATCTGTTGCTACTAATACACGACAACTCCCATTAGCAAAGCGAATCAGCGTTTGGTCACGCTCTCTTTGTTCCATATCGCCATGTAAAGCAAGCACACTTTGGTTGCTTTCTGTCAGTGTTTCATACACATCTTGGCAATCTCGCTTTGTGTTACAAAATACAACGCAAGAGGCAGGCTGCTCACGACTTAACAGCTTTTGCAGCAATCCTATTTTTCCATGACGAGATATTTCATAAAACTGCTGCTCAACAGCAGGAAGTTCATCAACAGAGTTTATTTCAATAGTTACTGGATTTTGCTGAATTTTACGGCTAATTGCTGCGATCTCATTTGGCCAAGTTGCAGAAAAGAGTAACGTTTGACGTTCCGTTGGCATACGAGAAATAATATCGTTGATATCATCAAAAAATCCCATATCCAACATTCTGTCTGCTTCATCTAATACCAATGTTTTCACATCATCTAAAGTGACAGTCTCTTTTTTTAGGTGATCAAGCAATCTACCTGGTGTTGCAACAATAATATGTGCAGCATGTATTAATGAATCACGCTGGATACTAAATGGAACGCCACCACACAGCGTTAATACTTTGATATTTGGAAGGTAACGAGCAAGGCGACGTAATTCATTTGCAACTTGATCAGCAAGTTCTCGCGTTGGACATAAAATAAGTGATTGAGTATTAAACTGTTTTGCATCAATGTGTTGCAAAAGTCCCAAACCAAAAGCAGCTGTTTTACCGCTGCCTGTTTTTGCTTGAGCGCGAACGTCTTTTCCTTCAAGAATAGCGGGCAAAGCGGCTTCTTGAACTGGAGTCATAGTGAGATAACCCAATTCATTAAGGTTAGCGAGTTGTTCAGCAGGAAGTGCGTTAAGTTCAGCAAATGAGGTCACAATGAAAATTCCAAGTAAGATAAAAACGAATATTGGTTAATGATACTATCCCTTTATTCTTGTGTCGTGAGGTATTTTTACGCGACTTTTACTACATATTTTTCTTTCTTCTTTTAATTTCTTTTTTCCCTGCCAAAAAAAACAGTTATTAAGCGCTCAATCCATTCAAAACAGATAAAATAATAAAAATAAACTAAACAATACTAAAATTCCTACTTTTAATTATCAATTTAATATTCTAGAAATAGATCTAGATTTCAAAATCATAATCTGTAAATTTCAAATTAATAGGTTATAGTTTCAAAATATATTAAAAAACAAATTCACCGTAAAATTATTTCATTAAATTTAATTGAGATTAATCATGATAAAAAAAACATTTTTATTAACCATCGCAAGTACACTTTCTTTATCAGCTCAAGCTAGCTATTTAGGTGGATTCGCTAATACCAGCATCAATTATCTTGATTGGACTTCTCATACAACACACAAAACAGGGAAATCTTCTCATAAAGATGATTTTGCCTATTTAGAACTTGAAGGTGGTGCCAATTTTTCATGGGGCGAGTTTTATGGCTTCTTTGATCTAGAAAACCCACTTAATCCTCGGAAAACACAACCGGGTGATAATCAACGTTATACCGTTAAAGCAACAAGCCGTATTTATTTAGGTGAAAGTCCTTTTAATTTATACGGGCATGTTTACGGCACATGGTCACTTCCAGGAAAAGAAAACGGTGGCAACTTCCATGAAGTTAATACGCTTTACGGTCTAGGCTATAACACACAAATTGATAATTTATGGTTTAAACCATTCGTTGCGCTTCATTATGTCGATCAAACTTATTATTCAGGAAATAATGGCTACGTCGTTGGTTGGGTTGCTGGATATGATTTTTCCATTAGAGATCAGAAATTTAGCATTAGCAATTGGCATGAAATGGAATTTAGTCGTCATAAGCGTTACGGCAATGGCGGGCAAAATGGGTTCAATGGCGCTTTAGCTTTTTGGTGGCATCCAACGACCTCTATTACTACGGGTATTCAATATCGTTATGCTTATAAAAAGCTAGGCGAAGATTTTCTGCAAGATGGCATTGTATATAGCTTGAAGTATAATTTTTGATCGCTAATTGTTAATTTTTATTACAGCGAAAGCATTTTTATTCGCTGTAACCTCTTTTTATCACTTAATGAAAAACTTTCTCATTGAATACAAACATTCATCAAATCACTAATTGCCCATATTAAAAATCACACAAGCATCAAATATAGATATTAAACATCAAGATAAAAAGGATTTTACCTATCAACTCTCCTCCGACCTCTATTTTGTTACTTTTTTAATCAAAATACGTTTTCTTACACTTTTTACTGCATTTTTATTTGTAAAAATATGTATTTATTTTAAAAACATGGTACTTTATGAAATTATAGTTAATACGCAATAATTAAATTAACATTTATTTAATAGTTTGATTACTTGTGATCACATTAACACAAAAGACTAACCAACCACTTACTTACCATTACAATTGTTTACACTGTCGCAACCTTACCGTAAAATGTCCTTACTGATACTGATGAAACAACAATAGAACCTTTGTCATTTGGGTCGTTGGATGAGACTTATGAAATACATAAAAAGTATTGGGACACTTTCGCTATTAGTTGCAGCTCTTCTATTAAGTGGCTGTGATATGGCGTTAATGAATCCCAAAGGCGCTATCGGCGCTGAGCAAAAAACATTAATCCTCATTGCGCTTGGTTTAATGTTAATTGTTGTGATACCGGTAATACTGATGGTGATTGTTTTCGCTTTTCGCTACCGTGAATCTAATACTAAAGCCACCTATCGCCCAAACTGGGCTCACTCAAATAAAATTGAACTTGTCGTTTGGACTGTGCCAATTATCATTATTGTGATTTTGGCAACGATTACATGGAAAACAACCCATGAGCTTGATCCTTACAAACCATTAGAGTCCACAGAAAAACCTGTCACCATTGAAGTTGTTTCAATGGATTGGAAATGGTTATTTATCTATCCAGAACAAGGTATTGCAACAGTTAATGAACTGGCTTTCCCTACTAATGTTCCTGTTAATTTCAAAATCACTTCTGACTCTGTCATGAACTCATTCTTTATCCCTCGCTTAGGTGGACAAATCTATGCGATGGCAGGAATGCAGACTAAATTACACTTAATTGCTAATGAACCTGGTGAATATCAAGGTATGTCAGCTAGTTATAGTGGACACGGTTTCTCTGATATGAAATTTACAGCGATTGCGACACCTGATCGTGCCGGTTTCGATGCGTGGGTTGAAAAAGTCAAACAATCGTCAGATACGTTAAATACGACCGCTGCATTTAATGAACTTGCTAAACCAAGCCAGAAAAATCCAGTGACCTACTATTCAAGCGTGAAGCCAATGTTATTCCAAGAGACCATTTCTAAATTTGGTCACACAGGTCATGGCGCTCACACCAGTGGCAATCAGACAGCACATGCTGATGCAACAATGAATATGAACATGAGCCATGCGGCGCATGCAGGAGCAGAGGAATAAAGGCATGTTCGGAAAATTAACTCTCGATGCAGTCCCGCTACATGAACCCATTATCGTAGTCACTTTACTCGGTATTGTTCTTGGTGGACTTGCTGTTGTTGGCGCTTTAACTTATTTCCGTAAATGGAAATGGTTATGGAGCGAATGGTTAACCAGTGTTGACCATAAAAAAATTGGTATTATGTATATCATTGTTGCAATGGTCATGATGTTCCGTGGCTTTGCCGATGCGATTATGATGAGAAGCCAACAAGCGCTTGCCTCCGCAGGTGAAGCGGGTTTCTTACCACCTCATCACTATGATCAGATTTTTACCGCACACGGCGTTATCATGATTTTCTTCATGGCAACACCTTTTGTTGTGGGTCTGATGAACCTTGTTGTACCTTTGCAAATTGGTGCTCGTGATGTGGCCTTCCCTTTCCTTAACTCACTGAGCTTCTGGTTCTTTGTAGTTGGTGTGGTACTAATCAACCTTTCTTTAGGTATTGGTGAATTCGCACAAACAGGTTGGTTAGCTTATCCACCACTTTCTGGCTTGGAGTATAACCCAGGAGTCGGGGTCGATTATTGGATATGGAGTTTACAGATATCCGGTATTGGTACGCTTCTAACAGGGGTTAACTTCTTCGCGACTATCCTGCGTATGCGTGCGCCGGGTATGAGCATGATGAAAATGCCAGTATTCTCTTGGGCGGCTTTATGTACTAACGTCCTAATTATTGCTGCATTCCCAATTTTAACAGTCACTATTACGCTGTTAACTTTAGACCGCTATCTTGGTACGCACTTCTTTACCAATGATATGGGCGGTAACATGATGATGTACATCAACCTTGTATGGGCTTGGGGTCATCCAGAAGTTTATATCCTCGTTCTGCCAGTATTTGGTGTGTTCTCTGAAGTTACAGCAACATTCTCTAAAAAACGGTTATTCGGTTATACCTCTTTAGTTGGTGCAACTGTCGTTATTACCGTGTTGTCATTTATCGTTTGGTTACACCACTTCTTTACCATGGGCTCTGGCGCCAACGTCAATGCCTTCTTCGGTATCGCCACGATGATCATCGCTATACCAACAGGGGTTAAAATCTTTAACTGGCTGTTTACGATGTATCAAGGTCGTATCGAATATAAAAGCCCAATGCTGTGGACTATAGGTTTCCTTATCACCTTCTCTGTTGGGGGAATGACTGGGGTTCTGTTAGCCGTTCCGGGTGCAAACTTCGTTTTACATAACAGCTTATTCTTAATCGCTCACTTCCATAACGTCATTATTGGTGGTGTAGTATTTGGTTGTTTCGCTGGTATGACTTACTGGTTCCCTAAAGCATTTGGTTTCACTCTGAATGAAAAATGGGGTATCCGTGCATTCTGGTTCTGGTTTATCGGCTTCTTTATGGCCTTTATGCCACTGTATATTCTTGGCTTTATGGGTATGACTCGTCGTTTAAGCCAAAATATCAATCCAGAATTTAACCCAATGCTGCTTGTTGCGGCTGGTGGTGCTGCACTGATTGCTATCGGTATCGCTTGCCAAGTTGTTCAAATCTACGTGAGTATCCGTGACCGTGATCAAAACCGTGATTTAACGGGTGATCCATGGGGTGGACGTACTCTGGAATGGTCAATTTCTTCACCTGCTCCGTTCTATAACTTTGCCGTTGAACCTAATGTTCAAACTCGTGATGAGTGGTGGGATCAGAAAGAAAAAGGCACAGCTTATCAGCGTCCTGCTAAATACGAACCTATCCATATGCCTAAAAATACAGGCGCGGGTGTAATTATTTCAGCATTTAGCTTAGTCCTTGGTTTTGCCATGATCTGGCATATCTGGTGGTTAGCTATCGTTGGTTTCGCTGGCATGATTGTCACTTGGATCGTGAAAAGCTTTGATACAGATGTGGATTACTATGTCCAAGTACCTGAAATTGAAGCTCTCGAGAATAAGCATTATGAAGAACTGAAAAAAGCAGGTGTGAAATAATGTCTACTCAAACTGTAAATAACACAAACGCCCATGAGCATCATGGGCACCACGATGCAGGAGCGACAAAAGTTTTCGGCTTCTGGATCTACCTAATGAGCGACCTTATCCTGTTTGCCAGCTTATTCGCCACTTATGCGGTGCTTGTTAACGGGATTGCGGATGGTCCTTCAGGTAAAGAGATTTTTAGCTTACCGTTTGTTTTAGTTGAAACCTTCTTACTGCTATTTAGTAGTATCACTTTTGGTTTCGCTATGCTGAGCATGAATAAAGGTAGCGTTAGCCAAGTTAATCTATGGTTATTTGTGACTTTCTTATTCGGCTTAGGTTTCGTCATCATGGAAGTTTACGAATTCCATGAGCTAATAGCAGAAGGTTATGGCCCAGATCGCAGTGCATTCTTATCTGCATTCTTTGCATTAGTTTCAACGCACGGTCTTCACGTAACCGCGGGTTTAATTTGGATTGTTATTATGATGATCCAAGTATCACGCCGTGGTTTAACTGAAGTTAACCGCACTCGTTTAAGCTGTTTAAGTCTGTTCTGGCACTTCCTTGACGTTGTCTGGATCTGTGTGTTCACCGTAGTTTATCTGATGGGAGCGATGTAATGAGTCATCCAAATACTTCTCCTTCAGGCGCAAGCCACGGCAGCATGAAGTCTTATCTGATCGGCTTTATTCTGTCTGTTATCCTCACCGTTATTCCATTTTGGATGGTGATGGAAGGAACAGCAACACCAGCAACAATTCTATGGACTGTTGTCGGTATGGCAGTTGTGCAAATTGTGGTTCACTTAGTCTGCTTCTTGCATATGAATACGTCATCAGAAGAGCGCTGGAACGTCGTCGCATTCCTGTTCACACTGCTTATTATCGGCATTGTTGTCGTAGGCTCGTTGTGGATTATGTACAACCTGAACATCAATATGATGATGGATTAAGAGTTGTCGCTATGATTAAGCAATACCTACAAGTCACCAAACCAGGAATTATTTTCGGAAATTTAATTTCTGTAATAGGTGGTTTTCTTCTCGCTTCTAAGGGTGAGATTGATTACTCCCTATTTTTCGCGACTCTACTTGGGGTGTCTCTGGTCGTTGCTTCTGGTTGTGTTTTTAACAACTACATTGACCGTGATATTGACCGTATCATGGAAAGAACGAAGAATCGTCCATTAGTTAAAGGATTAATTGACCCTCAAGTTAGCCTGATTTATGCCTCAGTTTTAGGTATTGCAGGTGTTGTGCTGCTCTATGTAGCAGCCAACCCACTTGCAATGTTTATCGCTGTATTCGGTTTTATTATTTATGTTGGGGTTTATAGCCTCTATATGAAGCGTAAATCTGTTTATGGCACACTGATTGGAAGCTTATCTGGCTCTGCACCGCCTGTTATCGGTTATTGTGCCGTTAGCGGTGAATTTGATGCAGGCGCGGCAATCCTATTACTTATCTTTAGTTTGTGGCAAATGCCTCACTCTTATGCCATTGCTATTTTCCGTTTTAAAGACTACCAAGCTGCAAATATCCCTGTATTACCTGTGATTAAAGGGATCTCAGTCGCTAAACGTCATATCATTCTCTATATTCTGGCGTTTATGATTGCAACCTTAATGCTGACATTAGTGGGTTACGCGGGTTATAAATACCTGATTGTAGCTTCAGCCGTTAGTATTTGGTGGTTAGGCATGGCTTTATCTGGTTACAAAGCAACCAATGATATTGTGTGGGCACGAAAATTATTTATTTTCTCTATTGTCGCAATCACTTCATTAAGCGTAATGATGTCTGTTGATCCAACAAGCTCAACAGAAGCGGTTCTTGCGTATCTAAGATAATGTATTTACTAAAGTAACCCAAATACCAGTCAGCCTTCTGACTGGTATTTTTTTATCTCTTTTATGACTACACATGATATCAGTACAGTTTTGTCTTTTTTGTATCCTATTTATTGATTAACCTCGCCAAGATTTGCCATTACAATGGGGATATCAGTAATACGAGGTAATCCATGAATGATAATAAAATGACCCCATTAGAGCGCAAAGCAACATGGGGACTAGGCACTGTTTTTTCTCTTCGCATGCTTGGCATGTTTATGGTACTCCCAGTTTTAACCACCTATGGGCTTCAACTACAACACGCAACAGAATCACTCATCGGATTAGCCATCGGTATTTATGGATTAACACAAGCGGTATTCCAAATCCCTTTTGGTATTTTCTCTGATAAATTCGGCCGAAAACCGATAATTGTTTTCGGCTTAATTATTTTTATTATTGGTAGTTTGATTGCTGCACTTAGTGACAATATTTACGGCATTATTATTGGACGAGCATTGCAAGGGGCTGGGGCTATCTCAGCAGCAGTAATGGCTTTATTGTCTGATTTAACGCGGGAACAAAATAGAACAAAAGCAATGGCCTTTATTGGTATTAGCTTTGGGATAACGTTCGCTTTAGCCTTAGTTTTAGGGCCTATTTTAACGCATATTTTCGGCTTACAAGGTCTTTTTTGGGGCATTGCCCTGCTCGCCTTTGGTGGCATTATTATTACGCTTTTTACTGTACCGAACAGTGAACATCATATTCTTAATCGAGAATCTGGTTTTGTCCGTGGCAGTGTCAAAAAAGTCTTATTTGATGCACAACTTCTTAAGCTTAATACCGGTATTTTTTCTCTACATACTTTATTAATGGCAGCCTTTGTTGCGCTTCCTCTTGTCATGAGTGAAGCTGGCTTAGCAAAAGAGACACATTGGATTGTTTATCTTGTCACTATGCTTATCGCCTTTATTACAGTATTACCTTTTATTATCTATGCAGAAAAGAAACGAAAAATGAAACAAGTGTTCTTATTCTGTATTTTCTTACTGATTGTGGCTCAGGCAATTCTTATTATTTCAGGCTCTAGCTTATGGTTAATTATTGCGGGTATTCAGGTCTTCTTTATTGGCTTTAATATTATGGAAGCCCTTCTTCCTTCATTAATCAGTAAAGAAGCGCCAGCAGGTTATAAAGGTACAGCTATGGGAATTTATTCCACCAGCCAATTTTTAGGTGTGGCATTGGGCGGAATTTTAGGAGGATGGCTTTACCAGCATTATAGTGCACAAATTGTATTTTTAGGCTGTTTAATGATTGGCATTATTTGGTTTTTCATTAGCCTAACATTACGCCAACCCTCTTATGTCAGTAGCTTACGCGTTGAATTACCTGAAAATCTATCTTCAAGCCAACAACAGCAACTACAACAATTATTTAAGCAACAACCGGGGGTTAATGAAGTTGTGATTATGGCGGATGAACAGAGTGCTTATATCAAGGTTGATACTAAACAAACACCAAGAGCAACATTAGAATCTTTAGTGTCTTCTGTTTAAATATCAATAAATCCAAATAAAAATGCGCTGTTTATTTCAGCGCATTTTTTTATGACTCAATGGATAAACAATTAGTCACGGAAGTTGTTAAATTGGAAAGGTTGCCCTAATTCACCTTCTCTTACTAATTTCATCACAGCTTGTAAGTCATCACGGGATTTACCTGTAACACGCACTTGCTCGCCTTGGATCTGGGCTTGTACTTTCAATTTACTATCTTTAATCAGCTTAACAATTTTCTTCGCTAATGCTGAATCAATACCTTGTTTTAAGGTGGCTTCTACGCTGTACATTTTTCCGCTGTGAGTCATCTCTTCAGGGATATTTAATACCGCACCATCAATCCCTCTTTTTGCCATTTTCTCACGCAGAATATCTAATAATTGTTGAACCTGAAATTCAGATACACTGGTCGTTTTCACTGACTCTGATTTTTCGTTTAATTCAAAGCTTGCTTCAACATTACGAAAATCCCAACGAGTAGTCAGTTCACGTTGTGCGTTTTCCACCGCATTACGCACTTCATGTAAGTCAACTTCAGATACGATATCAAAAGATGGCATTCTTTCTTCCTCAATAAATAAATACAACCCGAATAATAGCTTCTTTTAGGGTTGCAAAAAAGCATTGCACATTCAATAACAAATTTATCCCTTTAATTTCCTCTTACAGTAAAGCGCAAACATACTTTAAACAGAGAAGTGTAATCAATGTTATAATTTTAGCTAAATAGTCTAATGACCGTCAGTAGCCACCTTACGCTATTACGATTTGCAAAAAGAGGCACAATGAAAATTACCGTTTTAGGGTGTGGTTCGATTGGTAAACTTTGGGTTGCAGCTTTAACACGTCAATCTCATGAAGTACAAGGTTGGCTAAGAATACCTCAGCCTTTTTTAGACGTGAGTGTTGATAATATTAATGGCGAGCCTTTTTATCAGCGCATTATCGCTAATCAACTGGAATGGTTAAAACAGAGTGAATTATTAATTGTTTGCTTAAAATCTTGGCAAGTTTCAGATGCGGTTAATGCGCTATTGCCTTATCTTTCTGCACAATGTCCTATCTTATTAATTCATAATGGCATGGGAACAGCAGATGAATTAACAGCAACACAGCACTCTATATCCAGACCTATCTTACAAGGCATCATTACTCATGGTGCTTATCAACAAGGGCAAGATGTTATTCATACCGCAACAGGAATAACACATATAGGCCCATTAAATCATACAGCTCAACAATATAGCTATTTAGCAGAAACCTTGCATCATGCTTTACCCGATGTCGCTTGGCACAATGATATTCATACAATTAGTTGGCTAAAACTTGCTGTTAATTGTGTTATCAACCCTCTTACCGTTTATTATCAATGCCGAAATGGGGATTTATTGCGTTATCCTGAACATATTCAAAAAATATGCGATGAAGTTTATCTAGTGATGGAACGTGAAGGTGTTGTACCAACATCTCAAGCCCATCTTCATGGCTATATTATTGATACAATAGAACAAACAGCAAATAATTATTCTTCTATGTATCAAGATGTGAAATATCAACGCCATACAGAGATTGACTATATTACGGGTTATTTATTACGCCGAGCTTCAGAACAAGGGCTTGTATTGCCAGAAAATAACCACCTTTTTCAATTTATTAAACAACAGGAAGGCAATTATGACCATATCAGCGCTCATCTGCCTAGCTAATGGAAGTGAAGAAACCGAAGTCGTGACTACCGCAGATTTGCTGGTAAGGGCAGGTATTAATGTCGTGCTTGCAAGTGCAGAAGATGATGTTGATGAACTTATAATTACAGGTTCACGAGGCATAAAACTTGTCGCAGATGCCCCCTTAGTTCGTGTTGTCGATCACCACTATGACGTTATTATTCTACCTGGTGGATTGCAAGGCACTGAAACCTTAAGAGATAGTCCTTTAGTCGTTGAGAAAGTACGTCGTATGCACAGTGAAAATAAGCTTGTTGCCGCGATTTGTGCAGCACCCGCAATGATCCTTGAATCTCATAATATTTTTCCCATCGGCAATATGACGGGTTTTCCTGCCTTAAAAGATAAAATCTCATCGAAAAAATGGGTTGATTATCGCGTCTATTATGATGAAAGAGTTAACTTAATTACTAGCCAAGCTCCAGCAACATCTATCGATTTTGCACTAAAAATTATCGAACGCTTAAAAGGCAAAGAAGCTGCAGCAGATGTTGCCAAACAGCTTGTATTACCACCCGGTATTTATAATTATCAAGATGAATTTACAGGGTTTGGGGATAAATAGATAAACTGTACACTCATAACAAAATATCCCCACCTAATTCATTTATCTTATTAATAGGTATATTATTTATTAGTTGGGGATTAATTTTTAAGACCTATTTCAGTCGTTATTTCTTCATATCAGATTTTAAAATAAGTGTTGAGAGGTTAAAATAGAACCAACTTCTAAAGGATGTGGCAAAATGAAAACTCTTCAATACCGCAAGAACTTACCTAAACTTGTTACTTTAATTTCTATGGGATTAGCCACTGTTCCTGCTGAAAGTTTTAGACATAAACAATCATCGTTGATCCCCAATATTCAATACTCTTTTGCATCTCCTGTATCTAATCAACTTGTTGCTATTCCGATTGATGATGCTACTGAAAAAATGAGCACTTTAGCTGAGTTACTCAATAGTGACTTAACTAGATTAAAAAAAGAATGGGAAAACCATGAAAATTTATTTATTAGCCAACACATTTATGAACAAATAAATAAAAATATAAAAGATATAGATACCTCTTTAGTTGATATAAAAAATGTCCTTGCATCGTGTTTAAATAACGATATCTTAAAAAAAGAAAGTATTCTTTTATTTGGTCGCTCTTTAGCAATGTATAGAAGTGTATTAACTGAGATTGTTTTATTTATAGAACAAACTCATCAGCCATTAAAAACAACAAATAAAAAACCCAATGTAACTAATGCTGAGATGCAGAGATTAATACAATCTGAGCATATAAAATTAGGGCTTGATATACCTAAATTTCATAGTAATTGATATTTTATGACTCAAATATCAATACATCCTGATATTGAATATAAAACTATCGCCAATGAATATGCTCACTTATTAAAACTTTGGAAAGAAGACAATATATTATCTAATTATTTAGGTGCCAATGGTCGCTGGGAAAATAATGCCAAGTTATGTCAATCTCTTATTTCTAAAATACATATTAGAATGCCACTTGAACCAGGATGGAATAAAAAGATACCTCAAATACAAAGAAAATCAAATCATTACTTAGTTTGCTGTCAACATTGGCTTTACCCAAACAGATATCAAATTATTGCTATTATGTCGCCCAATGCTCATGAGATAGCAAAAACATCATTTCTGGCTGTATTAGAGAAAAGAGCAGAAGAATTTCAAAATAATTTCTAATAAGCTATTATCAGTAACCCAAAAAGCCACTTTTCAGTGGCTTTTTTATTTGTAAGATCGAATCGTTAGCGTATTATTTTTTACGATAGACTTTAACGTTTTCAAAACCTTGTTCACGCAGATACAGCGCTTGTAAGCGGCTCATCATTCCGCGATCACAATAGAGCAAATAAGTTTTGGCTTTATCTAAATCACCAAACTGGGTGCTTAATTTATAGAAAGGTAACTCTTTAACATCAACACCGTCTATCTTTAATGGCGAAGTTTCTTGCTCTTCAGGTGAGCGGATATCCAAAATAACATCGTTAGCACCAAATTCAGATACCATTTCAACTTCAGTAACTTGCTGTACGGTTTCTTCTGCAATACGACGAATATCCATATTCTTGGCGTTTTCAACAACGTTATCAAGAATAGAAAAATCAAACTTCTCTTCTTCCGCTTCGATCTTCGCTTTTACTGCTTTCACTGTTGGGCTTTTTGAAATAACACCACAAAATTCTGGCATTGTACGAGCAAAATCTTCTGTACCAATTTGGCGAGCGATATTGATAATGTTCTCTTTATCATGCGTGATAAGAGGGCGTAAAATTAACGTATCAGTCGCATTATCAATTAAACGTAAGTTAGTTAAAGTTTGGCTAGAAACTTGTCCTAATGCTTCACCCGTCACAATGGCTTGAACACCATAACGCTCAGCAACACGGGATGCGGCACGTACCATCATACGTTTTAATACAACGCCCATTTGACCATCATCGACTTTTTCTAAGATTTCTGCGACAACAGGTTCAAAATCAACAGCAACGAAATGCACTTTATGTGAACGGCCAAAACGGTTCCATAAATAATGAGCAACTTGTTTAACGCCAATTTCGTGGGCAGAACCGCCTAAGTTAAAGAAACAATAGTGAACTCGGCTACCACGACGCATTAACATATAGCTTGATACACCTGAATCATAACCACCAGAGATCAGTGATAAAACATCTTCCTGTGTACCAATTGGGAAACCACCAATACCTTCATAGCGCGCATTCACTAAAATAAGTTTGTCATCTTCAATTTCTAAATTAATGGTGACATCTGGACGCGTTAATTTCACTTTTGCGCTTTCAACGTGTTGGTTAAAACCACCACCAACATAACGCTCAACTTCATTTGAAGTAAAACTGTGCTTACCACGACGTTTGGCACGAACACAAAATGTTTTGTTTTCAACTAAATGCTTAAATGCCGCGAAAGTTTGCTCAAAAATATTGTGTAAATCAGTATACGGATGCTCTTCTACTTGTAAAAAGTGATGAATACCAGGAATACGTGTTAATGCATCACATACCGCTTCACTTTTGCTTTCATCTTTACTCACAACAACAATGTTATCCCAATTGCGGACAACCGTGATTTCATCACCTAATGTATTAAGTACATTACGAATATTGCTAGTGAGAATTTTGATAAAACGTATACGAACAGATTGGCTTTTGATCGTAATTTCGGGGAATAATTTAATAATAAACTTCATAGTCAATGGTCATAGGTTATTAAGTAGAAACATAAACTACAGTGATGTTAATTGACTGGAGTTTATAAAAGTCACAAAGTATATCACCAATATTTAGGGCTCACCCGCAAAAATCATCGACTGAATAAGAAATTTTCTTCTCACTTGTAGTAAGATGATCGCTATTATTCAGCGCTAACATGCTTTATTATCAAAAATATTATGGCTAAGAAAACGACACCAATTAACGAAGACATCGCACAAGCACCAAGTTTCGAAGCATCTATGCAAGAACTTGAGCAAATCGTAAACCGTTTAGAATCCGGTGAACTCCCTTTAGAAGAAGCGCTTAATGAGTTTGAACATGGCGTTCGTCTAGCCCGTGTTGGACAAAAAACATTACAAGACGCTGAACAGCGTGTTCGTATTCTTCTAAAAGAAGACGATAATGCAACTCCTGATGATTTTATCCAAGAGGCAGAATAATTGAGTAACGCAACTTCAAGTACGGATGCGTTCCGTCATAAATTAGATTCCGCCCACCAGCGTGTTGATCATGCATTAAACCAAGCGCTATCCGCTTTACCATTCACTGACATGCCTCTAGGTAAAGCCATGCATTATGGTGCTCTTTTAGGTGGAAAGCGCTTACGTCCTTTCCTTGTTTATGCAGTGGGTGAAATGTTTAAAGTCCCCGCACTTAACCTTGATGCACCAGCCGCCGCAGTGGAATGTATTCACGCTTATTCTCTCATTCATGATGATTTGCCTGCGATGGATGATGATGATTTACGTCGTGGTAAGCCTACATGTCATATTGAATTTGGTGAAGCCAACGCAATTTTAGCGGGTGATGCATTACAAACACTCGCCTTTGAGATCTTAGCAAAAAATCCAATGCCTGATGTTGCAATGGCTGATCGTGTTGCAATGATTTCTGAATTAGCAACAGCCAGCGGGCTTGCAGGTATGTGTGGCGGTCAGGCTCTTGATCTTGAAGCCGAAGATAAATCGATTGATCTAGCATCTCTTGAAAAAATCCATTTACACAAAACAGGTGCATTAATTCGTGCAGCTGTTCGCTTAGGTGCATTTAGTGCTGGCTCCAAAGGTCATGAAGTATTACCCGCACTAGATAAATATGCCCACTCTATTGGCCTTGCATTTCAAGTACAAGATGACATTTTAGATGTCATTGGCAGTACGGAAGAAACTGGGAAACGTCAAGGTAGCGACCAAGAGTCAGGGAAAAGCACATATCCAGCACTCCTTGGATTAGAGCAAGCTCAAAAGAAAGCACAGGAATTGTATAACGAAGCACTGGATGCCTTAGCGTTTCTTGAGCAATACGAGTACGATACGACCACGCTTAAACAATTAGCGAGTTTTATCGTCGAACGGAAAAACTAATAAAAAATAAAGAGAGCAGCTTACCTGTTCTTTCCCTATTACAAGTGATTAATTAATAGGCATCACATGAGCATTGATATCGAAAAATATCCCACATTGGCGTTGGTTGAAACACCAGAAGATTTGCGCCTGTTACCAAAAGAGAGTTTACCTAAACTCTGTGATGAGCTAAGGCTATTTCTTCTTAACAGTGTCAGCCGCTCAAGTGGTCACTTCGCCTCAGGTTTAGGTGCTATTGAGTTAACGGTTGCTCTTCATTACGTCTACAAAACCCCTTTTGATAACCTGATTTGGGATGTGGGTCATCAGGCCTATCCTCATAAGATCTTAACGGGTCGCCGTGACCGCATTGATACTATCCGTCAAAAGAATGGGTTACACCCCTTCCCTTGGCGAGAAGAGAGTGAATACGACAAACTTTGTGTTGGTCACTCTTCAACCTCTATCAGTGCAGGTTTAGGTATGGCTGTCGCCGCCGAACAAGAAAAGCTGAACAGAAAAACAGTTTGTGTGATTGGTGATGGGGCAATTACTGCGGGTATGGCTTTTGAAGCAATGAATCACGCAGGAGATATTGAACCAGATATGCTCGTTGTACTTAATGACAATGAGATGTCGATTTCAGAAAACGTTGGTGCATTGAATAATCACCTTGCGCAATTGTTATCTGGCAAACTGTATACCACCTTGCGTGAAGGTGGAAAAAAAGTCTTCTCAGGTATTCCACCCATTAAAGAATTACTGAAAAAGACAGAGGAACATATCAAAGGCATGGTTGTCCCAGGCACCATGTTTGAAGAGTTGGGTTTCAACTATATCGGTCCTGTTGATGGCCACGATGTTATTGCGTTAGTACAGACATTAACTAACATGCGTGATCTAAAAGGCCCTCAGCTTCTGCATATTATGACTAAAAAAGGTCGTGGATATGCGCCTGCTGAGCGTGATCCAATTAGCTGGCACGCAGTCCCTAAATTTGATCCACAAACTGGGACATTACCTAAAAGCCCTAATGCACGACCTACATTTTCCAAAATTTTTGGTGACTGGTTATGTGAAGAAGCCTCAACTGATCCAAAACTCATGGCAATTACCCCAGCTATGCGTGAAGGCTCTGGTATGGTGCGTTTCTCAAAGGAATACCCTTCACAATACTTTGATGTTGCGATCGCAGAACAACATGCCGTTACCTTTGCAGCAGGTTTAGCAATTGGGGGTTATAAGCCGATTGTTGCTATCTACTCAACATTCTTACAACGCGCTTACGACCAAGTGATCCACGACATTGCCATTCAAAAACTGCCTGTTTTATTTGCTATTGATCGTGGTGGTATTGTGGGAGCAGATGGTCAAACTCACCAAGGTGCTTTTGACCTCTCATTCTTACGCTGCATTCCTAATATGGTCATTATGGCGCCAAGTGATGAAAATGAGTGTCGCCAAATGCTTCACACAGGTTATCACTATCAAGATGGTCCTGTTGCCGTACGCTATCCAAGAGGCTCTAGTGTTGGTGCACAATTGCAACCACTTAGTCCACTACCTATGGGTAAAGGTATTATTCGTCGCCAAGGCAAAGGTATTGCGATTTTAAACTTTGGTACATTACTACCAGAAGCGTTAGAAGTTGCTAAAAAACTTGATGCAACTGTGGCTGATATGCGTTTTATCAAGCCTCTTGATAAATCACTTATCCTTTCTCTGGCTGAACAGCATGATATGTTGGTAACGCTAGAAGAAAATGCCATTATGGGTGGTGCTGGCAGTGGCGTAAACGAGTTACTCATGCAAGAACGTTGCTTAATACCTGTCCTAAACTTAGGTATACCTAATCTGTTTGTACCACAAGGTGGACAAGAAGAGATCAGATCTGACTTAGGATTAGATGCAGAAGGTATTGAGAAATCAATTAAGGCTTATCAAGCTAACTAATTGAATTAAAATGATTAAAAAACCTCTCCTAATTAACCACAGGAGAGGTTAATGTATTTCTAGGCTGTGATTTATCTACTTTTATCATACTGGTTTACATTTCCACACCCCATATTGTCGCCTTTATTACAACCTTGTCCATCATCACATTTTTATGAAATTCACTGAAAATAACCTCTTTCTTTCTTGAATCCATTCAGCGTTAATTTATTCAATCAGTTAGATTTTTCTTTCTTTTTGTTTGCCAACGAAACGTTTCGATCACGCTCACAATATGAATAAATCAAACTTGTTTTCCCACCTTTCTTTTCTACTATGTAGACAGCGAAACGTTTCGCTGAGGAGGAAACATGAAAAAAGGTGTATTACTTAATAGTCCTATTTCGAGTGTAATTTCACGTTTAGGACACACTGACAAAATCACTATTGCAGATGCTGGATTACCTATTCCCTCCTCTGTTGAACGAATTGATCTTGCTCTCACTCAAGGTATTCCTGACTTTATGTCAGTCTTACAAACCGTTACCCATGAAATGCAAATCGAAGCGGTGATGCTGGCGGAAGAAATTAAAACCATCAATCCCTCTCTGTTTAATGAAATCCTCTCTTATCTCAATTTATTAGAACAAGAGCAGAAGAAACCTATTCAAATAATGTATGTTTCACATGAAGCATTCAAAAAGCAACTTACTGAAAATAAAGCTGTTATTAGAACCGGTGAATGTACGCCTTATGCCAATATTGTGTTGTTTTCTGGTGTGACTTTTTGAGGGCAATATGGAACCTTTACTTGAACTTAAAGATATTGATAAGTCATTCCCTGGTGTAAAAGCACTATCAGGTGCCACACTTCGAATTTATCCCGGTAGAGTAATGGCACTCGTAGGTGAAAACGGGGCAGGCAAATCAACACTAATGAAAGTGCTGACTGGGATCTATAAAAAAGATTCGGGTGAAGTCATTTATCAAGGCGAAAGCTGTGCTTTCAATGGTCCCAAAACTTCCCAAGAAGCAGGAATAGGCATTATTCACCAAGAGCTTAACCTTATTCCAGAATTAACCATCGCAGAAAATATCTTCTTAGGTCGTGAGTTTACTCGTGCTTTTGGCGCTATCGATTGGAAGAAAATGTATGTAGAGGCTGATAAGTTATTAGCCCGATTAAACCTTGCTTACAGTAGTCACCGTTTAGTGTCTGAATTATCGATTGGTGATCAGCAAATGGTAGAAATCGCCAAGGTTCTTAGCTTTGGCTCAAAAGTCATCATCATGGATGAGCCAACAGATGCGTTAACCGATACTGAAACAGAATCTCTATTTAGCGTTATTCGTGAACTAAGAGATCAAGGTTGTGGCATTGTTTATATCTCACATCGTCTAAAAGAGATCTTTGAGATTTGTGATGACGTGACTGTACTGCGAGACGGCCAGTTTATTGGTGAAAAACCTGTCGCCTCATTAAAAGAAGACACTCTGATTGAAATGATGGTGGGTCGTAAGTTAGAAGACCAATACCCTCGTATTAATATCCCTCAAGGAAAAACCAAACTTAACGTCATTAACCTCAGTGGCGAAGATGTTCATGATGTCAGTTTCTCATTACATGAAAGCGAAATTCTGGGCATTTCTGGATTAATGGGCGCGGGTCGTACTGAGTTAATGAAAATTATCTACGGCGCATTACCTAAAACCAATGGCACTGTTGAATTAGATGGTAAACCCTGCCAAATCAAAAAGCCGGTTGAAGGATTGGAACAAGGCATTGTTTACATTTCTGAAGATAGAAAGCGTGATGGTTTAGTGCTTGGCATGTCGGTAAAAGAAAATATGTCTCTGACAGCCCTTCGCTATTTTAGCCGCGGTATGGGTGTACTTAATCATAAAGAAGAGCAACTCACTGTCGGTGATTTTATTAAATTATTCAATATAAAAACCCCTTCAATGGATCAAACGATTGGCTTTTTATCTGGGGGAAATCAACAAAAAGTGGCTATCGCAAGAGGTCTAATGACTCGCCCTAAAGTGCTTATTCTTGATGAACCCACTCGTGGCGTTGATGTGGGCGCTAAAAAAGAAATTTATCAGCTAATTAATAAATTTAAACAAGAAGGATTAAGCATCATTTTAATTTCTTCTGAAATGCCTGAGGTAATGGGAATGAGTGACCGTATTCTGGTTATGCATGAAGGTCGTATTAGTGGTGAGTTTTCCGCTCACAATGTCACACAAGAAATGCTAATGGCAGCGGCTGTTGGTAAACAATATGACGCTAAAGTAGGAGTTTGATATGAGCACGAATTCAATTCCAGCGTCAAAACGTTGGTTCTCAAAAGCTTGGCTATTAGAGCAAAAATCGCTGATTGCATTGCTACTTCTGATTGTTGTGGTTTCCACACTCAGCCCTAATTTTTTTACCTTAAACAATATTTTCAACATTCTCCAACAAACATCGGTTAACGCCATTATGGCGGTTGGAATGACGCTAGTTATTTTAACATCTGGTATCGACTTATCTGTTGGTTCATTGCTTGCATTAACAGGTGCCGTTGCCGCTTCTATGGTGGGTGCGGATGTTAATGCGCTTGTTGCTGTTGTTGGCGCATTGGCATTAGGTGCCGCTATTGGTGGTGTAACAGGAATTATCGTTGCTAAAGGTAAAGTTCAAGCCTTTATTGCTACGTTAGTCATGATGTTATTACTGCGCGGTGTTACTCGCGTTTATACCGATGGTAGCCCTATTAATACCGGATTTAGTGATAATGCCGATCTGTTTAGTTGGTTTGGTATTGGTCGCCCATTTGGCATTCCAACGCCAATTTGGCTCATGATGATTGTCTTCTTAAGTGCATGGTATTTATTACATCACACCCGTTTAGGTCGCTATATCTATGCATTAGGGGGTAATGAATCTGCCACTCGCTTATCGGGTATTAGCGTCGATAAAATCAAAATCATCGTTTATTCATTATGTGGTTTATTAGCAGCCCTTGCGAGTGTCATTGAAGTTGCTCGACTTTCATCAGCACAACCAATGGCAGGTAATGGTTATGAGCTAGATGCTATTGCTGCCGTTGTTCTCGGTGGTACCAGTCTTGCAGGCGGTAAAGGTCGTATTATCGGTACATTAATTGGTGCACTTATTCTAGGATTCTTAAATAATGCACTGAATTTATTAGGAATATCATCAAACTATCAAATGATAGTAAAAGCGGTGGTCATCTTACTTGCTGTTTTGGTAGATAACAAAAAATAACTCTCTATTCTCTTAATCCGAACCCCGACAGGAACTTATATTATGAAACTCAAAAAAATGGCAACACTTCTTTCTGTTGTTGCATTAAGCGCCACAATCAGCGCTAACGCATTGGCAAAAGAATCAATCGCGCTTGTTATCTCAACACTAAACAACCCTTTCTTTGTCACAATGAAAGACAGTGCACAGAAAGAGGCAAATAGATTAGGTTACGACCTTGTTGTTCTAGATTCTATGGACAACCCGGCTAAAGAGCTTGCTAACGTGCAAGATCTCACCGTAAAAGGCACACGTTTAATGCTTATTAATCCGACAGATTCAGATGCTGTGGGGAATGCAGTTATTTTAGCCAATAAAGCTAAAATCCCAGTTATCACCCTAGACCGTGTTGCAAACAAAGGTGAAGTCGTCAGCCACGTTGCTTCAGATAATCGCCTTGGCGGTAAAATGGCAGGTGATTATATTGCTGAAAAAGTCGCTAATGACGCCAAAGTTATTCAACTAGAAGGGATCACAGGAACATCTGCATCTCGTGAACGTGGTGAAGGTTTTAAACAAGCCGTTGATGCCCATAAACTGAATGTACTTGCAAGCCAACCTGCTGATTTTGACCGCACCAAAGGTCTTAACGTGATGCAAAATCTGTTAACTGCGTATCCTGCTGTTCAAGCTGTTTTTGCACAAAATGATGAAATGGCATTAGGTGCATTACGTGCATTGCAAACTGCTGGTCGTACCGATGTATTAGTGATTGGTTTCGATGGTACAGATGATGGGATCAAAGCGGTAAACCGTGGCATGTTAGGTGCAACCATTGCTCAACGCCCAGATCAAATTGGTATTATCGGTATTCAAACTGCAGATAAAATTCTCAAAGGCGAGAAAGTGGATGCAACAATCCCTGTCGAGCTTGAGTTAGTTATAAAAAAATAACAACAACAAATACCACGGAGTGATATTGCTCCGTGGTGGCTTTAATCATTAAAACACGTTTTCACAAGGATAAAGGCTATGACGACACCTCGCCTTGCTGTTCTAGGTAGCATCAATGTTGACCACATTATGAATATTTCACAATTTCCAAAACCTGGTGAAACCATTATTGGTCATCAATACAAAATAGCCTTTGGTGGTAAAGGTGCAAATCAAGCAGTCGCTTGCGGTCGTAGTGGCGCCGATATTACCTTTATTGCTTGTGTCGGTGATGATGCAATTGGTAGTGAAATCATTGCTCAACTGAAAACAGATAATATTCATATTGATGCAATTAGTATTATTCCGCAGACACCAACAGGTGTCGCAATGATCCTTGTTAATGAACAAGGAGAAAACGTAATTAGCATCGTTGCAGGTGCGAATGGCGCACTAACGCCAACACATTTTCAGCAATATCATCATGTTGTTGAGCATGCTGATGCCTTACTGATGCAATTAGAATCACCAT
Source organism: Proteus sp. Marseille-Q3619 (assembly GCF_965283115.1). Lineage (NCBI taxonomy): Bacteria > Pseudomonadati > Pseudomonadota > Gammaproteobacteria > Enterobacterales > Morganellaceae > Proteus > Proteus sp. Marseille-Q3619. The sequence continues at coordinate 2,953,807 of NZ_CBDIMP010000001.1, read as the reverse complement.
TAGAGACAGTCTTTGAAGCAGCAAAACTGGCAAAGTCACATCACACGAAAGTTATTTTAAATCCTGCTCCAGCAGTGCCTTTATCTGATGAATTTCTGAGTTTTATTGATGTTATCACTCCAAATGAGACGGAAGCCGAAATATTAACAGGCGTTTCTGTGCATGATGAAGCGGGTGCAGCAAAAGCTGCCGAAATCTTACATCGTAAAGGTATCAAACAAGTGCTTATCACTTTGGGTAGCCGTGGCGTATGGTTTAGTGAACAAAGAAAAGGCATGATAATTCCCGGTTTTCGTGTCGAAGCAGTTGATACCATTGCCGCAGGTGATACATTTAACGGTGCATTTGTCACTGCAATATTAGAAGGGAAACCTTCCGTTGAGGCTATCCGTTTTGCTCACGCAGCAGCTGCAATTGCAGTTACACGTCATGGTGCGCAATCTTCAGTTCCTTGGCGTCATGAAATCGAATCATTTTTAGCAGAGCGAGCATAGTACTTTGGCAACAATGAAAGATGTCGCCCGTTTGGCGGGCGTTTCGACATCAACTGTTTCTCACGTTATCAATAACAACCGTTATGTTAGCGAAGGTATTCGTAAAAAGGTTAACGACGCTATCGAAACCTTAAATTACGCGCCTTCTGCTTTAGCGCGTAGTTTAAAAATGAACTGTACTCACACTATCGGTATGTTAGTCACAGCCAGTAGCAACCCTTTTTATGCCGAAGTTGTGCGCGGTGTTGAACGTAGCTGCTATGAAAAAGGCTATAGCCTTATTTTATGTAACACCGAAGGGGATTACGAGCGCATGGATAGCAGCCTTGAAACGTTGCTGCAAAAACGTGTTGATGGCTTATTATTGATGTCAACGGAAGCCAGAGCGCCCTCTCATGAAGTACTAAATCGTTATCCTCGTTTACCGATGGTGATGATGGATTGGTCCCCGTTTGAATATGGGGGAGATATTATTCAAGATAACTCTCTGCTCGGGGGCGAAATCGCAACCAATTATCTGATTGAAAAAGGTTTTACTGAAATTGCATGTATTGCAGGCCCACAAGATAAGCTTCCTGCAAAACATCGTTTGCAAGGTTATTATAATGCGATGCAAAAAGCAGGATTAGCTATTCGAAACGAGTTTGTGTTAACCAGTGATTTTGAATTTGCAGGTGGATTTAGTGCAATGCAAAAATTACTCTCACTTTCTGTCTTACCACAAGCTGTTTTTACCTGTAATGACGCGATGGCTGTTGGCGCTTATCAAGCCATTTACCAAAAAGGTTTGCGTGTACCTGATGATATTTCCGTCATGGGTTATGACGATATCGACCTAGCCTCTTATATGATCCCACCGCTTTCGACCATTCACCAACCTAAAGATGAATTGGGAAAACTCGCTGTCAGCCAATTATTACATCGCATGGAAAATATCGATGCTGATGACAATGTTCTAGTGCTTACCCCCAAACTTATAGAGCGTGGCTCGGTGATAGGGCATAGAAAATAACCTGTTAGATTAACAGGTTACTAGGATGGGTATATATTTATATACAACATGTTTGGTATCCTATTAAAACTGCTATATACTTATGCTATATAGCAGTAATTGATAGGAGCTATTACTATGATCCAGCATGGCAAAGTATTTATGAGCAATAGAACACAAAACGTTCGTTTACCCGCTGAGACTCGATTTCCTGATGATGTAAAAGAAGTTTTTGTTCGCGTCAAAGGAAAAGAAAGAATAATCACACCTATACAAAATGCATGGGATAGCTTTTTCTTATCAGATCAGTCTGTAACAGATGATTTTTTATCTGAAAGACCAGATCAAGTCACAAGTGAAAGAGAATCCTTTGATGATTAAATACCTGTTAGATACAAACATCGTTATATTTACCATTAAACGCAGACCTGAATTTTTGCTACCGAAATTCAACCAACATGCTGAACAATTAGCTATTTCTACAATCACACTTGCTGAGCTCATTTTTGGTGCTGAAAAAAGTTTAAATTCAGCTAAAAACTTAGCTACGGTTAACGACTTTGTTTCTCGACTCACTGTTTTATCTTACGATGAGTTAGCCGCTTTTCATTATGGGGAAATCAGAGCAACACTTGAGAAACAAGGTAAACGCATTGGTGATAATGATTTACACATAGCTGCACATGCTAGAAGTAAAGGGCTAATAGTAGTTACAAATAATACTCGAGAATTTGAAAGAGTTGATGGGTTAAGAATTGAGGATTGGACTCATCATTAATTTATATATCAAAACTTATTGAGCGTGGCTCGGTGATAGATTTCATAAAATAACAACAAGAAAGTTAGCACTATTATTACTGATGCTCTCTTTTAAGATGAGGGCATTTATTTCTAGTTATATTTATAAAATTAAAGATTCAAGATCAACTAGTTAAATAATTTTTAAAACTATGTCTATTTATCTTTATTTCCTATTGAACCCTCTATATTTTAGCTACTTTTCCTCGTTCTTTACGCCATAGACCATGAAGGATGCAAATTTCCATCAAATCTATTATACTATTGCCCTTTCGCATTATCTGATGCAGCGCCATTTAGGGTATTGCTTTAGAATTTTCATGCTTAAATGATAATGTGTCCTTTAATTTATGGGGCAAGTGTTATCCTCATTTTGACGATTAATCACTTCCCATTTTGATAAAATTTGAGAGTATTATTATGTCATTACCTTCTTGTCCTAAGTGCAATTCAGAATACACCTATGAAGATGGTGCAATGTATGTGTGCCCTGAATGTGCTCATGAGTGGAACGATGCTGAGCCTGTTGCCGAAAGCGATGAATTGATTGTTAAAGATGCTAACGGTAACTTATTAGCCGATGGCGATTCAGTGACTGTGATTAAAGATCTCAAAGTCAAAGGTAGCTCAACCATGCTGAAAATTGGTACTAAAGTAAAAGGTATTCGTTTAGTGGAAGGCGACCATAATATTGATTGTAAAATTGATGGCTTTGGACCAATGAAGTTAAAATCTGAATTTGTGAAGAAAAACTAAGATAAATTAATAATACCTTTATTAATTCATTCAGATATTATCAGCATTCTCAAAGGCGCTTATTAAGCGCCTTTTTGTTTAAGTAAACCTTACTCGTTACTCTCACTAAAGTGATCAAAGCCTTTAAGATTAGGGTAAACATCTTCACCATTTCGTAAATAACGAATGCCTTCGCTAATCGGCATAATTTGACCAATACAATGAAAATCTGCACCTGTATGCGCTAATGCAATCTCTAAAGCGCCACGGTTGATTTCTGGTACTGTAAAGCAAAGCTCGTAATCTTCACCACCACTCAATGCCCAGATCTCCGCTTGTTCTTCACTCACTTCGGCTTTCATTGCAGGCGAATAAGGTAATGCATCTAAATTTAAGCGCGCACCACAACCACTTGCAGTAAGAATATGATCCAAGTCTGAAATCAGCCCATCAGAAATATCAATCGCAGATGTCGCTAAATGGCGCAATGCTTGACCTTGCAGTAAACGGGGTTGAGGACGCAAATGCCTTGCAACAAAATAGTCACTATGCTCTTTTTCTGTCGGCTGTAATCTATTTTGTAATACAGCAAGCCCTGCCGCGCTATCACCTAAAAAACCCGTAACATAGATCCAATCGCCAATTTTAGCGCCGGAACGAAGTAATGCAGTTCCTTGTGGAACAAGCCCTTGTATTGTGATTGTTAAGCTTAAAGGACCACGAGTGGTATCACCGCCGATTAGCTGAATTGCATAATAATCAGCTAATGCAAAGAAGGAGCGGCTAAATGCCTCAAGCCATTCACTGTTTGTATCAGGAAGTGTTAAAGCTAATGAAGCCCAAGAAGGATCTGCACCAACGGCAGCTAAGTCACTAATATTTACAGCCAGTGCTTTATACGCTAAATCTTCAGGTGAGATAGAAGGAAGGAAGTGAATACCACTCACTAAAGTATCGGTGCTAATAGCAACTTGTTGCTTTTCAGGTACCGTTAATATTGCGCAGTCATCTCCAATTCCTGTACTCACATCTTTTCGTTTTACAGGCTGTGAAGTGAAATATTGCTTAATAAGGGAGAATTCACCACAAGGCATTATCTATTTCCTATTTAGCTGTGCATACTAAATGAGTTTGATTAAACAAAAGGCCGGAAATACCGGCCTTGAATTATTTACCATAGAGGAAACGTGAAAAACGTTATTTTTTACGTACAGTTGGTGCAGCTTTATCAAGTACGCCATTAACAAATTTATGGCTATCGTCAGCACCAAATACCTTAGCCAGTTCAATCGCTTCGTTAATCGCAACTTTGTAAGGAACATCTTCACGGAAGCTAAGTTCAAACATTGCTAAACGTAAAATTGCTTTTTCAACTTGACCTAATTCTTCAAGTTGGCGGGATAAATAAGGTTCCATCGCCTTATCTAAACGTGTTGCATTAATGGCAACCCCCACTAAAAGCTCACGAAAATAAGCAATATCTACACCTTGGGTATCCTGCTCGGATAAAAACTCCAATTCCACATCCGCGATGTCATTTCCGGATAATTGCCATGAGTAGATAGCTTGAACAGCACACTCACGAGCACGACGACGAGCAGCAGGTTTCACAAAATTCCCCTTAAGTTAAAACAGATGATTAGCCTTTTATGGCTTTAAGTACATTGATCATTTCAAGTGCTGTCATTGCCGCTTCAGCACCTTTGTTGCCCGCTTTAGTTCCAGCGCGTTCAATAGCCTGTTCAATATTTTCAGTGGTTAAAACACCAAAAGTCACAGGGATCTCACTTTGCATCGCAACTTGAGATAAACCAGAACTACATTCGCCAGCAACGTATTCAAAATGTGCGGTTCCACCACGGATAACAGTACCTAACGCGATAACTGCATCGTATTTGTCGCTTTCGGCTAATGCTTTAACCGTTAATGGCAACTCATAAGCGCCAGGAACCCAAACGACGGTAATATTTTCAGAGGAAACTTGTCCAATGCGTTCTAATGCATCAACCGCACCTTCTAATAGGCTGTCATTGATGAAGTTATTAAAACGGGCAATTGCAATTGCTACGCGTGCGTTTGGCGCCGCGACAACACCTTTGATTACGTTCATAGGTTACTTTTTTCTCCTATCCGCGGGGGCGCGGATTTTATCATATTCTTTCCCTTACTGCGCTCTGTTTTATTATTACACAGTAAAGGAGCCAAAAACCCTTGATAAATCAAGGTATTTAGTTGGCTGATAACGATGTCGTAACGACAGGAAATAACACACACGGCGCCATTTTACTACAAATAGCGCCGTAGACACACTTATTTGCGTCTATTAATAACGAGGTTTTAAACAAACTCTGATATCAGAGCCAATTTGTTGAAGAGAATCTACTGTAAATTCAGGTGCTTCGGATAATGACGATAGTGGAGAAAGTGTAAATAATCCACGCGCATCATTGCCTAAAATTTTAGGTGCAATATAAATAATAAGCTCATCAACAAGCCCAGCCTCTAATAATGCGCCAGCAAAATGAGCCCCACTTTCAACCCATACAGTATTGATATTGCGTTTACCCAATTGCATCATTAATAAAACTAAATCCACACCGCTGTTTTTGCCATTCGTTGGTAATAGGATTTCTGATACGTTCCCCTGCCAGTCACTTGGGTGTGATTTTGTACGCGCCAACCAGCATTCGCCTTCAATTTGAGTGATTTTATGATCTTCAGTCACTCTATTTTGGCTATCAGTCACAATACGAATAGGTTGGCGTAATGTTTCTTCCGGGTAAATGGCTTTTATCTCATCTGAAAGCTCATCCCAACGGACATTCATAGAAGGGTTATCAGCAAGCACGGTTGCACTTGTCGTTAAAATAGCGCTAGCTTGAGCTCGAAAATTTTGTACATCCCGACGAGAGGCTTTAGAGGTTATCCATTGGCTTTCACCTGATGCTAATGCCGTTTTACCATCTAAAGATGCGCCCATTTTTAGCTGGATATAAGGGAAGCCTGTTCTCATTCGTTTAAAAAAGCCAACGTTGAGTTTTTCAGCTTCTTGCATTAAAACACCATGTGAAACATCAATTCCGGCTGATAATAATTTGTGTAATCCTCGTCCGGCAACCTGAGGATTAGGATCTTGCATCGCAGCAACAACGCGTTTTATACCTGCATTAATCAAAGCATCAGCACAAGGCGGTGTTTTACCAAAATGGCTACAAGGCTCAAGAGTGACATACGCTGTTGCCCCTTTTGCTTTATCTCCTGCCATTTTTAATGCATTGACTTCAGCATGAGGGCCACCTGCGTGATGGTGATAACCTTCACCAATAATCTCTCCCTCTTTTACAATCACACACCCCACATTAGGATTAGGCGATGTTGTAAAACGGCCTAATGCTGCAAGCTCAATAGCTCGACGCATGTAGTGTTCATCCTGCAGGCTTTCATTTTCACTTGGATTGTTGCTGTTGTTATTTATCATAATAATTACATGTAATTTTATTATTTATCGTTATTTTTCAAATCATTAAATAAAGCACAGTATTAATGTATTAATCCTGTAATTTTGCAATTTCTTCACCAAAATCACGGATATCTTCAAAACTACGATAAACAGAAGCAAAGCGAATATAAGCCACTTTATCGAGTTTCTTTAGTTGTTCCATAACAAAATTGCCAATTTCTTTTGAAGGGATTTCTCTTTCACCCGTCGCTCTTAATTGTGATTTGATATGACTTATTGCCGCTTCAACATCGTCTGAACTCACTGGACGCTTTTCTAGCGCTTTAAGCATGCCTCGACGAAGTTTCTCTTCATCAAAAGGCTCACGTATTTCATCACTTTTCACAACACGAGGCATCACTAACTCTGCTACTTCAAAGGTAGTAAAACGTTCATGACAAACAAGACATTGGCGACGACGGCGCACTTGTGAACCATCACCAACAAGTCTGGAATCAATTACCTTGGTATCTACGGCTCCACAAAATGGGCAATGCATAGTTATTCCTACTTTTGACAATACTCATAAACAGTGTACCTGTTCAGTGAACAAAAAACACCCTGTCAGTATACACTGGCAGGGTGTTTGCGATGTTTTATCAGAAAAACGCTCTATTATGGTAAGAGTGTTGTCTGATCGGCACCCTCTTTTTCCACTTTTTGTACAATCAAGTGTTCACGTTTCATTCCCATTTTCAGTGCTAATGCAGAAGCTACATAAATAGAAGAAATAGTACCGATTGAAACACCGATTAACATAACTAAAGAGAAGCCTTGAAGCATTGAACCACCAAAGATGTACAGCATTAATACAACTAATAATGTTGTTGCTGATGTCATGATGGTACGGCTTAATGTCTGTGTAAGAGAAACGTTCATAATTTCATATGATGTTCCTCGACGAATTTTACGGAAGTTCTCACGAATACGGTCTGATACAACGATACTATCGTTCAGTGAGTAACCGATAACAGACATCAATGACGCTACAATGGTTAAGTCAACTTCTATGTGGAACAGTGAAAGAACACCCAGTGTTATCACCACGTCATGCGCAAGTGCAATAACCGCACCTAACGCTAAACGCCACTCAAAACGGAATCCAACATAGATAAGAATACAGATAAGTGCAGATAACAACGCCATTGCACCTGTTTGAGCCAATTCACTACCAACACTTGGCCCCACAAATTCAATACGTTTTACCACAGCATCGTTATCAACTTTAGCATTGATGACATCGATGACTTGCTTACCTAATTCTTGGCCTGCCTGTCCTTCAACAGGAGGCATACGCACCATAATATCGCGGCTGCTACCAAAGTTTTGTAATAGAGGATCTTTAAAGCCTGCTGCATCTAGGCTATCACGCATTTTATCAAGGTCGGCTGGTTGACTGAGATTGATCTCAATTACTGTACCACCTGTAAAATCCAGTCCCCAGTTAAATCCTTTCACGGAAATGATAGCAATTGACGCTACCAAAAGCAGAAACGAAATACTAAAGGCGACGTTGTCCCAACGCATAAAGTCAATGACTCTACGACCATGGTTCAATTGTTCAACAGTATAATCCTGTGCCACAACGTGCTCCTTAAATAGACAGTTTCTTAACGCGTTTACCACCATACAACAGGTTTACAATCGCACGAGTACCGACAATAGCGGTAAACATGGATGTTGCAACCCCGATTGCAGTTGTGATAGCAAAGCCTTTAATTGAGCCGGTGCCGACTGCATAAAGGATCACAGCTGTAATTAATGTGGTTAAGTTCGCATCAATAATACTGGAGAAGGCACCTTTATAACCTTCATGGATTGCTTGTTGTACTGATCGACCATTACGTAACTCTTCTTTGATACGTTCGTTTATCAGTACGTTGGCATCGACGGCGACGGCAAGTGTTAATACGATACCTGCAATACCCGGCATGGTCAGTGTTGCGCCTGGTAATAGTGACATTACCCCAACGATTAACACTAAGTTTGCCATTAATGCAGTACTCGCAATCACACCAAATTTACGATAATAAATTATCATAAAGGCAACAGACGCAATCAGACCCCATAAACACGCTTCTAAACCTTGGGTAATATTTTGTAGACCCAAAGTTGGACCAATCGTTCTTTCTTCAACGATTTGAATAGGTGCAATCAACGCACCAGCACGTAATAACAGAGACAATTGACGTGCTTCATTCGCATTTGAAATACCCGTAATACGGAAGCTATTTCCTAAACGACTTTGAATATTCGCAACGTTGATCACTTCTTCACTTTTAACTAATACAGCTCGGTCATTCTCATCACGTTTACCGCTGTCTTTATACTCTACGAACAATGTTGCCATCGGTTTACCGACGTTGTCTTTCGTAAAGTTAGACATGATAGAACCACCCGCGCTATCAAGTGAAATATTCACTTGAGGTTGACCATATTCATCAGCTTGAGAAGTTGAGTCAGTAATGTGGTCACCCGTTAAAATAACGCGTTTATAGAGAATGGTTGGCATACCTTCACGGGTATATTTCACTTCTGAGTCACCCGGAATACGACCAGTTTCTAAAGCAGAAGGATCAACAGTGGTATTGACTAAGCGGAATTCTAATGTTGCTGTCGCACCTAAAATTTCTTTAGCGCGAGCGGTATCTTGGATGCCTGGTAATTCAACAACAATTCGGTCAGCGCCTTGACGTTGAACTAATGGCTCTGCAACACCTAACTGGTTAACACGATTACGTAAGATAGTGATGTTTTGCTGCACTGCATAAGTACGCGCATCACGTAAACGTTCGTCAGTAAAAATAGCTCTTAACGAGTTATTTGCGCCATCTCTAAAAATGAGATCTTGATTACGACGAGTTAGGTAATCTGAAGCTTTAGCGCGATCATCCGAATTACGAAAACGGATTTCAACACCATAGTTATCCGTTTTACGGATAGATGAATACGGAATGCCTTCGTCACGTAATAATGTACGTAGACTTTCAACATTTTGTTCCTGAAGTTTACCTAACGCGGTTTCCATATCGACTTCCATCAAGAAGTGAACACCACCACGTAAGTCTAACCCCAGTTTCATCGGCTCACCGCCAATGGCTTCTAACCATTTTGGTGTTGCCGGTGCAAGGTTAAGTGCAACAATGAACTGGTCACCTAATGCAGGCAACAACACTTCGCGGGCACGTAACTGAATATCAGGGTTACCGAAACGAGCCAAAATCGCACCATTTTCAAGTGCAATAGATTTCGCTTCAATTTTTTCTTTATCTAATAAAGATCGAACTTGATCCAGTGTTTGCTCATTGGCGGCGGTTCCCCGCGCGCCAGTGATTTGAACAGCCGGATCCTCACCATATAGGTTAGGAAGTGCGTAAAGCAGACCGATGAGGATAGCGGCTATCAACATCAGGTACTTCCACAAAGGATAACGGTTTAGCACGGCAGTTCCCTTTTCCCTTTGGGGAAATGTTATTAAATAGCTTTCATTGTGCCTTTAGGTAATACAGCGGCAACAAAGTCACGTTTGATAGTTACTTCAGTTGTTTCATTCAGAGCAACAACGATATAGCCGTTATCTGAAACCTTAACAACACGACCAATTAAACCACCAGTCGTTAAAACTTCATCACCTTTACCAATAGAATCCATCAGTTTACGATGTTCTTTAGTACGTTTTTGCTGTGGACGTAGGATCATAAAATAGAAAATCAGAATAAAGATCACTAACATCGGTAAAATAGACATAAAGCTAGCTTCAGGTGCTGCTTGTCCAGCAGAAGCAACAGCATCAGAAATGAAAAAACTCATTCACTTTTCCTCATTGTTGTCGATATCGACGATATTCAAGTTATAAGCCCAATATCATACACAGAATTGGGCTTTCTCGTATACATTATTCACACTTAGTCGCACTGCCATTTAGCGGTGGGACGGGTTTTCCAATACGTTCGTAGAATTCGTGTACAAACTCTTCAAAACGCGAGTCTTCAATAGACTGACGAATTTCAGCCATCAAACGCTGATAATAACGCAAGTTGTGGATAGTGTTCAGCCTTGCACCTAAAATTTCGTTACAACGATCAAGATGATGTAAATAAGCACGGCTATAATTTTTACAGGTATAGCAGTCACAATGTTCATCAAGCGTTGATGTGTCAGAGCGATGTTTCGCATTACGAATTTTAATCACACCATCAGTTACAAACAGATGACCATTTCGTGCATTTCGTGTTGGCATAACACAGTCAAACATATCAATACCACGACGAACACCTTCAACTAAATCTTCTGGTTTACCGACACCCATTAAATAACGCGGTTTATTCGCAGGAATTTGAGGGCAGACATGCTCTAAAATACGATGCATATCTTCTTTAGGTTCACCGACCGCAAGGCCGCCGACAGCGTAACCGTCAAAACCAATTTCGACTAGTCCTTTTACGGAGATATCGCGTAAATCTTCGTAAACACCGCCTTGAATAATACCGAATAATGAATTTTTGTTATTAAGTTCATCAAAGCGTGCACGACTACGTTTAGCCCAACGTAATGACATCTCCATTGAGTTTTTCGCATAATCCCAATCGGAAGGATATGGCGTACACTCATCAAAAATCATCACAATGTCAGAACCCAAATCGTATTGGATTTCCATTGATTTTTCTGGGCTTAAGAAAATCTTTTCGCCATTAATAGGATTACGGAAATGCACACCCTCTTCTTTAATTTTACGCATTGCGCCTAAACTAAAGACTTGGAAGCCACCTGAGTCCGTTAAAATAGGGCCTTGCCATTGCATAAAATCATGTAAATCACCATGTAACTTCATGATTTCTTGACCTGGGCGTAACCATAGGTGGAAAGTGTTACCTAAAAGAATTTGTGCACCTGTTGCTTTTACTTCTTCAGGTGTCATTCCTTTTACTGTGCCGTAAGTACCCACTGGCATAAATGCAGGTGTTTCAACAACACCTCGTTCAAAAATAAGGCGACCGCGGCGAGCATTACCGTCAGTTTTGTCTAATTCGTATTTCACTAATCCTCCAAGCATCAGAAAAACAGTCCAATGCGCAATAAAAAACAGCACATTCTAATCATTTGTTAGACGGCTGTATATGTTACTTCAACAAAAACCCGTGCTTAGTCAAAGGGATTAAGCAATAAAATTGAAATAACAATTCATAAAATGAAGAAAAACGTTAAAAAGAATAATAAATCTTTATTCTTGTCCTACTTTTTCATTGATAGCTAAAGGATTACAAGTAATAAACATCGCATCACCATAACTGAAAAAACGATACTCTTGCTCAACCGCTTCTTTATAGGCATTCATGGTATTTTTATACCCAGCAAAAGCAGAAACCAGCATGATTAAAGTCGATTCAGGCAAATGGAAATTCGTAATCAATGCATCAATAATTTGATATTGATAACCCGGATAAATAAAGATTTGGGTATCATCGAAGAAAGGTGCTATTAACGCATCTTTTGTTGCCTTAGCCGCACTTTCTAATGAACGAACAGAGGTTGTCCCCACAGCGATCACTCGATTACCACGCGCTTTACACGCTAATACAGCATCAACCACTTCTTGTGGTACTTCTGCGTATTCAGAATGCATTGTGTGTTCTTCGATATTATCAACACGCACTGGTTGGAAAGTTCCCGCCCCAACATGCAGTGTGACAAACGCCATCTCAACACCTTTTTCTTTTAAGGCTTGAAGTAATGGTTCATCAAAGTGTAATCCCGCAGTAGGTGCTGCAACAGCGCCTGGACGCTCGTTATAAACCGTTTGATAAAGCTCTTTATCAGACTCTTCATCAGGACGATCAATATAAGGAGGTAAAGGCATATGCCCAATGCTATTAAGAATAGTTAGAACATCTCTTTCATCATCGAAGCGAATTTCAAAAAGTGTATCATGACGCGCAACCATAGTTGCTTGTACACTTTCATCTTCACCTAGCACAAGCGCAGCGCCTTCTTTCGGTGATTTGGAGGCTCTAACATGAGCAAGGACGCGATGTTCATCAAGCATACGCTCAATTAGTACTTCGATTTTACCACCTGACGCTTTACGTCCATAAATACGCGCAGGGATCACCCGCGTATTATTAAAAACCAGTAGATCACCAGCATTTATTTTATCTAACACATCGGTAAAAATACCGTGTGATAAAGCACCAGTCTCACCTTCTAAAGAGAGCAAACGGCAACCACTGCGTTGAGGTTGTGGATAGTGAGCAATCAAGGCTTCTGGCAATTCAAATGTAAAGTCTGATACACGCATAATTAAACGACTACTTTCATAAAAAACAGGCGGACTAGTCTAGTGCTGCCAGCTTATCAGTGCAAGAAAGAAGCCCTTTTTTATTCAAAAAGCGCTATGATGCTGTGATGAATTATCTTGCTCACTTACATCTGGCCTTTAGAGCAAAAAGCTCTCTATTAGGCAATATGATGGCAGATTACGTTAAAGGCGCACCTAGCTCTGATTACAGCCAAGCTGTTATTGAGGGCATTCGCATGCATAGACGCATTGATGTGCTTACAGACACTCACCCATTAGTCAAGCAAGCTCGCCTTTTATTTCCTGATGAATATCGCCGAGTTTCACCAATTACCTTAGATGTTTTTTGGGATCATTTTCTTTCTTTAAATTGGTTGAAATTTGAACCAGATTTACCGTTGATTGAATTTGTTACCAAGACCCGAAATATTATTGAACCTGATTTATGGCAAACACCTGAAAAATTCCAAGAGCTTAATGAGTATCTATGGTCACAATCTTGGTTAATTCGTTATGCTGATAAGGCATATATTGCTCAAACATTGAAAGGAATGGCAAGAAGAAGACCACGATTAAGTGCACTAGCTGGCTCTTATATTGTTCTTGAAACCCACTATGACGAACTAAGTGAAATTTTTTGGCAGTTTTATCCACAATTGCTAGAAAGAGCACAACATCACCAACTTGATGACTGATACATTTAACTACCATATTGAGTTTCATCTTTTTGTCATATTGTAGAATTACATTTGATATATCAAAGAGATGCTAAGTCAATTTATCATGTTATTAGTAACGATTTGTTAACAAGCATAGTATTCATTTCCAAAGTTGATTAGAATGAATCGTTATACAAGGAGTCATAAATAATCCTACTTTATTGTATTAAGTTGATAGCTATAATCTATCAAATGGATTGTTCTGTTTAACTTTATCAATAGCGATTGATTATTTATGCTGTATGCATCATTTAAAAACAGGGTATACCCCTTGAATTTACTCTGAATAGTTCGAAGTATAGCTAGGCGACAAGTAAATGAGTAAAGTATGTGACTAGTGCGAATGAACGCAGTCAACAACGCTATAACTCGAAATATGACGAGTATAAACTTTTTCAATCTACAGGAGTACATTATGGTTCTGGTTACTCGCAAAGCCCCTGATTTCACAGCTGCTGCCGTTTTAGGTAATGGCGAAATCGTTAATGATTTCAACCTGCATTCATTTATCAAAGGCAAACCTGCCGTTATTTTCTTCTGGCCAATGGATTTCACATTTGTTTGCCCTTCAGAGCTGATTGCATTTGATCACCGTTTTGAAGAATTCAAAAAACGTGGCGTTGAAATCATCGGTGTTTCTATGGACTCTGAATTCGTTCATAACGCATGGCGTAAAACCCCAATTGATGATGGCGGTATTGGTGAAGTTAAATACCCAATGGTTGCTGATATCAAACATGACATCATCAAAGCTTACGGCATCGAACACCCAGAAGCAGGCGTTGCTCTGCGTGGTTCATTCCTAATTGACAAAGAAGGTGTTGTTCGTCACCAAGTCGTTAACGATCTGCCACTTGGTCGTAATATCGATGAAATGATCCGTATGGTTGACGCACTGCAATTCCACGAAGAACACGGTGAAGTTTGCCCTGCACAGTGGGAAAAAGGTCAAGAAGGTATGGGCGCATCTCCAGACGGCGTTGCTAAATACCTGAAAGCAAACTCTGGCAAACTGTAATATTTCAGTAAGCTACTATTTTCTAAAAGCCTGTGAAAACAGGCTTTTTTTGTTTATTCAGCGCTTATCTATTTATTTCTTATCAACTCTATTTATTACTGCAATTAGTTATACTCAAGCTTATTGTTTACCTGCTTAAAGATAGTTTTGTGATCATCACATCAAAAAAAATTCTCATCACCAATAACCTCTCTCTATACTTATTGTTACGCAATTGTTAATTCACATTAATAACAGCGTAAAACTCTATATTTGTATTTATTAAATATAACTCCCTGTTATAAATGGAGATAATAATGATTACTATAAAAAAGACTCACCTGCTGTTACTCACCGCCCTTTTTTCACATTCACTTTATGCTGCCTATGAACCCGCGGTTGAAGCACAACATGGTATGGTTGTCTCTTCTCAACATTTAGCATCACAAGTCGGGAATGATATTTTACAAAAAGGGGGGAATGCGATTGATGCCGCCGTTGCAGTTGGTTATGCACAAGCTGTCGTGAATGCCTGCTGCGGTAATATTGGTGGCGGTGGTTTTATGACAATACACCTTGCTGATGGCACAAATACCTTTATTAATTTCAGGGAAACCGCGCCTGCCGCAGCGTCTAAAAATATGTATTTAGATAAAGAGGGTAACTTAATTAAAGGTGCCAGTTTATATGGCTATCTCGCTTCAGGTGTACCTGGTACGGTAAAAGGGCTTGATGCTGCATTAGAAAAATACGGCACCCTTTCACGCCAAGAAGTGATGGCACCTGCGATTAAACTTGCAAGAGAAGGCTATATTTTAACGCGTGCTGATACCGATGTATTAGAAACAACAACAGAGCGCTTTAAACAAGATCCTGAATCGGCAAAAATTTTCTTAAAACCAGATGGAACACCATGGCAACCTGGTGATCGCTTAATTCAGACTGACTTAGCCAATACGCTTGAGCTTATTGCAGAGCAAGGTGCAGAGGCTTTTTATCAAGGTGAAATTCCTAAAAAAGTAGAAGAAGCCTCAAAACAGCATAAGGGAATGCTAACTAAAGATGATTTCGCAAACTTCACTATCACCGAGACCAAACCTATCACCTGTACTTATCGGGGTTATGAATTTATTTCTGCACCACCACCCAGCTCAGGCGGAGTGACTATCTGCCAAACATTGAATATTTTGGAAGGCTATGATCTTAAATCGATGGGCTTTAATTCAGCTGAATATGTTCATACACTAACGGAAGCAATGCGTCATGCTTATATGGACAGAAACACTTTTCTTGGCGATCCTCAATTTATTAATAATCCAACAGAAAGGTTACTCAGTAAAACTTATGCCACTGAAATTCGCCAACAAATAAAACCCAATAAAGCCACTCCATCAGAAAATGTACAACCTGGTATTGCACCTCATGAAAGCCCTGAAACAACACACTACTCAGTTATAGATAAAAATGGTAACGCAGTTTCAACCACTTATACTATAAATGGTCGTTTCGGTGCCGTTGTTATTGCGCCTGGAACAGGTTTTTTCCTCAATAATGAAATGGATGATTTTACAACCAAAGTTGGCGAGAAAAATCTCTATGGCTTAGTACAAGGTGAACGTAATAGCATTGCCCCATTAAAACGCCCATTATCATCAATGAGCCCAACCATTGTGACGAAAGAAGGTAAACCTTTCTTAATATTAGGATCACCAGGAGGCTCACGAATTATCTCAATCACCTTACAAACAGCACTTAATATCATTGAGTTTGGTATGCCACCGCAAGAAGCCGTTAATAGCCCTCGTATTCATCATCAATGGCTACCTGATGAGGTTTATTATGAACAACGAGGGTTATCAAAAGACACGTTAGAAAAACTTTCTGCCATGGGATATAAAATGGTAGAACAAACCCCATGGGGAGCTGCTGAATTGATTATGGTTGGACTCCCCGGAGAAGAAGGCGTGATCCCAACTTCATCAGGCAACGATTCTGCTGTTTCTGGAGCAGTGCGTGAAGGTTATATTTATGGATCAAATGATGTGCGCCGCCCTGCGGGTAAAGCAGTGGGTTACTAACCATAAAACCAAATGATAAAACAAACAAAAGAAACCTTCTCTTAATTAGATAAGGTTTCTTTTTTTATAAAAATGATCTAGTCATGGTTTTACAATTTATTCATATTTACAGCTATTAATAATAATCAAAACTCACATTTCATTTAATCGATAATTAATATCGAATATCAATTTATTATTAAAATAATAATATCAAATAAAATACAAGAACAAATCACCTTTAATTTAATTTCAATAATAGAATATATATAAATAGTAGTTATTCTCTTTCGTAATTACAGATAAAAATAATAATCATTTAATTAAACAAATTAAATAACACGAATTGTTTTTATTTCTATGATAGTAATCACAGAATAAATTTTTTAATAACCACACTATCAGAAAGGATAATAAAAATACGTAAAAAAAATGATATAACACATTGTAAATACAAATATTTAACATTTTCTTACAACGTGTTTTTTAATCATAAAAAGAGTTGAAATCTATAATTTATCTACTAACGATACCGTTATTATATTTTTTATATAACGATAAGGCAAGCGGGTAAATAAAGAATTTATCATCACAACTTATTTCTTAATAAAATTAGTTAAGCGGAGATAAATATTAATGTCTGATACACATCATCGTCCAATATTAGATATTGGGCTATCAAGACTAGAGTTTCTGCGAATATCCGGTAAAGGGCTTGCAGGGATCACGATAGCACCCGCATTGCTTTCTCTTTTAGGTTGTAAGCAAGAAGAAATAGACAGCGGAATAATTCAATTAACCACAACACCTAAAGGCGTTTTAGTCACAAATAGAGCGCGTTGCACAGGATGCCACCGTTGCGAAACAGCATGTACAACATGGAATGATGGAAGCGTTGGATCATTCTTCTCACGTACCAAAATCCATCGTCACTTTTATTTTGGTGATAAAGGTATTGGCTCTGGTGGGGGGCTTTATGGCGATTTGAACTTTACAACGGATACATGCCGCCAATGTAAAGATCCTGAATGTATGAAGGTCTGCCCAGTCAAAGCTATCCGTTATCAAGAAGAGTTCGGCTGTATTGTCGTTGATACACGTCGTTGTATTGGTTGTGCCGCCTGTACAACAGCTTGTCCGTGGATGATGGCAACCCTCAACCCACAAACTAAAAAATCCGGCAAATGCAATTTATGTGGTGAGTGTGCATCAGCGTGCCCAACAGGTGCTCTGCAAATCATTGAATGGAAAGAAATTACTGTTTAATAAATCCAGACAATCACATCACTGAACCACATTTAGATTAGGAAGCAATATTATGACTAACGGCTGGACTGGAAATATTCTAAGAATCAATTTAACTACCGGTGCCATCACACGTGAAAGCTCAAGCAAGTATAAATTCTTGATTGGTGGTATGGGCTTTGGCTACAAAATTATGTACGAAGAGGTTGCTCCCGGCGTTAAACCTTTTGATGAAGAAAACAAAGTTGTTTTTGCAGTAGGTCCTTTAACTGGATCTGGCGCACCTTGTAGCTCTCGCGTCAATATCACCTCTCTTTCCACCTTTACTCGTGGCAACCTCGTTGTTGACGCTCATATGGGGGGATTTTTCGCAGCATGGATGAAGTTTGCAGGCTATGACTCTCTGATTATTGAAGGTAAATCAGATAAACCTGTTTGGATCCATATCGATGATGACCAAGTTTCTATTGAAGATGCCTCTTTCTTATGGGGTAAAGGCGTTCGTCAAACCACAGAAGAGCTGTGCGCACAAACTAGCCCTGAAGCCTGTGTTGCCGCAATTGGTCCTGCGGGTGAAAATTTAGTCCCGTTATCTGGCATTATTAATAGCCGTAATCACAGTGGTGGTGCGGGTGTTGGTGCAGTGTTAGGCGCTAAAAAATTAAAAGCGATTGTTGTCGAAGGTAGCCGAGGCGTTAACGTTGCTGATCGTAAAGCGTTAAAAGAGCTTAACGACTACATGATGACACAACTTATTGGCTCAAATAACAACCACGTTGTACCAAGCACACCACAATCATGGGCTGAATATTCTCATCCAGGTTCTCGCTGGACTGCACGCAAAGGACTTTTCTGGGGTGCGGCTGAAGGCGGACCTATCGAAACGGGTGAAATTCCTCCTGGTGATATCAATACCGTTGGTTTTAGAACCATGAAATCCACCTTTGACCTTGGTCCTGAAGCTGAAGAATACACGGTCAAAATGGGAGGTTGCCACTCTTGTCCTATTCGTTGTATGGCGCAACTTAATGTTCCACAAGCGAAAAAATTTGGTGTACCGCAAACTGGGGGTAATACCTGCGTTGCAAACTTTGTTCACACCACCATTTTCCCTAATGGCCCTAAAGATGTTGAGAAAAAAGGGGATGGCAACGTTGTTGGTAATCTTGTTGGTCTGAATATTTTTGATGATATGGGATTATGGTGTAACTACGGTCAACTCCATCGTGACTTCACTTATTGTTATACCCACGGCGTCTTTAAACGTGTGCTTTCTGAAGAAGAATATAACGATATTCCTTGGGATAAACTGGAAGAAGGTAACCCAGAATTTATCAAAGATTTCTATTACCGTTTAGCGCATCGTAAAGGTGAATTTAGCCACCTTGCCGATGGATCTTACCTGATGGCTCAGCGTTGGAATTTAGGTGAAGAATATTGGGGTAACAAGAAAAATAAACTTTGGTCACCAATGGGCTTCCCAATTCACCACGCCAATGAAGCCTCTGCACAAGTTGGTTCTATCGTTAACTGTATGTTTAACCGCGACGCGATGACACATACCCATATCAACTATATCGGTAGTGGTTTACCGCTGAAATTGCAAAAAGAGATTGCAGGTGAGCTATTTGGCTCTGGTGATGCTTTTGATGAAACCAAAAACTACACACCAATTAATAAAGCAAAAATTGCTTATACCAAATGGACTCTCTTACGTAGTTGCTTACACGATGCCGTCACTTTATGTAACTGGGTATGGCCGATGACGGTTTCCCCTCATAAGAGCCGTAACTATCGTGGTGATCTTGAAATGGAAGCCAAATTCTTCACGGCGATCACAGGTGAACCAACCACATCTAAAGATTTAGATTTAGCCTCAGAGCGTATCTTCACCTTACACCGCGCTTATACCGTTAAATTAATGAACACTATGGATATGCGCAATGAGCATGACCAAATCTGTTCATGGGTATTTGATAAAGATCCTGATATTCCTGTCTTTACTGAAGGTACAGACAAAATGGACAGAGAAGATATGCAGCTTTCTCTCACCATGTTCTATGAAGAAATGGGCTGGGACCCTAAATTAGGTTGCCCAACAAAAGAAACTTTAGTTCGCCTTGGATTACAAGATGTTGCAGATGATTTAGCGTCTCGTGGTTTATTACCAAGTTAATAGGTAAAAGAAGGAGATCATGATGATAGAACAAAGTGCATCGGCTTCTATACCACAAGATATCGCTGATGATGCAGATATTGCTTTAGAGCAGCCTGATATTTCTCGTCGCCGTTGGTTACTGCCACTATCAGAAACCGGTGTTGGACGTAGTGCTAACACCTCAACGGATATCGTAGAAGAGCCCGTTGCAGAGATAGCAGAATTATCTGCCGAACAACATCTAGCGAATGCGATACGTCAATGTTCAAAAGAAGGTGAACTATTAGCAATTTCAACGCTGTATGATGCGCCCTATTCTCTGACAGAAGAAGATATTGCGCAGTTAGAAACCGCGTTAAAGAGCGACGAGTTTATTGATATCGCCCATTTAAGTCTCAATGGCGAGGATTATTTCTACTCAGATGAATTTATGTCAGATAACTTCGCACAACTGCAATTACTAAACCGCTATGCGGATATTTGTACAGCAATTGCAGGTGTGGTTCGTTTTGAATGTGAAACCTATCCTCGACCATTGAAACAAAGCATGTTGATGTCTGAACCTTTTCAGTACACGGCTTCAGAGATTGAAGATGCACTGACACTGATGAAAACTCACCCTGATTTTCAGGATATTCAGCAAGTTTTAGCGTCCAACGATGCCCCTTATCTCTTTAGCAATACGTTAATGAGTTACGGCAAAGCACGAGGCTTAACTGAATGGATTGAGGTAGAACAACATGAAAATCCTTAACGTTCCACCTTATCAACGAAATTCGATGTGGGTATTACAACATCATCAGACTGAGGAGCAAAAATAATGCGTGTTTCTCGCCGTAAATTTGTAGCAGGTATGGGATCGGTCATTTTTTTCAGTGCGCCACTAGGAAGTGCGCTTGCAGCAACTGCAGAAAAAAAACCTATCCGCTATGCCATGATCCACGATGAGACGCTCTGTAATGGCTGTAATATCTGTGCCACTGCATGTCGTCGATTAAATAAAGTACCCAATGGAATGGCTCGAATGGATATTGCTCATATTCCATTAAGCCTCAAAGAAGATAACGATAAATACCATTTCTTTAGACACTCTTGCCAGCAATGTGAAGACGCCCCTTGTATCCCAGTTTGTCCTACGGGTGCTTCTTGGCGTGATGAAACCAATGGCATTGTTCGTGTTAATAAAGAGAAATGTATTGGTTGTAGCTATTGTATATCGGCATGCCCATACCAAGTCCGTTATCTTAACCCTGTGACACATGTTGCTGATAAATGTGATTTTTGTCTTGAGTCTCGATTACAAAAAGGTTTCCCACCGATTTGTGTGAGCGCTTGTCCACAAAATGCCTTGTTATTTGGTAGAGAAGACAGCCCTCAAATTCAAGAATGGCTCAAAACACATGATTACTATATCTATCAACTCGATGGCGTAGGAAAACCACATCTCTATCGTCGTGTAGGGCCTCATTCTCAAGAGGAGGGTAAAGTATGAGTGCAGTTAATATCATGCCAAATGCCGAGCAATTTCAAGCCTCACTAAAAGAGTATGTCTTAATCTATACGCCTGACTATTTACCACTTTGGTTAATTGTTGCAGGTGTGCTCTTAGTGGGGATGTTGCTTGTTCTCGCACTGCATGGCTTCTTGCGTTATCGCTTTGCCACACCACACGGTGAGTCTCATAAAGAAGAGAAGCTCTATCTTTACTCTAAAGCAGTGCGTTTGTGGCACTGGAGTAATGCCTCTTTATTTATTCTGTTGCTTCTCAGTGGTGGCATTAACCATTTCGCCCTACTTTCTGCACACGATACAGCATTATTAGTTAGCGTGCATGAAATCTGTGGTTATCTGCTATTAGTTTGCTGGTTATCCTTCGTACTGATTAACCTTGTTGGTGGTAATGGCAAGTTTTACCGCATTGATGGCAAAAATTGGTTACAACGCACCTTAATGCAAGTTCGTTTTTACCTCTACGGCATTATCAAAGGCGAAGATCACCCCTTCCCAGCAACACCGAATGTTAAATTTAATCCACTGCAACAAATGGCTTATTTAGGTGTGATGTATGCATTAGTTCCATTGCTTTTAATAACTGGTGTTTTACTGCAAAACCCAGCATTTATTCCTGCTGATGCTGTAATGTTTAAAGCATGGCTATTGATCGCACACCAAGTATTAGCCGTATGTAGTGTCTTTTTTATTCTTGGTCACCTGTATCTGTGTACGACAGGCAGAACCCCATTCCAAACATTTCGCAGTATGGTTGACGGTTACCATAGACACTAATTGATACATGGATTAAGGAGCTTATATGTCAGTCCCTTCAAAGGAAAATATCACATTAACAAAAGAAGACTTACGACAACTGCATGTTTCAACTTCGCTTTATCGTTGGTTTTTGCGTTATTTTCCTGATGGAGGCACTTACAGTGCTATCCATAGTGAGTTAATAAAACAGCGCCGTACACAGTGGATAGAGAGCTTTATTCAATATATTTATTTACGTCATTTTAGTGAAACATCCTTTGCCAAACAGGAACAAGAAGTCATGGAAAACATCTTGTTCCTGCTCGGCGATGAACAACAGCAAGGCGTGTCATTACAACGCCTGCCATATCACAATACTTTGCCAACATCTGAAAATATTCAATTTTCTACCGAATGGCATCAATTGATCTTAAAAAGTCAGCAATTAAGTACCGATCTTGCTTTGTGTGGGAGTAATAACATTGTGGCTTTTTCTGGCGATGAAAACAGCATTGCCAACACAGGTTATAGTAATCAATTGATGAATACGGGTTTTGCAGGAAAAGTATGTAATACGGGTAATCAATGTCGTATTGGCAGCTTAGGTGGACGCTCTCGCATTTGTAATAGTGGCAATGATGTCAAAATTTATGCCTCTGGTAATGGTGTTCATATCGCAAACAGCGGCATGCGTAATTTTATTACTGCCTCGCAAGATCGAGCAAAAGTCACTAACACAGGTGATTTAGCACAAATCAACGTAATCGGACAAAACTCTGTCGCGATTAATACTGGTGATAATTGTAAAGTCACGGTATCTGGCGACGACAGTATTTGTATCTCAACAGGTAATCTACATCAATTCTGCTTAGGAAAAGGCGGCAGTGCAGTTATTGCTTATCATGATGGCAATCGTACTCGCTTTAAAATCTTCTATGAAGGTGAAGATGATATTGTTGCTGGAGTTCATTATTACTTAGATGAAAACCAACAGCCCGTGGCAGAAAAACAGTATTCTACAGATCAAAATTAATGAGTTATTCCAACAAAAAGGGAAACTTTCGTTTCCCTTTTCACGTTTAAATCAATGTGCTTTATCGCTTATTTAGTCACTTTCGTCTGGAGTGCTTTTTTACTCTGAGAGCCTGCAACTTTATCGTAAATACCACACACAACAATCGTCACCAATACAGGAATGAGCCATGCTAATCCCTGCTCACTTAATGGCAATTTAGTTGCCCAGTCTGGTAATAAATGTTTCAGATAATCAGAGGCTTTTATTGCATCAAAAATACCGAAAAATAAGCTAACAGCCATCGCTGGCGCGATAATACGGCTTGGATTATTCCACAGACGTAAAGTGAAACTCATCAAAATAATCACAATACAAGGTGGATAAATCATAATCAGCACAGGAATCGAAAACTCAATAAGTTTGCTTAATCCTAAGTTTGAAACAACCGCTGAGAATATCGCTAAAATCAACACTAATGTACGGTAAGAGATGGGCAAATAACGGCTAAAAAATTCAGCACATGCACAAGTTAAACCAACTGCCGTCACCATACAGGCTAAGAAAATCAGTAGAGCAAGGAAGAAGCTACCGAAGTCACCAAAAGTGTACTGAACATAGGCGTGTAAAATATCAGCACCATCTTGCGCCTCTGGAATAATGCTCCCACTGCTAGAACCTAATTTAAACAAGCTTAAGTAAATAGCTGTTAATAATACGCCCGCAATAATACCCGCCCACATAGTGTAACGTGTTAATAATGAAGAGTTATCTATTCCACGAGAGCGGGCAGCATTAACAATCACGATACCAAAAACCATCGCCCCCAAGGTATCCATGGTGAGATAACCATTGATAAAACCTTGAGTGAAAGCCATTTCACGATAAGCATCTGTGGCAGGGATCGCGCCACCAGCAGGCCAAAACACCGCAGCCACACCTAATACTGCTAATGCCAGAATTTTAATAGGCGCAAGAATATGACCAACACTATCTAATAATTTACCGGGATAAAGTGAAATACCAATCACAATTAAGAAATAGGCAATGCTATAAATCAGCAATGACATTTCTGTATCACCCACCAAAGGGGCAATACCCACTTTAAAAGAGACCGTTGCAGTACGAGGAGTTGCGAAAAGAGGCCCAACAGCAAGATAGGCAACAATAGCTAATAATAATCCCATTGATTTACCAATCGGTGTGCTTAATGCCTCTATACCACCACCGACTTTTGCTAATGCGACTACTGTTAAAACAGGTAAACCTACCCCTGTGATCAAAAAGCCAATTGCTGCTGTCCAAACAAATTCGCCTGATTGTAACCCCACCATTGGAGGAAAAATAATGTTGCCAGCGCCAACAAATAGGGCGAATGTCATAAACCCTAATGCCAGAATATCTCTGGAAGTTAATCTATGTGCCATAAGTTTTGTTAATATATAGTTACAATAATGGTTAAATTGCGCCAATATAGCGCAACATAAAATCAACAATATCTATTTAGGCTCATACCATCATTATTCAGGATAATATCCATATATAATCATTTCATGTAGAGCAATTAAGTGCTAAATAGAAAAAATTGCCGATAACTGGTCACAAGTAAAACTTTTATAATGAAAAAAGGCAATAGCCAATCTAAAAACCAGAAGAATCATCTAAACTATTTTTCAGGTCTAGTTATAACTGTCATATATCATCGAATATACATGATATGATTTGTGCATTTTATCACCAATAATATTGAATATTAGCGTCATTTAAAGTTACCATTAATTAATAATATTAAAATTTAACACTACGATATTAGTTTTTATTGATATTAAAAAGATTAAAAAAGGACAAAAAAGCCTTTATCACTGATTGAATAGAAGTGATAAAGGCTTTAAAAAAGACATTCTGCTAGTGTGTTTTTTTAGCAGTAAGCAATGTTTGAGGAAGGATAAAAGAGAATGTACTCCCAACACCTACTTTACTTTCAATATTCAATTGAGAGTGATGATGAAGCAACGATTTTTTCACAATCGCCAAACCTAAACCAGTACCGCCAGAATGACGAGAGCGAGCTTTATCTACGCGATAAAAACGCTCTGTTAAACGTGTTAAGTGTTCAGCGCTGATCCCCGCCCCATTATCTGAAACACTAAATAACATACCTTGGGGTATTTTCTTCCAACTCACTTTGATTGTTGTACCCTCTTCAGTGTGATTAATGGCGTTATACACTAAATTAGAAACAGCACTACGCAGTTGCTCTTCATTACCACGAACAGCCCACTCTTCATCAACATCAAAAACAATCTGATGTTGACCTTGGCTTAGTGAGTTCGCTTCTTGTTGTAATAAAGCCAAAATGGCAGGAATATCAACAATTTTGTTTAAATCAATATGAGGAGCAGATTCGATACGAGAAAGCTGTAAGAGTTGCTGAACAAGCGTATCCATACGTTTAGCCTGCTCTTGCATCGTAACTATCGCCTTATGCTCTGCGGGTTTTGCTACACTATTTTCTTCCATCATCTCAAGATAACCTTGAATAACGGTTAGTGGTGTTCTTAGCTCATGACTGACATTAGCAAAAAAATCACGTCGTGAGTTTTCTAGTTTATTTTTTTCTGTTACATCGCGCGCCACCATTAAGCGCTGATCTTCGCTATATGGCATCACACGAAACTCAACAATAGAGCCATTATTTAGTGAAATAGTTAAGGGGCGACTAAAATCACCTGCGGTAAAATAGTGCAAAAAATCAGGATAACGTAATAAGTTAAAAATATTTTGCCCATTATCATCAGGCCAGCGAAAGCCTAATAGATGTTGAGCTAGACTATTACACCAAAAAATATTCCCTTCATTTGTCATCATCACAACAGCATCGGGTAAACTTTCAGCCCCGCTTCTAAAACGTTTAATTAAGTCGCCTAATTCTCTGCGTCGTTTACGATTACGTTGTTGGGTCTGTCGAATACCATAAAAAATAGGCTCCCATCCCCCTCTCCCTTCCGGAGGTAATACAGAGCGATCTAACCATAACCATTTAGATAATTTCAGCAAATTATAGGCATGCCACACAAGGGCACTGAGAAGCGATGCCACCAGCAACCAAGGAAGATGCCCAATAAAAAGCGATAATATAAAGGCAGGCAAGCAAAATAGACATAGCCCCCAAACGAGGGCTTTCCACGATAGTCGTTCTAACACCTGACGATTACTCCCATATTGACTTAGAAACGGGCAGAAAAACGATATCCCGTTCCACGTACTGTCTGTATCATTCTGTCATGGCCATCTTCTTCAATAGCCTTACGTAAACGACGAATATGCACATCAACAGTACGGTCTTCGACATAAACATTGGTTCCCCAAACGTAGTTTAGCAGTTGTTCTCTGCTATATACGCGTTCAGGATGTGTCATAAAAAAGTGTAGGAGTTTAAATTCGGTAGGGCCCATATCAATCGGCTTATCTTGACTTGTGACGCGGTGAGAAACAGGATCAAGACCGAGTCCATTGAATTCAATAACATCTTCCGCTGACATCGGTGATAAACGCCGTAAAATCGCCTTCACTCGGGCAACAAGCTCTTTAGGTGAAAACGGTTTGATAACATAATCATCAGCACCCGTCTCTAGGCCTTGGACTTTATCTTCTTCTTCCCCTTTTGCCGTTAGCATAATAATGGGAATATCACGGGTATTACTTTCCCGCTTCATCTGTTTTATTACCTGCAAGCCTGATCCACCAGGGATCATCCAATCTAATAAAACCAGATCAGGGTAAGGATCGATAAGAAAACTCAATGCAGAATCATAGTCTTCTGCTTCAATAGGTTGAAAACCATTTTGTTCCAAAACAAAACAGATCATCTCTCGAATTGCGGTTTCATCTTCAACAACAAGAATACGCCTTGCCATACTCTATCCTGTGTAATGTATATAGAGGGTCAAAATGATTATGATGCACTTTTATGACAGATTTATGACTAGCCTTAACATTACTGAAATAGATCCCTGTTGTTAAGGTAAATAAATCATTTTTTGGTGAAATATCACTCAAAAAAGGGAGTTATTGTTGAGTTTTCACTAAAAAAGCAAGGTGCGCTATACTCTTCACCAGATAAAAAAGAGGGATAGCAATGCGGATTATTCACACATCAGACTGGCATTTAGGGCAATATTTTTTTACTAAGACTCGAGCTAAAGAACACCAACAGTTTCTTGATTGGTTATTAGCACAAATTAAACATTACCAAGTTGATGCTCTGATTGTTGCGGGTGATATTTTTGATACTGGCTCCCCTCCAAGCTACGCCCGAGAGCTTTATAACCGTTTTGTTGTTGCTATTAGAGATACACAATGTCAGCTCGTTATTCTAGGTGGTAATCACGATTCGGTGGCAACACTAAATGAATCAAAATCACTGTTGGCATGTTTAAATACGACCGTTATTGCCAATGTTCATGCTGAAACACCACAAGCTCCGTTAATTCTTCCTAAAAAAGATAACACTCCAGGAGCATTACTTTGTGCAATCCCTTATCTACGCCCTAGAGACATGATCAGCAGTAAAAGTGGGCAATCAGGTGCTGAAAAACAAACAGCCTTAAAAGAAGCGATTGCTGAATATTATCAAGCTCAATATCAAGCAGCTCTCGAATTACGTCAGCAATTAAATGTCGATATTCCCATTATTGCAACGGGTCATCTCACCACGATTGGAGCGAGTGTGACAGATTCCGTCCGTGAAATTTATATCGGCACCTTAGAAGCCTTTTCAGCAACCCTATTTCCTGAATTTGACTATATTGCCCTTGGTCATATTCATCGCCCTCAAGTGGTGAATAAATCAGGTCATATTCGTTATAGCGGCTCTCCTATTCCGTTAAGTTTTGATGAATGTGGACAACAGAAAAGTATCTGCCTTATCGATTTTGAGCAAGAAAAATTAACTAACCTCACACTATTACCTATTCCTGAATTTCAGTTACTACGCACTATCAGTGGTTCATTAAAAGAAATAGCGATACAACTTGAGGATTTAAAAAAACAATACGGTGAAATAGATACCACTATTTGGTTGGATATCGAAGTTTCAACACAAGATTATCTCAGTGATATACAAACCCGTATTCAAGAGCTAACTAACGATCCGCTTTTTGATGTGATCTTATTAAGAAGAGCGAGAAAACAACGCCAAGCGTTCACTCAAAATGAGAACGAAACACTGACCGAATTAACCGTTTATGATGTTTTTGAAAGACGTTTAGAACAGCATGAGTTTGATTCAGAAGAAACTAAAACTCGTTTAACAACATTATTTAAACAAGCAGTTGAAATGGCAGAGAAAGAGGATAACGAAGCATAATGAAAATCTTAAGTCTGCGATTTAAAAATATTAACTCCTTAAAAGGCGAGTGGAAGATTAACTTTAACCAAGAGCCTTTTATCAGCAATGGATTATTTGCCATTACAGGCCCCACGGGGGCAGGAAAAACCACTCTGTTAGATGCGATTAGTTTGGCGCTTTATCATAGAACACCACGATTAGATAAAGTCACACAATCTCAAAATGAATTAATGACTCGTCATACCGCAGAGTGTTTGACCGAAGTCGAATTTGAAGTCAAAGGTGTGGCTTATCGAGCATTTTGGGAACAACGCCGAGCTAATTATAAAGAAGATGGCAATCTTCAAGCGCCACAGGCTGAACTTGTTAAAATAAATACAACAGGAGGCGAAGACAAAATATTAGCAAGCAAAATAAGCCAAGTGAAAGAGATGATCATTAATATTACGGGCCTTGATTTTGATCGTTTCACTAAATCTATGTTGCTTTCTCAAGGACAATTTGCGGCTTTTTTAAATGCAGATGATAAATCTCGTGCTGAATTACTCGAAGAACTCACTGGCACAGATATTTATCGCCATATCTCCCAATCTATCTTTAAACATTGGCGTGAAGAAGAACAAGCATTAAAAGCACTAAAACAGCAAGCCGAAATGATGGCGTTATTAGATGAAAATGCTCGCCAAGCGTTATTAACTGAACAAACCGATCTTTTTGTCAAAGAGAGCCGATTACAAAAAGAACAGCTGGAATATCAAGCAGCAAAACAGTGGCAAGAAAAAGAAACTGAACTTAATAAAAACAAACTATTAGCACAAACCGAAGTTAACTTAGCACAAGAAGCCTTAATCGCCGCCAAACCCGATATTCAACGTCTTGAAAATAGCGAACCAGCAGAAAAAATCCGCCCAATTTATGATGAAAAGGATCGTCTATTAAAAGAACAAACCTATATTGAGTCACAACTCTCAACACTAACAGCAGAAAAACAGCTCATTGAACAACAGAGCCAACCTATTAATCAGCATTTAATCGAGGCTCGTAACACATTTAAACAACACGATGAAAAAAAACAGCAAATATTGCAGCTTATACGTGAAAAAGTAGCACCATTAGATAATCGGTTAATCTTGCTACAACAAGATATTTCAGTAAAAACACAGCAAAAAAATACGCTAGAAAAAACGCAATCAGAATATCTGGAAAAAATACAGTTAACTGAAGCCAAATTAGCTGGCTCACAAAAACAATTTAATGAATTAGACGAATATTTAAATCAGCATATAGCTCATGCTCAACTGGCTGAAAATTTACCGTTATGGCAACGTTATTTTGAGCAATATGATGAAATTACAGAGAAATATCTAATTAGCCAGAAAAGTGAAAAAGCAGAACAAGAAAAAGAATGCTTACTTAAACTCGAATTAGAAAAAGCGACCAAAGCGCTAGAAGTGCAACAGTACAATCTTAACTTACAGCAACAACAATTAAGCGAATTACAAACACAACTTGAGCAACAAAATAAAGCTGATGCTATTGCGGATATCCCTCATCGTTTGCAACAAATTTCACAACAACGAAATGCACTCGCTAAACTAATGGGATTACAAACCCAATTACAACGCAATATCAAAACTGAATATCAATACCAAAAAAGCTATTCAGAAAATCAGCAAAAAATAGCAATGCTGACTGAAAGCATCCATAAAAATGACATTGTTTTAAAAGAGAAAGAACAACATCTTAAAGACTTAAACGATAATTATCTGCTAATACGAAAGTTAGCAGAATATGAAGAAGAGAGACAACGTTTAGTTAAAGATACCCCATGTCCTGTTTGTGGTTCAACCGAGCATCCTTATGTTGAAAAATATAAAGAAATTCAAACTGATGAAACGAAATCACGGTTAGATACCTTAACACAGCAAGTACATGCATTAACTATAGAGTTAGTGGAACAAAAAACACAGTGTGCTGGCTATCAAACTCAAAACGAAAAGCTTAATGAAGATCTTGAGCAACTCACCCAAGATATAGCGACATTAAAACAACAATGGCGAACCTTAGCACAAACGCACACAATACCTGATGTTGATTGCGAAGAAGATGCTTTGGCTAAATTGGATGCAGAGCTTGAGAAAAAAGATAATTTACTCACACAAAAGCAATCCAGCTATAAAGCGTTAGAAACCAAAATTCAGCAAGAATACAAACTGCTATCTGATACCAAAGAGCAATTTAATCAACAACAGCAAGCGATCCTTCATCAGCAAAATGAATTTGCGCAACAACAAAAAGAAGCCATCAATAAACAACAACAAACAACGCAATATCTTCAACAACAAACCCAGTTAACTCAGGATCTTCAATCTCTTGTCAAACAGCAAGGTTATGAATTACAGGAATGTGAAGATAAAATTCAATGGCTTATTGCGCGTAAAAAAGAGAGCCAACAATATCAATCAACCTTAAAAACACATCACGAATTACAACAAACAATCCGCGAATTGTTATCAACACTGCAAGAAAGAAAACGCTATTTATCTGAAATTCAAAAAGAACTTGATGCTGTTTTAATCCATTTACAACAACTACATCAGCAACAAGAACAGCTAAAAGCACAACGCCAAGCGTTATTCGGGACACAAACCACCGAAGATGCGCGTAATGAATTAGATAAACAGAGTCAATTGTTACAAAAACAAATTGAGCAATATAGCGAAGAAAAAAACCGACTCGAAATCCGTTTAAATCAGCTTATTGGTCAATATCAGGAAAATGAAAAATCACTACAACGGTTACAAACGCGTTCACAAGACATTATTGAACAATATCAACATGCGTTAAAAAACAGTCCGTTTGCTGATGAAAATGCATTTTTAGCCTCTCTGTTATCAGTCGAAGAAAGAAACTGTTTACAAGAACAGCAAAAACAACGACTTGATAGATTATTGCAAGAAAAAACTCGCTTAGACACTCAAGAAAAGGCATATCAGCAGCACTTGTTACAACAACCGTTGTTATCGACTGAGCAAAATATTGAACAAATCACTACACATTTATTAGCACTAGAAACACAGCTGGCTCATATACAAGAAACCAAATTCCGCATTCAAGAGCAACTGCGTACTGATGAAGAAAAACGCAAAGAACAACAAGCCTTACTCGACAAAATAACGAAACAGCAATCTCACTTTGATGATTGGAGTTACTTAAACGAATTGGTGGGATCTGCATCAGGAGATAAGTTCAGCCGATTTGCTCAAGGCTTAACGCTTGATCATCTAATTTATTTGGCTAATCGTCGTTTAGAAAAGCTTCATGGTCGTTATTTCTTGCAACGTAAAACACCAGCAAGCCTTGAATTACAAATTGCCGATACATGGCAAGCTGATGCGCTACGGGATACTCGCACGCTCTCTGGTGGCGAAAGTTTTTTAGTCAGCTTATCGCTCGCCTTAGCGCTTTCAGATTTGGTCAGTAACAAAACTCAAATCGAATCACTATTTCTAGATGAAGGCTTTGGCACATTAGATCCTGATACCTTAGATATTGCATTAGACGCTCTCGATAGCCTCAACGCATCTGGAAAAATTATTGGTGTAATTAGTCACGTAGAAGCCATGAAAGAGCGCATTCCAGTGCAAATTAAAGTGAAGAAAGCCGGAGGTGTTGGCATTAGCCAGCTTGCTCCTGAGTTTAGATATGTAGATAAACAGATTTTAAATCAAGTAGTTAAAAACTAGGTCGAATATTTTGACGTAGCTGATTAAATTTTTTATATATCAATAAATCACTACTAAGCCCTATAGTATGTCCATAGATTAGCTCAAGCTAAGACACGCTTTAAGCGCTTAAATTTATCAAGGAGACAATCATGTCTAACGCATTTACTGATTTAATGAAAAAACGTAGAACAATTTATCATTTAGGTAATCAACTTCCAATTAGCGAAGACAGAGTCACTGAAGTTATCAAAGAAGCGGTTAAAGAGAGCCCAACTGCATTTAACTCACAAACATCTCGTGTTGTTGTTCTGTTTGGTGAACAACATCAAAAACTGTGGGATATCGTTAAAAATACCCTGAAAAAATTAGTGCCAGCAGAAGCATTTAGTGCAACTGAAGCGAAAATTAATAGCTTTGCAGCAGGCGCAGGTTCAATTCTTTATTTTGAAGACACTGATATCGTAAAAGGTCTTCAAGAACAATTCCCACTGTATGCGGATAACTTCCCTGTATGGTCAGAACAAGCAAGTGGTATGGCGCAACTCTCTGTTTGGACTGCATTAGCAGCAGAGAACGTAGGTGCTTCATTACAACACTACAACCCAATTATTGATGACGAAGTTCATGCAACTTGGGATCTGCCAAAAACATGGAAACTAAGAGCTCAAATGGTCTTTGGTTCAATTGA
Source organism: Proteus sp. Marseille-Q3619 (assembly GCF_965283115.1). Lineage (NCBI taxonomy): Bacteria > Pseudomonadati > Pseudomonadota > Gammaproteobacteria > Enterobacterales > Morganellaceae > Proteus > Proteus sp. Marseille-Q3619. The sequence goes on along the minus strand of NZ_CBDIMP010000001.1, from coordinate 2,920,794 downwards.
ACAAGAGGCTGGTGAAAAGAATTATATGGAAGATGATGCACGCTTTAAAATCTTCAAATAAGTGTTAGAACAGACATCTGACAAAAGACCCTAGCAATAAGTAATACCCTCTTTTTTTTACTTTCATTCCTTGCCCACAGCCACTGTGGGCTTTTTTTTGCCCATATCCAACATAAAAGAAAGGTGGCATTAGGCCACCTTTCTTTTATGTTGTAATCAGTTTTAGATCAGTCTTTCGCTGTTTCTTCTGAGCATTATAGAAATTCTCATGAGAACCTATATGCAATAAATACAGTTCAACTTTGTTGGCGACCCATGAATAGCCGAGTAGTACAGTCAGCTCATTAAGCCTAAATTTATGTACTCTAAGATGAGTAAGATCACCTTTTTTCTGTTCACCAATCAATGGATTATCAATTATTTGATCAATTTCATCTTCAATAATTTTCACATCTGATTCAGGCAACTTTTTCATTGCCTTTTCAAATCGAGCTGACTGATAAACATCAATCTCTTTTTGTGGTTCGGACATATCGAGAAACCTTTTTGTTTTCGACTTCCGCCTGTGCCAGTAACAATTCTTCGATAAAGCTATATGGCAGATCAGGGTTATCTTCAGCTATACGCCCTATTTTAGCCCAGTGTTCAATTTGTTTAGGAACACTTCTGCTTTTCGCTTCCGCATGAATTTTAGCATCAGACACAAAGTCTTCATCTAATCTTACGGAAATAGCCATGATTTACACTCCTAATACCTATCGGGTGTTACAACTTTATAGAATTAAAACGCTATAAATTTTTATGTTAATAACTCACGACAAAAAATGAAATCTTTTGTCGCTAAACGCAACAATACACCACAGATGATATGTTGTAAAGATTCCAACTTTGTTGCTTATGCCTTCATGCTCACTAAAAAAATACTTATTCTCCAATAAAAAACATAAAAAAGAGCAAAGTGCGTAATGAATACAAAGGTAGGGATGGACCCTTTGTGTTCAACACTTTGCTCTCTTTATTTATTTACGCACCTCCCGTAAGAGGTGCGATTTTCACAAGGCGTATGAAAATACGTTATTTACGTGTGATGTTATTCGCTTTTGGTTGAGCAATTGGAGACTGCTCAGCAAAGTATTTCACGACTGCATCAACATCTGGCACGCTGTAAACTGGATCTTTACCTTCTTTCAGTACAGAGAAGTTACTACCACCTGTTGCTAAGTATTCGTTAGCAACAACACGGTAGTTCGCTTTCATATCTACTGGTTTACCATCAATTTTCATTGATTCAACGATAACACGGTTACCATTAGATGCTTTGCTATCCCATGTGTACTGGAAGTTACCTGAAATCGCTAACACTTGTGGACGTGAACGATCCCATTGTTGTTCTAACAGGCGTTTGATTTGCTCACCTGTTAATGTTTGAGTTAACAGTACGTTAGAGAATGGCTGTACTGTGTAGATTGCGTTATAAGAAACGTCGCCACCTGTCATATCAGCACGAATACCACCGCTGTTCATAAATGCGATTTGTGCGCCACCCATATCTTTTGGTTTTGCAGTGTATAAATGCGCATCAGCAATCACTTGACCCAGTGCAGACTCACCCGCGTCGTTAGTTTGCTTCGTTAAATTACCTTCTAACTTACCAATGATACGGTTAGCTAATGGGGTTGCGATTTTTTCGTAAGCTTCTAACAGTTTGGTAACGGCTGGATCTTTTTCATATTTGCGGTTATCAACCCAAATATTACGTGCTTCAACATCAACAACGTCTTTTGTTGTTTTGTCTAGTTTCAGATCGATACGCGTTAACATTGCACCATTTGATTGCGCAGATGTCACTGATTTACCGTTGATAGTACAGTTATAAGCTTGGTGAGTATGACCGGTCACAACGAAGTCAATCGCAGGATCTAATTGATCAACAACACCTAATACTTTACCAGTAATACCATTACATGCGTTGATATTCACAGGACCACCGTCACGACGTTGTGCAGCACCTTCGTGAATTAACACACCAATCGCTTGAACACCTTGCGCCTTTAACTGAGGCACTAATGCGTTGATTGTTTTCGCTTCGTTATGGAAACTTAAACCTTCAGTACCTTTAGGTGTTACGATTGCCGCAGTACCTTCCAGTGTGACACCGATAAATGCAACAGGGATACCATTAAATTCTTTGATAACATATTCAGGCAGTAATGTTTTACCTGTTTCGTTAACAATAACGTTAGCGGCTAAGTATTGGAAATCAGCGCCTTTAAATTCAGTTGGACCTTGGCAACCTGTTACTGGGTGGCAACCACCGTTCTGTTTACGCAGTAACTCGCTCATGCCTTTATCAAATTCGTGGTTACCCACAGACGTTGCTTCTAAGCCAGCTAATGATAACGCTTCAATAGAAGGTTCATCATGGAACATTGAAGATAACAGTGGGCTTGCACCAACCATATCACCCGCTGCAACAACGATGTTGTTCGGGTTATCTTTCTTCATTTCTTTGATTAATGTTGCCATGTGCTCGATGCCACCAGGTTTGTTTGGACCTGGCGCTTTTAGTGCACCGTGGAAGTCGTTCATTGCGATAACACGCACATCAACAACATTAGCTTCGTCGTAGTTCTTTGCACAACCAGCTAATAAGACTGAGCTTACTGCCAGTGCAACGAGTTTATATTTATGGTTCATTTAAAATTTATCCCTAAGATCAAAATTCACGTTTCGGACAATCAATGACTTCGAAATCTTTGCTATAACAGATATAGAATTCATCTCGATTAATTTGAATTTCCTTATCCTTCAATGATGGATTGTGTTCTTTTAAGAACTTAATCAATGCACTGTTTGAAGGACGGCCTTCTGGTAATACTAACGCTTCATACAACTCTTTTTGTTTACCAAAGAATGCATCTGGTGTATCAAACGCACATACACCGTGTTTTTCCCACTCACCTTGTAGTAAGTCGATACCCGGAGAATCACACAGATAAGGTTTGATAGCAGAGTATTCTAAAGGTGGTAAATCGCCTTTACATAAACGAGGATGCTTGCGTATGTCTTTCCAATCACGGCACTCTTCCCATGATTTACCATCACAGGTTTCAGCCCACAGCCCATGAACAATCCAACCAAATTTATTATCTGAGAAGCATTGGATTTCAAATTTATCATACTCACGTTTTGCACGATCTTTTTCATTGTCGTTATTTAAACGCTTAATGTTATTACTTTTATAATCACAAAAAGCGGGTGAGTAGTTAATCGCTAACTTAAAGTAATCTGTTGATGCTGTGCTGTTTTGACCATAGCGATCATTAGAAGCAATGTAGTCGTAAGGTGCTGTTGGTGCATCAGGTAAAATACAAGATACGCCTTCAACTAATTTAGCTTGAGGTTTTAATGGTTCTGTAATTTCAGGTGCTTGCGTTGCACATCCTGCTAATACTAAAGCAAAAGCAGCAGGTAATAGCTTCATAAAGCGCATAAAATCCCCTTAAAGAGCAATAAGTTTTACTCTTTTGGTTCAAAAAGGTAAGAGAAGCCTGCCCAGAATGGACAGGCTTTAATGGCTTATTTTTTCTCTGTTAAATCAATTTTGTAAATTGCAAAACCGATTTCATCATTTTCCACAAAGGTCATTGGATATTGAGAGAAATCTTTAATAAATGCAGCCGCTTTTTCACTTGGCGACGTTTCAAAACGTACATCTAACGCTTTGTCAGTCTTAATAGGTAAGAATGACCAGTTGTTAGCAGCTTTAGTTGCAACTTCGCCTTTTTCTTTCGTTTGTTTAGCAATGTAAGAAGCTAAGATTGCACGGTTCTCATCTGGAGATGCGAACGCAATATTTGCTTCACCAGTACCCGCAAACTTACCACCGTATCCACGGTAGTTATTTGTTGCGATCAGGAATGTTGCTTTAGGATCGATTGGCTTGCCTTCATAAGTCACGTCTTTGATACGATTCGCATCTTTATTAACGACTTGGCAATCAACGTCATATTTAGCTGGTTGAGTTAGGTCAACTTTATAGTTCACACCACTAATGGTATCGAAGTTATAAGTACGGAAACCATCCCAGTTGATCAGTTCTTGTGGTTTAGTTGAATTTGGATCAACTTGGTTCCACATACCCGCAGAACATTCTAACCACTCAACAACATCAGCACCGGTCGCTTTAACGACCACTAATGTGTTTGGATACAGGTATAAGTCTGCAGCGTTACGGAATGTTAAGTCACCTTTTTCAACTTCTACGAAGTCTGCTGGTGCGTTTTTACGACCACCCGCTTTAAATGGCGCAGCTGCACCTAATACTGGTAAACCGTCTAAGTTCGGATCACCTTGAATAAAGTGTTTAGTGTAATCAACTTGTGCATCATTAACGATTTGTACAGTTGGATCGCTTTGTACTAATGCTAAGAAACTGTACATATTGGCAGAAGCTTTACCAATGTGTTTACCCACGAAATCACGAGTACCTTGGTGTGCTTTTTCAATGATTTGCGCTAATTCAGCATCACGTTCAACTAATGCTTTTTTGTTCGCTTTATCAAAGATAGGACGTGCTTCACCTGTTGCTTGTGTCATCACCCATTTGCCGCTGTCGTTGTTGATAACCATATCAACGACACCTAAGTGATCACCCCATTGTCCTGGCATAACCGCAGGAACGCCATTTACAGTACCTTTAGCAACATCAACACCTTTAATGCCTTCAAATTCTTTGCTTGGGAATACGCCATGAGCGTGACCAAACATGATTGCATTGATGCCTTCAACTTCGCTTAAATAATAAACAGAGTTTTCAGCCATTGCTTTGTATGGCTCTGAGGCAAAACCAGAGTGAGGAATAGCCACAATCAGGTCAGCACCCTCTTTTTTCATTTGAGGGACGAATTTTTTCGCTGTTTCTGTAATATCGTTTACAACGACCTTACCATCCAGATTGGCTTTATCCCAGATTAAGATCTGTGGTGGAACGAAGCCGATATAACCAATCTTGATAGTGTGTTCTTTACCATCACGATCTTTTACTGGTGTATCAACAATGATATAAGGTGTGAAATAGTTTTTGCCTGTTTTCGCATCCATCACGTTGGCGTTGATGTAAGGGAATTTAGCACCGGCAATGGCTTTTTTCAGGTAATCTAAACCATAGTTAAATTCATGGTTACCAAAGTTACCTACTGTGTAACCCATGGTGTTCATCAGCTGGTGAGCTGGATGAGATTCGCCTTTTTCTAAGCCTTTAGCTGCTTGATAGTCAGCCAGCGGGCTACCTTGGATCAAGTCGCCGTTATCAACTAAAATCGCATTGGTTGCTTCAGCTTTTGCTGCTTTGATTAAATTAGCAGTACGGACATAACCAAACTGTTCTGTTGGTTTGTCTTTGAAGTAGTCAAAGTCGATTAAGTTACTGTGAACATCAGACGTCTCCATAATACGAAGATCGACTGTCGCAGCATTCACGTTGAATGCGACAAACATTGCTAATGTTGAAATTTTCAACACGTTCTTAACCATTACACACCCCTTATATATTGGTTAACAGGAGAGCGAAATCGCTCTCCTTTGGTTACTTCTATCAAACGGTAATGCTTTTGTCAGGACTAGAAGTACAGACGCATACCAGTTTCGAAGATATATTGCTTTTTATCTTCATATTTCGGGTTTTCGCTACGTGCGTCATCATATGCAACTTCAGCGAATAAACGTAAGTTGTTGTATTTAGATACCGCAAAACGTTTATCTACACCCATAGTATAGGTTTCTTTTTTGTAGTTGAATGTGTTGGCATCACCATCACGCAGGTAGTAACCCGCATACATACCACTTTCGATACGATCCCAGTGCCATTTCACACCAACACCATACAAGTCAGCTTTCCAATCGCCTTTCACTGAGTTCCAGCCACGCGGAGCTTGGTTTGAATACAGTGCTAAGCCTGGATTTTTACCACGAGATTGACCATAGTCTAAACCGATAGAAAATTCACGACCTGGGAAGAAGTATTCCGCACCAAACGCTAAGATACTGTTTTCTGGTGTTTTATCTTTATTTGGACCTGAATTATTTGCTTCACCTTTAGCCGCAGAGTAACCCGCATCAAACTCTAAACCGAAAGTTGATTTATAGAAACCAACTAATGAGTAAGCACGAGTAATATCACCCGCTACACGGCGACCATCATCACCAGTTTTACCTGTTACAGTACCTGCTAATTTAAAGCCTTCATAACGGTTAGTTTCTAAGAAAATAGTTTGTGGTAAACGGGTCATAAAGTTGTTTTTACCAACACCATTATAGTTTACATATTTACCATTAACGCTAGTTTCACCACCAGAGTAACCTACTGAACGACCTAATACATCGCTAAAGTAAAATACACCTGTGTTACCGTAGCCGTAGCTTGATTTTTTCACCCAGTCAATTGGAATATAAGTACGACCAAATTGGATTTGACCATAATCACGGTGAGAAAAGCCGACATAACCCACACGGTTGTACATTTCAAAGTTTGATTTAGGGTTTTCGCTATTCGTTCTTTGAGTGTCTGAACCCCACTCTAATTTACCAAAGACTTTGATATCGTTAGTCAGTTCGTGTGAACCAAAGAAACCGATACGGCTACCATCATCCGTCATTTTCATTTCGTGATTTTGGCTGGTCACTTGTGTTTTTAAACGGAACTGACCATTTACATCGAAACGTGTACCTTTATCGTTATACACGTTTACCGCGTTTGCCGATCCAGAAAGAACCAACAAACCAACCAGTGCTGCTAGAGGCTTCAAGCTTTTCATGATTAAAATACCCATCTATCTATTTTCTATAGTTTTATGACTTTCTTTAAGGTCAAAAATAATACCGCCGTATATAGTTGACCTGAGATTCAGGCAAAAGATCTCTGCCACGAATTTCGAAAAAGAAAATCGCTCTCACAATTGATAATTTTTATAGCTACTAATTATGACTCTACAAAATTTTCTTAAAGGCTTTAATTTCCTTGACACAGACGTAATCACCAATAAGACACAAAAATAATATCCTCATTATATTTAAATAAAGGCATTACTTTTATTTCTGTCAGGAAAAGAAATAGGTTGTTGAGTTTTCGATGGCATGTTACTCAAAAAAAAGCCCAACTTTCGTGATACAGCCCACAATTACACCAATGTGTATTTTCATGGTTACATACTCAAGTGATAGGTATCACAATTAAAGGTAAAGATACGTGTTTTTTGAACTTAATCAACTTTTTAAAAATAGCACTTTTAGATTTTTCTTTTATATTTCATTTCTTTATAAGACTCTTTTTTTTGCTAATAAAAAATTTATCCCCCTATTTAATATATTTAAAAGGAAGTATTAATTTTAACCACTAAATAAATAACACTAAAGATTTAAATATTGTTATTCCTAATTAATAATTTTTTATCTTTATATTTATTTCTTATTTAAATAAAGGCAAAGTCGAATTTAAATACAATTTAACTAGTGGTAACGAGTAACATCCCATCAAAAAAGAATAATTATCTATAAATATTCAAAAGAGAAGCACAAGAATGCTATTCAATTACAATATCTAATCAATACGTACAAGCAACAACAAAACCCAATGAAACATTATAAAATCTAAACTATAACACTGGTTAATATAAAAAGCCCAATCGTGCTCTTTTAACGATATTTGAAAAAAAATATCAATATTTGTGATCTTAATCACTTTGCTTATTGTGAAAAACCCCCTCCTACATTTTCCTTATTTTGTGATAATTATCACACAAGAGCGTCAAGAATATTTTTGTTTTGTAAATTAATGCAGAGATAAATCTGAAAGTGATTTCAGTTTGTAAACAAAAAAGAGTATAAAAATAAAATCTTGTGATTATTATCACATAATGGTTTGTACTAAAAATCATGCTATTTCATTATCAATATTCTTAATCGATCTAATTCAGATAAGAATAAAACTCATTATCATAGAGTAGATTTACTAATTATTCGTTTCAGCTTTTTTTATCTTTTTATTAAATAGCACGGTATAGATTTTCTTTTAAGGGATATTACCTTTTAGATACCCTAAACATTCAGTATCATATTGTGGTAAATAATGATTAAGGGGAATGTCAGATGCTGTGGTTTAAAAATATTTTAGTCTATCGCTTAAATAAAGAGATAGCACTGTCAATGGATGAGTTAGAACAACAGCTTGCCTCATTGGCATTCACACCTTGTAGTAGCCAAGATATGACTCGGACAGGTTGGGTTTCGCCGATGGGTGATCGCGGTGAAGCGCTTATCCATGTTGCTGGCAAACAAGTCATGATGTGTGCACGGAAAGAAGACAAAATTTTACCTGCGACAGTTATTAAACAAGCACTGCAAGACAAAGTTGAAAAACTTGAAGGTGAGCAAGGACGTAAACTGAAAAAAACAGAGAAAGCCACCTTAAAAGATGAAGTGGTGCACACTCTGCTTCCTCGTGCTTTTAGTAAATTCTCACAAACATTTATTTGGCTCGATTTAGAAAAACAACTCGTTATTGTTGATTCGGGCAGTGCAAAACGCGCTGAAGATAACTTAGCCCTGCTGCGTAAGACCTTAGGTTCATTACCTGTTGTTCCTTTGAACTTTAATGAATCCGTTGAATTAAAAATGACAGAGTGGGTACGCTCTGGAGAACTCCCAGCTGGCTTTACCTTGATGGATGAAGCCGAGCTAAAAGCGGTCTTAGATGAAGGTGGCGTTATTCGTTGTAAGAAACAGGAATTAGTCTCTGATGAAATTGCGACGCATATTGAAGCAGGTAAATTTGTCACCAAACTCTCTGTAGATTGGGAAGATCGCCTGCAATTTATGCTTTGTGATGATGGTTCTATCAAACGCATTAAATTCAGTGAAACTTTACGTGAGCAAAATGATGACATTGATAAAGCTGATTTTGCCCAACGTTTTGATGCCGACTTTATTTTAATGACCGGTGAACTCAGCGCTTTAATTGAACGAGTCACCGAAGTCCTAGGCGGCGAAGCAGAGTAATAATATTATTCAAGAAAACAGCCTATCATTCTCTATGTATAGGCTGTTTTTTTATTTAATGAAAAATAAAGATTATTTTTGAATTAAATAACGAATAGTTGGGCCATCTTGTTGAATATCTAACACGGTATAACCGTAGTTTTTCGCATCAAGTGGAATATTGTTGATTGATTGCGGGCAATCACTGACCACTTCTAAAATTTCGCCTTTTTTCAGAGATGGCATGGCTTCAAGCGTTGCCACCGCAGGGTAAGGACAAGGTTCGCCAACCATATCTAAACGATAATCGGGAATAATAGTGTCTTTCTGGCTCATGCGATTTCCTTATTAATCTGGGTTGAAATAGAGTGTGCTTGTTGTGTTTTTTTACGGAAGAAGTGTTTCTCCCACCAAAGCAACAACACAAATGACAGACCCAACATCAGATATGTCACGCCTAATCCACCTACTGGCCCAAAAGTATCAAGTAAATTAATTTTGTCATAATCAGTCGCTAAGATGGCTGAAAAATCATCCCAATAATAAGCGAGTAACGTCGAACCAATCACATTGCCTAATCCAACCCACCAAAAGTGAATTTGACCTTCAACAGCGCGATACATCCAGCCAGTTTCACACCCACCAGCAAGCACAATACCGAAACCGAAGAGTAAACCGCCAATTACCGCATTAGGTCCCGCCCACATAATTTTAGGTGCTGCACCTAATTGGACATAGCTAAAGATCCCAATGGCACTCACCGCCATACCGATGATAATCGCTTTTGCCATATGGGTTCTGCCTGTTATCCATAAGTCACGGAAAGCAGAAGTAAAACAGATTTGTGCACGTTCAATTAAAATACCAAAACCAATACCGCCTAGCATGGCGAAACCCAGTTTTGGTGAATCAAAGAGAATAATTAAAGACCACGCAATCATGGCAAAAAAGATAACCATTCCCAATCTAAAGCGACGTTTCGCACGTTGTTTATCTTGAGTGATAGGTGACGCTTGGCTGACTTTTTGCAGTTTTACTGGAATACGGAACAGTGGCATCAATGACAGCTTGGCACCGAAGTAGGAACCGACTGCCGTTGCAACCGCAAAGAACCAAGCATGTAAAGAGAACTGAGGAATACCCGTAAAGAAGGCAGCAAGGTTACAACCCATTGCTAAACGAGCACCAAAACCTGCGATGATCCCACCTAGAACAGCTTGAAGAATACGAATTTTATGTTGAGGATGACGAAGTTTGACGTTATTGGCCCAAAGAGCCGCCATAATGCAACCTCCAAACATCCCGATAATCATCACGCCATCAATACGCGTTAATGGCGTACCTTCAAGACCGATGATTTTAAAATAACCCCATTCTTCAGGATGAGCACCGAACCATTGCATAACGTGACCACCCCAGCGAGTAAACTCACCAGTGACAGCCCAGAAAGTGCCGGTTAAACCAAAGTAATAAGTTGATAAGATACCTGCCGCGATAACAGCTGGAAGAGGCTTCCAAAAACGGATCAGGTATTGAGATTTAAATTCTGACCAAGACATGTTTTTTCCTAGAGCTAACCTCTACGAGAGACACTCTCCACGCAGTAGGATGAGGCGAACATGTTACTCCGATAATTTTTTTATCAAAGAGTCAGTATTCAGATAAATGAGAGAAATTTGCGTTATAACAATTTTTTGTAACAAGTGGGTAACTTATCCCACTTATAAATTCAGTGAACATTTCAATTTATAAGTGGGGAATAAGTGTTTAGCAGATACGAGGTAAAGGCTCGTTATAAGGTAGGTCGAGAATACGACTAGTACCGAAAATACCTGTTAAACGAATATAATTATCCGTTGTGACTTCGCCAATCGTGCAAGCGTCTTTGCCTAAAGCATGTTGATGCAGTGCTTCAAGTACTTGAGCTTCCGCTTCTGGTGAAACTACTAAAACAATTTTTCCTTCGTTAGCGAAATTAAGCGCTTCAAGTCCCAATAATTCGCATACACCACGAACAGATTGTTTCATAGGTAATTTGCTTTCATGCACGTTCATGCCACAACCGCTGGCTTGAGCAAACTCATGCAAAATCGCCGTCACACCACCTCGAGTTGCATCACGTAGTGCTTTAATTCCTTCGATTTGGCGTAAAGGGGCAATCATTGGCTCAAGAACCGCGCAGTCACTTTGCAGATCCGCTTCAAGCCCTAAATTTTCACGCAGATTCAGGATTGTTGCACCATGATCGCCAATCGTGCCACTCACTAAGATCTTATCGCCTGCTTTAATGTTTGATGCAGCCCAATGAATTTTGGTTGGGATCACACCAATACCCGCAGTGTTAATAAAAATCTTATCCGCAGCACCACGAGGAACCACTTTCGTATCACCCGTAACAATTTGAATGCCCGCTTGTTGCGCGGCTTTTGCCATTGCCATCACAAGGGTTTCTAAGGTTTCAAAAGGAAGCCCTTCTTCCAAAATAAAACCACATGAAAGATAACGAGGAACCGCACCACCAACAGAAAGATCGTTAGCCGTCCCGCAGACCGATAATTTACCAATGTTTCCACCAGGGAAAATAATGGGATCGATGACATAGCTATCTGTACTAAAAGCAAGACGATCGCCCAGTGTGGTTAACTCATTTAAGGCGATCCGCGCTTGATCTTCTTTTTCATTTAATAATGGATTATCGAACGCTTTTAAAAATAGTCCTTCGATAAGTTGCTGCATACCTTGCCCGCCGTTTCCTTGGGCTAAGGTGATTTCATCAGGTTGTTTCATATATTACCTTCACGGCGATACTGATAATAAGCCGCACATGCACCTTCAGATGATACCATCAAGGCACCCAATGCCGTTTCTGGTGTACAACTTTTACCAAAGAGTGGGCAATCGGAAGGTTTGCATCGTCCTGTTAATACATCACCACAGCGAGATTGCGGATTATCAGCCACTTTCTGCGGGGCGGGAGTAAAACGTAATTCAGCATCAAACTCAGAATAAGCAGGTGTTAATTGAATACCTGACATTGGGATTTCACCCAGTCCACGCCATTCACTGGTTTCTTTTAACATAAACACTTCGCTAAGTGCTTTTTGAGCCAACTTATTACCTTCATTCGGTACAATGCGACTATATTGGTTTTCAATACTTAAAACATAATCTGTATTTTCTGCTTTTGCTTTAAGTTGTTTAATGACCATCAGTATAGCTTGTAATAAGTCTAATGGTTCAAATCCTGTCACCACAAAAGGCTTTTCAAATTCGTCACATAGCGGTTGATATGGCGTACAGCCAATCACCATACTCACATGCCCTGGAGCAATAAAGCCGTCAATGCGAACATCATCTTGTTCTAGTAAACAACGTAAAGTCGGCACGATAGTAATATGCTGGCAAAACAGAGAGAAATTTTTGAGTCCGCGCAATTTCGCTTGTTGTAGCGTCATTGCAGTACTTGGCATCGTAGTTTCAAAACCTAAACCAAAAAAGACGACTTGTTTATCTGGATTATCTTGTGCAATTTTGAGGGAATCGAGCGGTGAGTAGACAATACGAATATCACTGCCACGACGACGTGCATCAAGCATTGAGCCATTACGTCCCGGTACTCGCATTGCATCACCAAAAGTACAGAAAATGACATCAGGACGGGCTGCAATTTCTAAACAGGCGTCAATTCGCCCCATCGGTAATACACAAACAGGACAACCCGGTCCATGAACAAATTCAATTTCTTCTGGTAATAAGCGATCTAGACCAAATTTAAAAATGGCATGTGTATGCCCACCACACACTTCCATAATTTGTAATGGACGTTTAATAGGATGAGGCCATTGTGAAATAGTTTCACGGATTTGGGCTAGTAAGGCTTTCGCAAGTTCGGGATCACGAAATTCATCAACGTACTGCATCATCAGCCTCTTCGAGGGTCACACCATAGACATGCTGTAATGCATCAAGGGTATCTTGTGCTTCTTGCTCATCAAGAATACTCATGGCAAATCCCACATGAATAAGTACCCATTTGCCTAATAATTCACTAGGTTCGCCTTCACATACCATCGAAATATTAACAGCACGTTTGACGCCACTGACTTCGGCATAAGCGAGTTGGTGGACGTCTTCGCCCACCTCAACAATCTTAGCTGGAACACCTAAGCACATAAACGACTCTCCAACCAAGCTAACCACTCTTCCATGCCTTCACCCGTTGTTGCTGATAACGCAATGATTTCGATATTTGGGTTAACACGGCGAGCGGATTCAATACAGGCTTGAACATCAATATTCAGATGTGGCACTAAATCAATTTTGTTGATAATCATTAAATCAGCCGCAGCAAACATATGCGGGTATTTCAGTGGCTTATCTTCACCTTCAGTGACAGAAAGAATCGCAACTTTATGCTTTTCACCCAGATCAAAACTGGCAGGACAAACTAAGTTACCCACGTTTTCAATAAAGAGAACGCTGTTATCATGTAAGCCTAATTGGTGTGTCGCATCATGCACCATTTGTGCATCAAGGTGGCAACCTTTACCTGTATTCACTTGGATCGCTGGCACACCAGTTTCACGGATACGATCCGCATCATTAGTGGTTTGCTGATCGCCTTCGATCACCGCACAAGGCACACGTTGCGCTAACTGTTTTAAGGTTTGTGTTAATAGCGTTGTTTTACCGGAGCCTGGGCTTGAGACTAAGTTTAATGCCAACACATTTTGTTGTTCAAAATGTTCACGGTTATGAACAGCAATACGGTTATTTTTATCCAGCACATCCATTTCAATTTTCAGCATACGCTTTTGGCTAATACCGGGAGCATGTGTTCCCGCTTCACCTTGGCCATAATGCATATTCTGATTTTCAATCACAGGGCTAAATTGCTCTTCGTGCTCATGTTCGTGATCGTGGTCATGATCGTGGCTGTGAGAATGATGATGTGAATGCTCATGGTTATGATCATGAGAATGATCGTGACTGTGAGCATGGTCATGATTGTGTGAATGATCATGCTCATGATGATCGTCATGTCCATGATGATGTTCATGGAAAACAGGCGCTTCGTTTAGCTGTGCATCGTTATGAAAATGGAGATGAACATCACCACTGTTATGGTAATAGTGGTGATGAACGATGATAGGCTGACCATGTGTTTCGTAGTTATGTTTATGCTTTTGTTCAGACTTATCAATATATTTATGAACAGTATTCGCTGGAGTAGCATTGTGTTCATGATGATGATCATGCCCATGATGGCCGTGATCATGATGATGACCGTGGTCGTGATGATCATGGTCATGAGAGTGATGATGGTGGTGCTCATGTGAATGAGGCTCTACGCCTTCAATTCTGACATTGCCTTCGCCACAACCGCAAGTGCTACACATATTCTGACTCCTGTACTATTCAATAAGAAGAATGTGACTCTGTGTCGCGTAAAATTTCTACACTATGATCTTAACTGACCACGGAAGAGAGAACGACGACTTAAATCAACTTCTGCTACGGATTGTGTCTGAACAGGAAGAGAAAGTGCCATTTTTACACTATTTTCCACCAACTCAACAGCATGTTCCCCTGAAAGGTGTCTATCAAGTGGCGACATTAATGAACACGCGAGATATTGCATATCACCAGCAAGCTCACCCACAACGAATTTAATCTGACCACAAGGTAATTCTAACCCAATGCGATCACCTACTTTTCGATGTGGCCATTCTTGTGAAGGCCCCGGGAAAACGACAAGCTCTAGCATCCAAGGAGTAAGGACAGCCCCAATCCACTGGTTTTCAAATAAGGTAAAGCCCCCTGCTTTTACAGGAATACCTTCTCGATAAAAAGGAAGCCCTTTCATCTCTTTTTCAGCAATTTCACTAAAACGCGCTTCAAGTTGCTCAACAGGTGGTTCATCGTATCCTACGATATCCCAGCTCATTTCACTCATGCTGTTACCTCTTTGGGTGTGACAGGAATGCCGTATTCACGCAAAATATTGACGACATGTTCCAACGCAATTTCCATTGATTTTTGACCAATGTCAGACAGTGACATGCTTGGCTCTAATGACGCAGGTTCAATGCCCACTAAAATAAGCTTGCGTGGAAATTCATCTGTCATACGCAATGCCATAAGCACATCAGATAAGCCTAATTGATGAGGCGAGATCTTCTGCGTAAAAAGTGCGGGAACATCATCATCATGTAACACAAAAATACTGCCAGGTTCATGATTACTTCTTACCGCATCGGCAACAATCAGGAGATCTCTTGCAGCGATATCTTGCAAAATTTCCATACCTGATGTGCCACCATCAATAACATCGACGTTCTCTGGTAAAGAGAAGCGCTCTTCGAGCGCTTCTACTATACGAACACCAATGCCTTCATCGCTTAGTAATAAATTACCAATACCTAAGACGAGAGTTCGCATTATAATACCTTCACCTTACTTAGTTCTTTACCTGTTAAATCAACCATATGCACAGCACACGCCATACATGGGTCAAAGGAGTGGATCGTTCTTACCACTTCTAATGGTTTTTTCGGATCAGCAACAGGTGTACCAACAAGTGATAACTCATAAGGACCCGGTTCATCATTAAAGTTACGAGGACCCGCATTCCATGTTGATGGAACAACCGCCTGATAGTTAGTGATTTTACCGTCTTTAAACACGATCCAGTGAGATAACATACCGCGAGAGGCTTCTTCAAAACCCACACCTCGGTACTCTTTACCTGGTTCAAACTCTGGTTTAATAAAGGCAGCTGTATCGCCACGACCAATATTATCAACCAGTGATTGCCACAAGAAGTTTAGAGAATCTTGTAACACACACGCATGAACAGTACGTCCAATAATGCGTCCCCAAGTTGACTCTAACTGCTCATTAACCAGCGTTTCACCCGTTAATTTGGTGTATATCTCATTGATTTCGTTATAGTGTTTAACAGTTCCTTCATGCTTACCTGCTAAACCACATACTAACCATGCTAACGTACCCACTTCGACAGGTTTGCCATAGAATGTAGGTGATTTAACCCATGAGTATTTTTCGTTCTCATCCCAACCTGTATATTTAGGACGAGTCAAACCTTCCCACGGTTTTAATGGTTCATCATCTTCATACCATGCGTGTTTACCACTTTCTTCGATACCGTCTTTCAGGTTTTCATCTTTCCAGTCTTTAATTGGACGATACGTTGAGAAATCAACGCCTTCCATATAACCACCAGACAATAAAAACTCAGTGTTATTACCGTTAATAGGTAATTCAGGTACAGATAAATAGTAGTTCGCACCTTTACCAATTTTTAGCCACTCTGGGTAATAAGCAGCAAAAATCGCAGTATCGACTTTATAAACTTGTTCAATAAAATCGCCAAGATTATCGATAAAGTGCTTCACATACATTAGACGTTCTAAGTTAAGAACACTTGGTGCATCAAGGTTAATTGGGTTAGCAACACCCCCTACTGCCAAGTTTTGAATGTGTGGTGTTTTACCACCAAGAACCGCAACGATACGGTTAGCATCACGCTGACATTCAAGTGCTTGCAGATAGTGAGCAACAGCAATCAGGTTAACTTCTGGTGGTAATTTCATGGCTGAATGACCCCAGTAGCCATTAGCGAAAATACCTAACTGACCGCTGTCAACCAGACCTTGAATTTTCTTCTGAACCTTTCTGAATTCTTCAGCAGAGTTCAATTGCCACTGAGAAACGCCTTTTAGCATCGCTGACGCTTTTTCAGGATCGGCTTGTAATGCTGAAGTAATATCAACCCAGTCCATCGCAGAAAGCTGATAGAAGTGGACGATATGGTCATGAAGAATATGCGAAGCCAAAATAATGTTACGGATATACTGCGCATTGACAGGAATATCCATACCTAAGGCATCTTCAACAGCACGTACTGAGGCAATGGCGTGAACTGTCGTACAAACCCCACAAATACGTTGCACGATAATCCATGCATCACGAGGATCGCTTCCTTTTAGGATCTCCTCCATTCCGCGCCACATGGTACCGGAAGACCAAGCCTTAACAACTTTTCCGTTATCAATTTCACAATCGACGCGTAAATGCCCTTCAATACGGGTAATAGGATCAATAGTAATGCGTTGGCTCATGATTTAACCTCAGCCTTTTTTAATTGTATATTTGAGTCTGTTTGTGCAGGTAAGACCGGCAGTAAACGGATAATAAGAATGTAAGCTGTTACTTCAAATGCAACGAAACCAATAGAAATCAGCAATTCACTTGCTGTTGGGAAATAGTGGTAACCATTGCCTGGATTGTAAGCAACTAAAGAGTAGTTCATACGCCACATTGCTGCGCCAATTAAGATAAATACAGCGCAGACAAACAACATTTTTGGACTACGGCGGTTATTATTTAAATGCATCAAAATAAGAGGAAGTAACAATAATGCACTTTCAGCAATGAATAACCACGAGAACATATCCCCATTTCCGATATAACTCAGTTTACCGTTCCAAATAATTTCGCCCCAGCGACATACCAAGAAAGCAATCAGTAACACTTCAATCACTTTGGTTAACTTGGTAAATAGCGGTGTTTCATCATCGTTCATGGTGCGGCTTGCTTTTAACAGCGAACCTTCAAAAATAACGATAGTGAAACCAAGGAGAAAGGCTGTTAACAGAGAAAATAGCGGTAACATCTCATAAGATTGCCACAGTGGATGTACTTTCCAACCCGCTGAAATCATTAATGATCCCATTGAAGATTGGTGCATGGTTGGCAGTAAAGCACCAAGACCAATAATAAAGAACATCGCTTTATTAAGACGTTTCAACGACACTTTCCAACCTAAACGTTCTAATAACGCAGGTAAGAATTCTAATGCCATCACCATAATATAGATGGTCATACAGGTCGCTGTTTCAAACAACACTGAGTTAACGTTGAAGTATTGCGGCATAAAGAAGTGAGGCATGTTCCAATAACGACCGATATCAATGGCGATAGATAAACCACCTAATGAATAGCCGAACAAGCTCGCTAACAATGCAGGTCGCACTAATGGGTGAAATTCCCCTTTATTAAAGACATAAACAGCCCATGCAAGTGCCCAACCACCACATGCAAAGCCTGTCCCTATCAATAAGTCAAAGGCAATCCAAATACCCCAAGGATATCCCCCATTCAGATCAGAGACATCGCCCAGACCCAATACCAAACGCTTACCAATAAGAATAAAACCGAGCACAGCAAGCGGTAAAAATACTCTTACTGCTAGAGTAAATAACTTACCGCCAAGTGGACGAGGATCATGACTCGACATCGTTATCCTCCTTGTGGTGTTCCTGCTCTTGTTTTTTACTATTACGGTTAACCAAATAGGTGATCCCTGCGAGGGCTGCTATTGGTAATACCATGCCTTTGTAAAGCGTATGTTGAATATGTTCAGAACGCGCACCCGTTGATAATGGTGCCACTTCTGGCATTCCTAAATTTTCGAAAGGAACAGCAGAAAGTACCATGACTTGCGTACCACCACCTTCAAACTCACCATAGATATGATCTTGATATTCAGGAATTTTATGTAAATAAGTATCGCCACCACTAATGGTTTGACGTGGGTAATGATACTCTTCACCCGCTTTTTTCGCTAAACGACGTTTTGCTTCTTCCAACAACTCTTCACGTGTACCGAAAATAACCGCACCAGTAGGACAAACTTCAACACAGCCTGGTAATAAGCCTTTATCTAAGCGCTCAACCCCTTTTTGGTTACAAAGCTCACATTTATAGAGCTTACCAAATGGATCATCATAATCGTATTTTGGAATGTTATAAGGGCATCCCACCATACAATAACGACAACCTGTACAGATATCCGCGTGATAATGGACAATACCGGTTTTTGGATCTTTGGTTAACGCAGAAACAGGACAAACAGAAACGCAGTTTGCATCAACACAATGCATACATTGTTTCTTAATAAAGGCATAACCGTTTTCCAGTTGATCTTTATTTTCACCAGTACCATCACGCCAAATTTGAATAATGTTATTTGTGTAAGGACTTAATTTGTCATTGTTTGACCAAATCGGATCACCATTAGCGTAAGTATCACCACGCTCCATTGGCTCCGGGTGATTAATTTCCTGACATTTTGTGACACATGCTTGACAGCCTACACACAGTGTAGAGTCGTAGAGCATACCGAGAGACCCAGGAATTGGGGGACGGTTCTGCGCCGCAGCATGACTCGCAGTGGGTGCCATTCCCGCAAGGAGAACCCCACCTGATGCCAGCTTAAAGAAATGACGCCTATTCACCGTTTATCCTCCTGTGAGGCTCCTGTGGCATTCTTGTCACGGCCTAATTGACGCACAGCCATCACACTAACACCTGCAACTGCCCCCACGACAGCACCCAGTAAGCCAGCAGCACCATAAGAAACACCACCACCTTCTTTTGCATTAACATCAGGTACTTGTGCTTTTGGTGTTGGCTGATAAACGTTCGCTAATTGGAAAATACCCTTAGTAAAGCCGATACCTTCTTCGTTACAGCCATAGCAGGGGTGACCGATACCGACAGGCCAGATCCCACCACCGACATCGCAGAATTCTAATGTTGGGCAGTTAC
The DNA here is from genome assembly GCF_965283115.1 of Proteus sp. Marseille-Q3619. Classification (NCBI taxonomy): domain Bacteria; kingdom Pseudomonadati; phylum Pseudomonadota; class Gammaproteobacteria; order Enterobacterales; family Morganellaceae; genus Proteus; species Proteus sp. Marseille-Q3619. The sequence goes on along the minus strand of NZ_CBDIMP010000001.1, from coordinate 2,901,126 downwards.
CATAAGTTTCAGGGCCTTTACAGCCTAAATGGTATAAACACCAGCCTTGACGATGACCTTCATCACCAAATTCTTTAGCAAAACGACCCGCATCAAAATGAGGGCGACGTTCACAGTTTTCGTGAATTAAACGCTCATAAGCAAAAAGCGGTCTGTTTTTGCTATCTAACTTAGGCAATTTGTTGAAAGTAATAATATGTGCAACAGTTGCTAAGAAGTTATGTGGGTTTGGTGGACACCCTGGAATATTGATAACAGTTTTACCCGGTAAAATAGCTTCCAGTGATTTAGCGCCTGTTGGGTTACCCCCAGTAGCAGGTACACCACCCCATGCAGAACATGAACCAATAGCAATAATCGCAGCAGCCCCTTCAGCGGCTTCTTTGATATGCTCAAGAATTGGTTTTCCTGCAACCATACAGTAAACACCGCCATCTTTGTCTGGGATTGAACCGTCGACAACGAGGACGTACTTACCTTTGTATTTCTCCATCGCATTGTGTTTATTTTCTTCAGCCTGTTCACCAAAGGCCGAAGAAAGCACTTCGTGATATTCGAGTGCGATAACATCAAGAACGAGGTTTTCCAGAGTCGGGTGAGTTGCACGTAATAAAGACTCCGTACACCCTGTACACTCCTGAGCGCCAATCCAAATAACGGGTGGACGTTCAGATGATGCCATTGCATCTGACATTTCTGCGGCAGCTTTGCCGCTTAATCCCATGGTAGCTGACAACGCAGCACACAATTTCATAAAATCGCGTCGGTTAATACCATGATGGGAAAAAACATTATTCCCCAAGGCCATATATCTCTCCTGATATGATGATTTTTAATTGGAATAATTTTAAAACACCGCCTTTTTAACACTACGACACAATAATGACTTGATCATTATCAAGCGATAATTCATTAAAAAATAAATTACGCTTTTATGTGAGTAAAAACGTTTCAGCAATATAAGGTTTAATGTCTATTTTTTATATATTTCGTCATTTTAAATTTATTTAAGCTCTATTTAATAATGATAATTTAAATAGAAATAATTCTCATTATCTCAACAAACAAGATAAAGATATTTTTAAAATCTATATTAATCAATTAGATACAAAAAAGACAAAAAACATTCAAATTATAAGACAATATATTTAAAATAATACAAAATTAATAATCCATTATTCCTATATTCCAATAAAAATTATTAAAAATAAGTTTCAATATATTATTTAATTATAATGATGACTCTTGTTTTCATAATATCAACCTTTATATTACATCATAAGTAATGTTAAAAATTGCATTTCATAAACAAGAAATGATTACATTAATATATTTAATTTCAGCTTATTTTCATTACCTATTTAGCTAATCTTCTTTCGTTATTAATTTTTAATCACCATAATTACTGTTTATTTAATAGACAAAAGTTAACCTGTTTTTCTTATCGTTTTTCATATAGTTATAAGTATATTCATTTTTGGAATAAGAAATTCCTCTAGTATAAAATCGTTATAAAATTAAGTACATATCGATATAAACATCATCAAAAAGATAAGATCATTAATAATTACTAATTAGTACACATTTGCAATAGTTTCGTTAAGTTATTTTATAATATATCGAATTTATAACGAAATTAACGTAAATAAAATCTCATGTTAAATCACTGTTATTTTTGTGGATAAAAAAAATACAATTTATCGATAAATAATCCCTAAATAGAGCTGATTTCTTTTTTTTGTGAGAATAGATAAAAGAAGTGGTCATAAATCTAAAAAATTAAAATATGCTTTGTTAACTGTTTGTAGTATTCAGTATGACAAGTACTTGTGAAGATCAGCAGGTAATGAGGTGTATGCCCTCTAAAGTGATGAGAAAGACAGGACAGGTAAAATAATGATAAAAGCAAAATCCCAGTTGATAAAAATAAAAAGCCATAACACCGAAATGTTATGGCTTCTAAATTTATTAAAATAATAAAATGCTATGTGTAGTTCTCTGCCTTTCACGTTTTATTTTACTCACTGCGTATCAAAGATAAGTAGTGGTTTGAATAAGTAAATAAAATCTACTTACCAGAAATTGGAATGACTGAAAACAACGGTCTACCTGGTGCAATAAAAAAATAAGTACCCAAATACGGATAACTTAGATAATAAATAAATTAGGCGTTATAACACATTACAAAATATTTCAATTTGTAACGTGAGTGCATTATATCCAATAAGATTTTTTGCGCAAGTTTTTTTACACTTAAATCAAATTTACATAAAGACATTATAAATCATAAGGTTATAGATAAATTTAACTTTAAAATGTCGAACTAAACAAATCTAAAAATGAAAAAAAATGAAGAGTTAATGAATATTAATGTTATAGGAGTTCAAATAATGATATCTACTTAGCATTAATTGATTCAGCCCGCCATTACTCAATAAATTTAATTAATCGTTTACTCATAAACTTAATCTACTTATTATTAATCTTATTTAACACTAAAGTTAAATTTTATTCTAACTCAATTTTATTAATAATATCGATAACCATTAAAAACGGTAAAAATATAAACTCTATTTCTTCTATACAATAAAAAAGCACTTTATTCATCATTTCACAACGACAAATAAAGTGCTTTTAAAATAGAGTAATAATACTTAAATAAATAGCTTATTTGCTAAAATTTAACCACCCGTAGAGACGGTTTCCATTCCCACTAGTCCAACTTTGAGATAACCCGCTTTTCTTAGCGAATCCATTGCCGACATTAACGTTTCATAATCAACCGTTTTATCAGCTTGGAAAAAGATTGTTGTCTCTTTGTTTGCTTGTGTCATGGTATCTAACACATTCGCCATCGTTTCATGTGTGACCATCTCTTCACCAATGAAAATTTGTTTATCCGACTTAATCGTTAAATAAACAGGCTTTTCAGGACGAGGTTGTGGTTTAGCACTTGAAGCGGGTAAATTTACTTTTATATCAACAGTAGCTAAAGGTGCCGCCACCATAAAGATAATGAGTAGAACCAACATGACATCAATAAAAGGCGTCACATTGATATCATGCAATTCATTATCATCACCTGAATCATCACCAAGACGCATTGCCATAATTCATTACCTTGCTTTGCTGTTTTCGATATCTAAATCACGGCTGACTAATGTCACCACACCTGTTGCGATATCACCAATTTCACCACGATAACCTGCGATCATACGAGCAAAAATGTTATAGATAATAACCGCTGGAATTGCCGCAATCAGACCAATCGCGGTTGCTAATAGCGCTTCTGCAATACCTGGTGCAACAACAGCAAGATTTGTCGTTTGAGAATGTGCAATACCGATGAAGCTATTCATGATCCCCCAAACCGTACCGAAAAGGCCGATAAAGGGAGAAATTGCACCGATTGTGGCTAAGTAACCATTACCGCGACCTAATTCACGAATAATTGCTGCAACGCGACGTTCCATACGCATTTCAACACGCTCTTTAATGCCTGATGCCACTTTACTTTCTTGAGAGTAAGTACGCTCTAATTCTGCATCATTAAAGAGATCAGCGGTTGCGCTCTTATTACCAAATTTTTTGCTAATCGCTAACGCATCGTTAAGTGATTTAGCTTCAACTAACTGAGCCGTCTCATTTCTTAAGCGACGACGCAGTGAGATCAAGTAACTTCCTTTCGCGAAAAATAGTGCCCAAGTAACAATAGAGGCTAACAATAAGCCAATCATGACACTTTTAACGACTAAGTCTGCATTACGGTACATGCCCATTACAGATAAATCTTCAGCGAATCCACCACCAGCAACCATTTCAGGTTGTACTTCTGATGGTGTATTTTCTGTCGCTGAAGGTACATTTTCTGAATTCTCAGCCGTTGTTACAGGTGTATTTTCACCTTCAGGCTTAGTGGTTTCAGTACCTACTGCTTTCACTTCATTACCCGTTGTAGAAGTCGTTGAAGCAGTAGCAGTTGTTGGTGTAGCTGTTCCCGGTGTAGAAGCTGTTGAAGAAACGGCAGCAGTAGTTGGCTGTTCAGTTGGTGTGGCAGGAATCGTATCCGCAAAAGCAGAGCCTGTCAGACCGATTGCCAATAGAATAGAAGCTGTCAAATTACGCATCAGTTGGCCTTTTACTCTCTTTTTTATCTATTTATTTATTCAGTAATGAAGCTTTTTCTTCACTACTTACCCAAAATCGTTCGCTTACAATCATCCTGTTTGCCATCAGGAAAGAGAAAACGCTCAAATGATATCAAACATGAAGCATTTTGATAGTAATTATCATTACTATTTGGCTATTTTTTTTTCATTTGTCGATTTTTAAGACAAATTATCGTTCTTTCACGTAACGTGAAATTTTATCAACTACTCTGCAAGCCTTTTGTACTTATCCAAAAAATGAATTAACTTGAGGTAAACACACCATCAATTAAAAGAAGGTATTAAGGATGACGCTAAAAAAACAAGAAACCTCACTCCTCCTTTCTGGTCGAGCTAAAAAATATTCCCAAGGCGCAGTAAACCCAATTATACAACGAACATCATCCGTTATTTTTGATTCCGTTGCACAAAAACGTGAAGCAACGAAAAAACGAGCGGAAGGTACGCTTTTTTATGGCCGTCGAGGTACAACCACACATTTTGCCTTACAAGAAGCTTTAACGGAATTAGAGCAAGGTGCAGGCTGCGCATTATTTCCTTCAGGTGCAGCTGCGATTACGCAATCTATACTCGCATTTATTGAGCAAGGTGCTCATATTCTTGTTACAGGCTCTGCCTACGATCCAACTCAAAATTTTTGTGATCAGATCTTACGTAAATTCTCAGTGACAACGACTTATTTTGATCCTTTAATCGGCAAAGAGATCAGCCAATTGCTACTTCCTGAAACAAAAATCGTTTTTCTTGAATCTCCAGGATCAATCACGATGGAAATTCAAGATCTACAAGGAATAGTCAATTCAGTGCGCCAATATAACCCTGAAATCATTATTATGATTGATAACACTTGGGCGGCGGGATTACTGCTTAAACCACTAACATTGGGTGCTGACATTTCAATCCAATCTGCCACAAAATATATTAATGGTCACTCTGATGGCATGTTAGGTTTTGCTGTGGCTAATGAACGTTGCTGGGCGCAGTTACGTGAAAATACCTATTTATTAGGTCAATGTGTTGATCCTGATACTGCTTATATGACAACAAGAGGATTAAGAACATTACCTGTCAGGATGAAACAACACGAACAAAGTGCATTAGAAGTCGCTCGCTGGTTAAAACAACATCCTTTAGTTGATAATGTTTATCACCCTGCTTTAGTCTCTTGCCCAGGACATGAATATTTCCAACGTGATTTCTCTGGTAGCAATGGGTTGTTCTCTTTTAGTTTAAGGAAAATCCTAACCACTGAAGAATTTGCACTTTTCTTGGATAACTTCTCATTATTTAAGATGGCGTTTTCATGGGGAGGATTTGAATCTTTAATTTTGGGTTATCAACCTAATGATATTAAAGCGATGCGCCAATATGAAACTCAGCCAACATTTACGGGAACACTATTTCGCATTCATATTGGATTAGAAAATGTAGATGACCTTATTGAAGATCTAGAACAAGCCTTTTTACGTATTTCTTAATAAAGAATGAATTTTTTATTAAAAAAAATCTATCCCTGTGGTTCCACAGGGATTAAATCAAACTGTTCTCTTTATTTTGCGTTAGAATAGCGAACATAAAGTCCTTTTTTAATGCGAGTTCGCTAATGGGTACATTAAAAGAGATCATTCACGCGCTAATGCAACACGATTATATGGTGTTAGCTAATCCAAATGTGCTGTGGGTTATCTATATTGTTCTTTTTGTTATTATTATGCTGGAAAACGGGGTATTACCCGCCGCATTTTTACCAGGAGATACACTGCTTATTCTTTGCGGTGCCTTAATTGCAAAAGGTGTTTTACACTTTTTCCCGACTATCATTATATTAGGCGCTGCCGCGAGTATTGGGAGTTGGCTCGGATTTTTACAGGGCCGCTGGCTAAGTGATACAAAAATAGTTAAACGTTGGATGGCTCAATTACCAGAGCAATATCATCATAAGGCAAATGATCTCTTCCATCGCCAAGGGTTATACGCGCTATTACTGGGTCGTTTTATTGGGTTCGTGCGTACATTATTACCGACGCTGGCTGGCTTATCAGAATTACAACAACGTCGCTTTCAAATATTTAACTGGTTAAGTGGTTTCTTATGGGTGGGGATTATTGTTTCTTTAGGCTATGTACTAAATCTTATTCCTTTTATTCAAAAGCATGAAACCTTAGTCATGAATATTTTGATGACATTACCTGTATTACTCTTAAGTGCAGGTTTAATTGGTTCGATTGTGATGTATATTCGCCATCGTAAAAATAGTACCAGTAATAAGTAATTAAAAAAACGCCATTATGTTAATCATCATAATGGCGTTTTTAATCATCTAATACCTCAAAAGTTCAGTTGTTCATTGTCTTATCTCCTATCTTTTTAATATCTCAGTAAAAATTCATTGATATTTATCACCGTCATCTTTTTGCCTTAATCTGTATGTCGTTAAAGCTTAATGGCTTTTGACGCAATAAACGTTGGAATATAACTATCAACGAGAAAACGAGCATGAGGGGCAAAATCTTCAACAAAATCTTGTAATAAGAAACCCGCTTTTAGCTGCCCACCAATAAGGTCAGTTAAAGAATGACCAAATACAAGTCCATCACCTTTTGCGACTTTTTCTTGCAGGATCTCCGAAGGTAGTGAACCTTGATCGCTATATGGTAATCGGTAAGTCGGTCTTATTAATCCCTGTGAGCGCAATTGCGGATCTCTATCATCAATAAAAACAACGGGATTATAAAAACTCGCCATCAAGACACCGCCTTTTTTCAAAACACGGTAGCACTCTTGCCAAACGGGATTAACATCCGCTACATATAAGTTTGAAATAGGATGAAAAATAATATCAAAACTTTCATCAGCAAATGCGGTTAAATCCGCCATATCACCTTGTACTGTGACCAAATCTAACTGATGCTTTTGTGCCAATTGATGGTCTTTGCTTAATTGACCTTCTGATAAATCAAATACCGTCACAATGCCACCAGCAGCAGCTAAAATAGGCGCTTGTTGCCCACCGGCAGAAGCTAAACAGAGTATTTTTTTACCTTTAATATCTGCTAACCACTCTTTTTTAACCGGATGAGGTGTTAAATGGACTTTCCAGTTTCCTTGTTTTGCCGCGATAATTTCTTCATCACTTACAGGTTTAGACCACTGATTTTCCATTGCGGCTTGTTTATCCCAATGTTCTTGGTTTAATGTTAAATAATGATTTTCCATATTACTCCTTATAAATTAGCTACAATTTGAATTGTTGTAGTCATTAAGAAAGATAATTCATCTCTTATTTCTACAACCTTACAGTTATAGTTATGTCATGCTATTTCGTCTAGACACAGTGAAAAACTTTTTCCTGATTAATTGTCATATTGCAGAACATCAAATTAAGGTGGATACAAAATGCAAAACTTTACTTATTACTCCCCCACTCGCCTTCATTTTGGTCAAGGGCAAATAGAAAAACTACGTTCTGAAATCGGAAAAAATGAAAGAATTTTGCTGACTTATGGTGGTGGCAGTATTAAACGCAACGGCGTTCTAGATCAAATCTATACGGCACTCCCTGGTTATCAAATTCATGAATTTAGTGGTATTGAACCCAATCCTTCTTATGAAACATTAATGAAAGCCGTTTCTTATGCCAGATATCATGGTATTACGCATTTATTAGCAGTAGGGGGCGGGTCAGTTATTGATGGCACAAAATTTATTGCAGCCGCGATACCTTATAAAGGTGAACCTTGGGAAATCGTTACCAGTCGCGGTAAAGTCATCGAAAATGCAATACCTTTAAGCTGTGTATTAACACTTCCAGCAACGGGAACAGAAACCAACAGTTTTTCTGTTATCAGCAGAAAACAGACCATGGATAAACAAAGCTTTGCTAGCCCTCATGTTTACCCTCATTGCGCTATTTTAGATCCAACAACCACTTATTCTCTGCCACCAAGACAAACCGCAAACGGTGTTGTTGACGCTTTTATTCATATATTAGAGCAATATCTCACTTATCCGGTGAATGCTCGTGTACAAGATGAGTATGCAGAAGGTCTTTTACGGATTTTAATTGATCAAGGACCAAAAGCGCTGACATCACCTACAGACTATGATATCCGTGCTAATATAATGTGGACAGCATCACAAGCCCTTAATGGTATCCTTGGTGTTGGTGTTCCTCAAGATTGGGCTACACATGCATTAGGCCACGAACTCACGGCATTACACGGGCTTGATCATGCACAAACTCTCGCCATCGTTTTACCTGCCCTATTAAATGAAAAACGGCAGGCTAAATATGAGAAGTTAATCCAATATGCACAAAAAGTTTGGGGTATAAACCAAGGTTCTGACGCTTTTAAAATTGAAACTGCGATTAATGAAACTCGAAAATTCTTTGAATTAATGGGACTTAGAACTCGACTAACTGATTTCAAAATCACTGAAGAAGATATTCCAGCTTTAGTGCGAAAATTGGAAGAGCACGGACAAACCGCACTAGGCGAGCATCAAGATATCACATTAGAAGTCAGTCAACGTATTTATACAGCGGCACTCTAAGTACTTTAATGCGACTTTGGAGACAGAAATGGATAAACCTAAACTGATCAAGCTATCTGATGGAAATACCATTCCACAACTTGGTCTTGGTGTTTGGAAAGCAGATAATCATCAAGTTGTTAACGCTATTCATCACGCACTTGATACAGGCTATCGCCTTTTTGATACGGCAGCGATTTATCATAATGAAGAAGGTGTGGGTAAAGCGTTAAAACAGGTCACTGTTCCTCGTGAGGAGCTTTTTATCACAACAAAATTATGGAACAACGATCAAACGCATGCTCGTGGTGCTGTCTTAGAAAGTCTCCAGCGTTTGCAACTTGATTATATTGATCTCTATTTAATGCATTGGCCTGCCCCCTCACGCGAGCTTTATGTTGAAGCGTGGAAACAGATGATTATTTTGCAAAAAGAAGGGTTAGTAAAAAGTATTGGTGTTTGTAATTTTAAAGAAGAACATCTTGAACGTATCATTACTGAAACAGGTGTAACCCCAGTTATTAATCAGATTGAAATTCACCCTTTAATGCAACAAGCGCCATTAAGAGCATGGAACACAACGCATAATATTGTGACCGAATCTTGGAGCCCTTTAGCACAAGGTGGTGAAGGTGTTTTCAACCAGCCCATTATTCAAAAACTTGCCGAAAAATATCATAAAACCCCAGCACAAATTGTTTTACGTTGGCACCTAGATAGTGGACTTGTGGTGATCCCTAAATCTGTTACGCCTTCTCGCATAGAAGAAAACTTCCATATTTTTGATTTTAAATTGGAGAAAGAGGAAGTTGCAGAAATGGCAGCACTTGATCAGAAAAAACGTTTAGGTCCTGATCCTGATATTTTTGTTGATATCTAATTTTTGATGTTGAATAAAAAGCCAATAGTATTTATTCCTATTGGCTTTTTTATACCTAAAATTCCCTTTCAATTTTTATTTCTAAACTTATTTTATTTTTTTGATCATTTATTTTTATATATTGAATAATTAATTAATTCAAGTTCACTTTCTGATATCTAAAACATCTATAAATACGAGAATCTCATCATTATTTGTTACGGTGAGTTTAAAAATGACAAAATTTAAAAGTGGACTAACGCCTCAACTCTCTTCTATTACAAAGAAAGTTGCTTGGTTTAATATTTTTATTCAACTGGCATTTCCTATCTCAGCAACCCTTCCAGCCAATGTGTTTGCTGACGGAAATAACCAAGAAAAACAGGCTATTAATTTATTAAAAAAACAGAAAACTTATCAGGTTAATGCGGGCGATACACCGGAATCTATCGCTAAGCAATTTAATATAAAATTATTTAAGCTTATAGAAGCTAATCCTGATTATGTCTCTTTAGTGGGTAAATTAAAAATAAAGGTGGGCATAACACTTAATATCCCCGATGAGCCTTTATTAACAAAAAAATGGCTAAATAATAATCAAGATATTCCGATCCCTTCAACTAACGGGCAAGAACTAGCCCAAATTATTGTCGATAATTCATCTTTATTAAATAGAGATACTGATGCGACACAATTCGCAATAAGCAAAATATCAAATAAAGCCAATCAACAAATAGAACAATGGCTTAATCAATTTGGCCATGCTCGTGTGTCACTTTCTACAGATAAAAATTTCACATTAGAAAATAGCTCAGCCGATCTCTTGATCCCATTGTACGATCAAGAAAAAAACTTAGTTTTCTCTCAAACCAGTTATCATCGTAAAGACTCTCGTAGCCAATTAAACCAAGGGATTGGCTACCGATATTTTACTGATAAATTTATGGTGGGTCTGAATGCTTTTTATGACTACGATTTAAGTCGTTATCACAGCCGTTTTGGTGTGGGAGGTGAAGTATGGCGAGACTATTTTAAATTAAGTGTAAATCACTATCACCGTCTATCTAATTGGCGTACCTCTGACGACGTTATAGATTATAACGAGCGTCCTGCTAATGGGTGGGATATTCGTACCGAGGGCTATCTACCTGCTTATCCGCAATTAGGTGCAAAGCTTATTTTTGAACAATATTACGGTAAAGAAGTCGGCTTATTTGGCAAAGATAATCGCCAAGAAAATCCTCACGCTTATACTGCGGGATTAACTTATACGCCAGTGCCTTTAATTACCTTCGGTGCTGAACGTCGCTTTGGTTTAAATGACAACAGTGATAATAAATTTGATGTAAATATCCAATATCGACTTGGAGAATCACTCTCTTCACAACTTAATCCCGATAATGTGCGAGCAACTCGTTTAATGTCAGGAAATCGCTATGATTTTGTTGATAGAAATAATGACATTGTTTTGGAATATAAAAAGAAGACGCTAGTCTTCCTTTCTATAAATCCAACCCTTAACGGTTATGCGAAAGAAGAAAAAGATTTAGGTGTGCAAGTTCGTTCAAAATATCCTGTTAAACAGATTGAGTGGTCAGCAAGTCGCTTAATCGCTAATGGAGGTAAAATTAATCATAATAATAATCTTAACTATTCTATAATTCTTCCTCGTCATATTTCAGGTTCAACTGAAAAAAACAACTACACAATAAGTGCTGTTGCTATTGATGAACAAGGTAATCGTTCTGCTCCTGTACAAAGTCAAATTACGGTTGATCAATCCGCGATTAATACACAAAATAGCCAATTTACACCTAAAGCGACACAACTGCCTGCTGACAGTCATTCTTCACAAAATCTGACTTTATCAATCCTCGATAATGATAAACTTCCCGTTGATATCAATATCAAAGAACTCTCACTACAAGTTCAATCTGATAATCCTATCGGTAATAGCAAAGTTTCCAATTTCAGCCGAATAGATGCAGGGAAATATCAAGTCACAATCACCGCAGGAAGTACTCCTGAAATGGTGACATTAATACCCAAATTTAGAGATAACACCTTTAATCAGGCACAAGTGACTTTTGTTGCTGATATACATTCCGCCATTATTGCTAAAGGTGGATTAACCGTAATTAAAAACGGCGAACCTGCTGATGGTAAAAGCCAAAATAAAATCCAAGTTATCGTAACTGATATTAATGCCAATAAAATTCCTAACTATCCCGTCTCTTTTACTGCAGATAATGGAGCAACGATTATTGGGCAAGCAAATACAGATGCTGAAGGTAAAATCATTGTTCCCATTACCAATACACGTAGTGGTAAAAGCATAATTGATGTTAGTGTTAAAAATATCCCCTATTCAACTAATGTTGATTTTATTGCCGATAAAAGTTCGGCCCAAATAAATGCTTTCACAATTAATCCAAATAATTCATTTGCCAATGGCAAAGATGAAAAACATATTGCTTTCAATATTATTGATAAAAATAACAACCCTGTTCCTGGTATCGAAATTGAATTATCTGCTGATAATCAAGCTCAACTTAAAAAAACTAAGTTGCTGACGGATGATCAAGGTAATGCATCAACAACGATGACCAGCCAAATAGCAGGCGTAACCACGGTAACTGCATGGGTTAATCAAAAAGACAGGAAAGAGACAACGCATTTTATTGCCGATCTATCCAACGGTAAAATTATTTCATTAACGCCATCGGCAAAACCTTATATTGCTGATGGTAAAACAGCAGTAACCTTTACTGCTGTCGTTGAAGATAACAACCACAACATCTTGCCAGATGCAAAAGTCATTTGGACAACTGATCGTGATCAACAGATTGTTTCTATTAATGAAATTTCAACCACTAATAACCAAGGGGTTGCTCAAACGACAGTGACCAGTACTCAAGCCTTTGATGTTATTGTTACTGCCCGCCTCAGTAATGGGTCACATAATGAATCACCTATTACTTTTATTGCCGATGACAAAAAAGGGTTAATTACCTTAACCAGCAATAAAACTCAAATTACTGCAGATAATAAAGAACAGGCCGTATTAAGCGCGGTTGTAAAAGATAAGTTCGGCAATAAATTACCTAATGTTACCGTCAATTGGGATATTAACGGCGGAACAGCAAATCAAAAAGAGACAAAAACCAACCAACAAGGTGAAACGGCTATTTTGATTAATACCGTTCGAGCAGGAACCATTACCGCCACTGCTTTACTCAAAAATGGAAATAAAGACCAGACGACAATAATAGCCGTTTCTGATCCGAACAGTGCAACAATTTCTTTATTGGCTAATAATAAAACAGAAGCCATTGCTGACGATAATGACACAATCACTGTTACAGCACATGTCGTTGATGCTAATAATAATCCGTTAATCCAACAATCTGTTTTCTGGAATGCATCACCCAATCATCCTAATAAAGAGATAGTAAAAACAGATATTCATGGTAATGCACAAGTCGAAATAAAAGGAAAAATAGCACAGGCAATAACATTAACTGGCCGTCTAGATAATAATAAAAAGGCATCAATTGATCTTTTATTTAAACCTGGAAAAGTAGATAAAACCCATAGCCACTTTAAATTAGATCCACAAACCATCGTAGCTAATGGTAAAAATGTCTCTATTGGTACTATCGAATTAAAAGACCAATTTGATAACCCAGTTCCTAAACAAGAAAAATATATCAGCCTTAGTGGCAATAATCCCACTATTACATTCAGTAATGTTATTGATAAAAACGACGGAATTTATCAGTTTGAAATTAAAGGGAAAAAAGAAGGTATTAGTGAGATAACAGCAAAATATGGTGTAACAAATCCATTTCTCCTAACACAGCCTCTTGGTTTTGTTGCCGACACGCAAAATGCCATGATCCAATCTGTAAACGTCATTGCGCCTTATACTGTCACTGCAAATGGGAAAGATAGTGTCGTTATTAAAGCCCATATTGTAGATAAGCAAGGCAACCCAAGCATGGAAGGCATTACGGTAGGTTGGCAAACCTCATTAGGTCAACTTTCACCATTACCAATTAGTAAAACAGATAAGAATGGGGTTGCAGAGATTGCGCTGATAAGTACACAAGCAGGCACAGCAAAAGTCACTGCAATGCTAGATGCTCAAGAGTTTCTTGAAGCTGATCATGACATCATATTTACAACTGATGTCATCTCTGCAACTCGCTCTACACTTGCTCTTTCACCATCCATCATTACAGCGGGTGATGGAACTCACTCTTATGATCAATCAGATATTACGGTCATTGCAAAAGATAATCAGGGGAACTTACTCACTGGATTAAAAGATGATATTAAACTTCAATACTCCACTAATCTTAAAGAGAGTAAATTTACCGAGAGTAGCACAGGTGTTTATAAAGCCACAATCAGCGCCCAAAAAACAGGTACAACAGAAATTCATGCCACTATTAACAGTATAACCTTAGCTCAATCGGTTTCACTAACCGTTGTTGCTGATAATCTCAGTGCTAAAGTACGCGATATTATTATCAGTGATATGGCACCTAAAGCCGGAGACACTATCACTTATACTGCTTATTTAATTGATAAATATGATAATCCTGTTAGTAATGATACGCCTGTCACTTGGACATCCGACAATGTCAGTGTTTTAACCTCAGCACTGACGTTTACAGATGATAAAGGTGTAGCGAAAACAAAATTAACACGCGGCCCAGCTGGATTAGCAAAAGTTAATGTCCACTTAAAATCAGGGGATTACCCTGCAAAAGATGTCAACTTTATCGCTAATGACGTTGATGAAAACCTTTCAGAAATCAACTTAATACCAGCCACAATCATCGCCAATGGCACAGATAAAGCATTACTCACTTTAACGATTAAAGATAAAGGCGGCAATATTCTACCGGATCAGCAAGTTGAAGGTATCCCTAATAACTCAATTGTTCAGTTTAGCCAAGCCCAACAAGTCTCTTCAGGTCATTATGAAATTGAAGTAACGGGCACTAAAGCAGGTACAGTACCATTAGGTGTTAGAGTTAATGGTGTTGATTTCAAAAAACAAAAAATCTTACAACTACGTGCAGATGCAAAAACCAGGAAAATAAAATCTGTCGATGTCGATAGAACAAGCATAATCGCCGGAGATAATGGTGTTAATTATCAAGCAACCATTGTGGATGCCAATGACAATATATTGTCTAACGTTATTGTAGTATGGGAGTTACAAGGTGTAGCTGATAAATATAACCATATTACCTATACAGATACCCATGGTATCGCAAGAACAAAAGTCACCAGTACTGTTGCCGGTATATTGAAAATGGACGTGGCTCTTGATTCAAATAATTATAAGCCAATTCAAGATGTAACCGTAAATCCAGCTGATATTGATGCCAATCAATCAACCTTTAATAGTAACCGTCAATCAATTGGGGGAAATGATAAAGATAGCGCCCTACTCACTGTAAATTTAATGGATAAATATGGCAATGCCATTGACGGTAAAAAAGTTTCAATAAAAACAACCAGTGGTAAACCTAATTTTAGTGATAACCCACTAAATTCATTAGGAAAGGGGAAATATCAAACTAATCTTACTTCAAATGTTAAAACAGATATTATTTTAACGGCTGAAGCGGAAGGATTAGCCATTGCGAAACCATTAACCATAAAAGTCACTATTCCGAAACCTGATATTATTTTTGACAAACAAATCCAACAAGAAACCTACGCTTCAGCACCGATCAGCGCACTAGGTTATACAGGATTGCCTAATAATATTAATATGATGTGGTCTAGTTCCGATCCGACTATTGCCTCTATCGATACAACTAGCGGTCGTATTTCGATGAAAAAAGCGGGTACTACAGTTATCACATTACAAACATCAGGTAATGATCAATATCAACCAGCGCAAAGTAGTTATCCTTTAGTCATTGAAAAAGCGAAACCTATTTTACAATTAGCGTCATCGGGTACGATTAAATCGGTATGGAATGATGGAGTAGTGCATAACGTTAACGCCACTTTTGGCAATACAGACGTAAAAAATATTCCTTTGTATTATCTCAGTGATGATCAACGTGTAGCCACTGTTGATACACAAGGCACTATTACAGAAGTAAAACCAGGCAAAACGAAAATACACATCAAAAGTGATGCGACTGATCAATTTCTAGCAGATGCGTTGGCAGTGGATTACGAGCAAGATAAAGGAACACTCCAAATCGCTTTTGCAAAAAATGACATTATTTTATCTGAAACGGATACTAATATTGATGTACAACAACCAACAATTCCATTGCCTAAAGAAGCTCTAGGTATCTGGTCAGCAAAAGATCCTAATATTGTGGCAATAAAAGAAAGCGGGGTTATTGTTAAAGTCAATCCAGGTAAAACAGATATCATTTTGACATCAAAAGAAAATGATTACTTTCATCAATCTCAAGGTTCTTATTCTGTCGATGTCAGAAAAGTACCTCATATCACTATTAACTCAGTAACACGAAGGGTTGATAACAATAAAAATGCACAAATCATGCCTCATGAGAATATATCGATAAATTGGACTCCTGTTTATGAAGATGATTCGTTAACTTTTTCTTGGTTACCGCCAGATACAGCAGCAAGTGATTATGCAGTTAATCTTGAATTATGGGATGGAAATCAAAAAACCAGTCAAATCCTTGCTTATGACCACAATCAGCTTATTGGTAGACCAAAAATCACTAGCTCATTTAAGCTTGATAAAAATTTATTTAAAAGTACTCAGCTTAAAATCAAAGTCATTGTGTTTGACATTTACGATCATGATCCAAGTACAAATACAGGTAGACAATATGCGGTTTATTATCCACTAGATGTAAAACCGATTCATCCTAGGTATATGGATTTAGAATTAAACGGCTCTATTTCATTTATTAATACTACTAGTGCTAGTGTGCCGAGAAATTCATGTAGAATGAGTGGATTGGATAGTATGGTTCATGTTATTGCAAGGCCGATGTTTACATTAGGAAACCACGCAAGTGATTTCTTTGAGCCCGTCACGGTATCTCACAAACTTATTGATATACAAGGCGATTCTACTCGTGGTTCAGTCGATTACAACGATGGAGATACTTATACATCTAGAATTGAGAACCAACGTTTCCCATTTAATAGTCATTCACTGGCAATAAAAGAAGACTGTTGGGGGAGTGGTGGCGGTGCTTCTGCCCATCATGGTAATGCAACGTTAATTACCTCTGTCACTATCGCAGGTGAAACATATGAGTTTAAACAACATGTTAATTGGGATGGAGATGGTGCTTCATCACAAAATAATATAACAAAAATTAGCCAACTTTAGTTAATAACCATAAAGAGCCTCTCGAGGCTCTTTATTAATTTAAAGCTGTTTTTCTAAATCAGTTTATTTCGTTGATTGATATCTCTTTTGATACTTTACGTTTACCAACGTTACTAATAAAGCAAAGAGTACAATCATTGCAGCCAATCCAAAACCACCACGATATCCAATAATGGCAGTTAAACTCACTAACATCATTGCACACGCAATTTCACCAATATCACGCATGCTTTGCACGGCTGTCATATCTGTACCAGCTTGATTATCTGTTGAAGCGAATCGCATACCTGCGGTCATAATAGCTACAGAAGTGATCCCCGAAGATAAAGCGCCTAAAGCACACAATAATCCTGCGGAAAAAGCACGCCAAACACCGATTTTATTGATTAACCAAGCCCCACCACCACAACCAAAGAACAGAGTGACCATTCACCCCACAATTTGGATCGCATTGATTTTAGATAATAGAGTGCTTGTACCAAAAATCTGACAATTTGAAGAAAAATGGGGAGGAAGAAAACCGCCCCCCCAGCAAACTATTTATAACACATCAAAATAGCTTGAACGACTGTGTTTCCATTACTAATGTTAAGTGAACATAATCGTTCGCCTACAATTATTGTAAAACATAGAACAGTCACACAGATAACCGTAATGCCAAATAAGGTTATTTTCATCAATTTCATTGACTGCTTTCGGAAAAGGACACAGAATCAAGTTGTTGATATTTGAGTCTGTCCCCGGATTTTATGAAAATAGAATTCGGGGCTTTTCTCTTTTTGGCTCTAGCAAAATGCTTGAACCAAAATGATCCAAGCACCCGCCAATATAGTAACAGAAATTTCTCTATCCCCTATACCTTATCAGTAGCAAACAAAAAATTTAAATCAATTAAAACAACATATTACTAAGTCATGCAAAATGATTTTCTCTTGACTCAAGCGACAAAAAAAGACAAAATTAACCCGCTAAAACAAAGAAATTAACTTGTTTTATCTTCTTGACTCCTTACTTGAAACAAAAAGATCCGCACCTACCTCTTTGTTTTGCACTAGCCCCAAATAAATTTATTTGGGGCTATCTTTTTTATATCAAATAGAAAAATAAAAAATCCCGAATACAAGTCTCCTCATATTCGGGATCATTATTACAACAATAAATAATATTAAGATTTATTTATCTTTTTATGCATTTCTTGAACTGAGATAACACTTTCCGTAGGGTCTGCTGTTAATGACAGCGTTGTCGCAAATCCGCCATTTAACGTCGTGTCATAATGGACTTTATATCTTAATGCACTACGACGAATAATTTTAGAATCTTCAATGGCTTGACGACCAGAAGTCGTATTAACAATATAGTCATATTCGCCATTTTTAATTCTATCTTCAATATGTGGCCGACCTTCATGAACTTTATTCACTAAGCGTGGATTTATTCCCGCCTCACCTAATACAATGGCTGTACCATGTGTAGCATCTAATTCAAATCCACTTTTTAGTAATTTTGTTGCTAAATCAACAACTCGCTTTTTATCACCAGCACGCACAGAAAGAAGCGCTCTGCCTTTTTTCTTCATGGTAGAACTGCTACCTAACATTGCTTTAGCAAAGGCTTGAGCAAAGGTTGCACCAACGCCCATCACTTCACCTGTTGAACGCATTTCAGGCCCTAAAATCGGATCAACACCTGCAAACTTATTGAAAGGTAAAACTACCTCTTTTACAGAGTAATAAGGTGGAATAACTTCTTTTGTAACTCCCTGCTCTTCAAGGCTTTGACCAATCATGACACGCGCAGCGACTTTGGCTAATGGCACACCTGTGGCTTTTGACACAAAAGGTACGGTACGAGCAGCACGAGGATTGACTTCGATAAGGTAAACATCGTTACCTTTCACCGCAAATTGTACGTTCATTAGCCCTTTGACTCCAAGTTCAAACGCAAGTGAGCGTACTTGTTTACGCATCACATCTTGAATTTCTTGGCTTAGGGTATAAGCAGGCAATGAGCAAGCTGAGTCACCAGAGTGAACACCCGCTTGTTCGATATGCTCCATAATGCCACCAATCACGACTTGTTGACCGTCACAAATCGCATCAACATCGACTTCAATCGCATCATCAAGGAAGCGATCTAACAACACGGGAGCATCGTTTGACACACTAACCGCAGTTTGGAAATAGCGTCTTAAATCGATTTCGTCGTAAACAATCTCCATTGCGCGTCCACCAAGTACATAAGAAGGACGAACCACCAGCGGATAGCCAATTAATTGTGCTTTTTCTACCGCCTCTTCTAAAGCGGTTACAGTGGCATTTTCAGGCTGTTTAAGCCCTAATTTATCCACTGCTTTTTGGAAACGTTCACGATCTTCTGCTTTATCAATAGCATCTGGCGTTGTGCCAATAACTGGCACGCCTTCAGCTTCCAGTGCTCTGGCTAGTTTTAATGGTGTTTGTCCACCATATTGCACGATAACCCCTTTCGGCTTTTCAATTCGTACAATTTCAAGTACATCTTCTAATGTGACAGGTTCAAAATAGAGTCTGTCAGAAGTATCGTAATCTGTTGAAACCGTTTCAGGGTTACAGTTCACCATAATGGTTTCGTAACCGTCTTCACGCAACGCAAGCGCGGCATGAACACAACAATAATCAAATTCTATTCCTTGCCCTATACGGTTTGGTCCACCACCTAAGATCATGACTTTAGGTTTGTCTTGATGTGGATTTGCCTCGCACTCTTCTTCATAAGTCGAGTACATATAAGCGGTATCCGTAGCAAATTCTGCTGCACAAGTATCAACACGTTTATAGACAGGATGGAGTTGATATTGCTCCCGTAACTGGCGAATAACAGGCTCTTTTACGTTAAGTATTTTAGCTAAACGTGCATCAGCAAAACCTTTACGTTTTAACTGACGTAAGAAATCAGCGCTTAAGCCTTTTATACCGACTTCACTGACTTTTTCTTCAAGGCGAACGATTTCTTCTATTTGAACTAAGAACCAGCGATCAATATTGGTGAGGTTAAATACACCATCAACGGATAGCCCTGCTCGGAAGGCATCCGCGATATACCAAATTCGGTCAGAGCCTGCTTCTTTTAGCTCACGGCGAATTTTCGTTAATGCTTCTGGATCGTCTAAATCGACTTTAGGATCAAAACCTGTCGCCCCCACTTCGAGGCCTCGTAATGCTTTTTGCAAAGATTCTTGTTGTGTTCTACCAATTGCCATCACTTCGCCAACAGATTTCATTTGCGTTGTTAATCTGTCATTGGTTCCTGCAAATTTTTCAAAGTTAAAGCGAGGAATTTTTGTCACAACATAATCAATAGAAGGTTCGAAAGAGGCTGGTGTTCTCCCTCCAGTGATATCATTCATCAGCTCATCGAGGGTGTAACCTACTGCTAATTTTGCAGCGACTTTCGCAATTGGGAAGCCTGTCGCTTTAGATGCCAGAGCTGATGAACGAGAAACCCTAGGGTTCATTTCGATAACAATCAAGCGCCCTGTTTTAGGATCAACAGCAAACTGAACGTTAGAACCGCCCGTTTCAACACCTATTTCACGTAATACCGCCATCGAGGCATTACGCATAATTTGATATTCTTTGTCAGTAAGTGTTTGTGCTGGCGCGACGGTAATGGAATCGCCTGTATGAATTCCCATTGCATCAAAGTTTTCGATAGAGCAGACGATAATGCAGTTGTCGTTTTTATCACGCACCACTTCCATTTCATACTCTTTCCAACCAATTAAAGATTCATCAATTAACAGTTCATTGGTGGGTGATAAATCTAAGCCTCGCGTACAAATTTCTTCAAATTCTTCACGATTATAGGCGATCCCGCCCCCCGTTCCGCCCATTGTGAATGAAGGGCGAATAATACAAGGAAAACCCACTTGTTCAGCAACAGCAAAAGCTTCATCAAGGTTATGTGCAATACCTGAACGAGCAGTATCTAAACCGATTTTTTTCATCGCTTTATCAAAGCGTTGTCTATCTTCTGCTTTATCAATTGCATCGGCTGTTGCACCAATCATGGTGACACCAAATTCAGCCAAGACACCTTGGCGCTCTAGCTCTAGCGCACAGTTCAGTGCAGTTTGCCCACCCATTGTTGGCAATACCGCATCAGGGCGCTCTTTTTCAATAATTTTTCTCACAACTTGCCAGTGAATAGGCTCGATGTACGTTGCATCGGCCATTTCAGGATCGGTCATAATGGTTGCAGGATTTGAATTTACCAAAACAACTCGATATCCCTCTTCACGTAGGGCTTTACATGCTTGCGCGCCTGAATAGTCAAATTCACACGCTTGCCCGATAACAATCGGCCCAGCACCTAAAATCAGGATTGTTTTGATATCTGTTCTTTTAGCCATTTTCTTTCGCTCCTGATTTATTTAGTTGTCACTGATTGCAGGTTTTGACGATATTGCGCGATAAGCTCGATAAAGTGATCAAAAAGCGGTGCGGCATCATGTGGCCCTGGGCTAGCTTCTGGGTGACCTTGGAAACTGAACGCAGGTTTATCTGTGCGATGAATACCTTGTAAAGAACCATCAAATAGAGATTTATGTGTCACACGTAAATTGGCAGGAAGAGAGGTTTCATCAACAGCAAATCCATGATTTTGCGCTGTGATCATCACCGTATTTTTATCTAAATCTTTAACAGGATGATTACCACCGTGGTGACCAAATTTCATTTTGATGGTTTTTGCACCGCTAGCTAATGCTAATAGCTGATGCCCTAAACAGATACCAAATACCGGAATATCAGTGGTTAAAAAGGTTTGAATGGCGTTAATGGCATAATCACAGGGCTCTGGATCCCCGGGGCCATTGGAAAGGAAAATACCATCTGGTGAAAGGGCTAAAACATCTTGAGCTGACGTTTGAGCAGGTACAACAGTAACGCGACATCCTCTATCCACCAGCATACGTAAAATATTACGTTTTACACCGAAATCATACGCCACAATATGCAATGGCAACTCAGTCGCTAATTTAGCTTCTGGTAATTCATTCTCTAACGTCCAACTTCCTTGAGTCCACTGGTAAGGCTGTTTCACTGTCACCGTTTTTGCTAAGTCCATTCCTTTTAAACCAGGAAATGATCTAGCTTGTTGAGCATCAAGATGATTGCCTGCGATAATGCAACCGTTTTGCGCGCCTTTTTCTCTCAGCAAACGCGTTAACTTACGTGTATCAATATCCGCAATCGCAACAATGTTATGACGTTTAAGATAATCAGATAACGTTTCTTGAGCACGATAGTTGCTCATCACTAATGGCAAGTCGCGAATAATTAAGCCTTGAGCATGGATGGTTTCTGATTCTTCGTCTGAACGATTAACGCCGGTGTTGCCAATGTGGGGATAAGTGAGAGTAACAATTTGTTGGGAGTAAGAAGGGTCGGTTAATATTTCTTGATAACCGGTCATTGAAGTATTAAAAACGACTTCACCGATAGCGGCGCCTTCTGCGCCAATCGACTTGCCGTGGAATTCGGTCCCATCTTCTAGAACCAGTATAGCTGATTTAATCAAAACGCCCTCCAGAGAATAATAAATCACATTTCATGCATATTAATTCAGATTTAAGACTCTAAATCAATGCCAAAAACATAAAATTGGGCAAATTTTTGGCAAATTGGGCGCATTCTAAAGATCGAACGAGCAGATGTCTAGAAAAAACACCTTTTTAATTAAAAAAATATCAATCATTAGCAATTTAGTTAACCAAGTGACAATTTATATAATCAATCTTACAAATTTAACCGTTTGCTTACCAAGATAATTTAAAATTAGAGTTTAAATAGGAAAAATAGATGATTTATCCTTTTTAGAGAGAAAAAAACAGAGAAAAAATAGAGATAAGATATAAAAACAAACATTACAAAATAATTTATAAAATAGACATTAAAAAACCCATAATTATAAAAATAGTTATGAGTTTTCAACGGATTATTTTTTCTTAAAAACTACAAATCTTCCAACGAAAGAACATCCTTCATGTTATAAAGACCCAATTTTTTAGATTTTAACCAAATAGCAGCCTTAACTGCGCCATTTGCAAATGTCATTCGGCTAGAAGCCTTGTGGCTTATCTCTACACGCTCACCAATATCAGCAAAAATTGCGGTGTGTTCTCCCACAATATCACCTGCACGAATAGTGGCAAAACCAATGCTTTGAGGATCTCGCTCTCCAGTGTGTCCTACACGTTCATAAACTGCGCACTCTTTAAGATCACGGCCTAACGCATCTGCAATAGATTCTCCCATTGCTAATGCAGTACCTGATGGTGCATCAACTTTATGACGATGGTGCGCTTCTACAATTTCAATATCACTGTAAGAACCCATCACTTTCGCCGCTTTTTCAAGTAACTTAAGCACCAAGTTAACACCAACACTAAAGTTAGCAGCAAACACTATTGGGATCATTTTGGCGGCATTTTCAATGGCTTTTTTACCTTCATCATCAAAGCCTGTCGTACCAATAATCATGCCTTTTTTCTGTTCTACGCAAAATGCAATATGAGAAAGCGTGCCTTCAGGGCGTGTAAAATCAATTAACACATCAAATTCACTCGCTTGAGACAGCAAGTTATCGGTGATTGTGACACCAATATGCCCAATACCCGCTAATTCTCCAGCATCAGCGCCAATCAATGAAGAATTAGTACGCTCAAAAGCAGCACCTAAAACGGTTCCTTCTTGTTGAGAAATTGCCTGAATTAATTGGCGCCCCATACGACCACCCGCACCAACAACGGCAAGACGAAGTTCTTTTGCAGACATAACTCAATTTCTCCTTAACAATACTTATTGTCTCTATTTATTGTTTACAGATTAACGATGTCATCCACTTGATGCCAGCATTTAACGTTCGAGATAAGAAAAACACACAAAACCGTAGTCATTATCAGTAAAAGAGATGAACAGCATGATTATTCATTTAACTTTACTTTATACATAAAAAAAGCAGAGTCATTCACTCTGCTTTTTAAATTCACTATCACATTTAAGTGAGATTATTCGATAACTTTATAATCTAGGCGAAGCTCTTTAGGCACTTCAAAAACAATATTTTCTTCACGCCCTGATAATTCAATCACGTCATCAGCACCAAAGGTTTTTAAACGTTCTAATACTTGTTGAACCAAAATATCTGGTGCTGAAGCCCCTGCTGTAACGCCAACAATATTTGCATTAGCCACCCATGACTCATCAATATCTTCAAAGCTATCGATCAGATAAGAAGGCTTACCTGCACGCTGTGCAAGCTCCGCTAAGCGATTAGAGTTTGATGAGTTCTTAGAGCCAACGACAAATACAACATCCGCTTTTTCAGCAAGCTCTCTTGCGGCTTCTTGGCGATTGGTTGTTGCATAGCAGATATCATCTTTACGAGGACCAATAATTTTGGGGAAGCGTGCATTTAAAGCATCAATCACTTCAGATGTATCATCAACAGAAAGCGTTGTTTGGGTCATAAAGCAAAGATTATCTTCATCTTTGACTTCTAATTTCCACACATCAGCAGGCGACTCAACTAAATACATTCCCCCTTCAGGGTTGTTGTATTGCCCCATTGTGCCTTCAACTTCAGGGTGTCCTGCATGACCTATTAAGATAGCTTCTTTGCCTTTACGGCTCGCTCTTGCCACTTCCATATGCACTTTGGTTACGAGTGGACAAGTTGCATCATAGAGCATTGTTAAATTACGTGAGCGAGCTTCTTGACGAATAGCTTGAGAAACACCATGAGCTGAAAAAATTAAAATCGCGTTATCGGGGACTTCTGAAATTTCTTCAATAAAGATAGCACCTCGTTCACGTAAGTCGTTAACGACATAGCGGTTATGAACGACCTCGTGACGAACATAAATAGGTGCGCCATAGATTTCCAGAGCGCGGTCAACAATGCTGATAGCTCGGTCAACACCCGCACAAAAGCCTCGTGGGTTAGCCAGCAGTATTTGCATGTGTTGTTTCCTCCTCAGGATTAATGCTGACAACTTCAATATCAAATGTCACTTCTTCTGACGCTAACGGATGATTAAAATCAACGGTTACAGAATCTTCAGTGACATCTCTTACAATGCCTGGCATTTCACTGCCATTCATTGATGTAAATAGCATGATAGTGCCTGCCTCAGGCACACCAGACTCTGCGAAGTCAGAAGGCATAAAGTATTGGATCAAGTCAGGATTGTATTTACCAAAAAGATGTTCACCCGCAAGCGTAAAAGTTTTTTTATCTCCCGTTGATAATCCCAATAATTCAGCTTCTAAGGCTGGCGATAAACTTTCATCACCTAAACGAAAAAGAGCGGGTTTACCATGCGCTTGTGTAGATTCAGCAACAGAGCCATCTGCTAACTTTAAAGTGAAATTCAGCAACACTGCGCTGTCGTTGAGTACCTGCATAACCATACTAATACCTTCTATTAAGCGTAACCCCCGCCATAAGGCAGGGGTTATTTTAGTTAACTTCTTGTCTGATTACTTTTGCTTTTTTGTATCTTGAGGACTGACATTTTTATCAGGGAAAAAGCTCTCAATAATAATAAGCCCTGCACCGATACAAATCCCCATATCAGCAATATTAAAGGTAGGCCAATGCCAATCTCCAATATAAACATCAAGAAAATCGATGACAAACCCGTGGATCAGACGATCAGAGAGATTACCCAATGCTCCGCCAATAATTAGCGCATAAGCAACGTTACTTAGCTTAGCGCTCGCTTTGTTTTTATACATCATTACCAATAAAGTAATGCAGATTGCCAATGCAATCAGTGCAAAAAACCAACGTTGCCATCCTCCTTTATCTGCTAAAAAGCTAAAGGCAGCACCATAGTTATGGGCGTAAGTGAAGTTGAAAAAAGGCATCACGGCAACAGATTCATACAGACGAAATGTCTGCATGAAATACTGTTTCGTTCCTAAATCCAACACCACTACGGCGACGGCTAGCCATAGCCAGCGTAAACCTGTAGAGCAAAGTGTTTTCTTCATTAATTAAGCAAACTTACGTTCTTCACCGTTACCGGCTACGTTAGTAACACAGCGTCCGCATAATTCAGCGTGTTCCGCTACTTGACCGATATCTGTCGCATAATGCCAGCAACGAGGGCATTTTTCGCCGTCTGCTTTGTTAAAGGCGATTTTTAAACCCGCCATATCAGAAGCTAATGCTGTTTCTGGTGCTTCATTAATATCTGCCACTTTCGCTTGAGAAGTTAATAAAACAAAACGCAATTCGTTACCTAACGCATTTAACTTATCTGCTAAAGCTTTATCTGCATACAGAGTTACTGATGCTTCTAAAGAGCCACGCAGTTGTTTATCTGTACGAGCTTGCTCTAATACTTTATTGACTTCACCACGAACGGCAAGTAATTCAGCCCAATAGTCATCATTTAAGGTTTCTGACGCATCTAAGCCAAATAAATCGGTATACCATTCTTCCGTTAAGACATATTTTGCACGTTCGCCTGGTAACTCATTCCAGATCTCATCTGCTGTGAATGACATAACTGGCGCCATCCAACGAACTAATGCTTCACAGATATGGAATAACGCTGTTTGGCAACTACGACGAGCAACGCTATCGCTTTTCGCGGTGTACTGTCTGTCTTTGATGATATCTAAGTAGAAAGAACCCATTTCCACTGAACAGAACTGCATCAGGCGCTGAATAACATTATGGAAATCGTAATTTTCATAATGTTTTAGGATATCCGCTTGTGCTGCTTTCGCACGACCTACTGCCCAGCGATCTAATGTGACCATCTCTTCTGGTTTAACTTGATGTTTTGCAGGATCAAAACCGTTTAAGTTCGCTAAGAAGAAACGTGCAGTATTACGAATACGGCGATAAGTATCAGCCGAGCGTTTTAAGATTTCATCAGATACGGCGATTTCACCAGTGTAATCTGTTGATGCAACCCATAAACGTAGGATATCAGCACCCAGTTTATCCATTACATCTTGTGGACTTACTGTGTTACCGATGGATTTAGACATTTTACGGCCTTGTCCATCTACGGTAAAACCGTGTGTTAAAACTTCACGGTAAGGCGCTTTGCCTTTGATTGCAGTCGAAATCATCAGTGAAGACATAAACCAACCACGATGTTGGTCAGAGCCTTCTAAATACATATCTGCTGAATTGCCATGGAATTCAGGACGCGCATCAACCACTGTTGAGTGTGTTGATCCTGAATCGAACCAAACATCTAGTGTATCTGGCGTTTTCATGTAATCGTCAGCTTCATCACCCAGCACTTCACGGATATCTAAATCCCACCATGCTTGAATACCGCTGACTTCAACACGTTTTGCGACTTCTTCCATCAACTCTAAAGTACGTGGATGTGGCTCTTGAGTCTCTTTGTGAACAAACAGAGACATTGGCGTACCCCAAGTACGTTGACGAGAAATACACCAGTCAGGGCGGTTTTCAACCATTGATTCAATACGTGCTTGACCCCAATCAGGGATCCATTTAACACCTTTGATCTCTTTTAATGATTGCTGACGTAAACCGTTTTTATCCATGCCAATAAACCATTGTGGTGTAGCGCGGAAAATAACTGGCGTTTTATGTCTCCAGCAACATGGGTAACTGTGTTGCATGGCTTCGTGATGTAACAGAGCACCTTTTTCTTTTAACAGCTCAACAATGACATCATTTGCTTTGAAAACAAAAACGCCATCTAATGTTGGATAAGTGCCCGGCAAGTAACAACCATTAGGCCCAACAGGATTTGCCACTTCTAAACCGTATTTTTGACCGACAACAAAGTCATCAGGGCCGTGGCCTGGTGCAGTATGAACAGCACCTGTACCCGCTTCTAAAGTAACGTGATCACCTAAAATTGCAGGTACATCAAAGCCCATAAATGGATGATTAAAGCGCAGTAGTTCTAGATCAGCACCCTTACATTCGCCTAAAACAGCCCAGCTTGTTACGCCAATACGCTTCATTACGCCTTCAACAAGATCAGCGGCTAAAATCACGCATTCATCGTTAAAAGAGACTAATGCGTAATTAAATTCAGCATTTAATGCGATAGCGCGGTTAGCAGGTAATGTCCACGGTGTTGTTGTCCAGATAACCAAAGAAATAGGCTTATCTGTTACTGCATGGAATTTTGCGGCAACGGCGTTTGGATCAACGGCGGTGAAACGCACATCAATCGACGGTGAAGTTTTATCGTAATATTCAACTTCAGCTTCTGCCAGCGATGAACCACACGCAGTACACCAGTGAACAGGTTTAGCCCCTTTTAACAGGTGACCATTTGCGATGATACGCGCTAACGCACGAATAGTGTTCGCTTCGGTTTTGTAATCCATAGTGAGATAAGGTTTTTCCCAATCTCCTAGAACACCTAAACGAATAAAATCTTTTTTCTGTGCTTCAATTTGCTCGTAAGCATATTTACGGCATTCCTCGCGGAATTGCGCTGCAGATATTTTCTCTCCTGGTTTACCTACGATTTGTTCAACTTTTAGTTCGATAGGTAATCCGTGACAATCCCATCCTGGAATGTACGGAGAATCAAAGCCTGACAGCCCTTTGGATTTAATAATAATATCTTTGAGAATTTTGTTTACTGAGTGACCAATATGAATATTGCCGTTGGCGTATGGAGGGCCATCGTGCAAAATAAATGTTTTCTTACCACTTTTAGCCTGACGAATTGCTTGATACAAACCTTCTTTGTACCAACGTGATAACATCTCTGGCTCGCGCTTTGCTAAATCCCCGCGCATAGGGAACCCTGTTTCTGGTAAGTTCAGGGTATTTTTATAGTCACTCATTCGATTCTCAGTTCCAATTTTCCGCTAGTTTATGACTCCGACCGCTGCGATAAAAAATCCCTAGCAGTAGCCACATCATCTGCGATTTGCTGCTTCAATGCATCCAATGATGCAAATCGCTGTTCATTACGTAATTTCTTTCGTAACACAACATCAATACGACGTCCATATAAATCCATATTAACGTCGATTAAATGCACTTCTAATTGTACGCCCGTCCCTTTTACAGTAGGACGACTTCCGATATTTGCCACACCGGGTAAAGGTGATTGATTATCTGATAAATAGACATCAACGGCATAAACGCCTTTAACTGGTGCAACTAAGCGTTTCATAGGAATATTGGCTGTCGGAAAACCAATGGTTCTACCCAATTCATTACCATGAACAACACGCCCACAAACGCTGTAAGGGTGTCCTAGTAGTGATTCAGCAAGAACTAAATCATCATTGAGTAACGCTTCTCGTACCGCAGTGCTACTGATACGCAATCCTTTATCGCAATAACTTTCAGTATTAGCGACTTCAAATCCATATCTAACACCGGCTTGTTGTAAAAAATGGAAATCACCTTCACGATTTTTGCCAAAGCGAAAATCATCACCAATAGCAAGAAACTTCACCCCTAATTTATTCACCAACAGTGATGAAACAAATTCTTCCGGTGTTTGTGCCGCAAATTGTTTATCAAATTTGACACACAAAAGGTAATCAATACCACATTCAGCTAAATACTTAATCTTGTCTCGTAAACGAGTCAGACGTGCTGGTGCCTTTTCTGGTAAAAAGAACTCAAGTGGCTGAGGCTCAAATGTCATCACAACCGTGGGTAATCCTCGCTGCGATGCCTCTTGCTTCAAGTGTTTCAATAATGCCTGATGGCCTCTATGGACACCATCAAAATTCCCAATTGTCAGAACGCAACCGTGGTGTAGCGCTCTAATATTTTGTATACCGCGAATTAGCTCCATAACTGGCTCAATACCGTGGAAATTATTGGATTATACCTTGTCAAAGGCTTGAGAGTAACCCAATATATCAATGTTTATTGATGAGTAATATCTCGACAAGTCGATTCACTGTTATTCTTAAATTTGATTGCTCACATCAAACAAAAAATGGACTATCACTCACTTCTTGGTTATAAAATCGCATAAAATCAAGCATAGATCCTATTAGAATCTATTATTTATTACTCATATACACGATTTTGATGATTTTTTCACTCAAAAGACTGTATTCTACCCGTCTTAACTGATAAAATCTTGCGCCATCACAACGAAACAAGTGTCGCGTACAACGACGCTAATTTTGTATAAATCCATTGACAAACTTAGGTTGAAAAGGCATATTCCTTCACCTTTGTATTTGTCCTCGCTAGAATATATTTGGGAGTTGGAACTTGGCTAATATCAAATCAGCTAAGAAACGTGCGGTTCAGTCTGAAAAGCGTCGTCAGCACAACGCAAGCCGTCGTTCTATGATGCGTACTTACATCAAAAAAGTATACGCAGCAGTTGCTTCAGGTGATAAAGAAGCAGCACAAAAAGCATTTAATGACATGCAACCAATTGTTGACCGTCAGGCAACTAAAGGCTTAATTCACAAGAATAAAGCTGCACGTCATAAAGCTAATCTGCAAGCACAAATCAAAGCAATGTAATATTGCTTTCTTGTGTTATAAAAAACCGGCTTATGCCGGTTTTTTATTTTCTACTTTTTAACCGCAACCACTTTATGGGTTTACAACGCTCTTTTTATCTCCATTAAAGAGTTCTGAAAAATCAGTATTACAAACACGTTGAACCGCTGGATGTTGGATCATTCGCTCTGCAAAAATCGCGTAATACTCTTCTTTTACCGTATCAAGCTTCCCAATCTCTTCGATATTACTATGAGCAAAAGTTTCGTCGGTATACAGTGAAGGCGCGACAAAGATAGCATTATAATTTAAGCCGAATGCTTTCATTAATGCCGCATCATCAAACTCACCCAATATTTCTACTTGCAGGTTTTTATTACGTATCCATGTTAATAAATGGCGACCTAACATATATCTACGCCCCGGAATGAGGAGCTTTCGCTCTTCTAAACATTCAGGAAACGGCTTTTCAGGAAGCGGATGACTGCAAAAAAAACTCATATTACATTCGCCGAGTTTTACAGAGAACAGACCTTCTTGTTGTGACGAATCCACGGGGCAATCTGATAGGATCATATCCAGCTTATGCTGACTTAATTGCTCTAGTAATAGTTCATGAGTAGATTCAAAACAACGCAGATGGATTTGCTCATTATCAATAACAGCCGTTTCTAATATGCGACTGACTAATTGTTTTGATAACGCATCCGCAACACCGACATCAAACAGTAAATTCGATTCACGACTGTAATTAACGATATCCAGCATTTCTTGGCTGAGCATAAACATTTTATCGGCATAACGAAAAATGAGTTGACCCAATTCTGAAGGAACTAATCCTCTTCCTTGGCGTTTAAATAACTTGCCACCCAATCTTTCTTCTAATGCTTTAATTTGCCCTGTAATTGTCTGAGGTGTCAGATACAGCGCTTGCGCTGCACCCACAACAGAGCCTTCTTTACACACATGCCAAAAATAATAAAGATGGTTAAAATTGAGATGTGACACCCGCATAGTTATCTTCCTTTCAACTTCTGTGCTTCATACACAGACTATGTAATAACGCATTAGTTTGCGATTGGCTTTCCTTGCACCCAATCCTCATAAAAACACCTACGGCACAATACACTGTATTGCACCGTAGGTTTAAATATATAGCTCGGTATTTATTGTGTTGAGAAACTCAAATCCGTAATAAATTTCCCTATATTGACTTCGTTTTTAACTTCGGTAAAACAGAACGAAGTAACAAATATCCCACAACAGCGGCTACTGTTGAACCGACTAAAATACCAAGCTTAGCATAGGTATTATAAGCTTCATCCGCGCCATCAAATGCTAACCCTGCGATAAAGATAGACATAGTAAAACCGATACCACATAGCACAGATACTGCAAATATTTGCTTAAGATTAATCGCATCTGGTAATTTTGCAATGCCTAGTTTTACCGAAATCCAACTAAAGAGGAAAATTCCAATCGGCTTACCTAAAAATAGACCTAACGCGATACCTAACGGTAAAGCAGATAACATGCCATCAAGTGTTACACCATTTAAAGAAACCCCTGCATTACTAAATGCAAACAGCGGCAAAATAAAATAGGCAACCCAAGGATGTAGCACATGCTCTAATTCTTCAGAAGGAGAATCACCTTCTTTATTTCTCAATGGGATAAGAAATCCAACAATCACACCTGCAATGGTGGCATGAATACCTGATTTTAAAATACACACCCACAAGATGAACCCTAGAATTAAATAAGCAGCCGTATTACCCACTTTACGCCAGTTCATTATGCCCAGAGCAATCACTATCAAACCTGCCAAAGCGAGAGGCATTAATGCAATACTCTTTGAATAAAAGAGCGCAATAATGACAATCACACCTAAGTCATCAATGATAGCTAACGCTAACAAAAAGACTTTTAACTCGACAGGAACACGCTTACCCAGTAACGCCATGACCCCCAGTGCAAAAGCAATATCGGTTGCCGCTGGAATTGCCCAACCTTGCTGTCCAATTGCGTCCGCATGATTAAACATCAAATAAATCAATGCAGGGGCTAACATACCACCTACTGCGGCTATCGCAGGGAAAATGGCTCTATCACGCTGAGCCAAAGAGCCTTCTTTTAATTCACGTTTAACTTCCAATCCGACTACTAAGAAAAAGATCGCCATTAAGGCATCATTTACCCAAAGTAATAATGGTTTATCAAGTTCGAATGCACCGAATTTGATCATAATTGGAATAGATAAAAACTCATTATACAAAGCACTTAGAGGTGTATTCGCCATAATCAATGCGATAATAGCAGCAATAATCAGAAGAATACCGCCTGATGCCTCTAATCTCAAAAATTGTCTAATAATTGCCGTCATAATATTAACCTCAAAATTACTAATTTTGTTAATAATATGCTAATTATGAATTCGTAAAAAACAGATTATTTATGGATAACAAATCGATATTTTCGAATTAAAGAGAAAATATCAAGAAAAACAAAGCAAATAATCGTCGCAAATCAATAAAGCATCGAAAAAAATAGAATAAAAGTAGATTTATAAAAGATATTTTTATCATATTGATTTAATGAAATTTTATTTATAAAAAAACAAAAATAAGCATCTAATTTAATAATTAACACCAATCAACAAAATAGATCAAAAGTATCAATTTTTCTTATCTACATAAATAATGCTAATGTTATTCTTCATATTAAAATATACCCCGCAATTATAAATAAAAAGAAAATGTTGCATGTTTCACTATTTAACCATTGTGTTATTGTCCTATAGATAGTGAATACTCTCGTTACATTAAGGTTTCTATCAATATGTCGATTACTGTTTTTATTGCCGTTTTATTTGCTGCTATCTTTCATGCATGTTGGAATGCATTAGTTAAAGTAGGTAGTGATCGATTTTTAGGGATCTCGTTACTGACTTTTTTTTCGGGCGCTGTAACTCTACCCGCCTTGTTTTGGGTTGGACTCCCTGATGTTGGTGCATGGAAATGGCTTATTCTTTCTGTTTTATTTCATATTGGTTACACACTCTCTTTAAGTCGCTGTTATACCCTAGCTGACTTTAATCAGGTCTACCCTATCTCTCGTGGCAGTGCGCCATTAATGACTGCTTTTCTTGGTTTTTTTCTCTTCCATGAAACACTGCCTATTGCTGGACTCATTGGCATTTTGTTTATCATTTTGGGTATTATCCTTATCTCACGTAGTAGAAAAATAGCAGAGTTTAATTTACGTAAAGATGCACTCTTTTTTGCGCTACTTACCGCATTATTTACCGCTAGTTATACCCTATCTGATGGTAATGGCTCTCGTGTAGGTGAAACACCGTTTGCTTATATTTTATGGCTCTTCTTTTTAAATGGTATCGCAATGTATTTACTTGCTTGGCTTCGTTATCGCCAACATTTAAAAATCAAGATAAAGGATTATTGGAAACCAGCTTTCTTTGGTGGCGTGATGCAATTGGTCAGTTATGGCATAGTGATATGGGCGATGAGTCATGCCTCTATTGTGCTTGTCGCTGCACTAAGGGAAACCAGCGTGTTATTTGCCATGATCTTATCTGTTTATCTGTTAAAAGAGCAATTTAACCGTAAACAGCTATTGGCGTGTTTAGTGATTTTAGCCGGTATTGTTGCTATCAAGATGGGATAAGACAAAACATAATTCAAATAAAAAAGCCTGATGACAGAATTTATCATCAGGCCTTTTTGAAGGTGATAAGAAAAATTATTTGGTTAAATCATCAAAGAATTTTTTCACACCATCTAAGAAGCTTTTAGAACGAGGGGTATTTTTCTCACCACTCTTGCCACCGAATGATTCACCTAGTTGTTGCATTAACTCTTTTTGTTTCTCATTCAGTTTAACGGGTGTTTCAACCACAACGCGACACATTAAGTCACCAATACTACTACTGCGTACTGATTTAACGCCCTTGCCTTTCATACGGAACATTTTTCCAGTTTGTGTTTCTGCTGGAATTTTAAGTTTCACACGGCCATCAAGTGTTGGGACTTCAATCTCGCCACCTAAAGCAGCAATGGCGAAGTTAATAGGGACTTCACAGTAAAGATTATTGCCATCACGTTCAAAAATATGATGTTGGCGAACATGAACCTGTACGTATAAATCGCCTGCTGGCGCGCCGTTTTCACCTGCTTCACCTTCACCACTTAAGCGAATACGGTCACCAGTATCAACACCGGCTGGAATTTTGACAGACAGCGTTTTAGAGCGTTCAACACGACCATCACCATGACATTTAGAGCAAGGCTCTTTGATCACTTTACCGCGACCATGACAAGTTGGACATGCTTGCTGTACAGTGAAGAAACCTTGACGTAAATGAACCTGACCAGCGCCATGACAAGTAGAACAGGTTTCTGCTGATGTGCCTTCTTTAGCACCGCTACCATGGCATTTGTCACATGTTTCCAGTGTTGGTATACGAATTTCTTTAGTGACGCCACGAACCGCTTCTTCAAGCGTTAGATCCATGTTGTATTGTAAATCAGAACCACGCGCTGCACGTTGTTGACGACGACCACCGCCAAAAATATCGCCAAATACATCACCAAAGATATCACCAAAGTCAGCACCACCGCCGAAGCCGCCGCCACCTTGACCACCAAATCCCCCCTGTTCAAACGCAGCATGACCATATTGATCATAAGCAGCACGTTTTTGAGCATCACTTAAGATCTCATAGGCTTCTTTGATTTCTTTGAATTTTGTTTCTGATTCTTTATCACCTTGATTACGGTCTGGGTGATATTTCATTGCTAAACGCTTATATGCGCGTTTAATTTCTTTTTCGTCGGCAGTTTTACTTAAACCGAGTACTTCGTAAAAATCTCTTTTCGCCATTCTAGATTACCCTTGACATAAACACACGGGCGTTGAGTTTCCTCGACGCCCGTGTTCGGTATCAGTAACTATTCACAGGTGAGTTACCGCGGCCCGTTAAGGGCATTATTTCTTGTCTTTGCCGTCAACTTCTTCAAATTCTGCATCGACAACATCGTCATCTTTCTTCGCACTTGCATCAGCACCCGCGGCATTACCTGCTGCACCTGCTTGAGCTTGTTGTTGTGCGATTTCTAGTAATTTTTCAGAAGCTTCAACTAATGCTTTAATTTTTGCTTCAATAGTGTCTTTATCTTCGCCTTTAGAAGCAATTTCTAACTCGCTTACCGCTTTTTCGATAGCTTCTTTATCGTTCGCTGGTAATTTATCACCCGCTTCTTCAATTTGTTTACGTGTACCGTGAACTAATTGGTCAGCTTGGTTACGAGTTTGTACTAATTCTTCAAACTTACGGTCAGCTTCTGCATTTGCTTCTGCATCACGAACCATTTTTTGGATTTCATCTTCATTTAAACCTGAAGAAGCTTTGATTGTGATGTTTTGCTCACGACCACTGTTTTTATCTTTCGCTGATACATGCAAGATACCATCAGCATCGATGTCAAAAGTAACTTCGATTTGTGGCATACCGCGTGGTGCCGCTTGAATACCATCTAAGTTAAACTGACCCAGTGATTTGTTATCACTTGCACGTTTACGTTCACCTTGTAATACGTGAATAGTTACAGCAGATTGGTTATCTTCTGCGGTAGAGAACACTTGGCTATGTTTAGTTGGAATTGTGGTATTTTTCGCAATCAGGGAAGTCATTACACCACCCATTGTTTCGATACCTAAAGACAGTGGTGTTACGTCAAGTAACAAAACGTCTTTAACATCACCCGCTAACACACCACCTTGAACAGCCGCACCCATTGCAACAGCTTCATCTGGGTTAACGTCTTTACGTGGCTCTTTACCGAAGAAATCTGCAACGGTTTTTTGAACCATTGGCATACGAGTTTGACCACCAACCAGAATAACGTCGTTAACTTCGCTAACTTTCAGGCCTGCATCTTCTAATGCAACACGTACTGGTTCCATTGAACGTTTAACTAAATCTTCAACTAAAGATTCCAGTTTTGCACGAGTGACTTTGATATTTAAGTGTTTAGGGCCAGTCGCATCTGCTGTAACGTATGGCAAGTTAACATCTGTTTGTTGTGCAGAAGATAATTCGATTTTCGCTTTTTCTGCTGCTTCTTTCAGACGTTGCATTGCTAATGGATCGTTACGTAGATCAATGCCTTGTTCTTTCTTAAATTCATCAACTAAATAGTTAATTAAACGGCTATCGAAGTCTTCACCACCTAAGTGAGTATCACCATTGGTTGACAGAACTTCATAGGTTTTTTCGCCATCAACTTCATCGATTTCGATGATAGAGATATCAAATGTACCACCACCTAAGTCGTAAACTGCGATAGTACGGTTACCCACTTCACGATCTAAGCCGTAAGCCAGAGCAGCCGCTGTTGGTTCGTTAATAATACGTTTAACTTCAAGACCTGCGATACGACCCGCATCTTTAGTTGCTTGACGTTGAGCATCGTTAAAGTAAGCAGGAACAGTAATAACAGCTTCGGTAACTGCTTCACCTAAATAGTCTTCTGCTGTTTTCTTCATTTTTTTCAGGACTTCAGCAGAAACTTGTGGTGGAGCCATTTTTTCGTTACGAGCTTCAATCCAAGCATCACCGTTATCAGCTTTTACAATTTTGTAAGGCATGATAGCAACGTCACGCTGAACTTCGGCATCCTCAAAACGACGACCAATTAAACGTTTGATGGCAAATAAAGTATTTTGTGGGTTAGTCACAGCCTGACGTTTTGCAGGTTGACCAACTAAGATTTCACCATCTTGTGCATAAGCAACGATTGAAGGAGTAGTACGATCACCTTCTGCGTTTTCAATAACCCGGGCAGTTTTGCCATCCATTACAGCAACACAAGAGTTAGTTGTACCCAGGTCAATACCAATAATTTTACCCATTT
Organism: Proteus sp. Marseille-Q3619; assembly: GCF_965283115.1. Classification (NCBI taxonomy): domain Bacteria; kingdom Pseudomonadati; phylum Pseudomonadota; class Gammaproteobacteria; order Enterobacterales; family Morganellaceae; genus Proteus; species Proteus sp. Marseille-Q3619. The sequence goes on along the minus strand of NZ_CBDIMP010000001.1, from coordinate 2,863,776 downwards.
AAACGCCTCCAAAGAGAATTCTTTATCAATTTGATTACCAATCTATATGAGGATGAATATTCATTTTTCAAGTCACAAATTAATAGACTAAACAACATCATCTCCAAGCGGATACAAAATCAACGCAACTCAATAGTGGTAATTGCAGTTGAAAAAGAAGATGGGGTCATAAATACATTCATCAAGGGGAATAATGAAAAAAAATGCAAAAAATGCGAAAATTTTGTGTTTGAGAACAAAATAATAATTAAAATTTGTTATTTTTCATAATGTTACGTCAACCACAAATAACATCATGAATTATCTGAAATGTACTTTTAAGACCATACTTAGAATAAGAGTATAACTATTTGAAAAATAATATTTTTTAAATTTTATAATAAAAATATCAAATAAATATCGGGTTACTTTTGCGTTATCCAAACTTAGTCAAAACTTTTCCTAGCCAGAAGTTTGGTGACAAAAATAACCTCTTACATTATTTATGCTGAAGTGGAACGGCGGGCTGATTTAGGTCTAAAAGCAGCAACAATAGCTTCATTAGTTTCGACATAAGGACCATCAAGCAGTTGAATGCAGTACGGTACACTAGCGAAAATACCGCTAACAATCACATTACCATCGTTATCTTTTAATCCTTCTAATGTTTCTGCAATAGCCTTAGGTTGCCCTGGTAAATTTAGAATTAACGCTTGGTTACGAATAACACCAACTTGGCGAGATAAAATAGCTGTGGGTACAAACTTCAGACTAATTTGGCGCATCTGCTCGCCAAAACCCGGCATTTCTCTGTCTGCGATAGCCAACGTAGCATCAGGAGTAACGTCACGACGAGCGGGGCCAGTTCCCCCTGTTGTTAACACTAAATGACAGCCGACTTCATCAACTAGCTCACACAGTGTTTGCTCAATCATGAGTTGTTCGTCAGGAATTAAACGTGATTCGATATGAAAAGGCGTTGTTAATGCAGCCTTTAGCCAAGCTTCTAAAGCGGGTAAGCCTTTATCTTCATAAATCCCACTTGATGCGCGATCAGAAACAGAAACTAACCCTATGCGTAATTCGTTCATATCAAACCTCTATTAATCAATCACCGTCTAACTTGCGCGCAGATATTACCATGAGAACACAAGAGAATTAAAAAGAATCTCAATATATTATTGATATTTAAAATTTGATTATTGAGAATGGATAATAAAGAAATGATAATAATCTATTTTTATTTGGCTTTAGCTAAAAATAAAAAAGGGAGCATAAGCTCCCCCTCTTTAATCTTGAATAATATTAATTAATATTACTCATCAATATATTTAGTAATATAAGACGCTGCTAATTTTTTCGCTTCGGCTAATTGTGCTGCATTTAATGCGCGGGCAGTACGTTTTAGCATAGCTTCATCACCATCACCATTTTCAACAGCAACAGAGAACCATGCATAAGCTTCTTTCAGATCGCGTTTAACGCCTTTACCGTAATAATAGTTTAAAGCTAAGTTATTTTGTGCCAAACCATTACCTTGTATAGCTGATTTTCTATACCATTCAACGGCTTTACGTGCATCTTTAGCGACACCGTCGCCTTCATCGTACATTACACCTAAGTTATTTTGCGCATCACGATTACCTTGGTTTGCTGCTTTGGTATACCAGAAAACCGCTTTAGTGCCGTTACGTTCTACACCTTCACCATCATCATAAGAGACAGCAAGGTTATATTGTGCGTCTGCATGACCTTGCTCTGCTGCTTTTGTATACCAAACAACCGCTGCTTCATGGTCTTGCGCTACACCGATACCTTCATCATAAGAGATCCCAAGGTTGTATTGAGCATCACTATCACCTTGCTCACCAGCTTTAGTATACCAATACACTGCTTTCTCATGATCTTGCGCTACGCCATCACCATCATCATAAGAAACAGCAAGATTGTATTGGGCTAAGGAGACACCTTGAACAGCCGCTTTGTTATACCAATAAACCGCTTTTTCTGCATCACGGTCAATATCATCACTCATGTCATACATAAGTGCTAAATTTAACTGTGCTTCAGCATGGCCTTGTTCTGCCGCTTTGGTATACCACTCCAGTGCTTTTTGTGAGTCTTGCTCAACACCTTCACCATTCTCATATTTCACACCCAATTGATATTGAGATGCTGCATTTCCACTTTCAGCACTTTTTTCAATTGCAGGTAAAGAGAAAGCTGTTTTACTTTCTGCCATTGCAGCGCCACTAAAAAATAACGATGCAAGTACCGTTGCCAAGACAATCTTTTTCATAATTCACCAATAATAAATAGAGTATTTTAATAATATATTTTTATAATTATTACTGGATAAATAATATATTCCAATCAATTTAATCTTAAAATTTACTTAAATGTTATTTTGAGAAGCAAAAAATGAAAATACCCACCTGTATAAGATGGGTATTTAAGATTTTTATAAGAATTTAACGACGAATTATAATAAATCCGCAATCATTTTCTCTAATTTTTCCTGATCGACAGCAAATTTGCGAATACCGTCAGATAATTTATCTACTGCCATTGGGTCAGCGTTGTGCTCCCAATAGAATTGAGCTTCAGTGATAGCTTCTGGACGCGCTTTCACTTCCCCTTTGTAGGATAATTTATGTTCAACTTCACCTTCAGCTTCTGATAATTCTTTTAACAGTGCTGGTGCAATAGTTAAACGGTCACAACCTGCTAATTCTAAAATCTCACCCATATTACGGAAGCTTGCGCCCATAACAACAGTGTTATAACCGTGTTGTTTGTAATAGTTATAGATTTCAGTAACAGAAATCACACCTGGATCTTCAGCTGGAGCAAATTCTTTTTTATCTGTATTGGCTTTATACCAATCCATGATACGACCAACAAATGGAGAAATCAGGTAAACACCTGCTTCAGCACATGCACGCGCTTGAGCGAAAGAGAACAGTAAAGTCAGGTTACAGTTGATACCTTCTTTTTCTAATTGCTCTGCGGCACGGATACCCTGCCAAGTAGATGCTAATTTGATAAGAATACGGTCGTTACTGATACCTGCATCATTATAAAGTTTCATTAAATGACGTGCTTTTTCGATACATGCTTGTGTGTCGTAAGAAAGACGTGCATCAACTTCTGTTGAAATACGACCTGGGATCAGTTTTAAAATTTCTAAACCGATATTCACTGCCAGTTTGTCGCAAGCATCAACGATTTGTTGTTCACGAGAATCGCTTTGTGAACGAGCCCATTCAATCGCTTCATCAATTAATTTACGATATTCAGGAATTTGAGCTGCATTTAAAATTAAAGATGGGTTGGTAGTTGCATCTTGTGGCTGATACAGTTTCATTGCTGCGATGTCACCAGTGTCAGCAACAACAGTTGTCAGCTTACGCAAAGAAGTCAATTTGTTGGTCATTTTGTTTATCTCATCTACTAGGTAAATCTGTTTGCAGTCACCTGCGGATATCTATTGATAATAACATGGACTGCTCACACTACAAGACGCTTAGATTCATACAAAGCAATTATTTGAATGCCAAACGTTTTCGCAAAACAAAAGCGGAAAAAAACAGAAGAAAATCACAGGCTGAATCGTTTAAATTGTCGAATTTTACGACAAATAAGAGAAACCATTGTTTTTTCCTATTACTATAATTTAGTCTTTAATTGAAAGAATTTGCTATATTTGGTCAACATTAAAATAACGTATCGAGGGAATTATGCTAATCACCATTTCACCAGCTAAAACACTGGATTTCGAATCGCCTTTAGCAACAACGCACTTCACCCAACCTGAATTGCTAAAATATTCCCAACAACTTATCGAAGAATGTCGAAAATTGTCATCGAGCGATATCGCAAGCTTAATGAAAATAAGTGATAAACTCGCAGGATTAAATGCCGCTCGTTTTGGTGAATGGCAACCTAATTTCACACCAGAAAATGCACGCCAAGCTATTTTGGCATTTAAAGGTGATGTTTATACCGGAATGCAAGCAGAGCTTTTTTCTGAAGATGATTTTCAGTTTGCACAACAACATTTACGTATGCTTTCTGGCTTATATGGCGTACTGCGCCCTCTTGATTTAATGCAACCTTATCGTCTTGAAATGGGAATAAAGCTAAAAAATAAAAAAGGAAGTGATTTATACCAATTTTGGGGAAATACCATTACAGAAGCACTAAACAAAGCACTTGAAGAACAAGGTGATAATGTTTTAATCAATTTAGCATCTGATGAATATTTTAAATCAGTCAACCCGAAAAAACTCAATGCTGATATTATTAAACCTGTTTTCCTTGATGAAAAAAATGGCAAATATAAAGTTATCAGCTTCTATGCTAAAAAAGCCCGTGGATTAATGAGTCGCTTTATTATTCAAGAAAAACTGACTAATAAAGCACAACTGAAAGAGTTTGATCTTGAAGGTTATCAATTTAACTCAGCAGAATCAGAGGGTAACACTCTCGTATTTAAACGTGCAGAATCACTGGCGAAATAAAAATATTAGCTATTAACTATTAACTATTAGCTATCAATAAAAACAGCACTAAAATCAGTGCTGTTTTTTTATATTGAGGCTCACAAATGTTTTGTCACTAATGGTAGAGGTGGCCATGTTAGAGATGGAATAAATTCACTACCTTGCATTGTTGTCAATTGTTGCTCATTGAATTGCGCCATTTCTTGAATAATAGAAGCGAGGGATTGCATTGAAAGTGTGTTTTCTGTTTTGATAATTGTAACCGAGCTATTCGTCTGATTTTCTTTTGTTTTTAGAGTTAAAATAAATTGGCCATCTTCTGTCCTATACTGCCAATCGTCACCCACTTGAGAAGAAATGAGTTCATCTTGTTCAGATAATCCTGAAATAAAAAGTTGGCTATTTTCGCCTTCATCATAGACAGTGACTTCACCATAACGCTTGTTCACAATATAAATATTACTACCACTCCCACCACTTAAATAATCAAGACCTGATTCAGAGATCAAAAGATCATTTCCACCTCCTGCACTGAGATTATCGTTCCCCTCTCCCGCAATTAAAATATGATGTCCGTGATTAACCACAATATGATCATCTCCCTCTCCGCCATCAATCACCGAGCTACATTTATTATGATTAACGACGATATCATCACCTGCCATTAATTCGAGAATAGGCAAGTGTTCAATTGATTGATTGTGTGGTTTCTGTTGAGTCATTAAAATAGATCTTAACAAAGAGTAAGGTGAATCAAGTGAATAAGTCGATAATGCCTCTTTATTTAAGGTCAGTGATTCAGGGATCATAAGCACATCATTTCCTGCACTAATAGTAAAATTTAGATCCGTCATTGGTGTTAATAAATGTTGTTGGCTCTCTTTTGTAGGAAGTGTAAAAACAACATTATCTTTATCTATTAATCGAATAGTCACGTTTGTATCGACAATTTTATTTAATAGCGTTGGATCGAAAGATAGCGTTAAATAATCATCTGGAAGATAGCGATGAGATAAAAGACCATTTTTAAATGTCAAATCAAAACCACTTATATCTGTTAAAAAGAAATGGCTCACATTATCATCAGTTAGTTTATCGATATAGTCAGACAGTGAAATATTCACTCTTTCATTCTTATTTTTTGTTAAAAATGTTTTTATTTGATAGCTGTCATTACCCTGACTCAATTTAATGTATGAGTTAGAATCAATACCAAAATAATTATTATTTTGGTTATTCCCATGAATACCAAGTCGTAAATTTGTTCCAGATAAGAAACCACTGTATTCAAATTCAGGCAATAGTTTTATATTTCTACTCTGACTGTTAAAAGCCGTAACAATTAAATTTTCGATCTCATTAATATAAAAATCTTTAATAATTAATTTTGATTTATTATATTTTTCTAAATAACTAAATTTGTATAATATTTTATCTTTAGTATTTTCATCCAAAGTGAGTAAAAATCCATCTTGAGTTATTAACGTATAACAATGTGAAAGTGTATTATTTACAGAATCATCATAAACATTTTTTAATTTTATAGAGTGATAAATCAATTCATTATTTTCATTTCCATCATTTACTTTCATATCAAAAATAATATCTTTTCCTTGACGAGAAATAGCAGCGATTTCATCAAAATGATAGTTTAATTGCACAATACTAGACTCGATATGACTCACTTCATTAATAATTGTTTGAAATTGAATATTATAATTTTTTTCCAAAGAAGATCTTAATATAACATAGCTATCATTTCCCTCCCCCTTCAGCATAACCTTCTCGTAAAACTAGTGTGTCATTTCCCCCTAATCCATATAATAAATCGGCACCGCCAGCACCATCTAGATAATTATTCTCTTGGTTACCATAAATAATATCATCACCGGCCTCGCTACCAATTACGTTCTCAATACTGTCTAAATAGGCAATCACATTTTGATCTTGTAAGACAATATTAGGCATGGAATCAACTAATTGCTTTGAATACAAACGCCCATTCTCTTGATAAAGAAATAGCTTTGAATGAAAATTTTGACTGTTTGTTTGTTCTTCTGATTGTCTGAATTTAACATAGTTATTAGATAAACTAACCTCATATCCCGTATATTTGTTTGTTGTTTTTATAATACGAAGTGTGTCATTTCCCTCTCTGCCATAAAAACGACTCGCATAAAGTGGCGATTCAGAGGAAAATAAATTGAACATATCATTTCTTTCGCCTCCACTTAATCGTTTAGTACCATTATAAATATCAAAGGTATTTTGAGTAATTAAAGGTGCTGCAATAACATCATTACCATGATAGGTATTAAAATAGAATTTTTCATTCTCATTCCAATCTGAGACATAATATTTTTTATACTGATTCGCTTTTATTAAACTTTCCGATAAATTTTCCACACCTAAAAGATTAATTATATTTTCTCTATTTGTTCTTATATTTTTTAAAAAATCACTATCGACCATATTATCAAAAATGGGAGAATCATCATCGGAAATAATATCCATTGTATAGCGATTCAATTCATTAACATAAAAATCGACATCAAAAATTAGTGTCTCATGGGTTGCTATTGCTTCTTTAGGAAGATAATACTTATATTCTGTTTTTTCTGAGCGAAGATGATAAGAAAGTGCAGCTATTTTTTCAGCCATTTCTTGACTGATATTTTGAGATATCCGTTGAGCAACATATTCTCCTAAAGGATTTAAAATTGAATCTAATGTTTTTCCCATTAAGTTTGGTATGACTTTATAATAATAATATTCTTGGTAAACCTGTTTTTCATTTGTATAAAAATAACGGCTCTGATGATTTTGTTTTTTTATCTCATCAAGATAATTGACTTCATTTTTGTCAATCATCTCTTCTAATTGTGTTTCTGTTTCTAAATAGATGATTTCATTCTTTTTATTTGGTAGTAAATCTCCCATTAAAAGGGCATAAAAACCATTATTAAGTTCTTCTAATGGCGTAAAATTTACCTTTATCTTTGCTTCTTCAATAAGCCTTGCTGCATTATAAATCGATGTTGCAAGTGCAATAACTGCACCCGCCACAATACCAATAGGGCCTGCAATCGTTGAACCTGCAAGCATTGCAATAGAAACCCCTAGCGTAACCAACCCAGATACAACAGCAAAGGAACCATTAACAATATAATCAATTTTCCTTTTTTCATTATTTTCACCAGAAATTCGGCTAAAATTATCATAGGCATTATAAATATCAAATCCGATAGAAAGAACATTAAGTCCAATTCCTACTTTTGTACTTATCTTACTTACATATTCAAGTGGATTATGACGATATTTTAACAATCCTTTAGCTAATGCAATTTCAATCAATTCAGAAAGACCATTATAAGCCATCTCAGACCACATAATAGCTAAGTTATTAATGATCTCTTTTCGTTCTTTAGGCGATAACAATGGGTTATTTAGTTGTTCAGCAAGCATAAACGTGGAATTAATTGACTGCCACATACCATAAGTAATATTAGCGTAACCAATTTTACTAATTATTTTCATATGTCGAGGAAGTGTTAATGATGCATTTCTTAATAAATTCCAATCTTTATCACTGTAGCCTTTATTTCCTAGCTTAATCATTTTAGTTAATCGTTCAGATGCAGCAAGATAGTCGATTCTATTTACATCATTAGAAAGGAGATATTTAACTTTCTCTTCTTTATTATTTAGCAAATAACGAAACAAAGAGATGACTTTTTTATCCTTTTCACTACCCGATATTGATAGAAAATAATCATTAAGATGATAAGGATCAAATGTTAATTTTAAGTCCCATTTTTCTATATTACTGAGATCAATGTCATCGATATTTTTTCCACTTATCTTAGCACCTAAACTGACTAATAAACTTTTATCAAAAGAGACATCATTTATTTTCACTATCTCTTTATTTTTATTATCAAAGATCTTATTTTTCACATCTAAAATATCTAACGAATTTAAATCACTTACTTTCCTTAATGCTATTTCTGGTGATAATGATTCAAGTATCATTTTATTGCTAGTCATAAAAATGATATTTTTAAGTTTGTTTATTGTTTTTTTATAGTTTTCAAATGTTGATACAGTGTCTAGCAACATTCGATATAAAATACCTTTTTTGTTTTTATCAAAAAATGTAGCCAGTAGATTTTTTGAAAGTAAACTTAATTTCTTAATTAATGTTGGATTGTCATAAATTGCATGAATAATTTCTATTGCTTGATTTGTTTTTTCTGTTAATGTCAATTTTTCTTCTGATAATGAGTCCGATGATAGCCATTTTTTATATGTCATTTCGCCCATCAAATATCGATTGAATTTTTTATTAACTAATGGATCAAGTATTACTTGTGTTAATTTTTTTCTATATTATTTTCATCTGAAATTTTAAAAAAAGAAGATAGCTCATATAGATATTTTCTGCATGCAGTACTTATTGAAATATCATTACTGATAATTTTGTCACTAAGTTCTTTTAATATTTCCCTATGCTGCTCAACATTAAGGTGATCAACTTTATTAATAATAGAGCCAATTTGATAGATATTAAGATCATAGCGATTTGATTTAATATAATCTAAAATATCAGATAATATGATTTCATTTGAATAATCTACAATCACTTTTTTTATATTTTTATCATATCCCAATTTAAACTCTTCACGTTCTCGATAATTAGGATACCAAGAAGAAATGATTTGATAGATTTCTTTTGTAATTTGATTGTTTTCTACAGTTATTTTTTCTTTATTTGAAAAAGCTAAAACATCATCATAATCTGCTTCAGTAGTAATTATATTAGATACCATTGAGCTCCCAAGTAGTGGTTTATCGATATACTGCCTCTCAATAATCGGCTTAACAATAATGTTGTCTATTAAAAGAGAAACCTTATTATCAATAATCTGGTAGATCGGCATATTTAATCGTTGAGCAATACCCTCAATAAAAAAATCACCCGATTGATAACTCAACAACTTTTCTTTTTTGGCAAAAATAATCGTTTTTTCATTAAAAAATTGATTTTCTAAAATAATATTGTGCAATGTTTCAACATCATTTTTTTGTTTAATAAAATCTTGTTTAAAAAAACTATCTTCTTCATTCCCAGTTGCAATTACTCTTATTCTATTCTTTAAGCAATAATCAAGAAAATAGCTTATTTCTGGTTTATCATTTAAGTAAGCATTTAAACTCTCATTTTTAATACCATTATAAAAATAAATTATTATATCATCTTGATAGAATGAATCGATGCTATCTATAATAATGTTATCAATGTTTCCTCCATTAAATAGTTTCTTATCATCAAACAAAAAATTAAAGTTATTTTTATTATCGTCAAATAATAAATAACTACAATCTATTTTATTTCTATTTTGATTTAATGATTTATCAAAAAGAATATGAATATTTTCTTCATTAATATAAAAATTGTTCGGATGATAAGCATAATTCCTCTCACGATAATTGTTATTAAAATAAGTTTCTAACTGATTTATTTCATGAACGATCATTCTATTTGAAAATTGATTATTTCTAAAGTAATCAAAGTATAAGTCACTATAAGAGCTTAAATTATTACCTTTTTTAACATCTATTTCAATTTCAATTAAATCAAGTAGTTTATTTATATCTTCATTATCTCTATATTTTGATAGTTTTTGATAGTTTTCTTTTAAATGTAGTTTATTATTATCCTCTATCAGAAATGTGTTTTTTAATTCAGGGATATCAATTTGTTCAATTATCTCAATTAAATATTGGTAGTTATTTTTAAATTCAATAGTGTAATCGTACCCCTCAATGCCAGCATTTCTATTTTTATCCCATAATAAATATGGACTATCTATAATTTGATTATAAATAAAATTACTAACACCATGAGAACCATCGTTAATTTCATTCACCATTAATTGATAAAGCTTTGAAGCCACTAAACTGTTTTTTTCAGCAAGTGAAATTAAATTCTTTTTTCCATAAATCAATCTATCGTAAAACAATTTATCTTCTAACTTATTTTTAACCTTATTTAAAATTCCATTAAGTGATATGTTTTTATCATCGTTAAATAAATTTATTTTATTAATGAGAGAAAAACTAGCCGTTAACTTATCAAAATAGATATTTCCATTTAATATATCTATTAAAAAAACAATTTCTTTTAACTCTTTTGATTTATTTCCTTTAACTAAATAACTATTTATTTCAATTAAATTTCTGTAATAAATATCATTAAATTCAACATATCCATTTCTTTTTTTGACCTCTTGGAAATTATTGAATTCGACTACTTCAATATCAATACTATTATCATCATTCTTATTCAAAATAATCTTACTTGCCTGATTATTTTCAAGAATATCATCAATATAATGTTTAACTAAGTAAATACCCTCATCAACATATGAATTTTTTACAACAACTTCTATTAAAACATTCTCTTTTCTAAGCTCGAGAATAAGATCTCTCTGTTCACTATAATAAATAATACGTCCCGTAACACCCTCGCTAAAAGATAATGAAAAGCCTATTTTCTTTATACTTTCAGCAATACCTTTATTGGTATCAACATCATCATTATTCCACACACTTCTATAATTTAATGAATCTGTTTTTTTATACTCATCAAAAGTAATATATTTTTTACCTTCTATTTCATGAGCTCCATAGAAATCCATTTTGCTTGCCAATACTTCTTTTATAGATAAAGGATCAGAAAACTCAAGTAACTCACTATTTGAATCAAACAATGTAAATTTATAATTATTTTCAGAATATTTTTTATATGCAATGGCTATAGCATGATCTTTGAATGCAATAATGGCATAATAATCATTATATCCCTGCATAATGTGATCTATATGATGACTAACTTCTTCTTGACTAAAACCAAGATGATGAATATTTGATTTTCCCAACCCTTTCTTATTTAAGATTTCTTCATATTTAGCCGACTTTAATGAATCAAAAACAAAATATTGAACTTTATTACATAACCTCTCCATTTGAAAATGTTGAGAAAAAATAATATTTTTTACTTCTTTCATTAAATTTAATACTTCATACTCTTGTATATTATTAAATAAAATAGAGTCTAATTCATTTAGTATAATTTCCTTTTCATTTTGATAAGAAGAAATATTTTCTTTTAGCCAAAATAAATATTTATGCCCCCTTCTAATCCACTATTTCTAATCTCTAATAAATAATTCAAACTCAAACCATAGCATAATCCAGCAAGTGATTGGAAATGACTAAAATCATAATTAGTTTCTGTTGAAGAAATAAGATTAACTCGGCTCATTATTTTCTCAAGCGGCTTAAGTAGATCTTCATATTGTGAAAATCGCTTTTCTATATTATTTTTTATCTTAGTCGTAAACAAGCCAGTACCCACTTTATAAATTAGATGTTCTCCATTTTCAGGTATCTGGCTATATTTAGATTTCGCAATCGTAAATGCCTCTTCTATATCATCAATATAGATATGTAATACTTTCTCGGTTTCTTCTATCTTATCCCGTATAATAAAAATATTTTTATAGGAGTAGCTTTCATTAAGCTCAATTGAAAAACGTGAGTTAATATCTATCTGTTTTTTTATTTTTATATCACTAATAATTTTATTTATTATATCGTGATTACTTAAATTCCAATCTTCATTTAAATTAAAATAATTTGAATACTCTTTTTTATTATAATTACGATAATATAAAAAATCGTCATTGTTGTTTTCTTTAATTGTATTGCCTATACTATTAATCAAATCACCTTTACTATAAAAAAAATCGGATTCACCTTCAAAATCAATTATTTTAAATATATCATTTTCATTATCTATTTCTAAAATAAGGCTTTTTTCTCCAACTCCACATAATAAGTTCCCGAAAAATGCTGAAAAAGGAGAGTGTTCATACGTTCTTTTTTTATTTTAATCGACTCTCTAGCTGTTAATTTAGCACTATTTAAAAATAGATTTTCTATACTTAAATTGATTTTTACTCTGAAAAAATCAATACTTTTAGTAAATTCATTCTTATTATAGAGTGAAAAATTATTTTCTATTCTTCTAAGAAATTCATTTGCTTCATATTCATTTTTAGAAATAAGGATCGAGGTGTAATTTTCAGTTAATACCCTTTTTACTGATTCAAATTTACAGAATAATTCTGCGCTATGCTCTTTTATATGATTTTCTATTATTAATGCAATTCTATTTATATCATCTTTAAAAATTAACTTTCTGAATCCATTCATATTTCATTCCTTTTTTTTGAATAGATATATCCTTCTAAAAAGAAAATATATAATTCAAATCCACTTTTTTAAATCCTTATTTTCCTATTTTTAAAATTTAGCTCATAAAAAAAGCCCAACATTATGTTGAGCTTTTTTCAGGATAAATAATTAATTAAATTAGAAATTAATTATTTCAAAAACTACTAATTATTATTTAGGCGCACGTTCTAATAAAAACTCACGTAGCTGTGCAAAATCAGCAGGTAAGAAATGCGAAAGCAATTCTTTATCTGCACGCTCGGCTAGCTCTTTAGGTAATGGCAACTCACCCCCTAAAATACGCTCTACACTCTCTTTAAATTTCGCGGGATGGGCTGTCCCCAGGAACAGACCATATTCGCCCTCTTTCAACTCATCACGCAGTAAGCGGTAAGCAACCGCGGCATGAGGCTCTGAAATATAGCCTTTCTTCGCGAGTTCACGCACCGTTTCTTCTGTTGTTTCGTCACTCACTGAACCATGAGCAAGATCAGAAAGATCCCAACCTTTACGACGATACAATTCTTCAATACGTGGCCAGTTATTAGGTTGACTAACATCCATCGCATTAGAAAGCGTTGCCACAGTGCGATGTGGTTCCCATTTACCATTATCTAAATAGCGAGGAACGGTGTCATTTACGTTTGTCGCCGCAATAAAGCGTTTTACAGGTAATCCCAGAGATTTAGCGAGTAAACCCGCCGTGAGATCACCAAAGTTACCACTTGGTACTGAAATCACTAGCTGCTCATGTTTTTCCGCAGGGATTTGTGCAACGGCCTCAAAATAATAACAAATTTGAGCAAGCAAACGGCTGATATTGATGGAGTTCGCTGAGTTCAAATACATTGTTTTCTTTAAGAACTCATCATCAAAAGCCTGTTTCACTAATGACTGGCAAGCATCAAAATCACCTTTGATTGCAACAGTGTGAATGTTTTCACCTAATGTACAGAACAGTTTTTCCTGTAACGGGCTAATTTTGCCTTCAGGATAAAGAATAACAACTTGTACATTTTCTAATTTGTAGAAAGCATGAGCAACAGCAGCGCCAGTATCACCTGATGTTGCTGTTAAAATTGTAACAGGTTGGTTGCCAGCAACTTCTGACAACATTTGCGCCATAAAACGACCACCAAAGTCTTTAAATGCCAGCGTCGGGCCGTGGAAAAGCTCTAAACAACTTACATCATCTTCAACTTGGGTTACTGGTGCAGGAAATGCAAATGCGGTGCTAATACGTTTTTCTAATACATCAGCAGGAATTTCATCACCAATAAAGGCTGTTAAAATACGGCTACTACGTGTTGCAAAATCAAGTGCTAATAATTCATCAATTTCAGCTTTAGAAAACGAAGGTAAGTCTTGTGGAAAAAAGAGCCCTTGTTGTTTACCCAAACCTTGTTTTACTGCTTGAGCAAAACTGACTTGCTCTTGATTATCTTTCAAATTATATAATTTCATGACTTATCCTATCTGTCTTGCGCCACGCGTATCTATACGGCAGATATGTACAAAGCCTTCACTGTTTTGTACGTAGTTTTGTTTCAGCCATTCGGCCATCTCTTGTGCGATTTCTAATGAATCACTAATCGTAAAAATGGTAGGGCCTGAGCCGGAAATACCACAAGCTAACGCACCTTTCTTCTGCGAAGCCTCTCTGGCTTTTTCAAACCCCGGAAGAAGTTGGGTGCGATAAGGCTCTGCAATCACATCTTGCATCAAATTAGCGGCTAGTCCTGATTGCTGAGTATGGCAAGCATGAATAAAACCCGATAAATAACGACCGTGGTTAATGATGTCTGCTTTAGAGTATTGTTTTGGTAAAATCGCTCTAGCTTCTGCCGTAGAAACTTTAATTCCCGGATATGCCATAACCCAATACCAATCATCAAAGGTTGGTACAGACTGACAAATAGTGCCATTTTGTTCCAAAATAAGTTGTAACCCACCTAAATAACAAGGTGCAACATTATCATAGTGCACACTACCTGAAATACGTCCTTCAAGCTCCCCCATCATCAGCAGCAATTGTCTCTCACCAAAAGGCTTTTGGGCAAATTCATTAAGTGCAACCAATGCCGCAACAACAGAACAAGCACTTGATCCTAAACCAGAACCAATTGGCATATTTTTCTCAAGCGTCATTGCAACAGAAAGTTCTTTGCCTAATTTTTCACAAAATAACTGCCAACATTGATACACAATGTTTTGCTTAGGATCTGAAGGTAATTTGCTAACAAAGTGCCCTTTACTTTCAAGTGTAAATACCGAAGCCGCTTCAACGGTGACACAATCACCCAGTAATTGCCCATCAATAGGTGAAACTGCCGCGCCAAGGACATCAAATCCGACACTCACGTTGCCGATTGATGCTGGTGCATAAACTTTAACCACGCTTAAACTCCCAATTTCCATGATAAGGTACGTAATACATCTGCAAACACCCCAGCAGCAGTAACATCATTACCAGCACCATATCCACGTAATACCAATGGAATAGGTTGATAGTAGCGAGTGTAAAAGGCTAAAGCATTTTCACCATTTTTCACTTTAAACAGAGGATCATTTGCATCAACTGCCATTATCTTAACTTGGCATTTTCCTTCATTGATGATGCCAACATAACGTAATACCTTACCTGCTTTTTGTGCTTCTTCGACTTTTGCATCAAATTCAACATCAACTTGAGGTAAACGGTTTAAGAAGCTTGCTACATCACCTGAGCTATCAAATGAAACAGGCAGCACAGGCTCTACATCGATATCACTGAGTTCTAATTTATAACCCGCTTCACGCGCTAAAATAAGCAGTTTACGCGCAACATCCATACCAGAAAGATCATCACGAGGATCAGGCTCTGTAAAACCTTTATCTTTTGCTGAAAGAGTCGCTTCAGATAAGCTTTTACCTTCATCTAGTTGACCAAAAATGTATGACAAGGAGCCTGAAAGAATACCATTAAATTGAACTAACTCATCGCCCGCATTGAGCAAGTTTTGTAAGTTTTCAATAACCGGTAAACCTGCACCAACGTTAGTGTCATACAAGAACTTACGGCGTGAAGCTTCCGCTGCTTGTCGAATTTGGTAGTAATAGTCCATCGACAGCGTATTCGCTTTTTTGTTTGGTGTAACCACGTTAAAGCCATTTTGTAAGAAATTTGCGTATTGTTGCGCAATTTCTTCGTTTGATGTGCAATCAACGATCACTGGATTTAAGAAGTGGTACTCTTTTTCTAAACGAATAAGCTGACTAAAGCTAAAAGGTTCTTTGGCTTCTTTAAGTTCTTGTTGCCAATTATCTAAATCAATACCTTGCATATCTGTCAGCATGGCTCTTGAGTTAGCAATACCACAGACACGAAGATCGATATGCTTATTTTTCAACCATGCTTGCTGGCGATGGATTTGTTCAATTAATGCGTTGCCAACACCACCAACACCGACAATAAAGACTTCAACAATTTGATTAGTGTTGAAAAGCATTTGATGGCATAAACGCACCGCGTTAGTTGCAGAATCATTCGCAATAACGGCAGAAATAGAACGCTCTGAAGAGCCTTGAGCTATCGCAACGATATTAATATTGCCACGGGTTAAAGCAGAGAAGAAACGCGCTGATATCCCTTTTAAAGTACGCATACCATCACCTACAACGGAGATGATAGCGACGTTTTCCATGATATCTAATGGATCAAGTACACCATCTTTTAATTCTAAATAAAATTCATCTGATAAGGCTTTTTGCGCTCTCATAAGTTCTTTTTGCGGTACACAAAAGCTGATGCTGTATTCAGAAGAAGATTGTGTAATCAGAACAACAGAAATACCCGCTCTTGACATAACAGAGAACACTCGAGCGGCCATCCCCACCATACCTTTCATACCAGGGCCTGATACGTTGATCATCGCCATATTATTAAGGTTGGTGATCCCTTTAACTGGTGTACTATCATCTTTTTGACCATCACCAATTAATGTACCCGGCGCATCTGGGTTGCCAGTGTTTTTTATTAAACAAGGAATTTGGAATTGGGCGATTGGAGCAATAGTGCGAGGATGAAGTACTTTAGCGCCGAAGTAAGAGAGTTCCATCGCTTCTTGATAAGACATGCCTTTTAACAGACGTGCATCAGGAACTAAACGAGGATCACAAGTATAAACACCGTCAACATCAGTCCAAATTTCACAACACTCTGCACGTAAGCAAGCGGCTAACACAGCAGCAGAGTAGTCTGAGCCATTACGACCTAATACCACGAGTTCATTCTTTTCATTACCCGCAGTAAAGCCTGCCATTAAAATCATATCGTCTTTTGCGATATTGAGTTCTAAGATGCGGCGAGTAGACTCAGGAATATCAACTGTCGATTCTAAGTAATGACCTTGTGCGAGTAAATTTTTGACTGGATCGATCACAGTGACATTATAGCCACGAGCCTGCAAAACGGATCCCATTATAGCGATAGAAAGCTTTTCACCACGACAAATCATCGCTGCATTGATGCTATCAGGGCATTGACCTAGTAAAGAGATCCCATGAAGAATATGTTTGATCTCTGCAAATTCACGCTCAACTTTATCTTTTAAGCGCTCATAGTCAAAACCAGGTTGTTTTTCTCTTAAACCTTGTAATAAGTTGGCAAAAATTTGCTCGGCTTCTCGTACTTGAGTGAGAGGATCTTCGCCTTCTGCCGTTTTTTCAATCATTGCAACCAAGTAGTTAGTTATCTTGGCTGGTGCTGATAATACAAGAGCGACTTGTCCTTGCTCTCTTTTTTTCTCAGCGATATCAGCAACATTCAGCACACGCTCTGCGTTGGCAACTGAAGTTCCCCCAAATTTTAACACTCGCATACAGCTCTCCTGATTTTTCACCCAAAAAAAAACCCGCATTTCTCAATGCGGGCTTTTTCGATTTTCGTTTTTTATATGCGACAGCCCGCCCCGCAATATAAGATTCCGGTGGTGGTGGTAATAATTGTCATTTTAGCTGGGCTGTAAATACGCATAACTATCCTGTCTGTCTCAAATTTAGTTTGACTATATACTGGTTAAAGCAAAGCGAGAGAGATGTCAAATTTTTTCTTTTTTTTCACCAAAAAATAAACTCAACTTAAATAAAATTTATTCGATCCTTACTCCTATTGTAGTATAGATATTGCTATCACAAAGGGATAAACAAAGAAAATAAAGCTACTATTTTAGAGTTATTTGGGGATTTGTACTTTTATAAGGAATAAGGTATTTTATGCTACTTTAAATTGTGTAACAAAACTGGAAAAAAAATAAACCCCCACTATATTTAACATATATTTTTCTTTTACATTACATAAATAAAATTATATAGTTAACTATTGAAATCAAGGTTAAGCTGTTATCTTGATTTTGATATGTGTCAACAAAAGTTAGCTTTTTAGATGGTATTTAATACAACTGGTGTTATATTGCTGTTAATAGACTATGGGCGTTTTGCATTCTGATTTTAGCGTTCATTGTCGATTAAAATTGCAAGTTTTGTAATAACGTGATGGTTATTTATCGAATTTCAATCTGGGTCTAGTTTTTACGTGCTAATAACAAAAATGAATAACCACACAAGCGCACACAGAAGTTAAACACAGATTTCCTTTTTCTATTTTTGGTAATTTTAGGTAGCAAATATGCAAACCCCGCACATTCTGATTGTTGAAGACGAAGTTGTTACTCGTAATACCCTGAAAAGCATATTCGAAGCTGAAGGGTATATCGTACACGAAGCCACTGATGGCAACGAAATGCACAATGTTCTATCTGATCATGATATTAATCTGGTCATTATGGACATTAACCTTCCTGGTAAAAACGGGCTGTTACTTGCTCGTGAATTACGTGAACAGGCAAGTGTTGCATTAATGTTCCTGACCGGTCGTGATAATGAAGTTGATAAAATCTTAGGCCTAGAAATTGGTGCCGATGATTACATTACTAAACCATTTAACCCTCGTGAATTAACGATTCGTGCACGTAACTTACTGTCACGTACCATGAATTTAGTTAATGGCACAGAAGAACGCCGTTTAGTGGAAAGCTATAAATTCAATGGTTGGGAGCTTGATATTAACAGTCGCTCACTAATCAGCCCTGCTGGTGAACAATATAAATTACCACGCAGTGAATTTCGTGCGATGCTACATTTCTGCGAGAATCCAGGAAAAATCCAAACTCGTGCAGAATTACTGAAGAAAATGACAGGCCGTGAGCTGAAACCTCATGATCGTACTGTTGACGTTACTATCCGTCGTATTCGTAAGCATTTTGAGTCAACACCAGATACACCTGAAATCATCGCAACAATCCATGGTGAAGGTTATCGTTTCTGTGGTGATTTAGACGAGTGATTTGATTCTATCTCAAACACTTTCTTAACAAAAAACCCCGAATTACCATTCGGGGTTTTCTTTTATCTAAAGAAGGATTAATAAAATCACAAATAGTGAAAATTGATCTCAGCAACTATTTTGATAAAAAATATAACTTCTTTTTTAAAAAAATTTTAAACCTTATTCGTATTAATTTTATTAACCATTAATTTCTCTAGTAAATAAAAATCACTCTTTCCACGGCATAATAGGTACTGCACTAATCGCATTTTTTGGCGAACCATCAATGACTTTATCTGAGTAAGTCAGATAAACTAAAGCATGGCGCTGTTTATCGTAAAAACGTACAACTTGAAGCTTTTTAAATACTAATGATGTTCTTTTCTGGAAAACAACATCACCATTATTTTTCCCTTTAATAACCTTTTCGCTTAGTTCAATAGGCCCTACTTGCTGGCAAGAGATAGCCGCATCAGCAGTATCTTCAGCAAGACCTAAACTCCCTGAAATGCCCCCAGTTTTTGCTCGGCTTAAATAACATGTGACATTTTTAACTTCAGGATCATCAAATGCTTCAATCACAATTTTATGGTTAGCGCCAAAAAACTTAAATACCGTATCCACGTAGCCAATTTCTTCTGCTTTTGCCATCAAAGAAAAAGGGAGTAATATAGATACTGCTAGCATCTTTTTGAAATTTAACATATTTACCTAGTTCCATTGAAAAGATGAGAAAATAGTTTTGTCTAGAATAAAACAATCTATTACTAACTGATAGAAGAATTTGTGTACATTAGTCGATGAAAAAGACTATATTTTACGATTGTCTAACAATATAACTTGTTATAGATGTTCAGGCTCTTTACCATCTACTTCTACTGCAATAAACAAACGAATATGACTAAGGGAGATGTATGGATCAAACCAACATCATACGTGATTTGCTCGCTTGGCTTGATAGTAACCTAGACAAGCCATTATCCCTCGATAATGTCGCAACCAAAGCGGGTTACTCCAAGTGGCATCTACAACGCATGTTTAAAGAAGTTACAGGACAAGCGATTGGTTCTTATATTCGTTCAAGGCGTCTATCTCGTGCAGCCGTTGCATTACGTTTAACGAGCCGCCCTATTTTAGACATTGCTTTGCAATATCGTTTTGATTCTCAACAGACTTTTACCCGCGCTTTTAAAAAGCAATTTAATAGAACACCCGCACTTTATCGTCGTACTGATGAATGGTGTGCGGTAGGAATTTGTCCACCAATTACCTTAGATCCTCAAAATTTACCTAAATGGGAATTTGTAACGCTATCTGAGAAGAAATTAATTGGTATTGAGCAAACTTGTAGCCACACCCTTGAGCAATGGGCTGAAGCCTGCTCTAACATGCGCCAAACCTTCTGGCGTTACTACATGAGCAAGATAAGCGCTGTCCCTCATCAAGTTTATGGGCTTCACCACGCACAACATAGCGATGAGCATGAAGATGAACAACGTGTGCTTTACACAACTGCCGTTGAGCCAGATTATGCAACGTTTATTGATGATGATGCAGCAAATGAAGTCTCTCTTGCTGGCGGTGATTACATTCGCTTTGATTTTGAAGGTGAGGCAAAACGCGGTGCAATGCAGGAATTTTTATTCCTAATTTATGGTGTCTGCTTACCTAATATGGGATTAACGCGCCGTAAAGGCTATGACGTTGAAAAATACTATCTTAAAAATGTGAGTTACAGCAATGAGATGGTGACTGAGCCACAAGATCATATCGAACGTTTTGAATATTACATTCCAATTAAACGCGAAGATGTAACCGCATAAGAAAAAGCTCTCTTTGTAATATGAGAAAGAGAGCTTTTATTTTTTAGCGCTGAACTTCATCTAATGCAGTATCAGTAAGATGGCTCACATCACCCGCTGTTTCAATCACCCAACCATTAGCAAGCCAAGGGCTATTTTGATAATCAACGCGTGAAATTGAGCAATTACGCAGTCTTAAACGGCGTTCTGCATATGCAGGTAATCCCAATACAGTACTCAGTAAGCACCCTAAAGCAATACCATGACTGACTAAGAGTGGGCGGCTATTTGCGGGTAAATCAAGACATTGATTTAGCGCAGCCTGCATACGACTTGCTAATTCTGCCATTGATTCTCCTTGGGGAATTCGTCCATCAGGTGTACCATCAATCAAACTCTTGCGCCAAGCCTCTTCTTGTGTCTTTAATGTTGCGATCTCTCGCTGTTCAAGAACGCCCATATTAAGTTCACGTAAACGTGGGTCAGTTATCACTTCACAGCCACAAGCTTGTGCAATGATTTCTGCCGTTTGACGAGTACGGCCAAGATCGCTTGAGATAATGTGGGTAATGCCTGCTGATTTTACTTTTTCAGCAACTTGCTGTGCTTGACGCACACCATTCGCTGTTAGTGGGCTATCAGATTGCCCTTGAATACGTCTCGCCACGTTCCATTCAGTTTCACCGTGGCGAACAAGATAGACCTGTAACATACATTTTTTCCGTTATACTGCTCTAATTTTTCAAAGGATGATTAATTCATTATGTATCATGTCATTGCAGCCACTACGAATCCAGCAAAAATCAACGCGATAAAACTCGCCTTTGAGCAAGTATTCGGTAAAGATACCTTTGATATTGAAGATATTAATGTCGATAGTCGTGTTCCACAGCAACCTATCGGAAATACAGAAACGAGAACTGGCGCACGTCAACGTGTGATGGCGGCTCGTCAAGTTCGCCCTGAAGCTGATTTTTGGGTTGGCGTCGAAGCCGGTATAGAAGATGATATGACCTTTGCTTGGATTGTTGTCGAACATGGTCAAATTCGTGGAGAATCACGCTCAGCAAGCCTTATGCTACCAGAACAGATCTTAAAAGGGATCCGTGAAGGTCGTGAGCTTGGCGATGAAATGGCTTTCTTAACAAAAATTGACAACATTAAACAGCGTGGCGGTGCGATTGGTTATTTTACTGATGGCCTACTCAGTCGTACTTCTGTGTATCAACAAGCATTAGTGCTAGCATTAGTACCAGTCACTCATGATATCTATAAAGAACTCAATCAAAAAGAAGATTAATAATTAATCTGATGCGTTTTCTTAGATAACCCAGCTTCTAGATAAGTCTGCTGTTAGATAAAAATGAAACAAAAAAAGCCATTTAATCAAATAATTAAATGGCTTTTTATTATTCTAGTTTAGAGAGTAACAACGCGACTATTTTTTCGTCATTAGCTCTTTTTCAAGCCATAATTTCACATCATGTGGCGCTGTTTTTAAACTATTAGAGCCTCTAGTGATGGTGGCAATGCCAACGCCTAACTCTTCTTTTAACTCACGCTGACTTAAATCCCCTCGCATTAACTCTTGCACAATACGAACTCGAGTTGCCAAAGCACTACGTTCATCAGGTGTCATTAAAAGTTGTAAAATAGGAAATTGCACATCTTGCTCAAAAGCATGTTGTAATAACTCAACAAATCTTAGCCAGTGCTCATTCTCTTCAGGTGATAATGCAGGATCTTGCATCGTGGGAACCTCTTTTTGCCACACTCATTAACTAGTACAAACTATATCATACTTTGCTAATGTACAAAGAGGCTCCAACAATAAATCCTTTTTTATCCTTTAATATCGGCTATTCCACTCATTTTCAGTCAGTACTGGCTGCTGTTCGCCCGCAAAATAGCTATAGAAAACAGCAAAAGAGAGTACGTTTTTCACATAACCACGAGTTTCAGCAAAAGGAATACTTTCAACAAAAGCAATTGCATCTAATTGACCATTTGCATCAGATAACCAACGATCAACACGCGCAGGCCCCGCATTATACGCAGCACTTGCTAAAATACGGTTTTGGTTAAAACGCTGATAGACAGAATCAAGATAAGCAGTACCAATCTCAATATTCTTCACAGGATTTGTCAATTGCGCACTACTTGTATATCCCGTAATCCCCGCTTGTTTCACCGTAAACTCTGCTGTTTTTGGCATAACCTGCATTAAACCTGTTGCACCAGCTGAAGAACGGGCTTGAGGATTCCACGCACTTTCTTGGCGAGCAATCGCCATCGCATAATTGCGGTCTATTGATTTATCTTTCGTATATTGCTCAAACTCATTTTTCCAAGCAAGAGGGAAGCGTTCTTCTAGATGATCCCACATTTTTCCAGTGATCGTGGCTTGTACTGCTAAATCAGCCCATTTTTGCTCGTATGCATAACGCGCTAATTCAGACTGTATTTGCGCTGGCTGTGAAGCGACATAGTTTGCCCACTCTGATCGCGCTAAGTTATCCATCTGCCAATACATTAACTCACGAACACGCTGTATTTCTGGCTGATTAGGGATGTTTGATGAAACACTAGGGGCTTTATCTATCACCATCACATAAGGCTTACCTAATTTGGCAGCTGCAACCATTGGGTAAAAACCACGATTTTGTGTTAGCGCTTCTAAAATAGTTTGTGCTTCACTGTTTTTACCTTGTGATTGCAACACCATTGCTCGCCAATAACGCCACTCTTCCTTATTTTTACTTTCAGGAGAGAGCCTTTCTAACCACAATGCCAATTCAGCGGGTTGATTTTGGCTTAATGCTAGACGTACACGACGCTCACGCAATGTATCTGATGCTGTATCTTGAATAACGCTATCACGCCATTTTACCTGCTCTGGTGTCGCATAAGGCATATATTGCCACGCCACAGTATCACGCATTAACTGGCGCTCACTGGCTGTCATTTTTTGTGCATGCGCGATATTGTCCAGTTGTGCTCTTGCTGCATCTGCGTCTTTTCTTGCCCAACGTGAAAATGCAGATTGTATGATTGAACGTGTGAAATCTGTCGGTGAAAGAGTGGTTGCATAGCGCCCAACTAAATTGGGATAGTCTTGTAATTCAACCAAGGCATCACTAATGGTTTGATAATTTTCAGGGAGACGTCGAGCCAAGTAAGCAGCAAGCGCCGTATTACCATTTTTAACCGCTAAATTAATGCGTTCTAACACCAACTCTGGTGTTAATTGATTCGCTTTTTGCCATTCATCAAAAAGTGAATCACAACTTGATGGCATTGATGTGCCATTAAGCCATGCTTCTTTAGCCCCTACCCATGCCGTTTGAATATCACCTGTTGCCCATTTTGCATAATAATAATTACATCTTGCGGCTTTAGGATTTGGTGGATTAGGGCTAAAAGTCAGTAAGTTCTGCCACTCTTGGCGCTTAGCCAATTCATTCACAAACAGTGAAGGAAGTGCTTTTGCTGGTGGCAATGTGGGATATTTAGCAACAAATTCAGTAACCACTGCTGGCGCAATAACATCAAGATTATCCGTAATTTGACGGTATTCCAGATAAGGATAAAGTGGATAGTTTTGTAATGTGGGCAGTAGTTTTTCTACTTCATCTGTTTTTTTCAGATCCCATGCTGACTTAATTTCTTGATAACGAGCACGTTGTTCATTTAATGAATCTGCTTGCACCCATGTAGAAAAACACAATGCCCCAATTGCCACTGCTAACGACCACTTTTGCTTCACCACGTTATTTCTCCCACCTCAAATAGAACCACCAAAGAGTGAATACATTAGCTAATATGATAATCATTAACAATGTAAGTTCCCCTCTTTAAGAGAAATTTTCTTTACTTTCAGAGGAAGTACGAAAGGTGGATAAAAACCTCTCTTTTGACTAAGGTTTTCTTTTATAAATCGGGTATACTGGCGACTTTCATCATTTTCGGGTCTTTGGCAAAATACTGGCATCGACTTTGCTATTGTTCATTTTGGTACCATAAATACGCGGCTTAATCACAAAAAATTTGTTTTTAGCGCAAAAAGTGGCACCTCAGATAAAATCTCTTTTATAATCAAAGGGTAATTATAGTGGCTCAATACGTTTATAGTATGTTGCGTGTCGGGAAAATTGTCCCACCTAAGCGACATATCCTTAAAAACATTTCACTCAGCTTCTTCCCGGGCGCGAAAATTGGTGTGCTTGGTCTTAATGGTGCTGGTAAATCAACATTACTACGCATCATGGCAGGTATTGATACTGATATCGAAGGTGAAGCACGTCCACAACCAGGTATTAAAATTGGTTACTTACCACAAGAACCAAAATTAAACCCAGAACATACAGTACGTGAAGCCGTTGAAGAAGCCGTCAGCGAACTGAAAAACGCATTAAACCGCCTTGATGAAGTTTATGCGGCTTATGCCGATCCTGATGCTGATTTCGATAAATTAGCAAAAGAACAAGGTCAGTTAGAAGCGATTATTCAATCTCATGATGGCCATAACCTTGAAAATCAATTAGAGCGTGCAGCAGAAGCGCTACGTTTACCTGAATGGGACGCAAAAATTGAGAAACTTTCAGGAGGTGAACGTCGCCGTGTTGCTATCTGTCGTCTCCTGTTAGAAAAACCAGATATGCTGTTATTAGATGAACCAACTAACCACTTGGATGCAGAATCTGTGGCTTGGTTAGAGCGCTTCTTACATGATTATGAAGGTACTGTTGTGGCGATCACCCACGACCGTTACTTCCTTGATAACGTAGCGGGTTGGATCTTAGAACTTGACCGTGGTGAAGGTATTCCATGGGAAGGTAACTACTCTTCATGGTTAGAGCAAAAAGACGCGCGTCTTGAGCAAGAAGCGGCAACTGAAGCGGCTCGTCATAAATCTATTCAGAAAGAACTTGAATGGATCCGCCAAAATCCTAAAGGCCGTCAAGCAAAAGGCAAGGCACGTCTTGCTCGCTTTGAAGAACTTAACAGCGTTGATTATCAAAAACGTAATGAGACCAGTGAACTCTTTATTCCACCTGGACCACGTTTAGGGGATAAAGTGTTAGAAATTAATAATCTAACAAAATCTTATGGTGATCGCGTTCTGATTGATAATTTAAGCTTCTCTATCCCTAAAGGGGCGATTGTCGGTATTATCGGCCCTAACGGTGCGGGTAAATCAACACTATTTCGTATGATCTCGGGTCAAGAACAACCAGACTCAGGTACACTCACTTTAGGTGATACTGTTAAACTGGCGTCTGTTGATCAGTTCCGTGACAGCATGGACGACAGTAAAACTGTTTGGGAAGAAGTTTCAGGTGGCCAAGACATTATGCGTATTGGCAACTTTGAGATCCCAAGCCGTGCCTATGTTGGTCGTTTTAACTTTAAAGGTATTGACCAAGGTAAACGTGTTGGCGAGCTTTCTGGTGGTGAGCGTGGTCGTTTACACCTTGCGAAGCTGCTACAAGTTGGCGGTAACATGTTACTGCTCGATGAACCAACCAACGACCTCGACGTTGAAACTTTACGTGCGTTAGAAAACGCCCTATTAGAGTTTCCTGGTTGTGCAATGGTTATCTCGCATGACCGCTGGTTCCTTGACCGTATTGCCACTCATATCATCGATTATCAAGATGAAGGTAAAGTGGAATTCTTCGAAGGTAACTTTACTGAATATGAAGAATACAAAAAACGTACATTAGGCAACGACGCTATTCAGCCTCGTCGCATGAAATACAAACGCATGACAAAATAGTTTTAATTATTTTCCTTACGACTAAAAATAAAAGCAGAGATTATTCTCTGCTTTTTTATATTTAATTAGTTTTAAATTTAATAAATATATTTAAAGTTTAAAATAGAAAAAATAAAGTCACATTAATTTAAAATAATCCCGAAAACACAGATATACCTCACTATTACTTAACGGATTATATTATGATAAGAATTAATTATTTTGAATTTCATAATTATCAGACCTAAATATTATTAGGTCATGTTATCCTAAATGGTATAAATGAAATCATCACTCCACTATTTAGAGATAACATTGATAAAGAAAATTTCTATCCTGTTTTTATCACAAAATCATTTATCGGTAGAAAAGAACACAGATGGAAAATAAAAAGTTCAAAAATTCAAACTCTATCTGAGAACAATATTATTATAAATATTTGGCTATCTCCAAGAAATGTTTCAGATGATATTTATTTATCTCAAACATTAAAAAATAAAAATTATAAAAGTGCTAAATCAATATTATATCTTGGTAAAATTATTATTGTTGAATTTGGACATATCTTCTCATGTGTCACTTTGGATGCCAGTATAAAAACAAATAAACGCTATCCTGATAATATTCAACAGGATGAAATGCATAAGAGAAGACCTGCGATTGTCGTAAAAGCAGATGACAGAGGAGTTAAAGTCATTCCACTCACATCAAAAAAGCCTCATGACTTAGCTGTTAATTCCTCTATTTTTAAATTATCAGATGAATCAATAAAAAACATTGGTGATCTTGCTAAAAAAGAAACTTATGCTTTATGTGATATGATCCAAACTGTTTGTGTAACGCGAATACTTCCTCCTTTATTTAAATTAAAAGGATACAATCAATATTATAGAAATGAGGACTATCGAGCTTCACTTTGTCGTGGAGATAAAAAATTATTAGATAAAGGGCTACTATCATCAATATCAAAAAATAAATTTTATACAGAAATTGAAGAATTAAGAAAAACAAATAAAAATTTAGAATCAGAGTTATATTCTTAAAAAAATGACTTATTAATATTAAAAGAAATGTATATGTATACCCATGAAAGCAATGCATTATATATTGATGAGGTTGATAATGAGATTTTATTATACAAAAACTCTATTGAATAATTATATTGCTGTTATATTTTCACTATGATACTCTTATTTCGTTGGTGGGGACAAAAGAGGCGGCAATCTTCCCCGCGACGCTGAAAAATTGCGATGCCGACGAACACAAAGATTAAAACTAAAAAACCACCTTACGGTGGTTTTTTAGTTTCTGTTTCTTTAAATTATTTATTTTTAATAATTAGTTTATTATGTAGTAAATAATAACTTAGCTATCTTGCCTATAATCAAACGTTAAAGGCGCAGTAAATGAAATATTACCATTTACTAAACGATAGCTTTCAGGCGCTGGAAATGGCGAAGCACGTTTAATCGTATTTAACGCTTCTCTATCAAGAATACGATTACCCGATGATGTTTCTACTTTCGCGTCTAATAACTCACCTTTTGCATTTAACACAATAGAAACTTGTGTCACGCCCGTTGCTTTAAAGCGCAATGCTGTGCGTGGGTAGCGTTTATAGGCATTAATATGGCTATGAACTAAACTTTCCCAGCCCATTTGCCCACTCACAGAAGAGGTGGATAAACTATTAAATTGAGCACTACTACTTGTATTAGAACCAGAAATAGGTGCGCTTGTTACATCTGATGGTGCTTCTGAGACAGGAAGATCATCAGGTACTTTCACCGCAACAGGTTTTGGTTTCACCACTGGTTTTACTTTTGGCTTTTCTGGAACACGCTCATAAGTGCCTTGTTCTACTACAGGCATTTTAGGTAAATCTAACACTTCTTTGATAGGCTCTGGCTCTACCTCTGCGGGTTCAGGAACAGACATCACTTTTTCAGGCCCAACAGGAACTTCTTTTGTTTCTGCCTTTGCTAATTGATAGATACCAAGATCCATTGTCATCGCTGGTGGTAAAACACCATGGCGTTCATCTTTAGATGTTATCCAGCCAATAACGACAACGGCTAACGTTGCATGAAATAAAATACTGGCGGTTAATCCACCAATAGAAAATGATCCACGGCGTGAAAAAGTCGCCGACATACTACTCATAATTCTTGCCTCTGATTTTCTTTCTTGTGAATTATAGGCATAATATAAACACAAATGATATTGCTTATTATTAATAATACAATAAAAAATTAGCTTGATAATTATCATAACTTGTTCGCATGAGAAGCAGTAAGAGCTTATTATTTCACTCTTTTTTAGACACCAGAGATTATGGCTAGCGATAAATCATTGGCACAAAAAATTAGTTGTGCCTATCAATCAACCTATGGACAACTTGTGCGTTTTTTCCACAAACGTACGGGTAATTACCATGATGCAGATGATTTGTCTCAAGATGTGTTTACACTATGGCTAAACAGAAAAGAACAAACACCTGTGCAAGAACAGCGTGCTTTTCTGTTTAAAATAGCGAACCACGTTTTGATTGACCATTGGAGAAAAAATCAAAAGCAAAAAGATATCTATCAGGATGATTGTGAATTAGATGACGCCGCTCAAAGTTATACCACGGAGCTTGATCCGGGGTATGTCGTTGAGCATCAACAGCGTTTAGATCTACTTAGCGAAGCAATTGAAACATTACCTCCACGCCGTCGAGAAGCATTTGTTCTTTATCGTTTTGATGGACTATCACAAAGCGAAATTGCAGAGCAAATGGAAATCTCAATCAGTATGGTGGAAAAACATATTGCCGCTGCCCTATTACATTGCAAAAGATATGTCGATGCAGGACAGGAGAAATGCTCGAATGATGAGTAAGCCGGAAAAAAATATACCGGAAATAAAACCTCACACAGATGAGGATCTAGACTCCCTTTTTTTGGAGACTAATGATGAATTACTCAATGGATCGACTGATGAGCAAGCAGCCCTTTGGTTCACCCGACAATATAGCCAAAGGATGACACCTCAGCAACGTCAAGCGTTTAAAATGTGGATAGAAAATGATGTAAACCGGCAAGCGTATCAAGATATTGCAGGGATCTGGCGTCAATGCGATGCATTACCACGCCCAACAATAACCACCGTTGAGAAGAAAAAACGCTCTCCTTGGCGCCCGATGATCCACACCACGGCTACTCTTTGTTTACTCACCGTTTTATATCTTCCTTATAGTCATTTACCTGCATTACTGATGGATAATATGACACTTGCAACCAGCGATTTACCGAAAGAAATGACCTTAGCTGATGGCTCTAAAGTCTATTTAAACAGAAATACACAGGTAAGAGTGGCTTATGTGCAAGAAGAAAGGCGTTTATGGTTGGATAAAGGACAAGCCTATTTCAAGGTAAAATCAAATCCGTATCGCCCTTTCTATGTGCATGCTGATACCCGATTAATTAAAGTAGTTGGCACTGAATTTGAAGTTAGTCGCTATGATAACAATCAAATTAACGTTGCTGTCCATGAAGGGATCGTTGAAGTAAAAGCAACACCGAAATCTTCGCCAGCCTATTTGTACGCAGGCTCTCAGGCTACAAGCAAATTAGCCAGCGATAGCTTTGTTATCTCTTCGGTCAATATTGATTCCGTGGGAAGTTGGCGTTTTGGTCAACTGCATTTCTTTGAGCGCCCATTGAATGAAGTGATAACCAAGCTCAAACCTTATCTTGATATCAATATTCAAATTTCCTCCCCCGAAATCGCAAAAATGAAAGTCTCAGGGATCGCTAACATAAATGATGCCAAAGACTTTATTACCGCAATTCCACTGATATTGCCGGTTAATGTTGTTTTCACTGATAAAAATAATGCTTTAATAATCAATAAGTAAAAATAAATATGAAAAATATTCTTTTTTACAGGTGAGGATAATTCTCATTTCACCCTCTTCCCTAGTAACAACAATTATTAAGTTAGTGAATGGGATTGGTGAAATGAGAATGAATAACAAAAAAAGGATCCTTAAGAGGTCTTTACTAGCATTGCTAATAAGTACCACGATTGCCGCACCTTACGCTTATGCATCTACAGTTTCAGTGGCTTTACCAGAGCAGTCTTTAGCTGATTCATTAAGTGCCATTGCAAAACAAGGACAAGTACAAATTTTATTTGATGCAAATTCGGTTAAAAACCTACGTGCTCCAGCACTTTCAGGTCAATTTGAAACCCAAACTGCATTACAAAAAGTCTTAATCGGGAGTGGATTAGAAATTATTCCACAAGGCAGTGGGTTTGTTATTCGTCCCCTTACAACTGCCAACGCGATCGTTATTCCTGAAGTTAAAGTAACCGGTGTCGGTAGTACATATCATCCAGCTACTGATGTGGTTTCAGCCCCACAATACATCACCTCAGAAGAGATAAAACAGCGTAATACAGGTGATGGAAACGTTACTGACTTACTAAAAAGTAACCCTGCGGTTCAATTTTCCAATAACGACAGCACCTCAATGAATCAGGGTGAAATTAAACCTTCACGTATCTCTATTCACGGCTCTAGTAGTTATCAAAACTCCTATAAACTTGACGGTGTCAGTTTTAACAACGATTTTGACCCTGCAAATTCAGGTTTAGGTGAAACCAACACACGCATTAGTAGTGATGAACAAGGGATGTACCTTGATAGTCGCTTAATTGATAGCGTCGCAGTTTACGATAACAATATTCCTGTCGAATTCGGCGGATTTACGGGGGGAACGGTTGAAGTACAAAGTCGTCGTTGGTCTGGTGAAACACACGCTAACGCCTATTATCGTACAACACGTTCAAGCTGGAACAATATTTTCACCGATCCAAAACTAAATTTTGATACCGCAAATAACGATTTTAGTAATCCCGCTCGATTCCAGAAAAAATACGATAAACAAAACTTTGGTGGTTGGTTTGAAACAGGCTTAACAGACAACACCGGACTTATTTTCTCTGCATCTCGTCGTGAATCAACGATCCCAATGATGATAAGTGCAGAAGGCGGAATTATCCTGACTCCAGATGGTCAGTTAGAACAAGTTGAGCAAACGCCTCATTATAAAGATCAAACTCGAACATCAGATAACTATTTTATTAAATATTCATGGGATATCTCAGAGAAACAATCTCTTGATTTATCGAGCAATATTGCACGTTATAATAGTTATTTATTCTCAGGTTCTGTCTATAACTCAGGCTATGACAACGAACATAATGGTTTAAGTTTTACCGCACTTTATAAACACCAACTTGATCTTGGTTCATTAGAATTAACGGCGGGTTATCAAAACCTTGAAGATAAGCGTACTAATGATCAAGACTACTTTATTACCATTAAAGATTATACCGATTGGCAAAATCCACAGCAGGTTAGCAGTGGTGGTCAAGGTGATCTGAAAAGTAGACAAGAAACCTATAACGCAAAAAGTATTATGCGATTTAACCCTGTTGAATGGGGTGCCGTAAGTCACCAGCCAACGACAGGATTTGAGATTAGCCGAACTAAAGGCTCTTATATCCGCGACAAAACCTATTACAACTACACCTATACGGGTTCCACATGGGATAATCAGTGGATGGGTTCATTGCAGCAAACAACGCGTTTCTTAGCGGGCACATATGATGCTTCGTATACTAACTACGCTATTTATCTCGACGATAATATCCAATATAAACGCCTCACATTACGTCCTGGTATCCGTTTAGATCGTGATGATTTTGTTCAAAAAAATAATATTTCTCCACGTTTAAGCGGAACTTATGATCTTTGGGGAACAGGTGATACCTTAATTATTGGTGGTGTAAACCGTTATTACGGTCGTTCCATGCTGACTTACGCACTGTATGGGGCACAAAATGCAGGCTTACAGCATTGCTATTTCTCTTGTGATAACAACAATCCAAATGATTGGGAAAACCGTACCGACTTTGAAGGTGTTGATTCTCTCAAAACACCGTATAACGATGAAATTACGTTAGGTTTACAACAAGAAATTGTGTCTACAACTTGGCGTCTGCAATACGTTCATCGTGAAGGTCGTGACGAAGTCCGTAGTGATACAAAATACCCGAATGACAAAGACAAAATAAGAATTCGTCACTTCAATAATAATGGTCGCAGCACTCACGATACCTTAACGCTTTCTGTGAGAAACAGTCAGCCTTGGGAATTAGCCCAAGCAGATCATGTTTTTAATGCTTCTATTAGTTGGCAGAAAAGCAAAACCAATACCCCTAAAGATTCTGGTTACGCCAATTTCGATCCGAGTTCACAAGGAATGAACTATGACAAAGTTTGGTATGACGGAAAAATCATCAATGCCAAAGACTTACCTTCTGGCAATTTTAACTCACCATTAAAAGTAACGGCTGAACTCACCAGTGTTTGGGATGATTGGGATATTACTTGGTATAACCGACTTCAATGGAATGGTGCTCGTTCACAAGCAGAAAAAGTCAATAATGGCGCGCCAAAACCAAGTGAATATGGCCCATTATTTGAATACAAAAAACGTAATTACAGTAGTCGTTTTACTTGGGATACCAAACTGGGTTGGAAACCTGAATTTGCTTATGGTGTCGGTATTTCTGTTGAAGTGAATAATGTCCTTAACACCAAAAATGTGGCTGACTACTTCACTTACCAAGATAAAGATTACAAATCTTATGAACCAGGTCGTCAATTCTGGTTACAAGTCAGCTACGACTATTAATAAATTGACGAAGTTAATGTGAGCAACCTAGTCGATAAACAATAAAAATATGACCAATAAGCAATGAAAACAATAAAACAATTTTTCTATTTAGTTTCACCTTTTTGGGGGCGGCGTGCCGCCCTTTACTGCTGGTTTCTATTGATTGTCTCGTTAACCTTAACCCTGTCATCGGTTTGGTTTAACGTCAAAATGAATGAATGGAATGGCAGTTTCTATAACGCATTACAACAACTTGACGGACAAGCGTTATACAAGCTCCTTCAACAATTTGTCATTATTATTGCGGGATTAATTACTGTGGTAGTAATGGGCGATTTTTTACGCCAAAAAATGGTCATTCGCTGGCGAGAAGGCATGACTGAACAAGTGCTTGATCGCTGGTTATCAAAAAACAGTAAACACTATATGTTAAGACTCACTTCTCAAGAGCCTGATAACCCAGATCAGCGTATTGCAGAAGATATTCGTTTACTGATCGAATCAACAATGCGTTTAACCGTGACATTTTTGCACTCGTTACTTACGCTTATCTCTTTTGCCACCATTCTTTGGTCACTGTCTGGCGCTATCTCTTTCACATTAGGTGGGAGTGAGTGGACAATTCCTGGCTATATGTTCTGGGCTTGTATTGTGTATACCATTATTGGGATCACTATTACGCAGTTTATTGGTTCGCCACTGCGTAAAATTAATATGGATAAACAGCGCAAAGAAGCTGATTACCGTACTGCACTCATCACCCGTAAACAACATGGCGATGCGATTGCAGGCCAACGTGGTGAAATCAGTGATCGTAATGAATTAATGGGTCGTTTTTTAGGGGTTATTCATAACTGGAATAACCTTATCCGCTACGAAAGAAATCTTGCATTCTTCACTGTGGGCTACCAACAAGCTACTGCAATGGCGCCAATTATTTTTGCCTTACCTAAATTCCTTGCTGGCGAATTAATGCTAGGGGGATTAATGCAGTTGAGACAAGCATTCTCTAGCGTTGCTGGTGCATTAAGCTGGTTTATTTTCTCCTATAAAGAGATTGCTGCATGGCAAGCAACAGTGACGCGTCTTTACAATTTCGTGGTGCTTTTAGAGCACGATCATGAGCCAGAAGTCACTGATTTAAATGATAAAAAGACTAAGCTGAAAGCCAATCTTTCTCTATTTATGCAAGATAACAGCCTGTTAATCCAAGATATTAATTTCTCTGTAAAAGCAGGTGAATTAACCGTTATCGAAGGTTGTTCTGGTTTAGGTAAATCAACACTGCTTAGAGCATTAAGTGGACATTGGCCTTATTTCAAAGGGGAAATTCAACGCTCACCAAATGTGTGTTGGATCCCACAGCGTATGTATCTGCCTTTTGCGCGTTTAGATAGTTTGCTCGCTTATCCTTATCAGCCTAATCAATTCTCCGCCAAAGAGTACGAAGAAGCGCTTCATTTGGTGGGCTTAGATAAAATAAAAAATCAACTTTCACTGGAAACTGATTGGACAACACGCCTATCAGGTGGTGAGCAACAACGCCTTATTTTTGCCCGTTTATTACTCAATAAACCAGAGCTTATTTTATTAGATGAAACCACATCAGCACTTGATGAACAAAATGCATTAAACATGTTGAAGTTACTAAAACAACATCTGCCAACCGCGGGTATTGCCTTAGTCAGCCACCAGCGCTTTACACATGTGATTGCAGATAATGTGCTTTCATTAAAAGCCCCTACCGTACCCTCCTCTCAACCTGCTGGAGCTACCGAATATGTATCGTAATTTACTGATTGTTTCAGTCAGTCTTTCACTTTTAGGGTGTGCTGCAAGCACCCCTAATCAAAATGACAAAAATACGCTATCACTGCGCCCTGATGTTCGCCATTTTACGTTAGATAATGGTTTAGACGTCTACTTACTGCAACGCCAACAAACTGGCGTTGAAATGCGCCTATTAGTGAAAAGCGGTTCTGTACAAGAAGATGAAAAGCAACTTGGTTTTTCACACTTTACCGAACATATGGCGTTTAAAGGCACCACACACTTTCCGGGTACAACGGGCTTTAAACAACTTGAAAGCCTAGGCATGAAATTAGGTAGCCACGTTAATGCAGCAACTAGTTTAAATGCAACTACCTATAAATTGTCATTGCCGAATGCAAATCCCATCCAAATTAAAACAGGGCTAAAAATCTTATCAGATTGGGCATTTGAAATGACATTTGACCCTATTGAGTTTGATAAAGAGCGTCCTGTTATTGTTGAAGAATGGCGTTTGCGCCAAGGTATTGGTTTTCGAATTAACCGCCAGTTAGAAGAATTACGTTATTACGGTAGCCGTTATCTGGATCGTGATCCTATTGGCGATTTAGACATCGTTAAACATGGCGATGTAAAAGATGCGAAACGTTATTATGATGCTTGGTATCAACCAGAAAGAATGGCTTTAGTGCTGGTGGGTAACTTTAATCAAGGCGATGCAATCGCAGATATTAAACAACTGTTTAACGCTAAAAATAGCGAGAACAAAGGGATTGACGACCCATCTTGGCACAACTTTATCGATCATAAAGATTTACTCGTTAAGACTATTTTCGATAAAGAACAAGGCTCACGTATTTTGCAATTTACCTTGCAACGTACTTTGCCTGCGCCTTTAAATAGCCGCCAAGGTCAATATGACGACCTAATGGATTCATTATGGCTATCAATTTTAAATCAACGCTTCTCAACTATCGTCGATAATGGCTTGATTGCGTCCATTAGCGCGAATGCGCAAGGCGCAATGTTAGACGCTCGCCGCTCACAGCAATTGATGATTGCGCACCCTAAAGGTAATGATTACCAAGGCGCGTTAGATATCTTATTTACCGAGGTTCAACGCCTAGCCTCTGTTCCGGTAACTCAAGAAGAGTTAGATAATGCTCGCAATGCAATGTTAAAACGTCTAAGTCAACAAGCTGCGGGCGAAGAACGTTACGAACACGATTATTTAGCCAATCAAATTACCACCGCGATCGAATTGGAGATGCCAATTCAAACAAAAAAACAGGCATTAAATTTAAGCTATCAACTCATCAATAAAGTGACACCTGAAACACTAGAACACTATTTTGCTCAATATCTAAAACAAGCATCACCACGAGTGGCGGTTATTGGTCCTGATAGTGATGCCAATGTATTTAGTGCAACTAAAGCAGCACAACGCTGGCAAGAAATTAGACAATCAAATCCAGGTGCATTTACGTTAAAAACACAAGCCGTTGTGTTAGATATCAAACCTGAACAAACAGGCTCCATTGTTTCAACGCAATCACTGCCGATTGAAAAAACACAAGAGTGGATACTGAGCAATAACGTAAAAGTGATTGTGAAAAATGACAGTTATCTTAAAGATAATATTCAAGTTTCATTGCGTATTCCGGGTGGTTCATCCCTTGAAACCAATCAAAGCTTAGGCATGGTGCAATGGGCATTAAAATTACCTGAAGTCAGTGGATATGGTCATTATAATGCACGGGAATTGGCGTTATTTACCAAACAACACCAAATTAGTTTACGTCCTTATAGCGAACTGTTATTCCACGGTTTCCGTGGTGAAGCCCCCATTGATGAGTTGGAAACTTTACTCACGTTAATGCACTTAAAAATCACGTCACCGCAATTTAATGGCGAGAAGTTAGAGCAACAAAAACAAGCGATGGCATTAGGTATTTCAAAAACGCCTGTTGAACGCACCTTCTTAGATAATATCAATAAAGAAAGTTATCAAAATGGCGATCGTTTAGTGGTTTCTCCTCAAGGTGCTTGGAAGCAGTTTACTGCCCAACAATTACAGCAAACCAACCAAATGATTTTAGGGCAACCTGCTGATATGACATTAGTTATCAGTGGCCCAGTTAATCTAAATCAAGTTAAACCTCTTATTGAGCGTTGGATTGCGAGTCTGCCAACACGTTCAGAGCAACGCTTATTTTGGGCAGATCCCGCTATTAATCCTAAACTTACCTCGTTTAGCAAAACATATCCTATTGCAAGTAGTGATAAGAGCATGATTAGCATTCAATATGCAGCGTCAGCTCAATGGTCACAGCAACAAGTATTAGCGCTAAATTTACTCGATACGGTGATCAGCCAACGCTTAAGACTTAATCTACGTGAAAAAGCAGGTGGTATTTATTCACTTGGTTTCTCTGAAATGTTAACGAAAGTCCCTACAAGCTACTATACTAGCCGTTTAAACTTTACAGCATCACCTGAGCGTGCAGATGAATTAATTACTCTCGCGCGTAAAGTGGTCAACGAAGTTAAGCAGTCAGGCATTACAGATAAAGAGTTACAAGAGGCTAAAAATATCTGGCTAACTGAAAATTCACAGGTAAATGACAGTGCAAGCTATTGGACAGATGCCCTTGCACAAGTTGCAACTGATGACCAGCAGTATCAGCGTTTACTTACTGATCCTGCCATTATAAAAACATTAAGTGTTAACGATATAAACCAAGTAGCTCGTCAGTGGCTAGGCGAAAATGAAAAAGTATTTAAATTAACGCCACCAAATCAAAAATAAAAATAACTTAGGTTAAAAACGATAAGCTATAAAGTCGCCTAAAATAAAACGCCCAGATCTCGTCTGCATATAGTGTGAGAACTGGGCGTTTAATCATCTATTTTAATCAAGTTATAAAGATAATATTCAAATTTATTGATTATTAAATTTATTAATCTTTCTTAACAGCGAAACGACCGCTACCTAAAAACATGACAGCAATTGCCGCAAATAAATAGAAGCCCGCGCTTTCTGGCGCCCATCCCCCTGTTTTAGGGTTTAATGCAAATAAATCACCTGAGTGCACCATCAGTACAGCAACAAACATTGTACCCGCTAAAACTAGCGCTGAAGCACGAGTAAATAAACCAATAATCAGTAGAATAGGTGCAACAACTTCTCCAATCACTGTGCCATAAGCAATAAATGCAGGTAGATTAGCATTGGTCAACATTCCCTGAATACCTGCTAATCCACCCGGTTCCATTTTATGAAGTCCATGTAATAACATTAAAACCCCAAGAGAAACACGTAATACCAATTTACCCAAGTCAGAACAGTCAACAAGTTGATTAAATTTATTAATCATAACGTCTCCAAATTCAAAATAGTGATGTGTGTTTTTAATGCGTATTAATAGGTACACTACATTATATGATGAAATATTATGAATGAGTGTGATTTTTATTATCACTATTTGTTCTCATTAACTAATCACTTAGATTATTATTGATTTATAGTCCTCTATTCACCTTTTCCATGATTAAGATCACAACTTATTAACATAATAAACTCTTAATTACTCACTTCTCGTTATGCTAATAGATATCTCATCTGACCAGTATAAAAAGGGTATCTGATGGCACATTATTCTCATCTATTTTCGCCTCTTGATTTAGGGTTTACCGTACTTAAAAACCGTATTCTTATGGGCTCTATGCATACTGGACTTGAAGAAAATCCGAATGATGCCCCAAAACTTGCACAGTTTTATGCCCAAAGAGCCGCGGCAGGTGTTGCACTAATAGTGACTGGCGGGATCTCTCCCAATAAACAAGGCGTGTTATTGCCACACGCTGCAACATTGATATCTGAAAGCCAACTGGCAACTCATCAACTTGTTACTAATGCGGTTCATCAACAAGGCGGTAAAATTGCATTACAGATATTGCATACAGGTCGTTATAGCTACCAACCTAATTTAGTTGCACCTTCAGCTATTCAATCGCCAATCACCCCGTTTATGCCAAAAGCCATGAGTCATGAACAAATCGAACAAACCATCAATGATTACATTCATTGTGCTCAATTAGCTCAAAAGGCGGGTTATGATGGTGTTGAGATAATGGGATCAGAAGGCTATTTAATTAATCAGTTTTTAGTCAGATACACTAATCAGCGAGACGATCAGTGGGGAGGAAATATCGAAAATCGTTGTCGCTTTGCTTTACGAATTCTTGAAGGCATTAAAAAAACCGTGGGTGAGCCGTTTATTATTATTTACCGCCTTTCTATGTTGGATTTAATCAAAGATGGCGCAGAGGCATCAGAGGTACTTTATCTTGCCAAAGCCATTGAAAAAGCGGGCGCTACAATGATTAATACAGGGATCGGTTGGCATGAAGCGCGAATTCCGACCATTGCCACGATGGTACCAAGAGGTCAATTTGCGAATGTCACACGCAAATTAATGGGAAAGTTGAATA
Source organism: Proteus sp. Marseille-Q3619 (assembly GCF_965283115.1). NCBI lineage: Bacteria > Pseudomonadati > Pseudomonadota > Gammaproteobacteria > Enterobacterales > Morganellaceae > Proteus > Proteus sp. Marseille-Q3619. The sequence goes on along the minus strand of NZ_CBDIMP010000001.1, from coordinate 2,824,069 downwards.
TCCCACTGATTACATCAAACCGAATTAACACACCACAAACCGCAGAAGCTATTTTAGCTGAAGGCTGTGCTGATATGGTTTCAATGGCTCGCCCTTTCCTTGCTGATCCTGAATTTGTGCTTAAAGCACAACAGGGGCGCGAAGATGAAATCAATACTTGCATTGCTTGCAATCAGGCATGCCTTGATGAAATATTTTCAGGTCAAACCGCCTCTTGTTTAGTTAATCCCTTTGCTTGTCAAGAAACCGAACTTCTGGTTATTCCAACTCAACAACCTAAAAAACTGGCTGTTGTTGGTGCGGGACCCGCGGGATTATCTTTTGCGGTAACCGCCGCGAAACGAGGCCATCATGTCACCCTGTTTGAAAAAGAAGATGTGATTGGTGGTCAACTTAATATCGCCAGCCAAATTCCGGGGAAAGAAGAATTTAAAGAGACATTACGTTACTTCAAACGACAATTACAACTCACGGGAGTCATTGTTAAAAATAATACCGAAGCCACTCCTGAACATCTTGAAAACTTTGATGAAGTGATTTTAGCAAGTGGCGTTAAACCTCATATCCCTGAGATTGAAGGACTTGATGATCCCATTGTGAAATCTTATCTCGACGTTCTTAAATACCACCAGCCCGTAGGTAAAAATATCGTGATCATGGGGAGTGGCGGAATTGGCTTTGATACCAGCCTTTATCTTACGCAAAAAGGGCAATGTAGTAGCCTGAGTCCTTGCGCCTTTAATAAAGAGTGGGGCATTGATCCGACTCTTTCTTATCGTGGTGGCATAAAACCCGCTAATCATTCAAAAGACGATACTAAACACATTGTTATGACACAGCGTAAAGCAGGGAAAATAGGCTTAAGCTTAGGTAAAACAACGGGTTGGATACATCGTTTAACGCTAGAGAAAAAAGGCGTTAAATTTTTAACCCATTGCAACTATCAAAGGATCACACCAGAAGGTCTCATTATTGAACAGGATGGAAAGCAACAGCTTATCCCTGCCGATAACATTATATTGTGTACAGGGCAACGCGCTTATCACCCATTGCTTACGCCTTTAGAAAAAGGAAACAAAACAGTTCATCTTATTGGTGGAGCAAAAGATGCCAGTGCATTAGATGCAAAACGCGCTATTAGGCAAGGCACAGAACTCGCCCTCGAAATTTAATCAATTAAGGTTAGCAAGACAAAAATAAACCCCACAAAATGTGGGGTTCTATTTTTTTATTAATTATTATTTTTACTACTCTTCCTGTCTTACTACTTACCCTTTTTACCCATTATTTTTTTCAGTTAATGGATTTTCTGAAATACGATTATCTTCAGCAATACAAACTGTTGCAGTAAACAGAACGTCAGTTGATGAGTTCAGTGCAGTTTCAGCTGAATCTTGTAACACTCCGATCATCACGCCCACAGCAACCACTTGCATAGCAATATCATTGCTAATACCAAACATGCTACAAGCCAGTGGAATTAACAGTAAAGAACCACCTGCAACACCTGATGCACCACACGCACAAATCGCAGCAACAAGGCTTAACAATAACGCTGTTGGAATATCAACTGGCATACCCAGTGTATTAACCGCAGCTAATGTCAAAATAGTGATAGTGATTGCAGCCCCCCCCATATTGATAGTTGCACCTAATGGAATTGAAACAGAATAAGTATCTTCGTTTAAATTCATACGACGACACATTGCCATATTCACTGGAATATTTGCAGCTGAGCTACGTGTAAAGAAGGCAGTTACACCACTTTCACGCAAACATGCCCATACTAATGGATATGGATTACTGCGGATTTTCCAAAATACGATCAGTGGATTCACGACTAAAGCAACGAACAACATACAGCCAATCAATACAGCAAGAACTTGTAAGTAACCAGCTAAGACTTCAAAGCCTGTTGTTGCAATCGTTGATGACACTAAGCCGAAAATACCGATAGGCGCTAAACGAATAACAACACGCACTAAGTTAGTTACTGCGTCAGCTAAATCTTGCGTTAAGGCTTTAGTAGTATCACTTGCGTGGCGTAATGCTAAACCAAGCCCGATAGACCACGCTAAAATGCCCATATAGTTACCATTGATAAGCGCATCAACAGGGTTTGCAACCACATTAATTAATACGCCTTTAAGAACTTCAGCAATATTTTCAGGTGGTGACAATTGTGATTCGTTAACAACTAACGTTAAAACTGATGGGAACATAAAGCTGGCAACAACTGCGGTTAACGCAGCAAAGAACGTTGCTAACAGATATAAAATTAATACAGGACGAATATTAGATTTTTGCCCTTGGCGGTGGTTTGCAATTGAAGCCATAACCAGTACCCAAACTAAGATAGGGGCAACAGCTTTTAATGCACTAATAAACAGAGTACCTAACAGGCTCATCATCTTGGCAGCTTCTGGCGCTAACCAAGCAAGTAAGATCCCTGCGACTAATCCCACGAGAATTTGTTTAACGAGACTTCCCTGAAAGAACAGGCTGAAGACTCTGGATTGTTGTTTATCCATAGCTATTCCATTACTTAAAATAATATTTAAAAAAGGCATTTTTGAGTGTTTGCAATGCCAGTATAAGGAATTGAATCGCGCTGAAAAGCTGATTATGCAAAATATACAGCATTAACCGTTTTTGTTAACAATAAAATAACATAACTGTGATCATAATAGGATTTTGTTCTTTTTAATAGACCGACATGAAATGAAAGAAATTATTATTATCAGTAAGTTATACCTAGTCATCTTACTTATTTTTTATTTTGTTTCTCTTCTTTTATATTTTCTTAATCCATTAATAGTCTTTTTTATTAACATTATCACTAACAATTATTCTCTCTAGCCCTTCTTGATTTGAATAAATAATAAACAAGATAATGTTTTATTTTTTCGCAAATAATATTAAAAACTTATCTTTTATGAACGCTATAAAATAGAAAACACCTCTTGGTATTATCCCTCTTCTTAAGTTTTTCTTTTTAAAAAGCGCCTATTCTGAACTCAAAAAGAGATTAGATGTCTATTTTTCGAGATCCAATATCCATGTATAAATAGTGTCGTCATCCAGTTAAAAAATTTTCTGTCTAGTTTTTCATGATTTTGTTAGAGTGTTGCTGTTTTAAACAATGAAAAATAGACCCTATGAAGTAGAAAACGGGTAAATAGATTACAACACCTATTGATTCTATATTTACCCCCAAATGACTCAGTTTTAGGAAGCCTTTTATATGGAAATCGTAAGAGAGCTATTCTTGGCGCTATGGCACCAAGATTACGAAACCTTAGCTAATCCTTCATTAATATGGATTATCTACATTTTATTATTCACCATACTATTCCTAGAAAACGGAGTATTGCCCGCAGCTTTCTTACCAGGAGATAGCTTATTAATTTTAGTGGGCGTGTTAATTGCTAAAGATACAATGGATTTTCCATTAACCTTACTTATTTTAACTGCAGGCGCGAGCCTAGGCTGTTGGTTGGGCTATCTTCAAGGGCGATGGCTTGGAAATACCAAATTAGTACGCAGTTGGCTATCGCATCTGCCAGAACATTACCACCAACGTGCTCATGGGCTTTTTCATCGTCATGGCTTAGCCGCACTGTTAATTGGACGTTTTTTAGCCTTCGTGAGAACACTGTTGCCAACGATTGCGGGTCTTGCTGGATTAAACAACACGCGCTTTCAAATCTTCAATTGGTTAAGTGGGCTTTTATGGGTTGGTATACTGACTACGTTAGGTTACTTATTAGGTAATAGCCCGCTCTTTCGCCAATATGAACACCATTTAATGAATATCCTTATGCTATTACCAGTTTGCCTATTAGTTATGGGATTAATTGGTAGTATCTGGGTTGTGATTAAAAAGAAAAAGAAAGTGAGCTAAAGCGCCGCTTTTTCTAATAACATCAAGATATTCTGAATACAAAATAGAGTCATAAAACTCATACTTAAAGCCTGTTTCAGATAACTGAACAGGCTTTTATTTTATGGGTGACCTCTTCTTTTTTTATCTCAAGTAATACAGTAAATATTCCCGTTTAATTAAGACTTTTCTCTTTTTTACCTCATTACATCAATATTTAATTTTATTAAGAGATAAAATTGGTCTATGGTTATAAGTATTAACCTGTCACTATTAAAGGAGTTAATTATGTCTCATCAACGTTCAAATGAAGATCTGCGTAGTGAATTGAAATCTCTTGCTGATACTCTAGAAGAAGTGCTGAACTCCTCTGCTGATAAATCCAAAGAAGAAATCCAAAGCTTACGCGCAAAAGCAGAATCGGCAATCAAAGGTTCTCGTGCAAAATTGAGCGATGCAGGTCGTGAAATTGTCGATAACACCAAAGAAATTGCAGGCAAAGCAGACAACTATGTTCGTGAAAATCCGTGGACAGGTGTCGGTATTGGTGCTGCAGTTGGTGTTGTTCTTGGTGTTCTTCTAGCTAAACGCTAATCACCCATGAGTGATACGCAAAGACCACAGGGCCCCACATCTGGGGTTCTGAATTCTCTCAGTAAGATTGGCGCTATCATGATAGGCATGGTTGAAACACGCCTAAACTTGATTGCCGTTGAGCTAGAAGAAGAAAAAACCACGCTTATCCAGCTTATTTTAATGGCTGGTGTTACTTTGTTGCTCACCGCCTTTGGCTTAATGAGCCTACTTATTCTGATTTTTTGGGTTATTCCACCTGAATATCGAGTCCATGCTTTAGCCATCACAACCGCTACTTTACTTTTTTGTGCACTGATTGGTGCCATCATGACATTAAGAAAAGCGCGAAATTCCACCTTGTTAGGCGATACTCGCCAACAATTGGAATTAGATAAACGTCTTTTGGAGCAATATCATGATGAACAAACAAAATAAGCAGGCGATCCTCGCAAGACGTAAAAAGCTGTTGTTGAATAAAATTCAGCAACAGCGCTCTGATTTAGGGCAAAGCACGCAAACTTGGCTTGATGTGACAGAGCCTTATGATAAAGCATGGAGAATTATCATTTCGTTAAAACCTGCGCTTTTAGTGGGTGCCAGTTTTATTTCTCTTTACAGCATTAAACATCCTAAAAAAATCATACGATTAGGACAACGAGCTATCGGTGCAATTGGTTTAATTCGTACAATCCAAAAGTCCTTCAAAAAAACCTCAGATTGAACATCAATTTTTTTGTCTAAGAATGTTAATTCTTCTTAATATCCTCTTTACTCAACTCACATTATTATATATCTCACAACGTAGCCGTGGTTATTAAATCTAAAAATAGAAAAATAGCCGACGAAAATACAATACAAATCGATATACATTGCGAATAATAGAGTTTAATTAGGAATAAACATCATGAAAAAATTTGAAGATATTACGTTATTAATTGCCCGCATTTTAATGCCAATTTTATTTATCAGCGCAGGCTACGGAAAAATTGGTGGTTACGAAGGTACACAGCAATATATGCAAGCAATGGGTGTTCCAGGTTTCTTATTACCACTGACTATTTTATTAGAATTAGGCGGTGGATTAGCAATCTTATTTGGTTTCTTAACTCGCACAACAGCAATCTTTACCGCGGTATTTACTCTTCTAACCGCACTACTGTTCCACAGTAATTTTGCTGAAGGCATGAACCAATTAATGTTTATGAAAAATATGACAATCGCAGGTGGATATTTATTACTGGTTATCACCGGTCCAGGTAAATGGAGCTTAGATCGTATTTTCAATAAAAATTGGTAATAACCCTTTGAGAAACAAAAAAGATCCTCTAGAGGATCTTTTTTTGTTTTAAGCATAAAATCTAAAGATTATCTGAGCTTCAAAAACTATTTTTTATTGTTCGCAAAGAGTTTAGGTATTTCACGTAAACACCACGATTTTGCTTCGCCCATGCTGTCTCTTCGCCATGCCATAATAATATTATTTTCATGGTGATATTCAGGGCCAACAACACGTAAACGCCCTTCTTTGATATCATCTTCAATCAAATCAATTGGCATCGTCGCTACACCTAAACCTGCAATTAACGCTCGGCGTTTATCTTCAATAGAACTGACCGTTAAACGGCGCTGTTTATCTAATAGCAGTACAGTTAAAACTGGACGCTCTCTTGCGGTATCTGCAATGGCAATGCCTCGATATTTTAAGCGAGTTTCTTCTGCTAATGGCTCAGGTTCGTTATGGATGGGGTGATCTGGGCTGGCAACATAAACGCTAGTGGTATTGTATAAAGGACGAAAGTTGATTTCCGATGAAGTGCGAAAATGCATATCAGGTGAAATCACAATATCACATTTACCGCTTTCTAAGCTTTCCCAAGCACCAGCTAAGACTTCTGTCACTAAAGAGAGTTGGGTATTGGATTTTTCAGCTAATTTATCAACCAAAGGAAAGAGTCTAGATGCAGGAGTAAGAGCTTCACAAACAATGGTGATATGAGGCTCCCAGCCTCTTGCTAAGGCTTCGGCATCTGACGTTAATTTGTCGGCAGCCTCAAGTAATATGCGTCCTCTATCAAGTAGCATTCTGCCGACATTAGTAAATTTAGTTCTATGGCCAGAACGGTCAAAAAGGACAACATCTAAATCTTCTTCTAATTTTTGCATGGTATAACTGAGTGCCGATGGAACTCGATTTAGTTCATCAGCTGCAGCTGCAAAACTCCCTCTACGATCAATGGCATCCATGACTCGTAAAGATTCCAACGTAATTGCTTTGTCTTTACTCATTATACTTATCTCTATCAAATAATTTGATTATAGGCACCAGATTAACTTGCTAACAATAGACAGTCCATACCTCTATGATAAATATATTGATAATCTACTCGAAAAATACCGCTATGATAAAATACAGAACAGCACAACAGTGTGGCAAAGCGGACTATGGCTGGCTACAAGCTCGCTACACATTTTCCTTTGGCCACTACTTTGACCCTCATTTTTTAGACTACGGCACGCTAAGAGTTCTCAACCAAGAAGTGCTTGCCCCAAATTCTGAATTTAAAGCAAAGACTTATCCTCATGTTGATGTGGTTAACTTGATCCTTCAAGGAGAAGCGACATACCTTGATAATATGGGGCGTACAGTGACGGCAAAAGAAAATGAGTGCTTACTTATTTCACCGCATAATACTGATACGTATATAGAGAGAAACAGCAGCCCTGATACACCGTTAACCCGTATTCAGTTGTGGTTAAATGCGTGTCCACAACAAGAAAGTTTAGCTTCACAAAAATTGGCTTTAGATGAAAACTTAAAATATCAATTGTTAGCTTCACCTACCGGTGATGATGGCTCATTAATATTAAGGCAAACAATTTGGCTTTATCATATTCATTTGCAAGCAGGCGATGAAATTACGCTGCCAATAAAAGGACAGAAAGGCTTTTTACAATCCATAAAAGGTGGCACCTATTTGCAAACATCAACACAAGAAAATGGGCAAATTCAGTGTGGTGATGGAGCTTTCATCCAAGAGAGCCACAGTATCACGTTAAAAAGCTCGGCTGAGTTTCGTGGCTTGTTTATTGATATTATTTCGTGATAGTTGATTTGGATTGGCTTAAAAACAGAAAACCCTCGAAACACAGTGTGAATCGAGGGTTTTTTATGAGGTGAGTTGACCGTTAAGCCGGGTTCTGTCGTGGACAACCATTCATCTAGGCCAGAACTTGCGCGCTGGCTCCAGCAACCTACCCGGGTTCAATGCGGGCCGCACCATAAGAACCCCTATTTGGTCTTGCTCCGGGTGGAGTTTACCATGCCACAAACTGTTACCAGTTGCGCGGTGCGCTCTTACCGCACCCTTTCACCCTTACCTGATCCTGTAAACAGGCCATCGGCGGTTTACTCTCTGCTGCACTTGTCGTAGGCTCGCGCCTCCCAGACGTTATCTGGCACCCTGCCCTGTGGAGCCCGGACTTTCCTCCCCTCTATCCGTCTCCCCCGAAGGGACAACGATAAAGCAGCGGTTGTCTAGTCAACTCAGGGTGCGGATTATAGGGATTTTGGTAGAAAATGTATAGCAAAAGAAGCTAAAAAATCACTTTACTCGTCTTGAGCTTCACCATTTTGCTCAATGACATGTTTATAGAGTGCATTTTTCTTCACGCCATAAATCTCAGCAGTGACTGCTGCCGCTTTTTTCAGTGGTAACTCTTTTTGTAAAATCGCAAGTGTCCGTAATACTTCTGGGGAAAAATCGTCATCAACGGGTTTTTCATAACCTTCAACAATTAATACCATTTCACCTTTACGACGGTTTTCATCTTCAAGTACCCACTTAAGTAATTCACCAACAGGCATGCCTTGAATAGTTTCCCACGTTTTTGTGAGCTCTCTCGCTAATACTACGTAGCGATCTTCACCCCAAACTGTCACCATATCAGCTAAACTATCTAACAGCCGATGTGTTGATTCATAAAAAATCAATGTACGAGGCTCTTCTGATAATGCGCGTAAACAATCTTGACGACTTTTTGTTTTTGCTGGCAAAAATCCTTCATAACAAAAACGATCAGAAGGAAGCCCTGCCGCAGAAAGTGCCGTAATAGCAGCACAAGCGCCGGGTAATGGCACGACATTGATGCCATTCTTACGACATTGATTGACTAAATGATAGCCAGGATCGTTAATTAATGGTGTACCTGCATCAGAGACTAATGCGATACTTAGCCCCTGTTGTAATTTGCTAATTAGTTGATCCGCTTTTTGCTGTTCATTATGATCATGTAACGCATACAAACGTGCGTTAATGGCAAAGTGCTGTAATAGAAGCCCTGTATGACGGGTATCTTCTGCAGCAATTAAATCGACATGAGACAGCACATCAAGTGCCCGCTGGGTGATATCGCCCAGATTACCAATAGGTGTGGGTACTATGTACAGTGTGGATGTCGTTACCGCTGCTCGATTAGGTTGATTCATTGTTTATTCCGAATGACCGATTTAAAATTGAGCATAATTATAAAACATCACTGGGTACAGTATGCTTTCCTCAATTTTTGTGCGTTTTAAAACAGGTTTATCCTATACTGCGATACTCTCTGCGTTGATTATGTCAGGTTGTACCCTGACGGGGCAACAAGAACAACCTCTCACTCCAGCTGCAAAAGCAGAAATGGAGATGAAACAATTTCAAAAAGTGATTGATGACGCTCAAGGGCTAGCATCTTTAGATGTTATTAGAGCCTATATTGGGTTAGAAACATTAATTACTGATCCTCAACTGCATCAGAAAAATATTGATGATACATGGCTCACGCTAACCAAACTCACACCAGAGCAACGCCGTGGCGTTGTTATCAAAGCAGATGAAAATACACTGCAAGGTTGGTTAGATTTACTGAATACCTATGAATACAACAAAGATGATGCTGATAAGCTATCAGCAGCAGTCAGAGAATGGCAGACTCGCTATCCTCGTAATCCAGCTGCATTAACCCTTCCAGCATCATTATTACGTCTTTCACAACCCTCTGTAAGTACGAGTAGCCAAATCGCATTATTATTACCTTTAACAGGGCAAGCGAAAGTCTTTGGTGAAGCTATTCGCCAAGGTTTCCTTGATGCACAAAGTGGTTTACCGCAACCTCAAGCTATGCCGACAGCATCGCAAGAGCCTAAAAAAGATGACAGCCTTGCATCAATTTTAGAAGAGTTGGGCATCAATAATACAGAGACACCAGCAACAGATACGGCAAAAGAAACAACCGAAAATACGCAAGCGACTCAAAATCAAGAAAAAGAGAGCTCAACATTTTCTGGTGATACAACATTACGCTTAGATCCTGTTGCACAAAACTCACGCCAAGTAATTGTTTATGATACCAATAGCCAGCCTATTGATGTTTTAATGAAAAAAGTGCAACAAGACGGCGCTAACTTAATTGTTGGCCCGCTGCTAAAACCTGAAGTCATGAAGACGATAGAGCTTCAAAGTGGTTTACCTGTATTAGCACTCAATGAGTTAGATAATGTGCCTTCTGCAACCACGGTTTGCTTCTTCTCGCTTTCGCCAGAAGATGAAACACGTAATGCGGCACAACATTTACGTCAGCAACAAAAATCAAACCCATTAATTATTGTTCCTGATAATAAATTTGGTCAAAGAATGGCTCAAGCATTTGCTGATGAGTGGCAACGCACAGGTGGTGGCACCGTTTTACAACAAACTTTTAGTTCTGTTGATAGCTTAAAAGCCTCTATTAACCGTGGTGTGGGTATTCGTATGACAGGTACGCCTGTTCTACCAACAGCTAATGCACCTTTACCATTAGAGACACAATCTATTCCATCTGTGGGTGGTGCCATTGATTCGGTTTACATCATTGCCACCAGCGATGAATTAACCTTAATTAAGCCAATGATTGATATGGCGATCAGCACCCAAAAACGTCCACCAATTTATGTTAGTTCGCGGAGTAACCAAGGTGGAACAGGCCCTGATTTCCGTATGGAGATGGATGGTATTCAATTTAGTGATATTCCATTGATGGCTGGCGCTAATTTGCCGTTAATGCAAAAAGCATCCAGCAAGTTTGCGAACGATTACTCATTAATGCGTCTTTATGCCATGGGAATTGATGCATGGTCATTAGCAAACAATTACAATGATCTGACAAAAGGCACATTACGTTTTAATGGTATTTCAGGTTCATTACGTGTTGAAAACAACTGTACTGTTTATAGAGAACTTCCTTGGATGCAGTTTAAACAAGGTAAAATTGAACCTGTGGTACAGTAATACACATATTTAGTTATCATTAAAATAAACCGCCATAAAGGCGGTTTATTTTATGAGTGAGATAAAGAAGGAAATCATGGATGATTTTTTCTAAAAGCCCTTATTTTTTAGGGCTGTATTATGAGCAAAAAGCGCTAAAATATTTACGCCAACAAGGATTAATATTGATTGAGCGTAATGTCCGATATCCCTGCGGAGAAATTGATCTTATTATGCAGGAAAAGAGGACATGGGTATTTGTTGAGGTTCGTTTTAGACGTAACATCTTATTTGGTGATGCAATAAGCTCTATTACTCCCTCAAAACGACGTCGCTTGTGGCGTACAGCACAGTGTTGGTTAGCACAACGCCAAGAAAGTATCGAGACATCAGACTGTCGCTTTGACATTTGTGCATTTAATCAACGCCAGCTAATATGGTTAAAAAACATTCTCGATTATACGGAATTTATTCGTTAAATTAGATTATATAGGTCTTAACGTGCTTGATAGAATCAAAGTCTGCTTTACAGAGAGTATTCAAACTCAAATTGCAGCAGCAGAAGCATTACCAGATGCCATTTCCAGAGCCGCCATGATGATGGTTCAATCTTTGTTAAACGGCCATAAAATATTAAGCTGTGGAAACGGTAGCTCAGCAGCAACAGCACAGCGATTTGCCGCAAGCATGATCCATCGTTTTGAAACTGAGCGCCCAAGCTTGCCTGCATTATCGTTAAACACAGATAGCGTTGTGATGACTGCAATTATGGGGAATCAGCAGCACGATGAAATCTATGCAAAACAAGTGCGTGCATTAGGACAAGCTGGAGATGTGCTACTTGCTATCTCAACGCACGGTAACAGCAGAAGTATTATTAAAGCCGTTGAAGCCGCTGTTACACGAGATATGACCATTGTTGCATTAACAGGTTATGATGGCGGAGAGCTTGCCGGATTATTAGGTCCTCAAGACGTTGAAATTCGTATTCCATCTCAACGCACCGTCAGAATACAGGAAGTTCAGATGCTAACAGTCAATTGTCTCTGTGATTTGATTGATAATACATTATTCCCACATCAGGATGACTAAGGAGTTACTATGAAATTGCTTCCTATCACTGCAGTGCTGTGTTCTGCACTTTTACTGCAAGGTTGTATCGGCGCAGCTGTTGTCGGCACAGCCGCAGTTGCGGGTAAAACTGCAACCGATCCTCGCTCATTAGGGCAACAAGTTGACGATGGTACCTTGGAAGCTCGTGTTTCTGGTGCTCTAAACAAAAACGAACAGATCAAGAAAAGTAATTCACGTATTGTGGCGACTGCTTATCAAGGCAATATTCTGTTAACAGGTCAAAGCCCTGATATGTCTGTTGCGAATACAGCAAAACAAGTCGCAAGTCAGGTTGAAGGGGTGAATAACGTCTACAACGAAGTGCGCCAAGGTGAGCCTGTGACATTAGGCACAGCATCTTCAGATACATGGTTAACAACCAAAGTTCGCTCTCAAATTTTAGGCAGTGATTCAGTAAAATCCTCTTCTGTAAAAGTGATCACTGAAAATGGTGAAGTGTTCTTGTTTGGTATTTTAACCCGCCAAGAAGGGGCTGCTGTTGCAAAAATTGCCAGTGAAACCAAAGGGGTAGTAAAAGTCACTACCGCATTTACTTACCTTAACTGATCCCATTGCTAATATCGTTTTTAGATTATCCTGACAGTATCGGTCTTTATAATAAAATGACCGATACTATCAGTTTCTTTCTCGACTAAAACTCGCCTTTACTCAACAAGTAGTTAGCGTCTTAACATCCCTTTATCAATGATAAAATCGATAATCGTTTCCAAGCCCACTTTTTCTTTTAGATTTGTGAAAACATAAGGCTTCACAGGACGCATTCTTGCTGTGTCTGCTTCCATCACTTCTAATGATGCTCCAACATAAGGTGCTAGATCGATCTTGTTGATCACGAGTAGATCGGAATGAGTAATACCAGGACCACCTTTACGAGGGATCTTTTCACCTTCGGCAACATCAATGACGTAAATAGTTAAATCAGCAAGCTCAGGGCTAAATGTCGCACTTAAGTTATCACCACCGCTTTCCACAAAAACGATATCAAGATTTTTGTGGCGCATAGCTAATTCTTCAACCGCCGCAAGGTTCATTGATGCGTCTTCACGAATAGCAGTATGAGGGCAACCGCCCGTTTCGACACCAATAATACGATCCGCATCTAATGCTTCAGCACGCGTTAAGATCTTGGCATCTTCTTGAGTATAAATATCGTTAGTCACAACCGCGATTTCATAAGTGTCGCGCATTGCTTTACAAAGAACTTCTAACAGTGCGGTTTTTCCTGATCCAACAGGACCACCCACACCAATACGTAGTGGTTGATTATATTCTTGCATATAGATTTCTCATGAACGAAAAAGTCGAGTGTATTGTGTTTCATGGCGACTACTGGCAATAATTTGTGCGGGTGTAAAACTCCCAATATCTTCCGTTGGCCAATGTGCAGATTGCTCAACAATGGCAGGGATCTGCTCTGCTAATGTAAACAATATTTTCTGCCCCGCACTTTGCCCTAATGGGATCAGTTTTACGCCTGACATCACTGTATTTTCAAGCCAACCCCAAGCGTAAGCACAACATAACTTTTCAGAGGAGATATTCCATTTCACAGCAGCTAACGCAAACGCCATGAGTTGTGTCTGTTTTACACATGCTTGTAAAGTTTCATCTAACTCAATATCTAATTGAGGAAGTAAACGAGCAAAAGCGATACCTCGTTGGCGCTCTTCTTGTCTTAACTCTTTAGTTTCACGACTTGCGACAATAAAATCACACCAATATTTCACTTCACTCATTTTGGCTTGTGCCAAATTTTCTTGTAATCGCCGTAAGATAGGGAGCTCTAACGTCGCTATAGTGCTGGTCATTTGGGTACTTAACCAATCCGATAATGTTTGCGGACAACAAACCCAACCCTTTTCAATCGCCCACTCTAACCCTTGGGAATAAGTAAACGATCCCACAGGTAGAGAAGGACTGACTAATTGATATAAGCGCAGATCTGCAAGCATCAATAGGCTCCCTTATTCAAATAATTAGTGATGATGATGGTGATCGTCATGAGAGTGATGGTGATGATGACCACCTGACGATCCACCATAAGCGCCTGGCTCAGGTTGATATTTCTCTAAACCCACCACTACATTGGCGCCTAAACCTCTCGCCATATCATCTAAAACATGATCATGAAAATAACGACACCAACCCGCTTCGATTTGTAATGGAACATGACGATTACCTAAGTGGTAACAAACACGAGCCAATAACAGCGGATCGTCACTATACACGGTTGAAACTTGCTCTTTTGCCGCTTCAATCGTTACCAGCGTATTATCTTCTGATAGTAAGATATCGCCCTCTTTTAGCACCGTACCACGAGGCAAAAATAGCCCAGCTTCTTGCCCATCACTTAAGGTCACTTTTAAACGGCTTTTGGTTCTTTCATCCATCGTTAAGCACAAAGTAAGAGCCTGTTTTTCTGACGTTGCTATTTCAAGCACTTTTTGTTTATCAATAAGTTGAGTAAATCGTTTCATTCTCTATATTCTCGGTAAAACGCTAATCAAAAGAGGAAATAGCGTTGTGCCATAGGTAATTGCGTTGCAGGTTCGCATACTAATGGCACACCATCAGCTTTCACAATATAGGTTTGAGGATCAAGCTCGATATGAGGCACATAACTATTGTGGATCATCGAAGCTTTAGTCACATTACGACAACCTTTAACACGACCAATTAAGCTCTTTAAGCCCAGCTTTTCAGGTACACCTGCGTCGATCCCCGCTTTCGACATAAAGATCATCGACGTTTGATATTTCGCTTTACCTAAACACGCATACATTGGACGATAATGCACAGGCTGAGGCGTTGGAATAGCCGCGTTAATATCACCCATTGGCGCATAAGCCACCATGCCACCTTTCATGATCAATGCGGGTTTCACACCAAAGAAAGCCGGATCCCATAAAACCAGATCAGCCAATTTTCCTTTTTCAATAGAACCAACTTCATGTGCAATACCATGCGCTAAAGCAGGATTAATAGTGTATTTCGCCACATAGCGTTTAATGCGATGGTTATCACTTTCAGGTGTGTCACCTTCTAATATGCCACGTTGTAATTTCATTTTGTGTGCACATTGCCAAGTACGAAGGATCACTTCACCTACGCGCCCCATTGCCTGCGAGTCCGACGACATAACAGAAATAGCGCCCATATCATGCAAAATATCTTCCGCAGCAATGGTTTCACGGCGAATACGAGATTCAGCAAAAGCCACATCTTCAGGAATAGAAGGATCAAGGTGATGGCAAACCATCAACATATCAAGATGCTCATCTACCGTGTTAATGGTATAAGGCATTGTAGGATTGGTTGAAGCGGGGAGAATATTTGGCTCTCCGACTGATTTGATTACATCGGGTGCATGCCCACCACCCGCGCCTTCGGTGTGGAAAACGTGGATCACACGACCAGCAATTGCTTTCACAGTTTCTTCATAGAAACCGCCTTCATTTAAGGTGTCAGAGTGAATAGCAACTTGCACATCCATTTCATCGGCAACATTAAGGCAGTTATGAATTGCCATTGGTGTTGCGCCCCAGTCTTCATGAATTTTTAGACCAATAGCACCCGCTTCAATTTGCTCACGAACGGCTTCAGGTTGACTCACACAGCCTTTACCAAATAAACCAACATTAATCGGGAGTTCATCAACAGCCTCTAACATGCGGTGCATGTTCCAAATACCCGGAGTGACTGTGGTTGCATTTGTTCCAGCTACTGGTCCTGTACCACCACCAATAAACGTGGTGACACCAGACACTAAACCTTCTTGTGCTTGTTGAGGGCAGATAAAGTGAATATGCGTATCAACGCCACCCGCGGTAACAATTTTACCTTCACCAGCAACCACTTCAGTGGCAGGCCCTACAACAATATCCACATTAGGCTGTACATCAGGATTACCGGCTTTACCGATACCCACAATGCGACCATCTTTAATACCGATATCCGCTTTTACGATACCCCAATGATCTAAAATAATGGCGTTTGTAATAAGTACATCGACACATTCAGCATTGATGACTTGGCTCTGCCCCATACCATCACGAATAACTTTACCACCACCAAACTTGACCTCTTCGCCATAAGTGGTGAAGTCTTTTTCAATTTCAAGAAAAAGCTCAGTATCGGCTAATCGCAGACGGTCGCCAGTTGTGGGGCCAAACATATCTGCATAAGCTTGACGTGAGATAGTTTTCATTTTTTCTCACTCTCCAATTTACCCATCACTTTGCCATGAAAACCGTAAATTTCACGTTTTCCTGCAAAAGCCACCAATTCGACTGTGCGGCTTTGACCGGGTTCAAAACGAACCGCCATGCCCGCTGGAATATTTAAACGAAAACCCAAAGTGCCTTCTCGTTCAAATTTCAGTGCGTCATTCACTTCATAAAAATGATAATGAGAACCGACTTGCACGGGTCTATCACCATGATTAGCAACCTGTATTGTTTTTGTCTCTCGACCGGCATTAAGCTCGATATCCCCTAATGCCTGATTAACTCTAATTTCACCGGGTATCATGTTATTACCTACACAATAGGATCGTGAATAGAAACAAGCTTTGTGCCATCAGGGAATGTGCATTCTACTTGAATGTCTTTGATCATTTCTGGCACCCCTTCCATGACTTGCTCTGCCGTCAAAACAGTACGCCCTTCACTCATCAATTGGGCAACAGTTTTACCTTCGCGCGCGCCTTCCATAATGGCGCAACTGATAAGTGCAACCGCTTCAGGATAATTAAGCTTGAGCCCTTTCGCTAAACGTCTTTCAGCAACAAGACCCGCGGTAAAAAGCAGTAATTTATCTTTTTCTCTTGGTGTTAATTCCATTTCTGCTCCTAAAATTAACGATTATGTCGCCCATATACGAGGCGGCTCAGGGCAATACCCTAACCAGTGTTGTCTGACGGTTTGCCAAACTTGAGCAAAACACGCCATCATCGGCTCTGTTTGCGAACCTAATAACCGTAAAACTAAAATACCGTCTACATCCGTTAAGCCATATTCGATAACATGATCGTAATCAGCTGAGAAAGCCTCGATACTTTGTTGAATAAGGCTTTTTAATTCGTCTGTTGCGGGATAAATATAAAGTGACCCCAACATCGGAAATTCACGCATGGCAGCCGATCTTTTTTGCAAACCATCGACAAAAAGCGACTCAGTTAATGTTAGCTTTTCATCGATATAGAAATTTAAACGCCCTTTTACATTGCCATTTTCAAACCATTCATTTAAAACGGGGCGACCAAAACATTGGATTTCCCAGCCAATAAATCTGGCTGTAGATGCAATATGAATATGCGTTTCTAGGCAAACTTGAGCTTCAGGAAAAAAGATATTCTCTTGAGGTAACCACTCTAAAAAACCATTAGCTGCCACTTTTAAAGTTTGAACTTGCCGAGCAACACCGCCTGCACTACGGTAAAACTTAGTGGCTCCAGGTGTTGTGAGCAACGCGTGCGCTTGAGGCTGCACATCAATATTGATCAATAGCTTATCGCCACCAACCACGCCGCCTGGGGGATGAAGCAAATAAGTGTGTGCAATACCTTGCTCAGGATAAAAAGGACGCTGAACCATTAATGGGCCAATATGGCGTTTTTCTGTAAGACGTGTTATTTCGCGTTTTACTTCATAGCGTAAAACGATTTCAGCAAGCCAACCCTTCCCTGAAAAGTCAGACATACTCACTCCTGCCAACTCGGAAAAATTATCAATAAATCAGGAAAATACGTGAATACATACAGCACTATCCATAAGATTGAGTCATTCAAAATCAAATAGAAAATAAGCTAATGAATGTTGGATAGGGTGTGGATAAAAGACAAACAGTGATATCCTAAGAACAGGATAATCTCCTTCGTCTGTGACGCGCGATTCTACACCTTATTACGAAAAATGCGTTTTGAATAAATAACAATTTATTTAGAAAAAATGACACTGTTTAAAATAAATGTAAAAAATGAGCAAATATCTATATTGTCATGTTTTATCAACAAGATTATATTCTGCTGCATGCTGATTCTGCTTTGCATGACAACACCTGTTTAAATTAGAATAAACTCTCTATTATTATTCTAGACGTGGCTTATTAATTTATACAACAAATGAGCTAATTTTGAGCATTGTTCATTTAAGCAAGATTGATGCTTAACTTGCCTACGGTATATCGGAGATCATGGAATACAAACACATCCTGTCCTCTAACCAAATATCTTTAAAAACGTTTTACATCGAAAACCCGATGATAGCGATGGTTAGTGGCGCAAAAGGTACAATTTGCATCAATGGGCAAACTATTGATGTATCTAGCCATTTAACGCTTATTATTCCGAAATACAGTCAAGTTTCTTGCGATATTGTCAGCCAATTTACGCATAAATCTATTGAACTACACACGCTTGTGTTATGTGAAACAGAGCTTCAATCGGTTTTCTCTTTACTAAAACCTTTAATTAAATCTAGCTCGCCACTCACAAGCCACCTTCCTTCTTACCATTTATCAACTCCTGAAGTGATAAAAAGTAATTTTGGAATTTTAAAACAGTGTTTACCGCTACCACATGGCTCTCCATCACAAGAAACCATGTTTATGCAGCAGTGCTTATTCTTTATTTTAATGGCGGTACATCAGGCAGGTGTGGATATTCTAAATATCTTTCGTTTTAACTATGATGAGCCGAAAAATCAGGCGATTACACACCTGATAACACAAGATCCACAACGAAAATGGCATTTAGACGATGTCGCAAAAACATTGTTTACGACGCCATCGACATTACGTCGGCATTTAAATAAAGAAGGGGTTTCATTCTGCCAATTGCTATTAGATGTCAGAATGGGGATCGCCTTAAACTACCTTACATTCTCTAATTACTCGGTATTTCAAATCAGCCATCGTTGTGGATTTGGCAGTAATGCTTATTTTTGTGATGCCTTTAAACGTAAATACGGCATGACGCCGTCACAGTTTCGTATTCAATCTCGTCAAGCTAATGATCCATCGACAATAAACAAAATGTCAGAAAAAATTGCAGAGCCAGAAAATAAAGTGTTTCCAACCTTATAAAAGTGTTACAAATTATTTTTCTTTAAAAAGGATATTCCACCCATTAACCGCATCTGATTTAAGATCCACTGTTGCCGTTTTAGGGTATAAGCAGAAGGTTTATTTACGTGATAAATATGCGGATTAGGTAATACTGCAGCTAATAATGCAGCTTCATGACTTGTAAGTTGTTTCGCTGGCTTTCTAAAATAGTGTTGAGAAGCCTGCTCTACACCGAAGATCCCATCACCAAATTCAACAATATTCAGATACACCGTTAAAATACGTTTTTTTGACCAAATAAGCTCCACAACGGGCGTCATTCCCGTCTCAAGCCCTTTTCTTATCCAACTACGACCATCCCATAAAAAGAGATTTTTGACCGTTTGCTGAGAAATAGTCGATGCACCACGTAATGTTTTCCCGTTGTTATGATTTTTTTTGAAAACTTTCTCAATAGCATCAAAATCAAAGCCCCAATGTTTGGGGAAATTTTGATCTTCAGAGGCAATAACGGCTAAATACATCACAGAGGCTATCTCTTTTTCACTTACCCAAGTGGAATGTGATACATAAGAGAAATCAAACTCACTCCAAGCAGAAATTTGTCTTTGAACCATCACAGCAGAAAAAGGTACGGGCAAAAAAGAAAACAGCACAACTGTTAACAGCCATAAAGCAATTAAAATAATTAATAGTTTCTTTAACTTTCTCACCAGTACCATCTGCTGTTTTTACCTACTATTTATGCCATCTCAAGGACTTTCTTAACTAGTTTCTCAATACCTACCTGTGCTTGTGCAATAGATTGTGCAAGCATATACGCAGGAGTTGTGACAACACGATATTTTTCATCAACAACAATATCATCAACCGGGCAATCTATATGGACGCCGCCCATCTTTTCAATTGCACGAGCTGTTTCTGCGTCATTTCCAATTGTTAATTTTACTGGAGAATTTAACATTTTTGGTAACATTACAGGCGCAATACATATTAACCCTAATGGCTTATTTTGCTGATGCATCGCTTGTACAAATCTTAAGAGATCTTTGTTAATTTCACAGTCACTCCCTTTTGTTGCGAAATTGCATAAATTCTTCGCGGCACCAAAGCCACCAGGAATAATGACAGCATCAAAGTTTTCAGCCTTTGCCTCTGATAAAGGGGAGATTTTTCCACGAGAAATACGAGAGGATTCTTCCATCATATTCCTTTTTTCTGATTTTTCCTCACCTGTAATATGATTAATTACAGTTGGTTGCAAATCATTAGGTGAAAAATAATGAACTTCAGCATTATTTTGGCTTAAAGCAAGCATTGTGAGCACTGATTCATGGATTTCGCTCCCATCGAATACACCACAGCCACTTAAAATTACCGCAATTGATTTCATATCTTTCTCCGTTTGTAGTAGATTACTAGTTACCCATTTATAGGTGTAAACACCAATCGGCATCACATATTTAAATGTTTCTTGTAACAAAAAAACTTATCTTTGCTATTTTGTTGCTTGTATGATGTATGGAATAGTTTCATCCTATTCGCCTATGTAATGAGAATCAAAAAAAGCGGATAGAAAAGTTTCCCTGGTGTTGGCGCAGTATTCGCGCACCCCAACTTCGGTTGGGGTTATTTTTTTCTAGCGTCTGCCAACCAGTTTCTTAAACTTTCCACATCCTTTCTCCAATCCTTCCCTAGCTCATCGACCCACTCTTGTACATTGTCCCACCAAGCAGGTAATTCCGGTGATTGGATCTGTTTAGCGAGTTGCTGTAAATGTTTTAAACCAATAGAACCTGCTGCACCTTTGATTTTATGTCCTTCCTCAGTGATGCCCTTCTGATCACGCGCTGTTAGGTTAGATTCAAGGACTGACATATAACTTGGCATCATCTTTTCAAAAACATCTAGACCATCAGTGATTAATTGAGGTCCGACAAGTTCGATGTATTGATTCAGCATGTCTATATCTAATAATTCTTCATTTTTATTCAACAATTCCGATGGATCATTACATGGCATAGAAACCGCACCATCACCCCAGAATTTGTTGATAATCGCGGTAAGTGCATCCACAGAAAGTGGTTTACTTAGCACATCATTCATTCCCGCATCCAAATACTCTTTTTTGTCTTTCAAAACATTTGCTGTTAAAGCGATAAGAGGAGGAAGTTCATTACTGTCGAATTCTTGACGTAATTTTCTTGAAATATCGAAGCCAGTCATATCAGGTAATTGAATGTCTAGTAGCACTAAGTCATATTCATCAGGCTTAAACATCGATAGCGCTTCTTGCCCTGTCATTGCCACATCAACGGTATTACCCAATTTTTCTAAAACAGAGCAGGCAACAATCACGTTAAGTTCTATATCTTCAACAAGCAGAATATTTAAAGCAGGTAATAAGAGTTCATCATCACTTTCGATATCGTGGTGCTCTTCAATCGCAGGAGCGACGATAGAGAGCGTAAAGGTAGAACCCTCACCTAACTCACTCTCAACACGAATATCGCCGCCCATATGCTGTGCTAGGCGTTTTGAGACAGCAAGTCCGATACCCGTTCCCGTTGCAGAACGACCACCTTGACTATCATTGACTTGATAGTACATAGCAAAGATCTTCTCAAGCTCACTTTTTGGAATACCAATTCCGCTATCTTTCACTTCAAATAACAACTTATCTGGCGCTTCTTGCCAAATACGCACTTTGATTTCACCTTCTTGAGTAAACTTCACAGCATTACCAATGAGATTCCATAAGATCTGGCGTAATCGAGTCCCATCAGAGGTTATCTTATGCGGTAGCGTTTCTTCGGCTTCGAGTGTGAATTTCAATCCTTTTGGCTGTACTAACAATCCAGACAGGTTTTCTAAATCAGAAATAAATTCAGTAAAGTCAATTGGCTGGTTATCTAACTGAATTTTTCTACGCTCAATTTTGTCCATCTCAATCACGTCATTAAAAATATTCCCTAACGTAATCGCACTCACATGGATCGTTTTTAAGTAATTGAGTTGTTCTGGTGAAAGCTCGGTATCCAATAAGATACGACTTAATCCAACAATACCATTTAGCGGTGTACGCAATTCATGGCTGATTGTTGAGATAAAGGTGGTTTTATCACGGCTCGCGTTCTCTAACGCGTCTTGATAGCGCTTACGCTCTGTAATGTCACGTCCAAAGCCCATTAAGCCATGACGTTTACCAATACGATCATAAAACGGCACTTTTCGTAGTTCAAAACAAGCCTTGCGGCCATCAGGATAAACTAACCACTGCTCATAAGTGAGCGACACATTATGACGGAAGACTTTTTCATCCGTTTCCATCACTTTTATCGCAATATCTTCGTCATACACATCAAGTGGTGTTAAACCGATAAGTTGCTTTTCACTTTTACCTGTCAGTAATTCCGTCGCACGGTTACATCCTGAAAATTCATTATCTTCATTGCGGTAATAAACTAAGTCAGGAGAGGCATCTAGGAATGAGCGTAAAAGTGAGGATTGCTGTTCAAGCTCGATTTGCGTCAATTCACGACGCTTCATTTCACTTTTTAGTTTTTCTAGTAGTTCAAGGTGTGCTTTTTCAACTTTTTCACGCTCTTGAATTTCCAAGTTTAATTGCTCAATATTCTCTTTTAATTGAGAGTTAAGCTCTAAGTCGCGCTGGCGCATTACACCTAGTTTATCCACCATACGAGATAAACGGCGTCGTGATTCTTCAAGTTGTTCAACCACAACAGAGAGAAAATAGACAGCCCAAGGCGTAATAATCAGCCCAAAGAAAATAGAGCGAACAAGGTCAATACTGGTAACATCACCTGCAAGCAAGAATGTCACCGCCATTTGAACAACCATCGCTAAAACAACTAATGCAGAAGCTAACAACAATGAGAAGCGAATTAGCCCCAGCCTCATCATTAAGTCAACGTAGTATTGGGCAAGCCCTTTGAGCAATTTCATTGAAAACTCCAATATATTGAATCTATGGAATGATAACCCAAAAATGAATTGGCGCAGTGGCGAACATTCAGAAATCTTACTAAGAGTGGTTATTTCTCATTACTTTGTTTGATTTAACCCTCTATTTTCTCTCAACGAGTCTATTCAGACATATGCATTCATAAAAATAATACAAAAACCAAGCAACATAGACGATAGCAATATCAACGATAAATAGACCTTATTAGAAAAAATTCAATTTGTCTTTTTTTATACAAAATGTATAAAAACAATAAAACTCCAAAATCAATATATTCAGTAGAATAACTCACTACCCGTTTTTATCATTAAAGGATGAGATAAAGCTAAACCGCTCAAATAAAGTGATATAGCTCACATTAAAAAATCGCTCTCATACTATTTTAAAATAGAATAATTTAGTTATTAATCAATGTATTAAAATAAAAATATCCTTATCTATTTTATCTCAGTCAAATATCCCTACACATTGACCTGATTTTTATTTATCGATAAGTTGAAAAGGCATTGCATAGCAATATAAAAAACACACCAAGCTAGGCAAACACAACATCACCCGACTGAGCACCCATAAATTTACCTACATACTTAGAGCCAAAACGTTCCTTTTGCGCTCTTTTTTGAGGCGCCCAGTAAACTAAGTAGGAAGCAAAAAAATGCTCTATCAAAAGACACAGGAAAAAGACAATTGTGGGTTTGGGTTGATTGCACATATTGAAGGGCAAGCCAGCCATAAGATTGTCAGAAATGCCATACATGGTCTTGCCAGAATGCAACATCGTGGTGCGATTCTTTCTGATGGTAAAACCGGCGATGGATGCGGATTACTCTTACAAAAACCAGAGCGTTTCTTCCAATTAGTTGCACAAGAAAAAGGCTGGCATTTAGCAAAAAATTACGCCGTAGGGATGCTATTTTTAAGCCAAGATCCCAATATTGCCAAACAATGCCGTCTCATCGTTGAAGAAGAGCTACAACGTGAAACACTTTCTATTGTCGGCTGGCGTAAAGTGCCTATTAACACTGATATTTTAGGGAGTATTGCCCTTTCTTCTCTTCCTTTAATCGAACAAGTTTTTGTTAATGCCCCCGCAGGATGGCGGATAAGTGATATTGAGAGACGACTCTTTATTGCCCGCAGACGTATTGAAAAGCGCATTACTGACAATGATTTTTATATTTGTAGTCTTTCTAATTTAGTGACCATCTATAAAGGTCTCTGCATGGCCATTGATTTACCGCGCTTTTTTACCGATCTTGCCGATCTACGCATGGAATCTTCAATTTGTTTATTCCACCAGCGTTTTTCAACTAACACCACACCAAGATGGCCTCTTGCACAACCTTTTCGCTATCTTGCTCATAATGGTGAAATAAATACCATTACAGGCAATCGCCAATGGGCAAGAGCGCGTGCCTATAAATTCCATACACCACTTATTCCTGATCTACAAAGTGCAGCGCCTTTTGTGAATGAGAGTGGCTCAGATTCAAGTTCACTCGACAATATGCTAGAACTTTTTCTCAATGGCGGTATGGATATTGTTCGTGCAATGCGATTGTTAGTGCCGCCTGCATGGCAAAATAATCCACAAATGGATGAAGATCTTCGTGCCTTTTTTGATTTTAACTCAATGCATATGGAGCCTTGGGATGGCCCCGCAGGCATTGTATTATCAGATGGTCGTTACGCTGCGTGTACGCTAGATAGAAACGGTTTACGCCCTGCTCGTTACGTTATTACCACAGATAACATCATCACTTGTGCTTCTGAAATTGGTATTTGGGATTATCAGCCTGATGAAGTGCGAGAAAAAGGACGTGTAGGTCCTGGTGAGCTGATGGTCATTGATACTCATCAGGGGCGTATTTTGCACTCTGCCGAAACCGATGAAGATTTAAAAAGACGCCATCCTTATAAACTGTGGTTAGAGCGCAATGTCAAACGTTTAACGCCCTTTGAAGAGTTACCAGAACAACAAGCTACAGGACAACGTGCCTTTGATGACACTTTATTAGCCACTTATCAAAAACAATTTGCATATAGCCAAGAAGAACTTGAAAGCATTTTGCATGTGCTTGCAGAAAATGGGCAAGAAGCCACAGGATCAATGGGCGATGACACACCATTTGCTGTACTTTCTCAACGCCCTCGGCTTATTTATGACTATTTCAGACAAAAATTTGCGCAAGTAACAAATCCTCCCATAGATTCATTAAGAGAAGCACATGTTATGTCTTTAGCGACCTGCATTGGGCGCGAGATGAATGTGTTTTGCGAAGCGGAAGGTCAAGCTCATCGACTGAGTTTTAAATCGCCTATTTTGCTTTATAGCGATTTCCAACAGCTTATTAATCAAGAAAGTCCTTATTACCAATCTGTTCATCTTGATATCACATATCAACCAACAGAATGCAACCTAGAAACAGCGTTACGCCAATTATGCGCAAAAGCACAACAGGAAGTTCACCGTGGTGCGGTATTATTGGTTTTATCAGATAGAAATATCACTAAAGAGCGATTGCCTATTCCTGCTCCTATGGCAGTTGGAGCGGTACAAAAAGCATTGGTAGATAATAACTTACGCTGTGATGCCAATATTATTGTCGAAACCGCCAGTGCTCGTGATCCTCACCATTTCGCCGTATTACTCGGATTTGGTGCTACCGCTATTTACCCTTACCTTGCTTATGAATCTTTAGCTCAGCGTGTTGATAAAAAAATCCTGCAAGCAAGCTATGCCCAAGTGATGCTTAATTACCGTAACGGCATAAATAAAGGATTGTATAAGATCATGTCCAAAATGGGCATTTCAACCGTAGCTTCTTACCGTTGCTCTCAACTTTTTGAAGCGGTGGGATTAAATGATAGCGTTGTCGAGCTCTGTTTTGCGGGCGTTGATAATCGGATTAATGGCGCTGACTTTAGTGATTTTGAACACGACTTATTCAATCTATCTAAACGAGCTTGGTTAACCCGTTACCCTTTAGAGGCGGGGGGATTATTGAAATATGCGCATAAAGGGGAATATCACGCCTACAATCCTGATGTCGTTCAAGCACTACAACAAGCGGTAAATAGCGGGGAATATGCCGAGTATCAGCATTATGCTAGTCTGGTACAACAACGCCCAATAACCACATTGCGCGATATGCTAGTCCTCAATAACAAGGCAACGCCTATCTCGATTGAAGAAGTCGAACCTGAAACAGAATTATTTAAACGCTTTGATACCGCCGCAATGTCCATTGGTGCCTTAAGCAAAGAAGCTCATGAAGCCCTTGCGCAAGCGATGAATACGTTGGGCGGATTTTCAAATTCAGGCGAAGGCGGTGAAGATCCGGCTCGTTACGGTACTAATAAAGTCTCACGCATTAAACAAATTGCCTCGGGTCGTTTTGGCGTGACGCCTTCTTATCTAATGAGTGCAGATGTTTTGCAAATCAAAGTCGCACAAGGAGCAAAACCCGGTGAAGGAGGACAACTTCCCGGCGATAAAGTCACCCCTTATATTGCGCAATTACGCTACGCTGTTCCTGGTGTTACTTTAATATCACCGCCACCTCATCACGATATATATTCTATTGAAGATTTAGCACAGCTTATTTTCGACTTAAAACAGATCAATCCCACTGCACTGATTTCTGTAAAACTCGTATCAGAGCCTGGTGTGGGTACCATTGCTACTGGTGTTGCCAAAGCCTACGCGGATTTGATAACCATTGCAGGTTATGACGGAGGTACAGGTGCAAGTCCTTTAACTTCTGTAAAATATGCAGGTAGTCCGTGGGAATTAGGTTTAGTGGAAACCCAACAAGCGCTGGTGGCAAACAATCTTCGTCATAAAATTCGTTTACAAGTCGATGGCGGATTAAAAACAGGACTCGATATTATTAAAGCGGCGATTTTGGGCGCAGAGAGTTTTGGTTTTGGTACAGGTCCTATGGTCGCGTTAGGCTGTAAATACTTGCGTATTTGTCATTTAAATAATTGCGCAATGGGTGTTGCAACTCAAGATGAAACGCTACGTCGTAACCATTATCACGGATTACCTGAACGTGTTATTAACTACTTCCGCTTTATTGCACAAGAAACCCGTGAGTTAATGGCATTGCTTGGAGTACGAAAAATTACCGACTTAATCGGTCGTACCGATCTGCTTTCTTGTTTAGAAGGTGTGACGAGCAAACAGCAAAAACTCTCATTAGGCGGATTACTAGAAACAGTGACATCCCCCATAGGTAAAGCCCTTTATTGTCAGGAAAATAATGAAACTTATGATAAAGGTGAATTAAACCAGCGTATTGTTACTCAAACGATTGAAGCCGTTGAACAGCAAAAAAGCCAAACACACTATTTTGATATTCGTAATACAGACCGCTCTGTGGGTGCAACGTTATCTGGCATTATTGCTAAGAAATATGGCGAGAATGGGTTATCTGCAACACCTATAAAACTCCATTTTACGGGCACCGCAGGTCAAAGCTTTGGTGTCTGGAATGCACAAGGCCTTGAATTAACCTTAGTCGGTGATGCAAATGATTATGTTGGTAAAGGTATGGCGGGCGGTCGTATTGTAATTTCACCTCCAGTTGGTTCTGCTTTTAAAAATCATCATGCAACCATTATGGGTAATACGTGCCTTTATGGCGCAACAGGCGGGAAACTGTATGCTTCAGGCTTGGCAGGTGAACGTTTCGCCGTCAGAAACTCTGGTGCGATTGCTGTTGTTGAAGGCGTTGGTGATAACGGCTGTGAATATATGACGGGCGGTATTGTCTGCGTTCTCGGTAAAACAGGGATTAACTTTGGTGCAGGAATGACGGGGGGATTTGCCTATCTATTAGATGAAGACCTCACATTATCGCAACGGATCAACACTTCGTCGATTGAGTTGCTTCCTGTTGCATCCTTTGCCATTCTCGCTGAACATCTACGTGGCATGATTGCAGAACATGTCAGACTAACAGGCTCACAGCAAGGAGAAAGATTACTTTCACAGTGGGAATATTGGTCACAACACTTCAAGTTGGTTAAACCAAAGTCCAGTGATGTCAATGCGTTGCTTGGTCATCCTCGTCGTTCATCTGCTGAATTACGCGTTCAGGCACAATAGGAGAATATTATGAGTCAGAATGTGTATCAGTTTATCGACTTAAATCGTGTTGAGCCAACTAAAAAACCGTTAGCAATTCGCAAAATTGAGTTTGTTGAAATCTATGAGGCCTTTTCACCACAGCAAGCCTCCGCACAAGCTGATCGCTGTTTAGGTTGCGGGAATCCTTATTGTGAATGGAAATGCCCTGTTCATAATTACATTCCTAATTGGTTAAAGCTGGCAAACGAAGGACGTATTATTGAAGCGGCCGAGCTTTCTCATCAAACAAACAGTTTGCCTGAAATTTGTGGTCGCGTTTGCCCTCAAGATAGGCTTTGTGAAGGCGCCTGCACGCTTAATGATGATTTTGGTGCAGTCACAATTGGCAATATTGAACGTTACATCAATGACACCGCCTTAGCGCAAGGATGGCGCCCCGATCTTTCTCACGTCACAATGACTGATAAAAAAGTTGCGATTATCGGTGCAGGCCCTGCGGGTCTTGCCTGTGCAGATGTTCTTATTCGTCAAGGTGTGAAACCGGTTGTTTATGATAAACATCCAGAAATTGGCGGATTACTTACGTTTGGGATACCCTCTTTTAAACTCGAAAAATCACTGATGATCCGACGCCGCGAATTATTTAGTGAAATGGGTATCGAGTTTTGCCTTAATACGGAAATAGGCAAAGATATCGCCCTAAATACCCTAATAACACAATATGACGCAGTTTTTCTAGGATTGGGCACCTATCACAGTTTAAGCGGTCATTTTCCTAATGAAAATGCTGATGGTGTTTATAGCGCCCTACCTTATTTAATTGGTAATACACGTTATTTAATGGGTTATGGTGAAGATCCTCAAACACCTTATATCGACCTTAAAGATAAAAATGTAGTGATATTAGGCGGTGGCGATACCGCAATGGACTGTGTGCGTACTGCAATTCGACAAGGTGCAAATAAAGTCACTTGTGTTTATCGTCGTGATGAAAGCAATATGCCAGGTTCAAAACGTGAAGTAAAAAACGCCAAAGAAGAAGGTGGCGAATTTTTATTTAATCTTCAACCTACAGATATAGAAGTTGATAATCAAAATAAAGTGGTTGGTATTCGCGTTATTAAAACTCAAAGTGATAAAACATTAACGCCGATTGAAGGAAGTGAGCATTTGTTATCTACTGATGCGGTTATTCTGGCATTTGGCTTTAAACCTGCACATTATCCATGGTTAGATGAAAATAA
The DNA here is from genome assembly GCF_965283115.1 of Proteus sp. Marseille-Q3619. NCBI lineage: Bacteria > Pseudomonadati > Pseudomonadota > Gammaproteobacteria > Enterobacterales > Morganellaceae > Proteus > Proteus sp. Marseille-Q3619. The sequence continues at coordinate 2,794,800 of NZ_CBDIMP010000001.1, read as the reverse complement.
TATTGAATATGCATCTTCAGGCAGAATTATTATTTCAGATAATCAAGAAATACCAAATCAAACAACAAACCCTAAAGTGTTTGCTGGGGGCGATATTGTACGAGGTTCTGATCTTGTGGTAACAGCAATAGCAGAAGGAAGAGAGGCTGCCGAAGGAATATTGCAATATTTATCATGTTAAATATTTTTTATTTCCGTTATTTTAAATAACAATTTCTCTTGTTTATTATCCCATTTGATTTAAGTGGGATAATTTTTCAATATTATCGATGAAATTAATAAATAGTATTTAAGGATCATTAAGATATCAGACTAAATAATCATTCTCATTACCATTTAATATAATTTATAGAATAATATTTTGATAAAAAGCGATATTCTTTTTTGTATCAAAATAACACTCTTTATCTATAGTAAATATAATTTATTTTCGTATTTTTTACTTTATCTCTTTTTATTTAACCTTTTCGTCATCTTTTAATGATCATTGTTTTACCGCATTTGTTAATAACATCACAGTCTAAAAAAATAGATTTTATTTCGGCTATTAAATTTGATAACAATCAAATATTGTCAACCTACCAACTTCATAATGGAGTCACCTAATAACTTTACAGAAAAATATAATTTATTGATGTTAGGTTCGCTTTCATAATTAATAGTATTGTCATAATTAACTAGGGGATCACCATGGTGATGCAACTTATAGCCGTAGCCGTTATTATCGTAACTGTCTATTTGCTAATAAAAAAATATGAAACCCGAATGGTACTTATCGGTGCGGGTTTATTGCTTTGTATTTTGAGCCTAAGCCCATTAGATGCGTTTGCCGCATTTAGTGAGCGCATGGTATCTTCATCATTAATTCAAGCAATCTGTTCGAGTATGGGTTTTGCTTATGTTATGAAATATACCAAATGCGATATGCATCTGGTTCATGTTTTATCAAAAGTAATGACTCGTCTGGGCTTCTTCCTTATTCCAGCTACGGTCGTCGTAACGTATTTTATTAATATCGCAATCCCATCAGCAGCAGGTTGTGCGGCAGCGGTAGGTGCGACACTCATTCCATTATTAATCGCAGCACGTATTCACCCAGCTATCGCTGGTGGTGCAGTGTTATGTGGTACTATCGGCTCAATGCTAAGCCCAGGTATGTCGCATAACGCCTTCGTTGCTAACATGGCGAATATGGAAGTGGTTGATTTAATCGCTCGCCATAGCCCATATAGCTTAATGGCTGGTGGTATCGCAGCAGTTTCACTGGCGGTTGTCGCTTTAGTGAAAAAAGAGTTCAAAATGGCTTCTGTTGCGGGTGATGCATCATCTTCATCAGCACAAGCAACGCCAGAAGCTATTCGCCCTAACTACTTATATGCAACAGCACCTTTCATTCCATTAATCCTGTTAATTCTGCCATTCTTCGAGACTTTCAGTACATTTAAACTGTCTGTACCAGCGGCAATGTTAATCGGTTCTATCTATGCTCTGTTCATCACATTAACTAACCCAGCTCAAATTACGAAAGAGTTCTTTAAAGGTATGGGTAATGCTTATGGTGATGTATTAGGTATCATCATTGCAGCAGCAGTATTCGCAGCAGGTCTGAAAGCATCTGGTTTAATCGACGCGTTCATCAACTTCTTAACTCATTCTCCTGAATTCGCTCGCTGGGGTGGTACTTTAGGGCCATTCTTAATGGGTATTATCACAGGTTCTGGTGACGCAGCAGCATTCGCATTCAACGAAACAGTAACACCTCATGCTGCACAATTCGGTTATGAAATCCCAGATATGGGTATGGCAGCGGCATTATCTGGCGCGTTAGGTCGTACTATGTCACCACTGGCAGGTGCAGCAATTGTTTGTGCTGGTCTTGCAAACGTAAACCCTATGGAAATCGCAAAACGTACTGCACCGGGTATGATTATCGGCGTCATCGCTGTTGCGTTATTCATGTTATAAGTGGAGAAATGAATATGTCAGCAATTACACTAGAAAAATTAATTAAATGGCGTCGTGAGTTTCACCAATATCCAGAAATTGGTTGGTCAGAATTTTTAACCACAGCAAAAATCGTCAAAGAACTACGTAGCTTAGGTTTAGAAGTTAAAGTTGGCCCAGACGTTATCAATCAAGAGTTTGCTTTTGGTCGCCGCCGTCAAGTCGTTGAAAAAGGTCTAGCTGTTGCAAGAGAGCATAAAGTTGATGAAGCTCTACTTGATGAAATGAAAGAGCTAACTGGCTGTGTGGCTATCTTTGACAGTGGTAAAGCAGGCCCAACAGTAGCACTGCGCTTTGATATCGACTGTGTTGGTGTTAACGAAGCAACAGAAGCAAAACACCGTCCTCATGCAGAGAACTTTGCTTCTTGTCACGCAGGCGAAATGCATGCTTGTGGTCACGATGGACACATCTCTATCGGTTTAGGTGTTGCTCACTGGTTAGTTGAGAATAAAGATAAAGTGGTTGGTAAAGTTAAAATTCTATTCCAACCAGCAGAAGAAGGTGTTCGTGGTGCTCGTGCAATGGCAGAAAGTGGTATCGCAGATGATGCTGATTACTTCTTAGGTGCTCACTTAGGCTTTATCGCCAACAGTGGTGAAATTGTTATTAACCCAACACATTTCTTATGTACCACTAAATATGACTTCCGCTTTAAAGGCGCACCGTCTCACGCAGGCGCAGAGCCAGAACTTGGTCGTAATGCTTTAGCGGGTGCTTGCCACGCAGCAACACAAATGCTGGGCATTTCTCGCCATGGTAAAGGAATGTCACGTATCAACATCGGTGTATTAAAAGCCGGTGAAGGCCGTAACGTCACCCCTGCTAACGCTGAAATGCAAATTGAAGTTCGTGGTGAAAATGAAGAGATCAACAGCTTTATGGCTGCAAATGCGGTACGTATGGCTGAAGGCGCAGCACATAGCTTCCAGTTAGAAATGGAAAGCGAAATCATGGGTGAAGCCGTTGACTTGACGAATGACCAAGAGCTGATTGATGTTATGACCAAAGTTGTGGGTAAACATTCTGAGCTAACTGCGGTTGCAACTCGCCCATTCGGTGGTAGTGAAGATGCAACAGTATTAGCAAAACGTGTACAACGTTGTGGTGGTAAATCACTGTACTTCGTTGTTGGTGCCGATAGAACAGCTGGTCACCACCAAGCAGGCTTTGACTTCGACGAAAAACAATTAATGACTGCAGTTAATCTTTACACTGGTTGTTTAGAAGAACTGCTGAAATAATTTCAGCCCAATCATTAATCTAAACGCCCTATAGAAATATAGGGCGTTTTTTTGTGTACAAAAAAACCCAGTTAAAATGAACTGGGTTTTTCATTAATATAAATAAGATAATCTCTTATTTCACTACACGCAATGATGGACGACCTGTAGGACGAGGTGGCTCTGGATCATCATCTGGTGGCGTTACATCATCAGAAACAGATTTATCCGTTACTAATGATAAGACTTCGCCAACAGGAGCATCTGGTGTTTCTTGATGCTCATCTTCAGCAAACTGTAATGATGCGCCAGATTCATAAGCAGGCTCTGGCTCAAACATCATTCCCGCACCGTTTTCTCTCGCATAAATAGCCATAACAGCAGCCATAGGCACTCGCACTTTACGAGGTATGCCACCAAAGCTTGCACTAAATAAAACCTGATACGGTGTTAACTCTAATTCATCTACAGCACGAGATGAAATATTTAGTACAATTTGACCATCATGCGCATATTCCATTGGGACTTGAACACCGACAACATTCACATCAACAACTAAATGTGGTGTTAAATCGTTTTCGATGATCCAGTCATAATGCGCACGTAATAAATGCGGACGACGCGGAGACATATCCATAATCTCCATACTTAATTACCCTCTTGAAGGTAAGCGCATCTCACGCTCTGCTTCGGTTAATGACGCGAGGAAAGAATCACGCTCAAAAACACGCTGCATATAAATTTGTACATCTTTAGCGCCAGCACCACTTAAATCTACACCGAGCACTGGTAAACGCCATAACAGAGGAGCAAGGTAGCAATCTACTAAACTGAACTCTTCACTCATAAAGTAAGGATATTCTTTAAACACAGGAGATACAGCCAGTAGCTCTTCTGCTAACTGTTTACGAGCAGCATTTGCTTGCTGTTCAGTTCCTTTTTCGATGGTGTTCATTAAAGAATACCAATCATGCTCGATGCGATGCATCATTAAACGGCTGCTACCACGAGCAACAGGATAAACTGGCATTAAAGGAGGATGAGGGAAGCGTTCATCAAGGTATTCCATGATGATGCGTGAATCATACAGAGTCAGCTCACGATCAACCAAAGTCGGTACACTTTGGTAAGGGTTTAGATCGATAAGATCCTGTGGAAGATTACCAGCTTCAACCTGTTCAATTTCAACACTGACACCTTTCTCCGCTAGGACAATTCTGACCTGATGGCTGAAAATATCAGTCGGACCGGAAAACAAAGTCATTACCGAACGTTTGTTGGCAGCGACAGCCATGAAAACCTCCAAGTTAATCAATTAAAGAAATGAATTAGCACAATGCCTTTTCCATTTCCCCATTCCTAAAAGACAAGCACACAAACGCAGTAGACCTAAATAAACATTTAAGCTATTAACTGCATTGGGTAACTACCTGTATAACAGTGTTATCGTGGGATAATCATATTTTACAGGGTTAAAAACTCACCTGTCTTTGCGGCACATATCATTATCAAGTAATACCAAAATAATCATTCAACAATCATTATTGTCATAATAATTTTGGTATGACTTTCAAACTCATCACTGGTATTACGATCAATATACCCATTGGCAACATGATGAAGTCATAGAAAGAAAGACATCAAAGCTCGCTATTCTACCAGAATTCATGTTACTTAGGGGGGCTAATGCAAATAATTCAACACAATATGCCACACTACCTTAAAAGTAAGATTATAATATCAAAAAATGAAATTATTTAGAGATAACATCTGAAAAATAGACTTTTTAATACTATCGCTATCTTACATATAGCCTGTTTTATGAGTAACAGCCTCATGTATTAGCAACATTATGTTTTTATTATTAATAAGCACAAATAAGTTAAAAATAAAAAACCCGCCTGTGAAGACGGGTTTTCAACATCAAATTGATATCTAAAAGATAACAAATTAACGTTTAGAGAACTGTGGACGACGACGTGCTTTACGCAGACCCACTTTCTTACGTTCAACAGAACGCGCATCACGGGTTACGAAACCAGCTTTACGCAGATCAGAACGTAGAGTCTCATCATATTCCATCAGTGCACGAGTGATACCGTGACGGATCGCGCCAGCTTGACCAGAAATACCACCACCTTTAACAGTGATGTATAAATCTAATTTACCCAGCATATCAACTAATTCCAGCGGTTGACGAACAACCATACGTGCTGTTTCGCGGCCGAAGTAAACTTCTAGGCTACGTTTGTTGATTACGATATTACCGCTACCTGGCTTAATGAAGACACGTGCGGAAGAACTTTTGCGGCGACCTGTGCCGTAGTATTGATTATCAGCCATTGCCTATTATCCCGATTAAATGTCCAGAACTTGCGGTTGTTGTGCCGCGTGGTTGTGCTCAGATCCTGCGTAAACTTTCAGTTTACGATACATCGCACGACCCAGAGGCCCTTTTGGCAGCATGCCTTTTACCGCGATTTCGATTACACGCTCAGGACTACGGGCGATCATCTCTTCGAAAGTCGCTTGTTTGATACCACCTACGTGACCAGTATGACGGTAGTAAACTTTGTCAGTACGTTTATGACCAGTTACCGCTACTTTCTCAGCGTTTAAAACGATGATGTAATCACCAGTATCAACGTGCGGAGTGTATTCCGCTTTGTGCTTACCGCGTAAACGGCTAGCAATTTCAGTTGCTAAACGGCCTAAAGTTTTGCCGTTTGCATCAACAACGTACCAGTCGCGTTTTACGGTTTCTGGTTTAGCTGTAAAAGTTTTCATTATTGAAAATTACCCAATGTTTAGTTACACGTTGGTGAACGCTCGGTTCAAATACTATTGAGGTTCACACGACTCTTGTGTCCAGCAAACCTACCCCTTCGAGTAGCACTGCTGACTCTAAAATGCGAGTTTTTTGGGAAATAAAAAACTTGCTGCAACGTGGGGTCGCAAGATTATAGAGAAGTCAGAAAAAAAAATCGAGTCATAATTGAAAAACAATTGAATTCTTTTTCAATATTTCAGCGAAAAAAACGAATCTGGCACTTTTTTCTGATTTGACTGATAAATTCTTGCTACCTGAAGAGAAGAATTGTTCCTTTCCAGAGCGCTTGTAAGCTGCCTAATGCACTCTATTTTCATAGAAAAAAACATCAAGCAACTTAACCTGCGTCATCCTACCATAATGAAAGATGACTTTCTTCAAGAATTAAAAATTAAGCGAGATGGGGTTGTACTAAATATTCTTCACTTTGCATCTCTTGTAAACGAGATAAGCAACGTTGATATTCAAAACGTAAAAAATCACCTTGGTAAATCTCGTTCATTTCTACATTTGCATTAATAATAAGTTTCACCTTACGCTCATAAAACTCATCAACAAGCGCTAGAAACCGACGCGCAGCGTCTTCATTTAATGTCCCCATTTGCTCCATGTCATATAACAAAACAGAGTGGTAATGCTTAGAAAGCTCAATGTAATCAAGCTGACTACGTGGTTCCATACACAAGGTTGAAAAATTAATAGCGAGTACCCCATTAGATGCTTTTCTTACTTTCATGGGGCGATGGTTAATGGTTAAGGTACAATCAACTTGCGGTTCGCTGGTTGCCAAATCCGTGAAAATTCTATCCATTTCCTGACGATTTTTATCATTAAGTGGAGATAAAAAAAGATGCGCTTGCGTTAATGTTCTTAGTCGATAATCAATCCCTGCATCCACATTTAAAATATCGCAGTGTTGTTTGATTTGCTCTATTGCAGGTAAAAAACGAGAACGCTGTAATCCGTTACGATAAAGCTCATCAGGTGGAATATTTGATGTCGCCACCAATGTGATACCTCTAGCAAATAACGCCTCAAGCAAGGTACCTAAAATCATCGCATCAGTAATATCAGAAACGAAAAACTCATCAAAACAGAGCACATCAGTTTGCGTTTTAAATCCATCAGCAATAATTTCTAGCGGATTTTCATGGCCTTGTAAGTTTTTTAGTTCTTCTTGAACACGTAACATAAAGCGATGGAAATGTAAGCGAAGCTTTCGTTCTGTCGGCAAGCTTTGATAAAACATATCCATGAGCCATGTTTTACCTCGTCCAACACCGCCCCACATATATAGACCACGTTCTGGTGTAACAATCTGTTTTTTTGTGCGAATTCGCCCGAATAATCGTTGGGTTAGCGAATTTTTTTCTGGTGGAGTCTCTTTTAATAATGCATGGTATATCTGTTGAAGATGGAGAACCGTTTTTCTCTGAACATCATCAGGTTGATAATCACCTTGCTTCAATGCGGCTTCATAAAGTGATAACGGCGTACTAACAGTCATGAATGCCCTCTTATCCTTAATTTTCTGACATACTGATTTGTGTCTGTCGAATGGCTCTATTATAAGCATTAAGAATTGTTTTAACATCAACGTAACACACGAATTTTATATTAAGCTTAAGGATATTATTCCACCCATGCCTTTTAGCGGTTATGATGTTATAAGAATCCATCGTCCTCACTATTAGATGAAAAGGAGTTGCCATGGTTTGGGTTTATGCACTGATTGGATTAGTTGTCGGTCTTATTATCGGCGCACTTGCAATGCGTTACGGTAACAGCACCCTTCGTCAACAAGATGCTATCAAAGCAGAGTTAGACACAAAAAAAGAAGAACTTGATACTTATCGCAATGAGCTTGTCAGCCACTTTGCTAGAAGTGCTGAACTATTAGATAACATGGCGAGAGATTACCGTCAGCTTTATCAACATATGGCAAAAAGCTCTAATGAGCTCATGCCTGATATGCCTGCTCAAGAAAATCCATTTAATTACCGTTTAAGCGAATCAGAAGCAGCGAATGACCAATCTCCAATAAAAATGCCACCTCGTGATTACTCCGAAGGAGCATCTGGATTGTTCAGACCCACAGATAAAAAAGACAGTTAATATTAAAAACGCCACATTTTTTGTGGCGTTTTTCTTTCTAACAAACGTCATAAAATGACAATTATTTGCTATGGTTTTAAAGATAGCTTTTGTCTTGTAAATCCGTGTAAAAGGAAGCAAAGCACATCATGTCTTAATGAACTTTCCTTTGTCAGTACAGGTCTTAGTGACATCGCGCTCATTTTGAGCAATAACTTTTATTTTGATAACTGTATCAAGAGACTCTAATTCATGTTGACTAAAAAAAGAAAATTATTACTTAGTGCATTAGCAATGAGTGTCGGACTTTCACTCTCTACTATTCCAGCAACCAGTATGGCCGCGCTGCCTGCGGTTATGCCATCAGGTGAACAACTGCCAAGCCTTGCACCAATGTTAGAAAAAGTGTTACCTGCGGTTGTCAGTGTCCACGTTTCTGGAACGCGAGTACAAAACCAGCAAGTACCCGAAGAGTTCAAATTCTTCTTTGGCCCCAATTTCCCATCACAACAACAAAGTGTACGCCCTTTTGAAGGCTTAGGCTCTGGCGTCATTATTGATGCACAAAAAGGCTATGTATTAACAAATAACCACGTTGTTGATGGCGCAGATAAAATTCAACTGCAAATTAATGATGGCCGTGAATTTAGTGCAAAATTAATTGGTAGCGATCCACAAACCGATATCGCATTACTGCAAATTGAAAAACCAACCAACTTAACTGCAATTAAAATGGCGGATTCTGACCAACTACGTGTTGGTGACTTTGCGGTTGCAGTCGGTAACCCATTTGGTTTAGGCCAAACAGCAACATCTGGTATTATTTCCGCACTAGGTCGTAGCGGTTTAAATCTTGAAGGTTTAGAGAACTTTATCCAGACCGATGCTTCAATCAACCGTGGTAACTCTGGTGGCGCGCTCGTTAACTTGAATGGTGAGTTAATCGGAATTAACACTGCTATTTTAGCACCAGGTGGTGGCAACATCGGTATTGGCTTCGCCATCCCAAGTAATATGGCGCGTGACCTTAGCCAACAACTGATTTCTCATGGTGAAGTTAAACGTGGCATATTAGGTATTCGCGGTACAGAAATGAATTCTGATCTGGCAAAATCCTTTAATATTGATGCACAACGCGGTGCTTTTGTTAGCGAAGTAATGCCAGATTCATCTGCTGCAAAAGCAGGCATTAAACCGGGTGACGTTTTAATTTCAGTTGATGGTAAACGTATCAATAGCTTTGCTGAATTAAGAGCTAAAGTGGGTACAACACCGCCGGGTAAAGAGATCCTAATTGGTTTAATCCGTCAAGGTAAACCAATGGATGTTAAAGTGACATTAGAGAAACAATCGGCAGATGCAACACGCGCAGATAACTTCTCTCCTGCACTACAAGGTGCAACATTAAGTAACTATGTGAATAAACAAGTGAAAGCTGTTGCAGTCGATTCTGTAGAAAAAGATTCAGCCGCTGCTGCATCTGGTTTACAAAAAGGCGACCTTATTATTGGTATTAATAATACGCCAATTACATCACTAGGCGATTTACGCAAAGCAATTGATGCTAAACCGCCTGTTCTTGCATTGAATATTCAACGTGGCAATGAACAAATTTATCTACTGTTACGTAATACACCGCGCTAAGAAGTAAGCTTTCACCTATCTAATTTATTGATTTCCTTAGCCCTGTAATATCTATTATAGGGCTTTTTTTATATCTATTTTTGATGAGAGTCAGTGGCTTAAAAGGGGATTTTATGCGTTGAGCGATGCTTTCATAAGTTAAACTATGCTATTCTCACCCCTTCTACGCGAATAATTTCACAGTCAGACATAAATATAGGATTTTTATGTTAACTAAATTACTGCGATCAACTCTAATTGGTCTTCTCACAGCAGCAATTCTTTTGATTGCAGTTCCTTCAATTCGCCCTATTTTTATTGAACGCCTACTTAATGGCGATTTTCTCAATGCGCCTTTTAGCTATAACACAGCAGTACGACGGGCCGCCCCTGCGGTTGTTAATGTTTATAGCAGTACGATGGGAAGCTTTTCTCAAGAAGGTCGTGAGCTGACATCTTTAGGCGCTGGCGTCATTATGGATGGTCGTGGTTATATTCTGACAAATCAACATGTTATTAATAATGCTGATCAAATTATTGTTGCGTTACAAAATGGTGATCTCTATGAAGGTTTACTCGTTGGCTCTGATCCATTAACTGATCTTGCTGTGTTAAAGATTGATGCAGATAAACTCCCGACTATCCCCATTAATAGTAAACGAATTTCTCATGTTGGTGATGTTGTACTGGCTATTGGTAATCCCTTTAATATTGGACAAACTATTACTCAAGGGATCATCAGTGCTACGGGTCGAGTTGGGTTAAGTCCAACACGCTACCAAAACTTTCTACAAACAGATGCCTCAATTAATGAAGGCAACTCGGGTGGCGCATTAATTAATACTGAAGGCGAACTTGTGGGTATTAATACCATGACGTTTGATTCAGGTACTTATAATGGATATCGCCCTAGTGCAGAAGGATTAGGCTTCGCCATTCCGACTGAACTTGCTGTAAAAATTATGAATAAGCTTATTCGTGATGGTCGTGTTATTCGTGGTTTTATTGGTATCACAGCAAAAGAATTACCTAAAATTCGTTCATCAAATACCGACATCAAACAAATTCAAGGGTTGCGCATTTTCCGTATCACACCAAATAGCCCAGCAGATAAAGCAGGAATAAAAACTGGCGATATCATTCTTAGCATTAATCATGCACCAGCGACTTCTGCGATGGAAATGATGGATTATATTGCTGAAACGCGCCCCGGTACGGTATTACCTGTAACATTATTGCGTGATGGCAATGAAATTAATGTCGATGTCACCATTTCGGAATACCAACCAGAATCATAACTAACAAAAAATCTCCCTATTTTTGGCTAGTAGGGAGATTTCATATAGAACGTTGCACTTTGTAAGCAACTTTCTTTAAAGCTTTGGGTATTACGATAGTCCTCTAATGTGCTGTGATTACAACCGCTATATTCTCCTTCTTTAGTACCATCATTTTGCCAGCCACATACGGGGCAGATCTCAAAAAATGCCTCATCTTTATCTTTGAAAACAAAATAATGGCATGCAACACAGCTCACTTCTAAAGGAAGATGACAACTTCGCTTTTCCATAGGATTAGCTCTCCTATCACATCGTTAATTATACTATTCGCTCTTACTCTCTTTATTAGCAATTGAGTTATTTTCAACAGCGTGCCAAATTTTTTCGGCTTTTCGTCCAATTAAAATTAGTGAAACCGCCAAAATAAAGAAAAAAATCGCACTGTGTAAACTATCCCAGAAATATTCAAAGAATCGGGTATAAAGGTTGATACCAAGGAATGTTAGGCCAAATCCTCTTAACATACCGTCATCTGTTTTAAGGCTTATATAAATACAGATAACGGCGACAACACCAAATAATAGCGCCCAAGGCAATAAATTCACACTTGAAGTGCGATACCATGTATCTGGATCGTAATTACCGAAAATAGACATTATCCATAGTGCAATAAACAGATAAGTCAGCCCCATTATTTTTGTCATGGTAAATAAACGACGGTGTATCAATATATTTTGTAGGAAATAACAGCCTGCTAATAATACTGCGCCAAAGAAGACAAAGCGGATAGGATAGTTCATCCCTAACCAATAAGCGCCCCATCCTGACATATAGCCAGTTTCAGCACCAAACCAATTTCCTAACATCAATAAGAAGAATAACCACACCAACGAGGAACGACTGATAAATCCAATTGCACCATAAATGACACAACCGATTAGAAAGAGAGGAGCAATATGACCACTTCCTGTATCCAGTAATTCTCCCAGTTGCCAAAGGAAAATAGCCGTAAACATCACACCTAAAAAGAGAATAAACTCAGTACTGTAATGCCACTGTGCTTCTTTTCGCTGACGTTTAAATCCCCATAAATAGAGCGCAGAAGCAATAAGTGCAGGAGAGATAACTCGCATAATTTCAGAAACACTAAAAATCTCAATTAAATAATAGACTAATGCGCTATCGCTAAAGATACTCCCAGCGGCAATAATCAAACAGACCATTGCTATCCAAAATGCGTAGCGACTTAATCTTTTCCAATCAAAAGGAATACGATGCAATGTACTTCCTAATTGTTGATATTCTTGTGTCGAGATTGCACCAGATTGTTGCCATTCATCCAGTGCTTGGCGAACTAAGCGCTCTTGTTTCCTTGTTACCTGCATATATGTCCCTTCCTTTTAGCTCATAGAGATTTCTCTAAAACAGGTTTATTTTCTTACTGTATCTTGTCACACAAGAAATGCCTTATGAATTATCCTATTCTATTGAGAGTCCTATTGAAATAATGCGCAAAAAAAACCATAGCACAACAATGCACTATGGTTTTAAATCGCTAAAAAAGGATAACTAAAATAAATTAGTCATTAGAGCGCAAACGTTCTATTTTTGCCCCTAATCCCTGTAATTTAGCTTCAATATTTTCATAACCACGGTCGATATGATAAATACGATCAACAATGGTTGTGCCTTCTGCGATACAGCCCGCAAGTACTAGGCTTGCAGAAGCACGTAAATCGGTTGCCATTACTTGTGCGCCTGACAGTTTTTCAACACCGTGGCATAACACAGTATTGCTTTCAATTTCAGCGTGAGCGCCCATACGGATAAGCTCAGGAATGTGCATAAAACGATTTTCAAAAATAGTTTCAGTGATCATGCCCGCGCCTTCAGCAACTAAATTTAAAAGGCTAAATTGTGCTTGCATATCGGTTGGAAAACCAGGATGTGGCGCAGTACGCAATGTTACCGCTTTAGGGCGTTTACCATGCATATCAAGGCTTATCCAATCTTCACCCACTTCAATATCTGCACCAGCTTCACGTAATTTTGCCAACACAGCATCTAACGTATCAGGTTTTGCATTACGACAAACAACGCGACCACGCGAAATGGCAGCAGCAACTAAGAAAGTCCCTGTTTCAATACGATCAGGTAGAATTTGATAAGTACCGCCACCAAGGCGTTCTACACCTTCAATAGTAATGCTGTCTGTACCTGCACCACTAATTTTGGCACCTAATGTATTGAGGAAGTTTGCGGTATCTTCAATTTCAGGCTCTCTTGCCGCATTCTCAATGATGGTTTTGCCTTCAGCTAATACCGCAGCAGTCATAATAGTGATAGTGGCGCCCACGCTCACTTTATCCATGACAATATGTGCGCCTTTTAAACGCCCATCAACGCGTGCTTTCACATAACCTTCATCCAGTGTGATTTCAGCGCCTAATTGCTCTAAACCTGTGATATGAAGATCAACAGGACGAGCACCAATGGCACAGCCACCCGGTAAAGAAACCTGACCTTGACCAAAGCGAGCCACCAGCGGGCCTAAAGCCCAAATAGAAGCACGCATGGTTTTTACTAACTCGTAAGGAGCGCAAAATTCATTAATGTTACGAGCATCAACGAAAACAGAGCCATTACGTTCAACATTAGTTCCCAAGCGATTAAGTAACTTAATCGTTGTATCGATATCTTTTAATTTAGGAACATTGGTTAATTCTACTGGCTCTTCGGCAAGGATCGCAGCGAACAGGATTGGTAGTGCGGCATTTTTTGCGCCTGAAATAGTGACCTCACCTGATAAACAGGTTGGTCCTTGTACTCTAAATTTATCCATCTGTAGAACTCTCTTTTTATTTTGCTGTACGCTGTATACCTACTGAATTAAAGCCCGTTAAGTTTACGATCTCTCTTCCACTCTTCAGGTGTGTAGGCTTTAATAGACAAAGCGTGAATACGGTTATCTGCGATATATTCCATCAAAGGGGCATAAATGGTTTGTTGCTGTTTTACTCTGCTCATTCCCTCAAACATTGCGCCAACAACGACAACTTGAAAATGACTACCATCACCATTGACGATGACTTCATCTAACGACAGGCTGTCCATTAATACTTGTTTGATTTCATTTGTATCCATAATTGCTCAATCTCAACGTTAAAATAATAATCAGTCGTCTATCCTAATGGAATCCGCCCTACTCTTAAACCATCAAAAACCCCCTTAATGATAAAAGTATCATGAAGGGGGCTTTTTAATACCTTTACTCAAAATCTGTATTAGGCAATATTCATAATTTCATCAAGATCATAGAGTGTAATTAAGGTTTGAAAACGCTCACTGACACCTTGAATAATAAATTGACGATTTTGCTCTTCCATTTCTGCTTTTAAGTGAACAAAAAGTGCCAACCCTGTTGAATCAATATGTCCTAAGGCAGAAATATCAATGATATTAATATCAGCTAATAATGCTTTACGTTGCTGCCAAGCAGGCAATAACGTTTCACGATCTAGCGTTCCTTGGAAATAAAGGACACCATCCTTTTTTTCCCAATTTAACGAAGCTGACATGTTATTTTTTCTCATCCAGTGTGATTGGTGTTTTAGCACTGATTTCTAACTGTTTTGTTAAACCATCAACACCTTTAGAATTTAAAATATCTGACCACTCATTCTGTTTGGTTGTGATCATGCTTACACCTTCAGCAATCATATCATAAGCTTGCCATTCGCCTGTTTTACTGTTTTTACGCCATTGGAAATCAAGGCGAACAGGTGGGCGACCATTTGTATCGATAATGGTGACGCGAATAGTTAGCGTTGATTTATCTGCGAAAGGTTTTGCTGGCTCAATACGGTATTCTTGACCTTCATACATTGCTAATGCTTGACCATAAACTTGGGCAAGATACGCTTCAAATGCAGTGAAATAAGCATCACGTTGCGCAGGTGTTGCATTACGATAATGAGGCCCTAACACTAATGCACCTGCATATTTAATATGCACATAAGGCAGTAATTCTTGCTGAACAATTTGACGTAAAAGTTCAGGATTTTTACGAATTTCAGGCTGTTCATTTTTTAATTTACTAAAGGTCTTTTGAGCCGCATCTTCCATCAATGCGTAAGGATTGGTTTTATCTACCGCCATGGCAAAAGGCGTTATCACTAATAGTGCGACCATCAATAAGCGTTTAAACATATGTTCGCTTCTCCTCAAATAGGGTTTCAATAATACGATGCATTTATTACGCTAAATCTAGCTAAATGTATAAGTGCATCGTATAGGAATTCATGATTAAGGTAATGTAGAGTGTTCTTCTGTTGGTTTAGATTCAGATTTAGCTGAATCATCACCATCACCCGTTTTATAAAGGAATTGACCAATAAGATCTTCTAGCACCATTGCTGAATTGGTGTTTGTGATCCGTCCCCCGTCTTTTAACAGAGTAGAATCTAACGCTTCATCATAAAAACCTAAATTCAATGCAAGGAACTGCTCACCTAATAAACCAGATGTACGAATAGACAGTGAGCTACTTTCTGGAATGTGGTCATAAATGCTCAGAATATCGAGCGCGACTTCAGGGCGATAGTTTCCTTCATCTTCTTCTTTTAAGGTGATAGAAGAAACACGACCAATCACCACACCACCAATCTTAACTGGAGAGCGCTCTTTTAACCCACCAATATTACCGAAGCTGGCATAAACGCGATAAGTCGGTTGATTACCCATTTCTTTAATATCAGCGACTTTAAGGCATAAGAAAATCACAGCAGCTAACGCAATCAGAACAAATAGACCAACCCAAACTTCAATTTTTTTACTTTGCATGACTTAGTTCCCAAACATCAGTGCTGTTAGCACAAAATCTAAACCCAATACGGCTAACGATGAATGAACAACAGTACGTGTTGTTGCTCTGCTAATCCCTTCTGATGTTGGGATTGCGTCATACCCGTTAAAGAGCGCTATCCAAGTGACGGTAATGGCAAAAACGACACTTTTAATAAAGCAGTTCACTAAATCGAGTCGCCATTCAACGGCACCCTGCATAGATGCCCAGAAAAAGCCTTCATCGATCCCTTTCCAATCCACCCCCACAATTGCACCGCCCCAAATACCGATGGCAACAAAAATAAGTGAAAGTAATGGCATACTAATAAGCCCCGCCCAAAAGCGAGGAGCAACGACACGTCTTAAAGGATCGACTGCCATCATTTCTAAACTAGAAATTTGTTCTGTGGCTTTCATTAAGCCGATTTCAGCAGTTAAGGCTGAACCTGCTCGACCTGCAAATAATAATGCAGTCACCACAGGACCTAATTCTCTTAACAATGAAAGTGCGACCATCATGCCAAGACTAGCTTCAGCACTAAAAGTGGTTAAAACAAGATAGCCTTGTAATCCCAACACCATGCCAATAAACAGTCCAGACACCATGATAATTAATAAGGATTGAACACCAACGTTATACAGTTGCTTCATTAACAGAGGCCACTGTTTACGAAATTCGGGCTTACCGACTAATGCTCGAAAGAGCATAATGCCAGCTCTTCCGAAGGTAGCAAAAATCGCCAATGCTCTAGTGCCAATGCGAGATAATAAATTTACCACGTACTAATTTCCTCGTCCTAATAGGTCGTCCTGATAATCTCCCGCAGGAAAACGGAAAGGCACAGGGCCATCAGCAATACCATCTAAAAACTGCCTTACTTGCCTATCTGGATTATCCTGTAATTCTTGTGCACTGCCTTGAGCAATCACTTTCTGCTCCGCAACAATATAAGCGTAATCTGCGATACTTAACACTTCGGGTACATCATGGGAAACCACAACACAAGTCACACCAAGCGCATGATTTAACTCATCAATTAGCTTAACCAGCACACCCATTGTGATAGGATCTTGCCCAACAAAAGGCTCATCAAACATAATCAGTTCAGGATCAAGCGCGATAGCTCTTGCTAATGCCGCCCTTCGCGCCATTCCTCCTGATAATTCAGAAGGCATTAAACTTGCCGCACCACGTAATCCCACGGCTTCAAGTTTCATCATCACCGTTGTACGGATCAATGCTTCAGGTAAATTTGTATGCTCTCTTAGTGGAAACGCCACATTTTCAAACACATTCATGTCTGTGAACAGTGCGCCTGATTGAAAAAGCATACTCATTTTTTTTCTTGCCTGATACAACGCAGAACGTGATAGCGCAGGAATATTGTCGCCATCAAACCAAATTTCACCACTATCTGGAAGGATTTGTCCTCCCATTAGGCGTAACAAGGTTGTTTTACCAATCCCTGAAGGGCCCATAATCGCAGTCACTTTCCCTCTCGGTACAACAAGATTGATCTCAGAGAAGATCTTTCTGCTACCGCGAGTGAAGTTCATATTGCGCACTTCAATTAGATTGTCAGATTGTGCGTTCATGAATAAAACATCCTCAAGCCTGTCTGCATAAACGAATTTTTACGCTATTTTGGCAGGTCATTCGCCATGTTACAAAGAAATCACCACTATTTAGCAATTTATTGCACGGTTAATTTTACTTTTCGTGCTTGGCTAGTCAAAATATGGTGAATTAGCAAAACCTTTTGACAATATGTTTTTTTATCAGCCCTGTCTTATTGGTTTTTTCTTTATTCGCTCATTGTTGGAAAACTGATGGCATGTTGATTACTTTGTCTCTTTTAATTTTTGGGTTGATGTTACTTGTTTATGCATCAGACCGATTAGTTTATGGTGCGAGCGTTTTTGCGCAATCGTTAAAAATTCCGCCAGCCGTCATCGGTATCTTAATTGTAGGTACAGGTACTTCACTGCCTGAGCTTTTTGTTTCGACTGATGCCGCAGTTCATAATTTGCCGGATATCGCTATCGGGACAGCCATTGGCTCGACACTCACCAACCTTCTCCTCATCGCAGGTATTGGCGCGATGATTTACCCCATGAACATTCAGTCCGCAGTGCTAAAAAAAGAGCTTCCCTTGATGATTATAGTCATCATGCTCGTTGGCATTATTGTTTCTAGCGGAAACTTAGGGCTCAGAGAAGGCACACTGCTCTTTTTTATTGGTTTTGCATCCATTTTTCTAATGATAAAAACAATGCATAAAACACTAGCACAAGAGCGCCACGTATTACCTTTAGAAACCTTAACCCGTTTTGAATTACAGACAAATCCCCGTAATTCTGTTGCACTTTTTTGGGTCGTTATTGCGTTACTGATTATTCCAGTTGCGACCCAAATGATATTAGATAATGTCTTTATTTTAATGCAACAGTATCATCTTAGTGGATTTTTTGTTGGTTTAACCTTGCTATCTATTGGAACAAGCCTACCTGAGTTAGCAACAACCATTGTGGCAGCACTAAGACGCGAGAATGAGTTAGCATTAGGGAATATTATAGGTGCTAATATTTTCAATCTAACTTTTGTCTTGGGCATGCCAGCATTACTCTCACCAAGCACATTTAATATCAATACATTTTATTTTAGTTTTGCTGTACTTGGTGTCGCCAGTTTACTGTTTTCTCTCTTTTCATTAGGGCGCAAACAGCGTCTTAATCGAGGAAAAGGGATATTCTTGTTAGTTTGCTTTATTGTTTATATTACGGTGTTGTGCGTCGCACATTCTCTCTTAACCTAAAATAAATGGTACAAAAAAATGACCGAGTTTGATTTTCAGCAAGCGGGTAAAAAAGTCCTTCATATTGAGCGTGATGGGTTAGCTGAACTAGAACAATATATCAACGATGATTTTACGCTTGCCTGTGAAAAAATTTTTCACTGTCAAGGTCGAGTGATTGTGATGGGTATGGGTAAATCTGGCCATATTGGGCATAAAATTGCTGCAACATTCGCCAGTACAGGAACACCTTCTTTCTTTGTTCATCCTGGTGAAGCCAGCCACGGTGACTTAGGAATGGTGACAGAAAAAGATATCGTCCTAGCGATTTCAAACTCAGGGGAAGCCAGCGAGATCCTAGCGCTTATTCCAGTACTTAAACGTAAACAAATAACTCTGATTTGTATGACACGCACTCCTCAAAGTACAATGGGGAAAGCGTCCGATATTCATCTTTGTATCAAAGTACCTAAAGAAGCCTGTCCTTTAGGACTTGCCCCAACAACCAGTACAACGGCAACCTTGGTCATGGGGGATGCGCTAGCGATCGCACTTTTACGTGCCCGTGGTTTTACCGCTGAAGATTTTGCACTTTCTCATCCTGGTGGTGCACTAGGTCGTAAATTACTCCTTCATGTCAGTGATTTAATGAATAAAGAGGCAGATATTCCGCGTGTCACCAAAGATGCCACTTTACGTGAAGCACTTGTCGAGATAACCCGTAAAAAATTAGGAATGACCGTCATTTGCGATGATAATATGCTGATCAACGGTATCTTTACTGACGGTGACTTACGAAGAATATTTGATTTAGGGATAGATCTAAATAATGCCAAAATCTCAGATGTGATGACAAGAGGCGGTATTCGTATTCGCCCAGATTGTTTGGCCGTTGAAGCACTGAATTTAATGCAAGCAAAACATATCACCTCGCTATTAGTAACAGAACAAGATAGTGATATCCTGTTAGGTGTTTTACATATGCATGATTTATTACAGGCTGGTGTTGTATAAGATAGTCATAACGTTCGAAGGATAAAAATGAATACAATGATAGAAACTTGTTATGGTGCAGTAAGCGAACAAATCATCAAAAAAGCAGAAAAAATCCAATTGCTGATTTGTGATGTTGATGGTGTGATGTCAGACGGACTCATTTACATGGGCAATAATGGCGAAGAATTAAAAGCTTTTAATGTCCGTGATGGGTATGGAATCCGTTGTTTGCTTACATCCGGCATTGAGGTTGCTATCATTACAGGTCGTCAGTCTAAACTGTTAGAAGACCGTGCTAAAACCCTTGGTATTACATATCTTTACCAAGGTCAGCATAATAAGCTTTTGGCGTATCAACAACTGTTAGATACACTAAACCTTAAACCTGAACAAACAGCCTATATTGGTGACGACCTGATTGATTTACCTGTAATGGAAAAAGTGGGACTTTCTGTCGCCGTGGCTGATGCTCATCCATTACTTACACCTCATGCTAATTATGTAACTCGCATTGCGGGTGGTCGTGGTGCAGTACGAGAATTGTGTGATTTAATCCTTTTAGCGCAAGGTCGGCTTGAAGAAGCTAAAGGTCTTTCGATTTAACGTATAACGATACAGAATGAATAAATTAAAATCCTGGTTTACCTTAATTCTTGCCATTATCGCCCTTGGGCTGATTGGCTGGAACTACACTAATAACACTGAATTCGGTGATGGTGAGATTGTTGATGATGGTCAGCCAACTTATCAATCCAAATCATCGATATCTTTTGTTTACGAGCCAACGGGTATACTCGGATATAAACTTGTTGCTGATGATGTCAAAAATTATGCTCAGCAAAAGTTTACATGGTTTACTAACCCTGTCTTAACTACCTATTCACCGACAGGGGATGCAACATGGACAGTACGTGCGAATAAAGCCAAGCTGACAAACAGTAAAATGCTCTATCTTTATGGCGATGTTCAAATTGATAGTTTAACCGATGATTCTCAACTACAGAGAATAAGCACAGACAATGCTATCGCAAATTTGGATACACAGGATGTTTCCTCTGATGATGAAGTGACTATTATCGGCGTCGGACTGAAATCAGTCGGCTTAAAAATGCGAGGCAATCTGCGCGAGAAACGTGCAGAGCTGATTGAAAAGGTAAACACCTATTATGAGATCCCTAATGAATCAAAAAATCCGTAATACACTGATTATCGGTACACTTTTAGCGATAAGTGTACCTGCGATGGCGCTAAAAGATGACACACAACAACCTATTGTTGTGAACTCAGAGAAACAGTCGCTTGATCTAGAAAAAAACGTCACAACCTTTACACAAAATGTTGTGATCAAACAAGGTTCTATCGATATTCGTGCTGATAAAGTTGTTGTCACACGCCCAGGTGGTGACTCCAAAAGGATCGTAATAGAAGCTTTTGGTAACCCAGTGACTTTTTATCAGTTACAAGATGATGGTAAACCTATCAAAGGTCGTGGCGAGAAAATGACCTATGAAATGGATAAAGAGTTAATGACCTTAACGGGTAAAGCCTATCTTGAACAATTAGACAGTAATATCACCGGTGATAAGATCACTTATCTCGTCCCAACTCAGCAAATGGAAGCTTTTAGCGGTAAAGGTAAACAAGTGACTACTGTTTTACTGCCTTCCCAGTTGCAAGAGAAAGGCCCTGGTGTTAACAACAAAGGTAAGTAACACTTTATGGCGCTGTTAAAAGCTGAAAATTTAGCGAAAGCATACAAAGGGCGCACCGTCGTCGGTGATGTAAGCCTGAACGTTAATTCAGGTGAGATTGTCGGCTTACTTGGACCAAATGGTGCAGGTAAAACAACCACATTCTATATGGTTGTTGGCATTGTCGCTCGTGATGCAGGTAGTATTACAATTGATGATGAAGACATTACGCTGTTACCGTTACATGAACGAGCACGTAAAGGCATTGGCTATCTTCCTCAAGAGGCGTCTATTTTTAGACGCTTAAGCGTTTATGACAACATTATGGGGATCTTAGAAATCCGCCATGATTTAACGCCTGAAGAACGAAAAGATCGAGCAGAAGAACTGCTAGAAGAGTTTAATGTCAGCCACTTACGTAACAGCTTAGGGCAATCATTATCAGGGGGAGAACGCCGCCGCGTTGAAATCGCGCGGGCATTGGCAGCAAACCCTAAATTCATTTTATTAGATGAACCTTTTGCGGGTGTTGACCCTATTTCGGTATTAGATATTAAAAAAATTATCCAGCATCTACGTGATTATGGATTAGGTGTACTGATTACTGACCATAACGTTCGTGAAACATTAGATGTGTGTGAACGTGCTTATATCGTCAGCCAAGGTCACCTTATCGCTCATGGTTCACCAGAAGAAATTCTTGAAAATGAGCAAGTTAAACGTGTTTACTTAGGTGAAGGCTTCCGCCTGTAATCTTTGATTCACTTTTACTCTGTCATGGATGACAACAGCAAAGGACTCATCGCATTATTATGAAACAAAGTCTGCAACTTCGTCTTAGTCAGCAACTGGCAATGACGCCACAGCTACAACAGGCTATTCGTTTGTTGCAACTTTCGACGCTTGAATTACAACAAGAAATTCAGCAAGCGCTTGAGTCTAACCCACTTCTAGAACAAGACGACGATCAACAAGATCCCGTTTCAGATGAGACCTCTCATACAGAGAATCAGTCAGACTCTACAACAGAAACAACAACTGAAAACGGAGTTGAAGAGTTCGACACGCTGGATGCTTTAGAGCAAAAAGAGATGCCTGATGATCTCCCTTTGGATACTCAATGGGAAGAGATCTACACCGCGGGCACGCCTTCTGGCACTAGTAATGACTATACTGATGATGAGCTTCCATTGTATCAAGGTGAAACAACTGCCTCATTGCAAGATTACCTAACATGGCAGGCTGATCTCACGCCATTTTCAGAAACAGACAGAGCGATTGCGATAAGTATTATCGATGCTGTTGATGAAACAGGATATTTAACGGTCACAACAGATGACATCCTTTCTGGAATGGGCGATGATGAATTAGAGCTTGATGAAGTCGAAGCCGTATTAAAACGTATTCAACGCTTTGATCCTATTGGTGTTGCTGCTCGTGATTTAAAAGAGTGTCTTTTGATTCAGCTATCCGCTTTTTCAACAGAAACCCCCTATCTTAAAGAAACGCAGTTAGTTATTAGCCAATATTTAGAGTTGTTAGGTAACCGTGATTTTCGTCAATTGATGCGTCAAACAAAGTTACGAGAAGAGACACTAAAATCTGTTATTGAGATGATCCAGTCTCTTGATCCTAAGCCCGGATTAAGTATTGATACAGGCGAGTCAGAGTATGTTATTCCAGATATACTGGTAAAAAAATCAGGTGAACGCTGGCAAGTTGAGTTAAATACAGATAGCATTCCTCGCCTACGAATAAATGAGACTTATGCAGCTTTAGGTCAATCGACTCAAAATGAAAGCGATGGAAAATTTATTCGTGACAATTTACAAGAAGCCAAATGGCTGATAAAAAGTTTAGAAAGCCGTAATGAGACATTATTAAAAGTCGCTCATTGCATTGTTGACACACAGCAGGCATTTTTCGAATTGGGTGAAGAGCATATGAAACCCCTAGTGTTAGCCGATATTGCTGAACAGGTTGAAATGCACGAATCCACCATTTCTCGCGTGACAACGCAAAAATTTTTGCATTGCCCGAGAGGAATTTTCGAATTGAAGTATTTTTTCTCTAGCCATGTGAATACTGATAGCGGAGGCGAAGCCTCTTCAACAGCAATCAGGGCTTTAGTGAAGAAACTAATCGCAGCAGAAAATCCAGCGAAACCACTTAGTGATAGTAAACTGGCTGATATGCTCGCAGAACTTGGAATACAAGTTGCTCGACGCACTGTTGCGAAGTATAGAGAGTCATTATCCATCCCGCCTTCAAATCAACGCAAAGAGTTGGTTTGAGCATAATTGAGAAGGAAGACACTATGGAACTTCAAATCACTGGTCATAATATTGAATTAACCGATGCTCTGCGTGATACCGTCAAAGCAAAAAGCGCGAAATTACCTCAGTTCTTTGACAAAATTAATAACGTTCAGGTTATCCTGAAAGTCGAGAAAGTTAATAAAATCGCGGAAGCGACCATTCAAGTTAATGGCGGTGAATTGCATGCCTCTGCAGAAGCAGAAGATATGTACGCAGCAATTGATGGATTAATGGATAAACTGGCTCGTCAATTAACCAAACACAAAGATAAACTGAGACAACATTAATTCATTTCCCATTGTGAAATGGAGATACAATCGGCGAAGTTACTGCGTTGTTTATGACTCGGTTTAAACCAACGCCTAATCAATATCAGTAACGAAAAACCAGATGTCACTTTGTGGCATCTGGTTTGCTGGTCTAAGTGAATAAGACAATGAACAACGATACAAAGATGAATATTAGCGACGTACTTTCTCTGGCATGTACGCATAATGATGTACATTGCACGAGTAAAAAGCGCGCGTTAGAAATTATCAGTGAAAATGCAGCAAAAGCACTTAATTTACCCGAAACACTGATATTTGAAGCCTTATTGACGCGTGAAAAAGTCGGTACAACAGGGATTGGGGGTGGTTTGGCTATCCCTCATGGACGTATTGAAAGTGATGAAACAGAAAAAGTAGTTGGAGTGTTTCTTCACCTAAGCGAACCTATTGCCTTCGACGCTATTGATAATCAACCTGTCGACTTGTTGTTCGCATTACTCGTTCCTGCAACACAATGTAAGGAACATTTACACACACTGTCTTTGATTGCAAAACAGTTGGCAGACAAAAATTTATGTCGCCGACTACGCTCCGCACAAAGTGATGAAGAGCTTTATCAGATTATCACTGAATAACCCCTACGGGTTTAGTAGGACGCGATTAGCATACAGTGGAATGATATTCATCACTGGGAAATTATAGGGGAGCTACCTCATGGTGCTGATGATAGTCAGCGGACGCTCTGGTTCAGGTAAGTCGGTCGCTTTGCGTGCGCTTGAAGACATGGGATTTTATTGTGTTGATAACTTACCTGTTGATCTTTTACCTGAGCTCGCAAAAACACTGGCTGAACGTGATGCTTCTGCTGCCGCAGTCAGTATTGATGTCCGAAATATGCCAGAGTCGCCGGAGATCTTCGAAAAAGCGCTGGAAAGTTTACCCGCTGAATATTCTCCACAACTCTTATTTTTAGACGCAGATAGAAATACCTTAATTCGTCGTTATAGTGATACACGACGTCTACACCCTCTCTCAACTAAAAATCTTTCATTAGAAATGGCGATTGATACAGAGAGTGATCTGCTTGAGCCATTACGATCACGAGCTGATCTCATCATTGACACCTCTGAAATGTCAGTTCATGAGCTTGCAGAAATGCTGCGTACTCGCTTATTAGGCAAGCGTGAACGTGAGCTAACGATGGTTTTTGAATCCTTTGGCTTTAAGCATGGTATTCCTATTGATGCGGATTATGTTTTTGATGTGCGATTCTTACCAAATCCACATTGGGATCCTAAACTGCGTCCAATGACAGGTCTAGATCGCCCTGTCGCGGCATTTTTAGATAGACACACCGAAGTTCATAACTTTATTTATCAAACTAGAAGCTATCTTGAACTTTGGTTGCCGATGTTAGAAACCAATAACCGTAGTTATTTAACGGTTGCGATCGGTTGTACGGGAGGTAAACACCGCTCTGTTTATGTTGCTGAGCAACTCGCAGATTATTTCCGCTCTAGAGGGAAAAACGTACAATCACGCCACAGAACACTAGAAAAACGCAAATGACCCAATATCGACAAGTTGCGATTAAAAATCGGCTCGGTATGCATGCAAGACCTGCAATGAAGTTGTTTGATTTAGTAAAAACATTTCAATCAACCGTCATTTTACGCAACAACGAAGGGGTTGAAGCACAAGCGGATAGTGTGATTGCTATGCTAATGTTAGATTCAGAGCAAGGCAGTCAAATTGATATAGAAGTTACTGGTAGTGATGAAAATGAAGCTATTGATGCTATTATCGCATTATTTGAATCGGGGTTTGATGAAGAATAATCGCAATAGAAAACAATAGATTAGCATTTCTTAACTAAATAACCCGAAAGAGACTGTGATCACTGTCTCTTTCTTTTTTATACAGAACCGCCTATTATCTCTTATATGAGTTTAACAACACCCCCACCTCACTCGTGGGGGTGTTGTTTTGCATTGGAATAAATTGGAGTGTGGTATGACAAAGCCAACAATTATCATCAACGAACTTGATGCAGAACGTTTAGATTCATTACTTGAACAACCGGCATTTGCAGATAGTCCGATTGCTGAAGCATTGAATGAAGAATTAGATCGTGCTGACATTGTTACACCAGCTGATATCCCTGCTAATATTGTCACAATGAACAGCAAAGTCCGTTTTATGGACTTAAAAAATAATGAAGAGCGTACTCGTACTTTAGTGTATCCCGCTTCATTAAAAGACAGCACTACTGAACTCTCCGTCATGGCACCAATGGGTGCTGCGCTATTGGGTTTAGCCATTGATGATGAAATTAGTTGGAAGCTGCCTAATGGCCTTGAAACCAAGGTTAAAGTATTAGAAATTCTATACCAACCGGAAGCTGCGGGTGAATTACACCGTTAAGCAGAGCTGAAGGTTCGCGTCTTATTTTTATCTTATCGTTTGAAAAGCACACTGATAAACGCGATATCTCAGCCCATTGCGGGCTGAGATTAAGGGTTGTGACGAGTGTCTAAAATTTACTCACCTGCAATGCTCATTTCTGGTAACAACAACGATCCACACTGAACATTACTGCGCGTCTCAATATCATCACCCATCGTGGCAATATTTGCCCACATATCTTTTAAGTTACCTGCAATAGTCACTTCGCTTACAGGATATTGAATTTCGCCATTCTCAACCCAAAAACCGCTCGCACCACGAGAGTAATCACCTGTTACTGTACTGACACCTTGTCCCATCAATTCAGTAACAACAAGACCTGTTCCCATCTCTTTTAACAGTGCATCAAACGATAAACCTTGCCCAGGGATATACCAGTTATGAATACCACCAGCGTGACCATTACTCTTTAAGCCCAGCTTTCTTGCTGAATATGTGGTTAACAACCACTCTTGTAATACGCCATCTTTGATGATTTCAGCATCTGTGGTACGTACACCTTCACTATCAAACGGTGTTGATGCCAAACCTCTCATTAAGTGAGGGCGCTCTTGAATATTTAACCACTGAGGAAAAATTTGCTTACCTAAGCTATCGAGTAAACAAGAAGATTCACGATAAATCATGCTACCACTAATTGCTGCAACCAAATGACCAAAAATACCTGTCGCCACATCTGCCGCAAAAATAACGGGGGCTTTCATGGTGGGTAGTTTACGAGGTGCAAGGCGAGATAAAGTACGGCGAGCGCACTCTTGACCAACCCATTCAGGTGATTCTAGATCATCAAAGCGACGACTAATAGTGTAAGCATAGTCGCGCTCCATATCTTCACCATCACGAGCAATAACACAACTCGACATCGAATAGCGTGAAGATGAATAGCTTTTTAATAAGCCAAGGCTATTACCAAATACACGGGTTCCACTGTGACTATTAAAACTGCCACCTTCGGTGTTGATAATACGGCTATCGCTATCTAAAGCGGCTTTTTCTGCTCTCGATGCTAATTCAATCGCTTTATCTGCCGTGACTTCGGTAGGATGGTAAAGATCAAGGAAAGGTGCATCAAACGCTAATAGCTCTTGATCAGCAGGCCCTGCATATGGGTCAACTGAAGTGTAGCGTGCAATATCCACAGCAGCTTGTACAGCTCGCTTAATCGCATCAGGACTTAAATCTGTTGAAGATGCACTACCTTTGCGTTGTTGTTGATAAACAGTGATGCCTAAAGCGCCATCACTGTTAAATTCAACATTTTCAACTTCACCATAACGCGTACTTACACTAATACCCGTCGATTTATTAATAGCGACTTCAGCTCCATCACACTGTTTTGCAGCCAGCTCTAATGCGAGTGAGACGGCGTCTTCAAGCTGTTTTACCTGATCTGAATTATTCATTGAGAACCATTTTTCCTAAGGAGAACACCACTTTTTACTTATTTTTAGCAAAGTAAATCAATTGACAGGTGGTCAACAAGCGATTTTCCCAGTTACAATAGAAGATATATGAATGTTATCACCCGTCGGGCTTTTGGTCATTCACCAAATCACACTCCCGGCTTACTCTGCAACAGGAATTTTTATTATGGCAAAGCAGCCTGAAGAGTGGCATTACCTCAATCCTGAATTTGACGATACCTCGTCAGAAGAGGAAGAAGAGGACGAAATCATCTGGGTCAGCAAAAGCGAAATTAAACGTGATGCTGAAGCACTCAAAAAACTGGGTACTGAATTAGTTGAATTAAGTGCACAAGAATTAGAACGTGTTCCATTAGATGAGAAATTATTAGCCTCTATTCAATTAGCACAAAAAGTACAGCGTGAAGCACGCCGCCGCCAAATTCAATATATTGGAAAACTACTGCGCAATGTAGACGAAGATCCGATCCGCCAAGCGCTTGATAAACTCAAAAACCGCCACAACCAACAGATCTTAGTGTTACATAAACTTGAAGATCTGCGAATTCGCCTTGTTGAAGGTGGCAATGAAGTGATTGAAGAAGTCGTTGCGCTTTACCCAATGGCTGATCGCCAACAATTACGCACACTTATCCGTAATGCGAAAAAAGAAAAAGAAGCGAATAAGCCGCCAAAATCATTCCGCTTACTATTTCAATATCTAAAAGATTTATCAGAATCAGCATAAAACCTGATCATCCTGAAAACGCAGTGTAAATTTGGCCTCACTGCGATTTTCAGGGCGTATTTTCTACTCTGAATTACTTTTGTGCTTTATGTTCACAATAAAAGTTTAAAACATCTTTACCAAGCTCATTTTGTGCTTCTTGCATCAATTCCACCAAAGGTTGAAAATCACGGGAATGATGAGGTAAATGCCTGAAAACAATACTAACTGGCAATTCTATTCCACCCACTAACGCATCCCATAGTGCATCTAGGTTATCGCCAAATTTATCATCTAACTGAAATTGCAGTGCAAAATCGTGATAAAAGGCTTCTCTATCTGCCAGTGTCTTAAAATTGAAGATAACCTGTTTCATTAAGGTGCGACCTTTGTCATTGTACGATAATGATCAGTGGTAACATAAATCAGCCCATCATTCGAATAGAGCAATCTGTCACTACCACGATGACCACACTGATAATTTACATCCGCTTCATACCACTGGCGTCCAGCTTCTTCTGGCAACTGTTTTTCACGGTTCATAAAGCGATCGCCTCCGATTGCTCTTCCCGGTAAGACTTCACATAAATTGCCCGCTTTCGCATTCCAGCCTTTTTCTCTCGCCTCTTTTTTAGTGAGATAAAAATCTGGCAATTGTTGATGACGTTGCAAATAGTTAGCTACTACATTGGTTTGCGTTTTTTCATCAATAGATAGTGGAATTTGTGCTGGTTTATTGGTGTTATTGCTTGATGATGTCGGAATAGGAGCTGAAGATGAAGATGTTGGTGCTTTGGTTTCAGGCAATAGACCTTTATAAAGAACACCAAATAAAACCGCAATAACAATAATAACTGGTAATAAACGTTTACCCATAAGTTAGCTCCCTCACTGTTGCTAGGATAAAAAACTCCATCAAAAGATGGAGTTCAATAGATACTGACAAATAACGATAGCGATAATTAAGCTGTACCGCCAACCGTGATTTTATCAAGCTTCAACGTTGGTTGACCCACACCAACAGGGAGACTTTGTCCTTCTTTACCACAAACGCCAACCCCTTTATCTAAAGCAAGATCATTACCTACCATAGAAACTTGTTGCATGGCTTCAATACCTGAACCAATTAGAGTTGCTCCTTTAATTGGTTTGGTTATTTTTCCATTCTCGATTAAATAAGCTTCTGAGGTTGAGAAAACAAATTTGCCCGATGTAATATCAACCTGACCGCCACCAAAGTTTGGTGCGTAAATACCGCGATCAACACTGGCAATAATCTCTTCTGGTGAAGACTTACCTGCTAACATGTAAGTGTTTGTCATACGAGGCATAGGAAGATGCGCGTAAGATTCACGACGACCATTTCCCGTTGGCGCAACACCCATTAAACGCGCGTTCATCTTATCTTGCATATAGCCTTTTAAGATGCCGTTTTCGATTAAAACATTGTATTGACCTGGTACACCTTCGTCATCAATAGCCACAGAGCCACGACGACCTTCAATTGTGCCATCATCAACAATAGTACAAAGCTCAGAAGTTACTCTCTCGCCAATGCGTCCCGAAAATACAGAGGTTTCACGGCGATTGAAATCACCCTCTAATCCATGACCGACTGCTTCATGCAATAACACACCTGGCCATCCTGCGCCCAATACAACAGGCATCGTTCCCGCAGGTGCCGCAATTGCAGATAAATTCACTAATGCCATACGCACAGCTTCACGCGCATAAGTGATAGCGTGGCTTTCACCATCGACTTTAGTTAGGAAATAATCATAACCAAAACGACCACCGCCACCACTTGCACCACGCTCACGTTTGCCATCTTCTTCCACCAGCACACTCACTGAAAGGCGAACTAAAGGACGCACATCGGCGGCTAACGTGCCATCGGTTGCTGCAACAAGCACATGCTCATAGACACCCGTTAATGACGCATTAACTTGTTTAACGCGTTTATCTTCAGCTCGAGCCGCTTTATCTACCTCATGCAATAACGCAATTTTCTCTTCACGAGAAAGGCTTTGCAGAGGATCGTTTAAGCTGTATAGCGGAGAATGTTGAATAGCACCTAAAGTATGAATACGACCATTACCTTTAGCCTGAACAATACTTCGTGCAGCATGAGCACTTTGGTTAAGTGCATTAAGCGTTAGTTGGTCTGCATAAGCAAAGCCGGTTTTTTCACCGTAAATTGCTCTAACACCAACACCTTGATCAATATTGTAAGAGCCATCTTTAATAATCTGATCGTCTAGGATCCAAGCCTCGTGATAACTTGACTGAAAATAAAGATCACCATAATCAATTTGACGCTGTGCAAGCTGCTCTAGTGTTGATGCTAAATCATCTAAACTAAGTTTGTTTGCTTCCAACAGACTTTCGCTGACAACAGCTAAACTCATAATTCTTCTTTATCCTTAACTTTTTTGATTAAGTGGGTCAGTTTCGGGCGAAAGCGGTTATGTTTTACAACCCGTATCTGTTCACGCATACCGTGTAGACTTTCGACACCAACATTCAGCGTTAGCGCACTAACAGCATCAGGGTTCTTTTTCAAGACTTTACCCCAACCATCAATCGCCATCGTATGACCCCAAGTCCGGCGCGTATCATGTGTACCCACTTGTGCTGGCGCTAAGATAATACACTGATTCTCAATGGCACGAGCACGTAATAAAGGCTCCCAGTGCGCTTTACCTGTTAAACGGGTAAAAGCCGCTGGTACAGAGATTATCTCTGCCCCTTTTTCTCTTAATGCTTGGAAAATACCAGGGAAGCGTAAGTCATAACAGATTGTTAAACCTAATTTCCCAACCGGAGTATCAACGACTGTTAAGCGCTCACCGCGTTGATAAATAGAAGATTCGTTATATTCGCCTTGCTCATCATCAATGCTGACATCAAACATATGAATTTTGTCATAACGAGCACGAATAACACCTTCATCATCAAACACCAAACTACTGCTGGTAATTTGGTCTGGGGAGTCTCGACTAATCAATGGCATAGAACCGACTAAGATCCACACTTTATAGCGCTGAGCCATTTTAGCGATAGCATTTTGTAAAGGCCCATCGCCCTGAACTTCAGCATTTTTATGATAATCTTTAGAGTTCGAAAAAAGTAACGCATTTTCAGGTGTTAATACAAGCTTCACTGAATCGGGTAATTGCTTAATCTGTTGCTCAATTTGCGCCAGATTATTTTTTGTGTTTTTACCGCTACAAAGTTGCAAAAGTGCGACATTAACTTTTTTCATAACGCCTGATTCTCCTTAAGCTGACGCAGTACTTCGTCAATTTTGGGTTGTTCCATAGTTCCGGTCACATGATAACGGATAACTGAAATCTTACTCCAAAGTGGCCCCAGAACCTTTGATGCCGCAAACACTGCGGCGCCTGCAATTGGGTTTATCGCGAAAGCCGTAGCAACACCGACAGTTGCTGAAATCTCTGGCGTTACCACAACTTGTAGGTCCATTTTACGTTCAAGTAAATCAACTTTCCCACTTATCGCAATATCAGCAATAACACCATCAACTCGGACACTCTCAGCATTCATAATACCTTGATTGATCGTAATTTCACTCTTAATCGAGTCATACTCAAAATGCTCGCTGAAAGTATCCCTAAAATCAAACTGTAATTTACGTAAAAGCGCATCAAAACTCACAAGACGCAGTAATTTACCCGCTTGTCCAACATTCACTTTTTCGATACGCCCTTTCCCTAAGACAGATTTAATATCACCATTTAAGGTCGCCAGATTAAAATTCCACGGCGTATCACGCCATTGTAATGAAAAATCAGCAGAAAGTGGGGACTGGATAATAGGAATAATAAAACCGAAATAAGCGGCCATTTCATCAATTTCTTCCGCTTTTAATTTACCTATTAACTTCGTCGTATTATTACCTGCATTATCTTCAGACCACACACCATTAAGAGACAATTCACCGCTGCTATTTTCCAACTTACCGTCAGTTAGAAATAAAGCACCCTGATTTTGTTTTAACGAACCTTCAATTTTCCCTAAAAGCAAGCCATTTACCCAACATTCTCGGCACTCAAAATCAATAGAAGGAATGTTTTTAACTGAAAACTTCAATGCATTCACATCAGAAGTGTTTGCCATTTTTAACGATTTTTCTTCTTGAGATAGAGTTGCACCATTAAAATAGAGATAATTAATATTCACTTGCCAAGGTGTCGATGCTTCAGGAATAAACACATCGCCTCGTAATTCACTTCCTGAAAAGGCAAATTTTACCCCTTCACTAGCGCGCATAATCTCAGTTTGAGGATTACGCCATTTTTGCCCTGCAAAATTTAAATCAGGTAAACTGATATGCACATTATCAGGAAAAATGACTTCATTTTCAGACGGCGTTAAAGACGAAAAAGCCATTAATGTCGGCAACCATTTATCCCCCTCTAATCCTTTAAGAGCGATAGTTAAGCGTTGTTGTGAATTCAATTCAGGTAATTTAATAGAAGAAGAAACAACATGGCCTTGTAATAAACGTAGCTGTTTTCCTAATGCCCACTGGCTATTAAGTTTCCACTGTTTCTCAGCACTGGCATTCACGGTTAAGGTTTCACTGTTACCCTTGGCAGAAATCACAATAGGTGGTGAATTTTTTAAATCCTGTGTTTCAGGCGCTGTTAACTTGCTGCTTAATGCATTGATATTTCCGGTTAGATCGACTTGATAATCAACATCACCTTTTTCGGGGATCTTAACATTAACGTTGCCATGCCATGGAAATACACCACTAAACTTATGTTGAATATCACTAGGTAATCCTTGAATTTTTTGAATATCCCATTGGCCTTTTAAGCCGACATCAACCTGATAATTATCCGTATCATTGTAACTTGTAAATGAGAAAGCAAGCGGCTGCCCAAACCAATTAGCCGTTAATGTATCACTTTCAAGTTTGTCATTATGGTAACGAAACTGCCCACTCACGCCTTTCAATGTGGTATCCATGAAGTTCAAAGTGACATCATTATTTTTTAAATTAACCTCACCAGAAGCCACAACCTCATCACCACCAAAGGGGATATCAAGTTTCAATGTACCGTCAATTTTTCCTGCTACTTTTAGCTCTTCAAGTGTATGACCAATACTCGCCATTTGAGAATCTAAGAAATACTCTTTCAGCTCGTCGCCTGTGGCTTGAATATCCGCATTAATTAAGATTTTTTCTTGTTGATAGCTTTCAATGACTGCACTTAAATTCGTGGCTGTCGCTTTACCCACTTTTGCTTGTGCAGAAGACATCCATAAGCCGTCATTTTTAAAGTCTAGATTAATATCGAGATCAAATAACGCAGGCCATTCACTATCAAATTTAAAGGTCGCGTGTTTGACGGGCGCATAAACTTGGAACCATCCTTTGTGGTTATCAAAAGGAAAATCAGCGGGATCGCCATCAAAAATAAAGGTTCCATTATCGATATTACCCGCAATAATCGCATCTGAGAGATATTGAGTCAGTGCCTTCCCGACATACTCCTCAGGCAAATAACGCCATGTATCACCCGCATTTGTAACTCTAACACCTGATAAAATGGAAAGACGCTGATCTTCACCTTGTTTCTCATAACGAAAATCACCCGCAACCCATGCTGATGTAGCTTTAACATCGAGCCCTTGGCTCCAAAGAGACAGGTTATCCCCTGAATGTTGCCAATAAACCGTTCCTTTTCCTTTTTCAATATTCAACGGCGCTTTAAATAATTCGCCCGTGTCTATTTCACTATCTGCTAGGGCAAAGTTAAGCTCACCATGTTGCATACTCCCTTTTAATTGCCCGCTGAAATGTTGTACTGAGGGGATCTCTTGCCAACGCTTCCAACTCACATTTTCCCAAGAGAGATTAATGGTGCTTTGCTCGAAGTTTTCTGGGGTGAGATCTAATGCAAAGTCATTAACCACACCAGAAAATTGGCGATACTGCCACTGGCGAACAAAATCAGGTGTTAAAAAAGAGAATAATGGCAATACAGCATATAACCTATCTAACTCAATATTCTTGGCGCGAATACGCCATGCTTCATCATGCTGTTTTTCTTTTGGTTGATAAAGCACCGCTAAATAACCATCAGGCCACTCTTCACCATCCATTGTAATTTTTCGAGTATAAGGAACATCCGCAAGCCAGCCATTTTCTTGCCTTCTCATACGTAAAATTAAATCTTCAACATTTAATACGTGCGAGGTTCCATCACTACTCCAGTCCATTTCACCTTGATGAATTTGCAACTGACTTCCAGTAATACGCCCTTGAGTAATTTCAATCCAGTTAGACAAACTGGCTTTAGCTTCACCTACGCCACTATTATTTTTTACCCACTGACTAAGCCAAGGTGAGATATCGATGTCATCTGCGGTAAGAAATACTTTACCGTTATCGATCAAACCGTTCTCTTTGGTATAGAGATCAAGGCGTACCTTTAACCCCCCATAATGATTAATGGGTGTATCAAGAGTGACTTCACCTTGAGCTCGGTGACGATTTTTCTGATTCAACCACATTAATTCAGGCACATGTAATGTACTGGTATCTCCTGAAGGGGTTAAAAAAACAAAACGGCTTTCAATCAGTTTAAAACGATCAAACTGTTCGAGAAAAAGTGAAGAAATATCATCAGGTTCAGTTAAGGTAATATCACCACTTTGCCCCGTAAAAATTGGCTGTTGGTAATTAACATATAACTGTTCAAAGGTCAGTTCACGAAAATGAAGACGAAAAGCGAATAATGAACGCCACACGTCAAAAGAAAAAGTGACTTTCTCTGCCGTAACGTTCACATCTTTATTGGTAATATTCAGTCCTTCCACTTGAATATCAGGACCAAAATTTTGCCACTCCCCCGTGATCTTTGTCATTGAGACAGGGCTATTGAGTTGCTTCGTAAGATACGTTTCTATTTCAGGGCGATAACTATCTAAGCGTGGCAGAAAGTAGCGAAATCCGCTTAATACCAAGGCAAAAACGATGAGGCAAAAAACTGTTATCAC
The DNA here is from genome assembly GCF_965283115.1 of Proteus sp. Marseille-Q3619. Lineage (NCBI taxonomy): Bacteria > Pseudomonadati > Pseudomonadota > Gammaproteobacteria > Enterobacterales > Morganellaceae > Proteus > Proteus sp. Marseille-Q3619. Next base: position 2,759,201 of record NZ_CBDIMP010000001.1, on the reverse strand, counting down.
TAACAGGTATTTAGGCAGCCGCTTCATTTTTGTCTCCTTTCTGCCATCATATTCATTAGGAAGGCGAATCCATTACATCATCACCACATCAAATTGCTCCTGACTATAGAGTAGCTCAGTTTGCACTTTCACTTGTTTACCGACAAAAATTTCAACCTCTGCTAATGCATGTGATTCATCGCCTTTTAATGCTTCTGCAACTGCTGAGGAGGCGTAAACTAAGAAGCGATCTGCATCAATCGTTTTATGCACGCGCACTATTTCACGTAAAATTTCATAACAAACTGTTTCAACTGATTTTACCGTACCTCGCCCTTGGCAAGTTGGGCAGTCATCACAAAGCACATGTTCAAGGCTTTCCCGCGTTCTTTTACGTGTCATTTCTACTAAGCCAAGTTGGGAGAAGCCATTAATCGTTGTTTTCACTCTATCTTTACTTAGCGCTTGTTCAAGTGATGCCAATACTCTGCGTTTATGTTCATCATTATTCATATCAATAAAGTCAATGATGATAATACCGCCTAAATTACGTAACCGTAATTGACGGGCAATGGCTTGGCTTGCTTCAATATTAGTATTAAAAATAGTTTCTTCTAAATTTCGATGACCAACAAATGCCCCTGTATTGATATCAATAGTGGTCATTGCTTCAGTTTGATCGATAATCAGGTAACCTCCTGATTTCAATTCAACTTTGCGTTCTAAAGCCCGCTGAATTTCACTTTCTACACCATAGAGATCAAAAATAGGCTGATTACCTTGGTGCAATTCAAGTTTAGCGGTTAATTCAGGAATATATTCACCAATAAATTCCTGTAGTTGATTGTAGGTCAATTTAGAATCAACTCGTATGCTATCTAATTCAGAGCCTGCAAAATCACGTAAAATACGCTGGGCTAACGCTAATTCGCCATAAATTTGAATACGGGTTTTATTTCTTTTCTTACGCTCAATGATTTTATTCCATAGGCGTTTAAGAAAGGCGGCATCTTGCTTAATTTCGTGTTCACCAACACCTTCGGCAGCGGTACGAATAATAAAGCCGCCATTTTCATCGCAATACTCTTCAACCAATTGTTTTAAGCGCTCACGCTCTTCTTCACTGTCAATTCGCTGGGAAACGCCTACATGAGACGCACCAGGCATAAACACTAAATAGCGAGAAGGCAATGTAATATCCGTGGTAAGGCGAGCGCCTTTTGTTCCTAAAGGATCTTTAACCACTTGTACAATTAAATCTTGCCCTTGATGCACCAGTTGCGCGATATCACGAACATTAAATTTCTTCTGCTCTTCACCAGCAATACATTCAGTGTGAGGCATAATATCAGAAGCATGTAGAAAAGCGGCTTTATCTAGCCCGATGTCAATAAATGCAGCTTGCATCCCGGGTAATACGCGACTTACCCGACCTTTGTAAATGTTTCCGACGATACCTCGTTTAGCTTCTCTTTCAACATGGATTTCTTGAAGTATGCCTCCGCGAATATAGGCGACACGAGTTTCAGAAGGCGTCACATTCACTAATAACTCTGCTGTCATGAAATCTCCTTCTCATTAGCTAGAGACGAAAATTGAGCTATCAATGCTTCGGTTTCAACAAGAGGCAATCCGACAACAGCATGATAACTCCCCTCAATCCGTTGAACAAAACGGCCTCCTTTTCCTTGAATACCGTAAGCGCCAGCTTTATCCATTGGCTCTCCTGACTCAATATACGCGCTAATCTCACTCTCTGTCATCACTCTAAAAGTGACGTGTGTGACGACTAATTGACTCAATGTGTGTGTTCTATTAGAGATAGCAATTGCTGTCATCACTTGATGTGTTGCACCTGAGAGTGAACGTAGAATTTGCGCAGCATGGGTTTTATCACGAGGTTTTTCAAGAATATGACCATCATAAACCACAATAGTATCAGATCCCAAAACGGGATAATCGTGAGGTGCTTGTCTTACACCTTCTTGTGATTTTTCTTTTGCTAAACGAAGAACATACTCTTCTGGTTTTTCACCTTGTTGCCAAATTTCATCAATTGCTGGCGTGATAATACTAAATTCAACATCTAATAACGCGAGAAGTTCACGTCTTCTTGGTGAGCTGGAAGCAAGGTAAAGTGTGGTCACAAATAATGTCCTCATGACGGTAACGCAAAAGTGACCGCCATGATCCAATAACTTAGTGAACTAAAAACTGGTGACGGATTTTGCGAAGTAAAAAATAAAGCCATGGCCAAAGAATACCACTGACTGGGCTATTCCAGAATACTTGAGGGTGAAAAGTCACAGGTGAAAGTAAAAATTCTGCCCAAAATACAGCAAGATCAACAACGACAACACTTAACATTACCACTAAGGCTTGTTGCCATAACGCTAAATTACAAAAAAGCTGATATTTAAAGGCGATGACATAACTCACTAAAGTATAGGCCAATGCATTGACACCTAGGGTAGTTCCTTGGACTAGATCCATAATCATACCCAAGACAAATGCGGTTCCGACACTAACACGATGAGGTATTGCTGTTATCCAATAAATAAGAAATAACATCGGCCAAATAGGTCGATACACTTCTAACTGTTCTGGCCACGGCATAATTTGTAAAACTAATGCGACAAGAAAAGAGAGCCAAACAACCCAACGCCCACGACTTTGATATGGATTCATCATGTCTACCTACTTCTATTTGTACTAGTCGGTGTATTTGTTGCAGCAGGAGTTGTTGCTGGTGTCGTGGTTCCGTTAGTTTCTTCTGTCGTACTGTCTAACGGCTCTTGAGACATTGAACGAGGAAGCGGTGGCCCTGCTTGTTCATAATTAGGTAAAACCTGAGGCATCAGTTGCATTAAACGCTCATTAGCCGCGTGATAAACCTCTGAAGGTAGAGGAGGCTCTCCCATTTTGTCTGATGCATTCCATAATAAAAGCAAATAGCGTAAACGTTGTAGCTCTGCTGAAGGTCGAACATTAATCACGGAATAAGCCCGCTGATTATCCACTTTAACTGAAGATACCACACCAACAGGATACCCTTCTGGAAAACGACCACCCAATCCTGATGTCACTAAAACATCGCCTACACGAATATCAATATTGGCAGGTAATGCTTCTAACAATAAATCATCGGCACAGCCCGCACCAGAAGCTATAACACGAATATCGTTACGTAAAACTTGTACAGGTAATGCATGAGAAGTGTCGCATATTAATAATACACGGCTCGTAAGCTCACTTACGGCAATAACTTGTCCTACGACACCTTTATCACTAATAACAGGTTGCCCTTCATAGACGCCATCGTTGGTTCCTTTATCAATAACCACTTGATCTCGATAAGGCGTGCTATTCCCAGACAAAACTTGCGTTACTGTCATTTGTTCATTTTGGCGCAGTGGTGAACCAAGTAATTCTCGTAAACGGGCATTCTCTTGCTTAAATTGCTCCAGTAATTGGCTTTCTCCGCTACGAACTAATAACTCTTTTCTTAACGCTTGATTCTCAAATTGTAAACGCTCACGCGTGGCAAATGTTTCTGAAATTTGATCAAGGAAACGGCGTGGACCATTTGCAAGAAAATAGAAGGGACTAACAGCAGTATCAAGATACTGGCGGACTTTAGAAAATGCACCAATACGATTATCAGCAATCAATAAAGAGATAGCGACAACCACGGCGATTATTAATCTTAGTTGCAGGGAAGGACCCCGACTAAAAATTGGCTTCATAAACTCTAAGATCACTCACACGGAGAAGTAAAAGAACAGGTGTTAATATTCTCATCAAGGGGGAATCCATTCTCCCTTGTCAGAATTAATCTCAATCTTCGCTAAACAGATCGCCACCGTGCATATCGATCATTTCTAATGCTTTACCACCGCCACGAGCGACACAGGTCAGAGGATCTTCAGCAACAATCACAGGAATACCTGTCTCTTCCATTAATAAACGGTCTAGGTTACGTAATAATGCACCACCACCTGTTAATACCATACCGCGCTCTGAAATATCAGAGGCCAATTCTGGTGGACATTGTTCTAATGCAACCATCACTGCACTAACGATACCCGTTAATGGTTCCTGTAATGCTTCAAGAATTTCATTAGAGTTTAAAGTAAAGCTACGAGGTACACCTTCTGCAAGGTTACGACCACGAACTTCAATCTCATTGACTTCATCAGAAGGATAAGCTGAACCGATATCGTGTTTGATACGTTCTGCGGTTGCTTCACCAATCAGTGAACCGTAGTTACGACGCACATAGTTAATGATAGCTTCATCAAAACGGTCACCACCGATACGAACAGAAGAAGAGTAAACGACACCGTTTAATGAAATCACGGCAACTTCTGTTGTACCACCACCAATATCGACCACCATTGAGCCTGTTGCTTCAGAAACAGGTAAGCCTGCACCGATTGCCGCAGACATAGGTTCTTCAATTAAGAACACTTCACGAGCACCCGCACTTAATGCTGATTCACGGATAGCTCTGCGTTCTACTTGAGTGGCTCCTACTGGTACACAAACTAATACACGAGGACTTGGACGCATAAAGCTATTGTTATGAACCTGTTTTATGAAGTGCTGAAGCATTTTTTCGGTTACATAAAAATCAGCAATCACACCGTCTTTCATTGGACGGATAGCAGCGATATTCCCAGGTGTACGCCCTAACATCTGTTTGGCTTCATGCCCTACAGCTGCAACACTTTTTGATGTGCCAGCGCGATCTTGGCGAATAGCGACAACGGAGGGTTCATCGAGAACAATACCCTGTCCTTTGACATAAATAAGGGTATTGGCGGTACCCAAGTCAATAGACAAATCGTTGGAAAACATGCCACGAAATTTTTTAAACATACGAAAGGATAATCCTGCAAGCCGGGACGGAAAAATCCGTCTACTCTATCAACCACAATAAGCAGCGACAAGGCGCGATTCACTACTTAGATTAAAGTGGACACGTAAATAATCATAAAGGCACAATATTCTACGTTACTTTTCCCAATTGGAGCAGAAAAAAACTGCATAAAAATGGGCTAATTAGAACGATTAACGCATAATTTCGATCCTACGCTGTTTATATTTGACTTATGTAACAATACAAACAACGCTCACATCAATAAAGAAAAATCTTACTTAGTTGCCACACTGTGACTCAAAAGTCTCATTGCAAGTTCAAATAAAATTTATTCATTTGAATAAGCACAATTATTCTATTGATATTAAATGGTGTTTTACTGGCAAAATTTGACTGAGATAACAACCAAAGTACCCACCTCGAATACTTCTAAGACGATACATTATCTTTATTTCGAGCATAAAGAGAAATGCTAATTTTTATCCAATCGTAACCCATTAACGGTGTTATCTAATTACCAAGATATAAAACTCAGAATAATCTCTGCACCAATAAACGTAGAACCCCCGTTTATACACTAAAAAAGGATTATTTGTCTCATTATTACAATAGATATTGTGCACAATCACGACGAAATCTAAAAAATCACCTATCATGACACAAATAGAAATCGATGAGGGGTCAAGATGAAAGCATTATTAGTAGAACAAAATGACAACAAACTCAGTACCAACGTACAAAACATTGATGAAAAAATACTGCCTATTCATGATGTTATTGTCGATATTCATTACTCAACGCTTAACTATAAAGATGGACTCGCTATCACAGGCAAGGGAAAAATACTGCGCCAATTTCCAATGGTGCCGGGTATCGATTTTTCGGGTGTTGTTCATCACACCGAAGATCCTCGCTTCCACATTGGTCAACATGTCTTATTAACCGGCTGGGGAGTAGGTGAAAATCACTGGGGTGGCCTTGCACAAAAAGCAGGTGTAAAAGGTGATTGGTTAACCGTTGTGCCAGAAGGACTCTCTTTAAAAAATGCCATGATAATTGGGACTGCGGGTTTTACTGCCATGCTTTGTGTGATGGCATTAGAACAAGGCGGCATTACACCTGAAAGTGGTGATATTTTAGTCACTGGAGCCAGTGGTGGTGTCGGAAGTACCGCTATTAGTTTGCTAACAGCATTAGGCTATCAAGTTACCGCATTAAGTGGCAGAGCGAGTAACCATGACTATTTACGCAAACTTGGCGCCAAAAATATTATCACTCGTGAAGAGTTTGAGCCTGCGGGCAGAGCTTTAGATAAACAACGCTGGGCGGGTGCAATTGATACCGTAGGTGGGCAAATTCTTGCCAATATTCTGTCACAGACAAACTATAACGGAACAGTAGCGGCTTGTGGATTAGCTGGTGGTTTCTCTTTGCCAACAACCGTCATGCCTTTTATTTTACGTAATGTTCGCTTACAAGGCGTCGATTCTGTTTATTTCCCAGCAGAAAAACGCGCTCAGGTTTGGCAACGTTTATTAAAATTACTACCAGAAACGTTCTATCAGCAAGCGATGACAGAAATTACACTTGATGAAGTTCCTCGTTATGCTCAGATGATTATGGATAATCAAGTGACAGGTAGAACCTTAGTAAAACTGTAACTGCTACCCACCCGCATTAGGCGAAGGTTTACGGTATTTTTTTGCTAATTCTCGGTTTTTATCTGCTTATTTCTGGCATTAATTCACCTTATTTAGTGCCAGAATAAGCTTCTTTGTGTGTGAAACAGATGTAAAATTGTGATTCAGATCACATTTATGATATATATTGATGATTGATCTCAAAGAAGTTCAGATTTCCAGTGACATCAATAAATAACGTGGTGTTATGATTATTTTTTAGACACCTGTTTATTTTGCTTTCTCCCGTTTACAATCTTGTAAAAAATTTTAACTTTTCATCAAAATAAACCCTTCATTCCCTGATTAGACCAGTATTTTGCTGTTATCTTCTGTGAAATGTCTATAATGTCGGACTTTGTGATATGTATCGTAGCAATGGATACAATAAAAGATGACAAAACGAAAAGCACAGGTTATTTTGTCATTTCGTTGACGAATTGACGGAGATAGAAGCATAATGTCGGAAAATTTTCATATTTTGCTCCTGAATGGTCCGAATCTAAACCTGCTTGGAACAAGAGAGCCGGAAACCTACGGACACCTAACTCTGGATGATATCGTTCAAAGTTTGTCAGCAGATGCTCAGGCATTAAATGTGAAACTCAGTCATTTTCAGTCTAACGCTGAATTTGAGCTGATAAATAAAATTCATGCAGCTCGGGGTAATGTCGATTATATATTAATCAATCCTGCAGCTTTCACGCATACCAGTGTTGCACTGCGTGATGCATTATTAGGGGTGAATATTCCATTTATTGAAATTCACCTGTCCAATGTCTACAGTCGGGAGCCTTTCCGTCACCATTCATATCTCTCTGATATCGCAACAGGCGTAATCTGTGGATTAGGTGCAGAAGGTTATCGATTTGCTTTACAGGCAGCGGTCAGCCGCTTGTCTTAATAAAAAACATCAAAAAGAGTACGGAATCAACTCATGGATATTCGTAAAATTAAAAAACTGATCGAGCTAGTCGAAGAGTCTGGCATTTCTGAACTGGAAATCTCTGAAGGTGAAGAGTCAGTACGTATTAGTCGTAACTCTGGTCTTCAGGGTCAAATGGCTCCTCAGCAATATTTTGCGGCACCAGTGGCACCTCAACCTGCATTAGCAAATGCAGTTGCGCCTGTAGCGCCAGAAACACCAGCGGCTACACCAACGCAAGAAATCAGTGGTCACGTTGTTCGTTCACCAATGGTCGGAACGTTCTACCGCTCACCAAGCCCTGAAGCTAAGAAATTTGTTGAAGTCGGTCAGCAAGTCAATGTAGGCGATACTCTGTGCATCGTTGAAGCAATGAAAATGATGAACCAGATTGAATCTGACAAAGCGGGTGTTGTTAAATCTATCCTTTGCCAAGATGGCGACAACGTTGAGTTTGACGCTCCACTCTTTGTTATCGAATAACGAGGCAGGTCCATGCTAGAAAAAATCCTCATTGCCAACCGTGGTGAGATTGCACTGCGTATCCTAAGAGCATGTAAAGAGCTTGGGATCAAAGCAGTTGCTGTTCACTCCACGGCAGACCGTGATTTAAAACACGTTCTGCTGGCAGACGAGACTATCTGTATTGGTCCCGCTGCTTCAGCAAAAAGTTACCTAAATATCCCTGCAATTATCGCAGCGGCTGAGATCAGTGGCGCACAAGCCATTCATCCAGGATACGGTTTCCTGTCTGAAAATGCTGATTTCGCAGAGCAAGTTGAACGCTCTGGCTTTATTTTTATCGGTCCGAAAGCTGAAACCATCCGCCTAATGGGTGATAAAGTTTCTGCTATTGAAGCGATGAAAAAAGCGGGTGTTCCTTGTGTACCAGGATCGGACGGTCCTTTAGGTAACGACACTGCGAAAAATATTGAAATTGCTAAACGTATTGGCTACCCAGTTATCATCAAAGCCTCTGGTGGTGGTGGTGGACGCGGTATGCGTGTTGTTCGTGCTGAAAAAGATCTTGAACAATCCATTACAATGACGCGTGCGGAAGCAAAAGCGGCATTTAGCAACGACATGGTATACATGGAAAAATACCTTGAAAACCCACGCCATGTTGAAATTCAAGTTATGGCTGATGGTCAAGGTAATGCAATCTATTTGGCTGAACGTGATTGCTCAATGCAACGTCGTCACCAAAAAGTTGTTGAAGAAGCTCCAGCACCAGGTATTACCCCTGAAATCCGTAAAAATATCGGCGAACGCTGTGCGAACGCATGTATTGAAATCGGCTATCGTGGTGCAGGTACATTCGAATTCCTGTATGAAAATGGCGAATTCTACTTTATTGAGATGAACACCCGTATTCAGGTTGAACATCCAGTAACAGAAATGATCACTGGCATCGACTTAATCAAAGAACAGTTACGCATTGCATCTGGCTTACCGTTATCAGTAACGCAAGATCAAGTTAACGTTCATGGTCATGCAATTGAATGTCGTATCAACGCAGAAGATCCAAAAACCTTCATGCCAAGCCCGGGTACAATTACTCGCTTCCACTCACCAGGTGGATTTGGTGTACGTTGGGAATCGCATATTTACGCAGGTTATACTGTTCCACCTCACTATGATTCAATGATTGGTAAATTGATCACTTACGGTGAAACACGCGAAATCGCGATCTCTCGTATGAAAAATGCGTTGGCGGAACTTATCATTGATGGTATTAAAACCAATATTGAACTGCACCAGTTCATTATGAATGATGAGAATTTCCAAAAAGGTGGTACAAACATTCACTACCTTGAAAAACGTTTAGGTTTAGCTGAGAAATAATCTTTCTCGCTTAACAAAAAAAGGCATAGTTTATTTACTATGCCTTTTTTATTGCTGATGACCCGCCATAAACAGATCCATAGAGGACAAATTAAGCGCATTTCTTAATTAAAACCCGTACTGTTTTCTTTCATATTTATATTTAAAAACAATAAGATAATCTATTTTTAATACTCCCTCATGACTTTGTGATTAATTTTCACTGAATCAATACTCACTTTCCCGTACAATCCTCCCATTCATTTTTAACCCTATTAAGATTGGGAGAACAGATGGACAAACGTTTTGTTCAGGCCCACAAAGAAGCCCTTTGGGCCCTAATTTTAACTTTTATGTATTTGTTGGGTTGGTTAATTACCGCCTATTTACCTGATAACACACTAGGCATTACTGGTTTACCTCTTTGGTTTGAGCTTTCATGCTTATTCCTACCTGTTTTGTTTTTTCTGTTGTGCTATCTGATGGTGCGCTACTTTTTCAAAGATATGCCGTTAGGAGATGAGCATGACGATGCAAACTGAAGTCATAGTGCCACTGATTGGCTACCTTCTGTTAGTTTTTCTGCTGTCAGCTTATGCTTATCGTAAGCGTGAAAAAGGCGAATTTCTTAACGAATATTTTCTTGGTAACCGCTCAATGGGTGGCTTCGTGCTAGCCATGACTATCACTGCAACTTATGTCAGTGCAAGCTCCTTTATTGGCGGGCCGGGTGCTGCCTATAAATACGGTATTGGTTGGGTATTACTTTCAATGATCCAACTTCCCGCTATTTGGCTCTCTTTGGGTGTTTTAGGGAAAAAGTTTGCCATTTTAGCGCGCCGTTATAATGCTGTTACCTTAAATGACATGCTTTATGCTCGTTACAAAAGTCGTTTCCTCGTCTGGTTTGCCAGTTTAAGCCTGTTAGTCGCTTTTGTCGGCGCGATGACTGTGCAATTTATTGGTGGAGCACGCTTATTAGAAACTGCAGCAGGCATTCCTTATGAATTCGGCTTGCTGATCTTTGGGATCTCCATTGCGCTGTATACTGCGATTGGCGGATTTAGAGCCAGCGTATTAAACGATGCCTTACAAGGCCTTGTGATGCTACTTGGTACATTTATTCTCCTGTTTGCCATTATCTATAAAGCAGGTGGATTAGATGTTGCGATACAAAAACTCAATACCATCGATCCTGCATTAACCTCTCCTCAAGGAGCTGATGGGATTTTAAGTGGCCCGTTTATGGCATCATTCTGGGTTCTTGTCTGTTTTGGTGTTATTGGCTTGCCACATACTGCGGTACGTTGCATCTCTTACAAAGACAGTAAAGCCATGCATAAAGGGATCATTATTGGCACAATCGTGATGTCATTATTGATGTTTGGTATGCACTTTGCTGGCGCATTAGGTCGGGCGATCATTCCTGATCTCACTGTTCCTGATCAAGTTATTCCAACATTAATGGTTGAAGTATTACCGCCTATTGCAGCCGGTATTTTCCTTGCTGCGCCTATGGCCGCCATTATGTCGACGATAAATGCGCAACTGTTACAATCGTCAGCAACTTTGGTCAAAGATCTCTATCTCAATATCGCTCCGCATGCGATAACTAACGAGAAACGCATCTCTCGTTTATCGAGCCTTTCGACCTTGATTTTAGGTGTGTTACTGCTATTTGCAGCATGGAACCCACCATCAATGATTATTTGGCTTAACTTACTTGCTTTTGGTGGCCTACAAGCTGTTTTCTTATGGCCTTTAGTTCTTGGGCTTTATTGGGAAAAAGCTAACCGTTATGGTGCTATTGCGGGCATGATCACAGGTGCCACACTCTATGCCACCCTTGCGACATTTAACATCCAGATCGCTGGATTTCACCCCATTGTTCCATCACTGTTATTGAGCTTAGTCGCGTTTCTTGTGGCTAATCGATTTGGAGAGCATACTCTGCCTCAATCAGCATCATTACAGTGAATTCGTTTTTAAAGAGACTAATTATGCCTTGGATACAATTAAGACTTAATGCAACCGCCGCTAATGCAGAAGCTATTGGTGATGAATTGGTTGAAAGCGGTGCCGTTTCAGTGACTTTCCAAGATAGTCACGATACCCCTATTTTTGAACCGTTACCGGGTGAAACTCGCCTTTGGGGTGATACTGACGTTATCGGTTTATATGATGCAGAAACTGACATGAAAATCGTTGTGGCGATGTTAGAAAATACGCCACTACTCGGTAAAGGCTTCCTGCACAAAGTTGAACAACTCGAAGATAAAGATTGGGAACGTGAATGGATGGATAACTTCCACCCAATGCGTTTCGGTGAGCGTTTATGGATTTGCCCAAGCTGGCGTGAAGTACCTGATCCTAACGCCGTGAACGTCATGCTAGACCCTGGTCTTGCCTTTGGTACAGGTACCCACCCTACTACCTCATTATGCCTTCAGTGGCTTGATGGTTTAGATTTAGTGGGTAAAACGGTTATCGACTTCGGTTGTGGCTCTGGCATTTTAGCTATTGCGGCATTAAAGCTGGGTGCAGCTAAAGCAATTGGTATTGATATCGATCCTCAAGCCATCCAAGCAAGCCGTGATAATGCGCAGCGTAATGGCGTTTCTGACGCACTCACACTGTATCTGGCAAAAGACCAACCAGATAACCTCAGTGCCGATGTTGTCGTCGCTAATATTTTAGCAGGTCCATTGCGTGAACTTGCACCTGTTATCAGTACACTGCCACGTCAAGGTGGACACCTAGGCCTTTCTGGTGTGTTAGCGACACAAGCAGAAGGTGTAGCAGCCGCCTATGAAGGACTATTTAACTTAGATCCTGTTGCCGAAAAAGAAGAGTGGTGCCGTATTACCGGTGTGAAAAAATAACATCGAACAAATATTAACCAAAATGAGATAATCTCATTGCGTTAAAATTTCACTTAATTATTGTTTATCAGGCATTAATCACATTTTTGCCTGATAAACTCTACTTAGTTCCACTTGTTTATCAATTCTATATCGTCAATTTTTAATTTTTTAAAAATACATAACATTATGTTTTTATTGATTAAATAATCAGTTCATAAAAAATCAAGTGTAAAAAAGTAACTTTTTTTCGCAATTTGGTTAAACTTTGTCCTTTCATATCTGGCAAAAAATGCGTAATATACGCGCCCTTGCAGTCACAGTTTGGCCCTCTTTTCATCTATGCGAATCGGACAGTATCAGTTAAAAAATTGCCTTATCGCGGCTCCCATGGCTGGCGTTACAGACCGACCTTTTCGGTCACTTTGCTATGATATGGGTGCGGGTATGACAGTTTCTGAAATGCTTTCTTCCAATCCTCAGGTTTGGCAGACAGACAAGTCTCGATTACGAATGGTACATAGTGATGAATTGGGGATCCGCTCCGTACAAATTGCAGGAAGTGATCCCGTTGATATGGCGGCAGCTGCGAAAATAAACGCAGATAGTGGCGCTCAAATTATCGACATTAACATGGGTTGCCCTGCAAAAAAGGTGAATAAAAAGCTAGCCGGTTCAGCACTACTTCGTCATCCCGACCTTGTCGCAGAGATCCTCTCTGCTGTGGTTAACGCGGTAGATGTTCCTGTTACTCTCAAGATCCGTACTGGCTGGTCACCTGATGAACGTAACTGTGTAGAGATTGCCAAATTGGCTGAACGTTGTGGTATTCAGGCTCTCACTATTCATGGACGTACACGCGAGTGTTTGTTCAAAGGGGAAGCCGAATACGACAGTATTCGGACAGTTAAGCAGAGTGTTTCTATTCCCATTATTGCGAATGGAGACATAACAGACCCGCTAAAAGCCAGAGCAGTATTAGACTACACTGGAGCCGATGCTTTGATGATCGGTCGCGCTGCTCAGGGAAGACCCTGGATCTTTCGGGAAATCCAGCACTATCTGGACACAGGTGAACTGTTGCCCCCTCTGCCGATTGCAGAGGTACAACAAATAATGCAAAAGCATGTGCGTGAGTTGCACGACTTTTACGGTCAAGGCAAAGGAACTCGCATTGCACGCAAGCATGTCTCTTGGTATCTCAAGGAACATGCCCCTGATGACCAGTTTCGGCGCTCCTTCAACGCCATAGAGGATGCCAGCGAACAGCTGGAGGCGTTGGAAGCATATTTCGAAAATTTTTTGCGTAAATAAATAAAAGAGCTGACAGAACTATGTTCGAACAACGCGTAAATTCAGACGTACTAACAGTTGCCACCGTAAATTCACAAGATCAGGTGACCCAAAAACCTTTACGTGACTCAGTTAAACAAGCACTGAAGAACTATTTTGCTCAATTAAATGGTCAAGATGTTAATGACTTATATGAGCTAGTATTGGCTGAAGTTGAACAGCCATTGTTGGACATGGTAATGCAGTACACCCGTGGCAACCAAACGCGTGCAGCGCAAATGATGGGCATTAACCGTGGCACACTGCGTAAGAAACTGAAAAAATACGGCATGAATTAATAGAAGTCGTATAACACATTGAATCAAAAAGCCCTTTTCATTATTTGTTAAGGGCTTTTTTGTTGTTGTTTATACATATATTTATACACGGATACCTGAACAATTGTATAAACAACCGATAAGATAGATACAAACGTGATGATTGTTAGCTTTCTAACTATGTTATGCCAAAGGTATGATCAAAATGGTGGCAGCTGTTTCGCCAGACTGATTGCTTAATGTGAAAAGAAAGAGATAGGTAAACTACAAAACTTTCGTAGTTTAAATTATGTACAAATAAACTTTATTATCCTGCGATTTGTTCCTTACCCCCCCTATAAATCTTTTTGAAGCCCTCAACTGTGCACCCTATGCACCATCAACTTAATCAATTGATATTTAACAATAAATAAGGGTGAATACGGTGTGCACCAACTGTGCATACTGTGCACTTTTTTATAGCATAATGATTTCTATTAAAGTTCAAATGTGGGTGCAGTCTAATTTTACCAATAAAATCAATCTACTCATTTTTGAGTCTATATTTATCAATAAAATCAGTCTTCTCAAAATTGAGGCTAGTCTTAACGCTTGTAATTATAGGCATAGTCGGAAAGGGTAACAGTACTAAGAAGTATGTCGATATACAGGTTATAGTTTGACTGTTTTTGAAGGTGTGATGATTTCCGTTACACCTTTTCCCATCTTTATCATCTGAATGGTGATTTCTACAACGTAGGTTTTAAACCATTAATCATTTCAACCGATGCACTTTTTATTGCATCACTTACTTCGAAGTCCTCACTTTAGACAATAGGTTCCGAAGAAATTCGTCGCAACATCTCAACTATCAGGATAACTAATTGATTATAATTAATTACCACACAAAGTGGGTTTATGTTTATAACTGCTTGATAACACTTAATTCTGTCATAAAACTAGATTAACGCTCATTGGTCATTGTTTTAGTGACCAATGGTGATAAGTTACAACACATTGTTTTTATTGCTAACGGTCAATTTGACCGTCTGCAACTATGGTGATTCTCATCGTGGTTGATAACGAAAATTTGCAACTGACAATAAATCAGTTACACCCCATCGAATGAGGCTAAACGCTCTTTTTGCTCATCCGTTAAACTAAAGACAAAATCCTCATGCTCTATCTGCCATGTACCAAAACTCATTAAGAACGCAACGGCTGGGTCTATTTTATTCGCTGATTTCTTTTTATTGGGCTTGATATTGGCGTTTGCGTCCGTTTCCATTACAACATTAGCCATCGCCCACGCAAGCACCGGATCGCCATTGTGACGAATGATTTTACGATTAACGAATACCTCGGCTGATTTCGCCACAGGGCTAAACTTCATGTAAGTTTGAGGGAATGGCTCAACATCTAACCCCGCACCTTGTAGCTGTGTCCTTAAATGGGTAGCGTTCCATGTATCAAAACCTGTCAATTTGATATTAAATTGTTGGCTGTCTCTAAGCACATCATCACGAATGCGATCATAATCAATACAATCACCAGGAGTGGTACGAAGCCAACTTGACTTAACCCATTGACGGTAAATAGCCCTGTTCTTATTGGCGGGGTTCTGTAACTGCGCTTCGGGGATATAGTGGCGAGTTAATAACAACAATTCATTATCAACAGGAAAGGTATAGCAGACACTGGTAATATCCCCCGTAGAAGATAGATCCATCCCAGCATAACACTCCAAGCCTCGTAGATCAGTTTCGGTATAGTCCATTTTACACGCTAACCATGCCCCTTCCCCCATCCAAGGAGTCTCACCCTGACACCAGATATTAAAGCGTTTAGTTAACATTTCCGTCCATTGAGAGGGAATGCCTCGTGCCTTTTGTATCGTGTCATATAAAGCATCACCATCAACTGACACATTAAGATTGGGATTCGCCTTTATCCACAGACGTTCATCGTCAATTTCTTTTTCGTCATCGAGTTCATAAATCAAAGCAAATAACGATTCATTTTGTTCTTCACCTGCAAGGATTTGACAACAATAATCATAATGTTGTTTACAGGCTGAAATGACATTACTGCCTGCCGTTGTGATCGCAAATAAAATCCCTTCAGGACGTGCCCCCATCCCTAATTCAAGGGCAGAATAAACCGCATTATCAGGGTGTAAGTGATATTCATCAACAATCGCTAAACTGGGATTGGTTCCCTCAATAGTCGCGGCTTTAGCGGCAAGAGGTTTCAATAAGCTATTACGTTTCGGATTAATAACTTTATGTTGCTGTATGACCACCCGTTTTTTAAGTGGTTTAGACAACACACACATTTGACGGGCATCATCAAAGACAATACGCGCCTGATCTCGGCTCACTGCGGCGGTATAAATATCTTGTTGCCCGTTTTCCATCACCAAGAACCAATTAGCCAGTATTGCCGCAACGGTGGATTTTGCATTTTTGCGGGGAACCTGAATATAAGCACTGCGGTATTTTCTTCGCTCCGTTGAGGTCACCTTGAAACCAAGGAGATTAGCAAAGGCAAATTGTTGCCACGGCTCAAGCTCTATCGGCTTACCTCGCAAGTGCCCTTTAACATGCGAGCAAACGCGGGAGAACCCGATAAAACGCTCTACGACCTCATTATCAAAGGTGTAAAGCGGGTTATTTAAGTCATTATAGTAACGTTCAACGGCTTGCTTTAACCGCTGACAGGCGGGGATTTTGCCTGTTTTGATGTCGCTTGCGTACTGCTCCCATGCGTTCATAGGCGATCTAATTCGTCCTCTTCCTCGGTTTCAATTGGATTTTTACGACGAGAAACGGGATCGAACCCCAGTAAGGAAGACATTTTAATCATGATTTTTTCAGCATCAGCCTTGGCACTCAATGAGGGATTACGGCTCTCACTGCCTTGACTATTGATAATGCTAAACCCTCGATTATCTAAGTCCTCAACCGCTTTACGGTACATCGCATAATTGACGCAATACAATTCTAAATTGTTCCAATCGGCTAACGTCAGATCGTCACGTTCTGCCAATATTTTGGCTTTTGTTTTCCACTCTTTCGTCGCTATCTCATTAAGATAAACAGGGGGTTTAGGTGCTCTTGCCATAACTATTTCTATTTCCTAGTAAATTATTTTCAAAAAAATTGCCGTGCGTAAAAATTCGAGGAGGTGCGCGGTTCCTGAAACGAGAGCGTTTGTCATTTTTGATGCCCCCACTCCTTCTATGCGCTTCTATAACGATTTCGGAAACATTCCATAAGCTCCCTATCGCGTTGTGTTGTGCGCCTTGCTGTGTGCGTTGTAGGCGTTTTTAGTTGTCGTTGTCGATACGGTTCACTGTGCTTAAGAAGCCCTTTAACCAATTGATTTACTTCATCTTCACGCATTACGGTTATACTCATCTCGCCAATCATTATGTCGTGTCGCCTTTTCCTCTAACTCTCGATATTCCCCATTTTTACGCTTTTGTTTAGTAAGAGGATCATGCTTAAAGGTTTTGGTATTATGGCAACTGTGGCATAACGCTTGATGATTAAAATCCACCCAAAACAACACATCACTATCACCATTAATAGGGATAATGTGGTCAACAATAGTTGCAGGGGTATATATCCCTTTTCTGAGGCAATGCACGCATAACGGATTTAACTTGAGATACTGCAAGCGATACTGCCCCCATCGATTGCTATAACCTCGTTCGGTTCGCGTTCCTCGCTGACTGTCCTGTTGTCGTCTAGCCTCTCGTTTATGTTCATCACATCGCCCAGACTTCACACGCTTATTACAGCTTGGATAGCTACAACGCTTTAGTGGTTGCCATGGCATCTAATACACTCCCACATCGCGATAAACTGACCACAATGATTTAATCGTAAACGGGATTTCTTTTATCTCACCTTCACTGATAAAACCTCGGTTCTCATACAGCAATGAGATATACATTAAACAGCCAATCTTTATCGCGGGAGTAAAGTCCAGTCCTGCTTCAAATCGTTTGCCAATATGTTGTTGACAGACTTCTAATGCTGCCGTGATATAAGACTCAATCAGTTTGTCTTCATCACTCCCATCAATACGGCAATGTAACTTCACTTCATCAAGACCAATTTCTGGCTTAGTTGTCGTCACGTTCTGCCCCCACACAAATCATTTCCATACTGCCCTTGGCTTTATCGGCCACAATACTTTTAATATCCCAATACTTGCCGTCCGTACCTGCGTAGTGAAACATCAACTGATCCGCGGTAGTCACATCAGGAAAATAACGCAACCAAACTCTCACGGTGGTTTCACTTTGTGTCTGTTGACTACTGAAATATTCCCGCCCTCGAATGCCTTTTACCTCTGCCCAGACTGTCGCAATATCAAACCACATCACCTCATTACCACTGAGGGCATCTGGTTTTAGTTTTGAGCGTTGAATAGTCACCCGTTGATTCATGCGCCCTGCTTTCATTCATCCTCCTTGTCAGCACCTTTCTTGACCTCGACGGTCTGTTTCCATGCCTGACTAAATTCATCACCGCCTTCACGAGGCGGCAACCCCTCACGCTCACGGGCTTCATTCGGACACATAACCCCTGACTTAATCGCGGTTTCATAACTGCGGAAACGTTCGGTAGGATTAGCGCGGAGTAAATCTGCCGTATCAAATTCCACTTGATAACGAATATTTGGTGTGGGTGACGTGAGTAACAGCGCCGATTTAATTTGTTGCTCAAAGTTAGCTAACCACGGGCGCATAGTGATGGTCAGTAAGGCACGACTTGCCTCACTAAAGTTACTGTAGGTACTGTTGGAATACTCTTGTAAAAAGATAGGGCTAATGTTGAACATACGGGCAATATCTTCAATGGTAAAACGCCTTGAGGCTAACCATTCCGCATCTTGGTTACTCATGCCTAATTGTTCATATTCCATGCCACCCTCAAGAATGGGGGTTTTCCCTGCATTACGTGCCCCTTTGTAGCGTTCTAGGGCTTCTAATGCCTTAGTTCCTTTGAGGCTATCGAGCCATTCACCCGATTTAATAATGCCAGATGCCATCATACCGTCTTTCATGATACTCGCACCGTGTCGTTGTTGAGCTAATCCTAAGCCCAATGTTTCACGGCAAATCGTAACGGGTGAGCGTCCTAAAAAACCGTCATCGGTCGCATAACGTAAATGCAAAATTTCTTCTTGTAGGTAAGTTTTCACCTTACCGCTATACGGTTCAGTCACGGTATAACTGTATCGATGCTCCCCAAGTCGATTAATCACTACCGCACTGGGTGGATAAGGATGTATTGATTTAGGTTGTCCATCTTTGCCCCATGCAATCACCGCATAGGCGTTACCATTGAGCAAACAATGACGCATTAACGTGCGCTTAAATTGAAAAGCGGTCTGACAGTCATTTGGCTTTTCATTGAGAAGATAATCAACAGGATGATCACTTAACCACTCTCTTGATTCTCGCCCTTTATCATTGTGTACTCGATACAGAAAACAGGGCATGGAGGCAATAGCTTCACTAATGACCGTCACCGCATTCATCACGGCAGGTAAGCCCTCCGCTGTTGACGAGCTAACGTGTTCCCCTGAGTTTGTGTTAGATATCCCTGCCAGAGAAAGAAACTCATCAATACTTAGACTACGGGATTCGGAGGCTTTACGTTTGAATGGCCACATTATTCCACCTCAGCTAATTGTAACCAGCGGTCAAAATCTTTTACCGCTTGCGGTTTACTGAGTGTTAAGGAGCGTTTGGCAATTTCTACGCCGCTATCAGGATAAGCGGGTAAACTGGTGATGGTGATTTCATGGAGTTCGGCTTCTAATACGGTTCTGACATACGGCTCTTGACCAATATCCCACTGATCTTTAATCGTTCGAAAACCAAAGCTCATGCCTGAAATATCACCTCGTTCAACCAAGGTGAGAACATCACGCCCTAGTTGCGTATCAGGCGGAGTGAGTTCAAAACGTAACCCTGTTTCATCTTCGGTAAGCTGTAATGTGCCAGAAGTCGTGCGTCCCAATAGGTTAGTGTAATCATGTTCGTATAACGCCCTGACATCACTCCCCTTTGATAAGCTGTTACTGAACGCATTTAGGGCAAACTGTTCGACAAATTCATCCCAAAGCACATGAGAACGTAAGCCCCATTTAATGACATAACCTACCAGCTTTTTATCACTGGCAGACAGCGTGGCGGTACGGATTTCTAACTCAATATTTTTCATAACACATTCCTGACAATAAAGAGCGCTCCTGAGATCACAGGAACGCTTCCAGAGTTATTAACCCGCAGCTTTCACTTCCAACACTTTAATGGCGTTAGAATCCACCAGCCCACCTCCTAAATATTTATCGGTGTGAACTTTGATAAAGCCCGGTTCTGTAATATTGTCAGGACGAGTACGTGTCCCCGTTTCATGATCCACAATGAAGTAACCGCGTTTAAAGTCACCTAATGCAATCACATCGTCGGTCATATTTTCGAGGTAATGAACCGGCAAGCCTAATAAGGTATCAGGATCGCCAGACTGTAAACGGTCACGCCAGATATAATCCCCATTGCCATTTTTCAGTTTCTGTACTTTAGCGGCAGTATTGGAGTTCATCACCCAAACAGCATTTTTACGGTATTTCGCTCTAAGCTTAAATTTCAAATCAATCAAGCTATCCGCTGTCAGTGTCATTGCTTCCAGTTTTTCTAATTTGCCAAAAGCACGCGTTTTGTCATCTTTGGCTTCACGAGGATAAGCTAAAAAACCTTTTGCTTTTTTCAAACCATCTCCCGTGACGAGATCGACTTCTTCAGTATCAACGAACGTGTCACCAATCTCAGTGCTTAACCAGCTCAGAATATCCACATCACTAAAATCAATAATTTCTTGCGTGGTTTTTGGGTAGGCGTAGATAGGGAATAATTTAATACTCACTTCTTCTAACTTCGGTGTGCTGGTTTCAGTACGAGCGTGACCTTCTTCACCGTGATTGACTTTTGCACCACCGACAGAAACCAATTGTTTATATTCGTTACTGTGAGTGGTTTTGATGGTACAGATTTTACGCATCACCGAATCATCGGTTAATTGCTGCATAATTTGCTTATTCAACTCAGGAATAACGGTATAGCCACCATCAGCCGGAACCCCTGTAGATAACGCGCGCGTTTCGCCTGTCAGGATATAATGACGTAATTCATCATTACTGATGGCTTTATCACCTAATACCTGTTTGCCTGCTTGACTGCGTTCTTCTTCTGCCATCGCTTCATAGCGGGCAATTTCAGTATTCAGGGATTCCGACTGATGACGTAACTCATCAAAGCTTTTGGCCTCACCGTCAGTGAGAGAACGTTTTTCGTTTTCTGCTTTAGTGAGCAATGAGCGCATTTGCTCGGTGAGAGTTGCTTTTTGTTGGCGCAATTCGAGAAGTCTTTTCATGAAGTGGTTTCCATAAACAATAAAATGTTAAGACGTGAAACCAACACAGAAAGAGAGGAAGACCGAATAATCTTTTTCTGCATCCCGCAGGCTACCTCTCGTAACTTGATTAAACGGTCAAGTGGCGGCTCACGTCTGAGTGCCACTTATCAATATATATCTGAAAAATATAATAAAAAGCCTCTACAATTGAAGGGCTTAACATGCGAAAACATGAGGACAAAACATTTACAAAACTTTATTAATCAAAGTCGCCTTTTCCTGCTTCCTGCATTCTTTGTTTGTATATTTTTAACTGCTCTATCAGCGCATCAACCTGATCAGGGTAGTAAGCAATGATTTCACCTGAAAGCTGATGACGAAGTGCCTCATGATGATCCAGCCAGAAAAAAGCCTCTCTCAAGAGGAGTTGTTTGTATTCTTCTGTGTTCATTCGGCTGATATCACCAATATCGAAACGTTCTTGATGCTCTTTTATCTCTTTTAATGTAATTGTCATATTGCCACCTATTCAATCTGTATCTATAGAGTTGTAATAATCAGATATGTATTTTTGAGCTTCCTTTAGTTTTTTTTCACTCGGAACAAATAAGCGATAACATGCTATATAACACATAACAGCAATAAGAATGAACACTGGTAACATGACTAAGGTATATTTAGTTATACCTTCATACCAAAACGTTACAACTGCAAGGAATAAGAAAAAACTACCGACAATATAAGCGTATTGACTTTCTTTATCATAGAATTTTCTTTTTTCTTCATCGAGTTTGAATTGATGTGAGTCTCCATCAACAATTACACATTTATCAAATGGTGCAAAAAATCTGTAATTAGGAATTGTGGTATAGTGCTCACACATTTTTAATGCTTCTTTTTGTGCCGTCTCATTAGTGAGTCCAGTTATTCTTTGCCTAGTCATTCTTTCATTGTGAGCCATCTTTAAACGTTTATCTTCATCTGAATCATATTCGTTAATATCAATAAACTGATCTGATACCTTATTTTTAGATGTAACAAGAATGAACAACTCTTTTGCTAAACTAATTATATCTCCGATAAAAGCCATATCACCACCTCACTTACTCAATATCTTTACTTTAGCTGATGATGAATAATTCCTGACCTTCTCTTTTTATTCATCCGCCTTTTTTCCTACTTTAGCACCACTAAAAATATAAAAGGTGCACAGGGTGAACAGTTGGTGCACAGTTCAGAAGTAACTATGCACCCTGTTTTTATATTATAAATCAATCAAATATAAAAATTGGTGAACAGGGTGCACAGTTGAACATAAAACTTTATAACTAGGGGGCTAACTTTTTCTTAACTCAGGTACTGCAGGAAGCCACTCGTTAGCTTCATCAGTTAAATCAACGTTATAGTAATAACCCCGTTTCGTTTTAAACTTTCGATAGTCCTTTTTATACTCTTGCATCACCTTGGGTAATGAATCCCCAAACTTGGTTAATGTTAACGGTCTATCAAACCCGTAAGCTTCCATAAATGATAAATAAGCATGGTAGAGATAGATCCTCGGCGCACGAGGATAAATATTCTTATTCCCCATCTTCATCCCTAACTCTTCGCCTAGTGAAACCAAATAAGCACAAAAGCTGTACAAGGGATCTGAGTTACTTTTGACAGCTAAAGCTTCGCCTGAATCTCTCTGTTCTTGCAGTAATAATTTAGCCTTATCTTGGCAGGTAAATAATTTCAATAAATGGCGAATAATAACGGGTAACTCTTTGCTTATCTTCTCAGGTAACAAGGGATCTTTATCATTCTCTTTAACAGGGGTATTAAAAGAGAAAATAACCCGTCTACGCGCTATCCCTCCGTTACGTTCAGTAAAGCTCATTGGTTCGTTATTCGTCGCCAAAACAACCGCTTTAATAATGGTTGAGAATTGCTTCTCATACTTACCGTCAACCTCGATTAAATCACCGCCTGTAATAGCTTTAATGCCAGCCCCCTCTCCAACGTATTTTACTTGGTCAGGTAAGGTAATGAGACTTTTACCCACAAATTGATAACGCCCTCTCGCCTCATCTAAGGCTTTCATATTGCCACTGGCGGTATTGTGTGCCCCTGCAAGTAAAGTCGCGATAGAGGTAAAAACACTTTTACCACTCCCTCCTTCACCCGTCACCTCGATAAATAATTGCCAATCATACCGATTAGCTAAAATCATAAATAAGCCCGCATTAATACGGTTCATCTTTTCTTCATCGTTGCCAGCCGAATGAGATAACCACTTATAAAAACTAGGGGCATGTTGTTTTAAATTCTCATTAGATTCAGGCGCAGTGAATACGATCCCATTATGATTAAGTAACCAGTTTTCGGGTGCATGAGGCTTAAATTGTTGAGTCGATAAATCATACACGCCATTACTAAAACCAATTAACTCTCGCTTTTGCTCACCTAAAACTGGAATTTGTAATTTCAACGCACCAATCGCATTTTTAACCCCCGTTGGGCTATAAGGTGTTTCATATTCATCAAAAATCGCCACCATTGCCCGTTGTAAATCACTATCAGATACTTTGTTCCACACCCCATCAACATAGTGATAAACCATTTCACTATCAGGAATAATAGCGAGTTTTCCGTAACGTTCTGCGAGTAATGCGCCTCGTTGACTGGCCGCCATTTGTGAGAGATTGGTATTCGCCCCTTTTTTATCCGCATGAATAACTGTTACTGTGGCTAAATTATCCATTTGGTACATTCCTTCATTAAACGCCTGTTTTGCTTTCTCAATCCCAAATTGCTGACGGTAATCATCCCAATCGGCTTTATCTTCTGTCGGCGGTAAAGTTACCCAACCATTAACCGTTTTAGCGGCTTTTTCTGCTGAAATTTTACCCACATTTGGCTGACCAATCTTAATATCATTATCCGCAGCTATAATTATCTTTGCCTTGGGATAATGCTTTCTAGCCCATTCAGTGACGGATAATAAATTACCTTCATCAATCGCAGCCAACACCAAACCACTATGTAGTTGACTCACTGTTAAGGCGGTTGCATACCCTTCGGCAATCAATACTGTCTCGGTAGTTTCTGGTAATTCAGATAAGAGGATAAAACTCCCCTTTTTCTTTGTCCCTGATATCAGACGCTTTTCACCATTAGGCTTGATAATTTGCGCCCCTGTCACCTCACTACCACGCTGAATAATTAACAGCATCGAACCATCAGCAAGTAATTTTACGGGGCACTCATGCCCCTTTTGAGTCAGATACGCTGATTTGCCTACTGTCGTTTGAGCCACCAGCTTTTGTACCTTTTCTGTTATAGGTTGAGACTCTGATTTTGGAGCCTCCTTTCTGGCTGGTTCAGGTAAGGGCAATGACAAAGCTTGTGAGACTTCTTTGGCCGCCTCATAAATAGAGATACCCTTTACTTTGGCAATTAAATCCAATCCGTCACCGTGATTAGGCTCATCACATTGGCGACAAAACCAATTGCCGTTATGGTGATCATCAATAAAGTGAAAGCGGTCAGTTCCCCCACATACAGGGCATGCGCCATGTTTACCTCGTTCAGGTACATTAACCCCACACAGAGGTAATAAACTATCCCAATGATTGGTCGCATTACGTTTTACTTCACGGATCAACTCAATATTAGTCATTGCCTACCTCCGTATAAGGAAAGCCCTCACGTTGATAAATTTTAAATTCCGCTTCTTGCTCATTAAAACGCATGGCATCAACCAAACGAGGTAAATACATCAATGACTCACTAATACGAAATAAATCGTCCTTTGCCTGCTCATTAGAATATTCTTCGTTGATACATGCCCAGAATGCACACTCCCCCATTACCTTTAAACTAGATAGTAGACCGTGATAAGTATCAGAAGACACACTTTTCAGGAGGCGTAATTCGTCTGTACTCATTGAATCAAAATCCCTCCGCACAATAAAATCATAGATATCAGCCATGATTAAGCTCTCCCTGCGTAGGTATATTCTTTGGTGAATTGGTTAATAGCCATAATGACGGGGCTATCAAATCCATCACGGATAAAGATCACACGATTAAACTGAATGGACAGCACTTTGACTGTCTCACCGTTTTTGTGCGTGTAGAATTCATTAGGTTGAGGGTTACGCATGATTTTCCCCCATAGCAGAAGCCGCATATTGATGAATCTGCTGATTCATATCGCAGGCGATGCTTATCAGATCTAAAAGATAGTGATCTATTTCTTCCTGTTTACAAACGTAGTCAAAAATCACCTCAAATAACGTACCAATTTGCTGTGACTTATACTCTGCGTTATACAGCTCGATTGATTTATCCATGAGCCACATCCTTACGAATACGAGCAGAGAATAGGCAAGGAGAATCTGGAAGCATAGAACGGGCTTCTTGCTCACTGGTAGCTTCAACGGAAAAATATTTAGATTGCTGGCATGAGAAAAAACGCCATTTAAATTTAGGGTGAGTTTGGGTAGACTTATACATAGCCATAGTGTTACCTCGTATAACATTTTGGTTAAACGCCTCGATAGTGTTCCTAGCACTTCGGGGCGTTGCTATTTTCACACCAGAACAAAGCAAGGTGTACAAACACCTTATATCTAAGTGTATAAACACGTCAAGTATTTTAAATTGAAAAATTCCCTGTATAGTGTTCCTACACCAATTTAAGGAAACCCTATATATGGCTACTGGATATAAAAACAATAAATCAACAACCAAAGGAATTAGATTTCCACATGAATTACTTGAAGAAATTGACTCAAGTGTAAAACGTGAAAATTCTAATTTTTCATCATGGGTTATTGATGCCTGTGAGAAAAAACTTAAATCGGAGAAACGCAAAGCCAAACAATCAACAGAATGAACATCATTCACTAGGTTACTATGCTGAACTGCGTACGTATTACGTACAGACATCAAATCCCACCCTCCAATGGAGGATTGGAAATATTTAACCAACCCGATATAATTAGGGTAGTTAGTAGCTTGTTCCACTGAATGAAGTTGAATTAAGACAGCCTGCACGCTGTCTTTTTTCTTTTGTGCGTAACTATTAGTTACTCGCAAACTGAACAGATTTGTCGCTTGAGCAATGTTCATCAGTAACACTCCTCAATCCAATCAGATTGATGCTTATGCCACAACGCTATTTCTTCACGCTGTAAACTTGCTTTTTCTTCCCTACAAGCTTGTAAATCACGACCTAGTTGTGATGATTTTTCTTTGTATTGTTTTTGCCTTCTGGTTAAGTCATTTAATTCGCCAAAAGGAACCCCATAAGCTCCCTTTCTACGAATAGATGGAATGACATCACGAAATACCCAGTTAGCAAAACGGTGTGCAAAAGTCCCTTCCTTAGTGGCTTTACGGCTACGAGTAATTAGCTTATAAAAACCAGATTCAGCCACAAGGTTAAACAGGGGAAGTCCTGCACTGGATTTAATACCCTTTATTGAACATAGGGTATTCTCATCACCGTCTAATGTTTTAATCGCATTTGTTACGTTTTTAATTTCTAAAGCTTTACAGATATCCGCAGCAATAAACCACGGTTCATTATTAATTTTAATAATCCGCACCTGAATGCCTTCAAAGCGAATAACAGAAATATTATCTAAATTAATATTCAAAATATGCTCTTGACTGATTTTAGGGTGAGCAAATCCATCAGCAATTAAGCTGTTTTTTTCCAATTTCATATATTTATTCTCTTTTTATTTAATTAATAAGAGTTATCGCGACAACATATTTAGCTTGAATGAAATAAGTTGCAAAAGCTCGCAAATTCGTATTTTGGTTAATTGCTTGCAATTGCGACTTGCTTCTATTAACTCACTTTACGGCTATATGGATTATTAATGTTTTCCACGGCTGGAGGGTTACGAACCCATAGCAACAAATCACTTAATAGCCATGCACAGGAATTACGCCCCAGCGTTTTACGAGCAGGGAAACGCCCTTCTTTTTCTAGCGTGTAAGCTGTTGTACGTGAAATGGATGTGATGCGTTGGCGATCTTTCTCACGAACCAAACGGTCATATTGTTCGCCATATTCTAAAAGGATGGAGCGACGTTCTTCTGGTGTTGGTGTTAAGAATTGATTTTTCATGTACCCCTCACTGTATTTGTGTTTTCGTAAGGGTATTTTTACTAAAAAAATAGAATAAAAAAAGTTGGCTTAATTTAACTAAAAATTTTAGAATTAAACCGTTGGGGTTAATTATGTATATAAAAAAATTTAATACCATTGGCGCAAATCTATTAATTTTGTTTTTTTTACACCAATGGCTAGTAAATACTATCTTATGATAGACCTGACTTCTTCTATTGAAATATCTTCTTTTAAAAAAACGCCACTAATAGTTGCTGTTATATTATGAAGAGGGGTTCCAAAATTCTCCATAAAAAATTTTGATAATTTTCTAATAAAGAATGCCCTTCTAACTTGATTTTTTCTTTTTAAGATTGACTCACATTTAAATGAATCTGCTTTTTCACTTAAAGTTTGGAGTACTGAACCAATTGATGGAGAAGTTACACCTACACTCGTCCATGCCCATCCTATAGCTCCATCATATCCAGTTTTAGGAATATATTGTGAATTTTTAATTTCACAATATTTATCTAAATGATGGTCTAATCTATTTTTCTGAACGTCACTTTTTGCTATCATATTAAATCGTTCAAAGAAAAAGCTATAATTTGCAAAATTCATTACTGATAAGTCTAATGGCGTATTTGAGATTTCCTTACAAAGTTCAAAAGATAATTTTTTTATTTTTTCCATTTTTTCTTCTTTTTGTTTTTGTGTTAATAACTCCCAATTATTCGGGCCTGCATAAGCTTCAATTATCTCATGAGTCAAACTTTGATAAAATACATATGGAATACGAAATTCATTAGCTCTTTTTGATAAAGAAGACCATATAAAACGCATATCATCATTAAATATTAAAGTCTGTACTACTTCTTTTTCTGATAATGTTTCATTCCAAACATTCGAATCAAAAAAACAACCAGCTTTATCTAAATCATCTTTATTTTCATCAGGAATAGGTATTTTAAAATCTGATATTATATCAGACTCATACCACTTAATTATGGTATCATCTACATATTCAGGATATTCTTTCATCTTAACCTCACATTTAAAGTAACTACATTTTTATTATTCTCTGCCAATAAGTCTAATCGCTCACACCATTTATTAAGTGTATCTAATTTCTCAGGTAAGTATTGGCTACGATTATAAATAGCCATTACTCCTGGTAAAGCATGACCTAGTAATTGCTCTACAATATGAGGGAGAATTCCCATATCATTTAATTTTGTCGCAAATGTCCGCCTTAAATCGTGTAATGTCCAAGGCTCAGCATGACTAAATCTTTCCCATAAATTACGACCGTATTGAGAAACTGCCTCAGATTTTTTTAATTCACCTAATAAATAACCTGTCTTTTTATTTACTGAATATAATTCTTTAATGAAATCTCTTATATAAATAGGTATTGGACGAATAATTTTCTCATTTGTTTTTGTATGTTCCTTTGGTACAGTCCAAATCCAATTATCAAAGTCCCATTCTTTCCACTCTGATAATCTAGCTTCATGCGAGCGACATCCAAATATAATAAGAATTTTGAGTAAAAATTTATAATAGGGAATATGTTTATTCTCATTAAGTGATTTCCATAATTCCCCTAGTTCTTTATCAGTAAGTACCCGATCCCTTTTATTCTGTTTCTTACCAACATCAGGAATAGTTAAATCATCAAGAGCACTACTAACAGCATATCGCCTAACTCTGCAAAATTTTAATGCCTGTTTACACATCTGAAATACATAGCCAGTTGCAACGGGTGATTCTTGTCGTGCTCTATCAAAGCAATTTAACCAATAGCGGGTTTCACAATCACTTAAAGCCATTTCACCAATATAAGGGTAAATATGCTTTTCTAATTGAGCGACATGCCTAACTATATTAACTCGATTACCTTTCCCGTAATTTTCAACCCAATACTCTAAAGCATCTCTCACTGTGACAGGCTTTAATGAGGATTGAACCTCTATATTTAGTTGTAGCTTTGGATCTTTGCCTAATGCCAGCCAGTTACGACACTTATCACGGAGTTCTCTGGCTTCTTTTAAACTCATATCAGGATATCGCCCTAGTGTTAGGCGATTTAACTTTTTCCCATCTAGTCTATAAGTAAAAACCCAACTCACACCACCAGCGACAGATACCTTAGCGCTAAGCCCTGCCCCATCAGCTACGAACTCAATTTTAGATACAGGCTTGCCATAAAGGGCTTTAACCTTTTTATCGCTCAATTTATTTAGTTCATTTGCCATTGATAGTCCAGATTGTTTATACAAATGTTTATACATAGTGTGATGTACAAATACGAAAACGTCAATAAACACTGGAACAATATACAGTATAAGTTTTAATTATCTATTTGATTTTATTAAATATTAAAATAACACCAGATAGCATGAGAGCCAAAAGAATAAAAATACGGCATGAACTGATCCTAGTCAGTTAGGTCTATTTTTATAAAAAGCCTTTTCTGGGTTTCTAGAAAAGGCTTTTTTGTTGCCTATTTTTCACGCTTGCTCTATAACATAAATCATTAAGTTACCCAATATGGTAACATTTGACCATGTTACCAAATATGGTAACATTCTTTTTTGTATTTCAATTAAATAACTGAGTAAAAGATCACTATACTCATTCTATTTCTCTCACAAAATAATAAGAGCAAGCTAATGAATAAAGACATCGTAAGTGTGATTACAGGTGATATCATAGGCTCTAGAAACATCACACCTGAAAACTATGATGTTATGCTCTATACCTTGGAGCAGACGGTTCAATTACTCTCAGAACAGTTACCACTTAAATATGACAGATATCGCGGTGACTCCTTCCAACTTGTTTGCTTACACGCTTATGATGCCATTAAAGTTGCTATCGTTATTCAATTAGCATTGAAAACGTCAGAACTAAACATCAGTGCTCGTCAAAGTATTGGTATCGGTCAAATTAATCCATTGCGTAATGATATTAGAACATCAATGGGTGAAGCCTTTATCTTATCGGGCGAAGGATTAGATAAGATGAAAAGTGAAATATTAACAATATCTACATCAGATAAAGAATTTCAAAAAAATATTACTTTAGTGACTAAATACTTAGATATACAACTTAAAGAAATAACTCGAGCACAAGCGCAAGTTTTACTTAAATATATGGTTAATGAAGATAAATCTCATTATGCTATTGCCAATGAATTAAAAAAATCGAGAAGTAATATTACACGATTATTGAACGCTAGCCACTACCAGTTAATAGATGAATATATTCAATACGTTAATTATTTAATTAACAAGGCTTATTGATATGTATAATTTTACGCTTCTTATTTCTCTCTATATTGCTCATATTGCTTTTGATTTTTATTTACAACCTAAAGCATGGATAGAAGCGCGAAATGCTCTACATTACAAATCTAAAGAGCTTTACTTACACTCACTACTGCACGCTGGAATAACCTTTATTATTCTAGTTTTAATGTCTGAGATAAGTTTTAGTTTTATTTTCATTTACAGTCTAATTATATTAATAACACATTATTTTTTTGATCTTGGTAAATCTTATACTGATAACTCTTTAAGATGGTTTATTACTGATCAAGCTCTTCATTTATTCATGATTACCTTTTTATGGATAGTGCTTGTTGATCAAAATACTCAAATATTCCATGATCTTAGTTTTAAAAATATCAACTACAAATATCTTATTGTTGTTCTTGCCTACATCATTCTTTTAAAGCCTATTTCGAGCCTTATTTATATGTTACTAAAGAAATGGACACCTGTTGCAGTAGAAGGCTCAACACTCGTTTCTGCGGGTCAATCTATTGGTTATTTAGAAAGAATACTAATCTTAACTTTTATTCTTTTAAATCAATTTGCAGCAATTGGCTTTTTATTAGCAGCTAAATCAATATTTAGATTTGGTGAATTACAAAATGATCAAGATAAAAAGCTAACAGAATATGTTATGTTAGGTACACTGATTAGCTTTAGCATTTCTATCTTTATTGGACTTGCTACTTCCTATTTTGTGACTCAACTCCCCATAGGAAAATAACTCATCAAACTTCTGGGCTAAATATCATTTTTTCTGATGGGAATCCCTCGGGGAATGATTGGCAACGTATTCGTTTTGATAAAACTCCCTCTAAAAACCCTGTCAGATTCTCTGCAATAAATTCTACCTCTGATCCTCTAGATGGAATAATTGCCATTGTCCAAAGCTCACTATTTTCTGATAAAACAACCCAAAAAAGCGTATCACCATTATCAGTAACACCAATGGGTAAAAGCCCATTACATTTTGGATATAGAACAAAACGATAGTAATTAGGATCATCATTGATTAATGAGCTGAAATCTTCAAGGATCTGCTCTTTTTGCTGGAAAAAATTAATGTACTCATTTTTACTAAAGGGGTTAAATAACGTTATAAAATCAACTACCTGACCTGATCCATATTGGGTGATAAACGCAATATAATCTTTGGGAAAGGCATATTTATTATCAATTAATGGCCATCTCTCTTCTTTTCCATTTTCATGTATTGCAGAAGGAATAGGTAGTTGCTGATTTAATGCCGTTAACATCACTATCTCACTTATTTGAGTTCTATTACACCGTGTAATGTATGATATTTTAGAGTGAGCATCACTTTTATCATAATCATGCTGATAGTTATCACTCTATTACCCTAGTAAACAAACCTATATTTAAAAGAAAACAGACCATGACCACACCAGTACGTACCATTACTTTTATTGATAGTGCCTATCCGAAATCCCATAAAATTATAGAATTTGTCTGGTCAGGTCGATTAGATAAACATGGTCAACTTTGGTTTGATCTTCATCTTAGAAGTGCCGATTACTATTTAAGTGAAGGTGAGGATTATCTGGATGATATCGACGAAGATGAATCAGATGACGAAGAAGAATATACCAGCCTAGCTCACTGGCAAGCTCCCATTGTTTGGGATAATTATCACTGTTGTACACTCTCCTCAACTTATTGGTCTGATGACCAAGGTATTTTGCTCAGCACAGGAAATACGCCGTTCGATTTTGATAACTTTATTACTCATCAATTTAATGTTGATATTGTCCCTCAAATCGATAGTGATGAAGAAAGAGCAGAAGTCCCCGCTTTTAGTATTTACTTATTAGGTCATGATGCATGTAAAAATCATCAAATTCACTTCCAGCGCCAACAAGATAATACTTATCACATTAATTGGTCTGGAAAAATCGCACTCTTTTATGCTGGGTTTGATGAATTTATTCATCAATTTAGTACACAACTTGAAAACATCCCTTTTGATGGCTTTTATTTCCCTAAATCGTGGGATTTAGATAAAGCAGCACTGGAATTTAAAAAGGTACTTTCTCATTTTGAACATTATGAGTTTGTATTAATTAATCCCAACAGTCAGATTAAACAGTGGAAATTAAAATACATCGCTTAAATAGCGTGATGATTAATTAAAATACCTAATGATATTTATGTTGATATAAAACCCCTCATCTGTTTATATCAACATTGTCCATAAAGTAGATAATATTTATGTTTATCAGGGAATTATAATGACTGCCTTACCAAGAAAAAAAACATGGCAGATTGTCCTGACTATTATTTTAGTCGGGATAAATTTACGCCCCTTCTTAACTGGCCCAGGCCCTGTTATTGATAATATTATTGCATCAACAGGAATGAGTTATAGCCAAGTCTCATTACTTACCTTATTGCCCATGCTTTTAATGGGAATAGGCGCATTAATCGTTCCTTTCTTACAGTCTTATATTCAAGTTCGAAAAGGGCTTTTAGTCGCAATGTTGTTGCTTCTTATAGGCTCATTTTCTCGAGCTTATGTTTCTGATGGCAATCAGTTATTACTGACTGCCCTCTTTTGCGGTTTGAGCGTGGCTTATATTCAAGCGGTATTTCCTGGCATTATTAAAGGATGGTTTGGACATCGAACGCCTATTATGATGGGGCTGTATTCCGCCATGCTAATGGGGGGAGGCGCATTAGGTGCTCAATTATCCCCGATTATTACGGCATCTAATGGTCATTGGCAAAATGCTTTAGCGTGGTTTGCACTTCCAGCAGGCTTTGCATTTGTCGCTATTCTTTTTTCTATTAAAAACAGTGCCATATCTGCTAATAAAATATCACTCAATACCTTAATTTGGCGCCCCAGAACAGGATTGCT
Organism: Proteus sp. Marseille-Q3619; assembly: GCF_965283115.1. Classification (NCBI taxonomy): domain Bacteria; kingdom Pseudomonadati; phylum Pseudomonadota; class Gammaproteobacteria; order Enterobacterales; family Morganellaceae; genus Proteus; species Proteus sp. Marseille-Q3619. The sequence continues at coordinate 2,725,695 of NZ_CBDIMP010000001.1, read as the reverse complement.
TATTTTAGGTTTTGGTTGCGTTAATGCAGGTTACGCTTCAGTTGTGACATGGTTGGCACCTTTCTACCAATCGTTAGGAATGCCAAGTGCACAAAGTGGCTCTCTTGTCGCTATCCTTTCGCTTTTCCAAGCCTCTGCTGCTTTAATTATTCCTTTCTTAGCGGCTAAAAATCACGACCGACGTTTTTGGCTTATGCTGACATTACTAAGTCAATTTATCGGTTTTATTGCAATAATGACTATTCCGATGAGTGCGCCTTATCTGTGGAGTATTTTCTTAGGCTGTGGCTTAGGTGGATGTTTTTCCATGATGATGATTGTCGCGCTCGATCATATTCCTGATCCAGCACAAGCGGGCGCGCTGTCGGCATTAATGCAAGGTGGAGGATTTATCATTGCTGCCTTTGGACCGTTAGTGGCAGTGATATTGCGTCAACCTGACGGAAGCTTTACTTATGCATGGGCATTTCATGCGGTTTTAGTGATTATCACGATAGGATTATTTTCACGATTAAATCCGCGCCATTACGCGAAAGCCTACCCCGCTAATCACACTATTTAATCATCGATATATTAAGAAACTCTGCATAAAATAAGCGCCTTACTCTTTTATAAATAAGGCGCTTATCAATTAAATAACGGAGTACTTTTGATTGCGAAAATTAAACAACAATATGCGTTCCGGTTTCACCTTTTAAGGCAGAAGCCAGTTTTTCTGGCGTTGTGATAATCACTCTTTTTCCACCCGCGGCTAAAAATGAGAGGCTGGCTTCGATTTTTGGAAGCATACTGCCCGGAGGGAAATGCCCTTCATGCATATATTGTGTCATTTCCTCAACCGAGGTTTCACCCAATGCTTTTTGTTCTGGCTTACCAAAATGAATACAAACTTTTTCAACACCTGTGGTGATGATAAGAATATCTGCATGTAATTCTTTTGCTAGCAATGTTGATGACAAGTCTTTATCAATAACGGCATCGACACTTTGGTAATTTCCCTGTTCATTTTTAATCACAGGAATACCACCGCCACCCACAGCAATAACAACATAGCCGCATTCTGATAGTGACTTAATTGCACTAGATTCAATAACATGTTGTGGAATTGGAGAGGCAACAACACGACGATAACCACGACCAGAGTCTTCAACAAAATGCCATTGAGGATTTTCTTGCTTTAATTGCACCATCTCTTGTTCAGAGAAAAATGCACCAATAGGTTTTGTTGGAGAAACAAAATTAGGATCGTTTTTATCTACTTCAACTTGTGTGATAAGGGTAACTGCTTGTTTATTTTGTTGAACACGAAGCTTATTCGTTAACGCTTGTTGTATTAAATAGCCGATACCGCCTTGTGTATCTGCAACACAGTTGGCCAAAGGTGTTAACGGTAAACCTTCTTGCACATGCGCCACTTCAGCGCGACGTAAATCAAGCCCTACTTGTGGCCCATTACCATGAGTTAAAACAATATTATACCCTTCAGCCACCATATCACTAATATGGGCTGCAACCTCTTGTACTGCTTGTTCTTGATGAGCGATAGACTGGCTAGCATTGTCTTTAATAATACTGTTGCCTCCAATGGCAACAACAACGAGTTCTTTCATATTTCACTCTCAATTATATTATTGGCAATTAAAGTAGAAATAATGCACCTCTACTCTTAGAGGTTGGGTTGATAAGGTCGCCATATTTGCTAACCATTTTCCCCATTTTTATTTTTAATGAGATAAATATTACCTAGTTGAATAATATCTATTCATTAATTGCGCAGGATAATAGCAGAGAATGTAAAGAAAACATCTATTACTCAACGTTTCTCTTATTTAATTTCTGTAATTAAAATACGGAAAGAAAAGGATAAAAGGCGTCATCAAACACATCAATAACGCCTTATTCAATACAAGTAAGCAGGATTGTTAGTGCTTTTTCACTTTGCTATTTGATCAACATTTGGTAGATAAACATCAGGCATATCAGTGATCAGCATATCAACACCCCATTGCTCAAAATCTTTCACTTCTTCAGGATTATTCGGGGTATAACAATAAATTTCATAACCCGCTTGTTTCAACATTTGAGCTTGTTCTTGTGTGAGATATTTGTAATTACAATGCACACTAAAACCATCGATCGCTTTTAGTGTTTCTAACGCATTATCAGGAATTTCATCCCACAATTGGCCTCTGCGAATAAAAGGCAGGTATCGTTTCATAACGATCAGTGCATGCGTATCAAAAGAAGAAAATAAAATTTGCTCATTCGGAATATCTGCACTTTTTATCATGTCAGAAACCGCTAAACATAAACGTTCAACATCATCATCAGGCCATGTTTTCAATTCAATATTGAGCTTTGTTCCTGAACGCTTAATAAGCTGCAATCCTTGTCTTAAAGAAGGAACTTTCTCACCTTGATAGAGTGAACTAAACCAACTTCCTGCATCAAGGCGATGTAAATCATCTAAGGTATGAAAACGCACAGCACCTTGCCCATTCGTGCAACGATTAACTGTTTTATCATGAATAAGCACAGGAACATGATCCGCGGTTAATTGCACATCCGTTTCAATCCATTCGCACCCAAAATCAATCGCCATTTTAAACGCAGCCAATGTATTTTCAGGCGCTTTTCCAGAAAAACCTCGGTGAGCAGCTATCTTCATTTCTCTCTCCTTTTCATTTGTGCCGACATCATGACAACCATTTATGACAGCAATTTGACAGTCATACCATCAATATATCTTCATTTAATTGTCACCCATTTGTCATAAACAACATTTAGGGTAATTCGCAGATTAGATTGCACCTTTAACTTTCGATTAAAAAGGAAATTCTGCATGTCGATAAAATCAATAACAGGTCTTGCTGTTGCAATGGCGTTATTTACTTCTCCTACACACGCAAAAACACAAATTGAATGGTGGCATGCAATGGGAGGTGCGCTCGGTCAAAAAGTAAATCAAATCGCCTCTGATTTTAACGCCAGTCAATCTGAATATGAGATAAAACCCGTTTATAAAGGCACTTACGCTGAAACGATGACCAGTGCAGTGGCTTCATTTCGTGCTAAAAACCAACCCGCTATTGTGCAAGTCTTTGAAGTGGGCACAGCGAGCATGATGGGGGCAAAAAAAGCCGTTTTTCCTGTTTATCAATTAATGGAAAAAACTAACGAGCCTTTTGATCCTAATAGTTATTTATCAACTGTCACGGGCTATTACACCACCAGCGATGGAAAAATGATGTCACTGCCGTTTAATAGCTCTACGCCTGTACTTTATTACAACAAAGCCCTCTTTAAAAAAGCAGGCATAGAGCAACCACCAAAAACATGGAAAGAGATGGAAGCTGTTTCTCAGAAACTGCTCGATTCTGGAGTAAAATGTGGATTTACCACCACATGGCAATCATGGACACAAATCGAAAATTTTGGTGCGCGTAATAATTTACCTATTGCGACAAAAAATAACGGTTTCGATGGTTTTGACACTACCTTCCTTTTTAATAAAGCGCCTTTCGTTAATCATATTCAACAAATGGCAGATTGGTCGAAATCTGGTATTTTCAAATATGGCGGACGTCAATCGGATGCAATGCCACTGTTTTATACCCAAGAATGCGCCATGGTGATGGAATCATCAGCAGGTTTTGCGGGCATTAAAGAGAATATGAAAGGGATTGATATTGGTGTTAGCCAATTACCTTATGACGATTCTCTTGTACAAAAACCTGCGAATACCATTATTGGCGGAGCGTCTTTATGGGTTATGTCGGGACGTCCAGATGCCGAATATAACGGTGTTGCCAAATTCTTTACCTATCTTTCAAGCCCTGAAGTACAAGCCGATTGGCACCAAGCAACAGGTTATTTACCGGTGACTAAAGCCGCTTATGCGTTAACACAACAGCAAGGCTTTTATCAGCAAAATCCGGGCGCAGATACGGCAATATTACAAATGACAACCTCTGAACCTACCGCCAATTCCAAAGGATTACGCTTTGGTAATTTCCTGCAAACTCGAGAAATCGTTGATGAAGAGTTAGAAAAAGTGTGGTCAGGAAAACAGACCGCTCAGGCTGCGTTAGATAATGCTGTTGCGCGTGGGAATGAGCAGTTACGCCGTTTTGAACGAACTCAACAATAGTCACTTATATTAGGCGAGCAAAGTCGCTCGCCTTCTGTTTTTATCGATTTACTGGACATTGTATGGCTTCTCAATCCATTTATTTTAAACAAAAATGGTTACCTCTCGCGCTAATTTTTCCTCAATTAGCTATCACGCTTATCTTTTTCATTTGGCCTGCGGGGCAAGCTTTCTTTCAGTCATTTCAATTAGAAGATGCGTTTGGACTTAGTCGAGAATTTGTTGGTTTTGAAAATTTTCAGCGACTTTTTAGTAATCGCTATTATTTTGACAGTTTAATCACGACATTAATTTTCAGTATCAGTGTCGTGTTTCTCTCTATGCTGTCAGCGCTTATTTTGGCGGGTATTGCAGAGCAAGTCTTACGTGGCAAACTGTTTTATCGCACTATTTTAATTTCACCCTATGCCATTGCGCCAGTTATTGCAGGCTTTCTGTGGCTATTTATGCTTGATCCCACAATTGGTGTATTAAGCCAACAATTAAAGAAAATAGGTATTAATTGGGATCCTGTACTTAATACACATCATGCTATGTGGATGGTGATTTTAACGGCGACATGGAAACAAGTGAGTTATAACTTTCTGTTTTTCCTCGCCGCCTTGCAATCTGTACCTAAATCTCTTTTAGAAGCTGCAGCTATTGATGGTAGTGGCCCCATTAAACGCTTTATTACTATCAGTTTTCCTTTAATTTCTCCCACAACCTTTTTCTTACTTGTGGTTAATTTTGCTTACGCCTTTTTTGATACTTTCGCCATTATCCACGCGATGACGCAAGGTGGCCCTGGTAGTAGCACCTCAACACTGGTTTATAAGGTCTATAACGATGGTTTTGTGGGATTAGATTTAGGCTCCTCCGCCGCACAATCCGTTATTTTGATGTTTATTGTCGCGATATTAACCATTATTCAATTTCGTTATGTTGAGAAAAAGGTGGCTTACTGATGGTTGAACGTAGACCTTTATTTCATGCTTTCTGCCACTTTATTCTTATTGTTGGCATTCTTTCTGTGGCATTCCCTGTGTGGATTGCGCTAGTGGCAACAACCCATCAAAACACCGAGTTTGCCACAGGCTCTCCTCTTTGGTTTGGTACTGAAGGCTTCAATATTTTTAAAACGATATTTTCACAGGCAGGTACAACGCAAAATAGTGCGATTTCAATTAACAGCATGTTATTGAATTCGTTAGTTATGGCGTTAGTGATCACCATAGGGAAATTAGCTATATCGATTTTATCGGCCTATGCCGTGGTTTTCTTTCGCTTTCCAGGACGGATGCTCGCCTTTTGGACTATCTTTTTTACCTTAATGTTACCTGTTGAAGTTCGCATTATGCCGACATTTGAAGTTGTCACTGATCTTAATATGTTGAACTCTTATGCCGGATTAACCATTCCATTAATTGCTAGCGCCACAGCCACTTTTTTGTTTCGTCAATTTTTCCTGACCATCACCCCTGAATTAATTGAAGCCGCAAAAATTGATGGCGCTGGGCCGATTAAATTCTTTTTCACTATCTTGCTTCCTCTTTCTCGCACCAATATCGCTGCCCTTTTTGTTATCACCTTTATTTATGGGTGGAATCAATATCTTTGGCCAATGCTTATCACAACTGATACCCACTACTACACCATTGTGATGGGAATTAAACAGATGGTTGCGGTTTCTGATGGTGTCGTTGAATGGAATAAAATTATGGCAACTACATTGATCGCCATGTTGCCGCCAGTCCTTATCGTCATTCTGATGCAAAGAGCCTTTGTAAAAGGCTTTATTGATACGGAGAAATAATATGACAACCGTAACGCTCACTGATTTAGAAAAACGCTATCCTAATGGACACCAAGCTATTTCGAAATTGAACCTTTCTATTGAGCAAGGTGAAATGGTGGTGTTAGTTGGCCCAAGTGGTTGTGGCAAATCAACATTACTGCGAATGATTGCAGGATTAGAAACCATCACACAAGGTGATTTACTCATTGATAATTTACGTGTTAATGAACATGAACCGAGTGAGCGAGATATCGCAATGGTGTTTCAAAACTATGCGCTTTATCCTCATATGTCTGTCTATAACAACATGGCATATGGTTTACGTAATCGAAAAACACCCAAAACCCAAATAGAAGAACTTGTCACAAATGCGGCTAACATGCTGGAAATCAGTCATTTATTGGATAGAAAACCCAAAGAGCTTTCCGGTGGACAACGTCAACGTGTCGCAATGGGAAGAGCCATTGTGCGTAAACCCAAAGTGTTTTTATTTGATGAACCACTCTCTAACCTTGATGCAAAATTACGTGTTCAGATGCGTCTGGAGATCAAAAAATTACAGCGAAAACTCTCCACAACCTCGATTTATGTGACGCACGATCAGGTAGAAGCGATGACATTAGCCGATAAGCTGGTGGTTTTAAATCAAGGAAATATAGAGCAAGTGGGGACGCCTTTAGAGATTTATGAAAGTCCAGCTTCCGTGTTTGTGGCAACGTTTATGGGCTCTCCCGCAATGAATATCTTAGATGTCCTAATTAATCATGGTGTAATTGAAATCGCTGATGGGCATATTGCCGTTTCATCTCAGCATCTTCCTTATCAAGCCATTAAATTAGGTTTACGCCCTGAACATTTGATCATTAGCCATCAACATCCCCTTTTTCATGTTGAAGTGGAATTTATTGAAGCACTAGGCGCTGATGTTTTAATTTATGCCACGACTTGCGATAAACAAAAACAGTCTATTGTTATTCGCGCACCTAACAATCATGGTGTGAATATTGGTAATAAAATTGGTCTAACCATTCATCCTGAAAACCTTCATTTCTTTAATGAGCAAACAGGAAAACGTATTAACCGCCCTTTTATGCTCATCAGTGAATTAATGGTTTCCTGATACATCGATATCAATTTATTCATTTTCGGTTTAATCTTAATAGCGGTGCTTTAAGCATCGTTATTTATTTATCACTAAGCAATAAATATTAAAAATATAAAATTTGTCAGAATTAAACAAATAAAACCCACATCTAAATACAACGTTCCTTTGATATTATTCCAAGTAAATTCAAAACAGCATAACGTACACTCAGAGTAAGTATAATCAATGATCTACATAGATATTACTAAGAAAAATTTATCTTCTCCCTATTAGACACTATATTAATCTTCTTAAATTTAAAGAAGTTAAAATAACCAATATGTTTTTCCATCATCATTTTAAGAATAAAAAATAATATTTTTTAGATGAAAAAAATAGAAATATATATTGAGATAATATTTATTACATAAAATGCTTATATTGCACCGATAGATAAGCACTGTTATTCTTCCGCTCGTATTTAATACGCAATTATATAAAACTGCGCAGCAGAAAAGGACTTAAATCAAAATGAAAATCAAATTACTTGCTACAGTGATGGTATCAGCAGCACTACTCTCTGGTTGTCAAAACCTTAATACCGATATGTTGACCAAATCAGGCACTCAACTATTCCAAGCTGCAACATTAAGCGATAACGATATCAAAGCGCTAACGAATGATGCTTGTAAAGAAATGGACGCTCAAAATAAAGTTGCACCCGCAAATAGTACCTACACTAAACGTTTAAATAATATCGCTAAAGCGTTAGGTAATGAAGTTAATGGCACGCCAGTAAACTACAAAGTTTATATGACTAAAGATGTGAATGCGTGGGCTATGGCTAACGGCTGTGTTCGTGTTTATAGCGGTTTAATGGACATGATGACAGATAACGAAGTTGAAGGCGTGTTAGGTCATGAAATGGGTCACGTTGCTTTAGGTCATACTCGTAAAGCAATTCAAGTTGCACACGCAACAGTTGCAGCACGTACTGCGGCAGCATCCGCGGGGGGTGTAGCAGCGCAATTAAGTAGCTCTCAGTTGGCTGAAATGGGACAGAAACTGGTTAATGCTCAGTTCTCTCAACACCAAGAGTCAGAAGCAGATAATTTCTCTTACGATCTGCTGAAAAAACGTGGGGTAAGCACCGCAGGTTTAGTCACAGGTTTTGAGAAATTAGCTAAACTAGGTGGCGGTGATTCAAGTATGTTTGATTCTCACCCACCATCAAAAGAGCGTGCAGATAATATCCGTAATCGCATTGCTGAAGATAAAAAATAATTACCTTGCCCCTGTATCCCATGATATGGGGGTTTTCTTTTCAGGTTTATCCTTTTTACGAATGGCGAAAAGTGTTTGTCACATCAGCAAAAAAGCGTTGGATCGCTTGTTTTTCACTCTGATTATATTGTTCAAATAACGCAGACCATTTTGCTTGAGATTGTTGATGCAACACCTCATGCGCGTGAAAAAGCCGCTCGCCTTCTTCTGTTAAGATAAAAAATATTTCTTTCTGATTATCTGCTAATTTTATTTTTTCAATCGCGCCTTTCTTTTGTAATCGACTACATATCTTTGAGACAGCACCTCGTGTCATTGCCATATATTCACTGATAGTTGTGAGATTTCTCATACTCTCTTCACCAATACAATGGATCACATGCAGTTCTGTGAGTGAGTAATTATCTAACCCATTCTCTTCTAATACTTTTTTATGATCGCTATCGGCTTGTGCATCTTTAAGATGCAAAAAATCACTTAATCCTTTTAGTAAGTCCTGTGTGGTTATATTCTCTTTCGCCATTTTGTTTCCTTGGAAAAAATAGTATTAAAAATAGTATCAAAAGTATTTACAACAATCAAAATATCGCTATTATCTATTTTGTTTCCATGGAAACAAAATAACAAAGGGCAATATTATGAAACTATCAATCCGCAGTCTATTTTATCTCATTTGCTTTAGCGCGCTGCTGGGCTCTTTAGCACAAAATATCTATACACCTGTGCTTCCCTTGATCCAACAGCTATTTAATACCACGTTATCATTGGTTAATTTAACGGTATCTGCATTTACTTTTGCTATGGCTGTTATGCAACTATTTTACGGCTCATTGATTGATAAATGGGGAAGAAAACCTATTTTGCTCGGCGGATTAGCCATTTCAATCGTGGGAGCTTTGGGTTGTGTTTGGTCTGACTCTATTGGCGTATTGATTTTTTGGCGGGTGATCCAAGCCATCGGTATCGCGGCTATTCCTGTTGTTGCTGCCACTATTCTTGGGGATCTTTATCAAGGAAACGAGCGTGCTAAAGCAATGGGATCATATCAAATGTTATTAGCACTAGCTCCTGCTTGTGGTCCTTTATTAGGCGGGTATTTAGCGCAACATTATCAATATCAAGGTATTTTTATTTTCTTGGCCGTAGTCGGTGTCATATTACTTATTACGCATCTCTTTTATTTACCTGAAACACGTCCAGAACAGAAAGACGCCTTTACAAACATGTCTGCAATGCAACAAGTGCTTATAGCTCCTGCGGGTAAATCTGTATTTATCATCAGTTTTATGGTGTTTTATAACTATTTTTGTCTCTTAGTATTTTTACCCTTAATAGCCTTTCATCTCTATCAGCTTAACAGTACCGAAATCGGTGGATTATATATCCCTATGTCGATTGCTCTGATTTTAGGTAGTTATCTTTACCGTAGGATCTGCCATCTATTCAATGTGGAATATGGTGTGATTATTACCTCTTGTATTAACCTGATCATGTTGACGTTATTTGCACTCTTTTGGCAAATATCACTTCCTGTGATGTTGGGTTTAACCGTGTTATATGGGCTTTCTCTCGGATTAACCATGCCAACACACACCACATTATTGGCGAGCTATTTTAGTTCAACCAGAGCAACCGCAATGGGGATTTATAACTTTATTCGTTATTGTGGAATGGCTGCGGGTCCTATGGTGGCGACCTATTTTGTCACTGGTAATAGTTATGAGTATGTCTTTTATTCTTGTGTGATCTTCACGAGTTTGGCATTGTGTTTCGCATTCAAAACATTAATGTCATCATTAAAAGAAAAAAGGCACACTGCAAACTAACAGGAAATTTGATGAAACTGACTATTGAAAAACTGACACAGCTTTCAGCACAAGACCGTATCGATTTAGGTAAAATTTGGCAAGAGCCTTGTTATCAACATGCACTAACAACCGAAATTACCGAAGATAACACTCTCTTTGTGGCACGTTTTAATGAGCGATTACTGGCGGCTTGCCGTATTCAATTATCGGGTAATAAAGCGATAATCACCGATTTTATGGTCAGAGAAGTAACACGTCGCCGTGGTGTTGGGCATTATTTACTGACACAATGTTTATCTGCATATCCTGATATTACCCATTGGCAAGCAATAAGCTTATCCGCTGAAGAAAATGGATATGATGTTGCACATGCTTTTTTAACACACCATCAATTTAATCCATCACCACAATCTGATCTTTATGTTCTCAATATTTGACAATATTCTTACTCTAAACAATTCTACAACTTGAATATATGCAACATATACTCTAAATAATTCAAGATGTAGCTAGGCGACAAATGAAAGAGTCGCTAGGAGCATACATCAGTATGTTAATGCGAATGAACGCAGTCAACAACACTACAACTTGAAGTATGACGAGTAAACGCTACGGCTTGAAATATGAAGAATAATAAAGTCGAGCCACATTATAAGCTGTCTCATTAAGATTTTTTTGCGCATTACTTAACGCATCAGAAAGTGTAGAAACACCAGGAACAATAGAAAAAACCGCATCAATACCCTGCTGATGAACTACATCGTAATCCGGTAAATAACCACCGACCAACGCAATAACAGGAAGGTGGTATTTTTTTGCCAACTTAGCAACGCCTGTTGGTGTTTTACCTTGCGCCGATTGGCTATCCATTCTCCCCTCGCCCGTGATCACCAAATCTGCATCAATAAAATGTCTTTCTAATTCAACGGTTTTAGCTACCAATTCGACACCTTGCGAAAGTGTTGCTTGCGTAAATGCAAGCAAAGGCAGAGCCAATCCTCCCGCCGCACCACTTCCTGCTATATGGATAAGAGTGCGTTGCGTCATTTTCTCAAGATAAGTACCAAAATGGTGTAATGCGTTATCAAGTTGCGCAATATCGTCTTTGGTTGCTCCTTTTTGTGGACCAAAAATAGCGGATGCTCCTTTTTCGCCACACAATGGATTAGTGACATCGCAAGCAATCTCAATTTCAATATGTTTTAGTTTGGGATTGAGTTTGGTGATATCAATAGAATGAAGTTGGGCTAATGAGCGTCCACCAAAAGGCAAAGATGTACTAAATTTATCTTTAAGACCAAGACCGAGTGCTTGCATCATCCCTGCACCAGCATCATTTGTAGCACTTCCACCTAATCCTAAAATAATTTTTTTAACACCCATTTCAAGTGCAGCATTAATTAATTCACCTGTACCATAACTAGTCGTCAAATTGGGATCACGTTGAGATGAAGGAATAAGATGAAGACCAGAAGCTTGTGCCATTTCAATCACAGCGGTGGTGTTATCACCTAAAAGTCCCCACGTTGCGGTCACTTGTTTACCTAAAGGCGAACACACTTGTGTAGAGATAAAACGGCCTTGTGTTGCATCCACCAGTGATGTCACCGTTCCTTCACCACCATCAGCCATAGGAATACAACAATACTGTGCATCGGGTAAATAACGTGAAAAACCCTGTTTTATTGCTGTTGCAACTTCTTTCGCACTTAAACTTTCTTTAAAAGAATCAGGGGCGATAACTATTTTCACGTTATTTTCTCCAAGCAATAAAAAAGCGATATTTTCATATCGCTTTTATAACATACTCTACTTTATGGGAGCGTGTGCTTGGTCTGAAATGTGATTAATCTTCAATCGCTAAACGCAATTTCTTCATCGCATTTTTTTCTAATTGACGAACACGCTCGGCAGAAACACCGTATTTTGTCGCCAAGTCTTGCAATGTCGATTTGTTATCATCATCTAACCAACGAGCACGAATAATATCTTGGCTACGTTCATCAAGAGTTTCAATTGCTGACGTCAGTTTATCTGTCGCATGATTATCCCAGTTATCTTCTTCAATGCCGTCGGCAAAGTCAGAAGACTTATCTTCTAGGAAGAGTACAGGGGCAATAGGATGTGAGTCATCACTATCGTCAGCGGTCATATCAAATGCCATATCTTGTGCTGACATCCGTGATTCCATTTCTCGGACATCACTTTCTGATACACCTAATTCTCTTGCAACAAGCTCCACTTCATCTTGATTAAACCAACCTAAACGCTTTTTATTTTTTCGCAGATTAAAAAATAGTTTACGTTGTGATTTTGTGGTCGCGACTTTCACGATACGCCAGTTGCGTAGCACATATTCGTGAATTTCAGCTTTGATCCAATGCACAGCAAAAGAGACTAGTCGAACACCCACTTCTGGGTTAAAACGACGAACCGCTTTCATCAAACCAATATTACCTTCTTGGATAAGATCAGCTTGTGGTAAGCCGTAACCTGAATAGCTGCGAGCAACATGAATAACGAAGCGCAGATGTGAAAGGATAAGCGTTCTTGCTGCATCCAAGTCACCATCGTAATGCAGCCGTTCAGCGAGTTCCTTTTCTTCCTCTGCGGTTAACATCGGATAGGAATTGGCTGCACGTATATACGCTTCGATGCTGCCTTGCGGAACCAATGCTAAGGATTGCATTTCTTTTGTCATTCAAATCCTCATGAAAATCAAATAAATAATTAATTAAAATTATCGCTGTAAGGGAAAGTAGATGAGCCTTATAAATATAGCTTAAATAGGAAGTCTGTTAAGGTTTTTTACGATGTGTTTTTATCATAACGACTATTTGACCAGCATAAAGACTAAAGGTTCATCTCGCATCTATGTTTACATATCTTTGTACTTTTCTATCACAGAAGCAAATATGACTGTTGCCTTATCGTAGAAAAGAGTGCGTGCATTATTATGCCAGAGACGGGGCGTCGATAAAATGGCTGGGTGACAATATTAACGTAACCCAGCCTGATAAAAAAAATATCTTCTCATTATTTATGAGGATAAGTATAAAAACACTCTAATTCATTATTCTGGTGTGAATTGACGCAAATGTTGCATTGTTGTCAACCATGCAGCAAGCCAGCCAATTGTCATAGCAACTAGAATAAGAATGATAGATTCATCAAAACCTAGTCCTGAAATGGAAAATGAAGTCCCAAACACGATCGCGGCTTGAGTCACTACATCAGAGAGTTTCCACACCAGTAAAGCTGAAAAGATCAGGGCAAATACGGCACCAATAAAGCCGAGGATCAATCCCCAATTAAGGAAAGGACGCATAATAAAGCCATCAGTTGCACCAATTAGCTTCATCACATTAATGGTGTCTCGGCGACTGAAAATATTGAGGCGCACACTGTTACCAATTACCAATAACAGGGCAACAACCATCAATGTGCCAATCACCAAAGCAATTTGCCCGACTAATGAAGTTAACGTTGAAAGCCGAGTAAACCAACTATCATCCATTCTTACTTCGTCAACACCGGGTATTTTCGCTACTGTATCACGCAAATTCGTCATTAATTGTTGATCGCTAGGCTCCATAACAGGTGTCACAATCGCAACCGCAGGTAATGGATTCTCTTCTAACATATCTAACGCACTGCTAAAGCCAGCCCAAGAACGAAATTCTACTAGCGAATCTTGTCGTGAAAGATAGTTAACATCTTCGACTTTTTCTAAGGCTTCTATTTTTTTGATCGTGGCTTCAGCTAATGAATCATCAAGAGATTTATCAAGATAAACTGTTAATTGTGGTGTTGGATACCATTGTTCTGACGCAGTTGAGACATTCTTCCAGACAATATAGAAGATGCTAGGTAAAGTGAGTGATATAGCGACAACCATTACCGTTAAAAAAGAGGAGAGCGGCTGGCGTAAAAAATCAGCCATAGTATTACGCCATGCGTAACGCCATTGTTCTCGTCTTCCCCCTTTTAGCGCCTTGGTTTTTGCACCTGGCGTTGGCATTGATTTACGGGAACTTTTTGCTTTAGCCATTTTGTCCTCCCACCATTCTGCCTTGCCCTAATGTAAGAATGCGATAATTTCTGCGCTCTATCAGAGACATATCGTGCGTCGCCATTAACACCGTTACACCAACACGGTTGAACTCTTCAAAAAGGCGCATGATACCTTCTGAAAGCTCACCATCAAGATTACCTGTTGGTTCATCTGCAAGCAAAACTGTCGGTTTATTCACAACAGCGCGCGCAATACCGACACGCTGTTGTTCACCACCAGAAAGTTGAATAGGATAATTTTTGGCTTTATCCAATAGTCCTACTTTATCTAAAGCGGCTGAAACTCTTCGCCGAATATCCTCTTCACTCGCGCCAGCAATAATCAGGGGAAGAGATACGTTGTCATAAACCGTTCTATCCATCAATAAGTGGTGATCTTGGAAGATCATCCCAATTTGACGACGCAGAAAAGGGATCTCACTATTTTTTAGTCTACTGATATCATGACCAGCAAACCAAATAGCACCATCACTTGGTCGTTCTATTCCACAAATTAACTTAAGCAATGTACTTTTACCGGCGCCAGAGTGACCCGTTAAAAAAGCCATTTCACCAGGGCGAAGATGAAAATCAACCCCCTGTAATGCTTGTCTTCCACCTAAATAAGCCTTGCTGACGTGTTCGAAGCGGATCATTAAAACTACTCCTCGCGGGCAAACAGAGCCTCAATAAAATCGTCGGCTTTAAACGGACGTAGATCTTCAATACCTTCACCTACCCCGATATAACGGATAGGAATACTAAACTGATCAGCAATGGAGAAGATAACGCCCCCTTTTGCTGTACCATCGAGTTTAGTCAATGTTAATCCAGTTAGCCCAACTGTTTCATTAAAGAGTTTTGCCTGACTAACTGCATTTTGTCCAGTACTTGCATCTAACGTCAGCATCACTTCGTGTGGTGCTTCTTCGTCTAATTTCTTCATAACACGAACGATTTTTTTCAGCTCTTCCATTAAATGGGATTTATTCTGCAATCGTCCTGCGGTATCAGCAATAAGAACATCGACACCTTTTGCTTGGGCTGATTGAATTGCATCAAAAATAACAGATGCAGGATCAGCGCCAGTATGTTGTGCCACAACAGGGATATTATTACGCTCGCCCCAAACTTGTAACTGTTCAACAGCCGCAGCTCGGAATGTATCACCTGCAGCTAACATGACAGATTTACCTTCAGCTTGGTATTGTCGCGCTAATTTTCCGATTGTGGTTGTTTTACCAACACCATTAACGCCAACCATTAAAATAACAAAAGGTTTTTTACCTTCAATATTTAATGGTTTATCAACCTTACTTAAAATATCGCCCATCTCTTCACGTAATTTTCCGTAAAGGGCTTCAGCATCTTTAAGATCTTTATGGGTGGCGTGTTTGGTCAGGCTAGTGATGATTTTAGTGGTGGTTTCCATACCCACATCAGCAATTAAGAGTTGCTCTTCTAACTCTTCAAAAAGCTCATCATCAATTTTCTTACCACGAAATAGGCTAAGGAACCCTGAACCTAAGTTCTGGCGAGTTTTCAGTAAACCTTTTTTCAGTCGGCTAAAAAAGCCTTCTTTCTTAGGTTTCTCTTGTTCAACAACTTTATCTGCTAGTACTTCTTCGCGTAAAGATTCAATATCTTCAGCTTCCGCTTGCGCAATAGCAAGACGTTCGTTTTCTTCTTCTTGCGCTAAACGTTGTGCTTCAGCTTCTTGAGCCAGACGTTCCTGCTCTAAACGCGCCGCTTCTTGACGTTGCGCTTCTAAACGTTCTTGTTCCGCTTTTAGTTCAGCTTGGCGTTGCGCTTCTTCTTGCGCTAAACGTTGTGCTTCAGCTTCTTGAGCCAGACGTTCCTGCTCTAAACGTGCCGCTTCTTGACGCTGCGCTTCTAAACGTTCTTGTTCCGCTTTTAGTTCAGCTTGGCGTTGCGCTTCTTCTTGCGCTAAACGTTGGGCTTCGGCCTCTTGAGCCAGACGTTCCTGCTCTAAACGCGCCGCTTCTTGACGCTGTGCTTCTAAACGTTCTTGTTCCACTTTTAGTACAGCTTGGCGTTGCGCTTCTTCTTGCGCAAGACGGGCTTGTTCTGCATGCTCGGCCTCTAAACGCGCTTGCTCTGCATCTATTTCTGCTTGGCGCTGAGCTTTCTCTTGTTCTAAACGTTGTTTTTCAGCTTCTTGTGCCAATCTATCTTGCACAACACGTTGCGCTTCTTGGCGCTCTACTTCTAAACGTTCTTGTTCCGCTTCTAATTGCGCTTGGCGAGCCGCTTCTTCTTGCGCCTCTTTTGCCAAACGTTCTTGTTCTAAACGCTCTTCTTCTAAGCGTTGCTGTTCTTTCTCTTGCTCAATATTTTCTTCTTTGTTACGCCCAAAACCGAGCCACGAGAAAAAACCTTTTTTTTCTTTTGCCATTAGCTACTAAACTCCTCGCACTAAATCATGGCGCGATTACATTGACGATATTGAAAATAATAATGAAGTCTATCATTTGATCATAGATAAACGCATCTTTTATACGAATTTTATGGTAAATTATTGCGGATTAAATCAAGGGAAGTCATCGAGATAACAACAGACACGAATTCCTTATTCCAAAAGACACTCCAAAACTCACGTTTAAACGATATAAATCAAAATAATATGGCCAAAAAACCACAAAAAGCCCCAATGGGACAAATCAGAATAATTGGGGGAAAATGGCGTGGTCGTAAACTTCCTGTTCTCGATAGCCAAGGATTACGACCAACAACGGATAGAGTGAAAGAAACGCTCTTTAATTGGCTAATGCCTGTTATCCAAGATGCCCGTTGCCTCGACTGTTTTGCAGGAAGCGGTGGTTTAGGAATTGAAGCTCTTTCTCGCTATGCTCGTGAAACCACGTTTATCGAATATGAACGTGCAGTTGCCCAACAAATTACCGCAAACTTAACCTTACTAAATGCAGAGAATGGGCATGTCATTCAAGACAGTGCATTGTCATATCTCGCTAAACAAGGTTCACCTTATAATGTCGTTTTTTTAGATCCTCCTTTTCATAAAGGCATGTTGTCAGACACTATCCAATTATTAGAAAATAACGGCTGGTTAGCGCAAGATTGCTATATTTATGTTGAGGAAGAAATTAAAGCACAGACTTATACGCTTCCTACCACTTGGACATTGCATAGAGAGAAGATCGCAGGGCAAGTTGCGTATCGTCTTTATATTCGCAGTCTATCTGCTTAATTTTTTATGGAGCTGCTATGTTAATCTTTTTTGGCCGATTTTTAATGGTCGGTGTTTGGGGCTTTCTATTTTTAAATATTATTTCCCCGTTTCCTAAGCCTTTAAAATATTTTATGGATATCGCTATGATTTTTATGGTGATTATGCATGGTTTACAAATTGTCATGTATAAAGCAGGACAGCCTAAAGATCAAAAACCGTCAACGGCATTACAATTTCGTATTTTCTTTTTTGGTATTTTTGAGCTATTAAAAATACAAAAAGAACTACGAAAAGAATATGAAGAAAAACAAAAGAATAAAACGAAACAATAACCGTAATATCGTTATATCCTCGCAATTATCTGGGGTGGTCAACCAACCCCAGAGGTTGCCAATCTTATCAACAAATTCTCTTATTTCTTGTTTGATTCATCATTTGGCATATCAGTTTCAAATTTCACAAAACGACTGCCTTGCATAAATAAACGCCCTTTCATTTTAGGCTCGATATCTTGATAAGACGATTTATCAATCTTTAACACTAAATCTTTACGCGAGTCAGTGGTCAAACGAAAAGTCACTTGATAATAATGTGTTGTTTCAGGGCCATTCACATCATTTTCTCTTGAGCGCCGTTCATTTGCAGCAACTTCTCTTTTATCAATAACATCAACCATATAAAGTTTAACGGGCGCATTATCATCACTTATTCGTTGCTTTCTTTGTTCAAAAAAACGATAAGTTGCTGACGCTATAATAATGATAAGTACTGCAATTCCTAAAATAGCCGCTTTATTCATTACATTAATTCCTATCGTTATATGGATTAAAAAGTAAGGTGCTTTATATTATTTTAATAAGTCCGTCAGTTTCGTCATTAACCGCTATTCTTAAATTAAACTTTCTGTTATCAATAATAAAACAGTTCTGAATATAAGGAAGATATTATGAGTTGGCCTTTTCTCGCCGTATTATTCTCCGGGTGGCTTTATATCGATGCAGCATATCGAGGCCCTAATTGGCAACGATGGTTATTCCGTCCTATCACGCTACTTCTTTTATTACTTTGGGCATGGCAAGTTCCTGAACACAGTATTAATAGCTACCTTATTGTAGGTGCATTATTAGCTACTTTGCTTTCTGATATATTAAGAATGTTTGATAGTAAGTATTTACTACCATCTTTTGCCTTGGTTTTCTTAAGTTACATTCTTTATATGGTCAGCTTTTTATTACCACTGCAACTCTCTTTCTATCTTCCTTTACTTGGATTCGTCATTCTTGCTTTCATTATCATTTTAGTGATTGTTTGGAGTAAGCTCGATAAATTAGCTATCCCTGCGTCTCTTACTTTATTAGCTGCATTTGCTATGTTTTGGATTGCTGGAGAAAAATTCTTCTACTTAAGTAACGATTACAACCTATCTATTATGATTGGCTCATTGTTGTTAGTAATTGCTTACTCAATATGGCTTATCAACCGCTTCCGCTTCTCATTCTCGGCTTCTAAAGGGCTTGTCAGCGCCTGTTATTTTATTGGGCATTTCTTTATCGTCAGAGCCTTATTCATTTAGCATCCATTAACCCCTTGTTTTGACAAAATAGAATGAGGGGTTAATTTTTTGACCTAATTCGCACTTTTTGCCAATGAATATGCCTTCGGTATCTTGACTCTGGACTCTACTCCAAGCTGTAAAGTACTTATCAGATAAATGAATTTAAACTTTACTTTGTTGAACAAGGAGAGCCAGTTATGACTAAACATGCTCATCAACACGATAATCATAAACATACCGATGCTTGCTGCTCAAGCTCTCAATGCTGTTCAGGTCACTCAGAGAATAGTACGCACTCACATACTGAAAGCGGACATTCTCATACCAAGACAGATAAAAGTGATCCTGAATGCGAGGATGAGCATCACCACAAACATGATCATGATGGTCACGATCATAGCCATGATGGGCATAATCATGCTCATGGAAGCTGTGATATCAACGCCCCTGTTTCTAACATTGAGCCAGAAAAGATTGCACAACAACGCTTTAGCTGGAAAGTACAAGGTATGGACTGCCCAAGTTGCGCACAAAAAATTGAAACCGCAGCACTTAAAGTGGCTGGTGTAAAACAAGCAAAAGTCCTTTTTGCCACCGAAAAATTGGTCGTTGATGCGGATAGCGATCTACGCGCAGATGTCATTGCCGCAATTAAAAGTGCAGGATTTGAGCTTTTTGATCTTTCATCTCCTCAATCTAAAAAAGTGGATAAGCAAAGCCTATTAAAAGAGAGCTCGTTTGTCATTGTACTTGCGATTTTAATGGCAATTAGCTGGGGTGCTGAGTTTATTGATCCTCAAGCAGGACGTGCCGCTTTTCTTGCAACAACCTTAATTGGCCTATTCCCCATTGTGAAAAAGTCTTTGCAACTTATTCGCAGTGGTACACCTTTCGCCATAGAAACGTTGATGAGTGTTGCCGCAATTGGTGCGCTCTTTATTAATGCTACCGAAGAAGCAGCAATGGTTATTTTGCTGTTTATGATTGGTGAAATGCTGGAGTCTTATGCCGCAGGACGTGCTCGTCGTGGTGTCAGTGCATTAATGGCATTAGTGCCAGAAGAAGCGACATTAGTCAAAGATGGTAAAAAACAAACTGTGCCTGTTGCGCAATTACGTCCAGGCGACATCATCGAAATTGCACCAGGTTCACGCTTACCCACAGATGCGGAATTAGTCAGTGCATTTGCAAGCTTTGATGAAAGTGCATTAACGGGTGAATCCGTGCCAGTAGAGCGTCTACAAGGCGAAAAAGTGGCAGCAGGTTGTTTATCTGTGGATAGAGCTGTACAGATGAAAGTGGTATCTGAACAAGGGCAAAATGCTATTGACCGTATTTTGCAATTGATTGAAGAGGCTGAAGAGCGTAGAGCGCCAATTGAGCGTTTTGTGGACCGCTTTAGTCGCTACTATACCCCTGCTATTATGCTGTTCTCTGCATTAGTGATTATTGTGCCACCGCTGTTCTTTGCTCAGCCTTGGGAAACATGGTTCTATCGCGGCTTAACGCTGTTATTGATTGGTTGTCCTTGTGCGTTGGTTATCTCAACACCAGCAGCAATTACCTCAGCATTAGCTGCTGCTACAAAACGTGGTGCGTTAATTAAAGGAGGTGCAGCGTTAGAGCAATTAGGCACCGTTAATACCATCGCACTTGATAAAACAGGTACATTGACTGAAGGGAAACCTCAAGTTACGGATGTTGTTGCTGAAACGGGGTTTAATGAAAAAGAAGTCCTGACTTTTGCTTCATCCGTAGAAGTCGGATCACACCACCCATTAGCAAAAGCCATTATCAATAAAGCACAAGAACAAAGCGTGCTTGTTGTTGAAGCGGAAGATCGTAAAGCCTTAGCGGGTAAAGGTATTGAAGGTTATTTAAATAGCCAACACATTCTAGTGAGTGCGCCGTCTCAATTATCAGAAACAACAACATTATCGCCTCAATGGCAACAAGAGGTTGCACGCCTTGAAGATGAAGGTAAAACCGTTGTTGTTGTATTAAAAGAGAGTCAGCTAATCGGTGTTATTGCTATGCAAGATACCTTACGCAGTGATGCCATCGAATCAATGAAATTATTGAAAGAGATGAACATTAATGCCGTAATGCTAACGGGCGATAATCCAAGAGCCGCAGCGGCGATTGCGAAAAAACTTGGCATGGATTTCCGTGCAGGATTACTCCCTGAAGATAAAGTGACTTCAGTGATGGAAATCAGTAAAACGCATAACACCATGATGGTCGGTGATGGTATTAACGATGCGCCAGCAATGAAAGCAGCGACTATTGGTGTTGCAATGGGAAGCGGAACTGATGTCGCACTGGAAACCGCAGATGCAGCATTAACACATAACCGTTTAACAGGTTTACCTGAAATTATTCAGTTATCTCGTGCAACACGCAAAATTATTCGTGAAAACATCACTATCGCGCTAGGCTTAAAAGCCGTGTTCTTAGTGACCAGCTTATTAGGAATAACAGGGCTTTGGGTTGCAGTACTGGCTGACTCTGGTGCAACAGCCCTTGTCACCGCCAATGCCGTAAGATTGTTAAGAGTAAAACTTAAATCATCTAGCAAAGAATAAAGTAAACTAAAAAACCCAAACTTCAATAATTGAGGTTTGGGTTATTTTTTAGCGCGATGATAAATTACAGATTGCTCTCTTTTTTACGGATAAGATAACGATAAGGTGCAGATTCAGTCTCTTGATTTAATAAATCATGTTCCATAAAACGACAAAAGCCGGGAATATCACGCACTGTGGCAGGATCATCCGCAATGACTAAAAGCGTATCACCTAATGCCATATTTCTTATGGTTTTACGCACTAACATCACAGGCTCAGGGCAACGTAGGCCTAGCGTATCTAATGTCTTAGTTGCATCATCAAATTGAGCATTCATTCTATTAACCATTCTTCTTACACTGACAGATTGCGTCATTATATCTCGCTTTCGTGTTCACATCACGGCACATTAAGTACAAAGGTATTCCCGCTAACCTTTGCTTTTGTTGCGCAACAGGCGTATTATGCGCATCCTCTCATTTAAGAGAGAAATCACTGTTTTATTGGGTTCCCTCACCCCAATCACTAAAAAGGTACAATTTATGTATACGTTCACTCCCCGCCAAAAAGCGGTGGCGCTGTTATGGCTTTCTTTGTTCCACATTCTGATAATTACATCTAGTAACTATCTTGTGCAATTGCCTATCTCCATTTTTGGTTTCCATACCACTTGGGGTGCCTTTACTTTTCCGTTTATTTTTCTGGCAACAGATTTAACGGTTCGTATTTATGGTGCGCCTTTGGCTCGACGCATTATTACTGCCGTCATGATCCCTGCATTAGCAATTTCTTACCTGCTCTCAACGCTCTTTTTCCAAGGAAGTTGGCAAGGTTTTGCCTCATTAACTGATTTTAATATCATGGTGGCAAGAATTGCGACAGCAAGCTTTATGGCTTATGTGTTAGGTCAAATCATGGATGTGTCTGTCTTTAATCGTCTAAGACAACAACAAAAATGGTGGGTAGCACCAAGTGCAGCGATGTTCTTTGGTAATTTACTCGACACACTCGCCTTCTTCTTTATTGCATTTTATCGTAGTACTGACGCATTTATGGCGGAGAATTGGGTTGAAATTGCATTGGTTGACTACGTGTTTAAATTGACCATCTGTATGCTGTTTTTCTTGCCTGCATATGGTGTTTTGTTGAATTTTATTTTGCGTCACTTTTTCGCACAAGAAAATCAAAAACAAGATTATGCTGAAATTCGCTCATAATCTGTCTCACCTCGCAAAAAAATAATGACATAAATGTCATAATTCAAACAATAAAGCTTCATAAATCAATTTTATGAAGCTTTATTCTGACCGAAATAATTTATTATTTTACGTAAATATTTCTTATAGTAATTAATTAGCATGATTAGTCAAACAACGTACAGAATATTACTTAAATATCATTATTATGATGTTTTTTGCATGCTAATATAAAAATGATTAATTATTTCCAATGAAATATTTTATTCGTCTATTAAACTGTTAATGTATTTAAGTTCATCTCCATAGAATTCTGTGTCAATTGGGATGACAAGCCCCACCATAAGGATTTTTTACTCTCTTTTGCGAATAGTAGGAGTCTATTATGTTAAAAGTTATTCAATCCCCCGCTAAATATATTCAAGGACCAGATGCGCTATACCATATTGGTAAATACGCAAAACCTTTTGGCGATAGAGCACTGATTATTGCTGATAAATTTGTTATGGAGCTCGTCGGAAGTACCGTCAAAGACAGCATGTCTCAATATGAAGTGAATGGGCACTTTGAACTGTTTAATGGTGAATGCACACACAACGAAATCAATCGGTTATCTGAACTCGCAAAAGCACAAGCCTCTCTTGTGATCATCGGCGTTGGTGGAGGTAAAACACTTGATACTGCCAAAGCTGTTGCTTATAAATGCCAGCTTCCTGTCGTCATCTCTCCAACCATTGCTTCCACTGATGCACCAACAAGCGCACTTTCTGTCATTTATACAGAATTAGGCGCGTTTGATAGTTACCTTTTCTACCCAACAAATCCTGATGTCGTCGTGATGGACACCAATATCATCGCTTCTGCACCAGCTCGTTTATTAGTGGCTGGAATGGGAGATGCTTTAGCAACCTACTTCGAAGCAAGAGCCTGTAGTCATGCCCAAAAACAGACTATGGCAGGAGGCAAATCAACACTAGCAGCTCTAGCTCTGGCTGAACTTTGCTATAACACCCTTTTAGAAGATGGTTATAAAGCAAAACTCGCAGTCAGCCGAGGTGTTTGTACAACGGCAGTAGAAAATATTATCGAAGCTAATACTTTCTTAAGTGGTATCGGTTTTGAAAGTGCGGGTCTTGCGGCTGCCCATGCTATTCATAATGGGTTTACGGCATTAGAAGAGTGTCACAATATGTACCATGGCGAAAAAGTCGCCTTTGGTACATTAGTCCAATTAGTGTTAGAAAACAGTCCATTAGAAGAGTTAGAAGAGTTCCTCGATTTCTGTATCTTAGTCGGACTACCGGTCACTTTAGAAGAGTTGGGTATCAATGCAACAGGCGATGAATTAAATGAAAAAATCATGGCGGTTGCTGAGTTAAGTTGTGCTGAAGGTGAGACAATTTACAACATGCCATTTGATATCGATTCCGATAAGGTTTATGCCGCTATTTTAACTGCCGACCAATTAGGACGGGAATGGCTTTATTAAAGCCTGAGTAAACAGGGAGTGTTTATCTCCCTGTTTGCATTTACAAAAAAGGGTGATTTATGGTCAGTATCGTATTAGTTTCAAAGAGCCTTACGCTCGCCAATGGTATTAAAGAGCTCGTTAATCAGACTGTAGATCGCCAAGTAAAAATTGCCATTGCGACCAACTATCAAACACCCTCTGATCTTGCTAATGAAGTGTCACCAGAAACGATACTCACAGCAATTAAAAAGTGTTATAGCAAACAAGGTGTACTCGTTTTACTCGATACTTATCATTCAGCACAAAATGCAGCACTCGCTATCGCTAATCTGGAGCATAGCGTAGCCACTAACGTCGCGTTAAGTTCAGCACCGATTGTTGAAGGCACCTTGGCTGCCGCCAATAGTATTGCGTTAGGCGCTTCGCTTGAAGAAGCAGAAAAAGCGGCGCATAAAACCATTACAATTAAAAAACTGCAATTAGGTGAAAATCTGCCTAATTTTAATATTCACCCTAAAAACACAAATTACGAACCTGTCAGAATTATCACCGCACCTGTTTGGCTATACCCTTATCATCGTTTTGTGATCCCTCGTAAAAAAATATCCTCTCACTTATTACTTGAAGAGCAAAAACGTCTCGTAAAAGCCATTGAGCGATCCAAAAAAGATATAGACTGGTTAACAGAAGAAGCGTACCGCACGATTGGAGAACAATATGCCCATATTTTTTCTAGTCACCGCTTCTTATTAGAAAATACAGAATTACAGCTGACTGTATGTAGCATGATAAGCAAACATCACTGTAATGCTGAATTTGCCTTACAGCAGACATTCATTGATTTAATAGATACTTATGCGCAAATGGATGATGATAATATGCGTGCTCGTGAAAGTGATTTAGATGATATTTTATCTCGATTACTACGCTATTTAACTTCAGCACCTCCGCCAATCACGCATCCTCCTTATACGAACGCAATTCTGGTGACAAAACAGCTTCATCCCTCCACATTAATGGCTCTTGATACCAATAAGATTAAAGGAATTTTATTAAGTCACGGCAATCCTCTGTCTAATACAACTGAATTGGCTAATGCACTAGATATTCCAATTATTAATGAAGCTGGAAAACAAGCGCTCTCGCTGACCGACGGGCAGAATATAACGCTCAAAAAAGTCCAAAATATTTGGCTTTATCAAAATACCTATATCTCACATTAAAAATAAGAGTATTTAAATAACCTGAGTTCCACCGTATCAGGTTATTTAATTTCCTTATTCTTTTATATTTCACAACTTTTTTTACTAAAAATAAAAAAGGGAATAAAAGATCCTCTTTTATTCCCTAGCTGCTTGTTATCTTAGTAATCAATTATTTTTTATTATCGAATAGGTAGTACTTATAATGCTCTTGCTAATAAACTAATAGGGTGTTCACATTTTTTCGTCGTTGACATCTCAATTTGCCATTTACAGGTTTCACAGTCTGTAATTACCAAATCACAGCCACTCTCTTCAATCTGGCGGAATAAGCCCGCACCAATGCCTTGAGCAACATCGTAGTTTTCAGATTTAAAACCGTAAGTTCCGGCAATACCACAGCATTGAGAATCTAAAACAATGACTTCAACACCAGGGATACGCTTAATTAAATCAATGGAATACGCTGTCCATCCCATTTTTTCCATATGACAAGGTGTGTGATACGCCACTTTTAACGGAGTGTGTTCCAGTGGTAATTCACGACCTTCTTCTAATAAGCGATAAATATAACGTGTTGCTAATTCAATGTTTTCACGTACTTTTGATGTATCAACATCAAGGATATGTTCATACTCATCACGAATAGTGAAAGTACAGGTTGATGATGTTGCAACAACAGGAATATTGTTTTCAACAATTTTTTCTGTCAGAGATTCAAGGTTTACCGCGGCTTGTTTTTTAGCTTGTTTAACAAAACCATTCGCAATTAATGCAACACCACAGCATTTTTCACGTTTTAATAACTGAACACCAATCTCCATTTTGTTGAATACTTTAACTAAATCTTTCCCTAATTGTGGGTGGTTATAGTTAGCATAACAACCATGAAAGAAGGCAACTTGATCTTTAAAACGCGCCTGCTCTTCAACTTGTTTTTTCATCCATGTTCTAAATGTACCAAAAGAGTATTTTGGTAATTCGCGACGATGGTCGATTTTAAGTGCTTTATCCAAGATCTTGCGTACAGGTTTTAATCCTGTAATGGTATTTACTATCGGCGCCATTGGCGTTGATAATGTGCCCATGAGATCCGTATGACTTAAAATAGCATCACGAAGTTTTGGTGTTTTTGTATTGTAGTTCAGTTTCGCACGCGAAATGATGTCACCAATCTTCACATCTGACGGACAAGCAACTTCACAACGCTTACAATTGGTGCAATATTTCAATGCTTCATCATAAAGCATCGGATCTTTTAAGCGTAAACGCTCACCATCAGGACCCGCTTGTTTAGGACCCGGATAAAGTGGATTTACTTTTGCAACAGGGCAGTAAGTCGTACAAACAGTACACTTAATGCACGCTTCAAAACTGTTATCATGTAAACTCATTGTGCTGCCTCCACAACCGCAGATGTGGTCTGTTCTGATTTATTGTGCTGTAAAATTTGCTGCGCTGCATAAAGTGCGCTGATCATTGAAACACCTGCACCACAACCTTCATTAAGCGGGTCAAACCCACCTAATACAGCACCTACGGCGTAAACATTCTCTAAGACTTCGCCATATTTCATCGGTCTTAATTGACTATCTGTATCAACACCAAATCGCATATAAGGCTGTTTCGCAAAGACATTCTTTTGTGTCCACTCATTGCGAGGTAATGTTTCTAGCAAATCAAGTTCCATCAAAGGTTCATAGACACGATCAAACTCTGCAATTAACCCATTATTGAAGAAGCTGCCCGTTGCCAATACAACATGCTCACTGCGAATCGGAATGTCAGTATGGTTTCGAGTATGAATACCTGTAACTTTATTCCCTACTAAATCAACTTGTTCTGCACGATCGCCCGGCATTATTAAACCGCCAGCTTTTTGGAAACGCAGTTTTAATGCTTGATGTAAGCGAATACCTAATAGTGATGGCGGCAATGTCGGTAATAAACAGATAGGTTTACCGACAAGTTGTTGAAGTAGCATCACTGGCTCTTCAGCATCCAGTCCAATACATGCAGGTAAAATAATTGCTTCAACACTATCATCGATATGCTTTTTCAGCTCTTCCGCTAACGCTTTAGTGTTTTCAGGTTTATCTAAATAGCGCGCAATATTGACTGCTCTAAATTCACTTGGATTATCACGCAATCTGTCTAATAGCGGTAAGTGGATATGATAAGGAATAGACTCAACACCTTGCTCATTCAGCGTATTACTTGCAAATTGTGGCTGAAAATCTAAGAAGCCTTCGATTCCAACAACAGCCAGCTTTTTCCATGGCAACGCTTGATCAACACCATGCGTTGGCACACGTTTTGGGCTCATCCAACTCATACGTGAACGCCCAACGGGTGTAATACGATAATGGTTTTCATCACCATTACCTTGATATTCAAGGCCTTTCGTACTTGATAATAATGCTTGAGCCTGTTCAATTAAGGTTGAAACCTGAGTTTCACCCATACGACTATAAGGATGTTTCGGAGCAAGCTCAGCCAATGCTGCTAACGCTTTTTTAGGTTGAGTCACTAACGAACCATCAGGAAGATGAGTTAATAGATCTAGCGAACCTGATGAAAAATGTAGTGCGCTTTGACCATTACTGATAATTGCGCAAGACTTACCTGCTTCAGCAAGACGAATACCTGCGGTTAATCCTGCAAGCCCGCTACCTATAATGATGACGTCAAATTTCATTATCTGCCTCCACTGAAGCTGTTTTTTCAATCATATCAGCATCTAAACCACATAAACCTTGGTAAACCCAACTGGTGAATTCACTCTCACGTAACGCATTACCCCAAGCAATTGGTCGAATACCTTTCCAACGCTCATTTAAGAAATGGGCAAGCTGCTGTTCTGATTCGTGAGGAGTAGTGACTTGTAAACGGTTTAATAAACCCGCTGCACGACAAGCACAAAGTTCACCTTGGCATGTTCCCATACCCACGCGAGTACGGCGGCGTAAATCAAGTAAGTTATTGACAGTTAAAGAGTTAACCGCATAGCGAACTTCCCCCGCCGTAACGGCTTCACATTCACAGACTAAACTCTTATCGCTACGTTCATTACTCAATAATTTATTCGCTAAATCACCGTGGCGATAAACCGCAGAACCACGAATTGGCGCAGGTAATGAAACAACGCTACGTAATGCTTGCTCTGCAGATTGGCGAGAGCCCGGTAAGGCTTCTTCTGCGGTTGTACATTTAGCAGAGACATTTAATTTTTCGCAGATTTTATCTGTTGCCCATTCAGCCATTAAACGGTAAGTCATTAATTTACCGCCAGTAATGGTAATAAAGCCTTCTAATCCATCACGTTGCGCATGGTCGAGTAAAACAATACCACGGCTAACATTACGACCAGATGGATCATCATCACTTGCAACTAAAGGACGCACACCAGCATAAGCACGTAAAATGCGAGTTTGAGCCAGTTTTGGCGCTAACATTGAGCCTTCACGGATGAGAATATCGACTTCTTCAGGGGTGACATACATATTGTCGATTTCATCGTAAGGTACTCGTGTTGATGTTGTACCAATTAATGAAATGGTATCGCCAGGCACTAAAATATCGGCATCCGCAGGTTTACGACAACGGTTGATCACCATATTGTTAATACGATGACCCAAAATCAACAACGCACCTTTGGCTGGGAACATACGAACTTTTAACTCGCCATATTCAGCGATTTTTTGCCCCCAAATTCCCCCTGCATTTGCCACTATTTGCGCGCGAATTTCATACAGTTTTTTCGCTTGATGATCGTAAACTTTCACACCTTTAACACGGTCGCCTTCACGAATAAGTCCAACAACTTCATGGTAAGTCAGTACTTGGGCGCCATGTTCGCGGGCATCTAACATA
Source organism: Proteus sp. Marseille-Q3619 (assembly GCF_965283115.1). Lineage (NCBI taxonomy): Bacteria > Pseudomonadati > Pseudomonadota > Gammaproteobacteria > Enterobacterales > Morganellaceae > Proteus > Proteus sp. Marseille-Q3619. The sequence goes on along the minus strand of NZ_CBDIMP010000001.1, from coordinate 2,696,464 downwards.
TTTGCGGCAGTTAAACGGAAAGGATCGACAGTACCATCTGGCACTTTAACCGCGCCGATTAAATTTGGGTTAACAGATGGCTCTAAGCGAATAGCTTCTTCGGGTGAAATCGCTTGAGCATCAATACCTGCTGCTTGGCAAGATTGAATAAAGGTCTGTTGAAACTCTAAAGAATCTTCAGGAAGGGTAATAAAAAGGCCATCCGTTTTTTCAACACAATGACGAGCGACCCGTTTTAAAATCATGTTTTCTTCAATACACTCACGCGCTGACTCTGGGTCTGTTACTGCATAACGCGCACCACTGTGTAACAATCCATGATTTCGACCGGTTGCACCGGTTGCAATATCATGCCTTTCAAGCAGAACGCAACGTAATCCACGGCGTGCACAGTCTCTTGCCATGCCTGCACCGGTTGCTCCCCCGCCAATAATAATGACATCAGTTTCTGTCACTGGTGAACCGCTCATCATAGAGATGCCCTCTCACATTACATTCAGCAAACGCTTATTTATTCTTTAGCGTTAATTATAGTGTATAAGATACACAAAAAATGTGGTTAATGTTTGATAATGAGCAAAAACGAAAGAGAAACGCTCACGAGTGAAAAAATAAAACCACAAGTGTGATACTAATCACAAATTATTTAACAAAAAGTATTTGATAAAGTTAACATATCACTCAAAATTGCACATCTTGAAAAATTATTCGACAACTGAGTAATACCTCACAGTAAATTTGATTGTATAAGTTTACTATTAAGTTCGTTAAAGAAAATTTTTTGATAACTTCACTGTTCGTTTTGTCATTATTTAATATCAACATATTAAAATAAAAGCCATCGGAGGCTAATATGTTAAGTCTGTTTAGACCTGCGCCACATAAAGCGCGTTTGCCAAAAGAGCAGATAGATCCTGTCTATCGTCGTCTGCGTTGGCAGATCTTTATGGGGATTTTCTTCGGTTATGCTGCTTATTATTTAGTAAGAAAAAACTTTGCGTTAGCAATGCCTTATCTTGTAGAAGAAGGGTTTTCTAAAGGTGACCTAGGTTTTGCTTTATCAGGGATCTCGATTGCTTACGGTTTCTCTAAGTTTATCATGGGCTCATTCTCTGACCGTGCTAACCCTCGTTATTTCTTACCAGCAGGTCTTATTTTAGCGTCCGCAGTGATGCTATTTATGGGCTTTGTACCATGGGCAACTTCGAGCATTATGGTAATGTTCGTTCTGTTGTTCCTTTGTGGTTGGTTCCAAGGTATGGGTTGGCCTCCTTGTGGACGTACTATGGTGCACTGGTGGTCACAAAAAGAACGTGGCGGTATTGTTTCTATTTGGAACTGTGCGCATAACGTTGGTGGTGGCTTACCTCCATTACTATTCTTATTAGGTATGGCGTGGTTTAACGACTGGAAAGCAGCGTTATATATGCCAGCATTTGCCGCAATCTTAGTTGCTATGATTGCATTCGCATTAATGCGTGATACCCCGCAATCTTGTGGTCTTCCACCAATTGAAGAATACAAAAACGACTATCCACCTGATTATAAAGAAACTGACGAACAAGAGCTGACTGCAAAAGAAATCTTTATGAAGTATGTGTTCCCTAACAAACTTCTGTGGATGATTGCAATTGCTAACGTGTTTGTTTACTTACTGCGTTATGGCGTACTGGACTGGTCACCGACTTATCTGCGTGAAGTAAAAGACTTCGCAATGGATAAATCATCATGGGCTTACTTCTTATATGAATACGCTGGTATCCCAGGCACACTGCTGTGTGGTTGGATGTCGGATAAAGTATTCAGAGGTAACCGTGGTGCAACAGGCGTGTTCTTCATGACCTTAGTAACTATCGCAACTATCGTATTCTGGATGAACCCAGCGGGTAACCCGAATGTTGATATGGCATGTATGTTAATCATCGGTTTCTTAATCTACGGTCCTGTTATGTTGATTGGTCTGCATGCACTAGAGCTTGCACCGAAAAAAGCAGCAGGTACAGCAGCAGGCTTTACCGGTCTATTCGGTTACTTAGGTGGCTCTGTTGCGGCGAGTGCTATCGTAGGTTACACCGTTGACTACTTCGGTTGGGATGGCGGCTTTATGGTCATGATCGGCGGTAGTGCACTATCTGTTGTGTTATTACTTATCGTGATGGTTACCGAAACCAAACACAAACGTGAAATGCTTCAGAAGTACGAATAATCGCTAACTGATTATTTATGAAATTAGTTAAATCTCATCTCTAAAAACCAAGCCACATCAACTGTTTTGATGTGGCTTTTTTATTGCCAACTGTACATAACTTTGTTGTACATAGAATTAAAATGGAGCAGCTTTATGAGTACATCTTTTAGAATAAAACCGTTAGTTGCAGGCGTTCTTTTAACTCTATCTTTAAGTGCAATCGCACAAGCGGCAAGTGATAAGGTCGTTATCGCTCACCGAGGTGCAAGTGGTTATTTGCCTGAACATACGCTTCCTGCCAAAGCATTAGCTTATGCTCAAGGCGCAGATTATCTCGAACAAGACTTAGTGATGACAAAAGATAACGAACTGGTTGTCTTACATGATCACTATCTTGATCGTGTAACAGATGTGGCTGAACGTTATCCAAATAGAGCAAGAAAAGATGGTCGTTATTACGCTATCGACTTTACGCTTGAAGAGATCAAAGGACTAAAATTTACCGAAGGTTTTGACATTGTTGACGGTAAAAAAGTCCAAAGTTATCCAAACCGTTTCCCTATGGGCAAATCCGATTTCCGTGTACACACATTCCAAGAAGAGATTGAATTTGTTCAAGGTTTAAACAAATCAACGGGTCAAGATATTGGTATTTACCCTGAAATTAAAGCGCCTTGGTTCCATGAACAAGAAGGCAAAGACATTACCTCTAAAGTGCTCGAAGTGCTTAAACAATATGGTTACACGAAAAAAACCGACAATGTTTATCTGCAATCTTTCGATGCTAACGACCTAAAACGCATCAAAACAGAATTGATGCCTAAAATGGGTATGGATTTAAAACTCGTTCAGTTAATTGCCTATACAGACTGGAATGAGACTTATGAAAAACAACCTGATGGAACATGGACAAACTACAGCTATGAGTGGATGTTTAAGCCAGGTGCAATGAAAGAAATTGCCACTTATGCCGATGGTATTGGCCCTGACTACCACATGTTAGTCGAAGAAAATTCAACACCAGAAAAAATCACCTTAACGGGAATGGCTGCTGATGCGCATGCTAATAAACTAACCATTCATCCGTTTACTGTTCGTATTGATAAACTGCCTAAATACGCAAAAGATGGTGATCAGCTTTACGACATCATTTATAACCAAGCAGGTGCTGAGGGTGTCTTTACAGACTTCCCTGATTTAGGGGTTAAATTCTTACAAAAACAAGCTAAATAACTCATCGTTTTTTATTTACGCTTAAATAATTCAAGGTGCAGCTAGGTGACAAATGAATATAGTCAACAACGCTGCACCTTGCAGTCTAACAAGTAGATATTCTAAATAATTCAATGTGTAGCTATTAGAGTATAGCCAGTAGATACTCTAAATAATTCAAGATGCAGCTAGGCGACAAATGAATGAGATGCTAGGAGCATACATAAGTATGTGACTAGTACGAATGAATATAGTCAACAACGCTGCACCTTGCAGTCTAACAAGTAGATATTCTAAATAATTCAATGTGTAGCTATTAGAGTATAGCCAGTAGATACTCTAAATAATTCAAGATGCAGCTAGGCGACAAATGAATGAGATGCTAGGAGCATACATAAGTATGTGACTAGTACGAATGAATGTAGTCAACAACGCTGCACCTTGAAGTATGACGAGTATCCTAGATATTTGCGCCCTTTCTGATTGTATATTCCTTCATCTTTCTCTAACTTATTCTAATAATTTAATTAGAAATTATAATCACTTTTTAATTTAGCTATCATTATTTATTAAATATTTAGAGGAAGGGATCACGATGACAATAATGGCGATTATTTTACTTGTTCTTATCGTTCTTTTTATTGGTTGGGGAATTTCCATTTACAACCGTCTTATTGCGACACGCAATCAAGTAAGTAATCAGTTTGCGAATATTGACGTTATTTTAAAACAAAGAGCTGACCAAATTCCTCAATTAATGGCAATAGCTGAAAAAGCCATGGAGCACGAAAAAGGTGTATTTATTGCATTAAGTGATGCAAGACAACGCTATTTTAAAGCACAAAATATTAACGAAAAAATCAGCGCAACAAATGAGATGAATACAGCACTGCGAGGCATGATTGCCCTTGCTGAAAATTATCCGACGTTAATTTCAGGTGAGCAATTAGCACTACTTCAAACAGGTGTAAGTGATGTAGAAAATAAAATTGCTCAACGTCGTGAAGGCTTTAATGATGCAACAACTAACTACAACACTGCAATAGAGATGTTTCCTGATAGCTTAATTGCTGGCCTTTTCCACTTTGAACGTATGCAATTACTAGAAATACCAAAAGAAGAAATGAAATTTGAAGGAATTCACTTTAAATAACCGCATTAAGGATAAATTGCAGTGTTAATTTATTTTTTTATCGGCTGTGCTGTGGGTGTATTAATCTATTTTTTACGCAGCAAACGTCCTCAAAAAAAGAAGAACAGCTTGAGTATTGTTCCCTTTTTAGGGATTGCTTTTGCTGCTGGAAATTATCTGTTTTTTTCGAGAGAAACGGACGTTTATCCTAGTGGCGAAGACTCTGTTGTTAATCTTATCTCCGGAATTGCATTCGCTGTTATTTTGCTATTTGCATATGGTATTTCAACCCATATTGCGAATATTGGAGAGAAAGCGATAAAGAATTACCATCAATTACAAAATGAAGGAACCTCTAAATTTTCAGCACTTATCAACACTGTATTTGTTAGCCTTTTATTGCTGAGTTTAAGCTTCAGCTTATTTATCGACCAAAGATTGTTCTTTTTAAGTTTCGTTTTAATGTTCGTTTACCAAATCGTCAGAAGAACACCTGAAAAACGTTTTTTACGTTTTCAAAAAATTCTAGCGACATCTAAAATTCGCTCTTTAGCCATTGGGCTTGTTGAAATTGAAGGCAAGATAACTGAGGGGAAAATCTTAAATAGTCGATTAGGTAAAAAAGAGTGTTATGGCTATTTCTATTATGAATACGACATATCCACAGACAAAGAAGGTAAAAAAAGCTATCAGCAAACGCTTTGCGAAAAAGAAATCAATAATTTCATGATGACAGATGATACTGGATCAATTCAAGTTCTTGCGGCTGATACTCCTTTTATACACTTTGGTATCAAACCTCATCAAGATTTTGAATCCAACAGTAAACGTTTTAAAGAGTACATTTTAGACAAAAATACAACATATTTATTAATTGGTGATGCAGAGTCCGTCAATGGCGAAGTGGTTATCACACGTAAAGCACCTCATTACCTACTGGGTTTATCGCCACAAGATTATATTGTTAGTTGGAACAAAGCGCGTCCTTTACGTCGTAACGCGACTATCATCGTTATCCTTGCTCTTTTTGTTATCTTTTCCATTTTAGTAATACCGATGGAATATCAAGACGGCATCTTAACGCTTTATTTTAATAACACCTCTTCACCTTGGTAATTAATTATTATGGAATGGCTTATTTTCATTATTTTTATTCTCACCTTAGTGTATTTTTTAATACGCCAATTAGTGATGATTTATAACAACATGGTGATGCTAAAAAATAATTGCTATAAAGCCTTTGCAAACATTGATGTTTTATTAAAAAAACAAGCCGACTTGATCCCCATGCTGATAGTGATTACACAAAAAGCAATGGTTCATGAGAAAGCCTTATTTGAAAAATTGGCTGAAAATAGAGATCACTATTTACATGCAGATGTATTAGATGAAAAAGTTAATTTAGCTAATCAGTTATTACCACAAATAAAAAAATCACTCATTATTGCTGAAAAATATCCTGAACTTATCAGTGGGAAAAATTTGCACCTATTACAAATACAAGCGAAAGAATTAGAAGAATGCATAGCTGACAGGCGAGAATTCTTCAATCAATCGGTGACTCTCTATAATACTGAAATACGTATTTTTCCTAATATAGTGTTTACGTTTATTTTTAAATTTAAAGATATCCCTCTTTTTTGCCCTAGTAGGGAGGCAATATCATGATAGAAATTCCCTTTTCTTTTTTTGGTATAACGGATTGGTTTCTCAGCTTTAATGAACCTATCTCGATTATTATGTTTGCCACATTTGGCGTACTGTTCTCTATGGCAATTATTTTGCCATTAATCAGTATCACGCCTTTAAAAAAATATATGTCGCAGATTGCAGGAGGGTTATTTAGCTCGATATTTGTCAGCTTAATGGTCTTAATTAGCTTTAATTTAATGCTGGGTGTTAATTCTGCATTAAAGCTACTGTTAATTTGGTGGGTTATTTTATTTTCATGTATTACGTTTTGGTTTATTAATTATCGCTATATAAAAGACGTAACAGGAAATAAGTTTGCGAAGTTTCAAGAAAAAGCCCTTGAAGCAGAAGAAAAACGCAGAAAAAGCCGAAAATCCAAAAAATAAAAGAGAGCCTAAGCTCTCTTTTTTAGCATTATCGATATCGCATTTATGCCCTGTAAACAGGGAATGCAATAACATCACTAAGGCGTTCAACACCCAGTGCTAGCATAATAAGGCGATCAACACCTAAAGCTACACCCGAACATTCAGGTAGTCCCGCTTCAAGAGCAGCTAAAAAGCGCTCATCAATAGGTTGCTCTGGTAATCCCATTGCCACTCGCTGACGATTATCACGTTCAAAGCGATGACGTTGCTCTTGTGCATCCGTCAACTCACGGAATCCGTTCGCTAACTCAACACCTTTAAAATAGACTTCAAAACGCTCTGCTACACGATGATCTTCAGAGCTGATTTCAGCCAATGACGCTTGTGACGCAGGGAAATGATAGATAAAGGTTGGCTTTTCTAAACCGATATGAGGTTCAACTCCAGAAACAAATAGCAACTGAAGTAGCGTATCTTTATCTTCTTCAGTATCTGCAATATTTGATAAATCCAGTTTTGCAGCCACTTCACGCAATTTTTCTTTATCAACAGATAAAGGGTCAATATCGAGATAACGCAAAAATGCTTGCTGATAAGAGAGTGACTCTGACGCTTCACAATCTAACACTTCTTGCAGTAGATCATCGACTTCATTCATCAACCGGTACATATCAAAACAAGGGCGATACCACTCAAGCATCGTAAATTCCGGATTATGATATCTACCGGCTTCCTCATTACGGAAGCAACGCCCCATTTGATAAATCGGCCCACTGTTTGCAGCTAATAAACGCTTCATGTGGTATTCAGGGCTTGTCATCAAATAAAGTTTTAGCCCTTGAGAAGCACCAGGCCCCACAAATTGGGTTTCAAATGGGTAAAGATGAACATCGGTAACGGTAGCCTGACTCATCATCGGTGTTTCAACTTCTAATACACCACGATCAGTGAAAAAACGCCTAATATTACTGACTATTTTCGCCTTTTTTAATAAGTTGGCGATTGAGGCGCTTGGCTGCCAATCCGCGATTTCACTCATGAACGAAAAACTCCAACAGAAAACAAAGCGTGCAGTTTACTCGCATCCTCTTCAACAGACAAATTTCTCCTAATAAAGAGAGGTTTCATTTTATATTTTTTCACTGATTTTTCTTTTATTAAGTAAAAACACATAAGATAAATAAATATAATTCTACAAAACATCTACTTTTTGGCACTTTTTATCGTTTAAATAAACACCAGTTTAGAGTAAGAAACTCAGTGCTTTTTCGCTATTTTTATAAAAAGAGTTAATTAGAATAATTCTTTTTCTCAATTACAAATAACAATAAACTAACATTATGCTTATATTTAAATAGCCAAACTCATCTTAACTTCAAAGTTAACTTTCTATTTAAATCTACGTATTTTGATGAGTATTAAAAACCTTTAGAAATATTATTAATATTTTATTAACAATTAACAAGACAAACCGATTTGTTTTAGATAAATAGTAAAAAATTTATTTTAGTTTTTAAAATGGACTTTTATTAATTTAAATTAGACTTAAGAAAGATAAAAACATTTACCCTTTAAAATCAACATTTAATGAAAAATCATTGTCATTTTCAATTAAAGTTATCTATACTTTCAAAATAGGTTATTCATTACTATTTATAAATTTTCAATTTAGAAAAATATATTCTATTTAATCTTCAAGTTTCTCTGGTGGCTTATTAGTTAAACCCAGAATTCTTGGCATAGATCACACTTTTTTTGCGAAATACGGGAAAACCATCATTCATATCAAATTTCGGTGTCCTACATTTCGTTATACTAAAATTACAGTCAATGATAATAAAGATGTTATCAAGCGCAGTCACAAGGTAGTGAAACAATTTCGTTACGGATAGCGTAAAAAAATAGCATTACAAATTAATAATGTCAGTGAATTGAATTCTAGACAATTATTCCAATTTTCACTTGAACAATGGAGAAGCGCAGTGCAAACCTTTAATGCCGATATAGCGATAATCGGAGCCGGGGGCGCAGGCTTACGAGCAGCAATAGCTGCAGCGGAAGCTAATCCTCAACTGAAAATTGCTCTGATCTCAAAAGTTTACCCAATGCGTAGCCACACCGTGGCAGCAGAAGGCGGATCAGCAGCAGTGACTCAGGCTCACGACTCCTATGATTTCCACTTCAATGATACCGTTTCAGGCGGTGACTGGTTGTGTGAACAGGATGTCGTCGATTACTTCGTTGAGCATTGTCCAACAGAGATGACTCAACTAGAACTCTGGGGCTGTCCTTGGAGCCGGAAAGAAGACGGGTCAGTCAACGTCCGACGTTTTGGTGGGATGAAGATCGAACGGACCTGGTTCGCAGCCGATAAAACCGGCTTCCATATGCTACATACCCTGTTCCAAACATCCTTAAAATACCCACAAATTCAACGTTTCGACGAACACTTTGTTCTCGATATTCTTGTTGATGAAGGTCACGCTCGTGGTCTTGTTGCTATTAATATGATGGAAGGTACGAAAGTTCAAATTCGTGCTAACGCAGTCATTATGGCAACCGGTGGTGCGGGACGTGTTTATCGTTTCAATACCAATGGCGGTATTGTTACTGGTGATGGTATGGGTATCGCTTTACGTCATGGCGTTCCACTGCGTGATATGGAATTTGTTCAATATCACCCAACTGGTCTACCAGGTTCAGGTATTCTGATGACCGAAGGTTGTCGTGGTGAAGGTGGTATTCTGGTCAATAAAGATGGCTATCGTTATCTGCAAGATTACGGTCTAGGACCAGAAACACCATTAGGTAAACCAGAAAATAAATACATGGAATTAGGTCCTCGCGATAAAGTTTCTCAAGCTTTCTGGCATGAGTGGCGCGCAGGCCGTACCATCAAAACTCACCGTGGTGACGTTGTTTATCTTGACTTACGTCATCTGGGTGCGAAAAAACTTCATGAACGTCTGCCATTTATTTGTGAACTGGCAAAAGCGTATGTGGGTGTTGACCCAGTTAATGAACCAATCCCTGTTCGTCCTACTGCTCACTACACTATGGGTGGTATCGAAACTAACCAACAAACTGAGACTCGTATTAAAGGTCTGTTTGCGGTGGGTGAATGTTCATCTGTTGGCTTACACGGCGCTAACCGTTTAGGTTCTAACTCACTGGCAGAGCTGGTTGTATTCGGTCGTCTTGCTGGTGAAGAAGCGGTTCGTTGTGCACAAGAAGCAGCACCAGCTAACGCATCAGCATTAGATGCTCGTACTCGTGATATCGAAGATGGCCTGAAAAATCTGATGAACCAAAAAGGTTCTGAAAGCTGGTCACAAATTCGCGACGAAATGGGTGAATCAATGGAAGAAGGTTGCGGTATCTATCGTACACCTGAATTAATGCAAAAAACCATTGATAAACTGGCTGAATTAAAAGAACGTTTCAAACGCGTTGAAATTAAAGACACGAGTAGCGTCTTTAATACAGATTTACTGTACAAAATTGAGCTTGGCTTTGGTTTAGATGTCGCTGAATGTATGGCTCATTCCGCAATCAATCGTAAAGAGTCTCGTGGTGCACACCAACGTCTTGACGAAGGTTGTACTGAGCGTGATGACGTGAACTTCCTGAAACATACTCTGGCGTTCTATAACCCAGAAGGTGCCCCTCGTTTAGAATATAGCGATGTGAAGATCACGAAATCTGCTCCTGCTAAACGTGTCTATGGTGGTGAAGCGACTGCACAAGACAAGCAGAATAAGGAGAAAGCGAATGGCTGATGACATGAAGCACATTAAAATGGAAGTCATGCGCTATAACCCAGAAACAGACGAAGCGCCTCATTTCGTCACTTATGATGTTCCTTATGATGAGCAAACCTCATTACTGGACGCATTGGGTTATATTAAAGACAATTTAGCGCCTGATCTTTCTTATCGTTGGTCTTGCCGTATGGCGATTTGTGGCTCTTGCGGCATGATGGTCAACAAAGTGCCTAAATTGGCTTGTAAAACGTTTATTCGTGAATATCCAGACGGTGTAAGAGTTGAAGCGTTAGGTAACTTCCCAGTTGAGCGTGACCTTGTTGTCGATATGACTCACTTTATTGAAAGCTTAGAAGCGATTAAACCTTATATCATCGGTAATGATCGTAAGCCTTCAGAAGGGACGAATAAACAGACTCCTGCTCAAATGGCGAAATACCACCAATTCTCTGGTTGTATCAACTGTGGTCTTTGCTATGCAGCATGCCCGCAGTTTGGTCTAAACCCAGAGTTTATTGGCCCAGCAGCGATTACATTAGCTCAACGTTACAACACAGATAGTCGCGACCATGGGGCAAAAGAGCGTATGCCTCAGTTAAATGGTGAGAACGGTGTCTGGTCTTGTACCTTTGTTGGCTACTGTTCTGAAGTCTGTCCAAAACATGTGGATCCTGCTGCCGCTATTCAGCAAGGTAAAGCAGCCAGTGCGCAAGACTTTGTCATTGCGATGCTGAAACCACGTTAAGGAGGAAACAAGACATGACAACAAAACGTAAGCCTTATGTTCGTGGCATGCAACCAAACTGGTGGACGAAACTTGGATTCTATCGTTTCTATATCACCCGTGAAGGGACTTGTCTTCCACAACTTTGGTTCAGTCTGGTTGTACTGTTTGGTGTATTCGCACTGAAAAATGGACCAGAAAGTTGGGCAGGTTTCGTTGGATTCCTGAGCAACCCAATTGTAATGCTAATTAACATTGTGACCCTAATTGCAACGGTCTTCCACTCTGCAACTTGGTTCAAACTTGCACCAAAAGCAGTGGTTATCGTTGTTAAAGATGAAAAAATGCCACAAGAACCCATCGTTCGTGGTTTCTGGGGTGTCACTATCGTTGTTACTGCCGCTATTCTGGCAGTGGCGTTAATTTAACCCAGGAGGAAATAATGAATCAGAATCAACTTCCTAAGCGCTCTGATGAACCTATTTTCTGGGGATTATTTGGTGCAGGTGGTATGTGGAGTGCGATTGTTTCTCCAGCAATCATCATCCTGCTCGGTATCCTAATCCCTATGGGTATTGCGCCAGAAGCATTTACTTATGAACGTATTATGGCATTTAGCCAAAGCATCATTGGCCGTCTGTTCTTACTGCTAATGATTATTCTGCCAGTTTGGTGTGCATTACACCGTATTCACCATACTCTGCACGATTTTAAAGTGCATGTACCTGCAAGCAAATGGGTATTTTATGGTGGTGCAGCAATTATCAGCGTTATCGCTATCATTGGTGTATTTACACTGTAATTGATTAATACGTAAAGATTAAAAGCCACTCAATTGAGTGGCTTTTTTATACCTGATATTCAGGTTTAACTCGCCAATTTCAGACCAATAATGCCGAAAATAATCATCGCTAAACTCAATAAACGATAAATATTGGCAGACTCACCAAAGACTAAAATACCAAAGATTGCGGTGCCTACTGCGCCAATACCCGTCCAAATTGCATAGGCGGTGCCTGCGGGTAAGCCTTTCATGGCATAAGATAACATGCCCATGCTCACAACCATGGCGCTAATGGTAATTATACTAGGTGTTAAGCGCGTAAAACCGTGTGTGTATTTAAGACCGACAGCCCAAACGATTTCTAATAAACCCGCGATAAAAAGAATGATCCAAGACATAAACTACCCCTATTTGATAAATTGGGGTCGTCCCCTGAATACAAAGACAAAAAGCTGGGTCGTCCCAGCTTTCGAAAGATGAAGTTCAAGTATAAAAAAAAGAAATTAATCATGCAATAGTATAAAATTAACTCAATTTTTTTGAGGTGCGCCCTCTTCACCATAAAGAAAAGCAGAGACATCGTCTTCAACTTCTCCCATTGCCATCAGAGCATCCAGCGTCTCTTTTGCTTCTTCTTCATTGACAATACTCATGGCGAAACCAACGTGTACCAGTACCCACTTACCGATCATCGTATGAGGCTCCCCCTCACAGACTAACGCAATATTCACTTCTCGCTTAACGCCACAAACATCGACCATTGCATTTTCAGTGATTGTTTTTCCAACTTCAACAACCTGACCTGGAATACCAAGACACATAACAACCTCTATTCGATCTCTATTTGCTTTATTCGCATTGCATCATCATTTTCAACACGCAAATTTTGGCTACCACAAGACGGACAACCTGCATTAAAGGTTGAAACAGTGACAACTTGATGACAATCCCAACACCATGCTTTCGCGGGGATAACCTCAATATGTAATTCACAACCTTGGGCAAGGGTGTCTCTGCAAACAATATCAAAGCAAAACTCAAGTGCAGTGACTTCAACACAAGATAATGCGCCCAATTCCATCCATACACTTTTTACTTTTTTTGCATTATTTAATTTAGCTTGAGAATCTATTATCTCAAATGCGCTCTGGCAAAGCGTAATTTCATGCATGTCGATACCTTATTGCAGCAGGATAAATAATAGCAACTATAGTATCAGTACATAGTTGCTTTATTATTGATCTTAGAACAACAATTCAGCACCGGTTTCAAAAGCTGCTCTACGACGACGCTCTTTAACCATCTCTTCAAGTGCATCTCTATCAATACACACTAAAGCATGAGTTGGGCAGACTTCAATACATGCGGGACCCGCTTCACGATGGTGGCATAAGTCGCATTTGTTGGCTTCCGCTTTAAATGCCTCAATCGCATTGAGCGCGGTTGATTTGCGCATAACTGGACGAGAAACCACTTCCATCGTGCCATAAGGGCAAGCCAGTACACAGGTTTTACAACCTATACATTTTTCCTGATCAACATAATAATAATCTTTGTTATGAATGATAGCGCCATTCGGACACACATTAGCACAAGGGGCATCTTCACATTGATGACAAACAACTGCCGTACTGATTGAAAATCCTTTGACCACATGAATTCGGGGTTGGAAATTCTGCTCACTAATTTGCTCAATGGCTAAATTATCTTGGTCTTCTTGCTGATGTGACACGACACAAGCCACTTCACAAGTATGGCAACCAATACATTTTTTAGGGTCTGCAATGATGAAACGGTTCATCATATTCTCCTGATCTTTGTTATATATAGCCGTTATATATGGCGATAAATGCAACGAGTTATTCTAATTAAGAGTAATAATTAGAGTATCAATAGAATGAATCTAGCACGGTTCATGCCAATATATTTTTGATATAACTATTCCTTATTTTTCAATTAAATAATTTTCAAATAAAAATGATTATTAATTAATAAATAAGTCACTTCGTCAAATTATTCGACAATTTTGACGATAAAACAAATCGATATATATTTGATTATATAGTGATTTGATAAATTTATATTCTTAAGTTTCATTACATATACAAAAATAGCGGGTTGGATCAAAAATGATTCAGTCATTGATATAAATTTATTATAAACCTACTACAATATAGCTAATTTTTTAGGGCAATCGGTGGTGTCATGAAATTAAGCAGTAACAATGCTGAAACTATGGAGAGCCTTCGTAATGAGCGCAACCAATATCGAATATTGGTTGATATCACAAATTCTGTATTAGCTCATCTAGACATGGATGGTCTTATTTCTGAAGTCTCTAAAGAAATACATCGTTTTTTTGGACTGAATCATATTAGTCTTATGTTATGCCGTACCTCATCACAAAATAGTGGTGAAGGTATTCTTTATTCTAGTCGTTATCAGGCTGGGAAATCAGTCATTCGCCAACAACGTAAGTTTAGTAGCGCGAATAACAAAGCAGAAGAAATTATTAATCAGAATAAACCTGTCTTAATTGATATTAATAAAGAAGATCAAGAAGATGTTTTGATTAAGCGTCTAGTTAAGCAAAATATGCAGACGGCTTTGTTATTGCCACTGGCTTTTAATCATAAACCGCTAGGCTTATTAATTTTAGCGCACGAAGTAGGAAGTGTTTTTACTAACGATACTTGCCAATTGCTACAACAAATTGCAGCTCGTATTGGTATCGCCATTGAAAATGCAGCGGCTTATGAAGAAATAACACATTTAAAAGACAGTTTAAAGAATGAGAATATTTGGCTTAATGAGCAAATAGATAACAATGCATGCTTCAGTGAGATTATTTATCAAAGTGACGCTATGCATAATGTGCTAGAACAAATTGAATTAGTGGCACAAAGTGATAGTACTGTACTTATATTAGGTGAAACAGGTACGGGTAAAGAATTAATTGCGCGCGCTATTCATCGTCTAAGTCTGCGAAAAAATAAGTCGATGATAAAAATGAACTGTGCCGCAGTACCTTCTGGCCTTTTAGAAAGTGATCTCTTTGGTCATGATAAAGGCGCATTTACAGGCGCAACCAATACACATATTGGCCGATTTGAGATGGCAGATAAAAGCACGCTATTTCTTGATGAAATTGGTGATATGCCAATTGACTTACAACCCAAATTGCTTCGCGTTCTTCAAGAGCGAGAAATAGAAAGGTTGGGTGGTAATAAAGTGATCCCAGTTGATGTTAGGCTAATTGCAGCGACCAATAAAGATCTGCATGAATTAACAGATGAAGGTGAATTTAGAGAAGATCTTTATTATCGTCTTAATGTTTTTCCTATTATTATTCCACCACTAAGAGAGCGACCTGAAGATATTCCGCTTTTAGCTAAACATTTTACGCAAAAAATTGCGCGTAGAATGGATAGAAAAATAGATTGTATTCCTGCCAACGCATTGGAGCAGTTAACACTTTATCCATGGCCGGGTAATGTTCGTGAACTTGAAAATATTATTGAGCGTGCCGTTATTTTAACGCGAGGATCAACATTAAACCTTCAGTTAAAAGAGCTTCATATTAACAAGCCCTCTCGTTTAAAGCAGGTACTGACTCAACCTTCATCCATTGAAAAGCGCATGCAGACGAATGCGCCAGAAAGCGATGATGAAGAGCGAGAAAGGATAATTCAAGCATTAAGAGAAACCAATGGTGTAGTTGCTGGCGCTAGAGGCGCTGCTTTAAAACTAGGATTAAAAAGAACAACGTTATTATCGCGGATGCAACGTCTCGGTATTTCAATTCCAGAAATACTTTAACCCTAAAATAGTTTCTTACTTATCTAAAAGAGTGTAATTATTTTATTACACTCTTTTTTTTGTACATTTGAAACTTATTAATCTCTATCTATAATCTAAATGATTATATTTTATTAATTACTCACTTTATTAACTATTAATAATATAAACCATCAATGGAGCATATTATATATGAATAGCCTGCTTATAAA
The DNA here is from genome assembly GCF_965283115.1 of Proteus sp. Marseille-Q3619. Lineage (NCBI taxonomy): Bacteria > Pseudomonadati > Pseudomonadota > Gammaproteobacteria > Enterobacterales > Morganellaceae > Proteus > Proteus sp. Marseille-Q3619. The sequence continues at coordinate 2,680,590 of NZ_CBDIMP010000001.1, read as the reverse complement.
TAGAATTAGTGAAATAAAAAAAGAATACAAGAATAATAAATATGTCTTTATTCCCCAAAGTATTGTCATTGATTTAATAAAACAATTAGGTGCTGAAGAAAAAGATATTAATGCACTCATGGAATATGGTGACTATTTAGCACAAGATCCGACCCTTTCATTTCGTCATTCTCGAACAGGACGCTACCTTTTTGATAATGATATAGAAACGATCTCCAGACTAGAATATCAACCTTTTGTTCTCACTGAGGAAGATGGATTTATTCGTGAAGACAGTGGCACACAAAGGCATTTTAGAGCACTTGATGATCGCTGGCAGAGCAATACGGCTTATCAAGCGTTATTAAAATTAAAAATGCTACTAATTCAAGGTAATAAATTTACATCTCGTCACTTAACCGATCAAAATTCGCCTAAATCAATATCAACTGTTTTTCATTTAAGATTAATTGCCCAACCAGATTCTTTAAGTGAACTTTCCATTGAAGGGGTTCATAAAGATGGCGTTGATCACACCATGATTGTGATGATGAATAAGAATAACGTTAAGGATAATACTGGCGCTTTACGTGTTCATTCACCAAAAGAGGCGATAGGAACAGCTTGGCAAAAAATTGATCCTAAAAATGTACTTTATGAACACAATAATGCTCAATATCTTGATATTTTACTCATTGCAGATAATGAATTAAATCATAGCGGTACACCTATTTTTACGCATGATAATAAAAAACAGGCTTACCAAGACTTTATTGTTTTACTATCTCGCTATCCAACGGTTGATTCTCACCCATCACATAAATTTGATTCGATGGATCCGCATCCTGACTTACCTTTAACACTTTATTTAAATCAGTCAGTCGCTTAGTTGTGCACAAAATAATAATCTAATAAAAAACCGAGCTTACTGACGCTAAGGTCAATAAACTCGGTTCTAAGGCAGAAAGACAATATTAATCAGACGAAGATCAACCCTCGGCGGCTTCTCTTAAACGACGTTTAATATTGCTATATTCCGTTTTCACATAGTGTTCTGCCTGAGCCTGTTCCTTGATTGGCTCAACACATACTGCACAATATTTATACTCAGGTGTTTTGGTAATTGGGCTTAAATTCTCTGCAACCAGTTCGTTACAAGCACCAATCCACCATTGATAAGTCATATATACAGCACCTTTATTCGGTCTATCACTGACCGCAGCACGCGTAATGACTTTACCTTGACGAGAGCGTATCCAAACTAACTCTTGATCTTTGATACCCAACTGTTTGGCATCTTCTGTGTTTAATTGAACATAACCCGGTTCATCAGCCAACGCCGCCAATGCTTTACAGTTACCTGTCATTGAACGGCAAGAGTAGTGTCCAACTTCACGGACGGTTGCCAATACCATTGGAAACTCATCAGAGAGTTTGTCAATTGGTGGAGCCCACTCACAAGTAAAGAATTGACCTTTACCGTTAGGAGTATCAAATTTACCACCATCGTACAGATATTGTGTACCTGGGCTATCTTCTGTTGGGCAAGGCCATTGGATATAAGCCAAGTCCGCCATTTTTTCGTAAGTCGCACCATAATAAATTGGGCATAGCTCACGCAACTCATCCCAAATTTCTTTGGTATTGTTGTAATGCATTGGATAACCCATTGCTGTTGCCATCAGACTGATAATTTGCCAGTCTGTTTTCACATCGCCAACAGGTTCAACAGCTTTATAGAAGCGTTGGAAACCACGGTCTGCCGCAGTATAAACACCTTCATGCTCACCCCATGATGTTGCAGGGAAAATAACGTCAGCAATAGACGCCGTTTTGGTCATAAAGATATCTTGCACTATCAGTAGATCCAGTTTTTCAAACGTTCTACGGATTGTTGCTAAATCAGGCTCAGTTTGCAGTGGATCTTCACCCATTACATAGTGAGCTTTTAATAAGCCGTGATCGATATTATGAGGAACTTCACTTAACGCATAGCCCACTTCTTCAGGCATTGACTCAATGCCCCAGAATTTAGCAAATTTCTCACGCGCTTTTTCGTCAGTAACGTATTGATAACCTGGTAGTGTGTTAGGCAAGGCTCCCATATCACACGCACCTTGTACGTTATTTTGACCACGAACTGGGCCAACCCCGACGTATTTTTTACCTAAATTACCCGTTAATAAAGCTAAACTAGTCAGTGAACGTACCGTTTCAACACCTTGGTAGAATTGAGTTACACCCATACCCCAAAGAATTGTTGCTGTTTCTGCTTTCGCGTACATACGTGCAGCTTCACGAATAATTTGAGCACTTAAACCTGTTGTTTCTTCAACAGATTCAGGTGTATAGCTTTCAACTAATTTACAATACTCTTCAAATTGCTCAGTGTGATTTTCGATAAAGGATTTATCATGCAATCCTTCTTCAATAATCACATGCGCAATCGCATTTAATAGCGCAATGTTAGAGCCATTTTTTAAGCCTAAGTGTAAATCGGCTAAACGTGCTGTTTCGATGTAACGAGGGTCACATACAATAATTTTGGCACCCTTTTCTTTCGCCTTAACAATACGGCGAGCAACAATAGGATGCGAGTCTGCGGCGTTATAGCCGAAGACAAATAGACATTTGGTATCCTCAATCTCAACGATTGAGTTGCTCATAGCACCATTACCGACCGAACGCTGCAGACCTGCAACCGAAGGGCCGTGTCAGACACGAGCACAGCAGTCTATATTATTATTTCCGATAACCGCACGAGCGAATTTCTGCATAACGAAGTTAGCTTCGTTACCCGGGCCTCGTGAAGAGCCAGTTGTCATAATAGATTTAGCACCGTATTTCTCTTTGATAGCAAGAAGCCTGCTACTTGCAAACTCAATCGCTTCATCCCAAGAAACCGATTCTAATTTTCCGCCTCTTTCACGGCGGATCATTGGTGTTTTAAGACGTGGAGTCAGTATCTTAGTATCATGGATAAAATCCCATCCATAATACCCTTTCAGACACAGCTCACCTTGGTTTGTTAAACCATTGGCTCCTTCAGCGCCAATAATTTTACCGTTTTCCACCTTCAGGTAGATTTTGCATCCTGAGGCGCAATACGGACAGACCGTGATGACTTTTTTCATCAACATTGCTCCTGTGTTCATCAACTTTCAGGTTATTACCTGATCTTCTCCTCTATCTATGCAGAGAGTGTGCCAAATAAGCACGCTTTTTCACTTTTCTACAACACAATGAAAAATAAAGAGAAATAAAATTCGTTGAATGAGTAAGAAAACAATGACAACTAAAGTAGTAGGAAGAGCTCGACACTAATGACGATATTTATGTCGATTTGTATTTCTATCAAAATTCGTTATACATTAACGCTTATAACGTAATAATACTTATTTATTTCATCTGCGAAATCAAAATAATAAATACGCTTTCTTATCTGCCTTTATCGGGATCTTGCCGTATATAATGATGACAACCTTCTAATATCTCTATCAATATTCCTATCTACTAGAACTATTTAAATTAATAATTTTGATATTAATACAATTCAAATAAAAAATTTTTAAACTTCAATAAAAAAAAGAACATAATACTGAACCTGAAAACAACTCCGCGGTCTTAAAGACCTCTACACCATATAAATTGATAATCACTGAACATGCAAAAATTAAAGTTTTTACGGTTTTCTAAAGAGAACATTGCCCTTTTTTTAGCTGTCTACCTTGGTTTCTTTCTTAATCTTTCCGTTTACATTGGCCGATACGGCACACAGAATACAAACAACCCCCTCATTGAGGCATTATATATTCTAGGTGAAATTGCCGTTAACATTGCCTTTACCTTCTTTCTATTACGACTACTCTCTTTTTTCGGCTCTCTATTCTTTAAAATAGTCGCCTCTTTTATTCTCGTCGTGAGTGTTTGTGCGAGTTACTATATTTCTTTTTATGATGTCGTCATTGGATACGGCATTATCATTTCAACACTAACCACGGATACGGATTTATCTAAAGAGCTGGTTAGCCCAAATGTGATTATTTGGATTATTGGCTTATCTATTTTGCCATTGGCTCTTATTTGGCTAGGTAAAAAACCAGAGAAAAATCTAACTACACAACAAAAGAAAAAAATCTGGATAAAAAATACCGTCAAAATGCTTGTGATTGCACTGGCTGTTTTTGCCTATTTGAAAACACTTGATTCAAAACAAAAAGCCTATGAAATAAAAAATAACTTGGATCTGCCAAGCTATAGTGGTGGCTTAAGTTATGCGTATTTACCTACAAATTGGATTATCCCATTATTTCAATATGCAATAACGCAGTATGACGATACGTTTAATAACCAAAATATTTTTAATCCTGCCGATCACTTCACTTATGAGCCTTCAAAGGCAAATGAAGATGTGTATGTTGTTTTTATTATTGGTGAAACAGCAAGATGGGATCATATGGGATTGTTCGGATATGAACGTCAAACAAACCCTCTATTAAGCCAAGAGAAAAATCTTGTTGCCTTTAAAGGTGTTTCTTGTGATACCGCAACCAAGCTCTCTTTAAAATGTATGTTCGTACGAGAAAACGGAACAGAAAGTAACGATCAGCGGACATTAAAAGAGAACAATATTTTTTCAGTATTAAGCCAATTAGGTATGTCATCAGAGTTGTTCTCCATGCAAAGTGAATTGTGGTTTTACAATAAACTTGATTTAAATAACTACGCAATGAAAGAGATGATGACTGCCAAAAATAGCAATTTTGGTAAAGAACTTGATGACACCTTATTAATTACTGAAACGGCAAATACGGTTGCCCAACATCCAAAGGGAAATCATTTAGTGATTTTACACACTAAAGGCTCTCACTTTATGTATTCACAACGTTACCCTGAATCATTCAAAAAATACCAACCTGAATGTTTAAATGTGGATGATGAGTGTACTAAAGAGCAGTTAGTGAATGCTTATGATAACTCTATTCTTTATACCGACTATTTTATTGATGGCATACTCGACACATTGCGCGATAAAAAAGCCATTGTGTTTTATACCTCCGATCACGGTGAATCTATTTCAGAAAAAGGTGGCTTACACGGCACACCAAAAGAAATTGCCCCACCAGAACAATTTAAAGTGCCATTCTTAGTTTGGATGTCAGATAGCTATTTAGCAGATCCTGAAAATAAAAAGCTATTTGATAACTTAAAGCGCAATCAAGATGCAGAGCGCACGTTCTATCATCACAATATTTTTGATTCAATGTTAGGTTGTCTAGGTTATTCATCGTCAGATGGTGGTATTAATAATCAAAATAACCTCTGTTTTAGTGATATACCATCAAACCAAGAATAAATTTTTAAACTAACAATATTCTTTTAAGTTGATAGAAAAAATAAATTGATAGAAAAAACCCACGTTCAATATTGAGCGTGGGTTTTATTACTTTTAACTTTATAAACTAATTATTGATTAAAACTTGCGTCGGTATAAAGTGGAGTGGCTTGAATATCTTTTACTGTTTTTGCGCCACCTAACATCATATTAATTTTTAATTCTTTATTTAAATGTTGGATAACTGAATTAACACCTTCAGCACCACCTAAATTTAATCCATAAAGAATTGGGCGACCAACAGCGACAACATCTGCACCACTGGCTAATGCTTTAAAGACATGTGAACCACGACGCACACCACTGTCAAACACGATAGGGACACGTTTATTTACCACTTTAGCAATTGCAGGTAACACATCAATCGTTGCTGGTGCGCTATCTAATTGACGACCGCCGTGATTAGAAACCCAAATCGCATCTGCACCCGCTTTAATTGCAGTATCTGCATCTTCAGGTGATTCGATACCTTTTACAATCACAGGTAAACCAGACATCTTTTTCACATACTGAATATCTGCGGGTGTAAATGCTTGTTTAGCTTGAGCATAAATTTCACTAATACCCGCACCTTTACCTGTTTTAGATTTATCATCACTGATTTTTGCAAACGCTTCTAAGTTGGCAAAACCTAATGGAAATTGGAAATTATTTTTCACATCATCTTCACGATAACCACCCACTGAAGAGTCGATAGTCATAATGATACCTTTAGCGCCATACTGTTTTGCTTGAGATAAAATATACTCATTAAAGGCATCATTTTTACTCATGTATAACTGAAAGAAGAATGGGTAACCGGGTTGAGCATCCGCCACTTCTTTAATGGTTTTATTACCATAAGTGCTTAATGAAAAAATAGAGCCGGCTTTCGCCATACCTTTTGCTGTGGCAACTTCGCCTTGTTGATGTGCAAGCCCTTGAGCTGCCATCGGTGCCTGAATAATAGGCGTATCTAATTTAATACCCAAAAATTCTGTTTTTAAATCTAAGTCAGAAAATTCGATGCCTTGTAATGAACGAGGCATAATATATTTTTTATCAAATGCACTTGTATTAGAGCGTAAGTTATTTTCATCTTCAGCACCACCGCGAATATAACCGAAGGCGCCTTTTTCCATATTTGCTTGAACTTGAGCTTCCATTGCTTTTAGGTTTACTATTTTAATTGGGCCTTCAGCAGTACTTGCTTTATATTCAGCAGCCTGTGCAACACCTACACTTAATGCCATAGCAATAGCGGTAGCTTTTAATATTTGACGTTTCATTTCTATTCCATTTTTAATTAAGGGCTTATATCTATAATTTAATAAATTTAAAACTCAATTAAATTATATTTTTCAAAAAATAATATAAGCCCTATTTTTAGGTAAAACTTAAATTAACCGCTTACTTTTTTGTTAAAGTATTATAGCTTGTCATAAGATTACGATAGTCTGGAATATGATTAGCAAACAGTGTGCCTAATCCTTCGACATCATTACGCCAGTCACGGTGTAATTCACAAGCTAAACCAAACCAGTTAATTAATTGCGCCCCTGCTTTTGACATTCTATCCCACGCAGAGTCACGAGAAATGGCATTGAAAGTGCCTGAAGCATCAGTGACAACAAAGACTTCAAAACCTTCCTCAAGTGCTGATAATGCAGGGAATGCAACACAAACTTCAGTCACAACACCCGCAATAATCAGTTGTTTTTTACCCGTTGCTTTAACGGCTTTGACGAAGTCTTCATTATCCCATGCATTGATTTGACCTGGGCGAGCGATATAAGGAGCATCTGGGAACATTTCAACGAGCTGAGGCATTAGAGGACCATTAGGACCATCTTCAAAAGAAGTCGTTAAAATGGTAGGTAAATTAAAGTATTTAGCAGCATTGGCTAATGCTAATACATTATTATTGAATTTATCAGGCTCGATATCTCTGACTAAAGAGAGTAATCCAGCTTGATGGTCTACCAACAGAACAGCGGCATTATTTTTATCAATACGATGATATTTAAAGCTCATAATAATCTCCGATAGCATAATAGAGGTAAGACTCAATTAAATCATAGCACCAAATTTACATGACAATATTCAGATTAATTTAAATTTGAGTTTATTTATAATAAACAACCAATTATAAATATTTAAATTTAATTAAATATCACGATACTTAATTAACTATTTATTGCCTTATATAAATTCATTTCGTTAAAAAGAATTATAAGTGCAACTATTCTTAAATGAATCTAAAGATTATTGCTTTAACCATTCAAATTTTTTGTTCAATTTTTAAGGGAGAAAAAAGATAAAAAAAACCCCCGCGGGCGGGGGTGAGATAAGCGCAATTAAAAGGTCTCTAATTTACTATCAAGAGATGGGTATTCATTAATGACGATTACGCACAATTTGATAGCGACGAGTTAAGTACTCAACTGGCACGCTCCAAATATGAACTAATCGACAGAATGGGAACAATAAGAAAATCGTCATACCTAAGAAAATGTGCAATTTAAACACGAATGCGACACCTTCAAGATGAGCCGAAGCACCGCCGTGGAAAGTCACTATAGATTGTGCCCAAGCCACCAGCTTCATCATTTCGCTACCATCCATATGTTGTGCTGAGAATGGAATAGTCAGTAAACCTAGCGCTACTTGAATAACCAAAAGCGTTAAGATCATGATGTCACCAAATGAAGATGTAGCTCTAACCCGTGGATTGGTTAAACGGCGTTTTAATAACATCACGCCCCCCACCAGCATTAATACACCACAAGTACCGCCACCGACCATTGCCATAATTTGTTTATATTCAATAGGCAGGAAAGATTCATACATCCAATGTGGTGTTAGCATTCCCAGAAAATGACCAGCAAAAATACCGAGGATCCCAACATGAAATAAGTTAGAAGCCAATCGCATGTTTTTCTTGTCTAACATCTGGCTAGAGCCAGCACGCCACGTATATTGACCATAGTCGTAACGTAGCCAGCTACCGATAATAAAAACGGCACCCGCAATATAGGGATAGATATCAAAAAATAACATATTGATGTAATTCATTTTTGTGCTCCCGTATCCAACGAATTCCCCACGTTGAGATATTGAACTGTAGTCTCTTGTGCAAAACGGCGCTGATGTTGGCTGATTTTGCCACTACCACATTGCGTACCTTCGCCAAGAAACGTCACTTGTTCTTCTTCCCACACAGCATCTAATGCGGCAGGCGTATCATCTAAAGGCTCTTTTTCTACTTGAGCAGTCAGTTGTGATGCTTCCAATCCACTTTGTGAGAGGCAAAGCAACACATCAAAGAGCGCGTGATAATCACTGCCTCGTTGTTTCAAACGCTCACCTAACAGCGCCAAAATAGGCGCAATGTTATTTAGCCCTTCAATACAGTCTGTCGTGGGCAGGAGCGTTAAGTACTCAAGGTAAGTCGGCAAATAGTCAGGGAGTTCACGACTACTTAATGTGATCCCTGCTTGTTGATATTGATTGAGCAGATCAACCATTGCCTGACCACGATCGCGGGACTCGCCATGAACGTGTTCAAATAACAACAGCGATCGCGCCCGCCCTCTATCAAAAAGCTCACTGTAATTGGCTTGCGCATCTAACAACTCTTGCTGCGTTAAGGTATGAATAAACGCCATTAATTTCGCAACTTGAGTCACAGGAAGCTCATCAGCTTCCTGTAATGCATCGATAAGCTCGCCTCGGTTATCCCACAACTCCTGTGTGGGATAATCTAAGAGATGAGAAATGACTTTCAGAGAGATCATTATATTTTCTCCTCTGACCGACGTTCGTCTTGAGGTGTTCTTGATGTGATATCAATTGCATCAATACGATGACTATTAAACAAATTAAATTTGCTATCACTGCCATGACAACCGTCACCAAAGCTAAAGCCACAACCATTACGTTCTGGGAACGCTTCTCTTGCAAGTTCACGATGGCTTGATGGAATAACAAAGCGATCTTCATAATTTGCAATAGCCAGATAACGATACATCTCTTGTGCTTGCGCTTCAGTCAAACCTACTTGCTCTAATGCACTTAAGTCTGTTTTGCCTTCTACGGTTTCAGCACGTTTATAATGACGCATCGCTAACATGCGTTTTAATGCTAATAACACAGGTGCAGTATCCCCAGCTGTCAGTAAATTTGCTAAATACTGAACTGGAATACGTAAGCTTTCTACATCAGGCAGAACGCCTGTATGTGGTAACACGCCCGCATCAGCAGCAGACTGAATTGGTGACAAAGGTGGCACATACCAAACCATTGGTAAGGTGCGATATTCAGGGTGCAGTGGTAATGCTAGCTTCCAATCCACCGCCATTTTGTAAACAGGTGAACGCTGCGCTGCATCAATCACACTTAATGGAATACCTTGCTCTTCAGCGGCTTTGATCACTTCAGGATCAAATGGATCCAAGAAGATATCTAGTTGGCTTTGGTATAAATCTTTTTCATTATCCGCACTGGCGGCTTGTGAAATTTTATCTGCGTCATACAGCATCACACCCAGATAACGAATACGTCCTACACAAGTTTCTGAGCATAGTGTTGGCTGACCGGCTTCAATACGTGGATAACAGAAAATACATTTTTCTGACTTACCACTTTTCCAGTTGAAGTAGATTTTTTTGTATGGGCATCCGGTTAAACACATGCGCCATCCACGGCATTTATCTTGGTCGATAAGCACAATGCCATCTTCAGCACGTTTATAAATCGCACCACTTGGGCATGTTGCAACACAAGCAGGATTTAAGCAGTGTTCACATAAACGTGGTAAATACATCATGAATGTATTTTCAAACTGCCCATACATCTCTTTTTGCATATTGGCGAAGTTTTTATCCGCAGCACGTTTACTAAACTCGCCACCTAAATCGTCTTCCCAGTTTGGGCCTTTTTCGATTTTGGTCATGCGCTGACCTGTGATCAGCGAACGAGGTCGTGCTGTCGGTAAAGAGCCTTCTGGTGCATTTTTTAAATGCTCATAGTCATAATCAAATGGCTCATAGTAATCATCTAATGCGGGGACATCTGGGTTGGCAAAAATTTTCGATAATAGATCAACACGGTTGCCCATTCTTGGTACTAATTTACCTTTGATATTTTTGATCCAACCGCCTTTCCACTTCTCTTGGTCTTCCCAATTTTGTGGATACCCTGTACCCGGTTTTGTTTCAACGTTATTGAACCATGCGTATTCGACACCTTCACGGCTCGTCCAAACATTTTTACAGGTTACTGAACAGGTATGGCAACCGATACATTTGTCGAGGTTCAGTACCATACCGACTTGTGAACGAATTTTCATTATGCCTTCTCCTGTCCATTCAGGGTCTGTTGATAAGCATCACCTTCACCATCAAGCCAATCAATCTGTTTCATTTTACGCACCACAACAAACTCATCACGGTTAGAACCCACAGTGCCGTAATAGTTAAAGCTATAAGCCAACTGAGCATATCCACCAATCATATGGGTTGGTTTAGGGCAAACACGTGTCACAGAGTTGTGAATACCACCACGCATTCCTGTTATTTCAGATCCTGGCAGATTTATTTGACGTTCTTGTGCGTGATACATATAAATCATGCCATCAGGAATACGTTGGCTAACAATCGCTCTCGCCGTTAGCGCGCCATTACTGTTGTATGCTTCAACCCAATCGTTATCACTAATTCCCATCTCTTTAGCATCATCTTCACTCAACCAAACCACAGGGCCACCACGACCAAGCGTTAACATCAGTAAGTTATCGCTATATGTTGAGTGAATACCCCATTTCTGGTGAGGCGTCAGGAAGTTCAGCGCTTTTTCAGGGAAACCATTTGGTTTTTTGCCTTTAACTGCATCAATAGCTTTGGTATCAATTGGTGGACGATAAACCACTAAACTTTCACCATAAGCACGCATCCACTCATGATCTTGATACAATTGCTGACGACCACTTAAAGTACGCCAAGGGATCATCTCGTGAACGTTGGTATAACAGGCGTTATAAGAGACGTGCTCATCTTCAAGACCAGACCATGTAGGGCTTGAAATAATCTTACGAGGTTGAGCAACGATATCGCGGAAACGAATTTTTTCGTCTTCTTTTACTTTAGCTAAATGAGTGTGATCGCGTCCTGTCACTTTACTCAGTGCATCCCACGCTTTTACCGCCACCTGACCGTTAGTTTCAGGGGCTAAAGAGAGGATAACTTCGGCTGCATCAATCGCGGTTTCAATCGCTGGACGCCCTTTTGCTGCGCCATCATGACGGATACGGTTGAGTTTTTTCAGGAAATCGACTTCTGCCTGTGTATTCCAACTGATCCCTTTACCACCATTACCCAATTTATCCATTAGAGGGCCTAATGACGTAAAACGAGCATAGGTATTAGGATAATCACGCTCTACAGGAATAAGATGTGGTGCGGTTTTACCCGGAATAAGGTCACATTCGCCTTTTTTCCAATCCTTCACATCGAAAGGCTGTGCCATTTCAGCGGCGGAGTCATGCTGAATAGGTAATGTCACTAAATCAGTTTCAACACCTAAATGACCCACACATAATTTAGAGAAGGTTTTAGCGATACCTTTATAGATTTCCCAGTCTGTTTTGGATTCCCAAGCAGGATCAACTGCGGCTGTTAATGGATGAATAAACGGATGCATATCCGACGTATTCATATCATCTTTTTCATACCACGTTGCAGTTGGTAAAACGATATCTGAGAATAGGCAAGTGCTCGACATACGGAAGTCTAACGTCACGACTAAATCGACTTTGCCTTCACCGCCTTTATCTTGCCACTCCACTTCTTGTGGTTTGACTTGGCCTTGTTCACCTAAATCTTTACCTTGCAGGCCGTTTTCAGTACCCAGCAAGTATTTCAGTACCCAGCAAGTATTTCAGTAAATATTCATGTCCTTTACCCGCCGAACCTAACAAGTTAGAGCGCCAGATAAATAAATTACGTGGGAAATTTTGTGGGTTATCAGGCTGTTCTGATGCAAAGCGGATCTCACCTGACTTCAATGCATTAACGGTATAGTCAGCCACACTCACACCCGCTTCTTGTGCTTTTTTCGCAATAGACAGTGGGTTTAAGTTTAATTGAGGTGCGGAAGGTAACCACCCCATACGCTCTGAACGCACGTTCATATCTACCAAACTACCAGTAAAGCGTGATTTATCCGCTAATGGTGATAATAACTCTGTTGGTGATACTGTTTCATAACGCCACTGACTTGAGTGGTTATAGAAAAACGAGGTGCTGTTCATATGACGAGGTGGACGTTGCCAGTCAAGACCAAAGGCTAATGGCAACCAACCAGTTTGCGGACGCAGTTTTTCTTGTCCAACATAGTGTGCCCAACCACCACCACTTTGACCGACACAACCACAGAAAATCAGCATGTTGATAATGCCACGATAAGTCATATCCATGTGATACCAGTGGTTAATACCCGCACCGACAATCACCATTGAACGACCATGTGTTTTTTCTGCGTTATCCGCAAATTCACGCGCAATACGAGCGATATCTTGACGGCTTACACCTGTTACTTTTTCAGCCCATGCGGGTGAATATGCTTTGATTTCATCGTAGTTTGATGCACAGTTTTCATCATTTAAACCGCGATCAACACCGTAGTTGGCTAATAATAAGTCATAGACTGTTGTGATGTATTTCTCTTCACCATTAGCAAGTGTAATGCGTTTAGCAGGTAGCTTGTGAACAAGCACATCATCAAGCGCAACACCTTCAAAATATTCGCTTTTAATGCCACCAAAATAAGGGAATGCAACATCAACAATATCATCATGATTATCTAAAAGACCTAATTGTAATGTGACATTTTCGCCACTTTTACCGTCTTTAGGCTCAAGATTCCATTTAGCTGTCCCTTCCCAACGAAAGCCCATAGAACCTTGAGGAGCAACCAATTGTTGGGTTTGCTCATCAATGGCAATGGTTTTCCACTCTGGGTTTTTCTCTTGATCCAGATTGTTCACTAAATCAGAGGCACGCAACATACGACCTGCAACTAATTTGCCTGAGTCGTGTTTATCTAGCATCACCAACATTGGCATATCAGTGTAAGTGCGCACATAGTTGCGGAAATATTCTGTTTGGCGCTTAACGTGGAATTCGCTAAGAATAACGTGTCCCATCGCCATTGCCATTGCGCTGTCTGTACCTTGTTTTGGGTTTAACCATTGGTCACACAGTTTAGCGATTTCAGCATAATCAGGTGTTACGGCAACTGTTTTAGTGCCTTTATAACGAACTTCGGTAAAGAAGTGCGCATCAGGAGTACGGGTTTGAGGTACGTTAGAACCCCACGCAATCAGATAAGAAGAGTTATACCAGTCTGCTGATTCTGGTACGTCTGTTTGCTCACCCCAAGTCATTGGCGAAGCAGGTGGTAAGTCACAATACCAATCATAGAAACTTAAGCACGCGCCACCAATAAGCGATAAATAACGCGCACCCGCCGCATATGACACCATCGACATCGCAGGAATTGGCGAGAAACCGATAATACGATCAGGACCAAACTCTTTTGCTGTAAACACGTTAGAAGCTGCAATGATTTCATTCACTTCTGACCATGAAGAGCGAACAAAACCACCACGACCACGCGCTTGCTTATAGCTTTTGGTTTTTTCTGGCGAGTTGACAATAGAAGCCCATGCATCAACGGGATCGCTATGTTGTGCTTTGGCTTCACGCCATAATTTAATGAGGCGTTTACGTACCATTGGGTATTTAACGCGGTTCGCGCTATATAAATACCATGAATAGCTTGCACCACGAGGACAGCCACGAGGCTCATGATCAGGCAAATCAGGACGTGTACGCGGATAGTCAGTTTGTTGGGTTTCCCATGTGACTAACCCATTTTTGACGTAAATTTTCCAACTACATGAACCTGTACAGTTTACACCATGAGTAGAACGTACAATTTTGTCATGTTGCCAACGACTGCGATAACCATCTTCCCAGTCACGATTAACATTTAGCTCTTGGCCATGATCCTTTGAAAAGGTATCGCCAAGTTGTTTGAAATAGCGGAATCTATCGAGAAACTTACTCATCAGATACTCTCCCAATGCGCGCGAGCGCTCTCACATTGCGTATAATTCGTCATTATTGTTTATTGTGTTTACGTCCATAGACCAACCAAGTGATCAAGACGCAGGCGATATAAAATAGAACAAAGATTTTCATGGCACCGGCAGGAGAGCCAGTCATAGCCAATGATGTACCAAAGGCTTTAGGAATAAAGAATCCACCAATTGCACCAATGGCAGAGATAAAACCAAGCGCTGCGGCACTTTCTGTTACCGCCTCTTTTTGAGCTGCTTCATCTGTGGCGCCTTGGGCTTTCATGCGATCAACAGTGATTTTTCTAAACACCACTGCAATCATTTGGAATGTAGAACCACTGCCTAAACCAGCGGTTAAAAACAGCACCATAAAGACACCGTAGAACGCGATAAACGAACCACCAGCACCGTTTTCAGGTAACGTTAAAAAGAGTAATGCCGAGAATATTGCCATGATGATAAAGTTAATCAGCGTAACTCGAATGCCACCAAATTTATCAGAAAGCGCACCACCGACAGGACGTGCTAAAGCCCCTAATAAAGGTCCAAAAAAGGCATAATGCAGAATGACAATATCTGGGAATTGGGTTTTTGATAACATGGCAAAACCCGCAGAGAAACCAATAAATGAACCAAAAGAGCACAGGTATAAAATACTTAATAACCAGAGGTGACCCCGTTTTAAAACGGGTAATTGCTGACTTAAAGAGGCTTTATTAGCGGCAAGATCATTCATACCAAACCAAGCAGCAAAGGTAAAAAACAATAAGAAAGGCACCCAAACCCACGCCGCATTTTCTAGCCATAAGTGCGAACCATCAGGTTGAACAACACCGGGGCCACTAAACATTGCAAAAACACCCACACCAATCACTAATGGGGCAATTAATTGCATAACGCTTACGCCAAGATTACCTAATCCACCATTTAATCCTAATGCACCGCCTTGACGTGCTTTAGGGAAGAAAAAGCTGATGTTTGCCATACTTGATGCAAAGTTTGCACCTGCGAAACCACATAATAGTGAAATCACAATAAAGGTTGAGTAAGACGTTGTAGTGTCTTGCACTGCAAAACCAAGCCAAATACAAGGAATGATTAGAAATACGGTACTGATTGCCGTCCAACGACGACCACCAAAGATAGGAATAACAAATGAATAAGGAACACGCAAAATAGCGCCAGAAACAGAAGGCAGCGCAGTCAGCATAAATAACTGATCTGTGGTAAAGTTAAAACCGACTTTGTTCAAATTTACTGCAACTGCACTAAAAAGCATCCATACGCAGAATGATAAGAGTAAACAAGGAACAGAAATCCATAAATTGCGTGAAGCGATCTTTTGACCAGTTTTTTCCCAAAAAGCTTTATCTTCAGGATGCCAATCTTCGATCACCCCTTTTCTCATTTTTTCTGGGTGTTGAGTGAGTGCCATAACAACCTCGATTAACGGTTAGATTGGCACCTTTTTACGATTAGAATTGTTAATTAGTCATGATCTGCATCAAGCAAAGATTTGTTTGATTTTTAAGCTAAAATCGTTCTTTACACCTAAGTATTAATAGGGTTATCCTTGATTTTTCATTTTAAATTAATAAGTTAAATTAAAACCGCTATAATCTACAAGTGAAATTACCTCCATAAGATATTTAGGGGTAATACTTTAGTAGTATATGACATTTGATGCCTTTTTAAGGCAAGATAGTGCCTGAATAAATTTGGAAAAATAACGATGAGTACTCATAAAATCCAATGGCATTACCGTTTTTCAATTATTAATCAAATCGCAATATTAATGTTACTTTTCACCCTATTGGGTGTTGTGGGTATGGCGGTTTCTAACCACATTATTTTAAGTGTGCAAGGTAATGCCCATGCGATTAATAAATCAGGCTCTTTGCGTATGCAGAGCTATCGCTTGTTATCTGCTTTACCCCTAGATGAACAACATCGTTATTATCTTCACGAATTAGAAACCGACTTAGACAGTGGTGAATTACTTCAAGTCTTAAGCAATGAATCGCTACAATCACAATATGCTCAATTAAATACTTACTGGAAAGATACCTTAAAACCAACATTGCTCTATGCAAAACAACGTGATGATGCAAAAGAAGAAGTTGTCTTTTTTGTTTCTCAACTCGATAAATTAGTGTTAAGTATAGACCAGCTAACAGAGCAAAAAATAAGGATGGTGGCTTATACCCAGCTTATTTTTACTGCGCTCACTCTGTTATTACTGTTTGGCTCTGTTTGGCATTTTCGCCGTCGTTTATTACATCCTTGGCAACAATTAATGGCGATGGCTAATTCGATTGGTCATGGTGATTTTTCAGCACGTTTTCATCAACGCGCGCACCATGATGAAATTGCCACATTGGGTATCGCACTCAATACCATGTCAGAAGAGCTTTCTACGCTATATAGTGAATTAGAAAAAAGAGTGGTCGAAAAAACGCACGACTTACAACAGAAAAATAAAGTGCTCTCTTACCTCTATCATTCAAGCCAGCAGTTACACTCCCCCGCACCGCTGTGTGCTCGATTAAGACAGATATTATTTGAGCTTCAACAAATTATTCCTAATGCGTATTTGCAGATACGCTTATATGAAGATAATCATCACACATTGTTTAATGAAATTAGTTTAGCGCCTCAATCACGCCCACATCATTGCCCTGATCAGCAATGTGAACGTTGTGAAGATAATACGCCAATAGCAACTTTGCTAAATAGTGAGTTATTACATTGGGAATTAGCCGATCAAATCCATCGTTATGGCTTGTTTGTTATGCAGTTACCTGAAAATACGATTTTAACGGATGAACAAAATAATTTAATGCTATTACTGACAAAACAAATTTCAGCCATGCTGGCAATGGAACAACAAAACGAGCAACAGCAACAGCTTCTATTAATGGATGAGCGTTCGGCAATTGCTAGCGAATTACATGACTCTATTGCCCAATCACTTTCCTGTTTAAAAATGCAAGTCAGCTATTTGCAAATGCAGTCA
The DNA here is from genome assembly GCF_965283115.1 of Proteus sp. Marseille-Q3619. Lineage (NCBI taxonomy): Bacteria > Pseudomonadati > Pseudomonadota > Gammaproteobacteria > Enterobacterales > Morganellaceae > Proteus > Proteus sp. Marseille-Q3619. The sequence continues at coordinate 2,663,079 of NZ_CBDIMP010000001.1, read as the reverse complement.
GAAACCTTACCTGATAATTGCCAAAAACTACTCAAAGAGATGCGTGAAGAGCTTAATGTGGCTTATCGCCAATTAAGAGAACTGTTAACCACGTTTCGCTTAAAACTGACTGAACCAGGATTACTTGCTGCGTTAGAAAGTACATTAACTGAATTTAATCAACGCCTTGGTTTTGCTATTAATTTTGACTATCAATTACCTGCAAAATGCGTAAATTCGCACCAAGGCATTCATGTGGTTCAAATTGTGCGTGAAGCGTTAAATAATATTTTACAACATGCCAATGCCAACTGGGCGGAAGTCTCGTTATCACTTGATAATGGCATGGTTGAGCTAAAAATTAATGATAATGGTGAAGGAATTAGCCCTAACCCTGAAAAATTAAATCATTATGGTCTTATTATTATGCGTGAACGCGCAAATAGCCTAAATGGTTCTTATACTATAAAAGTACGCGAACAGGGCGGTACTCAAGTGTTTGTTAAATTTCCATTAATAACTACTCATAAAGACCCTGTCTAAATTGGAGCAAGTCGTAATGAATAATATGGGATCCTCCACAGAAAAAGCGACAATTTTACTCATTGATGATCACCCGATGCTACGCAATGGTGTAAAACAACTTTTAAGTCTTGATACAACACTAACTGTCGTTGGGGAAGCGGGAGATGGTATTCAAGGTGTGAAACTAGCTGAAGAGTTAGATCCTGACTTAATCTTACTCGATCTGAATATGCCAGGAATGAATGGTTTTGAAACACTTGATCAACTGCGATTAAAGTCGTTATCAGGTCGGATCGTCGTGTTTAGTGTATCAAACTACAGTGATGACTTGGTCACCGCGTTAAAACGTGGTGCTGATGGTTATCTTTTAAAAGATATGGAGCCAGAAGAATTGCTTGCGGCTCTTAAACAAGCTGCCGCAGGGAAAATGGTCGTCAGCCCTACGTTAACCCCTATTTTGGCCGAGTCATTACGTGAAGATCGTTCTGAAGGTGAGCGTGATATTGAACAACTCACCCCGCGTGAACGCGATATTTTAAAGCTGATCGCGCAAGGGCTATCAAATAAAATGATCGCACGTAAGCTTGATATCACTGAAAGTACGGTCAAAGTACACGTCAAACATCTACTGAAAAAAATGAAGCTAAAATCTCGTGTTGAAGTTGCCGTTTGGGTTCATCAACAACGTGTAGATTAATCAAAATTAGGTACGATGGGCTGGTGAGTATTCATCAGCTCAACTAACTCTTTTGCCCCTTTTTGTAACGACTCCCCCTTTAGCCACATAGCATGAATAGGTAATCGCAATTCATTTTTGGTATTTTTAAACTGAAGCTGCTTGAGCTTGCCTTTTTGTAATTGAGTATAAATCAGTGAATACGGTAAATTACCCCAGCCCATTCCCGCTTCGACCATACCCAGAGCCATTTGAAAACTATCAGTTTGCCAATAATTCGTTGCCACTAAAGAGCGTACATCACGTAATTCCTGAGTATGACTAGCAATAATGATTTGGCGAACATTTACTAAATCTTCAATAAATACACCTGCGGGGTGAGCAAGAGCTATATGACTGGCTGATATTGTTGCAACAAGTGATTCAGAACCTAAATATTGAAATTGCTCATCACCATTAACATACATTCCACCATAAACTAAGCAGAGCTGTATTTTACGCGCATGTAGCATTTCAATAATGTCATCTTGTGCAGCTGTTATCACATTCACATTAAGTAACGGATAACGTTGCGTTAATTCAGATAACGCAGATAATAAATAATCAGGATTAATATCAGCCGCAACACCAATATTTAAGACACTTTCGAGATCCATCGAAAGCTCTTGTGCATGCACTTGTAATAATTTTAATTGCTCTGCAATCATTCGGGCATGGGGTTCAAGTGCTTTGGCTTTTTCTGTGGGCTGTGGCTCTCGTGATGAACGCTCAAAAAGTGCATAACCTAATTCTGCCTCCATATTCGCAATTGCCATACTGACTGCTGATGGAACGCGTTTTAATGAACGTGCAGCCGCAGAGAAAGATCCCTTATCCATCACGGCTAAAAATATCGCAATATGTTCACTTGAGAACTGCATGTTCACTCCTGATGTTTCAGTTAAATTGATACTAGCTAACTTTTTCTATCATTCTTACTGATTTATCTTACGATGCTTAACGACACAGATCCACAGAAAAAGAGAGCACAATGCAAGGTATCAAACGAAAAATTGTCTACGTGACAGCTTATGAAATTTTTGGCTGGGTTATTTCATCAGTCGGGCTTGCACTTTTGGCTGATAGCTCAACAGCAGTAACTGGCCCATTAGCGCTTGTGATCACAACAATCGCGGTGAGTTGGAATTTTATTTATAACTGTCTATTTGAATTTTGGGAGAGTCGGCAGGTTTCAAGAATTCGAACATTTAGACGTCGCCTAGTACATGCGATTGGATTTCAGCTAACACTGGTGCTCTATTTAATTCCGTTAATAGCATGGTGGCTTAATGTTTCGTTATGGCAAGCGTTAGTGATGGACTTTGCACTGATCATCATCATCCCTTGTTATACCTTCGTTTATAACTGGGTATTTGACAAAGTGTTTGGCTTACCAAAATCTGCATTACCTGAAAATGCGCCCGCTGCCTAAGCGACAAATTAAGTAAAGAGAGTGATCTCAATAACGGATCACTCTTTAACAGGATAGATATCTTCTAACGCAAATTGCTCAATACCGCCTTCTAACTCGCAACGACCTAAACCAATATTTTTATCATCCGCTGTCGTTCTTCTTAGTAATTTACCTGTTACTTGGGAAAGCGTTGGATCAATTTCAATCACACGGTAATACTCTTTCATATAACTCTCTTCACCCAGCGCCATATAAACTAAAAACTCATCACCTGTTTTAATGTTCATCTCGTTTTTACTTACTCTTAATAGTTAATCTAATGATGATAGAATAAGTTTAGTCTAACTAAAGGTAATAAGAGAAAGATTGACTCACTCGATATTACATTAAGTTAATTTATTAATTTCCAACTCATCATAATGATGCTGATCAGAATAAAAGACAGTGTTAAATATTGGAAAAAACGCTCTGATAAATACACCAGTAAATAGCGTGCTAATGGAATAGAGAGTAATGAGCCTAAGCAAAGAATAAGTGCCGTGTGAACATCGGTATAACCACCAGCACTATAAGCGATAGCTGATCCACCAGAAAGGATAGTGGTAATAAAAATAGAAGTGCCGATTGCCTCTTTAATCTCCATTTGTGCAAAACGCATTAACACAGGCAACACCACTAATCCCCCTCCTACGCCAGTTGCACCAAGTACAAACCCAGCACTTACTCCCGGCACAAATAAGGAAGAAAAAGTAACAGAAGAAGGTGCCGATAAAGGGCTCAAAGGAGCTGAAAGTGATGATTTTCTTATCATTCGCTGTAAAAATAAGATCAGCGAAAATACAATAGCCACAATCATTAAGATATTAATTGCAGATTCAACACGAGCATAATATTGAGGTTGTGATCCCAACCATGTCACGCCATAACTCGCTAAAAATGTCGCAGGAAACATGATCCCCAAAATCAATAGTGCAGGTTTTAATGGAATATTGCCTAAACGAAAATGGATATAAGAAGATGAGAGTTTCATTAGCATAGAAAGTAAATTTGCTGTCGCAACTGCCGCTAGTGCATTCATACCAAAAAGATAAATAAGAACTGGCAATAAAATAACACCACCGCCAACACCCGTTGTTGTAATAACTAACCCTATCGTAGCGCCAATAAGCAGTTGTGTTACAAGCAACATCTTATTTCCTTTTTGCTCAAAATTTCACAAGCTTCGATTATAGGCAAAATAACTTATAACCAAAAGGAATTAGATATAACAAATAGGAATATAAATTTCATTGTTATAAAAAAGCTCCTTAATATGAGCTTTATTCATATTAAAGAGCCAACTTTGAAAAAAGATATTTTATTGATTAATCAGTTAGTTAATTTCAGCCAAAATGGTTTCTGCTGAAAAATAATCACCTGTTTTCGCCTTTTGCAGTAACACACCATTACGAGAAGCCACAACTTGAACTTCCATTTTCATCGCTTCCATAATAGCAATGACATCGCCTTCTTTAACTTTGTCACCATCAGATAAAATCCAGCTATGCAATACGCCCGAAATAGGTGCAGTGACGGCTTTTTCATTCTCTTCTTTCTCATAGCTCGCACCGATTGCTGTCGGTATTACCGCAGAGAGAGAAAGTAATTGAGCAGGTAAAGCTAATTCGTGACGACGACCATCAATTTCAATAAAAGTACGTACTAGCTCTTCATTTTTTACCTGTGTGCTACGAGGGAAATGGGTATTTTTTGCCTGAAAATCAGTTTCAATCCAACGGGTATGCACTTTAAAGTTTTCAGTAAAATCAGTATGATCCATCATTTCACAATGGAAAGGCAATACACTTGCCACGCCTTCAATTTTAAATTCAGCTAATGCTCGACGAGCACGAGAAATAGCTTGTTCACGCGTTGCTCCAGTGACGATTAATTTCGCCATCATGGAATCAAATTGACGTGAAACATGATTATTTTCAGCAACACCACTATCTACACGCACACCTGGACCTGAAGGCTGAGAGAAATGCGTAATTAAACCCGGTGTTGGCAAAAAGCCTTTGGCGGGATCTTCTGCGTTGATCCTAAATTCAAAAGAGTGACCGCGCGGAACAGGGGTTTTATCAATACTGAGTGGTAAACCTTCCGCAATACGTAACTGCTCTATCACTAAATCAATACCCGCCGTTTCTTCGGTAACTGGGTGCTCTACTTGTAAACGTGTATTCACTTCAAGAAAGGAGATAGTACCGTTGGCACTTAATAAAAACTCGACCGTACCCGCACCTACATAGCCCGCTTTAGCACAAATATCTTTAGCTGACTGATGAATACGTTCACGTTGTTCATCTGTTAAATAAGGTGCTGGTGCTTCTTCAATTAACTTCTGATTACGACGTTGTAATGAACAGTCTCGCGTTCCTACAACCACAACGTTACCCAGTTTATCGGCAATAATTTGCGCTTCGATATGGCGAGGTTTATCTAAGAATTGTTCGACATAACATTCACCACGTCCAAAAGCTGTTACAGCTTCTCGTACTGCTGAATGATACAGCTCTTCAATTTCGTCCATTTTATGGGCGATCTTTAAACCCCGTCCACCACCACCAAAAGCGGCTTTAATGGCAACAGGTAGACCATATTGTTTAGCAAAATCTAGAACCTCTTTGGCATCATTAACGGGATCAGCCGTACCATTTACAAGAGGAGCACCAACAGATTGTGCAATTTTGCGAGCTTTCACTTTGTCGCCAAGCACTTCTATCGTTTCTGGGTTAGGGCCGATCCAAATAAATCCCGCGTCTTGTACCGCTTTTGCAAAATCAGCTCGTTCAGAAAGAAAACCGTAACCGGGATGGATCATCGTGGCATTAGCTTTATGGGCAATCTCAATAATTTTATTAATATCTAGATAGCTCTCTTTCGGCAAATTACCATTGAGCCCATAAGCTTCATCAGCAAGGCGAACATGCAATGCATCAATATCATCATTGGCATAAATAGCGATGGATGTCGCGCCATAGTCCTGACAAGCTCGAATAATACGAACAGCGATTTCGCCTCTGTTGGCAATCAGTACTCTATGCTTCACTCGTTGTTTTTGGTTAATTGTTGTCATGAGTGGCATTCTCCTATCAATATTCTTGAAATTCGGTAATTGGATTAAAACGAATTTTAGCGTTAACAGGGATCTGCCCTGCGAGTGGTAAGTGGTATTCAGCAACAGCACCGATAACAGGGTATCCTCCTGTTAAAGGGTGATCGTTAAGGAACAAAACAGGTTGCCCATTAATCGGAACTTGAATTGCACCAATGCAAGTGCCTTCGCTCGATAGCTCTTGTTGTTGCTCTCGTGCCAGAGGTATTTCGCCCAACAGACGTAACCCAATACGATTAGACTGTGGTGTCACTTGCCATAATTGAGACGTTAACGTCTTTATCGCATCCGTTGTAAACCAGTCTGTACGAGGGCCTAGAACAACATCCAGCGTAACGATATCGCCTTGTTTTGGCAGTGTTGATGTAGGTTGTTCCTCAGCAATAATCCCATTTAGCGTACTTTCGTGATTAAGATGAAGTACGTCACCTTCTTGTAAAGCATTAGGACCAATTTGCGCTAAAGTATCAAACGCATGGCTGCCTAAAACCGCTGGTAATTCAAAACCACCTCTAACAGCTAGATAACTACGTACACCCGCTTTTGGCATACCTAAAATAATTTCATCGCCACAGCGAACATCTATAGGCTGATAACCTGATAAATATTCGCCCTCACCCGATTCATGTTTTAATAAAATAGAACAATCTGCACCGGTTAATGCAATCACACAGTCTTGTCGTGCTTTAAGCGTTAATCCACCTTGCGTTATTTCAAGCGCCACAAATGAGATAGGATTACCCACTAGACGATTAGCTGCATGTAAAGCTGGCTTATCGAGCGCGCCAGACGCTGAAACCCCCATTGATGCCGCGCCAATACGCCCTTCATCTTGAAATAAAGTTTGTAGCCCTGCTGAAATGACATATAACCCTTTATCATTTAACGAGAGCTGGGAAGCTACTGCTGATTTTTTCTCAGGTAATGAAACTGTTATTGGGGATTTTTGGACATCAACAAAATGCACTTCATTACCTGGTAATAAAAAGGCAGGTTGTTCACGAGAAAGATCCCACATTTTTATTTCTGTGGTGCCAATTAATTGCCAACCACCTGGGCTTTGTTGTGGATAAACACCACTAAACTCACCAGCTAATCCGACAGATCCAGCAGGAATTCGTGTGCGAGGTGTTTTACGGCGAGGCACATAGAGCTGCGTTTCATCGGCAATCAAATAAGCAAAACCTGGGGCAAAACCAGTGAATGCTACTTGATAGGTTTGTTCTGTGTGCCTGCGGATCACCTCATTGGTAGCGATCCCTAATAATTCAGCGACCTCATTAAGATCTTCACCTTGATAATGGACAGGGATCGTTAATGATTGTGTTTGACGAGCTGATATCGCTTTAACTTCTAATTGTCGGATCTGACACACAAGTTCTTCAGCCGTGATTAGCCACGGCGTATAGTGAATTAAGAGTGTTTTCGCTGCGGGAACAATATCTTGAATAGCAGCAATATTCGCTTGTTTAATGGATTCATACAATGCAAGCGTCTCTTTTAAAGAGGATAGCTCGACAAGTACATGAGATAAGTTAACGGGTAAAAAGCGCAAAGTATCTTCCTCCCTTATACGTGATAAGCAGCATCAGGCACATCGGTAATAAACATATGCCCCGGAGCATGGCTGATTGCAAAAGGAACACCTGAACGCATCACTGCCGCTTGTGGAGTTACACCACAAGCCCAAAATACGGGGATCTCGCCTTCTTCAATTCTCACTGAGGAGCCAAAATCTGGCGACATAATATCTTTAATACCCAGCGCATCAGGCGAGCCAATATGTACGGGAGCGCCATGTACAGAAGGGAAACGACCACTGATCATTACTGCATCAGCAACTCGGTCAGCAGGAATAGGACGCATCGAAACCACTAACTCGCCTTCTAATCGCCCAGCAGGGCGACATAAGCGATTCGTTTTATACATCGGAACATTGCTGTTATCTGTGATATGGCGGATTTCAATGCCCGCTTCTAACATTGGCGTTTCAAATGTGAAACTACAGCCAATAAGGAAAGTGACTAGATCCGGATGCTGTGCCCAAATCTCAGTGGCATCCGTAATTTCATCAACTAATTTGCCATCTTCCCAAACACAGTAACGGGGAATATCAGTGCGTAGATCAGCGCCTTTTGCTAAAACAGTGCGATAACTTCCTGATTCACACACATCTAAAATAGGGCAACTTTTCGGATTACGTTGAGCATAAAGCAGAAAATCAAATGCCCAATCACGCGGCAAACTAATCATATTAGCTTGTGTCATTCCTTTAGCCATACCCGCTGTTGGAATATCCAAACCATTGCGAATAGCAAGTCGAGCTTCTTGTGCTTTTGTGATTGCCTCAGGTGTTGCCTTCATTAAATAAGTCATTTTTACACCTCATTGTTCAGTGAAGAAGGGGCAAAAGGCTTAATGCTAACACCATGATTAATTAAAATTTCTTTTACACTTTTGGCAAGAGCTACAGCATCTGGGCTATCACCATGAACACAAATAGAATCAGCCTGTATCGTGGTAAAAATACCTTCTATAGATTCAATTCCACCTTCTTGCACAAGGCGTAACATGCGTTGTGCAACAAGTTTGGGATCATGTAAAACGGCACCCTCTTTTTTGCGAGAAACTAATGTGCCATCAGAATGATAAGCTCTATCTGCAAAGGCTTCAGCAATCACTCGAAGCCCTTTTTCCTTTGCAAGTTCAATAAGGGGTGATCCGGCTAAAGCAACTAATATAAGTTGTGGATCGATGGAGAGGATCGCATCAATAACAGCAAGTGCTTGACGTTTATCATGAGCAATAGTGTTATAAAGCGCGCCATGAGGCTTAACATAAGTCACACACATTCCAACCGCTTTAGCTAATCCTTGTAATGCACCTATTTGATAAATCACATCTGCGGTTAATTCATCACTGGCGATATCCATATTACGGCGACCAAAACCCACTAAATCAGGATAAGCGACGTGTGCCCCTATCGCGACATTGTGTTGTTTCGCTGCTTTTAATGTTTTTAAAATTCCATCTGGTGAACCTGCATGAAAGCCACAAGCAATATTTGCACTACTGACAATTTCAAGCACTGCATCATCATTGCCCATTGTCCATTGACCGAAGCTTTCACCTAAATCACTGTTTAAATCGACTGCTTTTATCATCGTTATTATTCTCTTAAGCAATGTTGAGGTAGTTGAAAATAGCACCCACAGACATAATGCCCATATACCAAGTCAGCGCACAGACAAAAATACCTGACCACAGTAACCATGCAGGATATTTATAACCATTCATGAGATCTTGGCGGCGCCATGCAACAAAAATGAAAAGTGTCATACCAATAGGTAAAATTAGTCCATTAAAACCACCGGCAAAGACTAATAATGCAGCCGGTGCAGTTCCCATTACCATATAAATGGCGAGTGAAATAGCGATGAAAATAATGGTTGCGATATTACGTTGACGCTCAGTAACACCTTCTTTAAATACAGTAATAAATGACATTGAGGTATAAGCAGCACCAATCACACTCGTTAATGCAGCTGCCCATAAAATAAGACCAAAGATGCGTAATCCAGTTAAACCCGCTGCATGTTGAAATGCTTGAGAAGCTGGATTTGCTGCATGGCTAGAAATATCTAATGTTACACCACTGGCAACCACACCTAAAATGGCAAGGAACAGGATATAGCGCATTAATCCAACGACTAAAATTCCCTTGGTTGCAGCGCTTGATACCGCATCAATGTCCTCAATCCCCGTTGTTCCTTTATCAAGGAGACGGTGAGCACCCGCATAACAGATATAACCGCCTACGGTTCCACCAACAATTGTAGTGATCGTAGCGAAGTTAATTGCATCAGGTAAAACAGTTTGTCTTAATGCTTCACCTACTGGAGGATTAGACGCAATCATGACAAAAACCGTCAGTAAGATCATAACGATACCAAGAACAATGATCATACGATCAATAAAGTTACTGGCTTTGCGTGATGAGAAAATATAGATCGCAAGTAAAGCACTTAAGATCCCGCCCCATTTAGGATCAAGACCAACCATTGCATTAAGCCCTAAGCCAGCACCTGCAATGTTACCCACGTTAAATACTAAGCCGCCAAAAATAACTAATACAGCAAGTAAGTAGCCACTGCCAGGTATTGCTTTGTTAGCAATATCTGAAGCTCGCATATTGGTAACCGTGATCACTCGCCAGATACTTTGCTGAACAACATAGTCGATGATGATTGATGCCAAAATACCAAACGCAAATGCGGCTCCCATAGTGGCAGTAAAGGTTGCAGTTTGAGTAATAAAACCTGGCCCAATTGCTGACGTTGCCATTAAAAAAATGGCAGCTATCAGAGAAGAACGTCTATTTTTTATAAACGTATTTGATGTTGTATTTGCAGTGTCTTGTGTAGCCATGAGCTACCCCCTTTATCATCATTATTTTAATTATTATTACTAAGGCAATTAGCGTGCCATTGTTGAGCATGAATACGTAATTGTTAATCACCTGATATTAGATTGTTGAACAATTAATAATAATAGATGAATAAATAAGCAAATAGATTTAAATATGGGATGATAAAAGTGCAAACAAGATCGCATTTTTAACATTTTATTGACAATCATGACTCGTTAATTAGTCATGAATATGCACTTAAATGAGGCATAAAAAGATCAAATGCACAAAAATAGTGCGCTAATATAGAAGGAAAAATATGTTTAATCACTAAAATATCGTAAGGAAAAATTAATTTTTTTGATGGAAATAAATAGAAAGTTATATTCGATACAGTGAGAAGTACGACAGAGTGGCATAATAGAGGTTATATATTACAAAACACACTGATAGAATAGACGCTTCTATTAAGCTAATAGCAGAAGATAATGCAGAAAAAAACATCTCCACAAATTCTTTCTCAAAAAGTCGCAAATATTATTCGACAAAAAATCACTATTGGAGAATTACCTCCTGGCGAAAGATTGTCAGAAACTGCATTAAGTGAAACGCTAGAAATATCACGTAATACTTTAAGAGAGGTTTTCCGCGTTCTTACCCAAGAAGGGCTTTTGACTTATAAACCTAATCGTGGTGTTTTTGTTTCTGTACCAGATATGGCAAGCATCATGGATATTTATCGTGTAAGACGATTAATTGAATGTGATGCTCTACGACATTCTTATCCCATGCATCCCGCTATTGTTAGAATGCAAGATAATGTTAATCAAGCAAAAATTTTTCAAGAACAACAAGATTGGAGCGGTGTAGGAACTTGCAATATGCACTTTCATACCGCGATTGTTGAGCTTTCAGATAGCCCTAGATTGTTTAAACAATACCAACTTATTCTAGCTGAATTGCGTTTAGCATTTGGCTTACTCAATGATCCCCAATTACTACACGCACCTTATATTGAAAAAAATGAACAGATTTTAATGCTGTTGATGGATGGAAAAGCACAAGAAGCCGCAACAGCAATGGAAGACTATTTAGAAATTTCAGAAAGAACAGTACTCGCTGCATTTTCTCGTCATAACTTTTGTTAAAAGATCATAAAAAATGCCCTAATTTAGGGCATTTTTATATTCAGAATTTAGAATAATATTTAAAATTCACTCATTTTTGATCTTTTAAAAGCCCCAAACGCAAAAAAGCCAACCCATTGGGTTGGCTTTCTCGTCCTATTTAATGCCTGGCAGTTCCCTACTCTCACATGGGGAGACCCCACACTACCATCGGCGCTACAACGTTTCACTTCTGAGTTCGGCATGGATTCAGGTGGGTCCGCTGCGCTATGGCCGCCAAGCAAATTCGGTATCATTACCCGTTACTGTTGTTTCTTTCTCAGTAACCAGTAATCTCAATCTTAAACAAGCTTACTTCATCGATGTTCGTCTCTCAGACAAAACACCTTCGGTGTTGTCAGGTTAAGCCTCACGGTTCATTAGTACTGGTTAGCTCAACGTATCGCTACGCTTACACACCCAGCCTATCAACGTCTTAGTCTTAAACGTTCCTTTAGGTCACTCTAGGTGACAGGGAAGACTCATCTCGAGGCAAGTTTCCCGCTTAGATGCTTTCAGCGGTTATCTCTTCCGCACTTAGCTACCGGGCAATGCCATTGGCATGACAACCCGAACACCAGTGGTGCGTTCACTCCGGTCCCTCTCGTACTAGGAGCAACCCCTCTCAATCTTCCAACGCCCACGGCAGATAGGGGCCGAACTGTCTCACGACGTTCTAAACCCAGCTCGCGTACCACTTTAAATGGCGAACAGCCATACCCTTGGGACCTACTTCAGCCCCAGGATGTGATGAGCCGACATCGAGGTGCCAAACACCGCCGTCGATATGAACTCTTGGGCGGTATCAGCCTGTTATCCCCGGAGTACCTTTTATCCGTTGAGCGATGGCCCTTCCATTCAGAACCACCGGATCACTAAGACCTACTTTCGTACCTGCTCGAGCCGTCACTCTCACAGTCAAGCTGGCTTATGCCTTTGCACTAACCGCATGATGTCCGACCATGCTTAGCCAACCTTCGTGCTCCTCCGTTACTCTTTAGGAGGAGACCGCCCCAGTCAAACTACCCACCAGACACGGTCCCCGACCCAGATTATGGGCCTAGGTTAGAACATCAAACGTTAAAGGGTGGTATTTCAAGGTTGACTCCATGCAGACTGGCGTCCACACTTCTAAGTCTCCCACCTATCCTACACATCAAGGCTCAATGTTCAGTGTCAAGCTATAGTAAAGGTTCACGGGGTCTTTCCGTCTTGCCGCGGGTACACTGCATCTTCACAGCGAGTTCAATTTCACTGAGTCTCGGGTGGAGACAGCCTGGCCATCATTACGCCATTCGTGCAGGTCGGAACTTACCCGACAAGGAATTTCGCTACCTTAGGACCGTTATAGTTACGGCCGCCGTTTACTGGGGCTTCGATCAAGAGCTTCTCCCTAAGGATAACCCCATCAATTAACCTTCCAGCACCGGGCAGGCGTCACACCGTATACGTCCACTTTCGTGTTTGCACAGTGCTGTGTTTTTAATAAAAACAGTTGCAGCCAGCTGGTATCTTCGACTGGCTTCGGCTCCGTCCGCAAGGGACTTCACTTACCGCCAGCGTGCCTTCTCCCGAAGTTACGGCACCATTTTGCCTAGTTCCTTCACCCGAGTTCTCTCAAGCGCCTGAGTATTCTCTACCTGACCACCTGTGTCGGTTTGGGGTACGATTGTTGGTAACCTGAAGCTTAGAGGCTTTTCCTGGAAGCAGGGCATCAATTGCTTCACCACCTTAGTGGCTCGTCATCACACCTCAGCATTAAGTGACCGGATTTGCCTAATCACTCTGCCTACATGCTTGAACCGGGACGACCGTCGCCCGGACAACCTAGCCTTCTCCGTTCCCCCATCGCAGTTACCACCAGTACGGGAATATTAACCCGTTTCCCATCGACTACGCTTTTCAGCCTCGCCTTAGGGGTCGACTCACCCTGCCCCGATTAACGTTGGACAGGAACCCTTGGTCTTCCGGCGTGCGGGTTTTTCACCCGCATTATCGTTACTTATGTCAGCATTCGCACTTCTGATACCTCCAGCATACCTCACAGTACACCTTCGCAGGCTTACAGAACGCTCCCCTACCCAACAACACATAGTGTCGCTGCCGCAGCTTCGGTGCATGGTTTAGCCCCGTTACATCTTCCGCGCGGGCCGACTCGACCAGTGAGCTATTACGCTTTCTTTAAATGATGGCTGCTTCTAAGCCAACATCCTGGCTGTCTGAGCCTTCCCACTTCGTTTCCCACTTAACCATGACTTTGGGACCTTAGCTGGCGGTCTGGGTTGTTTCCCTCTTCACGACGGACGTTAGCACCCGCCGTGTGTCTCCCGTGATAACATTCTTCGGTATTCGCAGTTTGCATCGAGTTGGTAAGTCGGGATGACCCCCTAGTCGAAACAGTGCTCTACCCCCGAAGATGAGTTCACGAGGCGCTACCTAAATAGCTTTCGGGGAGAACCAGCTATCTCCCGGTTTGATTGGCCTTTCACCCCCATCACAAGTCATCCGCTAATTTTTCAACATTAGTCGGTTCGGTCCTCCAGTTAGTGTTACCCAACCTTCAACCTGCCCATGGATAGATCACCGGGTTTCGGGTCTATACCCTGCAACTCATTCGCCCAGTTAAGACTCGGTTTCCCTACGGCTCCCCTATTCGGTTAACCTTGCTACAGAATATAAGTCGCTGACCCATTATACAAAAGGTACGCAGTCACCTCACGAAGAGGCTCCTACTGCTTGTACGTACACGGTTTCAGGTTCTTTTTCACTCCCCTCGCCGGGGTTCTTTTCGCCTTTCCCTCACGGTACTGGTTCACTATCGGTCAATCAGGAGTATTTAGCCTTGGAGGATGGTCCCCCCATATTCAGACAGGATAACACGTGTCCCGCCCTACTCGTCGAGTTCACAATAACAGCATCTTCAGATACGGGGCTATCACCCTTTACTGCCGGACTTTCCAGACCGTTCTCCTGATGCTGCTATTGATTAAGACTCTGGGCTGTTCCCCGTTCGCTCGCCGCTACTAGGGGAATCTCGGTTGATTTCTTTTCCTCGGGGTACTGAGATGTTTCAGTTCTCCCGGTTCGCTTCATTAACCTATGTATTCAGTTAATGATAATATCCATTGGATATTGGGTTTCCCCATTCGGAAATCGTCGGGTATAACGGTTCATATCACCTTACCGACGCTTATCGCAGATTAGCACGTCCTTCATCGCCTCTGATTGCCTAGGCATCCACCGTGTACGCTTATTCGCTTAACCTCACAACCCGAAGGTGTCTTTTTGAAGACTATCTTGGTGGTGATGGCTGCGCAGATTACATTTCGTCGTTGGGCAGTGCTCGCCATGCTCACATACTTATGTATGTTGCGCTGGCTGCGCGCTGGCCGCCTCGAACTGTAAATTGCTCGCTCATCCCACTTTGATGTCAAAAACACATTCAAAGTTTGAGATTTTGAGAGACTCATCAATATACCTCGGTGATATATTGATTTGTTTTCAATTTTTCAGCTTGTTCCAGATTGTTAAAGAGCATAATAGGTAAAATAACTCATGCGAATTATCTTAACTATTCTCTGATTCTCATCAGACTATAGTGTGGTACGCCTTTCACTCATACCGCGCAATTGGCGTCCCCTAGGGGATTCGAACCCCTGTTACCGCCGTGAAAGGGCGGTGTCCTAGGCCTCTAGACGAAGGGGACTTCAGTCAGCTTCGCAGACGCGCTTTTGCTCGTTCTTCATCAGACAATCTGTGTGAGCACTACACATAACACGTATCTCTTAGGTAAGGAGGTGATCCAACCGCAGGTTCCCCTACGGTTACCTTGTTACGACTTCACCCCAGTCATGAATCACAAAGTGGTAAGCGCCCTCCCGAAGGTTAAGCTACCTACTTCTTTTGCAACCCACTCCCATGGTGTGACGGGCGGTGTGTACAAGGCCCGGGAACGTATTCACCGTAGCATTCTGATCTACGATTACTAGCGATTCCGACTTCATGGAGTCGAGTTGCAGACTCCAATCCGGACTACGACAGACTTTATGAGTTCCGCTTGCTCTCGCGAGGTCGCTTCTCTTTGTATCTGCCATTGTAGCACGTGTGTAGCCCTACTCGTAAGGGCCATGATGACTTGACGTCATCCCCACCTTCCTCCGGTTTATCACCGGCAGTCTCCTTTGAGTTCCCGCCATCACGCGCTGGCAACAAAGGATAAGGGTTGCGCTCGTTGCGGGACTTAACCCAACATTTCACAACACGAGCTGACGACAGCCATGCAGCACCTGTCTCAGCGTTCCCGAAGGCACTCCTCTATCTCTAAAGGATTCGCTGGATGTCAAGAGTAGGTAAGGTTCTTCGCGTTGCATCGAATTAAACCACATGCTCCACCGCTTGTGCGGGCCCCCGTCAATTCATTTGAGTTTTAACCTTGCGGCCGTACTCCCCAGGCGGTCGATTTAACGCGTTAGCTCCAGAAGCCACGGTTCAAGACCACAACCTCTAAATCGACATCGTTTACAGCGTGGACTACCAGGGTATCTAATCCTGTTTGCTCCCCACGCTTTCGCACCTGAGCGTCAGTCTTTGTCCAGGGGGCCGCCTTCGCCACCGGTATTCCTCCACATCTCTACGCATTTCACCGCTACACGTGGAATTCTACCCCCCTCTACAAGACTCTAGCCAACCAGTTTCAGATGCAATTCCCAAGTTAAGCTCGGGGCTTTCACATCTGACTTAATTGACCGCCTGCGTGCGCTTTACGCCCAGTAATTCCGATTAACGCTTGCACCCTCCGTATTACCGCGGCTGCTGGCACGGAGTTAGCCGGTGCTTCTTCTGCGGGTAACGTCAATTGATAAAGGTATTAACTTTATCACCTTCCTCCCCGCTGAAAGTACTTTACAACCCTAAGGCCTTCTTCATACACGCGGCATGGCTGCATCAGGCTTGCGCCCATTGTGCAATATTCCCCACTGCTGCCTCCCGTAGGAGTCTGGGCCGTGTCTCAGTCCCAGTGTGGCTGATCATCCTCTCAGACCAGCTAGAGATCGTCGCCTAGGTGAGCCATTACCTCACCTACTAGCTAATCCCATATGGGTTCATCCGATAGCGCAAGGTCCGAAGAGCCCCTGCTTTGGTCCGTAGACGTCATGCGGTATTAGCTACCGTTTCCAGTAGTTATCCCCCTCTATCGGGCAGATCCCCATACATTACTCACCCGTCCGCCGCTCGTCAGCAAGAAAGCAAGCTTTCTCCTGTTACCGCTCGACTTGCATGTGTTAGGCCTGCCGCCAGCGTTCAATCTGAGCCATGATCAAACTCTTCAATTAAAAGTGTTTGATGCTCAAAGAAATCGAAAACTTAGCTATTCATAAATGAATTTACTTTTGTTGTTCACTCTTCAAGACTTGATACATCTAATATTTTAGAAGATATCGTCTCTGCGAGTGCCCACACAGATTGTCTGATAATTTGTTAAAGAGCAGTGCAACATTCGCTGCCGTTTCCGGTCTTCTGCGCTGTTGCGAGGAGGCGTATATTACGTTATTCCTCTGAAGAGTCAAGAGTTTTTTCAAACTTTTTTCTTTTCTCTTCACCGTCCTGCGTGGCTTGTTGTTTGCTCATCGCCGGTCAGTGGATGCGCATTATAGGGAGATCTCGGATTAGCGCAAGTGTTTTTTAAAATAATTTACTGTTCGTTCAAAACTCCAACAAGACGTATAAAAACCCCACAGTAAAGATTAAATATCACTCAATTTTAGCAAAATGCGTCGCAAATTCGCTTACTTTATTCCAATCCGTATATTCAATTTCTTTTGTAGGATCCGTTTCACCTTTAGTCATCTTCATAATTAGCTGGATCATGACTCTATCAATCCATTTATAACGAGGATAAAAAAGTGCGCCAGCAAAGACACCCGTTAACGTTGGTTTCCATGGGGTCTTATCTAAAAACTTACGCATATAAGCATTCGTCTCGGGTGTATTCTTTTCTGCTTTTCTTGCCGTAAGATTAACGCCAAAGAATGCGGACGGCATACTATTCAATTGTGCAAGATGACGAGCGATAAATTTATCGAGCGCTTTATTAAAGTAACCATAACGAATCGAAGCGCCCACTAAGACTTTATTATAAGCAGATAAATTTAAACTCTGCTGAACAGAGGTTAAATCTCTCACATCACATTCATGGCCGTGTTGTCTTAATTCATTCGCAATTTGCGTCATTATTTTTTTAGTTTGACCATCAGTACTACAATACAACAATAGCGCGCTCATACATTACTCCTTGTATTAGGTTAATCACGCCAAAACGTTGGGGTAAATAAAACCAATAATGTGAAAACTTCTAGTCGCCCAAATAACATTGTCACGACCAATATCCATTTTGCAGCTGGATTCATTGTCGTGAAGTTATCGGCGACAATCCCTAATCCAGGACCAAGATTATTTAATGTAGTGGCAATAGCAGAAAATGCAGAAAATTCATCAACGCCTGTCGCTATCAACAACATTAAGCTAATAATAAAGACCAGCGCATAAGCGGAGAAAAATCCCCACACAGCTTCAATAATACGTTCGGGTAATGCTCGGTGACCAAGTTTGATGGTATAAACCGCATTTGGGTGAACAAGACGTTTTAATTCACGATTCCCTTGTAGGAATAAAAGCAAGATACGAATGACTTTCAATCCTCCCCCCGTTGATCCTGCACAGCCACCAATAAACGCCGAGCATAATAATAGAAGAGGCAAAAATGCAGGCCATTGTGCAAAGCTATCCGTGGCAAATCCCGCGGTTGTCGCCATAGAGACAACTTGGAAAAAAGCCTGGTTTATGGTTATCCATCCTGTGTCGTATACAGAATAAAGCCATAGAATACCGCTACAGATAATGACTAATCCCAATTGAATTGAGATAAACATACGAAATTCAGGATCACGCCAATAAATATTTAAACTTCTTCCCGTTAGTACGGCAAAGTGCAAACCAAAGTTACAACCAGAGATCAGAAGAAATACACCAATAATGATGTTAATGGTTGGGCTATTAAAATAACCAATACTGGCATCGTGAGTAGAAAACCCACCAATTGCAATAGTTGAAAAGCTATGAGAAATAGCATCAAACACATCCATGCCTGCAATCCATAATGCTAAGGCACAAATGATCGTTAATAAGACATAGATAAGCCAAAGTGCTTTCGCTGTTTCTGCAATTCGAGGCCGCATTTTGTTATCTTTCAATGGACCCGGCATTTCTGCGCGATATAACTGCATTCCCCCAACACCTAAAAGAGGGAGAATAGCGACAGCTAATACAATGATCCCCATTCCTCCTAACCATTGGAGCATTTGGCGATAAAACAAAATAGCTTTAGGTAATGAATCTAGCCCTACAAGCGTTGTGGCTCCTGTTGTAGTCAGTCCAGAGAAAGATTCAAAAAAGGCATCAGTAATAGAAAGATGAGGTTGTTCAGAAAAGATAAACGGCAATGCCCCTACACTACCCAGTACCGTCCAAAATAAGACAACAATAAGAAAGCCTTCTTTAGGCTTAAGCTCACTTTTTTTATGTCGATTGGGGATCCACAGCATTAACCCAATGATCAAGGCTACAATAAATGTTTGGCTAAATGCACGCCCTGCACCATCTCGATATATTAATGCGACAATACCGGGAATGATCATCGTGACAGAAAATAAGATAACAAGCAGTCCGACAATACGGGTTATTGAACGAAAATGCATTTAGCGATTTCCTTGGTAGCAAAGATTATTCATTTTTATCTAACGGGATTAATTGCATACTGCCACGACTTATATCGCGTAGTTTAACTTCAACTTCACCGCTATGCACGGCAGGCAATGAAAGTATAAAAGTGACTTTATCAGTATATTCACTTGAAAGTACTTGCCCCTGATATTGTTCAACAACTTGTTCAAGTAATGAAACCAGTGAATATTCACACGCTACACTAAAACGCAACTGTGGCACTTTCGTTTTTGTTGGCAAAAGCTTTAATGCTTGTTGAACACCACTGCCATAAGCTCTAACTAATCCACCAGTTCCTAATTTGATCCCACCGAAATACCGAACAACCACTGCGGTAACTTCTCCCATTCCACTCCCTAAAAGAGGTGCAAGAATAGGTTTTCCCGCAGTACCTGTTGGCTCACCATCATCAGAAAAACCTAATTGTTGTGAGTCATCGGGTCTTCCTGCAACAAAAGCCCAACAGTGGTGCCGGGCATCAGGAAATTGTTCTTTGATAGACTGGATATACGCTTTTGCTGCATCAATACCTTCAGTGTGAGCAATAAATGTAATAAAACGACTCTTCTTTATTTCTTCACTGAATTCTACGGTTTCAGCGGGGATCAAATACGCTTTCATCAGGCTAAGTGTAAATCTCTGGTCATATTTTCAATTTTGTTATCGTGGATAATAATATTATCTTCAATACGAATACCACCAAATGGTTTGAAATGCTCAATAAGCTTCCAATTGAAATGAGTACTGTATTTTCCTTCTTTCCAAGGCTCTAGCAGAGAGTCGATAAAGTAAAATCCAGGTTCAATTGTTAATACCATGCCTGGTTCAACAATACGTGTGCAACGTAAGAATGGATACATTGCAGGAGCCGCTAAGTGGGTTCCTTTATCATCTTGCATAAATCCAGCTGCATCATGAACTTGCAGACCTAAAGCATGCCCTAAGCCATGAGGTAAAAATGGTGTAGTTAATCCAGCACTCACCATCTCTTCTTCACTCACACCTTTAACAATACCGTATTTATTAAGTAGCCCAGCAATACGTCGATGCATTTGAACATGGTATTCAGTATAACGCACCCCCGCTTTCATCGTTGCAATCAGCGCTTGTTGCGCATCATTCATATCTTTAACTAATGAAGTAAATTCATGATTTTCTTTTGCGCTATAAGTACGAGTGATATCTGCTGCGTAGCCATTATACTCTGCACCTGCATCAATAAGGAAACTACGATATTCATCTGGTGATTCATGATCTAATTTGGTGTAGTGCAAAACAGCGGCGTGTTCATTTAATGCGACAATATTGCCGTAAGGAACATCGGTATCACGATGACCCGTAGCCATTAAATACGCCATATTAATATCAAACTCACTTAATCCAGCTTGGAAAGCTTCATGGGCGGCAATATGTCCGTTGACGGCCATTTTTTGTGCTTCACGCATACAAGCTAATTCATAACCTGTTTTATAGGCGCGGTAATAATGATAATAATTAAGAAGAGATTGATTGTTGATATTATCAATACTCACACCTAATGATTCTGCTCGCTGTATATTTGGACCAATATAAGCGGTATTTTTATTAATATAAGGTGCTAGCTCTTTCTGAATATCATCAACATTTTTAAGATGAATTAACTCAACTTCATGAGTCCAATAGCTACTTGGTAAAGCTTCAACACTGTGCCAATAGTCAACTGGGGAATAGAACCATAATTTAGGTTTATTAACACCATCCGCTAATAACCAACAATGTGGTACATCTGTTACAGGCACCCATGCTTTAAAATGAGCATTCACTTTAAAAGGGTAATCACTGTCATCAAGGAAAACACGGATAGGTTCACCAGAATGAATTAATACCGAATCAAGATGGTGTCTGGATAAAGCATCACGAGTACGATTTTGTAGAGTTTTGATATGTTCTTGGTACAGAGAGAGCAATTTTTCCATTATTAATTACCTTATCTTATTCATTGTTAATGATTCAGCTTAACACGCCAACTCTTTGAGTGGCTAACCCCATAACAAAAATAGATTATTATCGATTTATCTCCCCTCTTTTTATCAAACTGAGCAACAACATAGAATTCAATAAGTTGAATAATTTCACTGTGATCACCCTTGCAGTTTTTTAATCAAATATTTGCATTTATTTAACATAGTATTCACACTCTTATTATCTGGTCATACCAGTCTATACATTTAGGGAGAATACAAATGCTCTATCAAAGCGAAAATATTCAAGCCGATTGGGTGAAACAAGGTATTGTTGAACTCATTTTTAACGCCAAAGGTTCTATTAACAAATTAGATACCAAAACGGTTGCAATGCTAAGTGAAGCTTTAACCGTATTAGAAGCAACACCAGGCCTGAAAGGTGTTATCTTGCGTTCCGAAAAACCGGCTTTTATTGTCGGTGCTGATATTACCGAGTTTTTATCCCTTTTTGATGCCCCTGAAGAAGAATTAACTCAGTGGCTACACTTCTCTAATCAGATTTTTAGTCGACTTGAAGACCTACCTGTTCCTACCGTTTCTGCTATCAATGGCTATGCCCTTGGCGGCGGTTGCGAGTGCGTACTTGCTACTGATTTTCGTATTTCTTCTCCTGATTTACGTATCGGTTTACCAGAAACAAAGCTTGGGATCATGCCGGGCTTTGGCGGTTCAGTACGCCTTCCTCGTTTGATTGGTGTCGATAACGCATTAGAAATTATTACTGCTGGTAAAGATGTTGATGCCCAAACTGCACTTAAAAATGGATTAATCCAAGCAATTGTCCCTCTAGAAAATTTAAAAGAAAGTGCTATTTCGCTAATTGAGCAAGCAATTGAAGGCAAAATTGATTGGAAAGCTGCACGTCATCCAAAAACAACACCATTAAGACTGACAGAGCTTGAACATAAAATGTCTTTCAGTGTGGCTAAAGGTATGGTGATGAAAGTAGCAGGTCCTCACTATCCAGCACCGATCACCGCAGTAAAAACTATTGAAAAAGCGGCATTTCTAAATAGAGATGAAGCACTGGCTATCGAAACTGAAAATTTTGTCAAGCTCACACGTACCGATGTTGCAAAAGCCTTAGTCGGTATTTTCCTTAATGATCAGTATGTCAAAAATATCACGAAAAAACGTCATGCTGAATTACCTAAACAAGCGGCGGTCTTAGGCGCTGGGATAATGGGCGGTGGAATATCCTATCAATCTGCCTTAAAAGGTATTCCCGTTGTAATGAAAGATATTAACCAAAAATCCCTTGAGCTTGGTATGAATGAAGCGTTAAGCCTATTACAAAAACGCCAAGAAAAAGGTCGAATGAGTGCCGTAGATATGGCAAAAACGCTCGCCTCTATTCAACCTACATTGAATTATGCCTCTGTCAGTGATGCGGATGTTGTGGTTGAAGCCGTTGTTGAAAATCCCAAAGTAAAAGCAACTGTACTCGCAGAAACAGAAGCACTATTAACTGATCACGCGGTACTTGCGTCAAATACCTCTACGATCCCAATTTCCCTGCTCGCAAAATCCTTAAAGCGCCCTGAGAATTTCTGTGGGATGCACTTCTTTAACCCAGTTCATCGAATGCCACTAGTTGAAATCATAAAAGGTGAAAAAACCAGTGAAGAGACGATTAACCGTATTGTCAGTTACGCCAGTAAAATGGGTAAAACACCGATTATCGTTAATGATTGCCCTGGTTTCTTTGTAAACCGTGTCCTCTTCCCTTATTTTGCAGGGTTCTCTCTATTACTAAGAGATGGTGCTGATTTTCTTGCTGTAGATAAAGTGATGGAAAAAGTATTTGGCTGGCCTATGGGACCAGCGTACCTACTTGATGTTGTAGGCATTGACACGGCAAATCATGCTCAAGCCGTAATGGCTCAGGGTTTCCCTGACAGAATGGGTACGATTGAACGAGATGCTATTGCTCTTTTATATGAGCAACAGCGATATGGTCAGAAAAATAATCATGGTTTCTATAATTACACAGTTGATAAACGGGGTAAAAAGCAGAAATCTGTTGATGGTCAAATTCAAACGCTTATTCAGCAAAATGCTGGCAAAACACAAGAGTTTAGCCAAGATGTAATTATCGCTCGCATGATGATCCCGATGATCAATGAAGTTATCCGTTGTTTAGATGAAGGTATTATTGCTTCACCAGCAGAAGCTGATATTGCATTAGTTTATGGCTTAGGCTTCCCTCCTTTCCGAGGAGGTGTCTTCCGTTATCTTGATACCATCGGATTAGCGCAATTTGTTGCAGATGCACAGCAATACGCATCATTAGGATCTCTTTATCAAATTCCTGAAAGCTTAAAACAGAAAGCGCAACGCAACGAAACCTATTATCCAAAGCCCGCAAAAGTAGATGTTAACATCAGAGAACTCGCTTAAGGAGATATGAAATGGAAAAGGTTGTCATAATTGATGGTATTCGTACTCCAATGGGACGCTCAAAAGGTGGCGCATTTCGCCATGTCAGAGCGGAAAATCTCTCCGCACAATTGATGCAAGCACTACTAACACGCAATCCGAATATTAATTCTAATGATATTGGTGATGTGATTTGGGGCTGTGTACAACAAACTTTAGAACAAGGTTTTAATATTGCTCGTAATGCGGCGTTATTGGCTGAACTTCCACACAAGGTTCCGGCAGTTACAGTTAATCGGTTATGTGGTTCATCAATGCAAGCATTACATGATGGCGCACGCCAAATTATGCTGGGTGATAGTCAAGTAGCATTAATTGGCGGTGTTGAACATATGGGTCACGTACCGATGACTTATAATGCAGATTTTAATCCATCACTTAATCTTTCTGTCGCTAAAGCCTCATTTTCAATGGGATTAACAGCAGAGATGCTGGCTAAATCATTCCAAATTTCACGCGAAGAACAAGATAAATTCGCTTACCGTTCTCATCATTTAGCGGCTCTTGCAACGCAACAAGGCTATTTTGATAATGAGATAATTGCAATTAATGGTCATGATGTAACGGGTAATTTTATCAATGTAAAAAATGATGAAGTTATTCGTTATAACCCAAGCCTTGATGAATTAGCCCAGCTTAAACCTGTATTTGATCCTGCCACGGGCTCTGTTACAGCAGGCAATTCATCCGCAGTTTCTGATGGTGCATCCGCCATGTTTATCACCAGTGAACGTTATGCTAAAGAGCATAATTTAAAGCCTCGTGCCATTATTCGTTCTATGGCAGTGACAGGATGTGATCCTGCAATTATGGGTTATGGCCCTGTTCCTGCAACAGAAATCGCGTTGAAAAAAGCAGGATTAACATTAGATGATATTGATATTTTTGAGCTAAATGAAGCATTTGCCGCACAGTCATTAGCATGTATGAAGAAAATGAATCTGCTCGATAGCATAGATGACAAGATTAATTTAAATGGCGGAGCAATTGCCTTAGGGCATCCTTTAGGATGTTCAGGCTCTCGAATAACCACTTCATTATTAAATATTATGGAGCGTAAAGATGCACAATTTGGCTTAGCCACAATGTGTATTGGATTAGGGCAAGGTATTGCAACGATTATAGAACGTGTTTAATACGATATTCTGTATATCCACGTTCTGATCGTTAGGAACGTATTCTTTTCGATTGCATGGTTAGAAACCATTTTCCCGCCGTCAGGGGCGGGTTTTTTTATGGTTTTAAAAACAGAAATAATAACAAATAACGGGGTGCTATTGTTTTATCAGATAAATTCAAAGGCATCGCTAAATAAGCGGGTTTTATCTGCATTACGCTCATTACAAAAGCGATCTCTGGCTATTTTCGCCATTTCAAAACGCCCTGCGATGTAAATATCATATTCTGATAAATCACCAAAATCTTCGCTTATTGCCGTTAATACTGTACCTTTGCGGCCACGCCAAGTCTCATCAGGCTGCTCAACAACCGGAATAACGGATAACGATGAATGCAATTCTGATAATTCTTGTAATTCATTGAGATCATAGAGATGAACGCTTTCTCTTCCCCCCCAATAAATTGTAATAGGTCGTTGAGGATTTTCAGCTAACGCGGCTAATAAAATTGAATGGGTATAAGAGAATCCTGTACCGCCAGCAATCAATAGTAATGGACGTTGACTCTCTTTTTGAAACCACGCATTCCCATGAGGAATATCAATGGTAAGTTGCTGTTTTTCTAATATCACATCAAGCACTGCCATCGCATAAAGATTGAGTTCAGACGCACCAATATGAAGTTCAATAAAGTCTTTATTTTCAGGTATAGATGCAATAGAAAAAGGACGTTTATCACGCTCATCCATAACAGCTAAAAGATATTGTCCAGCCTGAAAATCAAATTCGCCATCAGGTAATAGTCTTACCCGATAAACCGTATCTGTCATTGGCTCAACAAGTGAGACTTTACAATTCAATATTGCCATGTTGTTCCTCTGTTCTTATTTAAGAATATCGAGCTGTTCCCAAATAGTATCGACTCGTTGCTTAACTTCATCAGACATCACAATAGGTCTACCCCATTCTCTATCTGTCTCACCCGGCCATTTGTTCGTCGCATCAAGACCCATTTTTGATCCCAATCCTGAAACAGGTGAAGCGAAGTCGAGATAATCAATAGGCGTATTTTCCATCATAATGGTATCTCTTGCAGGATCCATTCTGGTCGTAATTGCCCAAATCACATCTTTCCAATCTCTTGCATTGACATCATCATCGCAAACAATCACAAATTTGGTGTACATAAATTGCCGTAAGTAAGACCAAACTCCCATCATTACGCGTTTAGCATGACCCGCATACTGTTTCTTCATTGTCACAACGGCTAAACGGTAAGAACATCCTTCAGGAGGTAGATAAAAATCGACAATTTCAGGAAACTGTTTTTGTAATATCGGAACAAGCACTTCATTCAACGCAACACCTAATACTGCGGGTTCATCAGGTGGACGACCTGTATATGTTGAATGATAAATTGCATCTTTACGGCGCGTTAAATGCGTAATGGTAAACACAGGGAAAGAGTCAATCTCATTATAATATCCTGTGTGATCACCATATGGCCCTTCTGGGGCTAATTCGCCCGGTTCAATGTAACCTTCAAGGATAATTTCAGCACTTGCAGGTACTTCAAGATCATTTGAAAGACATTTTACAACTTCTGATTTATTGCCCCGTAATAAACCCGCGAATGCATATTCAGATAAGGTATCTGGTACAGGTGTTACTGCACCTAAAATAGTCGCAGGATCTGCCCCTAATGCTACGGAAACAGGGAATCGCTCACCGGGATGTTTTTGACACCACTCTTGAAAATCTAACGCACCACCACGATGCGATAACCAGCGCATAATCACTTTATTTTTACCCAGCACCTGCTGGCGATAAATACCGAGATTTTGGCGCTCTTTCAATGGGCCACGAGTCACCGTTAATCCCCAAGTAATCAAAGGTGCCGCATCTTCAGGCCAACAATGCATAACAGGAATTTTTGTGAGATCGACATCATCACCTGTTAAAACCACTTCCTGACAAGGCGCTTTACTCAAGCGTTTTGTTGGCATATTTAAAACTTGTTTAAACTTAGGTAACTTATCAAAGAGATCACGAAAACCTTTCGGAGGATCAGGCTCTTTTAGAAAAGCCAATAGCTTTCCAACTTCGTGTAAGGCTTTAACATCATCTTGCCCCATTCCCATTGCCACACGCTCTGGTGTACCAAATAAGTTACAAAGCACGGGCATATCATACCCTTTAGGATTTTCAAACAACAGTGCTGGCCCACCGGCACGTAAAGTTCTGTCCGCTATTTCGGTCATTTCAAGGTAGGGATCTATTTCATAGGTGATACGTTTTAATTCACCTTTTTCTTCTAATAATGAAAGGAAATCTCTTAAATCGCGGTATTTCATCATAATCTTACGAGCCAGTGAGTGAAAGAAAAGAGGGCTAATGCCCTCTTTGAGACGCTATAAGCTAAACGCATAACTCACTAAAATGCAATGCTTTTTATTTAATAGCGTCCACTATACTTATAAACAGCGGAATGGAACCCACTCTGAAAGTAATTTAGTATCAAACTGTTCAGGGAATGTTTTTCCATGTTGGAAGATTTTAAAGCCTTCATTTTTAGCGCTGTAATAACGTAATTCTTCACCCTGAATATATAAGTAACTCCCTTCACGGATAGCCACAACAATTTCTTCAGGGTTAATTGCACAAAACTCTGCAATACGCTCATCACGAGTTTCACCCATATGACCACTGATAGAAGCATCAATGTAATGTGGGTTAATTTGAACAGGGAATAGACCTAATGAAGGCATAATAACAGAGGAACGTACAGGCATATCATTAGTGGTACGAATTGTTGGTGTCGCGACATTACAACCTGCGCTCCAGCCAATATATGGAATATTACGCTCACGTACGGCGCGTTGGATTGGAACAACCAATCCTTTCTCATGCAGCATTTGGTTTAATAACCAAGTATTGCCACCACTGACTAAAATACATTCTGCATTGTTGATTGCATCAACTTCTGAATCAAAATGTTCAATACAAGTAACTTCAATACCTAACACTTCTGATAAATCACGAGCACGTTGATCATGATCGGAACGAATAACGGCATAAGCAATTAATACAGCAGAACGAATACCGCGTTTTTTAATCATGCTATCGATATTATCTTTTGCATAACTTAACCAACGTGGATCCCCGGCAATTTTTCCGTTACTTAATAAAAAAACTTCCATTACAGAACCTCTTTATAATTATGAACAAAATTCTAAGATAATTATCTTGAGAGCTTTTTCTTATTTTTACCATCACTTTTTTATTAACTTGTTACCTCTATCCGAGATCCAAGTGAAAGTAACAAAAACAAGCCTTTTTATTGCGAATAAACACAGCTTTTCTGTTCTTTTTTCAGTATAAAACCACGTTAATCTATTTTTTATTTAATCCCCCGATAGATGACTGTTACCTTAATGATAAATTTGCTATTATCACTTAAATTAAATTTAACTAACCTCTTGTCTCTATTATGAAAAACTGGCATTTGCTGTATTGCAAACGAGGACAAATTCCTCGCGCTATCGAACACTTAGAACGTCAGCAAGTGGGCTGTTTTACACCTATGGTAACCATAGAAAAAGTACTAAGAGGAAAGCGTACTACCGTAACAGAACCGCTTTTCCCTAATTATCTTTTTATAGAGTTCGATCCTGAAGTGATCCATACCACGACCATTAACTCAACACGTGGAGTAAACTCGTTTGTTCGCTTTGGGCAATATCCTGTCACTGTTCCTCAAGATGTGATTGATACACTGCAAATCCCTCAGCTTTCTTCTCTCACTTATAGTGAAGAAAATGTACCTCACAGTGGCGATAGCGTATTGATAACAGAGGGAATTTTTCAAGGGATCAAAGCCATATATCAAGAGCCTGATGGTGAAACCCGTTCAATTTTGCTTTTAAATATATTAAATAGCGAAGTGAAAAAATCAGTGGGAAATAAAGAGTTTAAAAAAGAGTTACTCTAGAAAAAGTTAACCCAGCAATTGCTGGGCTAATATCATATGATTTTAGAAAATCGTTTCTAAAATTATTTTTGCTGTTCTGCTTCAGCTTCTGCCTCTGCTTCCTCAGCTTCTTCTTCATCTGTTCTTCTTCCCTTACCTACATAAAAGCGCGATACCATGACACCGATTTCAAACAGTAAGTACATAGGTATTGCGAGTAAGGTTTGAGAGAAAACATCTGGTGGTGTCAAGATCATACCAACGACAAAGGCACCCACAAGAATATAAGGACGTTTTTTCTTTAATGCTTCAGGTGTTGTTACACCACTCCAGCACAGTAAAATAATCGCAATAGGCACTTCAAAAGCTGCACCAAATGCCATAAATAACGTCATTACGAAACTTAAATATTTACTGATATCTGGAATAAAGTTAACCCCTTCAGGGGTTGTATTAACAAAGAAGCCAAACGCGAGAGGGAACACAACAAAATAAGCAAACGCCATGCCGAGATAAAATAATACTGTACTTGAAACAAGTAGCGGCAGCATCAAGCGGCGTTCGTGTTTATACAATGCTGGTGCGATAAAAGCCCATACCTGATAAAGAATAACCGGCACAGAAGCAAAAACGGATACCATGATTGTCAATTTAATCGGGGTCAAAAAGGTAGAGGCAACATCCGTCGCACTCATATTTGACCCTTTTGGCAACTTATCGAGTAATGGAGCCGAGACTAATTGATAGATATCATTAGAAAAATAAACCAGCGCTAAAAAAACCACTAGAACTGAGACTAAGCTATACATCAAACGCTTACGAAGTTCTATTAAATGGCTGATCAGCGGTTGGGTATCATTTACTGCCATGTTTTAATGCTCACCATTGACCTGATCAGTTGTTTTTTTCTCTATTGTTACTGGTTGAGTAACAGGAACTTCTGTCTTTGTAACACTTTCTGCCACAGGTTTATGGCGATTAGCATCATCATTAACTTCATCAGCTTCAGCAAGTGCAGCTAAATCAGAAGGTGAAGGTTCCGTAGAGTCGGTTTTTACAGACTGCTCTTTCGTGGAGTCTGGCGTTGTAGGTGCATGATAAGTTTGTTTTAAAGACTGTGCAGCCTCTTTTAACTCATCCATAGACGCTTTCAGCTCTGGCGATAACGTTTGCAAATTCGCTTTCTCTTCAACTTTTTTCAAGCTCTCTTGGAGTTCTTGAAGTTTTAGTTCTTGAGTCAGTTCATTTTGCACATTCGCAGCCAAAGAGCGTAGCGCCCTTACCCAGCCAGCAATTGTTTTTACTGCTACGGGCAAACGTTCTGGCCCCAGAAAAACAAGACCAATCACCATGACCAATAGCAGCTGACTAAAACCAATGTCA
Source organism: Proteus sp. Marseille-Q3619 (assembly GCF_965283115.1). Lineage (NCBI taxonomy): Bacteria > Pseudomonadati > Pseudomonadota > Gammaproteobacteria > Enterobacterales > Morganellaceae > Proteus > Proteus sp. Marseille-Q3619. The sequence goes on along the minus strand of NZ_CBDIMP010000001.1, from coordinate 2,633,023 downwards.
AACACGGTTTACACCTGCTCTTTGTTTTTGCTCTCAGTTGTAGACTTCTCTTCTGTTGAAGTCTTCTGCGCTAAATTCTTAGTATCAAAATCTGCGTCGTTATTTGTTTTTTCAGCGTTGTTGGTGTCTTTATCTGCAGTTTCGTCGCCAATCGCTTTTTTAAAACCTTTTACTGATGCACCTAAATCTGAGCCTAATGTGCGCAGTTTATTTGTACCAAATAATAAGACAACGATGACAGCGATGATGAGTAATTGCCAAATGCTAATACCGCCCATTTTATGTTCCTCAACTATTTTCGGGGTTATACTTAATAACAGTGCCCATTATATACAACGAATTCAATTTTCGGGAATCTCGAATTCATCTTTTAACTTGCTCAAAGACAAACTTTGATGTGTTTTTATTGTGCATTACCAGATCTAAACCAACCCAAAATCCATGCAAGCAAACCTAAACTGATAAAAACACTGAATAATGTTTGAAAACCAGAAACAAAAAACAGGCTACCGCATAAAAACAGTGTTGTACCTATACCCAATAAAAATAGAGACTGTCTCTGTTTGACTCTTTGCGAACTTATTTGTTCCGTCAATTTGTCTAGCGTTAACTTCATATTTTTATGTTGCTTCAGACTATCATAAACCAGTTCAGGTATCTCTGGCATTTTTTCAATCCAATAAGGTGCCTTACTCTTGATACCGTTCATTAATGCCGTGATACCAATTTGACTGTGCAACCAATCTTCTAAAAAAGGTTTTGCCGTTTTCCATAAATCCAATTGTGGATATAACTGGCGTCCAAGCCCTTCAACATAAAGCAATGTTTTTTGAAGTAAAACTAACTGCGGTTGTACTTCCATATTGAAACGACGTGCTGTATTGAAAAGATTAAGTAACACATGTCCAAATGAGATCTCAGAAAGTGGTTTTTCAAAAATCGGTTCACACACAGTGCGGATCGCAAATTCAAAATCTTCCACATTGGTATCTGCCGGCACCCAGCCTGAATCAACATGTAATTCTGCAACTTTTCGATAATCACGGTTAAAGAAAGCTAAGAAGTTTTCAGCTAAATAGCGTTTATCTTCTTTATTTAATGAGCCAACGATACCGCAATCAATACCGATATAATATGGGTTCTCTGGGTGATCATAGCTAATGAACACATTACCAGGATGCATATCAGCATGGAAAAAACTGTCTCTAAACACCTGAGTGAAAAAGACTTTTACACCACGCTCTGCAAGAAGCTTCATATTTGTCTTTTGTGCATTCAACGCTTCAATATCAGAAACGGGAATACCATAAATACGCTCCATTACCATCACGTTTTCATGGCAATAATCTGAATACACTTCAGGAATATATAACATAGAGCTATTTTCAAAATTACGACGTAACTGAATAGCATTTGCAGCTTCACGCAGTAAATTTAGCTCATCAAGTAATGTTTTCTCGTATTCGCGGATCACCTCTTTTGGCCGTAAACGACGACCATCAGGTAAAAACGGTAATAGATTTGCCAAGCGATACATCAAACGGATATCCGCTTTGATCACTGGTTGAATATCGGGACGAATAACCTTTAGTACCACTTCTTTGCCGTTTTCTTTTAATTTTGCAGTGTGAACCTGCGCAATAGAAGCGGAAGCGAGTGGAGTTTCATCAAAATCATCAAACCATTGGTCGATAGGGCCACCAAATGAGTTTTCAATATATTGTCGTGCTTTCTTACCATCAAAAGGAGCAACTTTGTCTTGCAATAAAGCAAGCTGGTCAGCGATTTGAGGAGGGAAAAGATCACGTCGAGTTGATAACATTTGGCCTAATTTAATCCAAACAGGGCCTAATGTTTGCAATGCGAGTCGTAAGCGTTCACCTAATGGTTTTTCTGGATGTTTATTTTTGATCCAAAATAGTGCTCGGCATCCTAATCTTACAGGTAAAGTAATTCGGTGTTTAGGAATTAACTCATCAAGCCCATAAGATAAAAATACCTGAATAATATGATAGAGGCGCTTTAACTCACTAAGGAGCATTATTTTTTCTCCAATGTGCCTAACCGTTTTTCCAGTTCGGCGGTTTGCTGTGCAAGTTCTTCTATTTCATCATAAAAATGGACTGTTTCTAATGCACTAGGTGCGGTTTTCCACTCTTCAATTAACGCGTCACGTAAATAATCTTTTTGGTGACTTAAGAGTGAAGAAAATAACTGAACGCCCTTTCCTGCAACGACAGTCAGACCTTGAGCAGCAATATCACCAATATAAGGTGCTAAATATTGCGCGGGATCCCACTGCGCCATATCTAATAATGCAGACCAATTTTGAACAACCTGCATATCACCATCAATAGTAATATCACCACGGTTGATCAGTTCTGACATTTTCTGGCGATCACGAAGCTTAATCAGTGTTAATAGTTTTGTTTTTATCAAACAATCGGTTTCATCATCCCACTGACTTAATACATCAACTTGTTGTTCACTAAAGACTAAGTAGATGGAACGAGGAAATTCATTGATAGAAAGCGCCAACACTTTGCCCGCAAGGCGATTGCGGGCAGGTTTAAGCACATTTTCCTGATATAAAACGTGATTAAGCGCTGTCTCCATGGATGCGGTTAGCAGCGGATACAGTACTTGAGAAGCAATATCATGAGAAAAAGTGACTTTTTCCATCTCAGAATTTAAATCCTTTGTGTAATGCAACTATACCTCCGGTCATATTGGTATAGGTAACTTGATCAAATCCTGCTTCTTCCATCATACCTTTTAGTGTTTCTTGGTCTGGATGCATGCGAATGGACTCCGTTAAATAACGGTAACTTTCAGCATCATTCACAATCACTTGACCAATTTTAGGTAGAATATGGAAAGAGTAAGCGTCATAAATCTTACTTAAAGGATCAAGAACAGGTTTAGAGAATTCCAACACCAGCAGACGTCCACCTGGCTTTAATACACGGAACATTGAGCGTAAAGCTTTTGCTTTATCGGTCACATTACGTAAGCCAAAGGAGATTGTAATGCAATCAAAATGGTTATCAGGGAAAGGTAACTCTTCAGCATTTGCTTGCACATAGTTAACATTGCCGACAATACCGTGATCGCGTAGCTTTTCACGACCCATTTTCAACATTGAGTCATTAATATCAGCTAAAACAACTTCCCCATTTTCACCCACGAGACGAGAAAATTTAGCTGTTAAATCACCAGTACCACCCGCAAGGTCAAGAACACGTTGGTTACGTCTTACACCACTCGCTTCAATGGTATAGCGTTTCCAGATACGGTGAACACCAAAAGACATCAAGTCATTCATTAAATCATACTTAGACGCGACAGAGTGAAAAACCCTTGCAACCATGGTTTGTTTATCATCTTTGTCAACGGTTTGGAAACCAAAATCTGTTGTTTCCTTAGTTTGTTGAGTCATATTATTTGCCCGCTAATTAATCAAAATTTAGTAAATTCAGTACTGGCCGTTTTCAGAAATCTTTATCTCTTTATTTTATTAAATCAATCAGATGCTGATTTTTCAATGAGATCATTATCAATCGTTTTTTTTATCTCAACCCCTAAGGATTTAAAGCCTTCCGCTTGACTGATAAGATTTCCACGACCTTCAGAGAGTTTTTTCATCGCTAATAGATAGCCAGATTGCGCTTTTTGAATACTATTTCCTAGCCCCTGCATATCATCAACGAAAAGTCTTAATTTGTCATACATTTTAGCCGCTCTGTCTGCAATTTCTTGCGCATTTTGGCTTTGATATTCATAACGCCACAATGCGGCTATTGTACGCAAAGCAACAAGTAAAGTAGATGGCCCAACTAACATAATATTGTTTTTCAATGCTTCTTCTAGCAAGTCTGGAGAATGACCAATTGCAACAAGATAAGCGGGCTCAATAGGTATAAACATTAAAACATAGTCTAAAGACGTTATACCCGGTAGTTTATGATAATCTTTTACACTCAATCCTTTAATATGCGCTCTAATTGAGTTTACATGCGCACAAAGTGCCTGTTTACGTTGATTATCATCTTCACTATTAAAATACTTTTCATACGCCACCAGCGACATTTTAGCGTCGATAATAACATCTCGGCCATGAGGTAAATGTACAATGACATCAGGTTGATAACGCCCACCATTTTCATGACGAATACTCACCTGTGTTTCAAACTCATGACCTTCGCGTAACCCTGACGATTCTAATATACGTGCTAATACCGTTTCACCCCAGTTACCTTGAACTTTATTATCCCCTTTGAGGGCATTGGTTAGGTTAACGGCTTCTTGCGCCATTTTTACATTTAATTGTTGGAGCTGGCGAATTTCATGAACCAAAGTATGTCGCTCTCTGGCTTCTTGCCCAAAACCATCTTGAACTTGTCGTCGAAAGCTTTCGAGCTGCTCACGAAATGGTGACAGTAAATGGGTTAATCCTTGGCGATTTAACTCTTCGGCTTTACGCCCACTCTGTTCAAAAATACGATTAGCTAAGTTCTCAAACTGTGTTGCAAGTCGTTGCTCGCTATTAATTAATAATCGCTGTTTTTCTTCTGCGGATATTCGGCTTTCTTCCCAACGAGTTGTCACTTCTCTTAATTCAGCTTCTTGAGAAGTAATAATTTCTCTCTGAGCACGTAATTCTTGCTCTAGCTGTTCTATATTTTGTTGTAAAGAGGGGATAATCACCGCTTTTTCTTGAGCGATAGCAAGCTGTGTATGATTTTCACGTAGCATGGCTTCTTTATCGGATAAACGTTGTTGGATAGACCACCAAACCAGCGCGCCGCCAACAAGCACTCCACCTAATAAACCAATGATCCCGTATAACAACTGAATATCCACTAAAGTGACCTTTTTACTTTCCAGCGGGCTACGTTAAAACGCATAGGTAATATTGTCTAGCAACAATTTACATCATGACTTGATTTGCGATAAAGGACGCAGTTATCCCATCCATTTCGCAAGCCATTGCAAACCAAAAGCACCAGGCGCCAAAATACCAAATGCCCAAATCATCGCTGATATTAAATTAGCAATTTGAAAATAACGTTGTGGCATTGCGCAAATACCCGCAACTAATGGGACAATTGCACGAAAAGGTCCAAAAAATCGTCCAATAAACACCCCCCAAATTCCCCAACGATTAAAGAATTGATGACCTCTAACTAATGTTTGTGGTGAGCGTGAAATGGGCCACAAGTTTCTCACACCCTCTTTATAGTGAAATCCTACCCAGTACGATACCCAATCACCAAAGAAAGCACCTAATGCAGCAGCAAGCCAAATCGGCCAGAAAAACAGACCACTCTCACCAATTAAGGCACCTAATCCTAATAAAATAACCGTGGCAGGAATAAGCAAAGAGATAAATGCAAGTGACTCGCCAAAAGCAAGAAGAAACACGATCGGAATAGCCCAAATTTCGTGCTCTTTTACAAAAAGAGTGATGGTATGAATAATGTCTTGTACTGTCAAAATAGAAACCTTAAATTCGGTTAACCTAAGTAAAATAAAAAATTTTGATTAACCGAATATAAATCACTTTATTATTCGAGAAAATAATTTTGTAAGGAATCTCGGCTAGACGCATCTAGACCGATATCTTTCTCTAGCCAAGTATCCACATTACCGTAATGCTGATTAATACTCGCCAATGCTGTTTGCAGAAACTCTTCTTGTACTGAATAAACATAGGCAAATTTATCAACAATGTGATCACTCATTGTTTTGGCATGTTCTTCTAAAAGATAAGCACGATAAGGCGCTAATGTTTCATTGGTCAGCAAATAATCTTCCATCACCAAATCTAAAGATGCGCCAAGCGCAAATAACACTAAAGCGGAGCCAACACCTGTTCTGTCTTTACCCACAGCACAATGTTGCACAACTCCCCCTTTCTCTGGTTGCTTTAATAATGTTGCCAGTTGTTTATATGCAGGGTTATTAATAGGAAGTAATTCATACAACTGGAACATAAATGCCTTTGCATCAAACTGTTCGAGGATCTCAGGCGTTAGCTTTTCCAAATTAGCAGAAACTTCTTTCGATAATGGGTTCGCAGGTGCATGGTAATATTGCGCACCTTCCCAGACACGGTCTGGTTTATCAACGATTTCGCCACTATCACGATAATCAATAATTTGAAAAAGATTTTTATCAATAAGAAGGGATTGATCCGTATCCGTCAGCCTATCCAGTGATCCAGAGCGAAATAACATACCTGGTTTGATAATACCACCGTTGCTTAATTTTTTACCTCCTAGATCACGGAAGTTAATTCCACCGGTTAAAGGCAACACTGAAGGGTGTGTCTGCAAAATATCAGTCATATTTATTTTCTCATTGTTTTATTGTAAATAATTCTCAATTACATTATCAAAAATGTAGTTCTATTGACATAGTATATTAAGCTAATGAATTATTGCATAAAAAAAGCCCTTAACACTTACGTATTAAGGGCTTCTATCAGCGATTCGAAATATTATTTCATTAAAATACGAGCCGCTTCAATCACGATACCGAGTGCATTATTTTCAGTTTTCTTCAGTAATTCCGCATCTGGAATTTCTTGTTGAGTACGGTTTACGATAACACCCGCAACCATACCTGCACGTAAACCTTGGCTTGCACACATTGTCAATAATGTTGCAGATTCCATTTCATAGTTCATTACGCCCATTTCTTGCCACTCTTTCATAGAGCCTTTGAAACGGCGGACAACACGACCTGTATAGGTGTCATAACGTTCTTGTCCTGGATAGAATGTATCTGAAGATGCAGTAACACCTACGTGTACAGTTGAGCCATTGTCTTTAGCGGCTTTGTACAGTGCATTCATACATTCAAAATCAGAAACAGCTGGGAATTCCATTGGTGCGAAATGTAAGCTTGCGCCATCTAAACGAACCGCAGCCGTAGTTACAAGAATATCACCTACATTGATATGTTCTTGAATTGCACCTGTTGTACCGATACGCAAGAAAGTACGGATACCTAGCTGTGCTAATTCTTCAACAGCGATAGAAGTAGATGGGCCACCGATACCTGTTGAACAAACAATGACAGCTTTGCCATCAATTTCGCCACGCCATGACGTGTATTCACGTAAAGAAGCCAGATGAACTGGGTTATCCATTAATTTTGCAATTTTTTCAACACGCTTAGGATCACCTGGAACAATTGCTAAAGTGGCACCCTGTAGGTCATTTTTGGTTAAACCTAAGTGAAATACATCAGACATATCGGACTCCTCAATGGGACAAAACCAATGATCATTAAATTAAAAGTTACTGTATCAGTTTTCCAGACTTTTTTAGTGACCAATATCACTTACAAGGCACCAAACAAAGTAACAATTTCATAAAATTGTGATTATCATCACGAAAAATGGCATTTGAAATACATTATCAATATTCGCCTGCATCAATAATTAACTAAAATAAATATTCCTCTCATCAGTATAGATGCGATAAATACATTATCGAATATAAATACCCCAATATATACACTCTAAATAATTCAAGATGTAGCTAGGCGACGAGTGAATGAGTCGCTAGAAGCATACATCAGTATGTGACTAGCGCGAATAAACGAAGTCAACAACGCTACAACTTGAAGTATGACGAGTAGCTTGAAGTACAACGAGCATAGCGCGTACACTACCCGCCCTTAAAATAAACATCTAATGTGACAAACACATCGTCACTGGAGTGAACATGAGCTTATTTAACCAAATTTCGAGCCTACTAGGCGGCGAAAAAATCAATCAATACAAAACCGTCCTTGAGTGGGTTGGATCTCAAGGTGGCATTGAAGGCTTAGTAAAGCAATTTGATACCGCGGGTTTAAGTGAGCTTATTCAATCATGGATAAGTACCAATGCCAATTTACCAATCAGTGCAGAGCAAATCGTCGCTATTTTTTCATCTCCAGTGATTAATGATCTTGCGTCGAAAATTAATTTAAGTGCGACAGAAGCTTCTGAAATGGCCGCGCAATATTTACCTAAATTAATTGATAAAGTCACACCTGATGGCGTTGTACCTAAAGACTTAGATTTAGTCAGTGCGGGAATGGATATTTTAAAAGCGAAGATTTTCGGTGGATAAATAAACAAACTGTTTTAATGCGTTTTCCCTTACATCCCATAAGAGAAAACGCATCACGTTCTTAATAATCAAATTTGATTACAACAAACCTTCTTCAATCAACGCTTCATGAAAACGTTGTTTCTCTTCAGGTGTTGCCTGAATACGTTCTAAAGGTACATCCAAAGCATAAGGGATATTTTGTTGTGGTGAATAAACGGCTAATACGTAGGTATTTCCATTTTGCTCAATCACAATAGGCGGTGTTTTCTTATTCCCTGAATAAGCAATACGAATATCTTTACCCTCTAAATTAAGATGATAAGTTGCAATAAATTGCTTATTACTCACAACCATTTTTGCGGGAATGGCTATTAACTTTAAAGGTTGAGTGCCTACTGATAATAATGCTTTTTTTACTTTACTGATCAGTATTTGACGATAAATAAAAAAGATCACACTAAAACCAAACAAGCCGATAAAAATAATCGTACTAATTAAGCGAAGCCAAATATTATCTATCGCCACATCAACGGTCATTTTACTGAGATCATTTGCATCAGCGACGGGTTCAACTAACACATCTTTAGGGCCTAAATCTAAAAAAGTAAAATTACGCGAAACTTCATTGCCTTTATAACGTAAATCAACACTACAGTTAGTCAGAACAAAGAGTTGAGAGCGACAAGAGCCATTCACCGTAGCATCAACAGGTACTGCATTCTCACTGATTTTATAATCATAAAGAATATTGGGAATTTGATAAGCACTAAATACAGTCATTGCTAACATGAAAATAACTAAGAATAAGGTGCGAAATAATCCACCATCTCCTCTTAGTGGAACTAATTTCAAAGGTCGAGTTGGAAAAGCATCTAATACCTTATCCGAAAGTTTAATGCTAGTTTGCACAATAATTATATCCATAAAATTAAAGAGTTTTCGCAGTATAGCAACGATCAAGAATATCAATAATAAGATTTGCTCTGAGTTTTAATTTACAATTAATCATTGTCTTTTTTAAATAAAAAATTAGCCTGTATTTTTGATATTTATTATCAAAAATAACAGGCTAATCAGGTATTCATTATTTTATTACGCGTTCTGACGCAAATATTTAGCCGCTTCAACCATATTCGCTAATGCTGCGCGTGTTTCAGGCCAGCCTCGTGTTTTTAATCCACAATCTGGATTCACCCATAAACGCTCTGCTGGAATTCGTGATTGTGCTTTTCTTAATAATCCAACGATCCATTCCACATTTGGCACATTAGGTGAGTGAATGTCATAAACACCTGGTCCAATTTCATTTGGATAATCAAAGTGCTCAAAGGCTTCTAGTAATTCCATATCTGAACGTGATGTTTCGATTGTAATCACATCCGCATCCAGCGCGGCGATTGAATCCATGATGTCATTAAATTCGCAATAACACATATGGGTATGGATTTGTGTCTCATCATTAGCAATGGCGGCACTTAATTTAAAGGCATCGACTGCCCAATCAAGGTAAGCCTGCCACTCATTACGGCGCAGTGGTAATCCTTCACGTAATGCAGGCTCATCGATTTGAATAATACCAATACCTGCTTTTTGTAAATCATCCACTTCATCACGCAGTGCTAACGCTATCTGTTTTGCAATCGTTTCACGCGTCACATCTTCACGAGGGAAAGACCAACATAAAATTGTCACAGGGCCTGTTAACATGCCTTTGACTGGCTTTTCAGTTAACGACTGTGCGTAAGTTGCCCAATCCACGGTAATAGGGGCTGGGCGACTAATATCACCGATAATCACAGGTGGTTTTACACAACGGGAGCCATAGCTTTGTACCCAGCCATTTTGCGTAAACACATAACCATCAAAATGTTCACCAAAATACTCCACCATATCGTTACGTTCAGCCTCACCATGAACTAACACATCAAGGCCAAGATTTTCTTGTTCGGATATCGCTTGCTTAATATGTTCGCTGATATTTGTACGATAAGCTGCCGTATCGATACGCCCTTTCTTAAAATCTAAACGGACAGTACGAATTTCTGTTGTTTGTGGGAATGAGCCAATCGTGGTGGTTGGCCATAATGGCAAATTAAACCGAGTACGTTGTACTTCTGCGCGTTGGGTATAAGGTGAATTTCTTTCGCTATCTTGCGCTTCAATTGCCTGTAAACGAGCTTCAACTGTTGCATTATGTACACGGGTCGAGTGTTGACGTTGACGAATTGGCGCACTGTACTGTGTCAATTGTTCATCATATTCACCTTCTGGTGCATTCAATGCCTTAGCTAACAAAGCGACTTCTTCACATTTCTGAACAGCAAAAGCAAACCAGCTTTTTACTTCATCATCAAGTTTCGTCTCTGCATTTAAATCAATTGGACTATGCAGTAATGAACATGAAGTTCCAATCCACAAAGGGCGTTTCCCTTTTAGCGCAATCACTTGCTGATAACGTGCACTTAAATCTGCTTTCCACACATTTCGACCATTAATCACACCTAATGACAGTACCCAATCTTTGGGTAATGCTTGGTGTAAGTGCTGCAAATCATCTTGCCCTGCTGAAATATCAACATGAAGCCCATTAACAGGTAAGTTTTTAATAATATCAAGATGATGAGAAATACCATCAAAATAGGTTGTCAGCAGTAATTTAACTTGTCCCGTTAATGCTTGATAAGCTGTTTGATAGGCATTTTGCCATTCAATAGGTAAATCCAGTACCAATGCAGGCTCATCAATTTGCACCCACTCAATACCTTTCTCTTTTAATGCAGAAATCACTTGTTGATAGATAGGTAAAATATCGTTTAGAAGCGTTAATCTATCAAATTCAGGGCCTTTTACTTTACCTAGCCACAAGTAAGTCACAGGACCAAGTAAAACAGGTTTTATTTTATGATCTGACGCCAATGCTTCATCAACTTCATCTAATAGCTCTTTCCATGCAAAGGTAAATGATTGACCTTGCTGAAATTCAGGAACGATATAGTGGTAGTTAGTATTAAACCATTTCGTCATTTCAGATGCAGCCGCAGGTTTACCTGTTGGCGCTCTACCACGAGCGACTCTGAATAGAGTATCAAGATCGAGTGAGCCATCTTCATTACGGTGACGAGGCGGTACATTACCTAACAGTAGGCTTGTCCCTAACACTTGGTCATACCAAGCAAAATCACCAACAGGTAATAATTCAACACCCGCATCCGCTTGTTGTTGCCAATGGCGAGCACGAAGCTCTTTACCCACAGTAACTAATTCTTCCTGTGAAATCTTACCTGCCCAATAATTTTCTTGCGCCTTTTTTAGCTCTCTATCTAAGCCAATACGAGGGAAGCCGAGTGTGTGATTGCGAATTGTCATAATTAAAATCCTATTTTTAGCCGTCTAGATGTTTACACATCCATAATCTACAGGTAGTGTATAAATCACAAGCGCAAATTTTTCATCAATAACTTGAAGGTTTCTCATGATAGAAATAAAACATTTAAAAACGATATTAGCCTTGAAGCACACAGGCTCTCTTGCTAACGCAGCAAATCAATTGCATCAAACGCAATCGGCTCTTTCACATCAATTTAGTGAATTAGAACATCGCCTTGGTTATCGAATTTTTGTGCGTAAAAGCCAGCCACTGCGCTTTACTTCACAAGGAGAAGTACTCGTTAAATTAGCAGAAGAAGTATTGCCTATCGTTCGTAGAGCTATTGAAGCGTGTAATGAGCCGGGTAGTGTGAATTTAAATATAGCGATTGAATGCCATAGTTGTATTCAATGGTTAACCCCTGCATTACAGCAATATCGCCAAACATGGCCTGAAGTGACTGTTGATTTTCATTCGGGTGTGACTTTTGATCCACAACCTGCGTTATTACAACGTGAATTAGATGTAGTACTGACATCAGATATCTTAGATGACTCTCGTTTACACTACACGCCATTGTTTGACTATGAAATCAAATTAGTTTTATCGCCAGATCATCCTCTTGCTAATCGCTTGCATATTCAGCCACAAGACTTGATTGCAGAAACCTTATTTATTTATCCCGTTCAACGGGAGCGTTTTGATGTATGGCGTCATTTTTTACAACCCGCGGGTATTACGCCACATTTCAAACATGTCGATAATACATTACTGCTAATTCAAATGGTTGCGGCTGGCATGGGAATTGCGGCATTACCACACTGGGCGGTTGAGAATTTCGAAAAACAGGGATTAGTGGTGACAAAAACATTAGGTGAAGGATTATGGAGCCGGTTATATGCTGCCAACCGTAGTGGAGAGCAACATCAACCGGCGATCCGTGAGTTTATTCGCTTATCAGGCCAGCACGCTGTTAACAATCTTCCTTTTGTAAAACAGGTCGGCATATCCAGCGTTGATGGATCCAAAGTGATGCAACAATCAGGCTCGCGCCTATGATGAAACTTGGCCAATTCGGATGTTGTTGCCAAATAGAAAAATTCACTAATAACCCTGCTGGAACCATCATGTTATTCATAATCGCTAAGGTTCCAGCATCAACTTGTGTGGCACCGTAGTTCCACATAAAATACCCGATCCCAGAAGCGCCAATTCCTAACCAGAGTAAAACACCCCACTGTAGTGATGTTGTTGGCATTTTCTGCCAATCGGCAAAACACAGAGCGCCAATCAGTGAAACGACAACCGCACCAAGGTAAAACCAAGAAAATGCATGATGTTGTGGAATAGGATGCACCTCCATTAATCGTTTATAACCCACCTGACCAATTGCAAAGAAAATATTAGCCAGTTGTACTAATAACAGACCATACCAAAAATCATCACTTAAATGGTCATAGCGAATAATCGCCGCACCTAATACCGCTAATAATGAGCTAAATGCATAACCCCAACGTAATTTCTGACGTTCTAATAAATCATAAATTAACGTGACATAAAGGGGTGTTAATACCGTAAATAGTAAGAATTCTGCAACAGTCAAATAGTTATAAGCATGGAAGACGAACAGATACATAATACCGAGTTGGCAAGCCCCCACCAGCATATAAAGCAGGATCACCTTAAAGCGGATCCCCTTCCAACGTAAGAAAGGTAAGAAGACTAAAGCCGCTAAAGAAACGCGGATCAGAACAGAGAGCCAGCTATCAACCTGACCGGCGAGATACTCACCGATCAGACTAAAAGAAGCAGCCCATAATAGTGTTGTAATAACCAATAACCACATAATTAACTGTCTTTCTCTACTAACAGTGCTTCCATTAAATCCAATTCATGTAGCAATAATTGGAGTGTTTCATTACTGATTTTTCGCGTTGCTCTTAGATGATAAAGCTCACCACGTTCAGCACGTAATGCCGTTAAACGAAAACGCCTTTCGAGATCTTCTTCTAACGCGTTATGAACCATTTCATCTTGTTCCGCAGTACGGCGTCTTAAATAACCCGTTACACGAGAAGCAACTTCATTAATTTCTTCTGCATCCAACTGCTCTTCAGTACTTGCAGCTAAGCGCTCTTCCATTTTATTAAGACTAACAATTGCCACTTCTGCCATCACTTTACGTGCGTAGCGAACTTCGTTTTTATCTGCTTCTTTGTCAGTTGCCTTCACGCCTTTTAATAGGAAAGGAAGTGAAATAATGCCCACTAAAATCGACAGTAAAATAACACCAGCAGCAATAAAGATAATTTGATAACGTCCAGGGAAAGTGCTGCCATCGGTTAAAAAGAGTGGAATAGAAAGCGCACCCGCCAATGTAATTGCACCACGAACACCTGCAAATGACGATAACCACAACTCACGCGTTGTGTAATTAGCGAAATCAAGTGGATGCTTTTTCATAAAGATCCGACTAATTTTCTTCATTAGCCATAACCACGTAAATCGCAGGATCAGCAGTGCAAAGTAGATAACAAAAACTGCTGCAAACAACATCCAGACTTCAACTTCTGGGTCAAGATCGGCTTGAATAACAGAGCTTGTCCAGATAATGGGAAGCTGTAAGCCGAGCATGATAAAGACAAGGCCGTTAAAGACAAATTCAAGCATTGACCACACGCTATCAGCACGTAAACGCATCGCAAGAGGTGCATTTCTGATAACGCCTGATTTACTGATAGTCATACCGGCAGCAACAGCCGCTAAAATACCTGAAAAACCAATATGTTCCGCAATAAGATAAGAGGCAAAAGGCAGCAGCAACATAAAGACGATTTGTGTAGCAGGATCGTCTCCGCTCCAACGACTCATTAATCGCAGAGATTTACTGTAAACTAAGGTGACACCGATACCTGCCAGTAATCCGCCAACGGCGACTTTAAAGAATTCAAGGGTTGCACCACCAACAGTAAACACCATCGTTCCCATTGCCACAGCAACCGCAAATTTCAAGGCAACCAGACCTGAAGCATCATTCATTAATGCCTCACCCTCTAAGATGCCCATAATTCGTTTTGGTATTCGCCCTTTACCAACAATGGAAGAGAGTGCGACCGCATCCGTTGGCGAAAGTACTGCCGCCAATGCAAATGCCGAAATCAGGGGAATACTTGGCATCATCCAATAAATCAGATAACCGATACCAACAACGGTCACCATGACTAAAACAAGCACAAGAATAAAAATCTCACGCCCATTCTGGATAAATTCTCGTGTCGGTGTTTTCCAACCATCAACAAAAAGTAAAGGCGGTATCAATAGAACGAGGAATAATTCAGGATCAAAAGTGACATGTAAACCAAACTGAGGCCATGCCAATAAAGCCCCTATCACAATCTGTATTAATGGTAACGGAACACGAAAGGGAATTAATTTTGTGATAACTCCCGAAACTGAAACCACCAGTATTAAAATCAAAATAGTAAAGAAAATTTCCATGTTACCCTTACATGCCTATTTTTATCCTGAAAACCTGACCTCTTTCCCTTATAAAAGGAAAACCTACCGAACGATAAAGAAACATATTATGTAAAATTCGCGCATCATACATTTCTTTATCTATGCATCTCTGCTTATTTTAAACAGATCCCACTCAGACTCTGTGAGAATATTTAAAAATTAAGACTAATCGTATCTAACACCGCACATTGTACGCTATTTATTGCTCTCTATTTATTAACGGCATTAATTATAGAAAGCATACGTTTTTATTCCTCTTTTTCAGTCTAAACAATGTAATAGACCGTATAAAAACGTAAAACGTTAAGTAATTAGATAAAAAATAATAGATAAATGACAATAGCGATTAAATTTGAGAGCTAACTCGTAATGCTAATGATTATTCAATTGTTCTTAACATCGACATCATGACAACATCACAATATTTACCTTCTCTAAAAGCAGCTTTACGGCGTATACCTTCAACTTCAAAACCCAATTTCTTATACAGATGTAAGCCTCTTTCGTTGTCTGAATACACTTCTAATTCTAATCGTGTGGCTGCTAACCAATTGAAAGCATAATCAATTGCTGTATTGATAAGTAATTTACCAACGCCTTTTCCGGAATATTCAGCACCAACGCCAAGACCAAAACTCACAATGTGGCGACGACGAGGATGATTATCGATTATCAGTGCTAAATGTCCCGCGACTTGGCCATCAATAGTTGCAACAAAATTAGGGATATTTTGTTCTGAAAATTCAAGTAATCTTTTTTTCCACATCGTGACTGAAGGATAAGGAAATTGGCAAGTGCAAATATATAAATCAGGATGTGTATATAGTTGTTGAATTGCTGATGCGTCGTCAGGTTCACTATGGCGTATTTTTATTTCTTGCATATCTTCTACCAACTATTTAATTACTAGATTTAATTTCGACAATAGCGAATAAAAGTAGAGAAATAAATAGCAAAAAGGCGGAATAAAAATATATTCCGCCTTTTGTCTTTAAAACCGATTATTTAAATTAAATTGCCCACTCACCCGCATAAAATGCCACTAGAGCAATAGTAATTAATACTGTGCCAATATTGAGTTTACGCCATTCACCTGCAAATATACGACCAATCACCAAACATCCGAAACCTAACATAATACCTGTGACGATATTACAAGTTAAAACAATAAATACAGCACACACCATGCCTGACATTGCATCAACAAAATCACTGAAATCTAACTTAGTGACATTACCTAGCATCAATAAACCCACATACATTAACGCAGGTGCCGTTGCATAAGCAGGAACTAAATAAGAAAGAGGCGATAAGAAAAGGATCAGTAAAAATAAAATACCGACTACTGTTGCGGTTAATCCTGTTTTACCACCAGCCGCTGTTCCTGCGGCTGATTCAACATAAACCGCAGCTGGTGCAGCACCAATAACACCCGCAAAAATACTACTGACAGAGTCAGAAGTCAGCGCTTTTCCGCCATTAATAATCTGCCCGCGTTTATCTAATAAGTTTGCTTGACCTGCAACAGCGCGAATAGTCCCAGTAGCATCAAAAATGGCAGTCATCACTAACGCAAGAACACTTGGTAATACCAATGGCTGTAAGGCACCTTTAATATCCATTGCAAACAATAAAGAAAGTCCATCTTCACCTAATTGAGGCATTTTAAAGATACCTTGATATTTTACATTAGGATCAAAAATAAGGCCGATAATCGAAATAGCCACAATCACTAATAGCACGCCACCCGGTACTTTACGTTTTTCTAATCCGAAAATAGCGGCCAATCCAGCAAGTGACATCAGAACAGAAAATGATGTAAATTTACCCATTGCGACAGGCAAACCATCAAATGGGTTTTTAACCACTAATCCAACACTGTTTGCTGCGATTAAAAGCAGAAAAAGCCCAATCCCTATTCCTGCACCATGTGCGATACCAATTGGAATATTTTTTAAGATCCAAGTGCGAATGCCAGTTAATGAGAAAACGGTGAATAAACACCCCATTAAAAACACGGCACCTAATGCAACGGGCACAGAGATGTTTTGTCCCAAGACCAAGCTAAAAGCGGTAAATGCTGTTAATGAAATAGCACAACCAATTGCCATAGGAAGATTTGCCCACAATCCCATTAGAAGGGAGCCTAATCCCGCGACTAAACAGGTTGCAATAAAAACCGCTGTATGTGGAAAACCGGCTTGTCCTAACATACTAGGAACAACAATAACGGAATACACCATAGCCAGAAATGTCGTCAAACCAGCGATCATTTCTTTGCGAACAGTTGTGCCGCGTGCTGTAAGTTTAAAATAGCTATCCAGTTTACCTGTGCTTGCTGATTGATTAGCAGACATTACTTTCCTCTGACATAAAAACGGTTCACTCTCCAAAAAAACGAAAACGATTACGTATCAATTAGAATAACCTCTTGTCGATGAAAAATCTTAAGAGGGAGTCAAAAGCAAACGTTTGGTTTTTCGTGTGGATTGAGTGAGAGAATTTGACGCAAACGATTATCTGGTGCTTTTAGGGTAAGAATCAAGCGAAAAAATACATTTTTAATAAAAATGTCATAAAAAGATAATTTAAAGTTAGAAAAAAGAAAAAGAGGAAAGCAGCTACCGACTTTCCTCATCATTCTACTTTTGTACAATCATCCAATATCATGTTTATCTCACAGTAGAAAAAATAACTTAATGGATTGTTTTTATTGAATTTATATTAAACGACATGATAACTAGGTATATTTATCTATTATTAGTAACTTTAATAAGTTACTTAAATAAATAATACCTCCCGTTCCCAATGTGTGGCGATTAACGATTTGCAGTATTCATTATTTTTGTCTGAAGATAGTGTCACCTTCTACTTCTAACGTTAGATGAGTAGGCGCAGTTTTAGCAAACAATTTTCTGTTTTGTATAAGTATTTCTAGATTATTCTTAATAAATTTTAAAATGGTTACAATTACGAAAGATAATCATAATAATTTATAAAAAACGATAAGATAAATTTTTAATATTTAATATTTAGAAATCGAGAAAAGAAAGGCTTCCTCTATCGCATTCCTTTGACCCTAAACGGAATACGATAGAGAAGAAATAATATTAAGATGAGCTACTATTGAGTGCTTCAACACCAAGGTTCCAACGTTCCATCGTTGAAACTAAGAATAAACCTGTCATAGCAACCAATAAGAATGGTAGTGAAGATGAAGAAATTTCTGACATCGCGCCAGCCAGCAAAGGTCCTGATAAATTACCTATTCCCCATAACATCGCAGCCGACGCATTAGCAACCATCAGATCATTGCCTGAGAAATATTGCCCTATTTGTACCAACGCAATGGTGTATATCGCACCAGCTGTTGCACCCAGTACCAGTAATAAAGGCCAAATCAGCAACGTGTGAGACATAGTGATAGGTAATAATAAGCTTGCAAGTAAAGTCACTACACCACAAATTCGATATAACTGTGTTCTGTTCATATGATCAGCAAGCCAGCCAAATGGCATTTGCATAATGGCATCACCCGCTAAAATAGCGCTTATCATCATTGCGGCAATAGCTTCAGTGTGTCCCATACTTAGGCCATAAATAGGAAACATAGAAAGTACGGTGCCATCAAAAAAAGCAAAGAAAACAATACCACCACAGATTGCGGGTGCTACTTTAACAAAGCGGATAATAGAAAAATTAGGCTCTTGCGTATCTTTCGGTAATTTATCGCCTGTTTTCTGATCCATCATTAAAAACAGGACAATAGAGATAATATGAATAAAGACACTAATTAAAATAGGTGTCTTATCTGCGACGCCATAAAGCGCAATAATTGAAGGCCCTAATAACTGGCTAATAGTAAATACCGTAGTATATACCGCTAAAATCCGCCCACGTTTATTATCTGGTGAAAGCTCATTAATCCACGTTTCACCTAAACAAATCATCACACCACTGGCAATCCCAGTGATTAATCGTAGAGGAAATAAAACCTCTAAAGGCAAGCTCCCCATTAAAGGTAATAAGCTTATCGCAGAAACAATGGTTGCTAATAGCATGGCAAAGCGTTTGCCTATCCATTGCACAATACGCCGAGCAAAAGGCGAAATAATTAACATCCCAATAGCGGGTGCAGCGGAAATAAGTCCAATGATAGATTCACTAATTCCCGCTAAATTAAGGCGCAGTGCAACCATCGGAATAGTTAATCCGATAACAATCCCGATAACGCCAATACTTACCGTGATAGTTGTTATCGCAAAAACTTCAGATTGGCGATAATTTTGATGTGACATGTTATTTTGTTTCTGCGAATAACAGAAACCTCTGTAATAAAAGGAAGGTTATTAAATAAAATATTGTTTTATTATAGGGGATAAGAAATAGATAAACATGCTTAAAAAGTAATGTTAATCAGAGAAAGATCTCCGTTTGACTCACAAAGATCTTTGCCTTTCACAATATTCTCACTTCACCGTCATTTATCCTACAACGCTTAAGAAAAATAACGATAAATAAGCACAGTACCTGATGCCAATACAATGGTATAAATCACACTCATAAATCGTGCTTTCGACATACGTAATGTTAAATTTCGTCCTAACCAAACTCCCGTAAACATAGCAGGCAAGAAAATAACGGCTAACTTAAGAATATCCAATTGCCAATAAATACCTGCAAATAAGAAAATCACCACTCGCGTTAGTGTGCTAAAGCCAATCAATGTCGTTTGTGTAATGCGAAACTTGTTTTTATCTGCAATTCTGCCTGATAAATAGATTGCATATAAAAAGCCACCACTGCCAAACAATGCGCTAAATACACCACCAATTAACCCAAAAGGATAAACCAAGCGTTGAGAAAATTGGCTTTCTTGTTTTTTCCAAAACAAGGCATAAATGGCATAACAAGCGGCAAAGATACCTAAAAGAAGAGAAAGCAAATCAGGTCGTGTGGTTAATAAAATCGTCGCACCGACCAGACTACCAATAATAATCAGCGGAATAAGATAGCGTATCTCTTTAAAATCAGCCTGTTTGCCATCTCTTAAAACATTCACTATGGCGGCACTTAAATCGATTAATGCCAATAAAGGCACTATCATTGAAAGAGGTAAATAAAGTGCTAATACAGGACCCGCAATTAACGCAGAGCCAAACCCAGCCATACCGAAAATAACATATGCAAAGAATAAGGTAAGTAGGCAAATAAAAAGATCAGACCAACTGAGCAAGTCCATCATAGTAAACCTTGAACAATTATCATTTAATGAAGGATATTAGCGTAATTATTAAAAATCGAACAGTGATCGTAAGACTATTCACAAAATACAGCAGAAACAGGATCTGATTTTTCCGAATACGGTTAATTAGTGTTATTATCTAATCGGAATAACACTTTTAAACTAACGATATTTTGAATTGGCAATGAACCCACAACCTCCTAAAAAAACGAATGAATACCTTGGTAATAAAGTCAAACAATTAAGACAGTCTCGAAACTTGTCACTTAATGAGTTATCAAGAAAATCGGGAATATCCAAGGCTGCATTGTCAAAATTAGAATCGGGTGATTCTAATCCTAGAATCGATACCTTAGAGGCTATCGCAATAGCGCTTGGCTTTCCGTTAGGGGATTTATTTAGTTTCACACGAGAAGAATATCCTCGTTTAGAACGACATAAGCCTATCGTGGGTGATTATGCCCAAGAGTTTAAATTTCGTATTGGCATCGGTAATATTACTGAAATTTGGCATATCGAAATGAAGCATGGCGCGATCATCAATAGCCCAGCTCACGCAGATGGCACTCAAGAACACATCATGGTCTATTCTGGTAAATTAATGATGCGTTTTGATAATGATGAAACGGTCTTACTCGAAACCGGTGATTTTTATGCCTTTCATGGTAATGCTCCTCACTCTTATATTTGTGTTGAAGGACATTTGCGTGCATCCGTCATTATGTCTAGCCCAAATCAACAGCATTATCATCATCGCCCTTAGCTTTTTTATTTGCGATAAAAATATGGCTTTATTCCTATTAATTAAAAAATAAAGTAATTAAGAATAAAGCCACTGATAAAATAAAAATGACGAATTAACTTAGATAGCTTTCCATTTGTTCAAAAACACGTAAATCGTCACTGAATCTCACTTCTTTTACGTCTTCAAGCTTTTCTACCTGACTCACCATCTGCATTAGGCGATCATCTTTTTGCACTAATAGCCAAATACGGCTTTTATCGCTATTTTTCATCGGTAAACACAAAATACCATCGACGTTAAATGCACGGCGAGCAAATAGCCCACAAATATGGGTCATAACACCGGGATGGTTGCGAACAATCAATTCCAGTGCGATAGGTTGTGATTGTTGTGACATAAATTAAGCTCCTATCATCTCAATATTTGCCGCTCCTGGCGGTACCATTGGAAATACTTTTTCATGAATATCAATCATGACATGAATTAAACACGGACCTGGTTTTTCAATTGCTGCTTTTAATGCACTCGCAGGATCCGCTTCTTGATTTAAGTCACAGGTATCTAAACCAAAGCCTTGTGCAATACGAATAAAATCTGTTTGATAAGGGTAAGCCGCCGCATAAATACGCTCTTCAAAAAACAGCGTTTGTTGTTGGTGAACCAACCCCAATGCCTGATTATTTATCAAAATAATTTTGATATCTAATTGGTGTTCAGCCGCCGTAGCAAACTCTTGAATATTCATCATAATGCTACCATCCCCCGAGAAGCAGAGGATTTTCTTACTTGGCTCCGCTAATGCGGCACCAATCGCTGCTGGTAAACCAAATCCCATCGTGCCTAAACCGCCAGATGTTAACCATTGTCGAGGTCGATTTAACGGATAGGCTTGCGCTACCCACATCTGATGTTGCCCAACGTCTGTTGTAATAATGGCATCATCATCAACACAATTTGCGGCCGCTAATACAATGCCATAACCACTCAGAATATTTTCAGAGTTTTTCATCTCCAATGGATATTCTTGTTTCAGTGTCGTAACACGCTCTATCCATTCATCACGCTTATTTGTATTAATCAATGGTAATAACAGTGATAACACTGATTTCGCATCAGCGTGGATCGCAATATCTGGGCGCTTGATTTTACTAATTTCAGCACGATCGATATCAACATGAATAATTTTGGCATTAGGGCAAAACTTCTCTGCTTTACCAATAGCACGATCGTCAAAGCGCGCACCTAATACAATCAACAGATCCGCTTCTTCTAAAATAAAATTAGTACTACGCGTCGCATGCATACCCAACATCCCCAAATACAGAGGGTGTGAAGGTGGCATTAATCCTAATCCCATTAAGGTCATCGTTGTTGGCAGATTATTTTTCTCTGCTAATTCAATCGCTTCTTTGCATGCTTCTGAGCTAATTATTCCACCGCCTAAATATAAAACCGGATTTTTAGCTTGGTTGATCATTTGCGCCGCTTGTATCACTAAATCAGTATTAAATGCGGGAACGGGATCTTTTTGTGGAATAGGTGGTAACGCTTCTAATGTAATTGTGGCTTGCTGAATATCTTTTGGTACATCAACCCAAACTGGGCCCGGTCTCCCTGACATAGCTAAACGAAACGCATCACAAATAATTTCGGGTAAATCAGCAATATCGCGCACTAAATAATTATGTTTAGTAATGGGAATAGACATGCCATAAGTATCAACTTCTTGGAAGGCATCTGTCCCAATCATGGCGGAAGATACCTGACCTGTAATACATACCAAAGGAATAGAATCCAATTTAGCATCTGCAATTGCAGTGACTAAATTCGTCGCACCCGGCCCACTTGAGGCAATACAAACAGCAGGTTTACCATTTGCTCTTGCAATACCTTGAGCGATAAAACCTGCGCCCTGTTCATGGCGAGTTAAGATATGGCGAATAGATTTGCTTTGGCTTAATGCGTCATACAAAGGCAACGCCGCACCACCGGGGATCCCTGCAATTGTCGTAATGCCTTGCCGTTCCAGTAAATAAACGATTAATTGTGCGCCAGTAAAGGTTCTACTTGTGGCGTTATCTTGTTGAGCACCCATTTTTCTCTGTCCTTTGTTCTAAGCCGGACTTTATGGGCGGTAGAAAAGAAAAACCCCGCCCGGTTAGTGCGCCGGCGGGGTTGCGAAACTGTGTTGATTCGGACCCGTTACGGCGCTTTGCCGACGACCACCACCACACGCACGACAACCACAGCCGCAATGCGCGCTGTTAGTCGTAGGCTTTGTAGTAGAGTAGTGATGATCATGGGTTACCTATCAATTAATTTAATGATGTGTTTACGTGTTATCTGTATTTAAAAAAACATAACTTCTACAAATTAACAACCTTTTTTTTCGGTTTATTTTTTATCACCGCCAAAAACGAGAGCTAGATCACTTCTAGTGAAAATCAAAAAATAACCCTGAGTGCAGCATAAAAATCTAGATTAATTTCACATTACAGAATAACCAAAAATTCGTTTCACAACGTAAACACATCGACTCAATTTTATAAAAAAGCAACTTGAACCAATAATAGTGTTGCCGAGAGTACAAACATAAATATCACCATCGGCATAATAAATTTAAGCCATTTATTATAGGAGATATCTAACATTTGCAATGTCGCTAACACCAACCCAGTAGGTGCTAAGAACAGCATAATATATTGTCCCCAGTTATATGCCGATACCACCATATAACGAGGAACACCAACTGCATCCGCTAATGGCGCCATGATTGGCATCGCTAAAACCGCAAGCCCTGAAGAAGACGGAACAATAAAACCTAAACAGATAAAGACAACGAGCTGTGCCAATAAGAATAAACTTGGTGGCATTCCTGCAACCATATGAGACATAAATTCAAGAATGGTATCCGCAATTTTACCTTGTTCCATCACAAGGTTAACACCACGCGCTAAACCAATAATTAATGAAACACCGACTAATTCCGATGCTCCGTGAATAAATCCATCAATGGCTGTTTTCTCTTTTAATCCAGAGAGAAAAATTATGATGATTGCGATAGCAAGGAAAAGAGCTGCCATTTGTGGGAACCACCAGCCCATGTCCATAACACCCCAAACCATAATAGGAAAAGCAGCAACAAATAAGCAGAGGATCACTTTACGACGCCACGAAAATTCTAATATCTCATTAGGATCGTAATTACTTAAAAAGCGCTGTTTAAAACTTTCGGCATTTTCATAGTTGTAAGAGAAAGTCGGATCTTTTTTGATCTTCTTGCAGTACCAATATAAATAAATCAAAACCCCCATCGTACCAATCACCAAGCCAATAGTACGAAAGCCGATCCCTTCAATAAAACTGATCCCCGAAGCATTTGATGCGATAACAACTGAGAAAGGATTTACAGTTGAGAACCCAGCCCCCATTGAAGAGGCAAGGAAAATAGCACCAACACACACAATAGCGTCATAACCCAAGATTAAGAATATGGGTACTAATATGGGATAGAAGGCAACGGCTTCTTCTTCAATCCCACAGCTTGTCCCGCCGATGGATAATATAATCGTGACTCCAAACACGACTAAAAACTCTTTGCCTTTGGTTCGATTCGCTAATGCTGTTAAACCTGCATTGAATGCACCGGTTTTATTAACAACCCCAATAAGCCCCCCCAAGACAAGAATGAAAACAATAACATCAGCTCCCTCTATCGTCCCTTTCACCATACTTTCGGTAATATCCATAATTCCTTTGGGTTGCTGTGCTACGCGTTCATAGGTTCCAGGTATCGCTATCGGTTTTTTAATTGTCCCATCTGTAAATTTATTAATCTCAATAGAGACATTTAAATCATTTAATGTTGCCTGAGTTGCAGGTAACACTTCATGAGAACCATCTATTTTCGCAACCACTAATGATGGCTCCGCTGAGTTATAACTTAATCGCTGATATTCGCCAGCTGGAATTATCCACGTTAATCCAACCACAATTACTGTAATGGCAAATAAAATAGTAAATGCGGTCGGAAACGCAAACTTTTTAAGTTTCATAAGCGTCCTCGACTTAAATAAGAGGCTACTCTGCCAGTAGAAATAATATCTATCTGGCAGAGTCTATTATTAGAATTAAATTTAGAATAATGATAAGTATGATATTAATCAGAAATAATTCTTGTACCTGTTTTTCCTTCTAAAGCAGATAATGCATTCTCTAAAGAAGTAATAATAGCTTGTACACCTTTATCACTCTCTTTTAGAAAGTTGAGGCAAGCCTCAACTTTAGGTAGCATACTTCCTTTAGCAAATTGCCCTTGAGAAATATATTTCTGCGCTTGAGAAAGCGTTAATTTATCTAAATTAATTTGATCTGGTTTATTAAAATTAATAGCGACTTTATCAACAGCCGTTAATATTAATAAAATGTCTGCTTTTAATTCTACGGCTAATTTTGAGCTGGAGTTATCTTTGTCAATAACAGCATCAATACCTTCTAATAAATTCCCTTTTCGAATAACAGGAATACCACCGCCACCAACAGTAATCACCACAATATTACGTTCAACCAACTGTTTAATAATCGGTGATTCTACAATTTCTAACGGCTTAGGTGATGGGATCACTCGACGATATCCACGTCCAGCATCTTCCATAAAGTGAAAACCGTGCTCTTTTTGAATAACCTCAGCTTGCTGTTGAGTATAAAAAGCGCCAATCGGTTTTGTCGGTGATAAAAAAGCAGGATCGTTCTTATCAACAACCACTTGAGTCACAATGGTGGCACAACCATGATTTTTATTCAGATTTCTCGCACATAATTCGTCATTAATAGCCTGTTGTAGATGATAACCAATATAACCTTGGCTCATGGCACCACATTCAGCAAATGGCATATAAGGCGTGCCGATGTTCTGTTGCGATGCATAATCCATAGCTAAGTTAATCATCCCAACTTGTGGGCCATTACCATGACCAATAATGACTTGGTAACCCTTCTCAACCAGATCCACAATGGGCTTTGCGGTTTTTCGGACTATCTGCTTTTGCTCTAGTGGCGTACTGCCCAACGCATTTCCCCCTAAAGCAATAAATACCTTCTTAGGCATTGTTAACTCCTTGCTTTAGCTTAAAGTCGCGAACATAACGGCTTTAATGGTATGCATACGGTTTTCAGCCTGATCGAAAACTTTTGATTGGCGAGACTCAAAAACTTCGTCTGCCACTTCCATT
Organism: Proteus sp. Marseille-Q3619; assembly: GCF_965283115.1. NCBI lineage: Bacteria > Pseudomonadati > Pseudomonadota > Gammaproteobacteria > Enterobacterales > Morganellaceae > Proteus > Proteus sp. Marseille-Q3619. The sequence continues at coordinate 2,606,805 of NZ_CBDIMP010000001.1, read as the reverse complement.
TCACTCAGACCAAACTTCTGATAAATATCTTCACCAATGAGCGTTAAACGATCATGGAATGAAGGTAAACAGTGTAAGAAAATCGCATGAGGATTTGCCATTTTCATCATAGATTCATTGACTTGATAAGCTTTCAGTAAGCGAATGCGCTCATCCCAAACACTATCTGGCTCTCCCATTGAAACCCAAATATCGGTATAGAGAACATCAGCCTCTTTTGCCCCTTTCTCAATATCTTCTGTTAATGTGATAGAGCCTTCGTTTTCAGCCGCGATTGCACGACACTCCTTCACAAGTTGTTCTTCTGGCATTAAAGATGCTGGGCCACATGCTGTAAAATGTAAGCCTAATTTGGCACAGACCACCATTAAAGAGTTAGCAACGTTATTACGCGCATCACCAAAGAAAGTCAGCTTAAGCCCTTTTAAATGACCAAAATTTTCTTCAACTGTTAGCATATCCGCCAACATCTGAGTTGGATGGAATTTATCGGTAAGACCATTCCATACTGGCACACCTGATTTTGCCGCAAGTTCTTCAACTAATGACTGATCAAAACCACGATATTCAATACCATCATAGAAACGCCCTAATACACGCGCAGTATCTTCAATAGACTCTTTTTTACCCATTTGTGATGAGCCTGGATCAAGATAAGTCACTCCCATTCCTAAATCGTAACCAGCCACTTCAAAAGCACAACGTGTACGTGTTGAGGTTTTTTCAAATAATAAAACGATATTTTTACCTTCCAAAGAGCGGTGAGGAATGCCTGCCATTTTTAATGATTTAAAATGTTTAGAAAGATTTAATAAATATTGAATTTCAGCTGATGAAAAATCGAGTAATTTTAAAAAACTTCTACCTTTAATATTAATAGACATAATAATCCTATCTCCTAATTATTTTGATAATAATAGAGTTAAAAAATGATTCATTATTTATGAAAAATAGATGCTTCCCCAATAACACACATTATTAGGAAATATGCTTTATATTTTCAGCATGTAAAAAGAGGGCTTACCCGTTAAAAACGGAGAAATGGAAACACTGACGTTGTTTATACATCATAATGTGGGCAATACGTCTAATATGAGGTGTTTTCCTATTATTATTTTCCATAATACTAGTACCTTCACTTATAGGTATTAAATGAGGGTTACAGTGAAACATATAGGAATTAACTTTAATGTGATTATCATCTCAATTATCTATTTATGATAAAAACAATATATCAGTAAAAATAAATCATCAAGAATACATTCCATTAACACACAAATAAAAAATTGATAATCGCTTCTATATTAAGAATGACCTCAATTAAATTAATAAGATAATCAAGAAATAACCAATAAAAATTTATTTTTATTTAGCTATTTTTTTAATATCACTTTTATAATTAACATTAATGATACATTTGAATACTAAAATAATTTAGCTAGCATCATCACCGCACTACAAATAATTAAAATCAGCGTTGCATACTGAAATATCCTGTCAGGCATTCTGATCAACAGCCACTTAGACAGCGGAATAGAGATTAGCGAGCCTAAAAATAACAAAAGTGCCAAATGAATATCCGTATGCCCATCTTGCATATAGGCTAGTGCTGAAGATCCCGATAACAATGTTGTGGTAAATATAGAAGTGCCAATAGCTTGCTTAATAGAAAGGTTCGCGTAACGTAGCAATAACGGTAATACAACCACACCACCGCCCACCCCCGTTGCCCCTAAAACAACACCTGCTGCGATCGCAGGAAGTAATAGTGCTTTTATATTTAAAGGAGCTAACGCTGTATTTTCAACCACAACGGGAGGTAATGAGAAAAACATTCTCTGTACAAAGAGAAATAGAGAAAAAACAATAGCACTAACAACAAGCGCATTAATTCCCCATTCAACTTGTTGCTGATACTGCGCTAACGAACCTAAATAATTAACCAAAACACTGGCTAAAAAGGTACTTGGTAGCATTATTCCTAAGACAATCATCGCTCTTTTAAAAGGAATATTTCCAAGGCGAAAATGCATATAAGACGAAGTCACTTTCATCAACATGGATAATAAATTCGCTGTTGCAACTGCCATTAACGCATTCATACCAAAGAAATAGGTCAATACAGGTAAAACAATAACACCGCCGCCCACACCCGTCGTACTTATAATTAAACCAATAGCCGCACCCACCGCTAATGTGGTGATAAGTAACATTATTGATTTCCTTGCATAACAGCTTCTCGCCCTTTTAATAATGCTTTTTCTGCTGACTCACTCGCTAATGTCATATATTTAAAAAACAGCACATCAAAAGCTACCATTTGTAAAACTTGTGGCGTAATCACGCCTAATTGAGAGTGTTGTTCATCATAAAAATAAGGCAATGTATAATCAGATAATCGAGTTGCTTCATCTTGCCCGAAACGCGTTAATGCCACAGTTAAACAACCTTCATTTTTTGCTGATTTCAGCATCCGATTAATATCTGTCGTATTTCCTCTAGCGGTAACAGCAATGGCAATATCATCAGCAGATAAATTAGCGGAATAAGCCAATTGAGCATGAAGATCAGGACTAAATAATGTGTTTTTATTTACACGTATTAATTTATGAAAAATATCGCTCGCCACAACGGCAGATGCGCCAATACCAAACAATACAATGCGTTTTGCTGATACCATTTTTTCAGCTAATACATCTATAGTATTAGGATCTAACAACGCTAATGAATCTAAAATAGCGCTAGTAAACAGATGCCCTGTTTTGGAAATAATTAATTCTGTCGGGTCTGTTTTCGCAAGATTGCCATAGAGAATATCGCCACTGCTTTTTTGTTGCTTTTCTTCTGAAAGGTAATCAATTTTAAATTCAGGATAACCACGATACCCCATTTGACGAGAGAAACGGATAACAGAAGCACTACTTACACCTGCTTTAAGTGCCAGATCAGCCGCATTCATACTGGCAATATTCTCACTATTCTCTAATAAATAATGAGCAATACGTTGTTCTGTGCCTTTGCCTTGCATTAGCAAACTTTCAAGCTTTTTGGTCAGTGTCGACATTCTGTTATCCTTTTTATTTCTGACTTATTTCTCTGGATCGGTAAATCCCATTAGCATACTGGCGATAAAACCGACAATCCATGCACCTAATACTGCGATCAGGAACTTAATAATTTGCCCATCGCCCACTAACGGAATTAATGATAACCCAGCTGTACCAAATGGAATAATGATCCCAACTTGGAAATATGCCATTAATGCACCACCAGCCGCACCGCCAATACATCCAGCAACAAATGGTTTTCCTAATGGAAGGGAAACACCAAATAATAAAGGCTCACCGACACCAAAAATACCAACAGGTAATGCACCCATTAATGTTTTCTTTAAACGTTGATTTTTAGTCCGTAGATAGACCCAAAAACAAGAGCCTACTTGCCCCATTCCGCCCATGGCTAAAATAGGGAACAGATAATTTAAACCAAAAGTATTTAAAATTTCGGTATGAATAGGAATTAACCCTTGATGTAATCCCGTTAAGAGTAAAAATAAGAAGCTTCCCCCTAGCGCAGCACCGGTTACAACTGCACCACCACCTTGATTTAAAAGTGATAATGATACGCCTTGTGCTAATAACTGATTAAGATAATGGCCAATAGGTTGGAAGATCATAATCGCCACAAGAGAAGAAACTAAAATAGTCACAAATGGCGTTAAGATAAGATCAAGACTCTCTTTAACGATACTACGAAACCATAATTCTAATTTTGAAGAGAACACGACCACCATTAATACTGCAAAGATCCCACCACTGTTTGGCTGTAATTTCTCACCAAATAAGGTGATATCAGCAAGCCCAGGCATGGCTAATAACCCAGCCATTACGGCACCAATCGACGTTGACGCGCCCAATTCTTTAGCTGTATTTATCCCAATCATAATAGAGAGATATGCAAATACTGTACTACCAATTAATTTGAATAATTTAAATAGCTCAGGGAATTGCTCAACTAAGCCTGGTGCGACTAAACGGATAATATTAATTAACCCCATAATCAAACCGCAGCCAATTAAAGCAGGAATTGTCGGGACAAAAATAGCCGCTAATGTATTTAGCATACGACGAATGGAGAAGCCTTTTTTCACTGGTGTTGACGCAGGCTCATCTTCACTACTTGCTGAACTGTTTTGCATACGCTTATTCATGATGGAATAAACTTTTGCCGCGGTTCCCATTCCTACAATCACTTGGTGCTGTTCGCCATTAAATACAACACCTTTAACGCCTTCGACTTGTTTTAAAGCGTCTGCATCAAATAGCGAGCTATCTTTTAAAATCAGTCGAATACGAGTCATACAATGTGTTAGGGTTGCCACATTTTGAAACCCACCAGCATGTTTTTCTATTTCTATTGCTAACGTGTCGAGATGTTCTATTTTATTAGCCATATGCGTGCCTGCTAAAGTTCAGAGTGTTTACTCATATTGTTATTAGTTAAATAGGGCGAGTTGCTGTTGTAACGAACGATAAGGATATTGCTGCGTAATTTGATCCACTTTCTCCACACTCAGGTGAAGTTCATACATTAAAATGGCTTTCCTAGGATGATAATTAACCATTTGTAACAGGGTTCTGGCTGTTTCATGTGAAATTCCACACACCTCGCTGACAATACCTTCAGCACGACGTTGCAATTTCTCATTACTCGCAACCACATCCACCATCAGGTTTTTATGCACTTTTCCAAGTTTAGTCATCACGCTAGTACTTAACATACCCAAAATCATTTTTTGAGCTGTGCCACTTTTCATTCTTGTAGAGCCTGTTAACACCTCTGCGCCCACATCTGGTGCAATAGATAAATCAGCAATTTCACTCATCATACTTTTGCCACGCGTAGTAATAGATACTGTCAATGCTTTTAGCTTCTTGCCATATTGCAAAGCTGCGACAGTGAAGGGAGTGCGACCACTTGCGGCAATGCCAATAACGACATCTTTATCACTGACATGACGACGTTGAAGCTCTTCAATTGCCGCCTCTTGGCTATCTTCAATATTTTCAACCGCTTTTAGCATTGCATCATGACCGCCAGCAATAATCGCCTGTACTAATGCAGGAGATACACCAAAAGTAGGTGGACATTCCGCACTGTCTAGTACCGCTAATCGGCCACTTGTTCCTGCACCAACATAAAAAATACGTCCACCTTTTTGCAGACGTTCAGTAATTCTTTCTACTGCTTTAGCAATAGCGGGTAATTCTTTTTTAACTGCATTGGCAACAGTCATATCTGCACTATTGATAAGCGTAACCAACTCTAAAGCGCTTAATTCAGAAAACTGTGTTGTTTCTTGATTGCTTTCATTTTTAAGACATTCGCTTAATGCATCTTCTTTCATCATAACAACCTTAATGAAACCAAATTTCAATTAAAATTACATCTTATGAAATTATATTTCAATGATAATTGTCACCACTCTGTGAAATCAGTCACATTAAGTTAAACCTTTTTTCTTTTTAAGAAATCCAACAGTGACTATAAAAACATAATAATCTATTGATTTTAAAGAAATTCCACTTGCTTTTTAAATGAGATAGCAAGTGGAATACAAAGATGTGATAGTGCAGAAGTGTACTACTTGGCTTGCGCTAGAAACTGCCCAAACTCTTCAAGGCTTGGATAAGAAGATTGTGTGCCTTTTCCTGCAACACTTAAACCAGAAAACATCACGGCTTTATTTAACGCTTCTTCAATATTATTGGTGTGAACATAATAATGGGAGAAACAACCAATAAAGGCATCCCCCGCCCCACTAGTATCAATTGCATCAACTTTAATGGCCGGAATATATTTTTCAATTTCACCATTCATCCATAATGCGCCTTTTTCACCTAATGTAACGATAACATTCTTAAAGCCTTTTTGTAGTAAAGAACAAGCGGCTTCACGGATTTCATCCATTGTAGTGATTGGCATACCAGTCAAAATTTCAAGTTCTGTTTCATTCGGAACAAAAAAGTCACAACGAGCTGCAATATCAAGATCTAATGCTTTTGAAGCAGGCGCTGGGTTAAATAACACAGGAATATGATGTTTGTTACCGAACTCAATGGCGTGATACACCGTTTCAAGCGGGATTTCTAATTGCAATACGATTATTTTGCATTTTTTCAGGCTATCTGTGGCTCTATCAATATCCTCTGGCGATAAATGCTGATTAGCACCTTTAACAATTAAAATGCTATTTGATGATTGAGAAGTCACAAAAATGGGCGCAACACCACTTGTTGTACCAGGCACTTTTTCAACATAGCGCGTGTTAATACCATAAGACTCTAAATTCATGATGGTGTTATCCGCGAAAATATCATCGCCAACCTTTGTTAACATCATCACTTTTGAATTTAATTTAGCAGCAGCAACAGCTTGATTTGCCCCTTTACCACCACAGCCAATCTTAAATGCTGGCGCCTCAAGGGTTTCTCCCTCTTTTGGCATCCTGTCTATATAGGTGATCAAATCCACCATATTTGAACCAATCACTGCGATATCCATAGCGCCTCTTACTCTTATATGAAATTTTTAAATGTGAAAATAGTGACATTTTGATAGCTGTATAACAGTATCATGTTATTTAAATATCATTTGTGATTGTTATCCCGTTAAAACGGCACTAATATGTTGCCAAAATCACATGGGTGATGAATAACAATCTTCTTATTAAGGAATATACTATGCGTCCATTAGCTAATTATATCGATCATACCCTTCTTGCTGCAGATACAACTGAAGCACAAATCAAAAAATTGTGTGCTGAAGCAGTTGAACACGGTTTCTTCTCTGTTTGTATTAACACTTCTTACATCCCTTTAGCAAGAACTTGCCTTGATGGAAGTGATGTAAAAGTATGTTGTGTTATCGACTTCCCATTTGGGGCTGGTTTAACAGCAACAAAAGCCTTTGAAGCCGCTGAAGCTATTCGTCAAGGCGCACAAGAAGTAGATATGGTTATCAATATCGGAATGTTAAAAAGCGGTCGTTTAGACTTTGTAAAACAAGATATTGAAGCAGTAAAAGCCGCTTGTGGTAATACAACTCTGAAAGTTATTTTAGAAACTTGCTTATTAACTGACGACGAAGTACGTTTAGTTTGTGAAATGTGTCGTGAGATCCGCGTTGATTTTGTGAAAACATCAACAGGATACAGTACAATGGGCGCAACAGAACATCATGTTGCTTTAATGCGCAAAACAGTGGGTGATGAAGTTGGTGTGAAAGCATCAGGTGGTGTTCGCGATCGCCAAACAGCATTAAACATGATCAAAGCAGGTGCAACACGTATCGGCGCTAGCGCAAGTGTCGCTATCGCAACAGATTCAGATGCACCTGAATCAAACTACTAATTATTTAGCGTATATTTTCTTGGAGTACGCTATTCGATAACACAAGGATCCTTCGGTGATAGAGACCAAACAGCACGAACGTTTGCGCCGCCTCAGTGAATGTATAAAACGCTCAGGTCGCATACATCTTAAAGACGCCGCAAGGATCCTTGAAGTTTCTGAAATGACAATTAGGCGCGACCTTAGTTCTGACGCCGAAAACCCTTTTCCGATGTCATTATTAGGTGGCTACGTTGTTGCATTAGCCCAGCCCCATTCAGGGTTAATCTCAACATCCTCTAATATTATTACGCCAGATCAAACTGAAGAACTTCATATTCCTAATCTTGCCGCTGGCATGGTATCTGACGGCGATGTTCTTTTTTTCGATAACGGGCAGTTTATTCCCACACTGATTGAGCTTATTCCTGATAATCTGCATTTCACGGGGATCTGTTATTCTCATCGAGTATTTTTGGCATTAAGCCAGAAAAAAAATGCCACCGTATTACTCTGCGGAGGTGAATATCGTCCTAAAAGTGACTCTTTCTACAATCCTACCCAACCTTCTTATCTTGATAGCATTAATCCCAAAAAAGCCTTTATTTCAGCCGAAGGTGTTCATCTCGATTTTGGCGTTACCTGTTATAACATCGACGATCTGTACATGAAGAAAAAAGCGATGGATAAATCTATTCGTAAGATCTTACTCACCAAATATCACTATTTTGATGAAACAGCGACAGCCAATATGGGCGATTTAGCTCAGTTTGATGTTGTTATCACAGATAGAAAATTAACGGATGATTACGAAGATTATTGCCGAAAAAGCTCAGTAAAAGTAATTTATTAATTAAAAATAGAGAACTAACTGAAATAGCAAATAAAAGGAAATTAGCCTTAAATTAAATAAAATCTATTAATTCTTTTTTTTAAAAAATAAAGAAAAACCACACCACTTTTTGATTGCCAATGCAAAAAAAAGTGGTTACTATGCCCGCGATTTATTATTTCACATCCATTTCAATTAACTGCAAGGAGGTATCCCATGACAACGACAAATATGAATACTCTTTGCGGACAATCTCAGAAGTAATCCTTTTTTCCTTCTTTTTGCTGTCCGCCAATCAATTTATTTTTTTATCCTTTACATTATATGGATTGGTATATGGACAAGTGTGTTCATTATTTATCTGATAGCGTCTGTTATATCGCATCGGATAATACTTGGATTGAAAGCAAAGCAATCCAACAATTAGAAACAACCGCTCAACTTCCTGATATGGCTTATGTCGCAGGTATGCCTGATTTACATCCGGGGCGTGGTTATCCCATTGGCGCTGCTTTTTTTTCTGTTAATCGCTTTTACCCTGCTTTAGTCGGAAATGATATTGGCTGTGGCATGACGCTCTTTCAAACAGAATTTAAAAACAGCAAACTCAACTTAGATAAAGCAGAGAAACAGTTGAGTGAAATGAGTGATATCGCGCCTTCAGAATGGCTAGAAGCTCATCTACCGACTGAAATGCAAAATCATCCTTTTGCTGGCTCTTTAGGCTCTATTGGTGGTGGTAATCACTTTGCTGAATTCCAACAAATTGACCAAGTGATTAATGAAACGCTTTTCGCTGCAAGTGGTATCAATAAAAAACAGTTATTGCTATTAGTTCACAGCGGATCAAGAGGTTTAGGACAATCTATCTTACGTGCTCATACAGAACAGTTTGGTCATAAAGGACTTGTTGCTAACACCGAAGAGGCAAATGAATATTTGCAAGCCCACAATAATGCACTTGATTACGCAAAGATTAATCGTCGCCTTATTGGTGAAAGAATGATGCGCCAAATTCGCACTCAAGGTACAGTTATTTCTGATGTAAATCATAACCTTGTAGAGCCTTGTGAATTACATGGTCAACAAGGTTGGTTACATCGTAAAGGTGCAACACCCGCACATCACGATATGGTGGTTATTCCGGGTTCACGCGGTGATTACAGCTATATTGTTAAGCCAATTGTGTCTGAATTAAGCCTTCATTCCTTACCCCATGGTGCAGGTAGAAAATGGATGCGTACAGAGTGCAAAGGCCGATTATCACACCGTTTTACACCTTTACAACTTTCACGAACTGAATTAGGTAGCCGTATTATTTGTGCCAATAAACAACTGATTTATGAAGAAGCACCGCAATCTTATAAATCGATTGAGACTGTGATTGAAAGTATGGTGAGTATCGGACTAATCGAAGTCATCGCACGTTTAAAACCCGTGATCACCTATAAAACAAGTGGGGAGATGGCGTAATGTTATTACAATTCACCTCCGCACAAGGCCCTGAAGAGTGCTGTTTAGCGGTTGAAAAAGCCTTAAATTACTTTTTGAAATCAACCACAAAACAACAAGTGAACGTCACAGTTCTTGAAAAAGAGCCTTCACGTCATGGCTTAAAATCGGCATTAGTGTCTCTTGAAGGTGCTGATGCACAGGCTATCGCGCAACAGTGGGCAGGCTCTGTGCAATGGCAATGTGCAAGTACGTTACGACCGCGGCATAAACGTAAAAACTGGTTTATTGGTGTTGCTTGTTTTGAACAACCTGATGAAATTAATGACAAAGAAATTGTCTTTGAAACCATGCGTTCAAATGGCCCTGGTGGTCAGCATGTTAATAAAACAGAATCTGCGGTCAGAGCAACACATATTGCCACAGGTATTAGTGTCAAAGTGCAATCAGAACGTAGCCAGCACGCGAATAAAAAGCTCGCTAAGCAACTTATTGCATGGCATTTAGAGGCTTATATGATGAAACAGCACGCTTCATTAAATAGTCAACGCCATATTGCCCATCACCGCGTTATTCGTGGCGATGCCACACTCTGTTTTAGTGGCAACGACTTTGTGCTTATAAGCAAATAATGTTATTAATCTAACAAAAGCAAAGCCACGATTTTTAATCGTGGCTTTTTTAAGACAAAAGTACCCTGCAATAAGATTTTTTAAATTAAAAAATCAATAAAGCGTATAGTGAGTTTTAATAAATAAATCTTACAGTTAATACATTTATTTTATTTAATTAATCTTATTTCTTTTAATAACATCACACTTATTTAGATATAAATATTATTAATACTAATTAATTAAATTGCTGCTGGTGTATTTCGCATTTTAACAGTGAACGTCACAACAGCAGAGGCAACTAATGCAATTATCATAAACATAAATGCGCTGTCGTAACTACCACCACTCGCTTTAATTAAGAAGCCCATAACAGGTGCGGAAACAACACCCGCCATTTGACCACCGAAGTTAACAATCCCTGAAGCACGACCCATGATTTTATTTGGGATAGTATCCATTAAAATACCCCAGAACATTGCCATGGCGAAGAACATAAATAATGCTGAAATACACTGATATACAACCGCCATATCAGCACTTTCAACAGTATATGTCATATATAAGAAGCCAGCTGCAATCACTGCGGTAACCATATATAACCATTTACGCTGTGATTTACATTTATCAGAAACATAACCACCTAATAATGTACCACCAGCACCAAATAAGAATGGAATAGCCGCCATTACCCCTGTTTTAGCCAAAGAGAATTCACGAACAGTAATTAAATAACTTGGTAACCATGTTGAGAATCCCCAAAAGGTAATATCAAACAAAAACCAAATTGCTGCCATTTGCCACAGTACTGGCATCTTTAAAACATCTTTAAAGGGTACAGCTTCAACAGGTTTATCCGTTAATGTGCCATCTGCTGCTAGCTCATCGAGATCTTGCTGGGTAATACTTGGGTGATCTTTTGGATTATCACGAGTGAAAAAATAAATACCAGCTGCAATTAATAGGCCAGGAATACCTAAAACAATAAACACCATATGCCAGCCAAAAGCACCGATAATACTCGCCGCAACAATTACAGCTAATGCTGGCCCCAAGGTATTTACTGTTGATTGAATTGCCGTTGCACGACCACGCTCTTTAGATGGGAAATAAGTTGAGATCATTTTCCAAGAAGCCGATGGAAAACAACCTTCACCAATACCAAATAAGAATCGCACCGCTAACATTAACGGCAATGTAAACACCATCCCCGTTAAACTGGTGAAAACTGACCACCATGCAATGCCGATTGCCATAATTTTACGTGCGCCAAAGCGGTCAGCTAAGAAACCACCCGGTATTTGGAATGCCGCATAACCGACAAAGAACGCACTGATTATTAAGCCTTGTTGTGTGGTATCAAGATTCAGATCACGTCCAATAAAGGGTAATGAAACACTCATTACCATTCTATCTAAGAACGAAAGTAACCATGCTAACCAAATTAAGGATAAAACGGTGTAACGAGCTTTCCATGTTTTCTTCTGTTGAAGGTTTGGAATAATATTTGAACTCATTTTCCTGTTCCTCAGGTAAGGGGAAACCATCACGGTTGAAGAACAACCGTGATAAACAGAGATAAGGTTTAACGTTTAAGAGCGCTATTGTGCGGTTATGCTCTTAAAACATGGCCACTACAGGCGTAACTTTCGACCCCATTAATTAATGCGATACGACCATTGACCATCACCAAATCGAGCCCTTCTGGGTATTGGTTTGGTTCAACAAACGTGCCTTTATCAATAATGGTTTCAGGGTCGAACATCACAATATCTGCGGCATACCCTTCTTTAATTAAGCCTCTGTCGGTTAATCGAAGGACTTCAGCTGGTTTACCTGTCATTTTGCGGATAGCTTGTTCCCAAGTGAGGCATTTTTCTTCTCTGACGTATTTCCCTAAAACACGAGGGAATGCCCCAAATACACGAGGATGAGGCTTACCTGCTCCCATTAACCCATCAGTACAGACGTTTTGTTCAGGACGACATAAGAATTTGATAACGTGTTCTTCTGTACCGTAAAAATCCACCATTCCTACCGCATTTTCTTCTTCATATAGCAGATCGAAGGTTGCATTATATGGATCTTTACCTCTCAACTTGCCTAGTTCCACAAGGCTAAGTCCAACGGCATCTTGGTTTTTTTCTGTTTTAGAGCTAGTCACATAAATATTTTCTAACCCTGCGAAATCAATAAAGTTATCCCAACCTGGGATGCCTTTTTCGATATCTTCAATCATCTTTTTACGCAGTTCTGGAGAAGCTAAGCGTTCTAATAATTTCTCTGTACCTCCTGCGTGAACCCAAGGCGGTAAAATTACCCCAAGCATGGTACTGCCTGCCACATACGGATATTGGTCAAAAGAGATACGAATACCCTCTTTTTGTGCTTGATCTAACATGCCAAGCATTTCGTCGATTAATCCCCAGTTTTTCTTACCGCAAACCTTCATATGGGAAATATGCAACCAAACACCCGATGCTTTGGCGATATCAATAAGCTCTTGAGTCGACTGAATAATATCGTCAGCTTCACTACGCTGGTGAACAACAAAAATACCATTATGCTTTGCTGTAACCTTACAAAGTTCGATCATTTCAGCAGTATCACCAAAGGCGCAAGGCATATAAATCAGTCCTGTTGATAAACCAAACGCCCCTGCTTTTAATTCTCGCTCTAAGATTTCACACATCTTGGCGACATCTTCACGAGTAGAAGGATTACCTTCTAATCCCATGGCTTCCATTCGAATGTTGCCATGAGGAACAAGGTAAGCAAGATTCGTTGCAGAGCCTCTCGCTTCTAACATACCTAAGTAACCTTCGGTATTTTTAAAATGCCAATCAATGCTGTCAGAATCACCATCTAAACCCGCAATATTCTTGCGCCATGCTGAAATATATTGTTCTGGTAATGGTGCTAACGCGACACCATCTTGCCCTAACAATTCAGTAGTGATCCCTTGGCGGATTTTGGCGGATAAAGCGGGGTTAAGCAGAGCAGAAAGATCAGAGTGAGTATGAGTATCAATAAAACCGGGACAGACTATCTTCCCTGTTGCATCAATGATCTGATCATTCGTTTTTGCATCAAACTGACCGATTTTTATTATTTTTCCTTCATTAACCACAACATCAGCTTGAAATGCACTTGCCCCTGTTCCATCAATAACAGTGGCGTTTTTAAATATTGTTTTCATTCTGTTATTTCTCCAAAGAGCATCTGACTGTTTCGCCAGATACTCTTCTAGTAAGGATTTATTTCGTAAGAATTAAAGGTGATAAAGGCTGTTCATAATGCTGTAATAACCGCTCGCAGCACCTTTTAACTGTTCAATTTCAATATATTCATCAATGGTGTGCGCTAAGTTTTCTCGAGATGGGCCAAAACCAATGGTTTTAATACCTGCTTCACCCGCATAATGGCTACCATTAGTACAGAAAGAGTATTGTGTGACGGTAGGTTTAAAGCCAGACTCATGCAGCCCTTTTAAAACGCTTTGTACATAAGGATCGCTCTCTTCTAATACCCAACCAGGGAAGAAACGCTCACCTTCAATTATGGCGCCGGTATAGCATTTTTCCGTACCATAGGCATAAGAGACTTTAGCTTTAAAATCAGCATCTTGAGAAGCAAGTTCATCAATGGCTTTTTGTAATGGTGCAAGCACTTCTTCTTTAGTTTCACCCACTAATAAACGGCGATCGTAAGTGGCACGACAATATTCAGGTACGACAGAAGCGCCCGGATAAGGTGATGATTTAATATCCGTGAGTTCTAAGATCCCTTTTCCTAATACAGGATGAACGGAAGGGGTTAACGTTCTGATCTTCTCGATCAGTTTTGCCATTTTATAAACAGAGTTGATCCCTGCATCTGGATTGGCGGAGTGAGCAGGTTTGCCAAAGGTTTCAACAACAATTTCAGCACGACCACGTTGCCCAATTTTGAGGTTTAATTCGGAGGCTTCACCAATTACCACATAGTCTGGTTTATAACGTTCAGAAACGAGTCTTGCAGCAACGCCTTCAAAACACTCTTCATGCACAATGCAAGAAACATAAATACGACCAGCAAAATTGCGCTGATTATCTTGACCATAAAACCCAATCGCTGAAATCATGGCAGCGACGGCACCTTTCATATCACTGGTGCCGCGACCATAAATCTTGCCGTCTTTAATTTCTGCACCATAAGGTTTTTCTTTCCAGTCACGCTCACTCACCGGTACAGTATCGATATGACCATCAAAAACAAGGGTTTTCCCTGGGTGTTGACCTATAATTCCGCCAATGATATTGCCGTATTTATCAATATGAATGTCGTCAAAATCATAGTTTTTCATCATCCCTTCTATGACTTTAACAACGTTACCTTCTTCACCTGAATAGCTTTTTTGTTGGATTAATAATTGGCAATTCTTAATAACTTCATCAAATCGGTTTGCTGATAACATACTGTTCACTCCAAAAGACTTATTTGTTTTTTTAAAATTGTTTGAAGCTAGGCAACTCGCCATCCCACACGATATCGCGATAACGCTCAGGATCGGTGTCACCTTCAGTGCTTATCACAAGCACTCTTGCATTTTCATCTAATCCCAGCGCTTCTTTCGCACTCTGATAGACAGGTGATTGCATCAAAATAGAGAGCAAGCCTGTTGTCACAGCACCAGATTCACCAGAAATGATGTGCGGATCACCAGGTAAAGGGTTTCCTAAAATCCGCATTCCCCTCGTCGCAACAGCATCAGGGCAAGAGAAAAATGCCGCTGAATAATCGCGTAATAAATTCCAACCAATACTATTCGCTTCACCACAAGCAAGCCCTGCCATGACTGTTTGCAAATCCCCGCCAACAGGAATAGCATCCGCTTTCCCTGATACCGCAGATTGATATAAACAATCGGCAATACGTGCTTCAGCCACAATCACTTTCGGTGCTTGTTTGCCATAAGCAGCTGTTACCATGCCTTGCACCATACCCGCAAAAGAGCCCACACCGGCTTGCACAAAAATATGCGTCGGGGGAACTTCATGTAATTGTGCAAGAGATTCCAGCATTAAAGTGCCATAGCCTTGCATGATCCAAAGGGGGATCTCTTCATAGCCATCCCATGCAGTGTCTTGAACCACTATCCAGCCATATTTTTCAGCCATTTCAGCCGTCATTCTCACTGCATCGTCATAGTTCATATCAACGATTTCAGCGACTGCACCTTCACGCAAAATGGCATCTAAACGTTCTTGTGATGATCCTTTTGGCATATAGACCACCGCTTTTTGCTTTAACTGTCTTGCCATCCAAGCAACACCACGTCCATGATTCCCGTCAGTGGTTGTCGCAAAAGTGACGCCATTTAACTTTTTCCTGATCTCATCACTGATCATTACCTCATAAGGTAATTCACTTATGTCCATTTCGAGGAAATCAGCAATATGGCGAGCCATCGCATAAGCACCACCCAACGCTTTAAATGCTTTTAAACCAAAACGGAAAGACTCATCTTTAAGATATAACTCACCAACCCCTAAGGTTTTGGCTAACTGGGGTAAATGAAATAACGGTGTAGGTGCGTATCCTGGAATAGTTCTATGAAAATCTAACGCTTTGACTAACTCTTCATAACGAAAAGGGGCAAGCTCAGCGGTTGGTTTTCGCGTAAATGAACTTTGGTTAATCAGGTACTGCAATTGCTCCTGCATGGAATTACCTCTTAATCACACTTTAAAATTCGCGATAACCCAATATCGCAATTAATCGGAATACATAGGGTTATCTCCTATATCGCAATATGTATGCCAACTCATTCAAAAAGCATTTAATAAAGACACAACCATTTGATTTAAAATATATTTATTGTTTTAACGATTAAGAGATGAAATTAATGATGCAGAAAAGCTGTGATCTAGGCGGTTTTATTTAGGTGATAAATTATCAATAATAAGAAACTGTGTGAACTTTATACAAAAAACACATAACTAGCTAATAAATAATAATTAAATTTAATACTCTAAATGCGAAGTGATAATTTATTATCAATATTGATAATTTTAAGGTGAGAATGTGATGCACTCATTACTAAGTACTCTACAAGATGAAATCAGCAAGTACACCGATGCCATTGCAGGTATCACTGGTACCGATGTTGAAATTATTGATAACAACTTGGTTCGTATTGCAGGTACAGGGCGTTATCGCTATATGCTCAATCAAGATGTCTCTAGTAATGGGCATATTTATCGCCATGTACTGCAAGTACAAAAAACCATTTTGATTGAAGATCCCAAAGAAAATAGCCTGTGCCAACTGTGTCAAAACCGATTAACTTGCACTGAAGAACTTGATCTCAATGCCCCTATTTTCCTGAATAATCAAGTTATTGGCGTAATAGGGATTATTTGTTCTAATCGAGAACAAAAAATGTTTTTGATGAAACAAAAACAAGCCTTTATCACCTTTATCGAACAGTTTTCGGAGATGATTTCAAGTCGTATTTTTGAATGTCTTGAAAGGCTTAGAGAGAAAGAGCGATTTGGGACTTTTAGAAACTTGATTGATGTGATGGATAGAGGTGTAATTGCAATCGATAGCCAAAATAAAATTTGGCATGCCAATCTTTCTGCTCTACGTTTTTTTGATTGTGAATTAATTGGGCAATCTCTTGATATCGATATGACTGGCGATATTCTTTATGGTGATGAAGAAGCATGGCTAATATTAAATCAACAACGCTATCATGTTCTGTGTAAAAAAATCACCTTTTCATCTGTTGATAATGACCAACTCACAATGGTTATCTTCCATGATGCCCGCGATTATATGACACAGGTGAATACCTTATCGGTTGATGAAAATCCTCACTCTCCTTTAATTGGCAACTCACAAAATATGCTCCAATTAAAAAGCATGTTAAGTAAAGTTGCTGTTAGTCACGCCAGCGTACTTATCACCGGAGAAAGCGGTTCAGGTAAAGAAGTGGTTGCTTACACTATTCACCAACAAAGCCTACGCACAAAACAGCCTTTTATTACCATTAACTGCGCAGCTATCCCAGAACAACTGCTAGAAAGTGAGCTTTTTGGTTATGTCCGCGGTGCATTTAGTGGTGCTGATCCTAAAGGACGTATTGGTAAATTTGAATTAGCACATGGTGGAAGCCTATTCCTAGATGAAATTGGAGATATGCCTTTACATCTACAAGCCAAGCTTTTACGTGTTCTTCAAGAAAAAAGCATCACTCGTGTTGGCTCTAATAATATGATCAATATTGATGTAAGGATCATTGCTGCCACCAACAAAGATCTACGTGAAATGGTAAATAAAGGACAATTTCGTGAAGATCTGTTTTATCGCCTCAATGTTGTTCCGATCCATACACCTGCATTACGTGATCACCGAGAAGATATTGCAGAACTTGCACAATTCTTTGCTGATGATCTGGCTTCAACCTATCAACGGCCTGTTGCAAAGATCCCCAACGTTGTTATTAACTACTTATATTCCTATGATTGGCCGGGCAATATCAGAGAGCTACGTAATGTGATTGAATATATGTATGTTATGCAAGGCGATACAGTGGATTTGAACCTCAGCCACCTTCCACCTTATTTGTTAGAAACACCTCATTCTGATCCTTTAGAAAAAGAAAAAACCAGTGGTATCTATACAGCAGCTAAAACAGATAATAAAGATAAAAATCAACCGTTAAACGCACAAGAATTTCTCAAAACTCAAAACCAGACATCAGAGTATCAAACCATTATGAACATATTAGAAAAAACAGGGACAACATTAGAAGGAAAGAAGAAAGCGGCAGAAATTTTAGGGATAAGCATTGCTACTCTATATAGGAAAATAAAAATACGATAAAAGGTATTTAAGATGAAGTTTTGAATATTAATAATTTAATCAATAGATTTAATTTAATATAGGGTACTTAATAAGAATTATTTTCATTAATTACTCTCTATATATTATTAGAAACCATTCTTTTAATGACTAGCTTTTATAAAGTATTGTCATCATCATATTTTAAACTTAATAGAATTTGTAACTAAATATATTTTCCATAAAGTAAATTTAAACTATCACGTTTTATCCACAACTCCCCGCAAAAGCATAACCAATTGAAAATAAATAATAAAAAAATTAAATCTATTATCTTATTAATGATTTTTTCATATTACATTAGCAAATTTTGTAACACTGTGCATGAGACACCAAAAAATAAACTACATATAATCCGTTTACACAAAAACTGAAGTGAATTTTCATATTAAATTTTAATATTAATGATAAAAAGCAAAATAATGAAAATGCTTTTCAAATTTCATGATTAATACTAAAAACCTATTTTATTAAGATTATATTTACTATTAAGTTAATCTGTTCAACGTGCTTATATTGCACTGTACCTTTAATTGATTAAGAAATAGTAATAACAGACTAATTGTAAAAAATAGCGATTAATATGATTTATTAAATACTTTTTATATCAATCACTAGGGGTTAAAAATGCCTATTTTAACAAAAAAACTGCTTCCAATGGCTTTTCTTATTTCAGCAATAACGGCAAGTGCAACAGTTTCCGCTGATGAGCAAACAGGACAAATTTCTTTTTCAGGTTTAATTTATTCATCTACTTGCACTATTGATATTAATGGCTCTGGCTCTGACGGTAACGTTAATATGGGACGTTATGCAACAAGTGAATTTGATCGTACCGGTAGTGAAGTTGGCGGAGCTAATGGTAATGGTAAATTAGATATCTCTTTAATTAATTGCCCACCACAAGGTACTGTAAAATTAAAGCTAGAAGGTAAAACAGATAGTAGCTCAGATCAAATCTTAGCCTTAGATGATCCTAATGGTTCGAATACAGCAAAAAATGTTGGTATCCATATTTATGATAGAGATGATTTAAGCACACCTTTCGATCTCAATATAACGAGAGAATATAAAATTAAAGATACGGGTGATCTTAAATCTAAAACACTTTATTTTGTTGCTAAATACGTTAGTACAAGCAATAACGTAGAAGCTGGCCGTGCTGATGCAACATTGAATTATACATTGACTTATCAATAATAAAAAATCGCAGGTTAATAATTCTGTTAACCTGCTTTTATTAAAAAGGTATTTACCGATGAAATTTAAAAAAACACTTTTAGGACTGGGGTTAATATTCAGCTCAATAACATCAAGCTTTGCTGGATTTGGTTTAGAAACAACTCGCGTTGTTTATAATGAAACAAATAAAAATGAAGGTTTTGTTGCATTTAACAGTGATAAAAATACTAATTATTTATTACAATCCTGGGTTGAAGATCTCAATGGCAAACTCACTCAAGATTTTGTGATCACTCCACCATTAATTAAATTAATGTCGCAACAAAAAAATACACTACAAGTTACTAAAAATACAACACTGCCTAATGATATTGAATCCATGTATTGGATCAATGTTAAGTTTGTCGCACCAAGCAATGAAAATTTAGAAAATGTTTTGCGTTATTCAATGACAAATAGAATTAAGTTGATTTACAGACCACAATCTCTAAAAAATGACAATATTGAAAAAGAAATCAAAGAGTTAAAATGGTCATCAAAGAATAACAATCTTGTAGTATCAAATAGCTCACCTTATTTTATTAATATTAGCAAACTCTTTATTGATGGAAGAGAGATTGAACAATTACCTAGTTTTCTTCCGCCAAAATCAGAAACCACTATTAGCGTTAACAAAACATTATCGGGTAAAGAAAAAATAAAATTATTTTATATCGACGATTTTGGAAAAAACCTTCCAATGGAATTCGAATTATAATAAGAAATATTATTCAATATGAAAAAGATAAAGGATAATTATTTTAATAAATCGCCACTCTATTTATTTATTGCTGGCGCTTTATTCGCTTCTTTTAATACATCAGCAAATGACTATTATCCTGCTAATCTATTAAATATTGAAGGAAGCACTCAACAAGTGACAAATGAAGATCTAAATGTCTTTAGAGAGAATAATATCGCCCCAGGTCACTATAAAGTGACTCTTTTTATCAATGATAATCGCGTATTAACACGCGACTTTGATTTTATTTTGATGAAAAATAAAGAGGGTAACTCAATATTAGCGCCACGTCTTTCAGCAGAAGAGTGGTATAAAGCTGGTGTTGATCTTCCTTATGATGTGATTAATAAAAACAAAAATAATGATTTTATTAATCTTAACGAGATCAATAATGCGAACGGCTATTTAGATTTAAATAGAAAACAATATGTTCTAACATTACCACAATTATATGTTAATGAAGATAGATTAAAAGAAAATGAAATAAAAAACTGGGATTCAGGTATTCCTGCATTATTAGTTAATTACGCATTATCTTCATTTAATAGTCGTAGTCAGGGTAATACGACAGATAGCTATTATGGCAACATTCAAACCCAAGTTAATTTAGGTCCTTGGCGTTTTAATAACTATTCAACCTGGACAAAGAATGAAAATGGCGAGAAAAAATGGAATACATTGAGTAATGTTCTTTCCAGAGCGATCACCAGTATTAATAGTGAATTAATGATGGGTGATCTCTATACCTCTTCACAGCTCTTTGATTCAGTAAAATTTAGAGGAATTAAATTAGTCACCGATAGACTAATGACACCGACACAAAATAGAACCTATGCACCTAGCGTTTCGGGTATTGCTAATACAGAATCTATCGTCACTATCACCCAAAATGGCCAAGTTATTTATAAACGCAGTGTGCCCGCTGGACCTTTTAATATTACTGATTATTATCCGATGAACAGCGGCGGAGATTTACATGTCAGCGTTACTGAAGCGGATGGCTCTGAAAAGAATTTTATTGTGCCTTTCTCCTCTATTGCCAATCTAGAAAGAAAAGGTGAATTAAAATATAGCTTCTCAACGGGTAAATACGACGGTAATAATAGCGGGGATGGCGCTTATGTTGTTCAGACCGAAGCTTTCTATGGTTTAACTGACTATGTCACCCTTTATGGCGGCGTACTTATTGGTGAAAAATATCAATCTGTTGGTGTGGGTACTGGGGTAAATTTAGGTAGCTACGGCGCGATCACCACTGATTTATTGTATGCGAAATCTTCCACTAACAATGGCAATGATTCATTACATGGCAATGCTTTTAGAGTTAATTATTCTAAAAATATATCAGTCACAGATACGACTCTTTCGTTAGTCGGTTATCGTCACTTCGATGCCAATTTTCTCAATTTTACTCAAGCGATGGAATACAAAGACAGCAAATACCATCCAAGCAATGGGTTAAAAAATGAATATACGCTCTCGATTAATCAACCTTTATTTTCTAATAACGCTTCGATTAATTTAAATTCAGTTATTTATAAGTACGTTAGTGGTAAAACCGTTCATTCTTATAATATGGGTTTTAATAGCGCTATTAATAAAGTTAACTATAGCGTTTATTACACTTATTACGATGGTAGTCGTTATAGCGAGAGTAATAAAAAAAATAGTCATGATTTGAGTATGAATGTCAGTATTCCTTTTTCATGGAATGAAAACTACATTTGGGCTAATTACGGTATATCAACGAACAATGATAACCAAGTATTACAGACCGCACGTTTAAGTGGAACCTATGGTGATAAAAACCAAGCAAACTGGGATGTTTATCAAGGCTATGGTAATAAAGGTGTTAATTATAGCGGTGGTTTAAATGGCTCTTATAAAACACAAAGCGCCGTTGTTAATGCAGGTTATTCGTATACTCAAGATAAGCAAAATATTAACTACGGTGTTAGTGGTGCATTAGTTGCAACACAATATGGCGCAGTATTCGCCCCTTCATTGCAACAAACAAATGCATTAATACTGACTAAAAATACCTCTGGTGTAGAAGTCATTAATGGTCAGTCTATTAAAACGAATAATAGTGGATTAGCAGTTGTTTCTGGAATGTCGCCTTACCAAAAAAATAGCATTAGTGTTAATACCAATTCTATTCCGAGTGATACTGAAATTTCGAATAATATTATTAGTAATATTGTTCCAACAAAAGGTGCTTTAGTACTGGCTGATTTCGATGCTAAAAAAGGCTTTAAATTCCTACTGACATTACAAACGCCAGATAAAAGTACCATCCCTATGGGTGCTAAAGCTGAGATTGATAACGATGATACGCAATTAGTCGCAAGCTTCCATCAACTCTATTTTGTTGCCAATAAACCACAAGGCAATATTCAAGTTTCGTGGACAATTAATGGTGAGCAAAAAACCTGCAATGCAACTTATGACATTAATAATAAAGCGCCAGTTAATGGTTTATATATTTTAGATACTGAGTGTAAATAAGGAAATAAAATGACTAACTTAAAAAATAAAATGAATAAATTATTATTTCTAATTTTTATTCTTAGTTTATCTACCCTCTCTTTTTACAGTCATGCCGCGCCTGATTGTGTCAATAATGGCGGTATTAAACATGGCACGATGGATGCCAGAGGCGGTACCATTGAACTAAAAGGAATGATTAAAAAGAATCAGGAAGTGGCTCGTTTTACATTTAAACGTGATGGTTCAGATGTCGCAGTCGCAGATTGCCCAGATGGCGCTGAGTTCTATGCTTATGCAACATATAGCGAAGCCAGTGGCGTAATGCCAACCTATTATATGGATATCGATGGCAGACCTGCTTATTATGTTGTACGTAACGGTCATATTACAGGCTTAGATGATTATGCTTATGTTTTAATTGAAAATGAGTCAGGTTTGTCATTTAGAAGTCAGCCAGGACAAGAAGTTCCTGTTAATAGCCCTAAACTTAATACAAGGGATGCTACCGTTATTGTTTACTCCACCAAAGATAACCCTAAATCCCAGCGTTTTACGACTCAATATATTGGCTCTATATTAATTAATCGCTTTAATTCAGGTGGCGGCACAACGGCTGTTGGTTTTAGTTATCGTCTATCTGTAAATATTATTAGCGCGCCAACATCTTGTAGTGCAGAAAATACGAACCTTGAAATGAATTTGCCTAAAATGCCTATTACTGCATTTTCTAGCATTGGGTTTCCTCGTGATAATCAATATGCTGAAGATAATCTGAGAATAAATTGCACAGGTAATGCTTCCGCTAAAATTAAGCTAATGGCGCATAACACCACAAGTTACGACGGGCAAAAAACCATTATCAAACCTGATAATGAAGGCGACAGTAATAATGCCAAAGGTGTAGGATTTGTTGTTTCATCCCCTTCAAGTGGTGATACGGTGTTAATTAATAACCAGTTTGTTCCACTGGCTGATTTAACCAGTGGCAGCAATAGCGTACCACTAAAAGCAGAATATTATCGTTATGGTGATGATATTAAACCCGGCAAACTTAATGCCACTGCAAATTTTGTATTGGAGTTTAATTAGTTATTACTGCGCATTGTATGCTATTAATCAAAAAAGGGAATTTTTCTGTTATTTCGAATCAAGTGGACAAACAAAACCAGTTAATGAAGATGATAACACCATAAAATTACAATTCACTGTACCTGAGAGGCAATTTATTGCAAAAGAGTATCTAGTGGGAAGCATTAAAGTTCCCTTTTAAAAAAGCCTATTTGAGATGGAATTAAAAATGCGTTTAGACCATTTCGATTATCCCAATCAAGGAGGAACGAGTTTATGTGGCTCTGCTGTATTTTTTTATTATCTACTCAGAAATAGACTTTATATATATGAATAAGCAGCAAAAGTACTGTGGCAATATGGAAAAAAATTGGCGAGCTAGAAATAGCACTTAACAAAGGCTGTCGTAATCCTAATGGCTATTTCTATAATACTTTTGGCTCAGTTATTTCAGGACTTGATTGGGTAATCCAGACTCAATCAACGAGCTACACGCCATTGTTCTAAAACCATGTCCGCAAACTTCGTTTTATTTTCATAGCCCATCACACGTAATGCGTTATTTACCGTGTTTTCACTCATAGGTTTTCTTGGATTATGATCGCCGATAAAGATCAGTTCGTGGTTGCCGCTGAATTGGTAGATCTACTTTAAGATCTCAATGGCTTGTCTGCTTAAAGACACTAAGTGAGGAGTATGCATTTTTGAATCGTGATGAAGTATTTATCTCCTCACATTCAGCAGAAGGATGCTTTGAAAAACCGAAAGGTAGGTAACGCCCTATAAATCATAAACTTTAAGTATAAAAAAAGACGCTTTTAGCGTCTGATTTTTGGTGCGAAGGCCGGACTCGCTCTTAATGGTCAATACATTGTTTTTGTTGTAAATAAATTTAAATTAATTTTTTTATATACTTAAATGTATACTCACCGACTAAAATCATTAAAGAACAGGTATAATGCTTAAGACTATGAAACCCGCTTTTTAATAACTTAAATACAATTTTGTTTTGGCATAATTACTAGCTCTTGTATGGTAAAATGATATCACAAGGAAATACCTATGATAATGACTAGAGGATTCTTATGGATATCAACGAGCTTCAGTATAGTACCTTAACTGATGAAAATGGTGTACCCATTATCTATGCAAAAGAGTGCTTATCTTTTCCTGATGAAATATCGTTTCCAATCGCAAAAAAAGAAGATCTAAGTAAGATTAGTAACTTAGTCTCGCAGTCCATGCAAGGGGTTATCAATACAAGTGGACGTACCATTGAGCTTGTATTTAAACCTGAAATTCAAAAAGGCCTAAAAGATGGCTCACTAAGAATGATGCAAACCAAAACGGGTGAAGTACTCGCTGATGCAGTTCACAGCAGTGGAGCTAAAGTTGGAAGAATAGCTGGGAAAGGTCGAATAGTAGAAGCAGGAAAACTAAAACAACTAGCCACTGGCTCTTTTCAGCTAATGAGTTTAATTGTGGCTCAAGCTCATCTAGCCGATATCAATAAAAACTTAACAGATATAAAAATAGCAGTTAATAGTTTAAGAGACAAAATTGATAGTCATAATGCAGCAGAAGTTGAAGGCCGCATCGATTACCTTCAAGGAATTATTGAAAAGATGCAACGTGGTGATTTTGACTATGAAATGTCTTTGCAGATAAAAGTTAAAATTGAAGATATTGTTGCTGATGCCTTTGTATTACAAGCAAAGCTATTAGCTGATCTACAAAATATTAAAAATGAAGTAGCTAGCTTAACGAATCTAGATACTTTTGGGACAGGTGATACCTACCAAAAATTGAAGGAAATATCAGAGCAGATTCCCCCTTTAATTACTCGCCGCAATGTTTTTCTTAAGATGGCATCACTATTAGCATATATACAAGCCTGTATTGATCCATTAAGTAAAGATTTTAGCCAATTTGATTTAAAGAAAGACGTTTGGAATGCTACTTTAAGTAACCTTATTGAAACCATAGCCACAAAAGCTAATAATTTGTTATCTAAAGCCAAGTTTAACAGTGACGAAATTCTTAGCCTTCGCCGCAGTTTCATTCTTAACACGCTAGAATTAATTAATAATAGTGCAACCAATAATTACGAGCAATTTGAAAACTCATTGGTTAAACTTAAAAATAATCATCAAAAAGTCTTATCACAAAATGGTAAATTACGACTTGTCGTTAGTCATGACGATAATGGACATATACAACGAGCAGCTATCGTTGATTAATAATTAACAATATACATTCAATGTTATTTTATCTAAGTCCTATGCGTAAAGTGACATTTGATTACAAAGGCATACCATCGATATTTTAGTCGACGTTATGCCTTTTATAACGTCATAAATCTAAATCAATCGCCAAAATGCTCATACATCTTTTCAGTCATCACCCACAGAGCTTTATTCAATTTGATATCACCATCAATACCATTCACTGAACGAGTACGAGCGCGCTTGCCTTTCACATTCCTACCCGACAATCCACCTTTGATTAAATTCTCCTGCAAACGTTGATATACCGTCCACAAATCATCTTTCTTATCCTCCCAACGACGAGGTTGTAATACTTGGTCCTCAGTAATTGGTTGATGCTCCTCGCCATAACGATACGTAAGTGCAGCTTGCGCTAAGGCTTGCTGTGCTGGTGGCGGTAACAATAACGATTGCATTTGTTCTCGCTTTTCAGCGACAGCATCAAAGGTTTCTAATACTTCATAAGCCCCTTCAATCACTTTACCGACGACATCGCCTTTATGAGGTACACGCACCTCACCAAAGGTATCTCCGCACACTAGCCCATTTTGACACACCGCTCTAAATAGCCCCGGTAACATTTGATAACTGCTTGAACCATCATGGCTATTGAGTAAGATAATTTCAGGTACTTGTATTCCTGTAATTTGGTCATGTCGCCGAAGTCTTAACATATGCTTGGTATGCTCTCGACGACTGATATCACGTACCCGAGTTTGACAAGCAAAGAACGGATAGAATCCTTCTTTTTGAAGGCTATCGAGTAATGTAATGGTAGGGATATAGGTATAACGGTCACTTCTCGACTCATGTCTTTCTTCAGAGAAAACACTCGGTACAGTACGGAATAATTCTTCCATCGTTAATGGGCGGTCACGACGAATACTGTTGGCACGCCCAAAGCGTGAGGCTAATCGACTCATGGTTAATTTCCTTTAAAATAAATAAGATAGATAAGACTAGAAGTGTGATTTAAGAAGGAAGGAAAGCTAATCAATTAAATGGAAAATAGTTGAGCTTTCAGGATGTTGAATGGCGTAGTCACGAAGTTGGTAGAAACGTTCAACTAGAATTTCGCTCTCTGTTTTAAATGACCAAAGACTAAAGACAATTAAGCAGATTGCTATTCCTACTGCTTCAGGGCTCAGGATAGCTTCATTGCCGTTATGAGGATTAAATAAGGTTACTTCTTTTTCCACCAGCGCTGGATAAATAAATGCACCTTGATTTGACAGAACACAGTACTCCCAAAATGCCCCGTAGTACTCATCACAAAAGCTATCCATCAAATGAAATATCTGGCTTTCAAGCTTAATCCACAAAGGAACTGTTCGGAAATACTGAAACCAAAAATTATCTCTTTGTTGTGAAGAAATCACATTTTTCGTAATAGGATATAATTCATCTAAAGTCATCTTCTTACTCCTAATAGTAGAAACAAAAAACGCGAGCTAAAGCTCGCGTCATTAAAGTGTTTATCAGTATTTAAAATAGCCATCGCCAAAATGAAACAGCCACCGAGACAAGCCTTTCTTTAACATGATTCATAACCTGCTTAACGGGCTTTGGGACAGGTAAAATCTCAATGAGCTCTTCCACTAAGTCGCCAACGGCATGACCAAAATCGTGTTTAGCGGATGAAATCACCGTATCTGAGCAATAGTCTGTTTTCAATTGTCTTGCAATGGCACTACTTGCTTTGGTTGGTAACGCTTGTATTAAGGTTTCAGCTAGTTTATCAAGTTGATAATTTTCGTTAGCCGAAATAGCAATAACTGGATTAATGGGGTTAAATGCCTGCTGTACCTGACACATTTTTTCCAATAAATGTTTTTGCTGTTGCTTAGATGGTTGTTGCTGGTGGATATCCCATTCACGGCAAGGCTCTATTTTATCGGCTTGATTGAGTATGAATAAAAATCGTTCAGGTGCGTAATGACAATGTTCCACTAAGTATTGATAGAAGGCTTCATCAGCTGACCATGCCCTTTCATCAGCTTTTAATATCCATAAAATGAAGTCTAACTCAGGTAATAGAGATTGATAAAGCTGTTGATATTCTTTGTCATAATCACGTGATTCTCCCACACCAGGAAAATCGATAAAGGTAATATCACGTCCAGATAAGGATAGTGTTAATCGCTGAGCTGAACGAGTACAACCACTAACGGCACTGACAGGCGATACTGTTGATTGAAATAAAGCATTGCACAAACTAGATTTACCAACACCCGTTTTACCCATTAAACCAATTGTAGGTGAATAATTAATAAGCTTGGTTAATTTATGCTTTATTTGATACTTAATTGAGTGAGGTAATGGAGAAAGAACAGATTCAAATGGCGAAATCTCTTTAAATATATCTTTATTTTTCATATATAATTCCTAATATCTGAATAAATTATTTACAATTTCCACATCAGTAATATATATTTCAGATTTATTAGAAATAGAATTTTTGTTACTTTTTATTTAAATCACCTTGGTATATTATTTTTCCTTTTGTGAAGTTATTTAATCCTGGTATCTTGATATATTGCTTTGATATACATAGTAGATAATCTTTGTGATAAGCTTTATTTATCTTTACCTTCTCTATTTTTTTATTAATTCATTAAGCCTAAAATCATTCATTCCTTTCTTACTCCTCACAATCTCTTTTCTTATTTTTTTATTAATTCATCATGACTTAGTTCATTATCTTCACAGAATGGTCTTATCGAATTACAGATTTTTAATGTAAATCGATATTCTTTCTTATTTCTATAAACAATGTTTTTATTCCAATCTTCATCTTCTTCGTCATTTTCATCAATACTTTCTTGGAGTGGATTATTAAAATAGACATAATCTATCCTAGCAACATCATCAATAATAGAACACCACTCACGAGTAATATTTTTTATATAGTAGTTATTAATATCAAGCTCATTTAAATAAAAATTAACATGTAAATATGGAACTAATTTTTTATCAATCAAAATAACACGATCATAAGCAATGAAACATCTATAAGCAACGCGTTTTTGTATTCTTTTTATTAAAGAATGGAAAGCATCATTTAAATATTTTATTAATTCCTTCATGTCAATATAATTAATTACTTTTTCATTATTAAGATTCTCTGAAAAATCGTTATAGATAAGACTTAACCTCATTGGTAATAAAAATATGTTTTTATTTTGTTTTTTAACTTCATCATAATGAAATAATAATTTATTATAAATATTTTCTTTTTCCTTTAATGCTTGTAAAAATTCTTTTTTAATACTTCCTTTAATTGGCTTTTGAAAAACATGCATATTTATATATAGTTTATTTCTTTCAAATTGATTAATTAATCTATTAATATAATCTTTTTTCTAGCCTCATTGGAATCATTATAGAAATGTTTTTGTCTATCACCGCCCGTTCTTTTTTTAATATACTCTTTTGATGAAACTCTAGCATCTTCTAATAAAGCATTTCTTAATAAATCTATCGGAATATAATTTTCCTCGTTTTTTTCGAATTTAATAAACTGATAACTATTATATATTTCACCATACGTTATTGGGTAGCTTGTTCTATAGTCGTCAACTTTTCTCACCTTCAGTGCTCGCAGTTCTTCAAATAAATCACTCAAAATTTTCACCCCTCATATACCATAAATCAAATTTATAACACAAAAATCAATAGAGAGAAACCTAATATAAAAAGGGATCAATACTATAATTTAATAGGTTTATTGTTCATTTTTCATGGGTATAAACCAATCAAAAAAAACAAAAAACTACTGTAATAAAGCCGGAAAACCTCATTTTTATGACATATATCTCATTTAGTTTTATACTGGGTAAGTGATAGTATAATTAAACACTCTTAAAATGATAATTTGAGTTCTTAAGAAATCATACTCATTACTTTATCTATCAATTTTAGTAAGAACATTTTTCACTCATCATTATTTGCTGAAATCTAGTACTAAAAGTTATATTACTCCACTCTAGAAAATAGAAATGAGCGATGAATAATTTATGTAAAACGTTATCCAAAGGTAATAGGAAGATAAGAAATAATTAGATGAAAAACATCATCTAGTTATGTTTTGTAAATATAATTTAGGTATATAGTATTATATGTTTTAATATTTAAATAAAAAATAAAATACAATACCTATCTCATGAGAAAATTAACTTTAGAGGTAATCATGAGATCTATACATAATTCTAACTACCACACTATTCCAGCATTACAAAAAAAACTCCAATATCACCAAGCTCAATTATTTAATTATTACTCAAAACTATTAATTCTGAGAATTGACTTTTCATATAGAAAAGGAACCATTAGTTCTATTATTCAGGATAAATATCAATTGACACAAGACATGGTAGACTTAATGATCCAATGTGAGCATTACCCTGGAATTGTAGGAGAAGCATGGGTAATGGAAAAAGGAATTACTCACGGAATACATACTCATGCCATTTTTTATATTAATGGACAGAAGCATAAATCTATTTGGAATTTCTGGAATGAAATTAATTATATTTGGAAAAAAATCACTTTAAATGAAGGTTATGCACATCATTGTAAGAATAAAGAATATTATAAAGTAAAGGGAGAAAAAGTAATTTCTTCTGATGATATTAATGGTAGGTATAATTGTGCTTATATTTTAGATTATTTAGCAAAGAAAGATCAGAAAGAAGATATAAATATTCATAAACTAAGCAAACTCCCTCTTAATAATTATAAGCGTAGAGGGCGTCCTAGAAAAAACACACCAGTAATATTGAAAGAATACAACCAAGGGTTATTTTTAACTTATGATGATAATTAATGTTCTTCGATAAGAATATTTTACAGTCTGTAGTTATTGTTTGAAGGAGTGACTTAAAATAACAGCTTATTTCCTCCTTCTCCTTTTATTGATTACAGGAGAATAAACAATGACACAATATTCACTACTTAACGATCAATTTGTTAGTATGAAGTTTATTACTCATTTAACTGGATTAACAGATAAATGGTTTTATAAATTAATACAAGAAGGAAAATTCCCTACACCAATTAAGTTTGGTCGCAGTTCTCGCTGGTTAAAGAGTGAGGTCGAAAAATGGCTTGATTCTCGTATTATAGAATCAAGAGACTAAAAATAGGAATTATACTTTTTATTCAATAATAGTAATTACCTTTACTTTGATTATACCCCAAAATTAAATCATGATTGTTCTATCAACCATTCGATTCCTTTACGTCTTAGCAAATGAAGTAATATAGCTTGTTCATCTGTTGATAAAGAACGAAATAATGTTAACCATTCTAACTCTTGTGATGTTAATTCTTTTTCATTTGAAAGAAACTCTTCTCTTGCAATAATTAATTTAATTTCATCAGGAAAATTATCAATATGATACTCAAAAGAACGGCCTCTGACACCAGGAATGGCAACAGGACGTTTCTTCCAATTCTTTAATCGAGCCCTCTTATTCACACCTTGTGAAGTTTTTGGAAAACCCGGTAGATGAATCAACTCTTTTGCTAAAAACCACTCTTTACCCGTTTTTATCATAAATTAATACCTTATATACAGGATTGGTTCCTTCGCCTTATGAATGATTTACTGAAGTTAAATATCATTTGATTGAAACAAAGTTTCGATCTAATCTATTCATTAACATCAATAGCTAATCTATATGGTTACACCATGGTGTAACCATATAGATTCTCATAGTTCAATAAAAAGGAAAAGCCATCGATGAAAGAAACTGATTGGCATCGTGCAGATATAGTAGCGGCATTGCATAAAAAAGGGCTTTCGTTATCTCAACTCTCTGTCGAAGCAGGACTCTCTCCTTCTACTTTACGCAATGCACTTAGAGCACCTTATCCTCGAGCAGAGCAAATTATTGCAAAAGCGATTGGTATTCCAGCTGAAGAAATTTGGCCTTCTCGATATCAAAAAGGTTAAAACACACACTAATTTTTGAGATAAATTGGATAATAAGGTGATGAATAAATGAAGAAGATAATTGTATTAACTAGTATTGTTTTACTATCTGGATGCGGTGATAGCAATGAAATTCAGCAAGTTAAAGATATGGTTACATATAGTGATAATACGATTACCATTGGTAATGCGTTTGAACATCGATCTATGTGTTTAGAAGTAAAATGGGAAAAAATAAAAGATACAAGAGAGCGTAATATTGTACGTTATACTTGCATGATTAACCCGATTGATGTTAACCAATATATCACGAAAAAATTGATCCTATTGAAAAAAATATTATTCAATTTATTGACAACCAAGCTCTTTCTTTTAATGAAAAAAATCGAGAAAATCAAATTACTCTTTTTTATCTTTCAAATGGAGAAAAGGCTTTAAAAGCGCTATCAGAAAGCGAGTTATTAGGGAAGTATAATACGCTAAAAAAGAGCTATCCGATTATCTTAATGCAAATTATCAAACTGAAAATATAAGACAATTTAAATTTTATGATGATTTTGGTTTAAAAAAATCAACGTTATTTGTCATTGAACCACAGAATGAAGGTGGCTATCGAGTAAGTGATTTATCCATTAATGATTTATTACAAGATCCTTACATCTCAGAAAAAATAAATCAAATTACTATTGTTCAGCAAGAGGTCATTCACTTATTTTCTGCCAATAATTCTGAAATTGATATCAATGATGATAAAGGCTTTGAGTGTGGATATCGTGATACATTCCCTTGCTTACCGAAAAAAATAATTCGCTCAGCATTTGACAATATATTGTTAAAGCAAATGCCTTATTCTTTAGCAACAGCTGAATTCAAAGAGAAAATGATTGAATATCAACAAACTCGTGTACCAATGGACAAAAGAGATAAAAATTTTGAAAATTTAAAAGGAAGCATCCATCAACGTATAGAACAAACAATACATCCATTCCAAGTACAACAAGTCAAGCAATTTGTCGATTTCTCTCTAATAAAAAATCAACCTCCTGCATTATCTGATTGTCATTTTATATTAATACACAATGATGGTAGTGAAACAGAAATAACTAATTCAAATTGTTTTGATATGGCTTACAGCTCAGAGTGGAATAACCAATATAGTAAAATGATAAATGATTTTTATAGCAAGTATATTCATCCTGAAATGAAGAAGCTAGCCAAAGATATTGATAGAGAAGAAATATCAATTAGATCATTAGATTAGTTACATTTAATATTAGGGTTTAATAAAAATATTTTTATTAAATCCTAATATTTGATAATAAAAAACAAAAGTCTTAAATTTAATAACATAGAATAGATAAAAACATACTGTATCTAAAGTCAAAAAAATCTTTTTGCTTCTTTCTTAATTATATTAATCTTGTATTATTATAATTATGAGTCAATTATTTTAAATATAATTTATTATGGAAAAAGTAGAAATTTTCACAGAAAATATTTGGGTTGAAACTAGTATTGGGGATTTTTCTAGAAGGATTAAAGGTCTTTCACGAGAAAACTATCCTCCATTACGATGTCTTTTCTGTAAGCAACCTACATATGATAGTGGAATAATAACACCTAACAAAAAATTCACACCCAGATTTTCTCATTTAGTTCAACCAGAAAATAAAGAATCATGTCCTTTAAGCTCTAAATCTAAGCGTTTTAAAGGTCTCATTGGAAATGAGAAAAACGTATCCACAGAAATTGCAACACATCGTAGAAACCAATTTATTCAATTCAGTACACTTCGTGAAGCTTGGCTAATCTGTAGAGCTCTACTCGGTGGTAAAGGAAGGCTTGATCAAACATCGTTTATTCGTTGGATAAAAATTGCAGATAGTTTTGGTATTTGGAGATATAGTTATCTCCCCACTTGGGGATCCCTCTTCTTTTAATGTTGATGGATAATCATCTTACACTTAAGGGTAACTCTTCTTTTTACTATGTTCTGAAAAGAAATAAAGCTAGCAATAATATTAAATGGCAAAATCTAGAGATAAAATTAGAAGCACATTGGGTTAACAGTAATAATCTCATAGTACAAAATAATGATAAGAAGACATCATTTCAACTCACTATTCCTTTTAATCAAGATCTTGTGAATAATATCTTAGATAATGAAGATTTCTCGTGGTGTACTGAAGATAACCTTAAATTCTTACATGCGTACAGCCTTAAAGAATTAGGTGATACCGGAAATTAATAATTAATTTTTTTATTTAAAGCTCCTCTAAAGAGTTATTTTTTACTTATATACCCAATACAAACTAATTATTATTAGCTATTAAAGTGCTCTTATTTTTCAACACATGTATAATCATAATAATTCTGTATCTTGGGGGTAGTAGAGCACAATGGCTGGTATGAATAAAACTCATCTGACTGAAACAGACATCATTACTAAATTTATTCTCCCTGCAATTAAAGATGCAGGCTGGGACCTGATGTCGCAAATCCGCCAAGAAGTCAAACTTCGAGATGGAAAAGTGGTGGTCCGTGGTAAGCTTGCTGCACGATTAACAGTGAAATCAGCCGATATAGTGCTCTATCATAAGCCAGGTCTACCCCTTGCCGTCATAGAAGCTAAAGCAAATAAACACGAAATAGGAAAAGGGATGCAGCAAGGGTTAGATTACGCACGCCTGCTCGATGTTCCTTTTATCTTCGCTTCTAATGGTGATGGTTTTATCTTCCACGATAAAACCAATTCTGTGCAGATTGAATCCGAAATCACGCTCGATGATTTTCCGACACCAGAACAGCTTTGGACTAAATACTACTCTTGGAAAGGTTTTACCGCCGAGCAGCTACCCATAATTAGTCAAGATTACTACGATGACAGTAGTGGGAAATCCCCTCGTTATTATCAGCTACAAGCTATTAATAAAACCGTAGAAGCTGTTTCTGCTGGGCAAAAACGTGTATTACTCGTGATGGCTACAGGTACTGGTAAAACCTATACCGCATTTCAGATTATCTGGCGATTATGGAAAGCTAAAAATAAAAAACGCATTCTGTTTCTTGCGGATCGCAATATCCTTGTCGATCAAACTAAAAATAACGATTTCCAGCCTTTTGGTAGTGCAATGGCAAAGGTAACAGGTAGAACAATTGATCCTGCCTATGAAATTCAATTGGCACTCTACCAGGCAATTACAGGTCCAGAAGAACACCAAAAAGCCTTTAAACAGGTGGCCCCCGATTTTTTTGATCTGATTGTTATCGACGAGTGTCACCGTGGTAGCGCATCTGAAAACAGCGCATGGCGAGAGATCCTTGAATATTTCAGCAGTGCAACCCAAATTGGCTTAACTGCTACACCAAAAGAAACTGATGATGTTTCCAGCACTGATTACTTTGGCGATCCTGTTTACACTTATTCACTTAAAGAGGGCATCGAAGACGGCTTCCTTGCCCCCTATAAAGTGGTACGAGTCGATATCAATGTCGATTTACAAGGTTGGCGTCCCACAAAAGGTCAAGTTGATAAACTAGGCCAGCTGATTGATGACCGAATTTATAATCAAAAAGACTTTGACCGCACTATGGTGATTGATGAGCGTACCCAGCTCGTGGCACAAACCATCACTGATTACCTAAAACGCACCAACCCAATGGATAAAACCATCGTTTTTTGTAACGATGTTGACCATGCTGAGCGTATGCGTCGTGCATTAATAAACCTAAATCCAGAACAAGTGCGAAAAAATGAAAAATACGTGATGAAAATTACTGGCGATGACGATATTGGTAAGGCGCAACTCGACAATTTCATTAACCCTAAAAAGCCTTACCCTGTGATTGCAACCACCTCAGAATTGATGAGCACGGGCGTGGATGCGCAGACCTGCAAACTAGTCGTGCTAGACCAAAACATTCAATCCATGACCAAATTTAAACAAATCATCGGGCGTGGAACACGTATTAACGAGAAGTTCAATAAACTTTGGTTCACCATTCTCGATTTCAAAAAAGCCACCGAACTCTTTGCTGATGAGCGTTTTGATGGCGTACCTGAAAAAGTGATCCGTACGACACCTGAAGATATTGCCGATCCAGAATCTGATATTGATGAAAAACCCGCAGACAATGCACCAAGAGACGAAACATTAGACATTAATGTATCTATGGGTGCAGAAGAACCTTCTACTCACTACGGTACCACATCAGAAAGTACCAGCTGTGCCTTTGAAGAAAATGCCGAAAATAGAATTCGCAAATATCAGGTCAATGGCGTCAGCGTAAAAGTACTAGCGAAACGCGTCCAATATTATGATGCTGATGGTAAACTAGTCACCGAATCCTTTCAGGACTATACCCGTAAAACACTTTTAAAAGATAAAGACTTTGCCTCTCTTGATAACTTCATTCGAAAATGGCACTCTGCCGAACGCAAACAGGTCATCATAGATGAACTTCAGCAACTTGGTGTGCTTTGGGAAGTGTTAAAAGAGGAAGTGGGCAAAGACCTTGACCCATTCGATCTCCTTTGCCACGTGGTTTATGGTCAACCTCCACTGACACGTAAAGAACGGGCTGACAACGTGCGTAAACACAACTATTTCACCAAATATTCAGAATCTGCTCAGCATGTACTCAACACTTTACTGGATAAATACGCGGATGAGGGCGTGCAGGAAATCGAAGATATCCAGGTACTAAAACTGAAGCCGTTCGACAGCCTAGGCCGCCCACTAGAAATCATCAAAAGTAGCTTTGGAAATAAACAAGCCTACGAGCAGGCCATCAATGAATTAGAATATCAGATTTATCAATTACCACCTCGCCAGGCCTAATAACCCTTATTATTTTACCACCGTGAGTCATAAGCTCTCGGTGGCTTCATTTTTACCAATGGAATACAAACATGTCGATCAGCTCAGTAATTAAATCCTTACAAGACATCATGCGCAAAGATGCGGGTGTAGACGGTGATGCTCAACGCCTTGGGCAACTGTCTTGGCTATTGTTTCTGAAAATATTTGATACTCAAGAAGAAGAGCTTGAACTCGAGCAAGATGACTATCAACTCCCCATTAATGAGCGTTATTTATGGCGTACTTGGGCGGCAGACAGTGAGGGAATTACAGGAGATGAACTGCTCGAATTCGTCAATGACGATTTATTCCCAGCATTAAAAAATCTGACTGCGCCTATCGATAAAAACCCGCGTGGCTTTGTGGTAAAACAAGCGTTTAGCGATGCCTATAACTACATGAAAAATGGTACGCTCTTACGTCAAGTCATCAATAAGCTGAATGAAATCGACTTCAGCAGTAGCTCCGAGCGCCACTTATTTGGTGATATCTATGAACAAATTCTACGTGATTTACAAAGTGCTGGTAATGCAGGTGAGTTCTATACTCCACGTGCCGTCACTCGCTTTATGGTCAATCGTATTGACCCCAAATTGGGTGAGTCTATTATGGACCCAGCATGCGGTACAGGTGGTTTTCTTGCCTGTGCATTCGACCATGTGAAAGAACATTATGTTAATACCACTGAAGATCATAAAACGCTACAACATCAAATCTTTGGTGTTGAAAAAAAACAGCTCCCACATTTGCTGTGCACCACTAATATGCTATTGCATGGTATTGAAGTTCCCGTACAAATTCGTCATGACAATACATTGAACAAGCCACTGTCCGCTTGGGATGAACAACTCGACGTCATTATCACCAACCCACCGTTTGGTGGCACTGAAGAAGACGGGATCGAGAAAAATTTTCCAGCGGAAATGCAGACTCGCGAAACTGCTGACTTGTTCCTGCAATTGATCATTGAAGTGCTCGCCGATAAAGGCCGTGCAGCCGTAGTCCTACCAGATGGCACATTGTTTGGTGAAGGTATCAAAACCAAAATCAAAAAATTACTGACCGAAGAGTGCAATCTACACACCATTGTACGTTTGCCAAATGGAGTGTTTAACCCATACACCGGGATCAAAACCAATATTCTCTTCTTCACCAAAGGTCAACCAACTAAAGAAATTTGGTTCTATGAACACCCCTACCCAGAGGGAGTTAAAAACTACAGCAAAACTAAACCGATGAAGTTTGAAGAATTTCAGAGTGAAATTAAATGGTGGGGTAACGAATCCGATGGTTTTGCAAGCCGAAAAGAGAACCATCAAGCATGGAAAGTCAGCATTGATGAAATCATTGCCCGTAACTTTAACCTCGATATCAAAAATCCGTATCAAGGTGAAACCATCAGCCACAATCCGGATGAACTACTGGCGCAGTACCAAGCACAACAAACCGAAATTAGTAAGCTACGTAATCAGTTACGCGATATCCTCGGTGCTGCATTGACTGGCAATAAGGAAACAAACTGATGACCGTTGAGAAGCTAATCACTGACCACATCGATATTTGGTCTTCCGCGCTGCAAACTCGCTCCACCGCAGGGCGTGGAAGCAATGGTAAAATTGATCTTTATGGTATTAAGAAGCTGCGCGAGCTGATCTTAGAACTGGCAGTTCGTGGCAAATTAGTACCACAAGACCCAAACGATGAACCTGCATCTGAGTTACTAAAACGTATTGCTGCGGAAAAAGCGGAGCTGATAAAACAAGGTAAAATTAAAAAACAGAAACCGCTGCCAGAAATTAGTGAGGATGAGAAACCGTTTGAGTTGCCGCAAAGATGGGAGTGGACTTCATTAAATGAAATTGCATTAATTAATCCCAAAATAGAAGTAACGAATGATGAGCAAGAAATCTCTTTCATCCCAATGCCTTGTATTTCAACACGATTTGATGGAACACATGACCAAGAAATAAAGAAATGGGGAGAAGTAAAGAAAGGCTATACGCATTTTGCGGACGGAGATATCGCTTTGGCTAAAATAACACCTTGCTTTCAAAATAGTAAGGCTGTCATTTTTAATAGCTTAAAAAATGGTGTGGGTGTAGGTACAACAGAATTGCATGTTGCTCGCCCATTAAGTTCAGAGCTAAATCGTCAATATATTCTTCTTAATATAAAATCACCTCATTATTTAACTATTGGTGAATTACAGATGACTGGTTCAGCTGGTCAAAAACGTGTACCACGAAGTTTCTTTGAGAACTACCCTATACCGTTTCCACCAATTACTGAACAAGCAAGAATAGTAGAGACATTCTCTGTATTGATGTCCCTCTGCGATCAACTGGAACAACAATCACTAACGAGTCTAGAAGCGCATCAGCAACTGGTAGAAACCCTACTGGGAACGCTGACCGACAGCCAGAATGCCGAAGAACTCGCCGAAAACTGGGCGCGAATTAGCCAGCATTTCGACACGCTGTTTACCACAGAAGCCAGCATCGATGCGTTAAAGCAAACCATTTTACAATTAGCCGTGATGGGTAAACTGGTTCCACAAGATCCTAACCACGAACCAGCTTCTGAACTGCTAAAACGTATTGAGCAAGAAAAAGCACTGATGATGAAAAACGGCAAAATTAAAAAACAAAAACCATTGCCACCGATTAGTGATGAAGAAAAACCTTTTAAGCTACCGCAGGGATGGGAGTGGATTACGATGCAAAACCTACAGCCTGAATTTCAAAATGGATTGTCTAGCAGAGGTAGT
Organism: Proteus sp. Marseille-Q3619; assembly: GCF_965283115.1. NCBI lineage: Bacteria > Pseudomonadati > Pseudomonadota > Gammaproteobacteria > Enterobacterales > Morganellaceae > Proteus > Proteus sp. Marseille-Q3619. The sequence goes on along the minus strand of NZ_CBDIMP010000001.1, from coordinate 2,567,277 downwards.
TTATCAGGTAAAAATTGCATAGTTATCCGCCTAGCGGATATAAAAAATTGGCAAGTATCCTTTGCTGATACTAGAACTTTGACAGTGACTGATTCTGAATCTAAAAAATATTATCTTGATAAAAATGATATTTTGATAATCCGTGTTAATGGTAGTGCTGATATTGTTGGTAGATTCATTTTGTATAGTGGAGATCAGCATGCATGCTACTGCGATCATTTTATTAGATTACGACTTCCACATAAGGGAGTTATAGATGAACGTTACTTAACTTTAATTGCATCTTCATCATTAGTACGAAGTAAAATTAGTAATTTATTTATTACAACGGCAGGTCAAAAAACAGTTAATCAAACACATATAAACTCTCTTTTTTTTCCTTTACCTCCATATAAGGAGCAGGGTTTTATTATTGATAGAGTTAAAAAATTATTTACTCTTTGCGATACCTTAAAACTCCGCCTGCAATCCGCCCAACAAACTCAGCTCAACCTAGCGGATGCGCTCACTGATGCAGCATTAAACTAATGAAAAAGTGATACCTGAGACTAAGCAAAAACTAAAAGAGGCAATTCATGTATAAAGTCAATAAGCAGGAAAATACCCTACACTCTTTACAAGAAGTCTCTTTCAGTAGCTTAGGTTTCCGTGAACGTGAACATCTACAAGAATGGTTAGCTAAAAATCCGCAAGCATTAACTAAAAAAGAAGACGTTAACGATGAACTGTTAATTATACAAAAAGAATTTGCTGGATTTGATGAAACTAAAGAGCGCCTAGATCTACTTGCATTAGATAAAGATGGTAATTTGTGATCATTGAAAATAAGCTTGATGACTCAGGTCGAGATGTGGTTTGGCAATCACTAAAATATGCTGGGTATTGTGCTAATTTACTGCCCACTCCCCTTTAATTGAGACACACCAACTTAGAGTTTTCTAACTGTTTACGATATGCCTCCGGCGGGAGGTGATTTAAACTTTCATGAGTTCGATTTTGGTTATAATCTTGCTGCCAAAACCACGCTAATTCTCGAACTTGGCTTAACGATTCAAATAAATACGCATTTAAAAACTCACGTCGAAATGAGCCATTAAAACGTTCAATAAACCCATTTTGTTGCGGTTTTCCCGGTTGAATATGACACAGCAAAATTTGATTATCTTCACAATAATTCAATAAGTTAACTGAAATGAGTTCAGGGCCATTATCGACACGGAGCTGTTTTGGCAACCCTCTTTCGGCTTTTAAACGTTCAAGCACCCTGATGACACGTTCAGCCGGTAATGATGTATCAACCTCGATCGCCAAGCATTCACGCGTTCCTTCATCAATAATATTGAGGGTTCTGAAGCGTTTGCCGCAATATAAACTGTCGTGCATAAAATCCAATGCCCATTGAATATTCGGGACTTTTTCTATTACTAATGGTCTTCTTTCACGCTTCGGAAGCACCTTTTTAATTCGGCGTTTCAGATTCAATCCTAATCGACAATAAACACGATAAACTCTTTTATGATTAAAAGGATAGCCTTGAAATCTCAGTCGGAAATAGCATTTCCAAAATCCCGATTGTGGCGATTTCGCTAAAACGGATTGTATGGCATCGATCACCACACGGTCTTTTTTACGCCAATCCACTCGCTGACGGTAAAACGTAGCTCGTGACAACGACGTTAGCTTACAGGCCTTAATGACTGATAAACCTGCATTTTTTAATGACTGAGCACAGGATCTTTTCTCAGCCACTACCAACCCTTTTTTGCGAAAAGCTCCTTCATTGCATGGTTTTCAAGGCTAACTTCCGCAAAGAGCTTTTTCAGTTTCGCGTTCTCATCTTCAAGTTCTTTTAATCGTTTAACATCATTAGCTTCCATGCCACCATACTTTGATTTCCAATTATAATAAGTGGCGTTGCTGATCCCATTTTGGCGGCAAATATCTTCCACTTTCATGCCAAAATCTGCGAGTTTTAAAATATTAACGATTTGAGTTTCAGTAAAACGGGCTTTTTTCATCATGACCTCTGCAAATTTTAGGGCAGAAAATCTAATTATAGCTGTCTTATTTTAGGGGAAGTGGACAGTTATATGATTCATAATGAGGTCAATAGAGCAAATTATGCATTTGAGATTATCGTGAAAACTGACCAAGGAGATTGGACATTTAGGCCTTAATTCTTTTATTAAATCATACTATAGACTAATAATCTGATACTTGCTCGTCGATAGTTGAGAAACTAATAATAAAAGTAAACCTAATATTTGAACCTTATAATGTATTTGACTAATTAGGTTTACTTGCAATGGAAGATTCATATTCTAATGATTTATCATGAATTAATTCAATAATTCATCAACCAGATTTTCATTATAATACAAATCTGGCTGTCCCTGCCTAGCATAGTAACTCGAAAAGCGGCCCAAAATATCACTAATAAAAGATGGTGAAATTTGAATCTTCACCTCACCATATTGCTTTTCTAATTCATCTTGAGAGTAACTTTTAATTGAAGTAAAATCAATGAAACCACCATTAAAGTCATTTAATTGTGGTAAATAATGATACTCCTGCTTTTTATTTCGCATAATACCATCCAATCGAGTTTTACGAGTACTTTGTTTTATTGTACTAGGTAAATATATTTCCACATAATCATTAGGATCAATTATCTCAGCCAATAATATACATCGAGCTTTTGATTGTGCGAAATCACATGCCGGTGTTAAAATTATATGGTAGTTATTACTTGTATCCTTGATAATGCTACCCGTCTTATATAAACCACTAACGGGTGGGAAAATATACATTTCCTCTAAAAAATACTTTTCATTTGCTTCATCAATATGTTGCGTTAGATGATTCAACGTATGTCTTAATATAGCATTTTTTACAAGTTCCTTGTCTTCATACTCAATCCATTGTTTTTTTTGATGATAAATATTGCGATAAAATACATCTTTTAAAAGGTCTTGAATTCTCCCTTTAGCATTAAACAGTTCATTTAATCCACACTCTTTAGTTTTTTTAAAATCAGTAAGTATCTCTGTAATTAATTCTGCTCTTTCACCTTTTTGATAGATTTCAATATAACCATATTCTGCAATTTCATCTGGAGTACCGGTGTATACAACAATTGGAATAGTCAACTTATACTTATTAATAATAGCATTTATAATCTCTTTTCCACCTTGGCTATTATTTTTCAATGATAAATCTATTACAAGTCCGTCAAATTCATTATTTTTGATGAGCTCAAGTGCTGACTCAAAGCTATCAGCAGTTTGAAGGTTAGTAGTAATACTATTATCTTCATCGAATAGTTCAAGAGATGACTTAAAAACACCAATATCACCCAAATTGTCTTCAACTAATAATATGTTTAAATCATTCATTTTGAATATACCTTATTAATAATTTTAAACAGAGCTCCATCACTATTTTCTTCAACTTGTAATTTTAAATCATTTCTAATAGCAGCTTCTCCTGCAATTGAAAGTCCTAATCCTGTTCCACCATCAGGCTTACCAGAAAATCCCGGTGAGAAAATAATTAAACTTTCAATATCTTCAATTTTAATTCCCGGCCCGGAATCTTTATAAATAATTGATTCAAAAATACCATCTCTTTCAATCACTTCAATATCTATATTTTTTCTATCACACTTTGTACTTGTTAGCCAATATATACTATTTTCTAAAAGGTTATAAATGATAGCAATAAAATCCTGCTTCCAACAAAGATAAGTTACTTCTTCTGGACAAGAAAATTTAATACTAATTCCATTATCATTGATATCTTTTTCAAAGATATTTAAGGATGATAGAATCATACTTTTAATTTTTTCATCTTTTCTATTTGGTCTTCTAGCTGTAGCTAGTGGATCAATTTTTTAAATAAAGTTACAAAGTGCTTAGAGTTATCTAAAACTCCATCTATTCTTTCTATTACCTTAGAAAAATGTTTTTCATCATGGCTTGAGTTATATTTTTCCTTCCAGCGCTTTAAATTCGGAATTTCATTTTGAAAATAATTAAGAGGTCTTCTTCCTTCATGGATTAATCGATTAATGATCTTACCTAATGTTGCTTGCCCCTGATAAATTGCAACAGCCCTTTTAATATACTCTAATTTTGTTGATTTAGATTTGGTATCTTCCTCTACTAAGTCTAAGATTTCTTTTGTTATTTCATCTTTTTTATTCTGAGGGAGATCTGCACCTTGTAAAGTATCTCGAATTTTAAATGATAGATCCTCACTAGAAAAAATATCATCTAGCTTGTTATCTATTGATTCATTCTTCTTACGTGATTTGCCTGTAGATTCTCGATACCTATACCGATTTTCTTCTAAAAGTCTTAAAACTCGTTTAGAGATGTCAATTAAATTTTTATAAGCCTCATTATCCCTCAGACCATCTCTTGCACTTTTTTCGTATAAATTTGATTGCTCTTCAGATTCAATTTTGACATAACCAATAATTTGATTAACACTAATTCTTAATGATGGATTATTTACGCGCTCCAAATTCAAATCCATCCAATCATATCCCACATCGCCTAGAGGGCGAATTCTAAAGCCGTTTCTAAACACACCTACTCCATGGTAAGTATCTAATAGTACTCGAACCTCTTTCTTTTCTAATGGACTATCTTCAACTCGTTTAGTTCTTTCTACTAAATCATCTAATGCATCAGACTCTCTATCATAAACTCGAAAATCAAACATTAGTTTCCCACAATTAGTTGGTTTATAATATTTAAAGTCGATGGAAATATCTGTAACTCCTTGTTCTTTTTGACAAGAATAAACTAGTTCACCAGTTCCGTCGGCTTCTATTATTCCTTTTATTCGATAATCAAAATAATGAACTATAGGAAAAGGTTGAATTTCTTGAAATTTATTATTAACTTTATCCAATGATAGATTTTCTTGACCATCATTTATTGTTCTCAAGAAAATTTTAAAACTATTTTTTTTGCATCCAGCGGAGATATTAACTTTTTTAACTCAAACTCTAAGTCTTTTATATTTCTATCTGTCCAGGTTTCAAAATACTCATCTCCGCCACGGATTTTCAGGGTAGTTCCTTTTTTTCCTGTATTTAGTTTTACATGATTAACATTTATATTAATCTCATCCAAGTATTTAACTTTATTAAAAACATCCCAATCAATTTCAGCAAAAATAGAGCTTAGATCTTCTGTAGTTGTCTCTATCTGAAGAATATTACCCAGTACAGCAACTGCATATCGCCCAATACCTTTTCGCCCTTGCATTACTCTATGCTTATCTTTACTTGTTTTTCTTAAGTATTTATCATCAGTTGAGGGAACCATCCACTTATTTAGGAATGTGTCCATGTCCATACCATGTCCATTATCAGACACTATAATTTCAACAGATTTAGATATAGTTTTTAAGTTAATATCAACATAAATTTCATCTGCATCGGCATCATATGCATTCTTAATAAGCTCAATTATTGCAGCTGCTTCATTTTGAATTAGTTCTTTTCCAATAGTTGATAAATGCCTTCCAGCAGGACGAATTTTGTATAAACCACTTTGGTCATCTACAACAGTTTTTTGGTCATTCATTACCAATTCCTTAATAATTTTTCAGCAATTATTTGAGCAAGTAAAACCGGTACAGCATTACCTATTTGTTTAAATGCAGTTGTTCTGGCTGGTCTACCAGAGACATTTTCAAAATAATAATCATCAGGAAAACTTTGTATTCTAGCTGCTTCTCTTGGAGTTAATGAGCGATTTTGTTCAATATCAGGGTGGATATAATGGTGACCATCTTTTGATATATGTGCAACTACAGTATGGCTAGCTGATAAATCACCAGCAACAACTTTAAAACGATCAACAAAAGAATTTCTACCTTTATGTGACTTTAATCTTTCTGGTAAATCATCATAATGAAGCCGCCTTTTTTCCATATTCCATAAATTTACAGCATACTTATAAATTTCTAGATCTTGATAAGAATGAGGTCGTGCTTCGTGCCATGTTAGAGGAAGATCTGATACAATATTCGACTTTTTTAGCCACTCTGACGGTTCAGAAATCAATTCTTGAGGGTATGAAGTTCCTTCTCCGGACTTTATTACAGGCAAGTCTTTTAAAAGATCCCATATACATGCTTCTGGTATCGACACATCTAGCTCAGGATAAAATGATTTTTTGGAGCGATGTCCCCTTTTACCCACGAGAATAATACGTTTCCGATTCTGAAGAACCCCATATTCATTTGCAGATAAAACTCTATACTCAATCGTATAGCCTACTTCAACAAACAGTTCTTTCATTTTGTTAAAATAAAGCTCTCCAAAAGAGTTTTTTGCAGTTAATAATCCTAATACATTTTCAAAAACAAAATATTTTGGTTTATAACGCTTCAAAAATTCTGCATAGTACTTGTATAAGTGATTTCGCGGATCATCATCCATGTTCCCACGCGCCCGACCAATAAGAGAATAAGCTTGGCAAGGAGGGCCTCCAATAATTAAATCAAGTCTCGATTTTTGAAGCTGCTCATCTACTTTTTTAAAAATACTTTTTAGAGTGTCAATTCCAATGAATTCATTGATGACAGATTGAATTTCACGAGATGGTACGGAATCATAAAGCTCTTTACGAGAGATTTCATTTCTTAGGTATTTTGAGTATACCTCAAGAGAATCATTATTTTTAAGCCAATGATAAGCTTGTCTTGTTTTTAATGTAAAACAAGCAGATGCATCTGCTTCAACATGCGCTATTGGTTTAAACCCAGCACGAATGAATCCTTCTGACAAACCTCCAGCACCGGCAAATAAATCTAAAAATTTTATGGAGTTAGGCATAATTTACCGAAAGAAAAAAATAAGAACTAGGATACTAGGAAACCTCGAGTTTAGCAAAATATAATGGGTTTCCATTATTCGCTATACTTTTATATTTACTCTATAAAAATCACTATAGATTACACATTCGACACTTACTCAACCATTAAAATCATCTTGTAACATTAATGTTAATACTACATGTTAGCTATTGCGCATGCGTAGTTATGTGAATCAGCTCTGGTAACGAGCTGACTCAAATAACAAAATGAATATCAGTCACTAAAAAATATGTATAATTTTTGCTATAATACTTGGGATACTATGACGATTCACTTCCCAAACTCAAACGCCCCCACATGCCCTACCCTATTCACATCCAAATAATCAGCCCACCATTGCACCATCAATCGCCTTTCCTCAATATGCTCAGCCTTATGAATATAAGCAGCTCTTACTGAATTGCGTTCTTGATGGCTCATTTGCCTTTCTACTGCATCCTTCGACCATAGCCCAGACTCAATCAACGAGCTACATGCCATCGTCCTGAAACCATGACCACAAACTTCCGTCTTAGTATCATAGCCCATCACACGTAATGCGTTGTTTACCGTGTTTTCACTCATGGGTTTTCTAGGATTGTGATCACCGATAAAGATCAGTTCGTGGTTGCCACTGAACTGATAGATCTGTTTTAAGATCTCAATGGCTTGCCTGCTTAAAGGGACTAAATGAGTAGTACGCATTTTTGATCCACGATGGGAATGTTTAACCCCTTCTATCGCTTCGCGTTCTGCGGGGATCGTCCACATGGCATTTTCAAAATCAATTTCATCCCAACGAGCGAAACGCAGTTCACTGGAACGAATAAAGACTAATAAGGTGAGTTTGACCGCAAGTTTAGTTAAAGGTCTTCCCTTATAATCATCGATACGTTGTAAGAACTCAGGGAGGCGTTTAAGCTCTAATGCAGCTCTATGAACTCGTTTGCCTGTCGCAACAGCACCCGCCATATCTTGTGCTGGGTTATAGTCGATTAAACCGCTTTGTACGGCATAACGCATAATGGCGGTCACACGCTGTTGTAAGCGTGCCGCCACTTCAAGACGTCCAGACATCTCTACGGCTTTAATGGGTTCGAGGAGATCACGAGTTTTTAGTTCAGCGATATTACGTTTACCAATAGCGGCAAAGATATTGTCCTCAAGGCTTTTGAGGACTCGATGGCTATGCCCTTCAGACCACTTCTTATTCGTTGCGTGCCAATCACGTGCAACCTTCTCGAAGGTATTAAATTCCTTTTGCTGTTCTTCCTTTAATTCTTTCTTGAGTTCGCGAGGGTCGATGCCTAGAGCAACTTGCTTTCTGGCAGCATCCCTTCTTTCTCTTGCATCCGCTAAGGAGATTTCAGGGTATACACCAAAGGCCATTAAATGTTGTTTACCGCCAAAGCGGAAACGGAAACGCCAATATTTAGAACCATTGGGGTGAATATAAAGAAACAAGCCATCACTGTCTGTCAGTGTATAAGCTTTCTCGTCTGGTTTAGCAGCTCGAACTTTCGTATCGGTTAATGCCATATTCTTTATCCTCTCACCTTTGAGCAAGCATATACTCTAAATAATTCGAATTACATGTAGGCGGCAAGTGAAGATAGCCGAGGAGCATAGATGGCTATGTGACTCGGATAGCTGAACGAAGCCAACAACCATGTAATTCGAAGTATGACGAGTATACATTCATTATCGAAGCGACGTATATACTCAGTTATATACTCACTCGGAGGTTGATGTGGGTTGAGTTAAGTTGACATGCATTGACTGAAAACGCGAGGAAAGCCTTGCAAACACTGGATTTTAGATACAAAAAAAGACGTCTGTTGACGTCCATTGATATTCTTATGGTGCCGAAGGCCGGACTCGAACCGGCACACCCGAAGGCGGTTGATTTTGAATCAACTGCGTCTACCAATTTCGCCACTCCGGCACTGAAGTGTGTCTGGAAAACTTGCCCATTATACTTGCGTGAAGAACCCTCGCAACAATTATTGTTAGTTTTCAGTTTGATTGGCGAAAAAAAGTGCATTTGGGGTTTGTTGCTATCATAAAACACGACTTATAAGTTACATCTAGGTATCTATCGTTAATGATTTAATCATGTTGTATCGATAAATCAATTATCTTGTTATTCTTGTATCTAAGTTTATTCATCACCTTATTTCTACTTTTTTCTTATCTTATCTTTTTCTCTTTTAAAGATTATATCGTCATTATATAAATTCATTAAAACTAACTTATTTAAACGATATATTTTGATTTATATATCGATAAATAAAAAAAGGATCAAAACTTGGGTTAGTGTTTTGATCCGACAGTACTGCTAAACGAGGGCTTAATTTTATTTTAATGACTATAAATTATTTTTGTAGCGTCACTGCCCTTTTCTTCCCTGGTGTGAGGAAGAAGGTAGTTATGTTTTATTAATATAATGTACTTATTTATCTATACTGCATATTATTGATATAAAGGATTTACTACTTTAATAAGATACTTCTTACTACTACATAGGAAATTACTATTTAACACAAAGGTACTTATTTACTGCTTTAACGAAGGTACTGCTATCTAATATAATGGTGTTGAAATATTACGACTAATATATAACTTATTTATTATTGAAGAGGCTATTTTATAATATGCCTTCTTATTACTTCACTCTATTATTGCTGTGTTATCTTTGCTCTGTAACTCTTATATTCTCAGTCTCTCGACTTGATGAAGCTATAATAAGTTTAATTTCACAATCTCACAATCAATAAATTATTACAAAATATGTCACACTCTTATATTATCTTTACATAATACCGAAATTATATCAAAATAAGATAAATAAAAGATGAATACGTTATTGAAAAGCAATTTATTGAATAAAAAAGCCATTCATTAACATTTTCTTGATATACATATCCTAACTTAATAATAAAGAAAAGCTAATAATAGGGTTAAAAACTAGGGTAACTGAGGAAGATTGTAACTTAACGGTAATACTTACCTTACTTTTAGAGGAGAAACATGAGGGAAATGTCTTTTTATGATGCGATTTTTCTTCACTATCCTTTTCTTAGAGACAATTTGACACATTTAATGCCAACTTTTTGATAACTGACTCTTGCACTGATAGACATTCTTATTTCTGATAATATAATCAAAATTTGGTTTAAATCTGATTAGAAGGCGGTGTTATGGGCATTGTTGGCTGGATTATAACGGGCATATTTGTTGGTATTATCTTAGGTGCCGTATTAAAAATGATAAAGAAAAAATAACGCGATAAGAAAGGCACCAAATTAAAACATAAACAATTTTATGTTGATCGCATTCCTTTCACCTCACTGACTTCTGTTGAAAGTAAAAATGAAAAAACATTTTCTAAAATATCTTATGATCCCAGTCGCTTTACTGACATTGAATGCGTGTAGCCAACGTTCATCATTACCACCAGCGACACAACCTTCTATGTTAAATCAACAGAACAGTGTGCCTGAGTTAACGCAATGGCCTACGGCATTAAGCCCTAATGTAAGCAATGCAAGCGCGCTGTTTGATAAATATGCCTCACAGATTTATCAAAAGAGTAATCCTCAAGGTATGGTTATTGCCATGATCAATAACTCTCAAACCTTGAATCGTTCTTTTGGGACGACAACACCTGAAAGCCGCAATGCACCATCAATGAACTCGCTTATTCGTATCGCTTCAATTACTAAGTTGATGACGAGTGAAGTGCTATTAAAGTTACAAGATGATGGAAAATTATTAGTCACCGATCCACTACAAAAATACAGTTACTATGGTGTAGACATTCCATTAGTCAGCGCTCAATCCCCTATCCGTCTTTATCATTTAGCGAGTCACACTAGTGGTTTTCCACGAGAACAACCCGGTGGAAAATGGGGAAGACCTGTTTTTATATGGCCAACGCATGGCGACCGCTGGAACTGGTTGAAAAAGGCGACACTGACATCTACCGCAGGGGAACAAGCAGCTTATTCAAACCTCGCTTACGATCTATTAGCGGATGCCTTGGTGAAAGCATCAGGTAAAAGTTATCCTCAACTTTTACAACAATATGTCACTCAGCCCGCAGGCATGACGAATACCACATTGACGCCGACTCCAGCACAATGCCAACGACTATTAGTAGGATATAAACCAAGCCCATGCTCTGACACCATTGCAGCAGCTGGAAGTGGCGGTGTGTACTCGACGCCTGCCGATATGCAACGTTGGATGCAAGGCTTTTTGACTTCTCATAATGCCATGCGAAAGGCAACAGCAAGTAAAGAGCAGTCTGTTTACTTTCCTCGTAATCGACTCTCGTCAATAGAAGGGATGGATGTGGCAGGTCGTGCTGATGGCGTGGGTCTAGGCTGGGTTTATATGGCTCCTGCTAATGGTATTCCGGCAATTTACCAAAAAACAGGCGGTGGCGGTGGATTTAATACTTATATGGCAACCATTCCCGAATTAAATATTGGTGTATTTGTGGTGATCACTCGTAAACCTAACGGCACTAAATTTAGCGAAGTGACTCAGGGTACTAATGCCTTGGTTCGTGCACTGGCAAAAGATTTTTATCAGTAAATAACACATCAAATTTCCATAAAAAAAGCGCCTTGATAGTAAATCAAAGGCGCTTTTTATTTTTCAGTCTGATGTTATTTAGCGATTACGCTTCATCAATAACCATAAACTCAACGTTAGGAAGAGTATTCCCGGTACTAATGCGGCAATCACTGCGGGTATGCCATAAACCAAACTTAATCGTCCTGAAACTTCATTGACGATATAGAATAAGAAACCAAAAGAGATACCCGTTAAGACTCTTAATCCCATTGGTACAGTACGTAATGGACCAAAAATAAATGACAATGCCATTAACATCATTACCGCAACAGAGATTGGAGCAAAGATTTTTTTCCAGAAATTCAGCTCATAGTTTGCTGACTCTTGCCCACTCTGCTTTAGATATTTAACGTACTGATAGAGCCCGCTGATCGATAATGCATCTGGATCTAACGCCACAACGCTTAATTTTTCTGGCGTTAATCGTGTTGGCCATTCAAGTGATACCTGTTTTTTACCTGTGATTTTTTGTGGATCAGTTAAATCTGACTGTTCAACTTGTTTCAACATCCACGTTTTTTTATTCACATCGTAGGTTGCACTTGATGCATAACGTACCGTTTCTAGTTTTCTCTCATTATTAAAATCATAGAGTGTGATGCCTTGCATCTCATTTTGGCTCTTTATTCGGTTGATATGAATAAATTGATTGCCATCTTTAGCCCACATACCGCGGTTAGTCGAAACTAAAGAGTTACCCATGATTTTTTCTGCACGGTAGTTACGTGCGTACTGTTCACCTTGTGGTGCGCCCCATTCGCCAATCAGTACAGTTAATAGGACCAAGGGAATAGCGGTTTTCATCACCGAGCCTGCAATTTGCAAACGGGTAAATCCCGATGCTTGCATCACCACCAACTCACTACGCGTTGCTAATGCGCCTAATCCTAATAACGCACCAAGTAATGCCGCCATAGGAAAGAAAATCTGCACATCTTTAAGGATATTTAAAATGGCGTAAATACCCGCATCCAGTGTAGTGAAATCCCCTTGCCCTACCTTACGGAGTTGATCGACAAATTTGATAATGCCAGATAGTGAAACTAGCAAAAACAGTGTCATCAAAATCGACTGTAAAATAGTACGCCCGATATATCTATCTAATACACCAAACATCAGGCAACTCCTTTCTTAAAGCGAGCTCGGAACTTACGCATAGGTAAGGTATCCCAAATATTCAATAAGATAGCTAGGCCAAGATAAATCCCATTCACACTCCACATCGCAATGAAAGGGTCAACTTTTCCTTTTTCACCATTAGAGTGCAGTGAACTTTGTAATAAGAAAAAGACCAGATAAAGCAACATTGCAGGTAACATACTTAATACGCGACCTTGACGTGGGTTTACCTCACTTAAAGGCACAACCATCACCGCCATAATGACAACAGAGAAAATCAAGGTTAAGCGCCAATGGAATTCAGCGATAGACTCTGTTTCATTTGAATGCCAAAGTTCAGTCATCGTTTTTTGTTCTACACGATTACTGCTAATGGTAGATTCACGGTGCCCGATAACAGCTTGGTAATCATTAAAATCGGTAATACGAAAATCACGTAGCACAGCCGTACCTTCATAGCGAGTACCCTCACTTAATACGACTATCTGATTCCCGTTAGGTAATTCTTTGGTATAGCCTTTATCTGCAACCACGACAGAAGGGCGTTGATCTTGTGTTGGACGCAACTGTGCAAGGAATACATCTTGGAATTGATTCCCTTTCACACTACCAAGATAGAGCACCATATTGCGGTCGCTGGACATTTTAAATTGCCCTTCCATCAATGCAGCTAAACTTGGGTTTGCTTTAGCATCCTCAAGAACTTGCTCTTGATGCACCGAAGACCAAGGAATAAGCCAAATAACATTTCCTGCGGCTAATGCGCTGGTCAGTAATGAGAGCAACAGTGCAGCTTGCACTAATGCTTTCTTACCTATTCCGCACGCACTCATGACGGTTATCTCACTTTCAACATAAAGTTTGCTGTAAGTCATCAGAAGCCCAAGAAAAAGGCTTAATGGAAGAATAAGCTGTGCCATCTCAGGAATTCCCAGCCACAGCAGAGAAATCACGAGGTTTGTAGGAATGTTACCTTCTACAGCAGCCCCTAAAATTTCAACCAGTTTCTGGCTAAAGAAGATAAGCATCAGAATAAATAAGATGGCTATCTGACTTTTAAGGGTTTCCCGAGCTAAATATCGAATTATAATCACGCTAGTTATGCCTGTGAAAACTTGTCTTTTTGCAGGAAAATCGCTAACTTCGTTGTATATCTATCATTTGTGCATCTCAGTTAGACATTCTTGCAGCCCAAATGATATCAAAACATGCTATAAACAGGTTCCCAATAAGAACAAGCTTATAAGTTAGCTAAATTAGTTGTGTTCAATTAATGCATTTAGCTTAACATAAAAAGTAAACTTTCTATGGGGTAGATTAATGCGGATCACTATTCTAAACGATACTTTCCGTTTTTGTCTTTAATATTCAGGAGAACGCATGGAGTTTAATGTAAAAAGCGGCAGCCCAGAGAAACAACGCAGCGCTTGTATTATCGTGGGGGTGTTTGAGCCTCGTCGTTTATCTCCGATCGCGGAGCAACTTGATAAAATCAGTGATGGCTATATCAGCGCCCTGTTACGCAGAGGTGAACTGGAAGGCAAAGTCGGACAATCATTGCTGTTACATCATGTACCAAATGTTCTCTCTGAGCGCGTTTTACTAATTGGTTGCGGTAAAGAGCGTGAATTGGATGAACGCCAGTATAAACAGATCATTCAAAAAACCATTAACACACTCAATGAAACTGGATCTATGGAAGCCGTATGCTTTCTGACTGAGTTACATGTTAAAGGTCGTAATAATTACTGGAAAGTGCGTCAAGCGGTTGAGACTGCAAAAGACTGCCTCTATACCTTTGATCAACTGAAAAGCAATAAGACAGAATTACGTCGCCCATTACGTAAGATGGTCTTTAATGTACCTACTCGTCGTGAACTACCAAGTGGTGAACGCGCAATTGCACACGGTTTAGCCATCGCATCAGGTATTAAAGCATGTAAAGATTTAGCTAACATGCCACCAAATATCTGTAATGCCGCTTATTTGGCGTCTCAAGCTCGTCAATTAGCAGACTCATCTTCAAATGTTTCTACGCGTGTTATTGGCGAAGAACAAATGAAAGAGCTAAATATGAATGCTTACCTCGCAGTAGGACAAGGCTCTCAAAATGAATCTTTAATGTCGATTATCGAATACAAAGGCAATAAAGATCCTGAAGCTCGCCCAATTGTGTTAGTAGGTAAAGGGCTGACATTTGACTCGGGTGGTATTTCTATCAAACCTGCCGATGGCATGGATGAGATGAAATACGACATGTGTGGTGCGGCAACGGTTTACGGTGTGATGCGTGTTGTTGCTGAACTCCAGTTACCAATCAATGTCATTGGTGTACTTGCGGGTTGCGAAAACATGCCGGGTGGAAAAGCGTATCGCCCAGGTGATATTTTAACAACCATGTCAGGACAAACCGTTGAAGTATTAAACACCGATGCTGAAGGTCGTTTAGTGCTGTGTGATACGTTAACTTATGTTGAGCGCTTTGAGCCTGAATTAGTTGTCGATATCGCTACATTAACAGGTGCTTGTATGGTGGCTTTAGGACATCACTACAGCGGATTAATGTCTAATCATAATCCATTAGCACATGAATTGATGAATGCATCAGAGCAAGCAGGTGACCGCGCTTGGCGTTTACCATTAGGCGATGAGTTCTATGAACAAATCGAATCTAATTTTGCTGATTTAGCCAATACTGGTGGCCGTTTAGGTGGCGCAATTACTGCGGGTTGTTTCTTAGCGCGCTTTGCGACTAAATATAACTGGGCTCACTTGGATATTGCAGGCACAGCATGGCGTTCTGGTAAAGCAAAAGGCGCGACAGGCCGTCCTGTTTCTTTATTGTCTCAGTTCTTACTTAATCGCGCGGGTTTGAATAGCGACGAGTAATACCGCATAATTATCAGGGTTAAGGTATTACCCTATTATTATGGTAAATAGAGCAGACTCCAAGAAGGGTATTGCAACGCAATACCCTTCTGTTATCGGGATATCATGAAAAACGCCACGTTTTATTTAATGGAACACCCATCAATACACGATGATTTACAGGCTCATGAGTGGCTTGCCTGTCAACTTACCGCTGAACATTGGCGATTAGGCAAACGTATTTTGTTGGTTTGTGAGTCTCAAGCTCAAGCTGAATTGCTTGATGAGGCATTATGGGCAAGAGAACCTCATCAGTTTGTTCCTCATAATCTTGCAGGTGAAGGCCCTCGTTATGGCTCTCCTGTTGAATTATGTTGGCCTGGAAAACGTGGTAATGCACCTCGTGATCTCTTGATTAATTTGCAATCGCAATTCGTAGACTTTGCCACAGCTTTCCATGAAGTGATAGACTTTGTACCTATTGATGAACAATTGAAACAGTTGGCGCGTGAACGATATAAAATTTATCGTAGCGTCGGCTTTACTTTGACAATGGCTACGCCGCCAACCTATTGAATACGTAAAGAATATGGAAAATAAATCCGCACCGAAAGAGCCATCGCTCGACACAACATATAATCCAGCAGAGATTGAACAACCTCTGTATCAGCATTGGGAAAAAAAAGGCTATTTCAAAGCCAATGGCGATACAACGAAAGAAAGCTTCTGTATCGTGATCCCACCGCCAAACGTCACAGGTAGCCTACATATGGGTCATGCTTTCCAGCAGACCATTATGGATACCATGATCCGTTATCAGCGTATGCAAGGTAAAAATACCTTATGGCAGTCAGGTACTGACCATGCGGGTATCGCAACGCAAATGGTTGTTGAGCGAAAAATTGCCGCTGAAGAAGGTAAAAATCGTCATGACTATGGTCGTGATGCATTTATCGACAAAATTTGGGAATGGAAAGCAGAATCAGGTGGTAACATTTCTAACCAAATGCGTCGTTTAGGTAACTCTGTTGATTGGGAACGTGAACGTTTCACAATGGATGAAGGGTTATCTAAAGCGGTTAAAGAAGCTTTTGTTCGCTTACATAAAGAAGATCTAATCTACCGTGGTAAACGCCTTGTAAACTGGGATCCTAAATTACACACAGCGATTTCTGATCTTGAAGTCGAAAACCGTGAAGTTAAAGGATCTATGTGGCATCTGCGTTATCCTTTAGCGGATGGGGCGAAAACCGCTGAAGGTAAAGATTACCTCATTGTTGCAACAACACGTCCTGAAACCATGTTAGGTGATACTGGTGTTGCTGTTAACCCAGAAGATCCTCGCTATAAAGATTTAATTGGTAAAGAAATTATTCTACCAATCGTTAACCGTCGTATCCCTATTTTAGCGGATGAACACGCTGATATGGAAAAAGGTACAGGTTGCGTAAAAATCACCCCTGCTCACGATTTTAATGACTATGAAGTTGGACGTCGTCATCAATTACCAATGATTAATATCATGGACTTTGACGGCAATATCCGTGTTAGTGCAGAAGTCTTAGACACCAATGGTGTTGAATCTGATGTTTATAGCACTGAAATTCCAGTAGCCTACCAAGGTATGGAACGCTTTGCTGCACGTAAAGCAATGGTCGCTGAATTTGAACGTCTAGGTTTATTAGAAGAGATCAAACCTCACGATTTAACCGTACCTTACGGTGACCGTGGTGGCGTTGTTATCGAACCTTTACTAACAGACCAATGGTATGTTCGCGCAGCGCCTTTAGCAAAACCAGCCGTTGAAGCTGTTAAAAACGGCGATATCCAATTTGTACCAAAACAGTATGAAAATATGTACTTCTCATGGATGAATGATATCCAAGATTGGTGTATTTCTCGTCAACTGTGGTGGGGTCACCGTATCCCAGCTTGGTATGATAATGAAGGCAACGTTTATGTTGGTCGTGACGAAGAAGAAGTTCGTCGTGAAAACAATATCGCAGCTGATGTTGCATTACGCCAAGATGATGACGTACTGGATACGTGGTTCTCGTCTGCACTATGGACATTCTCAACATTAGGCTGGCCTGAAAATACTGAAGCACTGAAGACATTCCATCCAACGAATGTTTTAGTCAGTGGATTCGATATTATATTCTTCTGGATCGCTCGCATGATCATGATGACCATGCACTTTATCAAAGACGAAGACGGTAAACCGCAAGTGCCATTTAATACGGTTTACATGACAGGTCTTATTCGTGATGAAGAAGGCCAGAAGATGTCAAAATCTAAAGGTAACGTACTTGATCCTCTGGATATGATCGACGGTATTTCATTAGAAAACCTGTTAGAAAAACGTACTGGTAATATGATGCAGCCACAAATGGCTGAAAAAATTGCTAAACGTACTAGCAAAGAGTTCCCAGAAGGTATTGAAGCACACGGTACAGATGCCCTGCGCTTTACCTTAGCCGCGTTAGCCTCAACGGGTCGCGATATTAACTGGGATATGAAACGTCTATCTGGTTACCGTAACTTCTGTAACAAGCTGTGGAATGCAAGCCGCTTTGTGCTGATGAATACAGAAGATCAAGATTGTGGCTACCAAGGTGGTGAGATGACATTCTCACTGGCTGACCGTTGGATCTTAGCTGAATTTAACAATACCGTTAAAGCCTATCGTGAAGCGTTAGACAACTATCGTTTCGATATCGCTGCTGGTATTTTATATGAGTTCACTTGGAACCAATTCTGTGACTGGTATCTTGAGCTATCAAAACCTGCGGTACACAAAGGTAATGATGCACAAAAACGCGCAGCGCGTCATACACTGATTGAAGTGTTAGAAGGCTTACTGCGCCTTGCTCATCCAATTATTCCATTTATCACAGAGACAATCTGGCAACGTGTGAAGGAAGTGAAAGGCATCGAAGGTGAAACCATCATGCTACAAGCTTTCCCTGAATTCGATGCATCACTTGTTGATGAAGCTGCACTTAACGATCTCGAGTGGATCAAAGAAGTTATCGTTGCTGTACGTAATATCCGTGCTGAAATGAATATTGCCCCAGGTAAACCACTTGAAGTTATCTTACGTGGTGCCGACGACAATGCTAAACGTCGCGTTAGTGACAATATTGGTTTCTTAAAAGCAATGGGTCGTTTAGCGGATATTCGTCCATTAGCAGAAGGCGAAGAAGCGCCATTATCAGTTAATAAACTGGTTAACGGTGCAGAATTGCTGATCCCAATGGCGGGCTTTATCGATAAAGATGCGGAGCTTGCACGTTTAGATAAAGAGCTTGAAAAAGTAGAAAAAGACATCACAACTTTAGACAGCAAATTATCTAACGATGGCTTTGTTAGCCGTGCGCCAGAAGCAGTTGTTGCTAAAGAGCGTGAACGCTTAGCAACATGCTTAAGTGCAAAAGAAAAACTAATCGCACAAAAAATCTCTATCGCCTCTTTATAAGCACAGTCGCTTTAAAGACACTGAGATTAATAATAAAAACCCGCGTTTATCGCGGGTTTTTACTTAGCTTCTTTCATTCAAAAAATAAAACCATTTTTCACTTCATTTCTTGTTATTCTCGGTTCTATTCTCGTCAATCCGCCTTTCTCCCCCCTTATTTTTGCTTAAATTTAATCACTCACTAAAATATAACGCTAGAAATAAATGGGATAAGTAAGCAAAGAAAAAGGGTTAACGGTTTACAAACACGCTTAATCAATTAAGATAGTTTTTGTAGCCATCCGCGCTACTTTCAATGAAGAAGTCCCTTTCCGGTGCTCTCTCAATAAATAATCAAAAAGTATTCTACTAATAAGTGAAAACGATGAGTGCAACTATGACTGCAACCCAAGCTATAACCTCAAATATTGTTATCCGAGCAATTGAAGAAAAAGACAACGCAGGTATTGCACGCGTTATCCGTGAAGTCTCAGCAGAGCACGGTTTAACTGCCGATAAAGGCTTTGCGGTTGCCGATCCAATTTTAGATACCCTTTATGAAGTTTATCATCAGCCACGCAGTGCTTACTGGATTGTTGAGATGGATGGAGAAGTTGTTGGCGGCGGCGGTGTCGCGCCACTTGCGGGAGGCGATGGCAATACTTGTGAATTACAAAAAATGTACCTTTCATCCAAACTACGAGGCAAAGGTATTGCGAAAAAAATCGTTCTACAATCTCTTGAATTTGGTAAAGAGCAAGGCTTTAGCCGTTGCTATTTAGAAACCACAGATATCTTAAAAGCGGCTGTCGGTTTATACGAAAAACTAGGATTCGAATTTATTGATGAAGCATTAGGCAACACTGGACATAGTGATTGTGAGATCCGCATGGTGAAGCCACTTTAAGCGTTCTTGCTGTTCCCTACGTAATACAATAAATAAAATAAGTTTTACTTTACCCGTATTTCTGATACGGGTTTTTATTGTCAAATAATAGCACCCATTAACACAAATTCTGTTTATCAAAATGATATAAATACAGTATATTTTATACTTATTCTCACAATTAATTTCTTAAATAATTATTATCAAAGTATTATTAATGAAATTCTTATCTTAAATTTTATTAAAATACACAAGTTTAATTTATTATTCATTTCACTCTAGATAACTCTATTTAACTTCTTAAATTAAATATCTCTTAGCTTCTATTTTATTTTAATTCTCCTTCTTTTTTATATTGCTATTTATCGCTAATTTAATATCTTTATGCAGATAAAGTCATGTGATGGCTTTTATAACTCTAAAATTTAAAAGGAATTTTTTATGAAAAGCTTTGTTAAAATTGCACTTATTGCTTCTGTAATTACCGTTATGACTGGTTGTACTGGTAGCGTATACAATAAAGAAAAAGACTGTAACTACGACTACTTACTGCACCCAGCTGTTTCTATTTCTAAAATCATTGGCGGTTGTGGCGACACAAACAAATAAGATTTAAGAAATAAATGTATTAATAAACTGCATTCTGACTTATTGTTGCTAAGAAAGAATGTAGTTTTTTTATTTTTTTCACCACTTTTCTCTATAACCTTGTATAAGTAACATCAATTTTTTCAGTATAGACTTTATCAATATTCTAACTAGAAATAGCCTTATTTATAGTATGGTTAAGCTATTTCCTTATTATACGTCTTGTTTTTGTATTTTTATTTCTTTTTTGCACTCTATTATCTTGTAAAATTTTAGTATTTCTCAATTTTAATTATATTTTTAAATTGAAAAAAGCAGATGAAAATATACTTATATACCACAAAAATATTATAAGATTTCAAAGCAGGTTATATATATTTTTCAAGGCTTTTTAGCAGAATCTAATAGGGATCTTTAGCTATCAACTTATTATTTAAACTAATGAGAAGTTATCGATAACTATTTGATTAAATTTATTATTCTATGAATAATTTATATTTAACTAAAATATAAAGGAAAGTTATATGCAATGTAGTGATTTACAATGGTTTTACTGCAAAGATGGTGAAATCATGGATGCTAATGAAGCCATGGAAAAGCGATTAGCTCTTTATCGAAAAATAGGTCGAGAGCTTAAAAACGCACATAATCGCTCAAAAGAATGTTTACCACCTACAGGATTAGACGAGTCGATTTATTATCGATGCGAAGGAGATACCCCCTCAGTTGAAACCGCGCTAAATAATCCTTGGGTAAAAAGAGTTGAAGATTTTGGAATAACATCAACTAAAGGTATTAAAAGAATAGAAGATACCGCTGTATACTTGGGCGTTTTTCCTCCCCAAATGATGGGCATGAACTTTATTCTTAAATCTCGACTCTCCAGAAATCCTCGTATCATACAAGAAAATATTGAGGCAGTTTATTTATTACGATTTATTATAGATCCTTACGAAAATATTGCTGAAACCCTCAATATTATTATTGGTTCAATAATCAGTCAAATTTCACCAACTAGAAAACAGAAGTTATCTGATCATATTCAAGTAATAACTAATATTTCTAGCTCAAATAATGCTATCAATTTTAAAAATAAGCTTGATATTGACGATCAAGTAAATGTATCTGTTAAAAATTTTGCAATCGGTGTTGGAGTTGATGTCATGACTGAATCTAATATCCGAAAATTTATTGTGACTGCGATAACTACTCAAATTGTTTCCTCTGTTGTTTTAAAATATCCAACTTTCTTTAAACCAGTCAGTACACAAACAGTGATTAATCGAGCAGTTATCGTAGCTACTGTGATATACAGCTATGGAACCATTGAAAAAATGTCAGAAGCAGCAAAAAGATTAAAAAACAAAAATAAAACAGTCTTTGAGGCGTTGGATAAAAGCAAGATCACTATGGCCTATTATTTTGTTGAAGAAGAAATAGGACCATTAATTACTTTAGCAGCAAGCCCAAGTAGCGTAGCTAGTGATGATGCTTTTATCTCTGAAGTGCGTCATTTAATTAATAAATATAAAAATTAGAATACACTCTCATCCGATATACTATATCCAGAAGTACCAGCCATAATTTGTGAGGTGGTAATATCACGATATCTAACAGTTAATTGCTCTTCAGGATCTATATCATTGCGTAAAATATTATTTGGGCATTGATGTGAATAATCAATAATAGATGCCTCATTTAATTTCACTGTGAAATATTTCTCAATTCCACCATTTTGTGCAGTACGATAATAATCAAAATTTAAACTAAGAATTTCATTATTTGAAACTGCAATAAGTAATAAAGGAGAAGATTTATCGATTAGCTTGGTAAACTCTATAGGCTGATGAGCTAAATTTTGGGATCTAGATACTGAGAAATTCAGTTCTGTAACAAATATTGCATCTTCTTTTCCTGTTTGATAACGATTTCCTATTGAATCCAATGTTCCACAGCCACGAGAAATCAAGCCTTGTTGTTTCCCTTCTAACGTAAGATAGATTAAATTAGCCATTAATAAAGTCCATTTATAGGTGATTTTACATGATGTTAAACAATAAGATTCTTATCGTCACGTTATTTCTATGTTTATCTAACCCCATATTGGCTTATTCAAAATCTCAAGCTAAATGTATTCCAGCAGAAAAGAACTTTGTTGCATGTGAAATATTAGCAAAACATGGAGATAATGAAGCATTATTAATCCTCGGGCATTTCTATGAAATAGGTGCTGGAATTGAAAAAAACACAGAGAAAGCAGAGGAAATATATCAACATTTAGCAGATAAAAATGATGCAGATGGGATTAATCAGTTAGCAATACTAAAAGAAGAACAAGGAAAACAAGAAGAAGCCATCTTACTTTACCAAAGAGCAATAGAATTAGGTTCATCTTCCGCTAATTATAATTTAGGTCTATTGTACAAACATAATAAGAACTATTCGAAAGCGAAAGAGATGTTTGAAATAGCAATTAAAAATGATAATTCTAGTAATGCCATGATGAGTTTAGGAGATCTATATCGTCATGGTAACGATGTTGAAAAAAATATGGAATTAGCTGAAAAATGGTATAAAGCATCAATACAATCAGGTAACCATTTCGCCATTACCCGATTAGGAATGCTGTATGGTGAATTAGAAAAATATGATGAAGCGATAAAATGTTATCAGGAAGCAATCAAAAAAGGTGATCCTAGTGCAATGAATTCACTAGGTTTATTGTATCAACATGGTTTTGGATTTAAACGCGATATCAATAAAGCGGTTAAACTCTATCAAGACGCGGCAAATAAAGATGGAATTGGTGGGCTTGTTAATCTTGGGCTGATGTATGAAGAAGGGCTTGGTGTACCTAAAAATTATAAGAAAGCGATAGAATTATATACAAGAGCATATCAATTAGGTTACACCGACATTCAATTACGAATCGATTTTTTAAATAAAAATTTTATAAAAAATAATTAAAATTAAGGTGGTACTATAAATTATATATTTGCGTGTTTAATAACAATCAAAATATAGGCAGATTATGAACAAGAGAAAACTTAAAGTGTTTGCAACCGAACTCATGATATTGTGAAGTCCTGTAAATAATTCAGTGTATTTTTCTGTCATAAAATCATTCATTTTTTTTGAACACCATCAACAAATTCCCCCTATTTTGTTCATCGTGCGAACACTTTATGATCATCGTCATTAAGAAATCGCGATAATCTGTATTACCTCCTTCTGTGTCTTGGTTATTGCGGTTTCTTTCCTTAACTCGGAGAACAATCATGACTATCAGACAGATTAATCATATTTATTCGGCGCCAAATTCACACTGGGTAGGTAATGGCTTTCCAGTCAGCACCTTATTTTCCTATCAGGAAAATGGTGAAAAACATAGCCCGTTTCTGCTGATGGATTATGCCGAGCCAACACTATTTAAGCCTGTTACTAATGCCCGTGGTGTAGGAGCGCATCCTCATCGTGGATTTGAAACCGTGACAATCGCTTATCAAGGCGAAGTTTCTCATCATGACTCTAAAGGCCATGCTGGAACTATCGTCGCAGGTGACGTGCAATGGATGACCGCTGCCTCTGGCATTTTGCATAAAGAGTATCACTCTGAAAAAATGACCAAAGAAGGCGGTGTATTAGAAATGGTGCAACTTTGGGTGAATCTGCCGACAGCGTACAAAATGACACAGCCTCGTTATCAGGCGCTAAAAGCAGAGGATATCCCTCATGTTGAATTACCTGATGGCCAGGGTTATGTCAGAGTCATTGCGGGTGATTATGCCAATACCCAAGGTGCCGCGATGACCTATTCACCACTGAATGTGTGGGATCTGCATTTAAATCGTGCAGGTGTTTCACATTACAGTATTCCCGAAGGCCATAATGCAATGCTGTTTGTAGTAAAAGGTGCGGTACATATCAATGACAGTGAAATTGCACGTCAACACGATATGGTGATATTAGATAATCATGGCGATACGCTGACATTAGAATCAATGGGTGACACCCTTGTTTTAATTCTAACAGGTGAGCCGATTAATGAGCCGATTGCTGGACAAGGACCTTTTGTGATGAATACGCAAGAAGAGTTACAACAAGCTTTTGATGATTATGACAATGGTAGATTTGGGGTGATGAACTAATCGCTCGATCTTAAAACCAATAACACCAGTCACAAAGTAATTATTTTGTGGCTGGTGCTATTATTTTGCACTGATAAATCAGGTATAAAAGGACAACATTTAGCAAAAATTAATGTAAGCGAGATGACTTATCAGACTCTTCGTCGTCTTCGTCTTCACCTTCTTCATCATCATACTCTGCGTCAGGATCTTCAAAATAAGTCCCCCAACCATCGTAATAGACACCCATTTTTTCAGCTAAATTCATTAATTGCTCAACTTGGGCATCAATAAGTTCAGCATTTAAACCACTTTCACTCACAGCATCAAAACAAACTAGGATCTCACCTGATTCGACTTCAATTTCCTCAGGCTCAGTCACTTCATAACCTAACTTAAAGACTTCAACTGCTGCTTTTTCTAGTGTTTCAAAGTTTTCACAAGAAATATGGTGCTCAATGGCATACAGTGCATCAGGATCGCTGCCATCTTCCAGTAACTCTTCAATAATAAGACGTGTTTCTTCACGTTGTTCTGCTAACTCTTTGCTGTCCGCCATAATCATGCTCCGCAATAGTCTGAAAAGGTATCCCGTTCATTCTCCCACAGGCAGGATCAACACTCCATACTTAATATGATGCCCTTATCGCAGACTGTTTAAATTAAAAGTTTTACCTTAGGGGTTGATGATGAATATTTATTGATATAGATTGAATATAAATTCAATAACAGGATATCACTCTATGAACCCTTTTTATCAAAAATCATTCTTACGTTTGCTTGATTTTTCACCTGCGGAAATTCAGCAACTGCTTACACTGTCAACGCAATTGAAAAAAGCCAAAAAATCAGGTCAAGAAACTCAATATCTTACTGGAAAAAATATCGCACTGATTTTTGAAAAAGACTCAACACGTACCCGTTGTGCGTTTGAAGTTGCTGCATTTGATCAAGGTGCAAGAGTGACTTATTTAGGAGGAGGAAGCCAAATTGGGCATAAAGAATCGATAAAAGATACCGCTCGAGTATTAGGTCGTATGTATGATGGTATTCAGTATCGGGGTTACGGACAAAAAACGGTAGATGCACTTGCACAATATTCAGGTGTACCTGTTTGGAATGGTTTAACCAATGAATTTCACCCAACACAGCTACTAGCAGATTTACTCACTATCACTGAACATCAAACTAAACCGTTATCAGAAACTGTGTTTGCTTACCTTGGTGACGCTCGTAATAACATGGGAAATACCATGCTGGAAGCGGCAGCATTAACAGGTATGGATTTACGTTTAGTTGCACCTAAAGCATGTTGGCCTGAAGCAGGTTTAGTTGCTCAATGCCAAGAAATTGCAACGAAAAATGGTGGAAAAATCACACTCACTGAAAATGTCGCTGAAGGCGTTAAAAACGCAGATTTTCTTTACACTGACGTGTGGGTTTCTATGGGTGAACCGAAAGAGGTTTGGAAAGAGCGTATTGCTTTACTCAAGCCTTATCAGGTCAATATGGATGTTATAAAATTAACTGGAAATACAGATGTTAAATTCCTTCACTGTTTACCCGCTTTTCATGATGAAGAAACAACGATGGGTAAAGCATTAGCTGAAGAATTTAACCTATATGGTGGTTTTGAAGTCACTGATGAGGTTTTTGAATCAAAACACAGCATTGTGTTTGATGAAGCAGAAAATCGTCTTCACACAATAAAAGCAGTGATGGTCGCTACCCTTGCAAATCCTTTCTAAAATACATAATCATGCAAAACACCTATTTTTTATTTATCAAAAAATAGGTGTTTTCTTTGTTTTATCCCAAGCTTATTGATTTTTAAATCAAAAAAAAATTTTTAGAAAAAAACAAAAGCAAACGCTTGCGTGCAAATCTAAGATGCGTATAATGCGCCACAATTTGTCAGGAGGAAAGATGAAACAGCGCCTATTCCAATTTGTTACTAAAACAAGCACCTTAACTGGTCGCAAGCGCATTCTCTTTTTTCCAATAGCCCAATTTTTTAAAACCCCTCTTATTGAGGGGTTTTTTTTGGCCTGTAAAAAACCACTTATCGCACAATTCATCGCTAAAGGAGAACTCAAATGACTAATCCGCTCTACCAAAAGCATATTATCTCCATCAATGATCTGGACAGGGAAGATTTGGAAGCTGTTCTTCACGTTGCTAATAAACTAAAACAGCAACCTAATAACGAATTGTTAAAAGATAAAGTGATTGCGAGTTGCTTTTTTGAAGCATCAACACGTACTCGCCTATCATTTGAAACTGCGATTCATCGCCTAGGCGCATCTGTTGTTGGTTTTTCTGATGGAAGCAACACTTCGCTGGGTAAAAAAGGTGAAACTTTAGCGGATACCATTTCGGTTCTTCGCACTTATGCTGATGCCATTGTTATTCGCCATCCTCAAGAAGGTGCAGCGCGTTTAGCTTCTGAGTTTGCTGGCGATATTCCAGTACTTAATGCGGGTGATGGCGCAAACCAACATCCAACACAAACTTTACTGGATTTGTTTACCATTCAAGAGACACAGGGTCGTTTAGATAATCTTAATATCGCGATGGTCGGTGACTTAAAATATGGCAGAACAGTTCACTCACTAGCACAAGCATTAGCGAAATTTAAAGGTAATCATCTCTATTTTATCGCCCCTAAAGTACTCGCTATGCCAGAGCATATTCTTCACTTACTGGAAGAGAATGGTGTTGAATATAGCCAGCATGAAACAGTAGATGAAGTCATGCCTGAGCTGGATATTCTCTATATGACTCGTGTACAGAAAGAGCGTTTAGATCCATCTGAATATGCGAATGTGAAAGCACAATTTATCTTAACCAGTGCAGATCTTGTGAATGTGAAAGATAACCTCAAGATCCTACACCCACTGCCACGTATTGATGAAATCACTACTGATGTAGATAAAACACCTTACGCTTACTATTTCCAACAAGCGGGCAATGGTATCTACGCACGTCAGGCATTACTTGCCTTAGTTCTGAATAAAAACTTAGTTCTTTAATAAGGAGCACACCATGACACATGATCACAAACTAAAAGTTGAAGCTATCAAACGTGGGACTGTTATTGATCATATTCCAGCGCAGGTGGGCTTTAAAATTCTTTCACTGTTTCGTTTAACTGAAACTGATGAAAGAATAACAGTAGGTTTTAATTTACCTTCAGAAAATTTAGGTAAAAAAGACTTAATTAAAATTGAGAATGTCTTTTTAACCCCAGAACAAGCAAACCGTTTAGCAATGTATGCACCGCAAGCAACAGTAAATATTATCGATGATTATCAAGTGATTAATAAGATGGCATTAAGCTTACCTGAATTACTTGAAGATGTAGTGCCTTGTCCTAATAGCAACTGTATTAGCCATAACGAGCCAGTACAAAGTAGTTTCCGTGTAAAAAAACTGGCCTCAGATGTTGTATTAACCTGCAAATACTGTGAAAAAGAGTTCGAACGCCACGCGGTTATTCGTTAATTCTTTTAACTATCTGCTCGAAAGGGCAGATAGTTTTTTTATAAAAAAAGAATAATTATCTCTTAAAAGCCCCAAGACTATTTTTACTAAAAATAGAAATAGTTTATTTCCTCTTTTTTATAAAAAATATTACTACAATCTCACTATTTTTATGGACTAAAAGTAGCGTCAAGATGCAGTATAACTCTACATTCATTTTCTTTTTACACTGACAAACTTTATGATAAAGCCTGACATCTGTCATATTGCTAACCTAAAGCACTGGCTATAATAGCGCCACACTAATCGAATGTTAGCGTTAATCTTATAAAAACAGGAGTTCTACATGTCTTACGAAATTAATACCGATAAAGCCCCTGCAGCAATCGGCCCTTATGTACAAGGTGTTGATTTAGGTAACTTAGTGATCACTTCAGGTCAATTACCTGTTGATCCTGCAACCGGTGAATTTGTTTCTGATAATGCCGCAGAGCAAGCTCGTCAATCTTTAGAAAACGTAAAAGCAATCATTGAAAAAGCGGGTTTAACCGTTGCTAACATCATCAAAACTACTGTTTTCGTAAAAGATTTAAATGATTTTGGTACAATCAATGCGGCCTATGAAGCGTTCTTTAAAGAGCATAATGCCGCATTCCCAGCTCGCTCATGTGTTGAAGTTGCACGTTTACCAAAAGATGCAAAAGTAGAAATCGAAGTTATCGCTATCCGTTAATTTCGTCTCAATAATGAGTCATAAAAAAGCAAAGGTCTCTTAATGAGCACTTTGCTTTTTTTATGTTCTCACTTTTTGATGAATAATTTATCACTTCTGTTTTTGGCACATATTTACAATTCGGCTAATCCCTCTTGATACCTGACGTAGCAAAAATACCTTGATATAGATCAGTTTTAATGAAGATTATTTCCCTTCCAATAACTATATATTGTGCTTTAATACATACCGACCTACAACATATAGTAATTATACACATCTTATCCACAATAAGCCTGAATGCTGTGCCATCACCTGTTTTTATGGGATTTGAGCCTGTGGATAAATAGTTAAGGAGCAAGATTGTGAAAACCATAGTGATAAAACGAGACGGATGTAAAGTCTCTTTTGACCAAACCCGCATCAGCGATGCTATCAAAAGAGCCGCCGTAGCTTGTGAGATCACTGATGATGATTATTGCGATTCTGTCGCGCAATCCGTTTCACAATCTCTCGCAGGACGTTCGAATGTCGATATCCGTGAGATCCAAGACGCCGTAGAAAATCAGCTGATGGCTGGCGAACATAAAGATGTCGCCAGAGCCTACATTGAATACCGTCATGACCGAGATGTTGCTCGTGAGCAACGTGGAAGACTAACTCAGGAAATCCGAGGTCTTATCGAACAAAGTGATGTCTCTATTCTTCATGAAAATGCGAATAAAGACAGTAAGGTTATCCCTACCCAGCGTGATTTACTTGCGGGTATTGTGGCTAAACATTACGCAAAATTGCATATCCTGCCAAGAGATGTGGTACTCGCTCATGAGCGTGGTGAAATTCATTATCATGATCTCGATTATTCACCGTTTTTCCCTATGTTTAACTGTATGCTAATTGACCTTAAAGGCATGTTAAACAATGGTTTTAAAATGGGAAATGCTGAAATAGAACCCCCTAAATCTATTTCAACAGCAACAGCAGTCACTGCACAAATTATCGCACAAGTGGCAAGCCATATTTATGGCGGTACAACAATAAACCGTATCGATGAAGTATTAGCGCCGTTTGTAAAATCAAGTTATGACAAACACTATAAAGTGGCAGAAGAATGGCAGATTGCTGACAAAGAAGCCTATGCCACTGCACGCACTGAAAAAGAGTGTTATGACGCATTCCAATCTTTAGAGTATGAAGTCAATACGCTGCATACGGCTAATGGACAAACCCCATTTGTCACTTTTGGCTTTGGTCTTGGTACATCAAAAGAAGCGCGTTTAATTCAACGCTCTATTCTTGAAAACCGTATGGCAGGTTTAGGTAAAAACCGTAAAACGGCTGTTTTCCCTAAACTCGTTTTTGCCATTAAAGATGGCTTAAACCATAAGTTTGGTGATCCTAATTACGATATCAAACAACTTGCTCTTGAATGCGCAAGTAAACGCATGTATCCCGATATCTTAAATTATGATCAAGTTGTGAAAGTGACGGGATCATTTAAAACTCCAATGGGTTGCCGTAGTTTCTTAGGTGTTTACGAAGAAAATGGCGAAATGATCCACGAGGGTCGTAATAACTTAGGCGTTATCAGCCTGAACTTACCGCGTATTGCTATTGAAGCTCAAGGTGATGAAGCGACATTCTGGTCACTGCTTGATGACCGCCTTGAATTAGCGAAAAAAGCACTGATGACACGTATTGCTCGTTTAGAAAACGTCAAAGCGCGTGTTGCCCCTATCCTTTATATGGAAGGTGCTTGCGGTGTTCGCTTGAAAGCAGATGATAATGTGGCTGAAATCTTTAAAAATGGCAGAGCCTCGATTTCATTAGGTTATATCGGTGTACATGAAACGATTAATGCACTGTTTGGTACTCAAAAACACGTTTTTGACGACGAAACCTTAAGAGAAAAAGCAGTGGCGATTATTAATCGTCTACGTGAAGCCACAGATCAATGGAAAGCTGAAACAGGTTATGGCTTTAGCCTTTATAGCACACCAAGCGAAAACTTATGTGACCGTTTCTGTCGTTTAGATGCCGCAGAATTCGGTATTCTTCCTGGTGTTACCGACAAAGGTTATTACACCAACAGCTTCCACTTAGATGTTGAGAAAAAAGTAAACCCATACGATAAACTGGATTTTGAAGCGCCTTATCCTCCATTAGCAAGTGGCGGTTTTATCTGCTATGGCGAATATCCAAACTTACAGCATAACCTTAAAGCGTTAGAGGATGTGTGGGACTATAGCTATACCCGAGTTCCTTACTATGGAACAAACACTCCAATAGACGAATGTTACGACTGTGGTTATACCGGTGAATTCTCTTGCACCAGTAAAGGCTTTACTTGCCCGCGTTGTGGTAATCACAACCCTGCTAGAGTCTCTGTTATTCGCCGTGTGTGTGGATATTTAGGTAGCCCCGATTCACGTCCATTTAATGCGGGTAAACAGGAAGAAGTTAAACGTCGAGTTAAACATCTGGCAAATGGTCAGTTAGGCTAACAGAGTGAATTATCATCAATATTATCCTGTTGATGTGGTAAATGGTCCTGGTACTCGTTGCACCCTGTTTGTTGCAGGGTGCATACACCAATGCCGCGGCTGTTATAACAAATCAACCTGGTCATTAACGTCCGGCAAGCTATTTACACAAGAATTGGAAGATCAGATCATTGCTGATCTCCAAGACAGTCGGATTAAACGACAAGGATTATCACTTTCAGGTGGCGATCCACTACACCCTCAAAATCTTTCTGCTATATTAAAATTGGTAAAACGCGTTAAAACGGAATGCCCTGAGAAAGATATTTGGGTTTGGACTGGCTACTTACTGGCTGACTTAACCCCAGAGCAGCAAGAAGTCGTTAACTTTATTAACGTACTGATTGATGGGAAGTTCGTACAAGAACTTTATGATCCCGCATTACTGTGGCGTGGTAGTAGTAATCAGGTGATCCATAAATTGAAGTAATACACATTGAATTAACTGGAGGATGTATGCCTTTAAGTGATAATAAATATGTAAGCTTTTCTGAAGATCATGAACTGAACTACCATTTAAAAAAATGGGGTAAAAAGCAGTCTAAAGCGAATCGAGAACAACTCGTGAAGCTAGGCACCGAATTGAAAAAGAAACTCGGTGCTAAACATCTCCAGCATACTGAAATAGATGCTGAGATAGAAAAAAATCTTTCATCATTTGAGTGATCCCTAAAAGCCCATTTATATAATGGGCTTTTTTCTTACCATTCTTACTTAATCACACCTGTTATCAAATGCGAATCATTTTCAAAAAAGATGGTCAAAGTGATTAGTTTTGTTTTATTATTAACGCCCTTAACTATTCTTTTTATGATGATATTTGATATGAAATTAGCACTCTTCCCTTTATTTTCAATGATTTTACTTTCAGGTTGCAGTAGTACTTGGGAACCCAAAGGTGCATCAGATTACACATTACAAGAAGCAAAGCTAATTTGCGATCTCGATGCCAATACTCGTTACCCTATCCGCAAAGAAGTGCTACAACGTACTGTTTATCGTGATGTGCAAAAGACGTGTCGTAAAGATGATAAAGACCATTGTGGTGATAAAAAAACCTACACTGAACGCGTACCAATGACAGAAAGTTATGTTGAGGACATTAATCAAGAAGACAGAAGAACTTTCTATACTTCATGTATGTCTTTAAAAGGGTGGGAACAGAAAAATCATTATTTTTGGGAATAAAAGGAATTTGAGAAAAAATAACCAGCTTAATCACGCTGCCAATACAGCTTAGTCCCAAAACCTAACTGATTATTGACCATCTTAATTTCTTGTAATTGTAATTCCCATAAAGGCACATGGATGGCGGCTAATGCGACAGGAAAGCGTAAACAATAATGTTTTCTTGCGTTGATGTCGTCCTGACCTGCCAGTAAAGCAACAGAACCCGTGAATTGAATACCTTGTAGATCGGATACTGCAATTTCTTGCGTACTAATACCTCCTGCAACTAATAAATTTTCCTGCATCATTTGGGCATGACGCGTTTTCTTTTCAGAAAGAAAAACAAGCCTCATCTGGCTTTCATCGAACCAATAAAAACAATTTGCACACCAAACATCACCTAATGAACGAGTTGTACATAAGGTAAACACATGGTTGTTTCGAATGTATTGTTTAATTATTTTGATCGAGTCTAAAGAAGACATAATACACCTGTATAGATACAAAAAGAGACGCTGTTTAGCTGATAATTATATCATCAAAACGAGCGTCTTACCGCGTGTCTCTTATTACAGGTTATTTATCGAAAATAATTAAAATTAACGATAAATTTCAGCATTTACAGTGAGGTAATCGTCACCTGTTGCGCCAACAACTTTAAAACCTTTTGCACCTTCATCTTTTGCGATTTGGGCAATCTTAGTGGTTAAACCATCTAAAGTATCGCTACCTGTGATTGTGATATACTCACCATTAACAGAAGGGCTTTTTGATACGCTATCAGATGCGATTGAACCGAATGAAATAGCACTTAAAGCTAATGTTGCAGCGATTAATGTAGATTTTTTCATAATAAACTCCAATTAAATTCTAATTTTGTTAGGTATCGCGGAGTGTGTCTCTGTGATATGGATCATACTATGCGCTTTAATTTAACTTTAAAAT
Source organism: Proteus sp. Marseille-Q3619 (assembly GCF_965283115.1). Classification (NCBI taxonomy): domain Bacteria; kingdom Pseudomonadati; phylum Pseudomonadota; class Gammaproteobacteria; order Enterobacterales; family Morganellaceae; genus Proteus; species Proteus sp. Marseille-Q3619. Next base: position 2,533,859 of record NZ_CBDIMP010000001.1, on the reverse strand, counting down.
TAGCAATAATTGCTGTTCATTTTCAAAAAAATTGAATGTTATTTTATAAATAACAAAGCTTTCTGTCACAAATATTTCACAACATATTGATATATCTAATAGATTTCATTTTGATAAAGCGATAAATTACTCAATTCAAAAATTGAGAAATATTATTTATCAAAAGAAAAAGTAGCACGAAAAGGAAAAAGTGATGGCTGATACAGTGTGGTCACTCTATATTGTCAGAAATCGTCTTGGCTATCTTTATACAGGGATAACGACAAACGTTGAGCGACGCTTTACTCAACACCAGAATGGAACCGGCGCTAAAGCACTGAAAGGAAAAGGACCTTTATTATTAGAGTTTCATTGCCAAATAGGCTCTCGGCAACGTGCTTCTCAACTTGAATACCAATTAAAACAATTGAAGAAAACGCAAAAAGAAAAGCTGATCAAAGACCAGCCTTCAGACATTGCGTTGTATTTAACACGATAGACAATCTGTTCGATTAAACCTCATCAAATAATGGCGAGAAATTCACTAAACCATGAATATTTTCAACATTACCATTATCGAGAGCATAGAACTGAAATGCCTCTTCGGTGTCAGGCCATTTGCAATGTAACCCTTGTGATTTTGCAGGAATAAAGCCTGACTTTTGATAGTACTCTGGCTCACCTAATACCACCACAGCGCCATAACCAAATTCATTTAGGCTATCTAATCCTTCATTAATCAGTTGGCGTCCAATACCTTGGCGCTGGAAATCAGGTGCAACAGCAAGAGGCGCAAGCCCTACCCATTGGCAATCGACACCATCAACATCAACTGGTGTAAAGCCAATGTAACCCATAACGTGGCCTTCATCATCGACTGCGACCATACCTAATGTCAGCAGTCCCTCTTCTCGTAAATGTCCCACTAAATCAGCTTCTGCACCTGTAGGAAACGCTTGACGTAAAAGGTTATCAATAGCTGGAATATCAACGGGAATTTCAACACGTATTAGCATGAAGTTGAGCTCAGTTCATGGCTGTGTAGAGTGTCTTCGGTTTCTTCTTGAAGCCCACTTTTTACAAACTCAGCCAGTTGTAATAAACCAAAACGCAACACAGATGGCATTGAGTCTAATTCAATTGCGTCCATCAGGTTCTTAACATATAACCCGAGTTCTGTATCACCCTCAATTTGTAGACGGCGTTGGAAAAATAAGGTGTCAGGATCTTCTTTGCGCGCAGCAATTAAAATAAGATCATTTGCATTTCCACTAAAGCTGACATCTTCTTTTTCTAAGCGACTGACCACTAATTTATCATCACAAACACTGATAAACCACTGTAAATGTAAGTCTCTTATCTCAACTTTTAGCCATTTATTTTCTAGAAAGTGTAAATCGCCTTCCGCTAACGATTCACGAAATTGCCAGCTTAAAAACTGTTCTAAAATATCGCGTTGCAGAGCAAATGGGGTAACTTGTAAAGGGTAACGTAAAAAACGAGGTCCCTCTTTAACCAAATGGGTACGAATTTTGTTAAACACGTTCGGACTCCTATAAATAAAATTACGGGCTATTGTGCCAGATATAGACAGATATTCTGCGATCCTATATCAATATTCGGTTAATCCGTTGCTCACATTTTGTGTTCTTTGATTTTACTTAAGCAAAAAACGAAGTTCTCTGCCCTAAATCAAAACCTTTTTTTATCCTGCTTATTACAATTCCTGATCATTCTTAATTTCTAAAGGGAAGTGAAGATGGAATTGCTGTGCCCAGCGGGTAATTTACCTGCCTTAAAAGCGGCCATAGATAATGGTGCGGATGCCGTTTATATCGGCTTAAAAGATGATACTAATGCAAGACATTTTGCTGGTTTAAATTTCACAGAAAAGAAGTTACAAGAAGCGGTTAATTATGTTCATCGCCACCAGCGAAAATTGCATATTGCAATAAACACCTTTGCTCACCCTGATGGATTTGAACGCTGGCAAAAAGCCGTTGATATGGCGGCATCTTTAGGGGCTGATGCTCTTATATTGGCGGATATCGCCATGTTAGAGTACGCTGCAGAGCGTTATCCTCATATTGAACGTCATGTTTCAGTACAAGCCTCAGCAACCAATACACAAGCTATTGAGTTTTATCAACGTAACTTCGATGTGGCTCGTATTGTTCTTCCTCGTGTTCTATCTATTCATCAAGTCAAACAATTAGCACAAACTAGCCCTGTACCTTTAGAAGTTTTTGCCTTTGGCAGTTTATGTATTATGGCTGAAGGTAGATGCTATCTCTCTTCTTATTTAACAGGTGAATCGCCAAATACGGTAGGTGCTTGCTCTCCTGCACGTTTTGTACGTTGGCAACAAACACCACAAGGGATGGAATCTCGCCTTAATGATGTCTTGATAGACCGCTATTCACCTGATGAAAATGCAGGCTACCCAACACTGTGTAAAGGTCGCTATTTTGTTGATGATCACTGTTATCACGCATTAGAAGAGCCGACGAGCCTCAATACTCTTTCACTCTTACCTGAATTAATGGCGATGAATATTGCGTCAGTTAAAATTGAAGGTCGTCAACGTAGCCCTGCCTATGTAACAGAAGTGGCGAGAGTTTGGCGTGCAGCCATTGATCAATGTAAGAAAGATCCTCAAGGTTTTAGTACTAATCCACGTTGGATGAACGCGCTAGGAAAGATTTCAGAAGGAACACAAACAACACTGGGTGCTTATCACCGTAAATGGCAATAATAAGGATACGAAAATGAAATATGCATTAGGATCTGTACTTTATTATTGGCAAAAAGAGACACTTGAAGCGTTCTACGAAAAAGCAAAACAATGCGACGCTGATATTATTTATTTAGGCGAAACAGTTTGCAGTAAACGCCGAGAAACCAAACCTCAAGATTGGATAAACCTCGCCAAAGAAGTCGCTAAAAGTGGCAAACAAGTGGTTCTTTCTACCTTAGCGTTATTACAAGCACCTTCTGAATTGAAAGAAATTGCTAAGCTGGTTGATAACGGTGAGTTTTTAGTTGAAGCACATGATTTTGGCGTGATTAATATGCTTTTCGAGCGCAATCTTCCTTTTGTTGCAGGCCACGGGCTTAACTGCTACAACGCTTATGCACTACGTTTGTTGCATAAACAAGGCATGATGCGTTGGTGTATGCCTGTTGAGCTTTCTCGCGAGTGGTTAAATAATCTTTTAAATCAATGTGAAAAATTAGGCATTCGCAATAAGTTTGAAGTTGAAGTATTGGCTTATGGGCATCTTCCTCTCGCTTATTCAGCACGTTGTTTTACTGCGCGTTCTGAAAATCGCTCTAAAGATGATTGTGAAACCTGTTGTCAAAAATACCCTCAAGGTCGTGAAGTATTATCACAAGAAAATCAGCAAGTATTTGTGCTTAATGGCATTCAAACACAAAGTGGTTATTGTTATAACTTGGGTAACGATCAAGCTTCAATGGCAGGTTTAGTGGATATTATTCGCCTTTCACCTGAATCTGACGCTATTTTTGATACCTTGCAACAATTTCGTCAAAATGAGCAAGGCCAACAACCTCTTACAACGATTCATCATCATGACTGTAATGGTTATTGGCGTAAGTTGGCAGGATTAGAATTGGTGGAGTAAAGATATATGATACACTTAAAAAAATGTTTATAGATAAATTAAATCATTATGGATGCGGTGTAAGCGGTATTATTCCTTGGAGTTACCACGGTCTTTCATTAATAGATATTTCAAAATGGGAACCAAGAAAATTATCAATGGAGTGTTGCCACCACATAGTGAATATTATTAGTAAAGATAAGATCTACAATATTGATAAATAAAAAGCCCTTAAGGGCTCTTTATTTTGACTCTCCACGATGATGTAACCAATGCTTAAACTGATGCGTAATATGTCTTAACTCACCATTACGTAGCATACCCACCAGCACACCTAATACCGTATAAATCACGCCTAAAACGAGCATCATCACGATATCACCCAATATACTTTGGAATGACAGACCCATTTGGTTAATTCCCGCCATGGCGTTTACTGCCCATGTAGAAGGTAATGCGGATGAAATGGCAAAGACCCAGTCAGGCATTGCTTGTAGTGGCCAGATCGTGCCAGAAATATAGAATACCGGCGTTGTCACAAAGGCTAGTGTCAGATAAATCATCTCAACACTGCGTAAGCATTCTGTAATTAACTTACCTAACCCTAAGACCGCCAATAAGAATGGGAAAGTCAGCATCCAAATCTGGTAAAGCGGCGCTTCTTGGCGGTAACCCAATACCCACGGCCACAATGCAAAGAATACCGCAGATAAAAATAACCAAATCGGAATAAGTGCAGATAATGCCCCTAGATAAACCGCTAAAGGTGGCTTTCCTTTCGGGGTACTTCTCACCGCGATACTGACGCGGACACAAGCTATTAAAAGTGAGTGCTGTAATAGCATCACTAATAAGCCAGGGAAAATAATCGCAGCAAAACTTACCCCAGGGTTATACATCGCAATGGTTTCACCCTGAATAGGCTTTAATAGGATTTTTGATTGTTCAACACTAAAGCCTGCATTTCTCAAAATACGTCCATTGTAAGCATCTAATAACTGCTGATAAGCCAACATCAACTCTTGTTGAATTTGCCCGCTAGCCAGACGGTTTGTCGCATCACCAAATACAGGCACAGTAACATCTTTACCATTGAGGAGTTTTTTCTCAAAATCGGTTGGAACAATAATAATGGCAAATAACTCTCGCATAATCATATCGTGACGAGCTTCATCTAAATTATCGTAGTTCTTAATGCTTAATTTAGGTGTCGAGTTTAATGACCGAACAAGTGAATAACTTGCTGGGCTATGATCTTGATTAATCACTGCCACAGGAAGATCCCACAGTACAGGCTTGGCATAAACCAAACTCATAATGCATAGAGAAACAATAAGTAACATCCACATGGGTTTTTCTAACATACCCAATAGAACACGCTTAAAGGTTTGGAAATACATTTGCATCATGCAACACCTACCTGTAATTCCAATCGTTTAAAAATACGTTTACGAACTAAGAAGGCGATAGCAAAAGGATAAATCAGCAAAAGTGAACACACATATAAAATGCCTTGTAGTGATACTTCTCTTAAGAAAATATCAAACATCGCATTTAAGGCGTGCGTTAATGGCTCTAAATTAGAAATAATCCGCGCAGGTAAGATCATCGAAAGTTCAGGTACAGCCATGCCTGAAAATGCCAAGGCAATACTCACCAACATACCTATCATACTGTATGCCGTTATCGCACTATTGGTAAACGCAAAGAGCAGCAATCCCACACTTTGAGCTGCAATAATATAGAAGAATCCCACTAACACCATGTATAGCGGATTACCGTTCACCTTTGCCCCTGAAAAATGCACTAATGCCGCGAGTTCGACAATTAATAAGGTTAAGAAAAACAGTGTATAAGGTGTAAGCTTCCCAATAAGCGCAAAAGTAAAAGGCTTAATATTCAGGAGCATATTCCCTCGTGACAAAGAATAAATAGTACAAGTCACGACGAACAGTTGGAGCATATGGATCGTAGCTGCAAATTGCTGGTAATAAATATAACTCCCGCTGGCATTAAACAAACTGTCATAAGAGAGCGTAACTTTTGCCAATGGTGGAACGGGCTTATTCATCTCTTGCGCTAAAACAGTGCGATATTGCGCATTAAGCTCTGCAATGAGTCCGCTAAAGTCCTGAATCGCATAGCTCCCCGCCGCATAATACAATCCGTTGTAATACATCCGTGTGGTCGGCTGCTTTCCTGCTAATACCTTACTTTCAAAGTGTCGAGGGATGGTCAGTATCGCGTAATCTTTTGCGCTACCTAATCGCTCCATTGCAGTGCGAGGATTACCGTCTAGCGTATTTAATTGCGCATGAGAGCCTGCATTTAGGTCTCTAATCAGGGTTCTTGATAATGGCCTATTGTCATTATTGATCACGGAAACAGGCAAGTTCAGCAATGTGCCTTCAGAAAAGTTAGCACTAATTAACGTAAACAACATCAATGGAAACAGCCAGCTTAGCCAGTGAAAAACGGGGCTACGAACTGCCATATGAGTTTCTCGTGAAAATGCGCTACTAAAGCCACGCCAAGCTGCCTTTACTCTCATTATTCGCCCTTATTTATCCCAGCGCCATAATGCGCTCATACCAGGACGTAGCCCTTCAATTGGCGTAACAGGATACAGTCGGATTTCAAATGTTTTTAAATCGAAATCACCTGTTGCTCTTGTTGCTCTTTTTGTTGCGTAGTCGCCCATTGGGGCGATATAGCGAATTTCAGCTTCTACTTCTTTATTGCCTAATGCGGGAACCGTGATAGTAATGCGATCACCTTTACGAATATCCGCTAAGATATCTTCGCGGAGGTTATAAACAAAATAGGCATCAGGAATTCGGATCAGTGTAGCAAGTGGGCTATTCGCGTTAAAAAGCTCACCAATTTCCGCAGGAATAGGACCAACTTCACCATCAACCGGAGCTTTCACTTGTAAGTCATCTTGCTGAATTTTCAGCTCAATTAATTGTTGTTCTGCTTGTTGCACCGCTGCCGTATATTTGTGGCGTAATTCAATACGATCACCATTTTGGGCTTCATCAAGCTCAGCTTGAGCGGCTCTTACACGTTGTGAAGCAACATCACGGCTACGGCGTGCATTATCAAGTTCTGTCGCTGATACATAGCCTTTATTCGCCACAGCACTGATACGCTGATAATCTCTTGTTGAATTTGCAGCTTCCACTTTTGCTTGAGATAACACGGCTTCTAGGTTACGAATACTCTCTTCTCTTGTGCCATGCAATGACAAATCTAATTGAGCTTGTGCTTGTGCTTTAGCGGCTTCAAGTGCGGCGACTTGTGCGTTGAGTTCAGGGCTTTCTAATGTGATCATCAATTGCCCCGCTTTTACATCATCACCTCGCTCTATATAGCGCTCAATCACACGACCTTTGGCTTTAGAGGCGACAATCACTTCCGGTGCATCCACTTCGCCTTGCAGTAATAAATATTGATTATGCGCGCGGAAAAGTATGGCTAATGCAATTAGTATTAGCATTAATAAAATAAGATAGATGGCTCTTTTTTTCATATAACGATTAGACCTTAATAGTGAAGTAGAACACTCACTGACGGAGTTATATTACACAATAACTCAGAATTTCTTTAAGAATTTTGTGCGCCAGATCACTGACGCAAAGGAATATTTTCTTTGAAAGTGCGATTAAGTTATTCTTATATCAAACTTTATCGCCTCATTAATAGCCCTGTTTTATCTGGTATTTTTATATTTATCAGATAGAAAAGAGAACGGTACTCAATACTTATGTACGAATTTGATCTTATTTTGCTGTTATTACAGCAAATGTGCGTTTATTTAATCATTGCTTGGTTTTTAAGCAAAACACCTTTATTTACGCCACTTCTACAGGTCACGATAAAGCTTCCGCATAAGTTGATGTGCTACGTCATTTTCTCTATTTTCTGCATTATGGGCACCTATTTTGGGCTACATATTAATGATTCTATTGCCAATACGCGCGCCATTGGTTCGGTATTAGGCGGATTACTAGGCGGCCCTTATGTCGGCTTCCTTGTCGGTTTTACGGGAGGCTTACACCGTTATTCTCTGGGCGGTATGACCGCATTTAGCTGTATGGTGTCTACCATTGTCGAGGGATTAATTGGCGGATTAGTTCACCGTTATTACGTCAAACGCGGGCAAATGCACCGCATATTTAATCCATGGACCGCAGCAGCCGTGACTTTCTTTGCCGAAATAATACAGATGAGCATTATCTTATTATTAGCTCGCCCATTTAATGAAGCGCTTGCCTTAGTGAAAGATATTGCTGCCCCAATGATTGTCGCAAATACCGTTGGTGCTGCGATGTTTATTCGAATATTACAAGATAGACGGGCAATATTTGAAAAATATACCAGTGCATTTTCAGCTCAAGCATTAAAAATTGCCGTTTGCACCGAAGGTATTTTGCGTAAAGGGTTTAATCAAGATAATAGCACTCGAGTGGCAAAAGTCATTTATCAAGAACTAAGAGTCAGTGCCGTTGCGATTACAGATAGAGAAAAACTCCTCGCCTTTATTGGTATTGGCGCTGATCATCATTTACCGGGTACACCTATTTCATCAGAACAATCCAAGCAAGCCATCAATAATAATGAAGTTGTTTATGCAGATGGTAATGAAACACCTTACCGTTGCACGCTTTCACCCCATTGCAAACTTGGCTCAACCTTAGTTATTCCATTGAGAGGCGAAAATAACCAAGTCATTGGCACAATAAAACTTTATGAAGCTAAAAATCGCCTATTTAGTTCTATTAACCGAACCCTAGGTGAAGGGATTGCAAGTCTATTATCTGCACAAATTCTGGCTGGACAATATGAGCGAAATAAGCAATCTCTTTTAGAATCAGAGATTAAACTTCTCCATGCGCAAGTGAATCCCCACTTTCTTTTTAATGCATTAAATACACTACAAGCAGTTATTCGACGTGATAGCGAACAAGCAAAGCAATTAGTGCAATTTCTCTCTGCTTTCTTTCGTAAAAATTTAAAAAGGCCTGAAGCAGTTGTGACATTAAGTGATGAAATTGAACATGTGAATGCATATTTGCAAATCGAAAAAGCCCGTTTTCAGGAACGATTACAGATTGATATTCAAATTCCTGAAAGCCTAGCTAATGCCCGTTTGCCTGCTTTTTCGCTTCAACCAATGGTCGAAAATGCAATTAAACATGGAACGTCACAGTTATTAGATACAGGAAAGATTACAATTAGAGCACACCAAGAGCACCATTTAATTATTATTGAAATCTGTGATAATGCGGGGCTTTATCAACCCCAATGCCCTTCTCATGAATTAGGCTTAGGAATGAGGCTGGTGGATAAGCGATTAAAATTACGCTATGGCGAACTTTATGGTGTTTTAGTGGAATGCCAAGCTGATGAATATACAAAGGTGAAAATTTGCTTACCTCTAGAAAAAAGCATGGATAACGTTGCATAACAATGAATATATTAATCGTTGACGATGAGCCGTTGGCTCGTGAAAATTTACGTTGTTTACTTGAAGTTGAAAAGGATATTCATATTGTTGGTGAATGCAGTAATGCAATTGAAGCCATAGGAGAGATACACCGTAAAAAGCCCGATGTTGTCTTTCTTGATATTCAAATGCCGCGCATTACAGGGCTTGAAATGGTCACAATGCTTGATCCTGAACATCGCCCGTATATCGTCTTTTTAACCGCATTTGAAGAGTATGCGATCCAAGCCTTTGAAGAGCACGCCTTTGATTATCTACTCAAACCTTTAGAGCAAGAGCGCCTAACAAAAACATTAAACCGTTTACGCCAAGGTAATAAGCAGAATATTGATCTCTTAACTCCCCCTGAAGAACGTTTAAAATGTATACCTTGTACAGGTCATAGCCGTATTTGGTTAATGCCCATTGATGAAGCGGTATTTGCAACATCAAGGCTCAGTGGGGTTTATGTAACCAATAATCAAGGTCAAGAAGGCTTTACAGAATTAACACTACGCACATTAGAAACACGAACACAACTGGTCCGTTGTCATCGCCAATATTTAGTGAATATGGATTATGTTAATGAGATTGTTTTTGGCGATAATGGGCAAGCAGAATTGATATTACACAATAACAGCCAAATTCCTGTCAGCCGTCGATATTTAAAGCCATTAAAAGAAGCGATTGGCTTAAGCTAATTTATTATAAATTAAAATCTGCACGTAAATCTAAGCGATTTACTTGAATAAGCTTTCCTATTATTTATATTGACAGAAATGTGTCGTAATAAATTTTATATTACTAATCAAATGATAAAAAAAACCAGCCAACTTTCATTGACTGGTTTTATTTTTTTGTCATCAACCCAATTAAAAATTAAGTTAATTACCAATTCTTATTGGTTATGAGAGCTGCTACGGCGGCGTGGTGTACCTTCGTTGTTACGACTGCGGAAGTTACCGCGCTCGCCACCACGATCGTTGCTACGCTCACCACCACGGTCGTTATTACCACGACGTTGTGGTTGATCACCATTGTTAAAACGACGACCACCTTGTGGCTGACCATCACGACGGCTGTTATTACGACGCTCACGGAAAGGCTGAGATTGAGCATCACCCACTAATTGCATATTCAGTGGTTTGTTCATAATACGCGTACGTGTGAAATGGCTTAATAAATCTGTTGGCATACCTTTTGGTAATTCGATGGTTGAGTGAGAACCATACAGTTTGATATTACCAATGTAACGGCTGCTGATATCGCCTTCGTTAGCAATCGCACCAACGATATGACGCACTTCAACACCATCATCACGACCCACTTCGATACGGTATAAATCCATCTCGCCAGCATCACGACGTTCACGACGAGGAGAACGCTCGCGATCGTTATCACCGCGACGGCGATCATCACCACGACGATCGTCACGATCGTTAAATTCACGACGAGGACGACGAACTGGATCTGGTGGCAGAATAAGTGCACGCTCACCTTGAGCTATTTTCAGTAATACCGCAGCCAGTGTTTCCATATCCAGCGCTTCTTCATCTTGTGGAGCTAATTTAGGTAACAGAGCACGGTATTGGTCAAGGTTGCTAGTTTCTAATTGTTGTGCGATTTGCTGTGCAAATTTTTCCTGACGACGTTGGCTGATAAGCTCTGCATTTGGCAGTTCTACTTCAGGAATAGTCATCTTCATTGTACGTTCGATATTGCGCAGTAAACGACGCTCACGGTTATCAACGAATAAAATTGCACGGCCAGCACGACCCGCACGACCAGTACGACCAATACGGTGAACATAAGATTCTGAATCCATTGGGATATCATAGTTCACAACAAGGCTGATACGGTCAACGTCAAGACCACGAGCAGCAACGTCAGTTGCAATTAAAATATCTAAACGACCATTTTTCAGACGCTCTAATGTTTGCTCACGCAGTGATTGGTTCATATCACCATTTAACGCTGCGCTGTTATAGCCGTTACGCTCTAAAGCTTCAGCAACTTCTAATGTTGCGTTTTTAGTACGAACGAAAATAATTGCCGCATCAAAATCTTCAGCTTCTAAGAAACGAATTAACGCTTCATTTTTACGTGCGCCGAATGTCATCCAATAGCTTTGGCTAATGTCTGGACGTGTCGTTACGCTACTTTGAATGCGCACTTCTTTAGGATCATTCATAAAGCGACGTGTAATACGACGAATTGCTTCTGGCATTGTTGCAGAGAACAGTGCAGTTTGGTGTTCTGCTGGGATCTTACTTAAAATGTTTTCAACATCTTCAATAAAGCCCATACGTAACATTTCATCAGCTTCATCTAATACTAAGCCCTTCAGTTTAGATAAATCTAATGTGCCACGGTTTAAATGGTCTAATAAACGACCTGGTGTACCCACAACAACTTGTGGACCTTGACGTAACGCGCGTAATTGCACGTCGTAACGCTGACCACCATACAGTGCAACAACATTTACTTTTGGTAAGTGTTTAGAAAAATCTTCAATTGCTTCAGCAACCTGAACCGCAAGTTCACGAGTAGGTGCTAAAACTAAAATTTGTGGTGCTTTTAATGATTCATCAAGATTGTGTAATAAAGGCAGGCTAAATGCGGCAGTTTTACCACTACCTGTCTGTGCCATACCTAAAACATCATTGCCGTTTAAAAGGAAAGGAATACATTGTTGCTGAATTGGAGAAGGCTTCTCGTAGCCTAAGTCATTCAGTGCAGTCAAAATAGGTGCTGATAAACCTAGATCAGCAAAAGTCATATCGGTTTCAGTAGTCATGTCACTGTGCCTCATTCATTATGGCAGCCAGTTGACATAACATACCGCATGGTTTGTCGGTCTTTATCATCTAAAATGTGAACTGGCTCAAATTATATTATTAAACGAACAAACAAGCCCTCATCCTATGTAGATGATGGCTTTCAAACTGATCAGAGAAATGTTCGTCAGCTATTGCTGGTCCGATTCCGCTAGGTCTTCTTGTTGGCCTAACAGTGCTAATTCCAACAATGCGTAGCGGTGCTCAACAAAGTTATGTGCGTTGTTGGCAACCGTCAGCTTGAATAACGCTTCTGCGCTATCCATGTCCCCCAGACTTAGGTAATACTTACCTAAATAGAAGTTAGTTTCACTAAGATGCTCAGCGAGCGAAGTGTTATCGGTTGAAGCCTCATTTAGTTTCAACATTAATGTTTTCTCATTAATATCGCCTAAATAAAACTCAACTATATTCCATCCCCATTGCCCCGTTTTATCCGCCTGCTGGTATCGCTGTTTTAGCTGTTGTTTAGCCAAATCAGTGTTTATCTCTTTTTCTACAAGATATAACCAAAGCGAACGAATGGGATCATTTGGATCGACCTGATAAAACGCCTGCAGATCATCCTGCGCCAATTTCAATCGGCCACCGTAGTACGAAGCGATACCACGATTAAAACGCGCATTATTGTAAGTTGGATCAAGCTCTAAAACAGAATCAAACGCTTCATAAGCAGCATCGTAATTCGCTGCCTGCGTAAAATAGATACCTAGAAAATTAAAAATTTCTAGCATATCTGGTCGTATTGATAGCGCCATTGAAAAATCATTGCGCGCTAAAGCTCGTAAACCGAGACTATCATACAGCACACCACGCTCATATAAAAGCTGTGCGTATTCATCTTCAGTTAATGAGCGGCTCGCTAAGATTTGTTCTATACGAGCCAATATCACTTCTTGTTGTAAAGAAGGCTGCAATGGTGTGGCAAAAATCGCATTCTGACGCCACTCTGGACTAGTGCTGCATCCGGAAATAAAGATGAAAACAGCAATAGAACAACTGCGCAGAAATGTTTTCATTTCTCACTCCCAAAGTCAGACCTTTCAACAAAAAGCGTTCTAGACGTCCTACTTGTCAATCATAATAAGTCTCTACCGATACCTATGTCTAGATATCGGTAGTAGAATATCATTAATTCGCAGAATCTTCAGAAGAAGTTTCTGTTGCTTCCTGCTGATTAGCTTGAGCTTCTTTCATGCTTAAGCGAATACGGCCTTGACGGTCAATTTCCAGTACTTTAACTGGAACTTCTTGACCCATTTCCAAGTAGTCACTCACTTTCTCAACGCGTTTGTCTGCGATTTGAGAAATATGAACCAGACCTTCTTTGCCGCCACCGATAGCAACGAATGCACCGAAATCTACAATACGAGTTACTTTACCGTTGTAGATACGACCCACTTCAACTTCAGCAGTAATTTCTTCGATACGAGCGATAGCTTGTTTTGCTTGATCGCCACTTGTTGCAGCAATCTTCACTGTACCATCATCTTCGATTTCGATAGTTGTGCCAGTTTCTTCCGTTAATGCACGGATAACAGAACCGCCTTTACCGATAACGTCTTTGATCTTGTCTGGATTAATTTTGATAGTGTGAATGCGCGGTGCGAATTCAGAAATATCAGCACGAGGCTGGCTAATTGCATCTTCCATTACGCCTAAAATGTGTAGACGTGCGCTTTTCGCTTGGTTTAATGCAACTTGCATGATTTCACGAGTGATACCTTCGATTTTGATATCCATCTGTAATGCGCTGACACCGTTACGGCTACCCGCAACTTTAAAGTCCATATCGCCTAAATGGTCTTCATCACCCAGAATATCGGAAAGAACAACAAAGTTGTCGCCTTCTTTTACTAGACCCATTGCAATACCTGCAACAGATTCTTTAATTGGTACACCTGCATCCATCAGTGCTAAAGAAGCACCACAAACAGATGCCATTGAAGATGAACCATTTGATTCAGTGATTTCAGAAACCACACGAACGGTATATGGGAATTCTTCAATTGTTGGCATTACTGCTAACACACCACGTTTTGCTAAACGGCCATGACCGATTTCGCGACGTTTTGGTGAACCCATCATGCCTGTTTCACCAACAGAGTATGGAGGGAAGTTATAGTGCAGTAAGAATGTATCAGTGTGCTCACCCATGATGTCATCAATAGTTTGAGCATCACGCGCAGTACCTAATGTTGCAGTTACCAGAGCCTGAGTTTCACCACGAGTAAACAGTGCTGAACCGTGAGTACGTGGTAATAAGCCAGTGCGAATGTCTAATGCACGTACCATGTCTTTTTCACGGCCATCAATACGTGGTTCGCCAGCTAATACGCGAGCACGAACGATGTTTTTCTCAAGACCAGAGAAGATTTCGCTGATTTCAGCTTCATCTAAAGTTTCATCTTCAGCTACTAACGTCGCAATAACTTCATCACGGATAGCTTCGATTTGTTCATAACGCTCTTGTTTCTCAGTGATACGGTAAGCATCACCAATACGAGCTTGTGCTAATTGTGCAATACGGTCATGTAAAGTTTGGTTGATGGCTTCTGGCGCCCAATCCCATTTCTCTTTACCCACTTCTGCAACTAATGCATTGATGTTTTCGATCACAACTTGTTGTTGATCATGACCAAATACTACTGCACCTAACATTTCTTCTTCTGATAATAAATCAGCTTCTGATTCTACCATCAGTACCGCACCCGCAGTACCTGCAACCACTAAGTCTAATTTGCTAACTTTCAGCTCATCAACAGTTGGGTTTAGAACATATTGTCCATCGATAAAACCAACACGCGCACCACCGATAGGACCATTAAACGGAACACCTGACAGCGCTAATACCGCAGAAGCACCAATCATTGCAACGATATCTGGGTTAACTTGTGGGTTAACTGAAACAACGGTAGCAACGATTTGAATTTCGTTTAAGAAACCTTCTGGGAATAATGGGCGTAAAGGGCGGTCAATTAAACGTGCAATCAACGTTTCGCCTTCACCAGGACGACCTTCACGACGGAAGAAGCTACCAGGGATACGACCAGCAGCGTATGAACGCTCTTGGTAGTTAACAGTTAATGGGAAGAAATCTTGTCCAGCTTTAACTTTTTTCTTTGCAACAACGGTGACAAAAACAGCAGTGCCGTCCATGTCAACCATAACAGCGGCTGTTGCTTGACGAGCCATCATGCCTGTTTCTAACGAAACAGTATGTTGACCGTATTGAAATTTACGAACTGTAGGATTCAGCAAAATAATATCCTTTATCTTATTGTCGCCAGATGTTTAGCGACGATGAATGATCTTTTCTCCGCTACGTCCCCTCGCGACTAATGAAAATATTGACCATTGAGTGATAAATACTTTCATTAGCCGCGCGAATTGTCGTAACTAGAGAGACTAAATAACAATCACCACATTAAAACATAACGACTAATATTAAAAATAGCACTTTTTAGTAGAAAAGGGGCCAACAGGCCCCTTTCCACTGAAACTCGCTTGATTAGCGACGCAGACCTAAACGTTCAATCAGTGCAGAGTAACGAGCAACATCTTTACGTTTCAGGTAGTCCAGCAGATTACGACGGCTGGAAACTTTACGCAGCAGACCACGACGGCTGTGGTGATCTTTTTTGTGCTCTGAAAAGTGACCTTGCAGGTGGTTGATTTCTGCAGTCAGCAGTGCAATCTGAACTTCGCTTGAGCCAGTATCGTTAGCATCACGACCAAATTCAGCAACGATTTGTGCTTTCGCTTCAGTACTTAGAGACATAATAAACTCCAAATTAAGTAAAATTTTCAGATAGCCAATCTCTAATTCAGCTATCCAACTCAGCCACCTAAACAGATAGCCGCATTATTCTACGCTTCAAACACTTTTAGCGCAAGATTGCTATTAAGTGTTATCTTGTGCGCTATAGTCTACAACCACTCTTTTCGGAGCAACGAGGCCATCTTTAATGATAGCAAGGCCAATGAATTTTTTTTCATCGCCTTCAGTTACTCTTACCCATTCGCCTTCATTAATGTCATGATTAACACGAACAGGTTGCCCCAACTTGAGATAGCTCGCAATAATCGTGGTCAAATTCACAACAGGAAAATGTGCAACAGCGGTATCCATAGGCAATAACAGTGCATCAAGCGCTAAGAAAGGATCTTCTTGCGCAGTTTGTGCATTCTCTATCATCGCGCTTAATTGCGCTAACGTTACCATTCGTTCTTTAGGATAATCTGCGACTTCTAATCGACGTAAGAAAATAACGTGAGCGCCACATTGTAATTTCTCACCAAGATCATCAATAATTGTTCGAATGTAAGTACCTTTAGAACAATGAATTTCCAGCTCTAGCTCATCACCTTCCCAGCGAATAAACTGAAGTTCATAAACCGTGATAGGTCTTGCTTCACGCTCAACTTCAATACCTTGTCGGGCATATTCGTAAAGCGGTTTACCTTGATGTTTTAAAGCGGAGTACATTGAAGGGACTTGCAATGTTTCGCCGCGAAAACTATCTAGGGCATCATCTAAAGCCTGTTGTGTAAATTGTACTGGGCGCTCTTGAATAACCTCACCATGTGCATCAGAGGTATCTGTTCGTTGCCCTAAACGTGCAATAACACGATAACGCTTATCAGAATCCAATAGAAACTGTGAAAATTTTGTTGCTTCACCTAAACAAATAGGGAGCATACCTGTTGCTAAAGGATCCAATGCCCCAGTATGCCCTGCCTTACTGGCATTAAACATACGGCGGACTTTTTGGAGTGCATCGTTAGAGGAAATATCTTGGGGTTTATCGAGTAGCAATACGCCGTTAATCTCACGCCCCTTACGACGACGCCCCATTATTTATCCTCTTTATGACGACGCTCTTCATCGCTTTTAACGACGTTAGAAACTAAGTTAGACATACGCATACCTTCAACTAATGAGTTGTCATAAGCAAATGTCAGTTCAGGCACAATACGTAAACGCATCGCTTTACCTAATAAAGAACGAATAAAACCAGCGGCTTCATTAAGTGCAGTTAAACCATCTGCAACCATCTCTTCTTCGCTTTTTTCACCACCTGATAAGTTTAAAAAGGTGACAAATACTTTGGCATAAGCCAAATCACGAGAAATTTCAACGCCAGAAACCGTTGCCATTCCAATACGGGGATCTTTGACTTCGCGTTGTAAAATGATAGCGATTTCTTTTTGCATTTCCTGAGAAACACGCTGACTACGGCTAAAATCTCTTGCCATTTTATCTCTCCCTGACAATAGGGTATCGCCCTGATTGTCATTATTAATTCAAATCTAAAATCAATGATATCTAAAGAGTATACATGAAGTGATATTTAACAACCGCTTTCTCTGATTTCTTTCTTTAGAAATAAAATGTTTCTTTGGTGCTATTTTACCCTGTTATTTCACTTTCATAAATTACTGAAAGGCAATCTATTTCGGTTATGTTGAAAAATGGAGAGGAAATAAGAGGAGAATACAGCAAAGACAGGAATAAGAAGGGAGCCCTTGAGCTCCCTTTTAAAACAAGACGGACTAAATTAATCAATAGAACGTTTGATTTCGATAACTTGGAAGACTTCAATCATGTCGCCAACACGAACATCGTTGTAGTTTTTCACACCGATACCACATTCCATGCCGTTACGTACTTCGTTGACGTCATCTTTAAAGCGACGCAGTGACTCCAGCTCGCCTTCATAGATAACCACGTTATCACGTAGAACACGAATTGGGTTATTACGTTTGATGTTACCTTCAACCACCATACAGCCCGCAATCGCGCCAAATTTAGGTGATTTAAACACATCACGGACTTCTGCAAGACCCATGATTTCTTGTTTATATTCAGGTGCCAACATACCGCTCATTGCCAGTTTGATTTCGTCAATCAGGCTATAGATAACGGAGTAGTAACGTAAATCAACGCTTTCTTGTTCAATGATACGGCGAGCAGATGCATCAGCACGAACGTTAAAGCCAAGAATGATTGCGTTAGAAGCCGCTGCTAATGTTGCGTCAGTTTCGGTGATACCACCTACGCCTGAACCGATGATTTTCAGTTTAACTTCATTAGTAGACAGTTTAACCAAGGCATCAGTAATCGCTTCACAAGTACCTTGAACGTCTGTTTTCAGAACGATGTTCAGTTCAGAAGTTTTACCTTCTTCCATGTTAGCGAACATGTTTTCCAGTTTAGATTTCTGCTGACGAGCCAGTTTAACATCGCGGAATTTACCTTGACGGTATAATGCAACTTCACGCGCTTTCTTCTCGTCACGAACAACCGTTGCTTCATCACCCGCAGAAGGAACGTTAGACAGACCTAAGATCTCAACTGGCATTGATGGACCAGCAGATTGAACGTCTTGACCTAATTCGTTACGCATCGCACGAATACGACCGTATTCGAAACCACACAGAACGATGTCACCCTTATTCAGTGTACCTTCACGGACAAGAATAGTTGCAACTGGGCCACGGCCTTTATCAAGGTAAGATTCGATAACAACCCCGCTTGCCATACCTTCTTTAACTGCTTTCAGTTCAAGAACTTCAGCTTGTAAAAGAATAGCATCCAGCAGTTCGTCAATACCTAAACCTTGTTTTGCAGATACGTGCATAAACTGAGTTTCGCCGCCCCACTCTTCTGGCAAGATGCCATATTGAGACAGTTCAGTTTTAACGCGATCTGGATCAGCTTCGTGTTTATCAATTTTGTTCACTGCAACAACAACGGGTACGTTTGCAGCTTTTGCGTGTTGGATTGCTTCGATAGTTTGTGGCATTACACCATCATCTGCCGCAACAACCAGAACAACGATATCCGTTACCTGAGCACCACGAGCACGCATTGAAGTAAACGCGGCGTGACCTGGAGTATCTAGGAAGGTGATTTCACCTTTGTCAGTCTTAACGTGGTAAGCACCGATATGCTGGGTGATACCACCCGCTTCGCCTGATGCTACTTTCGTTGAACGAATGTAGTCCAGTAATGATGTTTTACCGTGGTCAACGTGACCCATGATAGTTACAACTGGTGCACGAGATACTGCGCTTTCTTCGCCAGTATCACGATCGCTCATGACTTGTTCTTCTAACTCGTTTTCACGACGTAAGATAACTTTATGACCCATTTCTTCAGCAACAAGCTGTGCAGTTTCTTGGTCTAAAACCTGATTAATGGTCGCCATAGCACCCATTTTCATCATAGTTTTGATAACTTCAGATCCTTTTACTGCCATTTTGTTAGCAAGTTCGGCAACAGAAATAGTCTCACCGATGATAACATCACGGTTTACAACAGCAGCTGGCTTATTGAAGCCTTGCTGTAATGAGCTACCTTTACGTTTACCTTTCTTGTTAGTACGGCCAGCAGCACGTGCTTCTTCACGATCTGCTTTTTCAGAATGGCGGTTGTTTTTCTTAGGACGAGGAGCCTTAGCGTTGCGACCACGACCGCGGCCACCTTCAACCTCAGCATCACTTTCATCTTCTGCATCACGAGCATAACGTGATGTTGTTACATGATAGTCTGAGCCTTCAGTTTCTGGCGCTTTAGGTTCAGCAGTCCATTTTTCAGCATTTTCTTCAGCTAAACGACGTGCTTTTTCTGCTGCAACTCGTGCTTCTTCTTCCGCTTTACGGCGCTGTGTTTCTTCCGTTTTACGCTTCAGTTCAGCCTGTTCAGCATTGCGACGTGCTTTTTCCTGATCTGCTGCTTTATCAGCTTTTGGTTTATCGTTTTGTTTCACTTTATCTTTTTCCGCTGCTTCGCGCTTAGCTAATTCCGCTGCTTCACGTTTTGCTTCTTCAGCTTCACGTTTCGCTTTTTCTTCGGCGTCTTTCTTTGCCTTTTCAGCTTCACGTTTTGCTTTTTCTTCAGCTTCGCGCTGTGCTTTCTCTTGTGCTTCGCGCTGTGCTTTTTCTTCGGCTTCGCGATGCGCCTTTTCTTCCGCTTCACGCTGAGCTTGCTCATCCGCTTGCGCTTTTTCAATGGCGTCACGGTTCACATAAGTGCGTTTTTTGCGGACTTCGATGGCTACTGATTTACTTTTGCCACCTGTACCAGGAACACTTAACGTACTACGCACTTTGCGTTGTAACGTTAATTTTTCTGGTTGGTTGGTTGATACGTCTTTATCACGATTCAACCAAGCCAGTAAGGTTTCTTTCTCTTTTTGGGAGACAGAATCAGAGACGGTCTTCTTAATACCGGCATCAGCAAACTGCTGTACCAAACGTTCAACCGGTGTCTGAATCTCTTCTGCCAGTGATTTTACTGTTTCATCTGTCATTCTGTTCCTTCCTGCTCAGTTGTTACGCATCATTCCCAAACCAGCAGATATTACGTGCGGCCATAATGAGTTCGCCTGCGCGCTCACTATTTAAACCTTCAATATCAGTTAGGTCGTCGATACCCTGTTCGGCAAGATCTTCCAGTGTGCAGATACCACGGGCAGCTAGATCAAATGCTAAAGAGCGCTCCAATCCTTCGAGAGCTAATAAGTCCTCGGCTGGCTGGTTATCGCCTAGGCTTTCTTTTTGAGCCAACTCAATCGTTGTTAGTGCAGCTTTTGCTCTTTCACGTAGAGCTTCAACGGTATCTTCATCTAATCCGTCAATAGCCAGCAGTTCACTGATTGGCACATAAACTAACTCTTCAAGGGTAGAGAAACCTTCTTCAACTAAAACAGTTGCGAAGTCTTCATCAATGTCGAGATGCTTAGTAAATATTTCAATGGCTGCGTTTGCTTCTGCCTGATGTTTTGCATTCAGCTCATCAGCAGTCATGACGTTTAATTCCCACTTGTCATCACCACGATGTTTTTTCAGTAACTGTGCTGCCAGACGAACGTTTTGACCATTACGGCCGATTGCCTGTGCAAGGTTACTGCTTTCAACTGCAACATCCATTGTACATTTGTCTTCATCGACAACAATAGAAGCAACATCTGCCGGAGCCATTGCATTAATGACGAATTGTGCAGGATTATCATCCCACAGAACAATATCAATTCGCTCGCCGCCCAATTCGCTGGAAACGGCTTGTACACGCGCACCACGCATACCAACACAAGCACCCACAGGGTCAATACGCTTGTCGTTAGTTTTTACTGCGATTTTGGCACGAGAACCTGGATCACGCGCTGCAGCTTTAATTTCAATGATTTCTTCGCCAATTTCTGGTACTTCAATACGGAAAAGTTCAACCAGCATTTCAGGGCGAGAGCGTGTCACGAAAAGTTGTGCACCACGGGTTTCTGTACGTACGTCGTATAAAACACCACGTAAACGGTCACCTGGACGGAAGTTTTCACGCGGTAACATATCTTCACGTAAAATAACCGCTTCAGCGTTGTTGCCTAAGTCTAAAGTGATATTTTCACGGTTCACTTTCTTCACAACACCCGTGATAATTTCGCCGAGTTGTTCGCGGAATTGATCAACAACCATTGCTCTTTCAGCTTCACGTACTTTTTGTACGATAACTTGTTTAGCGGTTTGTGTTGTAATACGGTCGAAAGTGACAGATTCAATCTGATCTTCAATATAACCACCTAGTTCAATACTAGGATCTTCATATTGAGCAGCTTCAAGTGTAATTTCACGAGTAGGTTGAGTGACTTCATCAACGGCAACCCAACGACGGAATGTATCAAAGTCACCCGTTTTACGGTCGATACATACACGAACGTCAATTTCTTGCTCGTATTTTTTCTTAGTTGCTGTCGCTAGTGCGGTTTCCAGTGCTTCAAAAATCTTTTCACGAGGAAGAGATTTTTCGTTAGAGACCGCTTCCACAACAGCCAGAATCTCTTTGTTCATCCTAGTTGCCTCTTCAAAACTTAAAAGTGGGGTACCAGGTTAGCTTTCTGGATGTTGCTCAGTGCGAACACTTCGTCTTTACCATCCACAGTAACCGTGATCATTTCGCCAGCGACAGACTTAATAATGCCCTGCCATTTACGGCGGTTTTGCATTGCAATTCGTAATACGATAGCGGCTTCTTCGCCGATAAATTGCTCATAATGCGTTGCAGTGAATAAAGGTCGTTCTAAACCAGGAGAAGAAATCTCAAGGTTATAAACTGTTTGAATTGGATCTTCAACATCCAGCACAGCACTGACCTGGTGGCTAACATCAGCACAATCATCAACAGTGATACCGTCTTCACTATCAATATAGATGCGCAATGTTGATTCTCGGCCACGAATAAACTCAAGACCGACAAATTCAAAGCCTAATGCTTCTACTGGTGCTGAAACCATCGCTGTTAATTTTTGCTCTAATGTGGACAAACCCACCCCCAAGGCATAAAAAAAGGGCCTATAGCCCAGTATTCTATTCTCTGATAACAAAAAACCCCGAAATTCGGGGCTTTATGCAACTGGACCCTGTAACTTGCCATTCGAGAATAACCTCTTCTTACGGCACATTCCACTCAGGATCATAATCGGTTCAACAAGATGATTAATGAGAAAAGTGCTGTATTGTTAGAAGTGGTTGCGGGGGCCGGATTTGAACCGACGACCTTCGGGTTATGAGCCCGACGAGCTACCAAGCTGCTCCACCCCGCGTTCGAAAAACGTGGCAAATTTTACGCTGATAACAAGCAAAACGCAAGCTATCTGGAATAATGGTGCCGAGAACGGGACTTGAACCCGTACGCCCGTTTTATAGGCACTACCACCTCAAGGTAGCGTGTATACCAATTTCACCACCTCGGCACTTAATGAGACTGTTACTGCGTAAAAATTAACAATCTCATTTAAATCTTTACTTAGTTTACTGCGGAATATCTGTATTTGCTGGCGCTACAGGCGCTGCTAATTGCTCAGCTTTTTTAGCTTCTTCTGTAGTCTGCTCGATAGACATCCATTTGCTGTCTTCACGCACAGTTTTATTGGCACTTAGATTACCTAAAATAAGGGCAAGTACAATAAAAGCTGTCGCTAAAACAGCGGTCATACGGGTCATAAAGTTAGCTGAACCGCTTGAACCAAATACTGTACCGGAAGCACCTGCACCAAAAGAAGCGCCCATATCAGCACCTTTACCCTGCTGTAACAGGATCAGACCAACTAGCCCTGTTGCTACAATGATAAGAATAACAATGAGTGCCGTATACATTTGCGTTACCTTTTCTATGGAACTTATCGTCTTAACGATAACCTTCGATTGCTTCACCCGCTTTAGTTCAAGACCTTACTAAGCGGGTGTGAATACTAACCAAAGCTGAACTGACAAGCAAGGTTATTTTTCTACAAAGTGATTGATTGAAGAAAAAAGCATCAATTAACCAACGTGCTTCACAGCGTCAGCAATACGATTTGCCATCGCAGTGACTTGCTCTTCATTTTCACCTTCAACCATGACACGAATTAAAGGTTCTGTTCCTGATTTACGCAGCAATACACGACCTTTACCAGCCAGTTCTTCTTCAACCGCTTTAGCGACTTTCTGAACTTCAGGTGTTTGTAGCGGATCGTGGCTACCGGTAAAGCGAACATTCACTAAAATTTGTGGTAATAGTTTCATGCCACTACATAGATCATGCAGACTCATATGGTTACGCACCATTGCACTTAAAACTTGTAAACCTGCAACAATACCATCACCTGTAGTCGTTTTATCTAATAAAATAATGTGGCCTGAGTTTTCAGCACCTAAACGCCAGCCTTTCTCTTGTAATTTTTCAAGCACATAGCGGTCGCCCACTTTTGCTCTTACAAAAGGAATACCCAGTTGTTTAAGTGCAATCTCTAATCCCATATTGCTCATTAGAGTCCCAACTGCACCACCGCGTAATTGACCTTGGCGTAACGCTTCTCTCGCAATAATGTAGAGAATTTGGTCACCATCAACTTTTAGGCCTTGATGGTCAACCATGATGATACGGTCGCCGTCACCATCAAAAGCTAAACCAACATCAGCGCCTTCTTCTAATACGCGTTTTTGCAACATACGAACATCTGTTGCGCCACACTCTTCGTTGATATTGATACCCGTTGGATCACAGCCAATAGTGATCACTTCAGCACCTAATTCACGAAATACGTTTGGTGCAATATGGTATGTTGCACCATGAGCACAATCGACAACCACTTTTAGACCATTAAGATTGTTTTCATTTGGGAAAGTCCCTTTACAGAATTCAATATAACGACCTGCCGCATCCACGATACGATTTGCACGACCAAGCTCTGCTGATTCAACACAGGTAATTGGCTTTTCCATTTCAGCTTCAATGGCTTCTTCTACTTCATCTGGTAATTTTGTACCATCAATAGAGAAGAATTTGATCCCGTTATCGTAATAAGGGTTATGAGAGGCTGAAATAACAATCCCAGCTTCAGCACGGAATGTACGCGTTAAATAAGCAACAGCAGGTGTTGGCATGGGCCCTGTAAATGAGGCGGATAAACCTGCCGCTGCTAAACCAGCTTCTAATGCAGATTCCAGCATATAGCCTGAGATACGTGTATCTTTACCAATAATGATTTTACGAGAGCCATGACGTGCTAATACTTTGCCCGCAGCCCAACCCAGCTTTAATACAAAATCAGGTGTAATTGGACTGTCACCTACTTTTCCACGGATACCATCTGTTCCAAAGTATTTACGTTCGCTCATTCATTATTTTCCTTTGCAGAAAGAGTCGCTTGTACGATTTTCATCGCATCAACCGTCTCTTTAACATCGTGTACACGAATAATTTGTGCGCCTTGCATCGCTGCAATAACTGCGCATGCCACGCTACCAGCAACACGCTCTTGTGGTGGTACATTCAATAGTTGTCCAACCATTGATTTGCGTGACATTCCGGCAAGTATGGGTAAACCAAAGTGATGAAGTTCACTTAGGTGTGCTAATAATTGGTAATTATGCGCTAAATTTTTACCAAAGCCGAATCCTGGATCAAGAATAATTTGATTTTTTTCGATCCCAGCATCAACACAGCGTTGAATATTTTCTTGTAAAAAACGCTCAACATCCATCATCACATTCTCATAATGTGGTGACTGTTGCATGGTTTTAGGGTCACCCTGCATATGCATAATACACACTGGCAAACCTGTTTTAGCGGCTGCTTCAAGTGCTCCCGGCTCTTGTAAGGAGCGAATATCATTGATAATTGAAGCACCTACATTTGCTGATTCAGTAATGACTTGAGCTTTAGATGTATCAACGGAGATCCAAACATCAAAACGCTGACGAATAGCCTCAACAACAGGAACAACACGCTGTAACTCTTCATCAATAGAGACGTCACTTGCACCAGGTCTGGTAGACTCGCCACCAATATCGATGATAGAAGCCCCTTCGGCGATTAATTTTGCTGCATGATCAACTGCATCATTAAGTGAATTATGAGTGCCTCCATCAGAGAAAGAGTCTGGAGTGACATTCAAAATCCCCATAACTTGAGGTGTTGATAAGTTAAGTTCTGTTCCTCTAGCCATTAATTTCATTTCATTGATACCTTCATAAAAAAACCCCAGAAGCCTGGGGTTTGTATTTATAGCTTACTCAATATGCGTAACCCGATAAGGATTAATGAGTATTGTTATCAGAAGGTGTATCACTTTCTGACTCAGGCTTGTCTTTTGGCTCACTCGCTACATTCGTTTGTGCTGGCTGAGCAGTAGTCGTTGCACCACTATTGCCATTATTGCCTTCCCAACCCGCAGGTGGACGAACATCACGACGATTCATTAAATCATCAATTTGAGGCGCATCGATAGTTTCATAAGTCATCAGTGCATCTTTCATTGAGTGCAGAATATCAAGGTTGTCCATTAAGATCTGACGAGCACGAACATAGTTACGATCAACGATAGCTTTAATTTCTTCGTCAATTGTACGAGCTGTTTCATCAGACATATGTTGCGCTTTAGCAACAGAACGACCTAAGAACACTTCACCTTCTTCTTCTGCGTACAGCAATGGCCCTAATTTTTCAGAGAAGCCCCACTGTGTCACCATGTTACGTGCAATATTGGTTGCAACTTTGATGTCATTAGAAGCACCCGTAGAAACATGCTCTACACCATAGATAATTTCTTCAGCTAAACGGCCACCGTAAAGTGTTGAAATTTGGCTCTCTAACTTCTGACGGCTCGCACTAATTTGGTCGCCCTCAGGTAAGAAGAAAGTCACACCTAATGCACGTCCACGAGGAATAATCGTCACTTTATGCACAGGATCATGTTCAGGTACTAAACGACCAATAATTGCGTGACCAGCTTCATGATAAGCGGTTGATGCTTTTTGTTCTTCAGTCATCACCATTGAACGGCGCTCTGCGCCCATCATTATCTTATCTTTCGCTTTCTCAAACTCGACCATTGAGACAACACGTTTATTACCACGAGCAGCAAATAAAGCCGCTTCGTTAACTAAGTTAGCTAAGTCAGCACCAGAGAAACCTGGAGTACCACGCGCTAAAATTGCTGGATCAACATCTGGTGATAAAGGTACGCGACGCATATGGACTTTAAGTATTTGCTCACGTCCACGCACATCAGGTAAACCAACAACCACTTGACGGTCAAAACGACCTGGGCGAAGTAATGCTGGGTCTAACACATCTGGACGGTTAGTTGCCGCGATAACGATAATTCCTTCATTACCTTCAAAACCATCCATTTCAACTAGCATTTGGTTCAGTGTTTGTTCACGTTCATCATGACCACCGCCTAAACCAGCACCACGTTGACGACCAACCGCATCGATTTCATCGATAAAGATGATACAAGGTGCTGCTTTTTTAGCTTGTTCAAACATATCACGAACACGAGAAGCACCCACACCCACGAACATTTCAACGAAATCAGAACCTGAAATGGTAAAGAATGGGACTTTAGCTTCACCCGCGATGGCTTTTGCTAATAATGTTTTACCTGTACCTGGAGGTCCTACCATCAGAATACCTTTAGGGATTTTACCCCCTAACTTCTGGAAACGACCTGGATCACGTAAATACTCAACTAATTCGCTTACTTCTTCTTTCGCTTCATCACAACCCGCTACATCAGCAAAGGTTGTTTTGATTTGGTCTTCTGTCAACATGCGCGCCTTGCTTTTACCGAAAGACATCGCACCTTTACCGCCACCACCTTGCATTTGGCGCATAAAGAAAATCCAAAGACCAATCAGTAATAGCATTGGGAACCAAGACACAAAAATTTGAGTCAGAAGGCTTTGGCCTTCAAGTGGTTCGCCCGTTACTTTTACATTACGGTTCATTAAAGTGGTCAGCAGGTTATCATCACGCATAGGCATATACGTGCTGTACTTTGAGTTATCTGTTTTAGTTACATTAATATCATAACCACTTATGCTGACCTCGCGTAATTGGTTATTAGTTAACTCATTGATAAAGGTAGAGTAATCCACCTTACGACTATTCGAATCGCTGGGTCCGAAGCTCTGGAATAATGACATCAAAACGACTGCAATAACTAGCCAGAGGATCAGGTTTTTCGCCATGTCACTCAAGGGATTAACCTCATATTACAACTGTGTTAACAAATAGCTTTAGGGTACTAAAGTTTACGCCCTGTGGCTACAATATATACCTCACGAGAACGAGACCGCGAAGCGTCTGGTTTACGAACTTTCACTTTCGTAAACAGGGAGCGTATTTGCCCCAGGTATTCATCAAAGCCTTCTCCCTGAAACACTTTGACAATAAAACTTCCCCCGGGAGCCAGTACATCACGACACATATCAAGCGCTAACTCTACTAAATACATGGATCGAGGGATATCGACCGCGGGTGTACCGCTCATGTTTGGAGCCATGTCAGACATGACAACCTGGACTTTGTTTTCACCTACTCTATCAAGCAACGCCTTCAACACAAGTTCATCACGAAAATCGCCTTGAAGGAAATCGACTCCAACAATAGGATCCATAGGTAAAAGGTCACATGCGATAATTCGACCTTTGCTTCCTAACTGCTGTACAACATATTGAGACCACCCACCTGGGGCTGCTCCTAAATCGACAACGGTCATACCTGGTTTAAAGATATTGTCGCTTTGCTGAATTTCTTCCAGTTTAAACCAAGCACGAGAGCGAAACCCTTTTTTCTTTGCTTGCTGAACATATTTATCACTAAAATGTTCTTGTAACCAGCGGCTAGAGCTTGCCGAACGTTTCTTATTGGCCATTGCGTTTTCCAACTATCATACACTTAGCTATCAAAATTTTTACTCTTTCACTCATTTAACCTCGTCTTAACGACATTTTATGGTGATAAGTGAGAGATGGCGTTAGAATAGATCGTTTTCAATCCCAACAAAGCAAAAATTAATGATGACTCTTAACAAAAAACAAATTCAACACCTGAAAGGGCTCGCTCATCACCTGAATCCAGTCGTTATGATTGGTAACAACGGGCTGACTGAAGGCGTTCTTGCAGAAATTGAACTCGCTCTGGCACACCATGAGCTTATCAAAGTCAAAATCGCAGGCGAAGATCGAGATGTTAAAAACTTGATCGTAGCAGCGATTGTACGCGAAAGCGGTGCACAGAATGTACAAGTTATCGGAAAAATTCTTGTTCTTTATCGTCCTTCAGAAGCACGTAAGATCATTTTACCGAAATAAAACTTGTATCTTTATATAAAAATGCCATAAGTAACTCTATGGCAAAAAAGGCCTTTTAAGGCCTTTTTTATATTACCACAGGATAACAGTCTAGTTTTCTATAGAAACGTAAATTACAAATTAAATATATTCTACGTTTAAAATTTCATACTCGACTTGTCCACCAGGTGTTGTGATAACCACGACATCATCTAACTCTTTACCAATTAACCCACGCGCAATCGGTGAGTTAACAGAGATTAAGTTTTCTTTAATGTTCGCTTCATCATCACCCACAATGCGGTAAGTTTGCTCTTCTTCAGTCTCAACATTTAATAGTGTCACTGTTGAACCAAAAATAATACGACCATTGTTATTCATCTTTGTAATATCAATGACTTGAGCATTTGATAATTTTGCTTCAATTTCTTGTATGCGTCCTTCACAGAAACCTTGTTGCTCTCTTGCAGCATGATATTCCGCGTTTTCTTTTAAGTCTCCATGTTCACGAGCTTCAGCGATAGCAGCAATAATCTCGGGACGACGAACACCTTTTAAATATTCCAGCTCTTCGCGTAATTTTTCTGCACCTAGAACTGTCATAGGGATCTGATTCATGTGTTAATACCTCAATACTATTCCTAATAAAAAATAGGTATCATCCTGATTTTTTATACTAACAACACAGAGAAAAGGATCTATTTACTCTTCTCAAGACAAAAAAAGACACAGGCAGCCTTAAATTGGGCCTGTCTCTACATATATTCGGTAAATGAGGGGACGCTATTATATTCCCAACTCATGCTATTGGGACGTAAACTAAACCTCCCATACTTAAAACTAAATCTAACACAACAGACGCATTGCTTCACGCCTTATCTCTCTTTATAAAGAGATAAACAGACTTTTTCCGATAATGAGCTAATCCTGCTTGTTACCGTTTACTTTTGCCCTCATTGCCCTTTAGTATTAGCCTCTGGCAATCAATACTGTAACGTTACACGCTATAGTCACGGATAGAGAAATTATGCACTTACTATCAACATTTCGACGGATACTTTACACATTAAGTATCATTAGTTTTTCAACCCAAGCAATACCTGTTGAAAACTACACATCCCTTCTTCCTGAAGGAACACAAGTAGGTTTAATAACTCAACCCGTTGGCGCTGCTTCTCCTAATCTTAACTATCATGCCGAGCAATTAGCACTTCCAGCAAGTACTCAGAAAGTGGTGACTGCACTTACTGCATTACTTCAATTAGGTGGAAATTATCAATTCACCACAACAATGGAAACAGAAGGCAAGATAAAAGACAATCAGCTTCATGGTGATTTGATCTTTCGTTTTACTGGCGATCCTACATTAACCCGTCAGCAATTAAGAGCAATGGTTGCCATATTAAAGCAATCAGGTGTTACAAAAGTGCATGGTGATTTGCTTATTGATACTTCTGCTTTTTCAAGCCACGACAAAGCCCCAGGTTGGGTTTGGAATGATCTGACACAATGCTTTAGTGCCCCTCCTAGTGCTGCAATTGTTGATAAGAACTGCTTTTCCGTCTTACTGCAAAGTGGCAAAAAAGAAGGTGATATTGCCACAATACGTAAAGCTTCTTTCTATCCTGTCACTGTTTTAAGTGAAGTTGAAACCTATGAGAAAGGATCAACTCGTACCCGTTTTTGTGAATTAGATGTCACAGTTCGTGACTTAAATACCTATGTAATCACAGGTTGTATTCCTAAACGTGACGATGCAGTACCTTTAATGTTTTCTATTCAAGATGGTGCTCATTGGGCGGGTACAATTTTAAAAGAAGAGTTACAACGCGCCAATATTGAACTTGATGGATATATCAAACGTCGATCTCAATTAAAAGCGCCTGTTACTGTACTGGCACAGACACAATCAAAACCGTTACATAGCTTACTGACGACCATGCTAAAAGAGTCTGACAATATGATTGCAGATACCGTATTTAGAACTATTGGTCGAGAGTATTATGGCGTTGCAGGTACTTGGCGCTCTGGCGCAGAAGCAACCCGCGCTATTTTAAAACAAAAAGCCGGAATTGATTTAGCAAATACCGTTATAGTTGATGGCTCTGGTCTTTCTCGCCATAACCTCATTTCACCTGCAACCATGATGCAAATCCTTCAATATATTGGACTACATGAAAGTGAATTAAACTTTATCACTATGCTTCCCCTTGCAGGACATGACGGTACATTACAATATCGAGGCGGTTTTCATGAAGCGGGTGTGGATGGCAAGGTTTCTGCCAAAACGGGATCATTAAAAGGGGTTTATAATCTAGCGGGCTTTATGACCACGGCAAATGGGCAAAAAGTTGCGTTTGTACAATACGTTTCGGCGTATTCACCTCCTACACAGAATCGCAATGCTGGACGTGCTTATTTAGTGCGTTTTGAAACTAATCTGTATAAAGATATGTACAACAACCGCTAGATTTACACTCAGTAAATGTAGTTAATGTATATGAAAAACGCCTGATTAATCAGGCGTTTTTATTTTATCACGATGAAAATAATGATTAACGTTGGTAGATAAACTCGATACCGTCGTCATCCTCTTCATCCCAATCATCATCGTCATCTTCTTCGAAATCAGGATTTTCTAGTTGTTCTTTATGGTAATCATCCCACATAAAGTCAACTTTTCCTGGCTCTGCTTTTGTTGCAACAATATCTTGCTCACGCGGAGTAACATTCAGGAATTCCATGATATTCCAGCAAAGTTTTTTCACACCTTCTTGGTTGATTGCCGCTATCATGTAATAGTTTTCATCCCAACCTAGCGCTTCAACAATTGCTTTTGCCTTCTCTTTTGCTTCTTCAGCATCAAGAAGATCAACTTTATTGAACACTAACCAACGTGGTTTTTGTGCTAATTTTTCGCTGTATTTCTCTAATTCGGAGATAATAATTTTTGCATTTTCCACAGGATCCGATCCATCAATAGGATCAATGTCGATCAAGTGTAATAACACACGACAGCGTTCTAAGTGTTTTAAAAATTGGATCCCAAGACCTGCACCATCAGCAGCGCCTTCGATTAATCCGGGAATATCTGCAACCACAAAGCTTTGGTGATTATCCATACGCACCACACCTAGGCTTGGTACTAATGTTGTAAATGGATAATCAGCAACTTTAGGTTTTGCTGCTGATACTGCACGAATAAATGTAGATTTGCCCGCATTTGGCATACCAAGCATACCCACATCAGCTAATAACATTAGCTCTAATAGGACTTCGCGAGATTCACCTGGCGTTCCCATTGTACGTTGACGTGGAGCACGGTTCACCGACGATTTAAAACGAGTATTACCTAAACCGTGGAAACCACCTTTAGCAACCATTTGCTTTTGACCGTGAGCAGTCAAGTCAGCAATGACTTCATTTGTTGCTAAATCACGGACACGCGTTCCGACAGGAACACTGATAGTAATATCTTGACCACGCTTACCGGTGCAATCACGACTGTGGCCATTTTCACCACGTTCTGCACGATAAGATTTAGTAAAACGGTAATCAATTAAGGTGTTAAGGTTTTCGTCTGCAATCATGTAGACATCACCACCATCACCACCATCACCACCGTCTGGTCCCCCGTTAGGGATATATTTTTCGCGACGAAAGCTTACACAGCCGTTACCACCATCGCCCGCGACGATTAGGATCTTGGCCTCATCAACAAATTTCATGATTTTACTCCGTATAGTAGCCATTAACGTGCTGGATGGCCGAAATTACCCAGAGATGGCCTTTTTTAAATATAAAAAGCCCCGCAACAGATTTGCAGGGCTTTTGACTCGGTGCTTAAAGGACCAGTAATTATTCAGCTTCGATGCTGATAAATTTACGGTTGTTTGGACCTTTAACTTCGAACTTAATTTTTCCGTCAGCTAATGCAAACAGGGTGTGGTCACGACCACAACCAACGTTAGTACCTGCATGGAACTTAGTACCACGTTGACGAACGATGATGCTACCTGCTAATACAGCTTCACCACCGAAACGTTTAACACCCAGACGTTTTGCTTCGGAATCACGACCGTTACGAGTCGAGCCGCCAGCCTTTTTATGTGCCATTGAACTACTCTCCTAAACCTTAAGCGATACCAGTGATTTTAACATCAGTAAACCACTGACGGTGGCCCTGTTGTTTACGGCTGTGTTTACGACGACGGAACTTAACAATCTTAACTTTATCGCCGCGACCGTGAGCAACCACTTCCGCTTTAACTTTAACGCCCGCAAGGATTGGAGCGCCAATTTGAATGTCATCGCCATTAGCGACCATCATTACAGTATCAAACTCGATTGTTTCGCCAGTAGCTACTTCCAGCTTCTCTAAACGAATAGTTTGACCTTCGCTGACTCGGTGTTGTTTACCACCACTTTGGAAAACCGCGTACATATAAACTCCGCTTTCCGCACACTCCCAATATGTATAATTTGAGTGCACAATTAAAATATTCACATAGGGCGCGAATTCTACGCAAATTTAGTGCCGATGACAAGTACAGATCGCAAACTAGCGTTAAAAAAAAGAGTTTTTTACACGATATTTATTTCAGCCATTTTTAAAGTACAATCTAAATTATAAGAGAGTAAAATCTATGGCATGATCATTTTTTATTAATAATAACGCGCTCATTGGCGAGCCAAAGTCGAAAAAACATGAATTTAGAATCTATTATAAAACTAACATCCGCTGATATGACTGCGGTAAATGAGGCAATCCTTTACCAGCTTAATTCAGATGTTTCTTTGATAAACCAACTTGGTTACTACATCATTAGTGGTGGTGGTAAAAGGATCCGACCAATGATCGCAGTGCTCACTGGACGAGCATTGGACTATCAAGGTGACAAACATATCTCGGTCGCAGCACTTATCGAATTTATTCATACTGCAACGTTGTTACATGATGATGTTGTTGATGAATCTGATATGCGCAGAGGAAAACAAACGGCAAATGCTGTCTTTGGAAATGCTGCCAGTGTACTTGTTGGCGACTTTATTTATACACGATCCTTTCAGATGATGACGGATCTTGATTCGATGCGTGTATTAAAATTAATGTCTAGCGCCACCAATGTGATCGCTGAAGGTGAAGTTTTACAATTAATGAATTGTAACGATCCCGACATTTCTGAAGATGACTATATGCAAGTTATCTACAGCAAAACAGCTCGTCTCTTTGAAGCTGCTTCTCATGCATCAGCGATCCTTTCAGGTGCGACGCCTGAGCAAGAAAAAGCATTCCAAGATTATGGTCGTTATCTTGGGACTGCTTTCCAGCTCATTGACGATTTACTTGATTATGATGCAGATAACAACCAGTTAGGTAAAAACACTGGTGATGATCTTGATGAAGGTAAACCAACGTTGCCATTACTTCATGCTATGCATAACGGCAATGAAGAAGAATCCCAATTAATTCGCCAAGCCATTGAACAAGGTAATGGCCGCCATTTATTGGATACTGTTTTAAATACTATGAAACAGTGTGGCTCTTTGGAATATACCCGCCAAAAAGCAGAAGAAGAAGCAGACAAAGCGATTGAAGCTTTATCAATTATACCTGACTCACCGTATAAAGATGCGCTTATTGGGCTTGCTCACGTCGCTGTACAACGTCAATCATAACTTTGATATATAATCCCTATTAGTTATGTAAAGAAGCCCGCTAGAGCAACTACGTCGACTCTGGTGGGCTTTTTAATTTATTGAGAACTTCTTCGTTTTCTCGTTCAATAGCATCTTGATTATCTGCATCAATATAACTAATGAGCTTTGCTAATCCTTCACGGAGCACAAATTTTACAATTTTCTCTCGTTCTGATTTAGTCAGTTGATAATAGGCTTCAACCCAAATCAAAAAGGCATCCTGACGTTTCGATAAATACTCAGCCGGAGGTTCATGTGCAGCGAGCACACTGATCACCTCATCAGGCAGACTTTTTACAGAATACTCAACAGCTTTTCCCTGCACGCCACGTTTACGACGGTTTTCCCATCCTTCACGACGCGCCATCAAGTTAACTCCCTGCGGTGAGTTAGGTAACCCCGCAAGCCCCACTAATTCTTTCGCTGTATACCATTCTTTTTTCATGATCTCATCTCACATTCAACTAAGAGGTTAGTCAGATAGATATCTGTTGCGGATAACGCAATAATAGATTCTTTAAAATCGCTTAATCATTGACGACTTTTTCTAAAAAACTTCTAATACCATCCCGCAATATCAGCTCTGTTAAGGTTTTTTGTTCACCATCATTTAGTTGTTGGAATGCTTTCACCCAGATAACGAGTGGCTCCTCTTTTTTATTTAATTTGTAATGTGCTAATGGCTCATAAAGTTCTAGAGCAATTAAAGTTTCTTCTGGTAAACAAGAATAATGATATTCAACACCATTACCTTGCTTATTTTTTACATTCTGTTTTTGCCAAGATTCGCGTCTTGCTTTTGAATTTATACCTTGTGGTGATTTAGGTAATCCACCTATACCCGTCAATTCCTTTGCCGTATACCACTCTTTTTTCATTATGTTTCTCTAAAATTGTTATCAACTTCAAAAAAGAAATTATTAAGAAAAAAATCAGAAATCTTTTTAGAAAAATAATGTTATTTTATTTTCTAAATAATCAGTTTAAATGCTTTAGGACATTTCTAATAAACTGTTATTTATACCACTAACACAGCAATTAATTTTATAGAAAAAGGATTAAAAATGATTTCAAGGAAATCTGATTGGCATCCTGCCGATATTATTGCCGCACTTAGAAAACGAGGAACAACACTTGCTGCCATCTCTCGCCAAGCAGGGTTAAGCTCTTCAACACTCGCTAATGCGCTATCACGCCCTTGGCCTAAAGGAGAAAAAATCATTGCTGATTATCTTGGTGTCTCCCCCTCTGAAATTTGGCCTAGTCGTTATTTTCATCCTGAAACAGGAGAATTACTTGAGCGAAAGATTCGTACCAAAACTAATAATTAACTAATAATTACAGACATTATAATTAATAAAAAAAACCGCTGATATAGTATCAGCGGTTTTTATTTAAATTTGCATTATTTTTATAGCAAAAAAAGTATTTCTTTATTTATTAATAAATTCTTCACCAAGAATTATATCTTTTTTCAATACATCTAACATGCCATTAAGAGATTGCTTTTCAAAATCACTTAATTTACCAATAGATAAATATTCCTCTACACCGTTTTTACCTAAAAGAATAGGTTGTGCAAAGAAACGGGCATATTCTCCGTCACCTTCTGTATAGGTACATTCAATAACATTTTTCTCGCCATTTAGAGCGCGAATTAATGAAAGACCAAAACGAGCCGCTGCTTGGCCCATTGATAATGTAGCTGATCCGCCACCGGCTTTTGCTTCTACTACCTCAGTACCTGCATTTTGAATGCGTTTAGTCAGTGCAGCAATTTCATCATCAGTAAATGAAACGCCATCAACTTGGGATAATAGAGGAAGGATAGTCACACCAGAGTGTCCGCCGATTACAGGAACATTGGTTTTTTGTGGATCTTTACCTTTTAGTTCAGCGACAAAGGTATTGGCGCGAATAATGTCGAGTGTAGTAATTCCGAAGAGACGTTTTTTATCATAAACGCCTGCTTTTTTGAGTACTTCAGCGGCAATAGCAACCGTTGTATTCACTGGATTAGTAATGATACCGATAAGTGCTTTAGGGCAGTTTTGTGCAACCTTTTCAATTAAGTTACGCACAATACCCGCGTTAACATTGAAAAGATCTGAACGATCCATGCCTGGCTTACGGGCAACACCCGCAGAAATCAGAACAACATCAGTGCCTTTTAGTGCAGGGGAAGGATCTTCACCCGCAAAACCTTTTACAGTAACTTGAGTCGGGATATGGCTTAAGTCAGCTGCGACACCCGGCGTGACGGGAGCGATATCATATAAAGAGAGTTCACTACCAGCAGGAAGCTGGTTTTTAAGAAGAAGTGCCAGTGCCTGACCAATACCACCTGCTGCACCGAGAACTGCTACTTTCATTCTGATACTCCTTAGTTTACAAGATAGTGGAACGCCTTAGA
The DNA here is from genome assembly GCF_965283115.1 of Proteus sp. Marseille-Q3619. Lineage (NCBI taxonomy): Bacteria > Pseudomonadati > Pseudomonadota > Gammaproteobacteria > Enterobacterales > Morganellaceae > Proteus > Proteus sp. Marseille-Q3619. The sequence continues at coordinate 2,497,196 of NZ_CBDIMP010000001.1, read as the reverse complement.
GATATTCACTATTACGCAATTCACCTTGTAAAAAACAATTATTTAACAGCAATATTGCATAATAAGGCATTTACAGTGAAAAATAATACTTTGGTTATTCTAAACAAATTGCTTATCTGTTAATGAGATAGTGGACACTCTTTTGATAAATAATTTCAATAAACATGACAAAGTGTTAAGTACACCATCATCCTTATGATAATCATTTAAGCTTATCATTTATTTAACAAATGTTTTACTTTCCTTAAATTATCACATTCACACGCCGTAAATAAATTTTTTTTGCAGTACATTCTACTTTACAATTTTGAGGAGGCTATCACGCGCCTTTCTTCGTCTTTTGTTGCATAAAAATTCACTTCTCTGCATAATGCACAGGTTATTGATAACTCACTAAAGGTGAACTATGCGCGTTCCTTCTAAGCAAGAAGACTTGGTTAAAGCGTTTAAAGCCCTGCTGAAAGAAGAAAAATTCAGTTCACAAGGCGAGATTGTGGCTGCATTACAAGAGGCTGGATTTGATAATATTAATCAGTCCAAAATCTCTCGTATGCTAACAAAATTTGGTGCAGTAAGAACCCGTAACGCCAAAATGGAAATGGTTTATTGTCTTCCTACTGAGCTTGGCGTACCAACAGCAAGCAGCCCACTAAAAAATCTGGTACTCGATATCGATCATAACCATTCTGTTGTGGTGATAAGAACAAGTCCGGGTGCGGCACAACTTATTGCACGTTTATTAGATTCATTAGGCAAAGCAGAAGGGATCCTTGGCAGTATTGCGGGTGATGACACCATTTTTTCAACACCAGCACCAGGATTTTCCACAGAAGAATTACGAGACGCTATTCTGAATCTTTTTGATCAGGAATTATAATTAGCCTTTCTACAGCTTCAAAAAATAAGCCACTGAATTTTCAGTGGCTTATTTATTTTTAATACTGGCTATCAAGATCTTTAGGCTGTGCTAATTTTGCGAGCAGTTTTTCGTGAATACCACCAAAACCGCCATTACTCATAATCAAAATATGATCGCCCGCTTGAGCTTCTTTCGCAATCATATCGACTAATGTATCAAGATCCGTACTCCAACGAGCAGGTTGTACACAATGCTCTGCAATGTCACTCACTAACCACTGAATATTAGGTGGCTGGAATAAAAAGACTTCATCAGCACGACCTAATGCAGGTGCGATATCATCCTTGCTAATTCCCATTTTCATGGTATTTGAACGAGGCTCTAACACCGCAATAATACGAGCAGTTCCACCGACTTTACTGCGTAACGCTTCAAGCGTTGCCAGAATCGCTGTGGGATGATGTGCAAAGTCATCATAAACACTTATTTGGTTAACCTCACCACGTAGCTCTAAGCGACGACGCGCATTAATAAACTTATCTAACGCTTCACAAGCATCAGCAGGTAAAACACCAACATGATGCGCTGCAACAATCGCCATTAAGCCATTTTGCATGTTATGTTCACCAGAAAGTCCCCAACACACTTCACCAACTCGCTCACCTTTGTGAAATACCTCAAAATGACTACTGTCATTACTGAGTTTTTTAGCTTGCCAATCTCCTGTTTCACCTGTGAATTCTTGTTCACTCCAGCATCCCATACCAATGGTCTGTTTTAGATTCATATCGCTATCAGGCATGATGATTTTTCCTGTGCCTGGGACGATACGAACTAAATGATGGAATTGTTTTTGAATTGCCGCCAAATCATCAAAAATATCGGCATGATCGAATTCAAGATTATTTAAAATCAGTGTGCGTGGAGAATAATGAACAAATTTAGAGCGTTTATCAAAGAAAGCACTATCATATTCATCAGCTTCAATCACAAAGAAAGGGCTTTCGCCTAACTGTGCAGATACTTGGAAATTACCCGGTACACCACCAATTAAAAAACCAGGTTTATAACCACAGTCTTCTAAAACCCAAGCCAGCATACCTGCTGTTGTGGTTTTACCGTGGGTTCCAGCAACGGCTAACACCCAACGTTCAGGTAAAATATAATCATGTAACCACTGAGGGCCTGAGGTATAAGGTAAACCTTTTTCAAGTACAGCTTCAACACAAGGATTTCCTCGTGTCATCGCATTACCAATAATCACCATGTCAGGGGCAGGTTCTAATTGTTTTGGGTCATATCCCTCAATCAGTTCGATTCCCTGATTTTCTAATAAAGTACTCATGGGTGGATAGACATTAGCATCTGAGCCTGTGACTTTATGTCCCTTCGCTCTAGCTAAAATGGCAAGACTTCCCATAAAGGTGCCACAAATACCAAGAATATGAATGTGCATGAATTTCTGTCCAATAGCATGAAGTTGGTCACTATTCTAACGATCAAAAAGCAGATAAGGAACGGATTAACCTTTGAATCGTGCGATTCTTTGGCTAAACTTGCCACCACCAAGGAGATTTTCCTCCTTTTTTACTTTACCCACTCACATTCAGGACCTGCGTCATGAAAACATTAGGCGAATTTATCGTCGAGAAACAACAAGATTTTCCCCATGCAACTGGCGAACTTACTGCATTACTTTCGGCGATTAAGCTTGGGGCTAAAATTATCCACCGTGATATTAACAAAGCAGGGTTAGTCGATATTCTTGGTACTAACGGTGTTTCTAATGTTCAAGGTGAAGCCCAGATGAAACTGGATCTTTACGCGAATGAGAAACTAAAAGCTGCATTAAAAGCGCGTGGTGAAGTTGCGGGTATCGGATCAGAAGAAGAAGATGATATTGTTATCTTTGAAGGTGATCGTGCTGAAAATGCTAAGTATGTTGTACTAATGGATCCTTTAGACGGTTCGTCGAATATTGATGTAAACGTTTCCGTCGGAACAATTTTCTCTATTTACCACCGTATTACGCCTATTGGCCAATCTGTCACTTTAGATGACTTCTTACAACCAGGTCATCGCCAAGTAGCCGCGGGCTATGTCGTTTATGGCTCATCAACCATGTTAGTTTATACAACAGGTTGTGGTGTTCATGCCTTTACTTACGATCCATCTTTAGGTGTATTCTGTTTATCTCATGAAAGCGTACATTTCCCACCAACAGGAAACATGTACTCAATCAACGAAGGTAACTACATCAAATTCCCATTAGGTGTAAAAAAATACATTAAGTATTGCCAAGAACAAGACGCAGCAACAAATCGCCCTTATACCACACGTTATATTGGCTCTTTAGTTGCTGATTTCCACCGCAACTTACTGAAGGGCGGTATTTATATTTACCCAAGTACTGCAAGCCACCCTACTGGTAAATTACGTTTACTCTATGAATGCAATCCAATGGCGTTCTTAGCCGAACAAGCTGGCGGTAAAGCAAGCAACGGTAAAGAGCGTATTCTTGATATCGAACCAAAAGAACTTCACCAACGTATGCCTTTCTTTGTAGGGACTAAATCGATGGTTGAACAAGCTGAAAGCTTTATGGCGCAATATCCAGACGAAGAATAATCCATTCGTTTAGCACTAACATAGATAAACCGGACTTCTTATTCGTCCGGTTTTTTCATCTTTGAAAATAGCTCTTCCTTTTATTTGCTGCTTATTTTTACGTCAGAACGCAACATGTTCGGCAAAAAACGGGTATTGTTAAAAACTTTTCGCTATACTAAAGCCCACGTAAAATTAATTTTTTTATAGGAAATTTTTTATGAGCCTGAATCATGTTCCTGCTGGTAAAGAACTACCAGAAGATATCTATGTTGTTATTGAAATCCCAGCAAACGCTGATCCTATCAAATACGAAGTTGATAAAGAAAGTGGCGCACTGTTCGTTGACCGTTTTATGTCAACTGCAATGTTCTACCCATGCAACTACGGTTACATCAACAACACGTTATCTTTAGATGGTGACCCAGTAGACGTTCTGGTTCCAACTCCATATCCATTACAACCAGGTTCAGTTATTCGTTGCCGTCCTGTTGGCGTACTGAAAATGACTGACGAATCAGGTGAAGATGCGAAACTGGTTGCAGTTCCTCACACTAAACTGAGCAAAGAATACGATCACATTAAAGATGTGACTGATCTGCCAGAGCTTTTAAAAGCACAGATCAAACATTTCTTTGAACACTACAAAGATTTAGAAGCGGGCAAATGGGTTAAAGTTGACGGTTGGGAAGGCGTAGAAGCAGCTAAAGCTGAAATTCTGTCTTCTTTCGAACGCGCTAAAAAATAATTCTGACCCACTCAGAATAACTAAGTGAATTATGACTTAATAATTTACTGATAAATAAGCTCTTCATTTTATTGAAGGGCTTTTTTTATGATAACGACGTCTCTTTTTTAAGCGTATTACAAGCAATCCACCACTTATCAATGTTATTCCTATAGCAATAACCATCAGTGTATAAATAGTGGTGACCTCCCCTGTAGAGAAAAATAAAAGCCCCCCAACAATGGGTAATATCATCTGATTTAATAAAATAATCAGTGATGAAATGCTAGCGAGCTGATTTATGGGAATAATTTCCATTCTTAATATTCTCAATACATTACCTGAAAAGACTTTTCCAATAATTGAAACCGCATAGCAAATAATAAATATAATTATTGAGCTTTGAAAAAATACAAGCAAAGAAGAACTTATAGTAATAGTAGCAATTGAAATAATAGTTAACCAAACTCTACTTGTGTACTGATTTAAATAACTATATAAATATGTTCCTAATACACCGAAGATACCCGCAACAATATCAATAAAACCATAGTATTTAATCGGTAAATTCATAACCTGATCAATTAACGCCGTTCCACTGGATTCAATTAAACCATCAAACATATTATTACCAATAGCAATAAAAACAGAAAATAACAGTATGGGTGAGGAAAAAATATAAATAAATTTTTTAGTAAAAAAGATTTTCTCTTCCGAGTTATTTATATTTTCAGTGTTAATCTCTTTTCTTGCATAAAAGAATAAAAAGAAAATAGCATTAATAAAATAGAATAGACACGGTATAACAAGTAAATACTTGTAGCCAAAATCAATAAGAACAATCCCCAATAATGGTCCAATGACCATACCTAAGAAATCCATTCTAGACATTAGATTAATATGATGCTCTTTATGATGACTTATCAACGCAATAATTTTTTCATAAGAAATCAATGTTTGTGAATTTCCAATAGAAATTAAACTACCAATCAAACCAAAACTTATCGCTATCATCAAATCAGATGTAAAATGAGTAAGTAATAAAAATAAACACCCTACTATTTTACAAGCATCAGAAACAACAGCGATAGGCCGAATACCTAGACCATCAATATATTTACCAATAAGTGGTATTAAAAAAAGTCGAGGTAGCCACCATAATGCGTATGTTAATCCTGAATATTCAATACTTGTTGTTAACTGATAAACAATAACGGGTGTAAGAAATACCATTAATCCATCAGCTGTTAAAACAAAAAAAAGCATATAAAAAAAGATAATACGCATAATAATAACTAAACCTTTTCTTTAATTAAGACTTTAATCGGTTTATTATTCTTGCCATATATAATAATTGATTTTGGTGTATGATGGGTAGGTTTCTGTTTAATTATCTCTTTTTGTTTAGAGACAATAAATTGATAATAACCTAAGTCAGCCTCTATTTTATTAGTGCAATATGCTTGATAATTTTTATTAGCAATTTCCCAGTCGATAACATCATGCCCCGGAATATACTCTTTTTCTTCATCTAAATATATAACAGGCCGATTAACTGTAATAATATTAGCCATATTAAACAACGCATGAGCTACCCCACAGGGGATCACTAATTCCATATTAGGTAAAGGCTTGAACGTTATTTCATCTTCACAAAATAGAGTGGCGGAGCCTTCTCGCATGTCGACAAGTTTTAATGTTATCTCACTAGAAGCATCCCCTAAAAAAGTTAAATGGTCTTCTTGCCCTAGGTGTAAGCCATAAGAGTCAAAGTTGTAATCTTCATTACCATGTTCAACAAGATACATAGGCGATTTTCGTGTTAACGGAACGATGCCACTCTCTTTGCCTGTTTGCATGGTAGGTATGTCACGAAACGCCACACCTAAAATTGTTGATATAGGTAATTGCCGTTTCTGATTTTCTGTTATTTTTTCTCTGAATCTTAAATTAACTTCATCGCCATCATCTAAACGAATTTTTCGTGTTTCTGAATGCAAAAAAGCATGTTGGCTCAATATCCCATGTTGTATATCTGCTATTCGATGGTAGACCAGATCAGAGGCTTCCTCTGTCATAGGTTCATAACCATCAATATCGTCAATATCAATATCTTCAGGAAGATTAATAACATCATTATTTGGTGACCACATCAGTGCTTTACTGGCTAATTTATCTATCGTAGGTAAAAATAAAGTGTAATTATTTAAAGTAAATATATTTTCTAAGTGATGAAAAGTATGAGCAACACCAGGAGGAATAATCAACGTTCTTGCCGATGAGGGAGTAATATAAAAACTTAATCTTGATTTGAAAGTTGGTGAATTTTTACGACAATCGATAAACTTAGCGAGTATTTTTTTATTTTTATCACCTAAAAAAGTTAATGTATCTTGTTGCCCTAGATGAATACCATATTGTCCATATTTAAATTCATTTTCACCATGATAAATAATATTAATCGGATAAGTTGTCGCGAAAGGAATAACATAAGAATCCTTTTTTCCATTATTAACTCGCCACCGAGAAACCCAATGTAATCCTACTATGTTAATATTTTTATTTAGCTCAATAATATCCTTATTCATTATTTTTTCCTTAAGTTAATAAAGCAGCCTTCTGGCTGCTTTATTTTTATTAAACATTGACTATTTCGATGTCATAACCTAATAAATTTGCGCTTTCTAGAAGTGAATCCAGATTAGATGTATTCAATTTTGAATATTTATCATCAGAGGGTGCATTTTTAATGCCCGCAAGATAAGCCAATTTATCAATTGCATCTTTTGCAGTTACTTTTGTTTGTAAAATCATATCAGTAAAGTGATGATTTTCTATATTTTGATTTTGCTTTACTTCTTTGGGAGGGGTTTTATAAAGGCGAGAAATCTCATTTGATTCATTCATAAAATTACCTTATTAAATTTTGATTAATTATTCGTATACCATAGAAATACTCTTCATTATTTTGCTCCAAACTCAATTGACGTTTTAACATTAAATTATTTTTATTGTCAATTAGCCACACCATTAATAAAATTCATATTCATATAGATAAAAAACAAAGTATTTATTTTAATTTCAATTTTTGAAAGTAATTATCACGAATGGTTTTTATAAAATAAATATAATTAAAAATATTATTTAATTAAAAAAACACTGCCTATTCCATCAATAAAAACGGCTCGATATCACTATCGAGCCGTTTTCAGACATCTTTCAGTAAAAGGTGGATCTGACCAATTACTCTTCTTCGTGACGTTTTAGCCAGTCACCGCTTTTTATTTCACGTAAACCATCAACAGGTTTTTGATAAAGATAGATCCAAGCACTGCCATAAGGCGTTGAAATCAGTTGGCGCTTGTAATCTTGATCGTTCTTTTTCAATTCATCAAGCTCTGTCAAAATAGAGGGCGTTATCCGATAAACTTCGCACTCTATTTCGCCATCACCTTCAACCACAGCAGGATAAAACCCTAAATCATAAAGTTTATATCCCACTAATTTATGCTCGCCTAATAGCTGCGCATAGGTCATCCAGTGATGATTACCTTGGTTTTGCCGTAAACTACCATAAACAATAATTCGCATATAATTTAAAACTCAAATTGATAAAGCAGATCTATTGCCTGATTCATACCAGACACTGCTTGTAAATACAACCTGGGCATCAAGCGATAACGTAAAGTTAACGTCGCTAGCGAATCAAATATACCCACTCCATATTTTACTTGTAGATCGTTGGTTATCTTGCCACTGACCACAACTTGTGAGCTATCACCCACACCTTGCGTATCCAATGCTAAATCTGAAACACCGAAGGTTTCACCAATACGCCCTACAAGCTGACCACTTTGACCAACACCTAATCCTATCAGCATTGCCGTCATTTGTGATGAGTCTGCATCACCACTTTTATCTAATCCTTCCCCTCTTAACAAGTAAGATAACGCTTCTTGCTGAGTAAATGCAGGCTCAGAGAAAATTTCGACTTTCGGCTTATCTGCAAGCCCCGTCACTCGTACACCCGCAATAACATTATTTGCTGTATTTTCAGGATTACGGATCGCTTCAATATTTAAGTAAGGCTGATCAACAGGCCCAGAGAACAAGATTTGTCCTTTACGCACTTGTAAGTCTTGTCCATAGGCTTTGAATTCCCCTTTAGGAATATCAATTTGACCATTTAAACCAAGCCCTTGTTTATTCTGATTGACTTTCAGCATGCCCGTCAATCTTGCTTTAAGCCCAAATGCGTCCAGTGTCACATCATTGCCAATATTAATCGCTAAATTGCTTTGAATTGGAATGGATGTCTCTTTTGGCGCAATAGGTTGCAAGTTTTTATCCAGCATCACTTCATCAGAAGACGCTGATACCGCAGATTCTGGTAAATCTTGCACCACAATACGCGCCCAAGGAATATCAATGCGACCGTCTAATTTCAGTAAATGCGGGCTTGCTTCAAACACCAAATCAGGATTGACATCGATACGCACCATTGGCGGTAGTGCCACTCGTAACTTATTACCATTTGCAGCCACAACAGCGCGCCATTCATCTAATTTACGCCAATCTGCATTACCCGTAAGATTTAAATAACCTTCTGGCGTTTCGATTCTGCCACTTAAGTCAGAGGTTGCACCATTAAAGCTAATATCAACATTTCCTTTGGTGATATCAAATGGGATCCAGTGTCCAACCACTTTTAATTGATTAATACCGAATTGACCAAATAGCAGTGGTGATTGCGCATTTCCCCCTAAACGTAATTGAGCACCCACGCTTCCTTGAGCTATTTCACCTTTCCCTAAGAACGGTTTGATTAAATCTAATGTCAGATTATCAATATCAACCGTACCAGACAGTTGGCGTTTTTTCTCAAGATCAGCAACATGCACATTACCTTTGAAGTCACCATTGCCTGCAATACTAATCAGCCATTGCAATGTAGCTTTGCCATTATTTACGCCAGCATTTAAAGTAATTGTATCAAAATCAATCGGTAAAACAGTTCCATCAATATTCTGTTTTACGCCAACACCTTGCCCTTTAAGGTTTACAGATGCTTTCGGTAATCCGCCTTTTGAATTCCACGTCGCAGTTGCATCACCCGTAAATACACCTCTAACTGACGTTTCAGGCGGTAAGAAAGGTTTGATCATCGCTAAATCAAAATGCGTCAGCGTGATAGCGGCACTGCCACTTTCGCCAACCGTTATCGCTTTTGGCACACAAACTTGTGCATTTGGATTTATCCAACAATGAGCGCCAATGGTGACTTCTTGCTTCTCAGCCAATAAATTCAATGCAATAGCTTTATTTAAACGCCACTCCCCTACAGGAGTATCAAATGCTGTATTATTCAGCGTTCCTTTCCATTGCTGTTTTTCTTTATCAAATGAACCTGCTAATGTCAGTCCACCAGAAACAGGCTCCCCCTCCATTTTTAACGTCAGTTTATGCTGTTTTTCTGTACCAGCTGCATCCAGCGTTAAATTACGAATAACTAAATCGGCTTGTTTTAACTGACGAGCAGTAATCGCTAGCTTACCGCCAATTTCTTTGTCCGATTGAACATCACCTTTAATAGTGATGGATTCAACACTAACTTGATCTTGCCATTTAATACCATGAGCATTGATATCAGCAATAATCTTAGGTGTATTAATATCACCTCGAATATTCACTTTGCCCTTAATCACACCAGCTAATCCTGGTACTAAACCATTTAAACCGGGAGCATTGATATTGGCATCTAATGCCCACTTGTCACCTAAATGTCCTTCAATATCGAGATTATTTTTACCTAGAATGAGCTTTAGTTGCGGGATATTCCATTGACCAGAATCGTTGCCATACGCGTTCCCTCTCGCCTTAATCAAATTATTTTTGAAATTACCATCTAAGGTGATTTCAGGAACACGTAATTGCCAACTACCACCATACAAACTGCCCGTTGTAGCAATGCGCCCATCTAATTTCGCGGGCATATCTGGATATTGTTTAACGGTATTAATACCTGAAATGGTTAATAACGCATTCCAGCTAATTGCTTTACTCCAATCGGCAACCCCCGTGATATCCGCATGGCCTTGTAATGCAGCTAAACGCAGACGTGTTAATTCAATTTTTTCTTCATTACCTTTTGCATCCAGCATTAATTTCGCAGGTGGGATCTCCTGACCTTCAATATCTGAGCGTAATGAAAGATCGTAGTTATCTGTCTGACCATTTAAACGCAACCGAGTATCATTGAGTTGATACTGCACATCCCCCGTTAACGGCCAGCGGACTTTTTGACTCTCTAAGGTTAATTTTAATGGAAGGTGTGGTTTTGCCAGTTCAGCTTGAGCGTCTAAAGTTGCTGTAACCGTTCCTGTTAAAGAGAGTGCTAATTTAAGCTCTTCAAGTAATGCGCCTTGCAAAGAAAGCGTCGCTTTTTGATCTTTAAAATCTTCAAGCCCTGCAACATCACGAATAGTCGCATTCACATCTAAATTAACAGGCCATTGTTTATCTAGGGTAATTCCCCCATTTAAACTAACTTCACCTTCTGGTGCATCAACAGTTAATTTAGTGAGATTAACTTGCTTACCTTTCGTATTGGCTTCAAAAGATAATTGGTTAATCGTAACAGGTGTATCCCCTGTTATTTGTAACTGCTTACCTTCAATACCTTCAACATTCACATCAACAGGAATAATAATTTCGGGTAAATCAGCTAACAGAGGTTTAGCAAAAATCGCTTTAATTGTGTCGGCTAATGCCTGTTCTTTTTCTTCTGGTGTTGTGGGTTCAGCTTGAGGTTTTGCCATAGCAACTTCTTTTACATCTTGAGCCGTTGCTTCAACACTTCCTTCTTCTGGTGTCTTTGGTAATGCCACCAGCAAATCATTAATGAGTGTTGGATTTAATGTAACTTGACGACCTTCCCACTGTGCGCCTGTTTTAAATTCACCAAGTGAGATCGCCATATCGTCAATCTTCACATGCGTATTTTCCAATGAAAGTGAATTTAAATAGATAGGTAATGGTGCATTAAGCTCAGTTAAAGGCTCTGAAGGTGGCGTTTCTTCAGAAGGAGGGAAAGCGCTAGTATCAATATTAACAACAACATCTCGTGTGCCTAATGTATCGACACAAACTTGTTTATCAGTCAGGCACGCTAAACGTAATCCTAATGACAATTCACCCACATTAACGTCAACACCAGGCATTTGATATTCAACACCGGTTAAACGTAGATCTTGCCAGCCTCCGTTAACCTCTTTAATGGCTAAGCCGGGAACCCAACGCGCTGCGCTGTTAATGGCAAAATGTAAACCAGATTGAGTTCCTAAAACCCAAGCTACAGTACCGAAAGTAAGCAAAATAAGGATAAGGAGGGTAAGTGCAATCCATTTCAACCACTTCTTCATAACTCTGCTCCTAACCCGATATAAAACTGGAGTCTACGTTTATCTACATCACTAACAGGTAATGCTAAATCAAATTTAACTGGACCAACAGGTGATGCCCAACGTACACCTGCACCTGCACCTGTTTTAAAATCACTTCGAGTAAAATCATTGACTGCTTCACCGCTATCAATAAAGACTGCACCCCACCAGTTTCCTGTCACGTTATATTGGTATTCGGCTGAACCAACTAACATTCTTGAGGCACCCGTTAAGTTACCTTTGCTATCTTCAGGTGAAATGCTTTGGTATTTAAAACCACGAACACTTCTATCACCACCCGCAAAGAAACGAAGTTCAGGTGGCACTTGCCCAAAAGCATTGGTTTCAATCCAACCAAAATTACCTCTGACAACAAAACGATGTCCTTCCCAAGGCGTGCGTATCCACACTTGTTGAGCATTAAAAGCTAAGAACTCAACATCAGAACCCCAAATTTTATTTGAGTAATTTATAGAGTAACGTTGGCTATCTCCCCAATAAGGCATCATGCCACCGCGTTGACGAACCCGACTCGCATTAACCCCTGGATATAACAACATGGTGGTATAAGTGTCTTGCCCTTGAGTAAAGTGGCTAAGGCTCCAGCGGGTATTTACGCTATATTGCCAACCTGTAGACATATCCCAATTTCGAGAAAGATTCAGCGTTGTAGTATCAGAACGCGTGTCATTATAGTCTGTTCTCTTAAAACCACCATCTACCGCATAATATTGCTCTAATGGATTAATTTTTAATGGGATTTTGTATTTTGCACCAATAGATTGTTCGGGTTGAGAAATACTAAGATCTGACGTCAGGCTATGACCACGAGAATTCATCCAAGGTTTATTCCACTGCATATTCAACCTAGGCCCTACATCAGTTGCATAACCGCCCCCTAATTCAACGTAGTTACGAGAGCGAGGAGTGACAACCGCATCCATAGGTAGCAAATAAGAATGTTCACTGCGTGCTTTTGCGATATCAGGCGTCACAAGTGCTGAGTTAAACCAACCTGTTGCCGCTAAACGTCGATTAAATTCAGCAAGCTCTTCTGAGGAGTAATATTGCCCTTCTTTAAAAGGAACAATATTTTGTAGATAGTCTTCACGAATTTGAGAGCCAGTATAATTCACCTTACCAAAACGGTAACGTTCACCACTATTAAAGACAAAATCCCAATAAGAGGCGTGATTATCTAAAGAAACACCAAGCTGGCTTTTTTCCATTTCAGCATCAAAGTAGCCACGGCGAACAGCAAGCCCAGTTAGCGAACCTTTGAGCTTTTCATAATCACCATGATTTAACACGCTATCAAGTGGCGGGGTATTCTCTTTAATGACCTTAGCATATTGCTCATCGGTTTTAGCGCCACCTTCAAGAACAATATCCACACCTTTGAGTAAAATAGGAATACCCGGCTCTACTTTTGCCGTTAATATCGAACGTGCTGGCGGTGTATTTTCTTGATAAGAGAATGTCACCGTAGGCTGATAATAGCCTAATGGGCGAAGTCCTTCTTGAATTGCCTTTTCAACACGCGCACGAAAACGCCCGTCAGGTGCAACTTCTTCTGTTGTAATGTTTGATAGCTGGACTCGCACATTTTTTTCGAGTTGCCCTTCTAAACCTTCTACTTTTAAACGCAAATTTGCCCCATAGGCAACAGGTGCGATAAAAGACAGACAGAGAACGTAGATAACGGAGTATCTCGGCACGTTTTCTCCTCAATATAATTTAATCCATGTGATGAATTGACGACAAACTGTTTTAAGCTTTATTGTAGATTTAGTTTATAACAATATTAAGCCTTTACCATAGTAAAGCGTTTACAAATATAAAAACTGGAGTCTACCTTGCAACATAAAGCTTACCAACCAGAGAATGCCTTAAGGGGTACTTCGATACCATTAGAAATATCTGCTAATCATGCAGTAAATGGGCATTCTATTAATGACATTCCTGAAAAGATGAGTATCGCTTATTTTGCGATGGGCTGTTTTTGGGGGGTTGAACGTCTGTTTTGGCAACAACAGGGCGTTTACTCAACAAGTGCGGGTTATAGCGGTGGTGTAACAGAAAACCCAACCTATCAACAAGTTTGCCAAGGATTAACAGGTCATAGTGAAGTCGTGAGAGTGGTTTTTGATCCCTCAGTGATTAGCTATTCACAACTTTTGGCTCTTTTTTGGGAAAATCACAATCCATCACAAGGTATGCGTCAAGGTAACGATATTGGCAGCCAATATCGCTCGGCAATTTACACGGTTAATGCAGATCAATATGCGCAAGCTATTGAGTCCAAAAAACACTATCAACAAGCTATGAATACTCAAGGTGCTACTGAAGTAATCACCACAGAAATTCAGCCAGCGGGCCCTTTTTATTTTGCTGAAGATTATCACCAACAATATCTCTATAAAAACCCACAAGGTTATTGTGGATTAGGTGGGATAGGTATCTGTTATCCTCCTGAAAAGTAAAACTAGCAGAAAATAGCAGGGCGATGATATAATTGCGCCCTCTTATCTTTCTTTGTGAATAATTTCATCACAATATATTGATTTATCTTCTATTTTTAACACTCTAGTATTACCCTTTGGACTAAATACTTGGGGTGGTGTGAGCCTTATATGCTTAATAGTTTACTCATTGTGCTTTTGCTCTGTGCTATCAGCGCCTTTTTTTCGCTGTCTGAAATCTCTCTTGCTGCTTCTCGTCGAATTAAGCTCAAACAACTTGTTGATGAGGGCAATATCAACGCTGCTCGTGTATTAAAAATGCAAGAAATGCCGGGCATGTTTTTTACCGTCGTGCAAATTGGATTAAACGCTGTCGCTATCTTAGCGGGTATTGTTGGTGAATCTGCATTTTCGCCTTCATTAAAAAGCTTTTTCCTACAATTTTTTGATGAAGCACTCTCACAACAATTAGGATCGATTTGCTCTTTTATTATTGTCACATCAATGTTTATTTTACTGGCTGACTTAACGCCAAAACGCATTGGTATGATAAAACCAGAAGCTATCGCATTAAGAATTGTGAACCCAATGCGTTTCTGCCTTGCCTTCTTTCGCCCTCTGGTTTGGTTATTCAATGGTATGGCTGATCTTATCTTCAAATTATTTAAAATCCCGATGGTGAGAAATGAAGATATTACTTCTGATGATATTTTTGCCATTGTTGAAGCAGGCGCTGTTGCCGGTGTTTTACGTAAACAAGAACATGAACTGATTGAAAACGTCTTTGAGTTAGAGTCACGCACTGTCCCTTCGGCTATGACACCACGAGAAGATGTGGTCTATTTTGATCGTGAAGAAACAGAAAGTGATATCAAAGAAAAAATTGCCACACAGCCTCACTCTAAATTCTTGGTTTGTGAAGGCGATATCGACCATATTATTGGTTATGTTGATTCTAAAGAGCTTCTTAATCGCGTTATTAACGGACAAAGCTTAAACCTCAATGAAGGTGTTCATATCCGTAAAGCGCTGATTATTCCTGATACATTAACGCTTTCAGATATGTTGGAAAGCTTTAAAACATCTGGTGAAGACTTTGCCATCATCCTTAATGAATACGCGATGGTGATGGGTGTGATTACGTTAAACGATGTAATGACAACCTTGATGGGGGATTTAATTGGACCAGGGCAAGAAGAACAAATTGTTAGCCGTGATGAGCACTCATGGCTAGTTGAAGGCGGTACGCCAATTGATGATGTAATGCGCGTTCTTGATATTGATGATTTCCCCGATTCAAGTAACTACGAAACCATTGCGGGCTTTATGATGTACCGTTTACGTAAAATTCCAAAACGTACTGATTATGTGAAGTTCTCAGGGTATAAATTTGAAGTTGTCGATATTGATAATTACAAAATAGATCAATTACTCGTAACTAAAGTTGATGATATTCCACCGGTTAAACCTGTTTTGCAAGAACACGTTCCTGTTGTACAGACAACAACCGAAGTCGATATAAAAGTAGATGAAAATAAAACGACAAGTTAACTAGTAACAAATTGAAATTAATAACTGAGTCTTATCGAAAGTTTTCACGAGAAAGACTCAGTTATCTATCAGATAAAAGTTAGCCCAGTTCTGCTTTCAGTAAAACCACCTGCTGGTTCACTTCACTCATCACATTAAAATGTAGCTTATCTTTTATTTTAGGCAGTAGTATTTTGCCATAATCGAATTCAAATGCACCCATTCCTTTGATGTAAAACCGTCCACGAAATAATGTCTTAACGTAGAGAGCAATTTTTTCAGGGTTATAGCGATTGAAGATTTTCATCTTTCAGTTAGTCTCCCATGCTCGTTGTTGAGTTAAATAAGTCATAAAGACTTATCTTTATATATCAAATTTAAAGACCTAATTATAAGTACTAGGTTCAACTTATTTGATTTTCTTATCTGTTTTTACATTTATTGACAGTAAAAAATATAAATAAAGATAGTGTGTGCGTTATTTTACCCACTCAATGTTAAATAAATGTATCAGTGATGAGGTATTATTCTTCACTAGCTTCTATGCTTAGATAGAATCTAACGTCGATTTCAATAATAGGACAATGGCTATGCACAAAATAACCTTAGCTGCTCTTTTACTCAGCACATCCACATGGGCGTTTGCACATAACATCACTGAAAATACAGTACTTCCTGCTGTCACAATCAATGACAAAGGTGAGCTACTTTATGACACAACCAAAGATAAGTTTAGCTACCAAAATTGGAATAGTGGTCTGCTCAGTGGAAAAGTACGTACTGTTCAGCATATAGCAGGACGTAGCAAGGCTAAGGAGATGAATGCACCATTTATTGAAGCCGTAAAACTGGCTAAATTCCCACATACCAGTTATCAAACTACAACGATTATTAATACTGATGATGCAGTCTTTGGCACAGGTCCATTTGTTCGTAGTAGTGTTGAAGACAGTAAAAAAGAATTTCCTTGGTCACAGTTTATTGTTGATGCTGATGGCATAGCATTAAAAGGCTGGGGATTAGAAAAAGAGAGTTCAGCTATTGTTGTTTTAGATAAGCAAGGTAAGGTTCGTTTCGTCAAAGAAGGTGTATTAAGCGGTGCAGAGATTACGACGGCAATCAACCTTATCAACGATTTAATTAAAGAATAGTTTACCATGTCAGAGCCCTTTCACATCAAGGGCTCCAACTTCATCTGGTTTATTTAAAAAATAGAAACTCTAAATCCTGGGTTTATCAGCGATTCTTTAGGGGAATAATCTAACGTGATCCCTTTCCAATCGGTGACATGCGCACCAGCTGCAATCGCAATAGCATGACCTGCTGCAGTATCCCATGTATGTGTTGGTCCAAAACGAGGATAAAGTTGCGCTTTACCTTCCGCCACAAGGCAAAATTTTAAAGAAGAGCCAACGGCAACCGTTTGATGTTCACCAAGTTGAGATAAATACTCTTTTAATTCATCATCTTGATGAGAACGACTAATCACAATCACTGGAGGTTCAGCACGGCTAGCATGAATAGGTAATTTCCGACCACACATTTCTTTCCATGCTTGTTTATTGGCAGCCGCATATAACACATTTTGAACCGGTGCATAAACAACGCCTAAAACAGGAATACCTTTTTCAATTAAGGCGATATTCACCGTAAACTCACCATTTTTGCTAATAAATTCTTTAGTTCCATCTAGAGGATCAATCAACCAATAGCGATCCCAATAACGGCGAACGTCCCATTCAGGGGGATCTTCTTCAGATAATTGAGGTATATCAGGGGCAATAGAAGCAAGTCCTTGTTTGATAATTTGGTGAGCGGCCAAATCAGCCTCTGTGACAGGTGAATTATCACTTTTTTCCTGTACTTGGATAGGCTCTGATTGCTGGTAGATTTGCATTATCGCCATACCTGCTTGGCGGGCTAATTTGCTGACTTGTTCTAACATCATGCACCTCTCTTATTTTTATAAGCAGATAACGCCCCTTATAAAAATTAATTACCCTACTATCTCTTTATTTTAGTATAGAGACAAAAATAGCTGGCAAAAACCAGCTATTTTTTACTCTGATTTACCGCAGAATAAGAAATTATAAAATTTCTAATAATTCTACTTCAAATACTAATGTCGCGAATGGAGGAATAGCCGCACCCGCACCACGTTCGCCATAAGCTAATTGGTAAGGAATATATAATTCCCATTTTGAGCCTACTGGCATTAATGTTAATGCTTCAATCCAGCCTGCGATAACGCCATTTACTGGGAATTCAGCAGGTTGGCCACGTTGAACTGAGCTATCAAACACAGTACCATCAATTAAACGCCCCGTGTAGTGAACACGAACATGATCAGTACGCGCAGGGATTGCACCTTCACCCGCTGTCAGGACTTTGTACTGTAAACCTGATTCTGTAACCTGAACGCCTTCATTTTTCACATTTTCTTCTAAGAAAACTTTACCAGCATCAGCCAGCTCTGCTTGGCGTTCTTGACGAACAGCTTCAGCACGCTCGTGCATAGTACGTAAGGCATTGTGTAATGTTTCAACAGGTACAGAAGGCGCATTACCTTCTAATGCATCGGTCAAGCCAGCTAACAGTGCTGCGGGCTCTAATCCTTGAAGACCTGACTCAGTCAGTTGTTGACCGACTTGCAGACCAATACCGTAACTTGCCTGTGATTCAATAGAATCAAATGATGGTTTTGACATGAAAAATACCTGTTTTTTATGAAAGTTAAACCCAAGAATAACAGTGGTAAGGTACAGCGTAAACCTTCAGTCTTGAGTAATGGGGATTATTCCTTAAAAACGTAAGCAATTGACCTTATCCACCGTGTTTTGACGTTTTTTTATTGGCATTTGTCATACTTATTTTCACAACATCGCAACACAGGCATATAATTATAAACAGGCATAGAACTGCCTAGCCTTATAAATATCAATATAATGTGTTCAGAGAGGTATTAAGTGAAGATAACGACAAATCCCTATTTCCGTGAACAAGGCTATATTGATGGTCTTTGGTGTAATGCTAAAAATAATGAAACCGTTGATGTTATTGATCCTGCCACGGGTACTTTACTCGGTACTGTACCCAATATGGCAACTCAAGAAGCAATAATGGCTGTTGATGCTGCACAAAAAGCCTTACCAAAATGGCGCGCACTTACAGCACATCAGCGCGGAGCGTTATTGCAAAACTGGTTTAGATTAATCACTGAAAATAAAAGAAAATTAGCTGAATTAATGACCTTTGAGCAGGGTAAACCTGTTGCTGAAGCAGAGGGTGAAATTACTTATGCGGCTTCTTTTATTGAGTGGTTTGCAGAGCAGGGCAAAAGAACCAACGGTGAAATTATTCCCTCACCTTCTGCTGATAAACGTTTGATGGTAATTAAACAAGGTATCGGTGTTTGTGCTGCCATTACGCCTTGGAACTTCCCAGCAGCTATGATCACCCGAAAAGCCGCACCAGCATTAGCCGCAGGTTGCACCATGGTGATTAAACCTGCCAATGAAACACCTTATACCGCATTGGCTTTAGCGGAATTAGCAACTCAAGCAGGTATTCCTGCGGGTGTTATTAATATTGTTACAGGTGATGCCATTAAAATTGGCGAAGTCTTTACCTCTGATAATCGCATTCGTAAATTAAGTTTTACGGGTTCGACAGGTGTTGGACGTTTATTAATGCGCCAATGTTCTGATAGCGTAAAAAAAGTCTCTTTAGAATTGGGCGGCAATGCGCCGTTTATTGTTTTTAACGACGCTGATATAGATAAAGCTGTTGAAGGGGCAATGGGTGCTAAATTCCGTAATGCAGGACAAACCTGTGTTTGCGCTAACCGATTCTATATTCATAAAGACGTTTATCAGCAATTTAGTGAACGCTTTGTTGCTGCTGTTAAAAAACTCAAAGTGGGTAACGGTTTTGCAGAAGGTGTCACTATTGGGCCTCTTATTAATCGCAAAGCAGTTGAAAAATCACAATCTTTACTGGCTGATACGCTAAAACGTGGTGCGACACTACTTTGTGGTGGCGAAAGTGATAAAGCGGGTGAAAATTTCTTCCAACCTACTGTTGTAGGTAATGTTCCCGCAGATAGTCATATTCTTGAAGAAGAGATCTTTGGCCCTGTGGCACCTTTAGTTATCTTTGAAAATGAAGATGAAGTGGTGCATTTAGCCAATAACACCATTTATGGTTTAGCGGCTTATTTTTATAGTGAAAATCCACAGCGTATTTGGCGTGTTGCTGAAAATTTAGAATACGGCATGGTGGGCATTAATACGGGTTTAATTTCTAATGAAGTTGCGCCATTTGGAGGAATTAAACAATCAGGTTTAGGTCGTGAAGGCTCTGAACACGGTATTGAAGACTATATGGAAATGAAATACCTCTGCCAAGGGTTATAAATAATTGTTAACCCAACCTATAAAAGTAAGTCAGCATGGATGCTACTGCTTTTTCCTTTTTTATCATTATTGTTAAGAAAAAATACCCTCGGTAATAACCAAGGGTATAAGGTGTTAGCCCAATATTTTTATCAATTAGTTATCAGTGATAAAGCATTTCATGAACAATATCATCTGCCTTCATAGAATAAGGATAGTAAGTTGGCCAATTACTCAACTCTTTAAGTAATTCATCTTGCGATGTATTGCCCATATATAAATGGAAATGCCCTGCTTTCTCTGGTGCAATAATATGGTCGCTAAATTGAATAAATTTAGGTGCTTGGCTTGTAGGATCGTCACATCTAAATAAATAACGAACCCCTTTTTTACCAGACTCATAATGTAAAATACGATAACCATCATAGTGATATTCGCAACTCTCTACTTTCTCACCTTGATGAAATTCAATGATATTATTTTCAATACCAATCATATCCACGTCTGTTTTGTAGCCTTGTGTGTAGTAGGCACGATACTCTTCAACAGTTTTATCTTTTTTCGTCTCTGCTTTTTTCTGTAAAACAACATCGAGTTCGCCACTGCGAAGATAAGGCTCTACAGATTGCCATACCCCTTCCCAATCGCTGAGTTTACGATCGAGAACATCCTTGTCCTCGAAAATCCCATTCGCTGCATCTCGCTGTGCTTGTGTTTGTACTTTTTCATGATGGTGACCATGTGCTAAAACCGACATTGCACTACCCAATAATCCCATAATCAAAACACAAGAAAGAATTGGTTTTTGCATGATCTTACCCCTGAACAGCTTTAAAACGTGGATTTGACTTACAAATTACATAAAGGCGACCACGGCGACGCACCACTTTACAATCTGGATGGCGTTGTTTAGCGCTTTTCAATGAACTTAATACCTGCATTTTTTCTTCCTTACTTAATAAATTGACCAAAACGTTTATTAAAGCGTGCCACATTACCTTCTTGAGAATGTGTCTTCTGCTTACCGGTATAAAATGGGTGTGATTGAGAGGAGACATCTAACGTCACATAAGGGTATGTTTGCCCCTCATACTCTATTGTCTTTTCCGTTTGGATGGTTGAACCCACTTTAAAATAAGCATCTGCACTAGTGTCATGGAAAATCACTGTTCGATATTGAGGGTGGATACCTAGTTTCATAATAAACCCCATTTGTTTGTAATGTTATAATATAACAAATCTAGAATTGCGCTAATGTACCGCTTTTTAATTTTATTGACCAGTTTTTTTTGATTTGTTTTTTATCTCAAGAAGGGAGGTATGTTTCGAGTAGGGATTTTTTAAGTGATATAAGTGGATTTTCTGGCTTTTTTTGTCCAGCTTTCCTATTTTCCGCTAAAGTTATACTAAGACGGCAAAACAAATAGGATCTATTATGACTAATTGGCGCGATAAGCTTTTCAGTAAGTCACCTCTGTCTATCGATATCACAGTAGACTTTCCTAACGTTTGCTCGTCTTCTGCCCCTTCAATTTTTTCACAATTAAAACCTTATGAAATAGGTGATACACCATTACCTGATGAATTAAATCTATTGTCAGACGCGCATCTAAAAGTAAAATCTGACAATTCAATACCTTTTAGTTGGTCAGCTGGCGCTCGTGAAGGTATTATTTTGCACCAACGAATAGGTCGAGCGATTGAACGACAGCCTTCTCAAAAAGCATGTGAAGAATTTGCCTTGTCGCTCTATCATGCAATAAAACATGTCGTTTTTTTGCCTGATAAAGAGCATGTCGATTCTTTTTATTCAATGGCCTACCAAGATAAACTCGCGCCTATTACCTATCTTCCTCATCTGATAAAGAAAATAGAACAAGATGAAACATTGATTAATCATGAGGTCTATTTTCAATTCATCTTGTGGATCTTGAAGTCAAGCCCTGATAAAAATCCGATCAAAATCGCATTAGGGCTATTAGGCACGTTTAGCGATAGTCCTTCTCAACGTTTACTTTTATTGTTTGCCCTTCACCCTGAATTTACACTTTATGCTATTCGATCGCTGAAACAGCGCCTCTCCTGTGAAGAATTTGAGCCTTTTTTATATTCCCTAGGTCAACGAACTAAAGGCTGGGGACGTATTCAATTTATCGAACATCTGCCTTCAACACTGTCTGTTAATAATCGCTATTGGCTGCTGACTGAAGGGTATAAAAATAATGTGATGACAGAATATGTAGCCTATGACTGTGTCACAAAAGGGGCATTATTAGAGATGTTAAACACACATCCTTTAGATAATGAGTTACTACTTGGTTGTAGTGATCTTTTACGCGCACTGCTTAATGGAGGCCCTGCAAAAGATATCTATGATTATGTAGAGGGCACCCAAGCGTGTAATGCTTTTATTTCACAAGTCGATACTTTGCCACCAAAAGAATTAAAGCTCCTTTATTGTGTCTGTGAAATCGCTGACTTTGTACAAAATAGTGGTGAAGATTGGTTATTACTCGAGTCTCTCGGCTGGAACGATCAATGCCAACAACAAATTATCTCTGCTTCGCAAAATATTATTCAAAAACCAGAATGGTCGACACTCATTATCGAAGCATTACAAAATCCTTCTCGCTCAAAAAATTACCAAGCAAGCCTTGTCGCTAAATCTCTTCGCCTTGATATTTGGGAATTACTCTTTTCACTACAAAAAGACAATCCCAATGCGGATTGGTGGCACCAATTAATGCAAACAGATGCTTCTCACAAAATAGAAAGAGTAGTTAAACTTGCAGAACAACAAATTGAATTAACAGCATTAGATAGCATAGATGATCCATTAATAACTACCGACTCTGAATATCAGTCTCATCATGCCGTTGAATATATTATGCAAGATCTTGGTGGTTTTCCTGGTATCGGCTGGTCACTTATCAAAAGGCAATTACGCAGTCCAACATTGCGTGATAGAAATATGGCGCTGAATGTTCTTTCAACATGGTCTGACACATTATTGCCTCATGATCTTTATGGTGAATTAACGCAGGCTTTAACCATAGAAACTGATAAAAATGTGTATCAACGTATGAAACTGTTTTTAGTTAACCATCAAGGGAATAAAGAACATTAACGGTTAGAGCGAATAGATAATTCTGAAAAGAATTCAGGGAGCAGGTTAGGATCATGGTTCGTGCTAGTATGGCTACAAGGAATAAAAAAGATGTTACAGCAATTCATAATACTGATTCACAGATCAATAATGAGGTGAATATGGGCAAATTCCCTGGCTTACATCGTCGAGCAATACTGGTTATTGCTATTGCTTTATTGGTCGTGTTTTTTTGGCCGACAAGTGAAAACACTAGTGAGCCACCTCAACCGTCATCATCAACGAATGATCTTCCGGTGCCAATAGCATCATCTACCAATGATCCGGCGTATCAAACACCGATCCCTCAAGCACAAAATAACTCAAATGCCGAACCTGGAATTTCTCCATCAATTGAGGCTCCAACGACAAATGATCATGAGGGAAATATTGCTCAAACAACACCGCAACAAGACACTCAATCAACACCAGCGCAAACATGGCAGACTTATACCATTAAAGAGGGACAAACCTTAGCGCAGCTTTTTAGAGACAATCAACTTCCTGTCAATGATGCATTTTCTATGGCGAAGTCAGAAGACCAACAGAAATCATTAAGCCAATTACGCTCAGGGCAAGCTATTCGTTTACAGCGTAATCCACAAGGTGATGTCAGTATGCTAGAAGTGACAAATAGCGCCGGTACTGTTATCACTTACACTCGTTTGAGTGATGGAAGTTATTACCGTACACCATAGTAAAAAAAGCATTTATTTATCCCCAAAAAAACGCCAGCTTAGCTGGCGTTTTTCTTTATCAACATTAACTGTTTAATCAGAGATTATTCAGCAACAATGATAACATTCAGTTCAGCGAATACGTCACTGTGAACTTGGAAGTGAACTTCGTGGTCACCAGTAGTACGCAGAACGCCATTTGGCAGGCGAACTTCGCTCTTACACATTTCAACGCCAGCTGCAGTTACTGCATCAGCGATGTCACGAGTACCGATTGAACCAAACAGTTTACCTTCGTCACCCGCTTTAGAGCTGATAGTGACAGAACCCAGTGCATTGATCTTCGCTGCACGAGCTTCAGCTGCTGCTAAAGTTTCAGCTAATTTAGCTTCTAACTCAGCACGACGCGCTTCGAAAAACTCGATGTTTTTCTTAGTCGCAGAAACAGCTTTACCCTGTGGGATTAAATAGTTACGAGCATAGCCCGATTTTACGTTAACCTGATCACCCAGGCTACCCAGATTCGCTACTTTATCAAGCAGAATAATTTGCATTACCTTATCCTCTACAAGTCATTAATGGACTATATACCTATTACTGATGACGATCAGTATAAGGTAATAAAGACAGGTAGCGTGCGCGCTTGATAGCACGAGCCAGCTGACGCTGGTATTTTGCACGAGTACCGGTGATACGACTTGGTACAATTTTACCACTTTCAGTGATATAGTTTTTCAGCGTAGCGATATCTTTATAATCGATCTCTTGTACGCCTTCTGCTGTGAAACGGCAGAACTTACGACGACGGAAATAACGTGCCATATGGCTAGTCTCCAGAATCTATCAATTCAATCTGCTCGGCATGAAGCACCAATTTAAACAATCCATTTCGCGCCTGATGGCTACTAATGAATCCAGAAACGGTGATTTGGCTGCCGACCGTTATACTGTGAGTAACTGCTTGTAACGCTTTCCCGCTAGCAATAATGGGCATTCGGCACCATGATTGTCTTTTTAATCCCGCCTCTTCTTGTATTGAACGATGTTCAATAACAAATTGACAGTGCGGGATCCCAGCGGGGCTAACTTTTCGAATTAATGCTTTGCACACTGTGCCAGTTAGCACCAAATGATTATTAGCCGTCACAGCACTAATTACTCTTCAGAATCCTCTGCTACATCATCAACTTCATCTTCATCATCGAGGTCATCAGCGATATCACGACGGCGTTCGTCTTTTGCTTTAACCATTGGAGAAGCTTCAGTTACTGCGTGTTTAGTACGCATAATCATGTTGCGGAGAACGGCATCGTTGAAACGGAAAGTAGTTTCCAGTTCATCAATCACTTCCTGCGGAGCTTCAACGTTCATCAGAACGTAGTGTGCTTTGTGCAGTTTGTTGATTGGATAAGCTAATTGACGACGACCCCAGTCTTCTAGACGGTGGATCTGACCATTTGCATTAGTGATAGCGGTTTTATAACGCTCGATCATGCCCGGAACTTGTTCGCTCTGGTCAGGATGAACCATAAAAACGATTTCGTAATGACGCATTTGATATTGCTCCTTACGGATTTATCAGCCTCCTGTCAGGGTCAGTCACCACCCATGGAGGCAAGGAACTTGTTTAAGTTGTGACTGAAAAAATTGACGCGTAACTATACCCCCGCGGTCAATAAAACTCAAGGGAGTATAGAGAATAAAATAAAATCAGCGATTATTTCACGCAATTATTTCACGATAATACGCTGGCGCATCGCTTCAAATAAGCAAACGCCGGTTGCCACAGAAACGTTGAGTGAAGACACCGTACCCGCCATTGGGATACTAATCAGCTCATCACAATGCTCTCGAGTTAAACGACGCATACCTTCACCTTCAGCGCCCATCACTAATGCCATTGGGCCAGTGAGTTTGCTTTGATATAAAGTATGATCTGCTTCGCCTGCTGTGCCGACAATCCAAACGTTCTCTTCTTGCAGGAAACGTAATGTACGAGCAAGGTTAGTCACTTTAATTAAAGGTACACTTTCTGCTGCACCACAAGCCACTTTTTTGGCTGTTGCGTTTAATTGTGCAGAACGATCTTTTGGAACGATAACAGCATGCACACCAGCTGCATCTGCGCTACGTAAACAAGCCCCTAAATTATGGGGATCAGTAACACCATCTAGCACTAATAAGAAAGGTGTATCAACTTTAGCTAATAAGTCTGGTAAATCTTGTTCTTGATACTGACGACCTGGTTTTACTTTAGCAATAATACCTTGGTGAACAGCACCTTCTGTTTGGCTATCTAACCATTGGCGATTAGCCACTTGAACTAGAATGCCTTGAGCTTCTAATTCATGAATAACAGGTGTTAAACGGCGATCTTCACGCCCTTTTAATACATAAACTTCTTTAAAACGTGCAGGATCACGCTCAAGTAATGCGGTTACTGCGTGAATACCATAAATAATTTCTTCGCTCATAGCGGTGCTTACTCATTAAAAAATAAAAGGCACAAAACAGATAAAAGGCGGAGTCTCCGCCTTTTAAAAAGAACCAGAAGAACGAAACTTTATGCGTTATCGCGTTTGGCTGCGCGTTTAGCTTTAAGTTTTGCCTCTATCTTTTTGGTTTGTGATGATGCTTTCTTACGTTTGCTACTTGCTTTATCTTTCGCAACTTGGTCTTTTACAGCTTTGTCTTTGCTCGCATTACCTCGACCTGATGATTTGCCTTTTTTGAAAGCACTATCTGGCTCAAAGTTTTTGTCTTTGCTTGCATCACGACGACGAGACTTACTAGAACTTGCGTTTTTCTTGTCTTTTTCACCTTTGAGGCCACGAACACGGGCTGTTTTACCCGGATTACGCGCGGTACGTGTTGTTGAAATTAAAGAGAAGTCAATAGTTCGTTCATCCATACTCACTGCTTCCACTTTCACTTCCACTTCATCACCAAGGCGATAAACTTGCCCTGAAGACTCACCAATCAAGCGCTGACCAACATTGTCATATTGATAGTAATCATTATTTAATGTGGAAACATGCACCAAACCATCGATAAACAGATCGTTTAAGCGGACAAAGAAACCAAAGCCCGTTACGCTGGTGATAATACCTGTAAATTGTTGACCAATTTGATCCAGCATAAAGTCACATTTCAGCCAATCAGCGACATCTCGTGTTGCTTCATCAGCACGGCGCTCAGTTAAAGAGCAGTGCTCGCCTAATTGCAACATGGTGTCCATATCACTATGGTAGCCACCTGTTGGTGTCCAACGCTGTGAACCGTGACCTGCTTGTTTCGCAATTTGATATTTAATTGCGCGATGCAAGGCTAAGTCAGGGTAACGACGAATTGGCGAGGTAAAGTGAGCATAAGATTTCAATGCTAAACCAAAGTGTCCACGATTTTCAGGATCGTAAATCGCTTGCTTCATAGAACGTAAGATCATGGTTTGCAGCATTTCACGATCAGGGCGCTCTTCAACCTCTTTCATAACACGCGCGTAGTCTGCTGGCTCTGGCGTTAAGCCTCCTGGCAACGTTAACCCTAATTCATTAAAGACTGAACGCAAATTCAGGACACTCTCTTCTTTAGGCTTATCATGAATACGATAAAGTGCAGGTTCTTCGTTTTTCTCAACAAAGCGAGCGGCTGCGATATTAGCAAGGATCATGCACTCTTCAATCAATTTGTGTGCATCATTACGAACCACTGGCTCAATACGCTCAATACGACGCTCTGCATTAAAGATAAACTTCGCTTCTTCTGATTCAAAACCAATCGCACCACGTTGCTCACGCGCCTTATCTAGCACTTGATACAATTCATATAAATGCTCAATATCTTGAACGATAGGTTTATAGTGTTCACGCAGTTCCTCATCGCCTTGAATGATTTTCCACACTTTGGTGTAAGTCATTCGTGCATGAGAACTCATTACTGCTTCATAGAATTTATAAGAAGAAAGACGCCCTTGTTCAGAAACCGTCATCTCGCAAACCATACATAAGCGGTCAACTTGTGGATTTAATGAACACAATCCATTAGACAGAACTTCTGGCAACATCGGCACTACTTGAGAAGGAAAATAAACAGAGTTTCCTCGGCTACGCGCTTCTGTATCTAATGCCGTTTGTGGACGCACATAATAGCTCACATCCGCAATTGCGACCCATAAACGCCAGCCACCGCCTTTCTTACGTTCACAATAAACCGCATCGTCAAAATCTCGTGCATCTTCACCATCAATGGTAATTAATGGTAATTTGCGTAAATCAACACGTCCTTGCTTAGCTGACTCTGGTACTTCTTCTTTTAAATCAGCAACTTCTTTTGTGACTTTTTCAGGCCATGTATAAGGGATCTCATGAGTACGCAGAGCAATTTCTACTGCAATACCTGTTCCCATCGTTTCGCCTAGGATCTCAACGATACGTCCTACTGCTTGAGTGCGACGAGTAGGTCTTGTTGTGATTTCAACAACAACCACATTTCCCATTCGTGCGCCCATGATATCTTCTTTAGGAATAAGAATATCAAAGCTTAAACGGCTATCATCAGGTACAACAAATCCCATACCTGACTCAATAAAATAGCGACCTACAATTTGGTTATTTCGAGGTTCAATAACACGAACAACACGACCTTCACGGCGACCTTTTCTATCCATACCTAAAGGTTGAGCAAGGATCACATCGCCATGCATAGTTTTTTTCATTTCATCTTGTGAAAGATAGAGGTCATCTTTTTGACCTTCTGCACGTAAAAAACCATAACCATCGCGGTGACCGATTACCTTGCCTTTCCACAAATCAAGGCGTTCAGGTAATGCGTAGCATTGGCGACGGGTAAAAACTAATTGACCATCACGTTCCATTGCTCTTAAACGGCGACGCAACGCTTCTAAGTCTTCTTCACCAGAAATTTTTAACGCCTGTGCTAAATCTTCACGACTCATTGGTGCCGTGCGTTTTTTCATTTCTTCTAAAATATATTCACGACTAGCAATTGGAGAGGCGTATTTCTCTGCTTCTCTATCCTGAAAAGGATCTTTTGACATTATGACCTCCAAGCTATCAGATTTGATGAAATAGTAGACTCAAACATCTTCTAATAACAATTTATATAAGGAGCTATTATTTTCAACTAGCTCGGCGAGTGTGTGACGGTCTAACTCTTTCAAAAACTGCTCAATTGCCTGATTTAACACCAGTTTTAGTCGACAAGCTGGGGTAATGTGGCAAAACTCAGCACTACAGTTTACTAATGAAAGTGGCTCTAAAGCACGAACAACCTCACCCACGATGATGTTTGTTGCGGGCTTGCCTAAACGGATCCCTCCATTTTTACCGCGAATAGCCTCAACAAAACCTAAATGGCTAAGTTGATTAATAATTTTCACCATATGGTTACGCGAGACACCATAGACTTGTGTCACTTCAGTGATACTCGTCATTTTGCCTTCTGGCAGTGAAGCCATATATATCAATGCTCGCAATCCATAATCTGTAAAACTGGTTAATTGCACAATGACCTCTGAAAAGTGGTTTTCCCTATTAAAGTCGTTAAGGGATCAGTAATTATTAATGAGAATATCATTTTATTAAGCAATATTATGTTTAATTTTTGGACATTTAGCAAAGATATGCTCAAAAGTGAGTTATTTCCGTCTCTCACTTGACTATTAACAAAATAATAGCGATATCACAGACAAAGAAAAAGCGATACTGTCGATTTTCAACAGATCGCTTTCTTATTTCTGATATTACAACAATAACATTGTCTTACTGTTTTTTACGCGTTACTGATAGAACAGAAGCAAAACCGAGTGTAAAGCTGTCTTATCTTATATGTAACACGTATTTTTATCCCAATTTAACCAACAAACAGATACGAAAAAATCGCCCCTGTCATTTTCAGGGACGATGTTCACATCAAACCAATTTAATGCAAATTATGCATCAAATGGATGACGGAGAATGATGGTTTCTGAACGGTCTGGACCAGTAGAAACGATATCAACAGGAACACCTGTCAGTTCTTCTACACGTTTGATGTAGTTCAGCGCTGCTTGTGGCAGTTGAGCATGATCTTTCACACCAAAAGTACTTTCGTTCCAACCTGGCATTGATTCGTAGATAGGCTCGATACCTTCCCAATCATCGGCTGCTAAAGGTGTTGTATCAATCACTTCACCATTTGGTAAACGATAACCAACACACAATTTCACTTCTTTCAGACCATCTAACACATCCAGTTTAGTCATGCAGAAACCAGACAGTGAGTTGATTTGAACAGCGCGACGAATAGCGATGATATCTAACCAGCCAGTACGACGGCTACGGCCTGTAGTTGCACCAAATTCTTGGCCTTTCTCACGTAAGAAGTCACCCACTTCATCAAACAATTCAGTTGGGAATGGACCTGCACCTACACGAGTAGAGTAAGCTTTGATGATCCCTAATACGTAACCAACATAGCGAGGGCCTAAACCTGAACCTGTTGCCACACCACCAGCGGTTGTGTTTGAAGAGGTTACATACGGATAAGTACCATGGTCGATGTCTAATAAAGTACCTTGTGCACCTTCAAACATCACTAACTCACCGTTTTGTGTTGCTTTGTACAGTAAGTCAGAAACATCAACAACCATACCTGTCAGAATATCAGCGATTGCCATGATATCGCCTAAGGTTTTTTGGTAATCAACAGGTTCAACTTTGTAGTAGTTCACCAGTTGGAAGTTATGGTATTCGATGATTTCTTTGAGTTTTTGTGCAAACGCTTTTTTATCAAACAGATCGCCAACACGTAAACCGCGACGAGCAACTTTATCTTCGTAAGCAGGACCGATACCACGACCTGTTGTACCGATAGCTTTTTCGCCACGCGCTTTTTCACGCGCATTGTCTAATGCGATGTGATAAGGAAGGATTAATGGGCAAGCCTCAGACAGAAGTAAACGAGAACGAACAGGAATGCCACGATCTTCAAGTTGAGTCATTTCCTTCATCAGGGCTTCTGGCGATAAAACGACACCGTTTGCTATGATGCTAACAACATTTTCACGGAGAATGCCTGATGGGATTAAATGAAGAACGGTTTTTTCACCGTCGATGACTAGAGTGTGGCCTGCGTTATGGCCACCTTGGTAGCGAACAACATATTTAGCGCGTTCTGTCAGCAAATCGACTATCTTGCCTTTGCCTTCGTCACCCCACTGGGTGCCCAATACGACAACGTTATTACTCATTTCAAAATACACTCGGTTGCTTAAAAAAGGATTCTACCATCTCAATTCAAGAGTTACAGTAGATTTTATCTAATTATGTCATCCCCGCTTTTAAGCAATAGATTATCTTGCCATTGTCAATATTTTTGCCTGAAAAATCCGCATCACAAACGTATTGTGAATTTTATCAACAGTTTTGATCGCAAAAACAGGAAGCAGAGTGACATAAAAGTGAAAATGGCGAAGAAGACGCTTCGGAATTGCCGAAGGTTTATCTTGAAATGCAATTTTCACTTTATACTATCCCAGCTAAAACCATTTTGGAAACCATTAAGCGTAAATTTTCATCTTTTTATGCACAATTATTTATTTCTTAGCTAGATTACTCGCTTTATCTTATTGATATCAAAAAAAATCCCCCACTTTTTAAGGTGGAGGATTTTATTATTTACTCAAACGGTTTAATACGTTTGGAAATTACTCTTCAATCGCTCGCGCTTTTGTTGGTGCTTTCATATAGCGTAAGAAATCGCTATCTGGGCTTAACACCATGACGTCATTACCATCTTGGTTAAAGCTCTTTTCATAAGCACGTAAGCTACGAATGAAGGCATAGAAGTCTGGATCTTGGTTGAACGCATCAGCAAACAGTTTAGTCGCCTGGGCATCACCTTCACCGCGAAGACGTAATGATTCACGCTCAGATTCAGCAAGTGTCTCTGTTACGGTCTTATCCGCAGCTGCACGAATTTTCACAGCTTGCTCTTGACCTTGTGAGCGGTGACGACGAGCAACGGCTTCACGCTCTGCACGCATACGCTGATAAATCGCCTCAGAAACTTCCATAGGTAAGTTGATTTGCTTGATTCGAACGTCAATCACTTCAATACCTAAAGCCGCCATACTGTTCATATTGATAGCAGGCGCTTGACCTTTGGTTTCTTCAGCTACTTTCTTCGCAGCAATGGCAATCGCATCATCAGCAGCACTTGAATCACGAGATGGAGTACCTTCATTCAGTGCATTACGAACATCAATGGTTAAACGACCACGAGAATCCGTAATAATTTGGTTTACGCTCATACGACCAATCTCAGAACGTAAGCGGTCACTGAATTTACGACGCAGTAATGTTTCCGCTTGCGTTGTATTACCACCACCTGTTGCCAGATAGTAGGTGCTGAAATCACTGATACGCCATTTCAGATAAGAGTCGACTAATAAGTCTTTATTCTCACCTGATAAGAAACGGTCTTGCTGGATATTCATAGTTTGAATACGCGCATCCAGTTTTTTCACATTCTCAATAAATGGAATTTTAAAATGAAGACCAGGTTCATAAACAACAGGTTTATTTTCAGCATCACGTACAACTTTCGCAAAGCGTAAAATAATACCACGCTCATACTGTTGAACGACAAATACAGAAGAGTACAACAACGCTAAAATAATAACTGCAACAACAGCGATAACTTTACGCATGATTATTGTCCTCCTTGATTATTGCCGTAAGGCTGACCATAACCGCCATTATTACTACCATATCCACCATTACCATAAGTCGTTGTTGCTGGTTTTTGTGCCGGTGCTGGATTTGCAGCTGGAGCAGGTGCCGTTACACGAGCTGGCGCCTCAAACGTATTCGATGGTGCAGATTGAGGTTGCTGACGTAACATTTGCTCTAAAGGCAGCACTAACATGCTGTTACCTTTATCATTAGCGATAACTTTACGTGTTTTTGATAGCACTTTTTCCATCGTTTCAATGTAAAGACGCTCGCGAGTAATTTCAGGAGCAGCACGATATTCAGGTAAGATTTTAGCAAAGCTTGCTACCTCACCTTCTGCTTTCATCACCACACTGGTTTTATAAGCAGTCGCTTCTTCAATCATACGTTGCGCGTTACCTTTTGCTAACGGTAACACTTCGTTTTTATACGCTTCAGCTTGACGAATTGTTTTTTGCTCTTCTTCACGGGCAGCGATTACGTCATCGAATGCCGCTTTTACCGCTTCTGGTGGGCGAGCAACTTGGAAGTTGACGTCCACAATCGAGATACCCATGTTATAAGGACGGATAGTCTCTTCTAATTCTTGACGTGTTTGGTCACGAATTTCTGAACGGTTAGAAGTCAGAATTTTTTCCATTTCTGAACGACCAATAACGCCACGTACTGCGCTGTCAGTTGCCTGACCTAAGCTGTTAATTGGTGTTGTCAGGTTAAACAGGAATGTTTCTGGATCGGAGACAACATACTGCACGTTTATCTCAACTTGAACCATGTTTTCATCTGACGTTAACATCATACCACCCGTGGTTAAATCACGGATAGTTTTTACGTTAACAGGCTGAACTTCATCAATAAAAGTCGGTTTCCAGTTCAGACCAGGTTCAACGATTTGGTAAAATTTACCAAAACGAGTCACTACGCCTTGTTCTGCCTCTTTGATGGTATAAAAACCACTTGCAGCCCAAACCACGACTACCGCACCTAATGCAAGAGAAATCAAAAGATTTCCAGCATTGCTACGAGGACCGCCATTTTGCCCAGAAGAGGAGTTTCCACCTTTTTTACCGCCGAAACCACCAAGCTTTTCACTCAGTTTACGGAACATATCATCGAGATCTGATGCTCCGCGATTCCGACCTCCTTGATTGCCGTTAGAGTTACCGTTGCCATCGCCATTATTATTGCCGCTGTTTCGGTTACCCCACGGGTCGCGGTCTTGTCCGTTGTTACCGGGCTGATTCCACGCCATGTTCTAGCTCCATTATTATGATTAGATTTATCAGGCTTAAGAGCCGATTTCGTCGCCAGCTCTCAGTTAATGTTCATTATTATGGCCGAGTTTCAGACCACGTAATCCAATAAATTTGGTTCCTGCTTGCAAAGGCGGCGCCAGTCTACCATAGGCATACGTATGATTAGCCCAACTTTACCGTCTTTTTCAATCCATTCACGTTCTATTGACTGTAATTGATAAAAACGGCTACGTAAGCGCCCTGTATTTTCTGGCGGTAAACGTAATTCAAAGTGTGCGATCTCACCTGAAAGACGTTCTGTCAACGCCTGATACAACAGAGGAATACCTTCGCCTGTTTGTGCAGAAACCCAAACCCTAACGGGTAAGTTTTCTTCATTTCGATCAATTCTTGGAGTGAAGTCTTCAAGAAGATCAATTTTGTTCATAACATGCAGTGTTGGTATTTCTTGAGCATCAATCTCTTCTAATACACTTTCAACGGCATGAATATTTTCCTCAAAACGGCTATCTGCTGCATCAATAACATGAAGAAGTAAGGTCGCTTCTCGTGTTTCTTGCAAAGTCGCTTTAAAAGCAGCAACAAGATCGTGAGGTAAATGTCGAATAAATCCAACAGTATCGGCTAATACAACGGTTCCCACATCATCAACTTGAATACGTCTTAGTGTCGGATCTAATGTTGCAAAGAGCTGATCTGCTGCATACACATCAGAACAGGTAATGTGATTAAATAAACTCGATTTCCCTGCATTCGTGTAACCAACAAGGGATAATGTTGGAATATCAGCTTTACTCCGCGCTTGCCGTCCTTGTTCACGCTGACGCTCAACCCTACCCAATCGCATTAGAATTTGACTAATTTTACCTCGGAGTAAGCGGCGGTCTGTTTCTAGCTGAGTTTCGCCTGGTCCTCGTAACCCGATCCCCCCTTTTTGTCTTTCAAGGTGAGTCCACCCTCTGACTAAACGGGTTGATAAGTGACGTAACTGGGCGAGTTCTACCTGTAGCTTTCCTTCATGAGTTCTTGCTCTTTGAGCAAAGATATCAAGGATAACTCCCGTGCGATCAACCACACGGCATTCACAAAGTCTTTCCAGATTTCGCTCTTGTGCAGGTGTCAGTGCATGATTAAATAAAACAACATCTGCACCACTTGCTTTTACAGCCTCGGCAATTTCTTCTGCCTTACCTTCACCCACATAATATTTAGGATGAGGTGCTTTACGATTTCCTGTAATAATCTGAACCGGTTTAACACCCGCAGATGTCACCAAAGATTCAAATTCTTGCAAATCATCAACGTTCTTTTCTTGAGAAAAGAAGACGTGCACTAAAACGGCTAATTCGCCACCTTCATAACGATCAAACAAAGGCGAAACCTCTTGGACTTTATAAAAACAGGAAAAAACATAGGTAAAGTCTCCCTACCTATGTTTTTCTTATATCAAGAATAATATTGAATTATTACTCTGCAACATCATCCTGCTGAGCAGCGCCACCATTGTAGCCTGTACCAGTTTGGTTCGTACCTGTATTGCTATGATGAGAAACAGGACGCGAAGGTACCACGGTAGAGATAGCATGTTTGTATACCATCTGACTTACTGTGTTTTTCAGCAAAATAACAAATTGGTCAAAAGATTCGATCTGACCCTGCAATTTAATGCCGTTTACCAAATAGATAGAAACGGGAACCCTTTCACGACGTAATGCGTTCAAGAAAGGATCTTGCAAAGATTGCCCCTTAGCCATTCTATGTTTTCCTTATTTTGTTGTTTTATATTAGAACCCAATTGGTTCGAAAAATGAACTACTCAAAAATTGCGCTTTGGCAACTATCAATTTTACACAAACCTACCATCTATGCACTAACTACCTGCAAAACAGTGTCAAGAGATTGTTTTGGATCTTCACTATCAAGCCAGTGAATGTCATTCCAACCTCTTAACCAGGTGATTTGTCGCTTCGCTAATTGCCGGGTAGCGCAGATCCCTCGATAAACCATCTCATCATAATCTATTTCGCCAGATAAATATGACCACATCTGGCGATAACCGACACAACGTACAGAAGGTAAATCTTCATGCAGATCGCCCCGTTCATATAATGATTTTACTTCATCTTCAAATCCACACGTTAACATCTGTTTAAAACGAGCTTCAATGCGTTGGTGAAGAACATTTCTATCTTTCGGAGCAATCGCAAATTGATAAACATCATAGGGCAAAGACTCGCCTGATATTTTTGTCAATTCCGTCATTGTCTTACCTGAAATCAGGTAAACTTCTAGTGCACGAGAAAGTCGTTGAGGATCATTAGGATGGATCCGTTGTGCTGCAACAGGATCAACTAATGCTAACTCTTTATGTATTGCCTCCCACCCTTGTTCTACTGCTTTTTTCTCTATTTCAGCACGAACATCAGGATTTGCACTGGGTAAAGGCGATAGACCTTCAAGTAACGCTTTAAAATATAGCATAGTCCCGCCCACTAATAGTGGAATTCGCCCAGCTGCGGTAATTTCTTCCATGGCATTTAATGCATCACGTCGAAAATCAGCTGCGGAATAGGGTAATGCGGGGTCTAGAATATCAATTAATCGATGTGGCGCAAGCGATTGCTCTGTCGCATCTGGCTTTGCAGTACCAATATCCATACCACGATAGATAAGCGCAGAGTCCACACTAATAATATCTACAGGCAGCTTTTGTCTTAGTGCAATTGCTAATGCCGTTTTACCTGACGCTGTAGGCCCCATTAGGAAAATTGCTTTAGGTTTTATTTGCGTGTTTACTTCGCTCATTATTTAATGCCGCTACCACCGGTTGTAATTCTATTAATTGTAATAAGTTTTTTGCTGGCCGTCTGACATATTGCGGACAAAGTCTTTCAATATCAGCCAATAGTCCTACTGCTTGAGCTTGCGACCACTGTGCTTGCTCTGCACCTAATTGTTTTGCAAACCACTGTCCAAGTTGTTGCTCAGTACAAGATTGCTCTACTGACAAATAGGCTAATAATGCTGTCAGTAACACAGGTAAATTTTGCTGGCGCAAAGGTAACGACACAGCATGTATTGTTGCTTTACCGTGAGAAATTTCGATAACGATCCCAAAATGACTGATTAGCGATTGAAACTGATTGAATACGCTAATCTCCTCTTTACTCAATGCCAACTTTAAAGGCACTAGCAAAGGTTGTGGCTTCAATGTTTCATCTTTAGGCAGTAATTGCGCACATTTTAACAGAAAATCTGCTTCTTCCAATGATAACAACCCAAGACCTTGTGAAGATTCTATTAACGCATATTTGTGCTGATAAATTGCCAATACTCGCCCAAAAGTATAATCAGTTCGTCCATCTTTCGCATTGACAGAACGAGGCATCACCGAAATAGTATCTTCTTCGATATTATTAGTTGTATGAACGATTTCACCTAAATTCAATGGGGCACGGTCAGGAAATAGTGGTATTTTCTCTTTATCTTTTGATGTAGATACACTTTCTTGTATCATTTTTTGATAAAGCGCGCCTTGTGTCCGTTGATAACTCTCACCAAACTGACGACGATCTCCAAATTGAGAGGCTTGCTTTTGAGGTGAATTATTGTTGCGCTCTCGTTCACTGTATTGGTGTGATGATGATGTATTTTTCGGAGTTTGAGCTACTGGTGCTTGATAAGGCTGAGAAAATACGTTTTCACCCGCAACTTGACGATTTTCAGGAAAGTTTAACGCTGTTTCGTGTTCTTCTTCATCATCTGAAGTGAGTGATAAAGACTCTTGCGTTGCTTGTCGTAAAACACTCAGTACACCTTGATAGATAAAATCATGAACCAAACGAGATTCATGGAAGCGAACTTCATGTTTAGCAGGATGGACGTTAACATCAACTTGGTGAGGATCAACGCTTAAATACAAGATGTAAGAGGGTTGCTGCTCTCCTTGCAAATACCCATCATAGGCTTGACGAATAGCATGATTAATCAATCTATCACGCATCATTCGTCCATTCACATAACAATACTGAATTTCACTACTTTGCACAGGTGATAAAGGATGTTCTACCCAACCTTTTATTGCTAAATCACCATGTTCCCACGATAACTGCATTGATTGGTTGACAAAATTATTACCACAAATCGCACTCAAACGGCGATTTTGCTGACTTTCATCTTTCACTGCACGGTATTGCCGAACACGTTTACCGTTATGAGTAAGATTGATGGAGACATCAAAGCGCGATAACGCAATGCGGCGCACCACTTCATCAATATGTGCAAACTCTGTTTTTTCAGTACGTAAAAACTTACGCCTTGCTGGTGTGTTATAAAACAGATCAAGGACTTCAACCGTACTTCCTACGGGATGAGCCGCAGGCTTAACCGTCACAGCCATATCTCGGCCTTCGGCGTAAGCTTGCCATGCCTCTTCTTGATCTTGAGTACGCGATGTCAGCGTTAACCGAGAAACTGAGCTAATGCTCGCTAATGCTTCTCCACGAAAACCCATACTCATTATGGCTTCGAGATCGTCAAGACTTGATATTTTGCTAGTTGCATGGCGAGCAAGTGCTAGCTTCAAATCATCACGATTGATACCGCATCCATTATCACGAATGCGAATTAGCTTGGCGCCACCTTTATCGATATCAATATCAATTGAGGTCGCGCCTGCGTCTAAACTATTTTCCAGCAACTCTTTAACAACAGAGGCGGGTCTTTCAACAACTTCCCCTGCGGCAATTTGGTTTGCAAGCTGAGGAGGTAATAAATTTATCGCCATTACCTTTATTCCATTCTACTCAATCAATTAGGCGCGTTTTGTAAAGGGTGAGCCAGAAAATAATTTCTTAAACCAGCGTGAATAGATGCCGCAAGTTTCTCTTGATAAGCATCAGAAATCAGTAATTGCTCTTCTGACGCATGACTGATAAAGCCTGTTTCAACTAAAATTGAAGGGATATCAGGTGAACGCAAAACACCTAAGCTCGCATGCTCTGGTGTTTTCTTATGTAATGACCCCACTTTTCTTAGTTCAGACAATACGGCAACGGCAACGTCATAGCCTACTCGCTGTGAATTACCAAATTGCAAATCAAGGACGGTTTGACTTAGATAAGGATCAGCGCCATCTAATGCATCACCAGCACCACCGAGTAATTCAGATTGTTTCTCGCTTTGCTCAAGCCACTTACCTAATTCACTGTTTGCACGACGATTAGAAAGCACCCATACAGAAGCGCCTCTTGCACTACGATTTGGTGCTGAGTCTGCATGAATAGACACTAACATATTTGCACTTTGCTTACGGGCGACTTCAGAACGCCCCGCAACTGAGATAAAATAATCGCCGCTGCGTGTTAGAACAGGCTTAAACATAGGATCATTACGTAAGCGAGCTTCCAACTTTCTTGCCACACTTAACGTCACGTCTTTTTCACGATTACCTTTCTGGCCAATCGCACCGGGATCTTGCCCACCATGACCAGCATCTATCGCAATAATAATTTGGCGAGAGCCTGCTTGCGGTTTTGAAGGTGTGGTGCGTGGTTTTGCAATGGGAACAACAGGCGTAACTTCGGTTACTGGCTTAGTCATTAAAGGCGCCATTTCCCGATTTGTATTTACACTTGAATGTGATGTCGTTGCTGTTGGTGATAACGCAACAACACTTACTGTCGATTGGGCATTGCTATTTTGTCGAGCATTCATAGCTTTGATAGTAAGCACTAACTTATAGCCACCACTTACATTCATCAAACTTTCAGTCACCACAACCGGCTGAGCAAGCTCAACAACCATACTTTGGTATTGGCTATCTTTTGATTGCGTTGAGCGAATTTTATGGACTAACTGCCCATTGCCTAATGTTGCTGGTAATCCCGTGACTTTTGTGCTCTGTTTAAAGTCCATCACCAAACGGTCAGGGCTTTTTAATGAGTAATATCGATAACTAGGCTTCCCATCACTAAAAGTAAATGTAAGGGTTGTTGCTGAAATACCGTTTTCTGCTTTTACTTCTGTCACAGTAGCGGCTTGTGCTATTTGCACAAAAAATAAAGACAAAACAACCAACAGAAAGGCAACAACATAGCGCTGACTTTGACTCACAGTAGTGATGAGACTCGACATAATCAATATTCCTTTATGCAGACTGAATACGGGATAAAACAGTGTTCCCTCTTGGTGAAAGGGCAACAAAACGCGCTTTTCGACCTTCATCTTCGTAGCTTAAATGAAGTTCTAAATCTGCGTTAGGTAAAAAGCCTTCGCCTTGAGATGGCCATTCAATAAGACATAACGCATCTTGTTCAAAATAGTCGCGTATTCCCATAAATTCCAGCTCTTCAGCGGAAGCTAAACGATAGAGATCAAAATGATAAACGGGATTTGGCGAAAGCATATAGGGCTCAACTAATGTATATGTTGGGCTTTTAACATGCCCTTGATGACCAAGCGCTTGTAAAAAGCCTCGGCTAAAGGTTGTTTTTCCAGCACCAAGATCGCCATATAAATAAATGATCAATCCGCTATGATCCGTCGCTATTGCAACAGTACGCCCTAGTTCAACTGTTGCCGCTTCATCTTCTAATGTAACAACCCATTCTTTCATATTTATATAATCTATTGTTAAGTTATAACGGCTTAATAAAGAGAGATCGTTGGAGAACATCAAATACTAAGCTTTATATGTTTTCTTAAGGCAAATAGTTATCGAAATTACTATCAAATAACCATACCATAAATCTATTTATTGCGAGGATTTTTCCTACCGCCTCACTATGATACACTGCGCGCTCTTAGGACTCACCTCTTACCTACTGATTCGGTTTATTCATGTCATCACTCGATCTTAATCTTCTCGCTCAAAACATTAAATTATGGGGTTCTGAGCTAGGTTTTCAACAAACAGGGATATGTGATACTGACTTATCACTTGAAGAACCTCGCCTGCAAGCTTGGTTAGATAAGCAATATCATGGTGAAATGGCATGGATGGAAAAGTATGGAATGACACGAGCCAGACCTCATGAGCTGGTTCCGGGTACATTACGCGTTATCAGTGTCAGAATGAATTATCTCCCCACGGATGCGGCTTTTGCACGAACCTTAAATAACCCAGAACAAGGCTATATCAGCCGTTATGCACTTGGTCGAGATTATCACAAAGTATTAAGGCAGCGTCTTAAAAAACTCGGCGAAAAAATTTCACAATATTGTCAGCAATTTGAATATCAAGGGGTAGTCAACTTTCGTCCTTTCGTTGATTCAGCCCCTATTATGGAACGCCCATTAGCTGTTAAGGCAGGACTTGGCTGGGTTGGTAAACACTCACTTGTTATTAATAATCAAGCAGGCTCTTGGTTTTTCCTTGGTGAACTACTGATTGATTTGCCGTTACCTATTGATAGCCCAGTTGAAGAGCAATGCGGTAAATGCGTCGCCTGTATGACAACCTGTCCGACAGGTGCCATTGTTGAACCTTATACTATTGATGCTCGTCGCTGTATTTCTTATCTCACTATCGAACTCGATGGTGCTATTCCTGAAGAATTTCGCCCTCTAATGGGTAATCGCATTTATGGTTGTGATGATTGCCAGCTTATCTGTCCTTGGAATCGTTTTTCATCACTGACTGACGAAGAAGATTTTTCACCAAGAAGAGCACTTCATACCCCAGAATTACTCGATCTCTTTCAATGGAATGAAGATAAATTTCTGCGTATCACTGAAGGTTCGCCGATCCGCCGTATTGGTTATTTACGTTGGCTTAGAAATATTAGCGTGGCGTTAGGAAATGCACCTTATCAAGATAAAATTATACTTGCCTTGCAAGAACGCTTTGGATTGAGTGATGTTTTAGATGAACATTTAAACTGGGCGATTGCACAGCAGACAGCGAAGAGAAATGAAAAAGAAGTAAAAATACAGACTTCACAACAAAAACGCTTAGTAAGGGCGATAACTAAAGGCTTACCTCGTGACGCTTAATTTTTAACAGGATAAACGCATTACGAATAACCATTAATTTCCTCTGTGAATAAAATAAAAATCCCTTGCCTATCAACATGAAAAAAAAATTCAAGCGAACTAAGACTCAAAATTTAAAAAATTAAAATAAACTTAGTTATCAATTAGATATAAAATCCAATCAATTTATTGAAGAGAATAATATCCTTATCACTTAATGATACGTGCTTGTGGATAACTCTGTGCAGTAAAAAAATAAATAGTGCTTAGATGCAGTGGTTATTAGCATCTCACTGTGGATAAATCGATTTGGGAAGATTTTAAGAATAGTAGAATATATATCACGTTTTTTTAAAGAAAAGCCTGAGAAACCCTTTTCTTTTTCTAAAATACTATTCAATGCATGTTTAACAGAATAAAGGCCTGAAACCTAAAAAATGATCTTGCCTCTAATTTCCCCTCGAAATGAGGAAAGGCGCACATTCTAGTGCTGTCAAAATAGAAATGCAAGCAAAGATCAAAGATAGATCACAAAAAAATAGCTTGATCTTACATGTATTAATGACATTTTCTTTTTTGAACAATAATCCAACACACTCTCTTTACGAGTATTAAGTAAAATTCCCTAATCTGCACCCTAAAACAGTGTAGTCGATATTTAAAAAAGCGAGAGAATAAATGAAGATTTTTTTTGGTTGTATTTTAGGCTACACATTATTAGACTAGCGAGCATAGTCTTTTTTTGGTCTAAATTAAGACTTAATTTATGGAGGTGAATATGCGTTATTCAGAACAAATTAAACCAATTAGCTATTTAAAGGCCAATATGGCTGAAGTAATGGTAAAACTTACCGAATCTGGCTCCCCTATGATTATTACTCAAAATGGCGAAGCTAAAGCAGTCATTCAAGATATTGAATCTTATGAAGAAACTCAGGAAATGTTAGCTCTACTGAAAATATTAGCATTAGGTCAACAACAAGTTGAATCAGGCGAAGTCAGTGATATAAAAAGTGTTGTTCAGCGTTTAAAAAATAAAAGGAAGTAGAAAGAATGGCATCATACAAGGTCGTAGTTACTAAAGATGCCGAGGCAGATTTAGAAAATATTCATAACTATATTTCTGAACATGACTGCCCAGAAAATGCAGATTATGTATTAGATGAGTTACTAGCAGTAGCAGACAATTTAACTAATTTTCCAAAGAAGGGAACTGTTCCTAATGAATTACAAACGTTAGGTATTCGTGAATTTCGACAAATTCTATTTAAACCCTATCGGGTGATTTACAGAGTATTAGGACAACAAATTATTATTTACGTCATTACTGATGGTAGACGAGATATGAAAGCGCTACTTAGCCGTAGACTATTAGGATAACGTATTGATTTTTGATTAGAAGAATAAAACTAGAAGAGAAAAACTTGGAGCGGGAAACGAGACTCGAACTCGCGACCCCAACCTTGGCAAGGTTGTGCTCTACCAACTGAGCTATTCCCGCATTTGGTAAGTTTTGACAATTATAAATGAAAGATTTGGAGCGGGAAACGAGACTCGAACTCGCGACCCCAACCTTGGCAAGGTTGTGCTCTACCAACTGAGCTATTCCCGCGTCGCATAACACTACTAATAACTGTCTAAGAAAGATTGGAGCGGGAAACGAGACTCGAACTCGCGACCCCAACCTTGGCAAGGTTGTGCTCTACCAACTGAGCTATTCCCGCGTCTTTCTTACACCCGTACAAACGAAATTCTTCATCGGTACGGGAAGCGCATTATACGAGAAAAATGCTTAACCGCAAGCTCTTATCAACAAAAAAATACGTTTTTTTGATTACATGCCGATAAAATCATCATAATGATGCAATATCAATCATGAATGCACGCTTTTTACTCTTTAATAAAGGTTTTACGATAATAAGCTAGCTCTGCAATAGATTCACGAATATCATCCAATGCCTGATGAGTATTTTTTTTCTCAAAACCTTCTAAAATTTCAGGTTTCCAACGACGTGCTAATTCTTTTAATGTACTCACATCAAGATAACGGTAGTGAAAATATTGCTCTAGCTCTGGCATGTAACGGTATAGAAAA
This sequence comes from Proteus sp. Marseille-Q3619, assembly GCF_965283115.1. Lineage (NCBI taxonomy): Bacteria > Pseudomonadati > Pseudomonadota > Gammaproteobacteria > Enterobacterales > Morganellaceae > Proteus > Proteus sp. Marseille-Q3619. Next base: position 2,453,293 of record NZ_CBDIMP010000001.1, on the reverse strand, counting down.
CGTCTATCTTGCCCCACACTATTACCACAGATAGGTGATACGCCTTTTGGTACCCATTTTTCTAGGAATTCAATTGTCGCTTTTTGTGCTGAATTATCATCATATGAACTGTTTTTTACGCGCTCAACTAAGCCACTACCAGTATGGGTACGTGTATTCCATTCATCCATTAAACTTAATTGTTCATCAGATTGGTGTACTGCAATTACAGGGCCTTCGGCTAAAATATTAAGTTGAGGATCTGTCACGATAGTGGCAATTTCGATGATACGGTCACATTCAGGATCAAGACCTGTCATTTCCAGATCTATCCAGATCAGATTGTTCTCGCTTTTTGACATAATATATCCTAGCTGTTTCTAAGTGTGAGACATGATATTTTAGCGTTTATCATAGCGCGTTTACTCAATAAGCACGACAGAAGAACATCTAACCGAATAATACAAGTGAGGATCGGTGACAAAACGTAAATTATCTAAAGGCCAGCAACGCCGAGTACAAGAAAATCATAAAAAGCGTTTGCAGAGCAAAGAGAAAAAAAACCACGTTGAATTAGACGATACGCAATTAGGCGAAGCGACAGAAGGCTTAGTGATCAGCCGTTTTGGTCAACATGCAGATATCGAAGCTGCTGACGGCACTATTACACGATGCAATATTCGACGCACAATTTCATCACTAGTAACGGGTGATAAAGTTGTTTGGCGTCCTGCGCTACAAACACAAGAAAATGTCCGCGTAAATGGTATTGTAGAAGCTGTACACGAACGAACTTCAGTACTTACTCGTCCTGACTATTATGATGGCATTAAGCCTATTGCAGCTAATATTGATCAAATTATTATCGTTTCAGCTATTTTGCCTGAACTTTCTTTAAATATTATCGACCGTTACCTTGTCGCATGTGAGACTTTAAACGTTGAGCCTCTGATTGTACTCAATAAAATCGATATGTTAGACGAGAAAAGCCGTAAGACTGTCAGTGAATGGATGCAAACTTATAAAGATATTGGTTATCGTGTTCTTGAAGTCTCTAGCTACACCAAAGAAGGTCTTGATGCATTGACACAAGAGTTGATTGGTCGTATCTCCATTTTTGCGGGGCAATCTGGGGTCGGAAAATCAAGCTTACTCAATACCTTATTACCACCAATGGAAGAAAGTATTCTAGTTAATCAGGTGTCTGATAACTCAGGTTTAGGCCAGCATACCACAACAGCATCACGCCTTTACCATTTCCCACAAGGAGGAGATGTCATTGACTCTCCGGGTGTACGTGAATTTGGTTTATGGCACTTAACGCCAGAGCAAGTAACAAAAGGGTTTATTGAATTCAGACCGTACCTTGGTGGTTGTAAATTCCGCGATTGTAAGCACTTAGACGATCCAGGTTGCCTAATTAGTGAAGCCGTAAATAACGGTGAGATCTCAGAAACGCGCTTTGAAAATTACCATCGTATTTTAGAAAGTATGAGTCAGGTGAAAGTTCGTAAGAATATTAATTTAGACACTTAATAATTGATTCACTGACAACCCGATTAAGGGTGGGTACAATAGACCCCTTTTGTCTATTTTTTATCGTTCAATCCCAGAGGTTGCCATTTTGGACAAGCTAAAAATTAAACTACAGTATTTATTGCCTAAATTATGGCTCACACAATTAGCAGGTTGGTTTGCCAACAAAAAAGCGGGTGCAATTACCCAGTTTGTTATCAAAGCTTTTGCGAAAGCCTATAAAGTCGATATGAATGAAGCGAAAGAGAGCCAATTCCAAGCTTATTCAACATTCAACGATTTCTTTATTCGTACTTTAAAAGATGGTGTTCGCCCTATCGTTGAAGGTGATGACAAACTCGCACTGCCTGCTGACGGCACAGTAAGCCAACTCGGTCTTATTCAAGACGATCAAATTCTGCAAGCCAAAGGACATCATTACACCCTTGAAGCGTTACTTGCAGGTAATTTTATGCTAGCAGATAAATTCCGTAATGGTCAGTTTATTACGACTTATCTTTCACCTCGTGATTACCACCGCGTTCACATGCCTTGCGATGGTTTATTAAAAGAGATGATTTATGTTCCAGGCGATCTCTTCTCTGTTAATCCATTAACAGCGGCTAATGTCCCTAACTTATTTGCACGTAATGAACGTATTATTTGCCTCTTTGAAACTCAATTTGGTTCAATGATACAAATTCTAGTGGGTGCAACAATTGTTGGTAGTATTGAAACGGCTTGGTGTGGCATGGTAACGCCACCTCGTGAAGGTATTATTAAACGTTGGACATATCCTCAAGCGGATAAAGCAGGAGCGATATTCTTGGAAAAAGGTGAAGAAATGGGCCGATTTAAGTTAGGCTCAACTGTCATCAACCTTTTCCCAGAAAATACCGTTCAACTGAATAAAGATCTTATGAATGGCTCCGTTACATTAATGGGGGAACAATTGGGTTCCATCATCAATGTCGCTGGTAATGACAATAATGCCATCAGTGAATAACACGTAATTCGGAGTAACCTTTGTGCGCCTGATAATCAGTCTTTTCTTCTCGCTCTTTTTGACGCTTTCGTTAAGCACATCTGCAATATCAGCGGATGTGGAGAAATTACGTCAAGATATTAAACAACTTGAAGGAAGTACCAATCCTCAAGATATTGAGGCAGTCCAGGCGCTACAAGGCACTATCAATTGGATTAATGATGGTGAAAAAGCGCAAACGAATGCAGATAATTATCAAAAAACCATTGATGATTACCCTCAAATCACGCAAGAGCTAAGAACTAAGCTTCTAGAAGAAAGCCATGCTGTTCCTACTATTCCAGAAAAAATTAGCATCCCTGATTTAGAACAGAAAATTATTCAAATCAGTAGCCAATTAATGGAACAAGCAAGGCTTCAGCAACAAGAGCAAGATAAAAGCCGAGAAATTAGCGAATCTTTAAACTTATTACCCCAACAGCTTTCTGAAGCGCGCCGTTTACTCAGCGATGCAACAGCAAGACTCGCAGCTGCCAGTGCGTCAACAACGCCGTTAACAGAGGCACAAAATAAGCTAACACAAGCTGAAGTCACCGCACGTAAAGCGATGGTTAATGAGCTTGAAATGGCACAACTTTCGGCTAATAACCGCCAAGAAATTGCTCGCCTTCGCTTAGAATTATTTAAAAAACGCTATCAGCGTCTTGATGTGCAACTACAACAATTGCGCAGCTTATTAAATATAAAGCGCCAAGAAGTGGCTGATCTGGCATTAGAAAAAACAGAGATGTTAGCGGAGAAAGGTGGTGAGCTCCCTGAGTTTCTGACAAAACAGATCCAAACTAACCGTGAACTTTCTCAGATCCTGAATAAACAAACACAGGAAATGAGTGAGTTATCAGAAAAACAACGCATTACCACCCAGCAGACACAACAAGTTCGTCAAACGCTTACCACTATTCGAGAACAAGCACAGTGGTTAAGTGGCTCAACAGCATTAGGCGAAGCATTAAGAACACAGCTTTCCCGCTTACCTGAAATGCCTCGTTCACAAGAACTTGATAGAGATATTATTCAGTTACGTGTCGAGCGTTTAGGCTATGAGGATATGCTGGAAAACTTAAGTAAGATCCAGCCGCCAGAAACCGCAGATGGCTCTAAATTGCCTGAAGCTCAGCAATATATTTTTGATTCTCTTATCCAAGCACGTCATGAATTATTGAATTCGTTGTTATCCGGTTATGACTCTCAAATTCTTGAGTTAACAAAACTAAAAGTGGCAACAACACAATTAGCGGATGCATTAAAAGAGACAAAAGACGCCACAAACCGTTATATGTTCTGGGTTGCTGATATCAGCCCCATCAAATTTAATTATCCGGTTTTATTAGTCAAAGATATCACTCGATTGCTTTCGCTAGATACCTTCTCACAATTAGGTCATGCTGCTGTCAGCATGCTTAAAAATCAGGATACATTCCTATTTCTATTCGTCACTTTATCAATTGTGGGCTTTAGCCTGCGCACTCGAAAACATTACAACGCCTTTCTTGAAAGAGTCAGCAACCGTATTGGTAAAGTCACACAGGATCACTTTTCACTGACGATACGCACTGTCTTTTGGTCTATTTTAATTGCGTTGCCATTACCTCTGTTATGGTCTGCCGTAGGTTATGGCTTACAAAGTGTTGAATGGCGTTATCCAATGGCGGGAGCGATTGGATATGGGGTCACAGCAGCAGCACCTGTGCTATGGTTATTTATGATAAGTGCAACCTTTGCACGTCATAACGGTCTATTTATTGCTCAATTTAAATGGAAAGAGAGCCGTGTTAAAAAAGCGATGCGCTTTTACCAGCTTTCTATTTTTGTCATCGTGCCGCTGATGATGTCATTAATTACCTTTGAATATTATAGTGATAGAGAATTTGCACCGACGGTTGGTCGTTTCTGTTTCTTACTGCTCTGTATCGCCCTAAGCTTTATTACCTCTAGCCTTAAAAAAGCTCACGTCCCACTTTATCTTGATAAACATGGATCTGGCGATAACCTTATCAATACCATTTTATGGTGGTTCTTACTGCTTGCTCCGGTTATTGCAGGTTTAGCCGCCGTCTTAGGTTACCTTTCTACATCGATTGTCTTACTCGGTCGTTTAGAAATGTCTGTCGCCATTTGGTTTGCTCTACTGATTATCTACCACATTATTCAGCGATGGATGCTTATTCAGCGCCGAAAATTAGCCTTCGAACGAGCTAAACAAAAGCGTGCAGAAATTCTGGCTCAGCGTGCAAAAGGTGAAGATGAAAATACGATTGTTGGGAGCAGTGGTGAGAGCACAGTAGGGCTTGAAATTGAAGCTCAAGAAATAGACCTTGATGCTATCAGTGCGCAATCTATTGGTTTAGTTCGCTCTATTCTAACGATGATTGCATTAGTCTCAATGATCTTATTGTGGTCTGAATTAAACACCGCGTTCTCTTTCGTTGATAATATCCGACTTTGGGACGTCACCTCATCGGTAAATGGTGTTAACACGGTACAACCTATTACGATGGGTTCTATTTTAGTGGCAATCCTTGTCATTATTATTACAACCCAATTAGTACGAAATCTTCCTGCTTTACTTGAGTTGGCCATTTTACAGCATCTTGATTTAACACCGGGTACAGGTTACGCCATTACCACGATGACCAAATACACCATCACCTTAATTGGGAGTATTGTGGGGTTCTCTTTATTAGGGATTGAGTGGTCAAAATTACAGTGGCTAGTGGCGGCAATGGGTGTTGGGTTAGGTTTTGGCTTACAAGAAATTTTTGCCAACATCATTTCAGGTTTGATGATCTTATTTGAAAAACCAATCCGTATTGGCGATACCGTCACTATTCGGAATTTGACCGGAAATATTTCTAAGATCAACACACGGGCAACCACGTTAACCGATTGGGATAGAAAAGAAATTATCGTACCGAACAAAGCGTTTATTACAGAGCAATTTATTAACTGGTCACTCTCAGATTCAGTCACTCGTATCGTAATGACCATCCCTGCTCCAGCAGACTGTAACAGTGAGCAAGTAACAAATGTGTTATTAGAAGCCTCAAAACGCTCTACGATGATTTTAGAAAACCCAGCACCAGAGGTTTATCTGGTCGATTTACAGCAAGGTATTCAGATTTTTGAATTACGTGTTTATGCCGCAGAGATGGGGCACAGAATGCCAGCAAGACACGAGATCCACCAAAATATTCTCTTAGCCTTTGCAGAGCACGGCATCCCATTACCGTTCCCACCATTCCAAGCCAGAGTGGATATGATGGGCAATACAATCCGCAGCGCTATGCGTGCAACACCAAGAGAAGTCGGTGGATTGTAATTAATCTATTCCATTGGAATATAAAAAAGGCGAACAATATCACGTTGTTCGCCTTTTCTTTTAGGGAGGATCACACTTGGTATAATTTACGTAAATAATGAGGCACAGCTTCATCAGCATTAGTTCCGATCACTTCCATATTTGGGAGTAAATCTTTTAATGTCTGATGCGCATTTTCCATAATGCAACCTTTACCAGCTATCTGTAGCATCTCTTTGTCATTCATACCATCACCAAACGCAACTGCATCTTTGGCAGTGTGTTGCATCAATTTAGCCACTTTCTCGAGAGCTTCACCTTTAGATACACCACCCGCCATCACTTCTAAGCAATTACGCAGTGAGAAACTCACATTGACCTTATCACCCCAGCGCTGATTAATTTCACTTTCCAGTGTCAACAATAGTTCATGATCATCAGAGGTGAAGAAGACCTTACAGACATTGGTGGTCGGAAACCCTGTTTTACAAAACAGTTCATAATTAAAATCCGATTCCCGGAAGAACTCACAAGCTCCTGGCATTTCTTTATTGACATACCAATAGTCGCCAGCGTAAATATTCGTTTCAATTTCGGGGTGATCAAAAACACACAAAGACAAGTCATAAGCAATTTCAGGCTCAAGATCTTGGCTAAAAATAAGGTCGCCATGAGTGTTATGCACTCGTGCGCCATTAGAGGTTATCATATAAGCGTTAATGCCTAATCCATCACGAATTTGAGCAACATCAACATGATGACGACCTGTTGCGAATACAAAATGCACGCCTTTATTAATAAGTAGATGCAGGGTTTCTTGCGTATAGGGAGTTAATACATGATTAGGTGATAACAGTGTGCCATCAAGATCTGAAGCGACTATCGAATACATACACATTCCTGATTAAAATAAATGCTTATCATAAAACTCACAGATTTCATTTAATGCTTGTGAGCGTAGCTTATCTATTTCGAACAAGATTTCATGATGCGCACCCTCAATCACCAGTGGCAATTTTTGCTTTTCTTCTCTTGTTCTGGACTGACTATAACGTTCACAGAAAGCCCTTAGCTCTTGATTATCTACCACCTTATCTTGCTCTGCTTCGAGCACTAATAGAGGGGTATTAATCTCTCCCGCATGTTCAATTAACCAATCTCCCATTTTTAGACTTTCTCCCATCCAATGATAAGTCGGTCCGCCTAATCGTAGTTCTGGAAAATCAGCATAATAACGTAAATACCGGCGATATCGCTCATGGCTATGTGTTAACACATTAAGGATAAATGGCAGTGGAAACCATTTACCTGTTGATACCGCGTAGTTATTTCTTTCAGATTGACTTTGTTCTGCTCGGTTAACTAAAAAATTAGCCACCCAGCGAGGTATAGGTAATTTAATGCCAAACATCGGCGCACATAGCGCTGCCGCTTTAAACACATCAGGCTGCCGAAGTAGATAGCCTGCTAAAATTGCGCCACCCATTGAATGGGCTAAAGCAAAATAATGTTTATATTGATAAGGCAAAACAATCGTATCAACGAAAGTTGAGAAATCATCAATATAATCACTAAATTTTTCGACATGCCCTTTTTGAGTATCATCCAGAAGTCGGTCAGAAAGCCCTTGACCTCGATGATCAAGAAGAAAAACATCATAGCCTGAGTGAAAGAAATCAAACGCAACTTCAGGATACTTTACATAGCTTTCACTCCGACCTGAAGCAATAACCAGTGCTTTATTGTGCGATGGTGAGCGCCAATGAACATAACGAATTTTGGCGCCATCAACACCAATAAACTCACCTTCTTCACGTTGACTCCAAAAATCCAATAAGACGCCGTTCGTAAAAGCAGAAAACTGCTTTTCACGAGATAACCACGAATATTTAAATAGGGTGGTTGTCATTGGCTCTCCTTATTGGCGTTATTCGAAGCCCTCAATATGGTCACGAATGAGTGTCATAAACGCGGGTCCAAATCGTTCTAATTTTCGTTGCCCAACACCGTTTATTAATAACAATTCATCAGGGTAAACGGGGCACTGCTCTGCCATTTCTATCAATGTGACATCATTAAAAACGACAAATGGCGGAATGTTTTCTTCATCAGCAATAGACTTACGTAATTTACGTAGTTTCGCAAACAATTTTCTATCGTACTGTCTATGGGTATTTTTTGTTTGTTGATTACGGCTTTTTGTCGGGCTTAATAATCTAGGTACGGCTAATTGTAATGGCACTTCACCACGTAAGATTGGTCTAGCCATCTCTGTCAGTTGTAATGCAGAGCGATGGACAATATTTTGTGTCACCATACCTAAATGAATAAGCTGGCGGATCACACTCACCCAATGTTCATGGCTTTGCGCTTTACCAATACCATAAACAGGTAATGTATCGTGTCCAGAATCTCGAATACGCTGATTATTCGCCCCCCTTAATATTTCAACAATATAACCGATACCAAAGTGCTGACCTGTGCGATAAATACAGGATAAGGCTTTTTGGGCATCCACTAAACCATCATATTGTTTAGGGGGATCAAGGCAAATATCACAGTTACCGCAGGCATTTTGTCGATGTTCATCGAAGTAATTAAGTAACACTAAGCGTCGGCACGTTTGTGCTTCTGCGAATGCACCCATCGCATTAAGCTTATGCATTTCAATCGCTTTTTGGTCACTTTCTGGCTTTTCATCTAAACAACGACGCAACCACGCCATATCGGCAGGATCGTAAAATAATACCGCTTCAGCAGGCAATCCATCTCGCCCTGCACGCCCTGTTTCTTGGTAATAGGATTCAATATTACGAGGAATATCAAAGTGAACCACAAAACGTACATTGGGTTTATTGATACCCATACCAAATGCAACAGTGGCAACCACAATTTGCAAATCATCTCGCTGGAAAGCTTCTTGTACTTTAGCACGCTGTGCTATTTCCATTCCTGCATGATAACCCGCAATGCTTAATCCTCGTTTACTCAGGCGCTCGGCGGTTTCTTCGACTTTACTGCGACTGTTACAATAAATAATGCCGGATTTTCCTTTCTGATCGCGAATAAATAGCCAAAGTTGATCAAGCGGTTTGTATTTCTCTACTAAAGTGTAGCGGATATTCGGTCTATCGAAACTGCTGATATGAATCAGGGGGTCACGTAACACTAGCTGATTAATAATATCGTAACGTGTTGTATTATCCGCCGTTGCCGTCAGTGCAATAATCGGCACATCTGGAAGATATTGTCTTAATAATCCTATACCGCGATATTCAGGACGAAAATCATGACCCCATTGTGAAATACAATGCGCTTCATCAACCGCTAATAATGCAGGTTTCCATTGCACTAATTGATGAAGAAAACTCTCCATCATTAAACGTTCAGGGGCAATATACAGCAGTTTTATTTCACCTTTTTGACAACGTATTTGAACATCAAACTGCTCTTCACGCGTTTGGGTTGAATTTAAATAAGCAGCTTCAATACCATGAAGGCAAAGTTGATCAACCTGATCTTTCATCAGTGAGATGAGTGGCGAAACAACCACAGTCAGCCCATCGAGCAATAACGCGGGAATTTGATAACAAAGGGATTTACCACCCCCTGTCGGCATCACAACTAGACAATCTCTGCCAGTTGTAATGGTATGGATGATTTCTTGCTGACCAGGGCGAAATTGCTGATAACCAAAGGTTTCTCGCAAAATAGCCTGTGCTGATGGCATTGAATTAAGAACTTCTGCTGTGGACACGCCGTTCCTCTGAAAAGCTGCTGATAAAAACTATGATGAGGAGTAAAAGAAAAGGCACCAATGTGAAGGTGCCATCATCATTTATAGCGCTATGCTAACCCAGAACGGGGAAAATTACAGCATATCATTAAGCATCACGCCAACACCGACCCGTGTCTGACGGAAATTATAATCAATCATTGATTCGCCATAGCCACTAAATACTTGAGTATAAAAGCGTACATGCTTAGTAATTGGGTAGCTCCAGCCTAATTCAGCCGCCCCATAGCCACTGTTCCAGTTATAACGCCCTGTCGCAGTGATCACACTATCGCCTAAGCGATAGCCTGCTTTTAAACGGTAATAGCCCATATAGCGATTAATTTCTGGATTATCATCACGTTGAGCACTTTCACTAAAGCGATACCAAGGTTTTAAATCAAGCTGCAAATTGCCTTTTTGTGCCATAAAACGTGCATAAGCACGGTTCCAACTACGAGATGTGGGATCAGAGCGCCCATTCGATTCGTGGTTAAAACCCGTTTCTATTTCACGTAGTGTCCAACCCGCAAATTTATAGTCTGTTGCCCAACCTAAAAAGAGTTGAGGTTCATAGTTTGTCTCACGGAAAGGGGCAGATTCTTTCTTATTGCTTAATTGCCACCAAGAGCGTTGGGTATAAGATGCTGCTAAAACAGAGTTTTCACCTGCAATACCGCGCCATAAAGGGAAGGCAAGACTGAGTTGAAATTTCACCTCATCTTTTTTAGCCTTATTCCCCCAATCATAACTTTGAATAGCCTCTTTATTCATATCAGAGGTTTTCGTATAAATAATATAATTGGATTCATAAGGATAAAGAACAAAAGGTGAATCGTATTCTTGTAATAAACCAGAAATAATACTGCCCTGAACAAGCGGTGCAGGAGATGATGATGCTGGTATTTCGGATGCAAATCCCCATGCTGGATAGAATAAAGCCACCGCGAGTAAAGAACGGATGTAACGCATAGTTAATTATCCTGTCTCATTATTGAATAATATAAAAAGTTAGTACTTACTTTAGAATTAGTTCTTATATATGTGCTTTATTACACTTTAGCGCCCATATTTTACACGTAATTGCCATTAAATCTCGTATATTTTTATACCATTATATTTATAGCACAAATGTGCAATTACGATTTTGTCATGTATTATTAACATAGTATTAACTTAATAACGTGATGTCAGGGGTTCTAAAAATGGAAAAACAGTTAACATTAGAAGAGGCTCAAGCACTTATTGGTCATGTTTTTGTTTATAAGATGCCCTTTAATCAATTAATCGGCTTAGAGCTAGTTCGCTTTGAACAAGACTACGCTGAAATTCAATTTCGGTATCAAGATAAACTTGTTGGTAATATTGCTCAACGTATCTTACATGGTGGACTTATTGCTTCTGTACTTGATGTTAGTGCGGGATTAGTTTGTGTCGGTAATGCATTAACACGTTTAGCACCAATATCCCAAGAGCAACTCGAACAGAAACTTGCTAACATGGGCACAATTGATTTACGTGTTGATTATTTAAGACCAGGACGTGGAGAATGTTTTACTGCAAGTAGCCATATTTTACGCAGTGGTAATAAAGTGTCTGTTGCTCGTGTTGAATTACATAATGAAAAACAAGTTCATATTGCGAGTGGGACAGCAACCTATATCGTAGGTTAAGCCTTTGTTAAGATTCATTGCACTCTATGATGCTTAGATTGATATTAATTACTTGTAAAAATACATGCCTAATGACACATTAGATAATGTCATTGGGTATGAACCCCGTCACACCTTTCCTTTCCATCAATTCCAGAGATAGCATGAGCCAGAAAAACACGATGAAAGGCGTTTTATGTGCCTTAGGCGCCTATTTGATCTGGGGTATTGCCCCTGTCTATTTTAAAAGCATTCAAGAAGTGCCCGCAGAAGAGATCTTAACGCACCGTATTTTATGGTCGTTCTTTTTTATGTTGATTTTAATGACTATCAGTCGTCATTGGCCTTATTTGCGCCAATTAATACGTCAACCTAAAAAAATTCTTCTTTTAGCACTGACTGCCGTCATTATCGCAACTAACTGGCTTACCTATATATGGGCGGTTAACCACGGCTATATGCTAGAAGCCAGCCTTGGTTACTTTATTAACCCACTGGTTAATGTACTGTTTGGCATGCTTTTCTTGAGCGAGCGCTTCCGCCGTATGCAATGGGTCGCAGTAGGGTTAGCATTTACTGGTGTATTTATTCAACTCTGGCACTTTGGTTCAGTCCCCGTGATTGGATTAAGCCTCGCCGTGACTTTTGGTCTTTATGGCTTACTGCGCAAAAAATTGGGTGTCGATGCACAAACAGGTATGTTGGTAGAAACATTATGGCTATTCCCTGTTGCATTAGTTTATATCTTATTTTTCACACATTCACCGACGAGCAATATGCTTGAAAATAGTTGGTCGTTAAATACTCTGTTAATCGCAGCTGGTATCATTACAACCGTACCATTATTGCTCTTTACAGAAGCGGCGCATCATCTGCGTTTATCAACCTTGGGCTTTTTCCAATATATTGGTCCAACCTTGATGTTTATTCTTGCCACAATGGTATATGGTGAACAAATTGATGCAGAACGATTAGTGACCTTTGGCTTTATTTGGGTTGCGTTGATCCTCTTTACACTTGATGCGCTCTATACTCAACGCCGTTTAAGACGTAGTTAGTACATACTCACTCTTCCGCTAAATTACCAATTTGAGTAAAAGCGGAAGAGCATTTTTTCTTCTGATTTTTCTTTAATAGATGTGCATTCTTCGCTATATCTTCCACATACCGACACGAGCGCCTAGACAGTGCTGATATTGAGTTATTAATCACTTGAATACGGTTAATCACAATCCAAGGATAGAGATTAATTCGAGGAACAAAATCACGCTGATGTCTCAATAACTTACAATAAAAATCTTCTTCAAATTCATTGATAAGTTCACTGGGATGATAAGTATCACAAAAGACTTCCTCCGTATTTTCGATCAGTAATTCATTACTAGAAAAAGGAACAGGAGAAATTCGTGTGCTAGATGCGACAAAAGAGTCGGTATGAAAGAATATGCTAGAGAGTTTCATCAATTAATCCCGTTAATAAGAATAGATAACGAGATTATTAAGTAACCAACTTGAACATCCCTTAAAAAAAACACCGTAGCTTATCTATCAAATAAATAAGGGTGTTTTTTTATATCGAAGCAGTGGTGACGGCTCCCCGCCCACATTGGGCGAGGGTTTCTGGCTTTTTTTTGCCAATTCATTCTAATCGAGGATTATTCTAGCCGGGCAAATGCTGCCACCAGCCATTTAATACCTTCACCATTAAAGGCGATTTGTAATCGGCAATGTTCACCGCTACCTTCAATATTGATAATGGTGCCATCACCAAATTTGGGGTGTTTCACACGTTGTCCTAGCGAATAGCCCGTATCATTGCTGATAATTGGAGTTCCTAAACGGCTATGATTCACAGGGCGGGAAACCGTGGCGCGTAAACGCACCTCTTCAACACACTCTTTCGGTAATTCTCCAATAAAACGAGAAGGACGATGACTGACTTCTTTTCCATATAAACGTCGGTTTTCAGCGTAAGTGAGCGTTAACTTTTTCATTGCTCGGGTAACGCCAACATACGCCAAGCGACGCTCTTCTTCCAAGCGACCACCTTCATCCAACGACATTTGACTTGGGAACATACCCTCTTCTACACCCACAATAAAGACTTGTGAAAATTCAAGTCCTTTAGCGGAGTGAAGTGTCATTAACTGCACAGCATCTTGATATGCATCAGCTTGGCTTTCGCCTGATTCTAATGCGGCATGTGAAAGAAACGCTTGCAGTGGCATTAAATCTTCGTCTTCATCTTGATAACTAAATTGGCGAGTTGCCGTGACCAACTCTTCCAAGTTTTCAATACGAGCTTGAGCTTTTTCACCTTTTTCTTGCTCATACATCGCTTTTAAGCCTGAATCACGAATAATTCGGTCTGTTTGCACATGTAGTGGCATATCAGCCGTTTCAGAAGCTAACGTCTCAATTAATTCTAAGAACCGCTGAATTGCCGCGGTTGCACGTCCTGCCAACATTTTATGCTCGATAACCTGCAATGCACTTTCCCATAAGGTAATTTGGTTATCTCTTGCGACTTGGCGAACAATATCTAAGGTTCTATCACCAATACCTCGCGTTGGTGTATTCACAACACGCTCAAAAGAAGCATCATCATGGCGATTAGCGGTTAATCGCATATAAGAAAGTGCATCTTTGATTTCTTGGCGTTCAAAGAATCGTTGACCACCATAAATACGGTATGGCATTGCGGCTTGTAATAACGCCTCTTCCATCACACGAGATTGCGCATTACTACGATAAAGAATGGCACAATCTGTTAGCGCGCCGCCTTCTTCTTGCCAACGCTTGATCCGCCCAACCACATAGCGGGCTTCATCCAAATCATTAAAGGCGCAATAAAGCGAGATAGGCTCACCTTCGGCACCTTCAGTCCACAGATTTTTACCTAATCTGTCACTATTATTTGCAATTAACGCATTCGCCGCTTTTAAAATATTGCTTGTCGAACGATAGTTTTGCTCTAATCGAATGGTTTCTGCACCAGGAAATTCATTTAAGAAATTTTGAATATTCTCAACTTGCGCACCGCGCCAACCATAGATGGATTGGTCATCATCACCCACAATCATGACTTTACCAGATTGACCTGCCAACATTCTTATCCACGCATATTGAATGCGGTTAGTATCTTGGAACTCATCCACTAAAATATTGGTAAAGCGGTTTTGGTAGTGCTCCAAAATTTGCGGTTTGTTTAACCAAAGTTCATGAGCACGTAATAAAAGCTCTGCAAAATCCACAAGCCCTGCGCGATCGCATGCTTCTTGATAAGCTTGGTATACTTTCAGCCAAGTGGTTTCAACTGGATTGCCATAGGTTTGAATATGTTGAGGACGTAAACCTTCATCTTTTTTACCATTGATATACCACATACCTTGACGCGCAGTCCACTGTTTATCATCAAGATTCATTGACTTAACAATACGACGAATAAGGCGATATTGATCATCACTGTCAATAATTTGGAAGTCTTGTGGCAAATTCGCATCAAGATAATGCGCTCGCAATAAACGATGAGCCAAGCTATGGAAAGTACCAATCCACATGCCACCTTGGCTTGTACCAATTAAGTCTTCAATACGATGGCGCATCTCTGCGGCGGCTTTATTGGTAAACGTCACTGCCATAATCGAAAAAGGTGAAGCTTGTTCAACAGATAATAACCAAGCGATACGATGTACCAGTACCCGTGTTTTACCACTGCCTGCGCCAGCTAACACCAGCATATTAATACGAGGTGCGGCTACAGCTTCGCGCTGTTTATCGTTAAGGCCTTCTAGCAGATATGAGACGTCCATAATTACCAATCATTTAGTGAAGAAAATACTGTGGATATATACAGAAATAGAGAGTAAGCAACAAACTAACAGGAATTTACGCACTATGCAAAATAAAGCCTTTTTTAGCCTCGTTTATCTGTGCCATTCTTACCGAACATCACATTAAACCAATTCTATCAGTTTGCTTAAATCTGTAATTTCAATATGTGGCATTACTCTGGTTTCACCTTCTTCAAACAAGCTACGGTTATCAAGGTTAATCCAGCACGCTTGTAATCCACTATTAACGGCACCCTCAACATCTGTTACAAGGTGATCACCCACATGTAGGATTTTCTCATGTGGAAGATTTAACAGTGAGGAGGCTTTATCAAACATATCAGGATAAGGCTTAGAGCGACCATCGGGACCGGCTTTTAAAATATGTGAAAAATACTGCCCCAAACCACAACTTAATGGGTTTGCATTACCATTTGTGATCGCAATTAATGGAATTTTCTGTGCCAATTCGGTGAGAACTTGATGAGTATTTTTAGGTACATTAATGTGGCTACGCCAATAAGCAAAGTGCGCCATAATTTCATCAGCACCTTGCTGTGCTTTGGCTTCACTGTAACCATAATCTAACAACATATTTCTAGCCGCAAGCCAACGCCATTGTGTAATATCATGAAAAATATCAGGATTGTTTTCTAGAAGTGGCTTTTTATAGGCATTCACATCTTTTTCTGTGAATTGGTTAAAACGCTCATCATATTGACGAATAAAGGCCAGCGTCTCTTTTTCAGTTTTATCCATTACTGGCACATTATCATACAGCGTGTCATCTAAATCAAAAGTCATCGCTGCAATTTGCGTCAGAGTTCTATAAAAGCGCATTATGATTTTTCTCTCTTAGCTCTCGGATGAGCAGCATCATAGACTTTCGCTAAATGTTGAAAATCTAAGTGGGTATAAACTTGTGTGGTCGATAAATTAGCGTGCCCTAATAACTCTTGTACAGCACGTAAATCACCACTGGATTCCAATAAATGAGTGGCAAACGAGTGGCGTAATTTATGAGGATTCACATGGCTACTTAGTCCTTGTTTAATACCCCAAAGTTCAAAACGTTTTTGCACGCTACGTACCGATAAACGCTTACCACTTTGGGTTGAAATAAAGACAGCTTTATCCTCAGGTGCATAGAGCTCTCGCATCGGAAACCAATTTTGTAACCACTCTAGCGCTTTTCTTCCTAGCGGAACTTTTCGCTCTTTACTTCCTTTACCTAATACACGAACTTCACCTTCATTCATGTCAATATCGCTAATATTTAAGTTAGTCAATTCTGATAGACGTAATCCTGCACCATACATCACTTCTAGCATGGTTCTATCTCTAACAGAAAGAGGATCTTTTAAGTCGATATTCATTAATTGGCTAACTTCATCGACATCCATATTTTTAGGAAGGTGACGACCGGATTTAGGCGTGCGAATGCCTTTTGCTGGATTAACGTCTAACATTCCTTGTGCCACTTGCCAATCAAGAAAGCTACGTAACGCCGAAAAGCGCAAAGCAAGGCTGGTGGGTTGTAACCCACTACGGTGACTTTTCGCCAATAACATGCGCACATGTTGACTTTCCAGTGATTTCCATTCGTAGATATTCATTGCCACCATCATTTGCGCTAATGCAGTCAGTTGGCGATGATAATTTTCTACTGTGACAGGGCTTAATCGGCGTTCAACTTGAATATAACGCAGGAATTGTTCAATAGCGGTAGAGAGTGTTTCTGGAATATCTATTGGTTGATTCATTGCCTTGCAATCCAACGAAGTAACAATTCTGGTAAAATATGGGCAAGCTTATCCAGCATGACTGTTCCCATCCCTTCCTGAAAATGTTGGTTATCTCGGCTATTAAAAATAATCACGCCCAAATCCCCATAATGCCCTAACAATGAAAGCGCAACGGAACCAGAGCGTCGTACATTAGGCATTAATAGCATTATCTCTTGCCCATTTAGTGTACCTAAATAGTGATTATCATCACCCATACGTTGAATACGAAAATGTTCAAATGCTTGGCGAGATAATGGGAGATCTTGTGCATCTAAAGGTGGCTGTAATTGCCAGCGATCGGTAAATAGACGTAATTGAACTGAATAAAGCCCTAACCCCTTTGCCCAAAGGTTTAAACGTTCTAGCATTTCGTGAAGAGAGGCACTGTTGGATAGTTCAGAAATTAATAATAAAAGTTGGCTAAACAGTGCTTCATTTTCAGAGGCTTGTTCTATCAACAAACGCATATCTTCTTCAAGATAATGGATGCGGTTACGTTGACGTGACATTATCCATTCGACTAAAGAAACGGTTCCTCTGACGGGATGAGGAACTTGCATTTGCTCAATATAGCTTGCATTACGGATAAAAAAACCAGGATGTTCCCTGAGGTAACGGATCACTTGTTGATCATTAAGCTCGTTTGTTTCAGGGCAACAGAACTGCTCATTTTTATCCGTCATACAGATAACCTCTCAAAAAATAATATTATAGCTGAATGATCCCATCATAAATATGTGTCGCAGGCCCAGTCATATAAAGAGAGTTACCCTCTCCTTTCCATTCAATTAGCAATGATCCACCCGGTAAATTGACTTTCACACGTTTATCTAATAAGCCTTGTGAAATACCAATTGCGACAGCTGCACAAGCCCCGCTACCACAGGCATTTGTTTCACCTGCACCACGTTCAAATACCCGCAAATGAAGATTACTTCTGTCTACGATTTGCATAAAGCCAATATTAGCACGTTCAGGAAAACGTTCATGTTGCTCTAACACCGGTCCTAACAACTCAACTTCTGCTGTTTTAATGTCTTCAACCTGAATAACGCAATGAGGATTTCCCATTGAAACTACACCACATAATACAGTGCGTTCCATTGCCCTGATAATATAGGTCTTTTCTGCCTTTTGTGCACGGAAAGGGACTTTTTGAGGTTCAAATTCAGGCTCACCCATATTGACGCACACATCGTCATTGTCCATAACATGCAAGGTCATTCTGCCAGACTGCGTGCTGACTTTTATCTCTCTTTTGTTTGTAAGTCCTTTTAATCTCACAAATCGAGCAAAGCAACGAGCACCATTACCACACTGTGCAACCTCACTTCCATCAGCATTAAAAATGCGATAATGGAAATCGAGTTCAGGATCATAAGGTGCTTCAACCACCAATAATTGATCAAACCCAACACCAGTATGGCGATTCGCTAATCGACATATTAGCTCTGGTGAAAAATAAACATTTTGAGTCA
The DNA here is from genome assembly GCF_965283115.1 of Proteus sp. Marseille-Q3619. NCBI lineage: Bacteria > Pseudomonadati > Pseudomonadota > Gammaproteobacteria > Enterobacterales > Morganellaceae > Proteus > Proteus sp. Marseille-Q3619. The sequence continues at coordinate 2,434,931 of NZ_CBDIMP010000001.1, read as the reverse complement.
CAGCATCGACCACCATAAAGTCGTTGCCAAGACCATGCATTTTTGAAAATTGCATCTTGCCCCTGCCTGAAACGAAATTACCGTTTCTAAGATTGACTAATTGGTCTGAGTTGAGTCGCTCTCAGCTTGCTGGGTTGGCTGGGATGACTGTGTCATTTTTGCCTGAGTATCTTCAGGAGGGAAATAAAGAGGGCCTTTCAAGCCACAACCAGAAAGAGAAATCAGTGTTATTATAGCAAGAGTGCAACGTAAATACGTTTTCATTCGAAATCTGCCTGTCATTTATTTGGTTAATATCCTCTATAATCGCAGTTAGATCTCGAAAAGCAAATAGGAAATGAAGATGAACGACAGTGAATTTCACCAATTAGCTGATGAACTCTTGTCAGAAATAGAACAAACTATTGATAATTATGAAGGTGACGCAGATATTGATTGTGAAATCAATGGCGGTGTAATGACATTAACCTTTGAAAATAATAGTAAAATTATTATTAATCGCCAAGAAGCGTTTCATCAAGTTTGGTTAGCGACACGCTCTGGTGGCTATCACTTTGATTGGAAAGATGAACAATGGATTTGTGATAGAAGTGGTGGTGAATTTTTAGTCATGCTGGCACAAGCAATAACAGAACAAAGTGGGGAAGCGTTTTCTTTCTAATAAGCACAATTAACAACAATAATGGGAGCTATCAAAGCTCCCATTTGTGTTTATTGGCTTGTGCTTAATTAAGAGTGCTGTACCGCTTTATAATCTGTAAATCCGTGGGTAACAACATTCATTTCAGGTTGCGTTTCTTTACTACCCAGATCGGATAATTTACCAAAGGATCCACCTGCAAAAGGTAACACTTGAGTTGATCCTTCCACTTTCACAATTTGATAAAACTGCGGCAGATTAAAATTAATAAAGCTTGATCCGTATGTGAATCGATCATGAGATGAAGAGTAGAAACGGCTAACATCTTTCACTAACTCTTCTTTACTTCCTTCACAATGAGAATAGATTTCAACGCGATTTGCTTCATCTAATATATAGATATTAAAGACATTACTATCTTCTGTGGTTTCGAAGAAGAATTGAATAATCCCTTCACAAGCAAAACCATCAATCACCGCAGGTAAATAGCGGGCGTCCTTATCTAATTTAACTGGCAACCCATGAAGCTTGTTATACGAAATTGCGCCATAAAATTCGATAGCATTTTCTAATTTTTGTACCGACACGTTGAGGCGTTCAAAGAACAATCCCCACGTTTGCCCAGCAATGCGTAAAGCTTTAAAACGACCTGGCTCTAAACGATTCGTTGATAATCGCAATTCAATACATTCTGAAACTAACTGCTGAACACGAGTGCGGATTAAACCACGCAAATGTTGGCTATAACAAAATACTTCCACAGAGGCAGGCGGAGCCGCATCTTGGTGCATTTTACCCAATATCGTTTTTAACGATTCCAACATAGATTGTGTGCCACTGAAATGAAGGGTTCTAACTTCATTCCAAGAGTTACGGTACAACAAATCAATGCTACCAATAAGACACTGCTCTTTTTCACCGAAACTAAAGACATCAAGTTTTCTAAAATCAAAGTGAACCACTTGATCAGAAAAACTTTCTGTTGGATCAGTTTCTAAATTGACAATAATCGCGAGATGCCTAATTTCACAAGGGCTATACAGTGCTTTCGGCGTTGGTGCAGGTAAACGAATTGGGAAATGGCTCGACATATCCCTAACTAAGTCATGCAGTTTAATTTCATCACAAGAAGATTCTCCTTGATGAATATAAACTCGAGACTCTTTTGTTAACAGCCCATTAAAATAAGACCATGCCACTAATTTATTTAAATAGCGGTTATATTCTAATGGTTGGTGTCCAACGATATTTTCAAAATCAGGGGCACGATTATATAAATACCATCCGCTACGATTTGCTCGACCTTGTGGTACATAAATAAAGGTTAGATGTGACTCTGATAAATCAGGTGATATTTGTGGATTAACCAGTGTGACTTTACCAGGTAATGCTTCAAACGCAGCGTAAAGCTTACGTGTTAAGACACCGATATCTTGTGGGCTTGCACTGACACTTAAATTATTACGACGCGCAAAACGAATAAGATTACGATAGCTTTGCATCATCGTATCTAATAACTCATTGTGTGCATCACGCACACGCTCGATTTTCCAGCTATCACGTGTATCGAGTACTGTTAAGCGCTCATTATCCCATTGCCATTGAGTGACCAATTGCGATAAGACTTGTCGTCTCCAACCTTCAGGTTCGTTTTGTGTTTTTTCGTTAGATAATTTTTCACACACTTTCAGGTAGAAACAGCGACGGATAAGATCAAGGCGAGTTAAATCATTAATAGAAACCAAATAGCGAGTGACACGCTCAAGCATCATACAATAAGCATCTAAACCGTAATTAACGATTTCGCCACGGTGTAGATGTTGTTTCATTTCTAATGCCAGCAACTTCCCATTAGGATAGTCCGCTGAATAGGCTTCTAATAAAATACTTTTTAGTACGGCTTTATAAGGTGAATCGACACTTTTATAGAGTTGCCATAAACTTGCGCCAAAGTACTCTTCAGCAGAAAGTTCACCTAATCCCCCTAGATCTAACCACTCATTTGGCGTTAATACACCTTGAGCATAAAGGGAGTTAACATATTCATCATAATGATGTTCTTCTTCAATAGGCACCATCGCCCATAGCAAGCGTTTACCTGCTAGGCGTACTGCTGTGCGATAAAATTCATCAAGTAAAAGAATATGTTGGGTAGAGCCGCAATCTTCTCCACCTAAGCTACCACTTGCATGGTGACGAAATCTATTTTCATCAATTAAGAAAAACGTAACATCAATACCTAGTTCGCCAGCCCATTGTTCAATCAATTGGCATTTGCGTTGTAAAAGTGCACGTTCATCTTGATCCAGCCATGATTGATGGCAGACCCAAATATCAATATCGGAGCAGTGACTTTGACCAATAGAAGAGGTACTCCCCATTGAATAGATGCCAGTAATTGGCAGCTCTCCATTGGCGTATCCATCCATCGGATCATCACATAATGCGTTAACCAGCTTATTCGCCCACTGACGTTGCATGTCATCGGGTTCAAAGAAACATGTGCCGTGAGGAACATTTCCTTGTATATAGCCGGGCAACTCAGGATGGTGGTAATGCAATAAAACAGGAATTAAACCATAGACCTGTTTAAAAACATCACACATCGATGCAAATGCTCGTTCCAGTCTGAGTTGATTAATCGCATCCAGCCGTTGCTTCAGTGTTTCAATATAAAGATACAAGAGTTTCGCCTGAACAATACTAAGAAGATAGTAGAATCTGAGTTTATAAGTGACCAAGGTTGAGTTAGGGAATATTAATAGATAAAACTTTACTAACAAAATCTCGGAAACGTGATCAATTTAACACCTTGAGCGCAAGGCGTAAAGAGGAACTCAAAATATAGCACCAAGATCTAAAAGTGATATTTAAGCGCTTAATCGTGTAAAGCCACCAAATAAATATCTTTATAATCATGAAGATAAATTGTTTTTATTTATAGAAAAAATGATAAAAAAATATCTCAATCCTCCCTTTACCCCACAAAAACCCCTGTTTACTTAATGATGAAACTGAAAATAAATTTTGACAAAACGTAAAAAATAGATAAAAAAGTAAAAATAAAATCAACTAATTGATAATCATGAATTATTTTTAATTTTTGATTATTTTTTATTTTTACACTTAAAATAAGAATTCTATTTTTAATATTGCGATAATAATATTTTAAATAATATTTAATTTTTATTAATTATTTATTTAATTTAAGAATAAATTATTTTCTCTATTCTCATTATTTCTCTTTCTTTTATTTAATAATAATTTTGTTAAAATTTATCGTGTTTTTATATATTGAAAAATAATAAGAAAAATAAGTAAATTTAAAATAATAGTTGTTTTATCAATGTGTTCAGATTAAACATAATATTTGCCTCACTTCTTACTTATCAAATGTTAACAAAATTAACTCAATATTTTGATTTTGTAAATAACCACACTTTTTATATAGATATAAAAAGAATAAAATTCTAAAAATAACCAAACCCGATAGTATCTATTAATAATTTACTTATTTTTTATTTCCTCTTTCTTTTTTTCTTTTTCGAAGATGGCCTCATTTCTTTCATTGTTATTACGACTCAAAGCGCCTTAACTGGAAAATTGAGCTTTAAAGTGTTAAAACAATGCCTTATTTCTAAACAAAAATATCGTTAATCGCTCGGAAGAGATAATACTATTATGTCAAAAAGTACCATCCGTATTGCTACCCGCCAAAGCCCTCTTGCTATGTGGCAGGCGCTCTATGTGAAAGAACAACTACAACTTGCTCATCCAGGTTTAGTCGTCGAATTAATACCGATGGTCACTAAAGGTGACATCATTTTAGATACACCTTTAGCTAAAGTAGGTGGCAAAGGGCTATTTGTAAAAGAGTTAGAACTTGCCCTACTTGGATCACGCGCAGATATTGCCGTTCACTCTATGAAAGATGTTCCTATTGAGTTCCCTGAAGGTTTAGGGTTAGTAACTATCTGTGAACGCGAAGATCCTCGTGATGCCTTTGTCTCTAATCATTATGATTCTTTAGCAGAACTTCCTGCGGGTAGTATTGTAGGCACATCCAGTTTACGCCGCCAATGCCAATTAAAAGCACAGCGCCCTGACCTGATTATTCGTGATTTACGGGGTAATGTCGGTACTCGCTTAGGGAAATTAGATAATGGTGATTATGATGCCATTATTCTTGCCGTTGCTGGCTTAAAGCGCCTAGGTCTTAACGAACGTATTCGCACACCATTATCTGCTGAGCAATCTTTACCCGCGGTTGGGCAAGGTGCGGTGGGAATTGAGTGTCGCTTAGATGATAATGAAACGCGTCAGTTATTAGATGCACTAAACCATTCTCGCACTGCAATTTGCGTTAAAGCAGAGCGTGCAATGAATACTCGTCTTGAAGGCGGTTGCCAAGTTCCGATTGGAAGCTATGCCATTTGGCAAAATGACAAAATTTGGTTACGTGCTTTAGTCGGTTCTCCTGATGGAGAAACTATTTTGCGTGGTGAGCGCTTAGTGTCTCCAGAAGACGCTGAAACTGCTGGTATCTCATTGGCTGAAGAGCTTTTAAATAAAGGTGCACGAGCCATTTTAACGGCAGTGTATCAAGGCAGCACACCTGCATGAGTATTTTAGTTACTCGCCCCAACCCAGCAGGAAAGGCATTAACCCAGCGTTTAATTGATGCGGGAAAAACAGCCTTTCAAGCACCTTTAATAGAGATCACCGCAGGTCGTGAGCTCCCTTTATTAGATGCTAAACTAAAAGGATTAAGGGCGGGTGATTGTGTATTTTTACTTTCTAAAAATGCGGTGTCATACGCAAACTGGCAGCTAAATCAATTACAACAATCATGGCCAGATACGCTATCCTATTATGGAATAGGTCAAAGCACAGCGAAAGATTTCCAACATTTAAGCAGTCTTCCAATTTGCTACCCTGAGCAAGGAGAAACCAGCGAAGATCTTCTTGACCTTCCTGAGCTTAATCAGGTGAAAAACAAGCGAATATTACTGCTTAGAGGTAACGGTGGTCGTGACTTACTCGCAACAACATTGAGCCAACGAGGCGCAATCGTTGATGAATGCGAATGTTACCAACGCCTATTTATTCATTATTCCCCTGAAGACTTTGCGCTTCAATGGGAAAAAGCACAGGTTGATACGCTTGTTGTCACTAGTGGTGAAATGTTACAACAACTCTTTGATCTGGTCGCTGAATCTAAAAAAGCATGGCTGTTAAACTGCCATTTACTTGTGGTCAGTGAACGATTAGCAACAATAGCAAAAACATTAGGGTGGGAAACTGTCACCGTTGCTGAAAGTGCCAATAATGATGCTTTATTTCATGCATTAATATAGAACCTAAATGAGACGCCGATATGACGGAACAGAAAAATACAAATGATAATGACTTGCCAAAAGATGCAGCTAAAGCTGATGAGAATGTCCGCTATCAGGAAGTCAAACCTGTTAATAACAAGCGCTCAGGTCTAATTGGAAGTGCTGTTGCTATCCTTGTTATTTTGGCAATCGGTGGTAGCCTTTACTATTACACCAATCAACAAGCATCAAAGCTGAGTGTAGAAAATCAATCACTCAAATCTGAGCTTACCCAATTACAACAACTCCAAAATACGTATCAACAACGCTTTGATAATATTGATAGTATGTTTAACTCACAAAAACAGACTATCGATAAATTACAAAACGAACGCCAAACAACAGAGCGCCAAATTCAAGATCTACAAACACGCTTTGCCGCTATTTCGAGTGCAGACGTCAAAAGTTGGCTATTAGCACAAGCTGATTTTATGGTAAAAATGGCAGGTCGTAAGTTATGGAATGATCAAGATGTTGTGACAGCCGTGAGTTTACTAAAAGGTGCTGATAGTAGCTTAGCGGAAATGAACGATCCGAGTTTACTTGAGATCCGTCGTGCTATTAATGAAGATATCAGCAATTTAGCTGCTCTCACCAAAATTGATAATGATGGCATCATCTTACAATTAAACCAGTTAGCGAATCAGGTTGATAATCTCCGTTTAGCTGGTCTTGAGCGTAATGGCTCACCAATGGATAAAAACGATGAAACCATTTCAGGTTCACTTTCTGATTGGAAACAGAATCTAAGCAAAAGCTGGAAAAGCTTTATGGATGATTTTATTACCATTCGTCGCCGTGATACCGCAGCCGTTCCTTTATTAGCACCGAATCAAGATATCTATTTACGTGAGAATATCCGTTCACGTTTATTAATTGCTTCTCAAGCCGTGCCTCGTCACCAAACTGAAACTTATCAGCAATCACTGGAAGCGGTATCCACTTGGGTACGTGCTTATTTTGATACCTCTGATCCAAGTACAACTGCATTTTTAGATACGGTTTCTGAATTAGAGAAACAACCTATTACGCTTGCAATACCATCAGAATTGAAGAGCCCGACATTGCTAGAAAAACGTGTAGAAAAACAAATTCGCAATTTACTGGCACAAAATGAGTATGCAGAACCACAAGTTGCTGAAGCACAAGCTGTTGAAGCCCAAGATGCCCAAGCTGTAGAAGCTGAACATAATGCATCAGAAAGCGTACAAGATGCTGCAGCTGATAGTACAACTGTTGATGCACCAGTAACACAACAAGGAGAATAAGCTTATGTTAAAAATACTGCTCCTTTTTGTGGTGCTTATTGCGGGCATCATTTTTGGCCCACTATTGGCAGGCCATCAAGGTTATGTACTTATACAAACTGATGATTGGGATATTGAAACCAGTGTAACCAGCCTTGTCATTATGTTTGTTTTACTACAATTAGCATTGTTACTGATTGGTTGGAGTTATCGCCGTTTCATTGGTACAGGCTCAAAAGCATATAGTTGGTTTTCTTTCCGTAAACGTAATCGCGCACGCAAACAAACCAGCATGGCATTAATGAAATTAGCGGAAGGTGATTTTAAAGAAGTTGAAAAACTAATGAGCCGTAATGCAGATTATGCAGAGCAGCCTGTTGTAAACTACCTGTTAGCCGCTGAAGCCGCACAACAACGTGGTGATGAATTCCGAGTTCAACAACACCTTGAACGTGCAGCTGAGCTTGCCGATACCAATCAACTTCCTGTTGATATCACTCGAGTGCGTATTTTATTAGCACAAAACGAAAATCACGCTGCGCGTACTGGGGTTGATGAGTTATTAAATCAAGTGCCACGTCACCCAGAAGTGTTACGTCTTGCGGAAGTCGCTTATACACGAACAGCAGCTTGGCAAGCACTGCTTGATATCATTCCTTCCATGCAAAAAATTGCATTACACACAGATGATGAACTAGAGCAATTACGCCAAAAAGCCTATATCGGTATTATGGGACAGAAGATGTCCGAAAATGGCTGTGATGGACTGAAAAATTGGTGGAATGCACAACCGCGTAAAGTACATCATGATAATGCATTGCGTGTCGTTTTGGCTGAACACCTTATTGAGTGTAACGATCCTGATACCGCTCAAACGATCATCTTAGACGGTATTAAACGCCAATATGATGAACGCTTGATCTTACTATTGCCTCGTTTAAAAAATACAGATGCCAATGTTATTATGAAAGTGCTTAATACATTAATTAAACAACATGGGCCAACGCCATTACTCAATAGCACATTAGGTCAGATAGCGATGCAACAAGGAAAATGGGCTCAAGCTGAAGAGGCTTTTCGTAATGCGTTAAAGCAACGCCCTGATGTTCATGACTTTGCATGGCTTGCTGATGCACTAGATAAACAGAAAAAATCTGAAGAGTCGGCGAAAGTGCGTAAAGATGCTTTATTAATGACTCTGAAAAAGGATTCTGTCATTTTTGAAGAGCCTAAAAAAAGTAAATAAGCTTATTCGATAAGAACGTGATCATAAATCGTTTAATCGCCTGATCTAAAAACCCTCTTTATATTAATTATTGAGGGTTTTTTTATGTGATTTAAAAGACACGTTGAAATAACAACACCACTTCCACACATAAAGTCAAAAACACATACACCCAAGCAATACGATAAAAGCGAGTGGGTATTCCCTTCTCATTTTCTTGCTTAAATGACAGATAATGTTTTCTCGCTTGATAAAACACGACGATATAAATCAGTGCGATCCCCTGACAAAGAAAAGCCACATATTTAGCCCATGATTTTCCACCAATAATAAGCATGATAAGAGGGATCAAAAAAAACAATAATGGGCCAAACTTCTCTATAAGAAAGAGTTTTTCTTGTGCAAGATATGCTTTTTGTTTATTTATCATATTGATGCTATCTCCAATCTACCCTTGCGCTGGATAATAGCGTGATAATGCGGTGAATACAAAATGGATGAGTGGTTGATATATAAAAAAACGCCTGTATAAAACTATACAGGCGTATAAATATACAATCAGGTCTACAGACGGATGGTGCCTCACTCAACGTTTCGTCCTGTTGATGATGAATGATGTTCATCGTTAACGTGGACGTAGGCACCGAATAATCGGCTCTGCATCATTCCTAGGTTTATGAAGCCATATGCTGTCATAAGGAGTGGAATGAGCATCTACAATATACATATTGCATTTAGCGTGCCAATTTTTCATTTTTTATTAAAAATATCCCCTATCGCTGAAAAGTATAAGATAACTTATTGAATTTTGGTTTTTCTTTCTAGCTTTACTCATTTTCAATGATAAAGACGCTATGGTTTGTGCTTTCACCATGCTATTGCTAAATAGAAAAGAAAATATAAGGTCTGATATACGTCTCTTTTTCACGACAAGAAAAACACACTGATTATTTAATTATTTAAAATCAATACGTTAAATGTCTCCTATTGGAGACACCAAAAATAGCGAGTGTTGGCATTTACCGACAAATAAAATAAAAGACTTATATTTCATATAGTTAAAATCAATTATTTTACATATTTAACTCATCTTTTTATGAAGATTAAAATTCGGTAATAAATTAAATTATTAATAACCCTTAAGTGACAAGGATGGCATTTCCGTTAAAAACATCATTTTGGTTTTCTTATCTGGAACACATAACAAGAAATAAAAAATATGGATAAGAGTAACGACTTATAGAAGTAGAAGTAGAAGTAGAAGTAGAAGTAGAAGTAGATATGGTATAGCGGTTTTTAAAAAGTAAATCGTAGATACGAAAAAGCCTCGATATAATCGAGGCTTTTTCTTATTGGTCGGCGAGAGAGGATTCGAACCTCCGACCCACTGGTCCCAAACCAGTTGCGCTACCAGGCTGCGCTACTCGCCGTCTGCATCACTGCTCTTATCTTGTTTATTGGTGCGAAGGGGGGGACTTGAACCCCCACGTCCGTTAGAACACTAACACCTGAAGCTAGCGCGTCTACCAATTCCGCCACCCTCGCATAAACAATAACTAAGATAAGATGGGGTGGCTAATGGGACTCGAACCCACGACAACTGGAATCACAATCCAGGGCTCTACCAACTGAGCTATAGCCACCATAACAGCTATCTTATTACTTCTTACAACAACGCTCTTCACCGTAACTCTTAGCACGCTTTAATGGCGCGCCCGACAGGATTCGAACCTGAGACCTCTGCCTCCGGAGGGCAGCGCTCTATCCAGCTGAGCTACGGGCGCTTCACGCCGTTGCGGGAGAGGATAGTACGGATTTACGCTCTGTCTGTCTAGTGCTTTTTGAAAAAAAAAGTTTGTTTGACGATAGTTTGTGCATTTCGTCGATAAATGGAGCGTTTTTACACGCTAAACGCCCCATCAGTATAATAATTAAACAAGTAAGATGCTAGATAAAAGCATGAATAAATCGTTTAATCAGCCCCACCTAACAAAAAAGACGCTATTACTATTACAATTTATTGGAATAATAATACCCAACGAATTTTAGCAGCTTAAATTGACGCTTAATTCGACTTGGTTGTGATAACAAACGATATAACCACTCTAATCCAAGATTTTGCCATGCTTTTGGTGCTCTCTTAACATGACCCGTAAACACGTCATAAGTCCCACCAACACCCATATATAATGCATCAGGATAAATTTCACGACATGCACGAATAAACAACTCTTGCTTAGGTGATCCCATGGCTATAGTCACTATCTTCGCACCAGAGGCCTTTATACGCTCAAATAACGCCTCTCTATCTTGTGGTGTGAAGTAACCGTTCTGGCTACCCACAATGTTTACGTTCCACTGTGCTTTAAGCTTATCTTCGGTTTGCGAAAGAATTTCAGGTTTACCACCGACAAGAAAGACAGGTGTTCCCTCTTTACCTGCTCTTTCCATTAACGCTTCCCATAAATCCGCACCAGCAATACGAGAAACATTTGCATCAGGATATTTACGACGAATACCTCGCACAACACTGATACCATCTGCATAAAGATAATCAGCTTCATTGAGTAGCTCATTGAGTGCTGAGTCTGTTTCTGCTGTGAGAATTTTTTCTGCGTTAATGGCAATCAGAGAGCCACTTTTTATTTGTGCTCCTTCATAGAGATAATCCAGAAAATGAGCCATATCGCGAAATCCCCAGATATTATGTCCACGGATTGAATACTTCGGAATTGAATTGGATCCCATTACTTTTCCTTTTTCTCTAAACGAGGTTCACTTTGTAGTTGACGAGTCACGTAATTGCGTACCAATCCCGCACTTTCAAATAACCAATAAAGCAGTTTTGCAACCACTAAACATAAACCAAAAATTAAACAGAAGAACACAACACGAGAGACGAACGAATCGACCCCTTCTCGTGCTAAAACAATCATATTAAAAATCGCCCCAAAGCAAAAAGCTTGTAAGATAGCGGACTTATAGCGATTGCTCTCACTCAACCCTTGCTGGTATAGCCAATCAAACCATTTAATAATTAACCCGACTACGATGGCACCTAATGGGATAAAGACAACGCCACCCATCACAACCAACGAGCCAATTAAGGTTGGCGAAATAGCAAGACCCGCATGGTAATTAAGCACTTCCCACGTAAAGTAATTTGCAGAGTTCAGTACAACATCTGGGCGTTCAGGCCAAACCCAAGAAGGAATAAAAACATAAAAATCACGAATTATCGGAGCAAGTCCTTGGAACTCAATCTTGTCATAGTTATCAAGTAACAACGCTAAGTTTTCCCAAGGAGAGAACGTATCACGAGTAAGGTACAAGAAAGTATAGAATGCCTCGGCACCACTCACATCAAGACCATAGCGTTTTAATGCCAACCAGAACATTCCAACGATACTCATAACCCCTGCTGCAACCAGCATCCACAAGGTTATCCAGCCACGAACAATACCGATAAACAAAAACAGCGCAAAAGCGATGATGATATTCGCACGCGTTCCACCCACGATAATGTAAGTTAAGATCCCAAAACCTACCGTCGCACAAAGGAAGAAAATCCAGCGTTGTTGCGTTGGTTTTAAGAAATAAACCACCAGCATTGCGGGAATAAAGAAATAGAAAAAGCGCTTAAGCGCGACACCTGACACTTGGCTTGAAAAAATTTGGCTATACGTTTTGAGCTTAAAGAGTAAAAAGCCATTTTGCAGAAAGAAAATTCCGACGGTTACAAATGCGATTAATGCCAATAAAATCCAAGTGAGGTTGGTTTCTACTCTATTCATGGTAAATAACGACCTAGAAGGGCCGCTAGCCGGTTTTCTCAACCTTACCTTATAAGTGACATAATAAATGGCATAGAAGCAGGTAGAAGCTAATAGCGCGTATAATAATGAATCAACCGATACAACTGCGACATCAAATTGGAATACCAACATACAAGTCAGTGGAAAACCAAAATAAAAGGTCAGCAGATAGAGCATTGAGAAAAAAACATTAAAATTAAAGCGAACTCGACGAAACTCTTGATAAGTCAGCAATAAAATAAAACTTAAAGAGATAAAATAAACAAGTGCTAAGCCACCCAGTTCCGCCAATGTCATTGCGGCTCTCCTGTACTCATCTCAATTAGCTCTTTCCATCCGTCCGTAAAATTAGGTGCAAAGAAGGCAATATTTTGGCGATCAAGCATCAGCAATTGACGTTTAGCCTCTTCAATTAGCGCAACATCTAATTTATCACCCGAGAAAAAAACAGGAACATTTTGCTCAGTTAAATCCTGCCAAAATGGGTTTTGACGACTAATAACAAAAGGGATCGCAAATTGAATAAGCAGACAAAGCGTGCCGATACCTTGTTGACGATGGAAAATAAAATAGCCTAAATCACATGTTTTCAATAACGTAAGATAATCATCAAATGCCAATTTATCACGTAATATTTCAACCTGATTATATGGAAGCAACTGGCTAGCTGCTTGGGTTACTTCATCAATATAAACGTGATTATTTTCAGGATATCCCATTGGAATAATCACTTTTGCGCGTGTTCCATATTGCTCTGCAATCGCCTGTAAAGCTTCAATATGACGATTCGATCTATCCCCTGAATTACCCACAATAATGGTGATTTTTTTTTCATCAATAGGCGCTTTTTCTGTTACCGTCAGCGCAGGATCCATTCTTGTTGGGAAATAGAGCAAACTGGCTGGAATATTAACGTTAAATTGCGCGAAGTAATTTAGATCACCTCGTGTACCAAATACTCGCCCCACACGCTTTTGAGCAAGTTTACGAAGAAGATAAAAGAGTCTAAATTTTAGCTGTTTAGAATCCTGATATAAATCAGCACCCCAAATATGCCACCAAAATTGATGACGTTTAATCTTGCCAGTCAATAATGCCAACCAAATAGGCGCATTAAACTGACCTAAAAAAAGGAATCGTTGGTGAGTATCGGCTTTTGCCAATGTAACCACTCTCTGTGCAACCTGCTTTTTATCAGCTAAACACTCAATATCTAAAGCTGGATAGCTTTCTTGCAGTGAAGTATTTTTACTGGCAACGATAAAACGAGGTTTATACGTTAACCCCGCCTCAGTCACGAGGTGGTCGTTAAAAAACCGTAACATTGTGTTGTTATGATGCACAATGTCTGAACCTAGTACGTAAATCAAAGTTGTCATTTGCGCCTGCAATAAATCACGAAAACAGAACTACAGAGAAGGAAGTAAATAATATACGTTGCCATATAGGCTTGAGCTGCACCCAGTGCGCCATGCTCAGGAATAAGCCAACGCGAAAATAGCGTTAATAAGGCAAACTGGCTTACTTCTGTAAGGATATAAAAACGTAGTGCCGCTTTTGCAATGACAAGATAGCCAAAGACATAGGCGCCTACTTTTAAAACATCACCGACAAGTTGCCATGCAAATAAATCACGCATAGCGACAAATTTATCTGAAAACAGTAACCAAATCGCAAAATCACGTAATAACCACACCATAAAGCTGGCAACAGCAACCGCAGGTAATACAAACTTCAGCGACTTTACTATCTCTTTAGTGATATCACTCTTTTGTGTTAATCGAGAGAGTGTTGGCAGTAAATAAACTGAGAAAGATGCCGTAATAAATTGTAAGTAAGCATCTGAAATGCTACTCACGCCTTGCCAAATCCCAACCTCATCCCAGCTATAATATTTAGCCAATAGATTACGCATCATGATATAAGCGACTGGGAGCGTAATAGAGGTCAAAATAGCCATAATAGTAAATTTGCCAAGATGGCTGGCAATCGCTTTATCCCAGTGAGGTTTCAGCTCACTCAACGCGAAGCGTTTACGCTTTACTACTAAAAATGTAGCAGGAAATAAAATAAGTGCAGGCACTAATGCTAGCCCAATTAATGCACCGTGATAACCCGCAAATAAATAGCATAAATAATAAGCAAAAACACCAATAATGCTACCTGCAATCACTGATAAGGCATTACCTGGCGCATCACGATAACCTTTTAATATGGCAAGAAAATAGTTGCTATATGCAATTCCCATTTGAATAAAAGCAACAGCTCTTACAATATCCTGATATTGATGATAATCATCACCAAATAACACTTGGCTAATGGGAGCAGAAAAAAGAAGAAATAAAATAGCTAATAGTGTGGAAAACAGCAAAATCATGGATGATGAAGTACCCAACACTTTTTTGCGTTGAATATCATCATCTTGATATTGTGCGATTAATTTCGTCACACCATTAAAAATACCCGCACCAGACAAGACGCCTAGTACGGTGATTAATTGACGAAAGTTACCCGCTAATCCGACTCCTGTTGGACCAAAAGAGACAGCAAGTAACTTAACGACAAGCAGACCAGCCCCGATTTTTATCAGGGTTGATCCGGCTGTCCAAATTGATGCTTTGGCTAATGACATAATTAAGCAAAAAAGTCGCGAATATGACCAATAACAGTCTGTTGCTCTTCTTCTGTCATGTTGTAGAACATAGGTAAACGCACTAAACGCTCACTTTCTTGCGTTGTGAAAATATCTTCACCGTCAAAGCGACCAAACTTCATACCTGCTGGGCTGGTATGTAATGATACATAGTGGAATACCGTTAAGACACCATGCTCTTTCATGTAGTCATTAAACGCGGTACGTTGCTCGATATCTTTCAGTTTGATATAGAACATATGTGCATTGTGTTCTAACCCTTCAGGAACGATTGGAAGCGCCAATAAGCCTTTTTCTGCTAATGGTGTCAATGCATCATAGTAAATCTGCCAAAATGCTAAACGACGCTCATTAATTTTTTCAGCTTCTTCAAGTTGAGCCCACAGATAAGCTGCTTGTAAGTCTGACATTAAATAGCTAGAACCAATATCTCGCCAAGTATATTTATCTACCTGACCACGGAAAAATTGGCTGCGGTTAGTGCCTTTTTCACGGATAACTTCTGCGCGATTGATTAACTCAGGATCGTTAATTAACGTTGCACCACCCTCACCACCTGATGAGTAGTTTTTAGTCTCATGGAAACTATAACAACCAATATGACCAATCGTGCCAAGCGCTTTGCCCTTGTAAGTTGACATGACACCTTGTGCAGCATCTTCAATCACGAATAGATTATGTCTTTTCGCAATCGCCATAATGGTATCCATTTCACACGCAACACCTGCGTAATGAACAGGCACTATCGCGCGCGTTTTATTTGTGATTGCTGCTTCAATTTTTGTTTCATCAATATTCATAGTATCTGGACGAATATCAACGAAAACAATCGTTGCGCCACGTAATACAAACGCATTAGAGGTTGAAACAAAGGTAAAACTTGGCATGATGACTTCATCGCCAGGCTTGATATCTAATAAGATGGCAGCCATTTCAAGCGATGCTGTACAAGAAGGCGTTAACAGCGTTTTATGACAATGAAATTGTTCTTCTAACCACTTTTCACATTTCTTTGTGAAATTGCCATCACCACAGAGCTTGCCACTTTCCATAGCCTGTTTCATATATTCTAATTCTGTGCCGACAACGGGTGGTTTATTAAACGGAATCATATTATCCCCTGTATAACCAATAAGTGGTGCTCTCTATTAAGCCCCCACTGTGTGTGTATAAACGCGAAGCCGCAATATTGCTGATCTGTGTTGCAACATATAAGGTTGAAATACTTTGTTGTTGACACCAAAACTTCGCGACCGACATCAGTTGTTTACCAATGCCTTGTCCTATTCTGTTGGGCATTACTGCGAGTAATCCCACTCTTGCTTCACTTTCAGATATTTGACGTAAAGTGACAAAACCACTCACGTTATTTTCAGCATCATAAGTCAGTAAACAGATATCATCGAACGTACCTAACACTGCTTTTTTAACCCATAATGCATAAAAACGACTGCTATCGCCTTCTTGATACCAAGGTGTTCTAAAACGACTTTGTACAAAAGCTTCTGAAGCCGTTGCCATCAATAAATCGATATCATCTTCATTGGCTTTTCTAAAACAATATTCCGTCGCTTTCTTACAAGCATTTTCTGTGCCAATTGAAAGCTTAAAATCAATTTCACCTTCCGCAAATTGAAAACCTAATTGGCTGAGTTTATCGATGAGAGAAAGCTCATGAGATGCGACTTTAGCTTGAACCACAGCAAAAGCGTCAAGTTGTTCGTCTGTTAACACGGGCGCTTGTGTATCAAACTCAAGGCGCCCTGTTTTGAGGGAGAAATACTCGCTTTCCCACTCAAGATAATTAATATTGGCGAGGACGGACATGTAATAAATCCAATAGATAGCGGCCATAACCTGTTTTAGACAGTGATTTTGCGCTTTCTCTTACTTGGTCATCACTGAGCCAACCATTGCGCCAAGCAATCTCTTCAAGACACGCCACTTTAAATCCTTGACGTTTTTCAACGGTTTGAACAAAAGTACTGGCTTCAATTAAACTATCGTGAGTTCCGGTATCTAACCACGCAAAACCACGTCCCAGTAGTTCAACGTTAAGCTCACCACATTCAAGATACATCTGATTAATCGACGTAATTTCTAATTCACCACGAATCGAAGGTTTGACTCGTTTGGCAAAATCAACCACACGGTTATCGTAGAAATAAAGCCCTGTCACCGCCCAATTAGACTTAGGTTGTTCTGGCTTCTCTTCAATGGATAACACTTTGAAATCATCGTCAAATTCAACGACACCAAATCGCTCAGGATCCATCACTTGATAACCAAACACGGTTGCGCCACGTTCACGTTGTGCAACTTGTTTCAATTTTGGACTAAACCCTTGACCAAAATAGATATTATCGCCTAAAACTAAACAGCAATGGTCATCACCAATAAATTCCTCGCCCAAAATAAAGGCTTGGGCCAAGCCATCAGGAGATGGCTGAATTTTATATTGAAGACGAACACCAAATGCAGAACCATCACCCAATAAGCGCTGAAATGAGGTCATATCATCTGGTGTTGTGATGATCAAAATATCTCGAATGCCAGCAAGCATCAGAACTGAAAGCGGATAATAGATCATGGGCTTATCATAGATAGGCAATAACTGCTTCGATACCCCTTTGGTTATCGGATGCAGTCGTGTACCAGAACCACCCGCTAAAATAATACCTTTCATCATTTATCCTTCTTTACTTAATCAGTTCCCAAGCCCTAGACGTTCACCTGCATAAGAGCCATCAAGCACACGTTTCCACCAAGTTTCGTTATTTAAATACCACAACACGGTTTTACGAATGCCTGATTCAAATGTCTCTTCTGGTTTCCAACCTAATTCAGCTTCAATTTTCGCTGCATCAATGGCGTAGCGCAGATCATGACCCGGTCTGTCTTTCACATACGTGATTAAATCAACATATTGAGCAACGCCTGCGGGTTTGTTCGGGTATAGCTCTTCAAGTAATGCACAAATTGTTTTCACAACATCAATATTACGACGCTCATTATGACCGCCAATATTGTAGGTTTTACCCGGTGTTGCCGTTGTTGCGACTAAATAGAGCGCACGAGCATGATCTTCAACATAGAGCCAATCACGGATCTGTTCACCTTTACCATAAACAGGTAATGGTTTTCCTGAAATCGCATTTAAGATAATTAATGGGATTAATTTTTCAGGAAAATGGTAAGGACCATAGTTATTTGAGCAATTGGTAATTACAGTTGGTAAGCCATAAGTTCGTAACCAAGCACGCACTAAGTGGTCACTTGAGGCCTTAGAAGCAGAATATGGGCTACTTGGTGCATAAGGCGTTGTTTCAGTGAAGAAGTCGTCTGTGCCTTCTAAATCGCCATACACTTCATCGGTTGAGATATGGTGGAAACGAAATGCCGTTTTCTTTTCTTGTGGTAAAACTTGCCAAAAGTGGCGAGCTGCTTCCAATAAGGTGTAAGTGCCAACAATATTGGTTTCAATAAACGCAGCAGGACCATCAATAGAGCGGTCAACATGGCTTTCTGCCGCCAAGTGCATCACAACATCTGGCTGATATTGAGCAAATAAGCGGTCAAGCTCGGCTCTATCACAGATATCGACTTGCTCAAAAGCATAACGTTCACTGTCGGCTACAGTTGCTAATGACTCTAAATTACCGGCATAAGTTAGTTTATCCACCACAACAACACTGTCATTGGTGTTTTCAATAATATGTCGAACAACAGCAGAGCCAATAAAACCGGCTCCGCCTGTCACTAGAATGCGTTTCAACGCCATACTCCTTTAGTATCTACAATCCATTTTTGAGTGATTTTACTACCAGGGATCGCCTTAAATTGTTGGTGATCAACTAACATTAAGACAATATCAGCGTCTTTCAGAGCTTGTTCTGTTGATACTAACTCTGTGATCCCTTTCAGTTTTGTTGGTAATTCATGAATATTAGGTTCAACCGCCAACGTAGTACCACTGTGCCAATCAGCAACTTGTTTAGTGATATTCATCGCTGGGCTTTCACGTAAGTCATCGATATTAGGCTTAAAGGCTAAACCAAAGCAGGCAATTTTAATTTCGTTTGCACGTTTACCTGTTTCAGTAAGGCAATCTGCAACAGCGGCTTTAACTTGGTCGATAACCCACACAGGTTTGCCATCATTGACTAAACGCGCAGTGTGAATTAAACGGGATTGTTTTGGATTTTGTGACACGATAAACCAAGGGTCAACAGCGATACAGTGTCCGCCAACGCCTGGGCCTGGTTGTAAGATATTGACGCGAGGATGGCGATTCGCCAAGCTAATTAGCTCCCACACATTAATATCTTGGTCAGCGCAGATCAGTGATAATTCATTAGCAAACGCAATATTAACATCACGGAAACTATTTTCAGTCAGCTTACACATTTCTGCGGTACGTGCATTAGTGATAACACATTCACCTTCAAGGAAAATCTTGTATAACTCACTTGCACGCTCTGAGGATTTACGGTTCATACCACCTACAACACGGTCATTGCGGATAAGTTCAATCATCACTTGACCTGGTAATACGCGCTCAGGGCAGTAAGCAACATCGATATCAGCATCTTCACCTTGTTGATGAGGGAATGTTAAGTCTGGGCGAGCTTCTGCTAACCACTCTGCCATTTTTTCAGTAGAGCCAACTGGTGAAGTTGATTCTAGAATAATAAGATCACCTTTCTTCAGTACAGGTGCGATAGAGCGAGCTGCTGCTTCAACATAAGCCAAATCAGGCTCATGCTCACCTTTAAATGGTGTAGGTACAGCAATAAGGTAAGCATCTGCTGGCTGTGGCGTGGTATAGGCTTTTAAATGACCTTCTTCAACTGCTTGTTTAACGACTTTATCAAGATCAGGCTCAACAATGTGAATTTGACCTTTATTAATCGTATCAACTGCATGCTGATTAACATCAACACCGATGACGCTTTTTTTACGAGAGGCAAAAGCTGCCGCTGTAGGTAAACCAATGTAGCCGAGGCCGATAACAGAAATAGTTTCAAAACTCATAATGTCACCTGATTTTTTTTCAATGCTTCAAGAATACGTTGGCAGGCATGACCATCACCATAAGGATTTGTTGCCTTACTCATTTGGTGATACGCGTTTTCGTCTGTCAATAAAGAGGTTACTTCGCTAACAATACGTTTAGTATCTGTTCCGACTAAACGAACAGAGCCCGCTTCAACAGCTTCTGGGCGTTCTGTTGTGTCTCGCATTACAAGAACAGGCTTACCTAATGAAGGAGCTTCTTCTTGAATTCCACCAGAGTCGGTCAAAATAAGGTAAGCATGGTTCATTAAATAAACGAATGGGAGATAATCTTGTGGCTGGATCAGCTTAATATTATCAATACCATGAAGGATCCGTTGAACAGGCTCACTCACATTAGGATTTAAGTGAACAGGATAAACAACTTCTACATCAGGGTGTGCTAATGCAATTTCAGCTAAAGCTTGGCAGATACGTTCAAAACCACCACCAAAGCTTTCTCGACGATGTCCTGTTACCAAGATCATTTTCTTATCAGGCTGAATAAATGGATAGTTTACAGCAAGCTCATTTAAGAGTGTTTGATTGCCCATCACTCTGTCACTTACCCAAAACAACGCATCAATTACCGTATTCCCTGTGACAAAAATATTTTTATCCGCAACCGCTTCTCGTACCAAATTTAATTTTGCAGTTTCTGTTGGTGCGAAATGATACATTGCAAGATGACCTGCAATAGTACGGTTTGCCTCTTCAGGCCAAGGGGAGTAAAGATTGCCAGTACGTAGCCCAGCCTCCACATGACCAACGGGAATTCGTTGATAAAATGCGGCTAAACTTGCTGCCATGGTCGTTGTTGTATCACCATGTACCAAAACAACATCAGGTTGAAATGACGCTAATACCGGTTTTAACCCTTCTAAAATACGACAGGTAATATCCGTTAAATCTTGTCCTGGTTTCATAATATTGAGATCGTAATCTGGTTTGATCTCAAAAAGATTTAATACCTGATCAAGCATTTCTCGATGTTGGGCCGTAACACATACCTTCGCTTCAAACGAATCATCATTTGCTAAAGCGTGCACTAAAGGTGCCATTTTTATCGCTTCAGGGCGTGTGCCAAAAACAGTCAACACTTTCACAGTGGCTCTCTTTTTTTTCATTGTTATATCGCTTATTTTTGGGAAAGCAATATGCCCTTATTCTCAATACATCAAGTGCCGAAACACCTGATGTCTCGTTATTGTCATCAATGACAAAATTTAATTATTATTTTTTTAATGAACTGCGTCTTACTAATGCAACACCTGCACCCGCTAAAATACCAATAGCGCCCCAAAGTACCATCATAAAGGCACGGCGAGGACTATCACGTTTCACAGGATCTTCAGGGGTACGTAGAAAACGGTAAGTTTGGAAACTATCTTGTAATTTGGCGCCCACAGCAAGGGTCGCTAACATTGCCGTATTTTGATCATAATCACTATCAAAATCAGCACCTGTTGCTACTAAAGTTTCTAGCTGTGATTGCAACAGAGGGACACCCAACAAAAACAGTTTAGAATCTGGTAACTCATCAATCGCAATCGAGGTTTGTTTTTGAGAAATGCCTTGTTTCTCAGCCACTTTGATTGATTGCTCTAATAAGTTAATTTGGCGTTGATACGCAGATTGAGCCGCCATTTCTTGACGTTTAACTAGCGCTTTCATTGATTGAGTTCTAGTTGCCCAAGCTGTTATCACTTCATCATTAAGATGGGTAGCTGCTCTCTTATTAGCAAAAGCAATATACTCATTTAATAATTGGCTCGCTTCTTTTGATGTTTCCGCAATAAGTTTTAGTTGATCATTGACTAATTTTTTCTCATCGGCAGGCGTAAATTGAATATTGTTAATTAACTCATCCAATAATGCAGCATTAGCCTGTTCATCACTCTCTTTGCGCTGTTTGAAATAATCCGTTTGCAACCAAAATTCACGACGTGTATCAAACGCCGCGATTTGAGTAATAAACTCTTGATAAGCTTCATCTGAAATAGTTAAAGCAGAGGTTTGTGCAGCAGGATTAATCTGTGTATCAAGATTGCGCAAAAACTGAGATTGCGAATAATAACTGCCTAAGTTATTAATCGTTGGTTTCTCTGTCATTGCAATTGCACTCCATTTAGGTTGCATCAAATAAGATGCACCGAGTGCAATCACTGCAAAAAGCAGAGCGAACCCTATAATCCAGCTTTTTCCTGACCAAAGTGCACAAAAAAGACCTCGAATATCGAGTTCATTATCTGGCTGTTCACCCTGTCGGGAGGCGTTATTTTCCGAGTTCATCACGTTAAAAAACCTCTGCTTATATTAATGCTGTTGTGTTGCTCTACGTAAGCGGCGCTTATGTCGTTTAATAAAACGAGCGACTCGCCACGCGCGTTTAATACAATAACCATACATAACAAATGCAAGCAAGAATAATGCCAACATAAACCATTCAGGTACAAATGATAGGTTTTGACCGATAATACCAATCGCGGCTAATAAAGCTGCAGCCAACGTAATTAAAATAAAGGCTTGGCGAGAGGTAAACCCTGCACGCATAATCAAGTGGTGGATATGTTGACGGTCTGGTGAGAAAGGGCTCATCCCTTTGCGTAAACGACGGTACATAATTGCCACCATATCCATAAGAGGAATAGCAATTATCCATAGTGCGGTTACCGCTTTAACAGGGCGAGGTTGAGCTTGTGTTGATGCGACCAATAACCAAATAATGGTAAATCCAATCAGTGTACTTCCCGCATCTCCCATAAAGACTTTGAATTTTTTACCGCAAAACCCTAAGTTTAAAAGGATATAAGGTAAAATTGCCGCGATAAATGAGAAGCACCAGAATGCAAGAGCTGAATTGCCACTTTGATATAATAAAATACCAAGCGCGCCAAAAGAGACACAAGAAAGACCACCTAATAACCCATCAATACCATCAACCATATTAAAGGCATTGATTGCTGCCCAAACAGCGAAAAGTGTAACAATATAGCCGAAAGGCCCTAAATGCATTTCCCAAGGACCAAAAGCATGACCCAGTGTGTCGAGTTTTAACCCTGCACCCACCATCATCACGATCCCAACAAAAGCTTGAATTGTAGCTCTAATTTTGACACTAATATCAAAGCGATCATCTAAAGCGCCAATAAAAACAAGAAGTCCCGCACAAGCCAGATACAATTCCTTATGAGGAATATAGATATCTGCAATATAAAATGCGAAAACAATACCAAAATAGACTGATATTCCGCCAACTAAGGGGATCAATCCATGATGTTTTTTACGATAATTCGGTTTATCCACGAGTCCAATTTTCTTTGCAATTTTACGAGCCAAAAATAAAAAAGCGAAAGAAAATAAGAACACATAAAAAACGCTTGTGCTCATTTTTAGTATATCCACAGTACTTGTTCTCTATAATAAATATAGCTGGTTATTTTACGCTTCCGTGTGTTTTTATTCTTTTTTCCAGCTTCACCACGACGAGTTCATTCAAAACCCACCACCCTTCATCAATTATAAGTTTTCCTTAACTATTTTTATTGATGCCATCGCTATTTTTATCAATTACCAAAACATGCAATATATATACCAACATCTCGCTAAAATATTGCAATCTAAAATTGAATTACATTCATAAAAAACAAAAAAACGCCACAACTATTGTGGCGTTTTCATCATATCGTCATTCTTACAAAGTAAATGAGCTTAACAGCATATAAATTGAGGTGATATTACTTATTCTGTAACAGAGCACACTATTTTAATATTTTATATCCTATTCTCAGCTCAATCACTTTGCTAATACCCTTTATGAACGTTTCATAAAGTCGAAGAATTCTTCATTTGTCTTAGTCATTGCTAACTTGTTAATGAGGAATTCCATTGCGTCAATTTCACCCATTGGATGAATAATTTTACGCAGGATCCACATTTTTTGTAGCTCATCTTGAGACGTCAGTAACTCTTCTTTACGTGTACCAGAACGATTGTAATCAATCGCAGGGAAAACACGTTTCTCAGCAATTTTACGAGACAGGTGTAATTCCATATTACCTGTACCCTTAAATTCTTCGTAGATAACTTCGTCCATCTTAGAACCCGTATCGACTAATGCTGTTGCAATGATAGTCAAGCTACCACCTTCTTCAACATTACGAGCTGCACCGAAGAAACGTTTAGGACGATGTAATGCGTTTGCATCCACACCACCTGTTAACACTTTACCTGATGAAGGAACAACTGTGTTATAAGCACGCGCTAAACGTGTGATGGAGTCTAACAGGATGATAACGTCTTTTTTATGCTCAACTAAACGCTTCGCTTTTTCAATCACCATTTCTGCAACTTGTACGTGGCGAGAAGCTGGCTCGTCAAAGGTTGAAGCAATAACTTCCCCTTTTACTAAGCGTTGCATTTCTGTCACTTCTTCTGGACGTTCATCAATCAGAAGTACCATTAATACGCAATCTGGGTAGTTATGAGCAATATTTGCTGCAATGTTTTGCAGCAACATGGTTTTACCTGCTTTTGGTGGAGCAACGATAAGACCACGTTGACCACGGCCAATTGGTGCCGCTAAGTCAAGAACACGCGCGGTTAAGTCTTCTGTTGAACCATTACCACGTTCCATGCGTAAACGATTATTAGCATGTAAAGGTGTTAAGTTTTCAAAGAGGATTTTACTGCGGGCATTTTCTGGTTTATCAAAGTTAACTTCATTAACTTTTAGGAGGGCAAAATAGCGTTCACCTTCTTTAGGAGGACGAATTTTCCCTGCGATGGTGTCACCAGTGCGAAGGTTAAAACGGCGAATTTGACTTGGAGAAACGTAGATATCATCGGGACCAGCAAGGTAGGAACTGTCTGCGGAACGTAGGAAGCCGAAGCCATCCTGCAATATTTCCAGCACACCGTCACCGAAAATATCTTCTCCACTTTTCGCGTGTTGCTTCAAGATAGAGAAAATAATGTCTTGCTTTCTCATTCGAGCCAGATTCTCTAGCCCCATATTTTCGCCAAGTGCTATCAGTTCTGATACCGGCGTATTTTTTAATTCGGTAAGATTCATAATGGTGGGTTCTTAATAACTCGGGGTAACTCTCGAACTATGAACGTGAATAGTATAACAGCGAATCGCTGTCAGTTTCGTCATGTGTAAAATTACAGATTATAACTTTCTAACATAAGGGTATAACTAAAATGATAATGTTAGAGAGTGTTAATACTATTAGACCAGTCTGCTTTATCCCAGAAAAGTGACATTCATTTTCGCGATGTATGAGTGTACTTTCAACTTATGGGTTAGGAACATACTTTGGAAAAATTTATATTCCCTGAATACTATAGATTATTCTAAGGCAACTTGACTGGTTAGATGAATTCAGATTACTTATATTAAATATCATATTAGATTAAATATCATATCATGTTATTCAATTCTATTACTTTGCACGCTTGATATTCAATATCTCAGACTTATTTAATCATGTCTAATCATATTGACAAGTAGATCCGATATATTATGTAAGTAAGTGGCGCTAACTTATCATGCTTCGAAGCGGACGTCTAGCTGTCAATAACAGAAATACTGACAAGGTCTAAACGTCCTACTTTTATTTTTGATATCTAAATCAAATTAGATATTTTCGTCTAAAAACTCTTTCAGTTGAGTTTTTGACAATGCGCCTACTTTAGTCGCAGCAACTGCACCGTTTTTGAATAAAATCAGTGTAGGAATACCGCGAATACCGTATTTTGGTGCTGTCAGCGGGTTTTGATCGATGTTTAGCTTAGCAACTGTTAATTTACCAGCGTATTCTGTTGCAACTTCATCTAGAATAGGAGCAATCATTTTACATGGGCCACACCATTCAGCCCAGAAATCAACGAGCACAGGGCCGGTTGCATTTAATACATCAGCATCGAATTTGCTGTCAGATAAGTGAAGGATTTTATCGCTCATTGTTCTACTCCAAAGAATAATATTGACCGTACCAGTGTAACATTAAATAACAAAAGTCTGTCTGCATTTCAGCGGATAAACTTTTGTAATGCAACCCATAACTGATATTCTATTACATTATGAGCAAAACATATTTGACAGAAAAGAAGTTTTCCGACTTCGCCTTGCATCCAAAAGTGATAGAAGCCCTTGAGAAAAAAGGGTTCTCTAATTGTACACAAATTCAGGCATTGACGTTACCTATCACTGTGAAAGGTCAAGACATTGCCGGGCAAGCCCAAACAGGAACAGGCAAAACGTTGGCGTTTTTAACCTCAACGTTTCATTATCTTTTAACACACCCTGCTAAAGAAGGGCATGAAACCAATCAACCTCGTGCACTTATTATGGCGCCAACACGTGAATTAGCCGTGCAGATTTATTCTGATGCTAAAGAGCTTGCGCAAAATACAGGGATTAAAATGGGTCTCGCCTATGGTGGCGATGGCTATGACGAACAACTCAAAGTATTAAGTAATGGTGTCGATATTGTTATTGGCACAACAGGTCGTTTAATTGATTACGTTAAACAAGGCCATATTAACCTTAGCGCAATCCAAGTTGTGGTACTTGATGAAGCTGACAGAATGTACGATCTCGGCTTTATTAAAGATATTCGTTGGATTTTCCGTCGTATGCCAGTTGCGGCTGAGCGTATGAATATGCTGTTTTCTGCAACGCTTTCTTACCGCGTCAGAGAACTGGCTTTTGAGCAGATGAATAACCCTGAATATGTTGAAGTTGAACCTGAACAAAAAACAGGTTTTAGCATAAAAGAAGAACTCTTTTATCCTTCAAATGAAGAGAAAATGCGTCTTCTTCAAACATTAATTGAAGAAGAATGGCCAGATCGCTGTATCATTTTCGCCAATACAAAACATCGTTGTGATGACATTTGGGCACACCTTGCCGCAGATGGACACCGCGTGGGTTTATTAACAGGTGATGTTCCTCAGAAAAAGCGTCTACGCATTTTAGAAGATTTTACCCAAGGTAATATTGATATTCTGGTTGCCACTGACGTTGCTGCTAGAGGTCTTCATATTCCATCAGTAACGCATGTTTTTAACTATGATTTACCTGATGATTGTGAAGATTATGTTCACCGTATTGGTAGAACAGGGCGTGCTGGAAATAGTGGTAACTCAATCAGCCTTGCATGTGAAGAATATGCACTGAATTTACCTGCAATTGAGACTTATATTCAACATGCTATTCCTGTGAGTAAATATAATAGTGATGCGTTATTAGCTGATCTTCCTGAGCCTAAACGCCGTCACCGTCCTCGCCAAGGTCAGCCTCGTCGCAATAATGCGCCAGTGCGAAGTAATAGAGGAAATAATACTCAACGTAACAACCGAAATAAACGCCCGAGTCATCCATAAATTATGCTGAAATCCTCATCACTTTATGCTGCTATTGATTTAGGTTCTAACAGTTTTCATATGTTAGTCGTTCGAGAAATCGCGGGCTCTATACAAGTTCTTTCCCGCGTGAAACGTAAAGTTCGACTCGCTGCTGGCCTAAACAGTGAAAATGAATTGTCAGAGCAGGCAATGGAACGCGGTTGGCAATGTTTACGACTTTTTTCTGAATATCTACGTGATATTCCGACTGAACAAATCAGAGTCGTAGCAACAGCCACATTACGTATTGCTAAAAATGCAGATATTTTTGTCGCAAAAGCATCTGAAATATTGGGCAATACTGTTCATGTTATTAGTGGTGAGGAAGAAGCACGCCTTATCTATCGTGGCGTTGCACATACCACTGGTGGTGCAGAGCAACGTTTAGTTGTCGATATTGGTGGTGGCAGCACAGAGTTGGTTACAGGTACTGGCGCTAAAACGACACAATTAATGAGCTTAAGTATGGGCTGTGTAACTTGGTTAGAGCGCTATTTTACTGATCGCTCTTTAACTCAAGAAAATTTTGCTAAAGCACAAGACGCAGCCAAAGCGATACTCGCCCCAGTGGCAGATAAATTAATTGAGCAAGGCTGGCAAGTGTGTGTGGGCGCCTCTGGTACTGTACAGGCGTTGCAAGAGATCATGATTGCTCAAGGTATGGATGAATTAATCACCTTACCTAAGCTTGAGCGGCTCAAACACAAAGCCATTGAATGTGGAAAACTGGAAGAATTGGAAATTGAAGGGCTTACTTTTGAACGAGCCTTAGTGTTTCCGAGTGGGCTTGCTATCTTAATCGCCATATTTGAAACACTGCATATCGACAATATGATCTTAGCAGGTGGTGCATTACGAGAAGGCTTAGTCTATGGAATGTTGCATCTTCCTATTGAGCAAGACATTCGCCAACGTACTCTTCGTAATGTCCAACGTCGGTTTCAGATTGATATTGAGCAAGCACACCGAGTTCAACAACTTGCAGAACACTTTTTTATCCAAGTCAGCAAGAGTTGGCAGTTAGATAATCGTTGCCGTGAGTTGCTTAATAGCGCTAGTGCATTACATGAAATTGGCCTAAGTGTTGATTTCCGCCAAGCACCTTCACATGCAAGCTATCTGATCTCTCATCTTGATTTACCAGGATATACACCGGCGCAACGACGTTTATTAGCTTCTTTGCTAAAAAACCAAACAGGGATCATCGATCTTGCACCTCTTAATCATCAAAATGCCCTACCGATAACTCAAGCCAATCGACTGGTGCGTTTACTGCGATTAGCCATCATTTTTGCTAGCCGTCGCCGTGATGATACGCTTCCTGCATTACGATTACGCACTGAAGATGAAAAGCTCATTATTACACTGCCATATCAATGGCTTAATGAGCATCCGTTACGTGCTGAAAATCTCCAAGAAGAGATCCAACTTCAGAGTTATGTCCATTGGTCTTTAATGATTGAAGAACAAAATAGCTCTCGTATAAGTTAACTTTTTTATTTATACAAAAATAAAACCCCTTGGACATCAATATGCCAAGGGGTTAGTTTTATCGACAACTCTCTATGCTATTCAGGTTTATGCCTTGCCAACATAGCTCTTAATCCTGCAACACCTTTTTGCCCTTTCTCTTGTTTTTCCTCAGCACTTAACACTTTCTTTTTATTGGTATCCCAATTCAAATCATCTTGAGGTAATTCATAAAGAAAACGGCTCGGTTCAGGTTTGATTAATTCACCGTATTGGCGCCTTTCCTTACATAACGTAAACGTGAGGGTTTTTTGTGCTCGAGTAATGCCCACATAAGCAAGACGTCTTTCTTCGTCTACATTATCTTCATCAATACTGCTTTGGTGTGGCAATATGCCCTCTTCCATCCCCACTAAAAACACATGAGGGAACTCAAGACCTTTAGAGGCATGTAATGTCATTAACTGAACTTGATCTAACTCTTCTTCTGTTTCTCCTCGCTCCATCATATCGCGCAAGGTAAAACGATTAACGACTTGAGAAAGCGTCATCGGTTCATGCAATTCATCACCTTCAAGCATTTCACTCATCCATAAAAATAGCTGATTAATATTTTTCATCCTCATTTCAGCCGCTTTTGCGCTACTTGAGGTTTCATATAACCAACTTTCATAATCCATTTCATGCAATAAATCACGTACAGCTAACAGTGGTTCGCGCTCTGATTTTTGTACTATACGCGACATCCATTGCGAAAATGCTTGTAATGAATTCAAACCTCGACCTGTTAATGTTTGGCTTAGCCCCAAATCAAAACAGGCATTGTATAAGCTTTTATCTCGAACTTTTGCCCACTCACCTAATTTTTGAATTGTCATAGGGCCGATTTCACGACGAGGCTTATTCACAATACGTAAAAATGCCGCATCATCATCAGGATTAGTAATGACTCGTAAATAGGCAAGGATATCTTTTATCTCTTCTCGTGAAAAAAAGGAGGTTTCACCCGAAATACGATAAGGAATGCGATTTTGCATCAAGTATTTTTCAAAAATACGAGATTGGTGATTACCACGATAAAGTATCGCGTAATCCTTATAATTGGTTTTATTAATAAAGTGATGCGCAATTAATTCACCCGCGACACGCTCCGCTTCGTGCTCTTCATTATTTGCCGTTAAAACACGAAGTTCATCACCATAACCTAACTCTGAAAATAAGCGTTTTTCGAAAACATGGGGATTATTTTCAATCAAGATATTGGCAGATTTTAAAATACGCCCCGAAGATCGATAATTTTGCTCGAGTTTAATGACATTAAGTTGAGGGAAATCTTTTTGTAACAACACTAAATTTTGAGGACGAGCCCCACGCCATGAATAAATGGATTGGTCATCATCACCCACAACGGTAAAACGCGCTCGTTCACCCACCAACCATTTCACTAATTCATATTGGCTGGTATTGGTGTCTTGATATTCATCCACCAGCAAATAACGGATGCGTCTTTGCCAGCGCTCTCTCACTTCTTCATTCGTGCGTAATAACATAGTTGGTCGACTAATTAAGTCATCAAAATCGAGCACATTACAACTACGCAGATGTTGTTCATAACGTCGAAAACATTCGGCAAAAGTATGATCTTGTTGCGATCTCGCTATTCCTATTGCTTGCTCTGGCGTGAGCATGTCATTTTTCCAGTTAGAGATTTGGCTCTTTAACTGAGACAGCAAATCTTTATCTTCTTCTAATAAATCAGCCGTTAATTCTTTAAGTAATGCAGATTGGTCTTGATCATCAAACAATGAAAATTTAGCTTTAATACCTAGTTCTTTATATTCACGTTTAATAATTTCTAATCCCAAGGTATGAAACGTTGAGATCATTAATCCTTTCGCTTCTTGGCGACCTAAGGTTTGAGCAACACGCTCTTTCATTTCACGTGCGGCTTTATTAGTAAAAGTTACCGCCGCAATCTGCTTTGCTGGGTATTGGCATTGACGAATAAGATGTGCAATTTTATTGGTAATAACCCGTGTCTTACCCGATCCCGCACCAGCCAAGACCAAACAAGGGCCTGACACATATTCTACTGCTTTTTGCTGACCGGGATTTAATCGCATACTTTTTCCAAACTTCATTAACCAAGAACATAACGGGGGATAATTGTAGCAGAAAGTGCATAGAAAGATGGTTCGGTTTTTTGAACTTCATTTTATCTAAGTAAAACGAAGTTTAACCTTGTTTAATAAAGTTTTACTCTGTATGATATTTAAACAAATAAGGAGGTATATTATGAGTATAAAAAGCGAATTAATAGCCACTAAAATTGATGTTGAACTCAAAGAGGCTTTTGTTGCAATAGCTCGAAATAAACACAGACCTGCCTCTCAAATTTTAAGAGATCTCATTCGAGTTTATGTGGAAAGTAATCAAACCCAACCAAATGAAAAAACATTAAAAACTTTTGCAAAAACAGATAAAGGTGATGATGTTTTTTATGCCAAAGATGCCAATGATTTATTCAAAAAATTGGATATCTAAATGCGAAAAATTAGCTATTCAGGGCAATTCAAAAAAGATTTAAAACTCGCAGAAAAACGTGGGAAGGATATCAATAAACTAAAAGATATTATGCTGCTATTAATGCAAGGAGGGCGACTACCAATTCAATTGAAAGACCATCCATTAACCGGGAATTGGAAACCTCGTCGAGATCTTCATATTGAACCTGATTGGCTACTTATTTATAAAATAGAAGATGATACAGTCCATTTTGAAAGAACTGGTTCACATTCTGATTTATTTAAATAAAAACCGCATATCAAATTGATAGATATGTGGTTTTTATCTTTTTAAAAATATTTAGTACTTATTTTTCTAAGCTATTTGCGAGAGAAGAAGGCGGCAAAGGAGGTTATCCCAAGGAGCACACATTAGTATGTGGCTTGGGTAACCGAGTGTAGCCAACGCACTTATCGCGTAAAGGGCGACGAAAAAATAAGTATGTGACTTAAGTAACCGAGCATAGCCAACGCAATTATCACGTAAAGAGCGATGAAAAATCGGAAAATTAGTTACCGACAGCAATCTTCTTCATATCCGTCATATACCCGCGCAAGGTTTTACCTACTGCTTCAATTGGGTGCTGACGAATTGCTTCATTGATATCACGCAATTGCGCATTATCTGTTCCATTATCTTGAACTTTCTTCGCTAAATCGCCACTTTGCAATGTTGTCATAAACTCTTTCAACATCGGCACAACCGCAAATGAGAACAGATAGTTGCCATATTCTGCAGTATCAGAGATAACCACATTCATTTCATACAAACGCTTACGAGCGATGGTATTAGCGATTAATGGTAACTCATGCAGTGATTCATAATAAGCTGACTCTGCAAAGATCCCTGCTTCAATCATGGTATCAAACGCTAATTCAACTCCAGCTTTAACCATTGCAACCATTAATACACCGTGATCAAAGTACTCTTGCTCACTGATTTTACCCTCATATTCAGGGTAATTTTCAAATGCGCTTGCTCCAGTCTCTTCACGCCATGTCAGCAAATTTTTATCATCATTTGCCCAATCTGCCATCATAGTTTCAGAGAATTTACCTGAAATGATATCATCCATATGTTTCGCAAACAGTGGAGCCATGATCTCTTTCAGTTGCTCGGATAATGCATATGCACGCATTTTCGCAGGGTTAGATAATCTGTCCATCATTAAGGTGATACCACCTTGTTTCAGTGCTTCTGTAATGGTTTCCCAACCAAACTGAATCAACTTACCTGCATAGCCTGGTTCAACACCATCGGCAACCATTTTGTCATAACATAACAATGAGCCTGCTTGTAACATACCGCACAGAATGGTTTGCTCACCCATTAAGTCAGATTTTACTTCAGCAACGAAAGAAGATTCTAAAACACCAGCGCGATGACCACCTGTTGCCGCTGCCCATGCTTTAGCAATAGCCATTCCTTCGCCTTTCGCATCATTTTCAGGGTGAACAGCAATCAGTGTTGGAACACCAAAACCACGCTTATATTCTTCGCGAACTTCTGTACCTGGGCATTTTGGTGCAACCATCACAACAGTGATGTCATCACGAATTTTTTCGCCAACTTCAACGATATTAAAACCATGAGAATAGCCTAATGCTGCACCTGATTTCATCAGTGGTTGAACAGCTTGAACAACAGCAGAGTGCTGTTTGTCTGGCGTTAAGTTAACCACTAAATCTGCCTGAGGGATCAACGCTTCATAGGTGCCAACTTCAAAGCCGTTTTCGGTCGCGCGACGCCATGATGCACGTTTCTCATCAATCGCTTCTTGGCGTAAGGCATACGCAATATTCAAACCTGAATCACGCATATTTAAACCTTGGTTAAGACCTTGAGCGCCACAACCAACGATAACGACTTTTTTGCCTTTCAGGTAATTTGCTTCATCAGCAAATTCTTCGCGTGACATAAAGCGACATTTACCTAATTGCGACAACTGCTGACGCAGATTCAATGTATTAAAATAATTTGCCATAGAAGACTCCAAAATCGTTGTGTATGTGTTTGCTGTTATTATCCTCACTCTCAGTGAGGTGTTGCATGACTTTACTATATGGGATGAAAGCCATTGCTTAAATTGATATATTTACAAGATAGTGTTGCAAAAAATGCAACGTACTTTTTTATCACAATGGGTGGCTGACAATGGATATTCGTGATCTCAAACTCTTCCTGCATTTAGCTGAAAGTTGCCACTTCACCAAGACAGCGCAGGCAATGCACGTCAGCCCTTCAACGCTCTCTCGTCAAATTCAACGCCTTGAAGAAAGCTTAGGTCATCCTCTGTTTTTACGTGATAACAGACAAGTGACTCTCACCGATGCTGGCGAGCAGTTAAAACGCTATGCTCAACAAACCTTATTGCAATATAAGCAACTTAAGCACACATTAAATCAAAATAGCCCAAGCCTTTCTGGCGAATTACGCCTATTTTGTTCTGTAACAGCGGCTTACAGCCATTTACCCCCTATTCTTGATCGCTTTCGTGCTGAACACCCATTAGTTGAAATAAAACTCAC
This sequence comes from Proteus sp. Marseille-Q3619, assembly GCF_965283115.1. NCBI lineage: Bacteria > Pseudomonadati > Pseudomonadota > Gammaproteobacteria > Enterobacterales > Morganellaceae > Proteus > Proteus sp. Marseille-Q3619. The sequence continues at coordinate 2,400,942 of NZ_CBDIMP010000001.1, read as the reverse complement.
CACAGGAGATGCAGCTGATGCAGTCGATAAAGTGCAATCTGATGAGGCCGATTTAGGTATTGCAGGAAAACCTGAAAAGCTTCCTGAAAATATCTGCTTTGAAAAAATAGGCGAAATTCCATTAGTACTGATTGCGCCCGCTCTGCCTTGTAATGTTCGTCATCTTGCAACACAAGAGAAACCCGATTGGCTCAATATTCCATTTATCATTCCTGAACATGGCCCATCTCGACAACGAATTGCATTATGGTTTAAACGCCATCGTATCCATAATCCCTTAATTTATGCGACTGTTTCAGGGCATGAAGCGATTGTCTCAATGGTTGCGTTAGGTTGTGGTATCGCGCTTATTCCACAGGTCGTCGTTGATAATTGTCCCGAGCCTGTGCGTAATCGCATCTCTTTATTGGATAATATTTCAATGGTAGAACCTTTCGAATTAGGCGTTTGCGGATCACACAAACGCCTTCAAGAGCCTGTGATCAGTGCTTTTTGGCGATTACTCCACGACTAAGCTTGTCGTTTGTGGTGACAGAAATAGCTGAAAAGAAGGATTTCCTGTCTCATCATGATATTCATAGCCTAATGCATCTAAATGTCGCTCGAAACGCCCTTCTGTTTCGGGCAATTCAAATGCCACCAGCACTCGACCATAATCAGTACCATGACTGCGATAATGGAATAGTGTGATATTCCAATAAGTGCCTAACGTTTTTAAAAACTTCATTAAAGCACCCGATGATTCTGGAAACTCGAAACTAAATAGACGCTCTTTAAGCGGCTTATTAGGACGACCACCGACCATATAACGCACATGCAGTTTTGCCATTTCATCATCAGATAAATCAGCGACTTGATAACCTGCAACCGTCAGCTCACGTAAAATTTCTTTACGCTCTTGCAGCCCTTGACTTAAACGTACGCCCACGAAAATACGTGCATTTTCAGGATCAGCATCGCTATAACGATAATTAAATTCAGTGACCACACGTTGACCTAGGATTTGGCAAAAACGTAAAAAACTGCCTTTTTGCTCAGGAATAGTCACAGCGAATAGCGCTTCACGTTTTTCGCCTAGTTCACAGCGTTCAGAAACATAACGTAAGCCATGAAAATTCACATTTGCACCAGAAAGTACATGCGCTAGACGCTCTCCTTTGATCTGGTGCTCTTCTACGTATTTTTTAAGCCCTGCTAATGCCAATGCGCCCGAAGGCTCTGCAATCGCACGCACATCTTCAAATAAATCTTTTACAGCAGCGCAAATTTCATCACTATCAACAGTAATCACATCATCGACATACTTCTGGCATAAACGAAAAGTTTCATCACCAATACGCTTAACGGCAACACCTTCTGCAAATAAGCCTACGCGAGCTAATTCAACAGGGTGTCCTGCCTTTAATGCTGCTTTTAAACATGCTGCATCTTCTGCTTCAACGCCGATAATTTTAATTTCTGGCATAAGCTGTTTGATTAATACAGCCACTCCAGCAATTAAACCTCCACCACCTACAGGTACGAAAATACGATCAAGATGAACATCTTGTTGCAATAATTCCATTGCTAATGTTGCCTGCCCTGCAATCACAGCGGGGTGATCAAAAGGCGGAACAAAGGTGTATCCCATCTCTTCAGATAGTGCGATAGCTTTCGCTTTTGCTTCATCAAAGTTGGCACCATAAAGCAATGCTTCTCCACCAAATTGGCGAACCGCATCGACTTTGATATCCGCTGTTGCCACTGGCATCACGATTAATGCCTTTACACCCATTCGATTCGCTGACAACGCAACGCCTTGAGCGTGGTTACCCGCCGAAGCAGTTACAACGCCTTTCGCTTTTTGTTCAGGAGTCAACCCTGCAATCATGGTGTAAGCACCACGTAATTTAAAACTATGAACAGGTTGTCTATCTTCACGCTTAACTAAAATCGTATTTTCTAAGCGTTCAGAGATTTTTGTCATCTCTTGAAGTGGCGTGACAATTGCCGCTTCATAAACAGGTGCGCTCAGCGTCGCTTTTAAATATTCAGCGCTACTTGGCGCTGAATTTAAAGGTCTAAAGGCAGCCATTTCTTAGCCCCCTAATTTAGATTTATCGCGCACAGCACCTTTATCAGCACTGGTTGCTAAAGAGGCATAAGCACGTAAAGCAAAAGAGACTTGGCGCTGTCTATCTTGTGGTGTCCACGCTTTATCACCACGAGCATTTTGTGCATCACGACGTGCAGATAACGTTTTATCATCTACCTTTAATGAGATCTCACGAGTTGGAATATTGATAGAGACAATATCACCTTCTTCTACTAAACCAATTACACCACCACTTGCTGCTTCAGGTGAAACATGACCGATAGATAAGCCAGATGTTCCCCCAGAGAAACGTCCGTCAGTGATAAGTGCGCAAGCTTTACCTAATCCCATTGATTTTAAATATGAGGTTGGATACAGCATCTCTTGCATACCTGGCCCACCTTTAGGACCTTCATAGCGAATAATGACCACATCGCCTGCCACTACTTTTCCACCTAAGATGGCCTCAACAGCATCGTCTTGGCTTTCATATACTTTTGCAGGACCGCTAAAAATCAAGTTATCTTCATCAACACCCGCAGTTTTAACAATACAGCCATCTTCTGCTAAGTTACCTGATAACACGGCCAATCCACCATCTTGGCTATAAGCATGTTCTTTACTGCGGATACACCCGTTTTCACGATCGGTATCTAAGGTTGGCCAACGGCAATTTTGAGAGAATGCCTTCGTGGTACGAATACCCGCAGGACCTGCTTGGAACATCGATTTTACTTGCTCATCTTGCGTTAACATCACGTCATATTGCGCTAATGTTTCTGGCAAGCTTAGCCCTAAGATATTATCCACATTACGGTTAAGTAATCCGGCTCTGTCTAATTCACCTAAAATACCCATAACTCCACCTGCACGGTGAACATCTTCCATATGATATTTTTGTGTACTTGGTGCCACTTTACATAAATGAGGGACTTGGCGAGAAAGTCTGTCGATATCTTCCATGGTGAAGTCAACCTCACCTTCTTGTGCAGCAGCTAATAAATGCAGAACCGTATTTGTCGAGCCACCCATTGCAATATCTAATATCATCGCATTTTCAAAGGCTTCTTTTTTAGCGATATTGCGCGGTAATGCGGACTCATCATCTTTTTCATAATAACGCTTGGTTAATTCAACAATTCGCTTACCTGCGTTGATAAACAGCGTTTCACGATCTGCGTGTGTTGCTAATAATGAGCCATTTCCGGGTTGAGATAATCCCAGAGCTTCGGTTAAACAGTTCATGGAGTTTGCGGTAAACATACCTGAACACGATCCGCAAGTCGGACAAGCAGATCGTTCAATTTGCTCACTATCCGCATCGCTAACATTTGGATTCGCCCCTTGGATCATGGCATCAACCAGATCCAATTTGATCAGTTGATCTGAAAGCTTCGTTTTACCTGCTTCCATAGGGCCACCCGAAACAAAAATAACAGGAATATTTAAGCGTAAAGACGCCATTAACATTCCTGGGGTGATCTTGTCGCAGTTTGAGATACACACCATCGCATCAGCACAGTGCGCATTAACCATATATTCAACAGAGTCTGCGATAAGTTCACGCGATGGCAAAGAATAAAGCATGCCACCGTGCCCCATTGCGATACCGTCATCAACAGCAATAGTATTAAATTCTTTAGCGACACCACCAGCAGCTTCAATTTGCTCAGCAACCAGTTTTCCTAAATCCCGCAGATGCACATGACCCGGTACAAATTGCGTAAATGAGTTCACAACAGCGATAATGGGTTTACCAAAATCAGCATCAGTCATTCCCGTTGCGCGCCATAAGGCACGGGCTCCCGCCATATTACGACCGTGTGTCGTTGTCGCTGAACGGTATTTAGGCATTTTTCACACTCCTGCGATAAAGAAAGCGAGTAGGGAACGAGCTACCCGCTAAACAAATTTATTTGATTATGTTTATGAATTGATTGGATCTAACCAGCCGTATTTATCTTCTGTCTCACCTGTGAACAGACCAAAGAACGCCTTTTGAATTGCTTTGGTCACAGGGCCACAACGTCCGATACCGACTTGAATACCATCAACACTACGTACTGGGGTTATCTCTGCGGCTGTACCTGACATAAAGACTTCATCTGCAAGATAAAGTGATTCACGGGAAAGGACTTGTTCACGCACTTCATAACCGAGATCTTTTGCTAATTTGATAATGGCATCACGCGTGATCCCCGGTAGTGCTGATGAAGTAAATGGGGGTGTAAAAATAACACCGTCTTTTACTTCAAATAGGTTTTCACCTGCCCCTTCTGATAAATAACCATGCACATCTAATGCAATCCCTTCTTGATAACCATGACGGCGAGCTTCGCTTCCCACTAATAGTGAAGATAAATAGTTGCCACCCGCTTTTGCTGCTGTTGGAATAGTATTTGGTGCAGCACGATGCCAAGAAGAAACCATTGCATCAATACCTTTATCTAACGCTTCTTCACCGAGGTAAGCTCCCCATGGAAATGCGGCAATGATCACATCTGTTTTATAACCTGCTGGCGGATTAACACCCATACCGACATCACCAATAAAAACTAATGGGCGAATATAAGCACTGACTAATTTGTTTTTACGTAAGGTTTCACGACAGGCTTCCATTAACTCATCAACACTTTGCTCAACAGGCATACGATAAATTTTTGCTGAATCATGTAAACGTTGCATGTGTTCACGATGGCGAAAGACCACAGGTCCTTTATGAGAATCATAACAACGCACACCTTCAAACACAGAGGTTCCATAATGTAATGCATGAGACATAACATGAACTTTTGCCTCAGCCCAAGGAACCATTTCACCGTTAAACCAAATATAATCAGCTTGCTTTGTCATTCTTTTATCCTTACATGGCACTTAGTGCATTCATGAATCGTAATTTTTCTTTCTGTTGATGTGATACTTGAATACCTGCAACATCAGCTAATTTTTTTAACTGGCTGCACAGAAGTTCTAATGGTCGCTGACTACTCACTGTCAGGCTTAAATTGATATTATTACTTTCAGTGATATTCATATTCATTGAGCAGATATGAAAACCACGATGACGAATAACTCTCAGGATACGTTCTAAGATCTCTGGACAAAAACGGGCTTCAATTGTGATATTGTGTTGGTTCATTTTGATTTCTCCATCATCTCATCATTACTTGCGCCCGGCGGGACTAAAGGCCAGACATTTTCTGCATCATCGATAGATACCTGTAATAAGTAAGGGCCATCGCTCTCTAATAAACATTTTATTGCATCAGCAACCTGTGCTTTTTCTGTGATGCGTTGCCCAGGGATATCAAAAGCTTTTGCTAAGGCAACAAAGTCTGGATTATCTGTTAAAATCGTTTCGCTATAACGTTGTTCAAAAAACAACTCTTGCCATTGACGAACCATACCAAGACGTTGGTTATCTAATAGCACCAATTTGATAGGTAATTGCTTACGCTTAATTGTGCCCAATTCCTGCACATTCATCATAAAAGAGCCATCACCAGACACACAGATAACACATGCATCAGGTCTAGCAATTTGAGCGCCCACTGCTGCTGGGATACCAAATCCCATGGTGCCTAAACCACTTGAGGTGATAAAGTTTTCAGGTGCATCAAATGTCATATGTTGTGCCGACCACATTTGATGTTGGCCTACATCTGTTGTCACAATCGTATTTTCAGGTTTCGCATCTGATAATTGTTTTAATAATAATGGGGCATAAATTGCGGAGCCTGGATGATCGTAACGCCACGCGTGTTCGGCTTTTAATTCTTGTACTTCTTGTTGCCAAGCAGCGATAGATAATGGCTGAGACAAAGCAGGTAACAACACTTTCGCATCACCTAATAACGCCACATGCGCTTGTTTCAATTTATTTAATTCTGCATAGTCGATATCGATATGGATAACCTTGGCATTAGGTGCGAAAGTATTTAATCGCCCAGTAACGCGATCATCAAAACGTGCACCAACAGCGATTAATAAATCACTACGCTGAACAGCATAATTTGCCGCTTTAGTGCCATGCATACCTAACATGCCTAAATAGTTAGCATCTAATGCATCGGCACAGCCTAACCCTTTTAAAGTGGAAACAACGGGCATTTCTGTTTGCTTCACAAATGCTCTTAACGTTTCCACTGCATTGCTCATGGCAACACCACCACCTACATACAAAATCGGTTTTTGTGCCTTCGCTAACATCTGCTTAGCTTGAGTTAACTCTTGTGTTGGATAAGAAAATTCTTGCTCTTCTGGTAATTCATAGTTTGATAAATGGGAAGCATCCGCCAATTGAACATCTTTAGGAATATCAATTAAAACAGGGCCAGGGCGACCTTGAGATGCGATAGAGAATGCCTCTGATAACACTCTTGGTAATTCATCAACCGTCGAAACTAAAAAGCTATGTTTCGTACACGCCAATGAAAGACCTAAAACGTCAATTTCTTGGAATGCATCAGTACCAATTAAATTGGAAGCAACTTGCCCAGTGATAGCAACAACAGGCACAGAATCTAACAATGCATCAGCAAGTCCAGTGATGACATTAGTAGCGCCTGGGCCTGATGTCGCGATACAAATACCTGTCGTACCCGTAGAGCGAGCAAAACCAATAGCAGCAATTGCAGCACCTTGTTCATGGCGACATAAAACATGTTCAACACCACCATCATAAAGGGCATCGTAAACAGGCATGATAGCACCGCCAGGATAACCAAAGACTGTTTCGACTTGATGTTTTCGTAATGCCTGTACTAACCACTGTGCTCCATTCATTCTTTCACCCTGCCGTCTTAACTTCTTGTTTAATTTGAATTTATTTTCTATTTAATCTTTTTTCAAACTTAGGCTCAAAAAAAACCCCCGCGCCTTTCGGTGCGGGGGTTTTTAAGAGATCCGGCTAGTTTAGTTAGCCTTTCTTCGTCCTAGTGCAGCCCCGCACGGTGGGTTAATAATCACCACCACGCTGACAATAATTAGGCTAATCACTAGGACGATAGTATTCATAGTTTTATAACTTCTTTTCTTATTTAAAATGTATGTTTGTAATGTTGTGTTGTATTTTCTTTCACTCTGTCCTTTTAGAGTTATCATGATATTTTAGAATTGACAATGTTTATTTTAAAAATAATTATAACATGATGAATTTTATATGTTTTTTTATACCACAAACACCAATTAGAACATTCATCTATAAAATATTTATTTTTCAGTTATTAATACCAAGAAAGAACGCGTTATTTTGTTTTTTCTGCTATTGCATTTTATTATTCCAAGTTAAAAAACAATGATACTTTTCATTATATTTATATTAATTTATTAAATTAATCATTTAAAAAATTAATCATTATATTTCAAAATGTTATATTATTTTCGAAATATCTCGCATTTATTTAACTCTTCATTTAACACAAAAGAAAAAATAATTTAAAAAGAAAAAAATAATGGAGAATAAAAAATGGCATTAGCAATAATATATACGCGTGCCTCTTTAGGAATATCAGCTCCGCTTATTACTATCGAGGCTCATATTAGTCAGGGATTACCTGGATTAACATTAGTTGGATTACCTGAAACTGTCGTAAAAGAAGCAAAAGATAGAGTAAGGAGTGCATTAATTAATAGCGGATATACTTATCCTGCAAAAAGAATAACGATTAATCTTTCACCTGCCGATTTACCTAAAGAAGGTGCCCGTTATGATTTACCTATTGCACTAGCAATACTCATTGCATCAGAACAATTAATATCAAATAAATTAGAGTGTTATGAATTTATTGGAGAACTTGCACTTTCTGGAAAATTACAACGAGTTAATGCAGTTATTCCATCAATTCTTAGTGCATCAAAAGATCATCGAATATGTATTGTATCAACAGAACATCAAACTGAAGTTTCATTATTACCCAATAAATCGGCTTTATTAGCCTCTCATCTTTTAGAGATTTGTCATCATCTAGAAAATAATACGCCATTAATTGAAACAGAAAGTTTTATTATTAATGATGAAATTGAAAATCAAAATAATAAAGATATGAGCGATATAATTGGTCAAAATAATGCAAAAAGGGCAGCGGAAATCACAGCCGCAGGAAATCACAACATTTTATTTCTTGGGCCACCAGGAACAGGCAAAACAATGTTAGCGCAAAGAATAAGTACGCTTCTTCCGCCTTTAACTGCTAAAGAAGCACTTGATGTATTAATCATTAGTAGCTTAAGAGGAGTGACATTTGATGAAAGAAAGTGGCCTACAAGACCATTTAGAGCTCCACATCATACTTCCTCTGCTGTTGCTTTAACGGGAGGAGGCTCTCTTCCTAAACCTGGAGAAATTACATTAGCACATCACGGTATTTTATTTTTAGATGAATTACCAGAATTCGAGCGCCGAGTACTCGATGCATTACGTGAACCTCTAGATGCTAGGGAAATTACTATTTCACGCGCAAAAGCCAAAATAAGCTACCCTGCCAATGTATTATTGGTCGGTGCATTAAATCCAAGCCCAACAGGACATTATCAAGGTAATCACAATCGAGTACCAATAAAGCAAATCCTACGCTATTTAAGCAAGGTTTCTGGACCTTTTTTAGATAGGTTTGATTTATCTGTCGAAATGCCACTTCTTCCCCAAGGCGCGCTTATTCATCCTACATTTACCACAGAAAATAGTACGACAATTAGAGAACGTGTTCTAAAGGCAAGAGAAAGACAATTTGCACGATGTGGAAAAGTGAATACTTATTTAACTGGAAAAGAGATCGAATGCTATTGCTCATTGAATACCAGTGATGCAACTTTTCTTGAAGATACACTTAATAAATTAGGATTATCGATACGAGCTTGGCATAAAATTTTAAGAGTATCGAGGACTATTGCAGATCTTGCAAATGAAGAGAAAATACAGCGAAATCATTTAATTGAAGCATTAAGCTTTCGTGCAATGGATAGATTAATGATCTATTTACAAAAACAACTAGATGGGTAATAAAAAGGAGCGAAAAAACGCTCCTTTTAACTAAAACTAATGATATTAATCATCAGAGTCGGTATAGTCATCAGATGGATCGAGCTGCGGCTTTCCACCCGATAATGTATGAAAACGTTTTGGACGACTTATACGACTCGTATATTTCTTCCAAATTTTTTCTTCAACCGTTGCTGCTTCTCGTTCGCCACGACACATGGCAACAAATAATTTTTCCGCTTCAGTTGTAGGCTCTCGTTTACCTAAATCAAGCTCGTTAAAGGCTTGACCATGACGTTCCAATATCTGGGATTCCTTGATAGTGAAATCGCCATGACGAGAAAAACCACGCGGATAATGTTTATTGTCAAAAAAACGATTAGTCGTGATAAAACTTTCTGCCATCTGACACACTCCTAATTCTCTATCATCATACTTATGGCGCGGAGTATTAGATAGTCATGCGGTTCTGTAAAACAAAATATTTAAATCGTAACGACAAATTTTTTTGGAGATATATGTGGATACCGAATTACTGAAAACCTTTTTGGAAGTCAGTAAGACTAGACACTTTGGGCGAGCCGCTGAATCTCTTTATTTAACTCAGTCTGCGGTTAGTTTTAGAATACGACAACTGGAAACACAATTAGGCACAAATCTATTTACTCGCCATCGTAATAATATTCGTCTAACTGTCGCTGGTGAAAGGCTGATCCCTTATGCTGAATCGTTAATGAATACATGGCTTCTCGCTAAAAAAGAGATTAGCCATGCTTCTCAACATTCAGAGCTATCAATTGGCGCCACAGCATCACTCTGGGAAGCATATCTGACATCTTGGTTGCAGGAATCTTATCTAGAAAGAGAAGAGCTCAGAATCGAATCTAGAGTCTCTACAAGGCAATCTCTTGTAAAACAACTTCATGCAAGAGAGCTCGATCTTCTTTTTACGACTGAAGCACCAAAAATGGATGAATTAGAAAGTAAAATTATTGGCGATATTACTTTTCAGTTGATGAAAATAGCATCAAATAAAAACGAAGAAATAGCACAATTTATCAAAATTGAATGGAGTGCTGATTTTCAGCCTTTTCTTTCTAATGGTGCAGTGCAAAAAATTGATCCTATTTTAACCACTAACTCTGCAATGATTGCTTATCAGTTAATGAAAACAACGCAAGCAGTTGCATTTTTACCTACGCATTGGCTAGATCTCTATTCAGATCTAGCCCCTGCCTCAACAGAAATTATTCAAAAACCTTTATTCGCGGTTTGGCTAAATACGAGTGATCAACAAGTATTGATACAACAGCTATTAAAACAGCCGATAAATCATCAATAAAGCTTAAATCCACGCTATAGTTATTCATGATATTAACAAATCACTCTTGGGTTTAAGCTTCATCACTAGAATTTTTATTACATATAACAGGGAATATTACTGATAGATATTGGTAAAAGAGGCTCATTGGTAGGCTAGTCGGTGGGAATTTAGTGCAGTAAATATTGAAAATATACAGATAACAAAAAGCCCAGTTAATTAACTGGGCTACAAAGAAGTATAAATTTTGTTATTACTTAATTGGTAACTGGCAGGGGCGGAGAGGCTCGAACTCCCAACACCCGGTTTTGGAGACCGGTGCTCTACCAATTGAACTACGCCCCTAAATAGTTGGCGGAACGGACGGGACTCGAACCCGCGACCCCCTGCGTGACAGGCAGGTATTCTAACCAACTGAACTACCGCTCCGCGTATTCTTTGCGCGATTAATGTTATTTAACACTAACGCTTTAATTAATGCCTGGCAGTTCCCTACTCTCACATGGGGAGACCCCACACTACCATCGGCGCTACAACGTTTCACTTCTGAGTTCGGCATGGATTCAGGTGGGTCCGCTGCGCTATGGCCGCCAAGCAAATTCGGTTTTATTACCCGTTACTGTCGTTTCTTTCTCAGTAACCAGCAATTTCAATCTTAAACAAGCTTACTTCATCTACTGTTTGTCTCTCAGACAAAACACCTTCGGTGTTGTCAGGTTAAGCCTCACGGTTCATTAGTACTGGTTAGCTCAACGTATCGCTACGCTTACACACCCAGCCTATCAACGTCTTAGTCTTAAACGTTCCTTTAGGTCACTCTAGGTGACAGGGAAGACTCATCTCGAGGCAAGTTTCCCGCTTAGATGCTTTCAGCGGTTATCTCTTCCGCACTTAGCTACCGGGCAATGCCATTGGCATGACAACCCGAACACCAGTGGTGCGTTCACTCCGGTCCTCTCGTACTAGGAGCAACCCCTCTCAATCTTCCAACGCCCACGGCAGATAGGGACCGAACTGTCTCACGACGTTCTAAACCCAGCTCGCGTACCACTTTAAATGGCGAACAGCCATACCCTTGGGACCTACTTCAGCCCCAGGATGTGATGAGCCGACATCGAGGTGCCAAACACCGCCGTCGATATGAACTCTTGGGCGGTATCAGCCTGTTATCCCCGGAGTACCTTTTATCCGTTGAGCGATGGCCCTTCCATTCAGAACCACCGGATCACTAAGACCTACTTTCGTACCTGCTCGAGCCGTCACTCTCACAGTCAAGCTGGCTTATGCCTTTGCACTAACCGCATGATGTCCGACCATGCTTAGCCAACCTTCGTGCTCCTCCGTTACTCTTTAGGAGGAGACCGCCCCAGTCAAACTACCCACCAGACACGGTCCCCGACCCAGATTATGGGCCTAGGTTAGAACATCAAACGTTAAAGGGTGGTATTTCAAGGTTGACTCCATGCAGACTGGCGTCCACACTTCTAAGTCTCCCACCTATCCTACACATCAAGGCTCAATGTTCAGTGTCAAGCTATAGTAAAGGTTCACGGGGTCTTTCCGTCTTGCCGCGGGTACACTGCATCTTCACAGCGAGTTCAATTTCACTGAGTCTCGGGTGGAGACAGCCTGGCCATCATTACGCCATTCGTGCAGGTCGGAACTTACCCGACAAGGAATTTCGCTACCTTAGGACCGTTATAGTTACGGCCGCCGTTTACTGGGGCTTCGATCAAGAGCTTCTCCCTAAGGATAACCCCATCAATTAACCTTCCAGCACCGGGCAGGCGTCACACCGTATACGTCCACTTTCGTGTTTGCACAGTGCTGTGTTTTTAATAAACAGTTGCAGCCAGCTGGTATCTTCGACTGGCTTCGGCTCCGTCCGCAAGGGACTTCACTTACCGCCAGCGTGCCTTCTCCCGAAGTTACGGCACCATTTTGCCTAGTTCCTTCACCCGAGTTCTCTCAAGCGCCTGAGTATTCTCTACCTGACCACCTGTGTCGGTTTGGGGTACGATTGTTGGTAACCTGAAGCTTAGAGGCTTTTCCTGGAAGCAGGGCATCAATTGCTTCACCACCTTAGTGGCTCGTCATCACACCTCAGCATTAAGTGACCGGATTTGCCTAATCACTCTGCCTACATGCTTGAACCGGGACGACCGTCGCCCGGACAACCTAGCCTTCTCCGTTCCCCCATCGCAGTTACCACCAGTACGGGAATATTAACCCGTTTCCCATCGACTACGCTTTTCAGCCTCGCCTTAGGGGTCGACTCACCCTGCCCCGATTAACGTTGGACAGGAACCCTTGGTCTTCCGGCGTGCGGGTTTTTCACCCGCATTATCGTTACTTATGTCAGCATTCGCACTTCTGATACCTCCAGCATACCTCACAGTACACCTTCGCAGGCTTACAGAACGCTCCCCTACCCAACAACACATAGTGTCGCTGCCGCAGCTTCGGTGCATGGTTTAGCCCCGTTACATCTTCCGCGCGGGCCGACTCGACCAGTGAGCTATTACGCTTTCTTTAAATGATGGCTGCTTCTAAGCCAACATCCTGGCTGTCTGAGCCTTCCCACTTCGTTTCCCACTTAACCATGACTTTGGGACCTTAGCTGGCGGTCTGGGTTGTTTCCCTCTTCACGACGGACGTTAGCACCCGCCGTGTGTCTCCCGTGATAACATTCTTCGGTATTCGCAGTTTGCATCGAGTTGGTAAGTCGGGATGACCCCCTAGTCGAAACAGTGCTCTACCCCCGAAGATGAGTTCACGAGGCGCTACCTAAATAGCTTTCGGGGAGAACCAGCTATCTCCCGGTTTGATTGGCCTTTCACCCCCATCCACAAGTCATCCGCTAATTTTTCAACATTAGTCGGTTCGGTCCTCCAGTTAGTGTTACCCAACCTTCAACCTGCCCATGGATAGATCACCGGGTTTCGGGTCTATACCCTGCAACTCATTCGCCCAGTTAAGACTCGGTTTCCCTACGGCTCCCCTATTCGGTTAACCTTGCTACAGAATATAAGTCGCTGACCCATTATACAAAAGGTACGCAGTCACCTCACGAAGAGGCTCCTACTGCTTGTACGTACACGGTTTCAGGTTCTTTTTCACTCCCCTCGCCGGGGTTCTTTTCGCCTTTCCCTCACGGTACTGGTTCACTATCGGTCAATCAGGAGTATTTAGCCTTGGAGGATGGTCCCCCCATATTCAGACAGGATAACACGTGTCCCGCCCTACTCGTCGAGTTCACAATAACAGCATCTTCAGATACGGGGCTATCACCCTTTACTGCCGGACTTTCCAGACCGTTCTCCTGATGCTGCTATTGATTAAGACTCTGGGCTGTTCCCCGTTCGCTCGCCGCTACTAGGGGAATCTCGGTTGATTTCTTTTCCTCGGGGTACTGAGATGTTTCAGTTCTCCCGGTTCGCTTCATTAACCTATGTATTCAGTTAATGATAATATCCATTGGATATTGGGTTTCCCCATTCGGAAATCGTCGGGTATAACGGTTCATATCACCTTACCGACGCTTATCGCAGATTAGCACGTCCTTCATCGCCTCTGATTGCCTAGGCATCCACCGTGTACGCTTATTCGCTTAACCTCACAACCCGAAGGTGTCTTTTTGAAGACTATCTTGGTGGTGATGGCTGCGCAGATTACATTTCGTCGTTGGGCAGTGCTCGCCATGCTCACATACTTATGTATGTTGCGCTGGCTGCGCGCTGGCCGCCTCGAACTGTAAATTGCTCGCTCATCCCACTTTGATGTCAAAAACACATTCAAAGTTTGAGATTTTGAGAGACTCATCAATATACCTCGGTGATATATTGATTTGTTTTCAATTTTTCAGCTTGTTCCAGATTGTTAAAGAGCATAATAGGTAAAATAACTCATGCGAATTATCTTAACTATTCTCTGATTCTCATCAGACTATAGTGTGGTACGCCTTTCACTCATACCGCGCAATTGGCGTCCCCTAGGGGATTCGAACCCCTGTTACCGCCGTGAAAGGGCGGTGTCCTAGGCCTCTAGACGAAGGGGACTTCAGTCAGCTTCGCAGACGCGCTTTTGCTCGTTCTTCATCAGACAATCTGTGTGAGCACTACACATAACACGTATCTCTTAGGTAAGGAGGTGATCCAACCGCAGGTTCCCCTACGGTTACCTTGTTACGACTTCACCCCAGTCATGAATCACAAAGTGGTAAGCGCCCTCCCGAAGGTTAAGCTACCTACTTCTTTTGCAACCCACTCCCATGGTGTGACGGGCGGTGTGTACAAGGCCCGGGAACGTATTCACCGTAGCATTCTGATCTACGATTACTAGCGATTCCGACTTCATGGAGTCGAGTTGCAGACTCCAATCCGGACTACGACAGACTTTATGAGTTCCGCTTGCTCTCGCGAGGTCGCTTCTCTTTGTATCTGCCATTGTAGCACGTGTGTAGCCCTACTCGTAAGGGCCATGATGACTTGACGTCATCCCCACCTTCCTCCGGTTTATCACCGGCAGTCTCCTTTGAGTTCCCGCCATCACGCGCTGGCAACAAAGGATAAGGGTTGCGCTCGTTGCGGGACTTAACCCAACATTTCACAACACGAGCTGACGACAGCCATGCAGCACCTGTCTCAGCGTTCCCGAAGGCACTCCTCTATCTCTAAAGGATTCGCTGGATGTCAAGAGTAGGTAAGGTTCTTCGCGTTGCATCGAATTAAACCACATGCTCCACCGCTTGTGCGGGCCCCCGTCAATTCATTTGAGTTTTAACCTTGCGGCCGTACTCCCCAGGCGGTCGATTTAACGCGTTAGCTCCAGAAGCCACGGTTCAAGACCACAACCTCTAAATCGACATCGTTTACAGCGTGGACTACCAGGGTATCTAATCCTGTTTGCTCCCCACGCTTTCGCACCTGAGCGTCAGTCTTTGTCCAGGGGGCCGCCTTCGCCACCGGTATTCCTCCACATCTCTACGCATTTCACCGCTACACGTGGAATTCTACCCCCCTCTACAAGACTCTAGCCAACCAGTTTCAGATGCAATTCCCAAGTTAAGCTCGGGGCTTTCACATCTGACTTAATTGACCGCCTGCGTGCGCTTTACGCCCAGTAATTCCGATTAACGCTTGCACCCTCCGTATTACCGCGGCTGCTGGCACGGAGTTAGCCGGTGCTTCTTCTGCGGGTAACGTCAATTGATAAAGGTATTAACTTTATCACCTTCCTCCCCGCTGAAAGTACTTTACAACCCTAAGGCCTTCTTCATACACGCGGCATGGCTGCATCAGGCTTGCGCCCATTGTGCAATATTCCCCACTGCTGCCTCCCGTAGGAGTCTGGGCCGTGTCTCAGTCCCAGTGTGGCTGATCATCCTCTCAGACCAGCTAGAGATCGTCGCCTAGGTGAGCCATTACCTCACCTACTAGCTAATCCCATATGGGTTCATCCGATAGCGCAAGGTCCGAAGAGCCCCTGCTTTGGTCCGTAGACGTCATGCGGTATTAGCTACCGTTTCCAGTAGTTATCCCCCTCTATCGGGCAGATCCCCATACATTACTCACCCGTCCGCCGCTCGTCAGCAAGAAAGCAAGCTTTCTCCTGTTACCGCTCGACTTGCATGTGTTAGGCCTGCCGCCAGCGTTCAATCTGAGCCATGATCAAACTCTTCAATTAAAAGTGTTTGATGCTCAAAGAAATCGAAAACTTAGCTATTCATAAATGAATTTACTTTTGTTGTTCACTCTTCAAGACTTGATACATCTAATATTTTAGAAGATATCGTCTCTGCGAGTGCCCACACAGATTGTCTGATAATTTGTTAAAGAGCAGTGCAACATTCGCTGCCGTTTCCGGTCTTCTGCGCTGTTGCGAGGAGGCGTATATTACGTTATTCCTCTGAAGAGTCAAGAGTTTTTTCAAACTTTTTTCTTTTCTCTTCACCGTCCTGCGTGGCTTGTTGTTTGCTCATCGCCGGTCAGTGGATGCGCATTATAGGGAGATCTCGGATTAGCGCAAGTGTTTATTTCAATTTTTTTTCTGTTCGTTCTCTTTTTGAACTTTACGTCTATTTTTGATACGGAAAACATCTTTTGTGTGTAAAAAATATACGCTTTATCTTGTTATTGTCTATTCGGTATATTCTATCAATCACACTCTATTGCTCTACTTTCTCTTTTATTATCGTTTTTTATAGTCATGCATCATAAAAATCATTGCTCTCGCCAGCCCACCTCATCCACTGCTATGCTTTTCTTATTATAAAGTGAAACCAAGTACGAGGGTAAATTATGGGGAAATCAACAATCAGGAATTACTTACACCTTTCACCTTCTATTGATAAAGATGTTTTTATTGATGAAACAGCAACTGTGATTGGAGATGTACGTATTAGTGAAGATGTCAGTATTTGGCCTATGGTTGTTATTCGTGGTGATGTGAATTACGTAAGTATTGGGAAAAGATCAAATATTCAAGATGGTTCGGTTCTTCATGTCACTCACATCTCATCCAATGATCCTGAAGGTTTTCCTCTTATTATTGGTGACAACGTTACTGTGGGGCACAAAGCAATGCTACACGGGTGCACAATCGGAGATCGTGTTTTAGTAGGAATGGGTTCTATTTTACTTGATGGTGCAATTATTGAAGATGATGTAATGATTGGTGCAGGTAGTTTAGTTCCACCCGGAAAGCGGCTTGAAAGCGGTTTTCTTTACTTAGGAAGTCCAGTGAAAAAAGTTCGTCCACTTTCACCCGCAGAAATAGAGCACTTTATCTATTCTGCGAATAATTATGTTGGGTGGAAAAATAACTATCTAGCCACTTATCAATCTGCCATTGATAAAGAATAGATCGGATGAAGAGTTGATAACTCATGCACTGTTACCAACTCTTCAAATTCTTCTTCAATATCCCAGCGATTTTGTTTAAATAATAAAATTCCCTCACCATTACCAAAACGCTCTATAAGCTCTTGCTCTGTAATTTGACAATCAAAAAGCATTCCGTTGATCATTATAGGAAAAAGAACTTTCCTACTCTCAGCTAGCCATATTTCACGATCTGGAAATTGAATGGATTGGTTCATTTATTCAATCTTTCTCTTAATACATTAAGGACGGGGTTAATATCTGGTACAAGTTCATACCACAATTCAAATGCATAAGCCGCTTGCCCTACTAACATACCTAATCCATCTGATAAACGCGTACTTCCATGTTTCAACGCGTTATATAGAAATGAAGTCATTCCAGTTTGATAATAAAGGTCATAGCACGCTGTTTCAAAGCCATAAACATCATTAGGGATCGGTGGTAAATCATTAGTCATACTAGATGCAGATGCATTTATAATTAAATCGTAATGTTTATCAGCAACATCTTCAGCAGCCATTGCTCTGATCGTTCCAAATTGACTAAACTCTTTTACTAATTGCTCGGCTTTAGCAAATGTGCGATTGGTTAAAGTAATATCACAATCATAATCAAGTAGTGGAAGTAGTATTCCTCTTGTTGCGCCACCAGCACCAATAACTAAGACGGATTTAACCTTATTAGGCACGATAAAATCGAGCCTCGCTAAATCTAGAATAAGTCCTTGCCCATCAGTGTTATCACCAAGAAGTGATCCATCGTCTAATTTAACTATAGAGTTAACTGCGCCACATGCTTTTGCTCTATCTGTTAATTTATCCACAAAGCGGAATGCATCTTCTTTAAAAGGAACAGTAACATTAGCACCTCGCCCCCCATTAGAAAAAAAATGTGAGGCGGTTTTATTAAATTCACCTAAAGGAACAAGTAAGCGTCCATAGCCATACTCTATTCCTGTTTGTTTTGAAAAAAATTGGTGAATGAAAGGAGACTGACTATGCTCGATAGGGTTTCCCATCACTAAATATTTTTCCATCACAATCACCCTTGTCGGTACAATTCACCTGTTAAGGCATCTCGGATTTCAGAAGGATTCTGTCTACCTCCAACATTCCCTTCAACGATCGGAATTGTATCCTTAAATTGTTTTCTTACTTCTTCAACTGTACGACATGGTGGCAATCCACTTAAGTTAGCACTCGTTGAAACTAAAGGTTTTCCATAAGCTAAACATAACTCTTTAACAACTGAGTGGTCTGTTACTCTCACGGCTAAAGAAGCAAATTTTCCAGTTAACCACTTTGGCGTCGTTGATTTAGCAGGAATAACCCATGTAATTGGTCCTGGCCAAGATGCAAACATTCTGTCTCGTTGAGTTTGTGTTAATGCACTATCATCAATATAAGGTTTCAATTGCTCATAATTATCAGCAATTAAAATTAGCCCTTTTTCAATTGAACGTTGTTTTAACATTAATAGTGCCATAACAGCATGCTCGCTATCAGGATCACAACCTACCCCAAATACAGCTTCTGTTGGATATGCGATAACTTTATTATTTTTTAATGCTTCTATAATAGTATTGCTTACAGGTGATGCTTCGTTATTCATGTTCTTCTCTTTTTGTTTGTTGCTTTCCACATAATTTGCTGGCGCACACCAATCTTACTCCTTGAGAAGACCTTTTTTCCATCAATAATGGATAGTGGCAATATTCGCATTCACCATTAACAGGTTTGTTATTTAATACAAATTGGCATTCTGGATATTGGTTACAAGCATAAAATGTCTTACCAAACCTAGACTTACGTTGTAATAGCCTCCCTTTTTCACATTGAGGGCAAGGTATAACAGTTTCATCAGGTTTATCAATTTGCTCTATATGTTCACACTCAGGATAATTGCTACAACCAATAAACATCCCAAATTTACCCTGACGTAAAACTAAATCAGCACCACAGCACTTACAAGGTTGTCCTTCTAGGACTTTGATAATTTGCCCATCACCTTGTGGTTTCAGTGTTTTAATATAGTGGCAATCAGGATAAGCAGAGCATCCTAAAAAAGGGCCATGTCCTCCATTTTTCATCACTAATGCGCTACCACATTCAGGGCATTTTCCCTGTTCAGGTTGCTGTGTAAACGGCATATTCTTTGCCATTGTTTTACCTCATTACACTTATTCCAATCGAGTATAGCCACCAGCCACAATAGCGACTTTTTCAATAAGCTCAAGTTCTAATAAAAGAGGAGCTAATTCAGAAGTTGATAATCCACTATCCTGAGCAATGATATCAATAGGTACTGTTTTATTAAAACGTAGAAAAGGCAATATCACATCCATTGCGTGTTGTTGTTCTGGTGTAAGTTGCTCTGTTTTCGCCTCTCGTTTTTTATTATTGGTAAACGTTGTATATTCATCTGTTATTGTTTTTTGTTGATACTCATTATCACAAGTAAGCCACTGCAAAGAGCTATTTAAATATTCCAGAATATCTTCAGGTGAAGATGCTAAATTTGCACCTTGCTTAATAAGCTGGTGATTACCTTCAAAATGAGCATCTCCTAATAATCCAGGTAACACAAACAACTCTTTACCTTGTTGCAAAGCATAATTTGCTGTTATTAAAGAACCGCTTTTAATTCCTGCTTCGACAATAAGCAGTGCCGCACTTAGCCCACTAATAATCCGGTTACGTTGAGGAAAATGGCGCGCTAAAGGTGGTGTCATAGGTAAATGTTCAGAAATAATAAGACCAGACTCTTTTATTTGTGTTGCAAGAGTGCGATGAAATGACGGATAAATCTGCTCTAAGCCACTTCCTAGTACAGCAATAGTAATACCATTATTCTTTAATGCACTTCGATGCCCTATACCATCGATACCTTGAGCTAACCCACTTGTAATAGTGAGTTCTTTCTTTACTAATTCCTGTGCAAAATAAGTTGCCCATTTGGAACCATAGGGTGTAGCAACTCGGCTACCAATTAATGCAATTTGTGTGCTTTTTAAATGCTGCCTATTTCCTGCAACAAAAAGCAAAAGTGGCGGTGATGAAATTTGCTTTAATAAAGATGGGTAATCTGAATCTATAATCGTTAATAATGATGATTCGTTTTTATCTAACCACTTTAATGTATCGTTGACAGCATTTGCATGAAGTCTTAAGAATTGATGACTTTGCTGTTCTGACAGACCACAACCTATTAATAGTCTTTGATTTAACTGAGTCAAAGATTGTAGATACCTTGCAATTTGAATCGCTTTATTAATAGGTAGTCTTGAAACAGCATTAAGTCTTATCCATATTTCTCTAGCATCCATGCATTATCCTAATATTGTTTTTAGCAAACAGGGTGAGCGCTAAACACACCAAATACTGTCAATCTAGACAATAAATGTCTAGAATAGACATTAAATCCTATTCACATTTTAGAAACAGTCCGAATAAATTATGGCAGTGTTACACGTATTACATTATCCAGACGAGCGCCTTCGCACGATTGCAAAGCCAGTCGAAAAAGTTGATGCCGAAATTCAAAAAATTGTCGATGATATGTTTGAAACGATGTATTTGGAAGAAGGTATCGGTTTAGCCGCGACACAGGTGAATATTCACCAGCGCATTATCGTCATTGATGTCTCTGAAACAAGAGATCAAAGACTGGTATTAATAAATCCAGAACTTCTTGATGCCGACGGTGATACAGGCATAGAAGAAGGCTGTTTATCTATCCCAGAACAGCGTGCTTTTATTCCTCGTGCAGAGCACGTAAAGGTGAAAGCCCTTGATTACAATGGTCAACCTTTTGAGTTAGAAGCTGATGATTTATTAGCTATCTGCATTCAACATGAAATGGATCATTTAGTTGGCAAGCTATTTGTAGATTATTTATCTCCATTAAAGCGCCAACGCATCCGCCAAAAAGTTGAAAAACTCGATAAGCTAGATAAAAAAAGAGCTAAAATAGGACAGTAACAGTTAAATTGAAACAGGAAGAAAACGTGTCTGATTCATTACGTATTATTTTTGCGGGAACACCCGATTTTGCGGCTCGGCATTTAGCTACATTGTTATCAACTCAACATCGTGTGGTGGGAGTACTTACTCCTCCAGATAAACCCGCAGGAAGAGGTAAGAAACTGACTATTAGCCCTGTTAAGGAACTGGCATTAACTCATGATATTCCTGTTTATCAACCAGCCTCTTTAAAACCAGAAGAGAACCATGAGTGGATAGCAGCACAACGAGCAGATATTATGATTGTTGTTGCTTATGGCATGATTTTACCTAAAGCCGTTCTTGAAATACCGCGTTTAGGTTGCCTTAATGTGCATGGTTCTCTCCTTCCTAAATGGCGTGGTGCTGCACCAATTCAACGCTCTTTGTGGGCGGGAGATAAAGAAACAGGCGTCACAATTATGCAAATGGATGTTGGTTTAGATACAGGCGATATGCTGTATAAAGCATCATGTCCAATTACAAATGAAGATACCAGCGCATCACTTTATGAAAAACTTGCAGAACTTGGACCTAAGGCTCTAACAACTACGTTAGATCTCATTACCTCAGGTAAAATAAAAGCTGAGAAACAAGACGACAATTTAGCGAATTACGCACAAAAATTATCTAAAGAAGAAGCAAAAATTGATTGGTCATTATCAGCAGAGCAGATTGAACGTTGCATTAGAGCATTCAATCCATGGCCAATGAGCTTTTTCATGTTAGACGAGCAACCTGTAAAAGTATGGAAAGCACAAGCTATAGCGGATAAT
Source organism: Proteus sp. Marseille-Q3619 (assembly GCF_965283115.1). NCBI lineage: Bacteria > Pseudomonadati > Pseudomonadota > Gammaproteobacteria > Enterobacterales > Morganellaceae > Proteus > Proteus sp. Marseille-Q3619. The sequence goes on along the minus strand of NZ_CBDIMP010000001.1, from coordinate 2,378,907 downwards.
ACAGATAAACCTGCAGGAACCTTATTAAAAGCAGATAAAACGGGTATTTATATTGCGACAGGTAACGGCATTCTAAATATCACTGAATTACAACCATCAGGTAAGAAACCTATGGCTTCTGCTGATTTCTTAAACTCCAAGCGAGATTGGTTCACTCCTGGAAAAATCATTCAATAATAATTCTAAGCCCTGATATCTAACATTATTATCAGGGTTTTCCTTATTTCACGCCAATGTAATACATCTCTGGCGCTCAATATTAAACGTTAACTCATTATGAAAACGTCATACAACTTACGTAGCATTGCAGCAAAAGCAATCAATCAAGTATTAGATCAAGGCTTGTCTCTAAGCACTGTCATACCAGAACTTCAGAAAAATATTTCAGACAAAGATAAAGCCTTATTGCAAGAAATCTGCTTTGGCGTATTACGCACATTGCCACAATTAGAATGGATTATTCAGCAACTCATGGATAAACCATTAAAAGGCAAACAGCGTATTTTACACTACCTCATTATGGTTGGTTTATATCAGCTGCTTTATACACGTATTCCTGCTCACGCAGCTCTAGCAGAGACGGTAAATGGTGCTGTTGCACTAAAAAAACCACAGCTAAAAGGATTGATTAACGGTGTGTTACGTCAGTTTCAACGCCAACAAGATATCCTGAACGAACGCTTTCAAAATAGCGAAAATCGTTTTCTCCATCCATCATGGCTACTTACTCGTATTAAACAGGCTTACCCTGAGCAGTGGATGAGTATTGTTGAAGGCAATAACCAGAAGCCACCAATGTGGTTACGTGTAAATCAACGTCATCATTCTCGAGAAGAATATTTAACATTACTTGGAAATGAAGAAATTCCCGCTATTGCTGATGATAGCCACCCTTTCGCGATCCGTTTAGAGAATCCATGCAACGTGAATCTTCTTCCTGGATTTGCTGATGGTTGGGTAACAGTTCAAGATCGTTCTGCTCAACGTTGTGCTGAATTATTAGCACCAGAAAATAAAGAGCAGATCCTTGATTTATGTGCAGCACCTGGTGGTAAAACAACACATATTTTAGAAATAGCTCCGCAGGCTCACGTATTAGCTATCGACATAGATGAGCAACGTTTAAAACGTGTACAAGAGAACCTTACGCGTTTAAAACTTAATGCAGTCGTCAAAAGTGGTGATGGTCGTTATCCTGAACAATGGTGTTCAGGCATGCAGTTTGACCGAGTTCTTCTTGATGCACCATGCTCAGCAACAGGTGTTATCCGTCGTCACCCAGATATAAAATGGCTTCGTCGTAATGACGATATTGAGCAATTGGCTCAAATTCAAAAAGAGATCCTTCATGCTATTTGGCCATACCTAAAATCTGGTGGCACGTTGGTATATGCAACCTGCTCTATTTTACCTGAAGAAAATAAACAACAAGTTGAAGCATTTTTAGCATCAACGAAAGATGCACAATGCGATTATCAGCACCAATGCTTACCAGAAGCAGAAGGTGGCGATGGTTTCTTTTATGCATTGATCAAGAAAATATGATCTTGTGATAAAAGATGATATCAGATCTAAAAAACGCTACTATTTCAACGCAAGATCATCCAGATCTTGCGTTTCTTTTCTATTTGTTAATCGAATACTCTGAGAAATTACGATGAAAATTATTATCTTAGGCGCTGGTCAAGTAGGTGGTACTCTCGCTGAAAATCTTGTCGGGGAGAATAATGATATTACTGTCGTTGACACTAATGCAGATCGCTTACGCCAACTTCAAGATAAATTCGATTTACGAGTAGTCAATGGACATGGATCTCACCCAAGGATCTTAAGAGAAGCCGGTGCTGAAGATGCAGATATGCTGGTTGCCGTCACCAACTCTGACGAAACCAATATGATAGCGTGCCAAGTTGCTTACACTCTGTTCAATACACCTAATAAAGTTGCTCGGATACGTGCCTCTGAATTTGTTCGTGAAGCAGATAAACTCTTTCTCCCAGAAGCTATTCCCATTGATTATTTAATCTCACCAGAGCATTTGGTTATCGATTATATTTATAAATTGATCCAATACCCAGGTGCCTTACAAGTTGTTAACTTTGCCGATGGTCAAGTCAGTATTGTTGCAGTAAAAGCGTATTACGGTGGTTCTCTCGTTGGGAATGCGTTATCAACATTACGTGATCATATGCCACATATCGATACACGAGTTGCTGCAATTTTTCGTCAAGACAGACCTATAAGACCTCAAGGCTCCACAATTATTGAAGCTGGAGATGAAGTTTTCTTTGTCGTCGCATCTCAGCATATTCGTGCAGTAATGAGCGAGTTACAACGATTAGAAAAACCTTATAAACGCATTATGATTGTTGGTGGTGGTAATGTCGGTGCAGGTTTAGCTGCTAGATTAGAAAAAGATTATAGCGTCAAACTTATTGAACATAATCAGCAACGCGCCACAGAACTGGCTGAATTACTCCATGACACCATCGTTTTTTATGGTGATGCATCAGATCAAGAACTTCTTGCTGAAGAACATATTGAACAAATTGATGTCTTTATCGCACTGACTAATGATGATGAAGCCAATATTATGTCAGCGATGCTGGCAAAAAGAATGGGTACTAAAAAAGCAATGGTACTTATTCAGCGTAGCGCTTATGTTGATTTAGTCCAAGGTGGGGTTATTGATATTGCAATATCACCACAACAAGCAACTATTTCTGCACTTTTAGGTCATGTTCGTAAAGCTGATATTGTTAGCGTTTCATCATTACGACGAGGAGTTGCAGAGGCAATTGAAGCCGTTGCACATGGTGATGAAAATACATCAAAAGTTGTTGGCCGCCGTATACAAGATATAAAGCTACCACCGGGAACCATCATAGGTGCAATTGTTAGAGAGCAAGATGTTATTATTGCAAACGCAAGTCACTCCATAGAACAGGGTGATCATGTGATTATGTTTATCACTGATAAAAAATATGTTCCTGAAGTTGAAAAACTTTTCCAGCCAAGTCCATTTTTCTTATAAAGATTATGTAGAAATAAGAATAATAGTGATTGTTACTTATAATGGTCTATTATTATCATGTTAGATACTATATTTTTACATAATAAATCTATATTGAGATAAATAAGGGGTGGTTATGTCTTTTTTCAAAGAGTTTCGTGAATTTGCCATGAAAGGCAACGTTGTTGATATGGCAGTCGGTGTCATCATCGGTGCAGCTTTCGGTAAGATTGTTTCATCTCTAGTTGCTGATATTATCATGCCACCATTAGGATTATTAATCGGTGGTATTGATTTTAAACAATTTAGCCTTGTATTAAGAGATGCAACTGGAGATGTGCCTGCAGTTGTCCTAAATTATGGTATGTTCATTCAAACTGTTTTTGACTTTGCCATTGTTGCATTTGCTATATTCTGCGCAATCAAATTAATCAATAAGACACGTCGTCAAGCAGAAGAAGCACCTAAAGCACCACCGGCTCCTTCCGCAGAAGAAACTCTATTAACAGAAATTCGTGATTTATTAAAAAATCAGCAAAAATAAAAACTAAAAGGCCAGTGATAACAATTGAAAAAATCTTTTGTTATCACTGGCCTCCCAGTTACCCTTTTTGTCATGTTTTGCTTTTCTCATATAACTTCCTTTTCCTTTCTTATTCTTTTCCACGCGTTGTCTAAATAATGGATCATGAACAAGTGCTGCTAAAGCATTATCTTTAATAGCCCCTTTCTGGTGCTGATATTTGCTAGACATAAAAACCTCTTAAATTGTTAAAGAACATAAAACGTAATACTGTACAGATATTATTGCTTTGTGGCGCCAGATTCAAGTATTTCAAGAATAGAGCAATAAGTACTTTCATGAGCACTACCACAACATGCATTACTTAACATCTTCAATGAATCTCGCATTCTTTCCATTTCTTTCAAGCGAATTTCAACTTCAGCAAGCCTTGCATCAACAATATGTTTTGATTCAACACAAGTGTGATGAGCAGGATCAACGCGAATAGAAAGTAGCTCAGTAATCGCATCTAATGTAAAACCCAACTCTTTTGCATAACGAATAAAACGCAAACGTTGGAGATCTTGCTCTGTATATAAGCGATAACCACCTTCTGTTCGCCTGTCATGATCCATCAACCCTTGTTTTTCATAAAAACGGATTGTATCTGTTGTCACATTCGCTAATTTTGCAACCTGCCCAATACGATACATGGATCATTCCCTCACTCTAAATGATGAATAAGCATAGCAAATAATCAAAATAATAGAATTGAAATATAGTGCGAAGCTTATCTTACCCAAATAGCAGTATGCTGAAATCACAAAAAATAAATATGATGCAACACAAAAGTAAGTAAAAAAGTATGGAATAACAAATAGAAAGGTTAGAGTATGGCTTGATAAGTTATTTTTATAAAACTAGTTTCAGTAGCTATCATTTTCAATAGATATAAAAAAACCGGATTAAAAATCCGGTCTTTTTATTCGCTTCACTAAATAATAATTAAATTATTCAGCTGCTGCTTCTGTTTCAGAATCAGCACGGTCAACAAGCTCAATGTAAGCCATTGGAGCGTTGTCACCAGCACGGAAGCCACACTTCAGAATACGAGTGTAACCACCTGCACGGCTCGCAAAACGCGGACCTAATACTGTAAACAGTTTTGCCACGACTTCGTTATCACGAGTACGGGCGAATGCCAGACGACGATTAGCTACGCTGTCGGTCTTGGCAAGAGTAATCAGCGGCTCAACGACGCGACGCAGTTCTTTCGCTTTAGGCAAAGTTGTCTTGATGATCTCATGACGAACTAAAGAACCTGCCATGTTACGAAACATAGCCTGACGATGGCTGCTGTTGCGGTTCAATTGACGACCACTCTTACGATGGCGCATGACCTTATCCTTCTCAGTAAAACCTTAACCTGTGATCTTATTCATCAGCGATACTTGCAGGTGGCCAATTCTCAAGGCGCATACCCAGAGATAGACCACGCGACGCCAGTACGTCTTTAATCTCAGTAAGAGATTTCTTACCAAGGTTAGGCGTCTTAAGTAATTCAACTTCAGTACGCTGTACCAGATCACCGATGTAGTGGATTGCTTCTGCCTTCAGACAGTTAGCAGAGCGGACAGTCAATTCAAGATCGTCTACTGGGCGCAGTAAGATAGGATCGAATTCTGGCTTCTCTTCTTTAACTTCTGGTTGACGAACATCACGTAAGTCAACAAAAGCTTCAAGCTGTTCAGCCAGGATAGTCGCTGCACGGCGAATCGATTCTTCTGGATCGATAGTACCGTTAGTTTCCATCTCGATAACCAGCTTATCCAAGTCGGTACGCTGTTCAACACGAGCTGCTTCCACATTATAAGCAATACGCTCAACTGGGCTATAGCACGCGTCTACTAAAAGGCGACCGATAGGGCGCTCATCTTCTTCCGAATGAATTCGGGCAGAAGCCGGCACATAACCACGACCACGCTGAACTTTGATACGCATATTAATAGATGCGTTCTCGTCTGTAAGGTGGCAGATAACGTGCTGCGGCTTGACGATTTCGACATCACCGTCATGGATGATATCGGCTGCAATAACAGGGCCAATGCCAGATTTGCTCAAAGTAAGAATAACTTCATCTTTACCATGAACTTTTACCGCCAACCCTTTAAGGTTGAGCAGTATTTCTAGGATATCTTCCTGAACACCTTCTTTGGTGCTGTACTCATGCAGTACACCATCAATCTCAACCTCTGTTACCGCACAACCCGGCATAGACGAAAGCAGAATACGGCGCAGTGCGTTACCAAGAGTATGGCCGAAGCCTCGCTCTAATGGTTCAAGGGTCACCTTGGCGTGCGTCGAACTGACTTGCTCGATATCAACCAGGCGCGGTTTTAGAAACTCTGTCACAGAACCCTGCATTGTGTCCTCTCTTTGGTGCTAAGCCTTACTTGGAGTAAAGCTCGACGATCAGGTGCTCGTTAATGTCAGCAGACAAGTCAGTACGTTCAGGAATACGTTTGAACACACCTTCCATCTTAGCAGCATCAACTTCCAGCCATGTTGGCTTTTCACGCTGTTCAGCCAGCTCTAAAGCAGCCTTAATACGAGACTGTTTTTTCGATTTTTCACGAACGCTGACTACGTCATTCGGGGAAACCTGATAAGAAGCAATGTTAACCACGCGACCATTTACCATGATTGCTTTATGGCTAACCATCTGACGTGCTTCTGCGCGAGTTGCGCCAAAGCCCATACGATAAACAACGTTATCCAGACGACCTTCCAGCAGAGTCAGCAGGTTTTCACCTGTGTTGCCTTTCAGACGAGTTGCTTCTTTGTAGTAGTTACGGAATTGACGTTCTAGAACACCGTAAATACGACGTACTTTTTGTTTTTCACGTAACTGAACACCGTAATCAGAAAGACGCGGTTTACGTGCGCCGTGCTGACCTGGTGCTTGTTCCAGTTTACACTTGGTGTCAATCGCCCGAACGCCAGATTTTAGAAATAAATCTGTACCTTCACGGCGGCTCAGCTTGAGCTTAGGACCCAAATATCTTGCCATTTTCTTTCTCCAACTTTCCTAAAAACGAAAACGTTATTAAACGCGACGTTTTTTCGGTGGACGACAACCGTTATGAGGAATCGGAGTCACATCAGTAATATTAGTGATGCGGAAACCAGCCGCGTTTAATGCACGGATAGTTGACTCACGACCAGGACCAGGTCCTTTAACCATAACTTCCAAGTTCTTAATTCCGTACTCTTTAACAGCTTCAGCGCAACGTTCTGCTGCAACCTGAGCCGCGAACGGAGTAGATTTACGAGAACCACGGAAACCGGAACCACCGGCAGTAGCCCAACCCAATGCGTTACCTTGACGATCGGTAATAGTAACGATTGTGTTGTTGAAAGAAGCATGGATATGAGCCACACCGTCAGAGACTTGTTTTCTTACACGCTTACGTGCACGAATAGGTGCTTTTGCCATTGTTCAAATACCCCGATTATTTCTTGATCGGCTTACGCGGACCCTTACGGGTACGTGCGTTAGTCTTAGTACGCTGACCGCGAACTGGTAGACCACGACGATGACGTAAACCACGGTAAGTACCAAGATCCATCAGACGTTTGATGCTCAGGGTAACTTCACGACGCAGATCACCTTCTACAACGTATTTGGCAACTTCGTCACGCAGCTTGTCGATTTGCTCTTCAGACAGCTCACTGATCTTAACATTTTCAGCAATACCAGCAGCTACACAGATAGCCTGTGAGCGGGTCTTACCGATACCGTAAATCGAAGTTAATGCGATTACAGTATGTTTATGATCAGGAATGTTAATGCCTGCTATACGGGCCACTATGCACTCCTAAATTAGCAGTTATACAGTACCATTCTGAAAAGCCCGTTTTCAGGATACTCAAACAATACTGTATATATTATAAAAGATTGGGCTGGCTAATTTAGCCAGCTCAACCGAACTTTGCAAGAAAAAAATGCAATAAATTAGCCTTGACGCTGTTTATGCTTAGGCTCGACGCTGCAAATTACACGCACGTGACCGTGACGTCTAACAATTTTGCAGTTACGGCACATTTTCTTGACGGAAGCACGAACTTTCATTTTTACTCTCCGTAACTTCTAAAACAAATCGCTTATCAGTAATTAACCTTTAAGATTTGCTTTTTTCAATGCAGACTCATACTGACTTGACATCAGGAGAGTTTGCACTTGAGCCATAAAATCCATGATGACCACAACCACGATTAAGAGGGAAGTACCACCAAAATAGAAAGGTACTTTCATTGCGTCACGCATGAACTCCGGGATGAGACAGATAAAGGTAATATACAAGGCACCGATTAAGGTTAAACGTGTCATTACTTTATCTATATATTTAGCCGTCTGCTCTCCCGGGCGAATTCCTGGTACAAATGCACCGGACTTCTTCAGGTTATCTGCCGTTTCTCTTGGGTTGAAAACCAACGCCGTATAGAAGAAACAGAAGAATATGATTGCAGCAGCGTATAGTAACACATAAATAGGTTGACCAGGCTGTAGATTTAAAGAAATCGTCGTCAGCCAACCCCACCCTGTACCATCGCCAAACCAAGAGGTTATTGTACCAGGAAACAGGATAATACTTGAAGCAAAAATTGCTGGTATAACACCCGCCATATTTACTTTAAGTGGTAGATGTGTACTTTGTGCCGCGTATATTCTACGCCCTTGTTGACGTTTTGCATAGTTAACAACGATACGACGTTGTCCTCTTTCTACAAAAACAACAAAGAAAGTAACTGCGAACACTAATACTGCAACCAACAATAACAGGAGGAAGTGCAGTTCGCCTTGCCGCGCCTGCTCGATGGTTTGACCAATGGCAGGCGGAAGACCTGCAACGATACCTGCAAAGATAATGATTGAGATACCGTTACCAATACCACGTTCAGTGATTTGCTCACCTAACCACATTAGGAACATTGTCCCAGTGACTAAGCTCACAACAGCCGTAATATAGAATGGTAAGCCTGGATTAATTACCAGACCTTGCATTCCTGGCATATTCGGTAAGCCTGTTGCGATACCAATTGATTGGAATATCGCCAGCACCAAAGTACCATAACGGGTATATTGGCTGATCTTACGACGACCGGCCTCCCCTTCCTTCTTAATCTCTGCTAACCGAGGGTTAACCACTGATAAGAGTTGGATAATAATCGATGCCGAAATATAAGGCATGATACCCAGCGCAAAGATAGAAGCACGGCTAAGAGCACCACCAGAGAACATGTTAAACATTTCAATGATGGTGCCTTTTTGCTGATCGAGCAATTTGGCAAGCACAGTGGCATCAATACCAGGGATAGGAATAAAAGAGCCAATCCTAAAGACAATAAGTGCACCAAGAACAAACAAAAGTCTGCGTTTTAGTTCACCAACACCACCTTTAGCACTCTGAAAATCTAAACCTGGTTGTTTAGCCATCTGTCACTTATTCCTCAATTTTACCGCCAGCTGATTCGATTGCTGCACGGGCACCTTTGGTAACACGCAGACCACGAATAGTCACTGCACGGTTAACCTCGCCAGACAGAATTAATTTTGCAAATTCAATCTGTGGGCCAACAACGTTTGCGGCTTTCAGTGCATTCAGATCGATTACATCGCCTTCAACGTAAGCTAAATCAGACAGACGGATTTCCGCAGTCACGAATGATTTACGTGAAGTAAAACCAAATTTTGGTAAACGACGATATAAAGGCATCTGGCCACCTTCAAAACCACGACGTACGCCACCGCCAGAACGAGATTTCTGACCTTTGTGACCACGGCCGCCAGTTTTACCTAAGCCAGAACCGATACCACGACCTACACGTTTAGGCGCATGCTTGGCACCTTCAGCCGGAGACAGAGTATTTAAACGCATCTCTTACTCCTCAACTTTAACCATATAGGAAACCAAGTTGATCATACCGCGAACTGCTGGTGTATCTTCGCGTTCTACAGTGTGACCGATGCGACGCAGGCCTAAACCAGTCATAGTTGCCTTATGTTTAGGCAGACGGCCGATTAAGCTGCGTGTTTGAGTAATTTTAATAGTCTTAGCCATGGTCATTACCCCAGAATTTCTTCAACGGATTTACCACGCTTAGCTGCGACCATATCTGGAGACTTCATGCTATCTAAAGCGTCCAGTGTTGCACGAACCACGTTAATCGGGTTAGTGGAACCATAGGTTTTAGCCAGTACGTTACGAACGCCAGCCACTTCTAGAACTGCACGCATTGCACCACCTGCGATGATACCGGTACCTTCATGAGCAGGCTGCATAAATACGCGTGAGCCTGTGTGAGTACCTTTAACAGGGTGGAACAGAGTACCGTTGTTTAAAGCGACGGTTTTCATATTGCGACGGGCTTTTTCCATCGCTTTCTGGATTGCTGCCGGAACTTCGCGAGCTTTGCCATATCCAAAACCAACGCGGCCATTACCATCACCAACTACTGTAAGAGCGGTGAAGCTAAAGATACGACCACCTTTAACGGTTTTAGATACGCGGTTTACCGCGATCAGCTTTTCCTGCAGTTCGCCAGCTTGTTTCTCGATGTGAGCCATCTTACACTCCTACCTTAGAACTGAAGGCCAGCTTCACGGGCAGCATCTGCCAGTGCCTGGACTCGACCATGATATTGGAAACCGGAACGGTCAAATGATACTACTTTGATACCTTTTTCCAGAGCGCGTTCAGCAACAATTTTACCAACTACTGCTGCTGCTTCTTTGTTTCCAGTGTTTTTCAGTTGCTCAATGATAGCTTTTTCTGTAGTAGAAGCGGCCACCAAAGTTTCAGAACCGTTTGGTGCAATAACCTGCGCATAAATATGGCGAGGGGTACGGTGTACCACCAGGCGAGTCGCACCCAATTCCTGGAGCTTACGGCGTGCGCGGGTCGCACGACGGATACGAGCTGCTTTCTTATCCATAGTGTTACCTTACTTCTTCTTAGCCTCTTTGATACGCACAACTTCGTCGGCGTAACGAATACCTTTATAAGGTTCAGGGCGACGGTAAGCACGCAGTTCAGCTGCTACTTGACCAATCACTTGCTTATCCGCACCTTTCAGTACGATTTCAGTTTGTGTTGGACATTCAGCAGTGATGCCTGCTGGCAGTTGGTGTTCCACTGGATGTGAAAAACCTACTGATAAGTTAACCGCATTGCCTTTAATAGACGCACGATAACCTACACCTACCAGTTGCAGTTTCTTAGTGAAGCCTTCGGTAACACCTACAACCATTGCATTTAACAGAGAACGAGTAGTACCCGCCTGTGCCCATGCATCAGCAAAACCATCGCGAGGTGCGAAAGTTAAGTGGTTGTCAGCATGTTGAATTTCAACTGCATTATGGATAGTACGAGTTAGCTCGCCGTTTTTACCCTTAATCGTAATTACCTGACCGTTGAGTTTAACCTCTACGCCGGCAGGAATGACGACGGGTGCTTTTGCCACACGAGACATTCTTTCCTCCCGAATTAAGCTACGTAGCAGATAATCTCGCCACCAAGACCTGCTTGGCGAGCTGCACGATCAGTCATAACACCTTTTGAGGTAGAAACAACAGCGATGCCCAGTCCTGCCATAACATTTGGCAGCTCATCTTTTCTTTTATAGATGCGCAGACTTGGACGGCTTACGCGCTGAATGCTTTCTACTACAGCCTTACCTTGGAAATATTTTAAAGTGATTTCCAGTTCTGGCTTAGTGTCGCCTTCAATTTTAAAATCTTCAATATAACCTTCTTCCTTAAGCACGTTGGCAATCGCCACTTTCAGCTTGGAGGAAGGCATTGTGACCGCAACTTTGTTCGCGGCCTGACCGTTACGGATACGGGTCAGCATATCCGCGATGGGATCTTGCATGCTCATCTGTCTTTACTCCCGTGATTCAATTATGGTAATTACCAGCTAGCCTTTCTAAGGCCCGGGATTTCACCGCGCATAGCGGCTTCACGGACTTTAATACGGCTGAGGCCAAATTTCCGCAGGAAACCGTGCGGACGTCCAGTTTGACGGCAGCGGTTACGCTGACGTGAAGGACTTGAATCACGTGGCATAGTTTGCAGTTTCAGAACAGCATTCCAACGATCTTCGTCAGACACGTTCACATCTGAAACGATAGCTTTCAGTTCTGCGCGTTTTGCGAAGAATTTCTCAGCTAAATTCGCACGTTTTACATCACGTGCTTTCATAGATTTCTTAGCCATGAATGCCCTGCCTTACTTGCGGAACGGGAAGTTAAACGCTGCTAACAGTGCGCGACCTTCATCATCTGATTTCGCAGTCGTAGTAATGGTAATATCCAAACCACGAACACGATCCACTTTATCGTAATCGATTTCAGGGAAGATGATTTGCTCACGTACGCCCATGCTGTAGTTACCACGTCCATCAAATGATTTAGCGGACAAACCACGGAAGTCACGGATACGTGGTACAGCAATAGAGATCAGGCGTTCAAAGAACTCCCACATGCGTTCGCCACGCAGGGTCACTTTACAGCCGATCGGATAGCCCTGGCGGATTTTGAAGCCTGCAACAGATTTGCGTGCTTTGGTGATCAAAGGTTTTTGACCTGAGATTGCTGCTAAATCAGCTGCTGCATTGTCCAGCAGTTTTTTATCAACAATCGCTTCACCAACACCCATATTCAGGGTGATCTTCTCGACCCGAGGGACTTGCATGACAGAATGGTAACCAAACTGAGACATCAGTTTTTGGACTACCTCGTCTTTGTAGTAATCATGCAGTTTCGCCATCGTATACTCCAAATTACTTGATAGTTTCTTTATTAGACTTGAAGAAACGAACTTTTTTGCCGTCTTCGAATCTAAAACCTACACGGTCAGCCTTGCCGGTTGCCGCATTGAAGATTGCAACGTTAGAAACTTGGATAGAAGCTTCTTTTTCAACGATGCCACCTGGTTGGTTCAGAGCCGGAACTGGCTTCTGATGTTTTTTAACCAGATTGATACCTTCAACGATAACTTTACCAGAAGAAAGAACCTGTTTTACTTTACCGCGCTTACCTTTATCTTTACCAGTCAGCACGATAACTTCGTCTTCACGACGGATTTTCGCTGCCATTGCCTGCTCCTTAGAGTACTTCAGGTGCCAGAGAGATTATTTTCATAAACTTCTCGTTACGAAGTTCACGAGTAACCGGCCCAAAAATACGCGTACCAATAACTTGCTCGCTGTTGTTGTTTAACAATACACAAGCGTTGCTATCGAAGCGAATGACAGAACCGTCAGGGCGACGAACACCCTTCTTGGTGCGCACCACTACCGCTTTCAGTACATCACCTTTCTTAACTTTACCACGTGGAATTGCTTCCTTAATGGTAATTTTGATGATGTCACCTACATCTGCGTAGCGACGGTGCGAGCCACCTAGAACCTTGATACACATTACGCGACGTGCACCGGAGTTGTCGGCCACGTTCAGCATAGTCTGTTCTTGGATCATTTTAGTGCTCCGCTAAATGTCAACTACTACTGAGCCACTTCCACATTAGAAGAGGCCGTTCAATATCCCATAATACGAGGGAGCGGCATTATAACACCACATTCTCGATATGGACAGAAAAAATAAACGGCTCGTTCAGTTTTGAGCCGTTTATTTCGTACGAAAAGGCTATTTTATTACAGAACAGCTTTTTCTACAACGCGAACTAACGCCCAAGACTTAGTCTTAGACAGTGGACGTGTTTGACGAATTTCTACTACGTCACCAATTCCACATTCGTTGTTCTCGTCATGTACATGCAGTTTGGTCGTACGACGGATAAACTTACCATATAATGGGTGTTTAACCATACGATCGATAGCAACGACAATAGATTTCTCCATTTTGTCACTAACTACACGACCTTGCAGAGTACGGATTTTATCGGTCATTACGCACCCGCCTTCTCAGTCAGTAAAGTCTTAACGCGTGCGATATTACGACGCACTTGTTTCAACAGATGAGACTGTTGTAACTGACCACTTGCTGCCTGCATACGCAGGTTAAACTGCTCGCGCAGTAAATTCAGCAGTTCTGTGTTCAGCTCTTCAACGCTCTTTTCGCGCAGCTCTTTTGCTTTCATTACATCACCGTCTTAGTTACAAAGGTGGTTTTGATAGGCAGTTTTGCTGCCGCCAGCTTGAATGCTTCACGGGCCAGTTCTTCAGGCACACCATCCATTTCATACAGGACTTTACCTGGCTGGATTAAGGCAACCCAATACTCAACGTTACCTTTACCTTTACCCATACGGACTTCGAGCGGCTTTTCAGTGATTGGTTTGTCTGGGAACACACGGATCCAGATTTTACCCTGACGCTTAACTGCACGGGTCATTGCACGACGTGCCGCTTCGATCTGACGTGCAGTCAGACGACCACGGCCCACAGCTTTAAGACCGTAAGTCCCGAAGCTTACATCCGCACCAGCAGCTAAGCCACGGTTGCGGCCTTTGTGCACTTTACGGAATTTTGTACGCTTTGGTTGTAACATCAGCGACTCTCCTTACTTGCGGCCTTTACGCTGCTGCTTTTTAGGTTGAGCAGCCGGTTTTTCCGCCTGTTCAACTGCAGCCATACCACCCAGGATCTCACCTTTGAAGATCCATACCTTAACGCCGAGCACACCATAAGTGGTTTGTGCTTCTGAGGTATTGTAGTCGATATCTGCACGCAGAGTGTGCAGAGGTACACGACCTTCACGATACCATTCAGTACGAGCGATTTCAGCGCCGCCTAAACGACCACTTACTTCCACTTTAATACCTTTAGCGCCTAAACGCATAGCGTTCTGTACCGCACGCTTCATAGCACGACGGAACATAACACGACGTTCCAGCTGTGAAGTGATGCTGTCAGCAACTAATTTTGCGTCCAGTTCAGGTTTACGTACTTCGGCGATATTAATTTGCGCAGGAACGCCAGCGATATCCGCTACGTTTTTGCGCAGTTTTTCAACATCTTCACCTTTTTTACCGATAACGATGCCTGGGCGAGCAGTGTGAATAGTCACACGGATGCTTTTCGCAGGACGTTCGATAACGATACGAGATACAGATGCTTTAGCCAGTTCTTTAGTTAAGTACTGACGTACTTTAAAGTCGCTGTCTAGGTTGTCAGCGAATTCATTGGTACCCGCATACCATGTGGAATTCCAAGGCTTGACAATGCCAAGGCGGATACCATTAGGATGTACTTTTTGACCCATTGCTAGTCTCCAGAGTCTCAGCGATCAGACACAACCACAGTGATGTGGCTGGTGCGCTTCAGAATACGATCTGCACGGCCTTTTGCACGAGGCATAATGCGCTTCATAGAAGGACCTTCGTCAACAAAGATCTTAGCTACTTTCAGATCATCAATGTCAGCGCCATCGTTGTGTTCTGCATTAGCAATAGCAGACTCCAGTACTTTCTTCACTAAACCAGCAGCTTTCTTGTTGGTAAAGGTTAAAATTTCCAGAGCTTGCGACACTTTCTTACCGCGAATCAGGTCAGCTACTAAGCGAACCTTCTGAGCAGAAGAACGAGCGTGGCGATGCATAGCGATAGTTTCCATCTCTTCCTCCTACCTTATTTTTTCTTAGCCTTTTTATCGGCTGCATGACCGCGATAAGTACGGGTCGGCGCGAATTCACCCAGTTTGTGACCAACCATTTCGTCGGAAACGTAAACTGGAACATGCTGACGACCATTATGGACAGCGATGGTCAAACCGATCATGTTAGGAAAGATCGTTGAACGACGGGACCAAGTCTTAACAGGCTTTTTGTCACCGCTTTCCACCGCTTTCTCTACCTTCTTCAGCAAGTGCAGGTCAATGAAAGGACCTTTCTTGAGAGAACGTGGCATGGCTTATCCTCTAATTATTTCTTAGTACGACGATGAACGATGAAATGTTCAGTGCGTTTGTTTTTACGAGTCTTCTTACCTTTGGTTTGAACGCCCCAAGGTGTTACTGGGTGTTTACCAAAGTTACGACCTTCACCACCACCATGTGGGTGATCGACTGGGTTCATCGCAGTACCGCGAACGGTAGGACGAATACCACGCCAGCGACTTGCGCCAGCTTTACCCAGAACGCGTAACATGTGCTCAGAGTTGCCAACTTCACCGATAGTTGCACGGCAATCAGAAGGAACTTTACGCATTTCACCAGAACGCAGACGAATAGTGACATAAGCACCATCACGAGCAACGATCTGAACGTAAGTACCAGCTGAACGAGCTAACTGACCACCTTTACCTGGTTTCATTTCTACGTTATGAACTGTAGAACCAACCGGGATATTACGCATTGGTAAGGTGTTACCCGCTTTGATAGCAGCATCAACGCCAGACTGAACTTTATCACCCGCTTTCAGGCCTTTTGGAGCCAGAATGTAGCGACGTTCACCATCAGCATACAGCACTAAAGCGATGTTAGCTGAACGGTTTGGATCATATTCCAGACGTTCTACTGTCGCAGGGATACCATCTTTGTTGCGTTTAAAGTCAACAATACGGTAAGCCTGTTTGTGACCACCACCGATATGACGGGTAGTGATACGACCATTGTTGTTACGACCACCGGACTTGCTGTTCTTTTCCAGCAATGGCGCATAAGGTTTCCCTTTATGCAGCTCAGGGTTTACCACTTTAACTACGTGGCGACGGCCCGGAGACGTAGGTTTACATTTAACAATTGCCATTGTTCTTTACTCCTCCGACTTACTCAGCGCCGCCGACGAAGTCCAGATTCTGGCCTTCCTTCAGGGTGACGTAAGCTTTTTTCCAGTCGCTACGACGACCAATACGCTGACCGTGACGTTTCACTTTGCCTTTCATCAGCAGAGTGTTAACACTTTCAACTTCGACTTCAAACAGTTTTTGTACAGCTGCTTTAATCTCTGCTTTGGTCGCGTCTTTAGCAACTTTGAGAACGATGGTGTTTGATTTTTCCATCGCGATAGAAGCTTTTTCAGATACATGCGGCGCGCGCAGTACTTTCAGCAGACGTTCTTCACGGATCATGCCAGCATCTCCTCAACTTGCTTCACAGCGTCAGCAGTCATGACGACTTTGTCGAAGGCGATTAAGCTAACAGGGTCGATTGTTGCTGCATCACGTACGTCAACTTTATATAAGTTGCGTGCTGCTAAATACAGATTCTCATCTACATCAGCAGTGATGATCAGAACATCTTCCAGAGCCATATCTTTCAGTTTCTGTGCTAAAAGCTTAGTTTTAGGAGCTTCAACAGAGAACTTCTCTACGACGATCAGACGATCTTGACGTACCAGTTCAGACAGAATGCTCTTCAGAGCACCACGGTACATCTTTTTGTTTACTTTTTGACTGTGGTCCTGTGGTTTAGCTGCGAAGCTAACACCACCAGAGCGCCAAATTGGGCTCTTGATTGAACCTGAACGTGCACGACCTGTACCTTTCTGTCTCCAAGGCTTTTTGCCTGAACCAGAAACTTCAGCACGGGTTTTCTGAGCACGAGTACCTTGACGAGCACCAGCAGCGTATGCAACGACTACTTGATGCACAAGCGCTTCGTTAAAGTCACGCCCGAAGGTAGTTTCGGAAACAGTCAGCGCGCCTTGCGCGTCTTTCATTACCAATTCCATTCCTATCTCCTCGACGTTACGCCTTGACAGCTGGTTTAACGATCAGGTCACTGCCAGTTGCACCTGGAACAGCACCTTTGACCAGCAGCAGGTTGCGCTCAGCGTCAACACGTACTACTTCCAGGCTCTGAACGGTAACTTGTTCGTTACCCAGTTGACCTGCCATTTTCTTGCCTTTGAACACCTTACCCGGAGTCTGGTTCTGACCGATAGAACCCGGAACACGGTGAGACAAGGAGTTACCGTGGGTAGCATCTTGAGTACGGAAGTTCCAGCGCTTTACAGTACCAGCAAAACCTTTACCTTTAGATGTTCCAGTAACGTCGACTTTTTTAACGTCAGCGAAAATTTCTACGCTAATGCTTTGACCTACAGTGTATTCTTCGCCTTCATTCAGACGGAATTCACGTAGTAAGCGGCCAGCTTCAACACCAGCTTTAGCAAAATGACCTGCTTCAGGCTTCAGTACACGGTTAGCTTTTTTGCTACCAGTAGTCACCTGAACGGCACGATAACCGTCTTTCTCAAGATCTCTGATCTGAGTAACACGGTTGTTTTCAATTTCGATAACGGTTACAGGGATTGAAACGCCATCTTCAGTGAAGATACGAGTCATTCCTACTTTCTTACCGACTAAACCAATCATTGTTTCAACCTCTCAATCGCTTGATGACCTGATTAACCTAGGCTGATCTGCACGTCTACGCCGGCAGCCAGATCCAGACGCATCAGAGCATCAACGGTTTTCTCGGTTGGCTCAACGATGTCAACCAGACGTTTGTGAGTGCGAATTTCATACTGATCACGCGCATCTTTATTAACGTGCGGAGAAATCAACACTGTGAAACGCTCTTTGCGAGTCGGCAGTGGGATTGGACCACGAACTTGCGCACCAGTGCGCTTAGCAGTCTCTACGATTTCCGCAGTTGATTGATCAATCAGACGATGATCAAAAGCTTTCAGGCGGATACGGATTCTTTGGTTCTGCATGAGACCAGAGCTCCAACTATTTTTTATAAACGTAAATGATCACTACTCGTACCCATTTCGATTGATGAGAGAGTGTAATCGTTCTGCATATAACTCCCCAATTGGGAGTATTATATTAATGCAATATAAAATCTGCATTAGCTGATTAATCAGCCCCACTAAATCAGTGAGCCTGCGCATTATACTTGCCTGAGTGATGAAATCAAGCCAAGAATAAAAAATCAGCGATAAAAATTCGTTTTACCTTTTTAAAATAAAAAAAGCAAAGGCAACCTTCATTACCTTTGCTTCAAAAAGCATTCAATAATTTATAGAAGAAAGTAAATCATTCTTTTATTGTGAGTGAGTTACTCTTCGATAATTTGGGCTTGTAAATAATTTTGAAGCCCCAAGCGTTCGATAAGTTCGAGCTGGGTTTCAAGCCAATCAATATGCCCTTCTTCATCAGTTAAGATTTCTAGCATAAGATCACGACTGACATAGTCATGAATAGAATCTGCGTAAGCAATTGCTTCACGTAAATCTTTGGCACCACCTAATTCTAATTCAAGATCAGAACGTAGCATTTCCTCAACATCTTCACCGATATTCAGTTTGCCTAAGTCTTGTAAATTTGGAATTCCTTCAAGAAACAAAATACGCTCAATATATTTATCTGCGTGTTTCATTTCGTCTATGGATTCATGATATTCCATTTCATTGAGGCGAGTAAGTCCCCAGTTTTTGAACATTCGGGCATGCAGGAAATACTGATTAATTGCAACTAGCTCTCCACCTAATAACTTATTAAGGTGGGCTATCATTTTTTTATCACCTTTCATTTTTATGCTCCTTTGCTTCCAGTCTTTTCAGTGTAGACCTTTTATACAAAGAGGAGAGAAAGGAAATTTAAAATTTGTTATGCAACTTCAGAAATTTGAGGGTAAAGAGCAGACTGTTCATTTTCGATCAGTTGACGAGCTTGGCGTACACATTTACCACAGCAGCTACCAACAGGCAGGATCTGACGTAATTCATTAATAGTGTGGATTTGATGTTTATGGACAGTAGAGATAATTTTTTTATCACTCACACCATGGCAAAGACAGACATACATAATAACAACCTCATTAACGACTCACGCAGTGAATAGTAAATGATAATTATTATGATTTCAATTTCTATTTATTTGGCTTAAGTGTATTTACTTGGTTTATATAAACCTAAAGCGATATAGCAACAGAACGTGAATTGTTTGACTTAATTTAAATTCACTAAATAACAGATACAAAAAAGGGCATCTAATGATGCCCTCTTCATGCATAAATCTATCAGGTATTAACCTAATACTTTAGCAACAACGCCCGCACCTACTGTACGGCCACCTTCACGGATAGCGAAACGTAAACCGTCGTCCATCGCGATTGGGTGAATCAGTTCAACGATCATGTTGATGTTGTCACCTGGCATTACCATTTCTACGCCTTCTGGTAATTCGATAGTACCAGTTACGTCAGTTGTACGGAAGTAGAACTGTGGACGGTAGCCTTTGAAGAATGGAGTGTGACGACCACCTTCATCTTTGCTCAGAATATAAACTTCTGATTCGAATTTAGTGTGTGGCTTGATTGAACCTGGTTTAGCCAGAACTTGTCCACGTTCGATTTCTTCACGTTTAGTACCACGCAGAAGAACACCAACGTTCTCACCTGCACGACCTTCGTCAAGTAATTTACGGAACATTTCAACGCCAGTACAAGTTGTTTTAGTTGTTGGTTTGATACCAACGATTTCAACTTCTTCACCAACTTTGATAACACCACGCTCAACACGACCTGTTACTACTGTACCACGGCCTGAGATTGAGAATACGTCTTCGATTGGTAACAGGAATGGTTTGTCAATTGCACGCTCTGGTTCTGGGATGTATGAATCCAGTGCTTCTGCTAATTCAACAATTTTCGCTTCCCACTCAGCTTCGCCTTCCAGTGCTTTCAGCGCTGAACCACGGATTACTGGAGTGTCGTCACCTGGGAAATCGTACTGAGACAGAAGTTCACGAACTTCCATTTCTACTAATTCCAGTAACTCTTCATCATCTACCATGTCACATTTGTTCAGGAATACGATGATGTAAGGAACACCAACCTGACGACCTAACAGGATGTGCTCACGAGTTTGTGGCATTGGGCCATCAGTCGCAGCAACAACCAGGATAGCTCCGTCCATTTGCGCAGCACCTGTGATCATGTTTTTAACATAGTCGGCGTGACCTGGGCAGTCTACGTGTGCGTAGTGACGGCTTGGAGTGTCATATTCTACGTGTGAAGTAGAGATGGTGATACCACGAGCTTTTTCTTCTGGTGCGTTATCGATTTGATCGAATGCACGAGCAGAACCACCGTAAGTTTTAGCTAAAACTGTAGTGATTGCAGCAGTCAGAGTTGTTTTACCGTGGTCAACGTGGCCGATAGTACCAACGTTAACGTGCGGTTTTGAACGTTCAAATTTTTCTTTAGACATTTAAATTGTCCCTCTAAGACACGGAATCGGTGGTTACACCACATCAACCAAGCAGTAAGTAAATTAGCGATTTGCTAGTGCTTGTTAAGATTTTAATCAGGGAGGCAAGAACATGAAGGAGTGGTGCTGATAGGCAGATTCGAACTGCCGACCTCACCCTTACCAAGGGTGCGCTCTACCAACTGAGCTATATCAGCACATCTGGAGCGGGCAGCGGGAATCGAACCCGCATCATCAGCTTGGAAGGCTGAGGTAATAGCCATTATACGATGCCCGCAGAACTCGGCTACCTGACTTAAAATCAGCTTTGTATTCTACTTAAGTGTTTACTATTTGAAAACACTTAAGTTAGGAATTAATGGTGGTGGGAGAAGGATTCGAACCTTCGAAGTCTGTGACGGCAGATTTACAGTCTGCTCCCTTTGGCCGCTTGGGTATCCCACCAAACCTAATTTTTAATGGTGCCGGCACCAAGAGTCGAACTCGGGACCTACTGATTACAAGTCAGTTGCTCTACCAACTGAGCTATGCCGGCTAAGTGGTGCGCATTCTAGGAGGACTTTCATCATGATGCAACAAAAAAATTGCGATATTTGTTCTTTTGCTTAGATTTTGTTCATTTTTGATTGAATTGTTGATTTTTTAGGAAAAAAACGACCAAAATGCCAACAAAAATTCATGATAGATTAGCAAGCTAATTTATCGATCCAGTCCCCAAATTATTAATCATCAATAAATTTTTAGAAAAAAGATTGATTGCACCCTTATTAGTCTACGCTAAAAAATTATTTTCATGACTATTTTTTATACTTTTTTTACAGATTTATTCAGTTCGTGTCAAAAAAAGTAGAAAAAATTTAAAAAATATCTACGCCTAAGAGTCATCACTCGTTATGATGCTGTTTATTTTTTATCGGATACGGGTGTTTTAAACAGCCTGTCCAACCTGCGAATATTAGGCAGATGTTGGCTTATGAATAACAAAGAACGCTTTATAACCCCTTATTTAGAATTTGACAGAAAGCACTGGGCAACGTTAAGAGATTCCGTTCCTTTAACGTTAACCGAAAAAGAGATTGCTGATTTAAAAGGGATTAACGAAGAAATTTCTATTGATGATGTAATTGAGATTTATCTTCCTCTTTCAAGATTGCTCAATTTTTACATAAGTTCTAACTTACGTCGTCAAGCCGTCTTAGAGCAGTTTCTTGGAACAAGAAGCGCCAAAATCCCCTACATTATTGGTATAGCGGGTAGCGTTGCTGTTGGCAAAAGTACCACAGCTCGTTTGCTACAAGCACTTTTAACCCGTTGGCCAGAACATCGTAAAGTTGATTTAATTACTACTGACGGCTTTCTTTTACCTAATGCAGAGTTAAAGAAACGCGGAATAATGAAAAAAAAAGGATTTCCTGAATCCTATGATATGCATAACCTTGTCTCCTTCGTTTCTGATATAAAATCAGGCAAGAAACAAGTAACAGCCCCTGTCTATTCTCATTTAGTGTATGACATCATTCCAGATAAAAAACAGGTTATTGAACAACCTGATATTTTGATCCTTGAAGGATTGAATGTATTACAGAGCAATCAAGATTATCCTCATGACCCACATAATGTTTTCGTATCAGATTATGTAGATTTCTCCATTTATGTTGATGCTGAAGAAGAATTACTAAAACACTGGTATATCAGTCGCTTTTTAAAATTTAGAGAAGGTGCGTTTACTGATCCTGAATCGTATTTTAATAATTACTCTAAATTAAGCAGAGAAGAGTCTATTGAAATAGCGTCTTCAATTTGGCAAGAAATTAATGGTTTGAATTTGAAACAAAACATTCTGCCTACGAAAGAAAGAGCGAGTCTTATTCTAACCAAAGGCCAAAATCATACGATCACTAATGTTAGATTACGTAAATAAACCTAAACAATTATCAGTGTTTTATCTACGTATTATTATGCTTTAGTTATTAAAAAATAGTATTGATAAATAAAAAGCTTTCCAGTTTAGGAAAGCTTTTTTAGTTTTAGATGTTCGATGCAATTTAAGGTATTACGACGCACTTCTCAGTGAAATCTCACCACCTATATAAGGTATGATTTTCCCATCTTGTTCTAAAAGTAGAGCACCTTGATCATTGATACCTTTGGCTATACCAAAGATCTCTTTTTCACCAATAATAAGCTTCACTCGGCGATCCATAAAATTATCTAAACGTTTCCAACGCTCGATAAACACAGATAACCCTTGTTTTTCAAATTGAACAAATGCATCTCTTAATGCATTTGTAATTTCACAAGCAAGTTCATTTCTGTCAATTTTAATACCAACTTGCTCTAAATTAATCCATTGTTGGTTAATGGCTTCATTTTGATTTTTACTCATCGCGATATTGATACCAATACCTGTGACAATATGAGCAACATCACCTGTTTTTCCTGTTAGCTCAACAAGAATGCCTGAAAGCTTTTTATCATTTAAATAGAGATCGTTAGGCCATTTAACTTTAACGCCATCTGCGCCAAGTTTTTGTAATACTTCAGCCATAATAACACCGACAACTAAACTCAATCCTATTGCAGCAGCAGGTCCTTGATCGAGTTTCCAATACATACTCAAGTATAAATTTCGACCAAAAGGCGAGATCCATTGACGCCCTCTTCTACCTCGTCCAGCAGACTGATATTCCGCAATACAGACATCACCCGATTTTAATTCGCTAATACGTTGGATTAAGTATTGGTTTGTAGAATCTATAACAGGAATAACGCTTGCAGGTTCACCTTTGATGTTCTTGTTTACACTATCCACATTTAACAAATTCATAGGGGCATCTAGTTGATAGCCTTTTCCTGCGACAGTTTGAACATCAATACCCCAACTGCGTAATGTCTGAATATGTTTATTAATGCCTGCGCGTGTCATTCCTAAGCTTTCGCCTAGTTGCTCCCCTGAATGGATATTTCCGTCAGCAAGGAGCTCAATTAATAATAAAGGAGTAGGTGTTTCTTTCATGAAATAGCATCCACTGCATTGATTTCGCCATGTTGACCAATAAAGCGAACTTCTGGCTCTAATTGTACGCCGAAGCGCTCGAAGACTTTTTGGCGTATATATGCCGCTAAATTAACAATGTCTTTGCCTGTAGCTAAACCGTCTTTGTTGATGAGAACAAGTGCTTGTTTCATATGAACAGCCGCACCACCAATCTGATGGCCTTTAAGGCCACATTGATCAATTAGCCAACCCGCAGCAAGTTTTACACCATCTTGTTGAACATATTGAGGACAGAAGGGATATTCTGCTTTTAAATGTTGTGCAATACGAATATCAACAATTGGATTCTTGAAAAAGCTGCCTGCATTACCTGTAAGGGTAGGATCGGGTAGTTTACTCGTTCTCATAGAGCACACAGATCCAAACACATCTTTTGGCGTTACCGTTTCTAATGATAATTTTGATAGATCACCATAGGTAAGGATAGGCTCCCATTTTTTACTAAGCTGTAAGCCAACAGCAATAATCGCAAAGCCTTGCTGGTAATGATGTTTAAAAATACTATCACGATAACCAAATTGGCACGCTTCATTTGTCAATCGACTAACATGCCCAGTACTTAATTCAATAATATCCACATAAGCACAAACATCTTTTAATTCTTTGCCATAAGCGCCGATATTTTGTATTGGTGCTGAGCCCACATTACCTGGGATCAGCGCTAAATTTTCCAGTCCATAGATATTCTTTTCTAACAGGTATTCAATAAGTGCATGCCAGTTTTCGCCTGCACCAACATAAACAGACCAATATTGTTCATCCTCAGTAATTTCAATACCAGCAATACAGTTGCGAATAACAATACCATTAAAATCTTCTGTAAATAATACGTTGCTACCGCCACCTAAAATAAGAGTTGGTAATTTCTGCTCATGGGCATTTTGCCAATATGTACAAAGCTCATCTTTATTATTTGCAGTTTTTATTTGGTGAGCTTTTGCTCTCAAACCAAATGTATTAAATGCTTGCAATGAAACCGATTCTTTCATGAAAGTCTACCTCATTTAGCTGATGACTTAGTTTAACAGCCAAGCATCGTCGAGGATAGCAAAGTGATAGGTGATTAGTTTGGAGATATTACATCTGCATTTCAGATGTCTTAGAATGCAAAAAAGCCAACCCATTGGGTTGGCTTTCTCGTCTTATTTAATGCTTGGCAGTTCCCTACTCTCACATGGGGAGACCCCACACTACCATCGGCGCTACAACGTTTCACTTCTGAGTTCGGCATGGGATCAGGTGGGACCGTTGCGCTATGGCCGCCAAGCAAATTCTGTATTTATAACCGTCTGTTTATGCAGTTATAATAATTTTTTATGGTGCTGATACCCAGATTCGAACTGGGGACCTCACCCTTACCAAGGGTGTGCTCTACCAACTGAGCCATATCAGCACTAGTGGCTTATTGTCACCGGCTGACACAGCCTAAATTTGATGCCTGGCAGTTCCCTACTCTCACATGGGGAGACCCCACACTACCATCGGCGCTACAACGTTTCACTTCTGAGTTCGGCATGGATTCAGGTGGGTCCGCTGCGCTATGGCCGCCAAGCAAATTCGGTATCATTACCCGTTACTGTTGTTTCTTTCTCAGTAACCAGCAATATTCAATCTTAAACAAGCTTACTTCATCGATGTTCGTCTCTCAGACAAAACACCTTCGGTGTTGTCAGGTTAAGCCTCACGGTTCATTAGTACTGGTTAGCTCAACGTATCGCTACGCTTACACACCCAGCCTATCAACGTCTTAGTCTTAAACGTTCCTTTAGGTCACTCTAGGTGACAGGGAAGACTCATCTCGAGGCAAGTTTCCCGCTTAGATGCTTTCAGCGGTTATCTCTTCCGCACTTAGCTACCGGGCAATGCCATTGGCATGACAACCCGAACACCAGTGGTGCGTTCACTCCGGTCCTCTCGTACTAGGAGCAACCCCTCTCAATCTTCCAACGCCCACGGCAGATAGGGACCGAACTGTCTCACGACGTTCTAAACCCAGCTCGCGTACCACTTTAAATGGCGAACAGCCATACCCTTGGGACCTACTTCAGCCCCAGGATGTGATGAGCCGACATCGAGGTGCCAAACACCGCCGTCGATATGAACTCTTGGGCGGTATCAGCCTGTTATCCCCGGAGTACCTTTTATCCGTTGAGCGATGGCCCTTCCATTCAGAACCACCGGATCACTAAGACCTACTTTCGTACCTGCTCGAGCCGTCACTCTCACAGTCAAGCTGGCTTATGCCTTTGCACTAACCGCATGATGTCCGACCATGCTTAGCCAACCTTCGTGCTCCTCCGTTACTCTTTAGGAGGAGACCGCCCCAGTCAAACTACCCACCAGACACGGTCCCCGACCCAGATTATGGGCCTAGGTTAGAACATCAAACGTTAAAGGGTGGTATTTCAAGGTTGACTCCATGCAGACTGGCGTCCACACTTCTAAGTCTCCCACCTATCCTACACATCAAGGCTCAATGTTCAGTGTCAAGCTATAGTAAAGGTTCACGGGGTCTTTCCGTCTTGCCGCGGGTACACTGCATCTTCACAGCGAGTTCAATTTCACTGAGTCTCGGGTGGAGACAGCCTGGCCATCATTACGCCATTCGTGCAGGTCGGAACTTACCCGACAAGGAATTTCGCTACCTTAGGACCGTTATAGTTACGGCCGCCGTTTACTGGGGCTTCGATCAAGAGCTTCTCCCTAAGGATAACCCCATCAATTAACCTTCCAGCACCGGGCAGGCGTCACACCGTATACGTCCACTTTCGTGTTTGCACAGTGCTGTGTTTTTAATAAACAGTTGCAGCCAGCTGGTATCTTCGACTGGCTTCGGCTCCGTCCGCAAGGGACTTCACTTACCGCCAGCGTGCCTTCTCCCGAAGTTACGGCACCATTTTGCCTAGTTCCTTCACCCGAGTTCTCTCAAGCGCCTGAGTATTCTCTACCTGACCACCTGTGTCGGTTTGGGGTACGATTGTTGGTAACCTGAAGCTTAGAGGCTTTTCCTGGAAGCAGGGCATCAATTGCTTCACCACCTTAGTGGCTCGTCATCACACCTCAGCATTAAGTGACCGGATTTGCCTAATCACTCTGCCTACATGCTTGAACCGGGACGACCGTCGCCCGGACAACCTAGCCTTCTCCGTTCCCCCATCGCAGTTACCACCAGTACGGGAATATTAACCCGTTTCCCATCGACTACGCTTTTCAGCCTCGCCTTAGGGGTCGACTCACCCTGCCCCGATTAACGTTGGACAGGAACCCTTGGTCTTCCGGCGTGCGGGTTTTTCACCCGCATTATCGTTACTTATGTCAGCATTCGCACTTCTGATACCTCCAGCATACCTCACAGTACACCTTCGCAGGCTTACAGAACGCTCCCCTACCCAACAACACATAGTGTCGCTGCCGCAGCTTCGGTGCATGGTTTAGCCCCGTTACATCTTCCGCGCGGGCCGACTCGACCAGTGAGCTATTACGCTTTCTTTAAATGATGGCTGCTTCTAAGCCAACATCCTGGCTGTCTGAGCCTTCCCACTTCGTTTCCCACTTAACCATGACTTTGGGACCTTAGCTGGCGGTCTGGGTTGTTTCCCTCTTCACGACGGACGTTAGCACCCGCCGTGTGTCTCCCGTGATAACATTCTTCGGTATTCGCAGTTTGCATCGAGTTGGTAAGTCGGGATGACCCCCTAGTCGAAACAGTGCTCTACCCCCGAAGATGAGTTCACGAGGCGCTACCTAAATAGCTTTCGGGGAGAACCAGCTATCTCCCGGTTTGATTGGCCTTTCACCCCCATCCACAAGTCATCCGCTAATTTTTCAACATTAGTCGGTTCGGTCCTCCAGTTAGTGTTACCCAACCTTCAACCTGCCCATGGATAGATCACCGGGTTTCGGGTCTATACCCTGCAACTCATTCGCCCAGTTAAGACTCGGTTTCCCTACGGCTCCCCTATTCGGTTAACCTTGCTACAGAATATAAGTCGCTGACCCATTATACAAAAGGTACGCAGTCACCTCACGAAGAGGCTCCTACTGCTTGTACGTACACGGTTTCAGGTTCTTTTTCACTCCCCTCGCCGGGGTTCTTTTCGCCTTTCCCTCACGGTACTGGTTCACTATCGGTCAATCAGGAGTATTTAGCCTTGGAGGATGGTCCCCCCATATTCAGACAGGATAACACGTGTCCCGCCCTACTCGTCGAGTTCACAATAACAGCATCTTCAGATACGGGGCTATCACCCTTTACTGCCGGACTTTCCAGACCGTTCTCCTGATGCTGCTATTGATTAAGACTCTGGGCTGTTCCCCGTTCGCTCGCCGCTACTAGGGGAATCTCGGTTGATTTCTTTTCCTCGGGGTACTGAGATGTTTCAGTTCTCCCGGTTCGCTTCATTAACCTATGTATTCAGTTAATGATAATATCCATTGGATATTGGGTTTCCCCATTCGGAAATCGTCGGGTATAACGGTTCATATCACCTTACCGACGCTTATCGCAGATTAGCACGTCCTTCATCGCCTCTGATTGCCTAGGCATCCACCGTGTACGCTTATTCGCTTAACCTCACAACCCGAAGGTGTTTCTCTCGAAGACGACTTTAAAGGTCATGGCTACACAAGCATCAATTCGTTGTTGGGCAGTGCTCGTAATGCTCACATACTTATGTATGCTGCGCTTACTGCGCGCTGTCCGCCTAGAATTGCTGTTGCTCGCTCATGACACTCGCCTTGGAGTATCACACATTCAAGGTCTGAGATTTTGAGAGACTCATCAATATACCTCGGTGATATATTGATTTGTTTTCAATTTTTCAGCTTGTTCCAGATTGTTAAAGAGCATAATAGGTAAAATAACTCATGCGAATTATCTTAACTATTCTCTGATTCTCATCAGACTATAGTGTGGTACGCCTTTCACTCATACCGCGCAATTGGCGTCCCCTAGGGGATTCGAACCCCTGTTACCGCCGTGAAAGGGCGGTGTCCTAGGCCTCTAGACGAAGGGGACTTCAGTCAGCTTCGCAGACGCGCTTTTGCTCGTTCTTCATCAGACAATCTGTGTGAGCACTGCACATAACACGTATCTCTTAGGTAAGGAGGTGATCCAACCGCAGGTTCCCCTACGGTTACCTTGTTACGACTTCACCCCAGTCATGAATCACAAAGTGGTAAGCGCCCTCCCGAAGGTTAAGCTACCTACTTCTTTTGCAACCCACTCCCATGGTGTGACGGGCGGTGTGTACAAGGCCCGGGAACGTATTCACCGTAGCATTCTGATCTACGATTACTAGCGATTCCGACTTCATGGAGTCGAGTTGCAGACTCCAATCCGGACTACGACAGACTTTATGAGTTCCGCTTGCTCTCGCGAGGTCGCTTCTCTTTGTATCTGCCATTGTAGCACGTGTGTAGCCCTACTCGTAAGGGCCATGATGACTTGACGTCATCCCCACCTTCCTCCGGTTTATCACCGGCAGTCTCCTTTGAGTTCCCGCCATCACGCGCTGGCAACAAAGGATAAGGGTTGCGCTCGTTGCGGGACTTAACCCAACATTTCACAACACGAGCTGACGACAGCCATGCAGCACCTGTCTCAGCGTTCCCGAAGGCACTCCTCTATCTCTAAAGGATTCGCTGGATGTCAAGAGTAGGTAAGGTTCTTCGCGTTGCATCGAATTAAACCACATGCTCCACCGCTTGTGCGGGCCCCCGTCAATTCATTTGAGTTTTAACCTTGCGGCCGTACTCCCCAGGCGGTCGATTTAACGCGTTAGCTCCAGAAGCCACGGTTCAAGACCACAACCTCTAAATCGACATCGTTTACAGCGTGGACTACCAGGGTATCTAATCCTGTTTGCTCCCCACGCTTTCGCACCTGAGCGTCAGTCTTTGTCCAGGGGGCCGCCTTCGCCACCGGTATTCCTCCACATCTCTACGCATTTCACCGCTACACGTGGAATTCTACCCCCCTCTACAAGACTCTAGCCAACCAGTTTCAGATGCAATTCCCAAGTTAAGCTCGGGGCTTTCACATCTGACTTAATTGACCGCCTGCGTGCGCTTTACGCCCAGTAATTCCGATTAACGCTTGCACCCTCCGTATTACCGCGGCTGCTGGCACGGAGTTAGCCGGTGCTTCTTCTGCGGGTAACGTCAATTGATAAAGGTATTAACTTTATCACCTTCCTCCCCGCTGAAAGTACTTTACAACCCTAAGGCCTTCTTCATACACGCGGCATGGCTGCATCAGGCTTGCGCCCATTGTGCAATATTCCCCACTGCTGCCTCCCGTAGGAGTCTGGGCCGTGTCTCAGTCCCAGTGTGGCTGATCATCCTCTCAGACCAGCTAGAGATCGTCGCCTAGGTGAGCCATTACCTCACCTACTAGCTAATCCCATATGGGTTCATCCGATAGCGCAAGGTCCGAAGAGCCCCTGCTTTGGTCCGTAGACGTCATGCGGTATTAGCTACCGTTTCCAGTAGTTATCCCCCTCTATCGGGCAGATCCCCATACATTACTCACCCGTCCGCCGCTCGTCAGCAAGAAAGCAAGCTTTCTCCTGTTACCGCTCGACTTGCATGTGTTAGGCCTGCCGCCAGCGTTCAATCTGAGCCATGATCAAACTCTTCAATTAAAAGTGTTTGATGCTCAAAGAAATCGAAAACTTAGCTATTCATAAATGAATTTACTTTTGTTGTTCACTCTTCAAGACTTGATACATCTAATATTTTAGAAGATATCGTCTCTGCGAGTGCCCACACAGATTGTCTGATAATTTGTTAAAGAGCAGTGCAACATTCGCTGCCGCTTCCGGTCTTCTGCGTTGTTGCGAGGAGGTGCATTCTACATCTTCCTCATTCAGTGTCAAGCGTTTATTTTCAAGGCTTTTCACTTTTTTCTTCGTTCTCTCGGCTAACTCACTTAGCGTGGTTTGCCGTGACAACGAGGGCGCATTATAGGGAGTTTTGTGAAGCTGGCAACACTTTTTTTGAGTTTTTTTACTGACCGTTGAATTTTCAATCAAATTGCACTTAAAGCGCCAGTTTTCTGAGCGATTCAAAGCCAAAACCCGCTAAAACAGGTTTTAATAATTCGCTATTCTCATCTTCTTTTAAGCAATAAGCGAAGTTAATTTCATTTGAGCCCTTTATTTTCGCTTGATTTACGACCAACCACGCAGTTCTTCGTGCAATTGCAGCGCCAGAATCGATAATTCGGGTACCATCAGGTAAAACAGAAAGAAGTTCATCAGCTAATAAAGGGAAATGAGTACAACCTAATACCACAGTATCCGGTGGCTCTTTCATTTTTAGCCAAGGTGTAAGGATTTTACGTAGCTCGTCTAAAGAAACGGCTTCACCATGAAGTTTTCTCTCAGCCAATTCCACCAGCTCAGCCGAACCTAAAGAGTGAACTTTGCAATCAGTCGCAAAGCGTTCAATAAGTTCATGGGTATAAGGACGTTTAACTGTTGCTCTTGTTGCTAATAATCCAACCACGCCATTACATGTTAATTTAGCTGCCGGTTTAATAGCAGGTACAACGCCCACAATAGGAATATCAGTAAACTTGGCACGTAAAGCAGGGAGGCTCACTGTGCTTGCTGTATTACAAGCAATAACAATGGTCGCGAGATCATGTTTTTCAGCAACCGCGCTAACTATTCGAACAACACGGTCAATAATGAAGTCTTGTGATTTCTCACCATAAGGGAAAGCTTCATTATCGAAAACATAGATATAGTGAGCATCCGGTAATTTTTCACGGATCTCACGATAAACAGATAAACCGCCAACCCCTGAATCAAAAACCAATACAGTAGGGTTAGCGGTAAGTTGTGCATCAGAAGTTGTAGCTTCCTGTGAGGAAGTATTCACGTCCTGGCGTGCGATAGCCATAAGCTGTCTCATAATCTTTATCAAACAGGTTGGCTATTCTACCACGAATTGAGAGATGTGATGTAATAGGATATGAAGCAGTTAAATCCCAAATACTCACACCACACCTAAAGAAACATTCTCATAAGTCCCATAATCTTTATCTGTCCGTTGACCGATATATTGGTAAGTCACCCCCATATCGAGTTTCTCGACTTGCCAATCAAGCTGATATTTCAGTTGTTGACGAGCGCGACGATCAAGACGTTGATGCGTTTCTTTATTTCTTGCATCTATATATTGAAGATTAAAGGTGTGATGAAAAATCCACGTATCCATTTCACCCGTAAATTCCACACCTTTAATTAAGGCCTTACCAACATTGTAGTTACGGTATGGATAACTCGATTCGCCTTGGATCAAAGAATTTACATCATTACGATACGCAGTTAATCGCCACGCTAAAGGCCCCGTTAATCCTTCAAAACCCCCTTCCCACTGTTTACTCTTTTCAGGTTGTAAGTCTGGATTACTTCCCCACTCACTATAAAGTTGCATCAGTGTCGGTGCTTTAAATGCCGTACCATAACCACCAATCACACGATAACCCTCAACAAATTCCCAACCTAGGTTAGTTTGCCAAGTCGTATGCCAGCCATATTCAGAGTGTTTGTCCGAGCGTACTGATGCTTCAGCAATAATATCGCCTAACTTTTGCTGTCCAGTTAGGTACAAACCTGTATTGTCGAAGTGTTCTTTATTAGGAAATCCACTAGAACCAGCTTTAATAGATTGACGTTGCCAATCGACACCACCACCGATACTGCCATTCCCTAATAAAAGGTGATTTCCCCACTGCACATTATATTGTTCAGAGTTAGTAAAACGGCTTCCTTTACCATAGCGACCATAACGAGGATCATAGTCATAATCTTTGGTGTAGTTATAGCTGGTATTTAAAGAAGAAGAGTAGTTATCACGATTAAATTTCACACCACCATCATAAGTACGACTAAATAATGCTCTTGTATCCGTTAACATATCGTTATAACTGTCATAATAAGCATCATAAGCCGTGCGATTATCAAAACCATAAGCGCGTGCATATAAAGAAACATCATCGTTAATATCGTGATTAACCCCTAGCCATAATGACTTGTTCATAAAACCATCACGATCAGGTTGTGGATGTCCACCAGTATTTCCATTCGCTTCGACATCATAACCTTTGGTATAGAGATAACTGCCAGCAGCCGTTAATGTGGTTTTATCACCGACTTTTTGTTTTATCGAGCCATCATATTCTTGATAACCATGAGAACCCATTGTGGCATTAAGTGTTCCTCCTTCCGTTTTTCTTTCTGTGAGGATATTAATCACGCCACCAATCGCATCAGAACCATAAACAGAAGAACGAGGCCCTCTTATATATTCAATACGTTGAACAAGAGAAAGAGGAATTTGGCTGATATCAGAACTACCAGACACATTCGCCTGATTTAAACGCACACCATCCACTAAAATAAGAACATGACGAGATTCAGCTCCACGTACATAAATAGAGCTCATCTGCCCTATTCCGCCGTTTTGCCCCACATCAATCCCAGGCATTCTGCGTAATACATCAATAACACTATTACTCTGCCAACGTTCGATTTGTTCACGTTCAACAACTGTTATCGGCGCTAAAATAGAAGAGTTAGGCTCTTGAAAGCGGTTTGCTGTCACGCTTAACGTATCACTGTTATTTGCAAACGCACCAAAACTGCCCGCCATAACACTCAAAGCCACACTGGAAATGAAAAAAACTTTTTTATTATTCATGAAAATCTGCATCCAACAGAATAAGTAGCAGGATGCCGCCAAAATTAAATAAAACGCGTATTTAATTTAAGATGCGACAGGTCTTCGGCAGGTCTTCGGACTTTAGGTTAAAGAAACAAATTTATGTCTTTAAGATAATGACTTCCCACTGCACTTATATAAGTGCTTTGCAGTGTCTTTTATTATCCTTGATCCTATTACCGCTGCGCGTCAGTTCTGGCTTTGCACCAGATTCCCTTTTAACTCCTATTAGGAGACCGAATAACTATGCTACGATTTCAAATCCACTGAGTCCAGAAATTGAACATGAAGAATACTGGACATCTTCATGAGGATCTCTACAATTTCGCTCGCTTAACTTTATTACTGCCAAAAAAAGGCGAGATACCATGCAGAATTCATTACCAACGCAAACATATCAGTCTCAACTGAATGAAAAAACACAACGTCTACAAACAATGATGGCTCCTTTTAATGCGCCTGAAGCAGAGGTTTTTTCATCACCAGAACAGCATTATCGTATGCGTGCGGAATTCCGTATCTGGCATGAAGAAGATTCTCTCTATCATATTATGTTTGACCAAGAGACTAAGCAGCGTATTCGTGTTGACCAATTTCCAGTTGCCAGCCAGCTTATTAATAAAATGATGGTTGCCTTGTTGGCAGAAATAAAAGATAAACCAACACTCAGAAAGAAACTGTTTCAGATTGATTATCTTTCTACGTTGAGTAATAAAATTATTGTTTCCCTGCTTTATCACAAAAAAATTGATGAAACTTGGCAGCAAGAAGCAATAGCATTACGCCAATCATTAATTGCTCAAGGCTTTGATGTTCAATTAATTGGTCGAGCTTATAAAACAAAAATTATGCTCGATAATGATTTTATTGATGAAGTGTTACCAGTGGCAGGTAAAGAGATGATTTATCGCCAAGTTGAAAATAGCTTCACGCAACCTAATGCACAGGTCAATATTAAGATGTTGGAATGGGCATTAAAAGCAACAGAAAATGCAAAAGGCGATCTGCTTGAACTGTATTGTGGCAACGGTAACTTTTCATTAGCGCTTGCGCGTAATTTTGAGCGAGTACTGGCAACAGAAATTGCAAAACCGTCTGTTCATGCAGCCCAATACAATATTGCAATGAATCACATTGATAATGTGAAAATTATTCGCATGTCCGCAGAAGATTTTACGCAAGCAATGAATGGTGTAAGAGAATTTAAACGCTTAGAAGGGATTAATTTAAAAGATTACCAATGTGAAACCATTTTTGTTGACCCTCCTCGCAGTGGTTTAGATGAGAAAACTGTAGAATTGGTTAAAACTTACCCTAGCATTTTATACATTTCTTGTAATCCAGAAACACTGTGCGAAAATCTAGAAACTCTAATTAAAACACATAAAATCATTAAGTTAGCATTATTTGATCAATTCCCCTACACCCACCATATGGAATGTGGCGTATTATTAGAAAAAAGATAACAACTTATTTCTCACGTTAGAATAGAAAATCTTTCAATAACGCCAATAAAAACAAAAACACCAGCAAGATAACTTGCTGGTGTCAAAATTTCGCTGTGTTTACAACAAAGAGAGGTGTACAGGCTAGTACTGTTCTGCTCGTGATGCTTTTTCAGCTTCTTCTGCCTGTATACGTAAGCGTTGACGCTGTTTGAATTGACGATAAATCCACAATGCAACGATAACGATACAAACTGAAGAGAAGAAATTTGAACCCCATTCAGGGTTAACGGTTCTGGTGTAAGCGTTATAACCGAATAAACCTAATAAAAAGAATGAAAAAATCAGCTTAGGCATACCATCGGTCATGGGTTGATTTAAGTAGCGCTGATATAAACAGTAAACTGCCAAAATTAAACTAACGAGTGGGAAAACTGACCACGTCTCAATAAACGGGTTAAAAAGGCTTGAATAAGTACCATGTAAAGCGACACCAATGACTGTGGCAAGTAATAGCGTGCTTTTTTCACAGCGATTTTGTTCCATCATTTGTCTCCTTTCTGATGCGTTTTTTTCTTTATCTCTGGGTTATCTTGTAGAGGTATTTGCGTTTCTTGCTCACGTCGATACCAATAATAGGCACCTTTAGCAATCATTCGCAGTTGTATAACTAATCTTTCTTCTAATTGTTGACGCTTTTCAATATCGATATCCAGTGCTTCTGCGCCTGCACTAAATACAATAGTGACCATTGCTTCAGATTGCATTTCTGTAAAATAACGTGGCATATGGCTTTCTTGCTCAAGATAGTCTGCCAGTTCTGCAATAAAATGTTGGATCTCTCGTGCGACAGCCGCACGAAACTCAGCTGAAGTCCCAGAACGTTCACGAAGTAATAATCGAAACGCATTAGGATTATTACCAATGAATTCCATAAAAGTTGCTACTGATGTTCTAATAACACTGCCACCTTTCGCAATGCGTTGACGTGCTTGGCGCATTAATTGACGTAACATCAATCCACTTTCATCAACCATGGTTAGCCCAAGTTCATCCACATCTTTAAAATGACGATAAAATGAGGTGGGTGCAATACCAGCTTCTCTAGCCACTTCTCGTAAACTTAGACTTGTAAAGCTACGCTCGGCACTGAGTTGGCTAAAAGCAGCTTCAATTAAAGAGCGACGGGTTTTTTCTTTTTGTTTAGCTCTGATGCCAATATTATTACTCACAGAAATCCTGATAATCCTAATTTGGTTTATACCCAATATATCAAACTTTGTTAAAAAAGCAGTGTGTACAATCATCTCTCAAGACACATTCTCATAAAAACTCAACAAAGTGTGACTAATGCCCTTAATGTCAGTTGGGCTATTATTCATTCTAATGTTAATATAGCGTTGTCGGTTTGTATAAAACAGGTCTTTTCCTATGCAACATTCTCATTTCGATGCTATTGTGATCGGTTCAGGTCCTGGTGGTGAAGGCGCGGCCATGGGGCTTGTTAAACAAGGAAAGCGCGTCGCAGTTATAGAACGTTATAACAAAGTCGGTGGGGGCTGTACTCACTGGGGAACCATTCCTTCAAAAGCCCTACGTCACGCAGTAAGTCGTATCATAGAATTTAATCAAAACCCGCTTTACAGTGACCAATCTCGCCTTATTAACTCCTCTTTCTCTCAAATACTTCGTCAAGCCAGTACCGTAATTAGTCAGCAGACTAAAATGCGTCAAGGCTTTTACGAGCGTAATAATTGTACGATGTATTCGGGTGAAGCTGCATTTATTGACGAGCACAGGATCAGCGTGCGTTATCCTGATGGTACTTGCGATATTCTTTCAGCTGATAGTTTTATTATTGCAACAGGCTCACGTCCTTATTGCCCGCCAGATGTCGATTTCTCTCATTCTCGTATTTATAACAGTGACACTATTCTCGATTTAGAGCATGAGCCTCACCATGTCATTATTTATGGTGCTGGTGTCATTGGTTGTGAATATGCCTCTATTTTCAGAGGATTAAGAGTAAAAGTAGACTTAATTAATACTCGTGATCACCTATTGTCTTTCCTTGATCAAGAGATGTCTGATGCACTTTCTTATCACTTCTGGAATAACGGTATTGTTATTCGTCATAATGAAGAATATGAAAGCATTGAAGGTGTCGATGATGGTGTTATTGTTCATCTAAAATCAGGTAAAAAAGTCAAAGCAGATTGCCTACTTTATGCGAATGGTCGAACAGGAAATACTGACACACTGGGCTTAGAAAACGTGGGTATTAAAACAGATAGTCGTGGACAAGTTTCTGTTAATGCTCATTACCAAACCAGTTGTGAACACATTTATGCGGTCGGTGATGTAATTGGTTATCCAAGTCTAGCTTCTGCCGCCTATGATCAAGGTCGAATTGCGGCTTTGGCAATTACCACTGGAAAATCAGAAACACATTTAATCGAAGATATTCCAACTGGGATCTATACCATTCCTGAAATTAGTTCTGTTGGTAAAACAGA
Source organism: Proteus sp. Marseille-Q3619 (assembly GCF_965283115.1). Taxonomy (NCBI): domain Bacteria; kingdom Pseudomonadati; phylum Pseudomonadota; class Gammaproteobacteria; order Enterobacterales; family Morganellaceae; genus Proteus; species Proteus sp. Marseille-Q3619. The sequence goes on along the minus strand of NZ_CBDIMP010000001.1, from coordinate 2,341,454 downwards.
GCAACAACTCACTGCAATGAAAATTCCTTATGAGGTGGGACGTTCTCAATTTAAACATCTGGCAAGAGCACAAATTGCAGGTATGAATGTAGGGAGTTTGAAAATTCTCTTCCACCGTGAAACCAAGCAAATTTTAGGTATTCACTGCTTCGGTGAGCGTGCCGCTGAAATTATTCATATCGGTCAAGCGATTATGGAGCAAAAAGGTGAAGGCAATACTATCGAGTATTTCGTTAATACTACCTTCAACTATCCAACAATGGCAGAAGCCTATCGTGTTGCCGCACTTAATGGTTTAAACCGCTTATTTTAATGCACTCTGTTTTTCTGCATAAAATGCGGTCATATGTTCACGGATTGTCTCTGCTAACTGTTCATAACGATTACGCAAAGGCGATCCGGGACGATAAACTAAAATAATAGAACGTGATGGATTGGGATCAGTACATTCTAGATAACAAACCCCATCACGTTTTTGTTCTTGAGGTACCGATAAATCAGGTAATAAGGTTATTCCACTACCGGCAGCGACCATATTACGCAATGTCTCTAAACTCGTTGCTCTAAAATGAGTATCTTCTTTTGCACCAGCTTGGAAGCAGAACCCTAACGCTTGATCGCGTAAACAGTGCCCATCTTCTAACATCAATAAACGCTGACCCGCTAAGTCGCCCATCGGCACAGATCCACGTTCATTCCATGGGTGCCCTTCATAAATTGCTAACTTCATTGGCTCTTCAAATAGAGGAACTTCAATAAACGGTGCACTCTCTTTTACCATTGCTAAAATAGCACAATCGAGTTTTCCGCTATCTAATTGAGCTAATAAGCTATGAGTTTGTGCTTCATGAAGATACATCTCTAACTTAGGGTAGTTTTTATGTAATTCGGGAATGATATGGGGCAATAAATAAGGACCAACAGTAGGGATCAGCCCAATATGTAAAGGTCCCGCCATACTTTCGCCTTGCAATGAAGCCATTTCTTGTAGCACTTTGACTTCACGTAAAACGGTTTTCGCTTGATCCACCAGCAACAAACCTTGTTGCGTAAACAGAACTTTACGGCTAGTTCTTTCAAGCAACATTACACCGAGTTCATCTTCAAGTTTACGAATTTGACCACTTAATGTTGGCTGACTCACATGGCAAGAATCTGCCGCACGACGAAAATGTTTATGCTCAGCTAGAGCCACCAGATATTCCAAGTCACGGATATTCATTGCAGATCCCACATTTATTGCTGATAGTTAATGTCTATAGATAATATAGTAACTGATAAATTTTTCTATCAGTCGAATGTTATTCTGTCTCTCTTTTTCGATATTTTCTAAATAAACGACTTAAACAAAACGTATTCCTTCATCCTCTAAAGCATTCAAGATGAGTATAGATATTATCGGCAATTTAAAATAAAAGAACAGAGTGAAATCCACCCTGTTCTTTTTGAATAACAGTAAGTTGTCTTAGATAAACGCTTTGCTTATTTATCCATATTTAAGACTTCTTTGGCTTTTACTATCGCATAAGCGACCTGTTTTTGAGAAACGCCTCCTTTTGCAAGACGTTTATCTAAACAAGATTGAAGCGATAAAATATCGTACACATCAATCATAATTTTACTATTAAACATCTGTAATTCAGAAAGAGGGAGTTCTTCAATTGCTTTACCTTGCTCAATGGCGCAAACCACCACTTCACCTACAATATGGTGAGCTTCACGAAATGGCACACCTTTCGCAACAAGATAATCGGCCAATTCAGTGGCATTAGCATAACCTTGCTTCGCGGCTTCTTCACAACGAGGGCGACGGATTTGGATCCCATCAAGAACAAGCGTTGCCATGTGCAAACAATCAGACCATGTATCGATAGCGTCAAACAGCCCTTCTTTATCTTCTTGCATATCTTTATTGTAAGCGAGAGGCAGACCTTTTAAGGTCATCATCATGCCAGTTAATGCACCTTGCACTCGTCCACATTTTCCACGGATAAGCTCAAGTGCATCTGGGTTTTTCTTTTGTGGCATTAATGATGAGCCAGAAGTTACCTTGTCTGATAATTCAATAAAACCCGCTTCACCACTATTAAAGAAAATAAGATCTTCTGCAAAACGCGATAAATGCACCATACCAATGGCCGCAGAAGATAATAGCTCTAAGACATGATCACGATCGGAGACACTGTCTAAACTATTGTTGGTTGCACTCGCAAAACCCAGCCATCCAGCTAATTGTTCACGATCGATATCATAAGCCGTACCTGCCAGCGCGCCACATCCTAATGGGCTGACATCTAAACGCTTCAACGCATCAGCTAAACGGCTTTCATCTCTGGCTAGCATTTCATTGTATGCTAAACACCAATGTGCAAAAGTCACAGGCTGAGCACGCTGTAAATGGGTGTAACCTGGCATCACCGCATTTTGATTTTGTTCTGCGGTGATAACTAAGGCTTTTTGTAGCTCAACAATGGCTTGGCGTAGATGAATAACTTCTTCTTTACACCATAATTTTAAGTCTGTTGCGACCTGATCATTACGGCTACGACCTGTGTGTAATTTTTTACCTAAATCACCCACTTTGGCAATAAGCTTACTTTCAACCCAGCTATGAATATCTTCTGCATCACTCTGCAAAATAGACTGCGGGTTTGCTGTTACTTCTTCTGATAATTCATTTAAAGCTTGCTCAAGTTGAGCTTGTTCATCTTGCGACAATACGCCAACTGTGACTAACGCTTTAGACCAAGCTACTGAGCCAAAGATATCCTGTTGTGCCAGTCGAAAATCAAACCGCAGTGAATCATTGAATTGTTTAAACCGTTGATCAGCTTCCTGACTAAAACGTCCACCCCAGAGTGCCATAATCGCTTCCTGTATTTATTCTGTGTAATAAAAGAGTGAGAGTGATGCCTTATATACTTATATAGATATATAGCATCACTCTATTGTTTAACCTTATTTCTTACTCAATGCACGGATACGTGATGGTAAAGAATATAAACGGATAAACCCTTCAGCATGGCTGTGATCGTAAACTTCATCTTCACCAAAGGTTGCAAACTCTTCAGAATACAGACTGTTATCTGATTTCTTCTGAATAGCATTAACATGACCTTTATACAGCTCTAATACCACTTCACCATTCACATCTTTTGCCAATGACTCTGCCGCCGCTTGCAGTGAAGCGCGAATTGGCGTGAACCAACGACCGTCATAAGCCACATAAGACATCTCTAAGCCTAGCTGTTGACGCCATTTAAAAGCATCTCTATCGAGTACAAGTTGCTCAACACCACGCAGAGCCGCCATCATGATAGTGCCCCCCGGAGTTTCATAGCAGCCACGAGATTTCATTCCCACTAAACGGTTTTCAACAATATCAATACGACCGATACCATGTTTAACGCCTAATGCATTTAAGGTATCTAAACATTCAAAAGGTGATTGTGTTTTACCGTTTACAGCAATGACCTCCCCCGCTTTTACGGTGACAGTAACGAGTTCTGGTGTTTCTGGTGCTTTCTTCGGATCAACCGTCCATGCCCAACAATCTTCGTTTGAGGCATTCCACGGGCTTTCTAATACACCACCTTCTGTTGAGATATGCCATGCGTTTTCGTCACGGCTATAAATTTTCTCAAGCGTTGCTGTGGTTGGGATATTACGAACTTTCAGATAATCCAGTAGCGCTTCACGAGAACGTAAATCCCACTCTCTCCAAGGCGCGACCACTTTAAGTTGTGGAGCAAGTGCCGCATAAGTACTTTCGAAACGAACCTGATCGTTACCTTTACCTGTTGCACCATGAGCAACTGCATCGGCACCGAGTTTTAAGGCTAGTTCAACTTGCGCTTTAGCGATAACAGGACGTGCCATTGAAGTACCTAATAAGTAGCTACCTTCATATAACGCGCCTGTTTTTAATACTGGGTAAACATAGTCTTTGATAAACTCTTCGCGTAAATCGACGATATGACACTCAGAAGCACCTGATGCTAAGGCCTTTTGTTCCACACCCACTAAATCATCACGGCTTTGACCCACATCCGCGACAAAAGCGATAACTTCACAGTTATCATAATGTTCTTTTAGCCAAGGAATGATTGCCGAAGTATCCAATCCGCCAGAGTACGCCAGTACGATTTTTTTTATACCTTTAGTCATAGTGATAACCTTCAATTCCTAATTTGTTTAAATTCTGCCAACTATCAAATAGCGATAAGGTTTCTAGAAAGATTTTTAAGCTAAAATACGGGTTCCGACTGCAACACCATTAAACAGAGCCGTTAGTTTTTCAGCATGGCGCCAACTTGCAATTTCAACTGGTCGTCCTAACGTTTTAGCCGCTTCCAATGCCGCGTTTACTTTCACTATCATGCCGTCAGTGATAATGCCTTGATCGATTAATGTCTGTGCTTTTTCTGCTGACATCTCAGCTATCTTCTGGCCTTTACCATCTAAAATGCCACTGACGTCTGAAAGCAACACTAAATCAGCACCTAACGTTTCAGCGATAGCGGTTGCCGCTTGATCAGCATTCACATTCATCAGTTCACCTTTTTCAGTCATACCGATAGAACTGATAATAGGTAGATAGCTGGCACCCAATAATAAATTGAGTAAATCAGGAGAGCCGGGATTTGCATTTCCTACATGACCTAGCTCTTCATTGATTTGAGTGACTTTAGCTAATTGTCCATCACCCAAAGAAAGCCCCACACCATTAAGCCCAAACTTAGTTGCCCACGATAGCAAGGTTTTATTGGCACTTCCGGCAAGTGCTCCTGTGATGATGTCTATCTGATCAGCCGGTGTGACACGAAGCCCCTGCTTTTTCACCACAGGCAATTGCAATTTACCCATCAATTCATCCACCAAACAGCCACCACCATGTACGATGACTAAGGGGCGAGAATGTGTTGAACGATACTGTTGTAATGCAGTGAAAAACCGCGTTAACGCTTCTTCACTATCAAGGAGCACACCACCCAGTTTGATAATTAATGGTTCCATGAAACTTCCCTACTCATTATTTAAATAAGTGATTCGGTTTCAGCGAAACCAAACCGAATGTTCATACATTGCACCGCTTGTGCAGCAGCCCCTTTCAACAAGTTATCTTCAACACCGACCACAATCAGATGTTCACCTTGTTGAGCAAATCCGATATCACAGAATGCAGTTCCTACAACGGCTTTTAATGCAGGTAACCCTTTTTCATAAACACGCACTAATGGTTTATCTTGATAAGCATCTTCAAAGACTTCTCTTACATCCTCTTGTGTCACACCCACTTTTAACTTACAGGTGATAGTGGCTAAGATCCCTCTGGCAAAATTACCCAGATGAGGTGTAAAAATGACATCAATACCCAGATGTGTTGCAATTTCAGGTTGATGGCGATGCGTAAACACGCCATAAGGTTGCAAGCTCACTTCGCAAAAGCTACTGGTTAAAGAGGCTTTTCTACCAGCACCACTCACACCGCTGGTGGCATTAATCACTGGCCACTGTGCTGTATCTAAAAGTCCCGCTTCCACAAGCGGTTTTAGAGACAACTGAGACACTGTTGGATAACAACCCGGCACTGCAATTAATTGAGCCTGACTAATAATGTCGGCATTCCATTCAGCTAACCCATAAACTGCCTGTGATAACCAATCAGTATTCTTATGCTCGAATCCATAGTATTGTTGATAAAAATGCTTGTTTTGTACTCGATAGGCGCCAGATAAGTCGAACACCACGCAACCTTGCTCTAGAAAAATAGGGGCAATGTCATGGCTGACTTCATGTGCTGTTGCTAAAAAAACGATATCAATATTTTCAACAGCTTTAGCCACATCAACCATCGGCTCTAGTGGGAGATCTACTAAACCACGATATTGTGGATGAAGTTCGGAAAAGCACTTTCCTGCATCTGCGCTTTGAGCTGATACCATCAGTCTGCTCAAATTCACATGAGGATGCTGCTGAAGATAGGCGGCTAATTCAGCGCCAGTGTAACCACTTGCTCCTACAATCAGAGTATTTAACATGTCATTCTTACCTTGTACTATGAACACAAACCGATTAATGTATTTTTATTCAAAAAAAGTGCATGAATATTGATACTATTATGAAGAAAGGCTGTCAACAGTGAATATTAAATTACCTACATTTATTGAGATTTATCGTCAATTAATTGCAACTCCCTCTATCAGTGCAACAGACGCTAAAAACGATCAAAGCAACGAAGCATTGATTAACCTGCTTGCTAATTGGTTGAAAACATTAGGTTTTTCAATTGAAATTCAACCTGTACCCGAAACGCGAGGCAAATTTAACCTTCTCGCAACATTAGGGGCGGGGAAAGGCGGATTATTACTCTGTGGTCATACTGACACTGTGCCGTTTGATGAAGGCCGTTGGACGCAAGATCCTTTTACGCTGACAGAAAAAGAAAATAAGTTATACGGTTTAGGTACAGCGGATATGAAAGGCTTTTTTGCCTTTATTCTTGACGCATTACGTGACGTGGATACTAAAACACTAACGCATCCACTTTATATACTTGCTACCGCTGATGAAGAAACCTCTATGGCAGGGGCGCGTTATTTTGCCGCTAATACAGCAATCCGCCCTGATTTTGCCATTATTGGCGAACCTACATCGTTAAAGCCTATTCGTGCTCATAAAGGGCATTTATCAAATGCAATACGCATTACTGGGCAATCAGGGCATTCTAGTGATCCAGAAAAAGGAGTGAACGCGATAGAACTGATGCATGAGTCTATTACTCACCTTAGTACACTGCGCGATACGTTAAAAACTCGCTATAACAACCCTGCGTTTGTTATCCCTTATCCAACAATGAACTTTGGTTATATTAATGGCGGTGATGCAGCAAATAGAATTTGTGCTTGCTGTGAATTACATATGGATATTCGCCCATTACCGGGATTAACACTGCAAGACTTGGATGATTTACTTCACGAAACATTAGCGCCAGTCAAAGCACGTTGGCCGGGTCGTTTAAGTGTTGAGGCATTACACGATCCTATTCCGGGTTATGAGTGCCCAACCGATCATAAAATGGTTGCCGTGATCGAAAAACTATTGGGTGAGAAAGCGCAAACTGTGAATTACTGTACCGAAGCGCCGTTTATTCAAGATCTCTGCCCTACCTTGGTTTTAGGCCCAGGTTCTATTGAGCAAGCACATCAACCTGATGAATTTATTGATATGGCATTTATTGAGCCGACTCGTGAATTAATGGGGCAATTAATTGAAAACTTCTGTTTAACAGAGAAAGCCCAATAATAATAAAATAACCCTATCGATTTATTTTGATAGGGTTATTTATCTTCAATCTGACTTAATAACTAGCGTAACCAATTAGTCTTGGCAAGTTGAACAATCTCATCTCCTCGACCATTAATAATCGCTTTCATCATATACAGGCTAAACCCTTTTGCTTGTTCAAACTTCACTTCAGGAGGCATTGAAAGCTCTTGTTTGGCAGTTACCACATCCACAATCACAGGGCCATCATGTTCAAAGGCTTCTTTAAGTGCATTATCCAGATCTTCACCTTTTTCTACTCGAATGCCTTTGATACCAGATGCATTAGCAATAGCCGCGAAATCTGGATTATGTAAATCCGTACCATCGGTTAAATAACCACCCGCTTTCATTTCCATCGCGACAAAGCCTAATACACTGTTATTAAAAATAATCACTTTGACGGGTAAATTCATTTGAGCTAATGAGATAAAATCACCCATTAGCATGGTAAATCCACCATCACCACACATTGCCACAACTTGACGCTTTCTATCTAACGCCTGTGCACCAATGGCTTGAGCCATCGCATTTGCCATAGAGCCGTGATTAAACGAGCCCAGTAAACGACGTTTTCCATTCATGCCCACATAACGTGCTGCCCATACTGTTGGTGTCCCTACGTCACAAGTAAAAATAGCATCATCATTTGCCAGTTCACTTAATCGACGAGCCAAATATTGTGGATGAATAAGCTCACGTTCACTCGGTTGTGCAAGTGCATCCAGATCTTCTCGTGCTTTAGCATAATGTTTCAGTGAAGCATCAAGATGAGTGGTATCTGTTTTCTCTTTTAAACGAGGCTGTATCGCATTGAGTGTGGCTTTAATATCGCCAATCATCGCCATATCGACATGGCAATGCGAACCAAGGCTACTTGGATTAATATCAATTTGAATAATATTGGCTTTTGATGGATAAAATGCACGATAAGGGAATTGCGTACCTAATAACACTAACGTATCAGCATTTTCCATCGCATGATAACCCGATGAAAAACCAATTAATCCTGTCATTCCTACACTATAGGGATTTTTCCACTCAATGTACTCTTTCCCTCGCAATGCGTGTACAACAGGGGCTTTTAATGTTTGAGCCAGTTTAATCACTTCGTCGCGAGCCTGAGCACATCCAGCACCGCACATTAAAGTGATATTTTTTGCATTATTTAGCGCATCGGATAATTTTTCGATTTCGAAACGATTTGGCATGATGAGTGGAGATTGCAACGGATACCAGTTTTCATGCGCATCTTCTGGGGCTGGTTTTAGTGCAACATCTCCCGGTAAAACAACAACAGCGACTCCTTTTTTCAAAATAGCGGTTCGCATTGCAATAGCAAGCACTTGAGGGATCTGCTCTGGGTTTGAGACTAATTCACAATAATGGCTACATTCGCGAAAAAGTTCTTGAGGATGTGTTTCTTGAAAGTAATTACTACCAATTTCAGCAGAAGGAATATGCGCAGCAATGGCTAACACTGGAACATGATTACGATGGCAATCAAAAAGCCCATTGATAAGATGTAAATTTCCTGGTCCACAAGAGCCAGCGCAAACCGCTAATTGACCATTAACTGCCGCTTCTGCTCCTGCGGCAAAAGCCGCGACTTCTTCATGACGGGTTCCCATCCACTCAATCGTTCCCATCTTTCGCAAGCTATCACTTAATCCATTGAGAGAATCGCCTGTCACGCCCCAAATACGTTTCACACCTGCATTATGGAGTACTTTAGCAATATAAGTTGCAACTGTTTGCTTACTCATGGTGATGTCTTTCCTCAGTTTTGGGTGAATTACGCCTCTGCGAGCTACACTTATCTCCTTCCCATATTCTGTTTCTCTTCCTCATCAGCTTGCAGAGAAAATTATCTTACTAACTCAAATATAAAGAATAACACCAATCACTATAATGTCACTGTGGGGATAAAATCAGCCCTCAAAAATACAAAAAATAAAATATCACTTCCAAATACATTCATTAAATTTATAATAACCGCATCAAATAAGAATACATCTCATTAATAACGTATTATTCTTTATTAAATTATAGACAATACTTTCTTATAGTATTATTTTAATAATTAAAATAATTTTTAATTATGATTTTTCTCTTCACATTTTTATTAACAATTAAGCTGACTCATTTCAGCCTTACTCACTGTCTTTATTAAAAAATTTAACTTTCTCCTATTTGTTAATAAATTTATCACCATTGTATTATTTCATGCACCATGAAAAAGAGGTATGAAATAAACATGACATTGGTCACGCTACCTTTTGCTTTTTGTCCTCTAGAATAAAGCCTGATTATTTTTCAACGGAGATTAACGGATGGACAAAAGTAGAAGTCCGATAAAGATTTTCTTTATTAGTATTCTTGCAGTCCTTTTCTTAATTTTTATTTCACAATATGTCATTGGTAAAAAAGAAATTAAGATTGGCATTGCGGTAATACCTATTTTACCAATGCTATTTGCTGTAATTATTGGTATGTGTATATCTGCTGGATTTACCCGTAAAAAAATTAAAGTATGGGGTAAATTATTCACAGAAAAAGAAGAAGGCTTCTGCGGTAAAATGGTAGGTTTCAGCCTACTTATTTTAGGTACGCAATATGCGGGAATGATTGTTCCTAATATTAAAATGATTTTAAGTGTCGGTATTCCTTTATTTGTTCAGGAACTCGGTAACTTATTACCAGTATTAATTGCGGTTCCATTAGCCATTAAATTTGGATTTGGTCGTCGTGCAATTGGTGCCTGTTCATCTATTAGCCGTGAACCGTCTATCGCTGTTATCCAAGGTAAATTTGGTACAGGCTCTCAAGAATATATTGGTGTATTAGCCATTTATTTATGTGGTTCTGTTATCGGTACTTTATGGTTTAGCGTATTAGGTAGTATTGCTCCACTAACTGGATTACATCCACTTGCTCTTGCAGCAGGCTCTGGTGTCGGTTCTGGTTCAATGTTAAGTGCTGCATCAGGTGCATTAATTAATGGTCTTGATGAAGCATTAGCACAGCAAGTATTAAGTGTTGCCGCTGCATCTAATTTATTATCTTCCGCATTAGGCGCACTGTCATTAACCTATTTAGGTTTACCTCTTTCAGAAAAAATTTATAAAATTTTCACCAGAGGCAAAACTGCATGAAAAATATAATTATTGATATGAAGTTTGTATTCGTTGCTATTTTACTGGCAATGTTTACTCAAACATTAACATCAGGGATCGCTCTTTATGCAATGTGGGATAGCTTTATTGCTATGTCATTAGTGGTATTTATTTCACTCGTTGCAAAACATTATTTACCTTCATCTTTACCCACATTTGCTTATGCAACAATTATCGGGATACTTATTTGTTTACCCGAAACTCCGGTAAGAGATTTCTTTATTAGTTCTATTGGTAAAGTTTCTTTCTTATCTTGTTGTGTTCCTTTATTAGCATTTGCGGGTTTATCTGTTGGTGGTCAATTAGAAGAACTTAAGAAAATGTCATGGAAAGTTATTCTTATTTTCATGATTGTTTCAACTTGTTGTTTCTTTGGAGCATCAATCGTCGCGCAAATTGGATTTAGTATCCAGGGAGTTATCTAATGAATAATATTTATAATGTCAGTGAAAAACTCTTTCAATTAAATGACTTTAGTAAAAAAACACGACAAGACCTGCACAAAATACCTGAGCTATCAGGTGAAGAATATAAAACATCTAAATACTGTCGTGAATTAATGGAAAGTTTTGGTTATAAAATTAAAACTTTTGATGGATATACTGGTTTCACAGCAGACTTAATTGTTAATTCTGAATTTCCATTAATTGCTATCCGTGCTGATATGGACGGATTAGAAATGCCAGACTTAACCAATAATGAACACAGTTCAGTTCACCAAGGTTGTGCGCATAACTGTGGCCACGATACCCATATGACCATGGCATTAACCAGTGCTAAGTATCTTGCCGAAAATAAAGAAGAGATGACGTCAAATGTCCGCTTTATTTTCCAAATGGCGGAAGAAGATATGCGTGTACCTGGCGCTGAAAAAATGGTGGAAATGGGTTGTATGGAAGGCGTTGATGAAACATACGCACTTCATAATGATGCCGCTATCGAAACAGGTTGTGTTCGCTTTAATGATGGTGTGATGTCGTCTTATGGTTCAGCATGGACATTAGATGTTTATGGTGTTTCTGCACATGGTTCAACACCACACAAAGGGTTAGATGCCATTCGTGAAGCAACGCGCTTAATTGACTATATGGATTATGTTGTTGCGAAAAAGACGGATCCATTTAGCCCTGCGGTATTTGGTTGTGGCATGATCAATGGGGGAACAATCCCTAATGCATTAGCTGATCACGTACAAGCACGCGGTACTATCCGTTCTATGGATGAAAATACCGACCAAATACTGAAAGCCAGCTTCGACGAAATTGTTGCCCGCAGTACGGCTGGTGGATTTAAAACCACATTAAGCTATAGCGGATACCCAGCTGTTGTGAATCATCCAACTGCACATCAGCGTTTATTAGATGCGATGCGTAAATTCTTACCAGAAGAGAATATTGAATCAAACGGTAAGCCAATGACAGGCAGTGAAGACTTTAGCTATATGGTTAACGCCACGAAAGGTAAAGTGGGTGCCATGTTCTTCTTAGGAAGTGGTAACCAAGCGAAAGGGATTAATAATTACCTTCACGCCAATCCTTATTTTGTCGATGATGATTGTTTATTAGTGGGTGCTCAGATTTTTGTGAATATTCTGACTCGCTAATCTTTCTCTTGTTCTGCCTAAGCCCGTTATTGCCCCCGCAAAACGGGCTTTATTATTACTTTTATTCTGTCGCGATATTATTAATATTCACAGAACGCAAATCAGGCAATCCCTGATAGACCTCTTTACTGTGCCATTGTGTTTCCCACTGCTCTGGCATCTGAATAATATTTCTATCAATATGGGGCGCATAGAGAGAAATAAACTCATGCATATAATCTTTCATATGGGTATGTTTACTGACACAAATATGGGTATAACTCGGTTGCACTAAATGATCGATATTAATACATTTTAGTGCGCCACCATCTTCTGTCTCATCATATGAAGCAGCTGCAATAACGCCGATACCTAAATGTCGCTTAACATAGTATTTAATAATCTCTGTATCCGTCGCAGTTAACGCCACATTAGGCTTAAGATTATTTTTATAAAATACCTTGTCTAATTTAGATCCTCTTGTAAAACCAAAAACATAAGTAATCAGTGGATACTCTGCCATCTGCTCGATGGTAACCAGCTCATCGTCTTTCAATAAAGCAAGAGGATGGTCATAAGGGACTAATAAACTACGAGTCCAGCGGTAACAAGGCAGTGTAATTAAATCTTCATAAAGGTGCATAGATTCTGTGGCAATCGCAAAATCCACATCGCCATTTTTAACCATTTCCGCTAATTGAGCCGGTGCGCCTTGATGAAAATGTAGAGAAATATTGGGGTAATAGCGACGAAAGTGATCAATCACATTCGGCAATGAATAACGAATTTGCGTATGCGTTGTCGCAATATGTAAATCGACTTTTTTATTACGATCTTCTTCCGCCACAATGCTTTTGATTCGGTCAACTTGCCCAAGAATATCACAAGCAATTTTATGGACTTCTTTACCCATCGGGCTTAATGCTAATAAGTTATTATTTTTACGTACAAACAGCGATACACTTAATTCATCTTCTAATATCTTTAGTTGCTTGCTGATTGTCGGTTGTGAGGTATAAAGTTTTTCAGCCGCATTAGTAATGTTGAAATTATTTTTCACGACTTCAACAAAGCTTTTCAGTTGATTAATGTTCATAGAGGTACCTGGGTTAATTTGCACAAATGCGCGGTTAATTATTAAATTTATAAGTTGTTATTCTAAATATGGGGAATGACGAGGCTATCTTTAATATCTCTGTCATGATATCCCGTCATACTAACTTGATGTAATCAATAATAAGAATAGCGAGATCTATTCTATTATCCACATTTTCATCTTCACTATTCGAAAGAATAATAAAGTAAAATAAGGCGTTATTATTTTCTATTTACCTTTCGGTATTTGTATTATGCATAATGCTCATATAAATGCGTTAGCCTGTATCAAAAAACACAACAAATTAGATTAACCAATTGTTATTTATGATAAAAATCGATCTTATTTTTTGATTTTTCTTTTCGATATTTTAAGTTTACTTAACGTAAATTTAAAACCTCTCACACTACAAATTTTACACAAAAGCAGAATTACGTTATGATAACGATCACATTTTAATTCTAGAGGCTATGTTTTGTTATATCAAAACGACAAAGAAAACTTCCTAAAATCTTATTTAATCTCATCTATACTTAATAAATATTCTCTTATCTATTAGCTTAATACCACTATTTAGAATAGGTAGAAGTAAGCTGTTTTTTAGTGAATTTTTATTACTTACTCTTCTCGCTATCAAATAGTCACTTCATTTCTTTTAATTAATTGAATAACAAGAAATTACGAATACCTTAATAAAAGGTCACTTAATATGAAAATGAAGAAGAAAAGAAATAAACCATTACGAATCAATGACATAACAATTATTGATGATAGTAAGCTGAAAAAAGCCATTACCGCCGCGGCATTAGGTAATGCCATGGAATGGTTCGACTTCGGTGTCTACGGCTTTCTCGCTTATGTTTTAGGTCAAGTGTTTTTCCCTGGCGCATCTCCAGGTGTGCAGATGATTGCTGCCCTTGCCACATTCTCTGTACCTTTCCTTGTAAGGCCATTAGGTGGCATTGTGTTTGGGATGCTAGGGGATAAATTTGGTCGTCAGAAAGTGTTATCTGTCACCATCATTATTATGGCGCTCAGTACGTTTGCCATTGGTCTGATCCCTGCTTATGAAACTATTGGGATCTGGGCTCCAGTTTTATTATTACTCGCTAAATTAGCACAAGGTTTCTCCATTGGTGGTGAATATTCAGGAGCGGCGATTTTCGTTGCTGAATACTCACCAGACCGTAAACGTGGATTTATGGGAAGCTGGTTAGACTTCGGTTCTATTGCTGGTTTTGTTCTGGGTGCAGGTGTTGTTGTACTTATTTCAACGACCTTGGGTGAAGCAGCATTCCATGAATGGGGATGGCGTATCCCGTTCTTCTTAGCATTACCATTAGGTCTTATTGGCTTATATTTACGTCATGCTTTAGAAGAAACGCCAGCATTCCAACAACATGTTGATGAAATGAACAGCGATGATCGTAAATCTATCGAAAATCCACCTCGTATTTCATTACGCGAAATCGCCTCAAAATATTGGAAAAGTTTGACCGTCTGCGTGGGTTTAGTGATTGCCACTAACGTGACCTACTATATGTTATTAACGTATATGCCGAGTTATTTATCTCATAACTTAAATTATTCGGCAGATCACGGTGTACTGATCATTATCGCGATTATGATAGGGATGTTATTTGTACAGCCTGTGATCGGCTTACTCAGTGATAAAATTGGCCGTAAACCGTTTGTTATCGGTGGTAGTATTGGGTTGTTTATTCTTGCTTACCCTGCGTTTATGATGATTAACAGTGATGAAATCGGTTTAATTTTCTTAGGATTATTAATTCTTGCGGTTCTACTCAACTGTTTTACTGGAGTAATGGCGTCTATTTTACCTGCCATATTCCCAACGCATATTCGTTATAGTGCATTAGCTATTGCATTTAATATTTCTGTATTAGTGGCAGGTGCAACACCAACGGCAGCGGCATGGTTAGTTGAAGCAACTGGTGACTTATATATGCCTGCTTATTATCTGATGATTGTCGCCGTTGTCGGTTTGATCACAGGGATTAAGATGATTGAAACCGCAAATAAACCTTTACGAGGTGCAACACCTGCGGCATCAGATAGATCAGAGGCAAAAGAAATTCTGTCTGAGCATTATGATAATATCGAGCAACGTGTTGAAGATATTGAAGCTGAAATTGAGGCATTACAGAAAAAACGCCAAACGCTTATCGATCAACATCCTAAATTAGATTAAGAGAGGTCACATGCACCCGTCTTCTGTTCATTTGGTCTGGTTTCGTAATGATTTAAGAGTGACGGATAACAAAGCACTCTTTAACGCTTGCCAAGATAAACAAGCACAGGTGCATGCTCTTTTCACCGTAACGCCTGAACAATGGAAAACCCACAATATGGCTTTATCATGTCAGGCGTTCATTCATAATGCTTTGCTGGATCTTTCAATATCACTGGCAAAACTCAATATTCCACTGACAATCGTGATTAGCGATACTTATTCAAATGCAGCCGATAAAGTGGCTGAGTATTGCCAACAGCATCAAGCCACTGCCCTTTTTTTCAATCACCAATATGCCCTTAATGAACAACGTCGTGATGAAAAGGTCACTGAGTTACTGAAGAATAAGACAACCGTTTATGCTTATCATGACAATGTGTTTATTCCACCAGGTAATGTAGTCACCCAACAAGGGGAGATGTATAAAGTTTTTACTCCCTTTAGAAATGCATTCCTTCGGCTCTTTTTTTCACAAAATAACGCTTCGTTACCTATCCCAGAGATCAGGACACATCAAAAAGCGGTATCACCTTTAAAAGCACCACTATTTTCACTTGAAAATACAAGCTTGCCCTCTTTTATCTCTACTGAAGAAGAGGCACTTAAACGCTTAAAGCAATTCTGTTATGAAAGCGTCCCACATTATGCAAAATGGCGAGACATTCCCGCAGTTGATGGTACAAGTCGATTATCCCCCTATCTTTCGATTGGATTACTGTCTATTCGACAATGTTTTAATCGCCTTTATCAAACTGAACCTGATTTCTTAGAAAACAGCACATCAGGTGCATTTGTTTGGTTTAATGAACTTATTTGGCGAGAGTTTTACCAACACTTAATTGTGGCAAATCCAAATTTATGCAAACACACTGCCTTTCAGCTTTGGACAGAGAAAATTAATTGGCGTAACAACCAAGATGAATTTAATGCTTGGACTCAAGGCTCAACGGGTTTCCCTATTATTGATGCTGCGATGCGACAGCTTAACCAAACAGGTTGGATGCATAACCGCTTACGTATGCTCACGGCGAGCTTTCTTATCAAAGACTTGTTAATTGATTGGCGTTGGGGTGAGCGTTATTTTATGTCACAACTGATTGATGGTGATTTCGCATCAAATAATGGGGGTTGGCAGTGGGCTGCATCAACAGGAACTGATGCCGTACCTTATTTTCGAATTTTTAATCCTACCACTCAAGGTCGTAAGTTCGATCCTGATGGTGAATTTATCCGCCATTGGCTTCCTGAACTCGCCAATGTGCCGAATCGCTATATTCATACACCTCATGAGTGGGCAGCAAAAACCAATAATTCTCTCGATTACCCATTACCCATAGTTGATCACGCAAAAGCACGAATAAGAGCTATTGAGTCTTATGAAGAAGCAAAAAAATAAAACCAATATCAGAGATAAGAGATAAAAAACAAAAAACAGCGCTTTTATTAAGCGCTGTTTTTATTGCTAAATACTGATGACGCTAGCCTGTATTACGCATACCCGCAGCAATACCCGCAATAGTAACCATTAGCGCCTGTTCAATACGAGGATCTGACTCGCTATGTGTGCGAGAGCGCTGTAACAACTCAGCCTGAAGTACGTTTAATGGATCGGTATATACATTACGTAGTGCAATAGATTCAGCAACCCATGGCAAATCTGCCATTAAGTGTTCATCTTTTGATATTGCCAAAACACTCTTAATATCATCAGAAAGTTGCTGACGTAATTTAGCTCCTAGTGGCCATAAACGCTCTTCAACTAAACGTTGATCGTAATATTCCGCTAACCATAAATCCGCTTTAGCGTACACCATTTCCAACATCGCAATACGTGTATTAAAGAACGGCCAGTTCTCACACATATCGTCTAATACCGCTTGTTTTCCGCTATCGATTTCATGTTGTAATGCGGCACCAGCACCCAACCAAGCAGGTAACATTAAGCGGTTTTGAGTCCATGCGAAGATCCACGGAATAGCACGCAAGGTTTCAACCCCACCGGTAGGACGACGTTTTGCAGGACGAGAGCCTAATGGTAGTTTACCCAATTCGCCTTCTGGCGTTGCTGCTCTAAAGTAAGGAACAAAGTCTTCTTGCCCTCGCACATAGTCACGATACATGGCACAAGAAACGTCAGACAAAGAATCCATAACCTCAATCCAAGGCGCTTTTGGCTCTGGTGGTGGCAATAAATTGGCTTCTAAGATTGCACCCGCATAGTGAGCAAGACTGCTGATTGTGACTTGTGGTAATCCGAACTTAAAGCGGATCATTTCGCCTTGTTCCGTCACACGCAGCCCCCCTTTTAAACTTCCTGGTGGTTGAGAAAGTAATGCTGCATGTGCTGGCGCACCGCCACGACCAATCGTACCGCCACGTCCATGGAATAGTGTTAATGTTACGCCTGATTTTTCACAGAGTTT
Organism: Proteus sp. Marseille-Q3619; assembly: GCF_965283115.1. Classification (NCBI taxonomy): domain Bacteria; kingdom Pseudomonadati; phylum Pseudomonadota; class Gammaproteobacteria; order Enterobacterales; family Morganellaceae; genus Proteus; species Proteus sp. Marseille-Q3619. The sequence continues at coordinate 2,323,597 of NZ_CBDIMP010000001.1, read as the reverse complement.
GATTAATGCATCTTGAGCACGATATTGCGCCCATGATGCCGCCATCACACCCGCATCTTTTGCTGAGTCTGAATAGCCAATCATCACCATTTGTTTGTCATCAATTAGATCACGATACCAAGGGATATTAAACAAACGGGTCATTACGCTTTCAGCGTTATTTAAGTCTTCAAGCGTTTCAAATAAAGGAGCAACAGGTAAGCGAATATTCGCACCAGCTTCTTTCAGTAATAGTTTTACCGCTAATACATCAGAAGGCACTTTTGCCATTGAAATCACATAAGAGGCAATAGAATCTTTAGGTGATTGTGCAATGACACGACAAGTTTCAAATACTTCTTGAGTCGCTGCACTTGGCTGCCAATTTGTTGGGATCAATGGGCGTTTAGAATTTAATTCTTCAAGTAAGAAAGTTTGTTTTTGCTCTTCAGACCAATTTGCATAATCACCAAGCTCTAAATATTGTGTTAATTCAGAGAGTGCTTCAGTGTGATTGGTGCTTTCTTGGCGAATATCCAGTTTCACCAGTTGTAAGCCAAAACAACGAATACGGCGTAATGTATCTAACAGTTGCCCATTGGCAATAATGCGCATACCACATTGAGTTAATGATTGATAACACGCGTATAACGGCTCCCAAAGTTCTTCATTATCAATCAATAAGCCTTCTGGCGGTAACGACTGCAACCCTTTAATGCGTTGCTCTAGATAATCGCGAGTCACTTGTAAGCGTGTACGCAATTGTTTAGCAATTTCACGATAAGGTTCTGCAACTTCAGCACCACCCGCTAATTCACGCAGTTCAGGTGTACTTTCTGTCATTGAAAGTTCTGAAACAAGGACTTGAATATCATTTAAGAATAAATCAGCGGCTTTCCAACGGCTTAATAGTAAAGCATGGCGTGTGATTTCAGCCGTCACATTTGGGTTACCATCACGATCTCCACCCATCCATGAGGTAAAACGAATAGGAGAAGCTTCTACTGGTAAGTTGTAATCAATGGACTCTCTAAGCTGCTCATTAAATTCACGTAAAAAAGCAGGAACACCTTCCCATAAGCTATTTTCAACAACCGCAAAGCCCCATTTTGCTTCATCAATAGGTGTTGGGCGAATTTTTCTAATTTCGTCAGTATGCCATGATTGAGCCACTAACTGGCGCAGACGGCGCATAATATTAGTACGTTCGTAATCCGCTAAATCATCGTGATCCAGTTGAGATAAACAGGTATTCACCTCAACCAGCTTATGAATAAGTGTGCGACGTGCAATTTCGGTTGGGTGTGCTGTTAATACCAGCTCAATAGAGATTTGCTCTACGGCTTCTTTTAATTGCTCGTCGGTAAAATTCTTATCTTTTAGTCGGGTGATCAGTTTTGCCAATGCCACAGGATTGCTAGCCGCTTCGCCATGAGGCGAAATGCTATGGTATTGTTCTGCCACGTTCGTCAGGTTTAAGAATTGATTAAATGCTCTAGCAACAGGTAATAATTCATCATTAGAGAGATTTTGTAACGTCAACAACAGTTTTTGTCGCTGAACTTCATTACCTGCTCGTGACGATTTAGATAATTTTCGAATAGATTCAACCTTATCTAAAATTTCTTCACCGAGTGCTTCTTTTATCGTATCTCCAAGTAGCTTGCCAAGCATACTGACATTGCTACGCATAGCAGAATATTGTTGATTCATAAGACTCCTGACCTTGTCTTTGTGGCGGTAACAACATGCTTCTTCCTATTAGAAAAGTCATGTCCTCCCAGTTGTGTAATTAACTTTCATTTCTAATGTGACTTTATTTTGATTTTTGTGATAAGCCACACTGCTTTTTTTACTTAGCCTACTATTCATATCAGAAAATAATCGGTTTGGGGGATTTTTCTGAAATTTAATTACGGCTTTAGTGTTATAAGAATGGCTAATATTCATGTTGTTTTGGCTCAATTTTGCCAAAAATAAGGACATATTTTTGTTTCTTATCGACTAAGAAGCGTTTTTTACTAGAAAGGGCAAGATACGTGAGGGTTTATCTGGCAGTAAATTTAGATGATTTTTTTTAATATTGATAATTTGTCTGGTCTATTTTTTGATTTTCAGCTTATTTCACAGGTGGGCTATAACTCATGTCTCTATTTTATTCCTTATTTTTCTTCTCTTTTACATTTTTACTCGATTAAATTTTCCGATTAAAATTTTCATAAGATAAAAACGAATAAAGCGCTGAATATCAGCGCTTTAAATTAAGAATAACGAATTGTTCTTTCAGTAAGTTAAGTTGTCTGTTGTAAATAATGTGGTTAATCGAATTGTACTCTAAATAACGTTCTAACACGTTGTAACCATGCTTCAACTTCCACTTCAACTTCCACTCAAGACGCTTAAATTTCACATCATGAGCTACTGACAAAAGTTCTCTTTAGCTTGATGGTTCACCTCCGTCATTTCATTTCTTAGTGGGACAATCTGTCTTACTACTTTTGACATCAATCGCTCCTTTGTGACTAGAGATAAATTAAGTATAGCCAAAAAAATTAAAAAAATTGGGTGATATGACACAAAAATGACAAAAGGTTATCAGCAGAAAATAACCCGCTGATAACCTTTATAAAAAAGAAATAATTAAATTACAGTAATTGAGAAAGACGGTTTAAATCTGACTGAATTGCGCCTGCGGTCACATCTCTGCCAGCTCCCGGCCCTCTGATCACAAGCGGATTATCACGATACCAACGACTTTCAATCGCAAATAAATTATCCCCTGGTAATAGCGAAGCGAGGGGATGATCTTTTCTCACGGCTTCAACACCGACTTTTGCTTTACCATTAGCATCAAAACGGGCGATATAACGTAATACCATGTCCATTTCATTTGCAGCAGCTAATCGTTGTGCCATTTGTTCATTAATCAGCGCACTGTTATCAAAAAATTCTTCTAGCGAACCAGTTTCAGCTTGCACAGGTACTAAAGATTCAACGCGCACCTGCTCTGGCTCGATGTCATAACCTGCTTCACGAGCAAGAATAACCAGTTTACGCATTACATCTTGCCCTGATAAATCAATTCGTGGATCAGGCTCTGTTAATCCTTGTTGCCAAGCTTGTTCCACCAGCTCACTGAAAGGAACTGTGCCATCAAATTGCAAAAATAACCAAGAAAGTGTGCCAGAGAAAATACCGCTAATGGATAAAATAGTGTCACCACTTTCACGCAGATCACGCACCGTATGATTAATAGGTAAACCCGCACCCACTGTAGCGTTATATAACCAATGGCGACCTGTTTTAGAAAACGCATCTCGTGTGGCACGATAGCGTACACTTGAAGCCGAGCCAGCAATCTTATTTGCACTGATAACATGAAAACCGTAGCTAGCAAAATCTTCATAAGAAGCGGCAAGAGACTCATTGGCAGTAATATCAACCACCACTAAATCATCATAAGGATGTGCTCTCATCCAAAGATAGAGTGACTCTTCCGTATGTTCAGTTGCTTCGTCATCAAAGAACGCCAAAGCGCGACTAGGATTAATCCCTTGGTAGTCCAGCAAACTGCGACGGCTATCGACCACACCCGCAAGGATAAATTCAAAATCACTGCGTGCTGATAAAGGCTCTTGTTCACGAGCAAACAATTCTAACCAACGTGAACCAATATTCCCTTTACCAAACAGCACTAAGCCAATTTGTTTTTCAGCTCTAAATAATGTTTGATGCAAACCTTGCAGCAAGTGCTCAGTATAATTACGTAATACCGCAACTAAACTGATGTTATCTTCCGCATGCCAAATAAATTCAACTGGTTGGTCTTTAAGTTGTTGATAAAAACGATGACAATGCAGAGGATTTTTACAAACACCCGCACCCACTAAAGCCACTAATGAGAAGCCTTCTCGTAAATGTAATTTACCCGGTAAAACTGCATCTTGTAGCACGTCCAATGCACTATTAGCCACTTCACTGGTATAGCAAAGTTGTAAAAGTTGACTGTCTTTATCCACACCAGTAGCTAAAGGACGAATTTGTGCACGCTTAAGTAATTCATCAACCTCTTTCGCCACTTGTTCGAAATTTTGATGTGATGTGAGTTGGAGCTCAATCAAACAAACATCATCATGGCTAGTCACTATTTTAGCACCTGTTCCTGATGCCAACACACGTTCTATACGTGTTGATCCTTGCTCTGGTTGATAGCTACAACGAAGTTGTAAATCAATATTACTGCCTGAAACGGGTTGAAGTGTACGCGTATGTAAAACTGGGGCGGCTAATCGAGCCAATTCACTCGCTTCATCTAAACGCAACAAGGGTAATAAACAAGCATCTTTTACTTTGCGAGGATCTGCACTATAAACACCCGCAACATCACTCCAAATTGTAACTTTACCAACATCGGCTAAAGCCCCCACTTGTGTTGCAGAGTAGTCACTACCGTTACGACCTAATAAGACCGTTTCACCTTGTTGATTGCGACTAATAAAACCAGTTACAACAAAACGGCTTTCAGGATGTTTAGCTAATAGTGATTGTAGTAATGGCCGAGATAACGTTTCGTTGACTTGTGGCTGAGCCGCTCTTTCAGCACACAAGAACTCACGCGCATCTAACCACACACTAGGTAAACCTTGCTCTGTAAGTAAATTCGCCATTAATCTTGCAGACCAAATTTCACCGTGGCCGACAACTTCTGCATAAGTTGCGTCTGTAATAGGTTTATCTAACAAATAACTTAAGCGTTCAAGATCAGCAATAAAGGCTTGAGAAAGTAATTCTGCATTCTCTTTTGAAAGTAACCCTTCAATTAAAGATAACTGGTAACGGCGCAACGTTTGTTGAACTTGATGGGCAGAAATACGATCACTTTGGCTAAGCTTCAGCCAGCTAATCAACTGATTCGTCGTAGAGCCCGCCGCAGAAACCACCATTAGGTCATTAGGTTGGCTATAGTTCGTCATGATATTCACGACACGTTGATAACATTTTATGTCCGCAAGACTGCTACCACCGAATTTATGTAACTGACGGCAAATCGGCTCCGCCTGTTGTTTAATCGCCACTACGCTCATGATCCATGGTTACCTTTTAGTTGCTGCATCAAACGCACTTTGCAAATCATTGATTAAATCCTGGCTATCTTCAATACCCACCGAGATACGAAGTAATGAGGGGCTGATCCCTGCTGTTTTTTTCGCTTCTTCTGACATACCTGCATGTGTCATGGTGGCAGGGTGACAAATTAAGGTTTCTACCCCACCTAAAGATTCTGCCAGTGTAAAGAGTGTTAATTGAGATAAAAAGAGTTTAATCACATCCAATCCCCCTTTTAACTCAAAACTTAACATTGCACCGAAACCTTGTTGCTGTTTTTTTGCTATTTGATGACCAACATGATTTTCCAGTGCGGGGTAATACATTTTTTCGACTAATGGCAGTGCTTGTAAAAACGCCACTAATGCCTGTGCATTTTCTTGCTGAAGTCGAATTCGAGGTACTAATGTTCTTATGCCTCGTAATAATAAATAGCTATCAAATGCGCCAGATGTGACACCAATATTATTCGCCCACCAGCTTAGCTCCTCAAGCTGTTTCTGACACTGACAGATAACAACACCAGCGACAATATCTGAGTGTCCATTAAGATATTTTGTGCATGAGTGCACAACAATATCAGCGCCTAATGCTAACGGCTTTTGCAAGACAGGACTCATAAAGGTGTTATCAGCAACCACTAAAGCACCTTGTTGATGAGCAAGTTCACTGATTTTTTGAATATCCGTTATTCTTAAAAGAGGATTACTTGGTGTTTCGATAAAAACAATTTTAGGCTGATGCGCTAAAGCCTGCTTAAGTGCAATATCATCATTTTGATCAACGAAAATCACACGGTAAGCACCACGCTCTTGTTGGCTGTTAAAAAGGCGATAGCTTCCTCCATAACAATCATGAGGCGCAACAATCACATCGCCAGGTTTTAGAAAAACCGTACAAATTAAATGAATAGCTGACATTCCACTGCTAGTGACAACTGCCCCCACTCCACCTTCTAGCTCGGCTAATGCCTTTTGCACCATATCGCGTGTTGGATTACCTCGACGAGAATAATCATGAGCACGAGGCTGATTAAATTCTAAAAAATTATAGGTACTAGAAAGATAGATAGGCGGTACGACACAACCAAATTGAGTGTCTTCATTTAGCCCATTATGGATAGCAATTGTTGCTGTTTTCTTCATCATACAGGCACCTTGTCACAGCGATAAGTGGAAACGTCGAATGACAGCATATCTAATTAGACACCAAGACGTCAATACATCTAGCCATCTAAACTACTTTACGGATAGATTAAGTAATGGAATAATACACAGATTAAGAATATCGCCAGTGACTGTTACTTTTTCTCTCACCTTCAGCCAGAAGAGTCGGTGGTTTTAGAAAAGTCATGATAAACTGGTATTGCCCATCAGAATGTGGGTTAACCCTATTCTGACTTCAACTAAATGATATTAATTAAGGTAATCCATGGCTGAATGGAACGGTGAATATATCAGCCCTTACGCTGAGCATGGCAAAAAGAGTGAGCAAGTTAAAAAAATTACAGTTTCAATTCCATTGAAAGTGCTAAAAATTTTGACCGATGAACGCACTCGCCGTCAGGTTAATAACCTAAAACATGCAACCAATAGTGAATTATTGTGTGAAGCATTTTTGCACGCATTTACCGGACAGCCTCTCCCAAATGATGAAGACTTACGTAAAGAACGTAACGATGAAATCCCTGAAGAGGCAAAAGAAATAATGCGCCAGCGCGGGGTTGATCCCGATACTTGGGAGTATTAATCAGCGTCAGGTATTGACTTATTGCTTGATTAACACGAACAAAAAAGCCCAAAGCAAAAACTTTGGGCTTTTTTTCAATTCCGAACTGTCTGCAAGATGTCAGACTAGGCTGACATCTTGTGACAACAAATATCTTATTTGCTGCCTGGAATTTTGAAGCGTTTGTTGAACAGATCAACACGACCACCAGTTGCAACATCACGTTGTTTACCAGTATAGAATGGGTGGCATTTGTCACAAACGTCCAGATTCAGGTTATGACCTGCAGTGGAGTTGATTTTCATAACGTTACCGCAAGAACAAGATGCAGTAATTTCTTCATATTTAGGATGGATATCTTTTTGCATGGAAAACCTCTACTAAGGCCGTGTCGCCATTCAGCCCACAGCCGAACACCACACGTCGTGTTGATTGAAATTAAGTGTTTGGTAATTTATCTACCAAAGGGGGCGGATCATACAGAATATCCGCTAAACGCGCAATGAAATCTGCACACTTTTTGTGATATTCTTAGCGTCATCTTTTCGCTAAAACTCTCGGAAACCCTGATATGACCATAGTTCAGGTAATTTTACCTGTACCACTATTCTCCTCTTTTGATTATCTGTTACCAGAAGGGATTGATGCGCCTGTTATCGGCAGTCGGGTGATCGTGCCTTTTGGTAATAAACGCCGCTCTCTTGGTATTGTCAAAGGACTCAGTACACACAGTGAGTTTCCTATCGAAAAGCTAAAGCCAATTGATGAGATCCTTGATAGCGAAACACTCTTTCCGGGTGTTTTGTGGGATATGTTAAATTGGGCATCGGCTTATTATCACTATCCTTTAGGGGAAGTGCTATTTCATGCTATGCCGATTTTATTACGACAAGGAAAACCCGCAGAATTCACACCATTATGGCAATGGTATGCTACTGAAGAGGGAATTAATCTCGATCTCAATAGTTTAAAAGGTGCGAAAAAACAGCAACAAGCATTAGCTGCCCTTCGCCGTACACCTTTATATCGCCATCAACTTGATGAATTTGAAATCACAACTGCAACACTTAATAACTTAAAAAAGAAAGAGTTTGCAGATCTTCGCCCTATCCAACCGGCTCCTATACACTGGCACAATGATCTTGCGGTTCAAGGCGAGCGTTTTAAGTTAAACACAGAACAAGCTATTGCAGTAGGTGCAATCACCGCGCAGGCTGACCAGTTCTCACCTTGGTTATTATTGGGTATTACAGGTTCAGGAAAAACGGAAGTCTATTTAAGTGTATTAGAAAAAATTCTCGCGCAAGGTAAACAAGCACTGGTACTGGTGCCTGAAATTGGTTTAACACCCCAAACAATCCGCCGTTTTAAAGCACGCTTTAATGCCCCTGTCGATGTGCTTCATTCAGGATTAAATGATACTGAACGCTTAGCCGTTTGGTTACGAGCAAAACGAGGTGATAACGCCATTATTATTGGCACACGATCAGCACTTCTAACCCCTTTTCAGCATCTTGGCATTATTATTATCGATGAAGAGCATGATGGCTCTTATAAACAACAAGATGGTTGGCGTTACCATGCTCGTGATCTCGCCGTTTTCCGAGCAAAGCAAGAAAATATTCCTATCGTGATGGGAACCGCAACCCCATCAATTGAAACTAGTTTTAATGTTGAGCAAAAGAAATATCAACAACTCACACTGACTCAACGTGCAGGCAATGCAAAACCCGCAACAGAGCATTTAATTGATTTAAAAGGGCAACCGCTGACAACAGGGTTGTCTCCAATTCTGATTAAAGCAATAAAAGAGCACCTTAATGCGGGTAACCAAGTAATGCTCTTTTTAAATCGCCGAGGATTTTCACCCGCACTGTTATGTCATGAATGTGGTTGGATAGCAGAATGCCCTCGCTGTGATCACTATTATACGATCCACCAAAAACATGGCATGTTACGTTGCCATCAATGTGATAGCCAGCGACGAATTCCAGCACAATGCCCACAATGTGGTTCAACTAATTTAATCCCCGTAGGATTAGGAACCGAACAACTTGAGCAAGGGATTGGTGAATTATTTCCTGATACACCAGTGACGCGAATTGATAAAGATACAACAAGTCGCAAAGGTGCTTTAGAGCAACAACTGGAAGATATTTATCAGGGTGGCCCACGTATTCTTATTGGTACACAGATGTTAGCCAAAGGGCATCACTTTCCTGATGTCACCTTAGTGGCTTTACTTGATGTGGATGGCGCTCTGTTCTCCAGTGATTTTCGTGCAGCCGAACGCTTTGCTCAGCTTTATATACAAGTATCAGGTCGTGCGGGTCGTGCAGGTAAACAAGGCGCGGTATATTTACAAACTCACCAGCCTGATCACCCTCTGTTGCTGACACTATTAGAAAAAGGTTATGACGCTTTCACTAAAGAAGCTTTGCAGGAGCGACAAGCGACTTTTTTACCGCCTTATTCTAGCCATATTATGATCCGCTCTGAAGATCACAATAATCAGCGTGCACCTCAGTTCTTACGACAGCTCAAACAGTTTTTTGAACAACACCCAATGCGAGACGCGAATTTATGGGTAATGGGACCCGTTCCAGCAATTCAAGCTAAACGAGGTGGAAATTATCGTTGGCAATTATTGCTCCAGCATCCTTCACGGGGTTATTTACAAAAATTGATGTCTGTCACTTATCCTCAGATTGTCGCCTTACCTGAGAGTAAAAAAGTAAAATGGAATATTGATGTTGACCCAACAGACTGTTAAGGATCTTTCCTGCTCAAATGGGGGATATTTTAGTCAGACTTATGCTGCGGATACTATTTCGCTTGAATACTTGTTACAGCCCGAGATTATTTATCAATTTTGCGAACTATCTCATAAAAACGATTGATATCACACTTTTTATGCAAACTAGGTAACAGTATCTATTTAAAAAGTGGGTAGAATAACAATTTAGAATATTTCTTGAATTAAAAACCGTCGATAAAATCCTTTTTTGAGTATTGGCGGTTTTTTTGCAACAAAAAAGCAATCGTTTAACTAAACCATCCAGAAGGGAGGTATGGGGTTTGCAACAGAATAATAAAGATAATACGCAAGCAACAATGAAAGATGTTGCCCTTGCAGCCGGCGTGTCCACAGCAACTGTGTCACGTACTTTAATGAATCCGGAAAAAGTATCCTCACAAACCCGTCAGAAAGTTGAACAGGCTGTTCTTGATGTGGGCTATTACCCACATAACCTGTCAAAAAACCTTAAGCGTAACGAGTCAAAAACGATCCTTGTGATCGTACCTAACATCAGCGATCCATTTTTTACTGATGTTGTGTGTGGCATCGAAGAAACCGCTGCTCAACATGGTTATCTCGTGTTAATTGGTGATTGTAAACATCAGCAAAAACATGAAAATGCCTTTATTAATCTCATTATCACCAAACAAATTGACGGTATGTTACTTCTTGGCTCACACATTCCTTTTGATGTTTCCAAAGAAGAACAGAAAAATTTACCGCCGATGATCATGGCAAATGAGTTTGCGCCTGAACTTGAATTACCTACCGTGCATATTGATAATCTCACGGCATCTTTTAGAGCAACACACTATTTACAGCAAATGGGTCATAAGCGTATTGCATGTATTACAGGCCCAGAAGATATGCCTTTATGTCGTTATCGCTTGCAAGGCTATATTCAAGCCATGCGTAGAACAGGCGTACCTTTGCGTGAAGATTATATTATCCGTGGTGATTTTACCCATGAAAGCGGTGCAGAAAGTCTGAAAAAGCTGATTTCTTTACCAGAGCCACCAACAGCCGTGTTCTGTCATAGTGATATTATGGCAATTGGCGTTATGTGGCAGGCGAAAAAATTAGGATTAGAGCTCCCTAAAGATCTCTCTGTGATTGGTTTTGATAATCTTGATATCACACGTTATAGCGAACCAGCCCTAACAACAATGGAGCAACCTCGTTATCAAATTGGTCGTGAATCTATGTTGTTATTACTCGACCAACTACAAGGTAGACCTGTTGCACCTGGTTCTCGCTTATTAGATTGTGAGCTAATTATAAGAGACAGTGTCTGTCGGCTTAAAAGCTAGGCAAAACACACTATGTTAAGTAACATATCGTTTGTGATACCTATTCCTTTAATTATCAGCGAATCGAACTGTGGCACAACGAGACTATGTGGGACGAGGGCAGACATCTGCTCGTCGTAAAAAGACAACGAAAAGTAAAAGCAAAAAGGCTGCTAAAGGGCTGCCTTTAACGACGCTTATTGCGGCAATCGCTATTGTGGCGCTGTTTATCGGCGGCCTCTATTTTATTACACATGATAAAAAAGAAGCCGTAGAAACAACGCCAACCATCACTGGGCAACATCCAGCGAATAGCCTACCGCCAAAACCGCAAGAGCGTTGGCAATATATTAAAGAATTGGAAAATCGTCAGGTAGGTACGCCTTTACAGCCTGAATATCCTTCATCGGGTAGCCAGATTAATCCGAAAGCAACACTTTCGCCTGAGCAGTTACGTTTTTTACAACAAATTGAAGCGGATAAGCGTCAACCTGCTGTTCAACTGCCAGAAGTGCCTTACAATGGTGAAGTACCGCGCTCACAAGTGGTTGTAACACCACCTGCAACAACAACACCTTCTGTTGCACAACAGCCTGTACAAACTCAACCACCGCAAGTACCTGTACCTGCAATTGTTACACCGCCTAAACCCGCTGTTACTGAAGCAAACTTTTTAGTGCAATGCGGCTCATTTAAAAATACCGAACAAGCTGAATCAGTGAGAGCAACTCTGGCTTTTTCTGGTGTTGAAAGCCGAGTAACGAAAGGAAATGATGGTTGGATCCGCGTCTTATCAGGTCCTTACAGTAAAGAACAAGCCAACTCTGTGAGCAGACAAGCAGCTGGAGCTGGCGTATCAGGTTGTATTCTTCGCTCTTCTGGGGGTTGAAAAATAAATTTTCTCCCCCACCTATAATTCTAATTCACACAACGGGCAGTGCTTTATCTTAAATAAAGACACTTCCCGTCTCATTTTTATTGATTAAACCAGGGGCTGACTCATGACTACAATCGTAAGTGTTCGCCGTAAGGGCCAAGTTGTAATCGGTGGTGATGGACAGGCGACGATGGGTAATACCGTCATGAAAGGCAATGTTCGCAAAGTACGCCGTCTTTATAACGACAAAGTCATTGCGGGATTTGCTGGCGGCACTGCTGATGCTTTTACTCTTTTTGAACTGTTTGAGCGCAAATTAGAACTTCACCAAGGGCATTTAACTAAAGCTGCGGTAGAACTTGCTAAAGATTGGCGCACAGACAGAATGCTACGCAAATTAGAAGCGTTGCTTGCTGTTGCAGATGAAAATACATCTCTTATCATCACAGGTAATGGTGATGTGGTTCAACCAGAAAACGATTTAATTGCTATCGGTTCCGGTGGCCCTTATGCACAAGCAGCGGCTAGAGCTATGCTAGAAAATACTGAACTTTCTGCACGAGAAATTGCTGAAAAAGCACTTAGCATCGCTGGAGATATCTGTATTTACACTAACCATAATGTCAACTTTGAAGAACTCTCTTCAAAAGAGTAAGGATTAGAGAGCATGTCTGAAATGACTCCTCGCGAAATTGCCAGTGAACTTGATAGATTTATTATTGGTCAAGATAAAGCGAAACGTGCTGTGGCGATTGCCCTACGTAACCGCTGGCGTCGTATGCAGCTTGATGAAGCGCTACGCCATGAAGTCACACCTAAAAATATTCTGATGATTGGACCTACCGGTGTAGGTAAAACTGAAATTGCACGCCGTTTAGCAAAATTGGCAAATGCACCTTTCATCAAAGTCGAAGCAACTAAATTCACCGAAGTGGGTTATGTGGGTAAAGAAGTCGATTCTATTATCCGTGACTTAACCGACTCTGCGGTAAAAATGGTACGTAGCCAAGCAATTGAAAAAAATCGCTTCCGCGCTGAGGAAATGGCTGAAGAACGTATCCTTGATGTACTTATTCCACCAGCAAAAAATAACTGGGGCGTAACAGAACAAGCATCAGAACCTTCAGCTGCACGTCAATCTTTCCGTAAAAAATTACGTGAAGGTCAATTAGACGATAAAGAGATTGAAATTGAGTTATCTGCAACACCAATGGGTGTTGAAATTATGGCTCCTCCAGGAATGGAAGAGATGACGAACCAATTACAATCTATGTTCCAAAATTTGGCAGGGCAAAAGCAAAAAGCGCGCAAGATGAAAATCAAAGATGCGTTTAAGCTTATTGTTGAAGAAGAAGCTGCTAAATTAGTTAACCCTGAAGAGCTTAAACAACAAGCTATTGATGCGGTAGAACAACACGGTATCGTCTTTATTGATGAAGTAGATAAAATCTGTAAACGTGGTGGACAAAGTTCTGGCCCTGACGTTTCTCGTGAAGGTGTACAGCGTGACCTCTTACCACTGGTTGAAGGTTGTACAGTTTCAACAAAACACGGTATGGTAAAAACAGACCATATTCTGTTTATTGCATCAGGCGCTTTCCAAGTTTCAAGTCCTTCTGATTTAATTCCTGAATTACAAGGACGTCTGCCAATTCGCGTTGAACTTCAAGCGCTGACAGCAGAAGATTTTGAGCGTATTCTAACTGAACCTAATGCATCGTTAACAAAACAGTATGAGGCATTAATGGCAACCGAAGGTGTGTCTATTAGCTTCACCGAAGACGGTATTCGCAAAATTGCTGAATCAGCATGGCGCGTAAACGAAACCACTGAAAATATCGGTGCTCGTCGTTTGCATACTGTTTTAGAGCGTTTGATGGAAGAAATTTCCTACGATGCAAGTGAACGTCAAGGTCAATCAGTATTGATTGATGCAGAATATGTGAAACAGCATCTGGATGAGCTTGTCGCAGATGAAGATCTGAGTCGATTTATTTTATAATCAACTTGTGCGATCCTTATCAGCAATATTTACGTGGGAGGCTTGCCTCCCATTCTTATTTTTATAATAACAACGAACATGAGTATCGAATTTCAGCATGAGCTCTCTAAATTCCACTAGCCGGACCCAAGCCTGGCTTGAAAGTTTACGACCCAAAACTCTACCTTTAGGGTTAATTGCCATTGTGACTGGTTCCGCATTAGCGTATTGGATGGGTCATTTTGAGCTACCTATTGCACTGCTTGCTATATTGACAGCAGGAACGTTACAGATCTTATCAAACCTTGCCAATGACTATGGTGATGCCGTAAAAGGAACAGATACTGAAGAGCGTTTAGGGCCACTTCGTGGAATGCAAAAAGGCATAATAACAGCGGCTCAAATGAAAAAAGCGCTGATCCTAAATGTTATTATTTCCTGTATCTGCGGTATTGCACTGATTATTGTCGCCTGTAAAAAGCCAGAAGACGCTATTGGCTTCTTAGTGATGGGTTTACTCGCTATTGTTGCTGCGATTACTTATACCGTGGGTAAGCGCCCTTATGGTTATATGGGGCTGGGTGATATCTCTGTTTTAATTTTCTTTGGCTGGTTAAGTGTCATCGGAACTTATTACTTACAATCCAACACTTTTGATATTGTTACCCTACTTCCTGCCACAGCCTGTGGTTTACTTTCTGTCGCTGTTCTAAACATTAATAATATGCGCGATTTAGAAAGTGATATTCAGGCAGGTAAACATACATTAGCTGTTCGCTTAGGTCCTGCTGGCTCACGAACTTACCATACGTGTGTTATTTTTCTCTCTATTGCCTGCTTAATTATCTTCACTCTACTTTATATGCATCGCTGGACCGCGTGGTTATTTTTACTCGCCACCCCTATGCTTTTACTGCATATCAAACGTGTGAATGCCGATCATTCAGGTGAGGCGATGCGTCCACTACTCGAACATATGGTAAAAGCAGCACTGTTAACTAACGTTCTTTTCTCTTTAGGTTTAGTTTTAGAATAATTTCACTCGATTGTTGATTTGACTCACTGAATTTTCAGTGAGTCTTTTGCCAACCGCCCCTGTTAAGGGATATACTGGACTTTCCTGTGGCAACCTGACGTAATCTCCTATGAAATATGATACTTCTGAACTCTGTGATATCTATCAAGAAGATATCAATGTCGTAGAACCGCTTTTCTCAAACTTTGGTGGTCAAAGTGCCTTTAACGGGCAAATCATCACCGTTAAATGTTTTGAAGATAATGGCCTGCTTTATGACTTACTCGAAGAAAATGGCAAGGGTCGTATTCTTTTGGTCGATGGCGGTGGCTCTGTACGTAAAGCCTTAGTTGATGCTGAACTAGCGCGACTTGCTGTTTCTAATGAATGGGAAGGTATTGTCGTTTACGGCGCCGTACGTCAAGTTGATGCATTATCAGAGCTTGATTTAGGTATTCAAGCAATGGCTGCTATTCCTGCGGGTTGCCAAAGTGAAGGCATTGGTGAAAGTGATATCCGTGTTAACTTCGGTGGTGTTACTTTCTTCTCTGGCGATTATCTTTATGCTGATAACACAGGGATCATTTTATCTGAAGAGCCATTAGGCTTAGATGAAGATTTGATTGAAGAGTAATTGTTACTTTTACCTGCGTTCTTACGATTTCAATACTCAAAAGCCACCTAACGGTGGCTTTTGTTTTTTTAGACTTTAAGCAAATAAAGACAATTATTGCACATCTTCCATTTTGCCTAACAGCGCGCGTAAACGCTCCTGCCAAGTTGATTGCTCTTGTTTCAGTTCTTCATTTTCACGAACAAGGGCTTCGCGTGATCCTGCTGCTTCTTGAACTTCTTGGCTTAGCGCGTTATTTTTTTCTTTTAACTCTTCGATTTCCATCTGTAATAACGTGATGGTATCAATGGCTTGTTGTACTTTTGATTCTAACTTCTCGAAAACTTCAAATGACATACTGTAATCCCCCATATAATCGATACTTCCGATTGTAAGTAGCCTATCAACAACTGTCTAGCATCTTCCGAGGAATTACATTCTTTTTTCAATTTATCAAAAATACTGGTCAGATCACATTACAAATGTCGAACAAGTCACTAATTAAGAGCGTTTTCACTCATTTTCTTGATGAGACACACAAATTTCAATTTCGCTTATTCTCGTTTACGCTCATTAACGATAAATTCACAGTTATCTTTTCAATTCGAAAAGAATACTAACAATAAATAACCCTCTTTCAGGATAGAATATATGAGCCAGACGAAAACCTCTCTTATGGGTCAATGCATTTCTGAATTTATCGGAACTGCGTTGCTAGTCTTCTTTGGTCTTGGTTGTGTTGCTGCGGTACGTATTGCAGGCGCAGAGCTAGGACTATGGGAGATAAGTATTATCTGGGGGCTGGGTGTTGCCTTAGCCGTTTATCTTACCGCAGGCACCTCTGGTGCTCACCTGAACCCTGCTGTTACCGTTGCATTTTGGCTATTTGCTTGCTTTGAGCGCAGAAAAGTCGTTCCTTATATTATTGCACAAATGTTAGGTGGCTTCTTTGCCGCGGCTATTGTGTACTTTATGTACTACAGTGTTTTCCTCGACTACGAACAAGTTAATGGCATTGTCAGAGGCTCACAAGAAAGTCTCTTCACTGCTGGTGTATTTTCAACTTATCCTGCAGCTCAAATTTCCGTTGTACATGCCTTTTTTGTTGAAGTTATCATTGCCGTTATATTAGTTGGCTTAATTTTAGCCTTAACTGATGATGGCAACGGTGTACCTAAAGGCCCATTAGCACCTTTATTAATTGGTATCTTAATTGCCGTAATCGGTGGTGCATTTGGCCCATTAACTGGATTCGCCTTAAACCCAGCTCGTGACTTTGGTCCAAAACTGGTTGCGTACTTTGCTGGCTGGGGTGATATTGCGCTGACTGGTGGACGTGATATCCCTTATTTCTTAGTTCCAATGATTGCTCCATTTATCGGTGGTATCTTAGGTGCATTGGCTTACCGTAAATTAATTGGCCGTCACTTACCTTGCGATACCTGCAAAATTGAAGACGATAAATAAAGTTAAGAGCAATATTGTTGATTATCAGAACAGGTTACTAACATGACAACAGAAACAAATACATCGAATACCGAGAAAAAATACATTGTTGCACTGGATCAGGGTACAACCAGTTCACGCGCCGTAGTCATTGACCACGATGCCAATATCGTCAGTATTTCACAACGTGAATTCACCCAAATCTATCCTAAGCCAGGCTGGGTTGAACACGATCCAATGGAAATTTGGGCGACACAAAGTGCAACCTTAGTTGAAGTATTAGCAAAAGCAGATATTCCATCCGACCACGTTGCAGGTATTGGTATCACAAACCAACGTGAAACCACTATTGTATGGGATAAAGAAACGGGTAAACCTGTTTATAATGCAATTGTATGGCAATGCCGTCGTACTGCGGATTTCTGTACTCGCTTAAAAGATAAAGAAGGTGTTGAAGAATATATCCGTCAAAACACGGGTTTAATGGTTGACCCTTATTTCTCTGGTACAAAATTAAAATGGATCCTCGACAACGTCGAAGGTGCTCGTGAAAAAGCAGAAAAAGGCGAATTGTTATTCGGTACTGTTGATACTTGGTTAGTTTGGAAAATGACACAAGGTCGCGTTCACGTTACAGATTTCACTAACGCCTCACGCACCATGTTATTTAATATCCACTCTTTAGATTGGGATCAAAAAATCCTCGATCTGCTGGATATTCCTCGCAATATGCTACCAAAAGTTGTGCCATCTTCAGAAGTTTATGGCCAAACAAACATTGGTGGTAAAGGGGGTACACGTATTCCTATCGCGGGTATGGCGGGTGACCAACAAGCTGCACTTTATGGTCAACTTTGCGTACAAAGCGGTATGGCAAAAAATACCTATGGTACAGGTTGCTTCTTACTGATGAACACAGGTAAAGAAGCGGTTCGCTCTAATCATGGTTTGTTAACAACAATCTGTTGTGGTCCTCGCGGTGAAGTGAACTATGCCCTAGAAGGTGCGGTATTCGTTGGTGGTGCTTCCATTCAATGGCTACGTGATGAGTTAAAACTCATTGATGAAGCCACTGACTCTGAATACTTCGCAACTAAAGTTAATGATACTAATGGCGTCTATGTTGTTCCTGCATTTACAGGTTTAGGCGCACCATATTGGGATCCGTATGCCCGTGGCGCTATTTTTGGTTTAACCCGTGGCGCTAACCGTAATCACATTATTCGTGCAACCTTAGAATCTATCGCTTATCAAACACGCGATGTGCTTGATGCAATGCAAGCTGATTCAGGTGCACGTTTACAATCACTACGTGTTGATGGTGGTGCTGTTGCTAACAACTTCTTAATGCAATTCCAATCCGATATTTTAGGTACTCGTGTAGAACGCCCTGTTGTTCGTGAAAGTACCGCATTAGGTGCAGCATTCCTTGCAGGTCTTGCTATCGGTTTCTGGAATGATTTAGAAGAAGTGAAAAACAAAGCCGCTATTGATAAAGAATTCCGCCCTGGCATCGAAACCACTGAGCGTAACTATCGCTATAATGGTTGGAAAAAAGCCGTCGCTCGCGCTCAAGAGTGGGAAGATCGCGGTTAATTGCAGTAAAACAGTTTGAGAGAGAAGTAGCCTAGGCTACAAAACCAAAATGCCGAGACTTTTATCTCGGCATTTTTTATTTCAGTCACTGCATCAATTAAATAGTATGTTCTTCATGGCTAAAACGATGAGCCAAAGGAAGCCAACAAAGCATAATCGCCACTGACATAGCAAACATAATCATACCTAAACTAAATTGATTATGTTGTGGCAGTAAAGCAGAAAACCATGTTGCTACACCGGAACCTACATTTTGTAAACCACCCACCAGCGCACCTGCTGAACCCGCTAAATAAGGGAATGGCTCCATCGCCCCTGTTGTTGCTAATGGGAATAGCATACCTGCACCAAAGAAAAACAGTGCTGCGGGTACTAATAAAGTCCAAATATTAATAATATTTAGCCAACCAGGGATCCACATTAAAATCCCTGCGGATAAACAACAAAACACAGAATGCCACATCAGCTGTACAAAGGTTTTGCCTTCACGACCTGCATACCAAGCACCAAAAAATGCAGCAGGAATAGGCAAAATAAATAATATACTGATAGTGATACTATTTAATCCCAATACGCCGCCCATCAATACACCGCTTGATGCCTCAAAGACGGCAATACCTGATAACGCACAAATCAGCATAATTAAAAATGCACTGAAGGTACTGTTTGAAAGCAGTAAGTAAAATGATGATAACATTTTACGCTTTTCAACTTGTACAGGACGTGTTTCAGGCATCCAACGATACATACAGAAAAGAACGCTACTTCCCAATAATAATAAGAAGATATAACACGCATGCCAGCCAAAGAAGTGAGCGACCACACCACCAATCATAGGCGCTAATAATGGGCTAACTAAAACGCCCATATTTAACAAGCTATTGGCGTAACGTAATGCAGTTCCTGTATATAAATCACGAGGTTGGGTACGTGTCATTACACCTGCAACACCAGTTCCCATCCCTTGTAAGGTACTTGCAATCACCAGTGTGGTTAAATTTTGCGAGAAAATCGCCACAAGTGTTGATAAACAAAAAATAGTCATACCGACTAAAATAACAGGACGGCGCCCTACTTTGTCGGAAATAGGTCCATAAATTAGTTGTGAAAAACCATAAGAAAAAAGATAGGCACCCATAACTTGCTGTACCGCTCCGGTTGGCTCACCAAAGTAAACGGCTATATCAGCAATAACAGGAACATAAATAGTTTGAGTCATTTGACCCACAGCAACCAGTGCAATTATCAATAATAATAGATTTGCATGCTCTAACTTTCTCATTTCTTTTCTTTGCTCAAGAATTTCAGATAAATAAATTAACGGACAAGCACACACCACAGAGAATTTATAAAAATAAACTCCGCAAAATGCATGCCTTTTCAGAATGAGACTAAGTTAACAAATTTGGAGAAATTTGCGAGATAGCCAGCAATTTTTGTATGACACCTAATGTCAGAGAAAAACACCATAGCTGTCAATATAAATGTACATATTGTGTCATTGATTGACAAAATCTCAGATAAATAACATCACCACACCATCTTGATAAATAAAAAATCGCTTTCTATTTAGAATAAATAACCAACGTAAGCATGTTTATCAAAAGGAGATAATCTCTATGGCTAATTGGGTGAATGGAAAAGTTACTCAAGTTCATCACTGGACTGATGCATTAATGAGTCTTGTCATCAATGCTCCTATTGATAAGTTTACAGCTGGGCAATTTGCAAAATTAGCATTAGATATTGATGGCGAGCGAGTACAACGAGCCTACTCTTATGTGAATGCACCTAATGATCCCAATTTAGAGTTCTATCTGGTGACTGTGCCTGATGGAAAATTAAGCCCTAAATTGTGCGCGCTAAAAATAGGTGATGAAGTTCTTGTGACCAAACAAGCCAGTGGCTTTTTTGTATTAGAAGAAGTACCCACCGCGAATACACTTTGGATGCTTTCGACAGGCACCGCTATCGGCCCTTTCCTCTCTATTTTACAATTAGGTGAAGATCTCTCTCGATTTGAAAATATCGTTCTTGTCCACGCTGTTCGATATGCTAATGACTTAAGCTATTTACTTTTAATGGAAAAACTCGTTGAACGTTATCAAGGCAAATTACGCATTCAAACCGTTGTCAGCCGTGAAAATCATATTGGCTCATTAACAGGACGTATTCCTGCACTCATTGAAAGTGGGGCCTTAGAAAAAACAGTTGGCCTAACCATCAGCCCAGAAGAGAGCCATATTATGTTGTGTGGTAATCCACAAATGGTCAGAGACACTCAACAACTCTTGAAAGAGCAGCGGGAAATGCGTAAGCACTTACGACGAAAACCTGGGCATATCACCAGTGAGCAATATTGGTAATATGAAAAAGAGAAATAATAATAGGGGCGAATTCTTCTCTTTCGCCCTTATTAATTTATTTTAATAAAAAGTATTAGCGTAAGCGTCGGTAATTCACTTGCTCAGTTTGTTTACCAAAATAGTTTTCACCGTCATTACCAATAAATACACCACAATCAAGCAACATAATCACCCCAATAAAAGAAGGAAGAAAACGTCCAATCGCCCATTGCCAAAAAGGTTCTAAACTACTGGTATCGGCTAATCCTAACATCACGGCAAGTAAGAGTAATAAGAGCCATATTCCTCTTTTATTTCTATCATGCAGTCTTTTTGTAAAAATCGCGCATAAAGGATAAAGAATAAAAAAGATGAGTATCCACGTAACAATAGCTGGTAAGGGATAAATCATATCATTAATAATAAATAAGCCTAAAAAAAGAGCAAAACAAGCCCCTAAACCAGCCCAAAAATCACGACGTCCAATTCGTCCTTTGAATGAAAATGCCCAATGTTGTAAGGTCATAAATTCTCAATAATTTACTTAATTTGTGAATTACACTGTCCATTTGGTATCAAATAATACAGACTAGCCAATAACAGCACAGATAAGCGGAGGACAGATGATAAAAGCAAACACACTTTCTACGTTATACCTGATAATCATAAGTATTGCTCTTTGTTTGCCAGCTTCTGTTTTTGCAACAGAAATGTCTGTCGCACAAAAACAGCCCACTAAAGATGATATTGCCTATCTTAAACAAGATGCACCTGTTTTTGAAATAACCATTCCAGAGCTAAGAGCTAAGTTCAATCAACAAAATCCATTGTTATCGCTTAACGAATATAAAATTATTACTAATCACGATATTGCGATCCCTCTTGTTAGAGCCGCAACGCGTATCACGCCTTATCTCTATTCATCTGCAATATTAGAGCGCGGGAGCGAAAAAATAAAAAGTTTACAACTCACGCTGATCCACTCCCCTGATTCACCTGAATTAGAAAAGATAAATCGCGAGATCACAACGCAATACATTATCACTTTGATCGCCCAATTTGACTCATCAATAACCCAAGAGCAAATTCAAGAGGCTCTCAATTTATTCGCATTTAAAAATCAAAATTCTGATTATATTAGCCATGATGTGGGTGCTATTCGCTATATTATTGCTCATGAAGATAATCAATTAACCACCTTCGCCATTGAACCGATTAAGCTTTCTTTAAACAGCAAGATCGTTTCAGCTATTCCGTGATAAAAAACAAAGCTATTCTATTCATTGTTCTCTATACTGTTGTGCATCAACAGAATTCGTGTTTATTAGCAAACTAAATTTAAACCACTCGGTTGGAGGAAAAGTTATGCGCCATCCATTAGTCATGGGTAACTGGAAACTCAACGGCAGCATTCATATGGTTCATGAATTAATTGCTGCATTACGTAAAGAAGTTAGCGGTGTTGCGGGTTGTGATGTTGCTATCGCACCACCAGCAGTTTATCTATGCCAAGCACGCCATGAAATTGGTGGAAGCCGTATTGCATTAGGTGCTCAAGATACAGGTGTTAACTTATCAGGTGCTTTCACTGGTGAAACTTCAGCAGAAATGCTGAAAAACGTTGATGTTAAATACGTTATCATTGGTCACTCTGAGCGTCGTACTTATCATAAAGAATCTGACGAGTTTATCGCTCAAAAATTCGGCGTGTTAAAAGAGTTAGGTTTAACACCAGTATTATGTATTGGTGAAACTGAAGCTGAAAACGAAGCTGGCAAAACTCAAGAAGTATGCGCTCGCCAAATCGATGCTGTGTTAAATGCACACGGCGCAGCAGCATTTAAAGACGCGGTTATCGCTTATGAGCCAATATGGGCTATCGGTACAGGTAAATCTGCAACTCCAGCACAAGCTCAAGCTGTTCATAAATTTATTCGTGATCATATTGCGAAGAAAGATGCCGCTATCGCTGAACAAGTGATCATTCAATACGGTGGCTCTGTTAACGATAAAAATGCAGCAGAACTGTTTGGTCAACCAGACATCGATGGCGCATTAGTTGGTGGCGCTTCACTGAAAGCGGACGCATTTGCCGTTATCGTTAAAGCAGCAGCACAAGCTAAAGCGAAAAAATAATTTTTATCTTTCTGGCCTATGCCATTAATCGATAAAAATAGAGAAAATCACCTTACTGAAGATAAAGCAGAAGGTGATTTTTTTGTTTCTAGTCGTGCGATCAGCGACGACTTATTTCATCAAACACACCGCCTGTCGCAAAATGTGTTTTCTGTGCAGATTGCCAATCGCCAAAAACATTATTAAGTGTAAATAACTCTAGTTTTGGAAAACTGCTTTGGTATTTTTCCGCTATCGCTTTATCTCTAGGGCGATAATAGTTTTTCGCAGCGATTTCTTGTCCTTGTGGTGAATAAAGATAGTCTAAGTAAGCGGTAGCGATTTCTCGTGTGCCTCGCTTATCAACCACTTTATCAACGACTGAAACGGTTGGCTCTGCAAGAATAGAAACTGATGGAGTAACAATTTCAAATTTATCAGCCCCTAATTCATTAATCGCTAATAAAGCTTCGTTTTCCCATGCAATCAATACATCACCAATGCCCCGTTCAACAAAGGTATTTGTGGCTCCTCTTGCACCTGAATCTAACACCTCAACTTGCTGATAAAGTGCTTTGACGAAGGCTTTGGCTTTTTCACTGTCTTGATGATTGGCTTTTAATCCATATCCCCACGCTGCAAGATAATTCCATCTCGCACCGCCTGAGGTTTTTGGATTAGGGGTAATAATTGAAATACCTGGTTTGATTAATGAATCCCAATCGACTATTTGTTTAGGGTTTCCTTTTCTGACCAGAAAAACGATTGTTGACGTGTAAGGGGCAGAATTATCAGGAAGTCGTTTTAGCCACTGTTTATCAATACTCCCTCTTTGAGCAATTGCATCTATGTCATAAGCCAGTGCTAAGGTAACAACATCCGCTTCAATACCATTTATTACCGATGTTGCTTGCTTTCCTGAGCCACCATGTGATTGACGAATAGTCACGTTATCTCCCGTCTTCTGCTCCCAATGCTGGCTAAATGCTTGATTATACTGCTGATAAAGTTCTCTCGTTGGATCATAAGAGACATTCAATAATTGAATATCTTTAGCCCATAAAATATTGGAAAAAAGTAATGCCATTAAAGCGGTTGATAACACACCCCATTGTTTAAACATATCTATCCCCCTATCGTTAAGTATTTAACTAGGCTGACAGAAAGTTTTATAACGATGAAATAACAAAAAGCCGATGGATATACACAACAGGAATATATCTATCAATATAAAGGGGATCAGAAGAAATAAAGGAGGATAGAGATCGCTAAATGAAATGTTTTCACTCGAGAAACTACTCTGACACAAAAAAGTATCAGAGCAGTTCACGAATAAGGATAGAACTCAGAAAGGCTTTGGTATTACGGTGAGGCTATTGCTTAGTACAATTTTTTCGCGGTTTCATACCAATCAGCCTTAAAGACACGTTTCATATTCATAACCGCATCAATAATATCATGGTGAACCAGTTTTTCGTTTTGAATACCGACACAACGACCGCCATAGCCTTCTAATAGCAGTTGTACAGAGTAAGCACCCATGCGAGAAGCAAGAATACGGTCGTAAGCAACTGGAGAACCACCACGTTGGATATGACCTAATACCGTTGCACGCGTTTCATGTTTAGTTTCAGCTTCAATAAAACGCGCTAATTCATGCACATCACAAACGTGTTCAGTGATTGCAACGATGGCGTGACGTTTACCACGTTCAATACCCGCTTTGATTTCTGCCAGTAACTCATCACGATTAAAAGGTAATTCAGATTCAGGCAGAACAACAAATTCACAGCCCCCTGCGATTGCCGCAGACAGTGTTAAGTCGCCACAGTAACGTCCCATCACTTCTACGATAGAGATACGTTTGTGAGAAGTTGAAGTATCACGTAAGCGGTCAATGGCTTCAACAGCCGTTTCTAATGCAGTGAAATAACCAATAGTGTAGTCAGTACCAGCAACATCATTATCGATTGTGCCTGGTAAACCGATACATGGAAAACCTGCTTCCGTTAATTTTTTTGCACCTAAATAAGAACCATCACCACCAATAACAACTAAGGCATCAAGCTCATTTTGTTTCATGTTTTCGATAGCAACAGCACGTACATTGTCTTCACGGAACTCAGGGAAACGAGCAGAACCAAGGAATGTACCACCACGGTTGATCATGTCTGACACGCTAAAACGGTCGAGTTTTTTCATGCGATTTTCGTATAGCCCCATGTAGCCATCCATAATCCCATAAACCTCTAAACCTTCACTTAGTGCGGCACGGACAACACCACGGATCGCGGCATTCATACCTGGTGCATCACCACCACTTGTTAAAACCCCAATTCTTTTGATCCCATTGACCATGATTACCTCTGATTCTTATTCGATGTAATTATTGCAAAATTGTTGGAATAACTTTTTATTTCAATACCGGCTTATCTGGTGTAATTTTCCGATATCGTAAATGCTGAATTGATTCAACAATACCATTGTACGCATATTTTTTACCAGTTCATCATTATCGTACATTTTTTTTCATAAACTTGATGCGCATTAAACTAATCAGGTAGCCTGTATAAATATTATACTAGTCTATCTCAAACGCATTTCGCCAATAAGTTAACACTTTTTATACAGACACTTTACTGCCTTTTTGCATTCATCTCAAAAAAACGCTATTTACGCTAAAAAATAGCATCGGCATATTTTGATAAATATTCAGTTTTCTCTGGTGTGATGCTCTATCTACCGTTTATCTCTCTATTTTGTGATGTCATCCTTTCAAAGAAAAAGATGATCTAGGGTACATTTGTGACCAGCAACAAAGTTCTCTGGTTGATTTACCGCTTTTCAATCTAGACTGATACAGTGGAACTCACACTTAATAGGAGGTTTTATGTTTGATTTAACGGGTAAAATCGCTTTGGTTTCAGGTGGTGCAAAAGGCATTGGTAAAGGTATCGTTATCGCCCTAAAAAATAGTGGTGCGAAAGTGATTATTGCCGATATTGATGATGTTGCAGGCAATAAAACAAAGCAAGAATTGGATGTTGAGTTTATGCACCTTGATGTCACTCATCAATCTGCCTGCGAAAAAGTGGTTGATGATGTCGTGAAAGAGTACGGTAAACTCGATATTCTTTGTTCCAATACCGGTATTTTCCCTCAAGCCACTATTAAAGAGATGACGGAAGCCGATTGGGATAAAATGCATACCGTTAACCTCAAGGGGATGTTTTTCTTAGTAAAAGCAGCCCTTCGCGTAATGGAAAAACAAAAACAAGGTCGTGTAATTATCACTTCTTCTATTACAGGCGCTATTACGGGTTATCCGGGTTGGAGCCACTATGGTGCAAGTAAAGCAGGACAATTGGGTTTTATGCGTAGCGCAGCACTAGAATATGCACGTCATGGTATTACCATCAATGCTGTGATGCCAGGAAATATCCTCACCGAAGGCTTACAGGCGCAAGGTGAAGCCTATTTAAATCAGATGAAAGCGTCTATCCCAACACATACTTTAGGTGAACCAGAAGATATCGGCTATGCCGCCGCATTCTTTGCGTCGAATGAAGCCAAGTATATTACAGGTCAAACAATTATCGTGGATGGCGGGCAGATTTTACCTGAATCTCCAGAGGCGTTGTTGTAGCTTATATAGTATAGAGATATTATTTTTATGATATCTCTATACTACCTTAATTACTCTCCAGCTACACACCTGATTTAGTTCAATTAAATCAATGGATTAAATTAGAATCAAAGCTGTATATTAAAATACTATACAATCATTTATTGTTATGTGTTACCGTTGCATGTAACCATGTCTATATACATTAACAATATCTATTATTAGCCGTATTTTTATGAAGAAAAAAATTTGCAACATTAAGAGCTTGGAATAGAAAACGAAATTATGTAATGAAAGATATTCGCTATTATTTCAACTTGTTTATAGAAAAAATCCTTTGGGATAAACCTAAAAAAACAACTATTGATTTCAACTCAGTAAAAACAATACTAATTTTGCGCAATGAAGGAAAAATAGGTGATGTCATTGTAGACACGGCTATTATAAAGATACTATCTCAACACGGCTATATAATTGATATTTTAGTTACATCAACAAATGACTCGATATTAAAATATAATAATAATATAAGAAAAATATATATTGCCAATAATATAAGTCTTAATGATTTCATGAAGAAACACAATCACAATGTTAGTAAGGACGTTGTGAGAAAATTAAATGAAAATAATTATGATCTAATCATAGATCCATCTATGTTTAATATTCCTATACATAGACCTAGGCTTTTAAAAGAAATTTCAGCAAAAAACGTTATTAGTTTTAATAAGAAAAATTGGTTAAAACATTATAGTAAATCAATTTATTTTGATTATAATTTAGATCATATAAAAAAATCATATGAGCTATTATTAGCAGAATTTAATATTAATGAGAAAGCATAGATTATGATATTTGCTATCCCAATGATATTGATGAAGAAATAGAGAGTTATTTATTTACTCTACCTAAAAACACTAAGAATATCATAATAAATATATTTGCTGGTAGTGATGACCGTTGTTTATCTTTAACTCAAGCTAAAGAAATAGATGAAAAATTAAATTCCCTCTATAATGATATTAATATTATTATTTTAGATCATAAAAAAGTAATACCAGACAATACATTTAACCATGCAAAAATATATATACCAAAATCACTACAACACACTATTGCATTGATCTCAAAAGCAGATCTTGTTATATCACCCGATACCTCTATTGTGCATATTTCTGCAACATTCCGACGCCCTCTAGTAGCAATATATAAAGATGCTATCCACAATAATAAATTGTGGGGACCCGGCTATGATAATTCTCAACAGATTTTCGTTTCTAATGCAAAAACATATGAAGACAATAATATTGTTGAACAAATAATAGCTGCATCAGAGAAATATTTAGCCCCAAAATAGCAGTAACTCTCTTTATAAAAGAACTACTAAAATAATAAAAAAATACTCAGATAAAATATAAGGCACTTTTGAAATTTCTTATCTTGTAATTTTAAATAGAGTTACTCAATAAAAAAAAGCCCCTCTCCAGAGGGGCTGCAAAAGACAGGGATGGTGTCTATGGCAAGGAAAAAACTTCGTTGTTGCTACTTACTCTCTAACTAGGTACTGCTTTACTACACTCTTACTTCACTACTGATTCTGTTGACCTTGTTGGTCAACAGATGACATTTGCTGTTGGTAATTCTTTTCCAACTGCGCTTTCTGTTCTGGGGTTAACAGCTGATACATTTGGTTATGGACTTTCGCCATTTCAACATGGCGCTCAATTGCTTGTTTATCCATATCTTGCATCTGTGCTCTTACAGCCGCTTCATCAAATTTCTCAGCTGTGACTAATTTATGCATATTCTCATGACGCTGACGGAAATCTCCGTTATATCTGTCTTGATGATGCTGGCGCATTAAATCGCGCATTTGTGTACGTTGTTGTTCAGTTAATGTAATTCCGTTAAACATATAGGAGTCGCCGTAGCCGTTCCCCATCATATGTCCACCGTTATTCATCATATGACCACGTTGTCCACGGTGACCTCTATAATCACGGTCGCCATGCATTCCATTGCCATAACCACAGTGGTAATTACCATTATACTGTTGCTCAGTAGGCGGATTGGTATTTGTAGTTTCAGCTAATACCATCGTCGGAGCTGCCAAAAACATTGATGCTAGTGCAACTACTGCTACTTTACGCATTGCTTCACTCCTAATTCGGTAAATTAATACCGACCTAATTAATATGACTTCAATGTGTATAATTCATATGTGTAATTCTTTGCTATGTGGATTACTATACCGTTGCGGCTGCAAACTAGCGTCAGAGCGTGTAAAAGAACGTAAAGTCATAGATTCGCGCTATTTATTATCGTATTTTTCTCTTGGAGGAATTGACGAATGCATAAAATCTTATTAGTGGATGACGATCGCGAATTAACATCGCTATTGAAAGAACTGCTTGAAATGGAAGGCTTTAATGTTGTAATCGCCTCTGATGGCGAACAAGCACTTAAACTTTTGGATGCTTCTATCGACTTGTTATTACTGGATATCATGATGCCACGTAAAAACGGGATTGAGACACTCAAAGAATTACGCCAAAATTTCCAGACCCCTGTCATTATGTTAACGGCAAGAGGCAGTGATCTTGACCGAGTACTTGGCCTAGAGCTAGGTGCTGATGATTATTTACCAAAACCATTTAATGATAGAGAGCTAGTTGCTCGTATCAGAGCTATTTTACGTCGTTCTAACTGGAGCGAACAAAAACAGACTGACAGCAATACATCTCCAACATTACAGGTCGATAAGCTACAACTTAATCCTGGTCGACAAGAAGCAAGTTTTGATAATGAACCGCTAGAGTTAACAGGAACTGAGTTTACTTTGCTTTATTTACTTGCTCAGCATTTAGGACAAGTCGTATCTCGTGAACATCTAAGCCAAGAAGTACTTGGCAAGCGCTTAACACCGTTTGATAGAGCGATTGATATGCATATTTCTAATTTACGCCGTAAATTACCAGAAAGAACAGATGGACAACCTTGGTTTAAAACATTACGTGGCCGTGGTTATCTGATGGTTTCAATAACTTGATAAATATTCTTTATGATAAATAGTCTGTCAGCGCGCATTTTCGCAATATTCTGGCTGACGCTAGCATTAGTTCTTGTGCTAGTTATGATGGTTCCAAAGCTGGACTCGCGCCAGCTTACCCCTCTTTTAGAGAGTGAATACCGTCAAGGCGTTATGCTAGAACAACATATAGAAGCAGAATTAGCTCAAGATCCCGCTAACGATCTCCTTTGGTGGCGTCGATTAATTCGTGCTATTGATAAATGGGCACCACCTGGTCAACGCTTAATTATCGTGACCAGTGAAGGCCGTATCATCGGCGCTCAACGTAATGAGATGCAGGTTGTCAGAAACTTTATTGGTCAATCTGATAACGCCGATCATCCTAAAAAGAAAAAGTATGGTCGTTCTGAGATGTTAGGGCCCTTTTCTGTAAGAGATGGTGAAGATCATTACCAACTTTATCTCGTACGTCCTTCAAGTAGCCCTCAATCTGACTTTATCAACTTATTATTTGATAAACCGCTATTGCTACTCATATTCACCATGCTTATCAGCACACCATTATTAGTATGGCTTTCTTGGAGCTTAGCAAAACCTGCAAGACAACTTAAAAATGCGGCCGATGATGTTGCTAAAGGTAACCTCCGCCCTCACCCAGAGCTAGAGACTGGTCCTCAAGAGTTTTTAGCAGCAGGCACCAGTTTCAATCAGATGATAAGTGCTCTTGAACGTATGGTTGAAGCACAACAACGTTTAATTTCTGATATTTCTCACGAGTTACGAACACCATTAACACGCTTACAATTAGCTAGCGCATTGTTACGCCGTCGTAGTGGAGAAAGTAAAGAGCTAGAGCGTATTGAAACTGAAACTCAGCGGCTTGATGGCATGATTAATGACTTGCTGGTTCTTTCTCGTAATCAACATAAAAACGAGTTATTACGTGAAACAGTAAAAGCCAATGAATTGTGGGATGATATTTTAGATAACGCTAAATTTGAGGCCGAACAAAGTAATAAAACACTACAAGTGACAACACCGCCGGGAGCATGGCCTATTTACTGTAATCCATATTCTCTGGCTAGTGCATTTGAAAATATCGTTCGTAATGCCTTACGTTATTCCAACTCTCGCATTGAAGTTGCCTTTACTGAGCAGAACCAAGGTATCACCATTATTGTTGATGATGATGGCCCAGGCGTTAGCCCAGAAGATAGAGAGCATATCTTCCGACCGTTCTATCGTACTGATGAAGCAAGAGATCGTGAATCTGGAGGCACAGGCTTAGGTTTAGCGATTGTTGAAACCGCAGTTAGCCAACATCGAGGCCATGTTAAAGCTGACGATAGTCCATTAGGTGGGTTAAGAGTAGAGATTTGGTTGCCAAGAGCAGGAGCGGGTAATAAATCACCAGCAGCTTAATAGAGTAATTAAACTGTTGTATCAAAATATACTGCCATCTATTGAAGAATAGGTGGCATATTCTTTTAGTTAGCGTTTGTTGATGCAATTCAGAATGATCTGGCTGAATCGACCGTTATTCCGATATTTATATATACCCAATCAATGCTAAAATACCCAGCTATCACTTGACCGTCTGGTTTGAAGAGTCTACTCTCACTGCGGTTTTTGCATATTGTTAAAGTATGCTTATATAACAAAACTCTTATATTACATATAGATAAGAGTTTTTCGAGATAAATTTTGGCGCTCTGGGGGCCGTAAACCCAGTGCGGTAGCTTTAACAAAATAAATTAATTATTAGATAAGGTCTTAGGATTTCATGAAGTTACTAAAAGGAGCAAGTGTATACCTAATTTCTAATATACTAAACTCAGCAATTCCTTTTCTTCTACTACCAATATTAACTCGATATTTATCAACTGAAGAATATGGAAAAATAGCTATGTTTCAAATATTTTTAGCCGGTATTGGAACATTAATTGGCTGTAATACTATTAGTGCTATAAGTCGAAAATATTTTGATGAACGAAAAAGTGACAATGAATTAAAAGAATATAATAATTCATGTCTATTTATTCTTTTTATAAGTGCTATCCTTGTATTTTTATTCATATCTATATTTATAAACTCATTGTCTGATTTTTTATCCATCCCCCCAAGTTGGATATATATAGCAATAATAATAAGTACAATAAACTACATAATATCGTTAAGATTAATTCAATGGCAAGTTAGAGGTGATGCAAAAAAATTTGGCATTCTTCAGTTATCTAATAGTAGTACCAATATAACTTTATCTCTAATTTTAATTGTAATTTTCAATCAAGGCGCACAAGGAAGAGTAGACGCTCAACTTATCTCATCTATAATATTCTTCTTGTTATCTGCATTTCTTTTAATAAAGAGTAATCTAATTTCAATACTTCAGAAACCTAATCCAAATTTAATGAATGATGCTTTATCCTATAGCATACCTTTATTGCCACACACTATTGGTGTATTCTTTATTAGTTTTATTGATAGGTTTATTATTAATAAAACAATAGGATTAAGTGAAGCTGGAATATATATGGTGGGTGTACAACTAAGCTCCACAATAGCAATTATTTTCAACTCACTATATCAAGCATATATTCCATGGTTATTTGAAAAATTGAAAAAAGATGATATTAATGAAAAGATTAAAATAGTAAAGTACACCTATTTATTTTTTATCACCTTGTTTTTTTGCAGTATCTTAATATTTATTATAAGTCCTATTTTAATCAGATTTATAGTCGGAGAACAGTATTATTCAATATCTAATATCATTGGTTGGTTATGCTTGGGTCAATTATTTGGTGGAATGTATCTTATAATGTCTGGATATATTTATTATTCAAAGAAAACAGGTCGCCTCGCCATCATAACTATATTATCTGGCATTACAAATGTTATATTACTTCTTGCATTTGTCCCTAGATATGGGTTAATTGGTGCTGCAGTATCTTTTTCTTTGGTAAAATTAATACAACTAATAACCGTATACATAGCATCTATAAAATGTGTAAATATGCCTTGGTTTGGATTAACTAGAGAAAAAACATGAACTTTATAAAAAAACTTAGAATTATTATTCTAATGAAATTAATATCCTTATTAAAGATATTAATTAAAAATGAAAAATATAATAACTTACTAAATTATTACAATTATAATTTAACCAAAGAAAGATTAAGAAATAAAAATATTTTTATTGGAAATAATACTATTATATATAATACTGAGTTTTCACACAGCCAAAAAGGGGATTATTTTTATATAGGAGATAACTGCACTATTACTGGAGCCCATCTTATAGGTCATGATGCATCTCCAACACTATTTATTGATGAATTAGTCATTCATAAAGAAGTATGGAAAAATGGTTCAAGAAAATCTTACCGAAATCCTATAAAAATAGGAAATAATGTGTTTATTGGTGTGGGTACTATCATTTTACCAGGAAGTCATATTGGTGATAATGTTATTGTTGCTGCAGGAACTGTTGTATCCAGTAATTTAGAAAGCAACTTTGTATATGCAGGAAATCCAGCTAAAAAAATAAAACCTATAGAAAGCTATATTGAAAAATATAAGAGTATATATGAATCAAATCCGGAAAAATTTTAATAAATAATGAAAGCTTATAGACATATTTATAGCCATAAAAATAATATCATTGATATGATTATATTACTCTTCTTTTTATTAGCACCTTTATCAATAACTTTCTTTGAAAAACAGAATCTTTTAATTGTCACCTTATTACTCTCATTTTATATATTCCTTAATATAAAAAATATAAATAGAGTAAAAATGGAAAAAATAAATCTAATTTTTATTTCATCCTATATTTTATATATAGCCATTTCTAGTATAGGAATGTTATTTAATTTTAACAAACTAAATTATAACTATCTAATTAACTTTTCATCACGCCTTACAACATTAACAATTGGATTGGTAATATTATATGCTATAAATTATTGGTTAGACAGAAATCCTAGGAAATTAAAAACTATACCTAGACTATCTTTCTATATATGCACTCTATTTTTATTACTAGCATATTATCAGATAATAGCTTTAACATATAACTTACCATTCGTAGAAACTAGATCATTTATTTATGGTTCCAATTCTGCTTTAAATTCCTCACTAGGATTTAGAATTACATCTATTGCTAGAGAACCAAACTACTACTCACCTTTATTATTTGAATCACTAATAATTGCATGGATCTTCTTAAAAAGAAAAAGTTTTTTTATCTTTTCCATATTAACAATTATTATAATGTATAAAACATATTCAACTGGCGTATATTTACATGCAGCATTATTACTAGGAATATTTTTATTAACAAAAAAAACTGGAGCTTCATTTAAACTAATATTGACAATAATAATTCTATTATTAATCCCAATTATTATATATATTGGATTAGACTCAACAAGTTTGGAATATTTCTCAGATAAGTTAAAAAGTGAAGTTTCTGGTGATTCAACAAGATCATACGTTATTGTAACAATAATAGCGGGTTTCCTAGACATTCCATTTATAAATCAGTTATTTGGAAATGGATTGAATAGCCTTGATTTTTACAATATTCTTGCGATAAATAATTTCAAAGAAATAGACTTTAGTATTTCAAATAATCTATTTGTTGATTTTTTATGGGATGGAGGGCTATTTGGAATACTACTTTTTTCCATTGGCCTTTTAAAAATTGGAAAAATATTGTTTGATAGTTACAGAAAAAATAAATATTTTTATGCTTCTTTTTTACTATTTTTTAGTTTTCTAATTACATCTCTTTATCGTTCAGAATATGCTTCCTTGCATTTTTTTGGACTATTGCGAATATAATTATTCTTTATCGTTTGGGGAAGGAATATAAAAATGAGTATTGACATGCTATATTCAATTTATCGTGATGGCATCTTGAAATTTTTAAAAAACATTCCCACACCAAAAGATAATGTAACAATTATTATTGTTCATCAAATTTTAGCTGAAGATAATTATGAACTTTTATTAGAAAAATTATTCCTCAGTAGAAAAGATATTAAATATTTTAAGAGTTATACTAAAGGTGTAACTAAAAGCCGTAATATAGCCATTTCGAAATCGAAAGCTGATATTGTTTTATTCTGTGATGACGATGTGAAATATATTGATAATATAAATTATATTATAGCTTCAGCTTATAGTAAGTATCCCGAATATAGTTTTTTAACTTTCTCTTACTTAAAAAACTATAGTTGGCACAAATTTAAAAAACAAGATTTTGAACATAATTATAGAACTATCCTTAATATTGGGACTATTGAAGTAACTTGTGTTAGAAAACACATTTCAGATAATCACTTTAAATTTCCTGAAGATTTAGGTGCTGGTGAAAAATACTTTCTTTGTGATGAACCGTATTTCTCTCTCAATTTCTAAAGAAAAAATTAAAAGGAAGATATATAGCAGAAATCATAGGAGAGCATCCTGATGATTCTAGTGGCCTCATCTTTAATAATATTTATGCTTTTAAATCCAGAATGTTATGTTTTCAACGGATATTCGGAACATTAAAAGGAACATTTTTATATTACTTATTTTTAATTAAAAAAAATTTTAAAAAATTTGATAGTTTTAAATCTGTAATTCATGCTTTTATATTGGTCTACTCAAAATGAATATTAAATTTAAAAAATTTGGTTTAACCTTTAATGATAAATGGAATTATAAAAACATTGATGTTTCTGATTTATTTAAATTTACAGCATATAAAGGGCACAATGAATTTAATACTACCTTACCTTTTATACAAAAAGATAAGCGAAGTATAGTTAATTATCTATCAAATAATGAAGATGACTTGTGGTCCAATGTAAAAAAGAACACAAGAAATGAAATAAATAAAATTAAAAAAGAAGATGTTAAAACAATATTAACAGCATAACTCTTACCTCATTTATAAATTTATACAATGAATTTATTGAATTTAAAAACTTATCACTAGCAAAACTTTCTGAAGAGAGATTAAAAAAATATAAAAATAATATATTATTAACCTCAACAGAATTAAATAATGAATGGCAATCCATTCATGTTTATTTAATTATAAATGATTATGCTGAATTGCTATATTCAATTACCAATCATAATATTGAACATAAAATTGTGGGTATGATAAACAGGTTTCACCATTGGAATGACCTCATCTATCTAAAAAATAGTGATTTTAATACATATGATTGGGGTGGTATCGCTTTTGGTGATATGGATGGTATTGCCAAATTTAAATTATCATTTGGTGGTGAAGAAATAATTTCAAAAATTTATTTTTCTCCATTATATTATCTAACACTACTTATTAGGGAGAAATCATGGAAAAAATAATTATTAATGCTGATGATTTTGGTATCTCTCCAACTGTAAATAAAGCGATTATCACTTGCTTTGAATATGGAATAATAAATAGCACTACAATATTAACGAATATGAATTCTACTGATGAAGCCATTCAACTCACGAAAGAGCTAAAATTGCCCATAGGTATTCACCTAAATTTAGTGGAAGGTCATTCATTAACATCTGAAATAAAAAACTTTCCTCAAATTTACAACAAAAAAAATGATAAATTGGAATTTAATATAAATAGAACATCATTAAAAATACAAAAAAAATTATCAAGTGTGATTAGAATAGAGTTAGAAAAACAAATCTGCTATTTACTTGATAATGGAATTACTCCAACCCATATAGATTCCCACCAACACACACATACTATCTTTCCTATATTTGGCATTGTAAAATCATTAGGGAAAAAATATAATTTAAAAATTAGAATACCAAGAACTACAGGCTCAAGATCAAAGTTAAAGATACTCTATAAAAAAATAATGACATTAAATTTAGTTTTAAATAAAATGAACCTAACTTCTGAATTTATTAACATTGATGAATTTAAAATTGGATATATTCATAAAGGTAACTTAGAAGTAATGGTGCATCCAGATATAAATGAAAATGGCGATATTTTCTGTAACACAACTAATACTATTCTTATAGAAAACAGAATTCTATGAAAGCATTATTACTAAATACTTCCTTTCATCCTAATTTTGGAGGCGTAGAAAACTCGCTCCGCAGTATTTGTAATTCATTATACGAATTAGGTTGGGATATAGATGTTATCACAAGTGACGATGGTTACTTACCAAGTCACGAGATTATTTTTGGTGCTAATATTTATAGGTATAAACAACGTAAATTCGGTTTATTTTTATTCTCTTTGAAAAAATTATTAAAAGAAAAAGATACAGGTAATTATGATTTAATAATATCAAGACATACCCTTACCTCATTTTCATTATTATTAAGTAATATAAACAATTTCCATTTTATAGTCCCAGGCGTTCACTTCTTTCAAAATAAAAAAAGAGGCACTGACTTTTTAGAAAAAATAAAATTTCTTTCTAATATTATTATTGAAAAATATGTTTTTAATAAAACACCTTATATTTACTGTTTTAGTAAAACGATGAATGAACAAATATCATTCTACAGAAAAAATAATAAAGAAATCATTCAAGTCCCGCCAGGGATTGATTTAAGAAGATTTCACCCAGTAAGTGAACAAGAAAAAAAATATTACGAAAAAAACACGACTTACCTTTAAATAAAAAAATAGTTTTATGCCTTGGTAGATTTGTAAAAGTAAAAAATTTTGAAGTTGTGATTAAGATGATAAGTATATTAAATGATGATTATCATTTAATACTTGTTGGTGATGGTCCATTGTTAAAAAATTATTTAGAATTAATAAATGATTTAGATATAAAACATAAAATCACAATTATTAAATCTACTTCGACCCCTGAAGAATTTTATAATTCTTCAGATATTTTTTGTTTACCTTCGACGTACGAACCTTTTGGTCAAGTACTATTAGAGGCAACAGCATGTCATTTACCAGTAATAGCATTGAATAGTGATTTTTTTCAAACTGCAAGTAAAGAAATATATAAAGACTATAATCATCTTATTACTTTTGTTGATGAAAACTCAGCTGAAAATTTTAAAAAAATTATTATTAAAATACCAACAAAAGATTATGATCAAACACAAGCAAATTCTTTCTTAAAAGAACATTCATGGGATAATTTAATACTTACGATTATTAATAATGAAAAAAATAATCTTTCTAAGAATAAATAGTATGCATATATTATTATCTCATATGTAAATTACATAGAATATATACTTTAGAATCAAGGAATATTATATAAAATGAAAATCACCATATCCGGAACCGGCTATGTCGGTCTATCTAACGGGATCCTTCTTTCCCAAAATAACAAAGTTATTGCGTTAGATATCAATAAAGAAAAAGTCGAACTCTTAAACAAAAAAATCTCACCAATTTCAGATAAAGAAATTGAAGAGTTTTTAGCTACGAAAGAACTCGACTTCACAGCAACTCTAGATAAAACAACTGCTTACCAAGATGCTGATTTTGTTATTATCGCAACGCCGACCGATTATGATCCTAAAACTAACTACTTTAACACCTCATCTGTCGAGTCGGTTATTCGTGACGTTTTAGAATATAATCCACACACCACGATGATTATTAAATCAACCATTCCGGTTGGTTTTACTAAAGAAATGAGAGAGAAATATAATACTGAGAACATTATATTTTCTCCTGAGTTCTTACGCGAAGGCCGTGCGCTTTACGATAATCTTTACCCTTCTCGTATCGTGATTGGTGAGCGTTCAGAAAGAGCAGAAACCTTTGCAAATCTGTTGGTTGAAGGTGCTCAGAAAAAAGATATTGATGTGCTTTATACTGATTCAACAGAAGCAGAAGCAATCAAATTATTTGCTAATACCTATCTTGCATTACGTGTTGCTTACTTCAATGAATTAGATAGCTATGCTCAAGCTTATGGCTTAAATGCAAAACAAATTATTGAAGGTGTTTGTTTAGATCCTCGCATTGGTAATCATTACAATAACCCATCATTTGGTTATGGCGGCTATTGCTTACCGAAAGATACTAAGCAACTATTAGCAAACTACGAATCTGTACCTAATAATATTATTGGGGCTATTGTTGAAGCTAACCGCACCCGTAAAGATTTTATTGCGGACTCAATTATTGCGAAATCACCTAAAGTTGTGGGTGTATATCGTTTAATTATGAAATCGGGTTCTGATAATTTCCGCTCATCTTCAATCCAAGGCATTATGAAACGAATCAAAGCCAAAGGTATTGAAGTGGTGATTTATGAACCAGAAATGCAAGAAGAGACTTTCTTTAATTCAAAACTAATCAACGATCTAAATGAATTTAAAGCTATTTCTGATGTTATCATTACCAATAGAATGGCTTCTGCATTAAATGATGTTGAAGAAAAAGTTTATACTCGTGACCTATTTGGTAACGATTAATTTATATCTTCCCTTTCAGATTAGGCAGTAGTTCTGATGTTATCTAAAAACACTAATTTTTTAATATCTATCATTATGCCATCCTACAATTCTGGTGAATATATAAGGAAGTCCATAGAATCCGTTCTTAAGCAAACTTATAAAAACTTTGAATTAGTTATTATTGATGATTGTTCTAATGATAACACTATTGAAATAATCTCTTCTTATGATGACGAAAGAATAAAGATATTAAAAAACGATATTAATCAAGGCGCAGGAATTACTCGCAATAGAGGTTTATCGGTATCTAGCGGTCGTTTTATTTGCTTTCTAGATAGTGATGATTCTTGGCGAGAGGATAAACTAGAAAAACAGCTTAACTTTATGTTATCTAATAACATAGATTTTTGTTT
Source organism: Proteus sp. Marseille-Q3619 (assembly GCF_965283115.1). Lineage (NCBI taxonomy): Bacteria > Pseudomonadati > Pseudomonadota > Gammaproteobacteria > Enterobacterales > Morganellaceae > Proteus > Proteus sp. Marseille-Q3619. The sequence goes on along the minus strand of NZ_CBDIMP010000001.1, from coordinate 2,284,221 downwards.
TTCAGCCTATGATAGGGTTTATGAAGATAATACGTTTATCTGTAAAATTGGGATACCTGAAAAAGTAAGCTACTCAGATATGCTAAAAGTCTGTTCTATTGGTTGTTTAACAGTAATGTTTGATAAACATAAATTTACTGATTTCGCTATGCCTTCAATTAGAAAAAGACAAGATTACGCATTGTGGTTGAAATTATTGAAACAAACTCCCTATGCTTATGGAATAAATGAATCTTTAGGCTCTTATAACATAAGAGAAAACTCAATTTCTTCTAATAAACTTGATGCTGCAAAATATCAATGGAGAATTTATAGAGAAGAAGAAAAATTAAATATTTTTCATTCTATTTATTATTTCTCTCATTATGCTTTCAATGGTTTTTTTAGATCTAAATTTCCATCTTTAGCTAAAAAAATAGGTGTTCTAAAATAGCACTCATTCTTAATGCCCTATCTTAGGCTTAATATGCTCAATATCGTCTTATTTGAACCCGAAATTCCACCGAATACGGGTAATATTATTCGCCTGTGTGCTAACACAGGCTTTCATCTCCATTTGATCCAACCTTTGGGTTTTACTTGGGATGATAAACGTCTACGTCGTGCAGGGCTTGATTATCGTGAGTTTGCAGATATTAAACAGCACCACGATTATTATGCTTTTTTAGAAAGTGAAGGTTTAAACCCTGATAATGCACAATCACCGACAGGTGCACGTGTATTTGCCTTAACGACAAAAGGGACTCCTGCACATAGCAACGTTAGCTATCAAGATGGCGATTATCTTCTTTTTGGACCTGAAACTCGTGGTTTACCACCTTATGTATTGGATAATATGCCAACACAGCAGAAAATCAGAGTCCCTATGCTTGCAGATAGTCGCAGTATGAACCTATCAAATACTGTTGCCGTTGTAGTTTTCGAGGCATGGCGTCAACTAGGTTATCCTGGTGCGTTATTAAGAGACTGAAATGCAAAAAGCGCTGTTCATAAATAATGAGCAAGCGCTTTTTTCTATTGGATCCAAATATATTAAAACTTCATTTAGTCTATTTTTGGTCGTTTTATTTCAGCAACAACCTTCGTGATATACCGACACCCTTCCCCTACATCTTTCAACACCAATGCATGAGCGCCAATCACGGCATTATCACCTACCACTATCTCTCCGCCAATAATCGATGAGTTACAACCAATATAAACGTTATTGCCGACTCGAATATTGGCTTTGCCATCTTTCGCTTTTACACCAATCGTCACGCCTTGCATTAAGGTCACATTCTCGCCTAACTGACAGTAATTAGTCAGTACAATCCCGATAGGATGCGGTAATGAAAGACCTTTGCCTATACGTGTTCTTAGTGAGATATCGTTGCAATATTTACGATTATTGTTAGCACCAATGCGAGTGCCTAACTTTTTAAGAAAACGATGGTTAGAGAAATAAAAGAATTGGGCGACACGCCACCAAAATAGATAACGTGAGCGTTGGCAGAAAAAAACACGATGAAAAAGTCTTATCCAGCTAAAAGGCTTGTTATCACTAATATATTCAGCGTGTAAACAAGCCTTAAGTTCAGAGAGTGTGACTTCTGTTGATACCATTAAATACCATCACCACATTCAAAACCAGATACTACACCATTAAAGTGTTGATCCATATCGAGTGAAGGCTTATCACTGGTTGGTTTACCCACAATGCGAGCAGGTACACCAGCAACCGTGGTGTGTGCAGGAACTTCATGTAATACCACAGAGCCAGCGCCAATTTTAGCACCGCGACCAATCTCAATATTACCAAGTATTTTAGCACCAGCACCAATCATCACGCCTTCGCGTACTTTAGGATGACGATCACCGCAAGTTTTACCTGTTCCCCCTAAGGTAACAGATTGTAAAATAGAGACATCATTCTCGACGATAGCAGTTTCACCAATCACAATACCTGTCGCATGATCAAGCATAATGCCATGGCCAATGCGGGCGGCTGGATGAATATCGACACCAAAAGTAACAGATATCTGGTTTTGTAGGTAAATGGCAAGTGCTTTACGATCTTGCCCCCATAACCAATGAGCTATGCGATAAGCTTGTAAGGCATGGAAACCTTTTAGATAAAGCAGAGGTGTGGAGTATTTATCAACAGCAGGGTCGCGTAAACGAACAGCGGAAATATCATAAGCTGCAGATTCAATCATAGAATTATCGCTACGATATGCTTCTTCAACAATCTCACGCACAGCAATCGCGGGCATTGTCTGAGTTGCCAGCTTGTTCGCCAGCATATAACTTAAAGCGCTGCCTAAATTTTCATGCTTGAGTAATGTCGCATGGAAGAAACTCGCCAAAATTGGCTCGCAATCTGCCAAACATCTTGCTTCATTTTTAATATGATCCCAGACTCTTTTTAGCTCTTCTAGCGACATACTCACTCTCATTCTTTTACATTGAAGCCTAAGCAAAAACTTAGGCTTCTTATGTTTAAAACAGAAATAAATAACTGACTATTTAAAATAGACTTAGAACAGATTGCTGTCTATCTCATCTTTCGTTGCGCGACCTAATAAAGATAATGCCGCTTCTTTGGCATCTTTATGCTGATATAAAATCTGGTAGATCTGCTCAGTGATAGGCATTTCAACACCAACTTGTTCTGCTAATGCGCGAACTTCTTTGGTATTACGATAACCTTCAACTACCTGCCCAATTTTCTCTTGGGCAGTATCAACATCAAAACCTTGACCTAGCATCATGCCGAATCGACGATTACGAGATTGGTTATCAGTACAGGTTAAGACTAAATCACCTAACCCTGCCATTCCCATAAAGGTTGCTGCATCTGCACCTAAAGCTTTCCCTAAACGACTCATCTCAGCAAGACCACGGGTGATAAGCGCTGTACGTGCATTGGCACCAAAACCCATACCATCAGACATACCCGCGCCAATGGCGATAACGTTTTTTACCGCGCCACCCAGTTGCACACCGATAAAGTCAGGGTTTTTATAAACACGGAAACTTTTGCCACAATGGAAAAGCTGTTGAAGCTCTTCAGAGAACGTATTATCCGTTGATGCCACAGAAATCGCAGTAGGTAAACCTGCCGCAAGCTCTTTAGCAAAAGTAGGTCCTGATAAAACTGCGAGCGGGATTTCATTACCTAATACTTCACGCGCTACATCTTGCAACAAGCGACCAGTATGTGCCTCAAGTCCTTTTGTCGCCCAAACAACACGCGCATCCTGACGTAAAAAGGGTTTGATCTGTTGTAATACATCACCAAAAACATGGCTTGGGATCACAACCAGAATATTACGGCTGGCTTCAATGGCTTTTTGCAAAGAAGCTTCCATGTATAAACTATCAGGAAAGGAAACATCGGGCAGAAATGCCTGATTACAGCGAGCTTGCTCTAACGCAGCAACATGCTCAGCATCATGACCCCAAAGTACGACGTCATGGCCATTGCGCGCCAAAGTAATCGCTAAAGCGGTGCCGTATGAACCGGCACCGATAACTGTCATAGAAGCGTTCATTAAGCTTCTTCAACCCCTTCATTAGCGGCATCAGTTTGTTGCTGCTGTAAATAGTTCATAAACAACGCATCAAAGTTAACTGGTGCTAAATTCAGTTGTGGGAAAGTACCACGGCTGACTAAGTTAGTGATACATTCACGAGCATAAGGGAACAGAACGTTAGGGCAATATGCACCTAAGCAATGTGCTAATTGAGTGCCTTCGATACCTTCAACGGTAAAGATACCTGCTTGTTGAACTTCACACAGGAATGCAGTTTCGTTATCCATTGTTGCGGTTACAGTCACGCGCAGAATAACTTCATAGACGTTTTCAGCTAAAGTATTAGAAGAAGTATCCAGATCTAATTTAACTTCTGGTTGCCACTCTTTTTGGAAAACTTGTGGGGCATTAGGCGCTTCAAAAGAGATATCTTTTGTATAGATACGTTGAATTTGAAAAGTCATCTCTTGGTTTTGCTGTTCTGACATAATAATCTTACCTTTTTATATCCTTATTAATTGAATAGCAGTAAGTATAGAACTCAATCTGCCCGCTCGTTACTTTTTACCTTTAGCCAGTGGTAAATTCTCACCACTCCAGCCTGAAAGACCATCTTTTAAGATAAAGACTTTTTCAAAACCGAGTTTAATTAGGCTCTCAGCAGGTTTTGCACCTTCAATGCCTGATGGTGACACAACAATAACTGGCTGTGATTTATATTTCTCCAGCTCAGCAATATTATTACTTTTGATTTCAGAAGGCGTTAAATTGATAGAATCAATGATGTGTCCTTTACGGAACTCATCACGGCTACGGATATCAACACACACCGCATTCTCTTTGTTTATCAAAGAAATCGCTTCTGTACGGGAAATATTTTTCGTCTTAGAAAAAAGCCCTTTAAAGGTCAATACAATGACCGCCACCAGCAATGCGACCCAGACAAAACTTAACAGGGTGTGCCGGTTGAAAAATTGCATTACTTCTTGCAGCATAGGATGCAATCACTCTCGTTAGTTAAAAATAGTATCAAAGAGCCAAAGTATACCTTTGTCATGGCGCAATTACAGCCTATTCCTGCGTTTCTCTTTCTATTTTTGCGGAAAGTTTCTCAACAATCATTTTTTTTATTGACGGATTTATGTACCATTAGCATCGGATTTATGAAAAATGATGAATTAAAAAGGTCACTCCTTTTTACTCTACAAGATCCCTCTTCAGGCAAGCTATTAATAAATCAGCATCCCTTATAATGGCTACTTACGTATAAAATCGCCCATATTACGTAAGATTTATACCTGTCTGAGATACAACAACTATCTGTTATTTATTTAAAAGTATTGAGAACACGAGCATGTCGCAAACAAATCAAGTGCCTAAAATTGGATTCGTTTCATTAGGTTGTCCTAAAAATTTAGTGGACTCTGAACGTATCTTAACCGAACTGCGCACAGAAGGTTATCAAGTTGTTCCTACCTATAATGATGCTGATTTAGTCATCGTCAACACCTGTGGGTTTATTGACAGCGCAGTACAAGAATCGCTAGAAGCGATTGGTGAAGCACTCGATGAAAACGGTAAAGTGATTGTTACTGGCTGTTTAGGTGCAAAAGAGAACCAAATTCGTGAAGTGCACCCAAAAGTACTCGAAATCACAGGGCCTCATAGTTATGAGCAAGTTTTATCTCATATTCACCACTATGTACCAAAACCTGACCACAATCCTTTTCTCAGTCTTGTTCCTGAACAAGGTGTAAAATTAACACCTCGTCATTACGCCTATTTAAAAATCTCTGAAGGCTGTAATCACCGTTGTACTTTCTGCATTATTCCATCAATGCGAGGCGATTTAGACAGTCGTCCAATTGGTGAAGTATTAGGTGAAGCTAAAAGATTAGTTAATGCAGGCGTAAAAGAGTTACTTGTTATCTCTCAAGATACTTCTGCTTACGGTGTTGATACTAAACATCAAACGGGTTTTTGGGATGGAATGCCTGTCAAAACCAGTATGGTCAGTTTATGTGAACAACTGGCAAAATTAGGCATTTGGGTTCGTTTACACTACGTTTATCCATACCCACATGTTGATGATGTCATTCCTTTAATGGCTGAAGGTAAAATTCTACCTTATTTGGATATTCCGCTTCAGCATGCTAGCCCTAAGATCTTAAAACTAATGAAACGCCCAGGTGCCGTTGAACGTACCTTAGAGCGAGTAAAGCGCTGGCGTGAAATTTGCCCTGAATTAACCTTACGTTCTACCTTTATTGTTGGTTTTCCGGGTGAAACAGAAGAAGATTTCCAAATGTTGTTGGATTTCCTCACCGAAGCACGTTTAGATCGCGTAGGTTGCTTTAAATACAGCCCTGTTGATGGTGCAAAAGCAAATGAACTGGCGGATCAAGTGCCTGAAGAAGTGAAAGAAGAACGTTATCATCGCTTTATGCAGTTGCAACAACAAATTTCGACTGAACGCCTGCAAGAAAAAATCGGCAAAGTATTGCTGGTTATGATTGATGAAGTCGATGAAGAAGGCGCGATTGGTCGTAGCATGGCTGATGCTCCTGAAATTGATGGTGCTGTTTACCTCAATGAGCAATTTGATGTAGAGCCAGGGCAAATCGTGCGTGTTCTTATTGAACATGCTGACGAATATGACCTTTGGGGTACTATCGTCGAATAATCTCTCTCGTGGACAGCGTGATATTCTATTGCGCTGTCACACAGATTGCCTCTTTTTTCCGCTCTCCTATTATTATTGCTTTATAATCTCTTATTAATTGAATAGATTACCTGTTAGGTATTATCTGAAATTTCGGCTTTATTTCGTGTTAGCTGGTCAGTTGTTTTGTGACATGAAATAATCTTACAAACTGTTATGAAAGGTACGTTGGTCAGATGGCAGAGAAAATGGATCTTCAAAAAAAAACACATCCGTCTTATCGTGTATTTTCTTTACCGTTAATCACGTTGCTTATTAGCACCTCCCTCTTTTCTGCATCCCCTATTTTTGCGAACACATTAACGGATAATCGTAATCAGCTAAAAGATTTACAAACCACGATTGCTGAAAAAGAAAAACAGGTTCAAGAACAACAAAAACAACGTACAGCCCTTCTTAATCAATTAAAAACACAGGAAACCCAAATTTCTAGTGCTGGTCGCTCTGTGCATGAAACACAAAACCGCTTACAAACGTTAGGCAAAGAGATCAAAACCATTACTGCAAATATTGCACGCTTACAAAAACAGTATCAATCTCAACAAGAATTATTAGCTCGCCAAATGGATGCGGCTTATCGCCAAGGTAAACATCAAGGTATAGAGCTTCTATTTCGTGGTGAAGAAGGCCAACGTGAAGAGCGTATCTTAGCGTATTACAGCTATATTAATGATGCGCGTAAAGAAACAATGGCAGAGCTTGCTCAAACCTCAAAAGAACTTGAAGCGGAAAAAAACGCTCAACAAGCAAAACAAAATGAACAAAAACAAGTTCTCACAAAGCAACAACAAGAGAAGCAAAAGCTTGATAACGCATTAGCCGCTCGCCAAAAAACGCTAACTCAACTTGAATCAACATTAAAAGCGGATCAGAAAAATTTAGCCACCATGCGGGCTAACGAAGCACAGTTAAGAAATAAAATTGCACAAGCAGAGCGTGAAGCCAAAGCCCGTGCTGAGCGAGAGGCCCGAGAAGCCGCTCGCATTGCAGCAAAACAGCGTGAAGCACAACAACGAGGTTCAACCTATAAACCAACAGCCGAAGAGCAATCATTGATGTCTCGTACAGGCGGTTTGGGTAGACCTGCTGGACAAGCCATTTGGCCTATCAGAGGCTCTTTATTACACCGTTTTGGTGAGTCTATTTCTGGCTCTGGTGAATTACGTTGGAAAGGTATTGTTATACCTGCGGCACAAGGTACCGAAGTGAAAGCTATTGCTGATGGTCGCGTGTTGTTAGCCGATTGGCTTCAAGGCTATGGTTTAGTCGTCGTGGTTGAACACGGTAAAGGCGATATGAGCCTTTACGGTTATAACCAAAGTGCTTTAGTGAATGTGGGGCAGCAAGTTAAAGCTGGACAAGCTATTGCTTTAGTCGGTAACAGTGGTGGACAAGAGCGTTCAGCACTCTATTTTGAAATTAGACGTCAAGGGAAAGCGGTAAATCCAGTTCCTTGGCTTGGGAGGTAGGTTTGAAATTACTTGGCACATTACAACGCAAGCGCTCTTTTTTACTTAGTTTAATGTTGCTAAGTCTGGTTGTGAGTACTCCCGCATTCGCAGCCAAATTAGCCATTGTGATTGATGATTTTGGTTATCGTAAAAAAGAAGATAACCAAGTTTTACAACTTCCTACGGCAGTTTCTATCGCTATTTTGCCTGATTCCCCTCATGGTAAAGAAATGGCGACTAAAGCCCATGCTCAAGGACGAGAAATCCTGATCCACATGCCAATGGCTCCTATTAGCAAACAACCTCTAGAGCGCGATACCCTAAAACCTTCTATGGGTCAGGATGAAATTAACCGCATTATTCAGCATGCTATTAGTAATGTTCCTTTCGCTATCGGTATGAATAACCATATGGGCAGTGCGATGACATCCAATAGACAAGCGATGGATAGAGTCATTAAAGCCCTTAATCACTCAAACCTCTATTTTTTAGATAGCGTGACCATTGGTAATACACAAGCGGCCATTGCTGCAAAAGCCGCAGGTGTTCCCTCTTTACGCCGTCATGTTTTTCTTGATAACGTACAAACCGAAGCTGAAACAAGGCAACAACTGGCTCGCGCTATTGCTTTAGCACGAAAGAATGGCTCTGCAATTGCGATTGGACACCCTCACCCCTCAACCGTCCGAGCATTACAGCAGCAGTTACCTTTATTACCTGCTGATATTCAACTGGTTGCACCGAGTACTCTATTAAAACCACAGGCAGAAAAACCAATACAACCAGAACCACCAAAAGTTGTACCACCAACAGAACAACCACAAGAGCCAAAACCTGCGTCTTGGTTAAAACCCGCACAAGAAGCCATTATTTCGATGAAAAAAAGTACGCTGATTAATACCTTATCAAGCGGGTTTAACTCATCAGAAAAAAAGAAAATACCGAATACGCCTACTCCGAACGAAATCGGCGAAGTTGAAAAATAATGTAACAAAAAAGAGCCTTAAAAGGCTCTTTTTTTCCTTAGCTCTCACATATCACTGCCAATCTAAAATCACTTTACCTGATTGGCCTGAACGCATGATATCAAAGCCTTTTTGAAATTCATCAATTGGGAATTGATGAGTAATAATAGGCGAGAGATCAAGGCCAGACTGAATAAGTGCCGCCATTTTATACCATGTTTCGAACATCTCACGACCATAGATACCTTTAATAAACAATCCCTTAAAGATAACTTGTCCCCAATCAATCGCCATATCAGAAGGCGGAATACCTAAAAGGGCAATACGACCGCCATGATTCATAGTATTCAGCATGGTACGAAACGCAGGTGGTGCGCCTGACATTTCTAATCCCACATCAAAACCTTCTGTCATGCCTAACTCTTTCATCACATCGATTAAGTTTTCTTTGCTGACATTAACTGCTCGGGTAACACCCATTTTTTTCGCAAGATCAAGGCGATATTCATTAACATCCGTGATCACCACATGACGTGCACCGACATGTTTACAAATTGCAGCAGCCATAATACCAATTGGGCCAGCACCAGAAACCAGCACATCTTCTCCCACTAAATCAAAAGATAGCGCGGTATGTACAGCATTACCAAATGGGTCAAAAATAGCGGCAAGCTCATCAGGAATATTGTCTGGAATTTTAAATGCATTAAAGGCAGGGATAACCAGATATTCAGCAAAACAGCCTGGACGATTTACACCCACACCAATAGTATTACGGCATAAATGCGTACGACCACCACGGCAATTACGGCAATGACCACAAGTGATATGCCCTTCACCAGAGACGCGATCACCAATATTAAAACCTTTAACTTCCTGTCCTATTGCAACAATTTCGCCGATATATTCATGACCTACAACCATGGGAACAGGAATTGTTTTTTGTGACCACTCGTCCCAGTTATAAATATGAACATCAGTGCCACAAATTGCTGTTTTACGAATTTTGATCATCACATCGTTATGACCAAGTTCAGGTACTGGGACATCGGTCATCCAGATACCTTCTTGCGCTTTTAATTTTGACAATGCTTTCATATGGGAACCTTATGCAATCACATTAAGTTGTTTGCCGATTTTGATAAATGCCGCCACTGCACGCTCAATTTGTTCAGCAGTATGTGCTGCCGACATTTGTGTACGAATACGAGCTTGGCCTTGTGGTACAACAGGATAGAAGAATCCTGTGACATAAATCCCTTCATCAAGTAAGCGGGTTGCAAACTCTTGGGCTAATTTAGCGTCGCCTAGCATCACCGGAATAATCGCGTGATCAGCACCCGCCAATGTAAAGCCTGCCGCACTCATTTTTTCACGGAAAAGCGAAGCGTTACGCCATAAACGAGCGCGTATTTCATCACCGGTTTTCAGCATATCTAAAACAGCAATAGAAGCAGAAACAATCGCAGGCGCTAACGAGTTAGAGAATAAATAAGGACGAGAACGCTGACGTAACCACTCAACCACTTCTTTACGTGCAGCGGTATAACCACCCGATGCACCGCCTAAGGCTTTACCTAAAGTGCCCGTGATAATGTCGACTCTGTCCATCACATCACAATACTCATGAGTTCCGCGGCCTTGTTCACCCACAAAACCCACGGCATGCGAATCATCGACCATCACTAAGGCACCAAATTCATCCGCTAAATCACAGATACTTTTAAGATCGGCAATCACACCATCCATAGAAAATACGCCGTCTGTCGCGATCATAATGTGGCGAGCATTCTCTGCTTTGGCTTTTTCAAGTTGTGAGCGCAGTTCTGCCATATTGTTATTGGCGTAGCGATAACGCTTCGCTTTACATAAACGCACACCATCAATAATAGAAGCATGGTTTAAGGCATCAGAAATAATCGCATCTTCAGGCCCCATTAATGTTTCAAATAGTCCGCCATTAGCATCGAAGCAAGAGGAATACAAAATGGCATCTTCCATACCCAAAAATTCAGCAATTTTATTTTCTAATGTTTTATGTGAATCTTGAGTACCACAAATAAAGCGCACTGAAGCCATCCCAAAACCATGGCTATCCATACCTGCTTTTGCTGCTTCAATCAGTTTGGGATGATTAGCTAAACCTAAATAGTTATTGGCGCAGAAGTTAATAACATGGCTTCCGTCAGCAACGGCGATATCTGCGCTTTGCGAAGAAGTGATAATGCGCTCGTTTTTAAAGAGACCATCTTGACGAGTTTGTTCGAGTTGTTGATTAATTTGTTGATAGAAAGAGTGGGTAGACATACTTTCTCCTAAGACTACAGAACGAAAAGAGGTAACATACATTTTTGATTATAATGTAGTCGTTATTGTTTCTTATTCTATGCCTTTGTTCTATTAAAAACGACAAATGTAAATAAATAATGTTATTTGTGTAATTAAGATCACTAATACACACTGTGTTTTTCGAGAATTTCAGCCTGTTGTTCCGTGATGAATACTACCGTTAATGCTGTTCAGTGTTATTATAGACCTAGAGCTAATTTTTAGATTTTTATATGAAGGGGTAGCCACATGATTATCGTCACGGGCGGTGCAGGTTTTATCGGCAGCAATATTGTTAAAGCATTAAATGATGAAGGTTATACCGATATATTGGTTGTTGATAACCTTAAAGATGGCACCAAGTTCGTGAATTTGGTCGATCTGAATATTACCGATTACATGGATAAAGAAGATTTTATTGCGAGCGTTGTTGCAGGTGATGATTTCGGCGATATCGATGCAGTTTTCCATGAAGGTGCTTGCTCATCAACCACTGAGTGGGATGGCAAATATATGATGGATAACAACTATCAATATTCTAAAGAGCTACTTCATTTTTGTCTTGAACGCCAAATTCCTTTCTTATATGCCTCTTCTGCTGCCACTTATGGCGGTCGTACAGATAACTTTATCGAGGATAGAAAATACGAAGCACCTTTAAATGTCTACGGTTATTCAAAATTCCTATTCGATGAATATGTACGCCAAATTTTACCTGAAGCAGAATCGATGATTTGTGGCTTCCGTTATTTTAATGTTTATGGCCCTCGTGAAGGACATAAAGGCGGTATGGCAAGTGTTGCATTCCATTTAAATAACCAAGTCAATGCTGGACAAAATCCTAAGTTATTTGAAGGTAGCGAAACCTTCCAACGCGACTTTATTTATGTAGGTGATGTGGCTGCGGTTAATTTATGGTTTTGGCGCAATAATGTATCGGGAATTTTTAACTGTGGTACAGGCCGCGCTGAATCATTCCAAGCGGTTGCTGACGCAGTTATTGCGCACCATAAAGATAAAGATCTCTCTATCGAACATATTGAGTTTCCAGAAAAATTGAAAGGTCGTTATCAAGCCTTTACACAAGCAGATCTCACAAACTTACGTAAAGCAGGTTATACCGCACCATTTAAAACGGTTGCCGAAGGCGTTGAGCTTTATATGCAATGGTTAAATCAAGGTAAGTAATCGCTGTTTATGAAAATCTTTGTGGTAGGGCCTTCATGGGTCGGGGACATGATGATGTCTCAAAGTCTTTATCGTACATTGAAAGCATTACATCCTGCGGCAACGATTGATGTGATGGCACCAGCGTGGTGCCGTCCATTACTTGAAAAAATGCCAGAAGTTGATAATGCTATCCCAATGCCGTTAGGCCATGGTGCATTAGCGATTGGTGAGCGTCGTCGTTTAGGAAAGCAATTAAGAGAAAATGGTTACACGCACGCTTATGTATTACCTAACTCGTTTAAATCTGCATTAGTCCCTTTCTTTGCAGATATTCCTAAGCGCACAGGCTGGCGTGGAGAAATGCGTTATGGCCTATTAAATGATTTACGCCCTTTAGATAAAGATGCCTTCCCGCTGATGGTTGAACGCTATGTGGCTCTAGCTTATGACAAGCAAAAAGTCCAAAAAGCGACAGATTTACCTCAACCTCTGCTTTGGCCTAAGTTATCGGTCACAGAGCGTGATATATCTACCGCATTGACTCAATTTTCATTATCTACACAGCGCCCTGCCATTGGTTTTTGCCCCGGTGCTGAATTTGGTCCTGCAAAACGTTGGCCTCATTATCATTATGCAGCTTTAGCACAAAAATTAATTGCTGAGCAGGGTTATCAGATTTTCCTTTTTGGCTCTCAAAAAGATAAAGAAGCGGGTGAAGAGATAAAACAAGCCCTAACGCCAGAAGCCCGTGAAGCCTGTTTTAATCTGGCAGGTGAAACCAGCCTTGAACAAGCGGTTAATTTGATTGCGTCTTGTAAAGCCGTCGTCAGTAATGATTCTGGTTTAATGCATGTGGCAGCTGCATTAGAACGCCCATTAGTCGCACTTTACGGCCCAAGTAGCCCTGATTTTACACCTCCGTTATCCTATAAAGCGCGTGTGATCCGTTTAATTACGGGCTATCACAAAATCCGTAAAGGAGATGCTGAACAAGGCTATCACCAAAGCTTAATTGATATTCAGCCAAAGCAAGTCTTTGCGGAACTTGAACACTTATTGTCAACGGAGCCATCAGCGTGAAGCGGGTATTAATCGTTAAAACCTCATCTATGGGAGATGTTTTACATACATTGCCCGCATTGACTGATGCAATAAATGCGTATCCGGATATCCGTTTTGACTGGGCTGTTGAAGAAGGCTTTGCACAAATTCCAAGCTGGCACCAAGCTGTTGATACTGTTATTCCAGTAGCAATACGCCGTTGGCGTAAAAATTGGTTTAGTGCGCCTATTCGTGCTGAGCGCGCACAATTTCGTCAAGCGATTCAAGCTCATCATTATGATGCTGTGATTGATGCACAAGGTTTACTAAAAAGTGCATTTTTAGTGACACGCTACGCCAAAGGCACTAAACACGGCTATTCTCGTCAATGCGCCCGCGAACCTTTAGCCAGTTTTTTCTATAATGTTCACCATGATGTCAGCAAAAAAATGCATGCGGTTGAACGTATTCGCCAACTCTTTGCGCTGAGCTTAGATTATCCAATCCCACAATCTCAAGGTGATTATGGGATTGCACAGCATTTTTTCTCACTTCCATCCTTTGATGAGCACCCTTATTTGGTATTTTTGCACGCGACAACTCGTGATGAAAAACACTGGCCAGAATCCCATTGGCGAGAATTAATCGCCCTACTTGCTGATTCAGGATTGCGTATTAAATTACCTTGGGGTGCAGAGCATGAACATCAACGTGCTATCCGCCTAGCTAAAGATTTTAACTATGTTGATGTGTTGCCAAAAATGTCACTCGCTGATGTTGCTCAAGTGATTGCTGGTGCAAAAAGGGTAGTTTCTGTGGATACGGGGTTAAGCCACTTAACCGCGGCATTAGATAAACCGAATATCACTCTATTTGGCCCTACCGATCCTGGTTTAATCGGCGGTTACGGTAAGGCACAAATGTCTGTGAAAGCAGAAGGTGGAGATATTGGTGAGATAAAGCCACAGCAAATATTCGACCTTCTTGATATTTAGTCTTATAAACCCTAAAGATCACTAGCCTTTTAGAGTTTTATTGACAGCATTAAAGACTTCATCAACAGTAATTACATCCATAATCGACTCTGGAGCTTCACAAAAGAGAGGCTCTTTCTTAATCACTGTATGTAGCTCAAGATCTTGGTAAGGACCTGTTGAACAAGGATTTGCGGTGACAAATAAACTCACAGTTGGTCGTTTTAATGTAATCGCTAAATGTAAGGGTCCTGTATCACCAGTCACTAATACGTTCATCATATTGATATGACTTAATAAGTCTGGTAATGACGTTTTACCAACTAAGTTTTCTATATTTTTGTGATAATTAACAGGAAGTAATTTGAAAAATTCATCAGATAAATTTTGCTCATGAGGTGCTCCAATTAATTTAATTATCAATGAATTATCACTGTTAATTAATTGTTGAGCTAACTCGACAAAATGAGAGACAGCCCATCTCCGTTCTGGCGTTGACGTCCCCATCTGAAAGCCAATCACTTTATATTCTTTTTTTGGTAATAACTTTATCTTACAAGGGATTTCCATATCAGTGCTTACATTTGTGATGCCTAAATGACTGACAAGATCTAATTTACTTTGAACAAGATGTACTGGTGTGGTGTTATGATCAGCAACAATCCATTTTGTAAACCACTTAGGAAGTTCATGAAAAGTATTACGTAAAATATATTGGCAACCTGCCATTACTGCGAATAGAACATCATAAGGGAGGTGAGAATGTAAAATTACGGCTAATTCAGGCTTATATTTTTTCGCCTGTAAGGCAATAGGAAGTAAGTTTTTTATTTTATTATCCCAATAAATCACACTATCTATTTGGTCATAGTTCTCTACTAATAACCTATTTTTCTCACTAGACACTAATGTGATATGAGCATCTGGATAATGCGCACGAATGGCTCTTATCGCTGGGGTATTAAACATAAAATCCCCAAGCGCAGTCGTTGAAAAAATAAGAATACTGTTAAATTGAATATCTGATGAAAACGTATCCGTTTTTTTCATCTTGCCAAAAAGTGGGTTATAGATATTTAAGAAGTTATGTACCCATTTTAGTTTTTTCAACTTCATCTTACTTTGCCTGTACCTTACTTTGATAATACTCAGCCAACGTCATGCCCTGCACTTTATCTTTTAAGAAACTAAATAGCGTTTCTAAATCGCTATATAGCCCTTCGATATCTTTTTCTGTGCGGAATGTGGGGCTACCACCTGGCATAAATTCAGACGAGTGCAACATAAACTCAATATGATCATGACCTTGTGCTAAAGATTTTTCTGCTACTTCAATCATCTGTTGTGCATTTCCGCCTTTAGGACGTAGCCAATTTACAGAAGGTGCTCGCTGTTTACCTCTTAATTTATCGTAACCTTGCTTAAATTTATTCATTAAAGGTGAGTGCTTATATTGAATACTCATCGGCACTTCTAGCAACGTAGAGTTCCCCGTTTTAGTGATATCCTCTAGATCCATAAAATAAGCATGACTTGGAAAATCAGTGTAATTTGTTCCGCCCGATTGCGCGGGATCACCTTTGGTAAAACGCCAATCCACTTTAGGTGTTACAGAGCAATCAACTTGATAACCAAATTCAACTAAAAGCTGTGCATAAATTTCATTAAATGCCCAACGACCCGCTCGATGACTTAACATTTTGGTTTGTAGTTTATTTTCAAGTAAGTCAGTCATTAATGCGATTTTTTCTCGCATTTGATCTTTAGGATATTCAACTAAGTAAGGCTGATGATGTAAATCATCATGGGTTAAAGGGACAAGTGGTGGGCTATTCCATGCATGCAAGTGCATACCAATTTCGCCCGTATTACGAGCAATAACATCACGAGCAAACTCAATATAAGCATCATCCATTACCATTTCATAGTTTGTTAACCAAACAGGTTTAAAATGAAAATGCTCGCAAAGTTGCTGAAAACGGGGTAGAAAGTTCGTATTTTTTGTGGTGATATCACGTTCGTTTTCCCAAAGATTATCGCCTTCGGTATCTAATGTGATAATAAATGCTGGTTTTTTCATGCATACCCTGCCAATTAATGGATAATAGGCTAATAAATTTATATTTAATACTATGGCATGCAGTGTAAAACATCAATTCAATCAATATAAATTAGGTTTTATGGATGCTTTTGGCTGTTTTGTTTACAATTAGAGTATCTCACTAAAGCTAAAGTAATTATGACTAATATAAATCAATCATTTAATAGAATACTGGTTATTAAACTCCAACATCATGGAGATATGTTATTAACGACGCCCGTTATATGCTCATTAAAATCAGCTTATCCTAATGCAACGATTGATGTTTTATTATACAAAGAAACATTACCTATGCTTGAGCACAACCCATTCATCAATAATATTTTTTATCTTGATCGTAATTGGAAACATCAAGGTAAATTCACTCGATTAAAAAAAGAGTGGGAGCTTGGTCGAATATTAAAAAAACAGCAATATGATTTAGTTGTTAATTTAGCTGATCAGTGGAAAGCTGCAATTTTTGCTTTAGTCACTAAAGCACAAGTGCGCTTAGGTTTTGAATTTGAAAAGCGCAAAAACAGTCAGTTTTGGCAAAAATGCCACAATATTATTGTCTCTACGGCAGATCATGGACAGCTACACACTGTTGAACAAAATCTGAGTATCCTTGCTCCACTTAATATTCCTATCATTTCAGATGTTATGATGGCTTATAGCGAAGCAGATAAACAGTGGTTAACTGAGACTATTGAAAAATATCATCTCCCTAAAAACTATATCGTTATACAACCAACCTCTCGCTGGTTTTTCAAATGCTGGGATGAAGATAAAATGGCGACTTTAATTACAAAGCTTCAGCAAAATCATTATTCCGTAGTGTTAACTTCGGGCCCAGAAGCAAAAGAATTAGAGATGATACAAACTATTTTGGCACACTGCCCAAACAAAGATGTGATAACAGTTTTAGCTGGACAAACATCTTTATCTCAACTTGCTGTATTAATTGATAATGCAGGACTTTTTATTGGTGTTGATTCTGTCGCAATGCATATGGCAGCTGCATTAAAAACACCTTTAGTTGCTCTTTTTGGTCCTTCTAAACTTGAACATTGGCACCCTTGGCAAGCCGTAGGTGAAACAATATGGGCAGGCAATTATGACGATATTCCACACCCAGACCATATAAAGACAGACACCCAACAACGTTATCTTTCCGCTATTCCGGTTGATGTGGTTTACAACACAGCTATAAGGCATTTATCTTAATGAATCACCCGTTACGACTCGCCATTGTCAGACAAAAATATCGCCCAGATGGGGGAGCAGAACGCTTTATTGCGCGCGCGTTAGATGCATTATCCAACGATGACCTTGAACTCAATGTGATCACGCGAGAATGGCAAGGTAATACTAATCCAGATTGGCATATTCACTTATGCAATCCACGAAAATTGGGTAGGATTAGCCGAGAATCGGGTTTCGCTAAGGCAGCTAGAGCATGTTGGCAGGAAAATCATTTTGATATTGTTCAAAGCCATGAACGTATCGCAGGTTGTGATATTTTTCGTGCTGGTGATGGTGTACATCGCCGATGGCTATTACAACGCCAAAGAATATTGCCTAATTGGAAAGGTCGTTGGCTATTTTATGATAGATACCACCGCTATGTAATGAATGCAGAAAAACAGATGTATGCCGATCCCGCATTAAAACAAGTTATCTGTAATTCACAGATGGTTAAAAATGAAATTATTGAGGATTTTGGTGTTTCTGCCGATAAAATAACTGTCATTTATAATGCAATTGACCATAATGCTTTCGTACCTGCAACAAGTTCTCAAAAAGGGACATTAAAAACACAATATAATATTCCACACGATGTACCTTGCTTTATTTATGTGGGATCAGGCTTCGAACGTAAAGGTTTAGCGGCTGCTATCTCAGCAATAGCAAAGACATCAGCTATATTGTTAGTTGTTGGAAGTGATAAAAATCAGCGTAAATATGAACAACTCGCAACACAATTAGGTTGTGAGCAACGTATTTTCTTCTTAGGTATGCAGAAAAAAACACTCGATTTTTATCAAATAGCGGATGCATTACTACTTCCTACTCTTTATGACCCTTTTCCTAATGTTATTCTTGAGGCATTATCGTGTGGTTTACCGGTGATCACCTCAACGACTTGTGGTGGTGCCGAATTTATTCAACATGGTAAAAATGGATTTGTTTGTGATGCATTAGATATTTCAGCATTAACTGATGCGATTACACAGATCCCAAAAGAAACAGCGTGGACTGAGATGTCACAAGTGGCGAGAGAGACCATTCTCCCTTATACACCACAACGATTATCAGGCGAGCTTATTTCACTTTATAAACGGATATTAGCCTTGTGAGTCAACAACATATACTTTTTATTATTGATGGATTACCGGGTGGTGGCGCTGAAAATGTCACGCTCAGGCTAGCTAATGGTTTTCATCAAGCAGGATACCAAGTCACATTATTATCCTTACATAATAAATTAGCGTATGAACTACCTGATTTTATTGATTATATTGTTGATCATGATAACTATCGTGGAATTTTTAGAAAATTAACTGAAATATCGCGTAGAGCAAAATCGCTTGATAATGTACTCACTCAACTTTTTGCTAAAAAAGGGCGCCCAGCGCTTGTTCTTTCTAATTTACATAAAACAGACCGTATTGTTTGTCGCTCTAAACAACTAAAAAGCTGCAATGTTTGGTACTGTATTCACGGCATTTACTCTCAATCTTATCTTGGCAATAAATCAGGATTTTCATATTGGTTGAAAAAAATAAAAATCCAACGAGTTTATCGAGATAAAAATCTCGTTTGTGTTTCTAATGCGGTAAAAGATGATCTAATCAATGCCATTGGTATTCATGCTGAACAACTAAAAACTATTTATAACCCATTTAATATTGAAGAAATACAGCAAAAAGCCACCCTTTCTAATCCATTTGCCGAACAAGATTATATCCTGCATGTGGGTCGATTACATGAAGTAAAAAGACAAGACAGATTAATTGAGGCTTTTGCTAAAGCCGATTTACCTTGCCAACTCATTATATTAGGTGAAGGTACTCCCACCGTTAAACAGCAATTAGAAGCTCAAATTAAACAACTTAACTTAGTGGAGAAAGTCACACTTGCGGGTTTTATCTCAAACCCTCTCCCTGCAATCAAAGGCGCTAAAGTGGTTGCATTAAGCTCTGATAGTGAAGGGCTTCCTACTGTATTAATTGAAGCATTAATATGTGGTGTGCCTATCGTCAGTACTCGATGCCCTGGTGGGGTCAGCGAAATTATGACAGACGAGCTTTCTGATTACCTCTCTACAATGGATAGTGACTCTCTCGCAGAAAAACTTCGCCTTGCGTATTATTCACAGCCTCAAATATTGCCATCATCCTATGCAAAATTTGAACTAAACCATATTTTAAAGCAGTATATCGCTTTAATTCCTTAATCCGCGCTTACTTGTTTTACACACTTTCTCTCACACAGTGTGATACTATAAGCGTTCGTCCAGATAAGTGAATTTGATAGCATGTTGTTGCGTTTATATCAGGTACTTCTTTACCTTATCCAACCTCTGATTTGGTTGCGTCTTTTATTACGCAGCCGTAAAGCACCCGCCTACCGTAAACGGTGGGGAGAGCGCTATGGCTTTTGCAAAGGCAAAGTCGTCCCTCAGGGTATATTATTGCATTCCGTTTCTGTCGGTGAAACACTCGCCGCAGTGCCGCTTGTTCGAGCCCTTCGTCATCACTATCCTGATTTGCCCATTACCGTCACTACTATGACACCAACTGGCTCAGAACGTGTGCGTTCTGCATTTGGTGATGATGTTTACCATGTCTACCTTCCTTATGATTTACCGGGGTCAGTTAATCGTTTTCTTAAAACAGTTGACCCCAAATTGGTGATCATTATGGAAACGGAGTTATGGCCTAACCTGATTTCAAAACTTCATCAACGAAAAATCCCGTTGATTATTGCTAATGCACGTTTATCAGAACGCTCTGCTGCGGGTTACCAAAAATTGGGCAGCTTTGTCAAAACGATGCTCCAAAAAATCACTTTGATTGCCGCTCAAAATCAGGAAGATGGTGAACGATTTATCGAGCTTGGTTTAAAACGTTCGCATTTACATGTTACAGGTAGCCTAAAATTTGATATTTCTGTCACCCCAGAGTTAGCCGCAAGAGCGGTTGCTTTGCGCCGTCAATGGGCTGCTCACCGCCCGGTTTGGATAGCAACAAGTACCCATGAGGGTGAAGAAACCATTATTTTAGAGACACATAAAAAGCTACTGACACAATTTCCTCAGCTTTTGTTAATTTTAGTACCTCGCCACCCAGAGCGTTTTCCTAAAGCCGAACAATTAACACGCGAAGCAGGGTTAAAATATACCTTACGAAGTACCGATGCTGTGCCAGATGCACAAACGCAAGTGGTTATTGGCGATACAATGGGCGAGCTTATGTTGCTCTATGGTATTGCAGATTTAGCCTTTGTTGGCGGGAGTTTGGTTGAGCGTGGTGGTCATAATCCTTTAGAAGCCGCTGCTCACGCTATCCCTGTTATCATGGGACCTCATACTTTTAATTTTAAAAATATCTGTGCCAAACTTGATCAAGCTGAAGGATTAATTACGGTTACAGACAGTGAATCGATGGCGACTGCTATTGCTTCATTGCTTAATGATGAAGATTATCGCCGTTATTATGGTCGTCATGCAGTTGAAGTGCTTCATGAAAATCAAGGGGCATTACTGCGTTTACTTACCTTACTTTCACCTTATCTTCCTCCACGGAGTCACTAATGAGCCAAAGTAAGCGCCTTTCTGTAGTGATGATCAGCAAAAATGCAGCTGATATCATTGGTGAATGCTTAGACTCAGTACAATGGGCTGATGAAATCATTGTATTAGATTCTGGTAGCCAAGATGACACCTGCCGTATTGCGACAGAGAAAGGGGCGAAAGTCTTTGTAAACAGTGAATGGCCTGGGTTTGGTAAACAACGCCAGTTAGCGCAGCAATATGCCTCTGGTGATTATATTTTTATGATTGATAGTGATGAACGTGTCACTCCTGAACTCAAAAGCAGTATCCTCGCAGTATTGCAACAACCTGAAGAAAATGTCATTTATAACTGTGCTCGCCGTAACTTATTTATGGGGCGATTTATGAAACACAGCGGTTGGTATCCCGATAAAGTGACACGTTTATATGCCCGTGAGCATTATCAATATAATGATAATTTAGTGCATGAATCATTAGAAACAAAAGGTGCAACAGTAAAAACCTTGCAAGGTGATCTACTGCATCTTACCTGCCGTGATTTAATGGAATTTCAGCAAAAACAGCTAAAATATGCCTCCGAATGGGCAAAAGAGCGCCATCAACAAGGTAGAACAACAAGTTATGGTTCTATCTTAAGCCATACTGCTGGTGCTTTTTTTAAGACATGGTTGTTAAGAATGGGGTTTTTAGACGGGAAACAGGGATTAATACTGGCATTTGTTAACGCACAGTATACCTTTAATAAATACGCCTCTTTATGGGAACTCAGCCAGAAGACTGTAAATCATGAAAAATAAAGCTATCTATCCCGGAACCTTTGATCCTATCACTTATGGTCATATTGATATTTTAACGCGTGCGGCAGGTATGTTTGATACTGTTTTATTAGCGATTGCTGATAGCGCCCGTAAAAATCCTATGTTCACCTTAGAAGAGCGGGTTAATTTAGCCAAAGAAGTGACAAGCCATTTACCTAATGTTGAAGTGGTGGGATTTAGTGAACTGATGGCTAACTTTGCTAAGCAACAACAAGCCACCATTTTAATTCGCGGTGTCCGCTCTGTTTCTGATTTTGAATATGAATGGCAACTTGCGAATATGAACCGTCACTTTGCGCCTGATCTTGATAGTGTATTTTTACTGCCTTCTCAAAATCTTTCATTTGTCTCTTCATCTTTAATTAAAGATGTGGCGCGCCATGACGGTGATGTCTCTACGTTTTTACCTGAAGTTGTCACCACCGCCATGCTAAAAAAACTCGGTAAAATTTAGCGCTCATTTTCACCATGTTGGCAATGTCGGCAGAAAAATGTGCTACGTTGCCCTTGTTTAATACTTTCTATCGGTTGACCACAAATTAAACAAGGCTTGTCTTTACGCCCATAAACAAATAACTCTTGCGCAAAATAACCTGGCTTACCGTCTGACTGCAGAAAATCTTTTAGCGTTGTGCCACCTTGTTCAATAGAACGGGTTAATACGCGCTTAATCGCCGTGACAAGAACTGCACATTCTTCTTGCGTTAAACTACTGACTTTTCTATCTGGCATAATTCCTGATGAAAATAGTGCCTCATTAGCATAAATATTGCCTACACCAACCACTAATTTATTATCCATTAACCACGGTTTTATCGCCGTTTTTTTATTTTTGGATTGTTGATAGAGATATTCGGCATTAAATTCATCAGAAAGTGGCTCTGGCCCTAAATGCGCTAATACAGAGCTTGTGGCTAAGTCTTCACACCATAGCCAAGCACCAAAGCGTCGTGGGTCGGTATAGCGGAGCACTTTACCATCACGAAAAATCAAATCGATATGATCATGTTTCTCTTCAGGTTGTTCCTCTAATAGAATACGAACACTCCCTGACATTCCTAAATGAATAATGATCCACCCTGTATTAAGCTCGATTAGCAAATATTTAGCACGTCGCTTTACACTTAAAATAGGCTCATCCAGTAACGTTTTTATTTTTTCTGAAACAGGCCAACGTAATTTGCTATTACGTACAATGGCATAGTGCAACACATTGCCCACAAGATGAGGCTCAATACCTCGGCGACTGGTTTCGACTTCCGGTAATTCAGGCACAAGTTGCTCCATGATTATCAGATAAGAGATACAGCGATAAACACATTTTTATTGTATGATCGCCACTCTATCAAAAGTATAAAGGATGATGGCAGATTATTATGATGGTGTTTAAAGACTATAGTAAAAAATCCCTGTGGAATTTATCCATTATTGGGCTTTACATTATATTGATCTACTTACCAGATATCACTCGCTATAAAAATATTGTGATGGGATTGATTGGTGCAACCGCACTGTGGTATCTGGTGCGTGATTTTAAAACTATCTGCAAGATATTTAAAAATAATCTGTCATTCTCACTGCTATTTTTATTGTTGGTGATTGCTTATTCCATCCTAATTTCTGTCGAACCTAGTATTAGTATTAAAGAGATTAATAAGCCGATACTAAATGGCTTACTGCTTTTTGCGGTAACTTTTCCGATCGTATTATATAAAGAAAAACCTACCGATATTGCAAAGATGGTGATGATAGCTTTTGCAATTGGGCTATTGGTGATTATGGCTAAGGAACTGGTGCAGTATTATTTGGAGTATCAACAAGGTATTTGGCCTTTTACAATAAAAAGTCAGTTAATTCATAGAGAAATATCTTATGCTTTGCTATTTTTTTTCCCAATCACTATCTCAATCTGGTCATTAAAAAAACATCATAATATAATTGAATGGATTATATTTAGCGTTATTACATTAGCTTTTATCGTATTGATCTTTGCCACATTAGCGCGTGGTGCATGGGTATCATTAATAACAATTACTCTATTTATGCTACTATTAAATCGTCAATGGCTAGTACTTTTATTAAGCCTAATATTTAGCTTACTTTTACTTATCTCTGCTACTCAATATTCTTATTTTAAAATCATCCCTGGGTACTTACAAAATAAATTAACTCAGGTAGATAGCGGCAAACGATTCGAAGGTGGAACACAAGGTTCAGCTTTAGATCTTATTTTAGAGCAACCAGTAAAAGGCTATGGTTATGGCAATCAACTTTACCATAACGTCTATAATGAACGCGTTAAAGAGCATCCAGAATGGAAATTCAAGAAATCCATTGGACCTCACAATGTCTTTTTAGCTTTCTGGTTTGCAGGCGGTATATTAGGGTTGATTGGTATTCTCTATTTTTGCTCTTCCATTATTGCCCAAGGTATTCAGCTAATAAGAAAAAACCAAGGTATTATTCGCCAAGCATCCCTTGTATTACTTATGTCTTTCCTAGGTGTTTATGTACTGCGTGGATTATTTGAAAATGCCTATATCAATCAGGTGGGTATTTTGGTGGGATTAATGTTGGCGTTGCGACATGCTTTACTCAATAATCAATCAGCAACACCGTCAGATAAACAGCAATAGATCACTGAATTAACGTCTCTATTGTCTTTAGAATAACCTCAGCCCGTTTATCCCAGTTGTAATAGTTTTCAACTAATGAGCGGGCATGGGCGGTTTTTTCACTTGCTCGTTGTGGATTATCTCTTAACTGTATTATCTGTTTTGCAAAACTTTGTGCATCGCCACTATCTGCAAAACTTACCGCTTTTTCATCTACAACATCACGGATTGAAGGAAAATCTGAAATCACCACAGGTTTTTCCATCGCCATATACTCAAATAACTTAAGGGGTGAAGTATAACGGCTTCCAATACTGGTTAACGTAAGCGGGAGTACACAGATATCGTGCTGGGCAATCGCTTCAAAGCGTTTTTTCGGATCAATAAACCCCAAAAAATTGACCTTATCTTTTACATCCATTTCTTGCGCTAATAAGGTTAATCCTCCAATCTGCTCCGGCGTTCCCCCTGCAATATTCAACCGTGCGTTATCAAGATATTTCATTGCTCGCATCATGGTAGGAATACCCTTCCATTTATGCAGGCTACCTAAATACAGCACTTCAGTTATAGTTTTATCTAATAAAGGAGGAGTAATCTGATAATCCATCGCGGCATGCAAATCAACACCATCAGGGACAACCGTTATTGGTGTAGTAACTTGATATTGCGAAACAATATCATCTCTGAGTAATGAAGTAAGAACGAAAATACCTGTCGCTTGGCTGTAAACCAATTTCTCCATTTTTAATAATTTATGGTATTTAGCACGATTCTTTTTTTTCTCAAATGAATGAGACTCGGCAAAAGATTGCGCAAATATTTCATGGCTTTCAAAAAAAAGGGGAATTTCTGGATAGCTTTCACAAAGATAACAAGCCAGTTTTAAATTACGGGTAAACAATGCATCAACGTTATTTTGCTTAACCCAACGCGCTATCTGTAATGAGAAAAGTTTTTGTGAATTAAATGGGAAATACCATTTACGACGAATATCTCTTAAGGAAACTAAACTTGCATTAGCATGGATTGAACGACCTAATATATCGCTATCTCGATATTGTCCTTTTGGTGTAACTAAAGTGACATGTGCACCCGCTCTGGCAAAAGCATCAACATTTTGCAAAATTTGCAATGAAGCAACTCGTAAGTCAGGAACTGGGTAAGGATCAAGATAGGCAATCTTCATTATTATGACGCCAATGTCTGTAATAAACGTTGTGCAGAATGTTGCCAAGTATAACGTGTTTCTATACGTGAACGTGCATTCTCGCCCATTGTTTTACCTCTGTCGGGTAATTCGCGAAGATGATTAATTGCCATCACAATTTCATCTGCACTACCTGGGGCGACTAAAACCCCAGCGGTACCTTCATTACCGACAACTTCGGGAATACCTCCGATATGGCTAGCAATAACCGGTTTAGCACATGCCATCGCTTCTGCAATCGTAATGCCAAATGCTTCATCCCCAGTACTTGGGAAAATACCAGCATCACTTGCTGCATAAAATTCAGGTAATTGGTTATGCTCAACGGGTTGATGAAAAATAACTTGTTCAGCAATGCCTTTCGCTACCGATTTACTCTTCAATCGCTCTAGATCATCACCCGTACCGATAATCAAGAGCTTAACATCTTCACCTTTCAGCTTTTCAATGGCATCGATTGCGACACTCAAGCCTTTCCAACCAACTAATCGTCCAGCAAATGAGAGTAAAAAAGTAGACTCACCTATTCCTAATCGCTCACGTAACGAGGTAGTCATAGGTTTAAATTTTTCAATATCCACACCATTATAAATCACACTAGGGAATTGCTTAAAATGATGTTGGATTTGCCAAGCATTAAAATGGCTACATGCTACCCATGCTGAAATCTTTTTACCTAATCTGCGATCACCTTTAAAAAAGCTGGTTCCTCCACTCATATAGCAAAAACGCGTTGAGGATAATTTAGGCATCATAGAGGGCCAAAAAAAATCAAAAGGTTTCGTTAAAATAACCCAATCGAATTTTTGATTGATAACATCTTTTTTAGCGTGTCGTGCAAAAGTGTAGCGCTCAACAATACGACGAAAACGACCACCAAGATCGATAACTTTATCTCGCGGTGTATAAGGATAAGTGTGTACCTGTATTTGGCGTCCCGCCAGATTGTGTCGAATATCGCCATTACCACCATAAAGATGAACTTCATGCCCCGCATCATGCAATTGCTTAGCCAGTTCCCAAACCGCTGTTTGGATCCCGCCATAAGACATGGTGATTGTGACATCAATTATACCGATCTTCATGGATTACTTTTTCACCTTCATTCCATCAATAATATTACGCACTGCACCCCACACTTCTTCGACTGATATATCAGCCATATTATCTTCACGGCGGGCATTGTCCAACGACGTTGGATGCTGGATAACCTGACAACAAGAATGCTGTAATGGCGCTAAATAACACCCTGGGTGATAACTATGATATAACGCCACCATTGGGATATCTAAAGCCCCAGCTAAATGTGTGGGACCTGTATCTACCCCAACATAAAGCGATAAATTCGCCATAATTGCCGCATTTTGCCGCATTGAAACTCGACCCGCTAAGGCTAAACAATGCTGTTCACCCATTTGTTTAGCTAAATCAATGGATAATTGTTCACTTTCCTTACTACCTAATAGCAAAAAGTACGCACTCGCGTCATGGGTAATAATCTGTTTTGCTAATTGTAGAAAATTTTCCACAGGCCAATCTCGATAGGCTTTAGCTGGAAAACTTTGCAGTTGAAAACCAATAATATTCTTATTAATTAATGAATTATCTTTTAAAAACTGTTGTGCAAAAGTCGCTTCTTCCTCATTGATAAAGTAACGCAATTGCCAACAACTCGGATAAATCCCTAATGCATTAATTAATAAGGCACGTTCTTTTTGTGCAACTATCGGCGACTTGGGACGAGCAACCCAAGTCACATTGCCTTGTTGCTGAGAAATATCAGCAAAAGCAACGGTATGATGAGATTGGCGACGAGCATAATTCACCAAATCACGATCATTACCGTATACCAAAGCCAAATCATAAGGCTTATGAGGTAACCAACCAGTCCAAACCGCCCTTTTTTTAGAAAAATGCCTAATGCTATCAATATCAGGGTTATGCTCAAGAATGCATGCGCTACGCTTATGTGCAAATACATGAATATGAGCATTGGGCCAGCGCTGTTTTAAGGCATGAATAACGGGAGTGATAAGTAATGTATCACCAAAACGCGCTACCGCTATAACCAATATATTTTTCGGATCCATATGCTTTTTATTTGGCTTAAATGATACATTTACTTCTCAGACTATACACTAAAAAGTATTACAAATATTCATCAATAAGATGAATACACCAAGTTGATAATAGAGATAATCGTTTCACGGCTTTATTATCAACATGAATCATACTGATTTATTTTTATTGTTGATTGCCTGAATAAAGATCCTTTCCATCTTATCTAACATATTATCCAAACTAAATCGTGAAACGGCATGTTCAAGCGCTGCTTGTCCCATTTGTTCACGCAATTTATCTGAGCTCATTAATTTAGCTAAATGACGGGTTAATAATTCTTGTACTTGCGGTACTAATGTAAATCCTGTTTTACCATCAATAACTGCTTCGCTAATCGCGCCAACCGTAGTTGACACGACAGGTAAACCACATGCCATCGCCTGCATAATACCTTGTGGTACACCTTCATTACCAAAAGAGGGTAACGCAAAGAGATCCATTGCATTTAAACAATCTGGTACATCATTACGATTACCAAGGAAAAAGATACTCTGTTCTAAACCAGCCTCTTTCACCATTGGCTCTAGGTTTTTACGCTGAGGGCCATCACCTACAAAAATTAATTGCCAGTCTGGAAACTGCTGATGTAACAATTTCCATGCTTCTACTAAATATTTATGCCCTTTCCATACTCGCATGGTAGCAACAATCCCTAATGTTGGTTTATTAGGTATGCCAATTTTTTCTCTGGCTTGCTGTTTATCTTGTGGAAAAAAACGTTGCAAATCAATTCCTGTAGGAACTGAGGTCATTTTTTCTAATGGAAATTTATTATGCTGATGGAGTGTCTGGCGTAATTTCTCACCTGTTGTCACGACATGCGCACAAGATGAAAGATAAAGCCATCGTGTTGGTAATAAACGTGAAACATCCGTAGAAACATGACGAGTTCGAACAACTACGGGTGAATGACGTAATGTGACACAAGAAGCGGCAACTAACCATGCATCAGTTGAACTATGGGTATTGATAACATCAAATTGGTGACGATGTGACTTTAACCATTGGCGAAGTGCTTTTAATGCTGAACTGCGTTTTTTTTCAATCGGTAGAGTGAAAACCTCAATACCATAATCCGGTGCAGCCTTCGCAATTTTAGATGTAGGACAACACACTAATGCAACTCGGTGCCCTCTGCGGATCATGCCTTGAGATTCCGTCAGTATACGAATTTCCTGACCACCCCAGCCACAAGATGACTCTGTGTGTAATATTGATAATACTGACTTGCTCATCCGCAATCCATTCACCCGATGATTTTAAAAGAGCCATAGTATAGCTAAAGAGTAAGCGAAGATCACAATAGCTTTACTTTGTTATACTTAGCGGGCTCCAGATAACAAAAAACCCGACACTAAGGTCGGGTTTTTTAAGAAAACTAAAATTATTTAATTTTAGCTTCTTTATAAAGCACATGTTGACGAACAACTGGATCGAATTTTTTCATTTCCAGTTTTTCTGGCATAGTGCGTTTGTTCTTCGTAGTGGTATAGAAGTGACCTGTACCAGCAGAAGAAACGAGTTTAATTTTCTCGCGAATACCTTTAGCCATTTTTCAGCTCCTTAGAACTTCTCACCACGGGCACGTAAATCTGCTAATACAGATTCGATGCCTTTCTTATCAATCACACGCATACCTTTAGCAGATACACGCAGAGTTACGAAACGTTTCTCAGACTCAACCCAGAAACGGTGAGAGTGCAGGTTTGGCAGAAAACGGCGTTTAGTCGCGTTTAATGCGTGAGAGCGGTTGTTTCCACTCACAGGACGCTTGCCGGTAACTTGGCAGACTCGGGACATGTCTATTCTCCAAAAATCTAATCAGCTCGAGCTTTAATATCAGGTTTGACCGCCTCGTCAGGCTTTGGAGCCCATCTCAGCAACTTTTAACGATTGAAAAACTGTGTAAACACCTCAGAAAAAACTTGCTGAGATAGGCTCTTCTCGCCAAACCCAAGATCCTCAAAGGTGGCGTAGTATACGCCCAATGGCCTCAACGCTCAAGACCCGTACAAATAAAGATTGACAATAATTACAAAAATATTTGCTATAACCAACCACGTTCTGCAAAAGAAACACAGTTATCATGCCCTATCACAAGGTGATCGAGTACATTTATGCCAACCAACTGACAAGCAGTAAAAATTTTTTCAGTCAATTGTTTATCTGCAAGGCTTGGTTCTGAATGACCAGAGGGATGATTATGAGCAAGAATGATAGATGTTGCATTCTTTTTTATCGATTGACGGACAATTTCTCTCGGATGAACCTCTACTCGGTTAATTGTTCCTTTAAACATTTCTTCAAATGCAATCAATTGGTTTTGATTATCAAGAAACAACACCACAAACACTTCTCGGTCTCGCCAATGAAGTAATTTTTGCAAGTAATGCTTTGTGTCTTCAGAAGAAGAAAGTACATTTTTATACATAAATTGTATTGTAGAAAAACGCTGAGCCATTTCATTGATAGCTTGCAACTGGGTAAACTTTCCCACGCCAACACCTTTAAAACGCCCTAATGTTTCATAATCAGCATTAATAACGTGATAAAGAGAGCCACATTCTTTAAGTAAAAAAGCAGCAAGCTCTAATACAGATTTTTCATAAGTGCCGGTGCGTAAAAAGAGCGCCAATAACTCAATATCAGTGAGTGATTCCACGCCATAAAGTAATAGTTTTTCTCTAGGTAAAAGTTCACTAATCGATTGATTTTCCATCCGTGGACTCCTTAATAAGTAAAGGTAGTGGTATTAATGATCTATTTTATTTATTCACATAGGCATTAAGATCTAGGAGAAACATCACTCATCATTAAATGCCAATCGCAAAACAACTGTTGTTTTATACAGTTAATTTACTATAAACTACTAATCTTGTATAAAAAAGACACATATCAAATTTATGCGAGATGAATCTCAAAAATTTAATCTATAAAACATGAAGTTACATAGAATTCCGAATTCACGATTACCTTGTGGTAAAATTACGGGCAATTATTTATGTACTTAGGCATTTCATCATGACTACACTTCACGACAAAAAGATTATTCTTGGTATCAGTGGTGGTATCGCGGCCTATAAAGCACCAGAACTTGTACGCCGTTTACGTGATAAAGGCGCAATTGTACGAGTTGTAATGACACCCGCTGCTCATGCATTTGTGACGCCTTTGTCACTACAAGCGGTTTCTGGTTTTCCTGTTGCTGATGATTTACTTGATCCAGCGGCAGAGGCCGCTATGGGACATATTGAATTAGGTAAATGGGCTGATTTAATTCTACTTGCACCCGCGACTGCCGATCTTATTGCACGTTTGCGAGTGGGTATGGCAAATGATTTACTTACCACACTCTGTTTAGCGAGTAGCGCGCCTATCGCTATTGCGCCTGCAATGAATCAGCAAATGTACAGAGCCACAATTACACAAGAAAATTTATCTGCTTTAGAACAACGTGGCTGTTTAATTTGGGGGCCTGACTCTGGTAGTCAAGCTTGTGGTGATGTAGGCCCAGGACGAATGTTAGATCCTCTAACTCTCGTCGCATTAGCTGAAAAACAACTTGCTTTACCGCCACAAGATTTTGCAGGTAAAAAAATCACGATAACCGCAGGGCCTACTCGTGAAGCCTTAGATCCAGTGCGTTTTATCAGCAATCATAGCTCAGGAAAAATGGGGTTTGCAATTGCACATGCAGCCGCATTACGTGGGGCTGATGTCACGCTTATCGCAGGACCTGTCACATTACCGACACCGACTTGTGTTAAACGTATTGACGTTGAAAGCGCACAAGAAATGTACGAACAAGTGATGTTAATCGCACCTTCACAAGATATTTTTATTGGTTGTGCAGCTGTTGCCGATTACCGCGCTAAACTTATCGCGACTGAAAAAATAAAAAAACAAGGTGATGAAGTCACCATCACTATGGTAAAAAACCCCGACATTGTCGCGAGTGTTGGAAAAATGGTTGAACACCGTCCTTTTGTTGTTGGATTTGCAGCTGAAACCCAGAATGTGGAAGAATATGCCCGCAAAAAACGAGAACAAAAGCAGCTCGACTTGATCTGTGCCAATGATGTTTCAGCAGAAAATCAAGGCTTTAACAGTGACAATAATGCATTACACCTTATTTGGGCTAATGGAGAAACGCGCTTACCACACAGTAGTAAAGCACAACTTAGCCATCGCCTACTTGACGAGATAGCCAAACATTATGATGAAAAAAATTGATGTTAAAATCCTTGATGCACGTATTGGTCAAGAATATCCACTTCCTGCTTATGCCACAACAGGCTCTGCTGGTTTAGATTTACGCGCTTGCCTTGATGCACCATTGGTTCTTGAACCAGGGCAAACCGAATTATTACCTACAGGTCTTGCTGTACATATTGCCGATGAAGGATTAGCAGCAATGGTGCTTCCTCGTTCAGGTTTAGGCCATAAACACGGTGTTGTATTGGGTAACTTAGTTGGTCTGATTGATTCTGATTATCAAGGTCAACTTATGGTATCAGTTTGGAATCGCGGTCAAACAGCGTTCACCATCGAACCGGGTGAACGTATTGCTCAAATGATCATCGTGCCCGTAGTTCAAGCTGAATTTAATATTGTTGAAGATTTTACTGCAACGGAACGTGGTAGCGGTGGCTTTGGTCACTCTGGCCGCCAATAATAAAGACGTCTTGCATTAATTATATCAATGACGATATCACTCCCTTTGCACTAAAAACCTTAGTGCAAAGGTTTACTGATTTGTTTTGCTTTTAGCAGGGGCCTTATCAGTCATGGCAGAAGAAAAAGAAACCAAAAAGAAAAGAAATAGACGGGATGAAATCTTACAGTCACTTGCCCAAATGTTGGAATCAAGTGACGGTAGTCAGCGCATTACAACGGCGAAGCTTGCCGCTACTGTTGGTGTATCTGAAGCTGCGCTCTATCGACATTTTCCAAGTAAAACCAAAATGTTTGATAGCTTAATTGAGTTTATCGAAGATAGCTTAGTCTCTCGTATTAATTTGATTTTAAAAGACGAAAAAGATGCTGTGGCAAGAATTCGCTTAATTCTTGTCTTGATCCTTGGTTTTGCTGAAAAAAATCCAGGGTTATCTCGTATTTTAACGGGTCATGCTTTGATGTTTGAACAAGACAGATTACAAGGGCGAATAAACCAGCTTTATGAACGCATTGAAGTCCAGCTTCGACAAGTTATCAAAGAACGTAAAATTCGTGAAGGGAGTGCCTTCTTACATGATGAAGCATTACTTGCTTCACAATTACTCGCTTTTTGTGAAGGCATGCTAGCGCGCTTTGTACGCACAGAATTTCGCTATCAACCCACTCAAGAATTTGAAGCCCGCTGGCCATTAATTTTGGCACAGTTACAATGAAATGATGGACTCGTGATTTAACTCAACAATTTGAAATTTACAGATATGCCGTTTTTTTCTTATTTGTGTTAACATGCGTCCTCTGGTACAGAGTTACCTAAATGTATTTATCAGGAATGGCACTCGTGCAGTTCCTACATTGTGGCATTAGCGACTCGCTTTGCCCCTGCTGTAAAAGTCCTTTTTATATTTCAATATCTGTGATAATTGTCGCAGAAGATTCATTGTACTACTCACCCCGCCCATAATTGGGCGAGGGCTTTTTTTTATCTATAATCGGTCAACTCGTTTATCGCGTATTAACTTTATTAATTCACACCGTAGCGTTCACGATAAGCTTTAACCGCAGGTAAATGCTCAGACAGAGTCTTGCTCTCACTTAGGTAGCTAATTAAATCATCCAAAGTAATAATCGAATACACTTGGCATTGATAGTCACGTTTTAACTCTTGTATTGCAGAAAGTTCTTCTCGCCCTTTCTCTTGTCTATCCAAACTTAATAACACCGCAGAAAGCGTTGCATCATGCTGTTTGATGATTTCCATTGACTCACGAATTGCAGTACCTGCTGTAATGACATCATCAACAATCACTACATTACCTTTCAATGGGCTTCCTACTAATGTTCCTCCTTCACCATGATCTTTAGCCTCTTTGCGATTAAAACAGTAAGGGATATCGATATCATGATGTTCAACCAATGCGACTGCCGTTGTAGTTGCAATAGGGATCCCTTTATAAGCAGGTCCAAACAACACATCACAAGACACATTATTATCTAATAATGTTTGCGCATAGAACTGCCCCAGCAAAGCCAAATCACGCCCTGTATTAAATAAACCGGCATTAAAAAAGTAAGGACTCACCCTTCCTGATTTCAGCGTGAACTCACCAAATTTCAGGACATTTTTTGCTAATGCTAGTTCGATAAAGCGGCGTTGGTAGGCTTTCATTTCTTTCTCCTCTCTACGTTACTTGATGACAAATTTTAGGCATAAAAAAAGCGACTTCTCAGTCGCCTTTAAAAATAGAATTTATTGCTTAAGCGCCTCTTTTTGCGCTTCAAATATTTTCTCTAATCCCCCCTTCGCAAGGGCGAGTAAAGCAAGTAATTCTTCATGGCTAAATGGTGCGCCTTCTGCCGTACCTTGAACTTCAATCATACGACCATCATCGATCATCACCACATTCATGTCTGTTTCTGCTGCTGAATCTTCAACATATTCAAGATCGCATAATGGTTCACCATCAACAATACCCACAGAGACTGCAGCTACCATTGATTTCAGAGGGCTTTTTTTCAGTTTGCCTTCTTCAACCATTTTATTTAAAGCATCAACTAATGCGACACAAGCACCAGAGATAGATGCAGTACGTGTACCGCCATCCGCTTGGATAACATCACAATCTACAGTGATGGTAAATTCACCTAATGCTTTTAA
Source organism: Proteus sp. Marseille-Q3619 (assembly GCF_965283115.1). NCBI lineage: Bacteria > Pseudomonadati > Pseudomonadota > Gammaproteobacteria > Enterobacterales > Morganellaceae > Proteus > Proteus sp. Marseille-Q3619. The sequence continues at coordinate 2,249,575 of NZ_CBDIMP010000001.1, read as the reverse complement.
ATCAACCGCGGCACGTAATGAGCGAGCGATTAAACGCTGGATCTCCATAGTACGACCCGTTTGTTTACCACGAGCCGCTTCACGAGCATTACGACTATTTGTTGCGCGAGGAAGCATGCCGTATTCTGCGGTCACCCATCCTTGCCCTTGTCCTTTCAGAAAACGAGGTACACCGTCTTCTACAGTGGCATTACACAAGACTTTAGTATCACCAAATTCGACTAATACAGAACCTTCAGCATGTTTTGTATAGTGGCGAGTAATGGTAATAGGACGTACTTGGTTTGCTTGTCTGTCTGCTGGACGCATGGTGTTATCTCCGCTTTCTCTGACATATTGGGGGCGCATTATACGACCTAAAATGGCTTATGCCTATCCTTGTATTGATGCATAGGGTTATAATCATATCATCTTTTACATTATTGAGACCCTATTATGATCCGTAGCATGACCGCTTTTGCTCGCCGAGACATCAAAAAAGACTGGGGCACTGCCGCTTGGGAACTGCGTTCCGTAAACCAGCGCTACCTTGAAACTTATATTCGTTTACCTGAGCAATTACGTAGTTTAGAGCCTGTTATTCGTGAACGTCTACGTAATCGCTTAACGCGCGGTAAAATTGAATGTAACTTACGTTTTGATCTTAATGCTCGCTTTCAAGGTGAATTAAATCTTGATGAGAATCTCGCAAAACAACTGATTGTTTCTGCCAATTGGGTAAAAAGCCATAGCCATGAAGGCACTATCAGCCCTTTTGATATTTTACGTTGGCCGGGTGTGATTTCAGCACAAGAGCAAGACTTAGATGCGATTGGTACTGAACTTTTATCCGAATTAGATCTAGCAATCGATGCTTTTATTGCTAGTCGTGAAGCCGAAGGACAATCACTCAAAGAACTTATCGAGCAACGTTTAGATGCGGTTAGCGCAGAAGTCGTTAAAGTAAGAGCTCAAATGCCAGAAATTTTACAATGGCAACGCGAACGCTTAACCAGCAAATTAGAAGAAGCACAGGTTCAAATTGATAATAATCGTTTAGAACAAGAGTTAGTGATGTTAGCGCAACGCTTAGATGTCGCAGAAGAGTTGGATAGATTAGAAGCTCACGTTAAAGAAACGCGCAAAATTCTTGTTAAAAAAGAAGCGGTAGGTCGTCGTCTTGACTTTATGATGCAAGAATTTAACCGTGAATCCAACACATTAGCCTCAAAATCAATTAATACTGAAGTCACCAATTCAGCCATTGAATTAAAAGTTTTAATTGAACAAATGCGCGAGCAGATCCAAAATATTGAATAAGATTTCTTAGCGGTTTACAGCCCATCATTAAGCCAGCCAATACCTTGTATTAGCTGGCTTTTTTGTCTCTATTTGATATAAGCGCCAATAACTCTTACTTATTGTTTAATGGGTTATAAGAAAAACCAACACATAAATATTATAAGCGCCATAATATGCATTAATATAATTAATGTTTTTTTTGCGTGTTATGATAAAAAGGAAAAATAAAGATAATATCTATATATCGAAAAAAATTGACTAATAAATATAGCGAGGTTATCTATGAATACATGGAGTGATATAAAAACAATATATAAATTAAATATTTACATATCTAACGGTGAGAAATCCACATCTATTTATGCCAATAAAGCTCATCAAGTCCCTATTAATATAATTATAGAGGCTAGAGATGCAAAAAATAATTCAATTATTTTATCTAATGAAGAAATATACAAACACATAAAATTAGTTGACTATAAAAATGAGGCCATTCCAAATAGTATTTTGGAAGTATCCGATAAAGAAGGAGCATATGCATATCCAATTCCCAAACCAATAACATACTCCAGCGCGGCTAGTAGTTGCCTTTGTTATCTCTCCGTACCTAAGGTTTCAGAGTCCCCACTCAAAGTATCCGTGAGTGTTATGGTTGGTGATACTGAATATACAACCTCAACTATTAATAACAATAATAATGCCACCCCTGATTTTATCTCTTTAAACATCCAACCTCAGAGAATATTTAATAATGATGATTTGGATATTGTGACAAAAAATGAGAGTGATTTTGGTGGTTATAACTGTGTTTTAAAAAAATATTATGTTCGATTTAAAACAGCACAAAATACAATAACGCATGATGCGCTATGTGACAAAGGCTACTGGTTTCACTATAAACAAACAGGAAATTATAAAGGTTGCTGCACCTCAACTGACTCATCGATAAAACGTGATGTATCTGCCACTTATACAAAAAAATTTACCTTTTCCTCTTCATGGTCCATTACCGTAACATCGAAAAATCATGAAGAAACGGGGATCTGCTTCTGGTCTTATCGGGTATGGCATGGTGCTCTATGGTCCTACAGCGAATGGAAAAAATCTTTACATTTCTTCTTACATGACCAATACGGAAACAGAGCTGATATCAATGTTACATCAAACGGTGATAATCAAATATCTTTTAACGTTATTGTTTGATTCATTACCTATTTAAATAAATCCCATCTTTGAAAAAATTAGCCTCTCACTTATGCACAGAGGCTAACTTCACCTGCAACCCAATAATATTAATGGAGTTTTATACAATGACACAAAAATCAGAATATTTTACACAAAGTCATAATTTTTTCAGCGCTTCACTTGGGGGAGTAGATCCTCGTACTGGATTATATTCATTCTCTTTTCCCATCATAAACATCGTGGCAAATGGGAATTTAGGTCCAGAAATTAATCTTTCATTAAATTACAATCAACTTAACACTGATAATATCGGTTTTGGCAAAGGTATTTCTTTCTCACTAACCTATTATGATGCACTAAATAAAATACTGTATTTATCCAATGGTGAAACCTATCGCATCAAAGAAAATCCACAAGGTATAGAGGTTGAACAACGAAAATTAAAAACATTTAAAATAGAACGAACTAATGAGAATTATATTATTACTTACAAATCAGGCGTAGTTGAGATTTTAGAGGGTACTAATTCTGGTAGAGAAATAAAAAATGTGATCTCAATACATTCCCCTCTAGGCCATCAAGTTAATTTCAATTGGATATTTAAAGGAATAAATAGGCTATCAAGTATAGAAGATCAAAATGGGGAGCTAATTAACATCAATTATGACGATCTAAATATTCCTGCATTAACACTATTCTCAGAAACTTCAGAAGAACGTCTTTTACACTGCCAATTATTTAATGGCTTTCTGAAAAAAATAGTTTATATAAATAACGATTACAAATGGGATATTTCATATAATATAAATGGTTTTGTTGAGAGTATTATTTATCCTTCAGGATTAACGGAAACCATAACTTATCAAAATAATATCATGCGTTTTCCTGAAGATGCCATTCCCGCTCTTCCTGCTGTAATAAAATATATTCTTGACCCTGGTAACGAACAGAAAGCACAAGTTACTACATATGAATATACCAGCACTAACTATTTAGGGTTTGCAAGTGGCGTTAATTTCTCTCCTAACCGTGACAACGCCTATGCTATTTTGACTGATTATCAATATGGTTCAACTGAAACTCAAATAGGAGAGAGTGAAAATATTACTATTACTCGTCACTATAACAATTTCCATTTGATCACAGAAGAGAAGATCCAGAGAGGAACCTGTATACACAGCGTAAAAACGGAATATTACGCAATGATAGGTATGCCTTTTGATCAACAACCAGAGCAATTTCAGTTACCAAAACAAACAACAACTCAATATACCGACCTCAGCAAACCTGCTGAAGAACAGAGTCGTGAGGAGATAACAAAAACCGAATTTGATATCTGGGGCAACCCGATTAAAGAACAATATCCAGATGGCTCAGAAATCCAAACACTTTGGTATGCAGCTGAAGGGGAAGAAAATTGTCCACCAACCCCCAATGGTTTTGTAAAATATATAAAACAACAAACACTCATACCACCGAAAACACCTTATCTCACACCAATACGTGTCATTCAGTTTAGTTACCAAAAACTCGGCAATACTGAATATATCGTACAAGAGAAAAAATGTTTTTATAGTGATAACAAACTATTATCACGGCAATTTTACACCTTAAACTCAACACTAGACGATATTAGCTTTGGTCGAGTAACGATCATTAAAGAAGAAGTATATGACTTAGAAAATGAAGATAACGTCTATATTAATACCCAATATTTTAGTACGCGAATAAACAATAACTTAATCACACAAACAGCTAAACTTATTGGTTATGACGGCTTAAGTAGTGAACTCACTCGTGTTCAATCACTATTTAGTGGTTTACTTTACACAAAAACAGATGCTCAAGGTATTAACACTAATTATCAATATGATTGTATGGGGCGAATTATTAGTAAAACTTTATCCCAAGGAACAGAATATGAAAATACCAGTACTTGGCATTATCTCATTGACCAAAATAAGAATATAACGTGCATAGAAACCTATGGACAAGGAAATAAGTCAAAAATTTTTTTTGACGGTTTAGGTCGAATCATTCGTAAATTACGAGCAAATAGCAATACCCCTACTATCTGGTATGAAGTTCAATCTTATAATTATAATTTATTGAATGAAATAAGTTCAGAAACCAGTAGTGACTGGCAGTTAGAAGAAAATCAAAGCAATAAACAGTACACAATAAGTAATGCTTACTGTTACGATAATTGGGGTCAAATAACCAAGGCATCCTCCACTGATGGTAGAACACGTTGGCAAAATATTGATGTCATCTATCTCACAAAAATATTAAAACAAAGTGGCACTCAAGATGGACAAGAAATATATAGCGGTAGTACTCAAACAACTTATGATATTAACTCTCGACCTCTACATATTACACTCAAAGACCAACAAGAGAATATTAAAGGGACACGTAAGTATGATTATGACGGATGGGGACGCTTATGCAGGGAAGAAGACGAGCTGGGTCACGTCACACTACGTACCTATGACGCTTATGATCGCGTTGTTACCCAAACAGCAGCAGATGGTAGCATAGTCACTCGCACTTATGCCCCTTTTTTAAAGGGTGAACAAATCACATCCATAAAAGTAACGGGAAATAATTCAAAAAGAGAGAATGAAACTTGGACGCTAGGTACTCAAATATTTGATAGTTTAGGACGCGTAGTAAAAAGTATAAGTGGAGGGAGGGTAACAGATTATACCTATCAAAAAGCCTCCCCTGTACCAGATAATGTGACAACACCGGCACAAGAAAAAATCCTTATGACATACGTGCCTGAATTGGATAATGCCATACTTTCCCTTAGCTCAAATGACGTTAAACAAAAGTTCTCTTATAATGCACGTAATGGCCGGCTGTTAGATGCAGACGAGTCCAATAGCGTTAATACACTATTGGCTTGGCATCCTTCAGGAACATTAAAAACAGAAACCGTCACAAGTAATTTAACTGGTGCTAAAAAAAGCGATTACCAATGGACATTACTCGGCAGCAATACCGCATTTAACGATATCACAAGTGCTCAAACGCGCTACAACAGAAATGCATTTGGTCAACTTATTGAAGTTGCTGATAATGCATTAAAAACTCAAATCAACTACAACGCATTAGGGGATCTCAGCACCCTAACTGTTTCTGATCCTACAACAGCAGCTAACCTAAAAACACAGCTCTTTTATGATGATTTTGGCAGAGAGATCTCACGTACTATAACCGATAATTCCGGTATGAAAATAGTAATATCTCAAACATGGTTGGAAAACGATCAACTTGCCAATCGTGTAACCCAAAAAAATGGCACCACTGTCTGTACAGAACATTATGACTACGATCTACGCAATCGCTTACTCAGTTACGAAGCAATAGGGAGTGAGCTTCCAACCACGCCGTATGGTAATTTACTCTCAAAACAAATCTATTCTTATGATGCTCTTAATAACCTTGTTCAGGTAGACACAACCCACAAAGATAACACTATAGACAGTGCTCACTATCATTATCAAAATGATAAAGATCCCACTCAACTCTCATCGATAACGCATACACACGCCAATTATCCAGCTAATATTTCACTCAGTTATGATGCTAATGGACGTATGATTAAAGATGAAATAGATAATACATTACATTATGACGCAATTGGCCGACTTAAAATCATCAGTAACCCGAACGGAAAAAATAGTACATATAGTTATGATGCATTAAATCGTCTAGCCATACAAAATATTGATGACACAGATAGTAGAGCACTCTATTACCGGGGAGATGAGCTTGTAAACGAATTAATGACATCTAAGTCTATTAATAACCGATTAATCAAACTAGGCCATCATTGTTTGGGTGCTGCAACAGAAAACAATCTCATACTCACTGCCACAGATAGCCATGCCAGCCTACTTTGGTCACGAGACACATCTCAAGATAATGGAACGCTGAGCCAATGGAGCCCTTACGGTTATAGTCGTAGTGATTTATGGCTACCCGGCTTTAATGGTGAGCGTCGTGATCCACTTAGTGGCAATTATCATCTGGGGAATGGGTATCGAACGTACAATCCTCAACTAATGAGGTTTATTAGCCCTGATAGTCTCAGCCCCTTTGATGCGGGCGGTATTAACCCTTATGCCTATTGTGCTGGCGATCCAATCAACCGATTAGATCCCAGTGGTCATTTAAGTGGCAACGCTATTACAGGAATTGTATTGGGTGCGTTAGGATTAATTTTCTCTATCTTCACAGCAGGCGCTTCAATTATTGCAGCTGGCAGTGTGGCGGCAGCGCTTAGCTCAACCTCTGCAATTACTTTAGCTGTAGGGGCTCTGGGTGTTGTTTCCGATATTACAAGTATTGTCAGCGGTGCTATTTCTGATAGTAATCTTGAAGCATCGTCTGTTCTTGGCTGGGTTTCTTTAGGCACAGGTATTGCAGGTATCAGTGAGGCGGTGGGTCGTGGTGCCCTAATGGGGCTAAACAGAGCAACTTCAGGCTTCAGAGCTCGTATTGGAAATATTCTAGACACAGGATTATCGGGTCGCGGTGCGACTGCGGCTGCGAAAAAGTGGGCCGTAGTAGAAGATGCAATGGCATTTTATCGAGGTGAAAATCGGGCACCCAATAAAATAAGTGAAGCAGGAGGGTTCAAACCTTGGAGCCAAGTTACACCCGCAGAAATATTACAGCGCTTCAAATCTGAATTTAGTAAAAATGCTACAGAACACTCACAAGCCCATGTCCGTAGCCCTAACCGAGATTATATCTCTTTCGGTACAGATATGGCGGCTGGGGGTTATGCTGATTCTCGTGATTATTTATATGAAATTAAAATTCCTAAAATGCATGAGCAAAATATCACAGCTCAGGTACTTGGAACTGAAACGCTAAAATTTCGAAAAAATGTAGCTTCTCCACGTTTACTACTTGATGGGGAAACAGTTGATACTTCAAATTTTGTCGCTATGCTACCCGCAAGAACCGTAGAAGCGACCTTTGTAACACCAATACCCAAAGAATATATTACTCGATTTCGCCATAAGGGGAAATGGTTCGATTTTCCACTCTGACTCATTGTTTATATTCACTTATCAGGTATGCCGTAAAACCCTGTCTTTCTGAAGTACCCCCATAAAGTTGGACTGTTCATTAAGCAGCTTTCAAGGACTGAGTTCTGTGCTCTACAGGGCTGAGTCCTTTCAATTTAACCTTGATTCTTTCACGGTCTGCTCTAATTCATCAACCGATTTAAATCCTTTTCCATGAAAACACTCAGAGTTAAGTATCCCGAAAAAGCTTTCCATTGACGCATTATCTAAACGATTCCCTTTTCGTGACATGCTTTGTTTTAAGCCCCTTTCCTGTAGCTGTTGTTGATAATGAGCCATTTGATACTACCCCCTTGATCTATCGCTGATATCAAGTTGTCTGCAAACTTCATGTAGAGATGTCCCATTGAGGATCATTTGAACTGCATGAAATTTGAACTCGGGAGAATAAACTTGTTTTGACGTTTTAACTTTTAAGTCACCTAACCCGTGTAATCGATAATTTTCAATCCATAGGCGGATTATGGCATGATTAATTTTAAACCTTTTACTGAGTATTTTAGGTGGCCCTTCATCATTTAGGTAAGCCTGAATAATTTCAAATTTAAACTCTAGAGTATGTTTTAACATAAAAAAGCACCCTTCAAATTAGACTAAAAGAGTCCAACTTTTGGGATGCAGTTCATAGGGCGAGGAGGATGTCAATAATAGTACTTTATAGAGAACATTAAATTGTAGCATTACACTATTCCAACGCCTTTCTAATAAACCCTTTATTTTGATTAAGCATCTGTGCAGCTTGCTGTGCATCTACGTTTGCTAAGATCATCAAAATTGCCGTTTTACAGTGACGCTGACATTGTGATAACGCTTGTTCAGCAATAGCTCTTTCACACTCTGTTGCTTGCATCACAATACGAACTTGGCGCTCAACAAGCTTGGCATTGGTCGCTTCAACATCCACCATCAAATTACCAAACACTTTGCCGATTTTTATCATCGCAGCCGTTGTTATCATATTTAAGATAAGCTTTTGTGCTGTGCCCGCTTTCATTCGTGATGATCCTGTGACCACCTCTGCTCCCACAATCGGTGTAATAGCGATATCTGCAATTTGTGCAATAGGGCTTTCAGGATTACAGCTAATGGCACCTGTTGTCGCCCCTAATGATTTTGCATAATTTAAAGCACCAATGACATAAGGGGTTCTGCCGCTCGCAGCAATACCCACTAATACATCTTTTTCATTAAAATTAAGTTGGCGTAAATCTTGTTCACCTAATTGAATATTATCTTCTGCATTCTCGACAGCTTGTAAAATAGCCTTGTGTCCACCAGCAATTAAACCAATCACCATATCATGAGGTGTACCATAAGTTGGAGGGCATTCACTGGCATCTAAAATCCCTAATCGTCCCGATGTACCTGCTCCGCAATAAATAAGGCGACCACCTTGAGAAAAAGCAATTGCAACTTTATCAACTAATTGAGCAATTTCAGGTAACGCTTTCTCGACTGCTAATGGCACTTTTTTATCTTCATTATTGATGACTTTTAGCATATCGAATGTTGAAAGTGTGTCTATATTTTCACTGTTATGATTTCTACTTTCAGTGACAAGATTGCTAAGGTCAATCGCCATTATCGCTCTCCCAATATTGTTATTTGTTTGATTAAGTCGAAGAAATAAACTGCTTTTATACCATTATTATTGGTAAGATTTTCAAAATCATTACAAACGGTACTCTACATGACATTTATTAAATCTATTTCGACCTTTATCAGTTTAATGACCCTTTTCTTCTCTTTTTCTTTGCATGCTAATTTTGAAGAACAAGAAAAAAGAGTGTTTGAACAAACCCGCACAGAAGCACTAAACCATAATGCACAAGCTCAATATCAATTGGCTGAAATGTATTTAATGGGAACGGGTGTAGAAAAAAATCTCTTTAATGCACAACTGTGGGCTAATGAAGCCATAAAAAATAATTATGCCGATGCCTACGCACTACTTGCTGATCTCTATTTATTTAATACTGACCCTTATTTTAAAAATCATTATGTTGATGCAAGAAAGTTAGCAACAACCGCAGCGAATAAAGGAAGCATAAGAGGAAAAATCAGTCTGGCAACAGCCCTGATAGCACCTTTATCTGGTGAAACCGATTATAAAAAAGCAATTGCATTATTAGAAGAAGCCGCAGCAACGCATCAACCTGAACTTGTTTATGCGCCGATTTGGTTAGGTGTTCTTTATAGCGGAGTAGGTAATGTCCCTGTAGATACTGAAAAAGCGAATATGTGGTTTGCAAAAGCCAACGAAATAACTTTTGAAGGATTTGCTCAAGCAATGGCCTCTTTTATGTTCTCTGGTCAATATCATATTATCGAACCAAATAAGCAAAAAGCTGACGAACTAATGAAACAGGCTTGTGAAGAAGCAAAAAAAGTTGGCAATGAATTCTATTGCCAACAAGCGTTTAACTAACTGAAATTTAATCTAATAAATAACCCTAACTCAGAAAAGAGATGGTAAATATTGCCATCTCTTTTATACCCTATCGGCTCTATCTAACGTTCTTTTACAGCGCCATACGGTATTCAATCACACCTGGTTTTTCTGCCACCCAGTTATATAAACGTTGACCGCGTAAGTTGGTTTCCTGTGTATGCCAATATAAACGAGCACAATCACGCTGTTTTGCTTGTTGATTAACAAACTCAATAAGTTGCTTACCTACGTGGCGGCCGCGTATATCTGGTGAAACAAATAAATCTTCTAAATAACAAAAATCACTTTCAGCCCATGTTGAACGATGAAAAAGGTAATGAACAAAACCCAATACCTTTTCACCTTCCATCGCTACGGCACAATAAACAGGCTCTTTTTCATCAAAAAAACGTGCCCATGTTTTTAATGTAATTTCTTCTGATAACTCAACTTTATAAAATGCTTGATAACTTAACCAATGTGGCAACCATTGAGCATAATGCGCTTGTTCAACAAACTGAATTGAAACAGTTATTGGTGTTGTGCTCATCTCTTTGCTTCCTTCTACTTTTATAAACGGTATAAACAAAAGGAGGTATCACCCTGCCTTTAATCGTTGCCATGGTACGTTTAATTTTGGTTCTCAATAAGGTACACTTTTTGTGTTTTTATAGGATCCACTTTATGAAACAGAAAAAAACAGCTTATTTTCCTAACCTTGTTTTAGAGGAAGGACCTATTGGTTCTCAGATTTATCACGCGATTAGAAAAGCTATTTTAGATGGGCGTTTATCTTCTGGTAGTCGCTTACCATCAAGCCGTACCTTAGCTGAAATGATGTCGATTTCCCGTAATTCTGTTATTGCAGGATTTGAACGTTTAATTGATGAAGGTTATTTATTTACTCGACGCGGTGCAGGTACTTTTGTTGCAAGTACAATCCCTGATGCCATTATTTCTGATAAGTGGGCTAAAACAACCAATCCAGCCTCTTCTTTGTTAATAGAAAATCCGTTAGAAACGCTAAATCCGAATATGCAAAAAGCACAGGATTTTTGGCAACAATCGCAACCCAATATAAACAGTAACCCTATTTTTCACGTCGGAGTCGGATGTGTTGATCTTTTTCCACATGAACTTTGGGGAAGATTATTAGGGCGTATTTGGCGGCAATCAAAAAAAGCACTCGCAACATTTAATTCGCCAACAGGCTATACCCCATTAAAAGAGATGATATGCCAATATATGCAATCAACTCGTGGTCTTTATTGCCAACCTGAACAAATCATTATTGTAAATGGAACACAGCAAGCGATTAACCTCACCACCAGAGTATTATTAAAAGAAGGCGATGCCGTTTGGTTAGATGATCCTGGTTATGACAGCGCACGAGGGATCTTCACATCTTATGGTATAAAATCACACCCAATAAATTCAGATATTGATGGAATGGATATTTTTCAAGGAATAGAGCAGTGTCCTGAAGCAAAACTTGTTTTTACAACACCTTCACATCAATTCCCTTTAGGTAATACCCTCTCACTTTCACGCCGTATTGCGTTATTAGAGTGGGCATCATCCCATAATGTGTGGATCTTTGAAGATGACTACAATAGCGAATTTCGCTATCACTCCAAACCCATTCAATCTCTACAAGGTTTAGATAAATACCAGCGCGTTATTTATGCCGGTACATTTTCAAAAATGATGTATCCCGGGTTTCGTTTAGGCTTTTTAGTCGTGCCTCAAACTTTAGTTGACGCTTTTAAAGTCGCTAAATACTACACCGACTCTCACTCAGGCTTTTTAGAGCAAGCAACATTAGCGCTGTTTATTTCTCAAGGTCATTATGCACGCCATGTTCGACGAATACGAAAAGCCTGCTATGAACGTTATCAAGTATTGACTAATGCCATAAAAACACATTTATCTCATGTTTTCTGTGTTGAACCGACAGACTCTGGGATCCATATTGTCTGCTGGCTACTGGCTGGCTACACAGAAGAATATATTGTTAAAAAAGGGCAAGAAATTGGCTTAGCTATACAGCCTTTATCACGTTACTGCATGCAAGCTTATCCTAAACAGGGCGTATTATTAGGATATGCAGCTCATAATTCTACCGAAATTGAAAACAGTATTACGCGACTTGCTCAAGTTTTATCTGAATAAATAATATTGATTATTTACAATATAAAAATCGGATAAGCTTTATATTCACCCTATTTTATTTTTGGTGTGCAATAATAAACCCAAGCAGGAGGAACATTTCGTATTACACGTCTTTTTTCCAAATGAAAATAACGAGATAATGTCTTTTCATATCGAGTTGTATATTGGAAAAGAACAAAGCAACCCTGTGTTTTTAATAACTCACTATGAACCCGTTTTAAGATTTTTAATCCTAATTTTCGATTAATAGATAGAAAAGGAAGCCCTGAAATAATCATATTATAATGACTATCTAATTTCTCTGCTGATGTGGTATAAATCCTTAAGCGTTTATCATCAATTTTACGCAGTTCAGTGGCGAAACTCGGTTCTATTTCAAAGACATCCAACGATGAATGTGCAGACATTCTTTTTAGAATTTGATGCGTAATAACGCCAGTACCCGCGCCTAATTCTGCAATTTGAACATCTTGATGCCAGTTGAGTTTATCCAGCATTTCATAACATAACCAACGAGATGAAGGTGCGATAGTACCCATTGTGGTTGGTGAAATCACAAACCGCTTTAAATATGAGTAATACGTAGATAATGGAATGAATGTAGATATATCCATTTGCGCCTCCTAAAACCTTTTTATCAAGGTAAAATAAAAATCAGATAAAATGAAGAATATTCATCGTTATTTTTTATTTATGAATTTATGTCATCTCTTGGATAACGTTTTTCAGTATAAAGCTTGGAGCCATATCTAAGTAAATACGTTTTTCTTATATATTACACTATTTTACATTTTTCTATTTTTACTCTATTTTCTTAAACAAGAATATATTTTTATTTATTAAAAAAATGAAATAAGAAATAACAGAATATTCTTACATTTTAATGACTCATCCATTTTGCTTTTAACAAATTATTGATATTTGTTCGTTCTGTGGTTTCCTTTTGTTAACTCTATGCAGACTATAAGAAACGCTTCTAATTCTTTGGCAAATAATCAATAAATTCACTTGCACCTATCTCTATATTTTGTCAGGTTAGTGTGAGGTCTCTCACTATTCCTACAGACAAAGACAGGGTAATTACAATGAAAAATGTTGGTTTTGTGGGCTGGCGTGGTATGGTCGGCTCCGTTTTAATGCAAAGAATGGTTGAAGAACGTGATTTTGATGGGATAAACCCTGTTTTCTTCACCACATCTCAATTAGGTGAAGCAGCACCTGCTTATGGTAATCACCGTAGTACTCTGCAAGATGCTTATGACATTGATACCTTAGCATCACTCGATATTATTATTAGTTGCCAAGGTGGTGACTACACCAATGAAATCTATCCCAAACTACGCCAAGCCGGTTGGCAAGGTTACTGGATTGATGCAGCATCAGCACTGCGTATGAATGATGATGCAGTGATTATTCTCGATCCTGTTAATGGGCAGCATATTCAAGATAGCTTAAATAAAGGCATTAAAGCCTTTGTCGGTGGTAATTGCACCGTCAGTTTAATGCTAATGTCATTAGGTGGTCTGTTTGCTAACAATCTAGTGGAATGGGCAAGCGTATCTACTTATCAAGCGGCGTCTGGGGCTGGTGCTCGTCATATGAGAGAGCTACTGTCACAGATGGGTTCTTTACATAATCAAGTGGTTAAAGAGCTAGAAAACCCAGCATCTGCAATATTAGATATTGAACGTAAAGTCACTAACTTTACGCGCAGCGGTACAATGCCTACCGAACAATTTGGTGTTCCTCTTGCAGGTAGTTTGATCCCTTGGATTGATAAACAACTAGAAAACGGTCAAAGCCGTGAAGAGTGGAAAGGGCAAGCTGAAACCAACAAGATCCTAAATACAGGTTCTAATATCATTCCTGTGGATGGTCTTTGTGTTCGTATTGGTGCATTACGTTGCCATAGCCAAGCATTCACCTTAAAACTGAAAAAAGACTTACCTGTTGCAGAGATTGAACAGTTACTCGCAAGCCATAATGATTGGGTAAAAGTCATTCCTAATGATCGTGAATTAACTATGCGTGAATTAACACCAGCAGCAGTCACAGGTACATTGAGCACACCAGTAGGCCGTATTCGTAAACTAAATATGGGCCCTGAATTTATTTCAGCCTTTACAGTGGGTGACCAGCTGTTATGGGGTGCCGCAGAGCCTTTACGTCGTATGTTGAATATTCTGCGTTAAAATTCATTCTTTAGAATATCGGCCATTTTAAGAAAATAGAAATGGTTGATATTCTTATTCTCAATAGTTATTAGCTTCATTTCTTATTTTCCTCACACCTTTTTCTCATAAAACTATTTTTTAATTTTTCTTATTTTATTTATTTTTAATTTTATAGATCTTTATAAAACAAGTTTTCTACAATAATTTCAAAAATAACTCTAAAGAATTCAGGCTGATTATTCAGCACAATCCACCTATTTTTATTCAAAACAGAGTGTAAAAATAAATAAAGCATTTTTTAACAACTGAAAAATAATGATGCCAAAAATCTAAATATAATAATTTCTAATATATTATTCCTTTTCTCTTTCTTTCATATGAACCTCGGTAACTACTTATTATTTAAAAATAAATTTACTTTTTATTGTCATTTATTTAAGGTGATTTTTATTACTTTTATAAAAAGATGCATTATAAATATGACAACACAAACACAACCCAATAAAAAAGGCTTTTTAAACCGAGTCGAGCGCATTGGTAATATCATGCCTGATGTTACGATGTTGTTCGTTTACGCCTTAATAATCTGCTGGATATTTTCATTCTTTCTCTCTTTTGTGCATTTTGATTATTTCCACCCTGTTACTAAAGAGAAAATCGCCGTTATTAATATGTTTCAATATGAAGAAATCATATTATTTGTGACAAGTGCAGTGAAAAATTTCATTAGCTTTCCTCCACTTGGGATCACGATTGTTGCAACATTAGGAATTGGTATTGCAGAAAGCAGCGGCTTTATTAAAACTGCTCTAAAAAAAATGCTTTCGTTTATTTCTCCTAAAATGCTGACACCGACGGTTGTTTTTGTTGGTATTGTTGCTCACTTAGCTTCCGACTCCGCTTACGTTATTCTTATGCCAGTCTCTGCGATGATGTTCTATGCCAGTGGTCGTCATCCTTTAGCAGGTATCGCTGCCTCATTTGCAGGTTTAGCGGGTGGGTTTACAGCTAGTTATACACCGTCAATTATTGATCCAATAATGCAAAGCTTTACTCAAGAAGCAGCGCAAATTATGGCTCCAGGATATAGCGTTAACGTTTTATGTAACTACTTTTTTAGCGTAGGTGGAACATTTGGCGTTATTTTAACTTGTTGGTATATCACTGAAAAAATTGTAGAGCCTTGGTTAAATAAAAACTGCCCTATCTCTTCTGGTATTGATACCAAAGATGCAGAGTTAGGTGAAATCACACCAATAGAAAAACGAGCATTCCGTTTTGCAGGTTGGGCAGTTGTGCTGATGGGAATTGGTTTATTTGCACTGTTATTACCAGAAACGTCACCATTACGTTCACCAGAAGGCAGTTTAACCAGCCCTAAAGCCCCAATTATGCAAATTGTGGTGCCTTTACTGTTTATCTTCTTTTCTGTACCCGGTTTAATTTATGGCTATATGACAAAGTCTTTTGCGTCTACAAAAGATATTGTCAAAGCAATGGAAAATATCACCAAATCACTGATCCCATTTATCGTTTTCGCCTTTTTTGCGGCTCAATTTCTTTACTCTTTTCAGCACTCAAATTTAGGTACACTATTAGCATTATCAGGTGCGGAATTACTGCGTACACTTAATATGCCTTCAGGTATGACGGTATTAGGGGTAATTTTGCTGACTGCGATTTTAAATATCATGATCACCTCAGCAACATCAAAATGGGCTGTTATTGCACCAGTATTAGTCCCCATGTTAATGGCTGTCGGAATTTCACCTGAATTAACGCAAGCCGCGTTCCGAGTTAGTGATTCTGCAATGAATGTGAGCACACCAATGTTCCCATTCTATCCACTGATTTTGATGTATTGCCAAAAATACTATAAAGGTGCAGGTATCGGTACACTATGCTCAATGATGATCCCCTTTACTATTGGCTTGCTTATTGTATTAACCACCACACTGTTTATCTTTTGGGGATTAGATATCCCTCTTGGTTTTGACAGTGGATATACATGGCAACCTGCATAAATCATTCTTATAAAATAACAGTATTAGGAACAACATTATAATGAACACCCTAGGTAAAAAGTTAGAACAGCGTTTCTTCCGTTATCTGGCAGTTGAAAGCCAAAGTGATGCATCTGCTTCTGTGGTACCCAGCACACAAGGGCAACTTGAGCTAGCAAAGTTACTGGCTAAAGAACTAGAAACTTACGGATTAAAAGATATTTATATCGACTCTCATGCCATTTTATATGCGATGAGACCAGGTAATAACCCCAATGCGCCTAAAGTGGGTTTTGTTGCTCACCTTGATACGGTTGATGTGGGAATATCACCCAATATTCACCCTCAAACACTACGTTATGAAGGTAAAGATCTCTGCTTAAATAAAGAGAAAGATATCTGGTTTAAAGCTCAAGAACACCCTGAAGCTGTGCCTTATATCGGTGAAGAGATTATTTTCAGTGATGGCACAAGTGTATTAGGGGCTGATAATAAAGCGGCGATCACCGTTGTGATGGAATTAATGGATAAACTGCAACAAGCTGATTTTGATTGTGGCGATATCTATGTCGCGTTTGTACCCGATGAAGAAATTGGATTACGCGGTTCTAAACTGATGGATTTATCTCGCTTTAACGTTGATTTTGCTTACACTATTGATTGTTGTGCATTAGGTGAAGTGGTGTATGAAACCTTCAATGCCGCGTCAATTAAAGTGTCTGTAAAAGGTGTTACTGCGCACCCAATGTCCGCGAAAAATGTATTGTTAAACCCAATTCGTGTTGCTCATGATTTTATTGGCTGTTTTGACCGCTTTGATACACCAGAGCATACCGAGCATCGTGAAGGTTATTTCTATGTCACCGATTTAATAGCCAATCCTGATAATGCGGTGATTAAAATGGCTATTCGTGACTTTGATAAACAAAGTTATGAAGCTCGTAAACAGTTTATTAAACAGTCTGTTGCTTTGATCCAAGCTCGCCATCCTCGTGCACAAATCAACTATGAGATTGTCGATGTATATAGCAATATCAGTGATTCGATTGGGGAAGATCGCACCGCTATCGAACTTATTTTTGAAGCATTAAAACAATTAAATATTCAACCTAATGTGATCCCAATGCGAGGAGGTACAGATGGCTCTGCGCTTTCAGCAAGAGGATTACTCACACCAAACTATTTCACTGGTGCACTGAATTTCCACTCTCGTTTTGAATTTTTACCTGTTAGCTCATTTGAAAAGAGCTATTTAGTGACAGAAATGCTGTGCCGTTTGGCAGGTAAGCGCGGATAGTGTGATTGTTGTAGCCAACAAAAAAGCGGAGCCGTTTTCACAGCTCCGCTTTTTTTATCTAATTTAGAATAAAACTAGATATCAATATTTGCCGCTTTCAGCGCATTCTCTTCGATAAAGGCACGACGAGGTTCAACTGCATCACCCATTAAGGTGGTAAATAATTCATCAGTTGCGATCGCATCTTTCACGGTGACTTGCATCATACGGCGTGTATCTGGATTCATGGTGGTTTCCCATAATTGCTCTGGGTTCATTTCACCAAGACCTTTATAACGCTGTACAGCAAGACCACGACGTGATTCTTTTGTTAACCACTCAAGTGCTTCTTCAAAACTTGAAATTGGCTGACGACGTTCACCTCGCTCAATAAACGCACCCTCTTCAATTAGGTTACCGATAATGTCACCTAAATGCGTAATGCGTTGATATTCGCTACTGTGGATAAAGTCATAATCCAATTTGTAGTCTGTATCCACACCATAAGTACGAATACGTAATACAGGTTCGAACAGACGATTTTCATCATTTTGAGCGATGGTGTAGCTATAAGTACTGCCTTGATCTTCGGCTTCGTTTAAGCGGTTAACCAAGCCACTCATCCACTCTTCAACTTTGGCTTTATCAGATAACGCATCTTCTGTCAGCGTTGAGTGATACACCAAGCTGTTTAACATGCTAAGTGGATAGATACGCTCCATACGACGAATAATTTTGTGCGCTGCATGGTAATCAACAACCAGTTTTTCAAGTTGCTCGCCATGCATTGCGGGTGCGTGTTCGCTCACATACAGTGCTGCACCATCAAGAGCGATCGACATCAGATACTCGTCCATTGCGTCATCATCTTTGATGTATTGCTCTTGTTTACCTTTCTTCACTTTGTAAAGTGGTGGCTGAGCAATAAAGATATGACCACGTTCGATAATTTCTGGCATTTGACGATAGAAGAAGGTCAGTAACAGAGTACGAATGTGAGAACCATCGACGTCCGCATCCGTCATGATGATAATGCTGTGATAACGCAGTTTATCTGGGTTATATTCATCACGACCGATACCACAACCTAATGCAGTGATTAACGTTGCAACTTCTTGAGATGCCAACATTTTATCAAAGCGCGCTTTCTCAACGTTTAGGATTTTACCTTTTAACGGAAGAATAGCCTGTGTTTTACGGTTACGCCCTTGTTTTGCAGAGCCACCCGCAGAGTCCCCTTCCACTAAATACAGTTCAGAGAAAGCAGGATCACGTTCAGAACAGTCCGCTAATTTACCCGGTAAGCCACCTAAATCTAATGCGCCTTTACGACGAGTCATTTCACGCGCTTTACGTGCAGCTTCACGCGCACGAGCAGCATCAATAATTTTGCCGACAACGATTTTCGCGTCATTTGGGTTTTCTAACAGATATTCCACCAGTTTCTCATTCATCAGCGTTTCTACCGCTGTTTTCACTTCTGAAGAAACCAGTTTATCTTTTGTTTGTGATGAGAATTTAGGATCTGGGACTTTAACAGAGATAACCGCAATCAAGCCTTCACGAGCGTCATCACCCGTTGCACTGATTTTCGATTTCTTATTAAAACCTTCTTTATCCATATAGTTGTTTAACGTACGTGTCATTGCAGTACGGAAACCAACTAAGTGAGTACCACCATCACGTTGTGGAATATTGTTGGTAAAGCAATAAACGTTCTCTTGGAAACCGTCATTCCACAACATTGCCACTTCAACACCAATATTGTCTTTTTCTGTTGAGAAATAGAATACGTTTTGATGAATAGGCGTTTTGTTACGGCTTAAGTATTCAACGAATGCTTTAATACCGCCTTCATAGTGGAAATGATCTTCTCGGTTATCACGTTTATCAATTAAACGAATAGAAACGCCTGAGTTTAAGAATGACAACTCACGAAGACGTTTTGCTAGGATCTCATACTGGAATTCAGTCTCACCTTTAAAGGTTTCAAGACTTGGCCAGAAGCGTACAAATGTCCCTGATTTTTCAGTATCGCCAATCACTTTTAAGCGATCATCAGGCACACCATGACGATAAATTTGTTGATGGATATTTCCATCACGATGGATTGTCAGTTCAAGTTTTTCAGACAACGCATTAACAACAGAAACCCCTACACCATGAAGTCCACCAGAGACTTTATAGGAGTTATCATCGAATTTACCTCCCGCATGCAGAACGGTCATAATAACCTCTGCTGCTGAGACACCCTCTTCTGGGTGAATGCCGGTTGGAATTCCACGACCATCATCTCGAACAGAGACGGAGTTATCTGAATGGATAGTGACAATTATCTCATCACAGAAACCCGCGAGGGCTTCGTCGATTGCGTTGTCGACCACCTCGAAGACCATGTGATGCAGACCGGTTCCATCATCTGTATCCCCGATATACATCCCCGGGCGCTTACGCACCGCATCCAGCCCTTTTAATACTTTGATACTTGAGGAGTCATATGTATTCGACATCAACGTTTCTCGCTTTATTCCTATGGTTTAACCTCTATTTTGCCACGTTCTACGCTAAATAGCCTGCTATTTACATCTAGCATATCTTTCACTTGCCCTTGTGTTATCGCACTGACAAACACTTGAGCTTGCGTAGACTTTAGACGCTCGGCTAATAACTGACGCCGACTCGCATCTAATTCGGAAGCAAAATCATCGAGCAGATACAGGCATCTTTGCCCATTCTTACGAGTGAAATATTCACCTTGTGCCAGCCTCAAAGCACACATCAACAACTTGAGCTGGCCTCGTGACAACATATCTTCTACTGGCGTGCCGTTTGCTCTAATACGTAAATCCGCCTTATGAGCACCAAGTGAGGTATACGCTAACATTTTATCACGTTCAAATTGACGTGCTAGCAACTCACCATAATCAGTTTCTTTATCCCATCCCCGTTGAAAGCTAACTTTCAACGAAAATTCAGGTAAAAACAGACGACACGTTTCTTCAATATCTTTAGCGATATCTTCGGTATATTGAGCTCGCCATTCACTTATCTGTTCTGTTAATAAGATAAGCTCTTTATCCCAAGGCATCAGTTGTCGATAAGACGTTGCTTGCCTCAGTGCTGCATTACGTTGTTTTAATACACGTTTTAAATCTGACCATGCAGCAAAAAATCGAGGTTCATTATGGAAACAACCCCAATCAATAAAAGCACGACGATATTTAGGCCCACCATTCAGTAGTGTAAAGCCTTCAGGTGTTATTAATTGCATAGGTAACAATTTTGCTAACTCTGCAATTTTATGACCATCGCTGCCATCAATACGAACTGTACTATTGCCTTCGCGATCTTTACTTAATCCAATCGCATAGCCACGGCTCTCTTCATTTAGCCCACTTAAGCGCCCATGAAGAATAAATTCATTTTCATCATGCTGGATCACGCGATTAGCTTGAGAACTACGAAATGCGCGTCCGTGGCCTAACGTGTAAATCGCTTCAAGTATACTTGTTTTACCACTCCCGTTAGGTCCAACAAGGAAATTAAAGCCATCCGCTAATGGCAGATCCGCCTGTTCAATATTTCTAAAATGACGGATCAATAAACGGGATAAAATCATGTTAGTGACTATTATAAACGCATTGGCATAACAACATAAGCAGCCGCAGAACTTGCCACATTCTCTACTTGAACACTTGAAACAGCATCTGTTAGTAGAAGTTTAACTTCTTCACATTTCAATGTATTGAGTACATCAAGGAGATAACTGACATTAAAGCCAATTTCCATTTCTTCACCTTGATATTGAACATCAACAATCTCTTCTGCTTCTTCTTGCTCAGGGTTATTAGCTGTAATTTTCAATTGACCGTTGGTGAGGTTTATACGCACACCACGGAATTTCTCATTGGATAAAATTGCAGCACGAGAAAATGCCTGTTTAAGAATATCACAACCCGCAGTCACTGTTTTCGTTGGATTTTTCGGTAATACACGACGATAGTCAGGAAAACGACCATCAACCAACTTCGAGGTGAAAATAAAATCACCCACATGTGCACGTATATTATTACTACCGATTTGCAATTGCAGTGAGCTTTCACCGCCGCCATCAAGTAAACGCATCAATTCAATAACACCTTTACGAGGAACAATAACAGAATGTCCCGGTAAAGATTGCCCAATATCCATTGAACATACTGCTAAACGGTGTCCATCTGTTGCAACTGTGCGTAACTCTGTATTTTCAGTTTCAAACAACATACCGTTGAGGTAATAACGCACATCTTGATGCGCCATTGAAAATTGAGTGGACTCAATTAGACGTTTTAATGTTGCTTGAGGCAAAGTAAATTCAACCTCACTTTGCCAATCATCTAAATTAGGAAAATCAGATGCAGGTAATGTTGATAAGGAGAAACGACTGCGACCTGAACGCACTAATAGGCGATCACCATCGAGCTCAACACTAATTTCAGCACCTTCTGGTAGCCCACGCCAAATATCAAAAAACTTACGCGCAGGAACAGTTGTGGCGCCAATTTCATGAGATTGGCTAAGATTAACTCTTGCCACCATCTCCATTTCAAGGTCAGTCCCCGTTAGCGATAAGGTATTTTCAGTTACCTTAAGCAATAGGTTACCTAAAATAGGTAATGTTGGACGACCACCTAAAGGGCCACTTACTTGTTGTAGCGGCTTAAGAAGCTGTTCACGTTCAATGATAAATTTCATAGCGCTAGGATGATAATGTTCTGATTAAGTTAGAAAAATCTTCTTTGATGTCATGACTTTCTTCACGCAATTGCTCTATTTTTCGGCATGCATGAAGGACTGTTGTATGATCACGACCACCAAAGGCATCCCCGATTTCAGGCAAGCTGTGGTTTGTTAATTCCTTCGCCAGCGCCATTGCCATTTGCCTCGGACGGGCAACCGATCGGGATCTCCGCTTTGACAGTAAATCAGCAACTTTAATTTTATAATATTCAGCAACCGTTTTTTGAATATTATCGATAGTGACTAATTTTTCCTGCAAGGCGAGCAGATCACGTAATGCTTCACGTACAAAGTCGATAGTAATCGCACGACCTGTAAAGTTTGCGTTAGCAATTACTCGGTTTAATGCACCTTCAAGCTCACGGACGTTAGAACGAAGTCTTTTAGCAATAAAAAAGGCCACTTCGTCAGGTAACTGAATTTGGTTTTCATCCGCTTTTTTCATCAAAATCGCCACTCGGGTTTCAAGTTCAGGTGGCTCAATAGCAACCGTTAATCCCCAACCGAAGCGTGATTTTAATCTGTCTTCAACACCATTTATCTCTTTAGGATAACGGTCTGACGTTAAAATAATTTGCTGATTTCCCTCTAACAATGCGTTAAAGGTATGAAAAAATTCTTCTTGTGAACGCTCTTTATTGGCGAAAAATTGAATGTCATCAATTAATAGTGCATCCACAGAACGGTAATAGCGCTTAAAGTCTTCTATCGCATTATTTTGTAATGCTTTTACCATATCTTGTACGAATCGTTCAGAATGCATATACACGACTTTTGCATTCGCTTTGCGTTCCATAATGCTGTTACCCACGGCGTGTAACAAGTGCGTTTTACCAAGCCCTGTTCCACCATATAAAAAGAGTGGGTTATAAGCTCCACCTGGGTTATCAGCAACTTGTCTTGCCGCTGCTCTTGCTAACTGGTTTGACTTACCTTCAACGAAATTATCAAACTTATGTTTAGGGTTAACATTAGAACGATAATTGAGTTCAGGCAGCTGAGATGCCGGTTGATTATCCCAACTAGGACGAACAGGCTGACTATGTGTTGGAGCGGTATTCACTGTCGGATGTACAACAGCTTTAGGAATACTTTCTGTAGTACGTGCAGATGCGGGTTTATTACCCACTTCAAAACGTAAAGAAGGGACTTCAGAGCCACAAAAATCCACTAATAATGCGTTGATATTATTAATGTATTTTTCTCTCACCCAATCTAAGACAAAACGATTAGGTGCATACAGCGCCAGCGTATTATCGCTTAGTTCTGCCTGCAAGGGACGTATCCACATACTAAATTCAGTGGCAGGTAACTCATCCTGCAATCGGGCAAGACAATGCTGCCAAAGCGAAAGTGACACGGCGGACTCCCCTAAAAAAACAAGACTAAAAAATAAACAGGAAAAATGCAGTTAAACACTGTGCGCCTAAATACAAAGTGCACAACACCGTTCCTCTTCAATTCTTAATAAGGAACAACT
The DNA here is from genome assembly GCF_965283115.1 of Proteus sp. Marseille-Q3619. Lineage (NCBI taxonomy): Bacteria > Pseudomonadati > Pseudomonadota > Gammaproteobacteria > Enterobacterales > Morganellaceae > Proteus > Proteus sp. Marseille-Q3619. The sequence continues at coordinate 2,225,686 of NZ_CBDIMP010000001.1, read as the reverse complement.
CTTGGTGACAACGATTTTTTTACATCGTGACTCACGATCGCAGACTGGCTATTCTGATCGTGACGGGGGATCATATCGCAAAATGAAACGAAGATCCTCTTTCTTTTGCACAGTTTTTATGGTTTTTATCCACAGGCTTGCCGATTTGTGATAATTCACCAAATGAAATATGCAAAGGCGTTCTAGTGTACTTGAGTCGTCCTACAAATAGCAATTGGGGATAACTTTCTCTTTGCATAAATCTCTCTTTCTTATAGTAAGTGATCAAATATCTCTCATTTGATCCGCTAAAGATCCTTGCGCTTTCACCATGAGTCCGTATAATCTTGCACCCTGCGTGCTTGTACCAACAAAGTCACTTATTAAGACTTTTTTTAGGTCGCTAATAAGCGTACTCGTTGCGCATAAGTCAGGATTGATTATCGGGTTTGCTAAAAAAGACGACAAAAATCGGTACTTAAAGCGTCATCTTCATTGACGCATTTGAGTGATTTTATTACAATCCCGCATCTTTCCATCATTGATGCTGCGATTGAAGTACTGGTTTGTTTATTTATTGCACGCCTGTCTGTCAACGCATTTGCTGAATCAGTAATTATATTAAGTAGGTAGAAATCGCCATGAAACGCACTTTTCAACCGTCTGTACTGAAGCGCAACCGTAACCACGGCTTCCGCGCTCGTATGGCCACTAAAAATGGTCGTCAGGTTCTGGCTCGCCGTCGTGCGAAAGGCCGCGCTCGTCTGACCGTTTCTTCGAAATAATAAAAGCTAACCATTCCGTGGTTAAGCTCGCTTTTCCAAGGGAGTTACGTTTGTTAACTCCCAAGCATTTCAATTTTGTTTTCCAGCAGCCACAACGTGCGAGTTCTCCAGAAGTTACTATTTTGGGTCGCCAGAATGAGCTGGGGCATCCCCGCATCGGTCTAACAATCGCAAAGAAAAACGTTAAACGTGCTCATGAGCGCAATCGTATTAAACGATTAGCCCGTGAATACTTTCGTTTACATCAGCATGAATTACCGCCGATGGATTTTGTGCTATTAGTAAGAAAAGGGGTTGCTGAACTTGATAACCATCAATTGACGGAAGTGTTGGGTAAATTATGGCGTCGTCATTGTCGCTTGGCTCAAAAGTCCTGATCTTGCTGATTAGGGGCTATCAACTGGGGATTAGTCCTCTGTTGGGGCCTCGTTGTCGTTTTAATCCTACGTGCTCTCATTACGGAATTGAGGCATTGCGCAGGTTTGGAATGATAAAAGGTAGTTGGTTAACAGTGAAACGCATATTAAAATGCCACCCTTTACACGAAGGTGGTGATGATCCTGTCCCACCTAGAAAAAACGACGATAACAGAGAAAATTAACGATGGATTCGCAACGCAATCTTCTATTCATCGCTTTGCTGTTCGTTTCTTTCCTGATCTGGCAGCAGTGGGAGGGTGATAAAGTTTCACAAAACACCACCACTACCGCACAGGTCTCGCAACAAGCGGACGTGCCAAGCAGTGATAGTCTTGCTGTAACTGGTAACAGCAATGAGCAGGCAAAATTGATTACCGTAAAAACTGACGTACTTGATCTTCGCATCAATACTCAGGGCGGTACTATCGATGAGGCTGATTTGTTAGCCTATCCCGCCGAGCTTAATTCGACAACACCTTTCCGTTTACTGGAAACTACACCACAATTCCTGTATCAGGCTCAAAGTGGCTTAATCGGCCCAGATGGTCCAGATCAGAAATCTCGCCCAGTTTATAGTGCTGATAAAAACGAATTCGTACTTGGTGAAAATCAAGATGAATTACGCGTACCTATGACTTTCGTAAATGAAGAAGGCGTAAAATTCGTCAAAACCTTCATTCTAAAGAAAGGTCAGTACGATATCGGTATTGATTACAAAATTGAGAATACAACAGATAAAACATTGACCATGAACTTCTACGGTCAGTTAAAACAATCTGTAAAATTGCCAGAAAGCCGTGATACAGGTAGCAGCAACTTTGCGCTACACACTTATCGTGGTGCGGCATACTCATCAGATGAAACCAACTATAAAAAATACAGCTTTGGTGATATCGAAGATAAAAACTTATCTATAACCACCAACAATGGTTGGGTTGCAATGTTACAACAATACTTTGCAACAGCATGGGTTCCTTCTAAAGAGAGTCAGAACAATAGCTTCTACTCAATCACTTTAGAAAACAAATCTATTGCTCTGATTGGTTATAAATCAGCACCAGTGACAATTGCACCAAATAGCAGTGCTGATATCAGCTCAACATTATGGGTCGGTCCTGAAATTCAATCAGAAATGTCAGCTATTGCGCCACATTTAGACCTATCTGTAGACTACGGTTGGTTATGGTTTATCTCTCAGCCACTGTTTAAACTGCTGAAATTCCTTCACAGCTTTATCGGTAACTGGGGCTTCTCCATCATCATGATCACCTTTATCGTTCGTGGTATCATGTACCCGCTGACTAAAGCGCAGTACACCTCCATGGCGAAAATGCGTTTACTGCAACCAAAACTGGCTGCACTGCGTGAACGTATTGGTGATGACAAACAACGTATGAGCCAAGAAATGATGGCGTTATACAAACAAGAGAAAGTGAATCCTCTGGGTGGTTGTTTACCACTAATTATCCAGATGCCAATCTTCCTTGCGTTGTATTACATGCTGATGGGCTCTGTTGAATTACGTCATGCGCCATTTATGTTATGGATCCAAGACTTATCTGCACAAGATCCGTACTACATCCTGCCATTATTAATGGGTGTGACAATGTTCATCATTCAGAAACTGTCTCCTACAGCAGTGACTGATCCGATGCAACAAAAAATCATGACCTTTATGCCGGTTGTGTTTACTGTATTCTTCCTGTGGTTCCCATCAGGTCTGGTTCTGTACTATATCGTCAGTAACTTAGTGACCATTATCCAGCAGCAGTTAATTTACCGCGGTCTGGAAAAACGAGGCTTACACAGCAGAGACAAAAAATAAGGTCACATGAGGAAAAACCTCTTCCTTGGTTACATTCAAAGGAAAGTGACATAAAATAGCGAAGGCGGTCTACAATGACCGCCTTCTGTTTTTTATATTGATATGATTATTCTGATTAAGCGAGTACACCATGCATAGCACTGATACTATCGTCGCTCAGGCCACACCTCCGGGAAGAGGCGGTGTTGGTATCCTACGCGTTTCTGGCCCGAAAGCAGCACTTGTGGCACAAACTGTCTTAGGTAAATTACCTAAACCTCGTTATGCCGATTATCTGCCATTTCGCAATGATGATAACTCCGTGCTTGATCAGGGTATCGCCCTCTTTTTCCCAAACCCACACTCATTTACAGGCGAAGATGTTCTAGAACTACAAGGTCATGGCGGCCCCGTTATTCTGGATTTATTACTAAAACGTATCTTACAAATTCCTGGTGTGCGAATTGCCAATCCTGGTGAGTTTTCTGAACGCGCATTCTTAAACGACAAACTCGACTTAGCACAAGCCGAAGCCATTGCTGATTTAATTGATGCCAGCTCAGAACAAGCGGCACGTTCAGCGATTAATTCATTACAAGGTGCATTCTCCTCTCATATTAACGAGATGGTAGAGTCATTAACTCACTTACGCATCTATGTTGAAGCGGCCATTGATTTCCCTGATGAAGAAATTGATTTTCTTTCTGACGGTATCATTGAAGGAAAACTTAATGCTGTTATTACAGAATTAGATAATGTTCGGGCTCAAGCACGCCAAGGCAGCTTACTGCGTGAAGGGATGAAAGTAGTTATCGCGGGTCGCCCTAATGCGGGTAAATCAAGCTTATTGAATGCATTAGCAGGCAGAGACGCGGCGATTGTTACGGATATTGCTGGTACAACGCGTGATGTATTGCGTGAACATATTCATATCGATGGTATGCCTTTGCATATTATCGATACAGCGGGTCTACGTGAAGCCAGTGATGAAGTTGAACGTATTGGTATTGAGCGTGCTTGGAAAGAGATTGAGCAAGCAGACAGAGTGTTATTTATGGTTGATAGCACCACAACTGATGCAACAACCCCTGAAGATATCTGGCCTGAATTTATGGCTCGTTTACCAAATACCTTGCCTGTTACTGTTATTCGTAATAAATCAGACTTAACGGGTGAGAATGTTGAGATCACGGCTCAAGGTAATTACCCGATGATCCGCTTATCCGCACGCGATGGAATGGGTATTGAATTGCTACGCGAGCACCTAAAAGAAGCTATGGGTTTTAATAGTAATACTGAAGGTGGTTTCTTAGCGCGTCGTCGCCACTTACAAGCCTTAAATACCGCAGCAGAGCACTTACAGCAAGGTCATGAACAATTAGTTTATGCAAAATCAGGTGAATTATTGGCAGAAGAGTTAAGACTAGCTCAACAAGCGTTAAGTGAAATCACTGGTGAATTTACCTCTGATGACTTATTAGGCCGTATTTTCTCTAGTTTCTGTATCGGGAAGTGAAGTAGCTCATCAATCAGAGAAATGTGGTAAAACCCTTCAAAACACATCAGAATAAGTAATTGTTTTTAATGGTTATTATTAATTTTTGTTGCGAAGCGGTTTTACTACATTTCACATGCTTTTGCTCCATTTTGCTAAAAATTGATCCCTATTTACTCCCAGTCAAGCTGATAGAGCCGTCAAGTTCATCGTAAAATCACTTTTCGGTAGCTTTTTGATAAAGTAAGTATCCCACCGCTATCATCGGAACGCCCTGATGATATAAAGAAATGGTTTTTTTTGATTGCTTTTCAATCTGTGAGTCGTATTTTGATCAAACATGCTTGGTGATCTTGATTATAAAACTATTTCTATTAAAGCATAAGCTTAAAGTTCTTTAATTTTGAGACGAAACTTGGAAGCTTCTGCTTTTGCAAGCAAGCTAAAAACTCATCTTGAGTCATTGGTGGTCTTTTCAACGAACCTCGTTGTTGCTAGGCAGCCTTGACGCAAGCACTGCTATCTAGCTCAAACATATCACATAAAAACTCATCTGGATGTATTGCAGAAAGACCTAGCGGATCAAGCTCCGTTGTAGGGAAGTCTTTTAGATTGAAGGTGATGATAGACTCTGCTCGTCCTTTAATAGCAGCGGCAACAACATGTCTATCATCAACGTCTGGCAAAGTTAAACCATCAACCAATGACTCATAACCTTCAACTAAGCAGTCAGGTACATGAGCGTTCATTAACTGCTTGGTTCTTTCTAGCCGCCCAAGATCGGCATCTGGGTTGTTCTTGATAAGATTACGAATCCATTCATCATGTATTTGCTCTGTCCATCGTGCTCTGAATAGCCCAGTGTTGGATAAATACATTAGGTAACTGCGAAGCGGAGCAGGATACATAACACATGCGTCTAAAATCACCGTATATGATGTCATTAATATCCCATATCCATTTCTTGATCCAATGCGGATAGTTCAGCAAGAGCTGCCAGTCGGTTTTCTTCTAAACGGTTTTTGTATTCCATAAGGTCAGCATAGGCTACCTTCCTACGGTTACCTGTGCGACTAAACGGAATCTCTTTAGAATCTAAGAGCTTAATAAATGTAGGACGAGACATATTTAGCATGTCAGCACCTTCTTGCGTTGTTAGTTCGGCATGAATGGGTGTAATGCTAACAGAGTTACCCTGACCTAATTGAGTAAGTACCTCAATCATCATATTTAATGCACTTGATGGGATCATGACTTCATGAGTCTTACCTAACTTATCGATAACATTGATCCTTTGAGCTCCGCCATTGGTTTCCATTACGGCTGACAACTCTTGACTACCAAGCTTAGCCAGCGCAATTTCTTCAGCGCTTGGTAATTTTGTAACCGTATTCATCGTATTTCTCTCTAGTTTCAAATTTAGATTATACAAATCAGTACATCACAACATTATCCGAAATATTCGAAAAAATCAATATTCGAAATATTCGCAACAATAAGAGAGTTTACTGCATGAGATATCCCTAAAAACTTACCTCCAGAAGCGATTCGTTCCTTTCAATAAAGGGTTCTTCATGGTAAAACCTAACAAAAGGTTGCACTCCACATGTGCGCCAATAGCTTTCTAACACTTTGAGTATTTTTACATTTTTAGTTTCTGTATCGGGAAGTAATCACTAAGATTGGCCTGCTATACCGTGTAAATATGCTTTTAATGGTTATAGCAGGTAAATAATAAGCGATCGACATTGCACTTGGTAACGAATTTTTTCAACAAAGAGTAAATTAAAAAGAATTCACTTATTTTCTTTTTATCTTTTATATTCATATTAATAAATAATAATTGTTTATTTGTTTGCTAATTAACTAATTATTTCAACAACGCAAACGTTTACTTTCTCTTCTTTATTTTTTTCTAATAAAAATAGATTTTAAATATCGCATAAATACGCATCTTAATTATGCTTTTTAATGATCTAAATATAGTAAATCAACTAATGATAATGCTAAACTTCGTTTTTAGTTAACTGGGTAAATATCCCTCTTTTATTTAAGAGTCTATCGTGAGAACGCTTTACTTTACTGCACTGACAACAGGCATTCTTTCTGCCATTTGGGCATTTGTTGCTAATCAATTTGACTTATTAAGCTGGGCTGGCTTTTTAGGTTGTACCGCCTATTTTGCTTATCCTAAAGAGGGTATTAAAGGATTAGCCGTTACTATGGCAACCATTATGAGTGGCGTAATTTGGGCATTAGCGATTATTTATGGTAGCCAAGTCTTTAGTGATATATCTATTTTTGGGTATGCAGTAACAGGTGTTATTGCCTTTGTGATGTGTATTCAAGCTAAAAGTGCATTACTTGCTTATATCCCCGGCACATTTATTGGGGCATGTACAATATTTGCAGCACAAGGGGATTTAGCTCAAACCATCCCTTCATTAATCGTTGGTGTTTTATTTGGTTATTCGATGAAAATGAGTGGGCTTTGGGTTGCCAATAAATGGCCGAAAACAGCGTAATTTATTTATGCTAACACAAATCTAAAAGCGGTGTTTAGTCATGCTAAAGCCGCTTTTTTATCTCCTCAAAAGACATTATCTAAAATCAATCTAAGGTATATCCATAAGCGCTAATATTGATATTTTAAATTAATTTAATTAGAAGATAATTTATATTTAAAAAATCATATATTGGGCATTTAAAATGATAAAAATAAAGACATTTGTTATTAAAATTATAATTAACTAACAATATTTAATATTGTGCTTATTTTAAATTTCCGTCAAAAAATAAAGGGAGAAAAACACATTTAAAAGGAAATTAATTATGAGTGCAACACAATCAACAAACTACAATATTATCGTGATGTCAGATCCTCAGCCTTGGAGGCTAGACTTAGATAATAATGATCCTAATGATGATCAATCTCGTTGGGAATCAACGATAAAAAAAGTAAGGGATAGTATTCAATTATTACACCATGAAAAATCTTTTGTTTTTGGCATTATTAATGGTGATTTGACGGAGTTTGGTCGCCGTTATCAACGTGAAAGTTTTCGTTCTTTTTTTGCCCCTTCCCCCTTAGGGTTTATTACTTATGTTGGTCTTGGTAATCACGATTATCAAAATAACGTGGGTGATTGCTCCGAACCCAGTAATTCTGATTTAAGTATGAATGCTTGTGCACGAGGCATGGTATTTGATATGCATTATCGTATTGAAGAATACCGTGGTTATTCGACTTCAGGTAATTTTAGATATGACAGTAGCGAATATTCAGGCAGTAAAGCGTATTCGTGGGAATATGGCGATATTCATTTTGTCCAATTACAAAATTATCCCACTTATCATGTCGTACTCGACCACTGGGCAGCATCAACCATTAATGTGACAGACTCTATTGATTGGTTAGAAAAAGATTTAATCCAAGCACGGAATCGCAATAAAACTATTATTTTAAACTTTCATGATGGTCACCAACATTTTCCTGAAAACTCCTCACAAGAAGAACTCTCATTCTTTAAATATATGCTTGAGCATTATGGCGTGAAAGCGGTTTTCGTCGGCCATACGCATTATGTTGGGCAAGATAACCGTTATGGTGGTAGTGAAATATTTGGTGATGTTCCCGTTTATAACAGTGGCGCTTTATTTAAAGGGGATTACTTATCTGTTGGAGTTAATGGCTCACAACTCTCTATTGCTGTTTATAACGGACTATCAGGACAACCTCAATTAATCGAACAATGGAACTAATTTTAAACAAGGAGCGTTTGTTATGTATTTAAACCCATTAAAAGTCGCCATTAGTCCTTCATCACTACCCACAACACAGCCATTAATCTGTATCGACTACCAAGAACTCCAAGAAGGTATGTTGGATATGATTAACCGCAACAGTAATGTCTTACCCACCATTGTAGATAAATTCAATGAGCAAGATCCTTTAAATGCCCCCATGATTGTAGGGCAAACCGTCATCGGGCATATTATTGGCTTAATCCCTGTTGTCGGTGGTGCATTATCAAAAATCACCTCTGCGCTCTTTGGTTTGATGAATAAAAATATGAAAGATAGTTCGTTAGCTAATCAAATTATCGAACATGTCTCTCGTATTATTGACGCTAAAATCGCTGATAATAACGTTAAGATAATCAAACTTACCACAGAGGGAATATCTGACGTTTATCAGTTATTTTCTGATTCACTTGCTCGTTATCTTGATCCCACAATGCGTTATTCGGCTCAACAAAAACAAGATTTACGGGAACAAGTACTCAACCGTTTTGATGATGTCATTACTACTATTGTTTCTCAACAACCCTTAGTATTAAATTTAGCGCAATCAGCAGGCTTACCTTTTTATTGTCACTGTTGCGCCCTTTTTGTTGCGGCACACTACGATATTCTCACCAATAAAGATAAACTCGAGTTAAGTGATAATTACTTTAAAAGCAATCTAAAAACATTAAGAGAAAGTATAGATAAATTTAATAGTGCTATTCACACTACAATTTATCAGCAAACCTCTGGTGTATTTAAAGATGATTACAATAAAAGTAATACCTTTTTATCTGGTGTTTATATATCAGGATTATCTTTTTATCAGACTTGGATAAAAAAGAGTTTTGAAATCGAATTTAACATTCCTTTTTCTCGTTGGAATAGCTTAGAGCTATATGGAAACGATTATAGCCATGATCCTAAAATCAGCTATTACAAAGCTTATTTTGATATAGGCAAAGATATATTACACCGAACATCAATGTTACAGAGTATCGAAACCTATTCTCATATTGATGCCGTTATTCGTATTAAACACAACTACTTAAGTATTGAAAAAATAGCAGATAGTTCTCAATATGAAGGCTGTTATGGTGTAACCGGTGATAGCCGTGATGTATTAAAAACAGAAACCTTTTTTACGCCAGATAGCAGTAAGTCATATTTATCACCCAATCAAATTTTACCTTCTGTACGTTATATTTCTGACACCCCTTGGGGGGCATTACACTATATGGTACTTGATGACGTAAACAATAATAGTTTTACCATTGGTCAAGGCGGTCGCGAGAACAAGTCTTATCTCAATATTCCTGGTTACTGTTTTAATGGCGTAAACCTTTATTTAAGCCGACATAATGGCAAACAATGCCATGATGATTCTGGTGCTTGGCTAACAGAATCGGCACCTATATTCCGTTTTTATGACGGTTATGCGTCTCTTACGCTAGAAACTAAAAACCACTTACCGATACCACAAAAAAGCTATGAACTGGATTTAAATCATGGGTTTGATACGCAACTAAGTAAAGCTCAGTATGGGTATAGTGATATGCTGGTAGGTAAAAATTGTATTTTGTTAAATCAAGAAGCCTATTTTTGCTTGCCTTCAGAAGAAACTATTGGAAAAACAGATAATTCACAAAAAATGAAGGTGTTATTACAGTGCGCAGCTGAAAGTGAACAGTCACTTTCAGTTTCAGTGAGAACGGGTAATGCCATTAACGGCACATTAATTGCTTCAAATACATTTTCGCTTGGCCTAAATCAGGACAATGTCGTTTATAAAATAACGCCTCTACTTAATCATCCAGTAACAAATAACAAAGCCTATTTTCGTACTTATCAGCTTGAATTAGACTATTTATTCATACGTGAAAACGAATCCAATCTTTATTTTTATTTACACTTTTCTAAACCTGATACGGTATTAGCGGATATTACTGTGCTGTTTTAGCCATCAATTCTAATAAAAACACCTAAGTCAAAATCACACTTAGGTGTTTTCGTTAGCTCATTAATTTAATTGAAAATCTAATGCAACAATTAAAGGGTTCAATAGGCTTTCGGGTTTAGGGCCAATGGGTTTTACGCGTTTAACCGCCGCAATGGCCGCATTATCAAGAGAAGAAATACCTGAAGTACTTTCTATCTCAACCCTTGAAACCGTACCTTCTGATGTTAGTGAAAAACTCACCACTACCTGACCTTCATGTTGCATACGACGCGCTTGTGAGGGATAACGTTTATGGCGCTCTATTTCTCGACGCAGTGAACTAATATAGTGATTGTCAGATTCACCTTGCCCTATTCCTTTCTCGCTTAATGCGTGACTTCTTCCTGCTAACGAGCTTGCAGTATGTTGCGTTAAGCTTTCTGCCGATGATCCAGATGTCGTTTGCGCGATTTGGCTTTCTAAATCACGCTGTTTCATTGGCTCTACTTTTTTTTGTACAATAGGCTTCTTCACTGGTGTGATTGGTTTTATGGGTATAGGTTTTTCTTTGGGTTTTTCAGGTATTTTCTTGGGTACTTCAACAAACTCCCCTTTATCGGTACTTGGTAAAACAACGGGCGTTTCTTGAGGTTCCGTTTCCACTAAAGCCTCTGGTACGACTGTCGATTGTTGGGGAGGTGAAAATACCACTTGGTAAACGGATAATGTATTTTCTTGTTGCTGATGAATATGGTGCGCACTTTCTGTCATAGAAAGTGAACGTAACACCCAACTTAATATGGTGATATAAACTAACGATATCCCTATTAGCCAATAATAAATATTAAGCGGATGCCTGACAGAAAGTGCCAACATAAATAAAAGCTCCTTACTCTCTTTTAATTAAAATTGTGCAGTAACACCTAATCGGAACGTTCTTCCCGGTGCGGGCATACCTGATCGCGTTAATGGATCAATGTAATATTCGTTTAATAAATTACTGCCCGTTATTTCAAAAGATAAATTAGGGCTATATTGATAGTTAATATAGGCATCAACGGTAAAGACTTTTGCCCAACGCATCGGGTTATTATTTCTGCCATACATTTCTCTTGGTAATTTTTCTTTTAGCCATTTTTCATCTTTGTTTTCTACTTCTGATGAATAGAGCCAACGGCTACCTATTTCTAATTTATTATCTAACCAACGAGTACCTAAATGTAAATTAACTGAATATTTAGGCTGAATAGAGGTACGTAAAAAACCACCGGGATACCCCCCTGTCATACACTCTTTAATACCCAAGAAACCAAAGGGATCATAGTTACTAAAAGCATTTTTATCGCATACCTTATTTTTATGACTATAAACAAGAGCGGTATCCATAAAGATAAAACCGTTATCAAAACGCGCTTGAACTTCCAACCCTTCTAATTTTTGCTTTTCAAATTGCCTAATTTGCCAATTCGCATCTCTATCAAACACATTTTCAATATTGGTATAAAAATAATTAATTTTAACGTCAGCATGGCGCTCTATATTAAGCCAATCGGTAAAATCAAACACGACCCCAAACTCTGTACTTTTGGCGCGTTCTGGTTTTAATTTAAAACCGTAATAACGAGCTTTAGAGCCTGAAAACCCGCTAGTATCTTCAAATAAATTAGGTAAACGCAGTTGCTCAGTATAGCGTCCATAAAAACGTAATATCTCGTTGGCATACACCGTCGCAGAAACTAGAGGTGAAAATGCCCCATGTTGATAGCTAGGCTCAGGTGCAAATTTATCTTTATCATCATCAAGATAAATAGGGATTGGATTTGTCACACCCATTTCATATTTATTAACTCGTTTACCTGTAATTGGATCGGGTACTTTTTCATTAGTATTAAGATGACCATTTAAGAACATATTGTTGCTTTTGGATAATTCGCCATTTTTGTCATAAAGTATGACGGTATATTCCGTGAGCATAGGACGTTCTTGAGAAGATTGTATATTGAGATTTCCTTGTTCATCTCGAAGAAAATCATCATGCATCATATTAACCTGAACACCTTTAATTTTATTACTATTAATAATCTTTTCTTTTATTTCAGGTAATAATTGTTCATATTCCGGATAAACAAATTTAGATCGTAAAAACTCACGCACTTTTTTGTTTATTTCTGGATAACGTCGATAATTTTTAAGCTCTTCAGGTAAGCTTTCTATCTCTACCCTATGGTAAGCCCTATATAATAAATATTCCTCAGCGGTTAATGTGCGTCGATAAGGAAGAATAAAGCCTCTTATTGAGGGAGATTTCTCATAACCCTTTACTTTATTTTTCCGCTTATTATTTAAAAAAGTATCTGTTAAATGATAATAATGATATTTGCCACCTGCAGTAATGGCTAACCAAGAAAGCGGTTTCCAATCAGTGGAAAGGGCTAAATTGACTTCATGACGTTGCCCCGCTCGCCCAGCGGTAACAAAATCAAGCCCCTCAGGTACATCAATTTCATCACTATTTAATTTTTCAAATTGATAATGACTGGAAAATGAAATGGAAAATTGAGGTGATAATTTAAATATCGAAGATAAATCAATACCGTAACGGTTATTTTCTTGATACAGAGAAGAAGTATCAATAAATCCAGTATCATAACTGAGTTCCCATTCGGTATTTCTATTAGCAAACGAATCAACTTTTTTTGGCTCTCTTGGCTTACCACCACGAGTATTGGTATGTCCTGTGGTTAAATTTCCCCACAATCTTAATAATAAATCTGCTTGTTTATTTTCTGGTTTATATTGATAAGTTAATACTCCTGCTTGTTGTGTAATATTTCCTAACGGCCATTGATTTACCAAATTTTTATCATAACGAACCCAACTTAAACGTGATGGCATAATATCGCCAAACAGTAAGTCTGTGTATCGGTAATTAATGGAAAAACGGTGCATTGATTCAGGAAATAATGTCCCTTTAACTAAAATAGAGCGACTGCGATTGGAAGTGTTCGGTACTTCATTATTTGGGCGATAAATATGAGCAATAAAAGGCAAATAAGGCTCAAAGTTTCTTCCCCCATCTTTTACATGAACTGATTCAAGTAAATCCTTATCTGTTTCACTATAATTTTTAGCATTTCTCTTTCCTGCAAAGTAATTTCCTTTTTCTCGTAATGCATAAGCAAATAATAAATTAAATTTTTCCTCTTCAAAACCTACCCCAAGACGAAATGAATAATCTTGAAAATTTTGTATTTTACTTTTTTGAGGGGTGATTTCTAAGGCAGGATCAATAATGTAAGCATTTTGCTGATAGAATTTCGGATAATAGCGATAATCTTCAATCATATTTGTATAAACTTCTTTATACCGTGTAGCGTTATTACTAATATCTCCTTTAAAATTAATCCCAAAAGAGTCACCGATAGGCACAATATCACGGATATCTAGGGTTTTTATTGCAATACCACCACCAATCCCTGTTTTCATATCTGGGGTTAATGAAGGACCTTTTTCAATATAGATACTACTAATCAGATTAGAATCAATATAGTTACGATTAGAGGCACCACTGTACCCACGATAAACAGTAATCGCCTGCTCTGTCCCATCAACAGTAACAGGAATTCGCCCTTGTCCTTGAATACCGCGAATATTCGGGTCAAGCGCCCCACCATTACGCGCTTCACCACTATAAACCCCAATTGCGCTTTTTAGTAAGTCCGCTGGCGATACCCCTTGATAACGCTCTAATAGTTCTTTGCCTAAATAAACATTAGAGACATCTTTTTCATACACTTGAGCATACCCTTGTTTATCTTTTTCTTTATTATCTGAAATTTGAATATGACCAAGATCGGTTTTATCTTCTTTGGCTTGCAGATAAAAGCAAGGGGAAAATAGTGAGAGAGAAACGAAGATTGAAACAATTTTCCGCTTTCTAAAAAGCATTATATGCATTGTTTTACCTATTCAATTGATAAAGGAAGTAACTTATTTAATTAAAATTGTTTTTCTAATTTAAATAATACTTCATGTTGCTGATACTGATATAACCAATCCACATTGCTTAATCTTCGGGTATAACGTAATTCTATTGCGGGGTAAAACCCTAAAATAAAGGGTGATTTATTTTTAATATTAGTTGTAAAAACAAAGCTATTATCTTTTCTTCTCTTTTTTAATAAAGGATTATAATTATTAAAGTGTTTAAGTTGATACTGTAAAAAAAGAGATACTTGCCAATTTTCTAACAATGGATAATAAACGCCTGTTTTTATACCATACAGCTGATAATTTAATAAAGTGTTTTTTTTACGACCTGATTGATAATTTAATTGATTAACTAAATGCACTCTATTATTTAAATAATAGTTATGATTAGTACTATAACTAAGTCGCTGACTATTTAAATTATTTAACGTTTTTTGATATTTCTTTATTTTATAATCCACACTTAAATTAATAGTTTGCTTTTTATTAAAAAAATAAAAAAATTGTGTTGCACTTCCCCATGCTTGATATTCATATTGACCTTGTGATTTTTTTATTTCGTAATAAGGTGTTATTAACCATTGATATTGAGGTTTTTGATAGCGATAACCCAATTGTGTATATAATGCAAAAAAATTAGCGCTACGGTGGGAGTGATAATCTATATATCGTACATAATTATAAGAAGAAAAAGTATGATGAGAATAAATGATAAAAGGCTGATAAAAAGAAAAATAATGAGTAAGGCCTGTTGATGCAATGGGTTTAGCACCTCTTAGCGTCACTTTTCTTTGAGTAGATTGAGAGACGATTTGCTCAGGTAAATCAGGTGAATGGTTAATATTATCATCATAAAAGAAGCTAAGTTGATAGAAACGTTGGCTTTGAAAATAAGAGGCTAACTTAACCCTATAAAACTCAATAGATTGGATAATATCTTTAGGTAAATCAACCATATTACTTAATTGATTAAGTTGCTGCTGTGCTTTTTTATATTCCCGCAAATGAAAATAAAGTTGAATTAACCCTGTTTGAGCTGGAATAAAATCGGCTTTTTGTTTAAGTTGCTGCTGATAATAAAATTCAGCGTTTAAAAAATCGCCTCTGTTTTGTGCTAGTAACGCCTTTGCATAATTGACAAGCAAGACTTCATATTGAGGCTGTTGTTGATAATAAAGCAATAATTGTTCGGCTTTTTGCCACTGCTGTTGTTGCAAATAGTGGTAAAGTTGCTGACCAATTTCCGCGACACTTCTTTTATTAAATTGATCACGCAATAATTTATCATTATTTTCTATCGCCATACTATTCAATGATAATAAAATGAGTAGTAAAGCCAATAACCGTCTTATTAAAGGTCGATAATAATTCATGGTATATCCTTATAATAAAAACCGACCTATTCCTTAAGATCGGTTTATTTTTGATAAAAAAAAACAGATAACCCTATACCAGATTATCTGTTTCTAACATTTAGCTTAATGACCACTAATACCACTTTTAAAAGAATTAACCGATTGTATTACCAAACAAATTTATAATATTATTTTTGAAAAAATTAAGAAGCATCCGTGCTTGCTGGTGTTTCTTCACTTTCACTGCTATTTTTCGTACCACCAAAACCGATATCTTTTGTGTGATCCGAACTAAACACCACAATACCCGCTAACACTTCTGCGCTTTCACCAAAGAAAGCACCTTCAACAACCCCTGATGTTGTGCCCTCTTTCGCATCTGCAGAAAACGTTACTTGGTTATTTGCGGTATAAAGATTTCCACCTTCTAACTCAACTGTGCGTTGGCTATTCGCTAATGAACCTTCAATTTTCTTTTGTGAAAAATCAACATCAAACGTACCTGAAAGTAAGTTACTACCAGTGTATTGGCTAATACCTGTTACCGTATAAGTGGCACTATCTGTCGGTAATGTGGTTGTCACATCTTTACCGACATAATAGGTTTGATGTGTCGCATCCGTTGCTGATGTTGTTTTTGCCCAGTCACCAAAATAGACATTAGCATCCGTGATTTTAGCAAAATGAAAAACGCCCATATTACTGTGACTTGAGGGAGAATTAGCATTAGGTTGAATAGTATAAACACCATGAGTATCCGCTCCACCACTCATTCTTGGCGATGTTAGCGAAGCAAAACCAATTTTTTTTCCACCTCCGACGGTACTAATACCAACACCTGGTGCACCACCAGGCATTTGATGATCACCACGTTGGATAGGGTCACTTGCCCCCACTTCCATCGTCGTTAAAGGCCCGCTTTGATTAGAATGGATTTCTGCTTGTACAGCATGAGTGCCCATTAATATAAACAGTGCACCCATTAATTTATTCAGTTTCTTCATAATAATTTCCATATTATTTGTGTGAGGGTGTGGCTACTTATTATAAATAATAAGTAGCCACCTACAGAGGTATTACTATTTTATCTTTACAGCTTCACTTTCGAATATAAAGCTTGCTGTTTCTGGCGTAGGTAATATTAAATAAATCGCTTTTATTGTAAATAACAGATTTTAATTAAAAAGATTTTAATTAACCTTACTTATATTATGAGAATTAAATTAATTAAATGATTTAACTTAATTTTTTATTTAAACACATAAAAAAACAAAGAATATTTTATGTTTATTTTTGTGAACAAACTCGCAATTATTTATCTTTATTCGTTTCAAAACTAATTAATATTTATTAGGTGTCTTAGCTTTATTATAAGCTATATTTTAAAAATATAATCATTGCCAAAATTAAAGTCTTTTTTCATTCACTATATTTTATTTATTTCCTCAGGAATTATTTTTATAAAAATATCACGATCTTTATTCTGAATATTATTATTCCAAATAACACCTATTTCCCATTGTGTATACAAACCTGACAGTGGCAATAAAGTGACTTTTTGTTTGTCACAAATAAGTTCTGCATTTTTAGGCACCAATGCCATTCCTAATCCAGCAGCAACTAACGCTAACTGCGTTTGAATATCTTGCGATTGCTGTAATACACGGGGTTTTATTTGATGATGCTGCAAAAAATCATCGATTTGTTGATGCAGTTTTTTTCCTTTTTCAGGCACCAACTGAATAAGCCCAAGCGTATTAAAGTAGTGTAATGGATCATCATCAACCTCTAACACCCGAATAGTTTGCGTGGGGATTGCTAACATTAATCGCTCTTGTACTAATGAAATACCTTTTAATGGCGCTGTAACGGGTAAGCGTGAAAATGCAAGATCAAGCTCACCTAAAAGCAACTTATCTTCCATTTTGTTAGAAGGCATATCATCAATATGGACGGTAATATCAGGGTGAGCGTGATTAAATTTTGCCAATACTGGCGTAATAAAATTTAATGAGGACAAACTCAATCCTGCATAAAGTTCTGCTTTTTGGGGTTCACTTAATTGACGAGCCTGTTTTTCTAGAACTCGGGCTTCTCTCAAAACTGATTGAGATTGATTCAGTAAATACTGACCTTCAGGCGTTAATTTTGCACCATGACGTCCACGTTGAAAAAGAGTGATACCTAATTGAGATTCCAGCGTTTTTATCTGTTTAGTGAGTGCCGGCTGGCTAATACAAAGCTTTAATGAGGCTTCACCAAAATGTTCTGTTTCAGCTAAAACAACAAATGCGTTCAATAAACGTGTATCCATGATTAATCATTAATCCTACATTATTTTCCTTTATTATTATTCTAACATAAAATAAATAAATAAAATTAATAACCAAAAAATGCATTGATAAGCACTTATTCTTTACTTTTGATAACCTTTTGGAATGAAATAAGATAACAGCTAGAAATAACAGGGTTATACATCTCTGTTTCACGGAACAAATACCTTATTTTTTGGCATCATAATGGCAATCAAGGAGTATTTATGTCTGCTAAGTCCCTATTTATAATTCTTTCATTATTAGGATTATCGTTCTCTTGTTATTCAGGAGATGGACTGGTGGATAGAACATGGGGATCTTCTAGGCTTGATACGCAAAGTTATCGACAAGCATTAAGACAACCGACCGCAACCTCTCGATATACTCTTTTTAATATCACGCCAGATATGCCTGTTCCGGGTGGTGCAAGCCATTCTGATCCTCAAGGTATCCGTTATATTGCAATGAAATATGGTCCTTATGGTCAGCCTGAACACTATAAAACCTACCAAATTATGTTTTCTCACTATTCAAATAGTAGTACAAAAAAAGTTCGCTATTTAGGTGAGTTATATACTGTTGTCGGTGATATCTATTTAATTGATCCTTTTGCAACAACCAATGAATGGCAACGTGGTCGTAGCCAAATCGTTGAAGAGTACTATGAGATATTAGATGCTCACGGAAATAGAACAGGCAAAGGATTACGCTTTAATAATTGGGATAAACCAATTCATATAACCAAATGGTCATCAAATTAATATATTCTTAATCAATATTCCTTTTTGTTAACTCTCTCTTAATGTCATCATTTTTTCTTTTATTAAAATAAGCACTTTGAATATTAACCTACATTAATACTTTCTA
Organism: Proteus sp. Marseille-Q3619; assembly: GCF_965283115.1. Classification (NCBI taxonomy): domain Bacteria; kingdom Pseudomonadati; phylum Pseudomonadota; class Gammaproteobacteria; order Enterobacterales; family Morganellaceae; genus Proteus; species Proteus sp. Marseille-Q3619. The sequence continues at coordinate 2,206,952 of NZ_CBDIMP010000001.1, read as the reverse complement.
AGTTTATATAAATAAAAAATATAAGCATATCAATAACTGACATTATTCTCTTAATTTCTATTTAATTTAATTATTTCTTTAGATAGAAGTTTAATCCACAGAAAAGTTAGTTTTTATTTCACTTATCTATTTAAAATAATCATTAGCTTATGAAAATCATAGAATACTACTTCAAACAGTTTCGAACTATCGCATTGCCTGATCGAGTGTATTTAAAGAATAAATTTATTCGTAACTTAGGTTATCAACCCAACTTTAAAATACCGACATCACTTAATGAAAAAATCAATGCACGTATGCTATTCGATAGAAATCCAATTTATACGCGCTTAGCAGATAAAATCAAAGTCAGAGAGTATGTCATCGAAAGGATTGGTCCGCACTATCTGGTTCCTATCATTAATACCTATTCTCATCCTGATGAAATCGATATCCCTCAACTTCCTTCACGTTTTGTACTCAAATGTAATCACGATAGTGGTAGTACAATTATCTGCCTTGATAAAGCAACTTTTGATTTTGAAAAAGCAAAGCAAAAGCTTCAATTTCATTTAAAACGTAATCTCTATCCCGTCACTCGTGAATGGCATTATAAAAACATCAAAGCTCAAATTATCTGTGAAGAATATATTGATTTATTTGATACACAAAATCCAATGATACCAACGACTTGTCGTCTTCACTGCTTTAATGGTCAGCCTCATTATGCTGAAATTGATATTTCTGATACCAAAGGGAATGAGTATATAAATGTGTACGATACAAATTGGCAGTTACAACCCATCACATTAGAAGATCCCAACACACCAGAACTTGTTGAAAAACCAACTCAATTTGAAAATATGTTGCAATTAGCCGCTAAAATGGCAAATGGCTTTAATTATTGTCGAGTTGATTTTTTAATGTCTGAAAATAGGCTTATCTTTAGCGAAATGACCTTTACCCCAAATGCAGGACGTATCCCTATCAAACCTAAAGAGTGGGATTACAAATTAGGGGCATTGTGGCCATAAAAGAGAAAATTAAATAGGTGTAAATTGTTACATAAAACGATTTACGCCTATTTTTAAAAATTTCATTTGATTTAGTCAATCTGTCAGTCGTTGTGGATGCGTAAATACCGTCGCTCTTCCGCGACGACAAAAACCCACCAGCGTAACATTGTATTTATTAGCAACTTCAACCGCCAAAGAGGTCGCAGCAGAAACAGCAAATAAAATTTCTGCACCACACATAGCCGCTTTTTGTACCATTTCATAGCTTGCTCGGCTTGAGACCAATACCGCGCCTTCATGCCACTTTTCTTGTGCTTTCATACCTAAAAGCTTATCAAGCGCGACATGACGCCCGACATCTTCACATCCTCCTTGCATTTCACCTTCTGGCGACAACCAAACAGCAGCATGTGTACAACCCGTTAGCTCACCGATTTCTTGAACGGTTGTCATCTGCTCTAAGGCTTTATCAAGATTTGAAAGTGAGAACGTTTGTGTAAAAGGTAACGGTGTAATAGGTCGGAAAATCTCTTCTAGTTGTTCAGTTCCACAAATACCACAGCCAGTACGTCCTGTCATATTGCGGCGTCGCTCTTTTAATCCCATAAAGCGTCGGCTTGATAATTCAACTTGAACTTCAATGCCCCCGTTACAACTTTCCACAATTTCAATACTGCGAATTTCATTAGAAGACTCTATAATGCCCTCGGATAAAGAAAATCCGACAGCGAACAACTCTAAATTTTTAGGGCTTGCCATCATAACAACGTGAGAGATTCCGTTGTACACTAATGCAACAGGAACTTCGAGTGCAATATAATCGTCTTCTTGTATGCTAAGCGATCCTTTGTGTTGCACAATTGTTTGATCTACGCCAATGATTACACGTTTAGTTAACAATTTTGTCGATTTTGTTTCATCCATAAGATGAATTCCTAAATTTATTAATACATAATAACAATACGGGTAAAACGATTTTACACTACCTATCAGGCAATGAACCTGATCCTATTAAGGATAATAGGAATAAAAAAACAATCAGCTCCATTTTCGTGAAGAAAATCAGAGTCAGTAAAAGCAATGTATGATGAGGAGAGACCCCATGCAGGTCAGCAGAAGACAGTTCTTTAAGATCTGTGCTGGCGGTATGGCAGGTACTACAGCGGCGGCGCTCGGTTTTGCACCAGCAGTTGCGCTAGCAGGCTCACGTCAGTATAAATTACTGAGAGCCCGCGAAACCCGCAATACCTGTACGTACTGTTCTGTCGGTTGTGGACTATTAATGTATAGTCTGGGCGATGGCGCGAAAAACGCAAAAGAAACAATATTCCATATTGAAGGTGACTCAGACCATCCAGTAAACCGCGGCGCATTATGCCCTAAAGGTGCTGGTCTTGTGGATTTCATCCACAGTGAAGGTCGTTTAAAACACCCTGAATACCGTGCACCCGGCTCGGATAAATGGGTAAAACTCTCATGGGAAGAAACGTTTGATCGTATTGCGCGCTTAATCAAAAAAGACCGCGATGCCAACTTCCAGAAATTCAATAAAGAAGGTGTTGAAGTCAACCGTTGGTTAACAACGGGTATGCTTTGCGCCTCTGCAGCAAGCAATGAAACTGGGTTTTTAACTCAGAAATTCTCAAGAGCTCTTGGGATGCTGGCTGTCGATAACCAAGCGCGTGTCTGACACGGACCAACGGTAGCAAGTCTTGCTCCAACATTTGGTCGCGGTGCGATGACCAACCACTGGGTTGATATGAAAAATGCCAACCTTATCGTCGTTATGGGCGGTAATGCGGCAGAAGCACACCCTGTGGGATTCCGCTGGGCGATGGAAGCTAAAATCCATAATAACGCCAAGCTAATTGTTATTGATCCTCGCTTCACCCGTACTGCGGCTGTTGCGGATTTCTATACGCCTATTCGTTCTGGTACTGATATTACGTTCTTATCGGGCGTTATCTTATATCTGCTCGAAAATAAGAAATATCAAAAAGAATACGTTGAGGCCTATACCAACGCCAGCTTGATTGTCCGTGAAGACTATCATTTTGACGATGGTCTATTCAGTGGCTATGACGCTGAAAAACGTAAATACGACAAAACCACTTGGAACTACGAGATGGATGAAAATGGTTTCGCAAAACGCGACACCACATTACAACATCCTCGTTGTGTCTGGAATCTGTTAAAACAACACGTTAGCCGTTACACGCCTGATGTAGTTACTCAGATTTGTGGTACACCAAAAGATGATTTCTTAAAAGTCTGTGAATATATTGCTGAAACAGCAGCGAAAGATAAAACAGCATCTTTCCTGTATGCATTAGGCTGGACTCAACATACCGTTGGTGCTCAAAACATTCGTACCATGGCAATGATCCAATTACTGTTAGGTAATATGGGTATGGCTGGTGGCGGTGTTAACGCACTACGTGGTCACTCCAATATTCAAGGCTTAACTGACCTCGGTCTATTATCTCAAAGCTTACCAGGCTATATGACGCTGCCTTCTGAAAAGCAGACTTCATTAGAAACCTACTTAGCTGCAAATACGCCAAAAGCAACAGTACCAGGACAAGTTAACTACTGGGGCAATTATCCTAAATTCTTCGTCAGCATGATGAAGACATTCTATGGCGATAATGCTCAACGTGATAATGATTGGGGCTTCTCACTATTACCTAAGTGGGATAAACCTTACGATGTTCTGCAATATTTTGAGATGATGGATAAAGGTGAAGTCAATGGCTATATCTGCCAAGGCTTTAACCCTGTTGCCTCATTCCCGAATAAGAACAAAGTTATTCGTTCATTATCAAAACTGAAATTCCTTATCACTATGGATCCGCTAAACACGGAAACAGCGTGTTTTTGGCAGAATCACGGTGAAGAGAACGACGTTAAAACTGAAGATATCCAGACCGAAGTCTTCCGTCTACCAACAACCTGTTTCGCAGAAGAAGACGGTTCTATCGTTAACTCTGGTCGCTGGTTACAATGGCACTGGAAAGGCGGTGATGCGCCAGGTGTTGCTATCCCTGATGCTGAGATTTTATCTGGTATTTTCCATCGTTTACGCCAACTCTATAAAGAGGAAGGCGGTGCGATGCCAGAACAGGTGTTGAATATGACTTGGGATTATTTTGATCCTGATAATCCAACATCCGCAGAAGTGGCACAAGAAAGTAATGGTAAAGCCTTAGTCGATTTAAAAGACGCTGATGGCAATATCATTCTGAAAAAAGGTCAACTGCTTAGCTCATTTGCTCAGTTACGTGATGATGGTACAACCGCGAGTGGCTGTTGGATCTTCGCAGGTAGCTGGACAGAGAAAGGCAACCAAATGGCTAACCGTGATAACTCAGACCCATCAGGGTTGGGTAACACATTAGGTTGGGCATGGGCATGGCCTCTTAACCGTCGCATTATTTATAACCGTGCATCGGCAGACCCACAAGGTCAACCTTGGGATCCTAAACGTAAGTTAATCGAATGGGATGGCAGCAAATGGACAGGTATTGATGTACCTGACTATAGCAACGCTGCACCGGGTTCTGATGTTGGTCCATTTATTATGCAGCCGGAAGGTATGGGACGTCTGTTTGCTATCGATAAGATGGCAGAAGGTCCATTCCCTGAACATTATGAGCCAATTGAAACACCATTGGGTACTAACCCACTGCACCCGAATGTGGTTTCAAACCCAGCAGCACGTGTCTTTGAAGATGACTGGAAAGATATGGGTAAAGCAGAAGACTTCCCATATGTCGGTACAACTTATCGTCTGACCGAACACTTCCACTTCTGGACTAAGCATGCGCGCTTAAATGCGATTATTCAGCCACAACAATTTATTGAAATTGGTGAGCGTTTAGCCGCAGAAAAAGGCATTGTTCAAGGCGATACAGTTAAAGTCAGCTCAAAACGTGGTTATATCAAAGCAAAAGCGGTGGTCACTAAACGTATTAGAACCCTTGATGTTGATGGGCGCAAAGTGGATACCATTGGTATTCCTATTCACTGGGGCTTTGAAGGTGTTGCAGTGAAAGGCTTTATTGCGAATACGTTAACGCCATTCGTGGGTGATGCGAATACACAAACGCCTGAGTTTAAAGCGTTCCTTGTTAATGTGGAAAAGGTGTAAGGAGATAAATTATGTCACTGCAATCCCAAGACATTATTCGTCGCTCTGCCACCAATTCCCTTACTCCCGCACCTCATGTGCGGGATTACAAGGAAGAAGTGGCAAAACTTATCGACGTAACAACGTGTATCGGCTGTAAAGCCTGTCAGGTTGCTTGTTCTGAATGGAACGATATTCGCGATAAAATTGGCACTAACGTCGGTGTTTATGATAACCCAACGGACTTAACGGCAAAATCATGGACAGTCATGCGCTTCTCTGAAGTTGAAGAGAATGGCAAGCTGGAGTGGTTAATTCGTAAAGATGGTTGTATGCACTGTGCTGATCCTGGCTGTTTAAAAGCATGCCCAGCAGAAGGTGCAATCATTCAATACGCTAACGGTATTGTTGATTTCCAATCAGAACACTGTATTGGTTGTGGTTATTGTATCGCAGGTTGTCCTTTTGATGTGCCTCGCATTAATGAAGAAGATAACCGTGCTTACAAATGTACGTTATGTGTTGACCGTGTAGAAGTCGGTCAAGAGCCTGCATGTGTGAAAACTTGCCCAACAGGCGCGATTCATTTTGGTTCGAAAGAAGCCATGATCAATCTTGCAGGTGAGCGAGTTGCAGAACTGCAAACTCGTGGTTACGACAACGCGGGTCTTTACGATCCACAAGGCGTGGGTGGTACGCACGTCATGTATGTTCTCCATCATGCTGACAAACCAAATCTGTATCATGGTTTACCAGAAAACCCAGAAATTAGCTCAACCGTTAAATTCTGGAAAGGTATCTGGAAACCATTAGCCGCTGTTGGTTTTGCCGCAACCTTCGCGGGCGCTATTTTCCATTATTTAGGTGTCGGTCCAAACCGTACAACTGAAGAAGATGAAGAAGAAGCGCTCAAAGAGATGGAAGCATCTTCTAAAACACAGACCTCTGTGAATAAGGAGGAGCAGAAATGATGAAGAAGAAAGGTGATAAAATTCTTCGCCATACCGCATCAGAGCGTATAAACCACTGGGTCGTTGTGATTGTCTTTCTGTTCACAGCAATCAGCGGATTGGGTTTCTTCTTCCCATCTCTGAACTGGTTCATGAATATTTTAGGTACACCAGAACTGTCGCGTCTGTTACACCCATTTGTGGGTAGTGCAATGGCCATTCTCTTTCTCTTTATGTTCTTCAGATACTTGAAGTATAACTTTATTGATAAAGATGACTTAGTCTGGGCTAAAAATATTCATAAAGTACTGCAAAATGAAGAAGCTGGCGATATTGGTCACTACAACCTTGGTCAGAAAGGTATTTACTGGATGTTAAGTATCAGCCTTATCTTACTGACTGTCAGTGGCATTATCATTTGGCGCCCTTATTTCGCAGAATATTTCTCGATCCCAGTGATTCGAATCGCCTTATTAGTTCACTCATTATCAGCAATCTTACTGATAATCACCGTATTTGTTCATGCTTATGCGGCGTTCTGGGTGAAAGGTTCAATTCGTAGCATGATTGAAGGCTGGGTAACTCGTGGTTGGGCTAAAAAGCATCACCCTCGTTGGTATCGTGAAATTCTCGAAGAAGAGAAAAAAGAAGCCGAAAAGCAGTCACAGAAATAATGCCCTAAAGTGTATTTCTGAACAAACGGAGGCTTGTTAGCCTCCGTTTTTTATTCAATTTACGCCCGTTTTTAAGACGTAAAAAACAATAAAATCACGCTATTATTACCCACTGTCATGGCTTCGTGTTTGCATTTGATTTATTCTGAAGCCAAATCCTGTGGGTATTCACTATAAAATTTATGATAATAGGAAGATAGAACGTTATGAGTATTCGCATCGTTCCTAAAGAGCAATTAGGTAAAGAGCAATCAGAAAAAGGAATTAGTTTTATTCCACCCGTATTATTCCCTAATCTGAAAAACCTTTATCAACGTCGTGCTGAACGTTTTCAAACACTAGCAAAAGATAATCCTTTCGCAGATTACCTTGAATTTGCGGCAGAAATTGTCAAGGCTCAAGAAAAAGCACTTCATGACAATCCATTAGTCGTCGATCTTGCCCCACTCCTTACACAGCAAGTCGGTGTAGCGCCTTTAGATAGAAAAACATTCAAACGCAGTAAACATTGGCATGCTTTATTAGCCTCGATTATTGCTGAATTACGTCCAGTTGTGCCTGAAAGTGCCACTATCACTTTAGAAAATCTCTCTAAAGCTTCTGAAACTGAATTAGAAGAAATGGCAACTGCGTTACTCAATGATGAATATTCAAAAGTCTCAGCAGATAAGTCTGTCTTTATTTGGGCAGCCTTGTCTCTTTACTGGGCACAATTAGCGGCGAATATTCCTGGTAAGGCTAAAACAGAATACGGTGAAAATCGTCAATTCTGCCCAGTTTGTAACAGTATGCCTGTGGCAAGCATGGTACAAATCGGCACAACACAAGGTTTACGCTATTTACACTGTAATTTATGTGAAACGCAGTGGCATGTTGTACGCATTAAATGCACCAACTGCGAATTAACAGGTAAATTAAATTACTGGTCTTTAGACAGCGAAAATGCGCCTGTAAAAGCAGAAAGCTGTGGTGATTGTGGAAGCTATCTGAAAATTTTATATCAAGAAAAAGATGCCAATGTGGATGCTATCGCTGACGATTTAGCGTCTATTGTTCTTGATGCAAAAATGGAAGAAGAAGGCTTTGCTCGTAGTAGCATTAATCCATTCCTGTTCCCAAATGAATAATAATTAGGTATTAGCATGACAAATGATACGCGCTCACTTTACAGCCAACTACCGTCTATTGATAAGTTACTGCACCAAGCCGAGATTCAAGCCCTAGTGGCTTCTTATGGTCAGACATTTATTGCAGAGCATTTACGAAAGTTACAAGAAGAAGCGCGTATCATTATTCGTCAAGAAAATGAGTTACCACAATGGCATAACCATTGGGTGGATGAATTAAAAAATCGCATTACATTACAACGAAAATCCTCGATTAAACCTGTTTTCAATTTAACAGGTACCGTTTTACACACTAATCTAGGGCGTGCATTAATGGCAGAATCCGCCATTGAAGCAGTTAGCCAAGTTATGCGCTCACCAGCAACCTTAGAGTATTCTCTTGATGGCGCATCAAGAGGGCACCGCGATCGCGCTATCGCTGATTTGTTATGTGAGTTAACAGGGGCAGAAGATGCCTGCATCGTTAATAACAACGCTGCTGCCGTTTTACTGATGCTCGCCACTGTTGCACCCAATAAAGAAGTTGTTGTTTCTCGTGGTGAATTAGTTGAGATTGGCGGCGCTTTTCGTATCCCTGATGTAATGACACAAGCAGGCTGTACACTCAAAGAAGTGGGAACAACAAACCGTACTCACCTTAAAGATTATCGTAACGCCATTAATGAGAATACTGGTTTGCTAATGAAAGTTCATACTAGCAACTATTGTATTCAAGGCTTTACCGCCGAAGTGCATGGCGATGAACTTGCCGCACTTGGTAAAGAGATGAACTTACCGACTGCTATCGATTTAGGCAGTGGCTCAATGACTAATTTAGCCGCATTAGGCTTACCTTCAGAGCCAATGCCTCAAGATTATCTACAACAAGGTATCGACCTTGTTACCTTCTCGGGTGATAAATTATTAGGTGGCCCACAAGCGGGGATAATCTTAGGTAAAAAAGTATGGATTGAGGCTATTCAACGCCATCCTTTAAAGCGTGCATTACGCGTTGATAAAATGACATTAGCTGCTTTAGACGCCACATTACGCCTTTATCAGCAACCTGAAAAAATGGCTGTTGAAATTCCGACATTACGTTTGTTAACTCGGACACAAACAGAAATTAATGACATGGCGCAACGGTTATTGCCTCATTTTCAGGCATATTATGGGGATAATTACCATATCACGATATCCTCATGTGCTTCTCAAATAGGCAGTGGTTCGTTACCTATTGAAAGCTTACCGAGTGCAGCACTTACCTTTGAAGCCAAAGATGGAAAAGGTAGCCAGTTAGATGCGTTAGCCGCGCATTGGCGTAATTTAGAAAAGCCGATTATTGGTCGAATTACTGATGGTCGCCTGTGGCTTGATCTGCGCTGTCTTGAGGATGAAAATGCATTAATACAGGCACTTTAACTATGATTTTTGCGACGGCAGGTCACGTAGACCACGGAAAAACCACACTTATACAGGCAATTACTGGAGTAGATACTACCCATTTACCTGAAGAGAAAAAACGAGGCATGACCATTGATTTAGGTTATGCCTATTGGCGTCAAGACGATGGAACTTCAATTGGTTTTGTGGATGTTCCCGGTCATGAGAAATTCCTTTCAAATATGCTTGCTGGCGTTGGAGGGATCTCTCATGCGCTATTAATTGTGGCTTGTGACGATGGCGTTATGGCACAAACCATCGAACATATTTCTATTTTACGTCTTGCTGGCTGTCCTCAAGTTACCGTTATTCTCACCAAAGCCGATCGTGTTACCCCAGAACGAATAGAAGGCGTTCGCTCACAAACAACCGAGATGTTAGCTAATTTAGGTTGGTGCGACCCTCAAATTTTTGCCACCTCAGCCCCATCAGGGAAGGGAATTTCAGAGCTTCGCCACTATCTTGTTGATCTGCATCAGCAAGAACAACAACACCCTCAATGGCATAAGCGTTTTCGTTTAGCCATAGACCGTGTTTTTAGCATTAAAGGAGCGGGATTAGTTGTCACAGGAACTGCGCTTGCGGGACAAATTTCTGTTGGCGATACCTTTTGGCTGACTGGTGCAGATAAACCAGTAAGAATAAGAGCCTTACATGCACAAAACCAGCCCGTAGAACGTGCGGGTGCAGGTCATCGTATTGCAATTAACATCGCAGGTGATGTCAGTAAAGAAAACGTTTCTCGTGGTGACTGGTTGCTTTCTCAAGCGCCTAATTATCAATCTCATAAAATATTAGTCAGTTTAATTGCGGATGAACCTTTAAAGCATTGGCAGCCTGTACATATTCACCACGGTACACGTCATATTACGGGTCGTGTTGCTCTTTTAAATGATGCTAATGAAACACCACAGTTAGCGGAGCTTATTCTAGATGAACCCCTTTGGCTGGTGGATAACGACAGACTTATCTTGCGTGATATCAGTGCTCAACGCACCTTAGCCGCAGCGAAAGTCTTATCTTTACACTCGCCACGTAGAGGTAAACGACAAGCTGAATTCTTAACTTGGTTACACCAACTTGATAATGCAAACAGCATCAGTGCCAATTTAGCGTTATATTTACCAAAAGGTGAACTCTCTCTAAGTCAGTTTTCTTGGGCTCAACAATTAACTGAAAGTGCGCTGACTCAGTTATTAGAAACCTTTGACCTAGTGAGCGTTGCTGGCGTTATTCTTTCTAAAGAGAATGCTGATAACGCAAAACAGAAATTACTCGATACACTTGAGGAATATCATCAACAACATAATGATCAAATGGGTGTGGGTCGTTCTCGTTTAAAACGGATGGCATTACCTACTTATCATGATGAATTGGTCTATTACTTAATTGATCAGTTACGTAAAGAAGGTGCTATTAACCAAAGTCGTGGTTGGCTTCATCTTCCAACCCATGGTCTTGCTTTCTCTCCAGAACAAGATGCGCTATGGCAAAATGCTAAAATCTATTTTGAGCAATCCGAACCTTGGTGGGTACGTGATCTAGCCAATGAAATGAAAAATGATGAGAAAGTGATCCGCTCATTATTACGTAAAGCAGCACAATTAGGTTTAATTATTCCAATTATTGCTGACCGCTACTATACACACCAATCAATAGAAAAATTTGCCTCTATCATTGTGAAATATAATGAAAGTAATGGCAGTGTCACCGCAGCGGACTTCCGTGATGAGTTATCTGTTGGGCGTAAATTAGCGGTACAAATCTTAGAGTATTTTGACCGCACTGGATTTACTCGCCGCAAAAAAGATCTTCATATTTTACGAGACAAAGGATTATTCTAAATCCAAATATTAACTTAGGCTAAGTAAAATTATTTAGCCTATTTAAGGTTATCGCCTACAATATTTGTAAAATATCCCCTTGATTATTTATCGCTATACTCGGAAGAGATATGAAAAAAATATTAGGATGTGCTTATCTTGCACTTATTCTTATTGCCTCACTCTTTATTGTTTTTGAGAAAGCAACGTTTGTTTATACTGCACTTCTTTCAGTAGGTGCTTATTTTATTCTTTTTTCTCTTTGTTTTCTTTTATCAGCTCGTGTCTTATTTTCGGCTATTACCACCGGTACACTTTTCCTGATAACTAAGTTTATTAATCAACTCAAAGTTCATTATTACAAAGAAACATTAATGTTCTCTGATTTTGATTTGGCTTTTGATAGCTCTAATTTAGGGACATTGGGCCATTATTGGGAAGCCGGCGTTGCATTGATTGCGATGCTAATATGGCTGATTATCAATATGTCTATTGCGTGGCATTTTTCCAAAAAATCACGCCCAGTCTTGCGTGTAAGTAGCTTACTCTTAATGGTTATTGGCTTTGCTACTATCCATTTCACCGTAGAAAAATGGCAAGCTGAATGGGAAGGCACACTTCCAGGAGGACGAGGTACTGTCACTAATTTAATCATGTCTGGTTACCAAACGGCTTATCACCCTCCTTATTTCAAGGAAAATGCAGATTATTTCCTTGAACAAGCGAACAAAACCGTATTGCCAGAAACGCAAACTGACATAAAACCCGATATTATTGTTTTATTACAAGAGTCGACGGTTAATCCTCATATTTATCAATTTGATACAGATGTTGCACTGCCTGATTTATTTATGTTTCAAAAAGATGAAAATGTCAGTGCACAAAGCCCTTTACGTGTACAAACCTTTGGTGGTGGTACTTGGCTTTCTGAATTTTCAGTATTAACAGGGTTAAATACGGATGACTTTGGTGCGCGTAAAAACTCCGTATTCTATTTTGTTGTCGATAATCTTAATGAGAGTTTATTCCGCCAACTCAAAGCAGAAGGTTATTACACGGTTTTACTCACTCCGTTTAATCGTAGTGCTTACCATGCAGGTTACGCTTATGAAAAAATGGGAATTGATGAAATCATTCAACCTCAAGAGCTTGGCTACCCTGGAATATTAGAAGAAAATCTCTGGAAAATATCGACGGTAGATATGCTAGGTTACGTTGAAGAGGTATTGAAAAAACGTACTGACAAGCCACTGTTTATATTCTCATTAACCATGTATGAACATGGTCCTTATGATGAATCACACAGAGATATGTACCAAATTACAGGTCATACAGAAAGCAGTAATGCACCGGGTAAATTTAGCCACTATATGGAAAAGATCATCACCAGTGATCCAGCCATTAAAGATTTCTCTAATTTTGTTGCACAAAGAGAAAAACCGACGATGTTCCTCTATTTTGGTGATCACCAACCCAATATTGAGCTAAAAAATTATCAGTCACCTTTTAATAACCCTGCGTATATTACTCAGTTCACCTTAAGAGATAATCTATCGCAAGGTGCGCCAATAACAACGGGTGAGTTAACTGATATTAGCTTCTTAGGTGGCATGATCTTAGAGCGCGCTCGTTTACCATTATCCCCTTTCTACAAAGCAAACATTCAAATGCGCCATTTATGTGAAGGTAAATTAAATGACTGTGAAGACGAGAAATTAGTTAACAGTTATAAAAATTATATCTACGACAAACTGAAAGTCGCTGGTGATACTGATAAATAATTTTAGTAACCTTGTATAAAAGGTGATCGGGATTATAAATCTAAAAAGATAAGTAATATCAAAAAGAAAGAGGCTAGATGTTTAGCCTCTTTTTATATTTTAAGAGAATAGCGTCTCGATTATTTGCGTGTTGCCACAATCACACTTGATGCTTTCACTAGCGCTAAAACATCACTGCCTTTTGCCAGTTTCATCTCTTGTAAGCTTTCATTGGTGATAACCGCAGTCAGTTCTAAACCTTTCGCCGTTTCTAAATGAACAGTTGAGTTCACCGCACCCTGTACGATTTGAGTCACTTTTCCTGCAAATTGGTTACGTGCAGAGAAATTTAAACCACAATCAGGTAGTGCCAAAACAACCCATGGCGCTTTAATAATGGCAATAGCTTCACCGTCTTTTTTAATCTTTAAGCTTTCACAGCTTTCTTTGGTGATGATTGTCGCCAGTTTCTCACCGTGTGCTAAAGATAAAATCACTTCACTATTGACTGCACCTTCAATAATATCAACAACTTTACCGACTAACTGATTGCGTGCTGAAACTTTCATTTATCCACCTCTATTGTTGATGAGAAATTATATTAATAACATTATCAAGTTATTGAGATAACTTTAGCATAAATAGTATTAAATAAATTACTCTTAGATCATAGATTAAAGTTTATTTATTATTTAAATAACATAACGTTATAAACAAATAGAGATAACGAAATACAATTAACTTATAAAATTTGAATAAGCATAAATAATTTAGAAATTTATATTTTCTATCGATAGAAAAAAATAGATAACTTAATGCCTCTCTATATTAAAAGGAATTTAAGCTATCTATTATTCAAATTAACTAAATATACTTATTGTCCGTTTTGAGCAAATGCCGCTAATAAGTGTAAAGCCGAAGAGTAATAATCTGTATCTTTACTTAAATCAACATCTTCAATAGGTGTTTTCATCGTTAAATCTCTCACTGCCATCATACCGGGAGTAAGGTTGTATTCAGCGCGCTCTTGAGCATCAATACTTACCCAAGCAGGCGTCTTATAACGATCAAATTGCTGCCAATACTGCACAAAAGGTTGTAACGCTAATTCATCATGTGCCCAAGCTAAATAAAGCGGAATACGTATTGCATCAAAGCTAAATCGTGCAGGCCATTTTTCACTAGGCTCTATCTTTCCATCTGGAAACAAACTTACCCAGTCTGTTGGTAATTGATATTCACCAAACCGCATATTTCTAAGTAAAGACTGGCTATCATTAATTAACTCTTTCCAACGAACATCTTTGCTCGTGCGGTAAAAATCTTTCCATGCAGGGAAAATAAAATAGGATGGGTTAATAATAATTTCTTCTGGGGTTTTGAAGCCATTAATACCGGGTAAAAGTACAGTATAATTTTTTATCTTAACTAAAGTATGTTCCAAAATAGCGTGTTGAATAGAATCAGAAGCTGAAAGATAACTTTCATCATTCCATTTCTCACCCGCTTTTAATAATGCCCACGCAATTAAGATATCACCATCTGTTGCATTATTAGGATCAGGGGTATGTTCACTATTTTCGGGTTCATAACGCCATTTAAATAAGCCTAAATCGCCACGATAAAGAGAAGCCGCTGTCCAGTGCCATAACTTATTAAATGTTTCATGATCATCACTCATCACAGCCATTAACATGCCATAGCCTTGACCTTCAGAGTGTGAAATATTTTTGTTAGCGCTGTCTATAACTCGCCCATCATCCTGAATATAGCGCTCTTTAAACTGTTGCCATCCTACTTGAGTATCTGCTGCCTGTATTGAGGGAGAAACCATAAGCAACAAACCTAAAAAAAGGTAGAAAATAGATAATGACAACGAGATAAGTGCCAAAAAGACATTGCCTTTCTCTCCTGCTATTGCCGACCGCCATCTTATCTCGGTCGGCATATTGCATATTATTTCAATATAAACTCAAAAGATAGCAACTATCTTTTGTGCTTCACTTACTTCATCTTCTTCTATGACTTCTGTTTTGGGTAACAATGTTTTTTCACAAAAGTCCCGCATCCAAGAAGAAAATTCTTCTTTTAACGCAGAATTATGGAGGCCATATTCAACAAAGGCTTTCATATATCCTAGCTTATTACCACAGTCATGTGATTTACCTACTAAGGTATATGCTTCAGCGACTTCTTTTTTCAATAATAAATCAATCGCATCTGTTAATTGAATTTCACCACCAACACCAGCAGGTAGACCATCTAATAATTCCCAGATAGCTTCAGAGAAAACATAACGTCCAACAACAGAAAGGTTAGAAGGTGCATCTTCAGGATTTGGTTTTTCCACGATACGACGAATAGGCGCCCAATTACCTTGAGGACAGAAAACACCTTCACAATCTACAACACCATATTGTTGCACTTGGCTCATTGGCACAGGTTCAACCATAATTTGGCTACGTTCTGTTTTTTCAAAACGTTTTATCATTGCTGATAAATTATCATGTTGAGGATCGCAATAATGTGAATTTAATAAAACATCAGGCAGTAAAACAATAAATGGATTATTGCCAATAACTGGGCGTGCACAACAAATTGCATGACCTAAACCTAAAGCATGGCCTTGGCGAATTTGAACAATCTTTACATTGCTAGGACAAATTGAACGTACTTCTTCTAATAATTTATTTTTAATACGCTGTTCCAGCATATTTTCTAATTCAAAACTGGTATCAAAGTGATCCGCAATTGAATTTTTAGAAGAGTGAGTAACTAAAATAATTTCCTCAACGCCTGCCTGAGCACACTCTTCAACAATATATTGAATTAAAGGGCGATCAACAATAGGCAGCATTTCTTTAGGAATTGATTTCGTTGCAGGTAACATACGAGTACCTAATCCAGCAACAGGGATAACCGCTTTCATCATAATAAAATCCTCTAATAGATATTTATCTAAAACTAATATTTAGTATTATTTTAAATTTACTCTTATATTTCATCAGGAATGCTAGATATATTTAAAAAACAGTTACCCCCTCTTCGTTAAAAAGAGATAACGTTATTTTTAATATATCTTTACTAAAAAACTTTCTATTTAAAACCTTTTATTTAAAATCCGGAATAAAACCCATATTTATTACCACCCATTTCTTTTATAGAATAAAGTGTTTCATCTGCAGATTTTAATAATTCAGATAATGTTTTTCCATCTTTAGGATATTCAGCAATACCTAAACTAATTGAAGGAATTAACATAAAATCCGAATTAATATTGATGGGCTTTTCCATTGATTCCCAAAGTGATTCTATTATTTCTAGCAAAATCACAGAACAAGAACGTAATCCTTTAGGGAAAAGCACAGCAAACTCATCGCCACCAAGTCGCCCACAATAGACTTCATTATTTTCTAATTTTGACAACCGTTTAGATATTTCACACAATACCTTATCGCCTGCATGATGCCCGAATTGATCATTAATAGATTTGAATTTATCGCAATCTATAATACCAAGGCAAAATGAAGAAGGCTGTAAAACATTTAATCGTTCATTTTCAATTTTTTCGACAATACTTAGTCGATTAGATATTCCAGTTAATGAATCAATATAGCTTTTATTAAATAACTCATTTCTTAGCTCTACCTTATCAGTAATATCCAAGCTAATAAATACATAATGAGAAATTAAATTACTTTCATCAAACACAGGAATAATACTAATATCTTCCCATATATCTTGCTGGGTATCGTTATTTCTTTTGGCTTCTAATCGATATACTCCTTTATTATCATTATTACCATTTACACAACAATTGATTTGATTCTCGTCAATTAAGTTAAATAAGCTATATTTTTTACCTTTTATATTTTCAAAGTGAACATTATTGAATTCACAATATTTTTCATTTGCATAAATAATAATGCCATTAATATCTGTTACTAACATCATGAAAACATTATTAGTAAATTGCTTTATTAATAAGCATTTAGAATTATCATCATTAAATATCATTTCATTCATTTTTGACCTCCTATGCTCATCAATAAAGCATATATATTATTATTCGGCTGATGAGTTATGCGCATAGCGGAAAATAAAGACATCTTTTGCATCAGTAGGTTGGCGATGCACTTGCATTTTGGCATTACCACCTTGATTCGTTAACCAACCTTCATATAATCCTTCTAAAACACCCGCACTTGCAACACGCCACTGAGCATCATCTTGGCTTTGCGTAAAATGAGGCCATGCACAATGAACCAGTAAAAGTTCGCTCATTGCAGGAGATATAGTGACAAACCCCCATTTAAATAGTGTTAATACGCGATTAATATGTGATTCAAGTAATTGAATATTTTCGCTTTCAGGTAAAGGATAACGTAAGGCAATATCTTTACCTATATTCCTTAATTTATTTCCAGCAGTAGAAATATCATTGTCATTTAAAATTTGAAAAAATAATAATTGAGTTAGATCTTGCCAGCCACTTTCAAAAGGTAATTGTAAGATATCACTGTCATGCTTATTCATTATTTGTCTCCTTAATTATTTAGACAGGAAGTCTGGGGTATATTTTAAGTGTAACCACATATTATCTTCAGCATAATCACCCGATGTATCATGCGATAAGCTGACACCTAACTCGGTTTCTTTGTTTAAATAATATTTCGCGTCTAAACCTAATCTATAAGTAATATTCGTTTCGTCTTGTTCTTCGTACTGAGATTTAATACGAGGATCGCTCGCATTCTGTTTATTTAATGCATTTTGCATATAACCATGCGTTGGGAAGTAATCACTGCCTTTTTGTTTGTAACTTTGTATCCCTATAGCACCATTTAATGAAACTTCACCTTTTTCAAAACGACGGGTATAAGCAACAGGTAATGAAACTGACACATAATCTTGTGGACTAAAGTAACCACCGTGCCCTAATGAGAAGTAGTTTTGGTTATTTCTGAAGTTCATATAATCAACATGCACACCTGCTTTTACTTCTTGTTGATCATCTTTATAGAACTTAGCATAAGAGCCAATCCACGCTTTCACTTCATCATTACTCGCAACACTCTTACCTTCGTAGTTATAGAAACCACCACCAGCATAAGCCCCAATTTTTCCATCATCCCAAGCATATTGAACTTTAGCGCCGTTACGTGTTACACGGCCCCAACTTTCGCCTGTCATTGGATCAGTACGCCCCATATAAGAAAGTAGACTATCTTTTATGGCTCTGCGCTCTGCTGTCAGTGTTAATTGCCCATTTTGGCTAATTTGAGGTGAATATGTGATACCACCGACAACCGTTGCCGTATCTTTACCTAATGGTGTTGAGCCCACATCAAAGCTGACATCCTTGTCCGATAAACGCAGTCCTAATTCAACACCAGAAGCACGTTGACTACCGGCTTCATCGGCATTAATTTTGTTTTTCTCATCATGGTTATCACTATTTTTAGCAAAGCGTTCAGCATGTTGAAGCTGACCAGAACCAAAGCGGTTAGCTCTTTCTCCTGAAACCGAACCACTTGTCATCGAAACAGGGTTAACACTAAATTCCCAACGGAACTCTTCACCAGGCACACTCGAAATACTGATTGGCGCTGAAATTTCAGTGACGTTAGATAACCCTTTATCACCATTACGATGACGAACAGAAACACCACCTTGTACCCAAGGTGAAACTTTTTCTTCAAGTTCACGAATAGAACGTTGAATCGATGCCATCTCTTTACGTTCATAGATAGAACCCGCAATAACAGGATTATCACTTCCTCCTAATGCGTTTAATTGACCCGCAGAGGTTTTTAATGTGCTATCACTGTTTTGCCATTGCGCGCTACGTAGTAACGTTAATGCTTTGCGATTCTCACCATTTAATTGCGCAATTTGCGCAGCTTGTAATAAATAAGCAGGTTGTGAAGATGAAGGAATTTGCTGCAATAATTGTTGTGCTTTTCTTCCATCTTTTTGTGCTAATGCCACTTCGATTTGAGCTTGAATTAATTTGCTATCTTTTCCTTGCTCTTTTTCTAAATAAGAAAGAATTCTGTTTGATTGTTCAGGCATTGATTGCGCTAAATAAACACGACTTAATGCCATTAATAAATCGGGATCATTCGGTGATGTTTTTAAAGCAACCACTAACGTGTCGTAAGCGGCTTTAATTTCGCCTTTTTCACGTAGGCTATCTGCTTGCGCAACTTTAGTGGCAACTTCTAAACGTTTCTTCTCAACAATCGGTGTTTCTTGCTGTAAAGCAGGATCATTAATCAAGCTAGATGCCTGTGTACAATGACCTAACTCATTGAGAACGTTGATATGACCAGCGTAGTTACCTACTGAACCTTTAGTGCCTTTTGCAATATCACTTTCAACCAATTTCAACGCTTCATCATTTAATCCACTATTAACTAATTTTTCAGCCAATTCACCCACATCATTTGGATAATCAGCCACTTGATTAATTAATGGACGTAAAATATTACGCATTGCAACAAGGTTTCCTGCCTGACGATAATGGTCAGCTTGCGCAAGCTGGCGATGAAAACGAGCACGCTGTAATAACTCTTTTTCAGCTTCAGTTTGTTGATTATGGCTACTGAGTAAGTTAAAAACTTTATCCCACTCTTTTTGCTCAACATAAAACAGAGATATCACATAATCAGAGTCTCTTGTTCTACGGTTTTGTAGCTGTGAGATAATATTTTTTGCGCCAGCACTGTCACCATCAGCGGCCATTAAGCGTGCTAAATCGAGGTAAACCCAGTTATTTTGCGGGTTTTTACGCTGAGCTTGTAAAAGCAATTGTCTTGCTTGGACACGATCACCATTTTCTAACGCTTTTTGCGCGTCACGGCGTAATTTCTCAGAAGGATCTGTATTTGCAGTAAGTTTTTGACGCAAAGAGGCTGATTGTTGAGCCAGTAATTGTTCTGCTTTTGTATTCTGCCCTTCCTGAACTAATAAATAGTAATAAGCAGAAATCACTTTCTCATTATGGCTATTTTGCTGATAAAGCCCTGACAGCAATTGGTGAGCAGCGGGTAAATTACCTTGCTTACGTAATAAGTCAGCTTGTAATAAGTTGGCAGACAACCTTTTTTCACCTGAAGCACCCGCTAATGGGGCTAATTGATCGAGAGCTTGTTGAATATTCCCTTGTTTAGCGCGTTGTTGTGCACTGCGTAATTGCGCATAAAAACCCGCATCTTCCGCTTGTTGCTTCCATTTACTGCCTTGTTCTCCACCTGATTGTGCAGCTTGGTTTAATAAACGCTGACCTGTGGTTAAATCACCTGAGCGTAATGCGATATAACCTAACCCCGCTAAGGCTTGCGCATCATTGTTATCTGCCACTAAAGCTTGTTTGAAATAACCTTCGGCTTCTTTCAATTTACCTTTATTTAATGCGGTATAACCTGCTTGGCGTGCATTACCTTGAATAGCACCTTGGAAATGCTCTGCAACCGCTTTATCGTTCGGGTTTGCTTGCAAATAAGTCTTATATAACACTTCATCATCAGGACGAACATTCAGCCATAACAGTGCTTGACGCATACCTTTTTTGGCTGATTCATCACCCGAGATATTACCTAAAATAGTTATACCTTCACGGCGAGTCTCTTCGTTATAAGTTAGCGTTAATCCTAATGCTTTTTGCGTTTCTTTATTATCAGGCATTAATGCAGCACGTTGTTTTAATCCCGTAATAGCTTGAGGCAACATTGCGGGTACACCCGCCATGGTTTGATAATATTCTAACGCTAGTGTTTCAGGTGGCTCACTACTAACAAATAAACGTTGATACGCTTTTATTGCTTCTTCATGTTGCCCTTTTTTCGCTAACTCTCTGGCATATCCTAATTGTTGTTCACTAAATTGTGATGATCGGATATTTTTTAATCCTTCAATTCGTGGATCTTGCGGTGCAATTTGCGCAAGTTTTTCTCGCCAATATGTTGCTTGTTTTTCATTACCTTGTTGCGCAGTAAAGAATGCCATTAAATACAGCGCGTCCTGATTATTGCTTTCCATAATCAGTACTTTTTGCAGTGCTTCTACTGCACGTTCATCGTGTGCTCTACCGTGCCAATAATTAGCTTGCTCAATAAGAG
Organism: Proteus sp. Marseille-Q3619; assembly: GCF_965283115.1. NCBI lineage: Bacteria > Pseudomonadati > Pseudomonadota > Gammaproteobacteria > Enterobacterales > Morganellaceae > Proteus > Proteus sp. Marseille-Q3619. The sequence continues at coordinate 2,185,949 of NZ_CBDIMP010000001.1, read as the reverse complement.
AACTAACAATATTTGGATCAATTGCTGTTGTATTTGCCTCAACTGCGGTTGCTTGTACTTGGCTTGATGCCCCTAGAATACAACCTGCATAGATGACTTTAACGATGATATTAAGTGCGTGATTTTTCATCTTATATCCCCCCTTATTTGTCTGAACGATGCTGTGATATCTGATGTAAACGACGAGTTGAACGACGTTGTAACCAGTAATAAGTCACGAAGCCCGTCAACACACAAAAACCAACAGCTAAAAGACCCAGCAAATATACGTGTCTAGAGCTATACCAAAGGAATTGTTGTAAGAAAGGTAAGTCGCCTTGCGAAAAGTGTTCACCTAAATGGAAACTTTTTACGGTGTCTTTACCACTAATAAGAGTAATGTCGCCTTTAATAGCCGCATTTATTTGGGCTAAATTTAAGTCATTGATAATGGTTTTTATCGAATCATTTCCTTTAGCTGTAACCAATACGACTACTCTGTCGCTTGCCCAAGGTGAGATAAAACTCATCATGCCACGCCAATCTTTCACTGAAGATAAGTAACTTGCAGCATCACCACTTTGAGAGAAATAATCGCCAGCAATCCAACCTTTTGCCTTATCAATCAATGATTGAGGTTTTATTTCGACGTTTTTATTTAAAAATGAGAACGTTTGTTGTGAAAAACGAGCGGGTAAAAATCCCTCACTATTTAATGAGCCAATCGCTAGCACATCGTGTTGAGAGAGGTTATTTTTCTCGAGCTCTTTAGCACCTAAGAAAACCGAAGCATGAGAAACTGGTGTACCTGTGGCATAACCTGATCTCGCCATTAAGTTCACTAAGGTATAAAGCTCTTCTATTGTTGGATTTTCAGGTAATAGCAGTGTGGTTTGTGAAAAATCCGCACGGCGACTAAATGGGAATGACGCTCCTGAAAAATAAGCCAAGTTCGGCATTCTTGAGTAGTGCCAAGTATTTTTAAATTGCAGTGTTGATTGCGGATCAATTTGGCTAATTAAGCTACTGCCATCCGTTAAAATACACGGAGAATCATCAGGCTCACGTAAATCAAAATAAAACTGTAATTGATTCTGACTATAAATTTGACGAGGGTTTAAATAGAGCGTGCTATTTTGCTGTTCGCTCTCCATTCCCAGCCATTGTCTTAAGATACCTAAAGGTTCTGAACGCGCCGGATACAATGCACATAAGAATTGGTTATTCAAAGAGACAATTAATGAAGAACGACGACTATTTAGTTTATCCGAATGAGGGAAAACATATTTCAAATCTAAAGGCAGTGCATCACCATCCCACCAAAAGAGATCGGGAGAGACACGAAACGAAAACTGATTTGGTGCATGGTTAATGCCTTGGCGTGAGAAATCATCACTACCATTGGCAATTTGACTTAACGAAACAGGTTTATTGGTATTTAACCAACGAGGTGCATCGTAATCCGCACTCATTGCAAGCGTTTGAGAAGGCACCACTAAATGATCGTTTTGTGGCAATTTACCGTTGTTTAATGCCCATACAGCTTGGCGAAGAGATTTCTCATTATCACCGCTGATCAGTAATAATTTGAAAACAGGATCGACTGGATTATCAACAATGGTTAATTGCCCACTATTTCCTGAAGGTAATGTAATACCCGCAATAGTCTGCCCTGAATAGCCAACTAAAATACCATCACTTTCAGGTAACTGATTCATTAAAACCGGTAAATCAACTTGCTTAATATCATGGCTAAAACTGCCAAACCATGATGCAGCAATGGCTGCTGTTGTTACCTCTGCATGGTCAGGTTTATCTGACAATATGATAGGTAACGAGGTCGCTGTCATTCTGTCAGGATCAAAGAACGGTAGGGGCAATCGTTCCAGACTATACCCGCCATTAATCCAGCGACCTCGATAATCTAATGATGAATCTGGTGAAATAACCAGACTTAATCCTTCAGCCAGTGGAGGAATACATTGGCTTTCATCCAATGCATCACGATTGGCTAAACGAAAGCTGAGATTATTCACATTCGTCAACATCATTTCAGGAATTTCTAAAACATATTCATGCTCTTGCCCACCTTCTTCTAAAGGTAAAAATCCCATAGGTTGACCATTTAGCATTAAGTGAAGTGTTTGATCAGATTGAATTAATCCTTGAGACGCTTTCACTTTCATCGTTAATGTGGCGTTATCAATAAATAAATCGTTCGCCATATTAAAAGTCACACCAGAAAGTAATCTTCTTCCTGATAGCACGATAGGCGATGGACTTCCCATTTGTGCCAAAGTTAATTGCTCTTCAATATTACGCGCTTCAGACAATACGCCATCTTCAAGTTGGATCGGGTTATTCGTATTTTGTTGCACTGGCGAATGTGTATAAGCAGTCGGATCAGGTAAAAGCTCCCCTCCTAGCTCTAACATTCCAGTATCTGCTTGAGAAAGATTAATACTTGCGATCGCTATCGCCGTCAGGCTTAGCATTAATGTCAGTTTCTTTTTCATGCTTAGTCATCCCCGTTAATAGATTGCACAGAGAGTGAAGCTTTTGCTTTCGTTCTTATTGCTGGCGCTTTCACTTTTTGGCGACGACCAAAGAACAGTTCGAAAATACAACGTGTAATACCGGCCAATTCTTTAAATGGCTTGTCTTTATAATCTGCTTGATGGATCCATGCATCAGCACGGCCAAAGACAATGCGCACCAATTTACGACGAAGATTTAAATCAATAGGTAAGAATTCAAGACGTAGTTGATTGCTTTCTAAACTCACCATATCAACAGGAACGGTAACTTCATCTCGTTGTACATTCAGGGTGATTGAAGTGACATTACGTTGGCGAAATTCAGACATTTTATTTACAGCAATGCGAACGCCACCCATTGAAATATCTTCTGTGGTAGTTGTTAATTCAGCGCCATCATCAAAATGTAACGTAATCGGTAAAGATGCATTGATTCGAGTATTTTTACGAATTTGTCGCGTCTCTTTACCTACTGCGATAGAGGCAAGAATGATAAATAAACTGTATGTCGCCCAAGCAAGGTTTAAAACAATAACCAGCGGGTCAATACCTTGGAAGTCATTTAATAGGTAACGGACAACAACCCATGAAATCCCGATGATAAGAAGAAGTGCAGTGATAATTAATGGACGTACAGTGAGGTAATCCATATAGCTTTTATCAAGCAAGTCACCTTTATCTGTTACGTTAAATTTACCTAATTTTGGTGAAACTAAACTCAGTAAAGTAGGGAGTACCAAACTAAATGCCATGACGGTTTCATAAATTTCACCCCAAAAAGAGTAACGGTATTTACCGATATTTTTCGAGTTTACATAAACCGACATGATTAAGTGTGGTAATGCATAGGCAAATATCATGCTTGCGGATGAAGCGATAATATTAAGGTTAAATAACATAAACAGTAACGGCGCAGTCAAGAAGATGATACGAGGCAAACCGTACTGAAAGTGGAGCATGGCATTGAGATAACATAAACGCTGAGGAAATGTTAAACCACGACCCAACATTGGATTATCAACACGGAATATCTGTGTCATTCCTCTAGCCCAACGAATACGCTGGTTAACGTGTAATGCTAAACGTTCTGTTGCAAGACCTGCGGCTAAAGGAATATCAATAAATGCAGAATTCCAACCTAAGCGTTGTAATTTAAGCGCAGTGTGTGCATCTTCGGTTACCGTTTCAACAGCAATACCACCAATTTCTTCAAGAGCACTGCGACGCATAACAGCACATGAACCACAGAAGAATGTCGCATTCCAGTTATCATTACCACGTTGAACAGGACCATAGAAAAGTGCGCCTTCATGCGGTGCATCTTTAGCCGCACTTAAATTTCGTTCAAATGGGTCTGGCGAGTAGAAATAGTGTGGTGTTTGGATCAACGCTAATTTTGGATCTTCAAGGAAGCTTCCTACTGTTGCTTGCAAGAAAATACGCGTGGAAATATGGTCACAGTCAAAAACGCAGATTAGCTCACCGTCTGTTAATCCCATCGCATGATTTAAGTTACCTGCTTTAGCGTGATCATGAACTTCACGTTCAATGTAAGTTACACCAACATCACCAGCGAATTGTTTAAATTCTTCACGACTACCATCATCCAATATATAAACTTTCATTTTATCTTGTGGATAATCGATAGCTTGTGCAGCAAGGACTGTATCACGTACAACATCCAAGCTTTCGTTATATGTTGGAATATAAATATCAACAGTAGGCCATTGAGAAATATCTTTAGGTAAAGGTGCTATTTTTCTATTTAATGGCCATGACGTTTGGAAATAACCTAGGACTAATATTATCCAAGAGTAAATTTCAGCCATAAATAAACCACTACCTAAAACAGCCTCGATAGTTGTATTAAAATTTAAGGTATTTGTTGCACGCCAGTAGAGATAACGCGTTGACATCAACAATGAAATAAAAACCATTGTTAATAATCGTTTTTTTGATTTTTTAAAACCGATAACAAATAACAGCAATATATTGATAAGACCGAATATATATTGTTGTTCGGCGCTCATTGGCATAACAATGAGTGAAAACATTGTTATCAATAAAAAAGCCGTAATTAATGTTTTAAATATTTTATTCATAAACCCATACCTTTGTCATCGCCATAGATCTTTTCTTAAGACAAAGGCACCCTATCGACATTAATAAATATCGAAAAGAAATAAACCTATCTTAAAAAATAAAATAACAATGGCTAAAGATTGACACCAGTCAATATTATTTATTTATACAAAGAGTTTTGCTTATTCAGATTAGATAGAGGCAATAAATGACAATATATCTTTTAGTGATATATTTTCATGAGCATGAACTCTATCAGTTTCTTTGCTATCAAATATTTTATTATCTGCTAACAAATTTTGCTTACTCTTAATTAAATTGTCTTTCTTTGCTTTAACAACTAAAGCATCCTGGTGATAAGAAGGGATAGACGATGAAGTAACAGGCTGTTTTGGTTCGTTTTTCACTATAAGTGAAGTTTCAGAAAACGTATTATTACTTAAATTACTAATTTTATTATTATCTTCTTTATTTATAACTACTGGTTCTATTTTATTATCAACATCTTGTATTTTAGAGGAAGAAAACTCTTGAAAAGCAAAGGCATCTTCCTGAAACTTATCTTTTAGGTTACTAATATCATCATACATAGTGTGGCCCCTTTAATAACAGTACTCTAAACCTTGTTCAATAATTTGATGCTCATCCAAAATAAGGAGGAGAGAACCTTATAGATAATTTTCACAATAAGTTAAAAATATATCTCTATAAATTCATATTTAAACTCTCATTAAATCATCAATTAATGAACATCAACTATGTAGGGTAAAATAATCTTATAAATACTAATTTATTTAATTACAAATAAGCATCATCCAATTAGGAGTAATGATTATTTAAATTAAATTGTATAATTATTTTAATGAAAAAGACAACATCAAAAAAAGTGTAAAAAGTAAAACGCCACTCATTTTCACTTTATAAAAATGGGTACTTTTACTTAATTTCATATTTATTATTACTATCAAAAATAGCGTCTTTTTTACCTAAAAAAACAGGTTTAAAAACCAGATAATAACTAGAGTTAATTAATAACAATTTGTATAAATTTTATAAAAATAAAATTCTAAAATAATTATTTATTGATATTATTTCTTCTAAAAAGCAAAGAGCCAATCAAGATCAATTTTAATAAATCCTCTTTTTTCTATTCCAAAAAAGACTAAAAAAATAATAAATAAAAATAGAAATGATTATTTATTCATATTGATCATCATCAAAATAGGCTCCTTTTTTACACCTAAAAAGTGTGTTTATTGCTTTTTATCATATTACGATCGTTCTATTTTATTAATAAAAAATAAAACACATCAGTATTGGTTAAGTTTTAGAAAAAAACATCAAAATAAAAGACAAAAGTAGATTATCAATCTATGATTAGTTTTATTATTTACTTATAGTAAATACCGCTAAGAATAACCTGTACTCCAGAATAATTAACTTAAGTAATATTTTATCTATAAAATGATATTGTTAATTTAGCTTAACAAATACACAAGCGTGATTTAGTTCAAATAATAAATGTAACAATGAAAACAAGTATCTCAACTAACCTAAGTTATTAAATTAATTACATAATATCTATTTTATTAGTTACAAATACCAACAATTAGTATAAATACCGATAAATGTACTTTTTTATATTAAAAATACTTAATTAACTACATCTTTATACCAAGTAAGTAGTATCGTTTTAAGATTATCTTTTTGTGTGATTATAGAAATAAAGAAACTCTTTATTTCTATTTTTTTAAGAGTAATCCTAGTAATCTAAGCGCTATTTTTTTTATCATTCAGTAAAAACAAATCTAATTAAGATTAATTTAATAAGAATAATTTGAAAATAGCGGAATCGCTTCACCTATAAGCAGAATAGCAAAAAGGCTCTCTATCCTTCTTTACTTCTATGCTATCTTTATTAAGTGAATTAGGAGTATTCAACATAACGGGAAAAAAGATGGATTTAGAACAATTAAAAAAAGAATTTCGTGCAGGAAAGAAAATAAAGTACATCTACTTTTGGGGACACAAAAGTAAAGGTAATGACATCGCAAAAAGTTGCTTTAGCCAATGGTATCCAGCACCTTTTATATTAGATGATGTGCGTTATGCCAGCGCTGAGCACTATATGATGGCTGAAAAAGCAAAGCTATTTAATGATATAGAAGTCAGAAAGCGCATTATTACTGCATCTAACCCAGGCTCTGCAAAAGCATTAGGCAGAGAAGTCAAAGGATTTGACCAAGGTATTTGGGAACAACACCGTATGGATATTGTTATTCGTGCCAATATCGCTAAGTTTTCCCAAAATGAAGAACTCGGTAAATTTCTGATTTCAACAGGCAATCGTGTGCTTGTTGAGGCAAGCCCCGTTGATAAAATATGGGGAGTCGGTTTAAGTGAGCAAGACAATGAGATTAACAATCCTCTTCTTTGGAATGGATTAAATTTATTAGGCTTTGCTCTAATGAAAGTACGTAGTGTTTTGATTGAAAGTAGTAATCAATAGATAAAGAAAACTCAACTGTCACCAATCACTGTGCTTCTTTAACCTAGTGTATATAAGCAGTAGAGATAACTTAAGTATTGACTGAAATAGAAATGGCCACGTAACGACAACCTTGTCGTTGCTATAAATAATATTTACAGAATAATTAAGAGACTGATATGTATTATGGTTTTGATATGGGCGGCACAAAAATTGAGCTTGCCGTTTTTGATAAAGAGCTGACTCAAGTATGGCAAAAACGTGTTCCTACACCTAAAAATGATTATCAGGCGTTATTGAATGTTTTTAAGGAACTGACCTTAGAAGCTGACATTGAATTAGGGTGTAAAGGAAAAGTAGGAGTTGGTGTTCCTGGTATTGTGAATGCAAAAGAAGGAACGGTATTTACCACTAATGTTCCAGCTGCTAAATACAAGCCAATGGTTCATGATCTTGCACATATACTCAATAGACCGGTTAAAGTTGAAAATGATGCTAACTGCTTTGCCTTATCGGAAGCATGGGATCCCGAATTTCGTCATCATCCTTCTGTACTTGGACTTATTTTAGGCACAGGTGTTGGTGGCGGTTTTGTTATTGATGGCAAAGTATTATCTGGCAAGAATGGGATTGCTGGTGAAATCGGTCATATGAATCTGAATGTGGATGCAGATAACGTGATTGGCGAAACAATGCCAAAAATCATCTGCGGTTGTGGTAAAAAAGCGTGTTTTGAAACTTATTTATCTGGTCGTGGTTTTGAACGTATGTATAAGGCATTCAATCATACTCCCAAAAGAGCCGTTGATATTGTTGAGCAATACTATGCTGGAGATAAGAAAACAGAAGAGCACGTTGATCGTTATATGAAAGTGTTAGCGATTTATCTAAGTAATATTCTTACTGTACTTGATCCACATTTAATTGTTATTGGTGGTGGATTATCGCAATTTAATGCACTGTATGACCAATTACCTGAATATCTCTCACACTGTGTCTATGGAAATGCACAAATTCCAGCAATAGAAAAAGCACGTCATGGTGATGCAGGTGGCGCTCGCGGAGCTGCTTGCCTTAATTTATTAGACTAATAAATAAAAAAGAGCCTTTCTTCTTTTTATTAGAGGCTCTTCTATTTATAGCGTTTTATCAACGTCATTACATTATTAAGGCTACGTTATGGATAAGGTTTGGTTTAAAAAAAGGCTCACCTTTCTTGGTGGGTTAACTCTCATATTAGTCTTACTTCAACTTATTAACTCACTATTACCCATATCTCTTTTTCAATGGGGTATTGTTCCAAGAACGGGTGAAGGTTTAATTGGTATTTTTATCGCACCTTTCATTCATGGATCTTGGTCCCATCTATTTAGTAATCTACTCCCGCTTCTTATTCTTAGCTTTTTATCCATGACACAATCTCTACGAGAATATGTGCTATCCAGTATATTTATTATTATCGTAAGTGGTTTATTAGTTTGGATTTTTGGACGAAATGCTATTCACGTTGGTGCAAGTGGGTGGATTTTTGGGTTATGGTCTTTACTTATTGCTCACGCTTTTACTCGACATAAAATTATCGATATTGTAATTGCACTCTTTGTTCTATTCTATTATGGATCAATGGCCTATGGCTTAATTCCGGGACAATTAGGTGTATCAACAGAATCACATATTTCAGGTGTCGTTGCAGGGTTACTTTACGCATGGTGTGCAAGAAAATTAATACGCCGTAAAAGCCAAGTAGTAGAAGTGGCTAAATAGCCACTTCTGTATAAAGCGGTTACTTGTGACCAATTGGCAGTATTGTTCTGCCATACATCTCATTTAATACTTCAGCCATTGCAAGATAAAAAGCACTGGCACCACAAATAATACCTTCAAAACCTGCAATTTTTAAAATCAGTGCATTACCTGTGATATTTCCTATCGCCAGTAATGCAAATAAAATAGTCAGACTTAAAAAGACAAACTGGAGTGCTCTATTGGCTTTTAACGTGCCAATAAACATGAAAAAAGTAAAAATTCCCCATAACGCTAAAAACACACCCAAAAAGAGAGGTGTTGTGGGTTCACTTAAGCCCATCACGGGTAATAACCAAATACCTACTAATGTTACCCAAAAGAAGCCGTAAGAGGTAAATGCAGTGGCTCCAAAAGTATTGCCTTTTTTGAACTCAAAAATTCCAGCAATAACTTGTGCGATCCCACCATAAAAAATTCCCATACTCATAATAACTGAGACTACTGGGAAAAAACCGGCATTATGTATGTTCAACAAAATCGTTGTCATACCAAAACCCATTAAACCTAATGGACCCGGATTGGCAATGCGTTCGTTAGTCATAAAACCTAAAACCTCTAAAAATAACAGGGGAAAATTAAAAAAAATTTGAAGGCGTTGGATGATAAGAGGTAATACATCTAAAAACAATGATCCTACAAGGTATATTTTTGAATAACGGTCTACACTGATCCAAAGGGGAAATAACTAGAGGATTTAACTTAAAGAAAAGATGTATTTAGTGATAGATGCTTATATTGAAAAAAACAACACTATAAAATATAACTCTAGTTTTAAAATAGTAATATCAATCATTTGATATATTAATACCTAGATTTACCTTTATATGCTGTTTTATACATGAAGTTGAAATAAAATAAGTACTATACTTAGCTATATTTTAAACAAAAAGCGAGCTTGATATGAAAAAAATTCTTGTATTATTAATTGGTAGTACGTTGGCCTTTGCATCTCAAGCCAATACAACATCTCATAATGGTGGTTTTGTTTCTCCTCAAGGCACTATTCAATCAAGTGCAGATCAAGGAGGATTTAAAGGTCCTTCAATTAGCGAAACCTCTGTTGCAAAAGCAAAAGATCTTTCTGATGACACTTGGGTTATTTTAACGGGTAAAATTACCAAAAAAATTGGTGATGAGCTATACGTTTTTGAAGACAGCACAGGCGGTATCAATGTAGATATCGACAATAAAAGATGGCGTGGACAAACAGTTACACCAGATAATACCGTCAGAATTGAAGGTAAAGTTGATAAAGAATGGACAAGTACCGAGATCGACGTAAAACAAATTACTATTATCAAATAATCGCCATCAAATAATTTGTTTTTAAATTTAAAATACACCTATTTATTTTAAAGCCAATATATTGAAAAATATTGGCTTTTTTATTTTTATATTCTCTATATTTTATTTTCATCAATAAAATTGGATCTTTTATACAAATTTCTCCGCTTTAACCTCAAGTTAAGTTTAGGTTTATAGTTATTCCAAGTTAAAGCACAAACACTCTTCGCAAGAGGTGATTTAACTTATGAGATACCCTCATAGTCGTTTACATCCTAACTACTCTACGTTTACCCTGTTTTCTCCATTTTAAGCCTGCTATGCAGGCTTTTTTTCTTCTTATATCAAGTCATATTCTCGAAAAACATCAAAAAAGGATAAGCAAAGTATTATTTATATCTTTGTTTTCTATAAATATTTTTTTACAAAACTCTACGCGTTTATACCTTAATTAAATTGACCTTCCAGTAAGGGTAAAGATTATTGTTTCATCTATCAATTTAGTGAAAGGAATAAACAATGAAAAAATTATTACTGCCTTCTATTATTGCAATCTCCGCTTTTACAAGCACGGCTTATGCATCTAATCATAATGTTGTTGAGGTTTATAAAACTGACAGTTGTGGATGCTGTACGTTATGGGCTGATGGCGTAAAAGAAGCAGGCTTCAATGTTAAAGTGAATATTGTTTCAGAGACAGAGTTAATGCAGAAATATCAACAAGCCGGTGTACCCAATAATTTATTAAGTTGCCACTTTGCGACTTACCAAGGTAAAGATTTAGTAGGACATATCCCCGTTGATAGTTTAAAAAATATCGACTTAGTAGATAAATCTAAATCAGGTATTGCCGTTGCAGGTATGCCAGCGGGAAGTTTAGGTATGTATGCAGGTGATTACAAAGAGCCTTACCAAGTGATTGCCTTTGATAAATCAGGTAACCAATCCCTGTTTAAGTCTTACAACTAGTTTTGTTCTTACTGTAGTGTTGTTTTAATAGCAATATATCTCTCCGATTGTGCTATTTTCCTCTGTCTGTTATCGATTTGCGGGCAGAGTTTTATTTTCTAGGTATAAAAAAACCAGCCTGCTTTTTACAGCATGACTGGTTCTTTTAGAATAAAGTTAACTTTGACTTTATTTATTCAACTGTAACCGATTTTGCTAAGTTACGAGGTTGGTCTACATCTGTGCCTTTAATTAAAGCAACATGATAAGATAACAACTGTAATGGTACAGTATAGAAAATAGGTGCGATAAGCTCTTCAACATGAGGTAAAGAAATTAACTTCATCGTTTCGTTTTCTTCAAAGCCTGCATCTTGATCCGCAAATACATACAGTAAGCCACCACGCGCACGTACTTCTTCAATATTAGATTTTAATTTCTCTAATAGCTCATTGTTTGGCGCAATGATGATAACAGGCATATCCGCATCAATTAATGCTAATGGACCATGTTTTAATTCACCAGCAGCATAAGCTTCAGCATGAATATAAGAGATCTCTTTTAGCTTTAATGCACCTTCTACCGCAATCGGGTATTGGTCGCCACGACCTAAGAATAAAGCATGGCTTTTTTCTGAGAAGTCTTCAGCTAACGCTTCAATTACTTTATCTTTCGATAGCATGCTTTCAATACGGCTTGGTAATGCATGTAATGCAGTTGAAACTTCTTGCTCTAATGTCGCGACACCTTTAATTCGTCCCATATATGCCACCAGCATTAATAGAACGGTTAACTGTGTGGTAAATGCTTTGGTTGATGCAACACCAATTTCAGCACCCGCTTTAGTCATTAAAACAAATTCAGACTCACGAACCAAAGAAGAGCCTGCAACGTTACAAATAGCTAAAGAAGATAAATAACCTAACTCTTTAGATAAACGCAATGCAGCTAATGTATCTGCTGTTTCACCTGATTGAGATAATGTAATCAGCAAACTGTTACGGCGAGTTGCTGGTTTACGGTAGCGATATTCTGATGCAATTTCGACATCACAAGGAATACCCGCTAAGGACTCAAACCAATAACGTGAAACCATACCTGCGTTATAAGAAGTACCACAAGCTACAATTTGAATATGTTCAACTTTAGATAAGATATCTTCAGCTTTAGATCCTAGTTCACTTAGATCAATCGTTTCTGATTTTAAACGACCTTCAAGCGTGTTTTTAATCGCCAGAGGCTGTTCATAGATCTCTTTTTGCATGTAGTGACGGTAAACACCTTTATCACCCGCATCGTATTGAACATTTGATTCAATCGTATCACGAACAACTTCTTCGCCATTCACATCAAAAATATGAACATGGCGACGAGTGACCTCGACAATATCCCCTTCTTCAAGATAGATAAAGCGGCGGGTAACGGGTAATAGAGCCAATTGGTCAGAAGCAAGGAAGTTTTCACCCACGCCAAGACCTACCACCAGCGGGCTACCAGAGCGAGCAGCGACTAATAACTCAGGTGTACGGCTATCCATAATAACGGTACCGTAAGCACCACGTAATTGAGGAATAACACGTTGTACAACTTCACGTAATGTACCACCTTGGCGCTGTTCCCAGTTAACAAGGTGAGCAATCACTTCAGTGTCAGTTTGAGAAGCAAACTGATACCCTTTTTTAATTAATTCTGCTTTCAGTTCTTGATAGTTTTCGATAATGCCATTATGTACAACTGCAATCGTACCTGATACATGAGGATGCGCATTATCTTCACAAGGTTCACCATGTGTTGCCCAGCGAGTATGAGCAATACCTGTACCACCAATCACTTGTGTTTTTTCTGCTTCTTCCGCCAGCATTTGTACTTTGCCAGCTTCACGCAGACGTGTCATTTTACAGTCATTATCCACAACCGCTAAACCCGCAGAGTCATAACCGCGGTATTCTAAACGACGTAAGCCTTCAATTAAGATTTCAGCGATATCGCGTTGTGCAACTGCACCTACTATTCCACACATTGTGTTATTCCTAAAACTGTGCGTTTATTCGCACTTGGATGTCTTATACCTGATTAGTTTGTTCCCCAAGCCATTGTAGAAAGCGAGGATATTTTTTTGTTTTTAGAATAATAGCGTACAAGAAAAGGGCGCTAATGAAATATACGCCCTTTTCTTAAAATTATTGTTTTTTCTTCACTGGACGTTTCCATCCACTGATATGAGTTTGCTTAACTCGACTGATCACTAATTCGTTTTCATTCACGTTTTTAGTGAGTGTTGTTCCTGCACCAATTGTTGCACCATTAGCAACCGTAACTGGCGCGACTAATTGGGTATCTGAACCAATAAAGACGTCATCACCAATAACTGTTTTGAATTTATTCGCACCATCGTAGTTACAAGTAATAGTACCTGCGCCGATATTAACATTAGCGCCTACTTCAGTATCGCCTAAGTAAGTCAGATGACCCGCTTTAGAGCCAATACCTAAGCTTGCTTTTTTCATCTCAACAAAGTTACCAACGTGAGCTTTATCCGCTAATTCACTACCCGGACGAAGGCGTGCAAATGGTCCAACAGTACACTCTTGAGCTAAGTTTGCATCCTCGATCACCGTATAGGGGCTGATAATAGAATTATCACCAATCACACAGTTTTTCAGGACACACCCCGTACCAATTTCAACGTTATTGCCTAAAGTGACATCGCCTTCAATAATCACGTTAGTGTCAATGACGACGTCTTTACCGTGAGTTAACGTACCACGTAAATCAAAACGAGCAGGATCAAGCAACATGACGCCTTCTAATAATAAGCGTTCAGCCTGTTCTGTTTGGTAAATACGTTCTAATGTAGCCAGTTGTAAACGGTTATTCACGCCTTCCATTTCACTATGACGACGAGGATGAGCCGTTTCAATTTTACGACCTTCTTTATACGCTAACGCGATAATATCAGTAATGTAATACTCTTTTTGTGCATTATTATTATTGAGTTTACCTAACCAACGTTTTAAATCACCACCATTAGCGACCAAAATACCCGTGTTGATTTCAGTAATTTTGAGTTGTTCTTCAGACGCATCTTTTTGTTCGATAATACCCGTCACTTCGCCATTTTCACGAACAATACGACCATAGCCAGTTGGGTTATCTAAAATAACTGTTAATAAACCAATACCGCCTTCTGGTTTGACTTCAATTAAACGTTCTAACGTTTCTTTAGTGATAAGTGGAACATCACCGTAAAGCATCAGGATATCTTCATCATCAGCAAAGAAAGGCGCAGCTTGTTGCATTGCGTGACCTGTTCCTAGTTGCTCTGCTTGTAGTACCCAATTAACAGGTTGTGAACCTAATTTTTCTTTCATTAGTTCACCACCATGCCCATAGACAAGGTGTGTTTGTTGAGCGCCTAATGACTTGGCAGTATCAATCACATGTTGAACCATGGATTTACCTGCAAGTTTATGAAGAACTTTAGGTAACTGTGAATACATGCGGGTGCCTTTTCCCGCAGCAAGAATAACAACGCTTTTAGCTGAATTAGACATAATTAACCCGATAACTCCCGTAAAGAATGGCAAGTAAACCTGTTTATGCCAAATAATACTACATATTTCGTCACACAAAATATTTCATGATGCAAAAAAGCCAGTTAGTGAAGAACCAACTGGCTTTTTTTATTCATAGACTGCCTATTTACATCAACGTCGAGTCAATTCGATTACACGTAGTTTTGCAATCGCTTTGGCTAATTCTGCTGATGCTTGAGCATAATCAACATCACCATGAGAGGATTGAATGTGTTCTTCAGCTTTACGCTTAGATTCCAACGCTTTCGCTTCATCCAAATCACGACCACGGATAGCTGTATCTGCCAGTACAATGACGCCTGTCGGTTGAACTTCGAGAATACCACCAGAAAGGTAGATAACCTCTTCTTCACCCGATGTTTTTACGACACGTACCATGCCCGGTTTTATGGCAGTTAATAACGGGGTATGCTGCGGATAAATACCGAGCTCACCTTCGCTACCAGTTACCTGAATTCGTTTGACTTCGCCGTCATATAACTGCTTTTCAGCGCTGACAACTTTCAGGTAGAACGATGTATCAGCCATATCAACCTCCCGTCAGCCGTATTAAAGCTTCTTAGCTTTTTCTACTGCTTCTTCGATAGTACCAACCATGTAGAACGCCTGCTCTGGCAGGTGGTCATAATCACCGTTCAGAATACCTTTAAAGCCACGGATAGTGTCTTTCAGGGAAACGAACTTACCTGGTGATCCGGTAAATACTTCAGCAACGAAGAATGGCTGAGACAGGAAGCGCTGGATCTTACGCGCACGCGCAACAACCAGTTTATCTTCTTCTGACAGTTCATCCATACCTAAGATAGCGATGATGTCTTTCAGTTCCTGATAACGTTGCAGGATAGACTGAACACCACGAGCCACATCATAGTGCTCTTGGCCAACTACCAGTGGGTCTAATTGACGACTGGTAGAATCCAGTGGGTCAACCGCAGGGTAGATACCTAATGAAGCAATTTGACGGCTCAATACAACTGTCGCATCTAAGTGAGCAAACGTTGTTGCTGGTGATGGGTCAGTTAAGTCATCCGCAGGTACGTATACAGCTTGTACAGAGGTGATTGAACCTGTTTTGGTTGAAGTGATACGTTCTTGCAGAACCCCCATCTCTTCAGCCAATGTTGGTTGGTAACCTACCGCTGATGGCATACGACCTAACAGTGCTGATACTTCAGTACCGGCTAAGGTGTAACGATAGATGTTATCTACGAATAACAGTACGTCACGACCTTCGTCACGGAATTTCTCAGCCATAGTCAGACCAGTCAGTGCAACACGCAGACGGTTTCCTGGTGGCTCATTCATCTGACCATAAACTAACGATACTTTGTCAAGAACGTTAGAATCTGTCATTTCATGATAGAAGTCGTTACCCTCACGAGTACGTTCACCTACACCAGCAAATACAGAGTAACCTGAGTGCTCGATCGCGATATTACGGATCAATTCCATCATGTTAACTGTTTTACCAACACCCGCACCACCGAACAGACCTACTTTACCACCTTTAGCGAACGGACAGATTAAGTCCATTACTTTGATACCGGTTTCAAGCAGTTCTTGTGAGTTTGATAACTCTTCGTAGGTTGGCGCTTCACGGTGGATAGACCAACGTTCTTCAGTTGCAATATCACCTTTCATATCGATAGGTGTACCCAGAACGTTCATGATACGTCCCAGTGTTGCTTTACCTACTGGTACTTCAATTGGGTGGCCTAAGTTTTCAACTTTTAAGCCACGGCTTAAACCGTCTGATGTACCCATTGCGATACAACGAACGATACCACCGCCTAACTGTTGCTGAACTTCTAGCACCAGTTTTTCTTTACCATTCATAACCTCAAGAGCGTCGTATACTTTAGGGACGCTATCCTGAGGGAACTCGGCGTCCACTACGGCGCCAATTACCTGGACAATCTTTCCAGTAGCCATCTTGAATCCTCTACGTAATTCGTAAACCTAGCTGTTATACCGCGGCTGCACCAGACACAATTTCTGTAAGTTCCTGAGTAATGCTTGCTTGGCGTGCTTTGTTGTACACCAATTGCAGTTCTTTAATCAGGTTACCACCGTTATCTGTAGCGGCTTTCATCGCGACCATTCGGGCGGCCTGCTCACTCGCTAAGTTCTCTACGACGCTCTGGTAAACTTGCGATTCGATATAACGACGCAGTAAAGTATCCAGTAACGCCTTAGGATCAGGTTCGTACAGATAATCCCAAGATTTTTCTTTCAGCTCTTCATCATCACCTGGTGGTAATGGTAAAACCTGAAGAATTTTAGGCTCTTGAGCCATGGTATTGATGAACTTATTTGCCACCACATACAGTTTATCTAAACGACCTTCGTCATAAGCCTGCAACATGATATTGACTGGACCGATAAGGTCTGACAGTTTTGGATCATCACCCATACCAGTTACTTGACCAACAACATTCCCGCCTACTGAGCCAAAGAATGAAGCGGCTTTAGAACCGATTAGTGCTAAATCTACCTGCACACCTTTTTCAGACCACTCTTTCATGTCTGCCAGCAGTTTTTTGAACAAGTTAATGTTCAAACCACCACACAAACCACGGTCGGTCGAAACAACCAGGTACCCGACACGTTTAACTTCACGCTCTTCGAGGTATGGATGTTTATATTCCAGATTCCCTAACGCAAGGTGACCAATCACACTGCGCATGGTTTCTGCATAAGGACGGCTGGCTGCCATGCGTTCCTGCGTTTTACGCATTTTCGACGCGGCGACCATCTCCATCGCTTTAGTGATCTTCTGTGTGTTTTGCACACTGGCGATCTTCGAACGTATCTCTTTTGCGCCGGCCATTTCTGCTTCTCCTCATGAACCAGACGGCCTAATGTTTAACTATTAGGCCGAATAGTTATTACCAGGACTGAGTCGCTTTGAAGTTTTCTAGCACGCCTTTCAGCTTCGCTTCGATTTCTTCGTTATAAGTACCAGTCTGGTTGATTTCTTTCAATAAATCAGCATGTTCACGAGAGGCATAAGCTAATAAAGCCGCTTCAAATGGCACAACTTTTGAAATTTCAACATCTTCCAGATAACCACGTTCTGCTGCAAACAGTGATAAAGACTGTTGTGCGACAGACATTGGTTCGTACTGTTTCTGTTTCAGCAATTCAGTCACTTTCTGACCGTGGTTTAATTGTTTACGGGTAGCATCGTCCAGATCGGAAGCGAACTGTGAGAATGCTGCCAGCTCACGATACTGCGCAAGAGCAGTACGGATACCACCAGAAAGTTTCTTCATGATCTTAGTCTGAGCTGCACCACCAACACGAGATACGGAGATCCCTGGGTTAACAGCTGGACGGATACCTGCGTTAAACAGGTTAGATTCTAAGAAGATCTGACCATCGGTAATAGAGATTACGTTCGTAGGAACGAATGCAGAAACGTCCCCTGCTTGCGTTTCGATAATTGGTAACGCAGTTAGAGAGCCGGTTTTACCTTTAACTTCACCATTAGTGAATGCTTCTACGTACTCAGCATTAACGCGAGCAGCACGCTCAAGTAAACGGGAGTGCAGATAGAAAACGTCACCAGGGTATGCTTCACGTCCAGGTGGACGACGAAGTAACAGTGAAATTTGACGATATGCGACAGCCTGTTTAGACAGGTCATCATAAATAATCAGGGCATCTTCACCACGGTCACGGAAGTATTCACCCATTGCGCAACCTGAATAAGGAGCTAAGTATTGCAGCGCTGCTGATTCTGATGCAGAAGCAACAACAACAATGGTGTTTTCTAACGCGCCATGTTCTTCTAATTTACGAACAACGTTCGAAATAGTAGAGGCTTTCTGACCAATAGCGACATAGATACATTTAATGCCAGAGTCGCGTTGGTTGATGATCGCATCGACAGCCAGAGCAGTTTTACCTGTTTGACGGTCACCGATGATCAATTCACGCTGACCACGACCAATTGGGATCATGGCATCGACGGATTTGTAACCTGTTTGTACAGGCTGATCAACTGATTGACGGTCGATAACACCAGGAGCAATCATCTCAACAGGTGAGAATCCATCATGCTCTACTGCACCTTTACCATCAATCGGCTCACCCAGTGTGTTTACCACACGGCCAAGCAGACCACGCCCAACAGGTACTTCCAGAATACGACCTGTACATTTAACTTTCATGCCTTCTGCTAAGTCAGCATAAGGACCCATCACAACCGCACCAACAGAGTCGCGCTCTAAGTTCAGTGCGATAGCGAAACGGTTACCCGGCAGTGCGATCATCTCACCCTGCATAACTTCGGCTAAACCGTGGATACGAATGATACCGTCACTAACGGATACAATCGTACCTTCATTGTGAGCTTCACTCACTACATTGAACTGAGCAATGCGCTGCTTGATCAGTTCGCTGATTTCAGTGGAATTCAGTTGCATATGCTCCAGTCCCCTTAAGACTGCAAGACGTCTGTTAATCGCTCTAAACGGCCACGAATACTGCCATCGATGACGAGGTCACCGGCGCGTATAATCATGCCTGCGATAACAGACTTATCAATTTTGCAATTCAGCTTCACTTTGCGTGATAGACGTTTTTCCATCGCTGCAGAAATGTTAGCTAGCTGCTGTTTAGTTAGCTCAATGGCAGAAGTTACTTCAACGTCAACCGTTGACTCTAGTACTGCGCGCAATTGAATAAATTGGCTCAATACTTCAGGCAACGTTGATAAACGGCCATTATCAGCCATAACACGAATTAAATTCTGAGCATGACCATCTAATTGTTCGCCACAAAGGTCGACAAAGATGTCAGCCAGTTTTTCTGATGCTAAAGAACCAGAAAGTAATTCGGTTACCTGCTCATTGCGTGCTACTTCAGCGGTGAACGCCAGCATAACCTGCCATTTATCGACAGCCTGGTTTTCCACAGCAAAGTCAAAAGCTGCTTTGGCGTAGGGGCGAGCTACCGTTGCTATTTCAGACATGCCCCTCCCTCCTTACAGTTCAGCGACCAGTTTATCAACGATGTCGCTATTAGCAGCTTCATCCACGGAACGTTCAATAATTTTCTCGGCACCTGCAATAGCCAGCATTGCGACTTGTTTACGAAGTTCTTCACGAGCACGTTTACGCTCTGCATCCAGTTCGGATTGAGCTTGTGCAACGATCTTACTACGTTCTTGCTCTGCTTCTGCTTTAGCATCTTCAATCATTTGAGTGCGTTGTTTATTCGCTGATTCAATGATTGCTTGAGCTTCTGCTTTTGCTTTTGCTAGCTGATCGCCTGCATCGGCTTTCGCTAAATCTAAGTCCTTTTTAGCACGTTCTGCAGATGATAAACCGTCAGCAATTTCTTTTTGACGTTTTTCAATGGCCGCCATAATTGGTGGCCATACGAATTTCATACAGAACAAAACAAACAGGACAAATGCGATGGCCTGGCCGAGGATTGTTGCATTTAAATTCACAGCACAATACCTCTTTCTTGGTTATTAACTAACTTGATGCTTTTACTGCTCATTGCCATCATTAGGCAACAGCAAACATCACGTAAAGGCCCAGACCCACAGCAATCATTGGGATGGCGTCAACCAGACCCATAACGATAAAGAACTGTGTACGCAGAAGAGGGATCAGATCAGGCTGACGAGCAGCACCTTCTAAAAATTTGCCTCCGAGGATTCCGATACCGATTGCAGCACCGATTGCAGCTAAACCCATCATAATAGCGGCAGCCATGTACAGCAGATCCATACTCAGGTTTTCCATGACAGTCTCCAGTTTGTTTCAGTTATTTCTTCAAAGAGTTAATAATTAATGTTCTTCAGATGCCATCGACAGATAGACAATCGTTAGAACCATGAAAATAAATGCTTGTAACGTAATAATCAGTATGTGGAATATCGCCCAAGGAAGGCTTAATAACCACTGTGACCACCACGGTAACAGACCAGCAATAAGAATAAAGATCAGTTCACCTGCATACATGTTACCAAACAGTCGAAGACCGAGGGAAACAGGTTTTGATAGCAGGCTTACCCCTTCTAAGATTAAGTTGACAGGAATAAAAATTGGGTGATTAAAAGGCTGTAAAGTCAGCTCTTTTGTAAACCCTTTTATGCCTTTCATCTTAATGCTATAGAAAAGGATCAGGATAAATACACCAATTGCCATCGATAGAGTAATACTCACGTCCGCAGTCGGAACTATGCGTAACGCAGGTAACCCTAAGATGTGTTCACCGATATAAGGGATGAAGTCGATTGGTAATAAATCCAGGGCATTCATTAACAGCACCCAAACGAACACAGTCAATGCCAAAGGTGCAATGACCTTGCTCTTTCCGTGATACATATCACGGACGCTGCTATCAACGAAACCAATGATCATTTCTACTGCAGTCTGGAATTTTCCCGGTACGCCACTGGTTGCTCTTACTGCTACTTTTCTAAACAGCCATAGGAATAGTGCTCCCATCAGTACTGAAAAGAAAAGTGAGTCAATATTTAACACCCAGAATGATGGCGCATTTTCAGCATGGGGATTGACCAACTCGAAAGTACGCAGGTCCAACTGAAGGTTATTCAGGTGGTGACCTATGTAGTCTCTAGTGGTTAATGCTTCTCCTGATGCAGACATGATGCCAATTACCCTTTTGTTGTTAAAAACGCTAACCGTTAATGACGGCTGGTGCAACGACCTGCATAACAAGCACCGCTAAGTAGGTCATGACCAGTGGTGCAAATGCCGCTTTAAACACTCCTAAAGCAACAATCAGCAAGGCTATTGATAATATAACCTTCAACCCTTCACTGAAAGCAAAAAGCCAGTTTATGCGAACTGGAGCTTCTTCTTCGTTGACTTTTTGTAAGCGCATTAACAAAAGAAAAGCAATATTGGGTAACCAACATGCCAACCCGCCTAAAAAAGCCGAAAAACTCCAGTCTGTACTCTTTAAGTAGAAACCCGCACTGAGAATAACAAAAGTCATAAACTGCAAAAATAACAGTTTCAGTGCAACTTTCCCGCTGTAGAGGGAGACAGACATGACGTTTGTATTCTCCAGACTAGCTATCGTAAAAGGTATTACTGAATGATGTATCAAACTGTCTTTGCTATAAAGTGTCAAGTGACAAAAACGAGCAAATTATACGGGGCGTGGCAATGAATTCAATCAATAAGTAGCGAAAAAGTGAAGATTAATTTAAATTTCTTACCAAGGTTCCATTTATGAAAAATGATTAAGAACAAAAAGAGTAAAAATAATAGAGCTGAATAAAATAAATAGCGTGATACATATCACAAATACAAAAGTATAAATAAAGCTTATTTCATAAAATATATAACAGAGTTAACAAATAACTTCCCTTTTATGAACAATTTAGTGGCAATTGAAAAATAATTAATCAATTTTCAATTAAATAAATTCAATATTTTTATAATGCACAGAATTATTAATTTATTTTGGAAATAAAAAGAGAAAAACGCAGGCAACAAAGGGAATTAAAGCAAAAGATAATATATTGTTAAATTATTGTTCCATTAAAGTGAATTTTAATACTTCGTATAATTCCCCCTAAAGCAAATGGCGATAACATTGTAAATGTTATCGCCAGAGCACAAAAAATGAAAAAAGGATCAGCGAAACACTAAATATTTGATTAAATAATCACCAAATGTCTTTGTTCATTCAATTCAGGTATGGATAAGCTAATCACTTTTTCAGGCATTTTTAATCCATTATCAGCAAGTTCATCCAACTCTTCTTGATGAATTTGTCCTTTCAGTGCATAGAAACGACCGTGTTCTTCAGTCACTAAATGAGAGCACCAAGAGAGCATATCGTTCATAGAGGCAAATGCTCGGCTGATAACACCATCAAAAGGCTTCTCTGTTTGGTACTCTTCAACACGGTATTGAACTGGCTCGATATTATTAAGTCCTAGCTCGTGCTGAACTTGTTTCATAAAGCGAACCCGCTTGCCTAAGCTATCTAATAATACAAAGTGGTGATCGGGACGCATTATCGCTAAAGGGATCCCCGGTAAACCAGGCCCTGTACCCACATCAATAAATCTTTCACCTTCAAGATATTGGCTCACAATAATGCTATCCAAAATATGACGGATAAGCATTTGTTGTGGATCTCTCACTGATGTGAGGTTGTATGCTTTATTCCATTTATCAAGCATAGCAACATAGCCAGTGAGTTTTTCAGCTTGAATATCTGTAAGCTCAATATTGGCTTGCTTAGCCAGCTTTTTTAGCCGATTAAGTAAGTCACTCATGATGCGCTCCTGCGTAATAGGCCTTGTTTTTTCAACCAAACTAATAAAATGGAAATAGCCGCAGGTGTAACACCTGAGATCCGCGATGCTTGTCCGATCGATGTTGGTTTGTGATCGTTAAGTTTCGCAATAACTTCGTTAGATAATCCGCTAACTTGCTTATAGTCCAGATCTATAGGTAGCGCTGCATTTTCATTGCGCAGTTGTTTTTCGATCTCTTCTTGCTGGCGACTAATATAACCTTCGTACTTAACTTGGATCTCAACTTGTTCAGCAGCTTGTGGTTTTGAATCATCAATACCTGGTGCAAAACGAGGGATTTTTTTCAAAATGTCATACGTCATTTCAGGGCGACGTAATAAATCTTCACCATTAGCTTCTTTAGATAGTGGTGTATTAAGTAACTCGTTAATTTCAGTAATATTATCTGCTTTAGGATGAACCCAGATATCTCTTAAACGTTGGCGCTCTTTTTCAACTAACTCAACTTTTTCGCTAAATTGTGCCCAACGGTTATCATCAACCATGCCTAATTCACGTCCAATTTCAGTCAGACGTAAATCTGCATTATCTTCACGTAACATCAAGCGATATTCTGCACGAGAGGTAAACATACGGTACGGTTCTTTTGTGCCTAGTGTGCAAAGATCGTCAACTAATACACCAATGTATGCTTGATCACGACGTGGGAACCAACCTTCTTGTTCGAAGGCGTAACGTGCCGCATTAAGCCCAGCAAGCATACCTTGAGCCGCAGCTTCTTCATAACCAGTTGTACCGTTAATTTGCCCAGCAAAGAATAACCCATTGATAAATTTGCTTTCTAGGGTTTGTTTTAGATCTCTAGGATCGAAGAAGTCATATTCAATTGCATAACCAGGTCTAATGATCTTCGCGTTTTCCATACCTTTCATGGAATTTACGATTTGCATTTGAACATCAAAAGGTAAGCTTGTTGAAATACCATTTGGGTAAATTTCGTTACTTGTTAAACCTTCAGGCTCTAAAAAGATCTGATGTGAATTACGATCAGCAAATCTCATCACCTTATCTTCAATAGATGGGCAATAACGAGGACCTATTCCTTCGATGACTCCAGCGTACATTGGGCTACGATCGAGGTTATTACGAATAACATCGTGCGTTTTTTCGTTTGTGTATGTGATATGGCAAGGCATTTGTTCAGGATGCTGATCCACATTACCTAAAAACGAGAAAACAGGCATTGGAGTATCACCCAACTGAACGGCTAATTGGCTAAAATCAATAGTTCTAGCATCAATACGAGGTGGCGTGCCTGTTTTTAAACGACCTACACGTAAAGGTAGTTCGCGTAGTCTGTGTGATAACGAAACTGATGGTGGATCACCTGCACGACCCCCACTGTAATTTTCTAAACCAATATGGATTTTTCCATCCAGGAAAGTACCTACGGTTAGAACAACAGACTTAGCACGGAATTTTAAGCCCATGCGAGTAACAGCACCTGTTACTTGGTCGTTTTCAACAATGAGATCTTCAACTGGTTGTTGGAAGATCATTAAATTAGGTTGATTTTCAAGAGTAGTACGAACAGCTTGGCGATAAAGAACACGGTCAGCTTGTGCTCTTGTTGCTCTTACAGCTGGTCCCTTACTTGCGTTAAGGGTTCTGAATTGGATCCCTGCATGGTCAATAGCGGTTGCCATTAATCCACCCATGGCATCGATCTCTTTTACCAGATGCCCTTTACCAATCCCACCAATAGCTGGGTTACAAGACATTTGGCCCAAAGTATCAATATTGTGGGTCAGTAATAGGGTTTGACGCCCCATACGAGCTGCAGCCATAGCGGCTTCTGTACCGGCGTGACCACCACCGATGACAATGACGTCAAAGTGTTCTGGATAAAACATGTGTGAACCTTAAATGTTACGAATGCTGAATGTGTTGCATTGGGAAAACGAATTCTACTCAACTTTTTGACAGATACAAGCGAGCAGATCCGCAGGTAATTATTTAAAGATCTTTTTATTTAAAGATCTCTTTATTAGATCTTTTATTAAGGAAGCGATCCTCTGTGGATAAGTGGATTTTCTATTTAAAGATCATAAAAGTGTAAAGGATCATATACTGTGAATGATCCGTGATCTATCTGCTGATAAGCTGGGATCAAAATGACGACTTATGCACAGGTCATTTCTTGATATTGCCTTATACAATGGATAACTACGGGTTAACCCCTGCTTTTAAGCAGAGTTATCCACATTCGTTTGCTGTTTTTTTGTGCAATTTAAAGTAAATTTTTCCAAGAAGCTATCCATTCTTCTGCTGGATCTTCCGGAATGTCGTACTTTTGAATATCAATTTCGAGACGATCGCCAAGGCGAGTAGCCCCTTTTTCCACCAATTTTTGATCCAATGTTCTGATCGCACCGCAGAAAGTGTCATATTCACTACTTCCTATGCCGATCGCACCAAAAGTGACATTACTAAGATCAACGGAGTCAGCCGATATTTCATTAGCAAAAGGCTGTAGGTTGTCAGGAAGATCACCAGCACCATGCGTTGATGTGACCACCAGCCAGATCCCTTCATTTGGAAGATCATTAAGAGAAGGCCCATGGTGCAGGTCCGTCTCAAACCCTTCATTAGATAAGATCTCTGCAAGGTGTTCTGCGACATATTCAGCACTACCCATGGTACTGCCACTAATAAGAGTGACTTTTTTCATTAATGATCTCCTTATGTTTAAGACGCGCTATTGTACGCTGTGAATCACTTGGGATCTACCTGTGGATAATGTGGTTATAAAAAAAAATAAGAATTTACCCTTATGGCTTGATCGTCCTTATTATCGGGTTTTGCAGTGAGATCAGGGTTTCTGTTGATTGAATTTCATCGATTGTCTGGATTTTGTTGATAAGTACGTCTTGTAAGGCTTCTATACTTTTACACATAACCTTCGTAAAAATACTGTATTGCCCTGTTGTATAGTACACTTCTACAACTTCATCTAACTTATCTAATTTATCTAATGCAGTGTGATAGTCTTTTGCACTCTTAAGAATAATGCCAATAAAGCAGCAGACATCAAAACCGAGTTGCTTTTCACTAATATCAACTCGCGTTCCCGTAATAATTCCAGCCTGCTTCATTTTCTCAACTCGAACATGAATTGTGCCAGGGCTTACTTCGAATTTTTTGGCTAATTCAGCGTAAGGTGTTCTCGCATTCGCCATTAATGCGTGAAGTATGTCACGATCGAGATTATCGATCTGATAAATATTGTCCATAAATCCCCTCTGTTTTTAACGATAATACATTTTTATAGCGTTATTTTTAACGATTTAAAACAAGTAAGGCTATTTTTAATGAAGTATATTGAATTTAGTACCCATTTTGTTGCTTAATCTATATCAGCGAAACACGACATCACCACTAGGAATACAAAAATGGAAAAATCATTCATCCAGACTCAACAGCAAATTAGCTTTGTTAAATCTTATTTTTCACGACTGCTGGAAAAAGAATTAGGACTGATTGAAGTTCAAGGACCGATCTTAAGTCGCCTTGGTGATGGAACTCAAGATAACTTATCTGGTCATGAGAAGGCAGTACAAGTTAAAGTCAAATCTTTACCAGATTCTACTTTTGAGGTTGTCCATTCATTAGCTAAATGGAAACGTAAAACATTAGCTCGTTTTGGATTTAGTTCTGGTCAAGGTCTTTATACTCATATGAAAGCTTTGCGACCAGACGAAGATCGCTTAACTCAGATCCACTCTGTTTATGTTGATCAGTGGGATTGGGAAAAAGTGATGGAAGATAAAGAGCGTACAGTTCCTTATCTTAAGCAGACAGTGGGTAAAATTTATCAGGCAATAAAAGAAACTGAAAAAGCCGTCAGCGAAGAGTTTGGTCTGGTACCGTTCCTGCCAGATCAAATTCAATTTATCCACACTGAAGAGTTACTGCGTCGTTATCCTGACCTTGATGCTAAAGGCCGTGAAAAAGCGATTGCAAAAGAATATGGTGCTGTTTTCTTAATTGGTATTGGTGGCAAATTATCAAGTGGCGAAGCTCATGATGTAAGAGCGCCAGACTACGATGATTGGACAACACCAAACGAAGATGGATTTGAAGGTTTAAACGGTGACATTCTTGTCTGGAACCCTGTTCTACAAGATGCGTTTGAATTGTCATCAATGGGTATCCGTGTCGACCCTGAAACATTAATGCGTCAGTTAACATTAACAGACGATATTAAGCGTCTTGAGCTGGATTGGCACAAAGCATTAATGCATGGTGATATGCCACAAACTATCGGTGGCGGTATTGGCCAGTCTCGTTTAGTGATGCTACTACTACAAAAAGAGCACATTGGACAAGTACAATGCGGTGTATGGGAAAAAGATACCCGTTTAGCTTTCGCCGATATGCTGTAATTATTGGCGCCAGCGTCGAAGTAAACGACTTTTTAATCCAGTATCAAAACGCCATATATGGTCAAAGATTTTCATGATACTGGGTTTACCGTAATTGGATAGGGTAACCGCATGGAAGCGATTGTGCTGTTGCTGTTGGCTTTTTTTGATTTTGTTGATTAGGTTTTCGGGTAACCTTTGGGCGACAAAGTCAGAAATAACAACAGCATCAGCATCTTTCCATGCTGGGTTATTTAGTTTTTCTGCTACATTATCTAAACAAGCACTTAAGTCCGTGCCCCCTCTAAATGACTGATTCAAAAACTTGATAAGATCTTGCAGACCATTAGACGATGACAATTGGTAATGTACTGTTTCAGTAGAAAATAACATCACATGACATGAACGATTATCAGCTAGTGCTATTTTCATCAATGCAAGCCCAAAAGCTTTAGCACACTGTTCGTTAAATCCCCCCATCGAACCGGATGTATCAATACATACAATAAAAGGTCCTCTTGGTCTTTCTTCATCATGATGATGAGTTACTGGACGCAATACAGTACGCTCTTGCCAATTATCTCCTTGTAATCGATAGGTATTGAGCTGTTTTTCCACCAGCTTTCGATAAAACTCATATTCGATTTCATTAATACCTAGCAAGGCGAGCTCTGTAGGGAGTAAGCGTAAGATATCATCACTGAGCCCTATACCATTGACTTGCTCTGGTGTTGTATCTGGTGCTTTCTCAA
Organism: Proteus sp. Marseille-Q3619; assembly: GCF_965283115.1. Taxonomy (NCBI): domain Bacteria; kingdom Pseudomonadati; phylum Pseudomonadota; class Gammaproteobacteria; order Enterobacterales; family Morganellaceae; genus Proteus; species Proteus sp. Marseille-Q3619. Next base: position 2,157,790 of record NZ_CBDIMP010000001.1, on the reverse strand, counting down.
CAATAGTGACTGGCTCAAAAATCACACTCTCTTCAGGAAGTGATTTCGCTGTTTTGCTACGACCTAGCAAACTTGCGAGTTTATGCAATTCAGGTTGTTGATCGAGAAAGTCGCTATAACGTTGAATAATTTTCTCATCGAAAGGCGTTTTTGTTAAAACACCTTTACTCATATCCCATAAACGCCCTGCTGCACGCTCATTTTCTGAGAATGTATTACTTAAGCTTCCACTTAGTGCCAAACGTTCCTGAAGCTCAGCAAGGAGCTGCTCTTGTTCTTGGTCAAATAGGGCTTTGTGTAATGCAGTGACTTGGAAAATTAAACTTATCCGCCAGTGTTGAATAAACAAAGCTTGTTGAGCTGGTGAAAAAGGCTTATTGGTTTTAATCAGTTGTGATGCTTCGTCAGTAAAAGAGGAGTCTAGCTTGTTTAATTCAGCCAGTATTTTATCTACTTGCTGATTAAACATCGCATTACCAAGTGACTGCGTTTGTTGATAAAGTGCAAACTCATCTGCAATCATTGTCGGGACTAATGTCTCTTTTACTCTTTGCTGTAAGCTTTTTTTCCATTGATGGATATCTTTCAATAAGGCTTTTTTGAGTCTAGGATGCTTTTCAAAAAATACCGCTAATTGAGGAGATGCAAGTACAGCAATAATAACTTCCTCAATTAGCTGTCCTTCATTTATGGCTAAAAGCATATCTAATGTTGAAAGTGTCAGCATAATATCATTACTTTATTTGGCTTTTTAATTGCGACAATTTGTCATTAAGCTGAACAAAACTTTGTTCTATGGAAATAAGCCAATCATTATCAATAAATAAATTTGGTTGGTGATGATTAAATTTTTCCTGCTCACCATAAATTTCTTGAGTCAGATCTTTTAACTTATCTTTCCACTCTTTGTTATCTTCAATAGGAACAGCGGGTGCTGTCTCTTTTTGTTGATAAAGAGATGTTGTTCGACGACTCACATCCAAAATTTCTAATACGCCATCTTGGCGTATTTGTGCATTAATTGATTGTGGGAAACCAATACCATTTAAACGTGCTAATAACTCATCCCCTTTTGCCAAAAAGTTTTCTAATGCTTTTTGTTCGATAGTAATAAAGTTAACCTGAATACTATGGATATGAAGAGGGATGTGTAAAAACAGGGTGAATTTATCAGCCTGCATTTTATCTGATAGGCTAAAATGTGCGTTTCGTCCAAACATTCCACTTTGTTTTTCAAAACGAAAAGCCTGTTGATCTTGCTTACTTCTTGTCGATTGCATCCACTCAGCCCATAAACTTTCTATTTTTCTAATCAACTCTAGCTGGTGGTAGGCTTGTTCTGTTAAAAGGTTTTGTAATAACTTATCTAATAATGCAAATGATGCTTGGTCATGCCATAGGCAATCTTTTAATAAAATAAGATCTAATGGTGAAATAGCACTACGACCATTAAAAAAGGCACTGGCTTGTAAAAGGCGTACCGCTTTTTTCCAACGTCTATCTGAAACATAAGGTGCAGCATCACTTTTATCTAAAGACTCACGAAGTTGATAAATTAAATCAAATAAGTGGTCATCTAAAGTGATCTTTTCTAATTCTGATTGCCAACGTGAAAACTCTTCTGCGGTAATTTGGATATGTTCTGGAATATGAAAAGAGCCTACTTCTTTATTAATAAGTAATGCGCGAAAGTTTTTCTTATCCTGAACTTTTGTTAACCAAATACGAATAAGCATTCGGTCATATAGCGCTTCAAGACTACTGTCTGAATCAGGTAACTCATTAGAGGCGGATACTAACAAACGCATTGGAATAGCAACTTCAGCTTCTCCATTTCTAAATTTACGCTCATTAATCGCTGTTAATAACGTATTAAGAATAGCGGGTCCTGCTTTCCATATTTCATCAAGAAAGACAACTTCAGCATCAGGTAAATATCCTTCAACCAAACGCTGATATTTACCTTCATCTTTTAAGGCTTGAATAGATAAAGGGCCAAAAATTTCTTCGGGTGTTGAAAAACGCGTCATTAGGTATTCAAATGCTTTAGCCTCTTTAAAAGCTTCTTTCATTCTTCTGGCTATTAAGCTCTTGGCAATACCTGGAGGGCCAAGTAAGAAAACACTCTCACCACTCAGTGCTGCAAGTAGACAAAGACGGATAGCTGACTGTCGCTCATAAAGCCCAGTTTCAAGATATTGGCTAAGTTGTGAAATCCGCTCTGCAAGTTGCATAAACACTCCTAATAATGGGTACTTATTTTCGTCATCATCCTGAAAATATCAGAAAAGGATTGCTGACATATAGTCAAACATTCTATTAGCACACAAATTGTTTATAACAAAAATCGATTCAGCTTCCTACTGCTTATTTTTGGTTCTTTTTTGTTTTACTAGCGAAACGTTTCGATGGTGATCACGTTTTTTCATTAATGTTGCTGAGATGATCGGTTTAAAATATTGAATGTCATTTATGCAATACATCTAGAATTTATTACTGAAAGTAAGGAAAAATCATGGAAGCGAAGAAACTTGTGATTTTAGGTAGTGTTAATGCTGATCATATTCTTAATGTTGCCCATTTTCCGCTTCCTGGTGAAACCATTTCAGGCAACCAATTTCAAATGGTATTTGGCGGTAAAGGTGCTAATCAGGCGGTTGCTGCTGGGCGTTGTGGTGCTAATATTTCGTTTCTTGCTTGTTTAGGGAATGACGATATTGGTAAAAAAGCTAAAGCTCAATTAATAACAGATAACATTGATACCAATAGTATTGAGTTAATTGATGATGTGGCAACAGGTGTTGCGCTGATTTTCGTTAATCAACAGGGTGAAAATGTTATTGGTATTCATGCTGGTGCTAATGGGCGATTAGATACAAATTATGTTCAGCGCCATGGAAATATTATAAAAGAAGCTGATGCTCTGTTAATGCAATTAGAATCACCACTTGATTCTGTATTGAAAGCGGCTGAAATCGCTAAACAAGAAAATGTGCAAGTAATACTAAACCCCGCACCTGCTCAAGCATTACCTGATGAGCTGTTATCACTTGTCGATATTATTACTCCAAACGAAACAGAGACTGAATATCTGACTGGAATTAAAGTGATAGATGATGAAAGTGCTCAGCAAGCAGCGGATGTTCTGCATCATAAAGGTATTAAAACGGTTATTATTACATTAGGAAGCCGCGGAGTTTGGGTAAGTGAGAAAAATAGTCAAGGTTGTATTGTCCCTGCATTTAAAGTGAAAGCTGTTGATACTATCGCAGCAGGCGATACATTTAATGGCGCGCTAATCACTGCTTTATTAGAAGGGCAATCTATGATGCCTGCGATTAAATTTGCTCATGCGGCAGCTGCCATTGCTGTTACTCGAGCAGGCGCTCAACCATCAGTACCATGGCGTCATGAGGTAGATACTTTTTTAACTTCATCTTTATAATGTATTTTTCTATCTTATATAAAGAAAAAGAGAGCCTAGGCTCTCTTTTTTAGTTTGAATAACATTATCAGGCTTTTTTCTTTTTATTAGTTAGATTATCGCCATCATGTTTATCAAGGAGTAAAAATACAAAGGAAGAAAGTAATGTAATGATACCAACAGTAATAAAAGTATAATGAAAGTTATCAACCGTAGTGCCCACATTCTCTGTATCAAAATATCCTAAAATAGATGCACTCACTGCAATACCAAAACTAATTGCCAATTGTTGGGTGACAGCCAAAACACTATTTCCTGAGCTAGCATTGTTGTCTGTTAAATCGGCCAATGAAATTGTATTCATTGATGTAAATTGTATGGACATGACCACACCTAATAAAAAGAGTGGAATGACAAGATAGTAAATAGACATATCAGGGGATTGAAGTGAAAACTGAGCGATCATCAAACCAATGATAATAGTGATAGTAAAGAGTGTTCGGCGATAGCTAAATTTCACTAAGATCTTTGTGACAAATGATTTTGCTAAAATAGAACCCAATGCCATAGGCGCCATCGTCATCCCAGAAATAATAGCAGGATAACCAAACCCAACCTGTAACATCAGTGGCATTAAGAAAGGGATACAGCCAGTTCCCAATCTTGTTGCAATATTTCCCGCAATACCGACAGAAAAAGTTCGTGTTTTAAATATATTGAGAGGGATAAGTGGTTGCTGGTGGCGTCTTGCATGATTGACGTATAACCCCAGTAAAGAAAATCCACCTAAAATAATGGCAATAGGAATATATCGAGAGATATTTTTATCACCAAAAAGATCAAGGCTGACAGAAAGCATAACTAAGCCAAAACCAAAGAAAATAAAACCAAGTAAATCAAATTTACGTTTTGGCATAGTGAAATTAGGCATATGTTTTATGGCATAGAAAATACCTAATAGACCGATAGGAATATTTATAATAAATATCCAATGCCAAGAGGCATAAGTAACCAATACCCCACCTAAAAGAGGTCCTGCTATGGGACCGACTAATCCGGGCATAGTGACAAAATTAAGAATGGGTAGTAATTCGCTACGCGGATAAGCTCTTAATAAAGCAAGGCGTGCAACCGGCATCATCATTGCGCCACCTATACCTTGTATAATCCGAGAAATAACAAGAAAAGTAAGGTTAGGAGAAAGTGCACATAATAAAGAGCCACCTGAGAATAAAGAAACCGCAATAATAAAAATTTTACGCGTTCCAAATCTATCAGCTAGCCATCCACTGACGGGAATTAATAAGGCAACAGTTAAGGTATAGCTGATAACTGCTGATTGCATGGCAAGAGGAGAATGATTAAGGCTTTTTGCTATGTCTGGTAATGCCGTATTAAGAATGGTTGCATCGAGAGCCTGCATAAAAAAAGCCATTGCAGCAATCCAAGGCAACCCAGACATATTTTTGGCGGATTTCAACATGAAGCATATACCGTCTTTGTTCTATATTTTGATTATCGCTTCATTATAAACAGAAAACCTACAAAATTTGTATTAAAACTATTCAATCACTCGTTAATAAGATTAAACAGAGGTCACGTGCCTTAATTCCATCTTTATCAATAATAGCTTGAACAATTTGGTTATGTGTTTCTGGTTGAACGGTTTCATTACCCACAATAAGATCAAAATACTTTTTATAAGCAGAAAGAAATAATGAGCCGAATGAGGCAAAGAATGGATTGCCACTTGCTTGATAAATGAGATAGTGAAATTGAGTGTCGATATCTAGCCAATGTTGTCTATCGAAATTCTCATCAAGCAATTGCATTTCTCTACCAAATAAAGCAAGAGACTGTTTTTGGCTTTCGGTTGCATTAAATGCAGCTAAATAACATGCCTGAGGTTCTATTGCTAGACGAACGTGATGGAAATAATGGCTGACCTTATTAAATTCACCGCTGTCTATCCACCAATTAAGAAGATCATTATCTAATAGATTCCAATTTTGCATTGGAGTAACACGAGTACCTATTCTTGGTCGAGGTAAAAGCATACCTTTTGCAGCGAGCATTTTGATTGCTTCACGGATAACTGTTCTGCTGACGGAGAGTATTTCTGCTAGTTCTATTTCTCCAGGTAGTAAAGATTCAGGTTCATAATGTCCCGAAAGGATTTGTTTACCTAGTTTTTCAGCAACTATATAAGAAAGATTTTTTTGAGAAGCTGAACGTTGCTCGTTAAATTGCATAATAAAGATTACCTATACCATAATTTATCTTCTATCTTACGTGAGTCAGCTGGATAAAGCTGTTCGGATTTCACTCTATCAGCGTAAAAATAGAGCGTTTTTCTTTGTTTTGTTGAAAAAAAAAGCGAACAGAAAAAAAATTGAAATAAACACTTGCGCTAATCCGAGATCTCCCTATAATGCGCATCCACTGACCGGCGATGAGCAAACAACAAGCCACGCAGGACGGTGAAGAGAAGAGAAAAAAGTTTGAAAAAACTCTTGACTCTTCAGAGGAATAACGTAATATACGCCTCCTCGCAACAACGCAGAAGACCGGAAACGGCAGCGAATGTTGCACTGCTCTTTAACAAATTATCAGACAATCTGTGTGGGCACTCGCAGAGACGATATCTTCTAAAATATTAGATGTATCAAGTCTTGAAGAGTGAACAACAAAAGTAAATTCATTTATGAATAGCTAAGTTTTCGATTTCTTTGAGCATCAAACACTTTTAATTGAAGAGTTTGATCATGGCTCAGATTGAACGCTGGCGGCAGGCCTAACACATGCAAGTCGAGCGGTAACAGGAGAAAGCTTGCTTTCTTGCTGACGAGCGGCGGACGGGTGAGTAATGTATGGGGATCTGCCCGATAGAGGGGGATAACTACTGGAAACGGTAGCTAATACCGCATGACGTCTACGGACCAAAGCAGGGGCTCTTCGGACCTTGCGCTATCGGATGAACCCATATGGGATTAGCTAGTAGGTGAGGTAATGGCTCACCTAGGCGACGATCTCTAGCTGGTCTGAGAGGATGATCAGCCACACTGGGACTGAGACACGGCCCAGACTCCTACGGGAGGCAGCAGTGGGGAATATTGCACAATGGGCGCAAGCCTGATGCAGCCATGCCGCGTGTATGAAGAAGGCCTTAGGGTTGTAAAGTACTTTCAGCGGGGAGGAAGGTGATAAAGTTAATACCTTTATCAATTGACGTTACCCGCAGAAGAAGCACCGGCTAACTCCGTGCCAGCAGCCGCGGTAATACGGAGGGTGCAAGCGTTAATCGGAATTACTGGGCGTAAAGCGCACGCAGGCGGTCAATTAAGTCAGATGTGAAAGCCCCGAGCTTAACTTGGGAATTGCATCTGAAACTGGTTGGCTAGAGTCTTGTAGAGGGGGGTAGAATTCCACGTGTAGCGGTGAAATGCGTAGAGATGTGGAGGAATACCGGTGGCGAAGGCGGCCCCCTGGACAAAGACTGACGCTCAGGTGCGAAAGCGTGGGGAGCAAACAGGATTAGATACCCTGGTAGTCCACGCTGTAAACGATGTCGATTTAGAGGTTGTGGTCTTGAACCGTGGCTTCTGGAGCTAACGCGTTAAATCGACCGCCTGGGGAGTACGGCCGCAAGGTTAAAACTCAAATGAATTGACGGGGGCCCGCACAAGCGGTGGAGCATGTGGTTTAATTCGATGCAACGCGAAGAACCTTACCTACTCTTGACATCCAGCGAATCCTTTAGAGATAGAGGAGTGCCTTCGGGAACGCTGAGACAGGTGCTGCATGGCTGTCGTCAGCTCGTGTTGTGAAATGTTGGGTTAAGTCCCGCAACGAGCGCAACCCTTATCCTTTGTTGCCAGCGCGTGATGGCGGGAACTCAAAGGAGACTGCCGGTGATAAACCGGAGGAAGGTGGGGATGACGTCAAGTCATCATGGCCCTTACGAGTAGGGCTACACACGTGCTACAATGGCAGATACAAAGAGAAGCGACCTCGCGAGAGCAAGCGGAACTCATAAAGTCTGTCGTAGTCCGGATTGGAGTCTGCAACTCGACTCCATGAAGTCGGAATCGCTAGTAATCGTAGATCAGAATGCTACGGTGAATACGTTCCCGGGCCTTGTACACACCGCCCGTCACACCATGGGAGTGGGTTGCAAAAGAAGTAGGTAGCTTAACCTTCGGGAGGGCGCTTACCACTTTGTGATTCATGACTGGGGTGAAGTCGTAACAAGGTAACCGTAGGGGAACCTGCGGTTGGATCACCTCCTTACCTAAGAGATACGTGTTATGTGCAGTGCTCACACAGATTGTCTGATGAAGAACGAGCAGAAATACCGGTATAGGCTTGTAGCTCAGGTGGTTAGAGCGCACCCCTGATAAGGGTGAGGTCGGTGGTTCAAGTCCACTCAGGCCTACCAAATCGTATTGATACTGCGTTATGAAGCAACTCGTTTACATTAAGTAAACTTCGTTACTCCACGCCTTGTCTCACTACGATTAGCTCCATTCTTAATTAAAGGAACATTTCCGATAAGAAAGAATGCTGAGTAACAAAAAACGGTATTAAGAATGCATTATGGGGCTATAGCTCAGCTGGGAGAGCGCCTGCCTTGCACGCAGGAGGTCAGCGGTTCGATCCCGCTTAGCTCCACCATAATCTCTTGAATATAAAACAATAATTCAGAGTATATTAGCAATAGTATACTGCGAATTATTTTGCTCTTTAACAATCTGGAACAAGCTGAAAAATTGAAAACAAATCAATATATCACCGAGGTATATTGATGAGTCTCTCAAAATCTCAAACTTTGAATGTGTTTTTGACATCAAAGTGGGATGAGCGAGCAATTTACAGTTCGAGGCGGCCAGCGCGTAGCCAGCGCAACATACATAAGTATGTGAGCATGGCGAGCACTGCCCAACGACGAAATGTAATCTGCGCAGCCATCACCACCAAGATAGTCTTCAAAAAGACACCTTCGGGTTGTGAGGTTAAGCGAATAAGCGTACACGGTGGATGCCTAGGCAATCAGAGGCGATGAAGGACGTGCTAATCTGCGATAAGCGTCGGTAAGGTGATATGAACCGTTATACCCGACGATTTCCGAATGGGGAAACCCAATATCCAATGGATATTATCATTAACTGAATACATAGGTTAATGAAGCGAACCGGGAGAACTGAAACATCTCAGTACCCCGAGGAAAAGAAATCAACCGAGATTCCCCTAGTAGCGGCGAGCGAACGGGGAACAGCCCAGAGTCTTAATCAATAGCAGCATCAGGAGAACGGTCTGGAAAGTCCGGCAGTAAAGGGTGATAGCCCCGTATCTGAAGATGCTGTTATTGTGAACTCGACGAGTAGGGCGGGACACGTGTTATCCTGTCTGAATATGGGGGGACCATCCTCCAAGGCTAAATACTCCTGATTGACCGATAGTGAACCAGTACCGTGAGGGAAAGGCGAAAAGAACCCCGGCGAGGGGAGTGAAAAAGAACCTGAAACCGTGTACGTACAAGCAGTAGGAGCCTCTTCGTGAGGTGACTGCGTACCTTTTGTATAATGGGTCAGCGACTTATATTCTGTAGCAAGGTTAACCGAATAGGGGAGCCGTAGGGAAACCGAGTCTTAACTGGGCGAATGAGTTGCAGGGTATAGACCCGAAACCCGGTGATCTATCCATGGGCAGGTTGAAGGTTGGGTAACACTAACTGGAGGACCGAACCGACTAATGTTGAAAAATTAGCGGATGACTTGTGGATGGGGGTGAAAGGCCAATCAAACCGGGAGATAGCTGGTTCTCCCCGAAAGCTATTTAGGTAGCGCCTCGTGAACTCATCTTCGGGGGTAGAGCACTGTTTCGACTAGGGGGTCATCCCGACTTACCAACTCGATGCAAACTGCGAATACCGAAGAATGTTATCACGGGAGACACACGGCGGGTGCTAACGTCCGTCGTGAAGAGGGAAACAACCCAGACCGCCAGCTAAGGTCCCAAAGTCATGGTTAAGTGGGAAACGAAGTGGGAAGGCTCAGACAGCCAGGATGTTGGCTTAGAAGCAGCCATCATTTAAAGAAAGCGTAATAGCTCACTGGTCGAGTCGGCCCGCGCGGAAGATGTAACGGGGCTAAACCATGCACCGAAGCTGCGGCAGCGACACTATGTGTTGTTGGGTAGGGGAGCGTTCTGTAAGCCTGCGAAGGTGTACTGTGAGGTATGCTGGAGGTATCAGAAGTGCGAATGCTGACATAAGTAACGATAATGCGGGTGAAAAACCCGCACGCCGGAAGACCAAGGGTTCCTGTCCAACGTTAATCGGGGCAGGGTGAGTCGACCCCTAAGGCGAGGCTGAAAAGCGTAGTCGATGGGAAACGGGTTAATATTCCCGTACTGGTGGTAACTGCGATGGGGGAACGGAGAAGGCTAGGTTGTCCGGGCGACGGTCGTCCCGGTTCAAGCATGTAGGCAGAGTGATTAGGCAAATCCGGTCACTTAATGCTGAGGTGTGATGACGAGCCACTAAGGTGGTGAAGCAATTGATGCCCTGCTTCCAGGAAAAGCCTCTAAGCTTCAGGTTACCAACAATCGTACCCCAAACCGACACAGGTGGTCAGGTAGAGAATACTCAGGCGCTTGAGAGAACTCGGGTGAAGGAACTAGGCAAAATGGTGCCGTAACTTCGGGAGAAGGCACGCTGGCGGTAAGTGAAGTCCCTTGCGGACGGAGCCGAAGCCAGTCGAAGATACCAGCTGGCTGCAACTGTTTATTAAAAACACAGCACTGTGCAAACACGAAAGTGGACGTATACGGTGTGACGCCTGCCCGGTGCTGGAAGGTTAATTGATGGGGTTATCCTTAGGGAGAAGCTCTTGATCGAAGCCCCAGTAAACGGCGGCCGTAACTATAACGGTCCTAAGGTAGCGAAATTCCTTGTCGGGTAAGTTCCGACCTGCACGAATGGCGTAATGATGGCCAGGCTGTCTCCACCCGAGACTCAGTGAAATTGAACTCGCTGTGAAGATGCAGTGTACCCGCGGCAAGACGGAAAGACCCCGTGAACCTTTACTATAGCTTGACACTGAACATTGAGCCTTGATGTGTAGGATAGGTGGGAGACTTAGAAGTGTGGACGCCAGTCTGCATGGAGTCAACCTTGAAATACCACCCTTTAACGTTTGATGTTCTAACCTAGGCCCGTAATCCGGGTCGGGGACCGTGTCTGGTGGGTAGTTTGACTGGGGCGGTCTCCTCCTAAAGAGTAACGGAGGAGCACGAAGGTTGGCTAAGCATGGTCGGACATCATGCGGTTAGTGCAAAGGCATAAGCCAGCTTGACTGTGAGAGTGACGGCTCGAGCAGGTACGAAAGTAGGTCTTAGTGATCCGGTGGTTCTGAATGGAAGGGCCATCGCTCAACGGATAAAAGGTACTCCGGGGATAACAGGCTGATACCGCCCAAGAGTTCATATCGACGGCGGTGTTTGGCACCTCGATGTCGGCTCATCACATCCTGGGGCTGAAGTAGGTCCCAAGGGTATGGCTGTTCGCCATTTAAAGTGGTACGCGAGCTGGGTTTAGAACGTCGTGAGACAGTTCGGTCCCTATCTGCCGTGGGCGTTGGAAGATTGAGAGGGGTTGCTCCTAGTACGAGAGGACCGGAGTGAACGCACCACTGGTGTTCGGGTTGTCATGCCAATGGCATTGCCCGGTAGCTAAGTGCGGAAGAGATAACCGCTGAAAGCATCTAAGCGGGAAACTTGCCTCGAGATGAGTCTTCCCTGTCACCTAGAGTGACCTAAAGGAACGTTTAAGACTAAGACGTTGATAGGCTGGGTGTGTAAGCGTAGCGATACGTTGAGCTAACCAGTACTAATGAACCGTGAGGCTTAACCTGACAACACCGAAGGTGTTTTGTCTGAGAGACGAACATCGATGAAGTAAGCTTGTTTAAGATTGAGATTGCGGGTTACTGAGAAAGAAACAACAGTAACGGGTAATGATACCGAATTTGCTTGGCGGCCATAGCGCAGCGGACCCACCTGAATCCATGCCGAACTCAGAAGTGAAACGTTGTAGCGCCGATGGTAGTGTGGGGTCTCCCCATGTGAGAGTAGGGAACTGCCAGGCATTAAATAAGACGAGAAAGCCAACCCAATGGGTTGGCTTTTTTGCGTTTGGGGCTTTTAAAAAGATCAACAGCTTATATGTTAGTCGTTAATTAGAAACTATGGTTACATTCCTCAATAAAATAGCCAATCTTCATGCCGCTAAACACTATTTATGGCAACTCATTAGTAAAATGATCCCCGTATCAAGCATCTAATATCACATTAATTTAATGCCTAGTGTTCTGATCTTTTATTTCTTGTTATCTCTGATGGATCTTATTAAAAGCAGATGGTGTAAATGTAAAAACACACTCTTTATTACTGAGTCTATTTTTATTTAGATATCTTTAATGAGGATGTTATTGAGGCTCCTGCTCTTCTGAACGCAGTAAATCATAGTTTAAGATATTTTTATTACCATCAATAACGGTGATTGGTGATTTAGGCTGATAGCACTCATTTAATGGTGAGTGACACTGTTGGGGGGAGTTATGTTCTATTCCAAGCCAACTACTTAGTAGCCAATAGTTATTTACCGTTGAATAAGGCTTATTCAATGCATCATTATTGATAATGGGTTTAATAGATGATGGGCTATACCAAATAAACAAAGGTATATCATAAGCTTCTTTTCGTGGCGTATTTACACCATGATGATAACGAACCTCTCTATTTTTATCGAGACGCTGTAAAGCGTGATCTGCAAAGTAGAGAATAGAAGCTGGTTTATCTTTGACTCTCTCGATGATGTCATTAATTAATTTATCTGTATAAGCGATAGAGCTGTCATAGCAGTTATCATCATCTTCTTGCGTGAATTTCTTTAAATACTGACTTGGAAATCGATTACAGGCCGGCTCATGGCTACCATATGTATGTAAGATGATTAATTTTTTCTCTTCAGATGGCTCATTGAGAGCTCTGTCTAAATAAGGAAGCAACTCTTCATCATAACCGATAAATTCATTCCACTTTTTATTTTGAGCCATATTAGCAATGACAGAAATAACACTGGTTTTCTGATTACCTTCACCTTGATTACTTAACCAATATGTTTTAAACCCAGCATGATTGGCAAGAGAAACAATATTATCAGCGTAATGACTTTTATCTTGTAACTGTTCCAATCCTATATTTGAGAGTGAAATTGGTACAGAAAGAATAGTTACTGGTGCCGGAGAATAAACTTGATTGAATAGGATAAGATTACTCTTTTCTTTCATTAGATTAGGTGTTGTATCGTACTGATAGCCATAAATTCCTAGATGATCTCTGCGAACGGATTCTCCAAGAATAAGGATATAAATTTCTGTATTATCATTATGTTTATTATATTGAAACTCAACTTTTTGAGAGGCAATTCTTCTAATTTGGCGATTTTCATGGAAGGTTCGGACAAGTGCCGCTGCATTATAAAAAGGTGTATTGAGAAGTGCATATTCTGTCAGTAATTTACTGTTGTTATCGTTTCTTAATGCGAAGCTTTTATAAATTGGAATAATGGCTATTAAGATAACAAAAGTAATCACACTTTTTTTTGTCGTTTTTAGATCAGATACTTGAGCTGCTTTATGGATGAAAAAATAGTAAATGACAAAAGCACATAGATAGAATAATACATAGTACTTATTATAAGAGAGCATACCGACAGTTTCGCTGCCATTGGTATTAATAAAAGTTTCAGCAATGGATGATGAAAAAGCAATATCGTGTTCACGATAGAAAAATAGAGAAATAGACAGGTTTAAAGACCATAGCGCACTAGTAATAAAGGTTATTATTTTTCCTAAAACAGAACGATAAATGCCACTACATATCAGTATAAGTAGCCAACCAATAAGAACAATATAGATTTTTTGTCCTATATGTAGCGTTGAACCACCCAATATTGCAGGTGCCATAGATAAGAAAAATAAAAGTGCGTAATGAGTTAATTGAGACATAATCTATTTAAAAACTACCACCTCTTTTTATGTAGAATAAAAAGTTAACCATTTACCTTTTGACAATACAAGCCTTGTTTAGCTGAAGTGTGTCTGAAATTGATATTACTATGTTTCTTCCTCACTATTTTGAGCTGTTTGGCTTTATTAATAAGCCTTGTAGAAAATAAGTTATGTTTCTTTTTATTTGTAATTAATTGATTTCAATTTAATTTGTTTTTATTTTTATAACAGTAGAATAACTAATAATAAGTTATTTAAATAATCGTATAGATATGTAGTTAAAGCTTAAAAGTATTCTAAATAAGTAAATAATAGAAATAGGATCAAGATTTTTATGATAATGGATAAAAATCATTGAAAATGAATAACCCCAAAGTTGGAATTCACTTTGGGGTTATTTTTATTTAGAAAGATAACATTATTTCAGGCTGTTAGTGCTGTTTACCTTGTTCAATACCTAAGCCAATTTGAGAACGAATAAACTGTGCTTGGAATTTTGCTTTTTCTTGCTCACCTAAAGATGATTTATCAGTAACAGAGAAAAGCCATGAGACAACAAAAGCAATGATTATTGAGAATAATGCTGGATATTCATAAGGATAGATGGGTTTTTCATGACCTAAAATACTTACCCAAATTGTTGGCCCTAAGATCATCAACGTGACAGCAACTAATAAACCAGACCATCCTCCTGCGACTGCACCTCGTGTTGTCAGCCCTTTCCAATACATTGATAGCAATATGATTGGGAAGTTACAGCTTGCTGCAATTGAGAAAGCTAGCCCCACCATAAAGGCAATATTTTGTTTTTCAAATAAAATACCTAAACCGATAGCGACGATACCTAAGATAACCACAGTAATTTTGGATACTTTTAGCTCTTGTCTTTCATCTGCGTGGCCATTTTTAATTACATTCGCGTAAAGATCATGTGATACCGCAGATGCGCCCGCTAAAGTTAGTCCTGCAACAACGGCTAAAATAGTAGCGAAGGCAACCGCTGAAATGAAGCCTAAGAAGAAGTTACCGCCAACGGCATCCGCCAAGTGAACAGCCGCCATATTGGTTCCACCAATCAAAGCGCCAGCGGCATCTTTGAACATAGGATTAGGGCTAACGAGTAAGATAGCGCCGAAACCAATGATAAAAGTAAGAATATAGAAATAACCGATAAAACCTGTTGCATAGAAAACACTCTTACGGGCTTCTTTTGCATCGCTAACAGTAAAGAAGCGCATGATGATATGAGGAAGTCCCGCCGTACCAAACATTAGTGCAAGACCTAAAGAGAGAGCAGATATAGGATCAGAAACCAATCCACCAGGACTCATGATAGAGAACCCTTTTGAGTGAACACTAACGGCTTCTTTAAATAAGGTATTGAAATTAAAATCGACAGCTTTCATCACCATAACAGCCATAAAACTTGCACCTGCAAGTAATAAAATAGCTTTAATGATTTGAACCCAAGTGGTGGCTAACATGCCTCCAAATAAAACATATAGCACCATTAGAATACCGACGAGCACAACGGCAATATGGTAGTTTAAGCCGAAAAGGAGTTCGATTAATTTACCGGCACCAACCATTTGTGCAATCAGATAAAGAGCGACAACAACCAGTGATCCAATAGCGGAGAGTGTTCTCACTGGTTTAGGGCTTAAGCGATAGGAGACAACATCAGCAAAGGTATAGCGCCCTAAATTACGTAAGCGTTCAGCAATGATAAAAAGAATGATAGGCCAACCAATCAGAAATCCAATTGAATAGATAAGTCCATCATAACCCGAGGTATAAACCAGTGCGGAGATCCCTAAAAAGGATGCGGCAGACATAAAATCACCGGCGATTGCCATTCCGTTTTGGAAGCCAGTAATTTTCCCTCCTGCAGTATAGTAATCAGCACGAGAGCGGGTACGTTTAGAAGCCCAATAAGTGATGTAAAGTGTCAATCCTACAAATATTAGGAACATGATGATGGCCTGAATATTCATAGGTTGTTTCTCACCTCCTTCAGTTATTGCGGTAGCGTAAGCAGCCGTTGAGGAGAGGAAAAATAAGCTTATTGCATAAAGTAACTTTCTCATTTTTCTACCTCTTCAATAATTTCAGTGGTAAGTTTGTCGAACTCTGTATTGGCTTTAATAACGTAAACGCCCGTTAATAAAAATGAGGCGATGATTAAACCTATACCAATAGGAATACCTCGTGTAATGTAGCTGCCCTCATATAATGGTGTACCTAACCATTGTGGATAGAACGCAATAAGTAAGATAAATGAGACGTACATAACGAGCGTAATAATTGAAAGTGTCCATGAAAAACGACTACGTTTATTAACCAGTTCTTTAAAGCGAGGGTTGTTTTCTATCTCTTGATAAATATTGGAATTCATCAGAGTTCTCCTCTATATAATTGTTTGGTTTATCACTTGATTTAGAGGCTTAAATCCCCCGCATTCCATGATTTTCAGGTAAGAGAGCCCAGCAAAGGCATGAAAATGCCTTTGCTTTGTCGTATTACGTTTTTTAAATGACAGTTATTTGTTGTGTATTAAGCAGTGAGTGATAGAGACTGTTTTTCTTCTAACAGTTTTTCTACAACACCCGGATCAGCGAGTGTTGAGGTATCCCCGAGGTTAGTTGTGTCGCCAGAGGCAATTTTACGCAAGATACGGCGCATAATTTTCCCTGATCGTGTTTTAGGTAAGGAATCTGTCCAATGTAGGATATCTGGTGTGGCTATTGGCCCAATTTCTTTACGTACCCAGTTGCGAACTTCTGTATAAAGTTCAGGAGTTGGCTCTTCACCGTGATTTAAAGTGACATAAGCATAAATAGCTTGTCCTTTAAGATTATGAGGAATACCAACTACTGCGGCTTCTGCAATCTTAGGATGTGCAACAAGAGCGGATTCAATCTCTGCTGTTCCTAAGCGATGACCTGAAATATTCAAGACATCATCAACACGCCCTGTTATCCAATAGTCACCATCTTCATCTCGGCGAGCTCCGTCACCAGAGAAATACATCCCTTTAAAGGTTGAAAAGTAAGTTTGCTCAAAACGCTCGTGATCACCAAAAAGTGTTCTTGCTTGACCCGGCCAAGAATCAGTAATCACTAAGTTTCCTTCGCAAGCCCCTTGCTGTACTTCACCCATATTATCGACAATTGCAGGCTGAACACCGAAGAAAGGACGTGTTGCTGAGCCAGGTTTTAGATCCATAGCACCCGGTAATGGGGTTATCATGAAACCACCAGTTTCTGTTTGCCACCATGTATCAACGATAGGACATTGGCTACGTCCCATTTTCTGATAGAACCATTCCCATGCTTCTGGATTAATAGGTTCACCTACGGAGCCTAAAATGCGCAGAGAGGTGCGTTGAGTGCCTTCAATCGCTTTATCGCCTTCAGCCATTAATGCACGGATTGCAGTCGGTGCAGTATATAAGATATTGATTTGGTGCTTATCAACAATTTGAGCCATGCGGTTAACAGATGGGTAATTAGGGACACCTTCAAACATAACAGTAGTCGCACCATTTGACAGAGGGCCATACAGTAAGTAGCTATGCCCTGTTACCCAACCCACATCAGCAGTACACCAATAAATATCACCTTCATGATAATCAAAGGTGTATTTGAAGGTCATTGAAGCATAAACGAGATAACCTCCCGTTGTGTGCAGTACACCTTTGGGTTTGCCTGTTGAACCTGAGGTATACAGAATAAAGAGAGGATCTTCTGCATCCATCACTTCAACATCACATTCAGTGCTGACACCTTGGATGATTTCATCCCACCAAACATCACGCCCTTCAATCCATTGTTCGGTATGCCCTGTTCGACGAAATACCACTACATGATTAATAGGGGGGATATCAGCGTGATTTAAAGCATCATCAACATTTTTCTTTAAAGGAATAGCGCGACCTGCACGTAATCCTTCATCAGCAGTAATCACTAATTTAGCTTTTGAATCAATGATCCTGCCTGCAACAGCTTCAGGAGAGAAACCACCAAAAATAACAGAATGGATAGCACCAATACGAGTACAAGCGAGCATAGCGACTGCCGCTTCTGGTACCATCGGCATATAAATCGCCACAACATCGCCTTTTTTAATACCTAAATTTTTTAATACGTTAGCGAATTGGCAAACATTTTGGTGGAGTTGTCGGTAAGTGATTTTTTTCGACTCATTAGGTGAGTCGCCTTCCCAAATAATGGCGGTTTGATCACCTCGTGTTTTAAGGTGGCGATCAAGACAGTTTTGACTGATATTTAGCTGACCATCTTCAAACCAGCGAATGCGTACATGGCCTGGGTCAAAAGAAGTATTTTTTACCACAGTATATGGTTTTATCCAGTCAATGATTTTCCCTTTATCTGCCCAAAAGGCCTCAGGGTTTTTGATGGATAATTCATAATCTTTTTGGTATTGCTCTTTATTGATCAGGGCGTGTTCTGCAATGCTTGCAGGAATATGATGTTGGTTTATTTTTGTCATAATAGTTCTCCTCACTATTGTTAATACTATGTCAAAAAGTCGTTAACAAAAGAGGGTAAATAAAGATTGTTTCTTTTTTGCGCAGAAGATCACGAATTAATGGAAATGCTTTTCATGGAATGTTCAATTAGTGCTAAAGCCAGCAGGGCATTATTTATCTACTATTTTCTTGTTCAATAGGATCATCGTTTAATAGAACGCTTTTAAATTAAAATAATATACTGTGAAAATTAATTTAACCGTGTTGGATAAAAAAACCACAAAAATAATATGGATATGATAATGATTTTCATTAACGTTTTTTTCACTATAATGAAATGAAAAGATAAATCACATGATGTGATCCAAGATAAAACAGCACTGGAGATTAATATGAGCTATACATTACCTGCACTGCCTTATGCTTATGATGCATTAGAGCCTCACTTTGATGAGCGTACAATGGAAATTCACCATACTAAGCATCATCAAACTTATGTGAATAATACCAATACAGCATTAGAAAAATTACCTGAGCTTGCTGGCTTAGAGATTGATGAATTAGTTAAAAATCTTCATAAAGTGCCTGCTGATCAACGTACTTTTTTACGTAATAACGCTGGTGGTCACTCTAACCACTCATTATTCTGGAAAGGTTTGAAGCTAGGTACTCAATTACAAGGTTCACTAAAAGATGCGATTGAGCGCGACTTTGGTAGCGTTGATGCCTTTAAAGAGTTATTTGAAAAAGCGGCTGCGAGCCGTTTTGGTTCAGGTTGGGCTTGGCTGGTATTAAAAGACGATGGCAAACTTGCGGTAGTTTCTACTGCAAACCAAGATAGCCCATTAATGGGTGAAGAGTTAGCTGGCGCATCAGGTTACCCAATTGTAGGGTTAGATGTGTGGGAACATGCTTACTACTTGAAATATCAAAATCGCCGCCCTGATTATATTAAAGCGTTCTGGTCCGTCGTTAACTGGGACGAAGCGCAAAAACGTTTTCAGAGCAAAGCATAATTGAGTAGATAACATCCTTTCTTTTTTATATTTTCAATGCCGACATTTGTCGGCATTGTTTCTTTTGAACACTATCTTTACTATGAGTTATCTTTTTCTGTTTAGGTAGTGAGCTATGCGTTATTTTCCTAGTGTTTTTATCGGTAATATCACAACAACATCTAATGGATTTACCAGTGCGATCACCAAAAGGCTGGTGGATGGCCATATCAAATTGACATCACTGGGATTAGAAGATGATGAGCAAGCAGAAAAGAGTTTTCACGGTGGTCCTGATCGCGCACTTTGTCATTATCCTCGAGAGCACTACCTCTATTGGTCAGAGCAATTTCCACAATTAGTCGATTTTTTCCATGTCCCTGCATTTGGGGAAAATATCTCAACAACAGGCATGACAGAAGAGAATGTCTTTATTGGGGATATTTATCAATGGGGAACTGCATTAATTCAAGTGACTCAACCTCGCTCTCCTTGCTACAAACTTAACACAGTGACAGAAGTCAGTAATTTTTCGCAAATTATGCAAGATAGTGGTTATTGTGGTTGGTTATATCGTGTTGTGAGTGCGGGAGAAACAGGGAGTCATCATCCTCTTGTGTTAGTTTCAAGAAACAGTGATGTCTCTGTTAAAGAAGCTATTTCTATTGCTTTTCATATGCCTTTTGATGAAGAGCTTTATCATCGTTTATTAAGTGCGGCAGGATTATCAGCGAGTTGGAGTAAGACTATGCAGTTAAGACTGCAAAATCAAACTATTGAGAGCTTTGATAGACGGCTGTTTAAGAGATAAATAATTATCTAATTGATAATTAACAGTATTATCAATAAAAATTAGCTTGTGGGCTAATTTAACCTTGCATAAAATTAGCTTATAGGCTAATTTTTACGTTAAGGAAAAGCTCGTGTTTGAAATTTTATATCACCCAAACGCTTGGGATGAAGTATTAGAGTTACCTATTCAAATACGAGTTAAATACGATAAACTTATTACTAAGATAGAGCACGATGCTCGTTTATTAAGAGAGCCTGATACAAAATATTTAGGAAATGGTCTTTTCGAGATCCGTACTATGGGGACTGATATTGCTAGAGGTATATGGATATACCATAAAAGAAACACTGTTGTTATGCTTCGTATTTTTATTAAGAAAACGCAAAAAATATCGAAGAAAGAGATTGAGATCGCCCAAAAACGATTGATGGAGGTGCTCAATGAAATTGAGAAGTCATAAAGAATTACATAATGAGATGATGGAAGATGAAGAATATCGAGTGGCTTGGGATGACGAAACGCGTAAGGAAAAATTGAGAGATACACTGGCCCAATGGCGTAAACGCGATAATTTGACAAAAGCGCAAGTTGCTGAGCGAATGGGTGTAACACCGCCAGTAATTACTAGAATAGAAAATAATATTACTAAAGCGAGTATAGATACCTTAGCGAGATATGCCTACGCTTGTGGTATTAAGAACCCAATAATTCCTCTTTACTAAAAAAACACCTCCCTAAACATGAACTGCACCCCAAAAGTTGGACACCAACTTTGGGGTGTTTTTTTATGTATTAACGAAAAATTACGGATGTGCGATAAATCCAATCGCATCATAAACCTTGTCTAAGGTTGCTTGAGCGCGAGTTTTGGCTTTATCAGCACCTTCTTTCATGATTTTATTAAGCAATGCTTCATCATTACGGAATGTGTTAAAACGTTCTTGAATGTTGGTTAGCATTTCAGATACCGCATCAGCGACAGCACCTTTTAGATGACCGTACATTTGGCCTTCAAATTCAGCTTCTAATTCAGGAATAGTTTTACCTGTAACACCCGCTAAGATATCGAGTAAGTTAGACACACCTGCTTTATTTTCAAGATCGTAAATAACACGAGGTGGCTCTTCTGAGTCAGTCATTGCTCGTTTGATCTTTTTCGCTGCTGCTTTTGGATCTTCAAGCAATGCGATAACGTTATTACGGTTATCATCAGATTTAGACATTTTTTTAGTCGGATCTTGTAATGCCATCACACGAGCGCCGCCTTTTGGAATAAAAGGATCTGGTACGGTGAATATATCGCCATAAATAGCATTAAAGCGCTGAGCAATATCACGGCTTAATTCAAGATGTTGTTTTTGGTCGATACCAACAGGGACTTGGTTTGTTTGATAGATAAGAATATCTGCCGCCATTAATACAGGATAGTCGAATAGCCCTGCATTGATATTTTCGGCGTGGCGCGCTGATTTATCTTTAAATTGAGTCATTCGGCTCAATTCACCAAAATAGGTATAGCAGTTAAGTGCCCAGCTTAATTGTGCATGTTGTGGAACATGTGACTGAACAAAAATAGTGCTTTTTTCTGGATCAATACCGCAAGCAAGATAAAGAGCCAGCGTATCTAAGGTTCTTTTTCTAAGTTCTTTTGGATCTTGACGAACTGTAATGGCGTGTTGGTCAACGATACAGTAAATGCAATCATAGTCATCTTGCATTTGTACCCATTGACGTAATGCACCCATGTAGTTACCAATAGTGAGTTCACCAGAAGGTTGTGCACCACTGAATACAATTGGCTTTTGTGCCGTTTTTTCTACTGAAGTCGTCATCTTAATTCTGTTCCACAGTTGTCATTGCGTGATGTCGAGGATTGATAGCAAGTCAGCAAAATTATCGAGTGTATAATCAGGTTTGCTGTCTGCAATAGAGACGCCATAGTTATAGCCATAGGTTAAACCTACGCAAGGGCACTCAGCCGCTTGTGCTGCAATAATGTCGTTGCGAGAATCCCCAACAAAAAGGAGTTCTTCCTTTTTAACACCAAATGTACCCATTGTTAAATATAATGGTGCTGGATGTGGTTTTTTTTCTTTGACATCATCTCCCCCTAGTACTAAGGAAAAATATTTATCAATTTTCAGTTGCTGTAATAGTGGCGCAATAAAGGGTGAAGGCTTATTGGTGACGATACCTAATGGAATGTTATGTGAAGCTAATACTTCAAGCGTTTCTTTGACGTGTGGGAATAAATCACTGCCTGTTTTGACCGATGTTGCATAATGTTCATCAAAAAGGTCACGCATCTCTTTTAATAAGGTTTCTGTGACATCTTCTACGCCAGCGTTATGCAAAGCGCGTGTAAGTAGCATATCAACGCCATTACCCACCCAAATTGTGACATTATGTTTACCAGCAGGTGCAAAACCTTTTGATGTTAATGCGTAATCTGTTGCTTCTGTTAGTCCAACAGCGCTGTCAGTGAGTGTGCCATCAAGATCAAAGGCGATAGCACGAATGCCTTTGAGTTTTTTGTCTGTCATTACGATACCTTTTCTAATTCGCGACGCATATTGTCAATAACATGCTTATAATCTGGTTGATTGAAAATAGCTGAGCCAGCAACGAACATATCTGCACCTGCTTGGGCAATTTCAGCGATATTATCGACTTTAACACCACCATCAATTTCTAAACGAATGTCATAACCACCATCATCGATCATTTTACGAACTTGGCGTAATTTATCGAGGGTGTTAGGAATAAATGATTGACCACCAAAGCCTGGGTTAACAGACATCAGCAGAATAAGATCTAATTTATCCATTACATAATCGAGATAATTTAATGGGGTTGCTGGGTTAAGCACTAAGCCTGCTTTACAACCACAATCTTTTATTAGTTGAATTGTACGGTCAACGTGGTCACTGGCTTCAGCGTGAAATGAGATATACGTTGCGCCAGCTTCTGCAAAATCAGGGATGATGCGATCAACGGGTTTAACCATTAGGTGAACATCAATGGGCGCTGTAATACCGTAGTTGCGCAGAGCCTTACAAATTGGTGCACCAAACGTTAGGTTCGGTACATAGTGGTTATCCATAACATCAAAGTGGACAACATCTGCGCCAGCTGCGAGCACTTTTTCAGTGTCTTCGCCAAGGCGAGCAAAATCAGCGGATAAAATAGAAGGGGCAATCAGAAAATCTTTCATCGCATTCTCCAGACAACACTCCCATTGTCGGGAGGTGTTAACGATTATTTATATAAGGCAAGTAATTCGTTCACTTTGCTACGACCAAGTGTGTTGCTACTGATTGTTCTTCTGACTTTCACACTGTGTAGCTCTTTTGCGTCTACATACCACTCTTTTGTTAACGCAGTCTCATGATTTGATATTAACACGGGTATCTGTCTCTCGTAAGCCAGCATTGAGGCCAGTTGAGCCAGATGTTCCTGCTCTTGAAAACTAAAGCTATTTGTATGGTATGACGTAAAATTTGCAGTCGGTGATAATGGTGCATAAGGAGGATCGCAATAAACAACGGCGCCTTTTTTTGCATTTGTCATCGTTGATGAATAGCTTTGGCAAACAAATTCGGCTTTTTGTGCTTTTTCAGAAAACCAAATTAGCTCTGCTTCAGGAAAATAAGGTTTTTTATAACGACCAAAAGGGACATTGTATTCACCTTTTGAATTATAACGACACAGCCCATTGTAGCAATGACGGTTAAGATAGAGAAATAATACACTACGCTGATAAGCGTCCGTTGAACGATTAAATTCTTGTCGTAGTTGATAGAACTCTTCTGCGATATTCATTTGAGGGGTAAATAATAAGCGAGCATCCTTCATAAATTTTTCAGGATGTTGCTTTACCGTATTATAGAGATGAATTAGATCACTATTTATATCGGCAAGAATATATGAATCGTATTCTGTATTTAAAAAAACAGAACCGGCACCCATAAAAGGTTCAATTAAACAATTACCCTCAGGCAGATGACGTTTAATGTCATCTACCAAAGGATATTTACCACCAGCCCATTTTAGGAATGCGCGTTTTTTTTTCATGCCGTCCAAATTTCTCAATCGTTTCAGAGTCGCCGATTGTACTCTGTTTCAGACAGCATATCAGCGGTGAACTTCGTCTTAATTATTTTTTTAGATCCTGATGAACATGTTTCATCGGTCTAACCCAAGGTTGTTTTGCTTGTACTGGCGCAGGTAATGAAGAAACAGCCTGCTTGGCTTCACTTATATTACGATAATTTCCATAGATGAGTACATACCATGGATTACCATTACGCTGCGTTTTGTAAATAGTGTAGTTTCCATTGAGGTTCTTTTTAGCGAAAGCCTCTAAGGTATCTTGGCGACTTGCACCACTTAATTGCAAAGTATAGTTAGTGGCAGGGATAGTGCTTAAATTACTTGCTGATAATGAGCCTGAAACAACAGGTTTAGTCGTTGCAGGTTTAGGCTGCGTTGTTGCTGGTGGTGTTACAGGTTTTGTCGGTGGTGTTTTTACTTCAGCCGGTTTTTGTACGGGTTGCACTGGCTTAGTTGCAGGTGGTTGTGTGACAGGCTGCACGGGTTGTGGCTGTTGCGCATTTAATTGCTGCTGATTAGTGGCTTGATTAATACCTGCTTGTTGTTGATTTAAAGAATCAACGATATCTCCAGGGATCTCAACACGTTGACCTTGCGAATCAATCATTGGAGGTAAATTTTGTGAAGGTGGTGTTGCAGGCTGTATCTCTTGCCCAGAAATAGATTGAGGTGTTGATGGCTGACCATTTTCTGAAGGCGTAACGGATGACGGTTGTTGAGATAGGTCGATATTTCTTTCCGTATTGGTCGAAGGCGCAGGTTCAGTTGTTTCTGGTGATTTTAATGCTGAACTTATTGCGATAATTAGCAGAATAAGGACTAAAACACCTGCACCAATCATCATCTGTTGACGGGATACAGAGAATCGTGCGTTTTTTAATGGATTGTTACGAGGTCGGTTGGTTCGACGTTCAGGTCTATCCGAAGTATCAGGTTTGAGTGAATTATCACCCTTGGTTTCATTATCAGGTTTGAACTCGTCCATTATGCCCTCCGTCAGAGCGTCAAAAAGCGAAAAATATTCTATTCAGCCTTAGCCATTACCTCATAGTATAAGGATGAAACGCTTTTTCTGAAACGTTGCATTTGACAATATTAACCAGAATTTTCCTTAAATGAATATTCTAGTTTATTGCTTGTCAGGTAATGGGGAGCTTAATTTGCATTAATGCAAGATGTTATCGCTTTGTGGACTTGTTCGCGAGTAATATCGGCACGTAATTCGGATTGACCGATACCTTTTGGTAAAACAAGGTGTAATTTGCCACCAGATACTTTTTTATCTCTCATCATATGAGGTAAATAGTCATCAGGTGTCATTTCAATAGGACCATTGACGGGGAGATTGGCTCTCTCAAGCAATTGAATAACACGTTGAGTCTCTTCTTCAGTGAATTGACCAAGTGCTTGAGATGTTCTTGCCGCCATTACCATACCTGCGGCAACGGCTTCACCATGCAACCAAACACCATATCCCATATGGGCTTCAATGGCATGTCCATAGGTATGGCCAAGGTTGAGTAGTGCGCGTAAGCCACTTGTTTCTTTTTCATCAGCAGCAACGACGTCAGCTTTTAGCTCACAGCAACGACGGATACAAAATGCCATGGCTTTAGGATCAAGAGCCAAGAGTTTATCAATATTATTTTCAAGCCAGATAAAAAAGTCTTTATCTAAAATGATGCCATATTTAATAACTTCAGCTAAACCTGATGAAAGTTCACGAGGCGGTAATGTGGCAAGACAATCGAGATCGATAACAACAGAAGCGGGCTGATAAAACGCACCAATCATATTTTTGCCAAGAGGATGATTAACTGCGGTTTTTCCACCAACAGAAGAATCGACTTGTGACAATAGTGTTGTTGGTACTTGGATAAAGCGAACGCCACGTTGATAGCTTGCTGCGGCAAAACCAGTTAGATCACCAATAACACCACCGCCTAATGCGATAAGTGTTGTATCTCGATTGTGATTTTTTTCTAATAATGCAGTAAAGACATCATTCATGATTTCAAGCGATTTATATTGTTCGCCATCAGGCAAAATTACGCTATCAACCAAAACACCCTGTTTTTTTAAGGTGTCCGTTACCTTTTCTAAATAGAGTGGAGCAAGTGTCACGTTTGTGACTATCATAACTTGCTGCCCTGATTTTAAAGGTAAAAAGGTATCTTCTTGATGAAAAAGGCCAGAAGCAATGGTAATGGGATAGCTTCTTTCACCTAATGTGACAGTGATTTTTTCCATAACAGTGGCCTTCTTCTTATTGTCTTTACTTAACCTTATAAATAGCTGAATTTATTAGTTTTGTTCTAATAATTCAATTATTTGATTGGCTACAATTTTTGCACTCTGATCATCAGTATGAATAGTGATGTCAGCAATTTCTTCATAAAGAGGATTACGTTCTTCAGCTAATGTCTCTAAGACATCGCGCACAGGTTCAACACCTTGCAATAAAGGACGTTTTTTATCACGTTGGGTACGCGCGAGCTGCTTTTCGATGTTGGTTTCTAAATAAACAACCACACCGCGTGCAGATAATCTGTTACGGGTTTCTCGCGATATCACCGAACCACCACCTGTTGCTAACACAATGCCTTGCTTTTCAGTGAGTTCGTTGATTATTTTTTCTTCTCGTTGACGGAAGCCTTCTTCGCCTTCAACATCAAATACCCAACCTACATCTGCACCTGTACGCCGCTCAATTTCCTGATCGGAATCATAAAACTCCATACTAAGTTGTTGAGCTAACTGACGACCAATAGTGCTTTTGCCGGCACCCATAGGCCCAACCAGAAAGATATTACGTTTCTCTGCCATGTTTTTGGTATTACTAAGATATTCGTTAATGATAACCCGCCCCGCCAAATTCATTCAGCGACGGGACCTAAACTGAAATTTATGAGTGTTTATCTAATTCACACCTGATAACATTTGTTATCTACTCTCATAATAAGACTGAGTTCTTTCAGTAGATCGCTATAAAATAACCACATGCTGTCATAAGCGACAACATAGGATAAAAATCCCTTTGCCCACAGTACATAACAAAAACTACTAAAAAAGTAATTATCTTTGTTGGCAACGCGGAGATTCTAACACAATTTAGTCGGAAAACCGCATCTGATAATATTGTCTTTTTCGTCATCAATCGATCAATATTACATATAAAAAGCCCTACCTCCAAGAATAGAGGAAGTGCATAAAATGTATCCGTATTTTTATTGTGATGTTTCAGGCTCACTCAAATTAGCTAACCCTTGTAAGCTAAATCGTCCTCATCGTCAAATCTATAAATACTGATTATAAGAAAAAACAATGAATAACTCTCAGTTTTACTCTAGTGAAAAACATGTAGTGCTTTGTATTTTATAATAAAACTATTTATCACATAAAAAATTATATTAATTTGGGTGTAATAAAAATAACCAATTCATGGCGACTGTGTTGATCTCTTTTATGACTGAAAAGTACGCCTAGTAATGGAATAGAGGATAAGAAGGGGATCTTTGCTGTGTGTTCTTGTTGCTTTTGCTGAAATATACCTCCTAACATAATGGTTTCTCCATCGTGAATAGTCACTTCTGTGCTGATCTCTTGTTTATCAATAGAAAGATGTTCACTTCCGCCTTGAACAAGTGCAATACCTGGTGTGTTTTGACTAATTTTAAGTATTAACCTTATCTTTTTATTTCTTTGAATAATGGGCGTTACTTCCATACCCAAGACGGCTTCTTTAAATTGAACTCGTGTGATTTCATTATCTCGACTGACATAGGGGATCTCCGTTCCTTGTTTGATGGAGGCTGTTTTTTCATGAGCGGTTGTTAGCCGCGGACTGGCAATAATAGATAACTGTTTCTCTTGTTCTAACGCACTTAATTCAAGCTCTAATAGGCGCCCATTAATTCTGGCAATATTAAATGCAATATAGTGAAGAGGGTTTTTGGTGTTTTGATGGAGTGATAATGCAGAAAGTGAAGGAGTTGATAGCGCTGAATTAAGCGAGGAGGTTGTTGAAATAGCATTAGGTATTGTAGATGCGGCTTCGGTTTGTGTTTTTAATGCTTGTAATCCCCATTGAGTACCTAATTCATTTAGAGCATCCTGACTGCTACTCACAATATGTGCTGTGATATGAACTTGTTGTTGTGGGGTGTCCCGTAATTTTAGCCAATCCCCAATTTCAGATAGTGCTTTACTATTATCAACTATTGAAAGACTATTCGCTTCTCTATCAATAATAACTCTCCCCTGCTGACTTAGTAATGGAATAGTGTGATCACTTAGTTGTTCGCCTAGTCTCTCAGCATCAGCATAATTTAAAGGATAAAGTTGGTGATGTAATTCTTCAGGTTGTTCTGTAGTAGATGTTCGCTCTTCAATAAAGGTAGATGATATCTTTTCATCATCGCTATTCTCAGGAAAGAAGGGGTCTCGAGTGTGAGCCCAAATGGTGGTTGTCATCATATATAATATGACGATTAAAATTCCTATCTTCATGATATATCACCCTGTATTGCACTAGGATAACTTAGCTCTGTAAAGCTCATTTGTACTGAAATTAGATGGGGTTTTATTGGAACAATATTCAGAGAGATCAGCGCTAAACTTGTTTGACTGAGGTATTCCAATAGTGTTAAAAACTGTGGGTAAGACAATGTAAAAGTGAGTTTATATAAAGAGTTAGGCGTGTTTTCCCAAATCTCTGGTATAAAATGATAAGTCATTAGTAAGCGTTGTAATTGCTCACTAACCGGTGGGTTATCGAATAGAATGTCATAATCTATTTGTTGTGTGATTAGTGAATTAATAGATGGCATTGTGTCTAATGTGCTTTGGTAGTGATTAATGCGCTTTAGTCTTTGTGCTATTTCTAGGTGTTGTTGGGCTATCTCTTGCTGGTAGTCGGTGTAGATAAAGAGGTAATAAAATAGCAGGGTAATAAAAGGTATCGTTAAGCTCAGTAAAGTGAGTTTCCACTTAGGTAGAAACGCAATAAGTAACAACCATTGTGCATTTATTTTCATTGGTTTCCCTCATCTTCTTCATTCCATCGCTCTTGTTCTTCTGATTTTCCGTTTAAATGCACTTCTGTGTAAGACGGATCAGTTTTGCTTTGTTGTAAATAACTCAACGTTAAAGAGGCTAAAACAGGATGACTTTTAAGGTTGCTAATAAAGGAGAGTGATTGTGTATTGGGGAGTGTGAGATGCAGTGAGCGTTGATTATCTGCCTCACCATAGTGGTTAATCCAACCAGTTGAGGGAAGATGGGTTTCGATAGCTCGAAAGAAGCGAATGTAATGTAAATAGCGCAACCAGTTTTGATAATAGAGTGAATAGTGCTGATAGTGTAAAAGTGTCTGTTTTTTCTGTGTTTGATATATATCGATCTGTTTTAGTAATAAATCTTCTTGTTGTTGAGTTTGGCGTTGTTGATCTGTTATGAGTGATCGTTTCTGTGCCAAATGGTAGGTGTAATAGCTACAAATAACGAAAGTGATCGTGACCAATGATAGCGTTTGAGAAAGCCATAACAATGCTTTTTGTCTAAATAAGCTGTGGCACCAAGGTAGGTAATTTACTTGATACATAACACCTCTTCAGGGCGTAATGCCAAACCTAATGCAACAAATGGAATGAGATCTTTATCTGACGTTGTTTTAAATAAGTCGAGGGAAAGATAGGGCCAAATAGGCATCAACTGGCTAAAATATTCTTCATTATCACCCGTTAAGTAACACTGTTTTAATGGCCAATGGTATTTTTCTATTAACTGATAAATATAAGCTTGTTGCTCTTGTTGGTTTTCATAGGTGAGAGTGCCGTAGTGGGGCATATTTTCATCAGATGATACCCAAAGTAGCGTTTTGTTTTTACAGTACAAAAGGGGATTCTGAGGTGAGATGCCAAGGTAAGTTGCTAAATAGCGTAGTGCACACGCTGGGGTATCAATCGCAGTTATTGTTAAGTTTATTCGAGAAAATAAGTCAATATACTTATCTAAAATCGTTTTATGGCACAGGTGAATAGCGAGTTTCCCCTTATTTTGCCGATAATCAAAATTAACAGGGATTTTCGTATTTTGTGTGTAAGATGTGGCTCGTAGTTGCGCTAACCGATAACATGCTGCTGATGTAAGGGAAACTGCATTAGGCAGAGGGATAATTTGATAGTTTTCATAAATATCCGGTAGAGAAAGCGTAACATTATTAATAGAAGGTAATTTTTTACGCCAATCTATTAGGATTTTTCTTAATTTTATATCATTTAAATCGTCATTAAGAGGTAAAGGGAATTGCCAAAATGCACTGATCTTCCATTGTTTATTCTGCTGAAATACCAAAACTGCATTGATATGATGAGTGTTAATTTCAATACCAATCTGGTAATTGTGTGTTTCCATAAATGATATCCATATCTATTGATGAGTAATTGCCTATTTTCAAAGAGGCGTTACCTTTATACTACGCACTGTTTGTTTATAAACCGCCCAATTCACACTACATGGGAAATTTAAGGTGAAGTTCTTAAAATATTTTTTCATCTTCGTTTTTGCTTGCATAATTTTGGGAGCAGCCTCGATATACGGTATGTATAAGTATGTTGAGCCTCAGTTACCCGATGTCGCGACATTAAAAGATGTTCGTTTACAAACCCCTATGCAGGTATTTAGTGCAGACGGAGAGTTGATTGCGCAATACGGCGAGAAACGTCGTTTACCGCTAACATTGGAGGAGATGCCTCCTCAACTTATTAATGCTTTTATCGCAACAGAAGATACACGTTTTCGTGAACACCACGGTATTGACCCTATTGGGATCTCGCGTGCTGTTGTAGTGGCATTAACATCAGGACAAGCTTCTCAAGGCGCTAGTACCATTACGCAACAATTAGCTCGAAATTTCTTTTTAACACCTGAAAAGAAATTAATGCGCAAAATAAAAGAAGCCTTTTTGGCTATCCGCATTGAGAAAGAGCTCACTAAAGATGAAATTTTAGCGCTGTATTTAAATAAAATTTATCTGGGTAATCGTGCTTATGGTGTGGGTGCCGCTGCTTATGTTTACTTTGGTAAAAGTGTTCACGATCTGAGCCTTAATGAAATGGCTGTGATTGCTGGCTTACCTAAAGCGCCTTCTACACTTAACCCACTTTATTCTTATGATCGTGCCTTAAAACGTCGTAATATCGTTTTACAGCGTATGTATGAAGAGAACTATATCACTCGCGCACAATATGAAAGTGCAAGAGCAGAGCCTATTGTTGCAAAATACCACGCACCTCAAATTGATTTCTCAGCGCCTTATCTAACCGAAATGGTGCGTATGGAGATGTACGAGCGTTATGGTGAAAATGCCTACACTGATGGCTATAAAATTTACACCACTGTGGTTCGTAAAGATCAATTAGCGGCAGAAAAAGCCTTGCGTGATAATGTTATCGACTACGACATGCGTCATGGTTACCGTGGTGCTCAAGAAGTTTTGTGGAGTGAAGGGCAAACACCATGGGATAACGAAGCTATCAACAAGAAATTAAAAGGGATCCAAACTTATGGCCCTTTAATTCCAGCTGTTGTGTTATCCGCTGATGCGAAAGAAGCCAAAGTCATTTTAAAAACGGGCGACAACATTACGCTAGATTTAAAAGCGGTTCGTTGGGCACGTAAATTTATTTCTGACACCTCTCAAGGCGCAACACCAACAAAAGTTGATGCCGTTGTGCATGTTGGTGAGCAAATTTGGGTACGTCAAAATAACGAAAAAAGTTGGGTGCTAGCGCAACTTCCGGGTGTTAATGCAGCATTTGTTGCATTAGATCCTATCAATGGCGGGATTATTGCGCTTGTTGGTGGTTTTGATTTTGAGATCAGTAAATTTAACCGAGTTTCTCAATCTTTACGCCAAGTCGGTTCAAACATTAAACCTTTCTTATATGCTGCTGCATTAGATAAAGGATTGACGTTATCGACACTGCTTAATGATTTACCTATTAGCCGCTGGGATGCTGGTGCAGGAACAGATTGGCGCCCTAAAAACTCACCGCCAACTTATGCCGGTCCTATTCGTTTACGTCAAGGTTTAGGCCAGTCTAAAAACGTGGTGATGGTACGTGCAATGCGCGCGATGGGCGTGGATTATGCTGCTGATTATCTATTACGTTTTGGTTTCCCTAATCAAAATATCGATAGAACAGAATCTTTAGCATTAGGATCACCATCATTTACACCAATGCAAATGGTACGAGGGTTTGCTGTTATGGCAAACGGCGGATATCTCATTGAGCCTTACTATATCCAACGTATTGAAAATGCTGATGGTGAAGAGCTGTTTACTGCAAAACCAAAGATAGCTTGCCCGGATTGTACTGATATCCCTGTTATTTACGGCGATACCATGCGTTCTATTGCGTTATCTGATGACTATATGGAAAACGTTGCTCAATCTAATAAATCTCAGCCAGCAGCTGCTACGCCTGAAATTGAATTAGAACAAGCACCGTTAGCTGAAACTGTAAAAGAAAGCCCTTATGCACCACACGTTATCAGCACACCATTGGCTTACTTAATGCATGATGCATTAAGGACAAACCTTGTGGGTGAACCGGGATGGTCTGGCACAGGTTGGCGTGCTGTTCGTGATCTTAAACGCCAAGATATTGGTGGTAAGACCGGAACAACAAACAGTTCTAAAGATGCATGGTTCTCTGGGTATGGTGCCAATATTGTTGCCACAGCTTGGATTGGCTTTGATGACAGTAGCCGCAATTTAGGTCGAACTGCCGCGAGTGGTGGTGAAGCGGGTGCTAAAACAGCGCAACCTATTTGGAATGACTTTATGAAAGTGGCTCTGGATGGTGTCCCTGTTAATATGATGCCTGTACCAAAAGGTGTTGTGGCGGTTCAAATTGATAGAAGAACAGGAAAATTGGCAGGTGATGGTCCTTCAATGAAAGAATATTTTATTGATGGGACTCAACCGACAGAAAGAGCAAAAAATGAAGTAGGAACACAGATTTTTGAGGATAATGGCGAATCTAACGAGTTATTCTAATTAATCGAAAATAAAAACCGGATGTTAAAGTCCGGTTTTTTATTATCTATTTATTTTTGTAATAGATAGCGGTGAGCTAAGAAGAGAGCACTGACACTACGAGCTTCTGTAAAATCTGGGTGGTCGAGTAAATCCATCATTTTGGCGATAGGCCAACGTATTTGGATTAGTGGCTCAGGCTCATCACCTTCGAGTTGCTCTGGATAAAGGTCATGCGCAATGACAATGTTCATTTTGCTAGAAAAGTAAGATGGCGCCATAGAAAGCTTTGCGAGTTCTATTAATGAGTGGGCACCATAACCAATTTCTTCTTTTAGTTCGCGGTTTGCGGCTTGTAGGGCATTTTCACCAGGATCAATGGCGCCTTTGGGAAAACCAAAGTCGTAATTTTCGATACCTACGGCGTATTCACGAATAAGAATAAGATTGTCATCAATAATAGGAACAATCATAACAGCTTCACGATTAGCGGGTTTCATTCGCTCATAAGTGCGCTTTTCTCCGTTGCTAAACTCCAGATTAACGGATTGGATCTGAAATAATCGAGAACGGGCGATGTTATCAATGTTTAATATATTGGGTTTTTTTAGTTCTTTCATAACAGTCCCTGGCAGAATAGAGATTAACCTGAATTTAACACATTAATGACAAAATAAATCTAACAATTAGATTTAGCTTTTAAAGGAAAATTGAGTACACTCCGCTATCAAATCTAGTTATTTATTGATTTTTTGAGAATATTATTATTTATTGATTCGCTATTTTACCCGAAGATAGCATTGTTAGCGGATATAAACTTGATTATAGATATAAATTATAACGCGACTGCAAAAATATAATCTATTGTATTTAAATAAAAAATAGAACAAAAGAATAGGAATTGCCTTATGTTAGGCAGGGTTTTAAATTTGTTATTGTTACTACGCAGCATCAGTATAAGCATGGGGAAAAAATGAGATTATCAGTCATTATATTGGCTATCTTGATGATAAGCCTATTTATAATGGCCGCCTTTCTATTCTTTAAAAGAAGGCGGCTTGATGGCTCACATCATCTCCCATCTCTCGCTAAACCTACTTATCGCAAGCTCACTTCTGATGACTATGGGCTTATTAGTGATTATTTATCTTATTTTGGTACATCAAACTTCTCTTCTGGCTATTCATTACAAAACTTCCCCGAAATGCCAATTAAAGGCGAAGTCGTTACTACATTAAGAAATATCGTTAATCGCTTTGCAGGTTCTAGTGAAGGATTAAATCATTGGCGTTACTATATTGATGCTGTAGAAATTCATATTCCCCCGTTGCTCGTTCCTTATCTTCAGCAAGAAAACGTTCTCGATGTTGTCTGTACCCCTTCGATCCCCATCGTTGTTGGTGTGAATGGACATTTCTTAAAAGATGAAAAAATTCATTTTTCTGCGCTAAGTTTAAAACAACTGTCTGAGCCGATATTGGCAAATGGTTCATCAACTATCCAAAAGAACGAAGGTGATGCGGCTCACTTATTACAAATCCGAGAAGAAACCAACGAAGAATACCGATTACATAACTCATCTGGTTTTTGGGATGGCTCTTTTATTTGTATAGGGCTTACGTTGTGTCTAACAGCCTTAATGATGCCTCAAGTTTTTCTTCCTTGGATCCTAGCGACTGGTGGTGCTTTTCTTGCTGTTGGTATTTTTCTGATCCACAACCCTTTAATCAAACCACGTAAACAAGAAATCCACTGTTTTAAAGGGCGCTTAAAGCGCTGGGGGCTTTTTGGTAATTTTGATCATGGGCAGGTAAAAAATGTTTCTTTAGGGGGGATTGATCTTGTTTACCCGCCTCATTGGGAGCCTTATATCCAAAACGATATTGATAAGGTGACCTATTTAGAAATGTATCCAAACCATCATGTTGTAAAGCAAGGAAATTACCTTTCATTGCATGATGAAGAGAAAAATTATCCTTATAAACGATATATTAAAAATATTATTTTCGTTTTTTGGAGTTTGTTTATTATTGGAATGTTGTATCTTTATCAGCCACTTTCTCTTTCTATGAAACTCAGCTTTTCATGGCTTAAAGATACTGAACCTCATTTAGTCACCAACTTTACCGAGTTGGAAACAACCGATTTGCATGTCGGAGATATTATTCAAGCTAAAGGGGTTGGGATGTGCTACATGCCACCTAATTTATCAAGTAAGAATAATAAAACGATTTTTGCACCTTTTGATTGCTCAGGGATTTATTGGAATAACAGTAATCCAATGCCAATGCCTGAATCGAGCACGATAGAAAAAGCGGCTGCTTTATTGCATATGGTTGAAGAGCAATTACACCCTGTTTCTAATAACCGAGTTAACCCAAGTTTAGGCCA
This sequence comes from Proteus sp. Marseille-Q3619, assembly GCF_965283115.1. Classification (NCBI taxonomy): domain Bacteria; kingdom Pseudomonadati; phylum Pseudomonadota; class Gammaproteobacteria; order Enterobacterales; family Morganellaceae; genus Proteus; species Proteus sp. Marseille-Q3619. The sequence goes on along the minus strand of NZ_CBDIMP010000001.1, from coordinate 2,122,466 downwards.
AGCGATTACTAAATCTGGGATGAACTTGTTAGATAATTTTGATGGCATTGTGTTGAAAACACAGGATTTATGTCCACGAGAAAATGAATGTATTCGGCTAAAAATGGCGCTAGTTAACTTAAGTAACGTCAATGATTGGACTGCATTAGTTCAACGAGCTGAAAGTGGAAAATTAACCGGAACTAATGTTTTATTGCGTGCAGTGAGTGCTGAGGCCTTGGAAAAGCTTATCGACACCACCACATCTTCTTTTATCTACCGAGAAATAGATAAAGCCGCAATACTGTTAAACAGTCCTCCACCGGGTGGTGTGCTGTTAATCAGTGATGAGAGAAAACAACTTGTTGATTACGCTTCAAGTTCAAATTCGGTGTTTGAACCGACTCCGTTAGAACAGTGGCGAGAACTACAACGTTTATCTGATATTTTATTACACACGCCTTTTGATACCGGAGGTGTCATAACAGGCATGGTTATCGATGCAAATGGTACGTTACAGATATTTTTACATAGCCTGCCAGACTCGATGACAATGTTATATTACATCGGTAATACGTTATTATTGTTTCTTGCTATCGGGTTCTTAATATTGAACCTATTTCTTATCATCCGGCGCCGGCGACAAAATAACCAACGCATGAATAAAATCAGTCTCTATTATGAGCACTGTTTTTATCGCCCTCCTCAGTAAGTCCCTTGTTGTGGAAGGCTATGTGTTTACACTATCGCCTTCGTAAAGAAGTTGAAGTTAAGGAGAAAGGGATGAGTCAACCATCACAAGAAAGTGGTGTCCGCTTAGATAAATGGCTTTGGGCTGCTCGTTTTTATAAAACGCGTGCCATTGCTCGCACAATGATTGAAGGTGGTAAAGTCCATTACAACGGTGTGAGAGGCAAGCCAAGTAAAATCGTTGAAGAAGGCGCAGAAATACGCCTGCGACAAGGTAATGATGAACGGACGGTAACCATTCTCATGGTGAGTGCACAGCGACAAGGTGCTACACAAGCGCAGACACTCTATTGTGAAACACCAGAGAGTATTGCTAAAAGAGAAAAGATTGCTCTAGCAAGAAAAATGAATGCGTTAACTATGCCTCATCCTGAGCGTCGCCCTGATAAAAAGGAAAGACGCACCTTACTTCGCTTCAAACAGACAAATTTACAAGAATCGGATTAACCGATTCCCTGAAATGAGAGAAAGTTATGTCTAAAAAAGACGCTTTATCACGTTTTTTATTTGAAAAAAACGCGGTACGTGGTGAATTGGTCAATGTGACTGAAACCTATCAATCAATGCTTGAAAATCACCATTATCCTGAGCCAGTTCAATGCCTTTTGGGTGATTTGTTGGTGGCAACGAGTTTGTTAACAGCAACGCTTAAATTTGAAGGAGATATTACAGTTCAAATACAAGGCGATGGTCCAGTACGATTGGCGGTTATTAATGGCAACAATAATCAACAAATGCGTGGTGTTGCGCGTGTAGGTGATGATGTTAAGGCTGGAAGTACATTAAAAGAGATGATCGGTAATGGTTTTATGGTCATCACGGTAACGCCTGAAAAAGGTGAACGTTATCAAGGTATTGTTGCTCTTGATGGTGAAACTATTGAAGCATGTATTGATAACTACTTTAAGCAATCAGAACAGTTACCTACACGCGTATTTATTCGTAGTGGTATGCAAGCGGGCAAACCAGCCGCAGCGGGTATGCTATTACAAATATTGCCTGCATCAGAAGAGTTCACAGCAGAACATACTGCTGAACATTTTGAATTGCTCACACAGTTAACGCACACAATTAAAGCTGAAGAGCTATTTACGCTAGATACTAAAGAGATCTTACATCGCTTATATCACGAGGAAAATGTCACTCTTTATGATCCTCAACCTGTTGAATTTCATTGCACTTGTTCACGTGAACGCTGTGAAAATACATTAGTAACATTGTCGAAAGAAGATGTAACTCACCTGTTGCAAGAACAGGGAAATATTGATATGGAATGTGAATATTGTGGAACTCATTATATCTTCAATGAGGAAGATATTAATAATATCAATAAGTTGAACGACTCTGAATTGCACTGATTCGATTTAGCAAGTCAGTTTTATCAAAAGGACGCCATTTTGCGTCCTTTTTTATTCAACAATTTTTCTGTAGTTTTGTGCATTAGCTCTCGTTCTTAACATAAAAAAATTATAAATTTTCAAAATATTGATAACAATCGCTGTTAATTACTCGTAACACCTTAATATTATTCGTAGAAAGGTCTATTTATCAGGAGCGAAACTATGAGCGTTAAAGGTCTTACCCCTAAGGATCTCCAGCAGTACGGTATTAAGGACACGAGTGAAATCATTTATAACCCAAGTTATGAGCTGTTATTTAATGAAGAAACCAAGCCTGGATTAACAGGTTACGAGCGAGGCACACAAACCTCGTTAGGCGCTATTGCCGTTGATACAGGTATATTTACTGGACGTTCTCCGAAAGATAAATACATTGTTCGTGATGATGTTACTCGTGACACCGTGTGGTGGGCTGATCAGGGTAAAGGTAAGAACGATAATAAGCCACTTTCACAAGAAGTGTGGACTGACTTAAAATCATTAGTAACCAATCAGCTATCAGGCAAACGTTTGTTTGTTGTCGATGCATTTTGTGGTGCGAATGCGGATACACGTTTGAAAGTTCGTTTTATCACAGAAGTTGCTTGGCAAGCGCATTTTGTTAAAAATATGTTTATTCGTCCTGAACAAGAAGAGCTGGAGAATTTCACTCCAGACTTCATTGTGATGAACGGAGCGAAATGTACAAATCCAAATTGGAAGGCGCAAGGTCTGAATTCAGAAAACTTCGTTGCTTTCAATTTAACTGAACGCATTCAGTTAATTGGTGGTACTTGGTACGGTGGCGAGATGAAGAAAGGTATGTTCTCTATGATGAACTACTTCCTTCCTCTTAAAGGCATGGCTTCTATGCACTGCTCCGCAAACGTTGGCGAAAGTGGTGATGTTGCTATTTTCTTTGGTCTATCAGGTACAGGTAAAACAACTCTTTCAACCGATCCTAAGCGTAAGCTAATTGGTGATGATGAACATGGTTGGGATGATGACGGTGTGTTTAACTTTGAAGGCGGTTGTTATGCGAAAACAATCCACTTATCAAAAGAAGCCGAACCTGATATCTATGGTGCAATTAAACGTGATGCACTGTTAGAAAACGTGGTTGTGTTATCTGATGGCTCTGTTGATTTCGACGATGGTTCGAAAACAGAAAATACCCGTGTTTCTTACCCTATTTATCATATTGATAATATCGTTAAACCCGTTTCCAAAGCAGGTCACGCTAAGAAAGTTATTTTCTTAACAGCGGATGCTTTTGGTGTGTTACCTCCTGTTTCACGTTTAACACCAGAACAGACGCAATACCACTTTTTATCAGGTTTCACCGCTAAACTTGCGGGAACTGAACGTGGTGTGACTGAGCCAACGCCAACATTCTCGGCTTGTTTTGGTGCGGCATTCTTATCTCTGCACCCAACACAATACGCTGAAGTATTGGTAAAACGTATGCAAGCATCAGGTGCAAAAGCCTACTTGGTTAATACAGGTTGGAACGGGACAGGTAAGCGTATCTCTATTAAAGATACACGCGCTATTATTGATGCCATCTTAAATGGTGATATTGATAAAGCACCAATGAAAACACTGCCAGTATTTGATTTAGAGATCCCAACCGCACTGCCAGGCGTTAACAGTGAAATATTAGATCCTCGAGATACTTATGCTGATAAAACGCAATGGGATACCAAAGCAGACGATCTTGCCGATCGCTTTGTGAAAAACTTTGATAAATATACGGACACCCCAGCGGGTCAAGCGTTGACTAAAGTTGGGCCAAAACGTTAATTTTTATTAGCATGAATAAAAACACCAAACTCATAGGATGTTTGGTGTTTTTTATTTGAGATCTTTGAGATAAAAAAAATCCCTGAAATGCGAGAAGATTTCAGGGAATAGAAAGAAAATAAAGTGAAATTGTTTATTAGAGAAAAAGTGACTTTAGAGGGTGATAACCCAACTATGCTGTTACTGGAGGTAAATCAAACAGTAAAATTTCACTGTCCTCATCACCAACGAAACGGATCATATCTTCATTTGCGATAGCCACACCATCACTGGTGGTCGCAATTATGTCATTAATCGTTATTTTGCCTTTCACAACTTGTAGCCAAACATTGCGTCCTGTTTCTGCCTGATATTGTGCTTCTTCACCTTTTTTCAGGTTCCAGCGCCATAACGTCATATCTTGAAAGACTTTTAAAGAGCCATCACGGGCATCTGGCGATAAAATAAGCTGTTTGCTCACTGTTGTATCAAAACGACGTTGATCGTAACGTGGTGTGATACCGACAGTGTTTGGCATAATCCAAATTTGGTAAAAATGCAGTCCTTTATCACTATTTGGATTATATTCTGAGTGAGTAATACCTGTACCTGCACTCATTATTTGAAACTCACCAGCGGGAACATTTTCTTTATTCCCCATGCTGTCTTTATGCTCGATATTACCTTCAAGCACATAGGTTAAAATTTCCATGTCTTTATGTGGGTGAGTACCAAAACCTTCACCGGGTATTACGCGATCTTCATTAATCACTCGTAGTGCAGAAAATCCCATAAAATCACGATCGTAGTAATTTGCGAAAGAGAAGGTATGCCAGCTATCTAGCCAACCATGATTAGCGTGTCCTCTTTCATTTGCTTTGCGTAGATAAATCATAATGTGTTTCCTTCTCTGAAGTTGTTGAACACAGTTTACTCAATAGCGCAAAGTAAAAAAGCGGAGGAATTTAACCTGAAGATCCAAATAATTTGAATAAGAGAAAACAAAAACATCGAATAAGTTCTAGAAAAGAAAAAGCCAGCACCCGGCTGGCTAAAATAAAACACTGGAAGCAATGTGAGCAATGTCGTTCTTTCATATGACCCTGAAGGTGGTGCATCTGAAAGTGTTATTGATGATAATAGTTCTCAGTATCATTTGTAAAGCCCTTTTTTTAAGCAAATTAGAAAAAAGCGCTAAAAAAGTTTTAACTCACTGATTAAAGAGTTGTTTTATTTTAATAATTTTTTAAAACAGTAATATAACCAAATAGTTAACAATATTCTTTATGGGGTCATTTATAGGAAAAAGAAGAAAAAATGTGGTATAGAACCAGAGGAAAGGAAGGGATATAAGGTATTTTGAATCTCTATCGAGAAATACAAGAAGAAAAAGCCATCACTGATTGATGATGGCTGGCTTTTATTATGTGTAATTTATCAGTTTGTTGATTTTGGTGTTGAAATAAGGCTCTGCGCACAGGCATAAGCCGAACTCCACGCCCATTGGAAGTTATATCCACCTAACCAACCTGTGACATCAACCACTTCCCCAATAAAATAGAGTCCTTTTACTTTTGTGGCTTCCATTGTTTTAGAGGAAAGGGCACGGGTATCTACGCCACCTAGTGTGACTTCTGCGGTGCGATATCCCTCAGTACCATTAGGTTGAACTTGCCATTCTTGTAATAACGTTGCAATTTGCGTAATACGTTCATTACTAAGTTGGGTCAGGGAAACATCAGGTAACTGTTTATTTTCTATCATTATTTCAATAAAACGCTTTGGTAATAAGCGGGAAAGTGTATTTTTTAATAATTGATTCGGATGCTCTTGACGTTTTTCTTGGAGAAGACTTTCAAGATCAATGCTTGGAAGTAAGTTAATACTTACATACTCTCCAGCTTGCCAATAACTAGAAATTTGTAAAATCGCGGGACCTGAAAGACCACGGTGTGTAAAAAGAATATTTTCTTTAAAGCTTGTCCCATTTTTTGCCGTCACAATGGCAGGTACAGCTACGCCAGATAGTTGGCTTAATTGCTCAAGTTGGGGTTTATGCAGAGTAAAAGGCACTAAACCTGCGCGAGTGGGTAAAACAGAAAGTCCAAATTGTTCTGCAACTTTATAGCCAAAAGGAGTAGCTCCTAAACTAGGCATAGAAAGACCACCACTGGCAATGACCACCGAAGGTGTTGTGATAGTTTTTCCATCAACAAAAATAGTAAAGCCCACATCCGTTTTCTCTATTTGCGTGACTTCACTACGTAAGCGAACACTTACTTTCCCTTTTTGACATTCAGTGAGTAATAAATCAACAATTTGCTGTGCTGAATCATCACAAAATAGCTGTCCTAGCGTTTTTTCATGGTAGGCAATGTTATGTTTTTGCACTAATTCAATAAAATCCCATTGTGTATAGCGAGCAAGTGCTGACTTACAGAAATGAGGATTCTCTGATAAGTACGCTGAAGGTTCGATATACATATTGGTGAAATTACAACGGCCACCACCTGACATTAGAATTTTACGGCCCGCTTTTTTGCCATTATCGAGGACTAAAACAGATAATCCTGCTTGTCCTACTAAAGACGCACAAAAAAGCCCCGCGGCACCTGCACCTATAATTACTGTATCGTATGATCCCACAATGATGTCTCGTTCTTGGTTTTCTCTGACAACTTAATCAATGATTTTCGCGTAAGATCAGAGTATTTTTGTAAAATTATATGGAGAAATCTGCATTTTTCACCTAAATTCTTATTAGCAAGGAAAAAAATTGTCAGAAATTTACTTTTTTTTTATTTTTATTAATTAAATGATATATAAGGAATTATCTTAAAAAGGTTCTAATTTTCTTGGTTATCAAATCAAAAAAAGGTTAAATTTCGCTTCCACCGTTCGCATTTGTCGCTGATAATGCGCCGCGTTCATGTCCAACTAACTGGCTTAACGTCTATGCTACATTTGTTTACTGACCTAGAATTTCACACAGGTTTGATGTTGGTTTTAGCACTGTTATTTGTGCTATTTTATGAAGCTATTAACGGCTTCCATGATACCGCAAATGCGGTAGCAACTGTTATCTATACTCGTGCTATGCGTGCGCAATTTGCGGTCGTGATGGCGGGTGTATTTAACTTCCTTGGAGTTTTGCTCGGTGGATTGAGCGTAGCTTATGCTATCGTTCACTTGTTACCGACAGATCTTCTGCTGAATGTGAGCTCAGCTCATGGCCTTGCCATGGTCTTCTCGTTGCTGTTAGCCGCCATTATCTGGAACTTAGGTACATGGTATTTCGGCATTCCAGCATCAAGTTCACATACGCTGATAGGTGCTATCATTGGTATTGGTTTAACAAATGCTATCGTGACAGATTCGTCTATCGTTGACGCATTAAACATACCAAAAATGATCAGTATCTTCCTATCACTCATTCTTTCACCAATTATCGGCTTGGTTATTGCAGGTGCGATGATTTTCTTACTGCGCCGTTACTGGAGTGGTACGAAAAAACGTCGTCGTATTCACCTGACACCTGCTGAACGTGAGAAGCAAGATGGTAAGCGTAAGCCGCCATTTTGGACCCGTACTGCACTGATTTTATCTGCAGTTGGGGTGAGTTTCTCTCATGGTGCAAATGATGGGCAGAAAGGTATCGGTCTTATCATGTTGGTATTAATTGGCGTTGCGCCTGCGGGCTTTGTCGTCAATATGAGTGCAAGCGGATACGATATCACCAAAACTCATGATGCAGTTGTGCACTTACAACAATATTATGAGAAGCATCAGCCAGCACTACAGCATGCTATTGATAATACACCAGTAGTACCAGCACAAGCTGATGCTAGTGATACAGATTTCCATTGTAATAGCGCAAGAACGCCAATTGTTCTGAATCAAACAGAACAGATGCTTGCAAATATTAGCTCTTATGATGAGCTAACTGCAGACCAACGTGCTCAAATGCGTCGATTACTTATGTGTATCGCTGATACCGCAACAGAAGTGGCTAAATTACCAGAAACTAGCGCCCAAGATGCACGGTTCTTAAAAACATTGAGTCGTGACCTGCTAAACACCGTGGAATATGCTCCGATTTGGATCATTATCGCAGTGGCATTAGCGCTCTCTATCGGGACAATGGTAGGTTGGAAACGCGTTGCAGTAACGATTGGTGAGAAGATTGGTAAGAAAGGTATGACTTATGCTCAAGGGGTTTCTGCGCAAGTAACAGCAGCGGTATCCATTGGTGTAGCAAGTTATACGGGTATGCCTGTATCAACAACACAAGTTCTGTCATCTGCAGTTGCAGGTACGATGATTGTTGATGGTGGTGGTGTTCAATCGAAGACGGTGAAAAATATTGCACTGGCTTGGATCTTAACATTACCAGTTAGCATTGGTTTATCAGGTTTACTTTATTGGATATCACTTACATTTATTGTGAATAGCTGATAACAATAATTACTTAAGTTTGTTTATAAACGGTGACTTTTTAGTCACCGTTTTTTGTTTTTGTCACTTACCAAAAAAGCATGGCAATTAAACTTGCGACAGCCAAAATACAAAAACGGCTAACAAGATAAAATTGCCGATAAATTCGCTCACAACGCATAATGACTTCAGGATTATGATGACTGACGTATTGGCGTTGGTTGATATAGCGAATTAGTCTTAGTTGTTTTGAAAATTGTCCGTGTATAGTAAAAAATCCATTGCCATCGACAGATTGGTAGAGCAAAGGATCAGATTGGCGCAATATCGTGAGCAATACCCTAATAGATGAAAAATAACGCATCATATTAATCAGGCAAAGAATACATAGCGCCCAAAAGACAACAATGACATTAAACATAATCCCCTCCCTAGAATAATAGATTCTGAGATGAGAAAACCTTTACCAATAAAGGTTACTTTTTTCTCTAATTTAAGTTTAGGTGAAATTAAGCAATAAACAAAAGTGACTTTTTCAAGTTGTTTCCTTTTTCAGAAAAAAAGATAAAAAATAACTCTAAAAGGGTGTTTTTGTTGTTTTTTATACTCAATTCTCATTATTATGATGATATTGTCGGTGAATGACATCGTGCTAATGTAAAATGGTGTATATTGTTATTTATCGATAGATGCTTTCTTGATGAATTTGACATAAGTTGTGATCAAGGCGACATCTAATTTTCATCTTAAAACGTTATATTTAATACATAGGATTTAGGCTTAACAGCCTTTCCAACCGATTAATCAGCTTATGGAAGGAGTTCACGATGGCTTATAAGCATATTCTAGTGGCAGTTGATTTATCCCCTGAGAGTAACGTCTTAGTACAGAAAGCTGTATCTATGGCAAAACCCTATAATGCCAAAGTTTCCTTAATTCACGTTGATGTTAACTACTCTGATCTTTATACCGGTCTAATTGATGTCAACCTCGGTGATATGCAGCAACGTATTACTGATGAAACCCGTAATGCGTTAAAAGACCTCTCTGATAAATCAGGTTATGAAATTCAGGAAACCCTGAGTGGTAGTGGTGATTTAGGCCAAGTTCTGGTTGATGCGATTAAGAAATACGATATGGATTTAGTCGTTTGTGGTCATCACCAAGACTTTTGGAGTAAATTGATGTCATCAGCACGCCAACTAATTAATACTGTGCATGTTGATATGCTAATTGTTCCTCTGAAAGATGATGAATAATAATCGCTTGCTTGTTTAAGCAAAAAAATGCCTGCTTATGCAGGTATTTTTTTACCTAAAATTCCTATTTTTCCTGCTTTTAAACTGAGTCAACCTTTTTTTTTTGTCTAATTATGAAAAAAATGTCTTGAAGTGTGAATGTATTTTAATGATATATTCAAGAAGCAAAACAACATCAACCTCACAAAACCCAAAAATATTCCGAATAAATGAGGTTATGCCAACATCACATTACACAAAAAAGGAATAGCTGAATGAATATATCTGGCTCATTATCTTCGTTTTTAGAAGGGGTAGAAAAATATAACGCTCATCAACCTGAGTATCATCAGGCGGTTCGTGAAGTTTTTACCACTTTGTGGCCTTTTTTAGAGAAAAACCCACAATATCGTGAACAATCATTACTTGAGCGCTTAGTTGAGCCTGAACGTATTATCCAGTTTCGCGTCTGTTGGTTAGATGATAAAGGGCAAGTACAAGTTAACCGTGCATGGCGTATCCAATTTAACTCAGCCATTGGACCTTACAAAGGTGGTATGCGTTTTCATCCATCAGTAAATCTTTCTATCCTAAAATTCTTAGGTTTTGAGCAAACATTTAAAAATGCATTAACTACATTGCCGATGGGAGGAGCCAAAGGCGGTTCCGATTTTAATCCTAAAGGTAAAAGTCATGGGGAAGTAATGCGTTTTTGTCAGGCACTGATGACGGAACTCTATCGCCATTTAGGCGCTAATACGGATGTTCCTGCTGGTGACATTGGTGTGGGTGCACGAGAAGTCGGCTTTATGGCAGGCATGATGAAAAAGCTGTCTAATAGCAATGAATGTGTATTTACAGGTAAAGGTCTTTCATTCGGTGGCAGTTTAATCCGTCCAGAAGCTACTGGGTATGGTTTAGTTTACTTTACTAATGCGATGCTTAAACGTCATGGTATGTCTCTTGAGGGAATGCGTGTAGCGGTTTCTGGCGCGGGTAACGTTGCACAGTTCACTATCGAAAAATGTTTAGAGTTAGGCGCTAAAGTAATAACAGCATCAGATTCAGGTGGTACTGTGGTTGATGAAGCTGGATTTACTACTGAAAAACTCGCTCGACTCACTGAAATTAAAAATAATTATGGTCGTGTTGAAGAGTACGCAAAAGAATTTAGCTTAACGTATCTTGAAGGGCAACAACCTTGGGCTGTTCCTGTTGATATTGCTTTGCCTTGTGCAACACAAAATGAGTTAGATTTGGAAGCGGCTAAAATACTTATCAAAAATGGTGTGAAAGCCGTTGCTGAAGGCGCGAATATGCCAACAACCATTGCTGCAACAGATGCCTTTACTGAAGCGGGTGTCCTGTTTGCGCCAGGTAAAGCTGCTAATGCTGGTGGTGTTGCAACCTCTGGTTTAGAGATGGCACAGAATGCGGCACGTTTAAGCTGGAAAGCGGAGAAAGTGGATGCTCGCTTACATCACATTATGTTAGATATTCACCATGCTTGCGTGAATTACGGTGGTGAAGGTAAGCAAACTAATTATATCCAAGGCGCGAATATTGCAGGCTTTGTTAAAGTCGCTGATGCAATGCTGGCACAAGGCGTTCTGTAAATTTTATCTATTCTGAACGGGTGTTTAACACCCGTCAGATTTAAAATTTATTTATTTTTTCCTAATGTGTAAGTGATTACACACAAGGATAAATATCAAAACGGTGATTTTTTGTAGTTACATTGGCGTGTGCGGGCTGATTATTTAATGGTTCTGCATAATCAGGGCGTTTTACCACAACCCTTTTTTTAGCTAACGTAATTGCTGGTTCTAATAGTGCATCTGCATCTTCATCGGCACCTACTAAAGACTGAAATACTCGCATCTCTTTTTTCACTAATGCGCTTTTCGCTTTATGTGGATACATAGGATCAAGATAAACTACATCGGGTGCTGGTGTGATTTCTGTCAGTGCTTGAGCTGAAGAGGCGTGGATCAGTGTCATACGTTCTTGCATCCATTCACCAATATCAGGATCAAGATAAGCTCGTTTTAAGCCGTCTTCAAGCAACGCTGCGACAACAGGATGGCGTTCAACCATTCTCACCTTACAACCAATAGAGGCCAATACAAACGCATCACGACCAAGTCCCGCTGTTGCATCAACTACATCAGGTAGATAGTCTTTTTTAATGCCGACCGCTTTTGCCACTGCTTCACCTCGACCACCGCCAAATTTACGACGATGCGCCATGGTGCCTTCCACAAAATCGACATAAATACCACCCAATTTAGGTTCATCTTGTTTGCGTAATTCAAGGTGAGTAGGTGTTAACACTAATGCCATAATTTGCGTTTCATCGTGAACTAAGCCCCAACGTTGCGCTAAATCAGATAAGGCGCTGTTATCAGCGCCTTCTTCACAAAGTAAACAGATATTCACATATCATCCTTTAATGCCGTAGCCTTTGAGCATAGCATCAAGTTTCGGCTCACGACCACGGAAGCGTTTGAACAGCTCCATTGGCTCTTCTGAACCACCACGAGTTAAAATATTATCAAGGAATGATTGACCCGTTTCGCGGTTAAAAATGCCTTCTTCAGAGAAACGAGAGAATGCATCTGCTGCCAGTACATCAGCCCATAAATAGCTGTAATAGCCTGCTGCATATCCACCTGCAAAGATATGGCTAAAGGCGTGAGGAAAACGCGCCCAAGGTGTAGAAGGAACCACGGAAACTTTCTCTTTCACACTGTTTAAGATTTCCATAATACGCGCTCCTTTAGATGGATCATATTCAGCGTGTAAACGGAAATCAAACAGACCAAATTCCAGTTGACGTAACACAAATATCGCTGACTGATAATTTTTTGCTTTAAGCATATTATCAAGCATTGCCTGTGGTAATGGTTCACCAGTTTCATAATGACCCGAAATAAAGGCTAACGCTTCTGGCTCCCAACACCAATTTTCCATAAATTGGCTTGGTAATTCAACAGCATCCCAAGGCACGCCATTAATGCCTGCAACATCTGCCGTATCAATCTGAGTTAACATGTGATGTAAGCCGTGACCAAACTCATGGAATAGAGTGGTTACTTCATTATGAGTAAACAGTGCTGGTTTATCGCCTACTGGCTTATTGAAGTTACAAGTGAGGTAAGCAACGGGGTTTTGTAGTGAGCCGTCAGCATGACGCATTCTTCCTACGCAATCATCCATCCACGCGCCACCACGTTTGTGCTCGCGTGCATATAAATCAAGATAGAAGCTACCACGTAAAGTGTTGCTTTCATCATAGAGCTCAAAGAAACGGACGTCATCATGCCAAGTTTCGATGTCGTTACGTTCTTTGGCTGTTAAACCATAGATACGATGAACGACTTCAAATAAACCACTTAAAGCACGTTGTTCAGGGAAATAAGGGCGTAACTGTTCATCATCGATTGAGAATAGGTGTTGTTTTTGCTTTTCGCTGTAATAAGCCAGATCCCACGATTCGAGTTTATCAACACCATAGTGTTCTTTTGCAAATTGAGTGAGTTCTGCTAATTCTTCTTCACCTTGTGGATGAGCGCGTTGGGCTAAATCAGTTAAGAAGCTAATTACTTGCTCAGGAGACTCTGCCATTTTAGTAGCAAGAGATTTTTCAGCATAATTTTTAAAGCCTAGCAGTTGAGCGAGTTCATGACGTAACGCTAAGATTTCCGCCATAATTTCACTGTTATCCCACTGACCTGCATTTGGACCTTGATCAGAGGCGCGAGTACTATAAGCAATGCTCATCTCTTTTCGCAGTTCACGGTTATCTGCGTAAGTCATAACTGGTAGATAGCTTGGCATATCAAGTGTTAACAGATAGCCTTCTTGCTCTTTAGCTTGCGCAATTGCTTTTGCTGCATCAATCGCACTTTGTGGCATACCAGATAGATCGTCTACATTGGTAATTAATTTAGACCAACCCATTGTGGCATCTAATACGTTATTGCCGTATTTCGCACCTAATTCTGACATACGCGCACTTATTTCACCAAAACGCTGTTGTTTCTCTTTTGGTAAACCGATGCCTGATAATTCAAAATCACGCAGTGCATTTTCAACCGCTTTTTTCTGAGGTTGAGTTAATGTGTTGAAATCTGCACTCTCTTTAATTGATTTATAAGCTTGATATAAACCTTCGTGTTGCCCCATCCAAGTACTAAATTCAGACAATAGCGGTAAGCTTTGTTCATAGGCTTCACGCAGTTCTGCACTATTTTTAACTGAGTTTAAATGGCTAACAGGAGACCAAACTCGAGACAGTTTATCGCCAGCTTCTGCTAACGGTTGGCAAAGGTTATCCCAGTTAAATTGAGTATTATCAGCCAATAATTTTTCAACTGTTTCACGGTAAGTTGCTAAGACTTCTTTAAGAGCGGGAACAACGTGTTCTGGTTTGATAAGGGAAAATGCAGGTAATCCCGTTGTGCTAAGTAATGGATTTGACATAAAAAACATCCTGTATTTGGGTTTACAGTGGCGTAAAACACGCCACTGAGTTTATTCGTTATAGAGAGTAAGATGAGGATGAAACCGCATAAGTTCAATAGTATCGCGGTAATTATCCGAGGTTTTACTCAAAAATGGGATTATTTTATTTGAAAGAGCTTTTATTGATTTGATGCACTTGGGATTAAAAATAATTCAGCGTATAATCATCCCGTTATTTCCTTTTGACCCATTCAAAAATGGAAGATCATCGTCCCCGGTGGGGCGGCTGGACTTCAAATCCAGATGGGGCCGCCAGCGGTCCTTGGCAGGTTCGACTCCTGTGATCTTCCGCCAATTCTTATTCAATTAACCTTCTTATAAAATCGTTTTTTGCGCCTTTATCATATTGTTTTTCAGAAAAATAGTACGTTTGTTATCTATTTATAAGCGCCCTTATCTTTTTGTTAAACATGGTATATTGTTGTTCATAGTTTATGCATAACGTATAGAGAGTGGAGACAATTTGATGAGCGAAAATCTTCCTGAAGCGCCACTGGGTGAATTTGTTTTGTTCCGCAGCGAAGATGGTCAAACTCGCGTCGAATGCCGCTTTGAATCTGATACGCTGTGGTTATCTCAGGCTGAAATTGCCAATCTTTATCAGGTAACACCGCAGGCAATAACTCAACATATTAAAGCTGTCTACGAAGAAGGCGAACTTGTACAAAATTCAACTTGTAAGTCTTTCTTACAAGTTCGACAAGAAGGCAATCGGCAGGTTAATCGCAATACGCTGCATTACAACCTTTCAATGATCCTCGCCATTGGCTACCGCGTCCGCTCAGTTCGCGGTACTCAGTTTCGCCAGTGGGCAACGCAAACTTTAGAACAGTATCTGATCAAAGGGTTTGTGATGGATGATGAACGTCTGAAGAATCCGCCTATCGGTCAATCAGTCGTGCCGGATTATTTTGATGAGATGCTCGAACGCATTCGTGATATTCGAGCCAGTGAGCGACGGGTATATTTACGGGTGAAAGAGATCTTCACCATGGCAGCGGACTATGAGCCTTCCAATAAAGAAACAATTCGTTTCTTCCAATCCATTCAAAACAAACTGCATTTTGCTTGTACGGGAATGACTGCCGCCGAGCTTATAGCCAGTCGCGCAGATGCCAGTCAGCCAGATATGGGCTTAACAAGTTATAAGTCCGGCGAAGTGCGTAAAACGGATGTGACGATTGCGAAAAATTATCTACGTGAAAATGAACTCAAAGAATTAAACCGTATCGTCAATATGTGGCTCGACTTTGCTGAAGACCAAGCACTGCGCCGTAAGCAGGTTTTCTTACAGGATTGGGATACTAAGCTGGATCAGTTTTTAAGTTTCAATGACCGTGATGTATTGCAAGGTGCTGGTGGGGTTAGTAAGAAAGCAGCTGACGAAAAAGCTAAAGAGATATTTGATATTTTTGCTCAAAAACGTCGACAGTTAAAAGAAATCGAAGGGGCAAGGGCGAATATTGCGGCGCTGAAAGATTTGCTAAAAAGAGGTAAATAAAAAAGTAGTCATTCTATTAATTTTTATATTAACTAAATTGTCAGGATCAGCTTTATGGCAGAAGATGAGGCAGCAAATATTGAAAGCGAATTATTTACTGACGGTTCATAACAACGAAAAGTATATTAAGAACCAGCCAGTATTAGTCGGTCTTTGCAGGTTTTAGTCGGAGTAATTTTCTAACTAGAAATCAGTCTTAGAAAAACCAGTCATACTATCTAGCCCCATTTCTCGGCCTAATGCTGTCATTGGATGGACAATGATCAAGCCTCGTACGGCTTTCTTCAGCTTGCCAATATCAGCTTGTTCTTTCTTAGTAATGGAGCGTTTGAATGGCATATCTTCTAATTTCTGCGCTTCTTTACTTAGTTTATTGCTACGTACTTCTTTCAAACGAACGATTTCAGTTTCCAGTTCTACTTTTTCTTTCTCAAACTCTGCGTATTTTTCCGCTTCATCTGTCAGCGAGATATTTGCCATCTTGTGGCGAATAAGGTCTAAACGGTCGCTAAGGAGTTTGATTTTTGCTTTTTCGATTTCTTTCATTATTAATTAACCGTGAACAAATTTCTTGTTGGCAAGTATACACCATTCTGCATAGGAGCATGAAAAGGGGGACGGATTAAAGCAGACATCACATTCATTATTTTTTTTTGTTCAGCATCGACTTTAAATCAGCAAACGGGTTATAGGTTGCAGCGCCTACATCGTCTTGTGCATCTTCACCCGCGACAACGGTTGTACCGTATTGGTCTGCTTCTGTATATTTAGAGTGTTCATGATCATGGCAAAACAGACACAATAACTCCCAGTTACTGCCATCTTCTGGGTTATTGGTATGGTCGTGATCAATATGATGAACGGTTAATTCACGTAGATTGGAATAAACGAACTCACGAGCACAGCGCCCACATACCCACGGATAGATTTTCAGCGCTTTTTCACGGTAGCCACTTTCCAACCGTGCATAGTTTTTGGGGATCAGAGCCATTGTTATTACCTGTTATAAGAGAAAGTTTGACGATAGTTTTTCCAATATACTCTGAATGCACTCATTGGTTCAAATCTCACAAGGCCTATTTCCTCTAATAAACTACCACTCTCACAATCTGATGCACTCTTGGAAATTACAGGTATAATTTCATAACTTATTGAGCAGACTTAGGCATAAAAATGGCAAAACTTACCTTACAAGAACAAATGTTAAAAGCAGGGCTTGTGACCAGTAAAAAAATGGCGAAAGTTCAAAGAACGGCGAAAAAATCACGCGTTCAGGCACGAGAAGCAAGAGAAGCCGTGGAAGAAAATAAAAAAGCCCAACTTGAACGCGATAAACTGCTTAGTGAGCAACAAAAACAAGCAACTTTATCTAAAGAGTATAAAGCGCAAGTTAAGCAACTTATTGAGATGAATAGAATTACGCCAGCAAAAGGCGATATTGATTTTAACTTCACTGACAATAATGTGATTAAAAATATCGTAGTGGATAAACTGACACAATCTCAATTGATTAATGGACGTCTCGCCATTGCTCGTCTGGATAGTGCAGATAAAACTGAATATGCGATTATTCCAGCAAGTGTTGCGGATAAAATTACACAAAGAGATGTGGACTGTATCTTGTTAAATAACGCACTTAGCGAAACAGAACAAGATGAAGACGATCCTTATGCTGATTTTAAAATCCCAGATGATTTGATGTGGTAATAAGCAAAGTAGCTTATTACCTCAAAGACATAGTCTGTATAAGCATTGTGCTTTATACTGCATCTGGAAATTTTTGTAGATAAACGATTAAGTAGGCGATAATGGCAATGAACGGAATAATCACAAAGTGGTTTGAAGATAAAGGTTTTGGATTTATTAAAGATGAAAACGGTGATAACCGTTATTTTCATGTGATTAAAGTTGCCAACCCTGCTTTGATAAAAACAGATGCAAATGTCACGTTTGAACCAACCACAAATACTAAAGGTCTATCTGCTTACGCTGTGAAAGTGATCCCAGACAGCAAATATGTCTATATTGCAGGTGAACGAGTTAAACTGACATCCATTAAATCATTTCGAATTTATAGTGAAGATGTGCCCGCAGATACGCATATCAATAAAGAAAACACCGTACTTTCTGTCGGTACTTTAATGAATAGCATCAGACCAAAATCAGCGGATGACGCCAATAATATGCGCACGTTGAGAAAGCTTGCGATCACCACTATGCATGGAACAGAAATTGTTTTTACTGAAGATGAACTTGATATCGATGAAACCGTGAAAGCACTTAAACTGTAAATATCGATATTTAAAACGGGCTCTCGCAGCGCGCTTTTATTGGTGCTTGGCTAATGGGATGAACAAAATGAAGTTCACTCGCATGAAGCATAAGTCGCGGAGTCCGTTCAGTTCCTTCTATTCCTTCAATTAAATCTCCGCCGCACCCACCATATAAATCACAACCTAAAATAGGATGTCCTATAAACTGGCTGTGAATACGAAGTTGATGAGTTCTCCCTGTTTCAGGCATAAATTGTACTCGCGTTAAAGGCAATAACGTTCCATCTTCTAACGTATGATAAAAACGCTCAATAACGTGGTAGCGAGAGCGCGCTGGTTTGCCATTAATGGGGCTAATCGACATACGTGGGAACAGAGCCGGATCTTTTGCAATCGGCGCATCGATTATTCCTTCATTATCATCTAAATGCCCGCACAGTAGCGAGCTGTATACTTTGGTTACACTGCGCTGGCTAAATTGCTGACACAAAAGAGCATTAATTGCTTTATTGCGTGCGACAACCATCAGCCCAGATGTGCCAAAATCAAGCCGATGAACAAGAGTACATCCCGGAAATAGCTTCACTAATCGATAATGCACTGAATCTAAATTTTGTGGATTCTTTCCTGACAGACTGAGTAGCCCTGTTGGCTTATTGATAAGCACTAAGTGCTCGTCTTGATAAAGGATCTCGATTTCATCATGGCAAGGTGGGGCAATAAAAGTATCGATAATCGTAGACATCAGCTTATCCGTAGAAAAAGAAGGAAGTGGATGATAGCGAATTTTAGGTTAACAGGCGAATGTAGAGATATACTCTTAGTAACTTGAATATGACGAGTATAAATGTTAATCCCTGAGGACAACCGATGAATAATGACATTCATTTTAAATATTATGACATGGTAGAAGAGTATGCGATGGAATCGATAGAGCCTGTTGCTGAGGCGGAAGAAGATGCGCTGGCTCTCTACTTCCAGTTACTACTTACACGATTAATGAATAACGAAGAAATTAGCGAAAACGCACAGCAAGAGATGGCAAAAGAAGCGGGTATTGATAAAAAACGCATTGATGATATCGCCATGTTTCTTAATCGCTGGGGTAACGAATAATACGTATTGGGCTCATTAAAAAATGGGCTCAATATTATCCTAATTCACAAAATGTCACTCTGATCCTACATAACTGTATGATTTAACGTATACTCGTTATGCACTTTATTTCACATAAACTCGTAAAAATAACCGAACTGCTTTTTTGATGTTTGCTGTTTTCATTAGATATTTTAGATTAATTTATTGGGTGAGATATGCTGGATTTTTTAAAAAATTATGACAATTTGACGATCAGCGAAAAGAAAGTATTAAAATATCTCACCGATAATATTGCGGATATTCCGTATTTAAATATTAATGATTTAGTCGCCAAAACCTTTGTATCAAAAACGGTTATCATTAATTTATCGCAAAAATTAGGATTTAGTGGATTTAAAGAGCTTAAGTTCCAAATTAATAATTATATTTTGACGAAAAATAAAGTCGAAAAAACGAATGCGGCATCTTATAAAAAACAATTAGAAAAAAACATTCATAAAACATTTACCTTAATTAATGAAGAACAAATTCAGGAGTGTGCAAAAACCTTACGCCATTCTAGGAATATTTTTATTGTTGCAAGAGGTACAAGCAAAGCCGTAGGGTATTATCTTGAACACCTATTGTTTGCATTAGGTCTGCATTGCTTTTTTATTAATGATTACAACTTATCTGATTCGTTTACACGTCTTGTTAATGAAGACGACACGGTTATCTTTATCTCTCTTTCTGGTGGCACTAAGAAAATCATCGAGACAGCAAAAATCGTGCAGCTAAAAGATGCTAACATCATTAGTATGACAGCATTTAATACCAATGAATTAACCACTTATGCAACTCATGCTCTATTTTGTTTTGCTGATAATCATGATACTAAAAAAGATGATACCAAATCACGAATTGGATTTTTTATGCTGGTGGATTTACTGATTAATGAGTTAGAAAATCTGCTTTAAAAAGGGATAATAGAGCTTATATGATTTATTAAATACTCTTTTTAATTATTAAAACGTGAATAATATTAATATATCTTGTTAGATTAATCGTTATTTATTCTAAAATGGCTTTTCTTTTCAATCTTACTTCTCAGCCCTAAAATAAATATTATTTAATAGAATAAAATAATTTATTCATTGTTCTTTATTACATCGATAATTAACAAAAAGACCTAAGTCATAAAATATGACCTGAGATAATATTTAAAACCAGCGCGTCATTCATTTCCTATAATCCCTAAGATAGAGTACCTCTGTAATTCTTTTATATTCGAGAAGTCATAAGGAAAAAAATATGGCCAGAAAAAAGTTCAGCGAATCTATTCAGCGCTTTGGTAGAACCCTACTTCTACCTATCGGCGTATTGGCACCAATCGGTATGATATTGGGGATCAGTGGTGCTTTAGTTCAGTCTTATATGATTGCACGCTTTCCTTTCTTAGGAAATGAAACCGTCAACGCATTGTTAGTGAGTATCCGTTCTATTGCGGGCGTTGTGTTTGACAATATCCCTCTCTTATTTGCAATGGGTGTGGCATATGGTATGAGCCACAAAGATAAGGGGATAGCGGTCTTTGCCTCTGTTGTCGGCTATTTAACCTTGATAAGTACTATCAATATCTGGCTGGTATTGACAGGAAAACTTGCTGATCCTGCGATTATGACGCAAGTGGGGCAAATCAAGGTGCTTGGTATCCAAACCATGAATATCAGTGCAGCAGGGGGGATTATCACGGGATTAATCGCCGCATGGGCAACGGATAAATTCTATAACCTGGAATTACCAACTGCATTTGCTTTCTTCTCAGGGAAAAAATCTGTCGCCATTATTATGGTCGGATTGATGATAGGCGTAGGCGCATTATTGCCATTTATTTGGGAAGTATTAGTCATGGGCTTAACTAAGCTCTCGGCTGTCTTCTTAAGTCCTGTCGGGCCTTTCTTTACCGCGGGTGGTGAACGTCTATTTATTCCATTTGGTTTACACCATGTTTGGAACGTTCTGTTTAGATTTACCGAAGCTGGTGGCTCTTATGTTATTGAAGGTCAAACCTATGTGGGTGTTGTACCAGCAATGACCGAAGTATTGTTTAATCAAGGACCAAGTAGTGAATATTGGGCAATGATGCCAAGCCTAACGCGCTTTATGGCTCAACAACAAATGTTGGTTACGTTGTTCCTATTCCCTGCGATTGCATTAGCAATTTATAAAACCTCGAAGAAAGAAAATCGCGCTGAAGTTAAATCGATGCTGGTGACGATGGTCTTAACGGCAATGTTAGGTAACGTTACTGAGCCACTTGAATTTACTTTCGTCTTTATCGCGCCGTTACTCTACTTAATTTACGCGATTATCGTCGGTATTGGCGCTGTTCTGCTCTCTTTTGCGGGAGTTGCGATTGGTTATATTCGAGGCACAGTCTTTGACTTCACCATCTTTGGTTTGCTGTACGAACATACTAACTGGATCTTCTTAGTGTTGATTGGTAGCGCACTGGCTGTTGTGACCTACTTTATTTTCTACTGGGCTATCGTCAAATTTGATATCAAAACACCGGGTAGAGAAGAATCAAGCAATATGAAAAATACGTTAATCAAAGAAAAACGTTATGGCGAAATTGCAGAAATTCTTATTCAAGCGTTAGGTGGCAAACAAAATATTCGTAATGTTGATAACTGTATTACACGATTACGTATCGATATTAATGAAGTTAATCAAATAGATAAAGAGTTAATGTTAGAGTCTGGCTGTACAGCATTCTTCTTTCCGGCAGCAAACCATGTCCATGTCGTTTATGGCCCTAAAGTCGAATTTGTTCGCAATGCTGTTGATGAAGCAATGAAGAAATAAAAGGATACATGATGAGAGCGTTATACGATTCTAAAAGTAAAACAATCGACGATCGCGGTATAAAAAATCTGCTGTCCAATGAAGCGAAATATTCAACTTGGTTGATGTTTGAAGCCATGTTAGCGCAAGCACAAGCTGAATACGGTTTTATTCCACAGTTTGCCGCAGATGAAATTAAAGAAAAGGCGATTATTGAGAATATCGATTTCGAAGAGATGAACCGTATTTATCAAAAAATAGGTCATGGCTTTGTGCCTTTCTTAAAAGTACTGGTGAATGCATGCTCTGAAGAGAGTGGTAAATATGTGCACTACGGCATTACCACTCAAAATATACAGCAAAGTTCACAGCTGTATATGATGAAAACGGTACACAACAAATTTATGTTGTTGTTAAGTGAGATCATCGAAAACTTATCAAATCTCGCTGAAAGAACCAAACATATGGTGATGGCAGGTAGAACACACGGTCGCCATGCTATTCCAATTACTTATGGCTATAAAGTGTCTGTTTGGATCAGTGATTTTATTGATTGCTACCAGCGTATGAAAGAGTGCGAAAAGCGTGTATTCACTATCATGATGGGGGGCGCAGTAGGTGCTTTTAACTCCATGCCTGAAGTGGGGATGAAAGTACAAAAACGCGTTGCAGAATTAGTGGGTATGCAAGCAATGGAAGTGCCATCACGTAACCTAAGTACGCATAAATTAGAGTACATGATGAACTTGGCATTGATGGCAAATATCTGCCATAAAATGGGTGAAGAAGTATATAGCACCACGTTAGAAGAAATTGCTGAGGTTTCTGAAGGATTTACAAAAGGCACTGTGGGTAGTAGCACGATGCCTCATAAAATTAATCCAAAATTAGCCAAAGGAATTATCGCTAACTCACAAAAACTTTACTCATTACCGAATGTGGGCATGTATTCCGCAGTAAGACCATACGAGGGCGATAGCAGCTCTTATATGTTATTCGATGGCTTAATTGAAGAAGCATTAGAATTAACAACAGAAATTTTGCTAAGAACGGAAGAGCTTTCAAGAACCATCGTTCCTCATGAAGAGAGAATGCTACATAACGTGATGAGAAATAAGGGTTTAGATAATACCGAATACGTTATGATGAAAATGGCAGAAAAATTAGGCAAAGATAAAGCGCATTCACTGTTATATGAAGAAGCCATTAAAACGGCGGCAGATGGTGAAGATTTTTACACTAACCTGATGAAGAATGAAACCATTACAGCGGCATTTAATGCAGATGAAATTAAGGCAATGCTTGATCCTCGTTCTTATATCGGTTTATCTGTTGAACTTGCTGAAAAAGAAGCAAAACGTGGGTTAGCGATTTCTCAAGAAATTAAGCAAAGCTATAAATAAGCAGTAAAAGCTATCAAGTATCCATCAATAAATCATTATCAGTTAAGTCGAGAGCCACTCATTTTGAGTGGCTCTTTTTGCTGATGACTAACCAATCAAACCATGCACTAAAATAATCCCGATACAAATTGGCCCAATATAACGCCATACTAATAATAAGCTTTGACGTTTTAATCCTGTGATATTTTCAGGAATAAAAGCATTCGCTCTACGTGACCAACCAAAGATTAAACACATTGCAATACCAAACAGTGGCATCAAAATATTAGAAGTCAGGTAATCCAACAAATCGAAGACTGTTTTGCCCCCCAGCGTCACATCACTCATCGGTCCAAAAGATAATGACACAGGAATACCCATCAACATAATCGATGCGGTTACGACTAACCCTGCACGACGGCGTGTCCACTGAAAACGCATCTGTACATAAGCGACGATATGTTCCAGTAATGAAATTGCAGAAGTTAACGCTGCCATTAATAACAAGACAAAGAACGTCACGGCTAAAATATTGCCACCGGGTAAGTTGGCAAAATAAACTGGCATGGTCATAAAGGTTAAGCCAGGACCCGCATTAGGTTCTAAGCCTGCGGCAGATAATGCAGGGAAAATCATTAATCCGGCAAGTACACACACCATACAAGACAGAATAACCACCCACATACTTGAGTTAGCAATACCTTTATTATCCGCTAAATAAGCACTGTAAGTGATGTGAATACCTAAACCGATAGACAGTGAGAAGAAGGCTAACCCTAACGCATCTAATACGCCTTGAGGGGTTAATTTGCTGAAATCAGGGTATAAAAATAATTTTAAACCTTCAGACGAACCAGGTAAGCTAATACCAACAATAATCAATAAAATCATAATGATAAATAACATTGGCATCATGATTTTAACGGCTTTTTCTAATCCGCGTTGTACACCTGCTAAAACCACAAAACAGGTTAATCCAGCAAAAGTAAGGTGAGCCAAAATAGGCCATAAAGGATCACTAATAAAGCGGGTAAAAATACCCGTTAATTCAGCGCTATCTGTAATATTCAACTGACCTGTTGCCGCCATAACGGTATAGCCAATTGTCCAACCACCGACAACACTATAGAAGCTATAAATACACCATGAACTGAATACACCAATAACGCCAATGATGACCCAATTGCGCCCCATCATTTTCTTAAATGCATTAACTGCTTCGGCGTGTGTGCTACTGCCTAATATATTTTCAGCCAGTAATACCGCAAGCCCGATAATAAAACTAAATAATAAGAAGACGATTAAGAATGCACCACCACCATTATTGGCAGCGACATAAGAAAACTTCCAGATTGCGCCAATACCGATTGCAGAGCCTGCGGCTGCTAAGATATGGCCGACTCGTGATGTCCATTGCTGGCTCATTTTGCCTCCGATTTAATTATTTTAGTGATGGAGGTAGCTGGCAAACAACGAATTGCAGATAAGACGTTGTAATTCATAACCTTTGTGGTGAAACTAAACATCATAGAACTCCCCTAAAAAAAATCAGTTCCACCAGTAGGTTACAAACAAAAAAACCACCTTACTGGTGGCTTTTGCAAAAGATGAATAAGCGCGGCCACCTAACGAAGTAGTAGTAGGTTTAGGCCTAAAAGTCGGTTATTAGTGTTCATGTTCATCTTTTTGCTCTTTATTGAAATGGATATCATCGCAATGCAATATGAAATATTGTTTTTCAAAATGCGTATTTGTTATTTATATCATAAATTCAAACTAAATAAATAAAATTTATTAGAATTCAGTGTTAATTTTTATTTTTAAATGTTTTTCTGATGCCAATGGCTAAATATCGTAATAAGTTATGGAATTAACCTTCTTTGTGTAAGGTGAACATCGGCAAAAATGTCGAAACGGTTATTAAACATTATTTTGTTTTTTTTATATCTTATTGATTATATTTAAAAAATTAATTGGCATAATTCCTGCTTAGTTGAAAGTTCTTTATGACTCTTTTACTCCCTAGTTAGGGGAAAGGATATCAAATGAACAAAATCAACTCCGTCTGTCCTTATTGTGGCGCTGGCTGCAAAATCAATCTCTGTGTCGAAAATGGTCGCATAATCAAAGCCGAAGGTGCTAATGGTGTCACCAATCAAGGCGAACTTTGCTTAAAAGGGCTATATGGTTGGGATTTCCTTAATGACAACAAATTGCTGACAGCCAGAATTCATGAGCCGATGATCCGCCGACAAAAAGGGGCTGGTTTTGAAATTGTGAGTTGGAATGAAGCTATTCAATTTACGGCAAAAAAATTACTGGAAATAAAAGAAAAATACGGTGTGAAATCCATCATGTGTACGGGATCTTCTCGTGGTACAGGGAATGAAACCAACTTTGTGATGCAGAAATTTGTGCGTGCAGTATTAGGTAATAATAATGTCGATTGTTGTGCGCGTGTTTGCCATGGACCTTCTGTTGCCGGTTTGCAAGAAACATTAGGTAATGGTGCCATGAGCAACTCTATTGCGGATATTGAAGACTCAGATTGCTTATTAGTGTTTGGCTATAACTGTGCAGATTCTCATCCTATTGTGGCGCGTCGTGTGGTTAAAGCGAAACAAAAGGGTGCCAAAATTATCGTTTGTGATCCTCGTAAAATCGAAACCGCTAAAATTGCTAACCAATATTTACCATTAAAAAATGGTACTAATATGGCGTTAGTCAATGCCTTCGCATACACGCTAATTGATGAAGATCTTTATGATAAAGACTATGTGAGCCAATACACAGAAGGCTTTGAAGAATATAAAAAACAACTCGCAGACTATAGCCCTGAAGCTGTGCAAGATATTGTAGGCATTCCTGCTATTGAAATTCGTAAAGCAATGCGCACTTATGCGGGCGCTAAAACGGCCACTATTATGTGGGGAATGGGCGTCACACAGTTTGGCCAAGCGGTTGATGTGGTAAAAGGGTTATCAGGTCTTGCTTTATTAACAGGAAATTTAGGTAAACCGCATGTGGGTGTTGCACCCGTTCGTGGGCAAAATAATGTTCAAGGTGCCTGTGATATGGGCGTTTTACCGAATATGTTTCCGGGATACCAGTATGTCACTGACGAAGAAACCCGTAAAAAATTTGCACAAGCATGGAATATTCCTGTTGAACAACTCGATCCAGATGTGGGATATCGCATTACCGAAGTCCCTCATTTAGCCATTGAAGGTAAGGTGAAAGCCTATTACATCATGGGTGAAGATCCACTCCAAACAGAGGCAGATTTAGGCTTAGTGAGAAAGGGCTTTGAAGCGCTCGATTTTGTGGTAGTTCAAGATATCTTTATGACCAAAACAGCAGAGCAAGCGGATGT
Organism: Proteus sp. Marseille-Q3619; assembly: GCF_965283115.1. NCBI lineage: Bacteria > Pseudomonadati > Pseudomonadota > Gammaproteobacteria > Enterobacterales > Morganellaceae > Proteus > Proteus sp. Marseille-Q3619. Next base: position 2,095,924 of record NZ_CBDIMP010000001.1, on the reverse strand, counting down.
GATTTTACCATCAACTAGCTGGGGTGAACATGCGGGGATCTTTACGTGTGCCGATAGAGGCTTCCAACGTTTTGAAAAAGCCATTGAACCTAAGGGCAATGTAAAACGAGATTGGGAGATCATCAGTTTACTCGCCACTGAAATGGGCTATCCGATGTCTTATGAAAATAACGAAGAGATCTGGAATGAAGTTAGAGCATTATGCCCACTGTTTTTTGGTGTCACTTATGAAAAATTGGCAGGCTTAGCGCATATTCAATGGCCTTGTACCGATATTGAAGATAAGGGAACGCCTTATTTGTATTCTGGTAACCACTTCACCACACCATCAGGTAAAGGTAAGTTATTTGCGACACCGTGGCGCGCACCAGCTGAATTACCTGATGCGGATTATCCGATGATCCTATCAACCGTGCGTGAAGTTGGGCATTACTCATGTCGCTCCATGACAGGTAACTGTAAAGCATTGGCATCATTAGCCGATGAACCGGGTTATGTTCAAGTTCACCCAGAAATTGCTAAAGAGGCTGGGATCCGTGATCAGGAAATTGTCTGGGTTGAATCTCGCCGCGGTAAAGTGATGTCTCGCTGTAATGTGAATGAGACAATCAACAAGCAAGCGATTTATATGACTTATCAATGGTGGATAGGGGCATGTAATGAACTGACTCAAGATAATCTTGATCCTGTTTCAAAAACCCCTGAAACCAAATATTGTGCGGCTAAAGTGATTAAAATTGATGATCAAAAATGGGCAGAAAGCCAAGTTTCTCAACATTATCACACCATGAGAAGCCGTTTAATTAACTTAGTAGAGCAAGCAAAGACAGTGACGCATTAATAAGTTGAACGTATATTAACAATAGAAATGGAGGCCATTAAGCCTCCATTTTTTTCTCACATTTATGTTATAGAAATAAAAGCAGTTTATTATTTTTGGTTTAATTGGCTTTCAGCTTCTTTTTTTTCTTCTTCTAAAATCTCACGATACCAACGCGGGTGATGTTTTTTCGCCCAACCACGCGTTACCCAGCCTTCAATCATGCTACGAATTGAACCTTTTACCCAAAACGCGGCGTAAGCATGAACAATCACCGTAATGATCAGTAAGATGGCGGACAGTGAGTGAGCCAGCAAAGCAATGCGAATAACAGGAATAGAGAAATAATCGGCAAAATAAGGTCGCCAAATAATTATCCCACTAATGGTCAAAACAATAAGGCTGAGACTTAAAGTCCAATAAATTCCTTTTTGACCTAAGTTGTAATGCCCAATATCGCCGGCTTCTTCATTTTGCAGCACTTTATGGATATTTTTTGCCCACACTAAATCATCTTTATCAACAGCGTTATACTTGAAGTATCTAAAAAACATAAAGATAAAGAAAAACACCATCGCAACACCCGTAAATGGATGCAGTAAACGCGAAAGTTGCGGTGTACCTAAAATATTCATAAACCAATTTAGAGATGGGAAGAAAAAGCCCAGCCCACTAAAGGCGGTAAAGACAAAGAAAATCGCCACAACCCAGTGATTGATTCGCTCTGAGGCCGTATGACGAAGGATTTTATCACTCTTCTTCTTCATTATTTCTGCTCCTCTTTGTTCACTGAATTTTGTGATGCTTCCATCTCTTTTTGTGCCTCTTCTTCATCTTCTTCGGTAGTGTGGTTAGGACCAATACCTAAATAATGGAATATTGCCCCCGCAAAGGTGGCAGCAAAACCCACCGCGGCTAATGGCTTCCAAATGCCTTTCCAGAATTTCACTGTTGAGCTAATTTCTGGGTTTTCTGGTAAGCCATGATACAAGTTAGGTCTATCCGCATGATGAAGGACATACATGACGTGCGTACCGCCAACACCTTGAGGATCGTATAAACCCGCTTTGTCATAACCTCGTGTATTGAGTTCAGCAACACGTTCATTTGCAAGATGCGTCATTGCCTCTTTAGAGCCAAAATGAATGGCACCAGTAGGACAGGTTTTTACACAAGCAGGCTCTTGACCGACTTCAACACGATCAACACAAAGTGTGCATTTGTAAGCGCGATTATCTTCTTCATTAATACGAGGGACATCGAAAGGGCAACCCGCAATACAGTAGCCACAACCAATACAGTGTTCTGATTGGAAATCGACAATACCGTTAGCGTATTGCACAATAGCTCCTTCCGATGGGCATGCTTTTAAACAGCCCGGATCAGCACAGTGCATACAGCCATCTTTACGAATTAACCATTCCAGCTTGCCATTTTCTTCTACTTCAGAAAAACGCATCACTGTCCACGACTTAGCCGTTAAATCCATTGGGTTATCGTAAACACCAACGTTAAGACCAACTTTATCGCGAATGTCGTTCCATTCAGAACAGGCAACCTGACAGGCTTTACAGCCAATACACGTTGTCACATCGATAAGTTTTGCCACCTCTTCCTTAAAGTCACGTACCTGAGGTGCTGGCGTCAGGGAATTGGTTGCAGAACGACGAATAATATCTTGAGATTGTAATGACATCAGTTTCCCCTTATGCCTTTTCGATATTAACTAAAAACGCTTTATATTCAGGTGTGAATGAGTTTGCATCACCCACAGATGGCGTTAATGTATTGGCAAGGAAACCTTTGCGAGTCGCGCCCTCAAAGCCCCAGTGACAAGGAATACCGATAGTATCGACAACTTTGCCATTAATCGTCAGCGGTCTAATACGCTTAGTAACAACCGCTTTAGCCTTGATATAGCCTCGTTTAGCACTGACTTTAACTTCATCGCCTGCCACAATGCCTTTACGAGAAGCAAGATGCTCGCCAATTTCGATAAACTGATCAGGCTGTGCAATGGCATTGATTAATGAATGTTTTGTCCAATGACGGAATAATTCAGTAATCGAATAGGTTGTAGCGACATAAGGGAATTCATCAGCTTTACCTAAATGTTCTGCATCATAACTGTATAAACGCGCGACAGGGTTACGAGAGACGTTCGGGTGCAGAATATTCTCTTCTGTTGGTGATTCAAACGGCTCGTAGAATTCAGGGAATGGGCCATCTGCCATTTTATCAACAGCAAATAAGCGTCCCATACCTTCGGGTTGCATAATGAATGGACCTACACCGCTATTTGGTGCTGCATTGTTATAGTCTGGTACGTCAGGACCAACCCATTGATTGCCATTCCATTTGATCAATTGGCGTTTTTCATCCCACGGTTGACCTTGTGGATCAACAGATGCGCGGTTATATAACACACGACGGTTTTGCGGCCATGCAAATGCCCAACCTGGTGTACAGCCTAAGCCTGAAGGATCGGCATTATCGCGGTTCGCCATTTGGTTGCCTTTTTCAGTCCAGCAACCAGAATAGACCCAACAGAAACTGGCGGTTGAACCGTCGGATTTAAGCTGGTGGAAACCGTCAAGTTGTTGTCCTTTTTTAAACAACAATTTGCCTGCATCATCGTAAATATCACGCATTGCTTGACCATTCGCTTCTTTCGCCACTTCTTCAGGCTGTGGATCGTAAGGGTCAACGTAATTCCAAGACAGGTTCATTACAGGCTCTGGGAAAACACCGCCTTCATCACGATAAAGCTCGCGCAGACGCATTAACAAATGCCCTAAAATTTTGCCATCATGCCATGCTTGTGCAGGTGGTTTAGCGCCAGACCAGTGCCATTGTAACCAGCGACCTGAGTTTGCAATCGAGCCATTTTCTTCCGCAAAACACGATGAAGGTAAACGGAAAATTTCAGTTTGAATATCTTTTGGTGAGACTTCATTCATCTCGCCGTGGTTTTGCCAAAAATTAGAGGATTCAGTCACTAACGGATCAATGACAACCATATATTTCAGCTTAGCTAATGCGGCACTGCATTTATTTTTATCCGCAAATGCAGCTAATGGATTAAAACCTTGAACGATATAACCATTCATTTTGCCATCGATCATCAACTGGGTTTGAGCCATGATATCGTAGCTTTTATCCCATTTTGGTAACCAGTGATAACCCCACTCATTACTTTCTGTCGCGCTATCTCCCCAGAAGCTTTTTAGTAAACTAATAAAGAAATCAGGGGTTCTTTTCCAGTAATTAACTTGGTCTGCAACAACCGTTTTTGGTGTTACTTGGGATAAGTAAGTCTCTAATGAAGTCTGCTTTTCATTAGGCAGAGGCATATAACCTGGTAGGTTTAATGATAATAAACCCAGATCGCTATAGCCTTGGATATTAGAGTGCCCACGTAACGCATTGACGCCACCACCCGGCATACCCACGTTACCGAGTAATAACTGGATCATACCTGCTGCACGAATAGTTTGTGCACCGCCAGTATGGTGAGTCCAACCTAGGGCATAAAGAATGGTAGAGGTTCTGTCTTTTACGCTGGTAGACGCAAGTGCTTCACAGATATAAACAAAGTCTTCTAATGGTGTACCACAAAGCGTGGTGACAATTTCAGGGGTATAACGTGAGACGTGCTGTTTTAAAAGATCCCACACACAACGAGGATGTTGCAGCGAATCATCTCTTAATGCCAAGCCATTTTCATCGAGTTCATAATGCCATGAGGTTTTATCATAGCTTTGGTTTTCTTTATCAAAGCCACTGAAAAGACCGTCATCAAAGCTGTAATCTTCACGTACAATGAGAGGTGCATTCGTATAGGCTTTGACATATTCATGCTGAATTTTATTGTGTTTAATTAGGTAATTAATTACACCTAATAAAAAGGCGGTATCAGAGCCAGCACGAATAGGGGAATAGAGATCGGCAACCGCAGCACTACGGTTAAAACGGGGATCGACAACGATAACCTTCGCATTATTCTTAATTTTAGCTTCGATAACCCATTTAAAACCCACAGGATGTGCTTCAGCAGGGTTACCGCCCATGATCAGCACAACGTTAGCATTTTTAATATCAACCCAGTTATTGGTCATTGCACCACGACCAAAGGTTGGTGCTAATGCGGCGACTGTTGGCGCATGGCAAAGTCTTGCCTGACAATCGATAGCAATCATGCCTAATGAGCGAGAAAATTTATTATCTAAAATACCTGTTTCATTACTGGCGGCAGATGAACAAAGCATACCGGTTGTTAGCCAACGGTTAACTTCTTGCCCTTTTTCATTATGGGTGACAAAGTTTTCATCACGGTCTTTTTTCATTAAACGGGCAATTTTATCAATCGCTTCATTCCATGAGATGCGTTCCCACTTATCAGAGCCAGGTCTACGATATTCAGGATATTTCAGGCGATTTTCACTATGGATATAATCAACAAGACCTGCTCCTTTCGGACATAAAGAGCCACGGCTAACAGGATGATCAGGGTCACCTTCAATGTGATAAATACTTTTATCCACATTTTTCGCGCCATCCCCAAGGCTATACATCAAAATACCGCAACCCACAGAGCAATAAGTACAGTTATTACGGGTTTCAACGGAACGTAACAGTTTATATTGGCGAGAGCTTGCCGCAACTTCTGGCGAAAAACCAAGTAATGCAGCAGAAGTGCCAGCCATACCGCCAGCACAGATCTTAAAGAACGACCTCCGACTGATTTGCATCAGAGTCTCCTTGTTAATTGATAAATAACACCCGTACCGGGCGTTTAAAAAACGTCCAGTAAAGATACGATTTCATTTTTCAATCATTCAAGACAGACCTGAGTATCGTTTTGTGAACTCAATGTGATGAACTACTACTTAAAATGACGTTGGTGATTATAACGAGGAAAAAAAATAAATCCATACTAACAATGCGGATACAAATTATATTAAAAAATAACAATTTAGTTTAATTTCCATCATGTTAAATAACTAATTTTTCAATTAGCCCACAAGGTGAAAATGGGTATTAAATCGATTAAAAAGGCTGACTAGTCCTGATATAGGTTGACAACTTTTCAGGCATAAAACGCTCGATGTACTTCATCGGGCGTTTTATAGTTTAACGATAAGTGTGGCCGTTTTTCATTATAGAGTTGGATTGATTCTTCTACTAATTTTCTTGCTTGTTCCAGATTACTCGGTTTTATCAGTAGATACTCCATTTTTAATATTCCATTAATTCGTTCTGCTAAGGCATTTTGATAACAATCATACCCATCAGTCATAGAACATTGAATATTATGCTCTTTATGTATCTCCTGATATTCCGAAGAACAATACTGTATCCCTCGATCTGAATGATGGATTAACGAAGTTGTCGAAGTCCGTTTTTTTAACGCCTGAACCAACGATTTCTTCACTGAACTTGTTTTCATATTGTTATCTAAATGATATCCCACGATTTTTCGTGAATACGCATCCGTAATTAAACTTAAATAAGTATCACCTTCATGCGTCGATAAATAGGTAATATCTGCTACCCAAAGCTGTTCTGGTTGTGTGGGGATAAACCCTGACTTAATTAAATTTGGATGCCGATAAAAACGATGATGGCTTAAGGTTGTTCGATGATAAGCCCGTTTATTAGGCACCAGTAACTGATGTTCCTTCAATAAAGAAAATAGCCGATCACGACCAATAACCATCTGTTTTTGCTTTAAAATAAAATGTAATTTACGCCCACCCAGTCGAGGTTGTAAGACTCGTTCAGATTTAACAACATCAATGATGGCCGAATCGGCTTTCTTTCGTTCCTCAGTTCTATCCAGTCTCTTGTAATAAGCCTGTCGGCTGATCTGCATAAAACGGCAAGCAATTGTTACGGTGAGGTTTTTAACCGTTTTTTCTTTAATAACTCGGCTTTGCGCTTTTTTGACAAACGAACTCCAAAGTCTCTATCCATGACTTTAACCACTGCTTCGAAGAAATCGGATTTAAGCCGAGCCTCTTCAAGTTCCTTTTCAAGGATCTTAATGCGTTGTTCCGGCGTTTGTTGTTCAGAAGATTGGGTCATAGCTGAACCTCTATAAAAAGTATCAGGGGTACCGTTTGACCAATCTAACCTACCATGCTTACGAAGCCAAACTAAAACAGTAGAGCATCCTTGTATACCATAGCGATCTTGGGCTTGTTTATAGGTTATTTCGCCTTTTTCAACTTGGTCAACAAGCTGTAATTTAAAAGCGAGAGAATAATCGCGTTGAGTTCGTTTAGTGATTGGTTTCATTACACTCTCCAATTTCAGATTGGAAAAGTGTCAACCTTATTCAGGACGGGTCAGGCTCTTGAAATAAAACTCCATTTTTATCTCTTTTATAAAAAATTTTACTGTAAAAGAAGTAACATTATATTCTGCATAAAATCTCAACAATAAATTATTGTGACTATCTTTTATTCCAATATCAGATTTTTATTCTTAAATTTGATTTAAGGAAAGTTATAAAAATATAAGTCTAAAAAATAGACATTTTGATCGTCTTCACAATTCAGAAAAGATCGATTTGAAGTTTAACTCCGAAAATAATTATATATTGGAGTGATCTTCAATATACAAAAAACACCCTACTTGATGACAATAATAAGAGCTAATAAGTATGAACAGAATAAAGAAAATATCTTACGCCTGTCTCTCTGTAATGCTAGTGTCAGCAATATTCACCTCTACTAGCTTTGCAGAAAAACTTCCTAACTTACCTGTCACATTTAAAAGTGGGGCAGGAACAATCAACAAAAATGTTATTTATATTGGTTTAGGCACAGCAGGAAAATCTTGGTATAAGCTTGATCTTAATAATCAAACAAAACAATGGGAAAAAATAGCAGACTTTCCTGGTACACAAAGAGATCAGGCCATTGCACTAGCATTAAATAACGATATTTATGTATTTGGTGGTGCGGGAAAAGAAAATAAAGAGAGTGAAACTATTAGTGCACTCACAGAAGTTTATCGTTATTTACCTAAAGAAAATAAATGGGAAAAAGTGAATACGCGGGCGCCTTACGGATTAGTTGGGCATGCTGGTATTAATATTAACAACCATGAAGCTATTATTCTTGGTGGTGTTAATCAACAAATTTTTGATGGTTACTTTGTTGATTTAAACCGTACCAAAGAGAATGGATCTGAAAATAAAAAAGTCATCAGTGATTATTTTAATAAACCTGCGGAAGGTTACTTCTTTAATCGAAATATAATGGAATATAACGCTGAAAGTAATCAATGGCGATTATTAGGTGTTATGCCATTTAATGGAACGGCGGGTTCGGCATTAGCTTATGATGGTAATAAAATCACCTTAATAAATGGTGAAATAAAACCGGGATTACGAACCAGTGAAGTGCAAACAGCGATATTTAAAAACAATCAATTACAATGGAACACGGTAGCACAAAAGCTACCAAATCCTACACCTGATCAGCAACAAGACGGCTTAGCAGGTGCATTTGCGGGTTACAGCATGCACACCTTGCTGGTTGCTGGAGGGGCAAATTTTCCGGGTTCTCAGGCAAACTATGCACAGCAACATTATTTTGCGCATCAAGGACTAGAAAAAACGTGGCATAAAGAAATTTATGGCTTTATTAATAATCAATGGAAAGTCATTGGCGAATTACCTCTTCCTCTTGGCTATGGTGTCACTATCTCACATGATAATTCACTTTATTTAATTGGAGGTGAAACAAATAAAGGTGAAGCTGTTAATTCAGTTATTACTTTAACGATGAAAGATAAACAATTAATTATTGAATAATCTCTCCCTACATATAAATTAAAATAACCCATTAAGGCCCCTGATTTATTCAGGGAGTCTTACCTATTTAGGTAAATATTATGGCAAATAAAAAGAAAAAACTTTTATTGGCATGCTGTACTTTATTAATGTCATCTCAATTATATGCGACTACATTAGACTTCCGTCATGAATATGCAGATTCGACACGAATTAATAAAGATAGAATTGCATTTATTCATTCTTTTTCAAATGGCATTGGTTTTTATATTGATGCGAGTGTCAAATCAGGTGGTGTTGATGGTGAAAAAGATAAATTATTTAGTGATGTTGTTAATAATGCCATTGAAATGGGATTAAGCTACAATCATAAATTAAATAATAATGTCACATTACAGCCCGGTCTTATTTTCGAAACAGTTACCGATACTTCTATATATAAACCTTATTTAAAAGCACAATATAATTTTGATAGTGGTTTATATATTGCAGGGCGTTATCGTTTTGATTATGCCCGTAAAACAAAACAAGGTGTTGATGACGAAAAGACAAATCGTTTTGATGGTTTTATTGGTTATAAATATAACAAATTTAAAGTGGAATATGACTACACGCAAATGTATAGCGATGCCATAAAATACGATAATAAAAAACGTAATTATGAGCATAACGTCGCTTTCTCTTATCAAATCAACAGTACATTCACGCCTTATATTGAAATTGGCAACATGGCAGTAAGCCCACTTAGTGATGCTCGTCAGACGCGTTATCGTGTTGGGTTGCAGTTCCATTTCTGATTTTACTTAATGAAAACAAAGTAAAAAAACAGGAAGAGTGGTGGAGACATCATTCTTCCTTTTTATTTTGTTTATTTATCAGTTGGTTATATGGCTGTGGTTATTGTTTGATCTTCTTCACAAATTGTTATTTTTTTGATTGAGAAATTAAACTCCGTAAAATATTATAATTTGGAGTTGTATTTCAAAAGAAGAGAACAGTGAGTTCAAAATGGCGCTAATTGAAAAAATGACTAAGGATATTCAGCAAAAGGGCGGATTAATCGTGTCTTGCCAGCCCGTTGATAATAGTCCAATGGATAAGCCCGAAATTGTCGCTGCTATGGCTCAAGCCGCAGTAAATGCAGGTGCAATCGCAGTACGTATTGAGGGAATTGATAATTTAAAAGCAACGCGTCCTCTTATTGATGTGCCGATTATTGGCATTGTGAAGCGTGATTTGCCTGATAGTCCTGTAAGGATCACACCGTGGCTCAGTGATATTGAAGAATTAGCCACCGCAGGTGCAGATATTATTGCTTTTGATGGTACTGATCGTGTGCGTCCTGTACCCGTGAAAACGTTATTAGCTCATATTCATCGTTTAGGAAAATTGGCGATGGCGGATTGCGCCACCTTTGACGAAGGCATGTATTGCCAAGAGTTGGGCACTGAATTTATTGGTTCAACGATGTCGGGCTATACCGGTGGCGAAATACCAAAGCTGCCTGATTTACAGCTGGTCACTGCATTGGCTGAAAAAGGATGCCGAGTGATTGCTGAAGGGCGTTATAACACACCGATGATGGCAGCAAGAGGTATGCACGCGGGTGCTTGGGCTGTCACTGTAGGCTCTGCATTAACACGTCTTGAGCATGTCTGTGATTGGTTCACTCAAGCATTAAAGTGGCAGCAGGAGTTAGATAAATGAATACATTAGCCATTGATATTGGAGGAACAAAAATTTCGGCAGCATTAATTAGCCGAGATAACCAATTGACACAACATACGCAGATCACCACACCCGCAAGTGCATCACCAACACAACTTTATGAAGCACTCGTTGCTATTACGACACCACTAAAAAACCATGCTGATAGTGTTGCCGTTGCATCAACAGGCATTATTTGTAATGGCATTTTAACGGCTCTGAATCCAGATAATTTAGGCGGATTAAAGGATTTTCCTTTAAAAGAAACGTTATCTGCGATCACGGGGTTGCCATGTTGGTTACTGAATGATGCTCAAGCTGCAACATGGGCTGAATATGATTATCGTCGAGAAACTATTTCTGATATGGCGTTTATCACTGTATCGACAGGTGTTGGCGGTGGCGTTATTCAACAAGGACAACTTTTTACAGGGAAACGAGGTATTGCAGGCCATTTAGGTCACACCTTAGCAGATCCTCATGGCCCACGTTGTGGCTGTGGTCGCTATGGTTGCGTTGAAGCTATCGCTTCAGGTCGTGCGATTGCCGCACAGGCAACTGGAGAGCTTGCAGGAAAAGATGCTAAAGCGATTTTTGCTGCCTTTCATCAGGGAAATTCACAAGCAAAATCAATTATTGAGCACTCAGCAAACACAATTGCAAATTTGGTGACAGATATCAAAGCAACAACCGATGCCGATTGTGTCGTTCTTGGCGGTAGTGTTGGGCTAGCGAAAGGGTATATAGAACTCGTTCAAGCAGCCATGACACAACAGCCATTAGCATTACAAGTGCCGATATTATCGGCTCACTACCATCATGATGCCGGGCTCTGGGGCGCTGTCCTGTGGGCTAGAGAGCAATAAAAAACTGTCGTAAAACTTACCTTTTACCCTACATATGGCAGGACTAAAAAATGCAATTACATGATTTTGGTTTCATTAATTATGCAGTGCTGTTTGGTTATTTAGCAGCAATGCTACTCGTTGGTGTTTATTTCTCTAAACGTCAAAAAACCGCGGATGATTATTTCCGTGGCGGAGGTCGCGTTCCAGGTTGGGCTGCGGGTGTTTCCGTCTTTGCAACCACATTAAGCTCGATTACGTTTATGTCTATTCCTGCAAAGGCTTATACCTCAGACTGGACTTTCATTATTGGGCAATATTTAGCTATCGCTATTTTGCCATTAGTCTTTTATTTCTATATTCCGTTTTTTAGAAAATTAAAAATCACCTCGGCTTATGAATATTTAGAAGCGCGTTTTGATATACGCAGCCGTTTATTTGCCAGCCTTTCATTTATGTTATTCCATATTGGTCGAGTGGCAATTATTACTTATTTAACTGTACTTGCTTTGCGTCCTTTTATGGGTATCGATCCCGTAGTATTAATTGTGCTGATTAGCTTGCTATGTATTGTTTATACTTGGATGGGTGGCATTGAAGGCGTTATTTGGACTGACGTTATTCAAGGGTTATTACTATCAGGTGGCGCAGTGCTTATCTTTATTATGATCTGCTTTAAAGTTGATGGCGGAATTAGTGAAATTTTCACAGCAACATCACAGGCAGATAAATTCTTCCCTGCGACACAATTACGTTGGAGTTGGACTGATAGCACCATTCCTGTTTTGATGATCGGATTTTTATTCGCGAACATTCAGCAATTTACCGCAAGTCAGGATGTCGTACAGCGTTATATTGTGACGGATTCCATTGAAGAAACTAAGCGTACATTGATAACAAACGCTAAATTAGTTGCCATTATTCCTATTTTCTTCTTCGCTATCGGCTCGGCCTTGTTTGTGTATTACAAACAGAATCCTAGCTTCTTACCTGAAGGCTTTAATACAGGTGGTATTCTCCCTCTATTTATTGTGACCGAAATGCCAGTCGGTATTGCTGGATTAATTATTGCGGCTATTTTTGCTGCGGCTCAATCGAGTATTTCGAGTAGCTTAAACAGTATCTCAAGCTGTTTTAACTCTGATATTTACACACGTTTAAGTAAATCTGAACGCCGTGCTGAACAAAAAATGAAAGTTGCGAGATTAGTGATTATCGTAGCGGGTGTATTCAGCAGCCTTGCAGCCATTTGGTTAGTTTTATCTGATGAGTCTGAAATTTGGGATGCTTTTAACAGCCTGATTGGTTTAATGGGTGGCCCAATGACAGGTCTGTTTATGCTGGGTATTTTTGTTAAACGTGCCAATGCAGGCAGTGCCGTAGTGGGTATTATCGTCAGTATTATTGCGGTATTAGCAGCTCGTTATGGCAGTGATCTTAACTTCTTCTTCTACGGAGTGATTGGTGCAATGTCTGTGGTAATAGCAGGAACAATCACAGCGCCTCTTTTCGCCTCAGCAAAACAAATTTCATTAGATGACAATGAAACATCAGGGAATTAATAGGGGATAACCTATGTTATTTGGACACATATCAGATTTGGCTTTGATGCCAGAAATGAATTCAGCACTGCGTAACGCGATGGAAAAAGCACTCGCACTTGATCCTGCATCTCTCGCACCGGGTAGTTATAAAATTGACGGTGAAACGTTGTTTATGAATGTGATGACGTTTGACACGCAGCCTCGTGAGCAAAAACGTGCAGAGTTACATCAGCGTTATATTGATATTCAGATATTGCTATCTGGTGAGGAAATTATTGATTTTGGTATACAAGGCTCAGCTCAAGATGCGACACCTTATAATGAAGCTGATGATTATCAACTAACCGATACAATAATAGGTCAACAGACCTTAACGCTTACACCAAGCATGTTTGCTGTTTTTATGCCTTATGAACCTCATAAACCGGGAATTTCGGCTGAAAAGGGTGCAAATACACTGAAGAAAGTGGTCGTTAAGTTGGATGTCGCCACATTGACTGACTAAAAATTACTGTTTTTATTAAGCGCTTTATTTCTGATGTATCAGTAAGTTGTATTCTGATGACATAAGGAATAAAGCGTTTTTTATTATCATATTATTGTATGAGCAAGGCTTTTTTTAACCTGTTGGAATTGGTACTCTTGTTAGCAGAATTTTTTCCGTGTATCTTCTGCAACCAAGGATAATCTCCATGACAGAACAGGCAACGACCCGATTAAAGCCGGGTAAAATACTTGATACGCTAGGCGCAATGAAAAATAGTCTAACGCGAGTATCACAGCGTATTGCAGACTATATCCTGTTCCATCCTACAGAAGTTACTCAGCTCTCTATTGCTCAACTTTCACAAGCGACAAAAGCGGGTGAAGCGACGGTTGTGCGTTTTTGTCGTACTTTGGGTTATAAAGGGTTTCAAGATTTTAAAATGGATTTGGCGATTGAAATGGCGACCTCTGATAATGAAGAGTCACCTATTCTTGATGCAGAAGTCACTCATCAAGACGATATCCATACCATTGGTTTAAAACTTCAAGCAACGATTAATAACGTACTATCAGAGACATTGAATCTGCTCGATATGAAGCAAGTTCAAGGCGCTGTAGATGCTTTATTGTCAGCAAATTATATTTTTATCTGTGGTGTTGGTTCTTCAGGTATAACGGCGGAAGATCTAAAAAATAAATTAATGCGAATTGGTTATCGTGTTGATGCGGTGACAAATAACCATTTTATGTATATGCAAGCCTCGTTATTAAAACCGGGTGATGTTGCTATTGGTATTAGCCACTCAGGTAATTCACCAGAAACGGTTCATTCCCTTAAATTGGCAAAAGAAGCGGGAGCCCATACCATTGCACTGACTCATAATTTGGGTTCACAGATTATGGAACATGCGGACTACCATTTGATTAATGGTAATCGACAAGGGAAATTGCAAGGCGACTCTATTGGCACAAAAACAGCACAACTCTTTGTGTTGGATCTCCTCTATACCTTGTTAGTTCAAGCTCAACCAGAAATGGTCAAGGAGCAAAAACTACGAACACTGAATGCGTTAAAACAGACTCATTCCGCGTAAGCTCATTTCTGCATTGTGTGATTTTTTGCGAAAATTGGCGAAAGATCACACTTTCATTTTTCTCTTCCTTTAACGCTCATTTCGTTATTGCGTTCTGAAGTGTAGCTCTCTAATATAGAGTCAAACTCCATAAATTAAATAATAAAGAAATTAACCTCCAAAGGAAGTGATCATGAACAAACTCTCTGGACTGATTGCCGCGCCTCATACCCCATTTGCGACTGACGGTAGCGTTAATTATCCTGTCATTGATGAGATAGCAAAACATCTTATAGCAAGCGGTGTGACGGGTGCTTATGTATTAGGAACAACGGGTGAAGGTATTCATTGCTCTGTTGAAGAACGTAAGAAGGTAGCTGAACGCTGGGTTGATGCCAGTCAGGGTAAACTAGACCTTATTATTCACACGGGTGCATTAAGCATTGCGGATACACTAGAACTTGCTCGCCATGCTGAGACATTAGATATCAAAGCAACATCAGTGATTGGTCCTTGTTTCTTTAAGCCAGGCAATGTTGATGATTTGGTTGAATATTGCCGTTTAGCCGCCGCCAGTGCGCCATCAAAAGGTTTTTATTATTATCATTCCACGATGTCAGGCTTAAGCATTGATATGGAAAAATTCTTACAAGCTGCGGGTAAAGCTATCCCAAATCTATCAGGTATGAAATTTAACTCTCCTGATATGTATGAATTCCAGCGTTGCTTACGTGTAGATGGTGGAAAATATGACATCCCATTTGGGGTTGATGAATTTATTCCTGCTGGATTAGCCTGTGGTGCATTAAGTGCAGTCGGCAGTACTTATAACTATGCAGCTCCCTTATACCTTGAAATTATTGAAAAATTCAAAGCGGGTGATCATGAAGGTGTGACCGCTTGCATGGATAAAGTGATTGCGATTATTCGTGTGTTAGTCGAATACGGCGGCGTTGCGGCAGGAAAAGTGGCAATGCAACTGCATGGTATTGATGTGGGCTCTCCTCGTCGACCATTACGTCCAATGACCGCAGAGCAAACAGCAGATGCTCTCGCGAAGTTTAAAGCTGCTAATTTTCTGTAATTGATTTGATTTTGATTGAGTATTTATAGATAGCCCATTTTTAACATCTCCCCCATTGATGTGACAGTGGCTTTTAGATGAAAGCCACTTTTTATTATTCACTCTGCAACTTGATTTTAAATTTCACTCCAACCAAAGTAATAGCAATAATTATATTTTTTACTTAGGTGCATTTATGGCATGCGAATTCCTGACACAAGCAACACTCAAAAAATTGTCAACAGGTGAAATTTGGCAACGACAAATCAATGATGAAAGTATTTTTGATGTCAGCTTAAATGCGGGGCAATTAATGATTTGTCAGCCTGAAATTGAGGAAAGCTTTATTTCCTTTAGCCAGAAGCTAATGGCTTATTGTGAACCGCTTGCACTTAAGTTTCCATTTATTGAATTTGTTCAGCCACAAGAATTTCATTCCACATTATTAACGATTTTTAATCAACAAAATGAACAGTTTAAACTGCAACGACCCGTATTATTGGCGTGGTGCCATGAGATTGCCCAAATCTTTAATCAAACAAAACGAATTGAAATTTCATTTAATAACGTTGTGCTAACGTCTAATGGTAGTGTGATATTAACGGGCGTTTCAAAGGAATTAGAACAATTTAGACAAAAGGTTTATCAGCAGATCCCCATTGATAACACTCTTCATAAAAATATTATTCATATCACGCTTGGGCGATTATGTGAAAATACGTCATCAGCAGAAATGAAGACGCTTTATGATGAGTTAGAACTGAGCCGATCATCATTAATGTTCTATGATATTAATACCTCTATCGTTATTCGACATCCAAAATTTGTGGTGAGTAAAGGTTCTCTTTCATCTGAAGTGATGATGGGAACTACTTCAGAATTTAATCAGTAACTATACTTAATAATTTCAATTGTTTATGTGTGTTTATTGAGCAATGAAAAAAATATTGTCACAATCAGAATTGACAGTGAAACTGAGGTCAGAATTACTTGGCATAATTTTAAGTATGCTAACATCATCGCGATTTAATCCTTTACTTTTTGCTCTTTCATCAGGCCAGACAGGGATTAATTCCCCCGAACTAAATAGCTTGTCATTTAGCATAGGAGCTGAGAATGAGGTGGCAATTCCTCGTGTTAATTCGCCCATTCTGGCGGGGAATACATATTTTATTCCGTATATAATAAATTCAAGTAAGGATTTCTTATTCGTTTTTGGCACACCATATTTACGATCTTTCTTGGCTAGACCAATATCAGTACATCGTTTAATAGTAATGCTCCCTTGTTGCTTCAATACTTCTCCTTCTGGCATGTTCCTACTTTGCCATAACTCAGGCTGTGAGCTTAAGTTTTTAATTCCATTTAATTGATTTTCATGGTGTTGCAGTGATATTAGTTTTAGCAATAATAAAATATCTCGGCTTTTCATCTTTCCTCCTATTAATGCGTCCCTTGTCCCTGGGCTAGGGACAGTATTATCTTTTTAAAATAAATAAAGTAATTGAAATTTCAGATTGAGTTGTGTTGGAAGCTGTTCAGTATGCTCATCGTGAGTTTGTGAAGGTCAATATTAATTAACGAGTACAACTGATAAAAAATAATATTTTCAGTGTATTCGGGCATAAAATAACAAATCATTCCCTTTGTGACTAAAGCGATATGGTTAATTGGTATATAATCCGGCAATTCTTTTTATCTGGATAATGTACTTGAATTATGAATGTAAAATATCGCGCTGATATTGATGGTTTAAGAGCTATTGCTGTTATTCTGGTTATTCTTTTCCATTTGGATAATCGCTTAATCCCTTCAGGGTTTATTGGTGTCGATATCTTCTTTGTGATCTCTGGTTTTTTGATCTCATTGATAATTAAGACCTCATTATCACAAGGTAATTTTTCATTTTGTGATTTTTATAATCGTCGATTATGGCGATTACAGCCACTTTATTTAGTTGTATTAATCGCTGTTTTAGTGATTTCAGGGCTTTTTTACCTTCCTAGCGATTACTTAGATATTACAAATAGCGAAAAATACGCCTCAGCCTTTCTCTCTAATAAATATTTTGCAAGGGCAACAACTAGCTATGCAGCGCAAGATGCACTTTTTTTACCGTTATTGCATACATGGTCTTTAGCGATAGAGTGGCAATGGTATCTTTTCTTACCTTTTGCACTTTATTTTCTACATAAAATTAATCATAAAGAAAAAATAAGTCATTTCTATCCTATTGTATTTATTGCAATAGTGTCTTTTTCTTTTGTGTTTTTTTATCAGAAAGATCAGCCTAAGAACTATTATTATTTTAGCTCGCGTATATTTGAGTTTATGTTAGGTGCTTGTGTGGCTTATTTGCCCACGAAAATGAAACTCAATCGAAGAATAAATGATGTTATTAGCTTAATTGCGCTAGGTGTTATTGTTTGGGTTGCATTTCAAAATGATATTATTGCAGGTTATCCGAATATTAATACGTTATATGTTTGTCTTGGTGCCGCACTCATTATTTATACTGGACAGCATGGAAGTATTATTAAAAAAATACTTTCATTAAAGCCAATTGTGATCGTTGGATTATTATCTTACTCTCTCTATTTATGGCATTGGCCATTATTTGCAGTTGCACGTTATATTGGTGTGTTTAATACAGAACTACAAAAAGGATCACTGTTAGCATTAACCTTATTGCTCTCAATAACCTCTTATTTGTTTATTGAAAAACCGCTTAGAAGAAAGCGTTTAGCCTTTAAATATTCCGTCACACTTTTGTTAATTATTCCTATCTTATGCACTTTGGGGCTAAATGCACTAAATGAAAAATATCAAGGTATTGGCGCAAGGCTTGGGCAAAATTACGTTAATTTAGAAGCTAAGTTGAATCAGTTTGATTATCCTAATCGAACTAAATGTATGAATTTTGAAGCCTCTGATCCAGATAAAATGTGCCATATTGGTGAAGTGGGAAGCCAGAGAAAAGCGTTTTTATTTGGCGATTCTCATGCAAATCATTATTGGGGCTTTATGGATATTTTAGGTAAAGATGCGAAGCTTGATGTGTATGCACAAGCAACATCATCATGCATTACTCTTCCTAATATTTACCTTTATGATTGGTCTAATCATAAAAATGCGGTTTATCAGCGTTGTTACGATCAAACGGCGAAATATTACCAACTCATCAAGAACAATCACTTTGATTATGTGATATTTGGGCAAGTTTGGAATAACTATGCATCAAATCATGTCATTAATAAGCTAGGTGATGTTAGAACCGTCGAAGAGTCTCGTAAACGCGTTGAAAAAGCGATGCGTGAAGCGCTTGATCTTATTATTACCACAGGCGCTAAACCTGTTTTTATTAAAACAGTTAATTCTATGCCAAGTGGTTTTATGACCTGTTTTTATGAAAATGCAAAATTAAGAAAAGACTTTGCAGATAATAACTGTAATCCCAAAAACTATAAAGGTGAGGGGAATACATGGATGGATCAGTTATTTATTAAATTAAAAAAGGACTATCCAACTTTAATTATCATCGACCCTAAAGATGTACAGTGTGATAAAAATGTCTGCTTAACCGATATAGATGGTGTACCAGTTTATCGTGATGTAGGGCATATTACAGATTATGCTTCAACAATATTTGGCATGATGTATCTAGAACGTTTTGGTAATCCGTTAGTTATAGAAAATCCTTAATATGACCATCAATCGGTCATCAAAATAATAGAAAAGTGCGCGGTTATCTAAGATAAAGCGCACTTTTTATTTTTAAATATATTAATGATCCAAAGAAACAGAATGAACATGTTCAAGCTGTTTTAATGAGCAATAAAATTCAGGTAAGGTAATTTTTTGCCGTACTAACAGTTTCAAATTCACTTCAACGCGTTCTTTTTTAATATCGCGAATAGTCAGATTTTCAATCACGTCTTTATGGTTTTTTAAATACTCAATTAAAAGAGGAACACCGCTTTCATGAGTAAATAGCATACGCACTTTTATCTTACCTAGACGTTGGTTTTTCATCTGAAATAGCACCACTTGTGGGCTAAGTTGAATAGCCATAAAAAAGAGAACAGTCACAATCATTGCATGCCAATAAAATCCTGAACCACAAGCAATCCCCACACCCGCTGAAGCCCATACTATCGCCGCGGTTGTCAAACCTGAAATTGCGTCATCACGCCGATGTAATATGACTCCTGCACCCAAAAAACCGACACCACTGATAATTTGTGCTGCTAATCTCATGGGATCACTACGAATATTATCAGAGATATTGGCGTAATATTCTGCGGATTGAATAGAGACAATGGTTAATAAACAACTGGCAACAGCAATAATGACACAGGTTTTAAAACCGACAGGCTTTCCCTTTGATTCACGCTCTAAGCCAATAAGGCCGCCTAAAATAAAGGCGGCCAGTAATTTAGCGATACTTGAAAGTGATAAAGGGCCAATGCTGTCAACAAACTGTATTAATGCGTCCATGGTTTGCTCCTAACGTTGGCTTATTCCTTTATTTTAAAACTACGGTGTTGCAATACTTTCTTGTGCTTTTTTATCTTCGTTATTTTTCTTTTTGCTCACATCATCTTTAAAGAAGAAGATAAAGAACATCGTCACAACGGCGGCAACAATCGCTGGATATATCCAGAATGTAGACCATTGTGGTAAGGCTGCATCACCTGTTTCTGTTACGGTTGAATTAAAGATTTGACCACAAATAGTGGAAGCAAATAATAAGCCGAAACCATTAGAGACAATAAAACGTAAACCTTGTGCTTGAGCGCGGATTTCAGGTTTTGCTTTGCGGTCAACATAGATATCACCAGCAGTAAAGAAGAAGTCCCAACATAATCCCTGCAACATTAATCCGATGACGATAAAATAGAATTCTGTATTTACCGCAGCATAAGAGAAGAATATTGAGCGAATAATCCAGCTAACAGCACCTAAAAGAAGTGTAATTTTGAAGCCAAATTTCATTAAGAAGAATGACAAGACAAACATAAATAGCACTTCACAGGCGATCCCTATTTGCATAATAGACGCTGCATTATTAAAACCTAATGCTTTAATAAATACGGGAATATAAGCTGAGTAAGCTGTTTTAGGGATCATTAAAATAAAGATACTAAACATTAAGATAGCGAAATAGCGATCTTTAAATAATGACAGTGCATCCAAACATAAAATATCACGAGCAGAGAACGGTTTGCCTTTCGCTTTCGGTGGTGTATTAGGCAATGTAAAGCAATAGAAACCCAGTAATACGCCCACAGCAGAAGCAATATACCAAGTCATTGTGCTACCAGAGAAGCCCATTTCTCCTAATATAAATCCGATAGCCATAAAACCGAACGTACCGAATACACGAATAATAGGGAAATATTTCACACCATTAATGTGGGAGAAACTAATACTATTTGAAAGCGCAGTGGTTGGATAAAACAATAATCCAATAATGAAAATTAAGAATAAAGTCATACCACTGTTTTGTGCTTCAATAAATTGAGGAACGCAAATAATGACTGCGGCATTAATTAAATGAAGGATGCCCATCACTTTTTGTGAAGCAAAGAAACGGTCAGCCACCATACCAATAAATAATGGGGAGATAATTGTTGCTACACCTAATAAAGCATAGGCATTACCAATAATGCTTGCCATACCGTAGGTACTTAATACTAGCCCCATAGTCATATTCCACGCACCTTGCATGAAATATTGCACAAACATCATAATTAGTAAGCGAGAGGTTATTTTCATATCCATCATCGTTCTCCTCTTAATTTGTTTCTAACGTTAATCCGTCGTAGGCAACGCGGATATTATGAGGAGCACAAACAGCTTCTAATTCGTGGTGAAGCAATTTACCGCTATGTGAAATATGCGAAACGGCAATTTGTGTATCTTGATGTAAACAACCTTGTTGTTGCAGTTTTTCTTTTGCTGCAAATACGGTTTCTAAGCTCATATGATTATCAGTACGATCTTTACCATTGAGTCCATAAGTACATTCAAAAACAACGATATCAAGTGGTTTGTTTTCTAACCATTTCCACGTTAATTCAGGGAACCAACCAGAATCATGACCATAGAAAATCACCTTGCCATCCTTCTCAATATGATAAACATAGCAAAGTTCCCATTTCGCATGATTAGCAAGTAATGGCGTAATTTTATAACCGTTTCTTTCGACAGTAACAAAAGGAATTAAGCAGTGAAAAGCGAAACGCTCTTTGCTGTAACCAGGTAAAACTTCGATACAACCATTAATGGCGCGATCATTGCCAAAAATATGAAGGGGATGGTTAATTTCAAAACCATAACCTTCCATTCGGCTAAACAGATCGCCAACATTGAAATGATCAGGATGCGTGTGAGTGAATAGAAGACTTTCAAAATGGGTAGCATCCATTCCATCACGCATTAACTGGTAGCTAAATGTAGGTGATACGTCGATTAACATAATGTCATCGACAATGGCAGACGAGTGAGTTCGGATATCTTTCCCACCAAGTTCTCTTGCTTTTAGACAGTGTTCACAACGGCAGAAGGGATTGGGTATGCCTTCTGAGGCAGCCGTCCCTAAAAAATGAAGTTTCATAAGAAATCCCCTTATCCTATTGTTTTATTATGATTTTATTAATTATCTGGTGTTGGCTATCTATAAGACATAGATAAATTTGAACGTTCCAATAATAAAATGATGAAGAGTCTTT
The DNA here is from genome assembly GCF_965283115.1 of Proteus sp. Marseille-Q3619. Classification (NCBI taxonomy): domain Bacteria; kingdom Pseudomonadati; phylum Pseudomonadota; class Gammaproteobacteria; order Enterobacterales; family Morganellaceae; genus Proteus; species Proteus sp. Marseille-Q3619. Next base: position 2,073,848 of record NZ_CBDIMP010000001.1, on the reverse strand, counting down.
GCCAATAAATGAAGATCAGATCAGTGATCTTATTCAAATTAATTTTATTATCTTATTGATTAATATGAATATGACTTTTAATTGATATTGATAATTATTTATTTGAGACAAGTAATAAAAGATTGTTTTATAAACAATTATTAAATGGAACGTTCAAATTAATTATCGGTAGTCGAGATAAATAATTCAGGTATGCTAGTGAAAGCGGAAATTGAGATGGAAAAAGGTCTATGGCAACGATAAAAGATATTGCAAAATTAGCAGGTGTTTCTCATGGTACGGTTTCTAACGTATTGAACAAGCGTGGAAATGTAAGCGTTGAGAAAATTGAAGCTGTGTATCAAGCCGCCAAACAAATGGGTTATCAATTAAATACACAGGCTCAATTGTTAAGAACCAATAAAAGCCATAAAATTGCGATACTTTTACCTCAATTAGTTTCTGAAAAATATGCTGTTTTCTTTAATTCTTTAAGACAATCTATCGCTCATTTTCCTGAGGTTACTTACGATCTTTTTTTAACGGATGACCTTGAAACCACAGAGTTAGAGCTATTACAGAAAATTGCAGCAGGTGGTTATAAGCAAGTGATCACTGTGAGTTGCCTTAATGATGCGAATATCTATTTTGACACGTTAAAATTATCCCCTTCTCAAATTGCATTTATTTATCGCCAACCACTCAATACACAACGTTTTTTTACACTCGATTTTGCTCAAGCGGCAGAGGCTATTTGCCAACAGGTAGCAAAAACTGTCGGTAAATTGGTCGGCATTTTTATTGGCAACAGTGATTATTTAAATAATCAGATTTTTGTTAATGAATTACAAAATCGACTTCTGAAGTACGCACCAAATAAAAAAAATGTGGTACTTTGTGCGTCAGATGAAGAGAGCTATAAAATTGCGTTTGATTTCTTTTCTATGGAGCAAATTCCAGACATATTTATTGCTCAAGATATAGAAAAAGCACGTTATTTAACACAAGCCAGTTATTTCGGTAGCCATAATGATTGCCCGCCTATTTTTGCATTGAGCGATAATATTCCACCTGTATTAAAAGGGTTGTATTACTTTCCAATGAACTATGCCCAACTTGGGTTAGAAGTAATTGATGCGCTAATGCAAGATGCCGATGAGGGAGAGATAACAGCAAATAATGCCATTTATGTGCGTAATCAAAGTGATCATCTTTATACGCAAACCGCTACGGTTATATGTGAGGATAAAGCAGATATAAATCTTAATTTGCTTATTCTGCCTAGTCCTTCAACCAGTGCATTAAAAAAACTATTGCCCCATTTTTATCGCCAGACAGGAATTAAAGTTAATTTGGCGATACACCCTTATGATGAAGTTTATCAAATATTGAGTCAGCTACATTTACATCCATATTATGATTTGCTGCGTATTGATATGGCGTGTTTTCCTTGGTTTGCGGAAAGAATATTGCAGCCATTAGATAAGATCGGTAATGGACTAACGGATTTATTAAATAATTTCTCATTGCCCACTCAACAGAAATTTAGTTTAGTCAATAATGTTGCTTATGCCATGCCTTTTGATGCCAGTGCGCAACTTCTGTTTTATCGAAAAGACTTGTTTGAAGATCCTATTCTAAAAAGAATGTATTACGAAAAAACCGGTAATGAATTAACGGTGCCTGCGACGTTCGAAGAATACGATAATGTAACGCAGTTTTTTACTGAACAGCATGAAGAAGGGCAATTAAATCGTCCAATGGGCGCTTCAACAACATTAGGGAGTGCAGGGCTCATTGCAACAGAATATTTATTACGTTACTACGCAAAAGGTGGGCGTTTAATAGGACGTAATAATATTCCTAGATTAGCAATGCCGTTAGCGGGTGAAATATTAGAAGAATATCTACAGCAATTGTCGATCACCGAAAATATTGATAATAAATGGTGGAGTGAATCAGTTAGACAATTTGAGCAAGGTCATCTTGCTATGCTTATCGCTTATATGAATTTATTTAACGATGTCGCTCATAGCAATATTTTACCTAAAACAGGTTTTGCACCTGTGCCCGGAAGTATTCCACAATTAGGCGGTGGCGTATTAGGCGTTTCACGTTATAGCCAAAAATCACAATATGCAGAGCAATTTTATCGTTGGCTTTATTCCCCAATGGTGATGGATCACCTTATTTTATTAGGTGGAAACAGTAATCATCAAAATTTCAGCCATAACCAAGAAATTAGCCATCGTTACCCATGGATGACATTGGCTTATCAAGAAATTAATAAGGGAATACGAGAATCTTCGGTACCTAATGGCAAGTTATTTAATTTACGCCAAGCCGAAATTATTATCGGACAAGGTATTACGAATGTCGTTAATAATATTATGACGATAGATGAGACTATCGATTATATAAATCAGCGTTTGTTGATAGATACTCAAGGTGAGCGGTGAATCAGTTTTTATTAATAGAGATAACAAAGGTACGAGATTAAAAAGGTGTTTTCTTTTAGGGAGTTTTTGTGGGATTTGTTATTGATATATCTAATAATTTAGTTACTGTTGATCATGCTCATTATTATCAGTATATTATTTGCGCTAGAGCTGGTATGAGCGGTCCTGCTCTATAAATTATCGAACATCGCCTGCGCTGCACCCTGATATATGGTCAGATCGTAAGGATCAAAAAGCACCTCTTGAGGTGCTTTTTGTCGTTTAAGAGGCCAAACTTAGGGAAGAGATACTTTTTAGAGTCTATTTATTTAAATTAAGCGGACAGTGCTCTTAGCAAAGCAAACGCTTCTTTTACCTGCTCTTCTGTTACCACAAAGGCACGTAATTCATTATTTTCATCAAAGCCCTTAGCGATAATGCCCGATTGTGTTGTACTAATATTCCACGTTAAATCTTTACGTGCGGTTTCACCGGCAAGGTGCAGTGGCATTAAAGGTGTTTTTACCCGAATAATCATTGGCGGTAGATTAAGTGGTGCATTATTTTCACCTACAAGTGATTTTGCTAAATGCATTGCACTCAATTGTATTGGCTGTAAAAAAGGCAATAAGCTACCGTTGATTTGTGCACAGTCACCTAAGGCATAAATATCTTTATCACTACTTTGCAGATATTCATTCACAATAATCCCACGGTCAGTATGTAAACCTGCAAGATGAGCAAGCTCTATATTTGGTGTAAGCCCAGTCGCGGCAATAACACAATCAACGGTTAATTGATGATGTTGATTAAATGTCGCTAAAATTCCGTTATCGGTTTGTGTTAATGACTGTAACGGTGATTTGAGCATTAAACGCACACCAATTTCTGTTAGGCTTGATTGTAAACGACCACTGAGATCAGCTGGGATCAGCGACGATAATAATTGGCCAGAAATATCAGCAAGGATCACTTCTTTACCTGCGCGACTAAAATCCATCGCTAATTCAGTACCAATTAACCCAGCACCTAAAATTAATATACGTTTAGCGTGATGAATTTGCGTTTCATAAGCTCGGTACTCTTGTTGGCTATTGAGCGTCAACATTAACTCATGCCCTGAAATTGGCGGACAATAGGTTTTGGCACCAGTGGCTAATATTAATTTATCGTAATACCATTGTTCGCCTTGCATGCTCTGAATACGTTTTTCATCCGTATTAATATCCGTAATTTGCGTATAAGGATGAATTGCTAATTGATATTGTTGTGCAAAGTCTTGAGCTGTTTGTTTCGTTAAATCATCGGCACTTTGTGCCTGACTGATTACATGGCTTAAATCGGGTTTGTTATATTCATCAATACTGTCTGATGCAATTAGGGTAATAGGAATATCTGCATTAAATTTGCGAATATTTTTCACTAATTGGCGCGCAGCAAAGCCAGCGCCAATAATGACAATCCCATTACTGAGAAGGTCTTTACTCATTTTGCCTCCTTGGCAAGTGCATCAAAGACATCTTTTCCTAATGAACATTCAGGGCATAAGAAATTATCAGGTACTTCACTCCACGGCGTATTAGGTTGAACATTTTGTATCGGTTCACCAATTGCAGGATCGTAAATCCATTGACACACACTGCATTGCATACAAGGACCTAAATCGACAGCTTCAATATTTGTGGCAACTTCAGGTTGTGATGAGACTGTACAACAAGATTGGGTTGCAGGAAGTGGCGCTAAAGCCCATTGGCGTGCAATTTCACGACCATATTCACGACAAATTTCTTGTGCTTGCATATCTGGGCGCCATTTGGTTTTTAGCGCTAATGCGGTTTCAAATCCGGCATCCATTAAACGGGTTTGAATGCGATCTACGGCACCGCCATTCCAACCATAACTGCCAAAAGCAGCGGCTTTTTTATTACGAAAACGTAAGCCAGTCATCTCTTCCAGCATGGCGGCAATTTTTGGCATCATGACATTGTTCATTGTCGATGAACCGACTAGCACACCCTTAGAACGAAAAGCACTAGTGATGATGTCATTTTTATCACTTTTGGCGACGTTATAGCTTTTTACAAACACGTTAGGGTCAATTTCGTTAATACCTTGTGCAATCGCATCTGCCATCATTCGTGTATTGTTTGACATGGTGTCATAGAAAATAGTGATGCGATCTTCTTGATAGTCTGCTGCCCATTTTAGATATAATTCAACGATTTGTGTTGGATTATCACGCCATACCACACCGTGAGAGGTTGCAATCATATCGACAGGTAAATTAAAGCCTAAAATTTCATTAATTTTGGGTGTTACAAGGCGACTAAACGGCGTCAGAATATTGGCATAATAGCGTTGGCATTGTTCAAATAATTCAGTTTGGTCAACTTCATCGTTAAATAACCGTTCATCACAATAGTGCTGACCAAAGGCATCATTACTAAATAAAATCGCATCTCCCGTTAAATAGGTCATCATGCTGTCAGGCCAATGAAGCATGGGTGTCTCAACAAAAATCAGTTGTTTGCCATTACCAATATTTAAGCTGTCGCCTGTTTTAACGATATTAAAATTCCACTCAGGGTGATGGTGATGACCATTGATTGAATCAATCGCATTTGCTGTGCAATAAATCGGGGTATTAGGTATAAAAGACATCAGCTCAGTGAGTGCGCCTGCGTGATCTTCTTCTGCATGATTAATAATAATGTAATCAATCTCTTCCAGATCAATTTGCGTGCGTAAATTTTGCACAAATTCACGGCTAAATTTATGATCGACCGTATCAATAAGCACATTCTTTTCTTCACGTATTAGGTAACTGTTGTAGCTACTGCCTAATAATGTTTTGTATTCAGTGCCATGAAAATCACGAACTTCCCAGTCACGTTGTCCAACCCAATTAACATTATTTTTAACATGAATAGCCATTTTGTATTGTTCCTTCTCATTAATCTTTTCATAGGGATATGTATTGATATAATCAAGAAGCGTGCCAGTTTTTAATTTGTTGTTTTATAACGTCTTTTGTTTTATTGGCTATTTATGTATTGTCAATATGACTATCTTTATCATGTCAAAATGACCATAATAACAGTCATAATGACTATGAGGTGTTTTTATGGGCTTTTCTGTTGATGTGCTGGCTAAAATTGCCATTGAATTACAAAAAGATGTGGGTCATCAAGATAGGTTTCAACGCCTTGTGACCACGCTTCGGCAAGTGCTAAATTGCGATGCGGCCGCTCTGCTTCGTTATGAGCCTCATCAGTTTATTCCATTGGCGATAGATGGTCTTGTGCCTGATGTATTAGGGCGGCGTTTTTTACTTGAAGGGCATCCACGCCTTGAAACTATTGCGCGTGCTGGGGATGTTGTTCGTTTTCCTGCGGATAGTGATTTACCCGATCCTTATGATGGGCTTATTCCGGATAGAGAGCATTTAAAAGTGCATGCTTGTGTGGGATTGCCGTTATTTGCGGGACAAGACTTAATTGGTACGTTAACGCTTGATGGAATGGATCCTCATCAGTTTGATACCTTTAGTGATGAAGAATTACGTTTAATTGCTGCATTAACCGCAGGGGCATTAAATAATGCATTATTGATTGAGCAACTTGAAAATCAAAATATGTTATTTACGCCAACCAATACGTTTAAGCCCACAGTAAAAACAGAAATTATTGGTTTATCGCCTTCAATGATGCAACTGAAAAAAGAGATAGAAATTGTTGCACCCGCAGATATGAATATTTTAGTGAGTGGCGAAACGGGAACGGGTAAAGAGCTGGTGGTAAAAGCCATTCATGAAATGTCTAATCGTGCAGATAATCCGTTAGTCTATTTAAATTGTGCCGCACTGCCTGAGAGCGTGGCGGAAAGTGAATTATTTGGTCATGTGAAAGGGGCTTTTACAGGAGCAATTAGTCATCGTAGTGGTAAATTTGAAATGGCAGATAACGGAACGTTATTTCTTGATGAAATAGGGGAGTTATCATTATCACTGCAAGCCAAATTACTGCGTGTCTTACAATATGGTGATATTCAACGTATTGGTGATGATCGTAATTTACGCGTTAATGTGCGTGTATTAGCAGCAACAAATCGTGATTTATGGGAAGAAGTATTAGCGGGGAATTTCCGTGCTGATTTATTTCATCGTTTAAGTATTTTCCCTCTGCATGTGCCTCCATTACGAGAAAGAGACGAAGATATTCTGCTATTAGTAGGTTATTTTTGTGAACAATATCGTCAACGTTTTAATCTTACTCAAGTGATTATTAGCCCAGAATTACGCCTTTATTTATTACACTATTCTTGGCCAGGTAATGTGCGAGAATTAGAACACACCATTCATCGAGCGATTGTTTTAGCCAGAGCGGGAAATAAAACTGATAGCCTTATTTTACAAGTGAGCCATTTTGCTTTAGGGGCTGAAAATCCAGTTCACTCTGGTTCTCAAACGTTACCTTCAGAAGAAAAAAATCTAAAAGAAGCAACGGACGAATTTCAGCGAGACTTAATCAAACAAGCATTGCTACGTAATAACCAAAATTGGGCGGCAACCGCGCGAGAATTATCACTTGATCCAGCTAACCTACGTCGTTTAACAAAACGCTTGGGATTAAAATTATCATAATTTTAAAAGGGATGTTCTAAATGAAAAAAGGTAATTTGGGTGCGTGGTCCAAATTACCTTAAATAATTATGTTAGGATGATAAATTGTTAATAAATTTCTATTTTCTGAATGCGTTCACCGTGATGGTTACCAGTTCTGTTAATGTGCTATAAAATTGGCTATACCCACTCATTTTTAATTTATTTAAATAGTGAGGTAGCCATGTCGTTAAATGAAGGGAAAATAATTCATTAACCGCGTCTTCTCTTTTTTCTGATGCCAATACTGCCGCTTGAAATAACATCAAACCGATATGATCAACAGGCTCTGGAAAAGGCGTGTTTACTTTTAAGCGTTCCCGTTTTAAAAATTCACTCAGCGCAAGGGTAGAATCCCCTTGTAATAAGCCTTCAGGATCTAAATAGACCGAACCCCAAGGGGGTGCAGGCAACGCATTAGGGCCAACAAAAAGATTTTGCCATTGGTTTTTTAATTGCTCTGTATCGATAGACACAGAATCAATTAAACGTTCACACAGGCGGTTTTCAATTTTACAAGGCCACTGTGCTACAAAATCCCCAGTTTTAAAAAAGTTGAGTGCAGTTTTATTGGTGTCATCATCAGGTGGGAACAAATAACAAATTCCCAATAAATTAAATGCAGCCGCATAATAAGAGAGTCTGCTCATAATTTTGATATTTCCTTAAACAAACCCCGATTAATGAGGTTTGTTTTTTTTATTATTTAAACGACATACTCAATGGCAATTAGTGAATTGAGTAGAAAACATAGCGCAACATAAAGTCAGCGATAATTGCGATAACACAGCCAAGTGCAAAAATAGACTCAGTGGATTTCTCTTGATTTTCAGGGGTTAGGAATTTCACTAAACTATAACCACAAGCCAATACTGCAAAGGTTGCTAAGATCCAGCATGTAGTCCGTAACGAACCAATGGAGTAATAGACTTGAATAGGTGATAACGGGAATGTCACCGATTTTTGGCTATATAGAGTGCTAGTTAAATATTGCTCATAAAAAGGTTGATACAATAATCGACCCATTAAGCTAACTGCCATTATTCCCCATAGTTGCCATTTCCAACGCATTGGGAAAGAGGTTTGTGGTATTTCAATACCTAGCTTATTTCCGACACGTTGCACTATTTTGAACAATAAAAAGAAAATTGCAGCACCTAGCGTTAACATTGCCCCGAAGAACATCACATACGTATTGTTATCCATCCATGTCAAAATGGAGGTGTGGCGATAAATTGATGCCATGCAATAAATATCAAATAACCCAATCAGAATACTGGTACTTAATAACAGCATTGAGAGTTTGCGAGTGCGCCAGAGCCATAAAAAGGTTAAGCCTAGACAACCGACAAAAATAGCTGTGATAGCAACTTCACGACTTAGCCAAGCGGAAAAAACATTTCTAATCGCATTTGGGGCATTTAATGGCACACCTAAGTGAGTGATTGAGGCAATAGAGCCTAAACCTGCTAGTCCACAAATAACAAATAAGGCCAATAGCATAAAGCGATAGTAGCTTTCTGCATTGAGATAATGAGAAAGGCGGCGAGTAAAAAGCCCTGTTATTAGCGCAAGACCAATGGCCGCATTCATCATAAATGTGAAGATTAATAATGACCATTCATTCATTTTCTTTCTCCCTTATTATTAATTCCGTCATTATTGGCACCCTGATGTGGGTTAATAACAAGGTTTGGATGCGTTATTTCAGGGGAAGGTAAACCCGTGACATAATCTAAATCGCCATAGCGTTCACGTAGTTCATCAATAGGGCCAAATTGGATTGCACCTAACGGACAAGTAGCGACACAAACTGGTTGTTCACCTTTTTGCTGTAAATCGATACAAAAGTCGCATTTCGACATCTGTTTGGTTTCTGGGTTCATCTGTGGCGCGCCATAAGGGCAAGACCACGCACAAGCACCACAACCGACGCATTTGTCTGTATCTACCATCACAATGCCGTCACCTTCACGCTTATGCATTGCTGTGGTTGGGCAGTTTTTAACGCAAATCGGATCGTCACAATGGTTACAAGAAATAGATAACGTGTAAGCAAAGACATTATTGACCAGTGCGCCTTTAGGATTACGGGTATAACCACCGCCCGTAATTTCATAGACACGACGAAATTTGCGTCCGACATCAAGGTTGTTTTTATCTTTACAGGCAACCTGACACGCCTTACAACCTGAACAGCGAGCGCTGTCGATATAAAATCCTAACTGTTTGTTGCTCACAGCGGGATAAACGATAAATTTACTCATGCTTTTGCTACCTCGACCAATAATGTTTGGTGAGCATTGCCGTGTGCCATTGCGGTGCTACGGGATGATGTTAATACGTTGGCACATCCACCTTGATCTATGCCTTTTGCATCAGGTTGCCACCAAGCACCTGCTTGCAAGGCGACGACACCAGGCATAATTCGTTGTGTTAACTTGACGGGAACCATCGTTACCCCGCGATCGTTATACACTTTGACTTTCTCGCCCTCTTTGATGTTTCTATCTTGGGCATCTAACGGGTTTAACCAGAGTTCTTGGCGTTGTACTTCTTGCAACCAAGGGTTGGTAAATTGCGTTGAGTTTGCGCGGTTACGCCCTTTCCATGTGATAAGTTGTAACGGGAATTTATCTGTTAACGTATCTTCAGGACCCTCAATAGCGGGTACATAATGAGAGAGTGCAGGAATATCGACATTATTCATGTCATATAAACGCTTAGAGAAAATCTCAATTTTGCCTGATGGCGTTGGGAATGGATTATTCTCGATATCTTGGATATTTTTCTCAAACGCCACATTTTGAGTATGAGGACGATGTTTTAATAGATGACGACGTTTAACCAATAGCTCTTTAAAGGTTGGAATACCGTCTTCAGGACGTTTAGCACTTGCATCATTGACTAAATATTCAATCCAATCGCGATCGGTCTCTTTACCTTCGCTAAATTGTTCGCCCACGCCTAATTTATCAGCAACTTCACGTAACCAATCGTAGTCAGTACGACGCTCAAACTCAGGTTCAATCACTTTTTCAGAAAGAATAATGTAGTCGCCATAACTCCATGTACCACCGATGTTCCAACGTTCTAAGAAGCTGGTTTCTGGCAGTAAAATATCGGCATATTTCGCACTTGGCGTCAGGTAGAGATCACTACAAACAATAAATTCTACTTTCGATTCATCCTCAAGTACTTTGGCGGCATGAAGAATATCGGTATTTTGGTTCGTCATGTAGTTACCGGCCATAGAGAAAATCATCTTGATTTCAGTATCAAGTTTCTCAGCATTCAGTAACCCATTTTGTGGTGTGACTAAGTTTTTATCTTCACACGCTTGCACCCAGTTGGTGATATTAATTTTCGCTTTTACTGGGTTGGTTAATAGGCTTGGCCCTGCGATGGTTTTACGCAGTTCAGAATTTAATGCCATGCCATAACCCGCAGCCCAACCACCACGCACTCCCACATTCCCCGTGATAGTAGCGAGTAAAGTAGCGCCACGCGCCGTCCGTTCACCACAAATATGACGTTGAGGACCCCAGCCTTGCATTAATGCAGCCGGTTTTGTCGATGCGTATTCACGAGCTAATTGTTTAATAGTATCGGCAGGTACTTTAGTGATGGTTTCAGCCCATTCAGGGGTTTTCTTAATGCCATCTTTTTTACCCATTAAATAGGCAACTAAAGACTCATTTTCACCCACACCTTCTGGCATTTGGTGCTCATCAAAGCCGATTGTGTATTTATCAATAAAGGCTTGGTCATGCAGGTTTTCGCTGACGATGACATACATCATCGCATCCATCATCGCGTTATCTGTCGTGGGTAATAAAGGGATCCACTGATCAGCTAAAGAAGAGGCGGTATCAGAATAACGAGGGTCAACGACAATAAATTTAGTGCCGTTTTTCTTCATTTTTTGGAAAAAATGGTTTGAATGACCAAAAATAGTTTCGTTAGGATTATGACCCCATAAAATCACGAGAGGGGTATTTTCTAACGTATCTAATGTACTGCCACTGGCTGCGGTACCGTATGTATAAGGCGTGACCGCAAGGGTATTACCGTTACTGACAGAGTGATAGTTTTCCAGAAAACCGCCAGTGATATTAAACAGGCGACGTAACATATTCGCACCTGAGAAAATACCGCCAGTAACGCCCGTACTTAAACTCACAAAGCGAGACGCTGGACCATATTGCTGGTTAATGCGTTGCATATTTTGTGCGATAAGCGTGGTGGCTTCTTCCCAACTGATGCGCTCAAATTTGCCTTCGCCACGTTTTCCAACGCGTTTCATTGGGTATTTTAAACGGTCTGGGTGATAGACAAATTTACGATAACCACGACCTCGTACACAGGCGCGCATAATGGGCATCTCTTCATCTAAATCAGCATCTGGGCGTGTGCTAATACGGGTGACTTTACCATCTTTTACATGAGCACGAATGTCACATTTACCTCCACAGTCAAAGCTACTACAGGTTGAAACAACACGCTCTCCATCTTCGGTTGTTATTGATTTTACTGGGATAGCGTTATCTGTTGTCGCAGCAAAAGAGTTTGATGCGAGAAAAGGAAGGGTGACTAATGCTGAGCTCGCTTGAATAAAGTGACGGCGGCTAACATCGTTGAGAATGCTCTTTGTATCACTATCGTGATCGGACTGATTGCTCATAATGAACTCTACCTTAAACATAATAGGCGGATCCCGATATACCCGATACTTGATATAAAGAATGTGCGTGATTTTTCTAGGCTATGAATAAAGGGAATGTCTGGTATCCGCTGCATTATTATTGAATGCATAGATAATTGCAGAATGCTCGAAACAACCTCTGCGAGAGGGATAGTAGTTGATTAATCTTTTGCCAACATTCTAAAACCAGACAATGACATTTGAATTTCAGCCTATTTACGAGAGGTGTTAAAAGCTCGTTTTTTGATTGTTAATAGGGTTTGTTAAATAGATATCAAGAAGGTTGAAATTTCGCATAAGGTATTTTAGTTATATATTTAAATATATAACGTTTTTAATTATATAGGTTATTATTTGCCAGTGTGTAGAGTGTGGGATAACTGCTATATTAAAAGGACGAAAATAAAAAGAGAGTGGTTCAAATTGTGAGAAATGTACCTTTAAAAAGCGTTGATTCACTTGACCGAGATGTTATTGCGCTAGGTACAGACTATCTGCCTAATACGTTGTTAGAAACGCATCAACATCGTCGAGCTCAATTTTTATATCCTGCCACAGGCTTAATTGAAGTGAGTACCGATGATGGTGAGTGGGTTATTCCACCGTCTTGTGGCGTATGGATACCGCCAGAAACAGGGCATGAAACTCGTATGTTAGATGTGAGTACACGAAGCTTGTATATCGAGCCTTCAGCTGCTCCTCGTCACAGTAAACAGTGTGAAGTGTTAAGTGTTTCTCCTCTCTTTCGTCAGTTGTTACTTGAAGCTGTTGATGTACCTGCGGAATATGACAAAAAAGGGCGAGATGGTCTTTTAATGCAGCTAATCCTATGTGAATTAGCGAAAGCAAAACCATTACCGTTTTTTGCGCCTATTCCACAAAACAGTAAATTAGCTAAATTATGCCGTGATTTTATCCGTAATCCTAAAATAGATTCTTTACCGCAACAGTGGGCAGATAAATTACATAAAAGTGAGCGCTCTTTTAGCCGATTTTTTCGTCAGCAAACAGGAATGTCATTTTCACAATGGCGACAACAAGTCTGCTTATTAAATTCATTAACACAAATCTTATCAGGACGGGGAATTACTGAAATTGCCTTTGATTTGGGCTATAACAGTGCTGGTTCATTCTCAACCATGTTTAAAAAGCAGATGGGACAATCACCTTCGCATTTTAGTATGGATGCACTGGATATTGATCGGTTTTAATATGAATAATAAAATAATTCTCTAATTAAATTAAATATGGATAATTTAGATAATTTTTGAGTTTAAAAATAGATATACTCTTATTTTAAGTTAGATGTTAATTTTATTTAAATAAGTAGAGATAGTCTTCTTAATAAATATCTTCTTTAGAAGATAGTCCTATTATTTTATCTCTGTTATACTTTGCTCTCTTTTGGTATAGAGATATGTTAGTGGGATTAATTCTTAAAGAACAATGTGTTATTGTGGATCATGATTGCTCTGATTGGTTAACAACTCAATCTAAAGGAAATCCAACTATTGAATATTCGAATGGTTTAAAAATTTATGCAATTTTTAAACGACAATTTCTTTCAGGTAAACAAAGTCGTGACAGAAAATAACGTCACCTAGGAGATAACTGTCCTTTAATTTATGCATTAAAAAGAAAAAATGGCTTATATACAAATATTTCGAGTATAAAAAAACTTAATAATAGTTTTAAAATTATTTGCACAAAATTTATGGAGCTCGAATCTCAAGGGTATCAATTAATAATATCAATGCCATCAGCTCATAATATTAGTTATATCATAGCAAAACGGTCGGCAAAAAAATTTAATGCGTTACATTTATCTAATATTCTAAGAAAAATAACAGTTAATAATGCTTTCCAACTTCTTGATAACGCGAATATTAGTGTTAAAGAAACTAAGAGTCTTGATTTTAAAATTAAAATACAAGCAAGAGAAGTTGGAATTAATGGTGATTTTTCACTAAAAGGAATTCCGACTAAATTTCGAGATATATTTCCACCATTTATTTTAAATGAGCAAGTATCATCATCCCCTGAGCGAATAAGAATACTACTTGTTGATGATCTTATGGCTACAGGAACAACATTAACTACAGCAAGAAAGATTATGGCACTACAATATCCTAATGCAGTCATACATGCTATTTGCCTATTTAGCTCAATGAGACGATAAAATCAAAAGTCTTGATAATATCAAGATAAAAAGATATAAAAATGTTACAGAGTGTGCTTAAGTCTCCTCGCTCTTAAAATCCAGATGGGATCCGCGTAAGCACCTGGCTGAGGTCAGCTTGTAAAGAGCAAATATCAGTCGATTAGGCAGTGGCTAATCCTTCAACATATTGTTGTCGTAGATAAATACCAAAAAGGAGAGCTTAAGCTCTCCTTTTGTTTTTTTAATTTCTACAAAAATGTGCAAATAGCTATTATCAAAACAATTTTACTTTCGCACCTCATTCCGTAAACAATAAGGTAGAACCACTAAGCTAAGTGCCGTAATAATTGCGGTCGCGGTTAGCACGACAAAAAAGGCATTTTCAAAGGCGGTATTTGCTTGAGATATCACGAGAGAAGCCATGTCATTTGGCAATTTTTCTGCCACAATAAGAGCTTCATCTAAACTGTCATATACCGCATTATCAATTGTTAATGAGTCAGGTAATATCAGTTTTAAGGTGTACACTGTACTCATCAAACTGCCCATAAATGTCACACCAATTACACTACCGAGCTCATAAGCTACATCTTCAATTGATGCCGCCATTCCCGCTTGCCTATCTGCAACACTCAACATAATTGACGTAGATGCCGTGGTAAAGATAATGCCTAAACCAAAGCCGATTAAGAATAAGCTACCGATTAACACCATTGGAGATGTTGTTTGATAAACAGCAATTAACCACAGATTTCCCACCAAAGTAAGCATAAATCCGGCAATAATTAAGCGAACTTCACCTAAACGAACCAAGAAATAACCTGCCAAGGGAGAAGCAAGTACAGAGCCAATAGGAATAGGTAAAATGACTAGCGCTGCATTCAGTGGAGTAAACCCCGCAACAAGCTGTAAACGCTGGCTAAGCAATAATTCAATGCCTACAATGATCACCATAGAAAGTACGGCCATTAAAATACCGATACTAAAAAAGCGGTTTTTAAATAACCTAAAGTCAATCATCGGGTGAATCTGTTTACGTTGGCGTAGAGTAAATAGAGTGAGGAAAACTACGGCAATAATGGCGGCAATCGTCGCTTCATTCCACTGTGTATAAGGTTTTCCTATCTCTTTTAAGGCATAAATAGCACTGATCAAACCCACTAAAATGAGTACTGAACTTAAATAATCAATTTTATGATCACCATATCCCGAAAATTTAGGAATAAGCCAAATAGAGAACGGCAAGACAATAAGCACAATAGGGACGTTAATTAAAAAGACAGAACCCCACCAAAAATGTTCAAGTAACATGCCACCAATTAAAGGTCCTAAAGCAGCTCCGCCAGAAGCAACTGCAGACCAAATGCCAATCGCAATAGCTCGCTCTTGTGGATCGCTAAAAACTTGGCGTACGATTGATAGTGTTGCAGGCATACTCATTGCGGCACCCACGGCTAAAAAACCTCGAGAAGCAATTAAAGTGGTTGCTGTCGGTGAGAAAGCAGCACATAGAGAGGCAATCGCAAAAAGAGGAAGACCACAGATAAACAGCGTCTTATGACCAATTCTATCGGTTAGCATACCTGCTGCGGGTAATAATCCAGCAACAATTAATGGATAAGCATTCATTATCCAAAGTTTTTCTGAAGCACTTGCGTTTAAATCATAAGTTAAACGCGGTAATGCGGTATAAAGCACCGTTACATCAACAACAATGAGAAACAGCATGCTAGATACCAAAAGTAATACTATCCAACGTTTATAATCTTTGAGCATATAAATCTCGGTTATTTTATGAGTATTATTTTTACTAGCGGCTATAATATAAATCCATACAACCGTATTGAAAAGAGGTTTTTTATGGGACGTCAAAGAACCATTGATAGAGAAAAACTGTTAGAAGCTATCTTCGACATTGTCATGGAGCAAGGAGCGGCAGCATTAACGATTGATACTGTTGCCAAAAAAATGGGGATCTCAAAAGGGGGCGTTCAATACTGTTTTAGCAGCAAAGAAGCAATGATTGATGCGATGTTTGAGCATTGGGAAGGAAGCTACGAAACTAAATTTAAAGAGATCGTTGAAAACGATAACTCACCTGAAAATCGAGTCACTGCACATATTCATGCCACTCATAATCATGACAAAGTCTCTTTTGCTAAAGGAGCGAGTTTGATGGCAGCATTGCTGCAAACGCCTGAATATCTACAAAGTACAAAAGAGTGGTATCAGCAACGATTAGCAGGTGTAGATATGACAACAGAAGCTGGAAAACGGGCAAGATTGGCATTTTTAGCGACAGAAGGCGCTTTTTTACTGCGCTATTTTGGATTAATGGATATTGATGATAACGAATGGCAATCTATCTTTGAAGATATTGATTCAGAGTTACTTCAGCAAGGGAAAAGGCAATAAAAAAGCATGTTGTTAATAAGAAGAACAACATGCTTTTTATTGAAGATAATAGGGCTAAATGGAATTAGTAATACATAGCAATTAGCTTATTATCTAGCTCTTTAACGTTAACGGGTGTATCGAAAATATCTTCGATAATCTCTGCTTTCATGATCTCTTTTGGTGAACCGTGATAATACAGTTGTCCGTTACGCATGGCTAAAATATAGTCAGAATAAACAGAAGCAAAATTGATATCATGAATAACGATAATAATGGTTTTTCCTAACTCATCTGCTGCTTTTCGCAGAAGTTTCATCATGATTACCGCATGCTTCATATCAAGATTATTCAGTGGTTCATCAAGCATGACATATTCTGTGTCTTGGCATAGCACCATCGCAACATAGGTACGTTGACGTTGCCCACCCGATAATTCATCTAGATAACGGTGACGAAATTCAGTCAAATTTAAAAAGTCTAATGACTCATCAATGACTTTTTTATCATCGAGCGTTAAACGACCTTTGCTGTAAGGATAGCGACCAAAGCCAACTAATTCTTCTACGGTTAAACGGCTAACAAACTGGTTTTCTTGGCGCAGTATTGAAAGATTTCTAGCAAGAACATCACTATCAGTTGCAGCAACATCCATACCATTAACGCTCACCATGCCACTTTCAGGAAGTAATAGACGTCCAATAACAGAAAGTAGTGTGGATTTACCTGCGCCATTAGGGCCTATGATCGAAGTAATACCGCCACGTTGAATTGTTGTTGTAATATTATCGAGAACGGTTGTGTCTTGATAACGTTTTGATATTTTGCTGATTTCAATCATATTAAAGTCTTCTTAACACCAAATAGATAAAGAACATCCCACCAACAAACTCAATCACAACAGAAAGTGTTCCTGTCATTTTTAAGCCATATTCTAAAACCAGTTGCCCACCGATTAAGGCAATAGTACCCAGTAGGAAGGCTACGGGCATCAAGAAACGGTGCTGGCTACTGCCACTGATATGATAAGCGAGGTTAGCGACAATTAACCCTAAGAAGGTTAACGGACCCACTAACGCCGTTGATACGGCCACTAGAACAGAAATCAGTAACAGAATATAAGTGGTTTGTTTGCGGTAATTAATACCGAGGTTAATGGCATTGGCTTGTCCTAATGCCATGACATCAAAGCTATAACGCATACGCCAAAGTAAAACACCGACAACCACAATCATGGCTAAAGCACAAAAGATAAGATCAGGCGTTGCACGGGTGAAAGTGGCAAACATACGACTTTGTAAGACGGAAAATTCATTGGGATCCATCAAACGTTGTAATAGCGTAGCTGAACTACGAAATAAAGTGCCTAAAATAATCCCGATCATCAGGACTAAGTTAATGTTAAAGCGTACCGAACTAAACAACCAACGATAGAGCACAACAGAAAATAGCACCAGCAATGTCGATTCTAAGAAGAACTTTGATAGGTTCAACATCCACGAGGCAGGCATATCCCCTTCAAAGAAAATAAACACAGTTTGTAGTAATACAAACAGAGCTTCTAACCCCATAAGTGAGGGTGTCAAAATACGGTTATTCGCGATGGTTTGAAACAATATCGTGGAAACACCAGCGGCAAACGCTACCACAATCATTGTAAGTACAATATAAGCACGGTGAGTCAGAATATAAGAGATATTGCCGTTTAGGTTTATCGTCATAAATAACACAATGGATAATAACGATGCCCCTAATAATAACCAAATACGAGACATAGGTGAGAGGCGCGTTTTCTTATGTTCGACAGCGCCAGTACATTTGCTAATTATGGATGAATTAACTTTTTGCATAACGTTGCTGCTTTAATATTAAGAAAAGGAAAATAATGGCACCCACTGCGCCTAAAATAACGCTGGCAGGAATTTCAAATGGGTAGCGAATAAGGCGACCAATCACATCACACAGTAAAACAATTGCACCACCACTCAAGCAAACCCAAGGAATGGTTTTGCGGATGTTATCGCCCATTACTAAGCTCACCAGATTGGGCACAATTAAGCCGAGGAAAGGTAATGCGCCGACAACGGAAACCACAACACCACTAATCAGTGCAATAATGGATAACCCAATGATCATCACTTTGCGGTAATTGAGTCCCACGTTAATGGAAAATTCACGCCCCATTCCGGCAACAGTAAAGCTATCAGCCACCCAACACGCCATGATTGCTAGCGCACCGACAAGCCATAACAGCTCATAACGGCCTTGTAACACACTTGAGAAATCGCCACTTGTCCATGCATCTAATGATTGCAGTAAATCGAAATATACCGCTAAGAAGATAGTGAGTGCGCCAATAACTGCACTGAGCATAATGCCCACTAAAGGTACTATTAGTGTTGTTTTTAAGGTGATCCTTTGCAAAAGCAACATAAATAACAAAGTACCAAGAAGGGCAAAAACAGTTGCAACCATCATTTTGGTAAAGATGCCAGCGGCTGGAAAGAGCAACATGACAACTAATAAGCCAAGACTTGCAGATTGTGTTGTTCCTGCGAGAGAAGGTTCAACAAAGCGGTTTTGAGTGAGTAGTTGCATGATTAAACCTGCAACACTAATGGCACCACCGGCGAGTAATAATGATAGGGTTCTTGGCACACGGCTGATAAAGAAGATATCGCGCATATCGGGATCAGAAAAAAGCGAAGCAGGAGTAATATCTCCTGCGCCGACAAATAGACTGATCATTGAGAGGATAGCAACAATCCCTATCCCCAATGATAAATGGAACGTTTTCATTCGATTATTTTATTTTTTCTGATCCAACGCCTGATTAATGGTATCCATTAAGCGAGAGTAAGTTTGGATCCCGCCTGAAATGTAAATAGAGCTTGAATCAAGATAGATAACTTGGTCTTTGTTCCAAGCATTTACTTTTCTTACCAGTGCGTTATCGAGAACTTGTTGAGCGGGTTGTGAATCTTCACGACCAATTGCTGCATCACGGTCAATGACAAACAGCCAATCTGGGTTAAGTTTTAACAGTAATTCAGAGTTAACGATGTTGCCGTGTGAGCCTGGGCTATCAAAAACATAAGCGGGTTCAAAACCTAATACATCATAGATAAAGCCAAAGCGAGAGCCTGGCCCATAAGCTGAAATTTTACCGCCACTGACTAAAACCACCATTGCTTTACCCGCATCTGGGGTTTTTGATTTTACGGTAGCAATTTTGCTATTGAAATCAGCCAATAATTTTTTAGCTTGCTCTTCTTTACCAAAAATCTGGCCTAATGTGGTTGTGCGTTCAGCAAGGCTTTCAACGAAACGCTTAGGATCGATATCCATTGAAATCGCAGGTGCAATTTCACTTAATTTAGGATATGCATCACGCGCACGGCTACCACTTAAAATTAAATCAGGCGCTGTTGTGCTGAGCTTTTCATAGTTTGGCTCAAATAAGGCACCTTCATTGATGTAATCGTTCGGATTGGTGTACTTCTCTAAGAATTTTGGTAAATGAACATTCGTTTGTGGAAGACCAACAATAGAAACACCTAATGCATCAATAATATCGAGGGTTTCCATATTCATCACAACCACTTTTTGTGGGTGTGCAGGGATTTCAGTTGTCCCTTGGAAATGTTCAATCGTGAGAGTTTGTTTCTCTGCTGATTGTGTTGTTGATGTGTCTTGAGCGTTATCACAACCTGCGATAACAAGTGAAGAAAGCAGTAAGAACAGTGGGCTTAATGACTTTTTAAACATTCTCTTTCCCATATTGTTGCAACACGAAATAACACGGATCTTTACAGCAGTGGCCTAAATATTGATCCACAAAGAAGACGATAATACCATCAAAAATATAAAGAGTAATGATACTAATTCACATTCTCATAATAATAAAGAATTAACTTGATTAAAATGGCGAAATTTTACGGGTAGTCATAGGTGTTAATCAGAAAGACAAATTTCGTGACGTGAAAGAACTCTTAAGATTATTTGCTCAATTTGTGAAGAGTGTCAAAAGAGTAGGTCAAGGAGAGACAATTCTGAACCTATAAGAAATATCGTTATCCAGTATCATTGCGTATACTTCATTCAAGCAGAAACAATCCTTATTTTAATCTTACTTCGGTTTCTGTACTGACACAGTAATGAATGCACAAGAGAAAGCCTTGTTATCTCTAGGGTAAATCGTTGCCAACTCAAGAGGGTTTTATGCAAAAGAAATATATTTACTTATTTTGTTCTGCTGGCATGTCAACATCTCTTCTCGTGACCAAAATGCGAGCACAAGCAGAAAAATATGAGGTGCCTGTGGTCATTGAAGCATTTCCTGAAACCTTAGCAGCACAAAAAGGACAGGATGCGGATCTGATTTTACTTGGTCCACAAATTAGCTGGATGCTGCCTGATATCCAAAAATTACTCCCTAATAAACCGGTCGAAGTGATCGATTCTTTGTTATACGGAAAAGTAGATGGCTTAGGTGTGTTAAAAGCCGCTGTCGCCTCTATTAAAAAAGCATCTGCAACAACAAATTAATTCTATTTTTTATTTTTTTATTATTTCTATTCCAGTCAAAGAGCGAATTTTTCAGCAAGCCGAGCAATTAGCGGCATTTTAAGGGTATTTTTCTATGAGTAAGTTTATTGGTTCACTTGAAAAGGTACTCCTTCCTTTTGCGGTTAAAATTGGAAAGCAACCTCACGTTAATGCGATTAAAAATGGCTTTATTCGTTTAATGCCATTAACCCTTGCAGGGGCAATGTTTGTACTTATCAATAACGTTTTTCTTAGTTTTGGTGATGGCTCCTTCTTTTATTCTTTAGGTATCCGCCTTGATGCATCAACAATAGAAACACTCAATGGTTTTAAAGCCATAGGTGGGAATGTCTATAATGGTACATTGGGTATAATGTCGTTGATGGCACCGTTCTTTATCGGAATGGCATTAGCAGAAGAGCGTAAAGTTGACCCGATTGCAGCAGGTTTACTTTCCATTGCAGCCTTTATGACAGTAACACCTTATAACGCAGGTGGTGCTTATGCAGTCGGCGCTAATTGGTTAGGTGGGGCAAATATTATTTCAGGTATCATTATTGGTCTTGTTGTGGCTGAAATGTTTACCTTTATTGTGCGTCGTAACTGGGTAATCCGTTTACCAGATAGCGTACCCGCGTCTGTTTCACGTTCATTCTCCGCATTAATTCCAGGCTTTATTATTTTATCAGTCATGGGGATTGTTTCGTGGGGATTAGCGACGTATGAAACGAACTTCCATCAAATTATTTTAGATTCTATCTCCACACCATTAGCATCAATGGGCTCTGTGGTTGGTTGGGCTTACGTTATCTTTACTTCTCTATTGTGGTTCTTTGGTATTCATGGATCACTCGCTCTTGCTGCACTTGATAGTGGCATTATGACGCCTTGGGCGTTAGAGAACGTGTCAATTTACACCGAATACGGTTCAGTGGAAGCGGCACTGGCAGCGGGTAAGACGTTCCACCTCTGGGCAAAACCAATGTTAGACTCCTTTATCTTCTTAGGCGGTACAGGGGCAACACTGGGACTTATTCTGGCTATCTTTATCGCATCTCGTCGTGCCGATCATCGCCAAGTGGCAAAACTGGCATTACCAGCAGGTTTATTCCAAATTAACGAACCGATTATTTTTGGTCTGCCTGTGATTATGAACCCAGTGATGTTTATTCCATTTATTCTTATTCAGCCTATTCTTGCTGCGATTACGGTGACGGCTTATTACTTAGGGATAATCCCACCAGTGACAAATATTGCGCCGTGGACAATGCCAACCGGACTAGGTGCTTTCTTTAATACCAACGGTAGTATTGCGGCACTGTTATTAGCACTGTTTAACTTGGGTGTTGCCACACTGATTTATCTTCCTTTCGTGATTATTTCAAATAAAGCGCAAACTGAAATTGAAAAAGAAGAAAGTGAAGAAGATATTGCCAATGCGTTGAAATTTTAAGTGATAGAAAACACAAGTGCAGAGGCTTCTCTGCACTTGCAGTGTCAAAGAGGAAATATGATGTTAGATATTGAAAATGCTGTTGATAGCAGTGCAACCGATGATGAATTTGAAGAGATCATTATGGGGCTTATTATTAACTCAGGCCAAGCTCGTAGTGTGGCTTATGGCGCGTTAAAAAAAGCCAAAGAAGGTGATTTTGATGGCGCTAGAAAATTAATGGAACAATCTCGCGAAGCATTAAATGAAGCACATAAAATACAGACTCGTTTAATTGGTGATGACCAAGGTGTAGGAAAAACGAAAGTCAGCTTGGTATTAGTTCACGCGCAAGATCATTTAATGACATCAATGTTAGCCAGAGAGTTGGTGACAGAATTAATCGAGTTACATGAGAAGATAAAATAAGATGAATACCGTGGTGGAGTCATTGAGAGCGCAAAGCGAAATACGCATGGTCTATGAAGATCAGCTATTTAATGGCAAAAACTTTCATGTCTTTATTTATAATAAAACAGAAAGTGTTAGTGGATTGCATCAGCATGACTATTATGAATTCACCATTGTATTAACAGGGCGCTATTACCAAGAGATAAATGGTAAAAAGATTTTACTCGAACGTGGTGATTTTGTTTTTATTCCCATTGGTTCTCATCATCAAAGTTTTTATGAATTTGGTGCAACTCGTATTCTCAATGTGGGTATTAGCAAAGCCTTTTTTGATAAACATTATCTCTCGTTACTGCCTTCTTATTTTGTTGCCTCACAAGTTTATGAATTAAAAAATGAGTTTCTTTCCTATATTGAATCGGTTGTTGGCTCACTGAATTTCCGCCATACCGAATTTAATGAGTTTATTGAAATTATCACCTTTAATGTGGTGAATAGATTACGACACCATCGAGAAAATAGAACACAAGACGATATTCCCTTATGGCTAAAAGACACTGTAAGCGAGATGCATGACAAACAAAAATTTGGTGAAAATGCATTGGTGAATATGGTGATGTTATCAGGGAAATCACAAGAATATTTAACCCGAGCAACTCGGCGTTATTACGATAAAACACCCATGCAAATTATTCATGATATTCGAATTAATTTTGCGAAAAAACAATTGGAAATTACAAACTATTCGATAACAGATATTGCTTTTGATGCAGGTTACAGCAGCCCAAGTTTATTTATTAAGACATTTAAGAAAATAACTTCGCTGACTCCAAATAGTTATCGAAAAAATTTATACAGCATTAAAGAAACAAACTAATTCATTATTAAGCGTAAGAAATTAATCAACAATAAAGATTAATTTTATCGAAAATAGAGAGAAAGAAGAAAATAAGCTTATTTTCTTCATGGCTCTTTACGCCTTAATTTCGCCATTAATACACAAATAACAGCACTATTACGCTGTATGGGAGTATTTTATGAGTCATAAATTAAAAGTAGTTACCATTGGTGGTGGAAGCAGTTATACGCCTGAATTATTAGAAGGTTTTATTAAGCGTTATCATGAACTACCAATCACTGAATTATGGTTAGTGGATGTTGAAGAAGGGCAAGAGAAGCTTGATATTATTTTTGAGCTTTGCCAACGCATGGTAAAAAAGGCGGATATTCCTTTAACCATTTATAAAACACTTAATCGCCGTGAAGCATTAAAAGACGCTGATTTTGTCACGACACAATTGCGTGTTGGTCAATTGAAAGCAAGAGAGCTTGATGAATCAATTCCTTTAAGTCATGGTTATTTAGGGCAAGAAACCAATGGTGCTGGTGGGCTATTTAAAGGTTTACGCACTATCCCTGTTATTTTCGATATTATTAAGGATGTTGAAGAGATTTGCCCTAATGCGTGGATCATCAACTTTACGAATCCAGCTGGTATGGTGACAGAAGCCGTTTATCGCCATACCAATTTTAAGAAGTTTATTGGGGTTTGTAATATTCCAATCGGTATGAAGATGTTTATTACAGATGTTCTTAACCTGACGGATAAAGATGAACTCTCCATTGATTTATTTGGCTTAAATCATATGGTGTTTATTAAAGACGTTATTGTAAATGGTCAGTCTCGCTTCCCTGAATTATTAGATGGCGTGGCTTCAGGAACATTAACCGCGGGCTCTGTGAAAAATATTTTTGACCTACCATTTAGTGAAGGCTTGATCCGCTCTCTTAATATGCTGCCGTGCTCTTATTTGCTGTATTACTTCAAGCAAAAAGAGATGTTAGCTATTGAAATGGGTGAATACTATAAAGGCGGTGCTCGCGCTAAAGTAGTACAAAAAGTCGAAAAACAATTGTTTGAATTGTATAAAGATCCTGATTTAAATATCAAACCGAAAGAGTTGGAATTACGTGGTGGTGCTTATTATTCTGATGCAGCCTGTGAAGTGATTAATGCTATTTATAATGATAAACAAGCTGAGCATTATGTGAATATTCCACATCATGGTCATATCGATAATATTCCAGCAGATTGGTCAATTGAAGTGACTGCTATTTTAGGGCGTGATGGCGCTAAACCTCATCCTCGTTTAACATATTTTGATGAAAAAGTGATGGGATTAATTCATACCATCAAAGCCTTTGAAATCGCGGCCAGCAAAGCGGCTATTAGTGGCGAATTAAATGATGCTTTATTAGCGATGAACTTAACACCGTTAGTACTTTCAGATAAAGATGCAGAAGTACTTACGCGTGAAATGTTATTAGCACATAAAGCACATCTACCTAATTTTGCCAAAGCAATTGCTGAGTTAGAAAAAGCCTCTCATTAATTGTCAGTAGATAAAAATAAGTAATAAGGAGACAGAATGGCTGGTTTATTAATTGTGAATGCGGATGATTTCGGGCTAAGTAAAGGTCAAAACTACGGTATTGCAGAGTGTTTTCGTCATGGCGTGGTTAGCTCAACAACGGCACTTGTCAATGCTGAAGGAATTAAACATGCAGCACAATTGCGTCATGAGTTGCCTGGATTAGGTGTTGGGCTTCATTTTACGTTGACGATGGGTAAACCGCTGTCTCCTTTATCTTCTTTAACGCGTGAAGGTGTGCTAGGGAAATGGGTCTGGCAAATGGCAGAAGAGGGCAATTTGCCACTTGATGAAATACGTGTTGAGCTTAGAGCTCAATATCAGCGTTTTATTGAGATCTTTGGTTGTGAACCAGACCATATTGATAGCCATCATCATGTGCATATGTTCAAGCAAATTTTTCCTATTGTGGCGGAATTTGCCAAAGAAAAATCGTTACCGATGCGAGTTGATAGACCTTTAGCGCAAAAAGAAGGCATTGATACTCAAGGTGTGATCAGTAGTGAGGGTTTCGATAGCCAGTTTTATGGTGATGAAATCACACAGGCTTTATTTTTAAAGGTGCTTGATGAATCAAAAGCACGTCGTGAGCACTCTCTTGAAGTGATGACACATCCTGCTTTTATTGATAATTCGTTACGTGCAAGTGGTTATTGCTTTCAGCGCTTAACGGAGCTTGAAGTATTAACAGATATCACGTTAAAACAAGCAATTGTGGAACGAGGTTATCAGCTAGGCACTTACCAAGATTTAATAAAATGATTTAGAAAGTTGTTTAGACAATCGGTGTCTGTGTTATTCCCTAGTGTGGGTCTTTTTTGCGTTAATTTGCCTCTGTTTTTATAAAGCAGAGGCTTTTTGTTTTTAAGTGTTTTTATTAAGTAATAATGTAAGTGCATCTGAAACATAGCAATAAGATTGTGGTGCAGTGAAACCCGTTTCTTTTAGTTTTGCGAGCGTGATCGGTTTTTGGTATTCAACTATATTTTTTAACCAAATCATTATTCCTTTTTTGCCATTAGTAAGGTAGTTTTCTAATTCTTCGTTTGATATAGCAATTTTATCTAAATAATATTGTTTTATCTCATCCTTACTAACTTGTTCTATTTTATCGATATAAGCATGGCCTGCGATCGCTTTTTTAGGAGAAGAGCTATAAATATACATTTTATTGTTTTGTTTAAAACTTAATCCAATAGATTTACGAAGTTCTATAACTTTATTGCCATCATAGATTTTTTGAACATACTTAGGTTTGATACTGATAATAATTTTTTTCATCTTGATCAGGAATGATTATAAATGACACAAAGTTTAGCTTTTTGGGTTGAAAACTCAAGTGAAAATGCGTTTAACACTCTGGGTTTAGAGCTACATTTTAATTATTGGCACCTTCCTGATGATAAAATAAATTATTTAGATATAGGTGTATTAATTAGTGGGAAAAATAAATGTTTCGATTCAATCAATGTTTACTTACCTTTTAAGTATAATATAAAAAGCTATATTCCGACTTTAGGGGATAAAGTTGTTGAAAGTGAAAAATTAATCTCGGCTGTTTTTAATAATGATGTAAGTAATATAAAACCAATAAGAGAATGTAGTGCTAAATACATTGTTTTTTCAGAACAAAAAGATAGCGAAGGTATTGTATTTTTTACTAATTTATCACATGGAACATCAGAAGGTAGAGTGTTAATTGAAGAGTATAGTGAAGATGACGAAGTTGGAACAATTATTAAATTCTCCAATAAAATATTCAATTGTTCAGAAGAGTATAAAGAAAAAATTGGTATTTAAGATTTAGGTATATTCTAGAAAAAGAAGATATTGATAATATTTCAAGAGAGTATAAATCAAAAGATTCATTAATAACGTATTATTTTGAAAAAAGCGAAGTTGTAGATTTTAGAGTTAATGAATCTCGTAATTTACCGAAAACAATTAGAGAAAAAGTCGCGACATGCAGAGAGATTAATAAAGTTCATTTTTTCCTCATTAGAAATGAATCCTCAGAATTTAAAATAGGACATACAACCTATGATCGCTGTCGAATATTAGAAGATAAACTGTGGGATTCATATCTTTGTTATAATAAAGATACACAGGTCAAAACAAAAATGTTGATCTATCATTGGAAGACAAAATCAGAGAAAAACATAGAGTATTTTTCAGCTTTTGCTAGGTTTATGACTCGAAAAGTGGGATTAAAAGAAGTTATGTTTGTTATATTATGTATTCTAGTTCTAGGTACTATTTCTAGTTTACTTGCAACAGTATTAACGAATATTATTACTTGATTTTTTGTAAGTTAATATATAATTAAAATTAATCCATTAATAATAGGTTTTTATATGAAGAAGGAGAGTTATATGCGAAGTATCAATTATGCTTCTCTATTTTCGTATGATCACCAAGCCTCTCTGTTACAGATAAGCCACTTTTTAAGTGACATATCTGCGTTATATCCTAATTTTAATTACTGGCTCCAATATAAATTTTATCAGCCATCTTATGAAAATCAGCGAAAAATTATTATTGCCCATAATGGCACTGCGCTCTTAGGTATCGCTTTACTGAAAAAAAGTACCTATGAGAATAAAATTTGCACCCTTTACACTTCACCATTTCATCAAGGGCAAGGGATAGGTAGCCAATTGGTCGATTTATCATTGCAATACTTTGATTCACCAGATGTACTTATTACGGTTGCACAAGAAAAGTTGATAGAATTAGCACCTATTTTAAAATCAAAAGGTTTTGTTTGTACTGCGTCAATTAAAGGAATGTATAGACCAGAAAGTACAGAATTGTTTTTTAATTTAAGATAGAAATTGGAGATTAAAAGTACTTATTTTTTCTAATATAATGATAAAGCAAGCACATACTATAAAATAATATGTGCTTCAATTTAATTAAAAACGATAACCAATATTGGCCACGAAGCCATCTAAAACAATGCGATTATCGGTATCTTTAAATTTAAAACGGCTATTTTCATAACCAAGAGAAATAGAAATCATTTCTGCTGGATTAATGATTAAACCTGCGCCCCAACTAAATGCATTTTTCTTTAATTTTTTTAATTCTGAATTTTCAGATTTAAATTGAATTTGGCTCATACCTGCGGTGCCATAAACACTAATAAAATCATTTAAACGGATTGTCGGGCCAGCCATAACAGAGTAATAACGTGCATGAACATCTTTAAAGAAAGTATTAACAGATTTGTTTAAATCATATTCATTTTGGGCGTAAGTCGTTGTTGCTAAAATACCAAATTGTGAATTAATTTCTTGACGAATAGAGAAAACACCACCATGAATTGGGTTTTGACCTGCCATTTTGACTTGAGCATAACCTGCTGAAAGTGTGGTTTTATCTAATTTAAAATCGTTTTGTGCATAGACAGAAGACGTCGCCAATAAACCAGTAATAAATAAAGTTGATAGTAATTTTGTTTTCATTAGTTATATCCCATAATTTAAATAATAAGAATGCATTATTAAGCGATGGAATTATAATGATGAGTCCATTTTTAATGGAATAAAAAATAACACGTTAGCTTAAATAAGGTTGTTTTATTAAAGAGGTCTGTTAGTTGTTATTAATATTATATAAATAATATTTTGATAATATAAATCACGATGAAAATAAATAAAAAATAAGAATGGAATTAAATAAAAAGGCTCTCTAAATAATAATAGAGAGCCTTTTTAGGCTTATTTAAGACCTAAATCACTTTGTAGGTTAATGACTTGATTTTGTAAGTTCTCTAATTCAAGTTGTTTTTCCATCACTGATTTTGATGGATTGTTTTGTGCCGCTTTCATTTGTTTATCAATTTCATTGATCTGTTTTTGAATATCATTTTGCCCTTTCGTTTTTTGGCGAATTTGATTTAACAGATTATTCATTGATTGGTTTAATGCTTGTTGGCTAGCTTGCTTACTTTTGAGAGAGGCATTGGTTTGTTGCTTTTCTTTCTCAATGGCAGCAAGAACGGCTTTAAACTCTGTATTTAATGCTTTCTCATTAGCGAGAATAGCTTTTTTTTGCTCGACGCGATTGTCGTAAGTCCCTGAATAATTACAGTTAAACTTAGTAATTATACTGACGTCACCCGTTGTTGGATCACAATCAGCGGGATTGGTGACACAACCGCTTAATAGTAAGGTCATGCCAACAAGGGAAAGAGGTAAAAATTTCATTATCATCCTTTTTAACGTTAACTAAGCTTTATTGCTGTCCGTTGAGTATAAAGGCTATCAAGTTCTTCTTGTAAAGAGGTCACTTGCTTCTTCATCCCATCGATTTGTTTATCAAGTTGCGCTGTTTTTAAGCCATCTTGACGACTCTGCGCTGCAATATCTCGCCACTCACCTTCACGTTTTTTCATATCTGCTAAACGAGAACGCAGTGCTGCAATATTGGCATCAATACCTTTCAGTTGTTTCTCTGCAGCTTCTTTATTTAAACGTTGTTGTTTCATTTCTTGCTGAATTTTTGCAATGGCTTTTTTATCATCAGCAATAACCGCTTTCGCTGTGTTAGAGGCACTCTGTAAACGCTGATTTTCATTTCGAATATCAGCAATCATTGAATTGAGCATCTCTTCTTTCGTCGCATAGTTTTGGCGTTTATTGTCTAAATAGGCATTTGCACCAATACCTACCCCGCAGCCAGCGACAGCAGCAATGAGCATACATGCGCCTTTATTGCTGGAGTTTGAGACTAAACAGCCTAATGCACCAATCGCCGCACCACCCGCACAAGCCGTAATGCCTGATTTGCTGAAAAACTCCATATCACTGTTATTTTTCAAACGAGGGTCAGTACCGCTATTACTTTGACATCCTGATAGGGCAAGCACAGCACTAATGCCAAGTACTGCCATAAGTTGTTTGTTCATACCACACCTATTATCCCAAGTCTCTGTTATTGTTTTTTGCACGCTTCAAGCCATTCGTTCCGTGAAACTTTACCGTTAGCCCAATATCCTTGGAGTCCCTGCATATACGTTGAAAGGTACGTATTTAAATTTGATTTTCCTCTGGCTTCCATCAATTGGTGTACAACGTCAATTTGTGGTTTCACCAAAGAGGCATCATAAGTTGTTGCCATATCCACTAATGTGTCTGCGTAATAACTCACGACAAAGTCGAGGGTTTTCTTATGTTCGTTAACTTGCTCTTGGCGTCGTTCGCAAGTGGCATCTTTTGTGCCCGCAGGACAATTTTTTTCATGTAATGCAATTAATCTGTCGTAGAACTCGCCATCATCTTTTAATTTGGTACATAAAAATGCGCCCAATTGCAGTGATGTGCGGATAGCTTGATCTCGTTGCTCATCACGCAGTTGGGCATTTGCGCGTAATGTATTTTTCAATTCAGCTAACTGCTTTTTCAGTGCTTCATCTTGCACCTGGGTTGAGAGCGTATTTAGGCTATTAATCGAGTTATCGCTATTGGTTTTTGATTTATCGTTAGCGGGCTTCTCATTGCCCAGTTGTTGCCACTCTTTTTCGATCTCTTTGATTTTGTCTCTCGATGTCAATGCTGGCGCGACAATCGCTAAACGAAAGCCCGTGTATTTGTTTTTATTTGCACCGGTATTGGTGTAATAAGGCTCTTCTTGACGCCATGAACTGCGCATATCGCTTTCTGGGGTGAGATAACTACCACCACGCACAATAAAGCCACCAGCTTGTCCATGTAAGCGGTCGAGTTTGTTTAATCTAAAGGGTTCAAACATCATTTCAGCGACATTACCGAGCATGTCATGTAAGCCTAGTGGATTAGGCGATAACAAACCGGTTAACTGTAAAGAGCCATTCGCAGATTGACTGCCCGCAGACCAAATATAGTTTTTGGTACCTTCTGGCATCGGGAAGCGCATATCACGAAATTCTGAGGCAGACACTTTTAAGCCACCACGCGCCGCGAATTCCCACTCCGTTTCTGTCGGTAATCTTGCAAAACCTTTTGCGCCATCTTCAACAGGGAGTGCTTCGGGATGTTTGCTTCTTAACCATTGGTTATATTGGTCTGCAAATTGCATTGCTTCATACCAACTGATATTCACTTTTGGTAAACGTAATTTATTTGAAGCAACAGGGCACTCTTTACCGTTAATCACGCTCTGCATGGCGTTATATTGCAGATCGGTAACGGGGTATTTTGCCATAAGGTAGTAACGGCCTTTCTCTTTACCTTTTAATGGAAAGCTACCCGCAATATGTTCTGCTCGTGATTGTTCTAAATAACCCCATTCATCGCCTTCTTGCCCTAATGTCACGCTGTAGTCTTGTAGCGGTTGGCTTAATGGAATAGTGACTTGGCGAAAGACCATTGAACCTTCACAAGGGAAGGGCAAGATCACATCATCAGGCAAAGCTTTTGGGTTAACGAATTTATCGTCCCATTTGGCAGATGCGGTAAAACTGCTAGATAACAGCGCGAATGATAAAGTTAGAAGCGATAAATTAAATTTCACGTAAGCTCTCCGCAGGTTCAATCGAAACGGCACGTAATGCACCAATACTTGCCACCACTAAAGCCACAAGTAAGGCACTGCACATGGCAATCAATAAATCCCAAAATGTTAACTGACAGACAAAGGATTGTTCAGGTAAATGTGTGCCTAATAATGTGGTAAATAAGGTGCTACCGATACCATAAAGCCCAAGGGCTAAAATAAAGGCAACACTCGTTAATAACAGCGCTTGCAACACAATATATAAAGAAACTGCAAATTGACGAAAACCCAATAGGCGTAGTACTGCCATGTCTTTACGTTTGCGATCAATATTGGCAAGGAAGGCGCCAATTAATGAGGCAATACAGCCTAATAGTGATACCCAAGCAATCACGGAAAAAATAACGTTAAGAACGTAGCTGATTGCTTTTACAGAATCTATTTGGCTTTTTTGTGTCATCACATCAATGTGTTGTTGTCTAAACCAATCATCTAGTGGTGCAATGGCATCTAAATTTTTTGCATAAAGGCGAGCTTTAGCAAATTGAGTTCTTGGTTTCGCTTCAGTGCCTTGTGTTATGCCAAAAAGCGGCGTTTGATAACCATCTCGGTAATCTTCCATTGCCACTAAAACATCAAGAGAAACAAAAGCTGCCGCTCTTGGAAATTTGCTATCGCTGATAATGGCGCCAACAGTAAAGGTACGTTTGGCGCGCTCATTAACGCCATTAAGTTTACGGCTGATAAATAAGCGCACACTATCGCCGACATTTGCTTGTAGTTTTTGAGCGGCATTGGCCGAAAGTACTAAGGTGTCTGCATTTTGGGGAATAGCCACATCCTCTAATAACGGATCGTTTTCTGCTGTCGGAATAATTTCCGCATTATCAATAAAATGTTGCCCATCAATCACAATATCGGCTTGTGTGTTTAAGCTACGAGTTAATGGGATAACAAAACGAACCTCTTCTTTGTGTGCAATCTCATTAAACCAACTTTGTGGATAATTACCATTGCCTAACATACGTATTTCAAGGTTACGAGGATCATTTAGCAGTTGGTTGTGAAGCTGCGTCACAATGCCGTTTTTTAGTCCAAATAGCAGTAACAGTGGTGCAATAACAGAGACTAAAGAGAACACAATACAGAGAGCGACTTTGCGATCATAAATTAAGTCTCGCCAAGCGAGTGAACTGAGTAAGCCAAGGCGATTAGGATTGGCGCTATTGTTTGATAAAGACACTACCGCCTCCTTCTAGTTGTGCATGATAGTGGCTGAAGCCAAAACGCTCGACTAAAGACCAATCGTGACTAACAACCAGCGCAGAGATATCGAGTTGTTTTACCATCTCCACAATCAATGCATATAGCGCTTGTGCATTATGGGGATCGAGAGCGGCAGTGGGCTCATCGGCAAGCAATAACGCGGGTTCATGAGCAATGGCACGAATAAAAGCAGCGCGTTGACGTTCACCAATGGAGAGCTGACGAGGAAGGCGATTAAGCAAGGGGCGTAGTTGCAAATGATCAATAGCGTGATCAAGCCAAGAAGAGTGCAGTGTTAATCCCAGCATTTTGCGAGGTAATTGGATATTTTGCATGACGGTTAAAAAGGGAAGTAACCCGCCACTTTGGAGCATAAAACCCAATTTTTCAGCACGTAATGATGAGAGTTGCGCTTGTTCATTACTCAACACCGCTTGCGTGATAATTAAATCATCACCGAGTTGAAAATGGGTTAATTCATCGGGACGTAAAATCAGCCCGAACATTTCCAATAAGGTGCTTTTACCGCAACCGCTTAAGCCAGTTAGCGCGCCGATTTCCCCTTTCTCAAGGGTCAATGAAGGAAGCGCAACACGAAAGCCGTGTTGCGTATCACCACGCGTAATTGCCATGCCTTCAATCTGGATCATTAAGGCAGGTTTTCCAGTGGAACAGGATAAACGTGATCGCGAGGATCGCTTTGTGGTGCAAGGGATATCCAACGATCAACATCTTCGTTATAGCGTTGATAATATTGCAACTTCGTATTGAGTCGGCGGATAAATTTCTCTTGCTCAAGGCCATCCCAGCTTTTCCACGTTTCTTCATCTAAACCAAGCACCTCACTTAAGTAAGGGAGGTTTTCGACGTATTCACCGAGTAAGCCCATTTCGCCTAATTTGGTTGCTGAACCTTGTTTGATTTGGTTTGGATCGTTACCCATTGTGGCGGCAATCGAACGCAAATCCGCAAACATATTGTCTGGAGAGATCAAACCTTCATTAGCAGCATTAACGATTTTTTTCATGACATCGCTTAAATCACTCAACTCACTTTTAGTCAATAAGACCTGTACTTCTGTAGTTGGGATATTTTGCTGCAATAAATCACGGTCGCTTATCCATGCTTTAAACACAGGTGGTGCTTTAGTGCCTTGTTTTTCACCTAAATAGGCTAAACGCATGGCATAGCCTAAATCGTGCGCATCGTTAAGTAAGGTGTTTGTTTCTTTGTCTTTGCTATAAGCAGGATCAGCATTTAGTGCGCTACCCACAGCCGCTTCACCACGATAAGCCGTTTGAATTTGAGTGGTTACAGCGGTTGCTAGGCTATCGACCATCCGACCAAAGCTATTGATATCCCCTGAATTAATTGGGTAGTAAAGCGATTTGTGTAAGAAAGGATTGAGCGTTAGCGCCTCATATTGTGCTTGTGCAGAAGCGTGATTTTTTGCACCTGATGGCGTTTTTAAATGCAGTGTATAAAGTGCAACACCGCGATAAGCGGCTTCTTGGCGAATTTGTTCAGCATCGAGCTTAGTTGATGAAAGAGGATCATCTCCCGTTAATGCGCCTGCATCGGTGATTAAAATAACGTAACGCGCACCAAAGCGTGTCCAATCAACATCATCAAGGGCTTGCATTACACCCGCATAAGCATCTTCATCGAAACGACTGCTTGAGACTTTCGCTTGGCGTAACTCTTTTACTTTATTGAGGAAGTCAGGGCCGTCTTTGACATCATTGGGATTAACAAACATTTTGCTGTCGTATTCCAAAGCAGGTACGGCTTTGATATTAGAGCGAAATGCCACTAAACCAAATTTGACCTTATCCAACATATTGTCTTTTTCGACTTGTGCGTAAACCTTTTGAATCGCTTCTTTGGTTCTATCAATGTAAGGATCCATTGATATTGTTGAGTCGATAACAAACACCACTGCGGCAGAAAAACCTTGCATCATATTGTCAGCATCTTTGCTGTTAGGCGTTGCTGGTTTTGTACTGTTTGCAGTAGCATTCGCATTCTGTGCGTCTTTGCTGTCTTTGGTTTGTGAAGAGACAGAAGCCACATTGAGCACTCGTACTTTATAGCCAGCATCAGTAAAGACTTCATCTGAACCTAATACCGGCAGTAGATAGAAATTACTTTTCTGATCAATCATATAATCGGGCTCTTTTGCTAAAACAGCCGGATTCACTTTTTGGTTTTTGATATCTGCTAAAAAGGGCTTGTACTGTTTTTCAGGGGTTGGGCTTTCAAGTAAGCTTTCAACCGTTTGCTTATCTTTGAAAAACAGCATTGGGTTACGACCCGCAGGGTTAGTAAATGCGAGAGTTAACTGCATTTTCCACTCTGATGTACAACTTGCATTCATCCAACCGCTAATATGACCTAAGCTATCAGGGCCAACTTGTAGCCACTCATTGGCGCCTTGTTTTTGACGCTGATAAACATAAAAACGGCTGAATGCAGGTTGCTCTTTTCCTGTTGCGCCAATCTTGTCAGCAACTTGGCAACCTGGATAAGTTAATACACGTTGATAGAGGGTCTTTTTACCCTCTTGTAATAGCGGCTTTTTCTCTTCAGCACTTGCTGGTGCTGTTAGAATTAAACCGCTGAGAATAAGAGTAAGCCAATGCGCCTTTTTCATGCGACTTTCCTATTTTTTCAAAGCTTCAAGACGCGCTTTTGCGTCACTGTTTTGTGAGTCATGATTTAGAACCGCTTCGTACCAATAAATGGCCGTTTCTTTGTCTGCACTAAAGCAACCTTGTGCTGATGCGGTTTCTGGATCGTATTCACGAGCGTAATTCAGTGCGATATCAACATCACCTGATTGTGCTTTGTAAGCATATAAACGTTGAGCAACATCACATTGATTGTTCTGTTTTGCTTGTTCAATCGTTGCAAGGATAGTTTTGCTATCTGGTTGGCTCTGTATGCAGCTTTGTACAAAGGCTAATGCAGTACCAGATTTCATATTTTCAACACTACACACACTTGGGGTTGTGGGTTCTGGTGTCGGCTGTGGCGCAGGCTCGCCAGCAGGATTACCTCTTAGTAAGAAGAACCATGTTAAGACACCTGCTAAAATTAAAATCAAGATAATGGCTAAAATTAAGCCAATTTTTGATTTTTTCGGCGCGGGTGGTATTGGGCGCTGTGGCGGTTCATCTACTTTGATTTCAGGGATAATTGGCTCTGGTTCCTCAGAGCCAATTTTGATAGGTTCTGGCTCTGGCTCCTGTAGCGCTTCTTCAACAATAGGAGCAGGTGGAACAGGCTGATTATCTAATGTTGCTGTTGATTTTAATGCTTCACTTTGACCTTGCGCTTGCGAGGCTAATACGCCATCACGAATACGTAATCGCCCGATATCTTGTGTTTCATTATCGTCTTTCAACGTAAATTGATACGCCATTTGTAAGTTGCTAACGAGGGGATCAACCAACGTTTTATCAAGAACGATTTGATAACCGTCATCAGCATCTTCAAGTGAAAGCTGGTGGAAAAAGGCATTGCCTACCCATTCCCCTTTATCATTTAAGAAATAGCGATCTTGGTTACGCTGAATGCTTAAATAAACAGGGGAAGCGTCACCTTCCCAATTACGAATACTTAATACCGCAAAGCCGGGACGAGCAGGTTGTACGGGTTTTAATTCTGGATTAAACACGAATTATGACTCCACGACGGATGATTTCATAGTTTGAATTATTTGGCCTAATAGTGCGTTTTGTTCAGCACTGATCTCTCTTCCCGCAGAATGCCCCGCATTCTCAGTAATAATCGCTGATAAAGCGATAAGCCAATCAATTACAAATAAAAGGGTGTAGTTAACAGGGTTGGTAGGTAAGCGAACTAAGCGCTCATCATCACCCCATTGCACGCTAGTGTTATCGGGTTTTTCAAAGATTTTATGACCGACATTGATTTTGCTATCTGGCTTCTCAACACCGTTATCTTTGAAATTAAACCAAGTAATAAAATCACCCAGTACATTATAAACACGGGATGACTGCTGTTCGGCTAAGTCATCACGACGGGCAATGGCTTCTGTCCCTGCAAGGGTTTTCAACATGCGTTGTTCAACACCTAGGCGATTAATAGCCGTGATAAGCTCATCAACTAGCAACACCATAATTTCTTGGTCAATGCCTAAATAGGTTAACAAGGTACTGTTATCAGGCAGGCTACGCAGATGATTTATCCATAATGCCATCACTTTTTTAGGATAGGTAACCTCATTGCCGTGACCTTTAGGGGCTTCATCTTCTTCAGGCTCTAGAGAAATCGGGGCATCGCTAAAGAGATCAAAAGTCGGTTGCTCTATAGCTGCAAAGGCAGAAACTGGCGCTTGAGTCGCTTTTTTGTTATCTGAAAGCGTATCGATAACCTCTTTTTCCTGCATATACAGATCGTAGAGTGATTTGCGAGAAGGCAGCAGGTAATCCAGTAAAGCACCTTGCAAATAAGGGCGACTTTGCATAAAGCGTAAAATAGTGGCTGCATTACGGCGTTTGACTTGGAGCTCTTCTTCACCACCTGATTGATACCATTTTTCAAGATGATGACCGATTAAATCACGTTGAATTTCTTGCAATTGCTCACTAATACGTTCAAGTTTCAGTGATTTTAACGCAACGGTTTCAAGGTAGTCGGCAAGGAGTTGCATGCCGCCATCGTTAAGCGACAACATAGCATCCCATGCTTGGTCTGGCTCACGAATATAGCGTTGGACAGTTTCGTCTTCAGCAAAGGTTTTTTTCATCAGATGTAACTGTGAAACACTGTCCTCGTTTAAGACAGTCTCTTTGCCATTACTGATTTGAATAAATGGGGTAGGTACACCCGGTTTACGCACTAAGAAGGTGTTATTGAAGGCTTCACCATTGATCCAATCTGATGACATCCATTCATATTGACCAAAGCGCTCTAACATGGCCATTTTGATCATGCCACCTTTACCCCATGATTGGCGTAATAACGCTTCATTCAGGGTTAAAGAGTTGGTAATACGCATATCAAACATGGTCATTGCCCAAATTAAACCAGAAGGGCGTTTAGCGCGGGTTTGTGCATCTTTACCTTGCGTGTTATTGATCCACTCTGTGAGAACTGCACCGACTTCTTTTACGTCTGATTGCTTGTTTGATGCGGTACATACCACCAGCACATTCATCTCTTGGTTATCGGTATAACGTTCAAACAGATAGGCAACTTTGCCCCGTAAGATAAGCTGAGCGAGTGGGTTAGCGCTGTCATCGTTAACCTGACGACGTACATCCGCCATGGTTTCAACACCTAAGCGACCGCGATAGCCCGGAAAATCGAGTAGTTCAACGTGTTCAAATAGAGCCTTACTCGGTGCATCTAATAATGGGACGACTAATTCAACCGTCAGTGCAGTTAATTCGGCTAATGACAATGTGACAGGGGCATCAATACGATCACCATGAACAGGACAAATACTGATCTGGCTATCATTGGCAGTATTGAGACGCTCTAACATATCCACATTCATAATACTGTCTGCTTGTACTAATACGCCATCTTGCTCTTTGACTAAAGAAGAGAGCGGAGCCAAAACAAGAGATGCATTACCTAAAGAAGCAAGTGTGGTGCTAAAACGTTGATAAGCAGATGTCAGCTCTGCAATATCGCCCCATAACACAGAAAAGAGTTTAGCGCGTTGCGCAATGCCGAGATAAGGCGCTAATTCGATCGCTTTAGGCCAATAGGTTGTCGCCAGTTTTTTCTGGCTTTTTTCCGCATGGCGTTGCAGATAATCCCATAATGAAACAACATCATCATGAGTAATACCAGCAACAGGTGTCGCACTGCATTGTGTGCTTAATGATTTGATTAAACGAGAAATTTTCTCATCATCTAATTCAAATTCAATTTTTTCCTGATTAAAGTCATACAGATAAGCATTGGCGAGAATTTTAACAATCTCAATTTCGCTGAAAAGATGTAGCTCGACAGGAAACTCTTGAGTACCTTTTGTAGCATTGCGACTAAAGCGAGTCACTAAGCCTGTGGCTTCTTTACCGCCACCTGGTGGGTTGATGTGGTCGATAAAATCAAGGGTTTTACCTGACATGCTCGTTCTTAATCGGCCTTCTTGTCCTGCGGCAAGTGCTGAAATCAGGTACGATTTTCCTGCCTGAGACAGACCAAAAAAGCCCACAGACATTGGTCGTTGTGTCGCTAAACTGAGATTTTTCGCCATATTACGGCTACGGCGCAGACGATAGATAAGGCTATCGGCTTCGGTATTTAAACGAGGTGCATTACCTCTTACGGCCGTTACCCAATCAATGGCTTTACCTGCGCCTTGATAAATGGCATCCCATTTGGCTGTTAACTGTTTTTCATCCATCATATTCATTTACCTAATACACTCCCGCTATCCAGCCAATAGGATGTTTCACCAATACCACTATCTGCTAACGTATTGAGTTTGAAGCTTAAACCGTTCTTATTAACGCCACCTTTGCCATTAATAAGCTCCATCTCTTCAATACGTAATTTTTCAGATTTATTGTCATCATTATGGCCGGAGGCACCTCTTTCTTCTCCCAACTTGATATGCAATACGCTGTCTTCTTGGCTAAGTTGCTGTGCCAATTTCGGATTTTTAATGCGTAAGGTATAAAGTGGAGACGCAGGCCAACGGGCATTATCCAATTGACGGAAACCTAAGCGTATTCCGCCTCTGACTTCAAAATAGGTATCAGGATCAGGCTCAAATTTATCCTGAATATCACGATAGTAAACGTCATTATCGGAAATAGTGTTGTTGTTATCCAACATCCCTAAATAACGTACTGTTGAGTAAGTTTTAAAGTTACCTGTCGAGAAGTAGAAGTTGAGTAAACGTGCATTTTCAGCCATTAAACACAACATTGCACCGACTGCCGCTGTTGATTTTGGATCGTCAATACGGCCTTTTTTGTTGAATGGATACCAACCCCCTGTTTTGTAGCCGTGTAATGGCAGAATACGAGAAGGCGATACAGGCTGTAATACTTTTAATAGCGCTTGAATTCCCGGTAAACGAGAAGGGCGACCTGTCAGCAGTAAAACATCACAGGAGTAGTAATAAAGTACTTCACACAGTGCTTTTAAACTACGTGTGATATTAATACGTTCACCTGAAATAAATTCAGCGTGCAATTGCGCAAAGTTAATTTGTACAGGCACATTTAAAATGGAGAAACTTTCTCCACCACCGAGCTCTTTATTGGTTGCGTCATCAATATAACGACGTACATGTTCTGTCGGTAGAACGTTAAGTAATTCACCAAAAGTACTGTTAATGCCTTCATGAGGAACTAAGGGATCGTAGTTTTCGTATTGGCTTAAAATCTTTAACCCAATCGGATTAAAGATTTGTAGGGTAAGCTGTTGGCGTAACACTTGTTGCCCTGCATCTAAACCTTCACTGCCAAAAAGAGAAGACATCAGAGCATCAGCATCAGAAATACCCGCATCCGTTAATGCTGTGCGTAATGCAGGCAACACACAAATTTGGATGATATCTAATAAAATATCATCACCT
Source organism: Proteus sp. Marseille-Q3619 (assembly GCF_965283115.1). Lineage (NCBI taxonomy): Bacteria > Pseudomonadati > Pseudomonadota > Gammaproteobacteria > Enterobacterales > Morganellaceae > Proteus > Proteus sp. Marseille-Q3619. The sequence goes on along the minus strand of NZ_CBDIMP010000001.1, from coordinate 2,033,375 downwards.
GCAATTTTGAATCCTTCACGGAATAACTGTGTTGGAATAATTTTGACGTTGCTACCTGTACCCGTATCCAATTTATAGCGTGTAATAACTAGATCGGTTGTTCCGCCACCAATATCAATTGAAGCAATCTTTAATGTACTATCACCCGTTAATGCGCGGTTATCTTCACGCACTTGGCTGGCAAAAAAGGCTTCAGTACGCTCACCAAATTTAATTTGTGTTTCGTTGTAGAGATAAACTAACTGACCACAAGTGGCTTCATCCCATTTCACATGGATGTTTGGCATCGGTATACGACATTGTTCGTCTTTACCGTCAAAACGCAGTTTTTCGTCAGTCGGGTCCCAATTCATGGCTTTCCAAATTAGCCCTAATGCGTTTTCCATGCATGTCTCAAAAATAGCGCGCTCTGGTTTTGGCATCGCAGGTGGAATAGTCAAAATGATATTGCGCAATTGACGAGGCGCACTTGCGTGACTCATTTTAAGGCGTTGAGCTGGGCTGTTCATTTGTGTTAATGCCTGCGCCAACACTTCGGTTAACATCATGGTCATTAATGAACTGCGAGTATAGTTTGGCGTAAATACTGGCATGCGATCATCAGGCTCTAAACGGAATAACGGTTCACCGTGATCGTTTAGAAGATAAGTCATCGGCACAGCAGTCGCCAGTGGCTCTCTGTCTGTTTGACCAAAAGAGCGACTAAAGCGCCAACCCGGCGAATAAGGCGAATCATCCCATAAATAGCGTTTAGGGCTTGAAATACCTGTTGAACCTTCAGTACCTAAGCGTTGCGCTGCCATGCGATTGGCTTCTGGGCCAACGCGACCAATGGTGGGCCACATAAAGGCATTATTACGACCACTATTAACTGAAAAATCTTGTTTACCAAATTCAGCTTGCGCAAACTCAACACGGCTTTCAAATGGCTCATTATAGATTTGATAAGGGTGGCTTAAATCACGCAGTGTCATTTCATAGAGTTGCGTCAACCCTTTGTTATCATTGATATGATCTTCAATTAATATCCCACAAGTACGTGAGTTACCTACATCAAGAATAAGATCAACTTCAATTGCGGGTTCTTGCGGTTTGGTTTCGTTAATTTTGATTTCAGGTAAGCGGAGTTTCTCACCTAATATATTGAGTAAATTGAGATAATGAGCCTGATGTTGAAACTCTTTGAGCGCCTCTTCGAGTTCATCATGGTACATTTTGGTTACAGCCAGCGCTCTTTCGCTAAAGACTTCCTTTAACCAACCATCAATCCATGGTGTTTCAAGGAAGTTCTCAACTTCATAGCCTAAATAGGCCAGAGCAAAAGCAACACCAGAGCGGACATCTTCTTCGTTTGGTGCAAGATAAGCGGTATTGGCGCGATTAGGCTCAATACGGGTATCAAATGCCACAACAACACGGTGTGTATGTCCATCTTCATCGGGCTCTGGCAGTTGATGGAACATCATTCTTACCCAGTTATCAGGGCCTTGAGAGAATGCGCGTGGCGGATTAAAACGGAAAAATGGCACTGGCAACCATGTGTCATTTAATAGCGTTAATGACTCATCAAGGGAGAAACTAAATTCAGCTTCTCTCGGTGTTTGAGGCTGATTTTTAGGTGCAGGATAAAGATAGTTATCATCTCGTTCATTATAGATGAGTCGCATTAACGGGCCGTTTTCGCCTTTTTTAACAAACTCACCGTACTCTTTGCGCTGTGGTAGCTTAAAACCGAAATCCAGAAACTGAATATTACTGTCTCGGATAAGGGTAATTTTATCTTTATAATCGGTCAGTGGCGCTAACATGAATTAGTTATTCTCCCGCTTCATTGATAATGGGAATGGCTGACTGTTCTCATATTTTCCTTGGCAATCAGCAATATTTTGGCTTCCTGGCTGGCAAATAATGTTTGGCATCAAATAGTTTGAGCCATCACTACACAGAGCCTGACCTTGGTTATTAATATTTAATCCGCCTTGATTAACGGCTGCGTTGACAGGTGCTTTGCAGGTCACGCCATCACTGCGAGTCATTACGACTTGTCCTTTGCCATTATCGAGTTGGTAATTTAGGCTCAGTGGCTTACCTGTTTTTTGATCTTGAATTCCCGCCCCTGCTTTCCATTGACCATTTAGGAATTGGGTTGAGCCATTCGCTAATGCATTCGCAGGAATGGTCAGAGGTGTTGTGTTATCAACTGTCGTAGGCGGTGTAACATCGGGTGGAGCATTGGGATCAACAGGAGGGTTAGGCGTGTTGCTCTCATTCCCTGTATTTGGGTTGTTATCTGTTTTCGGTTGCTCATTTTGTGCCGCAGGATCAACGGGTGGTACATTCGGTTGTTGCGCATCTTCTGGCAATGTTCCTTCAGGTAAGGCACCTTGGTTATTGTCTATTTGAGGATCAACCACTGCACCGTTACCGTCAGTGCCATTAATCACATTTCCATTAGCATCTACAGTGCCTAATGTTCCAGTGTGAACAGTGCCTGTTGGCACACCGACGCTGTGACCGTTAGTTACCACTGTGGGGACTTTCGGTTTTTCAAGCGTAGGATCTGGCAATTTAGGCGCTTCAATATCTGGCGTTTTAATATCGACCGTAGGTAATGCTGGCGTTGAAAAGCAGCCTCTTAAGAAGAAAATAGCGAGTAGAAGTAATAATAAAGGTAACAGCCACCATAAGAAACGCCACCAAGGACGCTTAGTGTCAGTAATGATGACATTTTCTTGTGCTGGTGGAACCGCTGTTAATGTTGGTGCGATTGGCGCAACCGCTGGCTTTAAGCAAGCAACAGGGTCAACTCTAAGTTGCTGATTGGCGCTGACAAACCCCCAAAAGGTAATAATCGGTTGTCCATCAACAATAAAAATATGGTTTTCGTCAGGAAATTGGATAGTTTTACTGAGCAGGGCGCCAAAAAGCTGGCTTTCTTTATTTCCAGCTCTTTGCTGCTCTTGTTCACTAAAGGCGATTAAATCATCTTGATTCTTTTTCAGTAGAGCATAAGCGGCAGTGCGCTCTTCTTCTGAAGCCGCAGACCAAGGAATAACAGAGCCGTCAATCGGTGAATACCAGTCAATACGCTCGCCTGTTTCATTTGGCTGAGGAATAGCAAGACATTGAGAAATATGTGCCTTTCCTCTTAAACGTAGAGTTTCACGTAGCTGCAGTGCCGAGATATAAACAGCCTGTCCATTTTCTCCCATAGGGAGGTAATTTTCTAATTTACCACTTCGTAAGAATGCTTTATTCACGACGATCATTCCGCTAGGCAAGATTATCTATGGGTAAGTTGGCTTATCCGTAAATAGGCTTTAAGGCTAAAAATAAAGATATAAAATTGATATACATTTTATATTATCAGAAATTGGGTGTCTATCTAGCGGATTATTTAGGGTTAATTAACTGATTATTATTAAAGGCTTTTTTATTTTTCTTGAGTGAAAGAGGGAATATTAAGATAACGATTATGATAATTAAATAATGATGTTACAGGTTGCGCTATATTTTCTTAAATATATGGATTAAATCACCGAGATATTGAGTTTTACATTAAAAAATAATGAAATAGAAGAAAAAAAAGACAAAATATAAAAGAATAAACTATTAATGATCATCTAACTGTTGTGATAATAATCACAAAATAGGTTTATTCTGAATAATGAGGAAATAAAAAAAGGAAAAAAATACCTAATTAAGGAATGCTCTTAAATAGATAAGATATAGAGCTTGTGAACTTCAATATAATAATAAAATACACGTAATACGTGAAAAAATTCACCCTCAATGTGAAACCAAAGAGGGTGAGTTAAATATTAGAAACAGTAATCAATCATTATTTACAGTTCTTTGGAATATAATCTTCAATCGCTTTTCGAGTCATTAAACTGACTTCATTCGCATTACGCGCCGTGAAGACTTTACCGCCAGTGGCATTTGCCACACAGTTACCTGCACCAGTACCTAAAATATCCACCACATTAATGACGGCGCGAGGGTGAGCGCGTTTTAAGGTTCTGGCTGCGGCACAAGGGTCTTGATCGCAAGACTCTAAACCGTCTGATAACAACACAATAATGGTGTCACGATTATTGCCTTTAATTAAATTACCTGCACGTTTGATAGACTCGGCTAATGGTGTGCCACTATCGGGCTCAATACGTTTAATGTAACTGAGTAATTTTGATCTCTCATTACCACCATAAGCAGGGCTTGATTTCACAACACCACAGTCAGATGCCACAACGGTGGTAATTTTCATATCTGACGGAATGTTATTAATGATTTTTATTGCTGCGTTTCTTGCGGTTGTGATCCGTCGAGGTTCGGCATCATAACCTGGGAAAAGTTGTCCAGTTGAAGCGATATAGTCTAAATCACTCTCCGTTAAATTCATGCTCAGCGCCATAGAACCAGAGGCATCAAAGATAAGGATCACTTGAGGTGCAAGTTCCGCTGGGCGATCTGCGGGGCACATTTGTTTAATTTTACTGGCTAAGCGATTTTCACAGGTTGTATTTGCGGCTTTCTCGGTCACACCCGCTTTTTTCAATTCATCTTGTACACAAGCTTCTAATGGAGTGAGTTTTTTCACTGGCACAGGCTTGGGCACTGGTGCAGGTTCTGGTACAGGCTCAGGAATAGGCTCTGGTATAGGTTCTGGAACGGGTTCAGGGATTGGCTCTGGCTCAGGAACAGGCTCTGGTTTTGGCGGTATGACAGCGGCAGGTTTCTCTTCAACCACAGGAGGAACCGCTTTCGGATCAAAACAGCCTTTTAACCAAGACGCCAATAAAATTAAAAATAGCAAGAATAAGAAGAGTAATAGCCAACGTAGCCAGCGATTGCGTGTTTTGGCGGGTACATCAGCAAGCGCGGCACCCGCCGCCGCCGCACTTGCGCCTGCGGTGACTTGTGCAATAGGTGGCGGCAATGGTGTTGTGCGTGGCCACCATGTAATAACGGGTTGCCCATTAATAATATAGACACTTTCGCTATCAGGTAGCGTCGATGCTGTATCTAAAAGATGGCGCTCTTCATCCGTAATTCTATTTTGCGATGCTAATAGCGCCGTTTGCGTTTTAATATCGTTAAGGCGTTCATCTAAAATACGTCTTATTTCTTGCTGTTCTTGCCCTTGTAGCGACGTTAAGGCGACAGGATTACCAGAAACAGGCGAATACCACTCAATCACGTCATCCGACTTTTTCTCTGGCGTCGCAAATAGAGAACGATACTTAGTCGGAAAGTGTTGAGTTAGCAATTGAAGTAATTGCTGTTGGTGCGTTAAGGCAAAATCGGCACGGGTAATATCAGCCGTTAATCGTGAGATTCGATTCATATTTTAGAGAGCCTTATGTGACGGCTATATGTGGTTAAAGAAAGCAATTTAAGATAACAATATTATTGACTATAACGGTTTTATAAAAAAGGTGAAATTAAAGCGCTCACTTTTTTAATATCAGACAAAATTAAATTTCATTTCTAAATCCGCTCAATTTATTTCTCTATTTTAACAGGGGAAATAATTCATTTGCTTATTTATCTTCACTCCCATTAGGATGCGCGTTTATGTTAAAGATAAAGATCGCAAATTGGCCGATCTCTCTTATTGAGTACTGGCGAATATTGATATAGCACATAGAGCATCAAGGCGTTACAAGGTATGTTACCTACACTAAAAAATAGCCAAATCATTCGCTTTTAGGGGAATTTATTCCTCTTTTTACGTTGATATAACAGCAGGTTTCTGATGACAAATAAAATAAATAATAACCAATTACTTAATGATGTAACTCGCTACTGGAATATCAGAGCTGAAAGTTATAGTGAGTCTAATCAACAGGAATTGCTGAGCGAGAAACAACAGAAATGGCGTCATCTGTTATTGGGGCATATCAAAGAAGGTGAAACCTTAAAAGTGCTTGATATTGGTACGGGTCCGGGTTTTTTTGCCATTTTATTAGCGTTATCAGGTCATGATGTCACGGCAATTGATGCAACTGAGGGCATGTTGCTGGAAGCCAAACAAAATGCGCAAACGCATCAGGCAAATATTCAATTTATTCGCGGTGATGTACACCAACTGCCTTTTGCCAGTGAACAATTCGATTTAGTGGTTAGTCGCAACGTGACATGGAATTTAAAAGCGCCTCAAAAAGCGTATTCGGAGTGGTTTCGTGTATTAAAACCAGGCGGTAGTTTGATTAATTTTGATGCTAATTGGTATTTACATCTTTTTGATGAAAATTACTGGCAAGGTTTTGTGGCAGATAGAGAGCGTTCAATTGAAAAACAAGTTGAAGATCACTACGTCAATACAGATACCAAAGAGATGGAACGAATTGCCCGCCAATTACCATTAAGTCAAATTAAACGCCCACAATGGGATATTAATACCCTGTTAGAAGTCGGTTTTAGTCGATATATGATAGATACTCGCATTGGTGATTTTGTGTGGAACGAAGAAGAAAAGATTAATTATGGCTCCACACCGATGTTTATGATCCACGCACAAAAACAAAGAATAGATAATTAAAGGAGAATAACGTGAAGCCCTTATTTTCAGTGTTCCGAACACTATTATTAACACTTGCATGTGCTTTTCCTGCGTTAGCAGATAAAAGTAATAATATGTTGGATTATGCCAGCACAAAAGACATTCGTGATATTAACCCGCATCTCTACTCTGGTGAGATGGCAGCTCAAAACATGGTATTTGAATCCCTTGTATTAAATACCGAAAAAGGTGTTGCACCTTATTTAGCGGAGCGTTGGGATATTTCTCCTGATGGAAAGAGCTACACCTTCTTTTTACGTCATGATGTGACTTTTAGCGATGGTGAACCTTTTAATGCTAAAGCAGTAAAATTAAATATTGAAGCTGTGCTAGACAACTATGAACGACATGCGTGGTTAGAGTTAGTTCGTCAGATTGATAGTGTTGAAATTGTTGATGAATTCACAGTTAAATTAAATCTAAAAAACCCTTACTACCCAACATTAACCGAATTAGGTTTAACTCGCCCATTCCGCTTTATTTCGCCAAATTCTTTTATTAATGGCAAAACAAAAACGGGTGTTGCGAACTATATTGGTACAGGGCCTTGGGTATTAACTGAGCATAAAAAAGACCAATATGCTGAGTTTAAAGTTAACCCAAATTATTGGGGAGAGAAGCCGGTATTAAATGGCGTGATGTGGCGAGTGATCCCCGATAGACAAACCATGTTACTTTCTCTACAAAAAGGGGATATTCAGCTTATTTTTGGTGCAGATGGCGACATGTTAGATATGGATTCATTTGAAGCTCTTATGGCGTCAGATAAATTCAAAACTGAAATGAGCGCACCGATCGCTTCTCGCGCAATTGTGCTCAATAGTAGTCGCGCAATGACATCCAGCCAAAAAGTCCGCCAAGCATTACAATATGCGGTTGATAAAGAAGGGATTGCACAAGGTATTTTAGCGGGTAGCGAAAAAATCGCTGATACTTTAATGGCGCGCAGTGTGCCTTACTGTGATTTTGATTCTCCAACTTATGCTTATCAACCAACAAAAGCGATTGAACTATTAGAAGCCGAAGGCTGGGTATTACCAAAAGGTAAAGCTATTCGTGAGAAACAAGGTGAGAAATTACAGCTATTGCTCTCTTATAATGTGAATAATGCCGTTGAGAAAGAGATAGCTGAACTTATTCAAGATGATTTTAAAAAGATTGGTGTCGGTTTAACGATTTTAGGTGAAGAGAAACAAGCCTATTTAGATAGACAAAAAAATGGTGATTTTGATTTACAATATTCACTGTCATGGGGAACGCCTTACGATCCCGCTTCTTTTGTTTCATCATTTAGAATACCAGCTCACGCAGATTATCAAGGGCAAAAAGGGTTGGCAAATAAAGTCCAATTGGATGCAATGATTGGCGAGTTATTAATTACACCTAATGAAGCGCGCCGTCAGGAACTCTATAAAAACTTGTTTACGTCATTAGCCGAGCAAGCGGTCTATATTCCGTTAACCTATTCACGTACTAAGGCTATCCATCGTAGTGAATTAGAAAATGTGGGCTTTAATCCATCTCAATATGAAATACCGTTTGAAAAGATGCGCTTTAAGCCTTAATTAATGCATCAATGAGATTAACCAAAATAAGTGAGGCACGTAATATCAACGTGCTTCACTGATCAAATCTTATGCTACGTTATATATTCTGGAGAGTGCTGGCTATCTTCCCACTGGCACTGATCATTTCATTTATTGCCTTTATTCTGTTGGAATTAGCTCCGTCTGATCCTGCGGAAGTCGCGCTACGCGTCAATGAAATAGTCCCCACACCCGAAGCCATTGAAGGCATGCGCCATGAATTAGGGTTAGATAAGCCTTTTTTTACGCGTTACTTTTTGTGGTTAATGGCGGGTTTGCAACTCGATTTTGGTACCTCTTTTCTTACAAGAACCCCTGTTATTCAAGAGATGTTAAGGGCGTTACCTCCAACACTTTGGCTAGCTTCAACCGCGCTATTCTTTACGATTATTCTGACACTCCCTTTAGCATTATGGTGTGTGGCTAAACCTCAAAGTTTTACGGATAAATGCATCCGTTTCATTGTGTTTATTTTAACGGCTATTCCTAATTATTGGTTAGGATTGCTATTAATTTGGGGAGTCGCTGTTTATTTGGATTGGTTGCCTGTCAGCGGGATGCTATCGCCTCAGTCTGTTATTTTGCCTGCTCTGGCGCTCTCTTTAGGGTATATCGGCACTTATTTACGGTTATTACGCGGTGCGATGTTAAATCAATGGCATCAGCCTTATGTCTTTTATGCCAAAGCGCGTGGATTACCTGATAATCTTATTTTGCGTCGCCATATTTTACGTAATTCGCTGTATTCCAGTTTAACGGCTTTAGGGATGAGTATTCCAAAGCTTATTGCTGGTACGGTGGTGATTGAGAATATTTTTGCTTGGCCGGGAATAGGGCGACTATGTATCAGCGCTATATTTGGTCGTGATTATCCGATGATACAAGCTTATATTTTATTGATGTCACTGTTATTTCTCTTTTTTAATTTTCTGATGGACGTCATTCAAATGATGGCAGATCCAAGGCTAAGGAGATAATGATGTGGCGGATTTTTTGGCAACGACTCGGAAAAGATAAAAGTGCGCAACTGTGTTTATTGGTGATTATGATTGTGGTTATTGCAGGAATATTCGCCCCTTGGTTAGCTCCGCATGATCCCACATTAACCTCAATACGTTTGAAATTTAAGCCTATAAGCTTTGATTACCCGCTGGGTACGGATAATTTAGGGCGCTGTATCTTTTCAAGGTTATTGTTTGGTGTAAGAACGACGGTATTTTATGCCTTATTAGCCATGAGTGTGACATTAATGATTGGTTGGTTAATGGGAATGTTAGCCGGATTTTTTCATGGCAAGACAGATACCTTGATTATGCGACTATGTGATGTGGTTTTGTCATTCCCAGCAGAAATTATGATCTTAGCGTTAGTGGGAATAATGGGGCCGGGTATTGGTAATATCTTAATTGCCGTTATTTTAGTGAAATGGGCATGGTATGCCAGAATGATCAGAGGCGTTGTTCGCCAATATTCCCATCGTAATTACATTGCATATGCACAGGTGATTGGTGCACCTTCTAGTCATATTTTACGACGTCATTTATTACCCGTCACCTTTGCTGAAACTATTGTCTTAGCATCAACGGATATTGGTAGTGTTGTTTTAATGATCTCGGCGCTCTCCTTTTTAGGGTTAGGTGTACAACCACCAACGCCAGAATGGGGAAATATGCTTAGTGAAGCAAAAAATGTCATGGTATTACACCCAGAGCAAATGTTACCCGCAGGCATTGCAATTACCCTTGTTGTCACTGCATTTAATTTTTGGGGTGATTTCTTACGTGATGTGTTTGATCCGGATAATCGTCAGTCAGTAGGAGAAAAGCATGAACAACTTACTGACGCTTGAGCACGTTTCTATTACTCATCAAGAAAGCGGAAAAAAACTGATTGATGATATCTCTTTCTCGATAAAGCAAGGGCGTACATTAGCGATTGTAGGCGAAAGTGGGAGTGGCAAGAGTCTGATTAGTAAAGCTATTATGGGATTACTACCTGAACAATTAGTCATGTCAGGGGAGATTTTCTTGAATGGAAAGAAAATTAGTCATGAGGCGCTTTCTCAACGTCGAGCTTTATTGGGGACATCTTTAGGTGTGATTGTGCAAAATGGCATGAGTGCCTTTGATCCTCTAATGAGAATAGGAAAGCAATTTTGCCAAACTTTAATCTACCATTTTTCCTATTCTAAAAAGCAAGCCATAGAAGAAACTGAGTTGGCATTATCTCATGTATTTCCTCATCAGTTTCAATCTATTATGCAAGCATTTCCTCATCAATTAAGTGGTGGACAATTACAACGTGTGATGATTGCGATTGCACTTGCCTTATCACCGACGTTATTAATTGCAGATGAACCGACAACAGCGCTTGATGCACCTCTTCGCCAAGATATTTTAAAACTACTCCAGCATGTCGTCACAACTCATCATTCAACACTGATTTTTATTTCTCATGACTTAGGGATAGTCAATGAAATTGCTGACGATATATTAGTGATGCAAAAAGGAAAAATGGTTGAATGCGGTGAGAAAATAACCGTTTTATCGCATCCAACACAAGAATATACGCGTTATTTAATTAATGCACGCCGACAGCTTTCATTACGTTTCGAACAATTGATTAATAAAAAATAGATTAATATTATCCAAATAAAAGAGGGTTTATGTTATTAAGCGTTGAGAATATTAGTAAGTACTATACTCAAAAAAATAACACACTATTTGGTGAAAAAGTGAAGGTTATCGACTCACTCTCTTTTAATATTAATTCGAGTGAAGCTTTTGGTTTAGTGGGTGAAAGTGGCAGTGGTAAAAGTACATTAGCGCGTTTAATTTGTGGATTAGAGTTACCTGATAGTGGTGCTATCTTTTTAAATAATAAGCCCGTTACAAAACGACTTCATCGCCAAGGTATAATTAGTATCGTTTTTCAAGATTATATGACTTCTGTTAATCCAACATTAACGGTAGGCGAAATTATTGCTGAGCCGATTAAAATCATTAATCCAAGTATTAGCACTCAAGCACTGAAAACACTTATTTTTGCTTTTTTAGATAAAGTAGAATTACCTAAAAGCTGCTATACACGTTATATATTTGAACTTTCTGGAGGGCAGGCTCAACGGGTATGTTTATGTCGTGCATTAGCATCTTATCCAAAACTTATTGTATTAGATGAAGCGCTTAGCTCTTTAGATATTCCCACTCAAGTTCAAATATTAGATTTATTAAAACAGTTAAAAGAAGAATTTACACTCTCTTATCTTTTTATTAGTCATGATATTCAAACTGTGGCTTATTTCTGCGATAAAGTGATGTTCTTTTTACAAGGTAAAAATATTGAATTGTGTGAGATAAATAACCTAGGTAAAGTCACGCAGGATTATTCAAAAAAATTAATTCAATCTGTTATTTAATCGATAAATAGTAATAAAAACAGCAGTAAAATACTGCTGTTTTTTATTGGCAAAAATTAAAGATTATTCATTAAATGTTCTTGAACTGCTTTTGCATCGTTTGCAGCATTGAAATCAATACCAAAATTCAGCGTGCCTTCTTTTAGCTCAATACTACGTGGTGTTGCTTTAGAGCAGGTAATATTCTGTATTTTTTCTTTTACCGTTTCTTGTGCTATTTTTGAGCTCTCACAAGTATTAATTACGCCTTTTAATCCTTCGCTACAATAACTATCAACACCTGTTGTTTTTAAATCATCAGCAGTAAATGCAGACCAATCAAACATGACTTTTATATTGGCATCACAGCTTTTATTTAAATCGACAACACGAGATTGAATATTCTCCTCGAATTTTTGTTGTAATTCTTTTTCAGCTAATGTCGCTGCAAAGGTAGAAGAGGAAATAAGCAGTAGAGAAAGACTAATAGCAATATTTTTCAACATAATTAAATGCTCCAAAAAAGAATATATAAATTTAAATTAACTTATTAAAAGTAAAGTAATAGAGCGTTATAGCAATAGGAATATTATTGTTTTTGTTTATTTTATTATTTTTTGAATAATATCTCCTATTATTAGAGAGATATCTTTTTATAAAAGGGTATTTATTGTCGAAATATTGCTATTTTTATAAGTGTTTTTACTTACCTTATTAATTAAATGTTCGTTAGCTTCATAACGAACATAATCGATTCAGTACGTCATCTCAATAACGCATAAAGCCAAATAAATAAATTATCAATAAAATCATGATATTAAATTATCTATGTAGATCTGCATCACAAACTAATCTTATTGTGATTGTTTTTTCAGCATGCTCGAATTAACTTGCTAACTCGAAGTAGCAAAAATTAGCATAGCGTTAGCAAATGATGAGGGTTCGCATGGAACAACAATATTTTATTGGCGTTGATGTTGGCTCAGCCAGTGTCCGTGCAGCGGTATTCGATAGCAATGGAAAGCGTTTGGGCTTTTCTGTCCGCCCTATTGCTCAATTCCGCCCAAAAACGGATTTCGTTGAGCAATCGTCTACCGATATTTGGCAGCAGGTTTGCACGACTGTAAAAGAGTCGGTGGCGTTATCTGCTATTGATCCTATCCATGTGAAATCTATTGGCTTTGATGCCACTTGTTCTTTAGTTGCTGTGGATAAGGATGGCAAAGGGCTTTCTGTTTCACCGAGCGGCAAAGCGGAACAAGATATCATCATGTGGATGGATCACCGTGCTGTACAAGAAACGGTTACCATTAATCTGACCAATGATCCTTCACTGCGATATGTCGGTGGTGAAGTGAGTATTGAAATGGAGTTGCCAAAAATTCTCTGGTTAAAAAATCATTATCCAGAGCGTTATCAAAACGTATGGCGATTCTTTGATTTAGCTGACTTTTTAGTTTGGAAAGCAACATCAGGGGATGTAGCAAGTACCTGTACATTAACCTGTAAATGGAACTATTTAGCACATCAGGGACAATTTAGTGAGAGCTTGTTAGCCGATGTAGGTTTGGATGAATTATTAGAAAAAGTACCACAAACCATCCTTGCGTTAGGTGAACAAGCGGGTTGTTTAGATGAGTCGGTTGCCAATGCGTTTGGCTTGCACACGGGGGTCATTGTTGCTTCAGGCATTATTGACGCACATGCAGGTGGTTTAGCATTAACGGCATCACAACCTGAAGGTAGTTTGGCAATTATCAGTGGTACGTCTAACTGCCATATGATCGTAAGTCAATATCCCATTATGGTGCCCGGTGTTTGGGGACCTTATTTTGGCGCGATGTTACCAGACTTATGGCTAAATGAAGGCGGTCAAAGTGCTGCTGGTGCGTTAGTCGAGTGGTCTATTCGTCGTCATGAGTCATGGGCTGAATTAGAACAAGAAGCGAATGAAAAAGGGGTGAATTACTACGCCTTATTAAATGAAGCTGTCGCTGAATTGGAAGAAACAGAACAATATCCAACCGCACAGTTTCATGTTTTAGCTGATCACCATGGTAATCGCTCTCCGCGCGCTAATCCTGCCGCAAAAGGTATGGTAAGCGGATTAACGTTGGAAAGTGGTCGTGTTGCATTGGCTCGTTATTATCTTGCAACACTGCAATCTATTGCTTATGGCACACGCCATATTATCGACACACTTGAAGATGCTGGACATCAAATTAATCGCATCGTGATGTGTGGTGGTGCAACGAAAAATCCATTGTGGCTACGCGAATATGCTAATGCGACAGGTCGTGAAATTCATTTAGCACAAGAAGAAGATGCAGTGAATTTAGGGGCTGCATTATTAGGTGCCGTAGCGTGTAAAGCCTTTGATGATTTCTCTAAAGCTGCCAGCGCAATGGTACGAGAAGGTGGCATTATCGCACCAGATAGCGACACGTTTGCCTTCCATCAGGCCAAATATCAAGTTTATTTGCAGATGTATCAAGATCAGCAGCGTTATAACGAAATGATGTCAGATTGTTGACCACTAATTTTTCCGATTATGAACCGAGTTTACCTTACCAGGGATACCTTATGTTGAACTTAAATCTACCAAAATTACCAACGACCATTACAGCAGGTTCTAAAGAGATCCTGATGGTCACCAACGCAGACTTACGTGAGCCTGCAAACGTAACGTGCTGGCCTGTACAGAAAAAATTTGAAGATAAACTGGCCACAGCATTAGAAGCTCAAGGTTACAAAATGAAGCGTGCTCATGAGATCAATGAAGCTCGCGGTCATGGCTTTATCAGCAGTCAGCGTGAAGGTTGCGATATGTTTGCTGCAATCGATCCTGATGCTCCTGTTATCGTGTTATTAACCGCATGGCAATATTCACACCATATTGCCTCTTCTTTAGCACACCATCGTGGCCCTATTTTACTGCTGGCTAACTTTGATGGTACATGGCCGGGTCTGGTGGGCATGTTGTGTTTAGCGGGTACGATGACCAGTTTAGGTAAAAATTATTCACGTTTATGGTCAGAAGAGTTTGATGATGAATTCTTTGTAGATGGCTTAGCAACTTGGTTAAAATATGGTTATGTAAATCATAAGCTTAGCTATCTTACAGATATTGCGCCAACACACAGGGTAATGGCGTCAGAAGCCGGCGAAGTGGGGCGTAAAGTCGGTGAATATATAATTAAAAATAAAGAAATAATCGGTTTGTTCGATACATTCTGTATGGGAATGATTAACGGGGTCTTCCCACAACAGGCAATGATCAATATTGGTATGCCAATTGAATCCCTTTCTCAGTCTGCGTTACTGGTCGAAATGGCGAAAGTACCGACAGAATTAAGAGAGGCATGTTTACAGTGGTACGAAGATAACGGGATGACGTTTATGTTTGGTCAAGATGACAAAACTGAACTCACTCGTGAACAAGTGATGGAGCAGTGCGCCATGATGATTGCAATGGCGCGTTTCGTAAAACGTTTTGGTTTAACTGCGGTGGGTGTGCAATATCAGCAGGGTTTAAAAGATTGTTGCCCTGCGTCTGACTTTGCTGAAGGTGCGATTGGTTCGACCGCGCGTTTCCCACTACCAGATGAAAACGGCGAGATTATCTGTCCTAACACGCCAATTCCTTGTATTAACGAAGTGGATATGGGTACGGCTATTCCTCAAACGATGTTATGGCGTTTATTAACATCATTAGGATTACCGGCTGAAACCACACTACATGATATTCGTTGGGGTAGTGAGTATGAAGGAACATTCTACTGGGATATGGAAATTTCAGGCTCTGTTCCTTTTGAACACCTCAAAGGTGGCCTAAAAGGTGCAACAGGTTATCGCCAGCCTCCGATGTTCTTCCCTAAAGGGGGTTCAACTATCGCTGGTCAAGGCAAGGCAGGACGCTTGTTATGGAGCCGTGCACACTATGAAGGTACTGATGTGATTATGCATATCGGTACAGGTGTGGCGGTAGAATTACCTGAAGCAGAATTTGAACGTCGCCGTAGAGCAACTAACTACGAATGGCCATTATTGAACTGTACGTTAGATGGCGTAACTCGTGATGACCTTATGGCGGGACATCAAAGTAACCACATTACTGTGGCTTATGTTGATGAAGATAAATTGGCGTTTGTGCTAAAAGCATTCGTTGCTCAAGCACTGACTCAAGGTATCCAAGTGAAAGTGGCAGGCGATGCCATTAACTTACTGTAAGGAATTGATGATGAGTCAGCAAAAATACGTCGGTGTTTGGCCTGTTATGCTAACCCCTTTTGATGCCAAAGGGGAGATTGATTGGGCGTCATTAGAGCGCCTTGTAGACTGGTATATCGATTCTGGTGTACATGGACTATTTGCCGCCTGCCAATCAAGCGAAATGTTTTATTTAAGTGATGAGGAAACTCAAGCACTTACCCGTTTTATCGTTGAAAAAGCAGATGGAAGAGTACCTGTAGTTGCTTCTGGTCATACTGCAACCGCATTAAGTCAACAAAAAGAACAATTGCAGGCAATGGCGGGTACTGGCGTCGATGGCGTCATTATGATCAGTAATCGCTTGGCTCTAGTCGGGGAGTCAGATGATAAAGCGATGGAAACACTGCAAGTCTTAACCAATGTGGTACCAAAAGAGATTGATTTGGGTATCTATGAATGCCCTTATCCTTACAAACGCTTGTTATCTGAAGAGATTGTAGAGTGGTGTGCACAAAGTAATCGCTTTACCTTTATCAAAGATACGTGCTGTTCTCTTCCGATGATAGAACGTCGTTTGGCATTATCAAAAGGAACTCGTTTGCATCTTGCAAACGCTAACAGTCAAACGCTATTAGCTTCATTCCAAGCTGGATGTCAGGCATATAGCGGTGTTATGGCAAACTTCCATCCAGAGCTTTATGTTTGGCTTTATGAGAATTGGAAAGATAAACCAGAGCAGGCTGCGGTGTTAGCAGATTATTTATCAACAGCAGCGATGACCGAAACACTGGATTATCCAGCGTGCGCTAAATATCATCAGCGCCTGATTGGTAACTTCAGCACACTGGTCTGCCGTTCCCGTAACAGCAGTCAGTTTGAAAACTCATTTTTCCCTTCTGCCGTCAATAGCATGACTGCATTGGGTGAAAATATGAAGAAGTGGCTTTCGTTAGATTAATTTAGGACACAGGAGTAGGAATATGCCTTTCGTGATGAAGGAAACCCAGTTTGTGCTTGATAATGCACATTCACTTTTTAATCACTGCCATGCTTCAACGATTGTGCGTGTGCCTAACTCTGAGCGTTTGTTAACCGCTTTTTTCGCTGGTGATAAAGAAGGTAGCGGTAATACCGCTATCTGGCTAGTGATGAAAGAGGGTGATCATTGGCAACACGCTCAGCCTGTTGTTAAAAATCCGGGTGTTGCGCACTGGAATCCAGTTTTACATGTTGACCCATCAACAGGTAATATCTGGCTGTTTTATAAAACGGGTCCCGATGTACATAGTTGGACGACCCAATACGTTATCTCGAAGGATGGCGGAAATAGCTGGAGTTTACCGAGTGAATTGGTTTCTGGTGATGTAGCACCTAGAGGTCCTGTGAAAAATAAAGTGTTAGTGATGTCGAATGGCGAGTGGTTGGCACCAGGATCGGTTGAGGATGACCAATTCTGGGATGCGTTTGTCGATATTTCGAGTGACAACGGTCAACACTGGTTGCGAGTAGATATTCCAATTGAACATCATAAAGGTGAACAGGCGGAACATGAAATCTGGCAGGGTTTAAAGGACGATGCCTTATGGGAGACTGATCTACAACGCGTTTTTCAATGGGATGGCGTGATACAGCCAACACTATGGGAATCCCGGCTTGGGCATGTGCATGCCATGATGCGGAGTACGCGCGGTACGATTTATCGTAGCGATTCAACGGATTATGGGCGCAGTTGGTGTCCAGCTTATGCAACAATATTACCAAATAATAATAGCGGCATTGATGTCGTCTCCTTCGCAGATGGTCAACTGGCATTGGTGTATAACCCGAATTCAGGTAACTGGAGTCGTCGTTATCCCATCTCTGTCAGTCTTTCATCCGATAATGGCAGTACTTGGTCTGAACCATTCGATTTACTCGATGGGGAAGGCGAATTTTCATATCCGGCTATTATTGCTGAAAACAATACCCTACACGTTACCTTTACTTGGAACCGAAAAAACATTGTTTATCAGCAGTTAATGGCTACTCAATAAAAATGTGGAGAAAGGGTTTTATGAAAAAGAGTCTACTCGCAGCGTTGGCGATTACGATGACACTGGGCATGGGGAACGCAGTTGCCCAACAGTTAACGTATCCTACAAAAAATATTGATGTTGTCATCCCGAAAAATCCAGGCGGTGGTACTGATACTTCTGCACGTACTATCATTGAATTTGCAAAAGATGTGATGCCGGCTGGACGTATTTTCGTTCCTGTGAATAAGCCTGCGGGTAATGGTTTAACGGGTCTGATTGAAGTTGCTAATGCGCGTCCAGATGGCACTAAATTAGTAATGACAACCGTTGAACTTGCGATGTTCCCACACCAAGGAAAATCACCAGTTACTTATAAAGACTTCACCCCAATCGCAACAACTATCGCTGATCCAGTGGTGTTAGTTGTTAATGCAGAATCACCTTACACCACGTTACAAGAGTTTATCGATGGCGCGAAAGCGAACCCAGGTAAACTGAAAGTGGGTAACTCAGGGATGGGTGCTATTTATCACTTAGCTGGCGTTAATATCGAACGTACCACGGGGGCTAAATTTAACCATATCCCTTATAACGAAGGTACAGGCCCTTCAATCGCAGCTTTAGTGGGTAACCACCTTGATGGCGTATTAACAACTCCGGGTGCAGTTAAATCTCAAGTTGATGCTGGTATTCTACGTGTTCTTGGTGTAATGGATGAGCGTCGCTTCCCATTATTCCCAGCCGTACCTACTTTCAAAGAAGCATTGAAATTAGACACTAACGTGAAAATGCGTGCTTGGGCTGTATTAGCAACAACAGCTAATGTCCCTGATAACGTGAAGAAAGAGTTAGTCGGTGCATTCTCTGAAGTGGTTCAAAAACCTGAATATCAAGAAGCACTGAAAAAACAAGGTATTATGCCTGTTTACATCACAGGTGACGATGCTTACCAAATGATGAAAGAAGACCACGAAATGTATGCTGAGTTAATTTCAGCAACTCTGAAAAAATAACCTTTCTATGATAAACCACCCTATCCGCAAGCTGGATAGGGTCGGGGAGATCCCGACATGACTAAAATCAATACAATCATCGGTGCGATTTCAGTAGCTTTTGGGCTACTTATTATCTATCTCTCCCGTGATATGAGTATGTTTGATGAATATGGTGTACCAGGAGAGCGTTTCTGGCCTTATGGTTTAGCCATCTTATTTGTTTTACTGGGGATTTTTCAATGGATAGGTGTGATTGTGCAAAAAGTAAAACACGTTCACCAATCTGTTGACTTAAGTTCGACTGCGGTTAAGCGTGCTTATGGCTTAGGCATTTTTATGCTGCTATATGCAACTGGCTTGTATTTTTTTGGTTTTATTATTCCGTCATTGCTTCTCATCCCAATCATTATGTGGTTGATGAATGAAAGAAAGCCTATTGCGCTGGTTATTATTCCAGTCGTAATGGTTGCCGCCGTTTATGTCTTCTTTGACATTATCTTTAATTCACCTCTGCCAACCTCCGTCTTTTTTGAGTAAGCGGTAAAGGAGCTTTGAGATGGAAATACTAGACGCTTTAATGGTCGTTTTCAGTCTGGAAACGATAACGATGATCCTGTTGGGGGTATTCGCGGGTATTATTATCGGTGCATTACCAGGCCTAACAGTGAATATGGGGATCGCACTGCTTCTCCCGTTAACTTACTCCTTCCAAGGAATGACAGGGATCTTATTATTATTGGGGATGTATTGTGGTGCCGTATATGGTGGCTCAATTACCGCAATACTAATAAGTACACCAGGAACACCCGCTTCTGCTGCAACGGTATTGGATGGTTATCCAATGGCGAAAAAAGGTGAAGCAGGAAGAGCACTGGGTTTATCTACGATGGGCTCTATGTTTGGGGGGATCTTTAGTACGATTGCCCTGATTGTTATTGCGCCTCAATTGGCAAAAGTAGCGACGGGTTTCTCTGCTGCTGAGTATTTTGCACTCGCTGTATTTGGCATAAGTATTATTACCAGTGTATCATCGCAATCGATTGTGAAAGGATTAATGGGCGGGGCAATTGGTTTAGCAATCGCAACCATTGGACTTGATCCGATGACATCAGGACCTCGTTTTACCTTTGATACTGTGTATTTAATGGGGGGTGTTTCATTTATTCCTATCCTGGTTGGCCTGTTTGCTTTCTCTCAAGGACTTATTAGCTTCGAAGAAGAGTACCGTGAGCGTAAGCAGAAGAAAAACGAAAAAATTAATGCACGTATTCACCGTGTATTACCAACGTGGGCAGATTTTAAACGCGTATTACCAACATATTTACGCTCTTCTGCTATTGGTACAACGATTGGAGCTATTCCGGGTACGGGCGGAGATATCTCATCATTTATCTCTTATAACGAAGCAAAACGTTGGTCTAAACACCCTGAAGAGTTTGGTCATGGTTCACCAGAAGGTGTGTCTGCACCAGAAGCCGGTGCAAACTCAGTGACAGGCGGAACCATGGTGCCTTTAATGACCTTAGGTATTCCAGGTGATGGTGCAACTGCTATTATCATGGGTGCATTTATGGTTCAAGGATTGGCGTTAGGGCCTCAGCTTTTTACTGACAATCCAGTTGAAGTTAACAGTATCTTTATTGGTTTGATGATGGCGAATATTTTCCTCGGTATCTTAGGTTTCTTATGTATGAAACTCTTCGTTCGAGTGATGGATGTTCCGCGTCGCGTATTAGTACCAATTATCTTTGTATTATGTAGTGTAGGTGCTTATTCTGTGAACCATAGCATCATCGATGTGTTTGTGATGATGGGAGCAGGGTTACTCGCTTACATTATGATTAAGCTTGATTTCTCCATGTCTCCTGTGGTTATCGGGATTATCTTAGGGCCGATGGCAGAATCAAACTTACGCCGTGCTTTAATGATGTCTCAGGGTGATTTATCTATCCTGTATACACGCCCAATTACAGCGACATTCTTAGGTATTGCGATACTGACGTTGATCCTGCCCATTATTGGACCTTCGTTAAAAGCGATGTGGAAGAAATACCGAGCTAAGCCTGCTCAATAAAGGTTAATCAGCCCTCATCATTAAGATGAGGGCTATATCAATGATGGAATATTAATGGCAAAAACAGTTGAACAGATTGCAAATGACCTGAATTTGTCTATTACCACAGTCAGATTGGTATTAAATGGCAAAGGTGATCAATACCGGATCAGTGCAAAAACGCAAAAGAAGATAGCAGACTATGTTGAGGTGTTTGGTTATACCGTCAATCATGCGGCTAGAAGCTTAAAGCTTAATAAAACAGATACCTACGGATTGGTTATTCCTCGTCTTTCTAACCCATTCTTTGCCGCTTTAGCCGAAAAATTAGAGATGCATTGTCACCAAATTGGTTGTCAGCTAACGATTAGCTGTACTTATGGTGATATCAAAAATGAAAATAAGCTCGTTAAATCAATGGACGAGCGCAATGTTGATGGCATTTTTATTGTTTCGTCTAGCCGCAAAAATCAGCTACATCATGTTAAGCATCGTCAAAAACCATTGGTTTTTTTAGATAGAGATTTCTCTGTTAGTGAAGCTATTTGTGTCGCTTCAGATAACTGTGACAGTGGTGCTCAGCTGACAAGAGCGATGATAAAGCAAGATGCGCCAATCCACTTTTTTGCGGGTGATGCATTATTACCAACTATTGCCGCTCGTTTGCGCGGTTATGTGCAAGCCATAAAAGGGCATTATGGTGATGATAACCGCGTCACTGTCTCTTATGCTGAACATAATACGACCAAAGATGGTGAGCGGATGATGAAACAGTATTTGGAACAACATCAGCAAATACCTTCTCATTTTATTGCTTCATCGTTGCCTATTCTTGAAGGTTTATTGAGTGTTATCCGTCAACGTGAAGGGAGTATCCCTGCTCATCTTCATATTGGTACATTCGATGATCATGTGATGCTCAGCTTTTTACCGAATAATGTGTGGTCCATGAAGCAGGACGAAGCGTTATTGGTCGAAAAAGCCTTTGAAATCATGACGGCAAAAATTTCAGGCACTGTTGTGAAAGCGCCTGCACTTATCAAAACACAGCTTATTGAACGTCTCATTCCAGCCTAATGAGTCAATTAGCAAACTTATTCGCCTCACTTTGTGAGTAGATTAAGCTTTCTATTCGCCTCACTTTGTGAGTAAAATAGAGTTTGTATTTGACTCATGGGGTGATTTATGTGGATTTGGCAACATTCAAACTGGACTCATTTCAGATTTAAAAGCAATACAATCATACCTTTGCTTATTGATACCCGTTTTATTCAAGGGATGCTTTATGGGCAAAGCCAAATGTTGCCTGAAAATAGCACTTCAGCATTAGATTCTATTTTGGCGAATATTATTTATTCGAGTGATATTGAAGGTGAAACGTTAAATGCTTTTTCTGTTCGCTCTTCATTAGCAACTCGATTAGGTATTGTAGAGGAAAAAACATATCCTACTGATGAAAAATCAGAAGGTTTTGTTCAAGCGGCATTAGATGCGATTAATAATTTAGATGAGCCATTAACGCATGAGCGGTTATTTCAGTGGCATAACCTCTTATTTCCTCAGGGACACTCTATTTTAAATCCGATTACTTCAGGGCAATATCGAACAGGTATTGTGCAGGTTGTTTCGGGTAAAAGAATTGATAAGCCCATTGTTCATTTTGAAGCACCACCACCAAAATCAATAGAAACGGAAATGGCTTTATTTTTAGACTGGTTTAATGAAACGAGAACGCATTATGAACCTGATTTAATTATTCGAGCGGCTATTGCACATCTTTGGTTTTTAACTATTCATCCATTTGAAGATGGAAATGGTCGGATAGGCAGATTAATTATGGATTTAGCATTGGCTCAAGCTGAGAATAAAACAGTAAGGCTATATGCAATGTCAAAAACGATTAATGAGCATCGCCAAGAATATTATGACGTCATCGAAAATATGCAAAAAGGTGATGGCGATATTACATTATGGCTTCAATGGTTTTTACAAATGCTTCAATTATCGATTTTGGATGCAACCCATGAAATTGATAATACAGTAAGGGCAACAAAATATTGGCAAACCCACGATCAAGCGTTGTTATCATCAGAGCAATCAAAAGTGATTAATAGAATGCTTGGTGGGGATTTTGTTGATGGAATTAATAATAGCCAATATAAAAGTGTAGCAAAAGTCAGCCGAGCCAGTGCGACAAGGCATTTAGCATTTCTGGTTGAACACGGCTTTTTAGCGGATAGCGGTGCTGGTGGACGGAGTGTGAGATATATTTTGCAAGACTAGGTTTGTTATTATTAAACCACAATCGCGACATTAGTCTGTTTGTTTTATTGTTATTCTTTTTTTTATCTTTGTGAACGCGCGTTACTCTATTTATCGAGTCTTAACAAAAATAGGGGCTCTTGATTATCTGTGATCAGAGGCTCATAATTTAAGCGTATAGTTCCATTTTATTAATATAAAAGGATATTAAAGAAAGATGAACGATGATGTTGACCGATGTCCTGAGTGCGAAGTAAGGGCATATTATACGGATGATTTTGTTCGTGTTTACCAAGCCTATTCTAATACTATTGCTCAGAGCGCAGTCGCAAACGGAACTTTTGTTTCGCCCCCTTTTAGTATGACCCGCATGACGTGGGTAAAACCTTCCTTTCTTTGGATGATGTACCGTTCTGGCTGGGGACGCAAAGATGCTAATCAAGCGTCTATTCTTGCGGTTGATATTACGCATGAAGGTTTTCAAGAGATGCTGACACAAGGTGTTGTGAGTCATTTTGATCCAGACCGTTACACCAGTGCAGACGCGTGGAAAGAGGCATCAGAAACCAGTAATATCCGCATTCAGTGGGATCCTGAACGTGATATTTATCTTAATCGACTCAACTATCGCACCATTCAAATTGGTCTGCGTAATCAAGCCGTTGAAAAATACTGCAAAGAGTGGATAGTGAATATTACAGATATTACCGATAAGGTACGTAAAATAGATACTTGTATTGCTAATGGTGATTTAGACACCGCATACAGCCTATTACCTGTAGAAAAACCTTATCACTTTGGTGAGTAATTCATCAAAATGTCACCCCGCTTAATTGGCGGGGTAATTGTGTCATAGGATCATGCTTTGATAAGTTCAGGGCGAACACCCAGCGTATGGCAAATAGCATATGTTAATTCTGAACGATTAAGTGTATAAAAGTGAAAATCTTTTACCCCTTCACGGCTTAAAATCTTCACCATATCAATGGCAATAGAAGCACCTACTAGACTACGGGTTTCAGGATCGTTATCTAACCCATCAAACATTTTATGCATCCAACCTGGAATTTTCACATTGGTTAAACCAGCAAAGCGTTTTAGCTGTTTAAAATTAGTGACAGGTAAAATTCCTGGCACAATTTCAACATCAATACCTGTTGAAACGCAGCGGTCACGAAAACGTAAATAGCTTTCGACATCAAAGAAAAATTGGGTGATCGCACGGTTGGCTCCGGCATCGACTTTTCTTTTTAAATTGATTAAATCTGCTTGCGCACTTTTTGCTTCAGGATGCACTTCAGGATAAGCCGCCACAGAAATATCAAAATCGCCCACCCCTTTAAGTAAATGCACTAAATCGGTGGCGTACATATCAGGTTTTTGAGTGTTATCAGGTAAATCGCCCCGTAATGCCACAATGTGGCGAATACCACTTTGCCAATAATCTTGTGCGATATGCTGTAACTCTTCACGGCTGGCATCAATACAGGTCAAATGAGGAGCCGCTTCTAGTCCTGTACGTTCTTTAATGCCTTTAATAATGGAGTGTGTTCTATCACGTTCACCTGAATTTGCGCCATAAGTGACAGAGACAAAGCTCGGTTTTAAGGTATTTAAGCGCGCAAGAGATTGCCAAAGGGTGTTTTCCATCTCCTCAGTTTGAGGTGGAAAAAATTCAAAGGAAACTTGGATCTGGCCATCAAGTTCAGCAAGATTTTGGTTTAGCGCTTCATGTTGGCTTGCGTGATAAAAGCTCATACCTGTACCTCATCAATCGTGTCACTGTGTTGTTATTTTTATTAAGTATCACTACTTATTTGCCCATCTAACCATTTAGACGTCTAGATGTAGATTCTCTTAATTAGGTTATTTAGTCAACAACTATTCACCCTATTTTTGATGAGGATAATTCAGTCACAATAAGAGAAAAATTCATGTTGTAAGACGTATTTGTGAGAAAAGTGAGTATATCACCTGATAAGTTGGGTGATTTTTCTTCTACAATAAAGCGAAATAACTGATTGATGGGAGGCGAAATGATCACTTGTAAACGTGTTTATGGTGATAAAGACGGAATGCATGAAGGTTATCGCGTATTAGTCGATAGGCTGTGGCCGAGAGGTGTGAAAAAGACCGATTTTCATTATGACGAGTGGAATAAAGGCGTCGCACCTTCGACCGAATTGCGAAAATGGTTTCATGGAGGCGGTGGTGATTTTGCTGAATTCACACAACGTTATCTCCAAGAATTAATGGCGGCACCAGAACATTGGCAATCGCTTGTTGCGATAGCAAAAGAGAAGCCTTTGGTATTACTTTATTCAGGAAAAGATGAGCAACAAAACAATGCTACCGTGTTAAAAGCCTTTCTAGAAAAACAGCTTAAATAGCGGTTAATTTAGGGTATTTTGATGATTTTGATATAAAAAAAGCAAAAAAAAAAGTGGCGCGGTATTAGGCGCCACAAAAATTGCTAATAAAAACATCGAACAGAGTCAGAGAATAGTATGACTACTCTTATGAATTTTGAGTATTTGCTACTAACCATTGGGCAATACGTTGTTTTTGTTCGTCATTTAGCCACATGCCGAGTTTAGTACGACGCCAAATTGCATCATCAACTTCGATAACCCACTCATGTTTCACTAAATAACGTAATTCTGCTTCATACAGGTTATGACCGAAGTTTTCGCCCATACCCGCTAAATCAGTAATGCCTTCGAGCAGTAATTCAGTGTTGCTACCATAAGTACGTGCAAAACGTAATGCCAGCGCTTCTGGTAACCAAGGGTGACGTTGGCGAATTAAACGTGAATAACCATCACGATCACAGCCTTCTAAATTACCACCCGGTAATTGACCATTTTTAGTCCATGCTTTACCCATGTTAGGGAAGTAAGCAATGAGTTTATCTACGGCGTGTTCACCCAATTTACGATAAGTGGTTAATTTACCACCAAATACCGATAGCAGAGGAGTTTGGCCATTATCATCGTGAACATCTAAGGTATAGTCACGCGTGATTGCTTGTGGTGAATCAGATTCATCATCACATAATGGACGCACACCAGAGTAATCCCAAACAACGTCTTCTTTGGTCAGTTGTTTTTTGAAGTGATCATTGTAGACTTTCAGTAAGTACTGAACTTCATTGTCATCAATCGCCACATCTTTAGGATCGCCTTTATATTCAACATCCGTAGTACCGATGATGGAGAACTCATCCATCCAAGGAATAACAAAGACAATACGATTATCTTCATTTTGTAAGATGTACGCTTGTGGTTCGTTATGAGCACGAGGAATAACAATATGGCTACCTTTAATTAAACGGATACCATAAGGTGATTTCAGTTTTAAGCCTTCATCAAACAGTGTTTTAACCCAAGGGCCAGCTGCGTTGACAAGTGCTTTTGCTTGATAGAGCGATGTTTCACCAGTGCGTAAATCCTGTGCTTCTACCATCCATAAATTATTTTCACGCCAAGCACGAGTGACTTTAGTTCGTGTGCGTACTTCACCGCCACGACGAACGATTTCTTGTGCGTTGAGTACCACTAAACGTGCATCATCAACCCAACAGTCTGAATATTCAAAACCGCGTGTTAATTCAGGTTTTAAAACAGAGTTTGCGCCGAATTTAATGCCTTTACTGCTTGGTAAGCTCACGCGTTTTCCTAAATGATCATAAAGGAATAAACCAATGCGGATCATCCAAGCTGGACGTAAATGGGGTTGGTGTGGCAGACGAAAGCGCATTGGAAATGCGATATGTGGCGCTAAGCGTAATAATACTTCACGCTCTGCCAGAGCTTCGCTCACTAAGCGAAACTCGTAGTGTTCGAGATAACGTAAACCACCATGAATAAGTTTAGAGCTTGCGGAAGATGTCGCACTTGCTAAGTCTTGAGCTTCCAGCATAAGTACTGAAAGGCCTCGGCCAGCTGCATCCGCCGCAATTCCAGCGCCGTTTATTCCGCCGCCGATGACAATCAAGTCTTGAGTTTTCATAACATCCTCCTACGAATGCGCGAAACAATTCTTTAATGTTCGTTTTCGCTCATAATTGTAATGAAGTTTGATGAAAATGCCAACTATATAACTGATAAAAAACATAACCGCGTGATATGGATAACAATTTATTATCATATCCACATAAACTGTGTGTTTATTAGAAATAAACAACATTGTTAATGTGTTAACAAAAAAGAGAGAAAATAGAATAAGTTAATCAGGTTTTTATTGAGAATAGACGAAAAAAAAGTACCTCGAGAGGTACTTTTTAGGAGAATTGCTAAATTAACATAATTCGAGTTGAACGTTGTGCTGCTCAACAATTTTTTGGATCCCTGCTGGTGGTTCTTGATCGGTAAATAAGTAATCGATCAGATTCATATTACCTAAATTAACCATCGCATTACGACCAAACTTAGAATGGTCAGTCACCAACATTACACAGCGTGAGTTTTCGATAATTGCGCGTTTAGTGCGAACTTCATGGTAATCAAACTCAAGTAGAGAACCATCCATATCAATACCGCTTATCCCCAAAATACCGTAATCAAGACGGAATTGAGAGATAAAATCAAGCGTAGCTTCACCGACAATACCACCATCTCGTGTACGCACTTCACCACCCGCAAGAATTAAGCGAAAGTCTTCTTTGCCCATCAGTAACGTTGCCACATTGAGGTTGTTGGTCACGATACGTAGGTTTTTGTGGTTAATTAATGCATGTGCGACAGCTTCAGGTGTTGTGCCGATATCAATAAACAGTGTTGCACCATCTGGAATTAAGCTTGCTACTCGTTGTGCGATACGTGATTTTTCATCAGACCACATAATTTTACGATCATGATAAGCCGTATTCACGGAGCTTGAAGGTAATGCTGCACCACCGTGATGACGTTGGATTTTGTTCTTTTCCGCTAATTCATTTAAATCACGTCGGATTGTCTGTGGGCTGACTTCAAAATGCTCCACCAATTCTTCAGTGCTGACATAGCCCTGTAGGCGTACCAGTTCAATGATGGCATCATGTCGTTGCGTTTGCTTCACAGGTGTCCCCTAA
Source organism: Proteus sp. Marseille-Q3619 (assembly GCF_965283115.1). Classification (NCBI taxonomy): domain Bacteria; kingdom Pseudomonadati; phylum Pseudomonadota; class Gammaproteobacteria; order Enterobacterales; family Morganellaceae; genus Proteus; species Proteus sp. Marseille-Q3619. Next base: position 2,005,219 of record NZ_CBDIMP010000001.1, on the reverse strand, counting down.
TGTTAAAAATATCATGTTAATTTTATTATGATCCACGAGATAATTGATGTCGATTATCCCACAAAGCCATCAATAAGCCGATAAGGAAGCCTGCAAAATGTGCGGCATTTCCGATAGAGTCACCTAAAACGCCCATATAACCCGCCACAATCCACAAAATCGAAAAGACGATTAAGCCTGTTGGCGCACCAATACCTTTTTCTGGATTACGTATGCCCGTTAAGCCTACATAGCCGATTAATGCGTACACAACACCAGAAAGTCCACCGAAGTTGGAGTCTGTAAACAGTGATTGTGCCCAATTACTAAATAGCGCAGAAACGAGCATAATCACAAATAATTTACTGGTGCCGAGTTGCTGTTCTGTTTGGCTGGCGAGATACCACCACATGGCGAGATTAAAGGCGATATGCATCAATGAAAAATGAACAAAAGCTGGCGTGATATAGCGCCAGACTTCAAAGTCTAGACTCTCTTCATAAGGCCATGCGAGGTGGAGCATAACATTATAGTCACCCACCACTTGTTGCCAGATAAAAACGAGGATACATAAAATAATTACCAGTACCGTTAAAGGGCCTGATCGTTGCACCATATTTTTTATCGAAAATGCAGGACGATATTTTATGCCTGTTTTTTGCGGATCACCAGCTTGCCAACTTGCAGCTTGATAGCGTGGGTGAAAAGGCTCACGTAGAAAAGTGTTTAGTTCTTTTTCAACCATATCCAACTGATGTTGGTCTTCTAACCAAAGTGAGATTTGCTGATTTTCATTTTTTGCGTGAATTCGCACACCTTTCGTTGCCATATAATTGACAAATAAATCAGCCGATTGAGGGTTAGAAAGCGTAATAATGTGGATCATTAATAAAACTCATCTGTAGTTATTGCAGAGAAGTTATCGCTTGTGGAAACTCTCTTAGCCATGCTTCAAAACCACCATTAATACTATAAACGGTTTCAAAGCCCATATTGACCAGATATTGAGCCGCACCTTGGCTGCTATGACCGTGATAACACATCACCATAACAGGCACATCAAAGTCAGCATCTTGTAAAAATTGGTTTAGCGTATCATTAGTGAGATGAAATGCGCCGGTAGCATGACCAAAGCGATAACTCTGAGGATCTCTCACATCGACTAAAATTGCCGATTGAGATACCCAGAATTGATAAGCTTGTTCAATGCTGAGAAATTGAAACTTATCCATAATTGTCTTATTTATTATATTGTTAATTTATTTGTTCTGAGCGAGAGAACGATACATTTATCATAGCGTCAAATCGGTAAAGATGACGTTACTCTTTGTAAATGATTATTTTTTAACACACAAATCCCCGATGATATCAGTGCAGGTGATTATCATAGGGGATTTGATACTGAGGGATCAGTAGTAGGAGTGTTCACCACGTTGGTGTTCAGTTAAATCTTTCACACCTTTTAGCTCTTCTGGGAACAGGTTTAACAGTTCTTTTTCGATACCATCTTTTAAGGTGACATCAATCATTGAACAACCGTTACAACCACCACCGAATTGTAAGATAGCATAGCCGTCTTCAGTGATTTCCATCAGACTAACACGACCACCATGACCCGCTAATTGTGGGTTAATTTGTGATTGTAGTACGTATTCTACGCGTTCAATTAACGGTGCATCAGCATCGACTTTACGCATTTTTGCGTTAGGTGCTTTTAGGGTTAATTGTGAGCCCAGTTGGTCAGTGACAAAGTCAATTTCCGCATCTTCTAAGAAAGGTGCGCTGATGTTATCAACATACGCAGAAAGTTTTTCGAATTTAATTTCAGTGTCGTTTGGCTCTACGGCATCAGGTGGGCAATATGAAACGCCACATTCAGCATTAGGTGTGCCTGGATTGATAACGAATACACGAATTTGGGTGTTGGGTTCTTGGTTAGCCAGTAGTTTGGCAAAATGCGCCTGTGCGGCATCAGTAATAATAATCATATCGTCTTGCTCAATAGTTGACTGTTCTGGTTGGTTATCATACGCCCAATTGGCGGTTAACTACAAGGTGCGACAAATCGCCCATACCTCAATAGAGCGTGCTCCCGCACGAAATAACAAGGGTATAATGCTCTTTAATGTCGCACCTGTAGTGATAACATCATCAATTAGTGCCAGATTTTTCCCTGATACCGACACTGTGTTATTTAATACAAATGCATTCTTTAAATTTTGTTGCCTTTGCTTGGCATTAAGATGCGTTTGCACCAGTGTAGCACGAGTTCTTATCAGGGTATCCGGTTGATAAGCACAATTTAGCCACCTTGCCAAAGGCTTAGCGATAGCTTCTACTTGCTCAAAGCCCCTAGACCAACGGCGATGACGATGTGAAGGAACGCTAATAATTCTATCGGGTTTCTGCACCAAATTTTCTCGCCGATGTGAAAGCCATCGCAATAGAAAAAGTCGTGCAAGACATAACGCTATTTGAGGGCGAGGTTGGTATTTATAAAGGTGTAATAATTTATTTAATGGTGGTTTATAGTCAGTGATTGTCAACATCTGTTTCCATGGTGGAGGCGATTGTAAGCAGCGTCCACATAGCATTATAGAGTGGGATGAGGGATATAAACAGCCTGGGCAACGATTATGCTGTTTAGGTAAATAACGAATACAACTCGAGCAAATACCTTTAGTATCATAATGTAAGGGTTGACGACATAACCAACAATATCCTGCTATTGTTATCCACATAATGAACATCCTTGTAAAAGAAAAGAGAGCATAACAATGAATAAATTGTATTGGCAGACAATAGGTGAAGGAAAAACGCATCTTGTGCTATTACACGGATGGGGATTGAATGCACAGGTTTGGCAATCATTAATACCGCGATTAAGCTCGCATTTTACACTGCATCTCGTTGATCTCCCTGGATATGGTCGTAGCCAAGGTTTTCCTGCTCTTACATTAAAAGAGATGGCAGAGATTGTTTTTGCCAAAGCCCCTGAAAATGCAATTTGGTTAGGTTGGTCTTTAGGTGGATTAGTGGCGAGCCGTGTGGTTTTAGATAATCCCAATCATGTACAAGCCTTGGTTACGGTGGCATCTTCGCCTTGTTTTGGCGCTCATGATGATTGGCCAGGTATCAAACCTGAGGTGCTAAAAGGGTTTGAGCAGCAATTAAATGAAAATTTTCATCGCACCGTTGAACGCTTTTTAGCACTACAAACATTAGGCACCCAGAGTGCGCGTGAGGATATGAAAGCGTTAAAATCCGTGGTATTAGAACAACCATTGCCTTCTGTTGAAGTGCTTAATGGCGGATTAGAAATTTTGAGAACTGAAGATTTACGAGAAGAGTTGAAAGCTTTGCGTTGTCCTTTTATTCGTTTTTATGGTTATTTAGATGGGTTAGTGCCTCGAAAAGTGGCTGGATTATTAGATGCTATTTATCCTCAATCACCTTCTGTTATTTTCCGTAATGCTGCACATGCTCCGTTTATTTCGCACCCTGATGAATTTACGCAAGCGTTAATTAATGCTTGTTCTCTTAAGTAATCAATTTATCAATAACTGCCCCAAATAGGGGGCAGTCGTATTTTTCTTACGCCATTACATTTTCAATACTGTATAAAGTTTCACAAATCGGTGGATTTTTGATTGTGTCAAAGACAGGACAAGTTCGCTCAATAAAGGCGATAAATTCAGCAATTTCTTCTTCGCTATTGTCTGCCTGAATAAAGAAGTGAGTGGAAATTTTACTAAAACCTATTTTGGCTTGTTTATTTTTCCCCATAAAACCATCGGTATCTAATTTACCTCTGACTTCAATACGAATATTTTCGAGCTTAAAAAATGTCATCATTAACGATAAGATAAAAAAATCCCTTACCAAGGTAAGGGATTTTGTGTTTAAGCGATATTTAACAAATAGTTAGCGTAATTGATAAAGCTTTGTCTGACATGCGGTGGCTTCAGGACAACTTTTACAACTGCCCGTAAGACAATCTTCTACACCCACCTCTTCAAGCTTACCCATCAATGTGAGCCGCTCTAACATTGCTTGCACCAAAGGTTCAGGCATATTGAGTTGATGGCTGATAAGACGGGCATCGGCTCGACCATTAAGGGCGATACAATCACGTACTTCTATCAGACTTGCCATCTTACTTTTCCTTTGTCACTTAGTGACAACTACCTTTTGAACAACATTGTTTAGACAATGAAGGTTTATTGCTTAAGTTAATTGTTAGGCGACTACGCGCATTACGCAACAAGATAAATAAAATTAAGTTGAAGATAACCACAGCAGCAATCGTTATGCCACTGCTTTGTGGATGTTCACTGAAGGTTGCCACTTGATAGAACAGGGCTGCCAATGAGTAAGCAATATTTAATCCCCAAAGAATAGAGAAAGTCATCCAACCACGGCTTGTTTCACGGGCAATAGCACCCATGACTGAAACGCAAGGTACATACAGTAAAACAAAGATTAAGTAGCTGTATGCCGCAATGCCTGAACCAAATTTAGCGCCCATGGTGCCCATGGTGCCTGTATCCATTTCGCCATCACCTTTACTGGCTTCAATTGGGTTAGAAAGCGCAGCTAGCGTGAAGGTTTCTTTTAAGCTATCCCATGTTTCACCAAAGGCGTCACCAATTTCGCCCCACAGGTCGAATTCTTCAGGATCAAAAGGCTCATTAACAATACTTTCTGCGGTATAGAGGGTATTTAATGTTCCTACTACCACTTCTTTTGCCATTGCACCAGTGACTAAACCAACCGTTGCTTGCCAGTTATCGTTGTGAACACCAATAGGTTGCAGTAATGGTGTGATCACTTTACTGACAGAAGCTAGCGCTGAATCATTGATGTTATCCGCAGGTTTACCTGAGAAGGTAAAGCTGTTTAGCGCACCAATAAACATACTGGCAATAATAATGACTTTACCTGCACGTACCACGAAGCCTTTTAGACGTTGCCATGTTTGCATCAGTAACGTTTTTAGGTGAGGAACGTGATAAACCGGCAGCTCCATCACGAAAGGTGAGGCTTCACCACGCATAATGGTGTGTTTTAGCAGTAAGCCTGTGAGGATAGCAACCACAATACCCAGAAGATAAAGTGAGAAAACAACACTTGCGCCATTTTTACCAAAGAAAGCAGCAGCAAACACAGCAAAAATAGCTAAACGCGCACCACAAGACATAAACGGTGCCATCAATACGGTGATCAGACGTTCTCTTGGTGCATCTAGTGTACGCGCACCCATAATGGAAGGTACGTTACAGCCAAAACCGACAATAAGTGGTACAAATGATTTACCAGGTAAACCCAGAGCCTGCATCAATCTATCCATCACAAAAGCAGCTCGCGCCATATAACCTGAATCTTCAAGAATAGATAAGAACAGGTACATCATCCCGATTTGTGGCACTAATGGCAGAACGGTATTGATACCACCACCGATACCTTGAGCAAGGAAAATGGTCAGCCATTCAGGGAAGTTAAAGGTTGCACCAATCCATTGAATACCATGGATAAAGATAGCTTCAGAGCCACCTTCAAAAGCAGGCTGTAAAGCACCACCAATGTTAATTGCTAGAACGAACATTAAATACATAACAAACAGGAAGATAGGAACACCTAACCAACGGTTTAATATCACTTTATCGATATTTTGCGTCAGAATATTCGGCTTAATGGCTTCCATATTAATCACGGTATGACAGATACGCTCAATATTTTGATAACGGGCATCTGCAATGACTAATTCAGGTTCATTGTTATGCTCGTCCTGAATGCGTTGACGGATCGTTTTGATATCTTCTGTCGTGATTTGGGCGCGTTGATGGGTATAGATATCCCCTTCTAAACACTGTAATGCCATCCAACGACGTTGCTGTAAATTAAACTCATCGTGATTAATTTTTTCAGCAAGTGCCTCGACTTCATTAAGTAACCATATCGGATAAGACGTCAGTAATTCTTGTGGTTTTTTCTTTTCAGCAGGGAAGGTATCAATGGCTTCTTTGAGCTTATCAATTCCCGATGCTTTGGTTGAAACCATTGGAATAACAGGGCAACCCAGTTGCTCTGAAAGTGCCTTGATATCAATTTGCATATCTTGGTGTTCTGCAATGTCGAGCATATTTAATGCCACGATGCACGGAATACCAAGCTCAAGTAGTTGCAATGTCAAATAGAGGTTACGCTCAAGATTTGATGCATCAACCACGTTAATCAGCATGTCTGCTTCATTACTTAAAATGAAATGGCAGGCAATTTGCTCATCAAGCGATGTCTGTTCTGAGATTGTCGTTAAAGAGTAAGTGCCGGGTAAATCGACGAGCTCAATTTTATGATTTGCAGTTGTGAAACGACCAACTTTGCGTTCGACCGTTACACCCGCCCAGTTACCCACACGCTGGCGAGAGCCTGTTAACTGATTAAAGAGTGTTGTTTTACCAGCATTGGGATTACCGATAAGGCCTATAGTGAGAGGAGTCATAATAGTGATGCCAATAGTTGTCTTGCCTGGTTGAATGAGAAATAACGATTATTTTTCGTTATGAACCACTTCGCTAAGATTAATGAGTGCGAGATCTTTTTTTCTCAAAATTAGGGATACTCGGTGCGTTTCTATTTGAATAGGATCACCCAGTGGTGCGATACGAATAACGTTAAACACAGCGCCAGGTAACATACCTAAAGATAATAATTTCTGTCTGTATGCAGGGCTAATCTGAGGTGAGTAGCTCAAGATTTTATAACTGTGATTTGGGATCAGAGACATGATTGTCCTTCCACGAATATTGATACAAAGAATAATGATACTGATAATTATTAATGTGTATGAGAATTAACATAATAATATTAAGGTTAATTATAATAAATATTTTTAATGCTAATGAGAATTATAATTATCCTTATTGGGTATAATTTAGCCTAGTCTATGCATATCTGCACTTGATTTAAATCAACCAGAGAAAAGATATTGAGATGAAAATAGACTGTTTACCTTATCTGTTACTAGACAAAAAACAGAATGTGAAGAGTTGAAATGTCAATGTAGCAATAAAATAACAATTAATTAATGATATTAACGGGTCACAATATGACAGCAGATTTTAAGGCGATTAGCATGGCGAGCTCTTCATCGTTTTTTAAATGAAAAGCTCGCGTTGTTATTGTAAATACCCGCTAATTAGTGAGTTTGCTGGTGGCTAAAAAGTTGGTAAATATTGTTCGGGGTATAACTATCGTCTTCGTATGAAACGACCCAATCAGTTATTAATGCGGTGTTGATAGGATAGATTTCACCTTCTTGCATATCCTCAACATAAAATGGCACGTTGAGTAATTTTGCATAAACGGTGTCTCCATCACGAGACTGTGGCACAAACCACATATGCTCTAGCTCTTCCTCTTCACCATAAGGAATGCCGAACTTGATCATAAACTGCCACGGGTTTTCAGTCTCTTCGGGTTTGTCTTTTCCTAATAATTTGGAGAGAAAACCACTTTTTTTCTCAACAGGCGGTTGATTGTAGTTATCAAACATAGAAACGAAGTATTCCCAGCGTCGCTTGGCTTTTTCAGACATCTCATAGGTTTCTTCATTGCTACGCAGTAGCATCATCGCTTGTTGCTCTTCATAACCTTTAAAGAAGGTTTCTAAAACAGGATTTTCTTCATTGGTTCTAAATAGCATAGAAGAAGGGTGTTGATGATATTCATCACGATCAGCCAAATCACCCAAGAAAACGCCATTTGGTGCGCCTTCAGTGTCATAACGCATCTCTTCTAAAGGTCTAAGGCTACCAAGAGGTGTTGATTGATTAATATGACGAATACCTTCTTCAAAAGGTAATGCGACAAGATACTCCAAACCTGATGATGTTTGACCACACAGCATCGGTTCACCAAATTCAATTTGGCGATGATTAATACTGTTGTTAACAAAGCAGCGGAAGAGATCAGGAATACCATAGTAAGATTCAAGCATACTTGGAATAACTAAATCGACTTCTGTTAAGCCGCAACGCGCTAATCCATGCGTATGGAACCAAAACATAGTTGGTGGATCATTTTCTGTGTCATAGACAGCATGAATAACATATAAGCTTTCTACTTCAGGATAGAGATCGGGCGTTTCTAATTGAAAGCGTATCCACTCAGGTGTTAATGCTTTACCTGCCGCTGATTCATCTAATGCTAAGACCATTTCAGGTGCGATGATATTAAGAAAATTCAGTTGATGGCGATAGCTTGCTAAAGGATGCAAAGTTTCAGTAAAAAGTGTTTCTAATAATAAGTCTTGAGTTGTCGAATTCGCATGCGCGAGTAGTTGTGGTGTAAGTTCATCAGTCGAATACATTGGACGTATTTCGTAATCTTTATCACGAGGGTAAAGACAGACAAAAAAATGTAACTCGTCATCACCATGTTGGCAGCGATAGAAAAAACCATCGTCAATATTTTCACTTAGATAATTTATCTCACCATCAGTGTAATCGGTCTGTTCTTCTAAGCGTTGTTCAATAAGCGCATAGTTTAGTGGCTGTGCAGGGAAGGCCACTATACGAGAGGGCACTTTTTCTCCTTGCCCGGCTGCGATATCTAAGTACTGCTGTCTGTTATCCATATTTTTTATCACTCGTATATTAAAGATAGAAAAATAGGATATCAGGGATAACAAGAGAGGAATAGATGGAGTTATCTGAGCTTGAGAGGGTTATTTAATCTATTGTTAATAATGAGTATTAATGAAAAGTAAAAGAGAGAGCGAGCTATAAAAAATAACGGATATCAATAAGTTATTGATATCCGTTAGATGTAAGGTAATCAAGGAAAATGATTAGCCTTTTGATTATTTACCTTTCAATAATTGCATGATGTCTTCAGTTTTTTCTTCATCGTCATCATCTTCAAACTCAATACCTAGCTCAACCATTAATTCATCAATGCGATCAAGGGTTTTCTCAGTATAAGCCTGCTCTTCTGCGTTGAGTTTTTCACCGTTTTCAAGACGAGACAGTAATTCATCTAAGCGTGCATCGTTTTCTAATAGGTCTAACTCTTGCTCAGGCGTTAAACGAACGGGCTCTACTTTAACTGGCGCAGGTTTTTTCTTCGCAACTTTTGGTGCATCGCCCACAATCAGAGGGATCGGTTTTTTGCTACCAATACGTGGATCTTTCGGCGCTGTATTGTTCGCTTGCTGTTTATTTTCCGCTTCCTGCTGACGGTTACCGGCAGGATTGCCACGGTGTTTCTTTTGACGTTTACGTTCACGTCCTTCCGCGTTCAGCTCTTCACGCGATTTCTTACGTGCTTTAGCTGCGGGCTTTCTTTTAATCATATTCATAATGGTAACTCGATAGTGATCTTCTTGGTTGCGCAATCTATCAGAAACAAAATTTCAATAAAAGCGCAAATTTAAGACAATTTAATTTTTGCTCACGTACAATGTGCGGTTCATTTCACTATACTTTACTGTGTTGTGACGTCAATTAACGACTAAATTAAATTAATTAACTTAAATTTCTATTTATTATGACATTATCATCTGCACAATTACGTAAACCAGTATATTGGTGGGTTATTGGTTATGCGACTCTTTGGATCTTAGTGAGTTATCTCTTTGACCCTACTGTGCCTTATGATGCCGTTGAGGCTGTCAATTGGGGCACTAACGGAGGGTGGGGCTCCCCCAAAAATCCTTGGTTTGTGGGTTTTATAATGACACCCGCTATTTACGGCGGTATCGATTTTAGCTTTTATTGGTATTTTATCCACTTTATTGTCATTGCTGTTGGGCTACTAGGCGTTTGGAACTTAGCCTACAAGTTGACACAAAATACTAACCTAGCTTGGTTTGCTATGTTGGCGCTTAATTTATCTGGCGTTATCAACTTTGATATTATCCCTTATAACGATAACTATATTCTAGTTGGTTGTTGGGCATGGGCGTTCTATTTTTTCCTTTGTGCGATTAATGATAATCAAAAGTATTGGATTGGTTTCGCTATCGCTATGGGAATTGCCACAATGGGGAAGTATTCATCATTAGCTTTTATTGGTTCTGTGTTTTTATCAAGCCTTTTTGTACCTAAAGTCCGAGCAAGCTATTGTTCTCCTTATTTCTATTTAGCATTAGCTATTTGGTTTGCTTTTGTTATTCCGAATTTTATTTGGTTATGGCAAACCGACTTTGCAGCGTTTAAGTGGGTCGATTCACAAATTGAAAACCGTTTTAATTTACGTACAACGCGCGCGGCGCTGACCGTTTTTTATCCTGTGGTTTTAATGTGGGGAATTTTACGTTTTTATGGTGGACGTGTAAGTTGGTCTGCTTCTAAAGATAGCCAATTACTCAATTTTATTTTTCTGTTTCCATTAACGATTATTTTTATCTGGTTTAGTTTTCATGAAGGGGGGCGTATCAGCGAGTGGTTACAACCCTTTATGTCGATTGCGACTGCACTTTTTGTGGGCTCAATTAGTGTAATGCCTAAACGTTCATTACGTGGCGCACTGTATGGTTTAGGTGTTTTTGGTATGTTGGTTGTTTCTGGTTATACAGTCGTTCAAGCCGCTAATGTACGTAATGCAGGACAAAAATTTATTGGTGTAAAAACCTTTGTGCAAGATGTTGAACAAGCTTGGCATCAACATTATCACACGCCACTTGCGTATGTGGGAGGTGAATATATGCATGAATGGGTAACTTTTTATGGTAAAGATAGACCATTATCTTCACAGCCTTGGGTGTTAGAAGAGAATGTGCAACCTCCTAACATTTATAATCGGCATATTACACTTCAACAATTAGAAGAAAAAGGTGTCGTATTGGTAAGTGAAGTTGGTTATTACTGTGAAAAAGCACATTTTGATGAAGGATTAAAGCACTGGCCGAGTTTAAAAATAGCCGATACTCAAGAGATAATGTTCCGTGCTGAACCAGATGCCATTACTGAGCCAGTTTGTATTGCTTTTGTGGCTCCAAAAACACATAAGGAAAAGTAGAGATGCGTTACGCTGATATTCGGGTCGAAACAGAAAGATTGATATTGCGTCCCTTTGAAATGGGGGATGCTGAAGATTGGTTTAAGATCATGAGTTCACCTGAAGTGACGCGCTACTGGAGCCATCTCCCTTGGCAATCACGGCAAGAAGCACAGGAAGATATTATTCAAGATATCACTCATATGGAAAGAAAAGAGTATCTGCGCTTAGCGGTAATTGATAAGGCAACACATACATTAATGGGAATGTGTGTTTTCTTTAACCATTATCCTAATTCACGACGTGGCGAAATAGGGTATTGCCTTGATACAATTTATCAAGGAAAAGGCATGATGAAAGAAGCTATGGTGGCGTTTATTGAGTATCTCTATACACATCTATCTGTTCGCCGTTTAGAAGCGGATATCCACCCAGATAATAAAGCATCAGCTGCGTTGTTAGCGAAATTAGGTTTTGAACAAGAAGGGTATCTTAAACAGCGTTGGATTGTGGGGGATGAAGTGTCTGATTCTGCTATTTTTGGGTTGTTATTGCCCACCAAAGTAGAGTAATTGCAGAAAATAGATAGGCACAAGTGAGATATAACACTTGTGCTTGTCGCTACTTAGCCAAAAAAGAGGCTTGATTTTTTAAGCTTAACGCCTGATTTACTGAAAAAATATCACCACGTACTTCTGGAATACCAAAAGATTTTAATCGAGCACTGTGTTTATCTAAATAAGCTTGAGCGTTTTCTTTTGAATCAAAAAGATAAATACCTCCCGCTTTTTGTGTTTCTTTATTTTCAGTCCAAATCTTCCAAATAAAGCCAGGCTCTTGGTTGATTGATGCAGATAATACATCCATGGCTTGTGTCATTTCATCACCGAAAGGGCCATGATACGGGAAATCTACTTGTAGAAGCACGTGCATAATCACCTCTTTTCTTATAAAAAACGGCACTTTATTGGTGCCGTTTTGTCTGTATCATAATGATCTTAATTTATTGAATATTAGAATAAATTATTCAAATCAATAACATGAGTATCAATTAGTAATATTTTTAAAATAAACAGCAGTGAAACAATCACAACACACAGGTTAATTTCTTTCCAGCGGAATGTACCCACTTTCATTACACAATAGGCAATAAAACCAAGTGCGATACCTTCGGTGATTGAGAAGCTAAATGGCATCATTACCGCAGTGATAAACGCGGGCACTGATTCTGTTAAGTCATCCCATTTCACGCGCGTTAAACTTGATGTCATTAATACACCAACATAAATTAATGCGCCAGCTGTTGCGTAACTTGGCACCATGCCTGCAAGTGGTGATAGGAAGATAGCGAGTAGGAAAAGAATACCAACAACAACTGCGGTTAAGCCTGTACGACCACCAACAGAAACCCCTGAAGTGCTTTCGATAAAGGCAGTGACAGAAGATGTACCCATTGCAGAGCCTGCAACAGAACTTAAGCTATCGACATATAACGCTTGTTTCATTCGTGGAAACTTGCCTTTGTCATCGGTTAAACCAGCTTTATCTGTTACACCAATTAATGTGCCTGATGAGTCAAATAAGTTAACCAACATAAAGGCAAAAATAACACCAGAAAGACCAATATCTAACGCGCCGACAATATCCACTTTACCAACAACAGTGGTGATAGAAGGCGGCATAGCAAAGATACCTTGATATTGAACATCCCCTAAGAGAAGACCAATAACAGTGGTGATAACAATTGAGATAAGAATTGCGGCGTGAATATTACGCGCGGCAAGAATGGCGATAATAAAAAAGCCTAAGGCACCTAATAACACGTTATGAGAGGCAAAGTTACCAATAGTGACGATGGTGTCATTATTCGGAATAATAATACCGGAGTTTTTTAGTCCCATCATGGCGATAAACAGTCCGATACCGCTCGTAATACCAACACGTAAACTCAATGGGATATGGGCAATTATCCAATAACGAATACGAAAAAGAGTCAGTAAAAATAGTCCTACTGCACCCCAGAAAATCGCACCCATCGCGACTTCCCATGAATAACCCATTGCGCCAACAACGACAAAGGCAAAGAAGGCGTTTAGACCCATTGCAGGGGCAACCGCAATAGGTAAATTTGCAACGAGTCCCATTAAAATACTGCCGAAAGCTGCAATTAAGCAGGTCGTCACGAAGACGGCTTTGATATCCATATTCGCAGCAGCGAGGATTTGAGGGTTAACGAAGATAATATAAACCATCGTTAAGAAAGTCGTGATACCCGCAATTAGTTCAGTGCGAGCGTTTGTACCGTGTTCTTGTAGCTTAAACACACGTTGGAGCAAACCCTGTGAACCAGAATTTGGTGATGACATGCTCATAGACAAAAGATCCCAAAAAAAATGTTTTTCGCTTTATCCTACACAAATAAAACCAGAACTGCACCTAAAAAAGTAATCGATTGCGTCTGTAAGGGATGAAATTTAGATAAGCTAGGGAAATGTCTTGTTATTAATAATAGTCGTATTATCTTAAAAATATTAAATTTTTATACAGTATTGATTATAAGTTTTTTCCGTATATTTTATTCCTTAAGGATAGAAAAGGAGATAGGGAATGTCGGGTAGGCGTTTAATGGGAATAATATATCTAGTATCAGGTATTTTATTTGTTATTTTCTCTATAGAGTTATATCTCTCAATAGAGAGCTATATCAATTATTTTCTTCTTGTTGAAAAGTTTCAGTTTTCATTTAAAACATCTATTTTCTTATTTACTGTACCTGCTGTTTTTTATCTTATTTATTTATTGGTCTTTCCATCATCAAAAAAGAGAACCATAGAAAAAAGTAAAAAATTAATGATGTTTTTTCTCATGCTCTTTCTTTTTGGCTATATCTTTAGCTTTTTCTTTTCCAATTATGTTGAAAAAGATCTTCTTTCTAAAGGCTATTTTATTTGTGAAACAGACGATTTTACAGAATCTAATCTCTATGTTAAATCACTCATGATGTGTAATTAATTATGGATACTGAAGTTAAAGATAAAATTTATTTAATCTTATTAATTGTTCTCCCTCCAATCGTTTTTGTTATCTATGCGTCAATTATGGTTTATGCGGACTATTTCTTTTTAGCAGAAAAAATAAAATTTTCTGTTGTCACCGCAAGCATACCTTTTACGCTGCCTTTTGTTTGTTATCTTTTTTCTTTGTTATTGATATCTGCAATAAAAGATAAGTTAATAAAAATTAATAACAAACTCTTTATAGCAACTGTAATGATATTTCTTTTGGGTATTGTATTCGGCATTTTTTTTAATTTATATGTAAGATATGAACTTGTCTCGCAAGGATATTTTATTTGTAAAGAAGGCCCCTCATCTAAATCAAATACTTATGTGATATCGCCAAAGTTATGCCGTTAACAGCATAACTTTTACTTAGAAAATGAGTGCTTTTGAGTGATTAACCTAAACGTTTCTCAATGAATTTCTGTTTTTTAACAGGAAAGATTATTTGCCAAAAAGGACGTTTCTCTTTTTGTGTCGAGAATAATTTAGCCACTCTATTGGCAATAATTTCTAATGAGAAACAGAGAACAAAATAGACGAAGGCCACAAATAAAAAGACTTCCATTGGATAAACCATACTGCGGTTATTGACCTGTGTCGCTAAGAAAGAAAGTTCACCCACACCCACCACATAGGCTAATGAAGTATCTTTGATTAAGGCTATCCACTGATTTATAAATGAAGGCACCATCATTCGCAATGCTTGAGGTAATACGATATGCCATAGGACTTGCCAACGATTAAAACCTAAAGATAATCCTGCCTGCCATTGCCCTTTCCCTATTGCCAAAATACCCGCTTTGACACCATGCGCAATATAAGACGATGTAATCAACGCGAGAGCACAAATCACGGTCGTGATTTCAGGAATTTCCATTCCCAATACAATGGGCAATAGAAAATAGACCCAAAATATCAACATAATCACAGGAATAGCACGGAAAAAGCCTAAAAAAGCTGCAAAAAGGTTAACCCATACACCTCTGAGCATAGCCAGTGCAATACCACCCAATGTACCCAAAATAATAGATGCAATACCCGCAATGATACTGATAAAGACGGTCAGCGCTGCGCCTTCTAAAGGCCCGTCAGGATAAGCACCAAAGAGTAAATACTGCCAGTTATCAGCAATAACAGTAAAGTCCATATTTAATACCCTTGTACTAATTTACGTTGCTGATGCCATTGTCCCCACGCTTCCATCAAGGCTATTGCTGCAATATAAAGAATGGTTGCGACACCAAAGGCTTCAAAGGTACGTAATGATTCGGTTTCAACTTGTCTTGATGCGTAAGAAAGCTCCGCAACACCAATAGCCATAGTCAGTGATGAGTTTTTTATCACATTCATGTATTGACCCAGCAAAGGAGGCAGAGCAATACGAAAGGCTTGAGGTAAAATCACATAACGCATAGATTGCCACTGTGTTAACCCTAGTGCTAAAGAAGCATATTTTTGCCCTTGTTTAACACCTTGAATACCAGCTCTTAGCTCTTCGGCAATAAATGGGG
Organism: Proteus sp. Marseille-Q3619; assembly: GCF_965283115.1. Lineage (NCBI taxonomy): Bacteria > Pseudomonadati > Pseudomonadota > Gammaproteobacteria > Enterobacterales > Morganellaceae > Proteus > Proteus sp. Marseille-Q3619. Next base: position 1,989,666 of record NZ_CBDIMP010000001.1, on the reverse strand, counting down.
TTGAGTAAAATGTCAGACCTACAATGCCAGCTAAAAACTCAAAAGAAGGCCAAGCAAGCGTTAATCCTAGAAAGGAAATTTCATGAGGTGTATTTAGCCACATCATGGCACTTTGCGGCAGAATTTCTCCCGATGCGAAATACCAGAAGAACAATTGCACTAACAGTGGTGTATTACGGAACAGTGAAGTATAAGCAGTGGCCAACCAGCGTAATGGTGCAAAAGCGCTATCTCTTGCAGCACTAAGGGCGAAGCTCATTAATGTTGCAATGACAATAGTCCAAAAAGAGATAAGCAAGGTGATTAGAAAACCGTTCCAAAGCCAGCTTAAATAGTGTGGCTCCAGAAGGTAATGTGAAAGAAATTGCTCAAACATATAATAGACCTATTGCAGACACCAAACCCCGCAGAAGCGGGGTAGGTGTTTTAATAAAGGAATAACTTTGTTTTTAATGAGAGAAGAAAGTTATTACGCTTTAAGGATCAAGATTGTGGTGTTTGCTCTGATAATGGAGCAAATTTGAAATCGCCACGAGGTTGCGCTGATTTTGTTTCAGGGCCAAACCAACGATTGTAGATTTCGCCTGCTTTGCCTTCTTTTTCTAATCTTAATAGCGTGTTGTTGATTTCGTTGATTAAGCGATCTTCGCCTTTAGCGGCGGCTACCGCTTGGTATTCACGCGTAATGCTAAACGGTGAGATTTCAAAGTCAGCTTTTACAGCATCAGGTAAATTTGCTAATAAACCCACGAGTTTTGCATCATCTTGCGTGATAGCTTGTACGTTACCATTGCGTAATGCAGCGAAAGCGAGTGGTGTATCGTCATAAGAGATAACTTTGGTGTCAGGATAGCGTTCACGTAAAGTGATTTCTTGTACGGTACCTTTATCAGCACCAATACGTAGTGAGTGGATTTGTTCAGGTTTGGTTAAAACACCTTTGCGTGCAATAAATTTTTGCCCTGTTGCAAAGTAAGGTACAGAGAAATCGACTTGTTTAGCGCGTTCATCCGTGATGGTGAAGTTAGCCGCGATCAAATCGACTTTTTTTGAGCTTAACAGTGGAATACGGTTTGCTGGATTAGTTGGACGTAGTTCCAGTTTTACACCTAAATCTTTAGCGATCTCGTTGGCAATATCAGCATCATAACCTGCGAGTTTTTTGGTTTGAGGATCAATAAAGCCAAAAGGAGGATTGCTATCAAAAATCGCGATACGTACTACACCTGCTTTTTTTATATCATCGAGTTTATCTGCTTTTGCAATACCAGAGAAAAGCACAGAGCCTGCAATTAATGCGGTTGCCAAAACACGTAATTTCATATTCACCCCAAAGAAAAAGAATTATCATCGTTATGTTGGATATCACGCTATCAAGTTGTTCTAAGTTCATAAAATAATAAAAGTTGATATCGATATGCTTTTAAGGAATAAGTTGAAAAAAGCGTTGAGATAGAATGGTATTAATTTATGAGAGAATAAAAAAACAGCGACATTTATGTCGCTGTTTTGAAGAGAAGAAAAAGAGAGAGAAATTTATTTAGTGGCGTTGTTGTCGTCGTTTTTTGTCAGCATTCTTTCTACTTGATCACCACCAAGATGGCGGAAATCATGACCTTTCACGTAATAGAAAATAAATTCACAAATGTTCTGGCAACGATCGCCAATACGCTCAATAGAACGAGCACAAAATAAAGCGGTTAGCACACTTGGAATGGTGCGAGGATCTTCCATCATATAAGTCATTAACTGGCGGACGATACCTTCATACTCATTATCAATTTTTTCATCTTCACGATAGATACGCACTGCTTCATCGACATCCATACGGGCAAAAGCATCAAGAACATCGTGCAGCATTTGTATGGCGTGTTGACCTAACGATTCTAAGCTCACAAGCAGAGGTTGATGCTGGTGTGAAAATTTTTCAAGCGCAGTTTTACAGATTTTTTCAGCAACATCACCAATACGTTCTAATTCAGCGATCGTTTTTGATATTGCCATAATTAAACGTAGGTCACTCGCTGTTGGCTGACGCTTAGCAATAATTCGCATACACGCATCATCAATGGCGACTTCCATCATATTAACGTTATGGTCACCTTGGATCACTTCATTTGCCAAGGCTTGGTCTTGGTTATGCATTGCCATAATGGCTTTTTTCAATTGCTCTTCGACAAGCCCCCCCATAACCATAAGCTCAGTGCGGATATGCTCTAACTCAGCATTAAATTGACCAGAAATATGCTTATTGTGATTTAAATTATCCATTAATTGCCTCGTTATCAGCCATAACGCCCAGTGATGTAATCTTCAGTTTGTTTTTTCGCAGGACGCGTAAATAACGTATCCGTATCGCTAAACTCGATTAATTCGCCTAAATACATAAATGCAGTGTAATCAGAACAACGTGCGGCTTGTTGCATATTATGTGTCACGATAACCACGGTATATTCTGATTTGAGTTCACTAATCAGCTCCTCAATACGACCAGTAGAGATAGGGTCGAGAGCAGAACAAGGTTCATCCAGTAATAAAACTTCAGGACGGATTGCGATACCACGAGCGATGCATAAACGCTGTTGCTGACCACCAGAGAGACTATATCCACTCTGGTGTAATTTATCTTTGGTTTCGTTCCATAATGCGGCTTTGGTCAATGCCCATTGAACGCGCTCATCCATATCAGCACGAGAGAGCTTTTCAAATAAGCGGACACCAAAGGCAATATTGTCATAAATCGACATCGGGAATGGTGTTGGTTTTTGGAATACCATCCCAACTTTGGCGCGTAATAGTGCGATATCTTGCTTATCTGTCAGGATATTGTTGCCATCTAACAGAATTTCACCTTCAGCACGTTGTTCACCATAAAGCTCATACATTTTATTAAAAGTACGCAGTAAGGTCGATTTACCACAGCCAGAAGGGCCGATAAATGCCGTCACCTTATTTTTGGCAATATCTAAAGAGATATTTTTCAGCGCATGGAATTTACCGTAGTAGAAGTTCAAATCACGAACTTGAATTTTATTTCCTGCGTTATCATTAGCCATAATCATTCAACGTCTCTCTTGCTTAACTTTCTGCGTTAACCGTGCTTGCGTTTAGCAAACAGCACGCGCGCAATAATATTGATAAATAGAACACAGAGGGTGATAAGTAATACGCCAGCCCAAGCAAGCTCTTGCCATTGTGCGAAAGGACTCATGGCGAACTTAAAGATAGTCACAGGTAAGTTAGCTATCGGTTCGTTTAAGTCTGTGCTCCAGAATTGATTTGATAGTGAAGTAAATAACAGTGGTGCAGTTTCACCTGCAATACGTGCAATCGCTAATAACACACCTGTGATAATGCCTGATACCGAGGCTTTTAAGGTGATTTTAGAGATCATCTTCCACTTTGGTGTGCCTAATGCGTAAGCGGCTTCACGCAAGCTATCTGGCACTAACTTCAACATATTTTCAGTGGTACGAATAACAATAGGAATTTGCAGTAACGCTAATGCGATAATTCCAGCCCATCCTGAAAAGTGCTGCATCTGTGCAACAACAATGGTGTAGACAAAGAGCCCAACAACGATTGATGGTGCTGACAGCAAAATATCGTTAATAAAACGGGTAGTTTCAGCAAGCCATGAACGACGACCATATTCAGCAAGATAAATCCCTGCCAGAATACCTAACGGTGTTCCAATAACTGTCGCCCATAAAATTAGTAATCCACTACCGACAATGGCGTTCGCCAATCCACCACCATCAGTATTTGGCGGAGGCGTCATTTCAGTAAAAAGGGCTAACGACATGCCATCAAAGCCTTTTGTGAACGTAGAGAATAAAATCCACGTTAACCAAAAAAGACCAAATGCCATGGTAGAGACTGATAAAAACAGCGCGATACGGTTTTTTTGACGGCGCCAAAGTTGGCGTTTATGGCGTACACGCAATTCACTTTCTGTTTGAACTTGTAATGAAGAAGAGGATGTTTTGGACATATTAACGCGCTCCTTCATTCTTAGATAAACGTAATGTCATAAACTTAGAAATCGCAAGGACGATAAAGGTGATGACAAACAAGATAAGCCCTAATTCCATCAATGCCGCAGTATGTAACCCCGTTTCGGCTTCCGCAAATTCGTTGGCTAATGCAGAGGTAATACTGTTACCTGGCATAAACAGTGAGGCTGAATCTAATTGGTAGGTATTACCGATGATAAAGGTTACCGCCATGGTTTCACCTAAGGCGCGACCTAATCCCAACATGACACCACCAATCACCCCATTACGGGTATAAGGCAGAACGATATTCCAAATCACTTCCCATGTTGTACAACCAATGCCGTAGGCAGACTCTTTCATCATAACGGGAGTCTGTTCAAACACATCACGCATCACAGAAGCAATATAAGGAATGATCATGATAGCGAGGATAACACCCGCAGCTAAGATACCAATACCAAAAGCAGGGCCAGAGAAAAGCTCGCCAACGATAGGAATGGAGGACATCACATTACCTACAGGCTCTTGGAAATAGGTTGCAAAGAGTGGTGCGAAGACAAACAGCCCCCACATACCATAAACAATACTAGGAATAGCGGCGAGTAACTCGATAGCAATACCTAATGGGCGTTTTAACCAGTTAGGCGCTAATTCGGTTAAGAAAAGGGCGATACCAAAACTGACAGGCACCGCAATAACCAATGCGATTATCGAGGTCACAATGGTACCGTAAATAGGCACTAATGCACCAAATTCCTGTGCAGGAGGATCCCACTCTTTCGACCATAAGAATGAAAGGCCGAATTGTTGAATACTTGGCCATGAGGCGAAAATCAGTGAAACAATGATACCTGTCAAAAGCAAAAGCGTAATCAACGCAGCTAGGCGAACTAGTGCGCTGAAAATAACGTCCCCTCGTTTACTAGGGGCCTTTATTACCGTTGTGTGCTCGGCCATAAAGCCTCTTTTAATTTATTACCCCCTGTTTGTCAGGGGGTGAACGTTAACTTATCTCTTAATGGTTGCCGTTTTATTAGTAAATCGGTTTACCATTACTGTCTTTGATACTTGTTTTCCATGCTGCACGAATTTGCTCTACAACTTCGGTTGGCAATACTGCGTAATCTAGGTTTTTCGCTTCCTGATTACCTTTGTCGTAAGCCCAGTTGAAGAAATTCAGTACTTCTTTACCTTTTACGGCATCTTTTTGTGTTTGATGCACTAAGATAAAGGTGGTTGAAGTAATCGGCCATGCGTTTTCACCTTTCTGGTTAGTCAGGTCTTGTGCAAAGCTTTTGCTCCAATCAATTTTTCTTGCTGCGGCACTAAAACTGTCAGCTGTTGGTGCGATTGCCTCGCCATCAGCTGTGACTAATTTAGTATAAGCAAGATTGTTTTGTTTCGCGTAAGCATATTCAACATAACCAATTGAACCTGGTACACGTTGAACGAATGCCGCGATACCATCATTCCCTTTTCCACCTAAGCCTGTCGGCCATTTTACGGTAGAGCCTGCGCCTACTTCATCTTTCCATGCACTATTTACTTTTGATAAGTAGCTAGTGAAAACGAATGATGTACCTGAACCATCAGCACGGCGAATAACCGCGATATTTTGGTCTGGTAATTTTACGCCTGGATTGAGTTTTGTAATGGCAGGGTCATTCCATTTCTGGATCTTGCCTAGATAGATATTACCAATAGTGTCGCCATCTAAGGTCAGTTCACCTGATTTGATACCAGGAATATTTACTGCCATAACAACGCCACCAATCACGGTAGGGAATTGGAATAAACCGTCAGCTTGTAATTTGTCGTCTGCTAATGGCGCATCAGAAGCACCAAAATCAACAGTATTTGCAATGATTTGTTTAACACCACCAGAAGAGCCAATGCCTTGGTAGTTAATTTTGTTACCCGTTTCTTTCTGATAGGAATCTGCCCATTTAGCATAAACTGGGGCAGGGAACGTTGCGCCAGCACCAGTCAGTGAGGTCGTTGCCTGTGCAGAAAGAGCGGTCATTGAAAACGCAGCGGCAATGACACTAGTCAGGGTGGTACGCATCAGTTTCATAATCCCTCCTGTGGGATAGGTAGAATAATTTTCGACATCTATCAACTTCGGTTACGGTACGCACAGACAATAGGTCAGTTTGATGACAATTAAATGTCTTAATTGTGACAGTTTTATGACAAAGTGAAAAAATGATGAAATATTTATAGGAGGAGAGAAATTAGAATGGAAATGGTGTAATAAAATGCACTTCAATATTTGAAATAGAGTGGGCTAATCATTCTCGTCTTCACGTTCTTTTAATGGGAAGTTAGCTCGAATTAATAATCCGCCTTTAACGCTATCATCAAGTTCAACATAGCCGCCGTGGGCATCCATGATACGGCGAATAATGGATAATCCTAAACCCGCACCTGTTGAGCTTCGAGCTTGTTCGCCCTGAACAAAAGGTTGGAAAAGACGTTGTCTATCTTCTTGTGGAATACCAGGGCCATCATCTTCTACTTGAAACCATGCATATTCTTCATTTTTCCCACTTGAAACGCAGACCCAACCATTACCATAGCGATTGGCATTGACAATCATATTGGCAAGGGCGCGTTTTACTGCAATAGGGTTGGCGGTGATATTAATGGGTTCAGAATGAAGATGTTCTTCACTGATTTTTCCTAAATTAGATTCAGCTGAAATGACTTCTTGTAATAGATTATTCATATCACACAGTTCTAAAGACATCTCTTCACCTGTGCGCATATAGTCTAAGAATTGCCCAATAATGGCATCACAATCTTCGATATCTTTATTGATAGAGTCTGCGAGGTAACTATCTTCGGGACTCATCATTTCAGTTGCTAGACGAATTCGAGTCAGTGGTGTACGTAAGTCATGGCTAACACCTGCCATAACAAGCGTTCTATCATTATCCAGCGAGCGAATACCTGATGACATCTGGTTAAAGGCACGAATAATTGAGCGCATTTCAGAAGAGCCAGATTCAGGAATAGGAGGAGGAATAACGCCTTTTCCGATACGGCGCGCAGCGTACTCTACTTCATTAAGTGGGCGGTTTTGAAAACGATTATAAAGCCAGAAAAAAGCGACAACGATAATAATGAAAATAATCGCTTGTCGGTAAACAGGCAGTAAGAAGTTTTGCCCTAATTCAGTGAGTGGAACACGGATCCAAAGTGAGGGGGACATATGCGTATTAACCCATAAAACAGGGTATTCTAGCGTGTTTTCAACCCAGATCTCTGTTTTCCCTCCCAGATATTCAAACATCTGTTCACTTAATTCATCATCGATTTTGGCCCAATAGAGTCCTTCCTCAAGCGCGGCTTCTTTATCAAAGAAAGAGATACCGAGTTCGGTATAGATTTTATTGCGTAAAGCAGGGGAAATTTTTAGCGGAGTGCCGTCTACTAGGATCAGTTCTTCAGGCATTAAAGTGCGTATTTCATACGCTAAAACTTTATTAAATTGCTGAAGGCTTGGCCCAACAATAAGGTGTTGCACAACGATATAACTGGCTATCAAGCTAAAAAAAAGTAGCGAGATAACCAGAAATAACGAGCGTGTCAGTTTATTGTGGGGTGAAAGCCTCAGCCTTCTCATTGAACGCTGGTTCCATCAGGAACGAATACGTAGCCGAGTCCCCAAACTGTTTGAATATAGCGAGGATGCGTTGGGTCTTCTTCAATCATGCGACGTAAACGTGAAATTTGGACATCGATTGAACGCTCCATCGCACTGTATTCACGACCACGAGCAAGGCTCATTAATTTATCACGAGAAAGTGGTTCACGAGGGTGAGATACCAGTACTTTCAATACGGCGAATTCACCACTTGTTAGAGGCATATGCTCTTCTTCGTGGAACATTTCACGCGTACCAAGGTTTAGCTTGAACTTACCAAAAGAGATAATGGCGTTATCTTGTGAAGGTGCGCCAGGCAATTCATTTGCTTGACGACGAAGAACTGCGCGAATACGTGCTAGTAGTTCTCTTGGATTAAAGGGTTTTGAGATGTAATCATCAGCCCCGATTTCAAGTCCAACAATTCTATCAACCTCTTCCCCTTTCGCAGTAACCATAATAATAGGGATAGGGTTGTTTTGGCTTCTTAAGCGGCGGCAAATAGATAGGCCATCTTCACCAGGAAGCATTAAATCGAGCACAATAAGATGAATAGATTCGCGAGTGAGCAGACGATCCATCTGATCGGCGTTTGCAGCAGTACGGATTTGAAAACCCTGCTCTGTCAAATAGCGCTCTAAGAGTGAACGCAGACGTAAATCATCATCCACGATTAGCACTTTATAACTTTCTTGCATTTTTTAAGCTCCCGAAGTGCAAATGCTTTTATTAGCGAATTCTATCATTGATAAGAATATTAAACCAAAACCAAAGAATAAATGTTAATAATTTATAGATAAAACTTGTTCATTAGCCCTAGTAAAGGGGATAAAACTATTTATTTGTCTTATTCTGAATGATATTTGATAGATAATACGCAGTAATTAACTTCACCACCTGGTGTCTGCACGCTAATTTCATCATCAACTTGCTTACCAATAAGCGCTCTGGCAACAGGGGAATCAATAGAAATCCACTGTTTTGCTGGATCAAATTCATCGGGACCCACAAGCCTAAAGGTTTTGACATTTTCGTCATTATCTTCAAGCGTGACCCAAGCACCGAAATAGACTTTTCCTTCTTGGCGAGGATCTGGGTCAACGATTTTTAGTTCATCAAGACGCTTTGATAAAAAACGAACACGCCTATCAATTTCACGTAATCGCTTCTTTCCATAAATATATTCAGCATTTTCTGAACGGTCACCTTGTGCCGCTGCTTCTGAAACCGATTGTGTGACACGCGGGCGCTCTTCTTTCCAAAGATATTTTAGCTCTTTGTCTAAGGCATACCAGCCATCGCGAGTAATATAGTTACTTTTTGCCATTACGAATAAAAACTATCATCAACATTGAATTTCATAAAGGTACTATAGCGTGAATGTTAAAATAATCTGTTAATTTCCTCATAATTGTCGAGCTAGATAGGAAATTTGCCAAATTTTTTTAATGCTCTGCGTGTATAATAGCCATCTTTTTTAACTATTCCTCTCGGTAGGTAAATATTTTATGAATGAATCATTAAGCCGAATTATTGCAGATGAGCTCTCTGTTAAGCCCCAGCAAGTCCTTTCGGCTATAACGTTACTGGATGAAGGGAATACGGTGCCATTTGTTGCCCGTTATCGTAAAGAGGTCACTGGCGGATTAGATGATACGCAATTACGTCAATTAGAAACTCGCCTCGGTTACTTACGGGAACTCAACGATCGCCGCCAAACAATTTTAAAATCAATTGAAGAACAAGGAAAACTGACACCAGAACTGCGCTCTTCAATTAATGAAACTCAAAGTAAAACAGAACTGGAAGATCTCTATCTTCCTTATAAGCCTAAGCGCCGTACTCGTGGCCAGATAGCGATTGAAAATGGATTAGAACCCTTAGCGGATTTACTGTGGAATGAACCACAAAATAATCCAGAAGAAGCGGCAACCGCTTATATCAACGCAGAAAAAGGTGTTGATGACACCAAATCAGCTTTAGATGGCGCACGTTATATTTTGATGGAACGTTTTTCAGAAGATGCGGGATTATTAGCAAAAGTTCGCCAATATTTATGGAAAAATACGCATCTTGTTGCCAAAGTGATTGAGGGTAAAGAAGCTGAAGGGGCGAAGTTTAGTGATTATTTTGATCACCATGAGCCTATCGCTAATATTCCCTCTCACCGCGCATTAGCTATGTTTCGTGGTCGTAACGAAGGTATTCTTCAATTATCACTTAATCCAGATCCGCAATTTGAAGAAGCACCCAAAGAAAGCTACGGTGAACAACTGGTTACAGAGCATTTAGGGTTACGTTTAAATAATCAACCTGCGGATAGTTGGCGTAAAGCTGTCGTAAGCTGGACTTGGCGCATAAAAGTTTTAATGCACATTGAAACCGAATTAATGAGCCAACTACGCGAAAAAGCGGAAGAAGAAGCAATTAATGTTTTTGCACGTAATCTTAATGATTTGTTGATGGCGGCACCTGCTGGCATGCGTGCCACAATGGGGCTTGATCCAGGTTTACGTACTGGTGTTAAAGTTGCAGTTGTTGATAGCACCGGCAAATTAATTGCTACAGATACAATTTATCCACATACAGGACAAGCGGATAAAGCGGCGGCAAGTGTAGCTGCGTTATGTATTAAGCATAATGTTGAATTAGTGGCGATTGGTAATGGTACGGCTTCTCGTGAAACAGAGCGATTTTTTGCTGAAACAGTAAAACGCTATCCAGAAGTGAAAGCGCAAAAAGTGATTGTTAGTGAAGCGGGCGCATCGGTATATTCAGCGTCAGAGCTTGCTGCTAATGAATTCCCTGATTTAGATGTTTCTATCCGTGGTGCGGTTTCTATCGCGCGTCGCTTACAAGATCCTCTGGCTGAACTTGTAAAAATTGATCCTAAATCAATTGGTGTGGGTCAATATCAGCATGATGTTAGCCAAACATTATTAGCGAGAAAACTTGATACTGTCGTTGAAGACTGTGTGAATGGTGTTGGTGTTGATTTAAATACAGCATCAGTACCGTTACTAACGCGTGTTGCAGGGCTTAGCCAATCTATTGCTCAAAATATTATTAGCTGGCGCGATGAAAACGGTCGTTTTGTTGATAGAAAACAGTTACTCAAAGTGGCACGTTTAGGGCCGAAAGCCTTTGAACAATGTGCCGGTTTCCTACGTATTCGAGATGGTAAAAACCCGCTTGATGCTTCAACGGTTCACCCTGAAGCGTATCCTGTTGTTGAAAATATTCTGCAATCTACCCATCAAAAAATTGATGATTTAATGGGTAATAGCGCTTTAATTTCACAAGTAGATGCAAGAGCATTTATTACAGAGCAGTTTGGTCTGCCAACGATTAATGACATTTTAAAAGAGTTAGCAAAACCAGGGCGCGACCCACGTCCAGAGTTTAAAACGGCGACTTTCGCTGAAGGTGTCGAAACGATGAACGACTTAGTTAGTGGTATGATCCTTGAAGGAACTGTGACCAACGTGACTAATTTCGGTGCATTCGTTGATATCGGTGTACACCAAGATGGCTTGGTTCATATCTCTTCTTTAGCAGATCGATTTATTGAAGATCCACATACTGTGGTGAAAACTGGAGATATTGTTAAAGTTAAAGTTCTAGAGGTTGATTTAGCTCGTAAGCGCATCGCACTGACTATGCGTTTAGATGAAGTCGCGGGTGATAGTGATAAAAAACCATCATCATCAAATACCACGAATTCTGTTAGAAATAACAAAGGGCAAAAACCAGCTCGTAATAACCGTCAGCCAATGAATAATGGTAATAATGCAGGAAATAGTGCAATGGGTGATGCTTTAGCAGCAGCTTTTGGGAAAAAACGCTAATCGCTAATAGTGCATTTATTGCTATCGCATTAGTGAGTAAAAAGAACGAAAATAATGAGCGTGATATAATCAATATTGGTTATATCGCGCTTTTTATTACATATGATTTAGATGTTTTCTTTAGATGAAAATATTTATAAGAACTAATTAAATAGAAAAGTAATATAAATTCTCTTCCATTTTTTTATAGGTTTAATTTTAAACTGACTTAAGGGATATTGAAAAAATAATAGATAAAGCATTCTCTGTTTTATCTCTATATTTATTTGTTATTATTTTTATCATCCATCTTCTATTCTCCCCATCGCCGATTGCCTTTATATTATCAAATAAGGGTTGATAACCTTTTAACCTTATTATTACTGGGGTTTTTAAGGGTGACTCCTTGAGCTAAAACTGAAAAGTATTATTTCCGTTTATATCAACTCTACTTCAATTAATAGAATGAATATCTATGGGTTTATTTCACCTTTATTGGGTTATTAATATGAATTTAAATAAATTATCGTTTGGTTTGATCATGATTTCTGCTTCATTACTAGCAGGGTGTGCATCAGAATCTTCACGCTCTTTAGAAGTGGCTAAAGTAGCAACCTATAACACGACTTACACAGGTGCAAAAAGCGCAATTTCTATCGGTAAGTTTGATAACCGTTCTAGTTATATGAATGGGATCTTCTCTGATGGAGTTGATAGATTAGGAAATCAATCCAAAACTATTTTAATGACGCACTTACAACAAACAGGGCGTTTTAATGTATTAGACAGAGCCAATTTATCTGAATTAAAAGAAGAAGCCGGCATTAAAGGGCAAAGCCAACAATTGAAAGGCGCTACTTATGTGATCACTGGCGATGTGACAGAATTTGGTCGTAAAGAAGTCGGTGATCGTCAATTATTCGGTATTTTAGGTCGCGGTAAAACACAGGTTGCTTACGCAAAAGTGAATTTAAACGTTGTGAATGTGAATACATCAGAAGTTGTATTCTCATCTCAAGGTGCGGGTGAATACGAGCTTTCTAACCGTGAAATCATTGGGTTTGGTGGAACAGCAAGCTATGACTCAACACTGAACGGTAAAGTACTTGATTTAGCTATTCGTGAAGCAGTTAATAACTTAGTTGCTGGTATTGAGAGCAATGCTTGGCAGCCTTCAAAATAATACGCTTTTATAAGGATATAACGATGTCTAAATCATTAATAAGCCTTATTTTAGGGGCATTATTACTGACGGGCTGTGCAAGTGGTCCTAAACCACTTTATAACTGGGACAGTTATCAACAAGTGGTATATCAGCACTATCAACAAAGTGAAAGTGACCCTCAAGCACAAATCGATGCATTGAAGAAAAGCATTGAGCTTTCTCGTGCTAAATCATTAGGTATTCCTCCAGGATTACATGCGCATTTAGGGATGTTATACGGTGCGACGGGCGCATTAGATTTAGCAATGGCAGAATTTAATGAAGAAAAAGCACTTTACCCTGAATCAGCAGAATTTATGGATCGTCTGATGAAAAACAAAGGAATGCAAAAATGAGTCGCTTATTCGCTTTAATGTGCTTGGCTTTTGCGTTGGTATTAACGGGGTGCGCCCAACCTGTTAAAACAGATTACACTGCTTTTAAACAGAGTAAGCCAAAAAGTATTCTTGTATTAGTACCTCAAAACCATACAACGGAAGTTGGAGCGGGGCACAGTTTCTTATCTCAAGTGACATATCCTTTGGCAGAAGCGGGATATTATGTTTTTCCTGTTGCTGTCGTTGAAGAGACATTTAAGCAAAATGGTTTATCCATGGCTGGGGATATTCATGCAGTAAGTCCTAATAAACTACGTGAAATCTTTGGTGCTGATGCTGTTTTATACTTAGATATCACAGAGTTCGGAACGACATATCAAATTATTTCTAGTGATACGCGAGTTACCGTTACTGCTAAGCTTGTTGACCTTCGTAATGGTGGCGTGTTGTGGAGTAGTTCTGCAACGGCATCAAGTACCGAAACAGAAGGTTCATCAGGTAGTTTAGTAGGGATGTTAGTCTCAGCTGTTGTGAATCAAATTGTGAATACAGTATCAGACAAAAGCTACCAAATTGCAGGCATAACCAGTGTACGTTTACTTTCAGCAGGAAAGGCGAACGGTATTCTATATGGTCCTCGCTCTCCTAGTTATGGTAAAGAAGCAGAATAAGCAAATGCAATAAAATAAGCATAATAATGAAAAGGCTCTGTTTAATTAATTTAAAATAAGCAGAGCCTTATTTTATTTTCGAAATAATAATTATTCTTATTTGATGTTGGGTAATACTACCTATATTTATCACAGAATAAGTATGAAATAGAGAGTGAATAAAAAAGAGGAGTTGTTATTGAAAGGATAAACCATCCTTGGTTGCCAGTCCGTTTCCTTCCGTGGTTAATAATCCATAATTCGGGTATATAAAAGAGACTGATTAAATAAGAGAAACGTCAAAGAGAATAAGATAAGGTATGGGGGATGCTATCTTTCCTTGTAATATAGCGACCTTTATTCTTTAAATAGTCCTCAAATTTAAATCAAAACACGACCTAGTTGGATATTAATCAATGTTTGTCTCTAGGATATGTAATATTATAATTTAGGTAAAGATATAATTGTTACTATTATTATAATCATCGAATTAAGAGGGAATAAAAGAATAATAAAACTAATATAACGAGATATTTAATTAATTTAAATCGTATTTTGAGTAATATATCGTTTTAAACTCGGCGTAAAAGTTCTCCTCTGATATTTCACGATGAATTAAAGCCACTAACATATTGAATAAACTTAATTTATTTATGAATATCTTTAATGGATAAGATTATTTTTACATAATGTGATTTGCATCACGTCATATATTTGAGTGTTATCACCTATCAATAAGAAGATAGGGATTTATACGATACCTCTTTCGATCATATTCAGTTCCCGATTTATTGGTTACACTATTCTTTCAGATATTCATAATGTCTGTTTGCTGGTATGAGATATCAGCGGTTCACTTTTGGAAGGTAGAGGCATGTCAGAACAAACAATTATTTGGGATCTTGACCTGATCCATAAGTATAACTATTCAGGTCCTCGCTATACATCATACCCAACAGCATTAGAATTTAATCAGCAATATGGCGATGATGATTTTATCAAAGCGTCTCAGCGCTATCTTGAGCGCCCTTTATCGCTTTATATTCATATTCCTTTCTGCCATAAGCTGTGCTATTTCTGCGGCTGTAATAAAATTATTACGCGCCATAAACATAAAGCAGATGAATATCTTGATGTTTTAGAAAAAGAAATTATTAACAGAGCACGCTATTTTAAAGACAGAAAAGTGACTCAAATGCATTGGGGCGGGGGTACACCTACTTTTCTGGATAAGCAACAAATTAGCCGATTGGTTTCGCTATTACGTCACCATTTTCATTTTGTTGATAATGCAGAACTCTCTATTGAGATTGATCCTCGTGAAATTGAGCTAGATGTTATCGACCATCTACGTCATGAAGGATTTAATCGCCTGAGTATGGGGGTGCAAGATTTCAATAAAGAAGTGCAACAAAAAGTAAATCGTGAGCAAGACGAAGCATTTATTTTTGCATTGGTAGAGCGTGCGCGTGAAGTGGGTTTTCACTCTACCAGCATTGACTTAATTTATGGTTTACCTAAGCAAACCAAAGAGAGTTTTGCCTTTACATTAAAACGCGTTATTGAACTATCACCAGATAGATTGAGTGTTTTCAATTATGCGCACTTACCTAATTTATTCGCGGCTCAGCGTAAAATTAAAGATGAAGATCTCCCTTTAGCAGAAGAGAAGTTAGAAATATTACAAGAGACAATTTCTACGCTGACAACAAACGGCTATCAGTTTATTGGTATGGATCACTTTGCTAAACCGGACGATGAATTAGCGGTTGCTCAGCGTAAAGGTATTTTACACCGTAATTTCCAAGGCTATACCACTCATGAAGAGTGTGATTTATTAGGCATGGGAGTTTCTGCAATAAGTATGTTAGGTGATAACTATGCGCAAAATGAAAAAGTATTGAAAGAGTATTATGCGCGCGTTAATAGTGAAGGAAATGCACTATGGCGAGGTTTATCTCTGACTAATGATGATTGTATTCGCCGCGATGTGATTAAAACCTTAATTTGTAATTTTAGTCTGCGTTTTTCTGATATTGAAAAAATGCACAATATTGTCTTCCATGACTATTTTAAAGAAGATTTAGAATTACTTGTGCCAATGAAGAATGACGGTTTAGTTGAAATAACAAAAGACGGTATTCAAGTAACACCAAGAGGGCGCCTGCTTATTCGTAATATTTGTATGTGTTTCGATACGTATTTACGAAATCAAATGCGCCAACGTCAATTCTCGCGTGTAATTTAAATACAACAGATTTAGGCAAGGCGAGAGGCTCGCCGCCTAGTGAACTAGGCTAGAGTCTCTCAACGCAGAATAAAATAAGCAGCAAAGATTAACACGCTCTAATATTCCTCTATTCCTAACTCTTTTAATTTTCGGGTTAATGTATTTCTGCCCCAACCTAATAATCGTGCTGCATCTTGTTTATGCCCTTGCGTATATGCTAAGGCGCTTAGTAAAAGAGTACGCTCAAATTGAGGTAATGCATCTGTTAAGATGTTTTCTTTCCCTTCTCCTAATGCTTCATCTGCCCATAATGAAAGATGCTGTGACCAATGTTGAGAAGCAGAAATTCGACTGATATTTTTTGCTTTTTCATCATGTTGGCGAATTTCTTGTGGTAAATCTTGAGGCATAATCTCTTGGCTTGCCGTCATTACCGTTAACCAGCGACACACATTTTCTAATTGTCTGACGTTACCTGACCAGTTGTATTCCATCATTATTTGTAAACTTTGCTGATGAAGAACTTTGGCTTCGACACCCAATTCTTTTGCTGTTTTTTGCAGAAAATAGCGCGCTAAGCTAGGAATATCTTCGGTTCTATCGCGTAATGGTGGTAACTGAATGCGTATGACATTGAGGCGATGATAGAGATCTTCACGAAAATCACCGGCTTGAACTCGCCTTTCTAAGTCTTGATGAGTAGCGGCAATAATACGCACATCGACTTTTACAGGGGCATAACCGCCTACTCGATAAAATTGCCCTTCAGCAAGGACTCGCAGTAAACGTGTTTGAATATCAAGAGGCATATCACCAATTTCATCAAGAAACAGTGAACCGCCATTTGCTTGTTCAAATCGACCTTGGCGTACTTGAGAGGCGCCTGTAAATGCCCCTTTTTCGTGACCAAAAAGCTCTGATTCAATCAAGTCTTTAGGAATTGCCGCCATATTTAAGGCGATAAAAGGAGAGGACGCTCTTGGACTGTGGCGATGTAATGCATGTGCCACTAACTCTTTTCCTGTCCCCGATTCCCCATTAATGAGCACACTAATTGAGGAGCGAGAAAGCCGACCAATAATACGGTAAACCTCTTGCATTGCAGGTGCTTCACCAATCATATCTGTAACTGATTGTAGCAAGGTTTCATCGGTATTCGGTTGTTTTTGTTCGCGATAATGAGTAATGGCGCGGTCAATTAATGCCAATGTTTCGTCGATATCGAACGGCTTTGGTAAGTAATCAAATGCCCCTTGTTGATAGGCATTAACGGCAGCGTCGAGATCAGAATGTGCCGTCATAATAATAACGGGCAGAGTTGGATATTGTTCTTTAATTATTTTTAAAAGAGATAAACCGTCGATATCAGGCATACGAATGTCTGATAACAATACATCAGGTTGTTCTGTATTGAGTGCATTAAGCACATCATTCGCATGTTCAAAGGCTTTACAAGACATACCTTCACGAGAAATGGCACGTTCAAGTACCCAGCGAATGGAGCTGTCATCATCAACAACCCATACATTTCCTTTTTGCATTGGTTATCTCCTACTTAATTGGTAAATAAATAGAAAATTCAGTATTTCCGGGCCAACTGGTAAATTCAATTTTACCTGCATGTTGATCCACTAAATTACGCGCAATAGAGAGCCCTAATCCATTACCACCTTCTCTACCACTCACCATGGGGTAAAAAAGCGTATCTTGTAGATGAGGAGGAATGCCATCACCGGTATCAATCACATCTATACGCGCAGCAAGGCGGTGACGTTCGCCATGAAGTGTGATTTGAAAAGCCGTACGGGTACGCAAAATAATCGTTCCCCCTGTTTTTTCGACGGCTTGTAAGGCGTTGCGTGTAATATTTAGGAGTACTTGTTCTATTTGATCTGGGTAATGTGATAACTCAGGTAAGCTGGGATCGTAATCTTTTAGCAAGGTGACATTTTCAGGGCATTCGAGCGAAATAAGCTGAGCAACACGCTCAACAACATGGTGAATACTCTGATGTATTTTTGTCCCTGGATGTTGGGGGCCGAGTAATCTGTCTACCAGCACACGTAGGCGATCAGCTTGTTCAATAATGACTTGTGTATATTCCGTTAAAGCTGGATCAGGTAAGGATTTTGCTAGCAATTGAGCCGCGCCCCGTAATCCTCCCAACGGATTTTTAATTTCATGTGCCAGCCCCCTAACCAATTCCCTCGCTGCCATTTGCTGTGCTTGTTGTATCTGCTCTTGGCTTAACCGGCGTTGACTATCCATAGGCGCCAGCTCCAGCAAAATGTGTTGCTCGGAAATAGGTTGGGCACTGAGCGACATTGTGTGTGATTGATTATTTACAACCAATATCACTTCATTGTCGGTAAAGCTTTGTCCATTCGCTAATGTTTCACGCATTAAATCAGCATCAAAAGAGTAATAGCTGAAAAGGGCAGTGAAAGGCGTTTCAAATAATTTTCGACGGCTTTGTGCTAAAACCTGTAACGCAGAATGATTTGCGTAGCAAATAATAAACTCTTTGTTGATAACCAATACAGAGTGTATCAATGAGTCTAAAATTAATGTGTTGTCAGGTAAGTCTGCCGTTTCCATATTGAATACCCCATTGCACCATTTTAGTGCATCTTACCTTTATTACATTAATGAACCAATGCGTAAGTGAAAAGACTGACTCCTTAAATGGGAGAAAAGTGCCCATCCGAAGATGGGCAAAATAGCTTCACGGCAAAAAAAACAGTTTTACATCTAGGCTTAAGTTTTTATCAATAAAAGGTCTTAAGCGCTGTAATACATTTCAAATTCAAGAGGATGCGGAGCCATACGTACACGTTGAACATCAGCACGTAATAATTCTAAATAAGCATCAATAGCATCATCAGTAAATACACCACCGCGGGTTAAGAATTCACGATCTGCATTTAATGTATTTAATGCTTCTTCTAATGAACCTGCGACAGTTGGGATCTCTTTTGCTTCTTCTGGTGGTAAGTCATAGAGGTTTTTATCCATAGCATCACCTGGGTGAATTTTATTGATAATGCCATCGAGACCAGCCATTAACTGAGCCGCAAACGCTAAATAAGGGTTTGCTAAAGGATCTGGGAAACGTACTTCTATACGGCGCGCTTTCATGCTGGCAACCACAGGAATACGAATTGACGCTGAGCGGTTACGTGCAGAGTAAGCGAGCATTACAGGGGCTTCAAAACCTGGGACTAAACGTTTGTAAGAGTTAGTCGTTGGGTTAGTAAATGCATTTAGCGCACGAGCGTGTTTGATAATACCGCCGATGTAATACAGCGCCATTTCAGATAATCCGCCGTATTTGTCACCTGCAAATAGGTTTACACCGTTTTTAGACAGTGACATATGGCAGTGCATACCTGAGCCGTTATCACCCACTAATGGTTTTGGCATAAAGGTCGCTGTTTTACCAAATACGTGAGCTACGTTTTGTACCACGTATTTATAAATTTGGGTTTCATCTGCTTTTTTGGTCATGGTATTAAAGCGAGTAGCCACTTCATTTTGACCCGCAGTTGCTACTTCATGGTGATGAGCTTCAACGACTAAGCCCATTTCTTCCATGATGTTACACATAGTAGAACGAATATCTTGTGATGAATCGACGGGTGGCAGTGGGAAATAACCACCTTTAACCATCGGGCGGTGGCCTTTGTTGCCGTCTTCATATTTGGTATTGGTGTTCCATGCCGCTTCAATATCGTTGATAGCGTAAGATGCGCCGGAAATATCGTTTTTGAAACGAATATCATCAAATAGGAAGAACTCTGGCTCTGGCCCAAACAGTACTGTGTCTGCGATACCACTTGATTTTAAATAGTCTTCAGCACGTTTTGAGATAGAACGTGGGTCGCGATCATAGCCTTGCATTGTGCCAGGTTCTAAAACGTCACAACGAATAATCAGAGTTGGATCTTGGAAAAATGGATCAAGCATTGCGGTTGTTGCATCTGGCATCAGCACCATGTCTGATTCGTTAATGCCTTTCCAGCCACCAATAGAAGAGCCATCGAACATTTTTCCTTCTTCAAAGAAATCATCGTTAACCTGATGAGCCGGAATAGTAAGATGTTGTTCTTTACCGCGGGTATCAGTGAAACGTAAGTCAATATATCTAACTTTATGTTCTTCAATCATGGATAATACATGTTCAAGGGACATAGGAACTCTCCTGGCGAATGGTTTTATTGAGTGCAGTGGCCTTACACATTTTTTCGGTGAATTTTTTGCTCACCTAAATTCTATTGCGAAAAGCATGCCAACTTATCTAAAAAGGGATATATACTGTATTGATGAAGTTTAGTGTAGAATATCTCCTGTGATTTTTTAATTATTGCACAAAGTTGGTGCAAATTAAGCCTAATTAGTTGCACTGTTTTGGTGCAAACGAACGGATGCTACTAAATTCTGAGGCGTGAAAAGGATCACAATTCAATTAATTGCATATTGTTAAGCAATCATTATTGTGATCTTGTTTAGTCTCTCGTCTAAAGCGTGTACAATACTGCGCTTATTTCTACAATGCCTGAGGCAAATTTTGTGATCGAAAACTTGCGTAATATCGCCATCATCGCCCACGTTGACCATGGTAAAACAACTATCGTCGATAAATTACTACAGCAATCTGGTACGTTCGGCGAACGTGAAACCGTTGCTGAGCGCGTGATGGACTCAAATGATCTCGAAAGAGAGCGCGGAATTACTATTCTTGCGAAAAATACAGCGATTAAATGGAATGACTATCGTATCAATATCGTAGATACCCCAGGACACGCCGACTTCGGTGGTGAGGTAGAACGCGTTATGTCTATGGTAGACAGCGTTCTATTGCTGGTTGACGCGATGGATGGCCCAATGCCACAAACTCGTTTTGTGACACAAAAAGCATTTGCTAACAACTTAAAACCAATCGTTGTTATCAATAAAGTTGACCGCCCTGGTGCGCGTCCAGACTGGGTTGTTGATCAGGTATTTGACCTGTTCGTAAACTTAGGTGCAACTGACGAACAACTTGATTTCCCAATTATCTATGCATCTGCATTAAACGGTATTGCGGGAACAGATTACAATGACATGGCTGAAGATATGACTCCGTTATATGAAGCTATTGTCAAATATGTAGAGCCACCAAAAGTTGATCTGGACGGCACATTCCAGATGCAAATTTCTCAGTTGGACTACAACAACTACTTAGGTGTTATCGGTATCGGTCGTATCAAGCGTGGTAAGGTTAAACCTAACCAGCAAGTGACTATCATCGATAGCGAAGGTAATACTCGTAACGGTAAAGTCGGTAAAGTGTTAGGTCACTTAGGCTTAGAACGTATTGAAGTTGAAGTAGCAGAAGCTGGCGATATCATCGCAATTACAGGCTTAGGCGAACTGAATATTTCTGATACGATTTGCGAAACAGGTGCTGTTGAAGCATTACCTGCATTAGCTGTTGATGAACCAACTGTTAGCATGTATTTCTGTGTTAATACTTCACCTTTCTGTGGTCGTGAAGGTAAGTTTGTGACTTCTCGTCAGATTTTAGATCGTCTGAAAAAAGAGTTAGTCCATAACGTAGCATTACGTGTAGAAGAAACTGAAGATCCAGATGCATTCCGTGTATCAGGTCGTGGTGAGCTTCACCTGTCAGTTCTGATCGAAAATATGCGTCGTGAAGGTTACGAATTAGGTGTATCTCGTCCTAAAGTTATCTTCCGTGATATTGACGGCCGTAAACAAGAGCCTTTCGAACAAGTCACTATCGATATTGAAGAACAGCACCAAGGTGATGTGATGCAAGCGATGGGTGAACGTAAAGGCGAAATGCGTGATATGCAACCAGATGGTAAAGGACGTGTACGTTTAGACTACATTATCCCTAGCCGTGGTCTGATTGGTTTCCGTACTGAATTTATGACCATGACATCAGGTACTGGTTTACTGTATGCAACATTCAGTCACTATGATGATGTTCGTCCAGGTGAAATCGGTCGCCGTAATAACGGTGTTATGATCTCTAATGGCCAAGGTAAAGCCGTTGCTTACGCACTGTATAGCTTACAAGACCGCGGTAAATTATTCGTTACTCATGGTGCAGAAGTTTATGAAGGCCAAGTGATTGGTATTCATACTCGCTCTAATGACTTAACAGTAAACTGCTTAACTGGTAAAAAGCTGACTAACATGCGTGCTTCTGGTACTGATGAGGCGACAACGCTGACTCCACACCTGAAACAAACATTAGAACAAGCATTAGAATTTATTGATGACGATGAGTTAGTTGAAGTAACTCCGCAGTCTATTCGTCTGCGTAAGCGTTATCTGTCAGAAAACGATCGTCGTCGTGCTTACCGTAGCAAAGACTAATTCGTTATTCTGATAACATAATTCTTAGGGCGCGTTTAGCGCCCTGAGTTTATACTCGTCATACTTCAAGTTATAGAGGTGTTGGCTACGTTCAATTAGTCGAGTCACATAGTTTATCTACGTTCCCCGTCTATCTTTATTGTCGCCTACCTGTAACTTAAATTATTTAGAGTATCTGGTACTACTAGTCGTGCTATAAGATAGTAGTACTATAAGACGAATGCGGTGGGAAATTTGCCACCGCATAAGTTTTACGCCTCCTTCCTATCTTTCAGTGAACTACATCTTAAAGTTAAACTCCTTTTGTCTCATTTTGCTTCTCTCCCTCTTCTGGTTTTCTGTTTTACAAAAAAATTAAGTGTGATTATTGTACTTTTTTGACGTTTAAGCCTGTTCAGTAAAGCGATTTATGATTAAAGTAAAATGAGTTTTCTATTATGGAGAGGATTTATGCTTTATATCTTTGATATGGGTAATGTGATTATTGATATCGATTTTAACCGAGTATTCGCAGTATGGAGTAAGCTGAGTGGTGTTCCATTAGCAAGCATAAAAAAGGATTTCACCGCCGGTGAAGTTTTTAAATTACATGAGCGCGGTAATATTACAGATATCGAATTTGCTGAAGAAATTAACTCAGAACTTGGCATGAGCTTAAGCTTTGAGCAATTCGCTGAAGGATGGCAGGCTATTTTTATCGCAGTACGACCTGAAGTCATTGATATAATGAACAAATTAAGAGAACAAGGACATCGGGTTGTGGTGTTATCAAATACTAACCGTTTACACCAAGATTACTGGCCAGAACACTATCCTGAAATCGCGGCTTCTGCTGATTTTCTCTACTTGTCGCAAGATCTTGGCATGAGAAAGCCCGATCCTGAACTCTTTAAGTATGTTTTAGAATCTGAAGATGTTGAAGCACAAGATGCTGTTTTCTTTGATGATGTAAAAGCCAATGTTGATGCAGCTATTGCTGTGGGTATAAAGGGTGTACATGTCATTGATAAACAGACCATCATTGACTACTTCAAAGATTATGATTTTTCTCTCCCAGTAGAAGAATAATGCTATTGTAAGGATAACAATAGATTGAATTTGTTATCCTTTTTTATTGATTTATTTTGGAGAGAGCATGATCGCGTTAATTCAACGAGTGACACAGGCAAAAGTGGATATTGCAGGTGAAACTGTCGGCGCTATTAATCAAGGTTTATTAGTTTTATTAGGTGTAGAGAAAGACGACAACGAACAGAAAGCCAAAAGATTATGTGAGAAAGTATGCGGCTATCGTATATTTAGTGATGAAAACGACAAAATGAACCTAAATGTGCAACAAGCAGGTGGTAGTCTGTTAGTTGTATCTCAATTCACACTTGCCGCGGAAACACAAAAAGGAATGCGTCCAGGTTTTTCGAACGGTGCGCCCCCAGAATTAGCGAAAAATCTCTATCACTACTTTATTGAACAATGTCAGCAACAAGGCTTAGAAACGCAAACAGGTCAATTTGCTGCTGATATGCAAATCACACTGACTAATGACGGCCCAGTCACCTTTTGGCTGCAAGTATAACGTCGAACGTACAGTCGTGTTAAAAGGAGCTCAGATATGTACCATTTACGGACCCCAAAGACAGAGGCAGAATTTGATGCCTATTATGCTTTTCGCTGGGAAATGCTTCGTAAACCTCTACATCAACCTGAAGGCTCTGAAAAAGACGGTTATGACACTCTTGCTCATCATCAAATGGTTGTTGATGAAACAGGACAACCCGTTGCGATTGGGCGACTCTATATTAATGCCGACAATGAAGGTGCTATTCGCTTTATGGCGGTGCGTACAGATGCACAAGGTAAAGGTTTAGGCACATTAGTGGCTATGGCGCTAGAGTCGCTTGCTCGCCAAGAAGGTATAAAACGGATCGTGTGTAGTGCACGAGAAGAATCTGTAAGCTTCTTTGAAAAGTTAGGTTATGAAAATTGTGGTTTAGTGACAGGTCCTCAAACGACACCCATTAAGCACTTTTTTATGAAAAAAAGTATTGAGTCTTTGGATGATATTCTTCATCGACCAGATTGGTGTGCAGAATTACAAAAACAATGGTATCAACATATTCCTTTAAGTGAAAAAATGGGATTACGTATTACTCAATACACAGGAACCCGTTTTTATACCACTATCCCTGAAGCAGGAAATCAAAATCCTCATCACACTATTTTTGCAGGTAGCCAATTTTCACTCGCAACATTAACAGGTTGGGGATTGATTTGGCTATTAATGCAAGAACATAAGTTGCAAGGTGATATTGTGCTGGTGGATGCACATATTCGTTACCGCAAACCTGTATCAGGGCGTCCTGCTGCCGTTGCTGATATGGAAAATTTAAGTGGGGATTTAGGGCGACTAGCGAAGGGAAGCAAGGCACGTATTAAGTTGGACGTCGATATTTGTGGTGATGAAGGTGTCGGTGCTGTTTTTAGCGGCACTTATATTGTTTTACCTTCACAAAATAAGCAGTGCTAATTCAGCTATCTATCTTTAGAGTAACTTAAAGGGAAATCACTATTTTCTTTTGAGTTACCTTTTCTATTTTCTGCGTTTTTTATTAAAAAAACAGAGTATAAAAAATCTATTCTTGAATGCTGGTGTTATAGAGTTTCTATCGCTATCCAATTGATGTATATTTCGCAGTTTACGGAGGGAAGCATGGACACCAATTTATCTACTCGTCTTAATAAATATATCAGTGAAAGCGGGATCTGCTCACGTCGTGAGGCTGACCGTTATATTGAGCAAGGACTTGTCCTTATTAATGGCAAACGCGCTGGTATTGGCGATCAAGTATTTGCTGGCGATGAAGTCAAAGTCAATGGTCGATTGATTGAAGCACAGGATAACTCTGAGCTGGTTTTGATTGCGCTGAATAAGCCTGTGGGCATTGTGAGTACCACAGATGATGGCGAAAAAGATAATATTGTTGACTATGTTAACCACAGTACCCGTATTTTCCCAATTGGGCGTTTAGATAAAGATTCACAAGGATTGATTTTTCTGACCAACCACGGTGATTTAGTCAATAAAATCCTACGTGCAGGTAATGATCACGAAAAAGAGTACCTTGTGACAGTGAATAAACCGATCACAGATGAATTTATTCATGGAATGGGTGCGGGTGTTCCTATCATGGGACAAAAAACCAAGAAATGTAAGGTCAAGAAAGAAGCGCCGATGGTGTTTCGTATTACCTTAGTTCAAGGATTAAATCGCCAAATTCGCCGTATGTGTGAATATTTTGGTTATGAAGTCACTAAGCTTGAACGCATTCGCATTATGAATGTGAGCTTATCGGGATTACCTATTGGCGAATGGCGTGATCTGACCGATGATGAACTCATTACCTTATTTGAATCGATTGAAAAATCGACTTCTGAAGCGCCACCAAAACCAAAGCAAAATAAGCCGAAAAAACAAATTAGTAGTAATGCGAAAGCATTGGGTATTCATATTCCTCAAACAAAAACCAAAGAAACGGAAAATAATTCCCGTAAGCGTTTTGTTCAGCCTGGTCGTAAAAAGAAAAAACGTTAATATCATCTATAAAAATGTGATAAAGACAAAAAAACACCTGAAAGGGTGTTTTTTGTTTGTTCTATTTAAGACAAA
The DNA here is from genome assembly GCF_965283115.1 of Proteus sp. Marseille-Q3619. Classification (NCBI taxonomy): domain Bacteria; kingdom Pseudomonadati; phylum Pseudomonadota; class Gammaproteobacteria; order Enterobacterales; family Morganellaceae; genus Proteus; species Proteus sp. Marseille-Q3619. The sequence goes on along the minus strand of NZ_CBDIMP010000001.1, from coordinate 1,963,719 downwards.
TTATTGCATCGATAAAATTAGTCTAAATCAAGCTCATCTAATTTATTTTGGCGACGTTCAAGTACGATCGCTGCAAGTTCTGCATCCATAACTCGCTCAATTAATACATCATAGTCTTCTTTAGAAAGGCAATAGAACAACGGAGTTTTATTGTCATCACACACAAGCAGTGTGCTGTTGTCTTCAAGTGCAGTTAAAGGAGATTGTTGAAACATATTTAAAGATATTTTTTCAGGGGAAAAATCTTCGTCAGACATGAAAACTCCACAATAAAGAAAAAGGCATTAGCGCATTGTAACGCTTTTTATAAAGGGAGTGACCCGTCCTGAATAAGGTTGACACTTTTCCAATCTGAAATTGGAGAGTGTAATGAAACCAATCACTAAACGAACTCAACGCGATTATTCTCTCGCTTTTAAATTACAGCTTGTTGACCAAGTTGAAAAAGGCGAAATAACCTATAAACAAGCCCAAGATCGCTATGGTATACAAGGATGCTCTACTGTTTTAGTTTGGCTTCGTAAGCATGGTAGGTTAGATTGGTCAAACGGTACCCCTGATACTTTTTATAGAGGTTCAGCTATGACCCAATCTTCTGAACAACAAACGCCGGAACAACGCATTAAGATCCTTGAAAAGGAACTTGAAGAGGCTCGGCTTAAATCCGATTTCTTCGAAGCAGTGGTTAAAGTCATGGATAGAGACTTTGGAGTTCGTTTGTCAAAAAAGCGCAAAGCCGAGTTATTAAAGAAAAAACGGTTAAAAACCTCACCGTAACAATTGCTTGCCGTTTTATGCAGATCAGCCGACAGGCTTATTACAAGAGACTGGATAGAACTGAGGAACGAAAGAAAGCCGATTCGGCCATCATTGATGTTGTTAAATCTGAACGAGTCTTACAACCTCGACTGGGTGGGCGTAAATTACATTTTATTTTAAAGCAAAAACAGATGGTTATTGGTCGTGATCGGCTATTTTCTTTATTGAAGGAACATCAGTTACTGGTGCCTAATAAACGGGCTTATCATCGAACAACCTTAAGCCATCATCGTTTTTATCGGCATCCAAATTTAATTAAGTCAGGGTTTATCCCCACACAACCAGAACAGCTTTGGGTAGCAGATATTACCTATTTATCGACGTATGAAGGTGATACTTATTTAAGTTTAATTACGGATGCGTATTCACGAAAAATCGTGGGATATCATTTAGATAACAATATGAAAACAAGTTCAGTGAAGAAATCGTTGGTTCAGGCGTTAAAAAAACGGACTTCGACAACTTCGTTAATCCATCATTCAGATCGAGGGATACAGTATTGTTCTTCGGAATATCAGGAGATACATAAAGAGCATAATATTCAATGTTCTATGACTGATGGGTATGATTGTTATCAAAATGCCTTAGCAGAACGAATTAATGGAATATTAAAAATGGAGTATCTACTGATAAAACCGAGTAATCTGGAACAAGCAAGAAAATTAGTAGAAGAATCAATCCAACTCTATAATGAAAAACGGCCACACTTATCGTTAAACTATAAAACGCCCGATGAAGTACATCGAGCGTTTTATGCCTGAAAAGTTGTCAACCTATATCAGGACTAGTCAGAGCAATCCGTGCTCCTGCGAAAGATCAATATTATAGGTGATTAATTATCTCGCCATTTTGTATCACTGAGTTGAGTATTTGTTGCTCATCTTTACTTCCCGTTAATGTGCCATTAAGTGTTGATGCCACTGGGCTTGAACGTAAATCACCTTTCAATTTTAGTGTGAATTGGCCTATTTCGTCAGAGTAGGTTGTTTTTAAACCTAATGTATAAGGCGTTGATAAAGGTACATTTAGGCCATTAGCAATAAGTGAAAATTGGCGCTGTTGGTTAGATTGCACTAAACCTGCTGAACCTCGAACAATGCCATCACCAATAAATGCTGAATATTGCTCAACAATAGCGTTATCTTGTTGAGTGACAATTTTTAAATCAGGGCGACGTAATTCAATGCGATTTAACGTACCACTATCGGCATTTAATACGGCTGAACCTTGCCATAATCCCCATTCACCTTCTTTTGCAACCACTAAATTTCGCAGTTTTCCTGTTAAGTTTGTGAATTGGAATGGAAATTCTGGTGTGATATCAATCAAGATAGATTGATTGATAGATAACTGTTCGATAGTGATATTTTGAATATTACTCTTGTTATCTATTGGTTTAGCTAAAAAGTTGAGCCAATTTTCAGGTAGCGTATATAAAATGCCTGATAGTGTGGCATCTTGGATAGTGATGGTTTTATTGTCTTTATTCCAATGACCAGCAAGCTTAATTAGACCTTTTTCATAGCGTAGACTGAGGTTATCTAGATTAAGTTGATTGTTTTGCTGGTTGAGTTTTGCGATAAGATCAGTGAAGTGTTCATCTTGAAAAACAACATCATTTGTATTGAGTTCACCAGTTGTAAATGAAAGAGCGTTATCCCAACTAAACTGAGAAAATTGCCCATCAAAACCACTGATTGCCCACTGTTTTCCTTCAGCTGTAAAATCAACAATATTGAGTGCTCTTATGCTAATACGGGGATATTCAGAGAGAGACTGAATTAATTCGTTAAAGGTTTGCGAGGACTGCCAGCGCAAGCCATTCATATAAACTTCATCAAATTTCCATTGATTATCTTGATATTGACCACTTAATGAAAGTGAACCACTGAGTAGGCGGGTGCCTAGTTTCTCTATTTGAATATTATCGGGTTGGTATTCACCTGAAATAATAAAGTTACTAAAATGATTGTTGTTTATTGAGCCTTCTGCAATCGAAAATTGGAAATGACCCGCACCAATAACATCATTTAGTGTTGGTTTCCAAGGTGTAATACCACCTGTTATTTTGTCAGCATTAAACGTGATATCCACAGTATTGTTGCTCAATGCCATATTTTTAAATTGTAAAATATCAGCACTTAGTGGCATGGCTGGCGATTTACCAGTGAGCTTAATCGAACCGTTTTCTAAGGTGATTTTTTGTAGATGAGAAGGTGTGGTAAAAAATTGCCAATTCAATCTAATTTGCGCTGATTTTGCCGATACTGTGGCTTTATCTTGTTTAGGATTAACGAGGAGATCATGAACAATGACTTGTTCGGGTTGCATAAGATCATGCTCAATACCTGAGAAGCGAATATCATAGTCAGTGTATTGTGTCAGCCATTCACTGGTTTTTTGCGCGCCCCACTGAGTCTGAATAAAAGCGTAAATTATAATAATAAATAAAATAACGATAAGTATCAGAGATACCAAACTTTTCATCAGCCAGCGCATAACCTTTCTCCTGTTTTATACTCCATCAAAACAGTATACAGTTATGCCTGAAAACTAAGCGATGCTCAAGTATTCGTCACTATATAAAGCAAGATTATTTAACTGCTTATGCATTTATTATAGTGGATATCTTGTTCCTCAATTCGATAGTGGGTTGAGTATTTTGCTTTTGTAAATAGGTTTCAATATTACTCAATATATCGTTTATATAATTCTTATCCAATTGTTTTTTATCATTTAATTCTTCTTTTATTAACTTATTGCCATAGTTAATAAGTTGAGAAATAAGTTCATTAGGTTCAAGGCTGCCGGAATGATAAGTATCGTAAAAATTAGGGAGAATACCCGCTTGCGTTGGTAAATATTGAAACTGATACGTTAGAAATCCCTCTTTATCTTTATCTTGCTGATTATTAAGGCAAGGATTTTGTAAAAATGTCACTAAGTCTTCTTTAATATGTTCTAAGTTAAACTCAGGAATAGACTTATTTCCTAAATATGTAAACTTATGATTTGTATTAAATAACGATAAAATAGAATCTTTTAAATAAGTTAAAAATTGTCCTATTGTTTTTATATGATAACTTTCAGTTGATGGATGATTTTTAAGATATTGAAGTGCTTTATTATTAACAATATTAAGTGGCGTTGGCATAGTCGCTCTCTTTTGTAGATAACATGAGTAAACATATTAATTATCGCAATTTGAAGAGGAATGCTTGTGTAAAAAGACCCTGTTTTAGCGTAAAAATAAAGCGCTATTTTTTATTATGAAGATAGCGCTTTATTATTATGTTGCTAATTAATGATTATTTTTCTGGTGGAAAAATAAGATTTAAAATAATGGCAGTTAAACCACCAGCAGCAATACCTGAGGACAGCAATGTTTTTAGCCAATCAGGTGCAAACTGCAAGATTTGAGGTTGCTGTGAAACGCCCAATCCTACTGCAAGTGAAATCGCAAGGATCATGATGGCTCGGCGGTTTAGTGCTTCTTTGGAAACAATACGTACACCAGATGCAGCTATCGTACCGAACATAACTAATGTGGCTCCACCTAATACGGGTTCAGGAATTCTTTGCACAAATTCTGCAACGAATGGAAATAAGCCTAAGATAACGAGCATTGCGGCAACAACATAACCTACATAGCGACTTGCAACGCCTGTTAATTGAATAACGCCATTATTTTGACCAAAACAAGAATTTGGGAAGGTATTGAAAAATGCCGAAACCATAGAGTTAATTCCATTAGCCAATACGCCCCCTTTAATACGTTTCATATACAAAGGACCACTAACGGGTTGCTCTGAAACATCTGAAGTTGCTGTAATATCCCCAATGGTTTCTAGTGATGTGATCATAAACACCAGCATTAAAGGAATAAGTAAATGCCAGTCAAATGACAACCCATAATAAAAGGGTTCAGGAATAGTCATAAAAGGTGTTTCTTGATGTTCTGCTGGTGTGGGCAACATATCTAAAGCCCAAGCAAGAACATAACCCACAGCCATTGCAATGACCAAAGAAGCAACGCGTAAATAAGGATTTTTTTGTCGATTAAGTAAAATAATAACAATAAGTACAGAGCCTGCTAATAACAGGTTTTGTGGTGCACCGAAGGTATTATTTTCAATGGCTGAATAACCACCACCAATAGAGGTTAATCCAACTTGAATTAAAGAGAGACCGATTATCATCACTACGACACCAGAAACTAAAGGTGTAATGATGCGCCTTGCTAAATGAAGTACACGAGAAAGGATGATTTCGGTTAATGAGGCGACCATTAATGTACCAAAAAGTGCCGCCATCATCGTTGGAATATCCGCCCCTCCATTTTTTAGCGCTAATCCGCCCATAATCAAAGGTGCGACAAAATTAAAGCTAGTACCTTGAATTGATAACAATCCTGAACCTATTGGTCCCCATGCCCGAATTTGAATAAGAGAGGCAATGCCTGATGCAAATAAAGACATGCTGATAATGCGTTGAGTATCGTGTGCAGGTAATCCTAATGCTTGGCAAATGAGGATCGCAGGTGTGATAACCGCAACAAACATGGCTAAGAGATGTTGGCAAGCAGCAAAAAGTGTTTGTGGTAATGGCGGTTTCTCTTCTAAAGCAAAAAGAAGTTCGCTATTTTTTTTAATTGAAACGTCACTATTTTTAGGCAAATTTTGATTTTCTGAAGTAACCATGGTGTGAATTTCTTATTCGACAAAAACGGTATTTTAATGATCTGCGCCACAAAAGCAATCGTTTGCGTAAAAATGATGTTATCAAAATGCATAAGAGGCGCTCACATTTTTATATGTTTTAACTTGTGTTTGTCTCCGTTTTTTTTTCTAATCGGGGATACCTGCTTTTGGCGTTGTTTATGGATGAACTTAGCGTCGTAGTATTTTTATATAAAATTAACAAATAAGACGGGGTACATAAATGTATCATCTTGATGTTTATGGCACGCTGGTTGCGGCCACTTTGGTTCTCTTGATCGGACGTAAGTTAGTGAAATCTGTTCCTTTTTTAGAACGGTATACGATCCCAGAACCCGTTGCAGGTGGGCTACTTGTTGCAGTTCTTCTATTAGCATTCAAATCTTTTATGGATTGGGAAGTAAGTTTTGACCTCTCATTAAAAGATCCATTAATGCTGGCATTCTTTGCAACAATTGGTTTAAACGCAAACCTCGCAAGCTTAAAAGCGGGAGGAAAAGCGCTTTTTATTTTCATCTTTGTTGTTGTTGGACTGTTGTTAGTACAAAACACAGTCGGTATTGCATTAGCAGAAATGTTAGGTCTTGATCCATTAATGGGATTACTTGCTGGCTCGATTACATTATCGGGTGGTCATGGTACAGGGGCTGCTTGGGGTAAAACCTTTGTTGAAAATTATGGTTTTATGAGCGCGTCTGAAGTGGCGATGGCTTGTGCTACTTTTGGTTTAGTGTTAGGTGGATTGATTGGTGGCCCAGTTGCACGCTACTTAATCAAAAATATCCCAACGCCAGGATTAGGCGCCGATGACCATGAAATGCCAACAGCGTTTGAGAAGCCGACAACAGGCCGAATGATCACTTCAATGGTTTTATTAGAAACTATTGCGATGATCTCTATCTGTTTAATGGCAGGTACGTTCCTTTCTCAACTGTTAGAAGGTACAGCATTCTCATTACCGACCTTTGTGTGCGTTCTGTTTATTGGCGTTATTTTAAGTAATAGCCTTTCAATGCTTGGGTTCTACCGTGTTTTTGATAGAGCGGTATCAGTCTTAGGTAACGTGAGTTTATCGTTATTCTTAGCGATGGCATTAATGAGCTTGAAATTATGGGAGCTTGCATCACTGGCGATACCAATGTTGGTTATCCTTGGTGTTCAAGCAGGTGTAATGGCACTGTATGCCATTTTTGTCACTTTCCGTGTCATGGGTAAAAACTACGATGCGGCGATTTTAGCAGCAGGTCACTGTGGTTTTGGTTTAGGTGCTACACCAACGGCGATTGCAAATATGCAAGCTGTAACAGACCGTTTTGGACCGTCTCATCTTGCGTTCTTGGTCGTACCTATGGTCGGTGCATTCTTTATTGATATTGTGAATGCAATAGTGATTAAACTGTATCTGATGCTACCGTTTTTTACGCCTATAGTTGCAGGGTAGTTTGGTTGCTATAAATTAAAAGAGTTTCAAAAACGTTAAAGAGCACCTCAATGTTGAATATCGACATTGAGGTGTTTTTCTATATGTATTTAACTTACGAATATTTCAAGATCAACCCAAAGCGAGATTAAACGCACGCTAAGCCATGCAAAAAAGTAACCTTAAGCTTGGCTATATTGTGTCTTGGCAGGCAGCCAGCGTTCGATTAAGGCTTGAGAATGCTTAGGGTAGTGTTGATGTAGATAACGAGCGATACGCTGAACTTCAGGAATAAGTCCTTGGTCGCGTAACAAATCAGCGACTTTAAATTGTGCATTACCCGTTTGCTTAGTGCCTAAAAGCTCACCGGGGCCACGGATTTCGAGATCTTTTTGTGCAATCACAAAACCGTCATTGCTATCTCTTAATACTTGCAATCGCAAACGTGCTGTTTGTGTGAGTGGTGTTTTATATAACAAGACACAATGAGAGGCGACAGCGCCTCGGCCTACCCGTCCACGTAATTGATGTAACTGTGCGAGTCCCAGTCGTTCTGGATTATCAATGATCATTAAACTTGCATTAGGTACATCAACACCGACTTCAATCACTGTTGTCGCAACTAAAAGTTGAAGCTCATTTTCTTTAAATGCAGCCATTACTGCCTGTTTTTCTACGGGTTTCATTCGCCCGTGTACCAATCCCACTTTGATTTCAGGCAGTGCAATTGTAAGTTCATCATAGATAACTTGAGCCGCTTGCGCTTCCAGAACATCAGAATCTTCAATTAAGGTACATACCCAATAGGCTTGTCGATTTTCTTCTGTGCAAGATAGCCTGATGCGTTCAATAATGTCATTACGGCGAGTATCAGGGATAGCGACAGTGGTAACAGGTGTGCGCCCAGGCGGTAATTCGTCGATGATAGACGTGTCCATATCAGCGTAGGCTGTCATCGCTAATGTTCGAGGGATCGGCGTTGCTGTCATCACCAATTGATGAGGATGAAAGCCTTGCTCTTCACCCTTTTTCCATAAGGCGAGGCGTTGATGTACACCAAATCGGTGTTGTTCATCAATAATCACTAAGGCTAGAGAGTGAAATTTAACTTGTTCTTGGAAAATAGCATGCGTTCCAATAATGATGGAAACGTCACCATTAGCAATGGCGTTTTGCTGTGTTTCACGCGCTTTTCCTTTCTGTTTTCCTGCTAACCAACCCACTTGAATACCAAAAGGCTCAAACCATTTTTTAAAGGTTAATGCGTGTTGCTCTGCCAACAATTCTGTTGGTGCCATTAAAGCCACTTGTTTGCCATTAGCAACAGCACGCAATGCACTTAGTGCAGCAACTAAAGTCTTACCTGAACCTACATCTCCTTGGATCAATCGCATCATCGGATAGTCTTTTTCTAAATCTGTTTCTATTTCATGGACGACACGTTGTTGTGCATTCGTAGGGGTAAAGGGGAGTGACGATAGAAATTGTTGGCGTAACGTAGAGGTACTTGGCATAAACAATGGCTCTGCGCGATAAGATTGTGCGCCAGCTCTTGCATTGAGCATACCTAGATTGTGGGCGAGTAATTCTTCAATAATTAGCCTTTTTTGCGCAGGGTGCTGTCCTTTCTCAAGCTCCACAAAAGCGATATCAGGTGGAGGATTATGCAGAGTACGTAATGCCGTGGCTAACGGAGGTAAACCATGAATAAATTGTTCGGGCAATAATTCGTTAATAGTACAGGTATCGAGTAATTCTAAGGCTTGCTCTATTAATTTGCGTAGTGATGTTTGGCGTAAGCCTTCTGTTGTTGAATAGATGGGAGTGAGCGTTTCTTGCAGTTTAACTTCCGAACCTGCAACTTTGATTTTGTATTCAGGGTGAATAATTTCTGGGCCACGGCTTCCCCGTTTAACTTCTCCATAAGCAGTGACTTGTTTACCTTGAGCAAGGTTATTTTTCATTGCGGCAGTAAAGTTAAAAAAGCGAAGGGTTAAAATGCCAGAGCCATCAGAAATTTGGCAGGTCATCATTTTTCGTCGACCAAAAGTGACTTCGGTTCTTAGAATTTCACCTGAAACAGTGGCTGGAATGCCGGGAAGCAGATCGCTGATAGCATAGAGGTGTGTTTGATCTTCATAACGTAAAGGAAGGTGGAGTAACAAATCCTCAATAGTCACAAGCCCTATTTTTGCCAGCTTGTCTGCCTGACTTGCACCTACGCCGTGAAGAGTGGTTAAGGGGATTGCATCAAGCAGTTTTCCTTTCATGGGATCAATACTCCGTCTTTTTTAATTTCCTAAGTTGTTTTTGCGTCATTTGCATTTCTGCCCACCATGACTCAGGTGCTTCAATCTCACCGCTACCATTAATATAAGGGCGAGGCAGTCCTTTTCGACGAGAAACTTCTGCCAATACTGGGTATCCGCCTTCAAAGAGAAGAATTTGTTGTTCTTCTTCTGTTAAGGTGCTTTCTGTTCGATTATACATACCCGCAGCCTGACGTTGGCGTTGTGCTTCATATAAAATTAGCGCACTGGCGACAGAAACATTTAGGGATTGTACCATTCCCATCATCGGCACAATAATATCTTGATCTGCAAGCGCGATAGCATCTTGTGAGATGCCCGTTTTTTCTTGCCCCATAATAATACAAGTTGGGCGTGTGTAATCAATCTCGCGGAAATCAACCGCTTTATCTGAGAGATGAGTCGCAAGAACTTGCATACCTTGGGCGCGAAAGGCGCTAACTGCATCTGTAATAGTAGGATGAGTTTCTACATTGACCCAACTGTTACTCCCAGCCGCAGGTGAAACTAACATCCGCATTTTTTCTTCAGGCCAAATAGCATGAATTTTAGGAATACCTACAGCATCAGCTGTTCTTATAACAGCAGCAACATTATGGGATTTATGCACTTCTTCAAGGCAAACGGTAAGATCAGGTTGCCGCATCGCCATCATTTGGCAGATGCGGGCATATCGAATTGAATTCATGACTAGTTTTTATTACGGCTAACGCGCAGAACGTCTGGCATGATGCGAAGTTTACGCATGATATTGGCTAATTGAATTCTGTCTTTCGCGGTTAAGCGAATAAAAGCACAATACACGCGACCATCTTTCTCTTCTGTATTCATACTTTGAATACTCGAGTTTGCATCATTAATAGCTGCGGTTAAGTTTGCTAAAGCGCCTTGGTGGTTAATCATATCAACTTTAATTTCAGTGATGAAATCACTGTTGATCTCTTTATCCCACTCGACAGGCATGAATTTTTCAGGCTCTTTTTGGTAACCACGAATATTACGACAAGATTCATGGTGAATAACCAAACCTTTACCTGGGCTAATATGTGCAATGATAGGATCACCCGGAATAGGGCGACAACACTTAGCGAAAGAGATCAATACACCATCAGCACCTTTAATTGGGAGTTTAGGTGTTTCATCATTAGATGTTTCTGTTGGTGCGTTTTCATCTTGATTTTGACTATCAATCAATAAATTACGCGCAACAACAACGCTCATAGTATTACCTAAACCAATTTCAGCCATTAAGTCGTCGATTGAATGAAGCTTCATACGCTTCAACTCGCGCTCAATATTTTCAGCTGAAATATCAGTAAGCTTGTGCTCACCTAATGCGTGATTGAGTAAACGACGACCTAAATTAATAGAGTCTTCACGTTTTAGGTTTTTCAGAAGTTGTCGGATTTTAGAGCGAGCTCTTGAACTGACGACAAAGTTTAGCCACGCTGCATTTGGTCTTGCACCTGGTGCGGTAATAATTTCAACCGTTTGTCCAGTACGTAGCGATTGTGAAAGTGGATAAGGTTGTCTATCAACCCTAGCACCCACACAGGCATGACCGATATCTGTGTGTACGGCATAAGCAAAATCGACAGGAGTTGCACTTGTTGGTAATTCAACAATGCGACCTTCTGGCGTGAAAACGTAGATTTCATCAGGAAAGAGATCTGATTTTACGTTCTCAATAAATTCAAATGAGCTACCTGCGCTTTGTTGCAATTCAAGTAAACTTTGCATCCAGCGTTGGGCTCTAACTTGTGCAGTTGTGCCCGGTTGTTCACCTTGCTCTTTATAAGCCCAATGTGCTGCAACCCCCATTTCTGCCATTTGATCCATATCTTCAGTACGAATTTGTACTTCAACTGGCACTCCATGAGGACCAATTAGTGAGGTATGAAGAGATTGATAGCCGTTGGCTTTTGGGATTGCAATATAGTCTTTAACTCGACCGGGACGAGGCTTATAAAGACTGTGCATTTGACCTAAAACGCGATAACAGGTATCGACTTCTTTCACGATAACGCGAAAGGCGTAAATATCCATGATCGAGTGAAAACGTTGCTCTTTTAACAACATTTTCCGATAGATAGAGTAAAGGTGTTTTTCGCGACCGTTAACTTTGCATTCGATATGCGCTTCTGTCAGGCGACCTTCAATTTCAGAGAGGATTTTATTAATCATCTCTTTACGGTTGCCTCGAGCTGCTTTAACGACTTCTTTGATTACACGGTAGCGATTAGGATGTAGCGCCTCGAAACCCAGCTCTTCAAGCTCTGTTTTGATATGGTGTATACCTAAACGGTGTGCAAGAGGGCTGTAAATTTCGAGTGTTTCTCGAGCAATACGGCGACGTTTATCTGGGCGTAATGATCCCAGTGTGCGCATATTGTGAGTTCGGTCTGCCAGCTTGATCAAAATGACGCGGATATCTTTTACCATCGCCATAATCATCTTACGGAAGTTTTCAGCCTGAGCCTCTTTTTTATCTCTAAACTTCAATTTATCAAGTTTAGAGACTCCTTCAACAAGATCGGCGACCGTACTACCAAAGAGGCTTTCGATATCTTGGAAGGTTGCAGGTGTATCTTCGATAACATCATGCAACAGCGCCGCCATCAGCGTTTGGTGGTCTAATCGCATATCTGCAAGAATACACGCAACCGCAACAGGGTGAGTAATATAAGGCTCACCACTTGAACGAGTTTGCCCCTCGTGGGCATTTCGGGCGACGATAAAGGCTTTTTTAAGTTGTTCGACTTGCTCCGATGGCAAGTATTTTTGAACGATTTGATTCAGGCTTTCAAACAGGTACAAGGCAGACCTACCCCTATTTTATAAAACGATTAACGACGACCTTCCGCAATCGCTGAAACAGCTTGTAATTCTGCTGCTTCTTGCTCTTGCTGCTCTTGACGTTCACGAGCATCAAGAATTTTACCGTTAATCAGGCCTTCTTCGATTTCACGTAGCGCGACAACAGTCATTTTATCATTTTCTTCTGGAACTAAAGGATCTTTAGCGCCAACTTGTAACTGACGCGCACGACGTGCTGCGACCAGAACGAGGTCAAAACGGTTACCAATTTTCTCTACAGCGTCTTGAACGGTTACGCGTGCCATATTTGTGTTACTCCACCATTAACGAAATGACTGGGCATAATACTGAAAGTTAACTCAGTCTGCCAATAATTTGCTGATTAAATCACCATGTCGTAGCGTTTGACGATCAAGGCGTAATTTTTCTGAACGAATAATTGATTGTAAATCAGCAAGCGCGGTATTGAAATCATCATTAATCAGCAAATAATCATACTCATTAAAATGTTCCATTTCCGATACAGCTTGTGACATACGTTTTGTAATCACTTCTTCGCTATCTTGCCCACGTCCACGAAGTCGGCGGTAAAGCTCTTCTTTTGACGGTGGCAGAATAAAAATACTGCGAGCTTCAGGCATCGCTTTACGCACTTGCTGTGCGCCTTGCCAGTCAATATCTAAAAAGACATCGACACCACTGGCTAAGATTTCTTTGATAACTTTGCCGGAAGTTCCGTAATAATTACCAAAAACACAAGCATGTTCGAGGAAATCCCCGCTGTCTATCATGCTTTTAAATTCTTCTTCAGTAACAAAGAAGTAATGTTCACCATGGCTCTCTCCCGGTCGCATTGGGCGGGTTGTATGAGAGACAGAAACCTGCGTGTCATATAAAGGCTGTGTTTTTAACAGCGCTTGAATAAGACTTGATTTACCCGCACCGCTTGGAGCGGAAACAATATAAAGTGTTCCTTGGATCATGATGACTTTCTGAATTTGACTGGAGAATTAAGTATAAATACATGTTTAGGGAGCAAATCCCCTATATAGTATACACATACAATGAATGACATACAGTGCCCATGTTTAATACAGGGCCATTTTTTTCTTATTACATTCTATTTTCTTATATAGAAACAAGAGAAAAATTAAACTATGTCAATATTAACATACAATTAAAGGCTCAGTGATAGGAATTACCTTTTATCACAATAGCGAAAAGAGATTATATTTTGAGATACCCCACAGAATCAAAAAGAACCGCTGTCGTTAAAACAGCGATTCGTTAATCTTGATTCTCGTAATTAAAGACAGGTAAGCCCAATTTATAACGAATAGCGAGAAGTCGAGCTGTTAACCCAGCAATTAGGGTAATGATGATAATGACGTCTCTTGGTAACGGTGTATAAAACAGTAATCCCATATAAAGCCACGCAGCACCAAAAGCGATACCGGCATAAATCTCTTTTTGGAAAACCAGAGGAATGGTATTACAAAGCATATCTCTTAATACACCACCAAAAGCACCTGTAATCACCGCGGCAATAGCAGCAATAATTGGACCATAGTCCATATCGAGTGCGATTTGTGCGCCGATAATAGAGAAAACCATTAGGCCAATGGCATCTAAGATAAGAAAGAGTCGCTGTAAGTGTTTCATCATAGGTGCAACCCACATGGTGATAACAGCAGCACATGCAACAGTGACGATATATTCGGGGTGTTTTACCCAACCCAGCGGGTAATGGCCGAGTAGAATGTCTCTGACAGATCCACCACCAATAGCAGTTGCAGAGGCAATAATAATTACGCCAAAAACATCCATTTTACGACGACCAGCAGCGAGTGCACCCGTCATAGCTTCTGCTGTAATACCAATAATATAGAGAACACTAAGTAACATGATTTTCTAATTTTCTGACTATTTAGTGAGGATAGAATAATTACCTTGCGAAAAAGTCTCGACTGAATTTTTTTAGTGCCAGGTAAAATTAATTAGTTTTTATAATGTGGAAATTTATTTCCCGATAAGGATAAATATGTCTTTTCAGGAACATCAGATTACGTTTGATAGCCGTCATCATCAGCTAACTAATATAAATGTTTGGACGCCAGATAGCCAGTGGTTAGTCTATGATGTACGTCCCAATGGGGGATCTTTTACAGGTCTAACCATAGAAAAAATTCATGCGAAAACAAAACAGCAACAGATCATTTACACAGCAACACAAGGGGCACATGCAGGGGTTGCGACAGTAAGCCCAACAGAACCCGTACGTTATGCTTTTATTCATGGGCCAGAAAATCCAGATAATGAATGGCATTATGACTTTCATCATCGTCGTGGTGTGATTGTTGATGAGTCAGAAAATAATCGTGCATTTAATATTGATGCGTGTTCATTGACTTCACCTTATCAAGCGGGTGCATTGCGTGGCGGTACGCATGTTCATGTTTTTAGCCCTGATGGCACTCGTTTAAGTTTTACTTACAATGATCATATTATGCACGAACTTGGTGGCGAATATGATCAACGTAATGTGGCTGTCGCTGTACCTCTCAAAGCGGTTAATGTCACCAAGAAACACCCTCGTGAATATGATGGTGAATACTTCTGTACAGTGATAAGCCAAACCGTGGCGCATCCACAAAAGGGAAGCGACGAAATTAATAAAGCTTATGAAGAGTGTTGGATTGGTACTCAAGGTTATACAAAAGCGGATGGTTCACAACAACGTTGGGCTATTGCATTTATCGGCGATACCGTGAGTGAAAATGGTGATAAAGTTTCTGATATTTTCTTAGTGGATTTACCTGATGATAATCATGCTTTTAGTATTGAAGGTGATAAACCACTAGCAGGAACCGACACAACAATGCCAGCAGTGGCTAAAGATATTTACCAAGTTCGCCTAACAAATACAGCAAATAGAAAATATGCAGGTGTTTTAAATCAGCCTCGTCACTGGTTAAGAAGCTCGCCACAAGGCGATGCGATTGCTTTTTTAATGAAAGATGATAACGGTATTGTGCAGTTATATACTGTTTCGCCAAGTACTAAGGAAGTGAAACAAATCACCTCACAACCATGGGATATTCAGTCTGCCTTTACGTGGAATAGTAACGGACAATATCTCACCTTTATTTGTGATAATAGCGTGATGCTATGTAATGCGAAAACGGGTGAGTTAACTCGATTAACAGAAAAAACAGCACAAGCACCGAGTAGTGACGCTGTCGTATTCTCTCCAAATGACCACTATATTGCATTTATGCGTGATGTTGACAGTTATCGTCAGATATTTACAGTAGAGACTGGGTTGTAAAACTTTACAATATATTGAGAAGGTATCTTAAATAATAAGATACCTTCGTATTTAATAAAAAACTAATAATTTAAACATGAATTAAAATATTTATTTGTTTTGATTTATTTTATTGTTTTTCCTATTTTTATTTGTTGTGCTAAGTTAATAAACTTTAGTGAGATAATAACTAGTAATATTTAAAAGTAATTTATTATTAATGGAATGATATATAAAATGGAATTGAATTTATGCTGGTGGAATATGGGATTATCTCCACCAATAAGATCAAGTAAGAAAATAAATATAGAAGATATTGGATTAGCAAAACAATATCTTGGGAAAATGATAAAAAAAGAGCACTGGATATAGTTGCACTTTGTGAGATTTCTAAAAAAGAAAACCTAGATTTTAAACAATTAGCATGTGAATTAAATATGGAATACATTGATTTATCAGGAAGAATAGGGCGTATATTTATTGATATATCTATAATGTATAAGATGAGTAAATTAGAGTTTATCTCAAGTAAATTTTTAACTAAGCTTCAACCTGATAATAGAACAATAAGAGTCGGTGTAAGTGTTGTATTTAAAGAGATTGAAAATCAAAAAATAATCACATTCTTTTTATCTCACTGGCCATCAGTACTCAGTGCTGATGATAAAATCAGACGTATAGCCGCCCAAGAGTTGAGGAATAGTATTGATAAGCTATTTGAAAACCAAGGGAAAGAGGCTCAAATTATTTGTATGGGAGATTATAATACAGAGCCTTATTCTGATTCGATGATTAATACATTATATGCAACGAGAGATTACCACATAATAAAAAAGAAAAGAGAGTTATTATTTAATCCATTTTGGTATCTTTTGTCTGATAAGAAAACAAATAATTTAGGTACGTATTATTATAATTCAGCTTCAATGAGTCGATGGTATGTTTTTGATCAAATGATCTTCTCTTCATCATTTTTATATGGAAAAGAAGATTGTTTTAAGTTAGATCTCGAGCAGATTGATTTTTATCGGATACTCAATGATGACAATCACTGCCTTGATGATATTTTCTTTAAAAAGTTTGATCATTATCCAATATTTTGTAGGATTTCACATGAACGATGAAAATAATTTTTTTGAAAAGATAAAGGCTTCATTGGATAGGGCATCATCTATCATTGATATAAAAAAACAAATAGAAAATAAAATGAGCATAGTTATCGAAAAACTAGAAATGATCACTAATAATAAAATTAAAATATTATTTAAAGATAATCATCATTATTGCCCTAAATTTATTAATAGTGAAAGGCTTATTTATATCGATAAAGTAAATGTAAGTGATGAGTCTGGTTTTATACTATTTGGTTATAGTTTTAGTAAAATTAATGGTTTTCCTATTGAAATAGAAACTGAAATGGAATCTTTTCATGCGGAAGATATCGATGATTTATTACATATTATTGTGAATATCATTGATAGAGAATCGATAAGAATTATGGAGCTTGTTCATCATCCCCTAAAAGATAATTCAAGTAAAAATAATGTGATTTGATAAAAAAACCGGCATTGTTTTCACAATGCCGGTTTACGTATTTTGAGCTTTACAACTTATTGTAAAACAGAAATATCTGCGACTTTTAAGAACAGTTCACGCAATTGACTTAACATGGTTAAACGGTTGATACGAATAGCCTCGTCTTCATCCATTACCATGACTTTATCAAAGAAGTTATTGACCACATCACGTAATGAGGCCAGTTCAACTAATGCTTCTTGATATTTGCGTTCTGCAAATAAAGGTGCCAATTTATCTTGTAATACAGAAAGATTAGCCGCTAATTGAACTTCTTCTGGTGCTTTTAAGACGGAAGCTAAAACGGTGTCATTCAGTTTTACATCAGCTGATTTAGCTAGGATATTAGAAACACGTTTATTGGCTTCTGCTAATGCAGAGGCTTCCTCTAATGTGCGGAAATAAGTTACTGCTTTAACACGAGCATTGAAGTCAGCAGGTTGTGTTGGACGACGTGCTAATACTGCTTGAATAGTGTCAATGCTGTAACCCAGTTCTTGATACCAAGAACGGAAACGACCTAACATAAATTCGACCACATCACTGACCACATTTTTATTAGTCAGTTTGTCACCGTAAAGGCGAACCGCTTCTTGAGTCAGCTCTTCAATATCTAACGGTAAATCTTGCTCAACGATAATACGTAAAACACCCAGTGATGCACGACGCAGAGCAAATGGGTCTTTATCTCCTTTAGGATGTTGACCAATACCGAAAATACCCGCAAGTGTATCCATCTTCTCTGCAATAGCGAGGGCGCTAGCAACAGGATTAGAAGGTAATTCATCACCCGCGAAACGAGGCTGATATTGTTCTTTCAATGCAACTGCGACTTCTTCGGCTTCACCATCATGACGCGCATAATGCATACCCATAACACCTTGGGTATCTGTGAATTCGAACACCATATTGGTCATTAAGTCACATTTTGACAGTAAACCTGCACGGGTTGCTTTATTAACATCAGCACCCATTTTGCCCGCAATAAAGCCAGCTAATGCTTGAATACGGTCAGTTTTATCACGCAGTGTGCCTAAATCTTTTTGGAATAATACGGTTTCAAGGCGTGGTAAGTTATCTTCTAAACGTTGTTTACGGTCAGTTTTAAAGAAGAACTCGGCATCAGCTAAGCGAGGACGTACCACTTTTTCGTTACCGCTAATGATCTGCTGTGGATCAGAAGATTCAATATTAGTGACGAAAATAAAGTTTGGTAATAATCCACCTTGTTTGTCATAAACAGGGAAGTATTTTTGGTCACCTTTCATGGTATAAACCAGTGCTTCAGCAGGGACTTCAAGGAATTTTTCCTCAAATTTTGCTGTTAACACAACCGGCCATTCAACCAATGAAGTGACTTCTTCGACTAAGCTATCGCTTAAATCTGCAATACCGCCAAGTTTTTCAGCCGCAAGGCGAGCGTCATGAAGAATAATTGATTTACGCGTTTCGTAATCAGCAATCACTTTTCCGCGCTCATACAGAATTTCAGGATATTGATCCGCATTATCAATAGTGAATTCAGCTTCACCCATAAAGCGGTGACCACGAATAACGCGATCGCTTTGGATACCTAAAATTTCACCATCAATAACAGTATCACCTAATAATAAGGTGACAGTATGAACAGGGCGTACAAAGTGAGTTTCTTTATTGCCCCAGCGCATTAATTTTGGAATTGGTAATTTTGATAACGCATTGCTTACCATGCCAATCAGTAATTGGTTAACCGCTTCACCTTTTACTTCTGCACGATAAAATAACCATTCGCCTTTATCTGTTGATAAGCGCTCTGCTTGATCAACAGTAATGCCATTACCTCTTGCCCAACCTTCAGCTGCTTTTGTTGGTTTACCATCAGCATCAAATGCTTGAGCAATCGCAGGACCACGTTTTTCAATGGTTCTATCTGCTTGTGATTTTGCCATATTGGCCACTTTAATGGCTAAACGGCGAGGAGCTGCAAACCAAGATACATCACCATGAGTGATATTTGCGTTATCCAGTTCAGCAGTAAAATTAGCAGCAAAAGATTCGGCTAAAGAACGAAGCGCTTTCGGCGGTAATTCTTCTGTGCCGATTTCCACGAGGAAAGTCTCAGTTGTCATGATAGCCTCTTACTTTTTACACATAGGGAAACCAAGCGCTTCACGAGAAGCATAATATGCTTCAGCAACTGCTTTGGTTAAAGTACGGATACGTAAAATATAACGCTGGCGTTCTGTCACAGAGATAGCTTTACGTGCATCCAATAAGTTAAAGGTGTGTCCTGCTTTTAAAATACGTTCATAGGCAGGTAAAGGCAGAGGTTTTTCTAACTCTAACAACTCACGAGCTTCTTTTTCATATTGCTCAAAGCAAGAAAACAGGAAGTCTACGTCTGCGTATTCAAAGTTATAGGTTGATTGCTCAACTTCGTTTTGATGATAGATATCACCATAAGTGGTTTTACCTAATGGGCCATCACACCAAACTAAGTCATAAACGCTATCAACACCTTGAATATACATGGCAAGACGTTCTAAACCGTAAGTGATTTCACCCGTAACAGGTTTGCACTCTAATCCACCAACTTGTTGGAAATAGGTAAACTGCGTTACTTCCATGCCGTTGAGCCAAACTTCCCAGCCTAAGCCCCAAGCACCTAAAGTTGGGTTTTCCCAGTTATCTTCAACAAAACGAATATCATGAATTGTTGGGTCTAAACCTAATTCTCTTAATGAGCCAAGATAAAGTTCCTGAATATTATCAGGTGATGGCTTAATGATAACTTGGAATTGGTAATAGTGCTGTAAGCGGTTAGGGTTTTCACCGTAACGTCCATCTGTTGGACGACGAGAAGGCTGTACATAAGCCGCAGCAATAGGCTCTGGACCTAATGCTCGTAAACAAGTCATTGGGTGCGATGTGCCTGCGCCCACTTCCATATCTAATGGTTGGACAATGGTACAGCCCTGGCGAGCCCAGTAATCCTGCAGTGTCAGGATAAGACCTTGAAAGGTTTTGGTATCAAACTTTTGCATGTTATATCCGCATGGCGATACATAGAATAAAAAGAAAGGTTTCAGTATACCTTCTAGACGAAAGATATACAGCAAGGAATGCGGGCAATTTTCCCTCGATCAAAAAAATAATCCCTTAATTGAGTTTATGACTATGCTCAAAGAATTAGATTGAATTTTTTTTCACCTATTTACATGTATATTTATACAGTATATAAAATGGTGCTATTAAAAGTTATTGGTAACAAGGAATGAAAAAATGAATAAGCGGCGTTGCGATTGGGTAACCAGTGATCCTGAATATTTGGCATATCATGATGAAGAATGGGGTAAACCTGAACGAGATAAGTACAAACTTTTTGAAATGATCTGCCTTGAAGGTCAACAAGCAGGGCTATCTTGGTATACCGTGCTTAAGAAAAGAGAAGGTTTTCGTCGTTGTTTTTTTGATTTTTCACCTGAAAAAATTGCCAAAATGACAGATAAGGATGTTGAGGCCTTATTGCAAAATCCCGCAATTATTCGTCATCAAGGAAAAATTAACGCCATTATTAATAACGCACGTATTTTTATGGCAATGGAAGAACAAGGTGAAGACTTTAGTCAGTTTATTTGGCAATTTATTGATAATAAACCCATTATTAATCAGTGGAACGATATTTCTCAGGTACCCGCATCAACTGACATCTCAGATAAAATGGCTAAAGCCTTAAAGAAAAAAGGCTTCAAATTTGTTGGCACAACAACTTGCTACGCTTTTATGCAAGCCGTTGGTATGGTAAATGACCATATTCTCTCTTGTTTTTGTCGCCAAGAAGAGAATAAAAACACCAATAAAAAGTAAAATATGAGTTGAGTTATCTTTAATTTGAGATGTAATTGGATTTATATTTCAATATTTTTATCTGTATTAATATTGTTGTTTTATGATTTCGATTATAACTATTGATGCAGATTAAAGCTCGCGGTATGGTGTTTCTTAACGAGAAAACAACATAGAAGATACCTGCAAAGATGACTCAACTATCACAATTTGGGCAAAAGTTTGCTCAGCATTCAGGCATTGCTCGCTTGATGCAAGACTTAAATGAAGGTATTCGCACACCTGGCGCAGTGATGCTCGGGGGGGGAAATCCTGCTCATATTCCTGAAATGGATAATTATTTTCGTCAATTACTTAAAGAGATGACAGAAAATGGCTCATTAAGTGATGCGGTTTGTAACTATGATGGCCCACAAGGTAAAGATGCCATGTTACAAGCGCTGGCGGCATGTTTAAAAGAGAAGCTAGGCTGGAATATTTCGGCGAAAAATATTGCACTAACTAATGGCAGCCAAAGTGCTTTTTTCTATCTGTTTAATTTATTAGGTGGTACAACCAAGGATGGGAAAAAACGTAAAATTCTTTTTCCAATCGCCCCTGAATACATTGGTTATACTGATTCTGGATTAGAAGAAGATCTGTTTGTTGCGAATAAGCCAACAATAGAAATGTTACCGAATGGGCAATTTAAATATCATGTTGATTTTGCTCATCTTGAAATCAGTGATGATATTGCGGCTATTTGTGTTTCAAGACCAACAAACCCAACGGGTAATGTTATTACAGATGACGAAGTTGAAAAGCTAGAGGCTTTAGCTAAACGGCACAATATCCCTCTGATTATAGATAATGCTTATGGTGTCCCTTTTCCGGGTATTATTTTTACTCAAGCAACACCTCGTTGGAATGACAACACTATCCTTTGTATGAGTCTATCTAAGTTAGGCTTACCAGGAGCGCGTTGTGGCATTATTATCGCCAGTGAAGAGCTGATTTCAGCCATTACAAATGTTAACGGCATTATTAGCCTCGCACCCGGTGGAATTGGGCCTGCAATGGCATTAGAAATGCTAAAACGCGATGATTTAATGCGGTTATCCCAAGACGTGATAGGGCCTTTTTATCATCAACGAGTACTTGAAACTATTCATATTATTCGCCGCTATTTACCTGAAGAACGTTGTCTTATTCATAAGCCTGAAGGTGCAATCTTTTTATGGCTTTGGTTTAAAGACTTACCTGTTTCTTGTGAAGAGCTTTATCGTCGTTTGAAAAAACGTGGCGTATTAATGGTGCCGGGACATTACTTCTTTCCGGGATTAGAAGATTCATGGGATCACGCTCATCAATGTATGCGAATGAATTACGTACCTGAGCCTGAATTGATTGAGAAAGGAATAAAAATTCTGGCTGAAGAAATCGAGAATATCTATCAGCCAGTGAATATCTAATAAAAATGCCCCTTCAGCGAGAAGAAGGGGCAAAGACAATAACGAGGACTTTTGAGCATAAGTTTGACGGAAAGAAATTGATTACTAAAAATTTAGCAATCCGTCTCAATCTAAATTTCTTAGCACGAGAGCTATTAAAACAGATATTTATAAAATCTATGGCTTAAATAAGAGCCATTCATTGCCTTAATTATCCCCCTGCTAAGCCAAATGTGGATTTTGATAACAAACTTGGCTCAACTATTTAATATATTTATTATTTTTACTACAAAGTCCATATGATAAGTGCCATCAATTGTGGTGTTATGATGCGTAAAAACATTGCTAAAGGGTAGACTGTGGCATAGGAAAGCGCGGCAGCTCCACTTGAGCTATGAATTGAGTTTGCGAAGGCTAATGCAGGGGGATCGGTCATTGAGCCTGCTAACATTCCGCAGAGACTTAAATAATTAAGCTTAAAGAAGACTCTGGCGATCACACCAACAATTAATAACGGTAATAACGTAATCAAAATACCGTAGCCAATCCAACTCAAGCCTTGACCATTAATGAGTGTTTCAACAAATTCACCGCCAGAGTTTAGCCCTACCACCGCAAGAAACATGACAATACCCAGTTCTCGCAATGCCAAGTTTGCACTTGGAGGCATAAACCAATAGAGCTTACCAAATGTACCAATACGCCCTAAAATTAAGGCAACGACAAGGGGACCACCAGCTAATCCCAGTTTAAGCGCCACAGGAATGCCGGGAATAAAAATAGGAATAGAGCCAAGTAAAACCCCTAAGCCGATACCAATAAAGACAGGGAGCATTTGAACTTGTTCTAATTTCTGACGAGCGTTACCTAACAGGACTGTAATAGCTTCAATAGATTCAGGACGTCCAACGACATTAAGAATATCCCCGAATTGCAACATACTATTATTGCTTGGAATAAGTTCGATACCTGCGCGGTTCAATCGAGTCACTACAACATCGTATTTTCTTTTCAGATCCAGATCTTTTAAACGCTTACTGAGTACAGAATCATTCGTTACAACGACCCGCACTGATTGCAGTAAATTTGTTGATGTTGAAAGTGAAGCATCGACCTCTTCACCAAGTACTAGGCGTACTTTATTGAGATCTTCTTTTGAACCCACAATATGCAGTAAATCTCCCAACTGAATAATCGTTGATGGCATAGGTACCATAATGTTATCTCCACGCTTTAAACGGGAGCAGACGATGGCGTCCTCATTGAGCAGAGGAATATCTTGCATTAATAAGCCATCTAAATTGGGATTTTTAATCGCAATATTAATGGTATGTAGTGCATCTTTAGTGCTGTGTTGTTGGTTGCTAAAAGCTTTTGCTTCTTCATCAATGTTGATTTTAAAGAACACACGAATAAGCCACATTACTAGCAGAATGCCACAGATCCCCATAGGATAAGCCATGGCATAGCCCATCCCCATTTGCCCCACAGATGTTGGGTCAACATGTAGATCTGTCAGTATTTGTTGTCCTGCACCTAAAGAAGGGGTGTTGGTAACAGCACCCGAGA
Organism: Proteus sp. Marseille-Q3619; assembly: GCF_965283115.1. Lineage (NCBI taxonomy): Bacteria > Pseudomonadati > Pseudomonadota > Gammaproteobacteria > Enterobacterales > Morganellaceae > Proteus > Proteus sp. Marseille-Q3619. Next base: position 1,939,930 of record NZ_CBDIMP010000001.1, on the reverse strand, counting down.
AAATACCCAAAATAATAGGCAAAGGAACGTCAAATAGACGGTAAATAGACGCGGTTATGATTGAGCCAAGAAGAATAATTAATATGGCAAAGGCGTTTAGTTTTAAGCCCGAAACACGTAGTGAGGAAAAAAAACCAGGGCCGACTTGGATACCAATAGTATAAACGAAAAGAATAAGCCCAAATTCTTGAATAAAATGAAGGGTTTGTGCATTAAGAGATAAGTTATAGTGTTGAGCAAAGTGGCCAATAATAATTCCACCGAAAAGAACACCACCTATCCCTAGGCTGACCCGATAAATTTTGATATTGCCAATCCAAAGACCTAGAGCGCCTGCTAATGACAACATCACCATTGTTAATGCAATATCACTCATAAAAAAGATCCTGTACCCAAAAACAAAAATGAGAAAATTTGAGCTAAAACGATAAACCTATTTTGGCAAAAAACGATGAAAGTCGCTGTGTCTTATCGCACAGATTCAACATATATAGAGATCAAAAAAACAAGAAAGATAAATATAGAGTGAAAGTATTTATTTAAAATAATGAAGGTTGAATTTTAATATCATCGAAACATAATAATTAATAATATTATTATGCTTTTTTTTATTGGATAAAGTGAAACTTTCTTATACTAGAATTATTTATTTAATGACTAAAAAATTAAGCTTTTTTATATCATCTTTCTCTTGTCCTATAAGAGAAAACAGGTTTAACTATATGATAAAAAGCGTTGACTACAGATCTCGTTTTATAGGTGCCCTATGATATTCAGAACGACAAGTAAAAATTTAACATTAGTCACATTTTTGACGACATTACTGACAGGTTGCTCAAGTGTTATGACTCATGCAGGCCCGAATAAAGAACTTTATTCAGGGACAAAAAATAACATGACAATGCTAAAAGATGATGAAACTGGATGGGCAATGAAACCATTGGTTATTCTCGATCTCCCTTTTAGTGCCGTATTAGATACTTTATTATTACCTTATGATTATTATACTCAGGGTGATGATAAAAGTGATAATTCACCTAAAGAGCGCATAAAAAGATTGGAAAGCACAACTGTGAATAATAGTCATGAAAATAAGAATTAATATCAAGTTAATGACTAAATAATAAATAAGTAATTATATTTAGTCATTATCTGTTTATTTGATTATTTATTTAGCACTGTTTCTTCTTTAGGGCCAAACATCTTATTCAAACTATTAAGCTCTTGCATTTCCTTGTCACATATTACTTTTTGGTCTGCCAAAGGCGCTGTCATTATCTGCTTTTTGCTTTGCTCGAAGTTAGCCTTAATCTCCGGCATATTATGTTTTAGATCTTCTCTTTGAGAAATGTACTGAATAAATTTATCCGCTTCTTTAAAGTACACTCGGCAAGCATGAGCTGTAGATGCTTGAGCTGGAAGTGTGGTTGACAATAAAAGTAGTGCGACACCCCACCAACATTGTTTCATTCTCTAAACTACCTACCTTATTTGACATAAGGTAATTATATAAAAAGCACACTAATTAGACGATAATAATTAAGAATAAATTTGTTATTTTTTTTCATGTTTTATGGACAACGTAAAGAAAGCCATAGTAAAACGAGGAAAGAAAGGTGAGCTTGTTACAATAAAGCTAAAACTCACCTCGTTTTTATGATAAAAAAGTTAAAAATCAACCGTTTTGGTTGAAAACCATACGAACAGTCAGGAGATACTAAAAAAGTATTGACGGAGTGGGTTTCTGGCAGTAAGATGCACCTCGTTTTCGGCGAGTAGCGCAGCCTGGTAGCGCAACTGGTTTGGGACCAGTGGGTCGGAGGTTCGAATCCTCTCTCGCCGACCATATTAAGAAACCCCGCTTTTAAAGCGGGGTTTTGTCGTTTTAGTCTTACCAAAATACCTTGCTCTTATTTTTGATTTCGCCATAAATGGTGTTTTCTCTCGATCATCTCACTTCTATCTCATCTCTATCTTGCATTCCAAACACGCATTCTGCTCAGAAGCAGAGAACCGTGGAAATATTTTCCAAATTAAGAGAAATATTGGCTGGAAATGATTTTGGATTTAGCCGATCCAATAACGTTGTTTCGCCCTTAAATTGTTTTAGAAACGCCTAAGAATGTTGAAAGAACATAAATTTTTCACTATGAAAGCATGAAAACCATTAATAACAGACTAAATTTCATAGTCTTATCTAGTTAAGTGGTTTGTTAAGAGCCAAAAATTGATATTTTTCACTCTATTTGCCTGATTAAAACTAAAATCAGGATCGTCTAGCAAGGTGATTATTTTTCTTCCATAACAGAATAAAGCACCAAGTTCTTTGTTTCATTTCAAAATATTCGTTCAATATTTAAGCGGTTAATCACAAATTATGGCTTTTTTTAAAATAGTCATTTCACTTAAGGATTTCTTAATGTGTGGTTTTATTGACTAGATATTAGCCAGAGACTTATTTTTTTATTCTGAGTTTGTTCGATATTCGTTTCATTTGTGTTTATAACTTGTTCTTTTTACCTTCTAACACCTTATTGACGTAAGGGAATACAGTTGGTTAATTGAACAATGACAAAATAAAAAGGTATTCCGTTTTTAAACAGGAAACCAAAACACAACAGAACAATTTCGGAGAGTAATGATGAAAAGCTCCAAAAGACAGACAGGAATTTTGACCGCTACAATCGGATTGCTCGCATTAGCTGTTTCTGCGGGTGTGCAGGCGAAAACATTGGTGTATTGCTCTGAAGGTTCACCTGAAGGATTTAACCCTCAGTTATTTACCTCTGGAACAACCTATGACGCAAGTTCAGTGCCTATCTATGACCGTTTAGTTGAATTTAAACTGGGTACAACAGAAATTATTCCGGGCTTAGCTGAAAGCTGGGATGTAAGCGATGATGGAAAAGTGTATACCTTCCATTTGCGTAAAGGCGTGAATTGGCATAGTAGTAAAACCTTTAAGCCAACGCGTGAATTTAATGCGGATGACGTGATGTACACGTTTATGCGTCAAATGGATCCAAAACATCCTTACCATAAAGTCTCTGGCGGAAGTTATGAATACTTCTCCGGCATGGATATGAACAACATGATCGAGAAAATCGAGAAAGTTGATGATCATACCGTTCGTTTTGTTTTAACTCGTTCAGAGGCACCTTTTATTGCTGATATGGCAATGGACTTTGCATCCATATTATCTGCTGAATATGCGGATAATATGATGAAAGCAGGTACACCTGAGAAAGTGGATCTAGATCCTATCGGTACAGGGCCTTTTCAATTACAGCAATATCAAAAAGATTCTCGTATTCTTTATAAAGCCAATGACCAATATTGGGGTAAAAAACCAGATATTGACCGTTTAGTCTTCTCTATCACACCTGATGCCTCTGTACGATATGCAAAACTGCAAAAAGGTGAGTGTCAGGCAATGCCTTTCCCAAATCCTGCTGATATTGCGAAGATGAAACAAAATAGCGATATCAATCTATTAGAACAACCAGGCTTAAACGTGGGTTATATCTCTTTTAACGTTGAGAAAAAACCATTGGATAACCAAAAAGTTCGCCAAGCATTAAGTATGGCGGTGAATAAAGACGCCATTATTGAAGCGGTTTATCAAGGTGCAGGCCAGAAGGCGAAAAACCTCATTCCTCCTACAATGTGGGGTTATAACGATGACATCGTTGATTACGAATATAACCCTGAAAAAGCGAAAGCACTGCTAAAAGAAGCTGGTCTTGCAGATGGTTTTACTATCGATTTATGGGCAATGCCAGTACAGCGCCCTTATAACCCAAATGCCCGCCGTATGGCTGAAATGGTACAAGCGGATTGGGAAAAAATTGGCGTTAAAACCAAAATTGTAAGTTACGAGTGGGGCGAATATCTCAAGCGTGCTAAATCTGGCGAACACCAAGCAGTCATGATGGGTTGGACTGGTGATAACGGGGATCCTGATAACTTCTTCGCTACGCTATTTAGTTGTGCGGCAAAAGAGCAAGGATCGAACTATTCAAAATGGTGCTATAAGCCATTTGAAGATCTGATCCAGCCTGCACGAGTAGCCGCCGATCACGAAAAACGTGTTGAACTCTACAAACAAGCTCAAGTTGTTATGCATGATCAAGCACCTGCTCTGATTATTGCTCACTCGACTGTTTATGAGCCAGTGAGTAAAAAAGTAGAAAACTATGTGGTTGATCCATTAGGCAAACATCACTTCGAGAATGTCTCTCTTAAATAATAGCAATACCTAATCGTTGGGTTGCTTTAAGTACGGTGTCTTTCTTTATGAAAGACACCGTTATTCAATAATAACGAATACATTCAGTACACTGTGAGCGCAGGGGACTTTCTCCCCTGATTTATCAGCGCTATCTTTTAGCTGATGTTTGAAAAGAGAATTAGGATATGCTGCAATTTATCCTTCAACGTTTGGGACTTGTGATCCCTACGTTTATCGGAATTACATTATTGACGTTTATTTTCGTTCATCTTATTCCCGGTGATCCGGTAATGATTATGGCGGGTGAGCGTGGACTTTCTCCAGAACGACATGCTTATTTAATGGCTGAATTGGGACTGGATAAGCCTTTATGGCAACAATATCTCAATTATCTAAATGGTATTCTCCACGGTGATTTAGGTATCTCATTAAAAAGCCGCATTCCTGTATGGGATGAATTTTTACCTCGCTTTAAAGCTACTTTAGAACTTGGCGTTTGCGCCATGATTTTTGCAGTTTCGGTTGGGATCCCTGTTGGCGTTTTGGCCGCGGTAAAACGTGGTTCTATCTTTGATCACACCGCGATTAGTGTGTCATTAGCGGGTTACTCCATGCCAATCTTCTGGTGGGGGATCATGTTAATCATGCTAGTGTCTGTAAAATTAGACCTAACCCCAGTCTCTGGGCGTCTGGCTGATAGTGTCTTTTTAGATGACAGTAATCCACTCACTGGATTTATGCTGATTGATACCTTTGTGTGGGGTGAGGAAGGGGATTTCTTAGATGCAGTTCACCACATCATTTTACCTGCCATTGTATTAGGAACCATTCCTTTAGCTGTTATCGTGCGTATGACGCGTTCTTCGATGCTTGAAGTATTAGGCGAAGATTATATTCGTACTGCTAGAGCAAAAGGTTTGAGTCGTGCTCGCGTCATTCTTATCCACGCATTACGTAATGCGATGTTGCCTGTTGTCACCGTTATTGGATTACAAGTTGGAACTATGCTGGCTGGTGCAATTTTAACAGAAACTATTTTCTCATGGCCGGGATTAGGACGCTGGTTGATTGATGCCTTACAGCGACGCGATTATCCCGTTGTTCAGGGTGGTGTGCTCTTAATTGCAACGATGATTATCTTTGTCAATCTGCTGGTTGATGTTCTTTATGGCATTGTGAATCCTCGTATTCGCCATAAAAAATAAGGAATGCATAATGACTGAAAATAAAGTAACACCGGTCATCAGTGCACCGGCTCCCATGACGCCCTTCCAAGAATTTTGGCACTACTTTAAACAAAATAAAGGTGCTGTTGTTGGGTTAATCTATATTGTAATTATGTTGCTTATTGCATTACTGGCGGGCTTTCTTGCACCTCATGCCCCTAATGAGCAATTTCGTGATTTCTTATTAGCGCCTCCTGTTTGGCAAGAAGGGGGAAGCTGGCAATTTATTCTCGGTACTGATGATGTTGGTCGCGATATTCTTTCTCGCTTAATGTTTGGTGCTCGACTTTCATTATTGGTGGGCTGTATTGTTGTCGTGCTATCACTTATCTTAGGAATTATTCTAGGATTGGCCGCGGGTTATTTCGGTGGTCTTGTAGATATCGGCATTATGCGTGTCGTCGATATCATGTTGGCATTACCAAGTTTATTATTGGCATTAGTGTTGGTAGCTATTTTTGGTCCTTCTATTGTTAATGCTTCTATCGCACTGACCTTTGTTGCTTTACCTCACTATGTTCGATTAACGCGAGCCGCTGTTTTAATTGAAGTTAACCGCGATTACGTTATTGCTTCTCGTGTTGCGGGGGCGGGCTCAATGCGTCAAATGTTTATCAATATCTTACCTAACTGTCTTGCCCCTTTAATTGTTCAAGCCTCTTTAGGTTTTTCTAATGCCATCTTAGATATGGCGGCATTAGGCTTTTTAGGAATGGGCGCGCAGCCACCGACACCTGAATGGGGAACCATGTTATCTGATGTATTGCAGTTTACACAGAGTGCGTGGTGGGTTGTGACGTTTCCTGGTCTTGCTATTTTGTTTACCGTATTAGCCTTTAACTTAATGGGTGATGGTTTACGAGATGCACTTGATCCGAAATTAAAGCAGTAACGGAGTAAGAACATGGCATTACTAAATATTAATCAATTATCTGTTCACTTTGGTGATGAAGATACTCCGTTTAAAGCGGTAGACCGAATAAGCTATCAGGTTGAAGAAGGGCAAGTTGTGGGTATTGTCGGTGAGTCTGGCTCTGGTAAATCAGTCAGTTCATTGGCAATTATGGGGCTTATTGATTTTCCGGGACGAGTGACGGCACAAGAGCTTTATTTTGATGGCAGAGATCTGATGAAAATCTCTGAATCAGAGCGACGAAATTTGGTGGGTGCAGAGGTTGCAATGATTTTCCAAGATCCGATGACAAGCTTGAATCCTTGTTTTACGGTTGGCTATCAAATTATGGAAGCGTTAAAAGTCCATCAAGGAGGAAGTCGTAAAACACGTAAACAACGTGCTATCGATCTCTTAACGCTGGTGGGTATTCCTGATCCCGCTTCTCGCTTAGATGTCTATCCACACCAGCTTTCAGGGGGAATGAGCCAGCGTGTGATGATCGCAATGGCGATCGCTTGTCGCCCTAAATTATTGATTGCAGATGAACCTACCACAGCACTGGATGTGACTATTCAGGCTCAAATCATAGAGCTTTTGCTCGATTTACAAAAACAAGAAAATATGGCGCTAGTGTTGATCACCCATGATCTAGCATTAGTGGCAGAAGCCGCAGACACCATTATTGTGATGTATGCGGGGCAAGTGGTGGAATCTGGAAAATCATCAGAAATTTTTAAAGCGCCTCGTCATCCTTATACTCAAGCATTATTAAGAGCACTTCCTGAGTTCGCGAGTAATAAAGCGCGATTAGCATCGCTATCGGGTGTTGTACCAGGACGCTATGATCGACCAACAGGTTGCTTACTCAATCCTCGTTGTCCATATGCTCATGATGAATGTTATAAGGTTGAGCCTGAATTAAAAGAATTAGGAACGCATCGTGTGAAGTGTCATACACCGTTAGATAATGCAGGGGAACCTACCCATGGTTGAAGTTAATCCAAATGTATCAACTCCTTTATTAAAAGCGGTTAATTTAGCGAAGTATTACAGCGTAAAAGGTGGGCTTTTTTCAAAAGAGAGAACAGTTAAAGCCCTTGATGGTGTTTCTTTTGAATTAGAACGCGGTAAGACTTTGGCTGTTGTTGGTGAATCAGGATGTGGTAAATCCACATTAGGTCGATTACTCACGATGATTGAGGTTCCTACTTCAGGCGAGCTTGCTTATCGTGGGCAAAATCTGTTAATTAAAGATAAATCGGCTGAGAAGCTACGTCGCCAAAAGATCCAAATTGTGTTTCAAAATCCTTATGGATCATTGAATCCGCGTAAAAAAGTAGGGCAAATTTTAGAAGAGCCTTTATTGATTAATACAACACTGAATGCCTCTGAGCGTAAAGAAAAAGTATTATCAATGATGGCAAAAGTGGGGTTAAAAACAGAGCACTATAGCCGATATCCTCATATGTTTTCTGGTGGTCAACGTCAGCGTATCGCTATTGCACGAGGCTTGATGCTTGATCCAGACATTGTGGTAGCCGATGAGCCTGTTTCTGCGCTGGATGTATCCGTTCGTGCTCAAGTACTGAATTTGATGATGGATCTACAACAAGATATGGGGCTCTCTTATGTTTTTATTTCTCATGATCTCTCGGTTGTTGAGCATATTGCAGATGAAGTTATTGTAATGTATTTAGGGCGTTGTGTAGAAAAAGGAACAAAAGCTCAAATTTTTGAAAATCCACAACATCCTTATACACAGGCATTATTATCAGCCACACCAAGATTGACGCCTGAATTAAGACGAGAGCGTATTAAATTAACGGGAGAATTACCGAGCCCATTAAATCCGCCACCGGGTTGTGCTTTCGCTGCTCGTTGCCGTCGCGCATTTGGGCCATGTAGTCAATTACAGCCAACATTAAAAGAGTATAATGGTCAGCTTATTGCTTGTTTTGCGGTGGAGCAAGATAACGCGATAGTTTAAATAAAATAAATTTATCTCATAAAATAAGAACAATATACTGATTTATATTGTTCTTATTTTTTTATTAATAATATTTAATTAATCTTAACTAAATAATCTAATAATGATTTTATAGATATCAAATATTATATTTATATGAGTTTTTTAAAATATAAACTTCAATGATATTAAAGGAAAATAATATTTTTCACTAAGAAATATACTGCGGTTAGCATTGCACTTTAACTTGAAGTTAAGGTTTTAATGGCATTTAATTTTATATGTTCTAGTGTTTTTTAGTGAATCGTATCTTTTTATTAAAATAAAGTAGATTTATTGTAAATAACCAAGAAAAAAGAATATTTAATTTTTATTTTACTATTTTTATCTTATAACTATACTCAAATAATAATAATTATATATTTATCTACTTTCATTTTAATGGATAATCGCTTTTTATAACGTTATTTTCTTTATTGAGAGTGATACATAATCACAAAAATACAGTATAATCACTCTGATCAGACATGTATATTGGAAATAGCAACGATGAAACCTCATCTTAAACATTCATTAACAATAAAACAGATGGCCGCTGTTGCGGGCGTTACGTTGGTGACTATTGCTATTTTTATCAGTATTCAACTTGTTTATTTGATAGATCAACGCCGTGAAGATTATCAAAATCAGCTTTTTAATGCTGGTGTAAGTATCCAGCAACCACTCGCTGATGCATTGTTACGATCAGATTTGAACGATGCTAAACAACAGATTGTTACACTAAAAGCGACGGGTATTTTGGGTAAAGCGATTGTCATGCAACCCGAAAATGTACAAGTGATGAGTTTAGATTTCGCACCTAAGAAAGAAGTCTCTGAATTCTCAAGTTGGCTTTTTGGTATTCCCGTTGAAGCTGTTATTCCTTTACAGCCATTAGGTATTACTTCAACAGATGATAAGTCCTATAGTGGTCATCTCATTTTACAGGCTGACACAAATCGTTTTTATCGTTTTGCCAGTAATACTGTTGCCTTGATGCTAACAACATATCTGTTGATGGGGCTTATTCTGACGGTTGCTATTAGCTGGTGTATTAATCGTATTGTTGTAAAACCTTTACGCCAAATCGCCGTCAGCCTCAATAAAGATAGCCAAGTTTCAGCGTTATCTTGTCCAAAATCACATTGTGATGATGAGATTGGTTTGCTGGTTAAAGGATATAATCATCAAAAATCTGATCAAAAATTGCCGAAGGTCTGAACCTTCTTACGCCATAATGAGTCTAATCACTATAGTGATTTCATTTCATGTTTCTGTGGTGATAAAGATGATAATACAAAAAATAGACATCCAACATCTAACATGTCTTTTGGCACTTATTGTTAAACCTCATAAGTGGTTTAATACCAAGGATTAATACAACAGAGGTTCACATGCAGGGTGTAATGACACGAATTTTATTGGGAAGCGTTATGTTCGGCGCTGTTATTTGCCAAGTTCAAGCGGAAGCTTTGCAGCCTGATCCAGCTTGGCAAGAAGGGCGACTAGCAAATGGTTTTCAGTGGCAAATCTTACAAACACCGCAACGCCCAAATGATAGAATACAGATCCGTTTATTAGTCAATACAGGTTCTTTATCAGAAAAAAGCAGTGAAACGGGTTTTTCATCCTTGGTGTCCAAACTCAACGTTTTGGAAAATACAGGCTTAACGCCAGAGAAACGCGATAATCTATGGAAAAATGCGTTAGATCCTGACTATCCGTTACCTCCAATGATCGTTTCATACGATTTTACTGTTTATAATCTAAGTTTACCGAACAACCAGCCTGAGCTATTAAAGGATGCTTTTGCATTATTAGCAGGTATTGCTAAACCTGCTGAATATACCGAAGATGCGGTTCGTAATGCGGTTCAATCACCGCTTCCTATTGCAACATTTCCTCTCAATATTGAAGATCCTATTTGGCGCTCACGCCTTGAAGGCTCAAATCTAAAAGGCCACAATCCAGGAAAACCGGTTAATCAATCTGTAAATACTAAAGAGCTGTCAGATTACCAACAACGTTGGTATACCCCAGATATGATGACACTTTATGTTGCAGGTAATGTTGATAATCGAGTATTGACTGAAAGTATTAATCAGGCATTTTCAACTCTATCAGGAAAGCGTGTAACACCAGTTCCAGTGCCTGTTCTTGCCGATATGAAACCTGAAACGTTATATGTGCAAGAGCCTATGCGTGCAAAAGACCAAATTTCTTTAATTTGGGATTTAGACTGGTCGCCAGTAAAAGACTCTGACACATTAAATAAATATTGGTTAAGTGATTTAGCTCGTGAAGTAATTTTTGTGCATTTGGGTCGTAGCCTTGAACAACGTAAGGAAAACGACAGTACTCAAATTAACATTGATTGCCGGGTACAATATCAGCGTGCAAGTTGTTCTTTAAATATTGATACCGCAACGGCTCATATTCCTGCATTAGCATCATGGGTGGGAGAAGAATTGGGGCGCTTGCGTAACCAAGGTATCAGCGATGAGTTATACCAAGAGCTTCAACAAGAAAAACAACTTCAATTAACTCAGTTGTTTGCCCGTTATGCAAAAACCAGTACGGCGATTTTAATTAATCAGCGTCTGTTATCACAACAAAGCAATATTATTGATATTCCACCTGAACAATATCAGCGTTTACGCCAAGCATTTTTAGCTGGTTTAACAAAAGAGACATTAAATCAGGAGCTTTCAAGAGTTTTATCTGAAGATATTACTTTTGTATTAACGCAAAGTGGTGAAACACCAACGGTGAATTTAGGTGAATTGCGTATTCAATTTGAAAAGCAAGTTCATCCAGAAACGGCAAATACACCTGCGCCTGTTGCAACTAATACTACACCAAATAAAGCAGTTGAAACTCCAGCTTTAACAACTCCAGCGGTAGCCACAACACCGACGAGGAAACCGTAATAAAACAGAGATAGGCTGATATTAAAAATTTATCAGCCGTAAAATAAACAAAAAGCCAAAAGTGTTATTGATACATTTTTGGCTTTTTGATTTTAAAGGCGTTTAAACGCTTCTTTAACAATGGTTATCAGATCTTCACGGTTATTTTTTTGGGTTGTAAAGCCAGCAATAGCGATTTGTTTTTCAGGTAAATAATAAGCTACCGAACCCCAATAACCAAGATGATAGTAAAGTGTGCCTAGGTCAGTTTCTTCGGCCATTAAACCTAAACGATAATTTTCAGCACCTGTATGTGAACCTTGCCATTTCATCTCTTTTAAGGTTGATGGATGCAAGTAAACTCTATCTTCGAAGAGGTCAGCTGTAAATTTAGCTAACTCAAGGGTTGTCATCACAAGCCCGCCACCGCCAAAAGTATCCATTGAAGCATCAATATGAGTACCTTCATGTTCTCCTGTAAACTGTCTAGCACGCGCTTTAGGATGCTTAGGTTGTAGTTCTAAATCTTCCCACCACGTTTGTGGTAGATCTAAGTCTTGAAAATGCAATAGATCACGAACGGCGGTTGCCATATTTTTTCTCATAAACTGAGAAAGAATATCACCTAATAAAATATATCCTGTGTCCGAATAAATGAAACGTTTTCCAGCTGGAATGATGGGAAAGCCTTGTTGAGCATAGCGCGCTATTTGTTCTTCTCGTGTCCATTTATGAGAGGGATCTTTAATCACATCTTCAAGATAAGCTTCATTTGCATGATCGAATAACCCACTGCTATGGCTTAATAAATGGCGTAGTGTAATAGTTTTAAGATCATACCCTAGCTCTAATAATGTCTGTTGATAATTAGCACTTAAATATTTAGTTATATCATCATCAAGGGATAGAGCATCTTGTTCCCATAAACGTAAAAAAGCGGCTGCGAGAAAGGTTTTTGTATTACTAGCGATTCGAAAAGGCGTATCTACAGTTAATTTTTTCTGGGTACTTTCATCTGCAAATCCGTGCGCCATACCAAAAGGGTATGGAATACCTGCACCTGTAATATAGATAGCACTTGCTGAAGGTAAGGCATGAAAAGCATCAGTCATTGATTGAACCATAGTTACTTCCTTATCTGTCAGGAAAATAAATCAGCAAAAAGGGTGTACTTGGCACCCTTTATTTATATTGCAGAAATTCTCTATTTACTTTTTGTTGCTGCTCGTAATTCTGTTACTGTTTTACCGCCTATTCCCCAGTTATCCGTTTCAACTTCATCAATTACTACAACGGTAGTTGCTGGGTTTTTGCCTAATACATCAACCAAAAGTTGTGTTGCTCCCGCAATGAGTTGTTCTTTTTGCTCTGCGGTTGCACCTTCGCGTGTAATTTTAATATTAACGTATGGCATTGTTTTTCCTTATTACGTTATTTATAGGCGGTTAATGCAGGGAATTAACCATATAGTTTTATCATAAAGTTAAGATGTTGATTGCGTTTCAGACAACTGTTCTTTGCGCATATTCGGGCCATCAGTGGCGATCCACGCGGCACAAAAGAGTGTTAATCGGGCAAAAAAGTAGAAGAAAGCCATTAAACCTATCACTGAACCAAATGCGGCACCTGAAGGCGAGCTTGCAATTTTTGGTAGCATCCATGTCATAACAGATTTCAATATTTCAAAACCAATGGCAGCGATAAGTGTACCTTTAATAAGCGAAATTCGTTTTGGTTGATGGCGAGGTAAGATCCACAATATCCATAAAAAGAGTAAATAGTTTGCAGTAATGGAAATAGTTAAGCCAATTGTTGTCCATGCTGGTGTTAGCCATTCAATACCGTCTAACCCCAATGTGTGAACAATCATTCTTTGGGCTGAACCTGCCACAGAAGTTAGCGTAATAGTGACAATTAACGCAAAAAGTAAGCCAATTAGCGCTAAAAAGTCGCGAAAGTAGCGGAAATAGATTTTCTCTTGCTCTTCTTTATTTCTTTCCCAAACGGGGCGTGATTGAGCCAAAATGGCTTGGCGTAAATTACCCACCCAATTAACACCAGAATAAAGTGCAATTGCTAAACCAGTTAAACCAACGGTTGTACGCTGGCGAACTGCGGTATCAATACTTTGTTGAACTGTGGATGCAAGCGTTGGATCGTCAATGCTATTTGCGACACCTGTAATTAATTTAGCGAGTAAATCTGGATTTGAGGCCAAAACAAAACCCGCACAGGCAAAAGAAAGCATTAATACTGGGATTAATGATAAAAATGAAAAGTAAGTAATAGCTGCGCCGAACTGATTTCCCATTCTGTCAGTGAAACGTTCTGCTGCACGAATAAGGTGTGCAATAAAAGGGATATTGGTGACGAAGTTACTGATTTTTATCCCAATTCCAATGGCTTTTTTTCCACCATGAAGCCCTTTTTCCAGCCCTTTTTTTATTGGCTGAGTCAGTTGAGTTTTTTCACTTACTGTTTTTTGTTGCTGCTCTTCTGACATATATCCTCTTTAATTAGATCAGTCCATTTTCAATAAATTAATGTTACTACTATAGTTTTCACTCAAAAATATCATAGCTTAATTTCTATTACACACCTTATGCTTATTGTAATTAGCCGCTGATTTAGGAGATGTATTTGTTTGTTCTGGCTTAAGTGTAGATGATGCTCTATTAAAAGGTGTAGATAATCTTGTACTTAATAAAGGATAAAAAACCAATACAGCAATTCTGAAATTAAGTTTAGTTTAATAAGAGAATGGCTACTCACTTATTGTTTTATTCTGTATTTCACAGTCAAATAAGGAGTAGGCATTAATTATTGATGATAACTACTTTGTCAGTAGATTTAATTCTTCTTCAATTGCTTTTAAATCAGCTTTTTCTTCAGCTAGTTTTCTTTCTTGTTTAGCAATTTTATCTGCATCACCTTTAAGTTGTGCTTCTTTTAATTCAAGCTCACGCTCTTTAACGTCAAGTTGTTTTTCACGTAATTCAAGGCGTGTGTTTTCAACCACTTTTTCAGGTGTGCAATAGCGTTCAACATTTTGTAATGCTCGCTCCAAGCCTTGGATGCGATATTGATTACCATGTGCTTTTGCATATTCCATCTGCTTTTGGATATTCTGTTTTTTTATTTCACAACCATTGGTTGATTTATCGGCATAAGCATTACTTGCGAGTAAGCTTAAGGTTATGGCAGTAAAAAGTAATTTTTTCATCTTTCTATCCTATTTAAACTTAAGTGAAATATGGGCTTATCATAACGGCTGAATACTAAGACACAACGTTTCTTTCGCTTTCAATGAAGAAGTTCGGCTTTTTCTGATACACTGAGTTTAATCACTATTTCTGAGTAAATTAATTACTAAGCTATACTTATTTCTAACGGAAGATAAAGAATGCTGAGCTATCGCCATAGTTTCCATGCTGGCAACCACGCCGATGTTTTAAAACATATTGTTCAAACACTCATCATTGAGTCTTTAAAAGAGAAAGAGAAACCTTTTCTTTATCTTGATACTCATGCTGGCGCTGGACGTTATCAATTAACCAATGCTCATGCGACTCGCACTGGCGAATATTTAGAAGGGATCGCACGCTTATGGCAGCAAGAAGAAGTGCCTGAGCTTATTTTGCCTTACCTTGAAGCGGTTGGAGAATTAAACGCAAGTGGGGAACTGCGTTATTATCCGGGATCACCTCTATTAGCGAGCAAATTACTAAGAGAACAAGATTCCTTAGCGCTAACAGAATTACATCCAACGGATTTTCCTTTATTACGTACCGAATTCTCTCGTGACGAGCGAGTTAGAGTTTCTCGTGAAGATGGTTTTGGCCAATTAAAATCTAAGTTACCTCCGCCAAGTCGTCGTGGATTCGCATTAATTGATCCACCTTATGAACTCAAACAAGACTATTCTGCTGTTGTTAAAGGTGTTGTTGAAGGCCATAAGCGCTTTGCGACAGGAACTTATGCGATTTGGTATCCTGTTGTTCACCGTCAGCAAATCAAACGCATGTTAAAAGAGCTTGAAGCAACAGGGATCCGTAAGATTTTACAAATTGAATTAGCAGTAAAACCCGATAGTGATCAACTAGGGATGACTGCATCAGGCATGATTGTGATTAATCCGCCTTGGAAATTAGAATCACAAATGAAATCAATACTCCCTTGGTTACATAAAACCTTAGTTCCTGAGGGTATTGGACATACATTAGTTGAGTGGGTTGTACCAGAATAAGCATCTTTATTATTGTTTTTGCCTATTACTGTAAAAGCTAAAATCTGACGTGCTATGTTTTAAATTTTGTCATAATAGACATCATGATATGACAGACTTAGCCTGTGAGTTACCTATTTTTCTACAGATAAATGGATCAGAGAAATGACGAGCAAACATTACGATTACATCGCCATCGGTGGCGGTAGTGGCGGTATTGCATCAATTAATAGAGCGGCAATGTATGGCCAAAAATGTGCATTAATTGAAGCGAAAGCGTTAGGTGGCACTTGTGTTAACGTGGGTTGTGTACCTAAAAAAGTGATGTGGCATGCAGCACAAATTGCTGAAGCTATTCATCAATACGGTCCTGATTATGGTTTTGATACCACAGTGAACCGTTTTGATTGGGATACACTAATTAGTAGTCGTTCTGCTTATATTGACCGTATTCATCAATCTTATGACCGTGTCTTAGGTAATAACAAAGTTGATGTTATCCAAGGGTTTGCTCGTTTTGTTGATGCCAATACGATTGAAGTTAATGGCGAAAAGATCACGGCTGATAATATTCTGATTGCAACAGGCGGTCGTCCTGTTCAACCTAATATTCCAGGTGCTGAGTATGGTATTAATTCTGATGGCTTCTTTGAATTAAAAGCTTTACCAAAACGTGTTGCTGTTGTTGGCGCAGGTTATATCGCTGTTGAACTTGCCGGTGTGTTAAATGCTTTAGGTAGTGAAACGCACCTATTTGTGCGTAAACATGCGCCACTGCGTAATTTTGACCCATTAATCGTTGAAACACTGTTAGAAGTGATGGAAACCGAAGGGCCTAAGTTACATACACACGCTATTCCTAAAGCCGTGATTAAGAATGCAGACGGAAGTTTAACGCTACAACTGGAAAACGGCACAGAGCAGACAGTTGATACATTAATCTGGGCAATTGGTCGTGAGCCAGCAACGGATAACCTGAATCTGGCGGTAACGGGTGTCGAGTTAAATGAAAAAGGCTATATCAAAGTCGATAAATTCCAAAATACCAATGTAAAAGGAATTTATGCTGTTGGCGATAATACAGGTGCAGTTGAATTAACACCGGTTGCTGTTGCCGCAGGGCGTCGTTTGTCAGAGCGTTTATTTAACAACAAACCTAACGAACACTTAGACTATTCAAATATCCCAACAGTGGTATTTAGTCATCCAGCTATTGGTACTGTTGGTTTAACAGAGCCTCAAGCGGTTGAGCAGTACGGTGCTGATCAAGTCAAAGTGTACAAATCGTCTTTCACAGCAATGTATAGTGCTGTAACTCGTCATCGTCAACCATGTCGTATGAAGTTGGTTTGTGTTGGTGCAGACGAAAAAATTGTTGGTATTCATGGTATTGGGTTTGGTATGGATGAAATGCTACAAGGTTTTGCTGTGGCTCTGAAAATGGGCGCAACGAAAAAAGACTTTGATGATACTGTGGCAATCCACCCAACTGCAGCAGAAGAATTTGTTACGATGAGATAAGCTATTTTCATTTATATCGCTTAAGCTTATTTTTATTATTATGTAAAAAGCTAGAGTTAACCCTCTGGCTTTTTTTATTGAGAATGACCCGTCCTGAATAAGGTTGACACTTTTCCAATCTGAAATTGGAGAGTGTAATGAAACCAATCACTAAACGAACTCAACGCGATTATTCTCTCGCTTTTAAATTACAGCTTGTTGACCAAGTTGAAAAAGGCGAAATAACCTATAAACAAGCCCAAGATCGCTATGGTATACAAGGATGCTCTACTGTTTTAGTTTGGCTTCGTAAGCATGGTAGGTTAGATTGGTCAAACGGTACCCCTGATACTTTTTATAGAGGTTCAGCTATGACCCAATCTTCTGAACAACAAACGCCGGAACAACGCATTAAGATCCTTGAAAAGGAACTTGAAGAGGCTCGGCTTAAATCCGATTTCTTCGAAGCAGTGGTTAAAGTCATGGATAGAGACTTTGGAGTTCGTTTGTCAAAAAAGCGCAAAGCCGAGTTATTAAAGAAAAAACGGTTAAAAACCTCACCGTAACAATTGCTTGCCGTTTTATGCAGATCAGCCGACAGGCTTATTACAAGAGACTGGATAGAACTGAGGAACGAAAGAAAGCCGATTCGGCCATCATTGATGTTGTTAAATCTGAACGAGTCTTACAACCTCGACTGGGTGGGCGTAAATTACATTTTATTTTAAAGCAAAAACAGATGGTTATTGGTCGTGATCGGCTATTTTCTTTATTGAAGGAACATCAGTTACTGGTGCCTAATAAACGGGCTTATCATCGAACAACCTTAAGCCATCATCGTTTTTATCGGCATCCAAATTTAATTAAGTCAGGGTTTATCCCCACACAACCAGAACAGCTTTGGGTAGCAGATATTACCTATTTATCGACGTATGAAGGTGATACTTATTTAAGTTTAATTACGGATGCGTATTCACGAAAAATCGTGGGATATCATTTAGATAACAATATGAAAACAAGTTCAGTGAAGAAATCGTTGGTTCAGGCGTTAAAAAAACGGACTTCGACAACTTCGTTAATCCATCATTCAGATCGAGGGATACAGTATTGTTCTTCGGAATATCAGGAGATACATAAAGAGCATAATATTCAATGTTCTATGACTGATGGGTATGATTGTTATCAAAATGCCTTAGCAGAACGAATTAATGGAATATTAAAAATGGAGTATCTACTGATAAAACCGAGTAATCTGGAACAAGCAAGAAAATTAGTAGAAGAATCAATCCAACTCTATAATGAAAAACGGCCACACTTATCGTTAAACTATAAAACGCCCGATGAAGTACATCGAGCGTTTTATGCCTGAAAAGTTGTCAACCTATATCAGGACTAGTCAGAATTTGTACTTACCCCAGTTTTATTTCGAACTCGAATATCCTCTTTTCTACGTATTTTCCAAAAAGTATATTCGTCTACTTACTGACCCATAAACCAGTTACTAGATAAAATTACTTATTTTGTAAAAATAAGGCTATTAGATAGTCAGATCATCTTTTTATTTTATGCAATTGTGCGATAGATTTTGCTTGTTTTGTAAACAATGCTTTACAGCCCCTCCTTGTCATTTGTATCAAAATGTTAATTATTTAAACAATTTCTTTTTCTATTAAAAATTTATTCCATTCTTAATATCTTCTTATTTATCAATTGATAATAAACGCAAGGATTTCATCGCTAGCTCATTAAATGATGAATTTCTATGAAAAAAAATGGTTAAAGTAACCATGTTGTATCTATGGATATTGTTATCTTAAGAAATGATTAACAAATAATTATAATTATTAACAATATAATGAACTATGGTATTATTCAGTTTTAAAGAAATAAATGAACAACATTATAAATATAAATAGTAAATCCATTACTGAGGTAGAAGATGAAAATTTCAAGGAGAAAGCTGCTTTTAGGTGTTGGTGCTGCGGGTGTTTTAGCCGGTGGTGCTGCGTTAGTTCCAATGGTTCGCCGTGATGGCAAATTCGTTGAAGCTAAATCTAGAGCATCATTTGTTGAAGGTACAGAGGGTGCGCTGCCTAAAGAGTCTGATGCAGTGATTATTGGTGGTGGTATCCAAGGTATCATGACTGCTATCAACCTTGCAGAACGAGGCATGAGTGTCACTATTTTAGAAAAAGGCGAGATTGGCGGTGAACAATCAGGCCGAGCATACAGCCAAATTATTAGTTATCAAACATCACCAGAAATTTTCCCATTACACCATTACGGGAAAATCTTATGGCGTGGAATGAACGAAAAGATTGGTGCTGATACCAGTTATCGTACACAAGGTCGAGTAGAAGCCCTTGCAGATGAAAAAGCATTTGATAAAGCGCAAGAGTGGATCAAAACAGCAAAAGAAACGGCTGGATTTGATACACCATTAAATACGCGCATTATTAAAGGTGAAGAGTTATCAAACCGCCTTGTTGGAGCTCAAACACCATGGACTGTGGCCGCTTTTGAAGAAGACTCAGGTTCTGTTGATCCAGAAACAGGTACGCCTGCATTAGCACGCTACGCTAAACAAATTGGCGTAAAAATCTATACCAACTGCGCGGTAAGAGGCATCGAAACTGCTGGTGGTAAAATTTCTGATGTTGTAACAGAAAAAGGTGCAATTAGAACATCTCACGTTGTTCTTGCTGGTGGTATTTGGTCACGTTTATTTATGGGTAACATGGGCATTGATATTCCAACGCTGAATGTTTACTTATCACAGCAACGTGTATCAGGTGTTCCGGGTGCACCTCGTGGTAACGTGCATTTACCAAACGGTATCCATTTCCGTGAGCAAGCCGATGGTACTTATGCTGTCGCACCTCGTATTTTCACAAGCTCTATCGTGAAAGATAGCTTCTTGTTAGGGCCTAAGTTCATGCACCTATTAGGTGGTGGTGAGCTGCCATTAGAATTCTCTATCGGTGAAGATTTATTCAACTCATTCAAGATGGCAACATCTTGGAAATTAGATGAAAAAACACCGTTTGAACAATATCGTGTTGCAACAGCAACGCAAAATACTGAGCACTTGGATGCTGTATTCCAAAGAATGAAAGCTGAATTCCCAGTATTTGAAAAATCACAAGTTGTTGAACGTTGGGGCGCAGTAGTTAGTCCAACATTTGATGAATTACCTATTATTTCTGAAGTCAAAGAATACCCTGGCCTAGTTATCAATACTGCAACCGTATGGGGTATGACCGAAGGCCCTGCAGCTGGTGAAGTGACTGCTGATATCGTTACAGGTAAGAAACCTGTTATTGATCCAACACCATTTAGTATGGATCGCTTTAAAAAGTAAATAACCCCTTGTTTTACTGTAAATTAAACATGTTAAGGAGTTTTCATGCGTTATAAAAGTTTACTTGTTGCCTTGCCTTTTATTTTTGGTGTAGCAAGCGCGAATGCGGAAGGTGTTGTACACCATAAATTAAACGGTATGCCTATTTCTGAGTCTGTTGAAGTAAGTGCAGGTAACAACCTTGTTTTCTTAAGCGGTAAAGTACCGGCTAAGAAATCAGCAGATGCACCAGAAGGCGTATTAGCGTCTTATGGTAATACTGAAGAACAAACTATCAGTGTATTAGAACAAATCAAAACTCACTTAAATGAACTTGGCCTAGATATGAAAGACGTTGTGAAAATGCAAGTCTTCCTAGTTGGTGGCGAAGAAACTAAAGGTGAGATGGACTTTAAAGGCTTTATGGACGGTTATTCTAAGTACTTTGATGCTTCTAAAACTGACCAACTACCAGCTCGTTCAACTTTCCAAATCGCAAAACTGGCTAATCCAGCATGGCGTGTAGAAATTGAAGTTATTGCAGTTCGTCCTGCAAAATAAGAACGATAGCTTTTACTCAATTTTGAAGTAAAACATAATCAAAGAAAACGCTAGAGAAGGGTAACTTTCTTTGGCGTTTTTTTATGGTATCGACATATTATGGCGATATGTCGATAAAATGCGTTTTTATAAACATAATAGCGAGACATGTTTATGGTATCGACATATTATAGCTATATGTCGATATAAATGAGTTTTATAAACATATGAGCTGGCCTCCTAAAATACTCTATAACGATCTGCCATTATTACCACCAGCTCTGGAACTCATTGAAACACGTGAAATATTGAAAGCGTGCATCAATGCGCGCTCAGCAATTGCTGAATTAAAAACAGCAGGAGAATTAATTCCTGATCAGGAATTATTGATAAATATCCTTCCAATATTGGAAGCAAAAGACTCTTCACGTATTGAAAACATTGTAACAACCAGTGATCAGCTTTTTCAGTATATTGATCACCAAGTCGGTGCTGATCCTGCAACTAAAGAAGCACTTCGTTATCGTACTGCCCTTTATGATGGTTATACTCATCTTGAAACTTATCCACTTTGTACCAACACGGCGATAGCAATCTGCACCAAATTACGCGCAATACAAACTGATATAAGAAAAACTCCTGGTACCGTATTACGTGATCAGAATAATCATGTGGTGTATACGCCACCAGAGGGTGAAGAATCTATTCGTAATTTACTGTCAAATTGGGAGCGTTTTATACACAATGAAGATGATTTAGACCCATTAGTAAAAATGGCTATTGCACATTATCAGTTTGAATGCATTCATCCATTCCCTGACGGGAACGGTAGAACAGGGCGAATACTTAATATTTTGTATTTAATTCAAAGCGGATTACTTACATTACCCATTCTTTATTTATCTCGTTTTATTTTGGAGAAGCGTGATGATTACTACATGCTTTTACGTAAAGTGACAGAAGAAGGTGATTGGGGATCTTGGATATTATTTATGTTAGAGGCTATTGAAAACACATCTCAATGGACAACAAGTAAAATATTATCTATACGTCAACTAATGGAAGAAACAACAGATTATGTACGTGAAAACCTTCCTAAAATATACACTCATGAGCTAATCCATGTCCTTTTTACGCAGCCATATTGTCGAATTGATAATCTTGTTCAACAGGGTATAGCTAAACGGCAAACTGCATCAATATATCTCAAGCAATTGGTTGAGATTGGAGTATTGGAAGAAATGAGTATTGGTCGTGAAAAACTGTATCTCAATGCCAAATTATTACAAGAGTTGAATCAATAACGTTTTTTATTGCCTCGATAACTTAGAGGCAATAAAGGAATAATTGACTTCATAATATATGTTTTAACTACTTTCACCTTGAATAAACTTCACTGGAATAACAGAGATGTTATCTGTGATTGTTTTATTCTCAATTAATGCACTAATCACTTCTACGCTTTTTTCAGCCAGTTTTTCAAAGGGTTGCTCAATACAGGTTAATTGGCTCAGTGTTTGGTTTAACCAAGGACTACCATCGTAAGCAACTATTTTTAATTGTTCTGGAATGGCAATATTTCGTCTTGTTGCTTCATTAAATAATGCCATGGCGGGAATATCAGCAGCAAAAATAGCATCGATCTCTGAATGCAAAGAAAGTATTTTTGTTGCAAAAGAGTGAAAATAGTCTTTCTCTTCTTCTTTCCAATTTACTTTACAAGGAATAGGTTTAATACCTGCCTGAATGAGCGTTTCTTTAAAAGCTAAACAGCTTTGATATGAAGGGGTTGATGATAAATAACTTGAATTATCTTCAATATAGAGGATTTTTTGGCAACCTTTTTGAATAAGGTGTTCTGCTGCTAATCGACCACCAGTATGGTGATCGGAACACACTAATGGAATATCACGAAGATGACGGTCTAGCGTTACCACCGGTCTTTGAATATGCTGATATTCACTATCATCCAATAACAGATATTCTGCAATAATACCGTCGATCTGACCGCGTTTAAGCATATCAAAAAATATACGTTCACGTACTTTGCTATTTTGTGTTGCACATAACATCATGCTATAGCCATTTTCAGCGAGTTTATTTTCAATAAAACGTGTCACTGTCGCAAAATAAGGGTATTCAAGGCTATTAATAATGACACCAACAACAGCACTCTTTTGTTGATATAAATTTCTTAGCCAAGTATCTGGAATATAATCTAATTCCTCAACCGCTTTTTTTATTTTTTCTCGTGCAGCTTGAGACACATAGCCACTGTTATTTAATGCTCTGGAAACAGTGCTTGCTGCGACATTGGCTTTTTTTGCGACATCACGGATCCCGGCCATTGAATATGCTGTTGCTCCTTTCAATTAGTTGATGACCTAATATATCTTAATATGATTATGACAAACCCATCTTTATTGAGGTAATTGTGTTTTTTTAGTATGAGCTATTTCACATTTTAGTATGTTAATTACCTTACCCTCTCTTTTAGTGCCTATAGTATCTTATATTAATTATGGAACAGTTCCATATTTGCTAATTACCTTAGTGAGGTGAATATGTCTAATACTTGGTGGAAAGATGCCGTGGTCTATCAAATTTATCCCAAGAGTTATTATGATAGTAACGGGGATGGTGTCGGCGATTTAGCTGGGATCACGGAGAAATTAGATTATATTCAGTCACTTGGTACAAACGTTATTTGGTTATGTCCGATTTTTAAATCACCAATGAAAGACAATGGTTATGATATTGCTGATTATTCTGTTGTCGATCCTATCTTTGGCGATAATAACGCATTAGATAAACTTATTAGCGAAGCTAAAAAACGTGATATTAAAATTCTATTAGATTTAGTATTAAATCACTCTTCTGATGAGCATCCTTGGTTTAAAGCGGCAATTGAAGATCCTAATAGCCCATATAGCGATTATTATATTTTTAAACAATGGGATAAGCCGACTCCTCCTAATAATTTACGCACTTATTTTGATTGCTCCGTTTGGAGTCGTGTTGGAGAAACTAATCGTTGGTATTTCAATTCCTTTGGCCCTGAACAACCGGATTTAAACTGGGAAAACCCACAATTACGTAAAGATATTATCAACATGATAAATGTCTGGATCAAAAAAGGTGTTGCAGGATTTCGTATTGATGCGATTGGTAATTTAAAAAAATCACCTGAAGCTTTATCTGAATATCAATTTGAACCTGATAAAGATGATGGTTCAGCGTCTTTAGTGCCTTGGGTATTAAATCAACCTGGTATTGATAAGTTTTTAACTGAATTAGTCGAGAATACTTTTAAGCCTGCAAATAGTATGACGGTTGCAGAAATTGATGTACCTGAAAAAGATTTACGCGCTTATGTTGGCGAGAATGGTTATTTTTCCATGGTATTTGATTTTAGTATCGCTGATTTAGATATTCGTAATGAGAAACCATTTACCATTAATCCAATCACAGGTGAAAGATTAAAACCTGTATTTATTAAAAGTCAGCTAGATACTCAACGCGTAGGTTGGGGAGCACCTTATTTAGAAAATCATGATCAGCCTCGTTCATTAAATAAATTTCTTCCTAAAGGAGCGATTAATGTAACTAGTGCCAAAATGTTAGCGACATTTTTATTAACTCAACGAGGAACACCTTTTATTTATCAAGGGCAAGAAATTGGCATGACTAATTGCCCAATGACATTAGAAGAACATGATGATTTGCATGTTTTTAAATTACATGAGTGGGGCAAAAAATTAGGTTATAGCGACGAGCAAATAATTGAATACTTTAATGACCGCAGCCGTGATAATTCAAGAACACCTTTTCAATGGGATCGTGAAATAAATGGTGGTTTTAGCACAGGAAAGCCATGGCTAAAAGTTAACCCTAATTATGTGGATATTAATGCAGAGCAAGAGACACAAGATAAACATTCTCTTTTCGCTTATTATCAACAATTAATTGCATTAAGACGACATTCAAAGATCAGTGATATTTTGGTCTATGGTGAATTCTCGCCGTTGGTTTCACCAGAAAATGTGATTGCTTTTAAGCGTACTGATGATGGTAACTCAGTCAATATTTACTGTAATTTTAGTGGTGAAGAAAAAGCACTTACCATTAAAGCTAAAGATATTTATTTGCATAACAGCCCAATAGTGGAAGATGCACAAGGTGGCCTTATTCTTCAACCTTATCAAGCAATTATTTTTGCTTAATTTCCTCTATTTAATTGAAACTAAAGCGCCTTGCTTTTATAAGGCGCTTTATGATTTGCGACCTTTATTTCGTCTGTTTCAGCCAATCTGCAATAAATTCTGCAATAGCCTCGGGTGCGTTGATATCTAGTAGTGGAAAATCCACACTTAAATCACAATCACTGGCGACGGCAATAACGTGCTCATCAAGTAAGTCATTAAAATCACGTTCGTTGATATGGCGATAGAGCGCAATTTTAGGAATAGCTTCACCTTTAAAGCCTTCGACTAAGATTAAATCTAGCTTACTCGTATCAAAACGAGATGCGAGGTAATACAAATCTAATTCTGGTAGTTCTGGAGTCTCTGTCATTAATGCCCAACGTTGTTGGCTTGCGACTAATGTCTGATCTGCTCCTGCTTTTCTGAGTTCGTAACTGTCTTTTCCGGGCTTATCCACATCCATATCATGATGAGTGTGCTTGATCATGCCTACACGAATTTCTCTTTTGCGTAATTCTGGAATAAGCTGTTTTAGTAGTGTCGTTTTACCCGTTCCACTCCACGCCGTGATCCCTAAAAGGGGTAAATCTACTTGTGCCATATTTTTCATTCCTATTTTTTTAATTTGTTGGCTTTTTCAATATCGTCAGGGGTATTTAAATTAATAAAAGCACTTGCTTGATCCGCGAATAAAACAGAGTGCGCATTTATCTGTTTCATAAACAACATTAATTTTCGATCACCTTGTGCTAAATAAGTTTCTAGCATAGGAATAATACGACGATTTAGCAGTGCTAAGGTTGGATGTTCTCTTTCACCATCATCAACATAAACGGCTAATGCTTCGCCTCTTTGCTCATAGAGTTTTTCAACTAAATTAAGAGGAAAATAAGGGACATCGCAAGGTACAAAGGCAACCCAAGGTGTTGAAGCTTGCTTTAATAACGTGAGCATGCCAGCTAAAGGCCCTGAAAATCCTTCTATTTCATCTGTAATAACAGGATATTGGCTTTGGCGATATTGTTCTAAATTTCGGTTAGCACTAATCAGTATGCTATCAACTTGCGGTGCTAGTTTTTGGGCAATATGGCGGTATAAAGGCTGTCCATGTAGAATTTGAAGCCCTTTATCAGCCCCTCCCATTCGTGTTGCTTGGCCACCCGCAAGTATACCGCCTGTAATATTCTTCATTTTCATATTCAATATTTGTGAATAAATTGGCTAAATTTTCCGAACGATTTTTATCAAGGAAAGACGATATACTAATAAAAAATATCGACTTAATGAGATTTCATGTAAAGCGACAGCAATTTTTATCAAAAAAGCGTAATCTTTACGCATATTGACAGAGGTTTCCTTTTTCTATCGGATAATAATTGGTACTTTGTTGTTGTAATTAATAATAAGGATTTTTTGTATGAAATGTCACCGTCTTAATGAAGTTATGGAATTATTGCACCCAGTTTGGGAAGAAAATTCTGATTTAAACTTAATTCAATTATTGCAGAAACTGGCTGATGAAGCGGGTTTTAAAGGTCAATTATCTGATCTGACTGATGATATTTTGATTTACCATCTGAAAATGCGCGGTTCAGCGCCAACAGATGTGATACCAGGACTGAAAAAAGATTACGAAGAAGATTTTAAAACCGCCATTTTACGTGCTCGTGGCGTGATTAAAGATTAAATTCAGGATAGAAAATGGAAATGTCTGCCTCATTTAATTTTCAGGGACTTTCACCTGATAACATTTGGGACGCGTTAGTTAAAATCGGTTTTTATCCTGAGTCAGGGTTAACGGAATTAAATAGCTATGAAAATCGTGTTTTTCAATTTATGGATGAGCATCGACAACGTTATGTGGTGAAATTTTATCGTCCTCAACGCTGGTCGTATGAACAAATAAAAGAAGAACATGAATTTGTTTTAGCATTAAAGGAGGCCGAGGTATCCGTTGCTGCCCCTTTAATGATTAATAGTGAGACAGTTCATTTTTCTGATAATGGCTTTTATTTTGCAATATTCCCTAGCATAGGGGGAAGAGCATATGAAACTGATAATTTATTTCAGCTAGAAGAAGTAGGACGCACATTAGGGCGCATTCATCAAATAGGCAGAAAAAAGAGTTATGAGTACCGACCGACAGTTTCTATTGCAGAATATCTGATAGCGCCAAAATTAGAATTTGAAAGTAGTGCGTTAATTCCTAATAACCTCAAACCTCAATTTATAGAGGTTATAGATAAACTTATTCATGATGTGCGTCCTAGAATAGAGGACTCTGCATGGCAAATATTACGGCTACATGGTGATTGCCATCCCGGTAATATATTGTGGCGTGATGAAGTTGTAATGGTTGATTTTGATGATTCCCGAATGGGATCTGCGGTACAAGACTTTTGGATGTTATTAAATGGCTCACGGCAAGAACAGGTTATACAGTTAGATACGATCCTTGAGTCTTATTATGAATACCAAGATTTTGATTTACGTGAATTGTCATTAATTGAACCACTAAGAGCAATGAGAATGGTGCATTATCTCGCGTGGGTATTAAAACGCTGGAATGATCCTGCTTTCCCTCGTGCTTTTATTTGGTTTCAAGAGCAAGATTTTTGGTTTAAACAATTAGCCTTATTCAAGGGACAAGTGGAGCAGTTAAATGAGCCTCCTTTACAACTTAGCCCAATGTATTAATTCTTAGGAGACGATGAGAAATGAAAAAGATTTGGCTGGCGTTAGCAAGTATGGTGTTAGCATTCAGTGTTTCTGCTGCTGATTTTTCTGAAGGAAAACAGTATACGAACCTTTCTAAACCTGTTGCATCAGCGCCTGATGTTGTTGAGTTTTTCTCTTTTTATTGCCCACATTGTTATCAATTTTCTGAAGTGTATAAAGTCAATAGTACTGTTGAAAAGAATGTCCCAGAAAATACTAATATTGTCCGCTACCACGTTGATTTCTTAGGACCTTTAGGTAAAGACTTAACACGTTCTTGGGCTGTAGCAATGGCCTTAGGTGTTGAAGATCAAGTTTCTCCAGTTTTATTTAAAGGTATTCAAGAAACTCAATCTATTCGCTCTGTTGACGATATCCGTAATGCCTTTATTAAGGCTGGCGTTAAAGGCGAAGATTATGATGCAGCAATGAATAGTTTTGTGGTGAATTCTTTAGTTAGCCAACAACAAAATGCTGTCGCTGATTTCCAAATCAATGGTGTTCCTGCCATGATCATTGGTGGTAAATATAAAATGAAAAATGATGGTATCAGCGCAAAATCACCAGAAGAGTATGCAAAAACATATTCTGATATTGTGAATCAATTATTGCTGAAAAAATAATATAGGCTTAATTTTTTCCTATATAGACTAAGTAAAAGTATATAGATTCTTATATGAAAAATAGCACTCAAGAAATAGGAGCGCTATTTTTTTTACTTTCATATTTTTGTCATAATATAACTATCCACATTAATAAAAAATATTGAGATTAATTTATAATATCTTAATGATTTCGCTAAGTGATTGATTTTTTAATTGTGTTAATAAATTTAAAAGGAAGCTAACTTATTAATATAGAGAGAGTTACAAAACTACTCACAGAGTTATCCACAGGTTTTCTGATGTTGTCTAAAAAATAAATCCTTAATAAAAAAAAGATGGTACTAATATGAACGTTAATATTTATGATGAATAAATAGCTCTATCTTAAATACTTTCTAAATTACACAGTAAGTTTACTTTTTAGTCTTTGTTTTTAATTGAAATCAGATTAATGGATATGGCTTCTGATAAAAAAGTACTTTAATTAATATTAAGTTATCATTCATACTTATTCTTTCTGTTAAGTTCGGTTAATAATAAATAATTGAGTATTTAAGCCGAATTTCTGCATTTAAGAACAGGTAAAATTCGTCTATTGGGCTGTGATGTGGCATTCTAGTCATATCAACGAACCTCAGAACAATGATGAACAGATTATGGTCCAGATAGCAGAAAACCCCTTTATCCTTGTAGATGGCTCTTCATACCTTTATCGTGCCTATCATGCCTTTCCACCGCTAACCAATAGCCAAGGTGAGCCAACGGGTGCGATGTATGGTGTGTTGAACATGCTGCGTAGCTTGATAATACAGTATAAGCCAAGCCATGTTGCGGTTGTGTTTGACGCTAAAGGTAAAACATTCCGTGATGAGTTGTATGAGGAATACAAATCTAATCGTCCTCCAATGCCAGATGATCTGCGTGAACAAATAGCGCCTTTACATGAGATGGTGCAAGCAATGGGTTTACCCTTGTTATCTATTTCAGGTGTGGAAGCGGATGATGTTATTGGAACATTGGCACTAAAAGCGGCGGCTGATGGGCGTGATGTCCTAATAAGCACCGGCGATAAAGATATGGCGCAATTAGTGACGCCAAAGATCACGCTGATTAACACCATGACCAACGTTATTTTGGGTCCTGATGAAGTTAAAGAAAAATATGGCGTTCCTCCTGAACTGATTATTGATTTCCTCGCATTGATGGGCGATTCATCGGATAACATCCCTGGTGTCCCTGGTGTTGGTGAAAAAACCGCACTAGGTCTTTTACAAGGGCTTGGTAGTTTAGATGATATCTATCAACAGCTTGATAATATTGCAACATTGAGTTTCCGTGGTGCTAAAACACTTGGCGCTAAAATGGCAGAGCATGAGAAAGTGGCAAAACTTTCTTATAAGTTGGCAACGATTAAAACCGATGTTGAACTCGATAAAACGTTTGATGATTTAGTGGTTAATGAGCCAAATTTAGATCAATTATTAGAGATGTTCACGCGTTATGAATTTAAACGCTGGATAAGTGATCTTCAAAATGGTGGCTGGTTAGCACAACGCAGTACACACAAAGTTGCAGTGCCTTACACCTCAGAAGCCGTTAACCCCAAAGAAGCACCTGTATCAGCTAATTTTCCTGTTATTACACAAGAGAATTATGAAGCTGTCTTAACGCATGAAAGTCTGGCGCGATGGGTTGAGCTTCTCAAAAAAGCACCTGCATTTGCATTCGATACAGAAACGGATAGCTTAAATAATATTGATGCTCGTTTAGTGGGATTATCATTTGCTATTGAGCCGAGTAAAGCTGCTTATATTCCACTACGTCATGAGTATTTAGATGCGCCAGACCAACTTCCTGTTAATGAAGTGCTAGCGGCATTAAAACCCATTTTAGAAGATAAAAATATTTTAAAAATTGGGCAAAACTTGAAGTTTGATCGTGGCATTATGGAAAATGAAGGTATCGAATTAAACGGTATTCATTTTGATACGATGTTGGAGTCTTACGTATTAAATAGCGTGAGTAATCGACATGATATGGATACTTTGGCTGAAAAACATTTAAACCATAAAACCACGACATTTGAAGAGATCGCGGGTAAAGGTAAAGGTCAACTCACCTTTAACCAAATTGAGGTTGAGCAAGCGACGTTATATGCGGCTGAAGATGCCGATATCACTTTATTACTCCATCAAGCGCTATATCCTCAAATAGACGCTATTGAGCCTCTTAAGCATGTTTACCGCGATATCGAAATGCCATTAGTTCCTGTGCTTTCTAGAATGGAACGCAAGGGAGTATTAATTGATGCTCAAGTGTTAGCTGTTCAATCTCAAGAAATTACACAACGTTTGGCTGAAATTGAAAAAGAGACGTTTGCGTTAGCTGGACAAGAGTTTAATCTCTCTTCACCTAAGCAGTTACAAGAAATTTTATTTGATAAATTGCAATTGCCAGTTATCAAGAAAACCCCGAAAGGGGCGCCATCTACCAATGAAGAAGTATTAGAAGAATTAGCACATAGCCATGAATTACCTCGCTTAATCTTAGAGCATCGTGGTCTTGCGAAACTGAAATCTACCTATACTGATAAATTACCATTAATGGTAAATAGTAAGACGAAGCGTGTACATACTTCATATCATCAAGCAGTGACGGCAACGGGGCGTTTATCTTCTCGTGATCCGAATCTTCAAAATATTCCAGTGAGAAATGAAGAAGGGCGTCGAATTCGCCAAGCATTTATTGCGCGTGAAGGTTTTAAAATTGTTGCTGCCGACTATTCACAAATTGAATTACGGATCATGGCACATTTATCGCAAGATAAAGGTTTGTTAGATGCCTTTGCTCAAGGTAAAGATATTCACCGTGCAACTGCATCTGAAGTGTTTGGTATACCTTTAGAAGACGTCACCTCTGAGCAACGTCGTAGTGCGAAAGCGATCAACTTTGGTCTTATTTATGGCATGAGCGCATTTGGCTTATCGCAACAGATTGGTGTTGAGAGAAGAGAAGCTCAGCGTTATATGGATCTCTATTTTGAACGTTATCCAGGTGTCTTGGACTATATGGAGCGCACACGTAAACAAGCGTCTGAACAAGGCTATGTTGAAACGTTAGATGGTCGTCGCCTCTATTTACCAGAAATTAATTCAAAGAATGCAATTCGTCGTAAAGCTTCAGAGCGTGAGGCGATTAATGCGCCAATGCAGGGTACAGCTGCGGATATTATCAAAAAAGCTATGATTGCTGTGGATAATTGGATTTGCAATGAATGTCCTGCTGATGTGCATATGATTATGCAAGTACACGATGAGTTAGTGTTTGAAGTGCGAGAGTCTTACCTAGAGAACGCAAATATCATGATCCATAAATTGATGGAAAGCAGTATGGAATTAGCTATTCCGTTGAAAGTGGAAGTGGGTATTGGTAATAACTGGGATGAAGCACACTAGTTTTTAAATACTATGTTTAAT
Source organism: Proteus sp. Marseille-Q3619 (assembly GCF_965283115.1). Lineage (NCBI taxonomy): Bacteria > Pseudomonadati > Pseudomonadota > Gammaproteobacteria > Enterobacterales > Morganellaceae > Proteus > Proteus sp. Marseille-Q3619. The sequence goes on along the minus strand of NZ_CBDIMP010000001.1, from coordinate 1,908,055 downwards.
TAGAAAAGGGCGCAGGATTGTGCCCTTTTTGTTTATGCTTTAGTGTTTGGCGCAAGCTCTGACTCTTCAAATTCAAGAAAGTCTTCATGCAAACCTTGGATTAATCTATCCGTTGTTGTGCCTTTGCCATCGAGTTCCATCAAAGACCAACCTACCTTGTCATTCACGTCATAAAGATAGTTTTGATCAAGCATATCAATCACCTTGCCAATAATTGATTTACCATAGAAATGCAGCAATACCTTAAGTTCTTGATTATCAAGTTGGGAAGTAAGCTTTTGATATACTTCGGTTGCTTCATCAGAGTAAATATCCATTTCACTGATATTTTCCTCAATATCACGATAGATATCGGTGAGTCCTTTTAGTACAAGGAATCGTGCGAACTGCGGAATGTTTTCTTGTAATTCACTATTTGCCCATGATTTTGGGTTTGTTGCACCGGCTGCTTTGAGTTGTTCATATAAATCCTTAAATCGACTATTTTCCATTTTTACCTCAATTGATGTGCTAATGAGTTTTAAATCCATTGTATAAGGAATAGAGAGAAAAATAGTGGGAGTCTATCTATATTAGGGCAGAAAAAAGAAAAGCTCGGTTAATTACCGAGCTTTTTTATGTCAAAACTTATCAACATGTGAAAAAGAGATAAGTGAATAATTAAGCAACTTGCGAGTCTATCAGCTTGCTTAATTTTTTCTGTTTTTTCTCAATCCGTTGGCGTTTTAACGGAGATAAATGGTCAATAAAGAGTTTGCCATCAAGATGGTCTAACTCATGCTGAATGCAGCCTGCAAACAAATCAGAGGCTTCAAGTTCAATTTCATTACCATTTCTATCCAATGCCTTAACCTTTAAGAAGCGGTAACGCTCTGTTGGGGCAAAAGAATCTGGAATAGATAGACACCCATCCATCATATCCATCACTTCATCTTCAGTGCTGATAATTTCAGGATTGATAAGTGCAATCGGTTGATCTCGGTTTTCAGAAACATCAATTACAACAATGCGTTTAGATACATTAACCTGAGGTGCTGCTAAGCCAATACCTCGTTCTGCGTACATGGTTTCAATCATGTCATCGATTAATGTGCGTATTTCGTCATCTACTTTTTCCACTGGTACTGCGACTCTGCGCAGACGCTCATCTGGAAAACGCAGGAGCGTTAATACAGCCATGGATACCTCATTTTATCGCTAATTACATATTTACTACGGTCTCGCAATAAGCGTATCACAAAATCATTAAGGATAAACCGCACCTTTTGTGTGATTTGTTCTATTTTTAATCATATTCACGTAAGTGATTAAAGTCTCATAATTATGTAATTAAACTACATTTATTTATGGTTTGAATACATAAACACATAGCTGAATCGTGTCTGCATGTGAAAAAAAATTACAAAAGGGCTTTTATTAACCAATAAAATAGAGTACATTATCTCTCGTAGGGTACAGAGGTAAGATGTTCTATCTTTCAGACCTTTTACTTCACGTAATCGGATTTAGCTGAATATTAGCTGCCCCAGTCGACTTTATTTCGACTGGGGCATTTTTTTATCTAAAATTCACTGAAGTGGTTTGTGCGAGAAGTGAAAGGGAAAAGTGATTTCCCTTTTATCAATAGAAGATCAGAACGCTATCGTTGAGAAAAAAGAAGATAATTAAGCGTTGTCATCATTTTTAGGCTGTTCTTCTGAGCTTGAAAACCATTCATTAAGTGTGTTACGTAGCTTATCAATGCCAATTTTTTTCAATGATGAAAAGTATTCTACGCGGATATCGCCTACTTTATTTGCCAGCTCTTCACGTACGCTCATTAACTGCTTTTTACGCGCGCCTGATGCGAGTTTATCCGCTTTAGTCAGTAAAACGAGAGTAGGAAGCTCTGAGCCCACAGCCCAGTCAATCATTTGCATATCGAGATCTTTTAATGGATGACGAATATCCATTAAAATAACCACACCTTTTAAGCACTCTCTTTTTTGTAGGTATTCACCTAAAGAGCGTTGCCATTTACGCTTCATTTCTTCAGGAACTTGGGCATAGCCGTAGCCTGGCAAATCGACTAAGCGTAAGCCTTCTTCAATTTGAAAAAGGTTGATTAATTGCGTACGGCCTGGGGTTTTACTGGTTCTGGCTAATCCATTTTGTTGGGTTAACGCATTTAAAGCACTGGATTTACCGGCATTAGAGCGACCCGCAAAGGCAATTTCAATTCCTGTATCTGGTGGTAAATGACGGATATCAGGCGCACTGATGATGAAATGTGCTTTTTGGTAATTAAATTGGGTCATTATGGTATAAACCTCTCTGAAATAATGCGGCTTTTCATGCATACTCATTTCAATTTTGCATGAAAATGAATATCTAAAATATTTATTTGCTCTATTTTGGCGCAATTTAATGACTTATAACAGTGCTTAAAAATTAAAATTTACCCTGTTATAACGTAATTAGACTTATTGAGCGTAAATAAAGGTAAATGATTGGCACTATTTACCTCAGCGAATTAGAATCGCTGCATATAAAGTAAGTTGTAGACTATTAAAGTAAAGGATCCCTGCATGTTAAAACGTTTTCTTGTCACCTTCGTTACCGCTTGCACTTTAACAACAGCGACTTTTGCAATGGCAACGGGAGAAACCTTCGTTAAATTAGTCACCTCTGAAGGCAATATTGAAATATCACTGGATAATAAAAAAGCCCCAATTACAACGAAAAATTTTATTCAGTATGTCGAAGATGGGTACTATAACGGCACCACTTTTCATCGTGTTATTCCTGGCTTTATGGTTCAAGGCGGTGGTTTTACTGCTGATTTACAGCAAAAACAAACCAGAGCGCCAATTAAAAATGAAGCCGACAATGGATTACGCAATGTAAAAGGTTCTATTGCCATGGCTCGCACATCAGATAAAGACAGCGCAACCAGCCAATTCTTTATTAATGTGGCTGACAATGCATTTTTAGATCACGGTCAACGTGATTTTGGCTATGCCGTATTTGGTAAAGTTGTGAAAGGAATGGATGTAGTTGATAAAATTTCACAAGCTCCAACTCGTAATATTGGACCTTACCAAAATGTGCCAGTAAAAACGGTCACTATTTTATCTGCGGAAGTCGTAAAACAATAAACGCATTATTAGGATAGGATATTTACTTATTCTAATAAGATAAAATGCATATAAACCGGAATGAATATTTTCATTCCGGGATTTTTAGTACAAAAAAAATCTTTTTGATCCTTCCTTTTTTCGTGTGATCTCCTGCAATAAGTATTCACTACGCTATTAATCACTCTATTCATCATCAATTACCGTCATTCTTGTTATTGCGCAATAAATCAGCAGGTTTTCTTGCTTACTATTCATATTTTACACCTGTGCTATGATAATCGGCTTTGTTGTACCCAAGTCGGTTAAACAACGAGCTATTTTGGCAAATCTACACTCGCTTTAAAATAGTAATAAAATAGATAATGATAAGAAAATCAGTCGGATAGGCTAATATGCTGTTACTTATTGATAATTACGACTCGTTTACCTACAACCTCTATCAGTATTTCTGTGAATTGGGTGCTGAGGTTGTTGTTAAGCGTAACGATGAGATCGGACTTAAAGAGATAGAAAAGATGATGCCAGCACATCTTGTTATCTCGCCAGGACCTTGTACTCCTGATGAAGCAGGGATCTCTCTTGAGGCTATACAGCGGTTTGCCGGTGAAATTCCTATTCTTGGCGTTTGTCTTGGACATCAAGCGATAGGACAAGCTTTTGGTGCATCAGTTATCAGAGCACGAGAAGTGATGCATGGTAAAAATTCATTAATACATCATAATCAACAAGGTGTTTTTAAGGGACTTAATCGGCCTTTAAATGTGACGCGTTACCACTCTTTAGTGATTGATGCGACGACATTACCCGTACCTTTTGAAGTGACGGCATGGAGCCAACATGATGGAAATGTTGATGAAATTATGGGAATTCGCCATCGTACTCTGCCAATTGAAGGGGTTCAATTTCACCCAGAAAGTATTTTAAGTGAACAAGGGCATGAGCTATTAAATAATTTCCTTAAATATTAAATGGATAGCATTTAAATAGCGAAATAACGCCTTTTTATACAAAACCACATTTGATTTTTTATTCATATTTAGTGATTATATTTTCATATTGAATATGAATAACGATCAGGTGGGGTAATGACAAAGCAAAGCATCAACCGGGCAACTTACGATCAAGTAATGTTGCCAATTTATTCACCCGCAGAATTTATTCCTGTCAAAGGGATGGGTAGCCGTGTTTGGGATCAGCAGGGAAAATCGTATATTGATTTTGCTGGTGGTATTGCTGTTTTAGCACTGGGGCATGCTCATCCTGCTCTTAATCAAGCCTTGAAAGAACAAAGCGAACAACTTTGGCATGTTAGTAATATTTTTACTAATGAACCAGCATTGCGTTTAGCACAAAAATTAATAGATAACACATTTGCAGAACGTGTCTTTTTTGCCAATTCAGGCGCAGAAGCGAATGAGGCAGCATTTAAGTTGGCTCGCCATTATGCCATCACTCGCCATAGTCCTTATAAAACTAAAATTATTGCTTTTCACCATGCATTCCACGGCAGAACACTGTTTACAGTATCTGTTGGTGGGCAACCTAAATATGCAGATGGTTTTGGCCCTAAGCCTGCAGATATCGTGCATATTCCTTTCAATGATTTAGAGGCGGTTAAAGCTGTTATTGACGACCATACTTGTGCTGTCGTATTGGAACCTGTGCAAGGTGAAGGTGGTGTCACGGCAGCAACACCTGAGTTTATGAGGGGGCTACGTGAATTGTGCGATAAGCATCAAGCTCTGCTTGTTCTTGATGAAGTACAAACAGGTATGGGACGTACAGGCAAGCTTTTCGCCTATATGAACTATGATGTGACACCAGACATTATTACAACTGCAAAAGCGCTAGGAGGTGGTTTTCCACTCAGTGCGATGTTAACAACACATGAAATAGCTTCTGTAATGGGCGTAGGGACTCATGGTACAACTTATGGTGGCAATCCATTAGCTTGTGCAGTGGGTAATGTCGCATTTGATTTAATTAATACACCTGAGGTACTTGAGGGTGTAGAAAAGCGCTATCAATGGATTGTGAATGAACTGGTGGCAATTAATCAAACGTACGATGTCTTTTCGCAAATCCGTGGACAAGGTTTATTGATCGGTGCGCAATTGGCACCACAATATAAAGGTAAAGCCAAAGAGTTACTCAGTCTTGCTGCCAAACATGGCTTAATGATGTTAAACGCAGGAGCAGATGTAATGCGTTTTACACCATCGTTAATTATTACCCAAGAAGAATTACAAGAAGGAATGGTGGCATTAAAAGCGGCTATTGCGGAATTTGTAAAAGGGTAGTGCGGACTAAAAACCCCATCTATAAGGATGGGGTTTATACAGATTGTATCATCAATAGCCCTTTTATTGGGCTATTGTTTGTTCGGGGTGGGGAAACTTAGCGAGTCCCGTAAACGACGATAGTTTTACCGTGTGCTGAGATCAGGTTTTGATCTTCTAGCATTTTGAGAATACGGCCTACAGTTTCGCGTGAACAACCAACGATTTGACCAATTTCCTGACGTGTAATTTTAATTTGCATGCCATCAGGATGCGTCATGGCATCGGGTTGTTTTGCTAAGTTTAGTAAGGTCTGTGCAATACGGCCTGTAACATCAAGGAAAGCAAGGTTACCTACTTTTTCTGATGTTGTTTGTAATCTGTTCGCCATTTGAGCAGAAAGGCGCATCAGAATATCAGGGTTAACCTGAATTAATTGACGGAATTTTTTATAGGAAATTTCTGCTACTTCACAGGCTGTTTTTGCTCTAACCCATGCACTACGTTCTTGATCTTCTTCAAATAATCCAAGTTCACCGATGAAATCCCCCTGATTTAGGTAGGAGAGGATCATTTCTTTTCCTTCTTCATCTTTAATAAGAACAGCCACGGAACCTTTAACAATATAATAAAGTGTTTCCGCTTTCTCACCTTGGTGGATCAGCGTGCTCTTGGATGGATATTTGTGAATATGGCAGTGTGACAAAAACCATTCAAGAGTCGGGTCTGTTTGCGGCTTGCCGAGAACCATTCGCGTTATCCTCTGTACGTTAAATGCAGCCTTTCAAAACGGATAGGTTCCCTTTTGATACAGCGTGCTTAAAAATCCTATCTTTACCTATTAACTTCCTGAGAACACGGTAAGTTAATATGGAGTAGATTATAATAAATGAGAAAATAATGCATTGATCTTAACCACTATCATCAAGCAGATATTGTTTTTAACACAATTAGTGCATTAAGTCTCGTTTTACGCAGTCAGCATAATAAACCTATTTGCTAATTGCTAGTTGAATTATGAGAATGTACTCTTTTAGTTTCTGTCATCTTTAGGGGAAAATAAATGGAAGCGAGAGTTAAGTGGGTAGAAGATTTATCTTTTGTCGGTGAGTCTTCTTCTGGTCATCAAATCATGATGGATGGAAATTCGGGTGATAAAGCACCAAGCCCAATGGAAATGGTATTAATTGCTGCAGGTGGGTGTAGCGCTATTGATGTTGTGAGCATCTTACGTAAAGGTCGTCACCAAGTGACTGATTGTGAAGTGAAATTAACATCAGAAAGACGCGAAGAAGCCCCTCGTCTATTTACTGATATCAATTTACATTTTATTGTTTCAGGTAAAGAATTAACGGATAAAATCGTAGAACGAGCTGTTCAATTATCCGCAGAAAAATATTGTTCTGTTTCTTTAATGCTAGGAAAAGCAGCCAATATTACGCATTCATTTGAAATAAAAGATGCCGACTAATTTTGATATTTTAAAATAAAGTTTAATTCGAAAAATAATATCCCTTAATTAATGGGATATTATTTTTATAGAGATAAATTTTATTTTGGTTAACTTATCTTTTCGCCATTTAATAATTTTTTGACTAATGGCGCCATAATTAATTCCATCGCTAATCCTAATTTCCCGCCCGGTACAACAATAGTATTTATTGTTGACATAAATGAGCCATGCAACATCGCAAGTAAATAGGGAAAATCAATATCGGTTAAGCCTCGAAAACGAATAACAATAAAGCTTTCATCGAGAGTGGGGATTGCTTTGGCAGAAAAAGGGTTTGAAGTATCAACCGTTGGAACTCGTTGGAAGTTAATGTGAGTGCGTGAGAATTGAGGAATAATATAGCTAATATAATCATCCATTGAGCGTACAACCGAATCTCTTACCGCCTCTTGTGAGTGTCCTCTTTCTGTGGTGTCTCGAATAAGCTTTTGTATCCACTCTAGGTTTACGATAGGGACAACACCCACTAGTAAATCAACATGTTGTGCGACATCGTGCTCATTGGTGACAACGCCCCCGTGTAACCCTTCATAAAAGAGAACATCGGTATTGTTTGGCAAAGGCTCCCAAGGTGTAAATGTACCTGGTAATTGGTTGTAGGGAGTGGCTTCATCATAAGAGTGTAGATACTTGCGAGATTGACCTTGTCCTGTATCACTATACTGACTTAAGGTCTTACTCAGTAAGCTAAAATCATTTGCTTCAGGGCCAAAATAACTGATATGTCTACCTTGTTCTCTGGCTTTTCTTATCGCCATATCCATTTCAGGACGGGTATAGCGATGGAAACTATCTCCATCAATCAATGCAGCATTTGCATTGAGTTGTTGGAATATCTTACGAAAAGCTTGGCTTGTTGTGGTAGTTCCTGCACCACTTGAGCCAGTCACTGCGATGATCGGATGCTTGATTGACATAGGTTATCCTTTTGCTAAATAAGGTTGGCCCTTATTGACGGCGATACATCGCTTGCTTTGAATAACTAACCAGAGCGAAACTGCGATGCCGGCATAATATTGACGCTCTCATGAAGTTCTGACCAAACCAATACGGCTTCACCGGATTTAAGTTGTTTTTTTACGTCGGCGACTTTTTGTTCAAGCGTTTTCTCTTGGATACCATAATCAGTGCCTTCTCGTAAAACAAAACTTTCAATAAGATTATCAAGTGTCTCTGTGGAAAGCTCATTCCAAGGAATTATCATTTGGTTTTCTCCAAATAAGCGGATAACCAGTCAGGTATTCGGCTTTCAAGCCACATCACGGGTTTAGAAAGTTTTCCACTTACAAAACCGACATGCCCACCAAACTCGGTGAGTTGATATTCAATGTTGTTTGGTAAGGTTGTGATATCAGGAATAACATCCGCAGACATAAAAGGATCATCTTTCGCGTGAATAATCAGTGTTGTTTTCTTTATTTTATTTAATAAAGGTAATGCACTGCATTGGCGATAATAATCTAACGCATCTTTAAATCCGTGAATTTTAGACGTGATAAGATCGTCAAATTGACGTAGTTTTTTAATGGATTTTATCGTCAATAAGCTGATTGGTAATGATTCAGGATAGCGAATAAGCTTGCGTGTCGCGTTATTTTTCAGCTCTTTTAACAGATACCATTGATAAAAACGAGAAAAGCCATGTTCAATTTTTGTTGAGCATGGTTCTAGCATTAATGGCGCAGAGACAATAACGGCAGCATCTACAACCGCATTTTCACCGCTTTCTGCGAGATAATAGGCAAGCATATTTCCACCAAGAGAGTAGCCAACGGCGGCTGTTGGTTGCTCACCAAATTCCTTTTTCAACCAATTTAAGAAGTAGCGAGCATCTTCCGTTTCACCAGAGTGATAAATGCGCTTTTGTCTATTGGGTTCACCACTACATCCTCTAAAGTGCATCACAACGCTTAGCCAGCCTCTCTCTTTTGCTGCGGCTAACATGCCGTGAGCATAAGGGCTACTAAATCCACCTTCTAAGCCATGAAAAATGACTAAGCGCGGTTTATTGAGTGCTGTTGTCGGATCTTCACTCCACGCTAAATCGACAAAATCGTTGTCTGGGAGATTGAGTCGTTGCCAATGTGGCGTAAGTTGTGGTGTCCTACGTACAATTCTTGGTAAGAGCGTTTGTAAATGTGGATTTTTAGCCCAACGCATTGGATTAAAGTATTGAGACATATTTTCCGTCTATCAAAATGAATTAACACTTGTTTGCTAAATAACATACTGCTATTTTCGGTGAAAATAAAACATCTGTCACATCTTTGAGCACTTATAATGACAATTAGTCTGATTTCATCGTTAGCAATTTTCCTATTTATTGCTGCTATCACGCCTGGACCCAACAACTTATTGCTTACTTCATCAGGTGCTAATGTAGGTTTTAAAAGCTCATTAAAGCTGATGGCTGGCATTATACTAGGTATGCAATGTGTTTTGCTGAGTTCTGCATTTGGTGTTGCCGCATTATTGATAATTTATCCTGCACTGCATATTGGATTGAAGGTAGTCGGGAGTGCGTATCTGCTTTGGCTTGCTTGGAAAACAGCAACATCATCTTATCAGCGTTTAGATATTCCAGCAAAAACGCCCCAAGCAGTAAGCTGGTTTCAGGGCGGATTATTGCAATTTCTAAATCCAAAAGCGTGGATGATGGGATTAGGTGCAGTAGGAAGCTTCAGTTTATCGGGCGATGCTTATTTTAGCTCTGTTATTGCTATTAGTATTGTTATGGTTATTGTTAATTTCGTTGCCGGTATTGTTTGGATATTAGGCGGAACATTAATTAGTCTATTTTTACAAAGCAGACAGTCTTGGTTTATTTTTAATATCTCGATGGGATTATTAACGGCACTTTGTGTACCTTTGATTTGGATAGGGTAAATTAAAAAACATTTATAAATCAATAGATAAATTAACTTTCTTGATTAAAGTGATGTTTTTTTAAGTTTGGTTAAAATGATCTTTCTGAATGTGTATCAAAAAAAGAGTATTAATCTATCAAAAGAGAGATCTGCGATCATCTGTCATCTTTATTATGTATGTTACAGTGTCAATCATATAAAATGCTTATTGGTTTTGGGTTTTTACTCTTTTTAATATCCGTCTTTTTATTTAAATATGTTGTTTAACCTATTTTTGTATCATTAAAAATAAAAATAATTCCCCTATGAAGGAATTATTTATTCCTTATTACTATTTGTAATTAAAGGTTTTTTATTGTGTTAATGTTTTTAAAATGTGTTTTATATTGTCATTTAGTTAATTATTATGTTTAAAAACGCAATTTTGCTGAATATAAGTATATTCAGTTTATATCGTGTTGTTGACTAAGAAGAATAAATTATTATTTAAAATTGGAAAAAATTAAATTAAGTATTATAAAATATAGAGGTTAATGTGTGAGAGATTGAATAAAAAGAGTCAATATAACGTTATTATAAGAACAAGTATTTCGATAATAATATTACTTTTTTTATGATTTATTGTATCTCATATTTTGTTTCTAATTGATTTTATTCTAAAAACTTAATTACTTTAGGTATTAAACGTTTTATCAAAATTATTCCATATATAACTATATTGTACTCGAAGTGGATATTGTCATTATGCCAACATTAACGAAAATTGCGTGGATCAAGCCTGGTATGGCGACAAATCAACGTAAAATAGCGGATTATATTTTAGAGAACCCAGAAAAAACGGTCACTCTTTCATCACAGCAACTTGCTGAAACAATGGGTGTGAGTCAATCAGCTATTGTTAAATTTAGCCAAAAAATTGGATTCAAAGGTTTTCCTTCTTTGAAGCTTGCAATTAGTGAAGATCTTGGGCGAAAAAATGCAAATACAGGGCAGGATCCTAGCATATTACATAATCAGATTGGCTCTGAAGATAGCTTAGTTGTAATAGCTCAAAAACTTGCTCAAGAGAAGAATAATTCTATCAGTGATACCACTCGCCAAATTAATTACCTTCATTTTGAAAAGGTGATCCAGCTTATTGATGAAGCTCAGCGAGTTCAGATTATTGGTATTGGTGGTTCAGGGTTAGTCGCAAGAGACTTAAGTTATAAATTACAGAAAATAGGAATAACCACTCTGATTGAAACAGATCATCATGTTCAGATATCTGTTGCTCAAATGTTAAGTTCAAAGGATTTGCAGATAGTTATTTCTTATAGCGGCAAAAGAAAAGATATGTTAGTTGCGGCCTCTGTGGCTAAAAAACAGGGAGCAAAAATCATTGCTATTACAGGCGAAAAACACTCTCCATTAGGAAGAATTTCTGATTATATATTAGAAACAATTGCGGATGAAGGTGAGTGGCGAAGCGCTTCAATCTCTTCACGTACAGCACAAAATACGATCACTGACCTTATTTTTATGGCGTTATTAAAGAAACGTGATGAGTGTGCGAAGACATTAGTGCTAAGTTCACAGGCATTAATTAATAGCCTAGATAATTAAAAATTTTGAACTGATTCAAAAAACTAATATTTAAATGTAGGTATTTACACTTATTACTAAAGTTATTCTCCTAACGGCCGAAACGATAGTTATTTAGGCAGTCTTTTTTTGTTGAGATGTTTTAATTTCAATGTCGAGGAGAGTAACTAATGCGTAACAATCAACCGGTGACACAGCGAGAATACCCGGTATCTGAAAACGCAACACTGATGTCGACGACAGATCTTGATGGCAATATTATTTATGCCAACGAGGATTTCGTCGAAGCCAGTGGGTTTTCAGTCGAAGAGTTGGTGGGGAAACCCCATAATCTTGTCCGGCATCCAGATATACCTTCAGAAGTCTTTAAGGATATGTGGAGAACTTTAAAGCAAGGTGAGGTTTGGACTGGGATCGTTAAAAATCGGCGTAAAAATGGGGATCACTATTGGGTAAGAGCGAATGTCACTCCTATTATACGTCAGGGTAAAATTCAAAGTTTTATGTCGGTAAGGACGGCGGCAAAAAAAGAAGAAATAGCACAAGCCTCAGCACTTTACGCCGCTTTTAATCAAGGTAAATACCCTTCACACACGTTTTTAAAAGGCGCTTTTGTTTATAAAGGATGGCAACGTTGGCGCTCATGGAATCAAACAATTTCATTAAAAAAACGACTCCGTCTCTTTATCCTCTTACCTTTACCTTTTATGTTGTTAAGTGCATGGTTTGCTGGTTTATCGGGTTATACTCTTTTTATGCATATCGCGATTTTGCTGGTATTACTGATGGCAAATGAACGTATTCTCTATTTTCAGCTTGTTAAGCCAATTAGACTACTTAATGAGCAAGCGAATCGAGTTGCAACTGGCGATGAACATAACGTTACGTATATCAATCGCATCGATGAAGTGGGCATGACACAGCGTTCCGTTAATCAATTAGGACGCATGTTCCGTTGGTTGGTAAGTGATGTGAGTCATCAAATTCATCAAGTCGATATTTCTTGTGATCAATTAGCCGCAGGTAATCGCGATCTGTATGTGAGAACAGAGCAAACCGCCAGCAATGTTGAAGCAACTGCTTCAACGATGAATGAATTAACAACAGCAGTAAGCAGTAATAGTGAAACGGCAGGGCAGGCAAATAATCTCTCTAATATCACTTGTGAGGCAGCGATAAAAGGAGGTAGTGCAATGGATAATATCGTTACTACCATGAATGATATTGCGAAAAGCTCTGATCGTATTAGTAATATCATTGGTGTTATTGATAGCATTGCCTTCCAAACGAATATCCTTGCACTTAATGCATCCGTAGAAGCGGCTAGAGCGGGTGAACAGGGTCGAGGTTTCTCCGTAGTTGCAACAGAAGTAAGAGAATTGGCACAGCGCAGTGCTGAAGCAGCGAAAGAGATCAAAGCATTGATCAATGCTTCAAGTAGCAATATCAAAGTGGGTTCAAAGCAGGTCAATGAAACTGTCGGAACAATGGAAGATATTGTGGTACATGTTAAAAATGTGACCGATTTAATTGGTGAAATCAGTCTCGCATCCACAGAGCAGAGTGCGGGTTTAAAAGAGCTTGGCCGTGCTGTTGAAAAATTGGAATCGATTACGCATGAAAATGCGAATTATGTTTCGAAAGCTTCAATGATTTCAGGTGAAATGAAAGTACAAACTAACTACTTAGTTAGTGCAATCAATGTATTCCATTAATTTGTCATTATTTAAGAAGTAAAAGAAAAAGACACCTACTAAAAATAGGTGTCTTTGTGTTTATCTAAATCACGTTTTTATCATGATCAAATCAATGGATTAAAAGCTTGTCCAATCATCATCTTCATCTTCATCTTCATCGTCATTTACAGTTGCGGTTCCTTTTGCCGATTTTTTCTCTTTCACTTCATCTTTGACTGTATTTTTTATCTTCTCATTTTTTGTATGTAGTGATGTTTCAGATGAGAACGGTTTTTCTATTACTTTGTGTTGTGCCTTTTTATTGAACTGTTCACTTTCAGCCGTTTTAAACTGTTCAACGATTTGTTCAAGATTACCTGCTTCTTCAGTCAATAAGCTGGCAACAGAGGAAGATTGCTCAACCATCGCCGCATTTTGCTGTGTTGCCTTATCCATTTCAGTGACTGCAAGAGAGACTTGAGTAATGCCTCGAGTTTGTTCTTCTGATGCAGATAAAATTTCAGTCATTGAATCTTCAACATATTTTACGGAAGTCAGTATTTCGCACATAGAAATGCTGACTTGCTCAACAAGATCATTACCATGGCGAACACGGCTAATAGAGGCATCAATTAACTCTTTAATTTCTTTTGCAGCTTCGGCACTGCGTTGTGCCAATTCTCTGACTTCTGTTGCAACTACGGAGAATCCCCGACCTTGTTCACCTGCTCTGGCGGCTTCAACCGCAGCATTTAATGATAAAATATTGGTTTGAAAAGCGATGCTATTGATAACAGCAGTGATTTCACCAATTTTTTGTGAGCTATCAGCAATGTCAGTCATCGTTTTCACCATTCTATTGGTGACATCGCCCCCTTTACTGGCAATATTGGAAGTTTGGCTGATAAGGTGTGAAACTTCACGAGCACTTTCTGTATTATTTCTCACTGTTGCTGTGAGTTGTTCCATACTTGATGCTGTTTCTTCTAATGCGCTCGCTTGCTCTTCGGTACGACAAGAAAGATCGGTATTCCCTGCGGATAACTCTTGAACACCAGTATAAATATGATGACTTGTTCCTCGGATCGCATTCACAATTAATGACAGTTCGGTACGCATATATTGAATACCTGTAATTAATTGGTCGATTTCATTATTTCCTTTTGCAGTGACATCTTTATTTTCTAATAAATTTCCTTGTGAAATTTCCGACATATAATCGACAATTTGATTGATACGTAAAACAATATTTCGACGTATCCAAAGTACAACAAGGACAGTGAAAAGAATAAAAACAAACATAAAGACAAAAGCTAACACCAAGGTACGTTCATAATTACCTTGAGCTGCTTTTATTGCGTGAGTAACAACGTTATCACTGAGGTAATCTGTTGCTTCATAAAGGGATTGAGTGAAGCGTTCATTGGTATTATGTGCATAAAGAGATTGAAAACCGTAGTAATCGCGTATCTCTAGACATGATGCAAGTTGGTCAAGATCGTAAAGCACACGATTAAAGAGCTTTTTCATACTCTCTATTTTTTCGGGATCAAAATTAGCTTCTTCAGTAGCAGTGAAGTATGCGGTAATAATACGTATAACTTCTTGTTTTCTTTTTGGATAAGAGGAAAGGAAGTCAGAGATTTTATTTTCTGCAATATCGGGTGTGAGATGAGCGTCAAACATAACATTTAGCATATCTTCACGTAATTTATTTAACTCAGCATAACCATAATCCATCGTTTTTATCTGTTCAAAGCCATTTGCTAATTGTGAGATCCGCTTATTTGTTAAACTCGCGTCACGGATACTCATTGCACCAGAAAAAAGTTGAATGGCGCAAAACAGTATTAAGATAAACATTAAGCCATTAGATATTTTTATTCGTTTCAGCATAGCCTTACCTATTTAATTGGTTTGTAGGACACACAGCAAGGAGCGATAACTATTTATCAATTAAACTTATTCGGCTCAATGTTTAAAAACTTTACCTTTTCTACTTTGTTTAATGGTAAAGACGACTTATATTTCTTTTTTTAGCTTTAATTATCAGCTAATGGCTAAAATTTTCTAATGATTAATAGAAAAATCTATAAGTATATTATCTTACTTATTTTTTGTGTTAATTGTTAAAATATAAATATTAATAATGTTTTTTTGAATATTAAAATGATAATAAGCAGTATTTTATTTTTATTTATCTTTTTATCTTATGATAAGTAAAATAAAATTATCGCTTTCATAAATACTCTTAATGTTTCTAAAAAAACCATTTTGTTTCGTATAAAAAACGATCTGTTTTTTTGTGTTTATGTGCGGTGGGATCAGAAATACTCCCAGAAAAATTACTGGGAGTATGGTAGGGAGAGGTTTTGTTATATGTTCTGGACTATTTTCTACACCGCTCTTTCTTACGATGTTACGTGAGAGAGATAATTAAAAGCTTTCCCAATTATCGTCTATTTCATGATTATTGGTTTTGATTGTTGGTGTTTTAAGTGTTTCAGTGTCTTGTGACTTAGCTGAAAATGCGGGTAATTTAGCTTTAGCTGGTGCGATTTTTTCATGTTCAACTTTAAATGTATTCACAATCGTATCCAACATACTTGCTTGTTCACTTAATGTGGCAGAAGCAGCCGTTGATTGTTCAACCATCGCCGCATTTTGCTGAGTTGCTTTATCCATCTCATTAACAGCAAGGCTGATTTGTGCAATACCACGGGTTTGCTCTTCTGATGCAGATAAAATTTCCTTCATCGAACCCGAGACATGATTAACAGATGTAACAATCTCACCCATTGATAAACTAACTTGTTCGACGAGATCATTACCTTGTCTAACACGTAATATTGTCGATTCAATAAGCTCTTTGATCTCTTTCGCCGCTTCTGCACTACGCTGTGCTAAGTTGCGAACTTCACTGGCAACAACAGAGAAACCACGACCTTGTTCGCCCGCTCTTGCCGCTTCAACAGCAGCGTTAAGGGCTAATATATTGGTTTGGAAAGCAATATCATCAATAACCGCAGTGATTTCACCAATTTTTTGTGAGCGATCGGCAATGTCGGTCATTGTCATAACCATCTTATTACTATGCTCACCGCCTTGCACGGCAATATCAGCAGTGCTCATAACGAGTTCTGTTACTTCACGAGCGCTTTCCGTATTATTACGAATAGTTGCGGTCATTTGCTCCATGCTGGATGCCGTTTCTTCTAATGCGCTGGCTTGCTCTTCAGTTCGGCTTGATAAGTCATTATTACCCGCAGCAATCTCTTGTACGCCAGTGTAAATAGTTGCACTCGTATTGCGAATAGAGCTTACCATCTCTTTTAATTGAGCACGCATTTGCTGTAAGCCAAGCATGAGCTGATCGATTTCAGTCTTACCTGAAATATCGCTATCAATGCGACTGACTAAATCACCTTTAGCAATTGCTTCTTGATAGGTGATCATTTGGTTAATGCGCATAATAATGTATTTGCGGATCCAAATAAGAACTAAGGTGGTAAAGATGAGGAAGATACCCATAAAGAGTGATGCTACCCACAACATGCTGTGGTAATTATCTTCTGCTTCAATGACTGAAGGGTTAACAACTTCATCGGTAATAAAGTCTGTGGCTTCATACAGGGAATTCGTGAAGTTAGTGTTTGCTGGGCTTTTTAAAATTAAACGAACCGCGTTAGTGTTACGTTCACTTAAATACTGCGCCAGTAAATCAAGATCAGCTCGGCTTTTTTGATAGAGCTGTTTGATTTGCGCCATACGCTGCTGATCGAAACCTGTTTGCGCAGATAGCTCAACATATTCATTCATCAATGCATCAACTTGCGCTTTACGCGCAGGCATAGTTTGCATAAATGCAGTGATGTTCGCATCCTCGGCTTGAGGGTTTGAAATATAACTAAATGCTTGTGCAATAATATCAGTACGTAATGTATTCAACTCCGCATAGGTATTATCCATGGTACGTAGTTGATCGAAACTGTATGAAATTCTTTTAAGAGTATTTTGAGTCTGGTAGGCATCGTGAATGCTTTGTACTCCAGAAATGATCTGAATAATACAAAACAGAGTCAGGACACACATTAAACCTTGAGAGATTTTAATTCGTTTTAACATAACCCTACCTATTAGCTTTGCCTTTTCGTTGGTAAGTGGGAGGTCCACTTAGCAGAATGATTAATTCGGCTGGAATGTTAAAAACTTTAGCGTGAAAGAATTTATTTCCCTTACTTAATATAAACAGGTAGAAAATAAACGTTAGATGATTATTTTTATTGGGTTATTTTTAGATAGAGTGAGATTATGTTTTGTGTAAATCGTGCTATTGTAAAATGATATAAATACCGTAAGTGAAATGAATTGTATAAATTTTCAGAATGAATTGAAGGGCAAAAAGAAAGGAACTATTTCGCTTAAAATAGTTCCTTTTTTAATGAATCGGGTTGTATTACTGGGCTTCAAATGTGTTTGTCATTTCTTCCAGTGTTTCTTGTAACTCCATCCACTCCATTTCCACTTCTTCTAGTGCAGATTTCGCAACACCTTGTCGGCTTAAGCAATCAGAAAGCTCATTTTTACGGCTAGTATCATAAATACCACTATCAGAAAGAGCAGTTTCGATATCACTAAGCTCTTGGCTTAATTTATCCATCTTGCTTTCTAATGTTGTGAGTTTCTTGCGTAAAGGCTGGGTTTGTTGTCTAAACTCAGCTTCTTTACGTTTTTGCTCTTTTTTATCTTGAGCACTTAAATTGGTGGTTGTCGTAGTGTTGTCGTTATCTTGTTGGCTTTTATTTGCCTGTGCCTCTTGACGATTTTGATCAACTAACCATTGTTGGTAATCATCAAGATCACCATCAAATGGCTCAACTTGACCATCGTGTACAAGATAGAGATCGTCAGTGGTAGAGCGTAATAAATGCCTATCATGCGATACAACAACAATTGCCCCTTCAAAGCTAATTAGAGCTTGGGTTAGTGCTTGGCGCATATCTAAATCAAGGTGGTTTGTTGGTTCATCCATTAATAGCAAGTTAGGACGTTGCCAAACTAAAAGTGATAAGACTAAACGTGCCTTTTCACCTCCAGAAAATTGACCACAAGCATCCGTGACTTTATCGCCATGAAAACCGAAACCGCCCAAGTAATCACGTAGTTTTTGTTCAGTTTCTTTGGGCGCCAAACGAGTTAAATGCTGTAGTGCCGATTCATCAGAGCGTAAAAACTCCAATTGATGCTGGGCAAAATAACCAAGTTTAATACCTTTAGAAAGAGCCAATTTCCCCTGTAACGGTTGAATTTCGCCTGCAAGTAATTTTATCAGTGTCGATTTACCTGCACCATTGCGCCCTAATAATCCAATACGTGAGCCGGGAACTAAATTGAGTTTGATGTCATTAAGAATAACTTTTTCACCATAGCCCGCGCTGACTTTCTCCATTGATAAAAGAGGATTAGGTAAGCTTTCAGGTTGGCGGAAACTAAATTGGAATGGGTTATCCGAATGTGCAGGAGCAACACGTTCCATTCGTTCAAGCATTTTTACACGGCTTTGAGCTTGTTTTGCTTTTGTCGCTTTCGCTTTAAATCTATCTATAAAACTCTGTAAGTGTGCAATTTTGGCTTGTTGATTCTCAAACAAAGCTTGTTGTTGCGCGAGTTTGGTTGCACGCTGCATTTCAAATGAAGAGTAGTTACCTGAATATTCAAAGATTCTTTCTTGCTCAATATGCAAGATTTTATCCACGATCGGATCAAGAAAATCACGGTCATGGGAAATTAAAATAAGTGTGCCTGTGTAGCTTTTTAGCCATTTTTCTAGCCAAATTACAGCATCTAAATCTAAGTGGTTGGTGGGTTCATCGAGTAGTAGTAAATCAGATCGACAAATCAGCGCTTGTGCTAAGTTTAAACGCATTCTCCAGCCACCTGAAAATGATTTTACAGGTTCATTAAGTTGCTGTTGGCTAAAACCTAAACCATTCAGTAAGGTCGCTGCACGAGATTGTATTGTCCATGCATTAATTGCATCTAATTGCCCATGTATCAGTGCAATAGCGTGACCATCGTTTATTTCGTTAGCTTTTTGTAATCGTTGTTCTAACTGACGGTATTCTCTATCACCATCAATAACATAATCAATAGCAGGTACATCAAGTGCAGGTGTTTCTTGGTTAACCCATGCCATTGACCATGTACTAGGATAGGTGACATTGCCTGCTTCAGCTTGAAGTTCACCTTTCAATAAAGAAAGTAATGTGGTTTTGCCACAGCCATTTTTACCGACTAGACCAATTTTTTGCCCTGGATTAATGGTTGCACTGGCATTGTCCAGTAACACTCTGACACCACGGCGAATTTGCAAAGAAGAAAAAACAATCATAAATATCGTCTATTAAGAGTATGTAAATTAATATATAGAGTAAGTTGTTCGTAACTGTTGGTCACAATGCGTGCATGGTAACGGAAAAAATGGTTTCTGACACGTTTTGTAAGGAGGAATGATGTCAAACGCATCAAATGTATTACTGGTGTATGTTCATCCCGAACCGCGCCAATCAATCGCCAATAAAGCGTTATTAAATGCGGTGAGGGATTTAGAGAATATAACTATCCATGATTTATATGCTATTTATCCTGATTTTTTTATTGATATACACCATGAACAATCTTTGCTGTGTAAACATCAAGTGATCGTTTTTCAATTTCCATTGCAAACATATAGTTGCCCTGCGTTATTAAAAGAGTGGCAAGATAGAGTGCTAACTCGTCCATTTGCTAACAAAGCAGGTAGAGCACAATTAAAGGGTAAGTCATTTCGTTGTGTTATTACAACGGGAGAGCCTGAGCAGGCTTATCAACATGATGGGAAAAATCACTACACACTCACAGAATTATTACGCCCCTTTGAATTAATGGCAGAAATGTGTGGTATGCGCTGGTTATCACCAATGATTGTGTATTCAGCAAGACAACAATCTAAAACAACACTGACTCATATCAGTGAAGCTTATCGCCATTGGTTAAGTGCGCCACTTGAAGGGGAGCAAGCTTAATGGAAGATAATTGGATGATTAAAGCTGTGCTCTTTTTCCTGTGTGCGGCCGTGGTTATGGTGCCTATTGCACAGCGCCTTAAAATTGGTGCGGTACTCGGTTATTTAATTGCTGGTATTGCCATTGGTCCTTGGGGTTTAGGGCTGTTTAAAGATGTCGATAACATCTTACATTTTGCTGAATTAGGTGTGGTCTTTTTAATGTTCCTTATTGGTTTGGAATTAAATCCAGCCAAATTATGGGAATTGAGGCGTGCCATTTTTGGTGTTGGTTCAATGCAGGTGGTATTAACCGCCTCTATTTTTTCAGGACTCATTCTCGTTTTCACTTCTTTCTCGTGGCAGGCAGCCGTTATTGGTGGATTAGGTATTGCGATGTCTTCTACTGCGATGGCATTGCAACTTATGAACGAGAAAGGAATGAACCATAATGAAGGCGGGCAATTAGGTTTTGCTGTTTTACTTTTCCAAGATATGGCGGTTATTCCTATCCTTGCCGTTATTCCTTTGTTAGCCGGAGAAACGGCAAGCAGTGATTGGTATCGTATTGGCGTGAAAGTGGCCGCTTTTGCTGGTTTACTGATTTGTGGTCGTTATTTATTACGTCCACTCTTACGCTTAGTTGTGAAATCAGGAGTAAGAGAAGTTTTTACAGCTGCTGCGCTACTTGTGGTATTGGGTGCCGCTATTTTTATGGAAACCCTAGGCTTTTCAATGGCTATGGGAACCTTTATCGCGGGAGTGTTATTGGCAGATTCAGAATATCGACATGAATTAGAGATCTCCATTGAACCTTTTAAAGGTCTACTTTTAGGACTCTTTTTTATCTCTGTTGGTATGTCTTTAGATATCGGCATTTTATGGCGTTATCTTCCACAAGTATTATTGGGCGTCTTAGTTCTGGTTATTGTGAAAGCGTTGATACTTTATAGTATTGCTTGGTTAGCTAGATTGCGCTTTTCCACGCGTTTACAATTCTCAGCGGTGTTAAGCCAAGGTGGGGAATTTGCGTTTGTTGTTTTCTCAACATCTATGGCAATGGGCGTATTAGATAGTCAGCAAATGGCGTTATTGTTGGTTGTTGTCACACTTTCTATGATGACAACACCTCTTGTGATGCAAATGACAGACGCTGTGTTTGCTCGTCGTTATAATGAAGCTAAAACGGACGAACAGCCCTTTGTTGAAAATAACCACCCAGAGGTCATTCTTGTTGGATTTGGTCGAATGGGGCAGGTTGTAGGGCGCTTATTAATGGCGAATAAGATTAATGTCACGGTATTAGAGCATGATGTCGGAAGCATAAGCACCATGCGTAAATATGGCTATAAAGTTTATTACGGTGATGCAACCGATCTCAATCTATTGCGCGCAGCTGGTGCTGAGCATGCTAAAACTATTGTTATCACCTGCAATGAGCCTGAAGCTACGATGGAAATCGTTCATCTTTGCCAACACCATTTTCCTAATTTGCATATTATTGCAAGGGCAAGAGGGCGTGTTGAAGCTCATGAGTTGCTCAAAGCGGGTGTGACAGATTTTAGCCGTGAAACATTTTCTAGCGCCTTAGAATTAGGACGTAAAACGTTAATTGAATTAGGCATGCATCCTCATCAAGCTTATCGGGCACAACAGCATTTCCGTCGTCTGGATATTAACTTATTGAGAAAGCTGGTGGATGAATCTCCTGAAGAAGTCTCTAACGTTTCACGAGTGAAAGAAGCGAGACGAGAACTTGAGGAGCTCTTTAGTGAAGAAATTCGTCAAGAGCACCATCAGCCTGATATTTGGGATGAATCTTTAACAGAAGACATTCCTCAAATACATAAAGAAAAAAAATCTATTGATAAATAGGAGAACTGACCCCATGTCTGCAACCCGTAAACGCTTTATCGCAGGAGCCGTGTGTCCACACTGTAAAGCTCAAGATACACTCAAAATGTGGCGTGAAGATAAAGTGGATATTGTGGAATGTGCAAAATGTGGCCACCAGCAACGGCAAACAGAGGGTGAAGTTAACTCACTTGTTCGTGAAAATGAACAAGTCATTGGGATCTTTACACCACAATAATTGTAGGTTTTTTGATATAACCCGATACAGAAGATTTATTTTTCGTTACAATCGGGAAAATTTTGCCCACGGGTATGTAGGAGATGTCATGAAAGTAGCAAACGACTTGGTAGTTAGTCTGGCTTATCAAGTAAGATCAGAAGACGGTGTTTTAGTTGATGAGTCCACGGTGAGCGCACCGTTAGACTATCTGCATGGCCGTGGTTCTTTAATCAGTGGTTTAGAAAATGCATTAACAGGTCGCGAAGTCGGTGAAAAATTCGACGTAGAAGTTGCTTCTGATGATGCATATGGTCAATACGACGAAAACTTAGTTCAACGCGTACCGAAAGATGTTTTTGTGGGTGTTGATGAGTTAGAAGTTGGTATGCGTTTTCTTGCTGATACCGATCAAGGTCCAGTACCAGTAGAAATCACAGGTATTGAAGGTGACGAAGTTATCGTTGATGGTAACCACATGTTAGCAGGTCAAAACCTGAAGTTTCATGTTGAAATCGTTGCAATTCGTGAAGCGACTGAAGAAGAATTAGCTCACGGTCACGTACACGGTGAAGAAGAAGAGCACGAATGTTGTGGTGGCCACGGTCACGGTGAAGAAGGCGGATGCTGTGGCGGCGGTCACGGTCATGGTCATGGTCATTCACACGGTGAAGAAGGTGGATGCTGCGGTGGCGGCGGTCATGGTCACGGTGGTCACGGCCACGGCAATGGCGGTTGTGGTTGCCAGCACTAATCTTTTTTTGAAAAGATCAAAAGGAGCGTTTAAGCGCTCCTTTTTTGTTTTCATTTTTGATATTAACAGCGAATGGCGACTTAATAGTGAGGTGGGGGCGTTTCATCCTCGGGTCTAGCAAGTATTGAGGTTTGAGAATTTTTTAGGCGCTCAGAAACAATTTTTAAGGCTTCTTTAAAGCGGCTGATTTCAATTTGCTGCTGTGTGACCACCTGATTTAATTCTTCAATAGTCGCGTCTTGGAAAGCAACTTTGCTTTCTAATTGAATGAGCAATCGCTCTACTTCCTTAATATCCATTGTGTTTTTCCTCCTTTAAAAAGTCCTATTACGACGAATATGATTAACAAACTCGCGAAATTTAATCTTATTTACTGATATATACACAGGAAGACATAAATCTGGTTTGAGATAAAAGACTATTTTGCTAATGTGATAGCACTCTGTGCTGACAAAAATCCTAACATTAACTGTTAAGAGTGTCGGCAAATTTTTTAAATTCATATAAAATTGCTACCCGCGGATGAGTATATACCGCAACGACAGCAAGAAGTGATGCAAAATGTTTTGGCGAAGATCTATGATGATCGTTTGCAAAACGTAGCGACTCACTAACATATACTGGAGAATGGGATGAAATCTTTATTAAAAACGACGTTGCTGGCAACCAGTTTAGCTTTCGCATTCAGTGCACCTCATGCATTCGCTGAAGAAACAGCAGTAGCTAAAGTGCCAACACTAAATAGCGCATTTAAAACTCAAAATGAGCAAAATGCCTATGCGTTAGGCGCGTCGATGGGTCGCTATATGGAAGCTGCATTACAAGAACAAAAAAATATTGGTATTACTTTAGATTCTAAACAACTGTTAGCAGGTGTTCAGGATGCATTTAATAGTAAATCAAAATTATCAGACTCTGAAATTGAATTAACGTTAGCTGCTTTTGAAGATCAAGTCCGTACTGCTGCAACAGCAAAAATGGAAAAAGAAGCGACTGAGAATAAAACTGCGGGTGATAAATTCCGTACAGAGTTTGCAGCGGAAAAAGGTGTGGTAAAAACCAAATCAGGTTTACTGTATTTAGTTGAAAATCCTGGTAAAGGTAAGACACCAACAGATGCTGATCGCGTTACTGTAAACTACAAAGGCATGCTGATTGATGGTAAACAATTTGATAGCTCTTATGATCGTAACGAACCTCTGACAATTAGCCTGAAAAGCGTTATTCCTGGCTGGACTGAAGGTATGAAGTACATCAAAGAAGGCGGTAAAATCAAGTTAGTTATTCCACCAGAATTAGGCTACGGACAACGTGCGACAAGTGGTATTCCAGCTAACTCAACATTAGTCTTTGAAGTTGAATTACTGAGTGTTGAAAGCGATAAGTAATTCACTTATCTCTAAATATCACTAAAAAAATGCTGACGTCAATGTCAGCATTTTTATTTCTAATGTCGAGCTCATCATTTATTAACGCATAGTGAACATAGTGTTAGTCTATCGCCTCTTCTACAATAATGGCTTTGGGCTTTTTAAAAACAAACAATAAGCCCACAATGATTGCACCCATTCCCGCTAAACTTAGCCAAGACATTTTATTACCTAAGAAGATGTAATCCATTAATGCTGTCACGCCAGGTACTAAATAAAATAAGCTCGTGACGTTAACTAAATTACCTGCTGTGAGTAAGCGGTATAGCAGTAATTGAGCAACAACAGAAATAATAACAGCAAGCCAAAGTACAGGAATGACAAAGCCAATGTCGAATGAGGCGTGAAAAGGCTGGAATGGCACAAATAACAAGCACAACATAAGGCTAACAACATATTGTAGCGGTAGAGCATCCATTGGCGCTAATTGCAATTTTTTCTGTGAGATTGCACCGAAGCTCATACAAAGTAGTGCAACTAACGCGTAAATCATTCCCGTTAATGAAAGGGCTGTATTAAATAGGCTTTGAGCAACCACTAACACTAATCCTGCCAAGGCGATTAAAAGCCCTAATAGCCGTGTCGCGGTAAAATTACGTTCTATTATCCATAGTGTAATAATCGGCTGAACGCCCATAATTGTGGCTAACATTCCTGGTGTAATGCTATTAGCGAGTGCTAAAAGATAACAGATGGAATAACCACCAATAATCAATAAGCCGACCCATGCCGTTTTTAAACGACTTCCTTTTGGGGGCAAAAAGCGATGGCGTTGAATACACAAAAAAGAGAGAAATGCTAAAGCGATAATAAAGCGCCAAGTTAAAATAGCAAATGAGCTACCATTATCTAATCCCCAGCGAGAAAAAATAGCACCACTGCTCCATAATAAAACGAATAATGTCGTCGGGCCGAATTTTGCCCAATATTGACCTAAGTACATGATGATATACCTGTAAAACAAGCAATAAGAGAGCTTGATTATTTTTAATGATTATTAGCGAATTAATTAAGCAACGTGAGTTGCAACAACAACCGTTGTATTGACTACAACCACTTTCACTGGCGGAGGCGGTGAAGCGAGGATCTCAATAGGTATAGAAGCAACAGAAATTAATCCTATTATTGATGAAGTTTGCTGAGATTGGCATATCATCAGTAAATTCATAGGATTAATCACTCGTTAAAATAACAATGACTTGGAATATAGGTAATCTATTCAATAGTGTCAATTCTTATTATAACCACACCTAAAAAGGGAAGTTTGCAACAATAAAAGCTGGAAATGAGTACAAAATATAAAGAAAAATGAAAAAAGCTGTGACCTATCACAAAGCTATTATTCTAAGTCACTTGACGTAGATCTTCTGGCGATCTAACGTCAGGATCGTTCTTAATTCTGTTTTTATATTTAAATTTTTTTAATATTGAATTGATCCGCAATGACGAATCGTTATAAAAAATAGAACCTCAAGTCATTATCATAATTAAAGCCTTTAAGGATTATATAATCAAATGTCTAGCCCGTTATTTAATGGTGACAGCAGCGAGTTTGAAAAATTAGATAGCCGACCTTTTACTCAAACTGATCACGAAATACTAAAGTCCTATGAAGCTGCCGTGGATGGTTTGGCAATGCTCATCGGCAATCATTGCGAAATTGTATTGCACTCTCTGGAAGATTTGAAATGTTCAGCGGTTAAAATCGCGAATGGAGAACATACTGGTCGTAAGATTGGTTCTCCAATTACCGATTTGGCATTACAAATGTTACATGACATCACAGATGAAGATTCAAGTTTTTCAAAGGCTTATTTTACCAGAGCAAAA
The DNA here is from genome assembly GCF_965283115.1 of Proteus sp. Marseille-Q3619. NCBI lineage: Bacteria > Pseudomonadati > Pseudomonadota > Gammaproteobacteria > Enterobacterales > Morganellaceae > Proteus > Proteus sp. Marseille-Q3619. Next base: position 1,881,890 of record NZ_CBDIMP010000001.1, on the reverse strand, counting down.
AGTGGTGCATTGATGAAGTCAATCACGATTGCCATTCGTAATCGTGAACGTCGTGTCATTGGTTTATTGTGTATTAATATGAACCTTGATGTTCCATTCTCTGAAATAATCAAAACCTTTATTCCTGAAGAAACACATGACGTTGCATCTGATGTTAACTTTGCCTCATCTGTTGATGATTTAGTGGCTCAAACGTTAGAGTTCACGATTGAAGAAGTAAATAATGATCGTGAAGTTGCGAATAATGCTAAGAATAAACAAGTTGTGTTAAGCCTTTATGAGAAAGGTATTTTTGATATTAAAGATGCTATTAATCAGGTTGCAGACCGCTTAAATATCTCAAAACATACTGTGTATCTCTATATTCGCCAGTTTAAAAACGGAGAATAAGGCAACATTATGAGTTCCTTGACATATTGTTTAGTGGTTACGGGGCCTCATTACGGAACTGAACAAGCTTCAAGTGCCTATTTATTCGCAAATGCCCTTATTGAAAAAGGGCATCAGATTGCACAAATCTTCTTCTATCGGGAAGGTGTTGTGAACGCTAATAAATTGGTATCGCCTGCAAATGATGAATTTGATCTTCCTAAAGCGTGGGTTACCTTGGCGAAAAAACATCAAATCCCCTTGCATGTTTGTGTTGCTGCCGCATTACGTAGAGGAATTATCGATGAGCAGCAGGCCAAAGAGCAGGAAATGGATAGCTATAACATGGCGCCCGAATTTGAGTTAAGTGGTTTGGGTTCACTGGCTCAAGCGATGTTGACCTGTTCCCGTGTGGTGCAATTTTAATGAAGAAAATGAATTCGATCGCATTCCTTTTTACTCAAGCACCTCATGGTAATAGTGCAGGGCGAGAAGGTTTAGATGCATTACTCGCAACCTCGGCATTAACAGAAGATATTGGTGTTTTTTTTATCTCTGATGGTGTGTTTCAACTCGTTGAAAATCAACAACCTGAAGGGGTTTTGTCACGTCATCATGCTGCAACATTTAAAGTGCTACCCTTGTATGATGTGACAAACGTCTATATATCACAGAAAGACATAGCTCATCGTGGATTATCCTCTCAAACTTCTTTTGTATTGGATGCACAGGTGATATCCCAACAAGATATTACTCAAAAATTGAGTGAATATGATGTGGTATTGCGCTTTTAATACAGAAGTTAGTCAGGAAGGTTGAACGGTTATGTTGTATACTTATTCTGTCTCTATTTATCAAAGTGATTTAGAGGCTTTTTTATCTTTATTGACAAAAGAAGATGATGTTTTGTTAATACAAGATGGTGTACTGGCAGTCCTTGAAGACAATCCCTTATTAAAACATTGTCTTCAACAGCAAATTTCAGTTTACGCATTAATTGATGATGTTTTGGCAAGAGGCTTAAAACAACAAGTATCTCATCATATTAAACTCATCAATTATAGTGATTTTGTCGATTTAACGGTAAAACACCCCCAACAAATTCATTGGGGAGCGTAGAATTGCTGTATAATTCTTGACACATGAGCCCGTCAGCAATAAAATTCTGCGTCCTCATGTTTTGTCTTGTTGACAAGACAGAGTTCAAATCCGTGTTTACGAAGCAAAAACCAGGAGCTTTTTTTAAATGGCAACTATTAATCAGCTGGTACGCAAATCTCGTAGCTCGAAAGTTGTTAAAAGCAACGTTCCAGCTCTGGAAGCTTGCCCGCAAAAACGTGGCGTATGTACTCGTGTATATACTACCACTCCAAAAAAACCAAACTCAGCACTGCGTAAAGTATGTCGTGTGCGTTTGACTAACGGTTTCGAAGTTTCTTCCTACATCGGTGGTGAAGGCCACAACTTGCAGGAGCACTCCGTAATCTTAATCCGTGGTGGTCGTGTTAAAGACTTACCAGGTGTGCGTTACCACACTGTTCGCGGCGCGCTGGACTGTTCTGGTGTTAAAGACCGTAAACAAGCTCGTTCTAAGTACGGTGTGAAGAAGCCAAAGGCTTAATGGTTCTCCGTTAAGTAAGGCCAAACATTTTTTCACAAATAATGTCAAAATAAACTCATTGAGTTTTGGACAACCCTGAATTTTAAACGGAGTATTTCCATGCCACGTCGTCGTGTAATTGGTCAACGTAAAATTCTGCCAGATCCTAAGTTCGGATCAGAACTGCTGGCTAAATTTGTAAACATTCTGATGGTAGACGGTAAAAAATCTACTGCAGAGTCTATCGTATATAATGCGCTTGAGACCCTGGCTCAGCGTTCAGGCAAAACTGAACTGGAAGCGTTCGAAATCGCATTAGATAACGTACGTCCTACTGTGGAAGTTAAATCCCGCCGTGTTGGTGGTTCAACTTACCAAGTTCCAGTTGAAGTACGCCCAGTTCGTCGTAATGCATTAGCAATGCGTTGGATTGTTGAAGCTGCTCGTAAACGCGGTGATAAATCCATGGCTCTTCGCCTGGCAAATGAATTATCTGATGCGGCTGAAAACAAAGGCGCTGCTGTTAAGAAACGTGAAGACGTTCACCGTATGGCAGATGCAAACAAGGCGTTCGCACACTACCGTTGGTAATCCACGGAGTATTGCAACTCTTTTCAGGACAGCTCTGCTGTCCTTTACCTGAATTGAACGCCCACGAGAGAGGAAAAAATGGCTCGTCAAACCCCCATAGCACGCTACCGTAATATCGGTATCAGTGCGCACATCGATGCCGGTAAAACCACTACAAGTGAACGTATTCTGTTTTATACCGGTGTAAACCATAAAATTGGTGAAACTCACGAAGGTTCAGCAACAATGGACTGGATGGAGCAGGAGCAGGAACGTGGTATTACTATCACATCCGCAGCAACTACTGCATTCTGGTCTGGTATGGCTAAACAGTTCGAGCCTCACCGTGTAAACATCATCGACACCCCAGGTCACGTTGACTTCACAATCGAAGTAGAACGTTCTATGCGTGTTCTTGATGGCGCGGTTATGGTTTACTGTGCAGTTGGTGGTGTTCAGCCTCAGTCAGAAACAGTATGGCGCCAGGCTAACAAATATCATGTACCACGTATCGCGTTCGTTAACAAAATGGACCGTATGGGTGCAAACTTCCTGCGTGTTGTTGAACAAATCAAAACACGTCTGGCAGCAAACCCAGTTCCACTGCAAATCCCAGTAGGCGCTGAAGAAGATTTCACCGGTGTTGTTGACTTAATTAAAATGAAAGCAATCCGTTGGAATGAAGAAGACCAAGGTGTTACTTTCGAATACGAAGACATTCCTGCAAATCTGCAAGATTTAGCTGAAGAATGGCACAACAACCTGGTTGAATCTGCTGCTGAAGCATCAGAAGACCTGATGGACAAATATCTGGGCGGTGAAGAACTAACAGAAGCAGAAATTAAAGCTGCTCTGCGTAAACGCGTTCTAGATAACGAAATTATCCTGGTTACCTGTGGTTCTGCATTTAAGAACAAAGGTGTTCAGGCAATGCTGGATGCGGTAATTGAATACCTGCCAGCACCAACAGATGTACCTGCAATCAAGGGTATTTTACCAGATGGTAAAGATACTCCAGCAGAACGTCATTCAAGCGACGAAGAGCCATTCTCATCTCTGGCATTCAAAATCGCAACTGACCCATTTGTTGGTAACTTAACATTCTTCCGTGTGTACTCTGGTGTGATTAACTCAGGTGACACAGTTCTGAACCCGGTTAAAGACAAAAAAGAACGTTTTGGCCGTATTGTTCAGATGCATGCTAATAAGCGTGAAGAAATTAAAGAAGTTCGTGCGGGCGACATCGCTGCTGCTATCGGTCTGAAAGACGTAACTACTGGTGATACTCTGTGTGCGATTGATGCACCAATCATCTTAGAACGTATGGAATTCCCAGAGCCAGTAATCTCTGTTGCTATCGAACCTAAGACTAAAGTTGACCAAGAAAAAATGGGTATCGCTCTGAACCGTCTGGCTCAAGAAGATCCATCTTTCCGCGTATCAAGCGACGAAGAAACTGGTCAAACTATCATTGCTGGTATGGGTGAACTGCACTTAGACGTGTTAGTTGACCGTATGCGTCGTGAATTTAAAGTTGAAGCGAACGTAGGTAAACCACAGGTTGCTTACCGTGAAACTATTCGTGATACAGTAACTGATATCGAAGGTAAGCACGCGAAACAATCTGGTGGTCGTGGTCAGTATGGTCATGTTGTTATCGACCTGTCTCCATTACCAGCAGGTGGTGAAGAGAACTACGTATTTATCAACGATATCGTTGGTGGTGTAATTCCTAAAGAATTCATCCCAGCTGTTGATAAAGGTATTCAAGAACAGCTGAAATCTGGTCCATTAGCAGGTTACCCTGTTGTGGATATTCAGGCTCGTTTACATTATGGTTCTTACCATGATGTTGACTCCTCAGAAATCGCGTTTAAAATTGCCGCATCAATGGCATTTAAAGACGGCTTCATGAAAGCTAAGCCAATTCTGCTTGAGCCAGTCATGAAAGTTGAGATTGAAACGCCAGAAGATTACATGGGCGACGTTATCGGTGACTTAAACCGTCGTCGTGGTATGGTTGAAGGTATGGACGATCTGCCTACCGGTAAGATCATCCGTGCTCAAGTACCACTGGCTGAGATGTTCGGTTATGCAACTGACCTGCGTTCACAAACTCAGGGTCGTGCTTCTTACTCTATGGAGTTCTTGAAGTACAACGAAGCGCCTAGCAACGTCGCTCAGGCTATTATCGAAGCTCGTAAAGCGAAATAAGATCCTTTCGAGTTCAATTTAGTTTACGCTCCCTCTATTTGAGGGAGCGATATTAAGGAATATAGTCGTGTCTAAAGAAAAATTTGAACGTTCAAAACCGCACGTTAACGTTGGTACTATCGGCCACGTTGACCACGGTAAAACAACTCTGACTGCTGCAATCACTACAGTTTTAGCTAAAACTTACGGTGGTTCTGCTCGTGCATTCGATCAAATCGATAACGCACCAGAAGAAAAAGCTCGTGGTATCACCATCTCTACTTCACACGTAGAATATGACACTCCAAGCCGTCACTACGCACACGTAGACTGCCCAGGTCACGCCGACTATGTTAAAAACATGATCACAGGTGCTGCGCAAATGGACGGAGCTATCCTGGTTGTTGCTGCGACTGATGGCCCAATGCCACAAACTCGTGAGCACATCCTGTTAGGTCGTCAGGTTGGTGTTCCTTACATCATCGTATTCCTGAACAAATGTGACATGGTAGATGATGAAGAGTTACTGGAATTAGTAGAAATGGAAGTTCGTGAACTTCTGTCTCAGTACGATTTCCCAGGTGACGACACTCCAGTAATCCGTGGTTCAGCGCTGAAAGCACTGGAAGGCGAAGCTGAGTGGGAAGCGAAAATTGTTGAATTAGCAGAAGCACTGGATTCATACATCCCAGAACCAGAGCGTGCAATTGACAAACCATTCCTGTTACCAATCGAAGACGTATTCTCAATCTCAGGCCGTGGTACAGTAGTAACAGGTCGTGTTGAGCGTGGTGTTATCAAAGTTGGTGAAGAAGTTGAAATCGTTGGTATCAAACCAACAACTAAAACAACTTGTACTGGCGTTGAAATGTTCCGTAAATTACTTGACGAAGGTCGTGCAGGTGAGAACGTTGGTGTTCTTCTGCGTGGTACTAAACGTGAAGAAATCGAACGTGGACAAGTTCTGGCTAAACCAGGTTCAATCAAGCCACACACTAAATTCGAATCAGAAGTTTATATTCTGAGCAAAGATGAAGGTGGTCGTCACACTCCATTCTTCAAAGGCTACCGTCCACAGTTCTACTTCCGTACAACTGACGTAACTGGTACTATCGAATTACCAGAAGGCGTAGAAATGGTAATGCCAGGTGACAACATCAACATGATCGTTGAACTGATTCACCCAATCGCGATGGACGACGGTTTACGTTTCGCTATTCGTGAAGGTGGCCGTACAGTAGGTGCGGGCGTTGTTGCTAAAGTATTAGGTTAATTACTCGCGTAATTTCCTAAAAAAGGGCATCAATTGATGCCCTTTTTATGCGTTGTTTGAAAAAGAACCTATCTCATCACTAGTTTGTTGTAAATTATTGGTGAGATAGGCTCTGATACAACGAATCGAGTCCAGTATCTTGCAGATACGAATGTCATAGAGATATGACACTGTGTCAGATGCAATCATAGTTGATTTTATGGTTAGTCTGATTTGTTTTGCTCTTGCGAGGCAAGCTGGCTATTTATTTACATCATAGTGACAGGTTAATTTATGAGTGCGAATAGCGGAGCTCAAGATAGCAAACGCGGTGGTGATATCGCTAAGTGGATCATTACCGTTTTATTGCTGGCAGTAGCAGTGGGTGGCAACTATCTTTACCGTGAATTTAACCTAGCGTTGCGAGCTTTAGCTGTTGTTGCTTTGTTCGTAGCAGCAGGTGGGATCGCGTTGTGGACAACACAAGGTAAAGCAACGTTAGCATTTGCTCGTGAAGCGCGTATTGAAATGCGTAAAGTAGTATGGCCAACACGTCAAGAAACATTGCAGACAACCCTGATTGTTGCTGCGGTGACGGCTATTGTGTCATTAGTTCTTTGGGGACTGGATGGCATTCTGGTTCGTTTTGTTTCATTTATTACTGGCCTGTGAGGTGTTCATGACTGATTCTCCAAAAAAACGCTGGTATGTCATTCAGGCATTTTCAGGCTTTGAAGGCCGTGTTGCACAGTCTCTGCGTGAACATATCAAATTAAACGAAATGGAAGACTCATTCGGCGAAGTTATGGTTCCAACCGAAGAAGTGGTTGAGATCCGTAGCGGTCAACGTCGCAAAAGTGAGCGTAAATTTTTCCCAGGGTATGTTCTTGTCCAAATGGTCATGAACGATGCAACTTGGCACTTAGTACGTAATGTACCTCGTGTTATGGGATTCATTGGCGGAACGTCAGACAGACCTGCACCAATTAGCGATAAAGAAGTTGATGCGATTATGAATCGCTTACAACAAGTTGGTGATAAACCGCGTCCTAAAACACTGTTTGAACCAGGTGAAATGGTTCGTGTTAGCGATGGTCCATTCGCTGACTTTAATGGTGTTGTTGAAGAAGTTGATTACGAAAAAAGCCGCTTAAAAGTCTCTGTATCAATCTTTGGTCGTGCAACACCAGTTGAATTAGACTTTAGTCAGGTTGAAAAAGGTTAAACCTTTTTACGCTGCTTTCTTGCAAAAGGTGGAAAAGTTATCTACAATTTTCCACCTTTCGTTTTGAGTTGTTTTGTCATAAGACAGAACAAAGTAAAATCGGGGAGCCCTAGCCGGGCGATATACCCAAATTGAGGAATTAATTAATGGCTAAGAAAGTCCAAGCCTATATCAAACTGCAAGTTTCTGCAGGTATGGCTAATCCAAGTCCACCAGTTGGTCCAGCTCTGGGTCAACAAGGTGTTAACATCATGGAATTCTGTAAAGCATTCAACGCTAAAACTGAAAGCGTAGAAAAAGGTTTACCAATTCCTGTTGTTATTACAGTTTACGCTGACCGTTCTTTCACTTTCGTTACCAAAACTCCTCCAGCAGCAGTTCTGCTGAAGAAAGCTGCGGGCGTGAAATCAGGTTCTGGCAAACCGAACAAAGAGAAAGTAGGTAAAATTACTTCTGCTCAAGTTCGTGAAATCGCAGAAACTAAAGCTGCGGACCTGACTGGTGCTGACGTTGAAGCTATGATGCGTTCAATTGCTGGTACTGCTCGTTCCATGGGCCTGGTAGTGGAGGATTAATCTGATGGCTAAACTAACCAAGCGCATGCGCAATATCCGTGAGAAAGTTGAAGTAACTAAACAGTACGAAATTGCTGAAGCTGTTGCTTTACTGAAAGAACTGGCTACTGCTAAATTCGTTGAAAGCGTTGACGTTGCTGTTAACCTTGGCATCGATGCACGTAAATCAGATCAAAACGTTCGTGGTGCAACTGTACTTCCACACGGTACTGGCCGTTCAGTTCGCGTTGCTGTATTCGCACAAGGTGCAAATGCAGAAGCTGCTAAAGAAGCAGGCGCTGAATTAGTCGGTATGGACGACTTAGCTGCTAAAGTTAAAGCTGGCGAAATGGACTTTGACGTTGTTATCGCATCTCCAGATGCAATGCGCGTTGTAGGTCAATTAGGTCAAATCCTTGGCCCACGTGGCTTAATGCCAAACCCGAAAGTGGGTACTGTAACTCCTAACGTTGCTGAAGCAGTTAAAAATGCTAAAGCTGGTCAGGTTCGTTACCGTAACGACAAAAATGGTATTATCCATACCACTATCGGTAAAGTTGATTTCAACGAAGCTCAGTTGAAAGAAAACTTAGAAGCTCTGCTGGTTGCTCTGAAAAAAGCAAAACCATCAGCAGCGAAAGGCGTTTATATCAAGAAAGTAAGCCTGTCTACCACTATGGGTGCAGGTGTTGCGATTGATCAAGCTAGCTTAAGCGCGACAGTTTAATCTTAGATTAGACTAAAGTCATAAAAGACTTTACCTTGGCGTCAAATTTATATAGAATTTGACGCCTTGAGTTTAGCTATGTTGTATTTTATTCAAGTCGACATAACTAAATTCTCTGAATTTCGGTTGGAGTCTGGCCTATCCAGACCCCGTCCAAGACCGCAGGTGTAAGTAATTACTTAATTTTCCTGCGTAGACGGTGAGAGAGCCAATAAAGAATTATATATTCTGGATTCTACTCACCGTGTTTTAGCGCTTATACCATTGTGGTAATAAGTGATGTGAGTCCCGAGTTTTTACTCGGTTAATCCAGGAGCAAGAAGCTAATGGCACTAAATCTTCAAGACAAACAAGCGATTGTTGCTGAAGTCAGCGAAGTTGCCAAAGGTGCGCTTTCTGCAGTTGTTGCGGATTCCCGTGGCGTTACTGTAGCTAAAATGACCGAACTGCGTAAAGCATGTCGTGAAGCTGGCGTTACTGTACGTGTAGTACGTAACACACTTCTGCGTCGTGCTGTTGAAGGTACTTCTTATGAAGTACTGAAAGATGCATTTGTTGGTCCAACCTTGATTGCATTTTCTGCTGAACATCCGGGCGCTGCTGCTCGTCTGTTCAAAGATTTCGCGAAAGCGAACCCAGCATTCGAGATTAAAGCGGCTGCCTTTGAAGGTGAGTTTATCCCAGGTTCGAACATCGATCGTCTGGCTACACTCCCAACTTACGATGAAGCAATCGCACGCCTGATGGCAACCATGAAAGAAGCCTCTGCAGGCAAATTGGTTCGCACTCTGGCTGCTCTGCGCGATCAGAAAGAAGCTGCTTAATAGCCAATTTCTTCGTTGCTTTATTTACGTATAAACTTTTTCTGAATTTTAGGAACACTTGTTATGTCTATTTCTAAAGACGATATCTTAAACGCAGTTGCTGAAATGTCTGTAATGGACGTTGTTGAACTGATCTCTATGATGGAAGAAAAATTCGGTGTATCTGCTGCTGCAGCTGTTGCTGTTGCTGCGGGTCCAGCAGAAGCTGCTGAAGAGAAAACTGAATTTGACGTTATCCTGAAAGCTATCGGCGGTAACAAAGTAGCAGTAATCAAAGCAGTACGTGGCGCTACCGGTCTTGGCCTGAAAGAAGCTAAAGACTTAGTAGAATCTGCACCAGCAGCTCTGAAAGAAGGCGTAAGCAAAGATGATGCTGAAGCTCTGAAGAAAGCTCTGGAAGAAGCAGGCGCTGAGGTTGAAGTTAAATAATTTAACTTCCCAGAGTGCAGCCTAACGGCTGATGGCTGGTGATTTTTTGGTCACCAGCCTTTTTGCGCTGTAAGGTAAGAGTCACTTTTTCACACTTTTTTGGTGTCTCATTACTTCAATATTTTTTGCTATTGACGACTTAATATACTGTGTTAGTCACTACGATCCACGTTCTCGAAAGCTCGGTAGTGATCTTGGCACAATGAAATGATTTAAGAGTAATAGCAATGAATATTCGGAAAATAGTTGTTTTCCTACCTACAAAAAAACAGTGTTTGCAGAATGTCGAGCCATCCTTAAAGTTAAGGACAGGCAGAGTGGGTCACTTTTCAGCGAGCTGAGGAACCCTATGGTTTACTCCTATACCGAGAAAAAACGTATTCGTAAGGATTTTGGTAAACGTCCACAAGTTCTGGATGTTCCCTATCTCCTTTCTATCCAACTTGACTCGTTCCAGAAGTTTATCGAGCAAGATCCTGATGGTCAAAACGGTCTGGAAGCAGCTTTCCGCTCCGTATTTCCTATCCAAAGCTACAGTGGTAATGCTGAATTACAATATGTCAGCTACCGCTTAGGCGAGCCTGTTTTTGATGTTAAAGAATGTCAGATCCGCGGTGTAACTTATTCAGCACCTCTGCGTGTAAAACTGCGTCTGGTCATTTATGAACGTGAAGCCCCAGAAGGCACCGTTAAAGACATCAAAGAACAAGAAGTCTATATGGGTGAGATCCCATTAATGACCGATAATGGTACCTTTGTTATCAATGGTACTGAGCGTGTTATCGTTTCCCAGTTACACCGTAGCCCTGGTGTGTTCTTTGATAGTGACAAAGGTAAAACACACTCTTCAGGTAAGGTACTGTATAACGCACGTATTATCCCTTATCGTGGCTCATGGTTAGACTTCGAATTCGACCCTAAAGATAACCTTTTTGTCCGTATTGACCGTCGCCGTAAATTACCTGCGACTATCATTTTACGCGCAATGAACTACAGCACTGAAGAAATCTTAGGATTATTCTTCGAAAAAACATTGTTTGAAATTAGCAACAACAAGCTGATGATGACATTAGTGCCTGAACGTCTGCGTGGTGAAACTGCTTCATTTGATATTGAAGCAAACGGCAAAGTGTATGTCGAAAAAGGCCGTCGTATTACCGCTCGCCATATTCGTCAATTAGAAAAAGAGCAAGTTGACCGCATTGAAGTACCTGTTGAATACATTGCAGGTAAAGTGGTTGCTCGTGACTATATTGATGAAGCGACAGGTGAACTGATTTGTGCTGCTAACATGGAAATCTCTTTAGATGTGTTAGCTCGCTTAAGTCAAGCTGGTCATAAAACGATTGAAACACTGTTTACCAATGACTTAGATCATGGTGCTTATATTTCAGAAACTGTTCGCGTCGATCCTACAAACGATCGTTTAAGCGCATTAGTTGAAATCTATCGCATGATGCGTCCTGGTGAACCACCTACACGCGAAGCAGCAGAAAATTTATTTGAGAACTTATTCTTCTCTGAAGATCGTTATGATCTGTCTGCTGTTGGTCGTATGAAGTTCAACCGTTCTTTAGGCCGTGACGAAGTTGAGGGTTCTGGCATCCTAAGCCAAGAAGATATCATTGAAGTAATGAGAAAACTGATTGATATCCGTAATGGTAAAGGTGAAGTGGATGATATTGACCACTTAGGTAACCGTCGTATTCGTTCTGTTGGCGAAATGGCTGAAAACCAATTCCGTGTTGGTCTGGTGCGTGTTGAACGTGCAGTTAAAGAGCGTCTATCTTTAGGCGATCTTGATGCATTAATGCCACAAGATATGATCAACGCAAAACCGATTTCTGCTGCTGTCAAAGAATTCTTTGGTTCTAGCCAGTTATCACAGTTTATGGATCAGAATAACCCGCTATCAGAAATTACGCACAAACGTCGTATTTCTGCATTAGGCCCAGGTGGTTTGACCCGTGAACGTGCAGGCTTCGAAGTTCGAGACGTACACCCAACTCACTACGGTCGTGTGTGCCCAATCGAAACACCTGAAGGTCCAAACATCGGTCTTATCAACTCATTATCTGTTTATGCACAGACTAATGAGTACGGTTTCTTAGAAACGCCTTACCGTGTTGTTGAAAACAATGCCGTAACAGATGAAATTCACTATCTGTCTGCAATCGAAGAAGGTAACTTCATCATTGCTCAGGCTAACTCCGTATTAGACGATGACAATCACTTCGTTGAAGAATTAGTTACTTGCCGTCATAAAGGTGAGTCAAGCTTATTTAGTCGTGACCAAGTTCAGTACATGGACGTTTCAACCCAACAGGTTGTTTCTGTCGGTGCTTCACTGATCCCATTCCTTGAACACGATGACGCCAACCGTGCATTGATGGGTGCGAACATGCAACGTCAGGCTGTTCCTACACTTCGTGGTGATAAACCACTGGTAGGTACAGGTATGGAACGTGCGGTAGCGGTTGACTCCGGTGTTACTGCGGTTGCTAAACGTGGTGGTGTTGTTCAGTATGTTGATGCTTCTCGTATCGTTATCAAAGTTAACGAAGAAGAGACTTACGCTGGTGAAGCGGGCATCGATATCTACAGCTTGACCAAATACACTCGTTCTAACCAGAACACATGTATTAACCAAACTCCTTGCGTATCTTTAGGTGAACCTGTTGATCGTGGTGACGTGTTAGCCGATGGTCCTTCAACAGACCTTGGTGAGTTAGCATTAGGTCAAAACATGCGCGTGGCATTTATGCCATGGAATGGTTATAACTACGAGGACTCCATCCTTGTATCTGAACGTGTTGTTCAAGAAGATCGTTTCACTACTATCCATATTCAAGAACTTGCTTGTGTCTCTCGTGATACTAAGTTAGGGCCTGAAGAGATCACAGCTGATATCCCGAACGTCGGTGAAGCAGCGTTATCTAAACTGGATGAATCAGGTATCGTTTATATCGGTGCTGAAGTGAAAGGTGGTGACATTCTGGTTGGTAAAGTAACACCTAAAGGTGAAACTCAACTGACTCCAGAAGAGAAATTGCTGCGTGCTATCTTCGGTGAAAAAGCGTCTGATGTTAAAGATTCTTCTCTGCGTGTTCCTAATGGCGTGTCTGGTACAGTTATCGACGTACAAGTCTTCACCCGTGATGGCGTAGAAAAAGATAAACGTGCATTAGAAATCGAAGAATCACAGTTACGTGAAGTTAAGAAAGACTTAACTGAAGAACTGCGTATCTTTGAAGCTGGTCTATTCGCTCGTATCCGTGGTGTTCTGATTGCTGGCGGTATTGAAGCTGAGAAATTAGATAAATTACCTCGTGAACGTTGGTTAGAGCTGGGTATTGCGGATGAAGAAAAGCAAAACCAGTTAGAACAATTAGCAGAACAGTATGATGAACTGAAAGCTGAGTTCGCGAAGAAACTGGAAGCTAAACGTCGTAAAATCACTCAAGGTGATGATTTAGCACCAGGCGTGCTGAAAATCGTTAAGGTTTACCTGGCTGTTAAACGTCAGATCCAACCTGGTGATAAGATGGCGGGTCGTCATGGTAACAAGGGTGTTATCTCTAAGATTAACCCAATTGAAGACATGCCATACGATGAAAACGGCAATCCAGTAGACCTCGTATTGAACCCACTGGGTGTACCATCACGTATGAACATCGGTCAGATCCTTGAAACTCACTTGGGTATGGCTGCTAAAGGTATCGGTGATAAGATCAACGCGATGCTGAAACAGCAACAAGAAGTTGCTAAATTACGTGAATTTATCCAGAAAGCTTACGATCTGGGTATGGCACCTCGTCAGAAAGTTGATCTGGACACCTTCAGCGATGAAGAAGTGTTACGTCTGGCTGAAAACCTGAAAAAAGGTATGCCAACCGCAACACCAGTGTTCGATGGTGCAGAAGAAATGGAAATTAAAGAGATGCTGAAATTAGCTGATCTTCCAACTTCTGGTCAGATTACACTTTTCGATGGTCGTACAGGTGAACAATTTGAGCGTCCAGTAACTGTTGGTTACATGTACATGCTGAAACTGAACCACTTAGTTGATGACAAGATGCACGCCCGTTCTACTGGTTCGTACAGCTTGGTTACTCAGCAACCTCTTGGTGGTAAAGCACAGTTTGGTGGACAGCGTTTCGGGGAGATGGAAGTGTGGGCACTGGAAGCATACGGTGCAGCTTATACTCTTCAAGAAATGCTTACTGTTAAGTCGGATGACGTTAACGGTCGTACCAAAATGTACAAAAACATCGTTGATGGTAACCATCAGATGGAACCAGGTATGCCAGAGTCGTTCAACGTATTGTTGAAAGAGATCCGTTCACTGGGTATCAACATCGAATTGGAAGACGAATAACGGATTCCATATAGACAGACTGCTAGAAATGGCAGTCTGTCAAACAGTGACTACACTGGTTTAAAGGGGTGAATGACAGGGGTCATTTGCCTGGCAGGTCTAACTCCGACAGGAGCCATTTCGTGAAAGACTTATTAAAGTTTCTGAAAGCGCAAACCAAGACCGAAGAGTTTGATGCGATCAAAATTGCTCTGGCATCACCTGATATGATCCGTTCATGGTCATTTGGTGAAGTTAAAAAGCCAGAAACAATTAACTACCGTACGTTCAAACCAGAGCGTGACGGTCTTTTCTGTGCCCGTATTTTCGGACCAGTAAAAGATTACGAATGTTTGTGTGGTAAATACAAACGTTTAAAACACCGTGGTGTTATCTGTGAGAAGTGTGGCGTTGAAGTTACACAAACTAAAGTTCGTCGTGAACGTATGGGTCACATCGAATTAGCTTCTCCAGTTGCTCACATTTGGTTCTTGAAATCACTACCGTCCCGTATCGGTCTGCTGCTGGATATGCCACTGCGCGATATTGAACGTGTACTGTATTTCGAATCTTATGTTGTTGTTGAAGGCGGAATGACTAGCCTTGAGCGCGGACAAATCTTAACAGAAGAGCAATATCTTGATGCATTAGAAGAATTCGGTGACGAATTCGATGCGAAGATGGGTGCAGAAGCTGTTCAGAACTTGTTACAGAGCATGGATCTGGAACAAGAGTGTGAAACGCTGCGTGAAGAGTTAAATGAAACTAACTCTGAAACTAAACGTAAGAAACTGACTAAACGTATCAAGTTACTTGAAGCATTCATGCAATCAGGCAATAAACCTGAGTGGATGATCTTAACTGTACTGCCTGTGTTACCACCAGACTTACGTCCACTGGTTCCACTAGATGGCGGTCGTTTTGCGACTTCAGACCTGAACGATTTATATCGTCGTGTGATCAACCGTAACAACCGTTTAAAACGCCTGCTTGATTTAGCAGCACCAGACATTATCGTACGTAACGAAAAACGTATGTTACAAGAGTCTGTGGATGCGTTATTAGATAACGGTCGTCGTGGTCGTGCGATCACAGGTTCTAACAAACGTCCTCTGAAATCTTTGGCTGATATGATCAAAGGTAAACAAGGTCGTTTCCGTCAAAACCTGTTAGGTAAACGTGTTGACTATTCTGGTCGTTCTGTAATCACCGTTGGCCCATACCTGCGTCTGCATCAGTGTGGTCTACCGAAGAAAATGGCTCTTGAGTTATTCAAACCATTTATTTACGGAAAACTGGAAACCCGTGGTTTAGCGACAACAATCAAAGCCGCTAAAAAAATGGTTGAGCGTGAAGAAGCGGTTGTTTGGGATATCTTAGATGAAGTTATCCGCGAACACCCAGTGATGCTGAACCGTGCACCAACACTTCACCGTTTAGGTATTCAGGCATTTGAACCAATCCTTATCGAAGGTAAAGCTATTCAGTTACACCCACTCGTTTGTGCGGCATATAACGCCGACTTCGATGGTGACCAAATGGCGGTTCACGTACCACTGACATTAGAAGCACAGTTAGAAGCTCGTGCGCTGATGATGTCAACAAACAACATTCTGTCTCCAGCAAGTGGTGACCCAATCATCGTTCCTTCACAGGACGTTGTATTAGGTCTGTACTACATGACTCGTGACTGCATCAATGCCAAAGGTGAAGGCATGGTGTTAAGTGGTCCTAAAGAAGCTGAACGCGTTTATCGCGCAGGTTTAGCCTCTTTACACGCACGCGTTAAAGTACGTATCACTGAAGAGATCAAAGATGGCGAAGGTAATATCACCACTGAAACTAGTTTAAAAGACACAACTGTTGGCCGAGCTATTTTATGGATGATCGTACCAAAAGGCCTACCTTACGCGCTGGTTAACCAACCATTAGGTAAGAAAGCAATTTCTAAAATGCTGAATACCTGTTATCGCGTATTGGGCTTGAAGCCAACCGTTATTTTTGCTGACCAAATCATGTATACCGGTTTTGCTTACGCAGCACGTTCAGGTGCTTCAGTAGGTATCGATGACATGGTTATCCCTGCGAAAAAAGCAGAGATCATTGCAGAAGCAGAAGCAGAAGTTGCAGAAATTCAGGAACAGTTCCAATCCGGTCTGGTAACAGCGGGCGAACGTTACAACAAAGTTATCGATATTTGGGCTGCGGCGAATGAGCGCGTAGCAAAAGCGATGATGGAAAACCTGTCTACTGAAACCGTTATTAACCGTAATGGTGAAGAAGAACAACAAGTATCTTTCAACAGCATCTTTATGATGGCTGACTCCGGTGCTCGTGGTTCTGCAGCTCAGATCCGTCAGTTAGCAGGTATGCGTGGTCTGATGGCTAAGCCAGATGGCTCAATCATCGAAACACCTATTACAGCAAACTTCCGTGAAGGTCTGAACGTACTCCAGTACTTCATCTCAACTCACGGTGCTCGTAAAGGTCTTGCGGATACCGCACTGAAAACAGCAAACTCCGGTTACTTGACTCGTCGTTTAGTTGACGTTGCACAAGACTTAGTCGTAACAGAAGACGACTGTGGTACAACCGAAGGTGTTATGATGACTCCGGTTATCGAAGGTGGTGATGTTAAAGAACCACTGCGTGAACGTGTATTAGGTCGTGTGGCTGCAGAAGATATTCTGAAACCAGGTACTGCCGATATTCTTGTTCCACGTAACACCCTGTTAAACGAAAAACTGTGTGACTTGTTAGAAGAAAACTCAGTTGACAGCGTGAAAGTACGTTCAGTTGTAACCTGTAACACAGACTTCGGTGTGTGTGCTAATTGTTATGGTCGTGACCTTGCTCGTGGTCATATCATTAACAAAGGTGAAGCTATCGGTGTTATCGCAGCACAGTCAATCGGTGAACCAGGTACACAGTTAACGATGCGTACGTTCCACATCGGTGGTGCGGCATCTCGTGCGGCAGCAGAATCTAGCATTCAAGTACGTAACAAAGGTACTCTGAAGCTATTCAATGCGAAGTTCATTACTAATACTGCTGGTAAATTAGTTATCACTTCTCGTAACACTGAATTACGTTTAATTGACGAATTCGGTCGTACGAAAGAGAGCTATAAAGTACCTTACGGTGCTCAATTAGCGAAGGGTGATGGCGAAGCGGTTAACGGTGGCGAAACTGTTGCTAACTGGGATCCACATACAATGCCAGTTGTGAGTGAAGTATCTGGTATCATCCGTTTTGCAGACATGGTTGATGGTCAAACTATCACACGTCAAACAGATGAATTAACAGGTCTTTCTTCACTGGTTGTTTTGGATTCAGCAGAGCGTACAGGTAGCGGTAAAGATTTACGTCCAGCATTACGCATCACTGATGCACAAGGTAATGACGTATTAATCCCGAATACTGATATGCCAGCACAGTACTTCCTGCCAGGTAAAGCGATTGTTCAGTTAGACGATGGCATTACAATTAACGCTGGTGACACTTTAGCGCGTATTCCACAAGAATCTGGCGGTACTAAAGATATCACCGGTGGTCTGCCACGCGTTGCTGACTTGTTTGAAGCTCGTCGTCCGAAAGAGCCTGCAATCCTTGCTGAAATCAGCGGTATTGTTTCGTTCGGTAAAGAGACTAAAGGTAAACGTCGTCTAGTTATTTCTCCATTAGACGGTAGCGATGCATACGAAGAGATGATCCCTAAATGGCGTCAACTTAACGTATTCGAGGGTGAGGTTGTGGAACGCGGTGATGTTATTTCCGATGGGCCAGAATCACCACACGACATTCTGCGCTTACGTGGTGTTCATGCGGTTACTCGCTATATCACTAACGAAGTACAGGAAGTTTACCGTTTACAAGGCGTTAAGATTAACGATAAACACATCGAAGTTATCGTTCGTCAGATGCTACGTAAAGTTACCATTGAGAACGCAGGAAGCTCTGAGTTCCTCGAAGGCGAACAGGTTGAATACGCTCGCGTTAAAGTTTCAAACCGTGTTCTGGAAGATGATGGTAAAGTACCAGCAACGTATGCTCGTGACCTGTTAGGTATCACGAAAGCATCTCTGGCAACTGAATCCTTCATCTCTGCTGCATCGTTCCAAGAAACAACTCGTGTTCTGACGGAAGCTGCGGTAGCGGGTAAACGTGATGAATTACGTGGCTTGAAAGAAAACGTTATTGTTGGTCGCTTGATCCCAGCTGGTACTGGATATGCGTATCACCAAGATCGTATGAAGCGTCGTCAATCACAACTGCCGACAGATGAAACTGAAACAACAATCAGTGCTGATGAAGCATCTGCTAACTTAGCAGAATTACTGAATGCTGGTTTTGGTGGATTAAAAGACTAAAATCTAATTTAGATTAGATTGAAATGCCCTCCATTGTGAGGGCATTTTTTGTTTCTGTTCTACATAAGTAGGCGAAATGATGAGAATAATAGCGAATATTTTGATTATTCTATGTTTTATTTTTACTGGATTTGCTTCAGCAGTGCCTTATGAAAGAGGTATTCCAACAGAAGCTCAATGGGATTTAAAAATGCCCATTACAACATTGATGCAACTTCGCCAACAAAAAACGTTATATGCATTTGTAGGGGATAAATTGCAGCCGGTTGCAGAACTTTTTCCTAACCAAAGTTTTTATGCATCAGTTACAGAGGGTGATTACCACAAAATACAATTTGGGAATGCTCAAGGTTATCTTGAAGCGGGCTATCTAGAAGATGGCTATTTTGAAGATATAGCTTCAATGAAACCAGATAAGAAAATACGTTTCTTATCAGATAGCACGAAGAAAGCAGATTATCCTATCTACGAATATTTAATTACGACAAAAAATACTCCTATCTATAGTGATAAAGATATTGCTAGCCCACAAATAGCGACACTCTTACCCAATTTACGTTACCCCGTGTTATCTCGCACAATAAAAGAAGATACTAATGGAAGTAAAATCAATTGGTTTGAAATCTCTTTAGGTGATCGCTTAGGTTATATTTCATCAAGGGATGTAAAGCCTGACTTAGGGATACCAGTACTTACTTATCACCATATTCTTAAAGTTACGGAAAACCATAATTTTCGCCATACATCAACAACAACATCATTAACTGCATTTACAGAGCAGATGAATTATTTAAAAGAAGCTGGATATGAAACGCTTTCGCTCAATCAAGTTGCTGGCTATTTAAATAAGAGTGTTAATTTACCAGGCAAAGCTGTTGCATTAACATTTGATGATGGTTTGCAATCCGTTTATCGTTATGCTTATCCTCTTTTAAAAGAAAATGGTCAACGAGCAACACTATTTATTATCTCATCACGAATAAAATCCAAAACACCTAAGTGGGCACCTAATTCATTACAATTTATGAGTTGGCAATCACTCAAATCGAGTCGTGATGTTTTTGATATTCAGTCACATTCCCATTTTTTACATCGTTTAGATAATAATAAAAAACCTATTATTTTTAGCCGTCAGTCCCACACAATTATATTAGACTTACAACGCTCACAACGTGTATTGCGATTATTAAATCCACATCAATATGCCTTTGCATATCCTTTCGGTGGATATAATCAAAGGGCAATTACTGCAGTTAAAGCGTCTGGTATGACATTGGCGGTGACAACTCAACAAGGAAAAGTTCGTTTAGGTGATCCTCCTTTTGCACTAAAACGGCTCTATGCTTTGAGTACAGACCCTATTGAGAAATTTGCGAGAATGGTGGGTAATGATGAATATGAAGTCGTTAATAAAAATATCGTTGTTGATAAATAATTAAAAATAAAATTTATAATCTTAAAAAATACCTTTGATATTTATTGAAGGTATTTTTTATTCCTCTATTACTAATTCAGTTAAGATCAATAAATAACTTATATTTTTCAGATAATTATGATGATTTTTTAGTGATAAAAATTTATTTTTTTCTGTAAGCTGGCAATCCAAATTCAGTATGGAGCCAGTTATGAAAAAGCCTATATCTATATCTTCTTATGATTCTGCATTTAAACGCTTTATGATGAATGTCAGTAATGCGAAAGATTTCTTCTTTGTTCATTTACCAGAGGAATTAAAAAGTCATTGTGATTTTTCGACGTTACAATTGCAAAATTCTTCTTTCATCGATATTAAATTACGTTCTCGTATGTCTGATATTTTGTATTTAGTGAGAACTAAAGAGGGTGATATTCCTATTTATTTACTGATAGAGCATCAATCTAGGCCAGATAAAATGATAGCTTGGCGCATGATGAATTATGCATTTTCCACTATGAATCAACATTTACAGCAAGGTTATAAATCGTTGCCTCTCGTTGTTCCTATTTTGTTTTATCATGGCAAGAAAAAACCTTATCCTTTTCCTGTTAATTGGATGTCATGCTTTCCACTTACTTCACTTGCTAATAAGCTTTATTCTAATAATTTCTCTTTAATTGATTTGACTTCAATTGATGATGATATTTTGCTGACACATAAAAAAGCAGCGGTAATGGAAATTGCAATGAAGTATGTTAATAGTTGTCATGATCTTAATAAGATTGCAATGCTTCTATCAAAAGCAATAAATCAGAAAAACTGCAGAGATGAGGACACGATTATTGTCGTAGAATATTTATTCTCAATTCTGGATGCATCAGACTTTGAATTTGTTATCAATAAAATAGTTGAACAGGTAGATAGCCACAGAGAGGTGATTATGAATATAGCGTGGAGATTAGAAAATAAAGGGTTTGAATTAGGTAAAAATGAGGGTATTAAATTAGGTAAAACGGAAGGTATTGAGATTGGTAAAAAAATAGTACAAATAGAATTAGCTCAAAATTTATTAAAAGAGAATTTTGATCTTTCATTGATCGAAAAAATATCAGGTTTGAGTATGCAAGAACTTGAAGAATTAGCAGTATAAGAATTAAGTTAATTATTTTATATAATATTAAATTAAAAATATCCTAAGACATTATTTATAATCTTTTATTTTTCTTTAATTATTTTAAGTTTATTACATGTTATTTTTATTGAGTTATTTAATAAAAACCGCCTTTATTATTTGTAATTAAATTAATTAAAAGCGGTTTTATATTATTCAAATTTTAATTAACGACCCAAGTAATTATCCCAATCTTTCCATACAGGTTGTAATCCTCGCTCTTTTAATACGTTAATAACATCATTTACATGGCGATTATCATTAGGTGAAAACTGTTCTAGCTCTTCATGACTATCAGAATATCCACCGGGTTGGGTTTTAGATCCTGCGCTAATATTATTAATTGCTAACGGCACTGTGTTATCGCGAAAATAAGGAGATTCTCGTGTTGAAAGTGAAAGCTCAACGTCTGGTGCCAAAATGCGAAAAGCACAGATCAATTGAACTAATTCAGCTTCACTCATTACCGATGCAGGGCTAAGCCCACCAGCGCAAGGACGTAAACGAGGAAAAGAGATAGAGTAACGGCTTTTCCAATAGCGTTTTTGTAAGAACAAGAGATGTTCTGCCACCATATAACAATCGCTACGCCACTGACTTGAAAGGCCAATCAACGCACCTAAACCAATTTTATCAATTCCTGCTTGCCCTAATCTATCAGGTGTTTGTAGTCGCCAATGGAAATCTTGTTTTTTACCTTTTAGATGATGAAGCTGATAAGTTGGTTCATGATAGGTTTCTTGATAAACCATCACGCCATCAATACCTAGTGTTTTTAATTCTGCATACTCTTCTGTTGCAAGAGGTTGTACTTCCATCATTAATGAACTGAAATTTTCTCGAATAAGAGGGATATATTGGCGAAAATAATCCATACCCACTTTTCTTTGGTGCTCTCCAGTCACTAATAACAAGCTATCAAAACCTAACTGCCTGATGCTACTGCATTCAGCGATGATTTCATTTTCATTTAATGTTTTACGTTTAATGGCATTACTCATTGAAAAACCACAATAAGTACAATCATTCGCACATAGATTAGAAAGATAAAGTGGAACATATAATCCCACAATATTACCAAAACGTTGTCGAGTGAGTTGTTGAGCACGTTGTGCCATAGGCTCTAAATAATGGCGACCCGCAGGCGAAATTAGCGCCATAAAATCATCAAGTGTAAGGGAATGGCGATTTAATGCGGCTTCAACATCCGCATTGGTTTTACTATTGAGTTTTAATGTAATGTCATCCCAGTCGAGTTGTTGCCAATAATCAGAAAATGTGTCCATTAGTATGCCCCTAAATATTGGGTTAATGGACTAGAAGCTTTCGCTTGCATATTCACAATTGAAGCAGGTGTCACAAGTCCTGATTGTCGAGCAAGTTCACCAGCATCAAGCGCTGCTTTAAATGCTTGTGCCATTAGAATAGGATTTTTGGCAACAGCAATTGCGGTATTAACTAATACTGCATCAGCACCTAACTCTAAAGCTTCGAGTGCATGACTTGGTGCACCAATACCAGCATCAACAACAACAGGAATTGAGGCTTGTTCAATGATAATTCGTAGGAAATCACGAGTCTGTAAACCTTGATTTGAGCCAATAGGAGAACCTAAAGGCATTACAGCTGCACAGCCAACCTCTTCTAAACGACGACATAAAACAGGATCAGCACTGCAATAAGGTAACACAACAAAACCTTCTTTAACGAGGATTTCAGCGGCTTTAAGTGTTTCAATAGGATCGGGTAATAAATATTTAGTGTCAGGATGAATTTCTAATTTTACCCAATGGGTGCCAAAGGCTTCTTTGGCTAAACGAGCCGCAAAAACAGCTTCTTGTGCTGTTTTTGCACCGGATGTATTAGGTAATAATTTTACCCCTAATGATTTAAGTGGTGCGATTAAATCATCATTACCATTCTTTAAATCCACACGCTTCATTGCCATCGTGACTAATTGGCTACCCGAAGCCTTAATGGCTTCTGTCATTAGCGTTGGTGTTGCAAATTTTCCTGTGCCTGTAAAAAGTCTAGATGTGAATGTTGTATCAGCAATTTTTAACATATCAGCCTCCTGCAATTGCTTGGAAGAGAAGAATAGTATCGCCATCATTAATAAAATGTGTTTCCCAATTTTCACGGGGAACAATGGTTTCATTGACAGCAAGCGCCACACCGATGTGTGGCTGTTCTAACTGAATAAGGAGCTGACAGATAGTGACAGGCATATCCAGAGAATATTGTTCGTCATTTACGGTAATGTTCATGCTACCCCTCGACAAACAGGACATGTTTTTGATGGTGTTAAATGCAAAGTACTCCAATTTTGTTTTCTACCATCGAAAAGGCGAAGTTTTCCACTTAGAGAACAAGGTAAGCCTGAGAGTAATTTGATTGCTTCAAGGGCTTGAAGTGTGCCAATAACCCCAACAACAGGTCCTAATATACCTGCTGTTTTGCAGTTTCTTTGTGGCTCAGTTTCATCAGGATAAAGACAGTGATAGCAACCTTGAGTAAAAGGAGGTTCAAATACCATAAGCTGACCACTAAAGCCCACGGCACTACCACTAATAAGTGGAGTTTGCTGTGCGACACAAGCACGGTTAATCGCTTGACGAGTGAGCATGTTATCTGTGCAATCTAAAACTAAATCGACCTCTTTAACTAATTTAGATAATGAATCATCATTAATACGTTGTTTATAAGAAGTAATTTTTATATCCGGATTTAGTGCAAGTAGAGACTGCTTTGCGACTTCTGATTTGGCATCGGGAATATCTTGAGTGCGATAAAGAATTTGACGCTGTAGATTAGAAACATGTAACTCATCATCATCAACTAAAATAAGCTCACCAATACCTGCACCAGCAAGATAAAGTGATGCGGGAGAGCCTAATCCGCCAAGTCCAATAATCAATACCTTTGCTTGTTGAAGTTTGTTTTGACCCTCTAAGCCAATATCTTCTAACATCACTTGTCGGCTATAACGCATAAAATCATTATCATTTAGCATGATGGTTTTCCTTCCACTAATTCTAATAATTTACGAGTCACTTGTTGCCAATCTGGTGCTTTTGTTATTGCACTAACCAAGGCAACGCTCCCCACCCCAGTTGCAACAACATCAGGTACTCTTTCTAGTGAGATCCCACCAATAGCAACCGTTGGAAAATCGGGTGTCTGCTCTACTTGATGTCTGAGTGCCTTTAAACCTTGAGGTTTAGATGGCATATCTTTTGTGGTGGTTGGAAATATATGCCCTAATGCGATGTAAGATGGACGTAATATTTTCGCTCTTTGTAATTCAACTTCGTCATGAGTGGAAATACCAAGGCGTAATCCTGATTGTTTAATGGCATTAAGGTCGGCAATATCGAGATCTTCTTGACCAAGATGAACACCGTAAGCGTGATGTTTAATGGCGAGTTGCCAGTAATCGTTGATAAACAGTCTTGCGTGATACTGTTTGCCCAGTTTTATTGCTTCGATGATCTCTTGTTCAACGTCGTCTGGCTGTTTATCTTTTATTCGTAATTGCAGGGTGGTAACGCCTATTTTTAATAGGCGTGCGATCCATTCAACAGAATCAACAACAGGATAAAGCCCAAGCTTTTTTTCTGTTAATGCAAAAGGTGTATTAGAGGATCTGTTCATTTTCAGGCACCTCAACACTGGCGATTTCTGCACTGTGGTATAACTCACTTCCATGCTCTTTAAAGGCTTGAGACATTTTCTCCATACCTGCCGCATAATCGCGTACTTCTTGTGTTATCTTCATTGAGCAGAATTTAGGACCACACATTGAACAGAAATGAGCGACTTTTCCTGAAGCCTGAGGTAGCGTTTCATCGTGATATTGACGTGCAGTTTCAGGATCAAGAGCCAAGTTAAATTGGTCTTCCCATCTAAACTCAAAGCGCGCTTTCGACATTGCATTATCACGAATTTGAGCGCCGGGGTGTCCTTTTGCTAAATCGGCTGCATGAGCGGCGATTTTATAAGTGATAAGACCTTGTTTCACATCTTCTTTATTAGGTAAACCAAGGTGTTCTTTTGGTGTAACATAACAGAGCATTGCGCAACCAAACCAGCCAATCATTGCTGCACCAATACCTGATGTGAAGTGATCGTAACCCGGCGCAATATCTGTAGTGAGAGGGCCTAATGTATAAAATGGTGCTTCATGACAATGTTCCAATTCCTCTGTCATATTGCGGCGGATCATCTGCATTGGAACGTGGCCAGGGCCTTCTATCATGACTTGAACGTCATACTCCCATGCAATTTTTGTCAGCTCACCTAGAGTATGTAATTCAGAAAATTGTGCTTCGTCATTGGCATCTTGAATCGAACCTGGTCTTAATCCATCGCCCAGTGAGAGGGAGACGTCATAAGCGGTACAAATTTCACAGATTTCACGGAAATGTTCGTAGAGGAAATTCTCTTTATGATGTGATAAACACCATTTTGCCATTATCGAACCGCCACGAGACACTATGCCCGTTAGTCGTTTTGCTGTCATTGGCACATAACGTAACAATACACCGGCATGAATAGTAAAATAATCAACCCCTTGTTCTGCTTGTTCAAGCAAGGTATCTCGGAACATTTCCCAAGTGAGATCTTCAGCAATACCGTTAACTTTCTCGAGAGCTTGATAAATTGGAACTGTACCAATAGGAACAGGGCTATTGCGAATGATCCACTCACGCGTTTCATGAATATAACGGCCTGTTGAGAGATCCATTACGGTATCCGCTCCCCAGCGTGTAGACCAAATTAGCTTTTCAACTTCTTCTTCAATTGAGGAGGTGACCGAAGAGTTCCCGATATTGGCATTCACTTTCACTAAGAAATTACGACCAATAATCATTGGCTCTGATTCAGGGTGATTGATATTGGCTGGAATGATTGCTCGACCAGCTGCAACTTCTTGGCGTACAAACTCAGGGGTAATATTGTCAGGGAGATGAGCACCAAAGCTAAACCCTGCGTGCTGTTGGCGTAAAACTTCGCTACGAATTCTCTCTCGCCCCATATTTTCACGAATAGCAATAAACTCCATTTCAGGCGTAATAATGCCTTGGCGAGCATAATGCAATTGGGTCACACTTTTGCCATTTAGCGCTTTTTTAGGGCTTGGTTTTAAGGGAAAACGCAGATGCTCTAATCCAGCATCAGAAAGGCGCTGTTGGGTGAAATCAGAACTTAAAAGTGAAAGCGTTTCGGTATCATTGCGCTCATCAATCCAAGGTTGGCGTATTTTTTTTAAGCCAAGGTTAACGTCAAGTTGAGAATCAGGATCACCATAAGGGCCTGATGTGTCATATACCGGTACAGGTTCATTATCTTCAAAAACAGGGGAATCTTTTGATCCTCCTACTAGCGTTTTATCAAGCTGGATCTCACGCATGGGTACTTGAATGTCAGTGCGTGAGCCTTCGAGATAAATGCGTTTTGAATTGGGGAAGCTTACGCCTTGAATGGTGCTGATAAACTCTTGAGCAGCATCACGTTGCTCTTTTCGTGGACGCTGTTTGTTGATCGTTGGTGAAATATCTTTAACGGATATAGTTTGATTTTGGGACATAGCATTTCCTAATAAATATCATGCAGGCTATTAGCCTGTCGGGTGAATATTGAGAAAAATGCTTGTCTGGAGGTCGCAGGGAGTATCGACAGATAGGTGTATATAGATGTGTGAAAAATATACGCAATGAAGCTATCAAAAGGTCGAATCACTCTTGTTCCCTTCGCGGGTATTAACCCGATCAGGTTCCGCGGATCCCGAATTAACGGTCTCAGCCTGTGTTTATAATAGCCTTATAAACACTAGGCACTCCGACAAGAAGAAGTCCAGTATATGAAAGATTTTAAAAACTACAAGTCCGATATGGGTTATTTATTTAAATCCCAATATTGTTGTTCCCAACCTTTCATTTGTGAAATTTGAATAATGGTTACACTCAATAACATTAATATAATTTATGTTTTTAGTGAGTGGATGTTAATGAATCATAGAAGACAGAGATAATACATTGAGAGGTTCTTGCTAAAGAGAGTATCCTCTATTCTATATCATTATTTTGGATAGAATGGTCGTTATGCATTTATATACATTAACAGGCTCAGAAAAGGGCTGGTGGACAGTCAGTCTTGGTGGGCGAGTGTGGTTACCTAAAGGTGAACTTCCGTTTGGCTTAGCTAAAGATTGGGATCTCATTGGTCAGCACGCCAAAATTGTGGGTGAATGGCAAGGTGAAACAGTTTGGCTTATTCATGGAAAAATGGATAACGACATGTGCTCACCAAGACTTATCGCCTCACAAGATGAAAACTTATTTAAATTAGTCGGTCGTGGTGTTCAACTGGCTGAGTTTTATCGTTCTCACCGTTTTTGTGGTTATTGTGGTTCTAAAATGCGTCATAGTGAGAGTGAATGGGCGTGTTTATGCGATAACTGCCATGAACGTTATTATCCGCAAATTGCCCCTTGCATTATTGTGGGTATTCGACATGAAGATAAGATCTTATTAGCACATCATGTTAGGCATAAACATTCACCTCTTTACACTGTACTCGCTGGTTTTGTTGAGGTTGGTGAAACATTAGAAGAAGCAGTGGCTCGTGAAGTGTTTGAAGAGAGCAATATTCGTATTCGCAATATTCGCTATGTATCATCTCAGCCTTGGCCGTTTCCTCACTCTTTAATGATGGGATTTTTGGCCGATTATGATGGTGGCGAACTACAACATGATCCTTCTGAATTAATGAGTGCGGGTTGGTATCGTTACGATCAATTACCCCAGATCCCACCACCAGATACAATTGCTCGACGCTTGATAGAAGATACGATAGCGAATATCAGACAAGATAAAGAAAAGAGCTAAATAAAGGCGCTGTCTGCCAACAGTTATTTTTCCAGCATGTTACAATGCATGCTATTTTGCGGCCCTATTACTGTTAATGGAGTTAGTCATGAGTGAGTTGAAAAACGACCGCTATTTACGTGCGCTGTTGCGCCAACCTGTTGATGTCACCCCAGTTTGGATGATGCGTCAGGCAGGCAGATATCTTCCTGAATACAAGGAAACACGGGCACAGGCGGGAGATTTCATCTCATTGTGCAAAAATACAGAATTAGCATGTGAAGTGACATTACAGCCTTTAAGACGCTTCCCTTTAGATGCCGCTATTTTATTTTCTGATATTTTAACTATTCCAGATGCAATGGGGCTAGGTCTTTACTTTGAAACAGGTGAAGGCCCTCGTTTTAAATCACCTATCAACAGCCTTGCTGATATTCAAAAACTGCCTATTCCTGATCCTGAAGATGAACTAGGATATGTGATGAATGCAGTACGTGCCATTCGTCATGCATTGCAAGGTAGTGTGCCATTAATTGGTTTTTCAGGAAGCCCTTGGACACTGGCAACCTATATGGTTGAGGGTGGAAGTAGTAAGGCCTTCACAAAAATTAAAAAAATGATGTATTCAGAGCCTCAAGCTCTACATCTATTACTGGATAAACTGGCAGATAGCGTTATTCTGTATCTGAATGCTCAAATTAAAGCGGGCGCACAATCTATCATGATCTTTGATACATGGGGTGGTGTGCTAACAGGGCGTGATTACCAACTCTTCTCATTACACTATATGCATAAGATTGTTGATGGTCTTATCCGTGAATATGATGGAAGAAAAGTACCAGTCACTTTATTTACCAAAGGTGGTGGTCGCTGGCTAGAAGCTATGGCTGCGACAGGTTGCGATGCATTAGGACTTGATTGGACGATTGATATTGAAGATGCACGCCGTCGAGTTGGGGATAAAGTTGCGCTACAAGGTAATATGGATCCTTCTATGCTGTATGCACCACCTGCCAGAATAGAACAAGAAGTCGAAACTATTCTTGCTGGGTTTGGTAAAGGCAACGGTCATGTCTTTAATCTTGGGCACGGTATTCATCAAGATGTTCCACCTGAACATGCTGGTGCATTTATTGATGCGGTTCACCGTTTATCGAAGCCTTATCATCAGGATAATGATTAATACCCAACAATTACGTCAGGAGCAGACAGAAAAAGCTCAACAGATTATTCTAACAGACCAATTCACAGCACCAACTTATATAGCTGGTGCTGATGTTGGTTTTGAAGACGGCGGCGCGGTCACTCGCGCCGCCATCGTGATAATGCATTATCCTTCTTTCGAAATTCTTGAATACCAAATCGCGCGAATTCCTACGACTCTCCCTTATATCCCTGGTTTGCTTTCATTTAGAGAGTGTCCAGCGTTACTAGCTGCTTGGCAATTAATCAAACAGAAGCCTTCTCTTATTTTTGTCGATGGACAAGGTATTGCTCATCCTAGAAGGCTTGGTGTTGCAAGTCATTTTGGTTTATTAGTGGATACACCGACTATTGGCGTGGCAAAAAGTCGTTTATGTGGCATTGATAAAGCAGTTAACGAAGAGGTGGGAAGCCATGAGCCGTTAATGGATAAGAATGAACAAATAGGGTGGATTTATCGCAGTAAGAAAAAATGTAAACCCCTGTATGTTTCTCCGGGTCATAAAGTGAGTATGGAAGGTGCTTTGCAGTGGGTTGAGCTGTGTATGAAAGGATATCGATTGCCAGAACCAACGCGTTGGGCTGATGGTATTGCTTCAAATAGGCGATTATTTGAGCAGTTGAATAAGAATAAGCTCTAAATGATCGGGAAATATGTGGATATTTTTAATTTTCAGGTAAACTGCGCCTAAGTTAAGAAAATGAGTAATCACGAATGTTGAAGAACCCAATCCATTTACGTTTAGAAAAGCTAGAAGCTTGGCAACACCTGACGTTTATGGCATGCCTGTGTGAGAGAATGTACCCAAATTATCAGGTATTTTGTCGTGAAACAGGTTTTACCGATCCAATGCTTTATCGCCGTATTCTCGATCTGGTTTGGGAAACTTTAACGGTGAAAGATGCAAAGGTTAATTTTGATTCTCAATTAGAGAAATTAGAAGAAGCAATTCCTGATGCATCTCAGTTCGAGATTTATGGTGTCTATCCTGCGATTGATGCCTGTGTTGCACTTAGTGAAATTGTTCACTCTCGTTTAAGCGGTGAATCATTAAGTCACGCTATTGAAGTGAGTAAATTATCAGTAGGGACAGTTGCTTCACTTGAAATGACACAAGCAGAAAGAGAAATGAGTGAAGAAGAGCTTAGATCTCTACCTGCTGTTATTGAAGAATTCGATATCCAATGGGAAATTTACCGTCTACTTGTAGAATGTGAAGAAAGAGATGTCGAACTGATCAAAGGTCTACGTGCAGACCTTCGTGAAGCTGGAATGAGCAATATCGGTATAGAATTAACGCACTAAATCAGAAAAACGTGATTTAGTGCTTGAAAAGCGACGTTTAAAGACTTCACATCACCCCCGTGTATGTTCTACATTGGGTACGAAAAGAAGTGGCTCAGGTGTTTTACTTAATTTATCCTCTTAAAAAGATAAGTTAAGTTTTTTCACCAGATGTTTTTCAAACGATAAAACATACTTTAAGGACTATTTTATGAACAAAGCTGAATTAACCGAATCAGTTGCTGAAAAAGCGGATCTGACAAAAACTCAAGCAAAAGCTGCTATTGAAGCGTTTATCGATTCAGTAACAGGTGCTCTGAAAGAAGGCGATTCTGTACAGTTAGTTGGTTTCGGTACATTCAAGGTGAATCACCGTGCAGAGCGTACTGGTCGTAACCCTCAAACTGGTAAAGAAATTAAAATTGCAGCAGCTAACGTTCCTGCATTTACTGCCGGTAAAGCACTGAAAGACGCAGTAAAATAATTCCTTTGAACGGAATGAACAATAGAGGGGGATTTACTCCCCTTTTGTTGAAACGACAGGGGCTGTTAGCAATAGGATCTGCTTTTTTGCTCAGCGCCTGCTCCTCTACTGTGCAGCTACCTGAATTTTCTGCAACAGGTTATATTGCGGACGAAGGCATTGTGCGATTATGGCGTTTAAATAATACAGCGTCAGAACCTCAAGTGATCATGAGTGTTTATAGCTTTTATAAAAAGCCAGAAACTGTCATCACATTCTATGAGTATCGCCAAAATAAGCTTTGGCAAGTCCGCTCTGAAGTTATCAATCCTACCGAGCCCTCATCTTGGCACCTTCGTTTAAATAAACGTGGTGAAGTTATTTTCATGCAACAAGAAAGCCAAAAGCAAAAACGAGCATTAACAGAAGATGAACGTTTAAGAATGGTGTTTGCTGCAAGTAAAGAGCGTGAAATCAGCGAAGCGCTTACTATTGGGAAAGTAAATTTAGTACAGGGTGTCTGGTATCAAAATACAATGACAACATGTGCTGGCGAGAAGGTGAGTGTTTCATTTGAAGATCCAGAACAACGCTGGTTAAAAACGAGAGCGCGCAATCCAAATAAGCCTTCTTATGTTGCTTGGCTTGATTCACCAGAAGGTAAGCAATTACTTATGGTTGCAGAACACGATTTTTGTAAATGGGAACCAACAAAAGAGAGCTTGTGATCACTCCCTTTTGCCGTTGTTAAATTATTTCTTTAAGCGTGCAATCGCTCGATAGCCGATATCATGACGATAAAAACTACCATCCCAATGAATACCTTTCGCTAAAGCATAAGCATTTTTTTGAGCTTGCTCGATATCATCACCTAATGCAGTCACACATAATACTCGCCCGCCAGCAGTGATAACTTCGCCTTTGTCATTGAGTGTTGTTCCAGCTTGAAATACCTTTGCCGTTGTTGACGATGTTGGTGTTAAGCCTTCGATAACATCACCTTGACGATAATCCGCAGGGTAGCCGCCTGCTGCAATCACAATCCCTAAAGCTGGGCGAGGATCCCAATGGGGATCTTTATCTTTTAAATTACCTTTTGCTCCAGCTAAACAGAGTTCAACTAAGTCAGATTGCATACGCATCATAATAGGTTGAGTTTCTGGATCACCAAAACGACAGTTAAACTCAATAACCTTAGCAACACCTTGTTTATCAATCATCAGTCCAGCATAAAGGAAACCTTGGTAGCGATGTCCTTCAGAAGCCATTCCTTTTACTGTTGGATAAATGATCCTTTCCATTACTTGCTGGTGGATTTCTGGTGTAACAACAGGTGCTGGCGAATATGCACCCATTCCCCCAGTATTAGGACCTGTATCGCCATCGCCGACACGCTTATGATCTTGGCTTGTTGCCATTGGAATAACGTGTTCACCATCAACTATGACAATAAAGCTAGCTTCTTCACCATCAAGATATTCTTCGATAACAATACGGTGCCCTGCATCACCAAAAACATTGCCAGCCAGCATATCTTTAATTGCAGCTTCAGCCTCAGCTTGTGTCATTGCAACAATAACGCCTTTACCTGCTGCTAAACCATCTGCTTTGATAACAATCGGCGCGCCTACTTTATTGAGGTACTCAAGTGCAGGCGCTATCTCTGTAAAATTTTGATAATCCGCAGTTGGAATTTTATGTCGAGCTAAAAAATCTTTTGTAAAAGCTTTAGAACCCTCTAATTGAGCGGCTCCTTTTGTTGGACCAAAGATGGTCAGTCCCGCTGCTTTAAAGGCATCAACAACACCAATAACAAGTGGGGCTTCAGGGCCAACAATTGTTAAATCAATATTATTCTCTAGAGCAAAGGCAATTAATGCAGGAATATCCGTTGCACTGATTGCAACGTTTTGTACGCCTTGCTCTAACGCTGTTCCAGCATTACCCGGCGCAACAAAGACTTGTGTAGTAAGCGGTGATTGAACGGCTTTCCAAGCTAAAGCATGCTCACGACCACCATTACCAATAATCAAAATCTTCATATCAATACCTTATTAATGACGGAAGTGGCGCATATTGGTGAAAATCATCGCGATGTTATGTTCATTTGCAGCTGCAATCACTTCATCATCACGAATTGAACCACCAGGCTGAATAACACAAGTCACACCGGCAAGTGCTGCTGCATCAATACCATCTCTAAATGGGAAGAATGCATCTGATGCCATTGCACAACCTGCAACTTCTAAGCCTTCATCAGCGGCTTTAATCCCCGCAATTTTTGCAGAATACACACGGCTCATTTGTCCTGCACCAATACCGACAGTCATATCGTTTTTTGCGTAAACAATGGCATTTGATTTTACAAATTTTGCGACTTTCCAGCAGAAGAGTGCATCTTTAAGTTCACGTTCACTTGGTTGACGTTGAGTGACTACTCTTAAGTTTTCTTCTTTTACCATACCCAAGTCACGATCTTGAACTAACAGTCCACCATTAACACGTTTGAAATCTAACGCTGGTTTGGCTTCATGCCATTGACCACAAGCTAATACACGAACATTTGGTTTTGTTTCTAAAATCGGTAGCGCATCTTCATTAATAGAAGGAGCAATGATCACTTCAACAAACTGGCGTTCGATGATTGCACTTGCTGTTTTTGCATCTAATGGACGATTGAATGCGATAATACCGCCAAATGCAGAAGTTGGATCGGTTTTAAATGCATTGTCATATGCTTGTGTGAGAGTGTTCGCAATTGCAACTCCACAAGGGTTTGCATGTTTCACAATAACACATGCAGGCTCGGAGAATGATTTCACACATTCTAACGCGGCATCAGTATCAGCGATGTTGTTATAAGAAAGTGCTTTGCCTTGTAATTGGTTTGCAGTGGCAATAGATGCTTCCTCTATATTCTCTTCTATATAGAAAGCTGCTTGCTGATGAGCATTTTCACCATAACGCATATCTTGTTTCTTTATATAGTTCAGATTTAAGGTTCGAGGGAAAGTACCTGATGGTTGTGAAGTATCACCATAATAAGGTGCAACCTTCTGACCAAAGTAGTTAGCAATCATTCCGTCGTAAGCAGCTGTATGTTCAAAGGCTTTAATCGCCAAATCAAAGCGTGTGTCTAAAGTAAGACTATTTTCGTGATTATCCATTTCTTCAATCACTCTTTCATAGTCATTACTATTTACTACAATCGTAACGTCTTTATGATTTTTTGCTGCGGAGCGAACCATTGTTGGTCCACCAATATCGATATTCTCCACTGCATCTGCTAATGAGCAATCTGGGCGAGCTACCGTCTTAGCGAAAGGATAAAGATTTACGACGACCATATCGATAGGTCGAATTTCATGTTCTTCCATAATCGCATCGTCTTGTCCACGACGACCTAAAATTCCACCATGTACTTTAGGGTGCAGCGTTTTCACTCTGCCATCCATCATTTCTGGGAAACCTGTGTAATCGGAGACTTCAATAACCGGTAAGCCAGCTTCTGCTAATAGACGTGCGGTTCCACCTGTCGATAAGAGTTCTACTTCTCTTTCAACAAGTGCTTTAGCAAATTCTAAAATACCTGCTTTATCAGACACACTTAAAAGTGCACGGCGGATAGGACGAAGATGTTGCATGAGTTTTATCCCTTGGGGTTGGTATAACGGTAGTAATGGTGAAGTTAAATCACATTAATACAGTGAAATTGTGTTTGCTTAACTAACATTTCAGAAGATGGACACAAAATCAATCTTACTTAATCGGTCATTATAATAACGCAAACGTTTGCGTTTGACATGCTAATTTTATGTAAAAAGACAGTCTGTGGATAAAATTGTTGATAAGTGCGTATAAGTGGGGGTTTTGCTGTGGAATTAAGCAAACGATTTTTTTTCTAAAAAAAACTATTGCCAGCCTCGGAAAACTCCCTATAATGCGTCCTCGTTGTCACGGCAAACCACGCTAAGTGAGTTAGCCGAGAGAACGAAGAAAAAAGTGAAAAGCCTTGAAAATAAACGCTTGACACTGAATGAGGAAGATGTAGAATGCACCTCCTCGCAACAACGCAGAAGACCGGAAACGGCAGCGAATGTTGCACTGCTCTTTAACAAATTATCAGACAATCTGTGTGGGCACTCGCAGAGACGATATCTTCTAAAATATTAGATGTATCAAGTCTTGAAGAGTGAACAACAAAAGTAAATTCATTTATGAATAGCTAAGTTTTCGATTTCTTTGAGCATCAAACACTTTTAATTGAAGAGTTTGATCATGGCTCAGATTGAACGCTGGCGGCAGGCCTAACACATGCAAGTCGAGCGGTAACAGGAGAAAGCTTGCTTTCTTGCTGACGAGCGGCGGACGGGTGAGTAATGTATGGGGATCTGCCCGATAGAGGGGGATAACTACTGGAAACGGTAGCTAATACCGCATGACGTCTACGGACCAAAGCAGGGGCTCTTCGGACCTTGCGCTATCGGATGAACCCATATGGGATTAGCTAGTAGGTGAGGTAATGGCTCACCTAGGCGACGATCTCTAGCTGGTCTGAGAGGATGATCAGCCACACTGGGACTGAGACACGGCCCAGACTCCTACGGGAGGCAGCAGTGGGGAATATTGCACAATGGGCGCAAGCCTGATGCAGCCATGCCGCGTGTATGAAGAAGGCCTTAGGGTTGTAAAGTACTTTCAGCGGGGAGGAAGGTGATAAAGTTAATACCTTTATCAATTGACGTTACCCGCAGAAGAAGCACCGGCTAACTCCGTGCCAGCAGCCGCGGTAATACGGAGGGTGCAAGCGTTAATCGGAATTACTGGGCGTAAAGCGCACGCAGGCGGTCAATTAAGTCAGATGTGAAAGCCCCGAGCTTAACTTGGGAATTGCATCTGAAACTGGTTGGCTAGAGTCTTGTAGAGGGGGGTAGAATTCCACGTGTAGCGGTGAAATGCGTAGAGATGTGGAGGAATACCGGTGGCGAAGGCGGCCCCCTGGACAAAGACTGACGCTCAGGTGCGAAAGCGTGGGGAGCAAACAGGATTAGATACCCTGGTAGTCCACGCTGTAAACGATGTCGATTTAGAGGTTGTGGTCTTGAACCGTGGCTTCTGGAGCTAACGCGTTAAATCGACCGCCTGGGGAGTACGGCCGCAAGGTTAAAACTCAAATGAATTGACGGGGGCCCGCACAAGCGGTGGAGCATGTGGTTTAATTCGATGCAACGCGAAGAACCTTACCTACTCTTGACATCCAGCGAATCCTTTAGAGATAGAGGAGTGCCTTCGGGAACGCTGAGACAGGTGCTGCATGGCTGTCGTCAGCTCGTGTTGTGAAATGTTGGGTTAAGTCCCGCAACGAGCGCAACCCTTATCCTTTGTTGCCAGCGCGTGATGGCGGGAACTCAAAGGAGACTGCCGGTGATAAACCGGAGGAAGGTGGGGATGACGTCAAGTCATCATGGCCCTTACGAGTAGGGCTACACACGTGCTACAATGGCAGATACAAAGAGAAGCGACCTCGCGAGAGCAAGCGGAACTCATAAAGTCTGTCGTAGTCCGGATTGGAGTCTGCAACTCGACTCCATGAAGTCGGAATCGCTAGTAATCGTAGATCAGAATGCTACGGTGAATACGTTCCCGGGCCTTGTACACACCGCCCGTCACACCATGGGAGTGGGTTGCAAAAGAAGTAGGTAGCTTAACCTTCGGGAGGGCGCTTACCACTTTGTGATTCATGACTGGGGTGAAGTCGTAACAAGGTAACCGTAGGGGAACCTGCGGTTGGATCACCTCCTTACCTAAGAGATACGTGTTATGTGCAGTGCTCACACAGATTGTCTGATGAAGAACGAGCAGAAATACCGGTATAGGCTTGTAGCTCAGGTGGTTAGAGCGCACCCCTGATAAGGGTGAGGTCGGTGGTTCAAGTCCACTCAGGCCTACCACTTTTCCTTTATGCTGTGTTGTGAAGCAACTCGTTTACTTTAAGTAAACTTCGTTACTCCACGCCTTGCCTAAAGAAAAAGCTTCTTTTATAAAGAAGAAAAGGAGTGGTTATACAGGTATTAAGAATGCATTATGGGGCTATAGCTCAGCTGGGAGAGCGCCTGCCTTGCACGCAGGAGGTCAGCGGTTCGATCCCGCTTAGCTCCACCATAATCTCTTGAATAAAAAACAATAATTCAGAGTATATTAGCAATAGTATACTGCGAATTATTTTGCTCTTTAACAATCTGGAACAAGCTGAAAAATTGAAAACAAATCAATATATCACCGAGGTATATTGATGAGTCTCTCAAAATCTCAAACTTTGAATGTGTTTTTGACATCAAAGTGGGATGAGCGAGCAATTTACAGTTCGAGGCGGCCAGCGCGTAGCCAGCGCAACATACATAAGTATGTGAGCATGGCGAGCACTGCCCAACGACGAAATGTAATCTGCGCAGCCATCACCACCAAGATAGTCTTCAAAAAGACACCTTCGGGTTGTGAGGTTAAGCGAATAAGCGTACACGGTGGATGCCTAGGCAATCAGAGGCGATGAAGGACGTGCTAATCTGCGATAAGCGTCGGTAAGGTGATATGAACCGTTATACCCGACGATTTCCGAATGGGGAAACCCAATATCCAATGGATATTATCATTAACTGAATACATAGGTTAATGAAGCGAACCGGGAGAACTGAAACATCTCAGTACCCCGAGGAAAAGAAATCAACCGAGATTCCCCTAGTAGCGGCGAGCGAACGGGGAACAGCCCAGAGTCTTAATCAATAGCAGCATCAGGAGAACGGTCTGGAAAGTCCGGCAGTAAAGGGTGATAGCCCCGTATCTGAAGATGCTGTTATTGTGAACTCGACGAGTAGGGCGGGACACGTGTTATCCTGTCTGAATATGGGGGGACCATCCTCCAAGGCTAAATACTCCTGATTGACCGATAGTGAACCAGTACCGTGAGGGAAAGGCGAAAAGAACCCCGGCGAGGGGAGTGAAAAAGAACCTGAAACCGTGTACGTACAAGCAGTAGGAGCCTCTTCGTGAGGTGACTGCGTACCTTTTGTATAATGGGTCAGCGACTTATATTCTGTAGCAAGGTTAACCGAATAGGGGAGCCGTAGGGAAACCGAGTCTTAACTGGGCGAATGAGTTGCAGGGTATAGACCCGAAACCCGGTGATCTATCCATGGGCAGGTTGAAGGTTGGGTAACACTAACTGGAGGACCGAACCGACTAATGTTGAAAAATTAGCGGATGACTTGTGGATGGGGGTGAAAGGCCAATCAAACCGGGAGATAGCTGGTTCTCCCCGAAAGCTATTTAGGTAGCGCCTCGTGAACTCATCTTCGGGGGTAGAGCACTGTTTCGACTAGGGGGTCATCCCGACTTACCAACTCGATGCAAACTGCGAATACCGAAGAATGTTATCACGGGAGACACACGGCGGGTGCTAACGTCCGTCGTGAAGAGGGAAACAACCCAGACCGCCAGCTAAGGTCCCAAAGTCATGGTTAAGTGGGAAACGAAGTGGGAAGGCTCAGACAGCCAGGATGTTGGCTTAGAAGCAGCCATCATTTAAAGAAAGCGTAATAGCTCACTGGTCGAGTCGGCCCGCGCGGAAGATGTAACGGGGCTAAACCATGCACCGAAGCTGCGGCAGCGACACTATGTGTTGTTGGGTAGGGGAGCGTTCTGTAAGCCTGCGAAGGTGTACTGTGAGGTATGCTGGAGGTATCAGAAGTGCGAATGCTGACATAAGTAACGATAATGCGGGTGAAAAACCCGCACGCCGGAAGACCAAGGGTTCCTGTCCAACGTTAATCGGGGCAGGGTGAGTCGACCCCTAAGGCGAGGCTGAAAAGCGTAGTCGATGGGAAACGGGTTAATATTCCCGTACTGGTGGTAACTGCGATGGGGGAACGGAGAAGGCTAGGTTGTCCGGGCGACGGTCGTCCCGGTTCAAGCATGTAGGCAGAGTGATTAGGCAAATCCGGTCACTTAATGCTGAGGTGTGATGACGAGCCACTAAGGTGGTGAAGCAATTGATGCCCTGCTTCCAGGAAAAGCCTCTAAGCTTCAGGTTACCAACAATCGTACCCCAAACCGACACAGGTGGTCAGGTAGAGAATACTCAGGCGCTTGAGAGAACTCGGGTGAAGGAACTAGGCAAAATGGTGCCGTAACTTCGGGAGAAGGCACGCTGGCGGTAAGTGAAGTCCCTTGCGGACGGAGCCGAAGCCAGTCGAAGATACCAGCTGGCTGCAACTGTTTATTAAAAACACAGCACTGTGCAAACACGAAAGTGGACGTATACGGTGTGACGCCTGCCCGGTGCTGGAAGGTTAATTGATGGGGTTATCCTTAGGGAGAAGCTCTTGATCGAAGCCCCAGTAAACGGCGGCCGTAACTATAACGGTCCTAAGGTAGCGAAATTCCTTGTCGGGTAAGTTCCGACCTGCACGAATGGCGTAATGATGGCCAGGCTGTCTCCACCCGAGACTCAGTGAAATTGAACTCGCTGTGAAGATGCAGTGTACCCGCGGCAAGACGGAAAGACCCCGTGAACCTTTACTATAGCTTGACACTGAACATTGAGCCTTGATGTGTAGGATAGGTGGGAGACTTAGAAGTGTGGACGCCAGTCTGCATGGAGTCAACCTTGAAATACCACCCTTTAACGTTTGATGTTCTAACCTAGGCCCGTAATCCGGGTCGGGGACCGTGTCTGGTGGGTAGTTTGACTGGGGCGGTCTCCTCCTAAAGAGTAACGGAGGAGCACGAAGGTTGGCTAAGCATGGTCGGACATCATGCGGTTAGTGCAAAGGCATAAGCCAGCTTGACTGTGAGAGTGACGGCTCGAGCAGGTACGAAAGTAGGTCTTAGTGATCCGGTGGTTCTGAATGGAAGGGCCATCGCTCAACGGATAAAAGGTACTCCGGGGATAACAGGCTGATACCGCCCAAGAGTTCATATCGACGGCGGTGTTTGGCACCTCGATGTCGGCTCATCACATCCTGGGGCTGAAGTAGGTCCCAAGGGTATGGCTGTTCGCCATTTAAAGTGGTACGCGAGCTGGGTTTAGAACGTCGTGAGACAGTTCGGTCCCTATCTGCCGTGGGCGTTGGAAGATTGAGAGGGGTTGCTCCTAGTACGAGAGGACCGGAGTGAACGCACCACTGGTGTTCGGGTTGTCATGCCAATGGCATTGCCCGGTAGCTAAGTGCGGAAGAGATAACCGCTGAAAGCATCTAAGCGGGAAACTTGCCTCGAGATGAGTCTTCCCTGTCACCTAGAGTGACCTAAAGGAACGTTTAAGACTAAGACGTTGATAGGCTGGGTGTGTAAGCGTAGCGATACGTTGAGCTAACCAGTACTAATGAACCGTGAGGCTTAACCTGACAACACCGAAGGTGTTTTGTCTGAGAGACGAACATCGATGAAGTAAGCTTGTTTAAGATTGAGATTGC
This sequence comes from Proteus sp. Marseille-Q3619, assembly GCF_965283115.1. Lineage (NCBI taxonomy): Bacteria > Pseudomonadati > Pseudomonadota > Gammaproteobacteria > Enterobacterales > Morganellaceae > Proteus > Proteus sp. Marseille-Q3619. Next base: position 1,841,542 of record NZ_CBDIMP010000001.1, on the reverse strand, counting down.
TGGTTACTGAGAAAGAAACAACAGTAACGGGTAATGATACCGAATTTGCTTGGCGGCCATAGCGCAGCGGGCCCACCTGAATCCATGCCGAACTCAGAAGTGAAACGTTGTAGCGCCGATGGTAGTGTGGGGTCTCCCCATGTGAGAGTAGGGAACTGCCAGGTATTAAATAAGACGAGAAAGCCAACCCAATGGGTTGGCTTTTTTGCGTTTGGGGCTTTTAAAAAGATCAAAAGAATAAGCAATTGATTTTGTATTTAGGTTGTTAATAAGATAATTGCTAAATAATGCCTTGGCTCCAACGAGAAAATTGCTCAATTCCCATCCTATTTAATATATAACGAAACCAAACACTGTAATTTTGTGGGTTTTCTTCGGTATCTTGATAGAGTGTATCTAAAGAAATCCAACGATAATTCATCACTTCATCTGGGTTGCTATGTGGTAATTCATTACTAAACCCAAGAAATAGATGATCAAATTCATGCTCTATCAGATCATTTGTCACTTTTTCGTTATACAGAATAGTTCCAATAGGTTGCATATCACATTTCATGCCTAATTCTTCATCTAAACGACGATGAATAGCATCTGAAAGTAATTCGTTTGGAAGCGGGTGGCTACAACATGTATTTGCCCATAAACCACCAGAGTGATATTTAGATATTGCACGTTGTTGAATAAGTAATTGCTGTTTTGAATTAAAAATAAATATTGAAAAGGCTCGATGTAAGGCGCCTACAATATGAGCTTCAAGCTTTGGCATTGTTCCTAGCTCATTATCATTTTTATCTACGAGAATAACAGCGTCTTCCACAAGAAATCACCTTAATAAAATAATATATTGTTATAGCGTGAATATAACATGACTGTATATCAAATAACGATTTATTGTGTTGTCCTTTTTATGGCATCACAGTGATGATGCCTTTATTATAGTAATAAATACGTAGGTAATCTGCTTTTTTAAAATCATCTAAAAATAACTATTTGTTTTATATAAATTAAAAATAATGAATTTAAATGATTTAGGTAATGACTATCAGAGAGTTTACTAGATTCATATTATGATGAGAGGTAAGATGAAATACTAATTCTGCTACTGTTTGTAGCAAAATCTAAAATAAAGGAATTTAGTTATGTCATCTATATTACCTCGCTCTGTAACCTCGCCAAAAAAATTCTTTATTGGTAGCCAATTACTGTCTTCTGTCGGTAAATATGTAAAAGATTTTGGTGATAATGCATTTATTATTAGTGATGAGTTTTTTTTAGAAAAAGTAACTAAAGAAGCGGCTCCTTCTCTAAAAGAAAATGGTATTGTTTCACTGGTTGAAAAATTTAATTACGAATGTACTGAGGCAGAAGTTAATCGCCTTGGTAAAATTGCGGTTGAAAATAAAGCAAACGTTATTATTGGAATTGGAGGAGGTAAGACATTAGATGTGTCTAAAGCCGTTGCTTATTATCAACACATTCCTGTTATTTTATTCCCAACTATCGCTTCAACTGATGCACCTTGTACTGCATTATCTGTTTTATACAAAGAAAATGGTGAGTTTGATAAATACTTATTCTTACCACAAAATCCAGATGTTGTTATTGCTGATACCGCTATTATTGCATCAGCCCCACAACGCTTTTTCTCAGCAGGTGTTGGCGACGCCTTAGCAACTTACTTTGAAGCACGAGCTTGTTATCAAGCAGACGGCTTAAATTTAGTCAATCAACGTCCATCACGTACAGGCCTTGGTTTAGCACAACTTTGTTTTGAAATGTTAAGTGAAAACATTGATAAAGCAATGGATGCTATTCGCCACAAAATTACCACTCCTGCATTAGAGCAAACTATTGAAGCAACAATCTACCTAAGTGGTGTTGGTGCTGAAGCCGGTGGTTTAGCAGCTGCTCACGCAGTAAATAATGGTATGTCTGCTGTTGAGTCTTTACACCGAGTTCAACATGGTGAAAAAGTGGTATTCGGTTTATTAACTCAATTAGTGTTAGAAAATGCACCACAAGAAGAAATTGATGAAGTGATCCGTATTATTAAAGCGGCAGAATTACCACTGACACTTGAAGATATGGGCATGAAAGAATTCATTGAAAGCGAATGGCGCACTGTTGCTAAAATCGCCTGTGCTGAAGGCGACACGATGGGTAATATGCCAATGAAAGTGACTGAGGAAGATGTTTATAATGCAATGATCGCAGCTAACGCATTGGCTCATCGTTATAAATAATTCTTAGTTTAGTAATGATTATCTTAAAACCCCAAATTGATTTTGGGGTTTTTCTTTAATCTAATGTTGGATTCATTTGGGTAAGATCGAACGGTGTTATCTGATAAACATAGTAGTTCAACCAATTAGCAAACAATAAATGTCCATGACTACGCCAAGAAGCGATAGGTTTTTTACTCGGATCATTACTAGGAAAATAGTTTTCGGGTAATTTAGGATCTAGCCCTGCTTTAACATCACGATGATATTCATCTGCTAGTGTATTGGGATCGTATTCTGGATGCCCAGTTGCAAAAACAACTCTTTTATCTTTTGATGCAAATAAATAAGCGCCAGCTTCTTCTGATGTTGCAAGGATCTCTAAATCAGTATTGTTTTGAATAAAGTCGATAGGAAAACCAGCATAACGAGAATGCGGAGCAAAGAAAGTCTCATCAAATCCGCGTGTTAACAGTGAAAATGGTGAGCAAGTATTATGACTATATACGCCTGAAATTTTTTGTTCTAGCGTGTATTTAGGTAGGTCGTATAAGATATTCAATCCAGCTTGAGCCGCCCAACAAATAAAGAGTGTAGAAGTCACATGCTCTTTAGCCCATGTAATAACTTCTTTTATTTCATCCCAATAAGCCACATCTTCAAATTCAACTAGCCCTAATGGTGCACCTGTGACAATAAGTCCATCGAAATTTTGTTCTTTAATTTGGTCAAAATCACAATAGAAAGTATCGAGATGCTCTACCGGAGTATTTTTAGGAACACGAGAGTCAATACGCAATAATTGAATATCAATTTGAAGAGGACTATTAGAAAGCAATCGCAGAAATTGATTTTCTGTTTCTATTTTCTTTGGCATTAAATTAAGGATAAGCACTTTTAATGGGCGAATATCTTGAATACTCGCTCTACTGGATGTCATAACAAAGACATTCTCTTTTTGTAAACAGCGGACTGCGGGTAGCTCATCGGGCACTCTAATTGGCATTTCAATAACCTCTAAAATACATCTAGACATCTAGAAGCCTGAATTTATCTAATAACTTTTTAAATGTCGAGGTCTTCATGTGGTGTATGAAGAATATTCATATAAGAAAAAGCTATATAGCTAAAATCATCAGACATTAACATTCTTTTTCTCCGTCTATTACCGATCTCTTCCAGATCCCTCGAATTATTTTGAAATTCTGATTTTTGTACAATAAAAAAACACCGATGTAATCACATTGTTAAAAATTATTTAAATAAAAATGGAATTCATTTTTGATTTTTGTGAAAACTGCATTAATCTTAATCAGGTGTGTAAACGCTTTTAGGGGAATGCAGAATGTCACAATCGTTAACTACAGAAGAATTAAATTTTACGCAATCTTTTGGTGAACAGGAAAAGAATATATTAAATCATGATGTTAAGTGTTTTTTAACTGATTTAGTAAATCATTTCTCAGATAGACGCCATGCTTTATTAGTTGAAAGAGATAACTGGAAACACAGAGTTGATAATGGTGAACTTCCTGATTTTATTTCGGAATCAGATTCCATTATAAAATCAGAATGGAAAGTTAATCCAATACCTAAAGATCTTCAAGACCGTCGAGTGGAAATAACAGGGCCTGTTGATCGCAAAATGGTTATCAATGCACTAAATGCTAATGTGAAAGTCTTTATGGCGGACTTTGAAGACTCCTTAGCGCCTACATGGGACAAAGTAATTGATGGCCAGATCAATTTGCGTGATGCCGTCAAAGGCACTATTTCTTATACCAATGAAAAAGGTAAATGTTATCAACTTAAAGCGTCACCTGCGGTATTGATTGCAAGAGTAAGAGGACTCCACCTTCCTGAGAAGCATGTGCTATGGCAAGGGAAGCCTATTGCAGGGGGATTATTTGATTTTGCTTTGTATTTTTACCATAACCACAAAGCCTTATTAGAAAAAGGGAGTGGCCCTTATTTTTACATTCCTAAATTGCAAACATGGCAAGAGGCTAAATGGTGGAGTGATGTTTTTCATTTCACTGAAAAGCGCTTTGGTTTAGCAACAGGAACCATTAAAGCCACAGTATTAATTGAAACCTTACCCGCTGTTTTTCAAATGGAAGAAATTCTTTTTCATATGAAAGAGCATATCGTTGGACTTAATTGTGGTCGTTGGGATTATATTTTTAGCTATATCAAGACATTAAAAAATTACCCAGATCGTGTATTACCTGATAGACAAGGGATCACGATGACTCAACCTTTCTTAAGTGCTTATTCACGTTTACTGATCCAGACTTGCCATAAACGGGGTGCTTTTGCGATGGGCGGAATGTCTGCATTTATCCCAAGTAGAGATCCTGAGCAAAATGGCATTATTTTGAAAAAGGTATTTGACGATAAAGAGTTTGAAGCAACAAATGGCCATGATGGTACCTGGATTGCTCACCCTGGCCTTGCTGAAACAGTATTGTCTGCTTTTGATGCGGTATTGGGGACTCGCTCCAATCAGCTCGATGTACAACGCAATGAAAAAATAACGGCAGAAATGTTATTAGCACCTTGTACAGGTGAACGTACAGAAAAGGGCATGAGAGCGAATATTCGTGTTGCTGTGCAATATATCGAAGCGTGGATTTCTGGTAATGGTTGCGTACCTATCTATGGATTAATGGAAGATGCAGCAACAGCGGAAATATCGCGTACCTCTATTTGGCAATGGATCCGCCATCAAAAAACACTGTCTGATGGGCAAGTCGTGACTAAAGATCTCTTTCGTAAAATGCTGAAAGAAGAGCTTGAAGTGATACACCAAGAAGTCGGTGATACTCGTTTTAAAGAAGGGCGTTTTAAAGAAGCGGCTTCTTTGATGGATAAGATTACAACCCAAGATGAATTAGTCGATTTTCTGACTTTACCGGGTTACCAACTTTTAAATTAAAAAAGATACGTCAAAACGTATTTATAAACTGCAAACATCATCACTACCGTATTTATAGGAGCTGTTTTTATGACTATTAGTAGATCAGAGCAAATCGCCCAATTAGAGAAAGAGTGGGAACAACCTCGCTGGAAAGGCATTACCCGTCCTTATAGCGCTGAAGATGTCATTAAATTAAGAGGTTCGGTTAACCCAGAACATACCTTAGCAAGACGTGGCGCTCAAAGGCTTTGGTCATCATTAAATGGAAAATCGAAAAAGGGTTATGTTAATGCATTAGGTGCTTTAACTGGTGGGCAAGCGTTGCAACAAGCAAAAGCAGGGTTAGAAGCTGTTTACCTTTCAGGATGGCAAGTGGCTGCTGATGCTAACACCGCAGCAAGCATGTACCCTGATCAGTCGCTATATCCAGTTGATTCTGTTCCTAATGTTGTTCAACGTATTAATAATACGTTTAGACGAGCTGATCAAATTCAGTGGTCAAATGGTATTGGTCCTCAACATAAAGATTATATTGATTTTTTCCTTCCTATTGTGGCTGATGCGGAAGCAGGTTTTGGTGGGGTATTAAATGCCTTTGAATTAATGAAAGCAATGATTGAAGCTGGAGCGGCAGGTGTTCACTTTGAAGATCAGTTAGCAGCAGTGAAAAAATGCGGTCATATGGGAGGAAAAGTATTAGTTCCGACTCAAGAGGCTGTACAAAAGCTTGTCGCTGCACGTTTGGCCGCTGATGTGTCTGATGTGCCAACATTACTTGTTGCCAGAACAGATGCTGATGCTGCCGATCTCTTAACTTCAGATTGTGATCCTTACGATAGTCCATTCTTAACAGGAAAACGTACTCCTGAAGGTTTCTTCTGTACTCATGCGGGTATTGATCAAGCCATTAGTCGTGGGCTTGCTTATGCACCTTACGCCGATCTGGTGTGGTGTGAAACATCACTCCCTGATCTGAAAATGGCAGCTAAGTTTGCAGAAGCTATTCACGATAAATATCCCGGGAAAATGCTGGCTTATAACTGCTCGCCTTCTTTTAACTGGAAAAAGAACCTTGATGATCGCACGATCGCACATTTCCAAGATGAGCTTTCCGCAATGGGATATAAATTCCAGTTTATTACTTTAGCGGGTATTCACAGCATGTGGTTCAACATGTTCGATCTGGCACATGATTATGCTAAGGGTGAAGGTATGAAACATTACGTTGAGAAGGTGCAAGAAAAAGAGTTTGCTGCACTTAATCAAGGTTACACCTTCTCCTCGCATCAGCAAGAAGTGGGAACAGGATATTTCGATAAAGTGACCACGATTATTCAAGGTGGTATGTCTTCAGTGACGGCACTAACGGGCTCAACAGAAGAACAACAGTTTTAGATTTCAGCGAGCCACAAGTTTTAAAAATATCATTATCTATTTTTGTGGTGATAATTCAGGAGCAGGATGCTCCTCTTTTTCGTGAGGTTGTTAATGACGCCAGAAGATTTAATTGCTCAAACAATTTTACAAGGCTTTGATGCCCAATATGGTCGCTTCCTTGAGATAACCTCGGGGGCACAATATCGTTTTGAGCAGGCGGATTGGCATGGTGTTCAAATCGCGATGAAAGAGCGCATCCGTTTATACGATAATCATGTTGGATTAGTGGTTGAACAACTTAAGTGTATTCGGCATGATATTGATAAAGAAAGTCTTTTTCTACAAAGGGTGAAAGAAAACTATACGCAATTATTGCCCAATTACCCTCGGTTTGAGATCGCAGAGAGCTTTTTTAATTCTGTTTATTGTCGTCTGTTTTACCATCGTGAATTGAATAAAAAAAACCTATTTGTTTTTTCATCCCAACCAGCTTATCGCTTTACACAAGCACCTCGACCGTTATCAAAGCAGTTTGTTATTCAGAGTGATTTACCCACATTACTGCAAGACGTTTTATCACGCTTACCTTTGCGATTACCGTGGCAAAATAAACAACGCGACATTCACTCTATTTGTAGTGTACTTACCGCTCAATTCTCTTCTGAACAATTGCAGAGTGCGGTATTTCATATTGCAAACGAACTCTTTTATCGTAATAAAGCGGCTTGGTTGATTGGAAAAATAGTGATTAATAATCAATATATTCCATTCTTATTGCCTATTCATAATGTTGAGCAGCAATTACTGATTGATACCTGCCTTATCTCAGCAGATGAAGCTAGTATTGTCTTTGGTTTTGCCCGTTCTTATTTTATGGTTTATGCCCCATTTCCTGCGGCATTAGTCGCATGGTTAAGAGATATATTACCAAGCAAATCTATCGCTGAGCTTTATATGTCTATAGGATGCCAAAAACACGGTAAAACAGAATACTATCGTGAATACCTCGCCTTTATGAATTTTTCATCAGAGCAATTTATTGAAGCACCCGGTGTAAAAGGTATGGTGATGTTAGTATTTACATTACCAACTTATGATCGAGTTTTTAAAGTAATCAAAGACAAGTTTGCACCACAAAAAACGATCACTGCGGAGCGTGTAAAAGAGTGCTATCAATTGGTTAAAGAACATGATCGTGTTGGACGAATGGCAGATACCCAAGAGTTTGAGAATTTTATGATCGATAAGAAAAGAATTAGCCCTGAATTAATGGCTGTTTTTGAACAAGAGATCCCAAATAAACTAGAAGATCTAGGTGATAAAATACTGATCCGTCACCTTTATATGGAACGGAGAATGATACCGCTCAATATCTATATGGAACAGTGCGATGTCAATCAACTTAAAGCTGTTGTTGAAGATTATGGGCAAGCGTTGAAAGAGCTTATTGCAGCGAATATTTTTCCCGGTGATATGCTGTTTAAAAACTTTGGTGTAACTCGGCATCATCGTGTGATTTTCTATGACTATGATGAAATTAGTTATATGACAGATATGAATTTTCGGGCGATCCCTCCTGCTCGTTACCCTGAAGATGAATTAGCGAGCGAGCCTTGGTATAGCGTTGCACTCAATGATGTATTTCCTGAAGAATTTCGCTATTTTTTATGTAGTGATAAGCGAGTTTGCCACTATTTTGAAGCTCAACATCGTGAGCTTTTATCACCAGAATATTGGCAACAGCAACAGCAAAAAATTAAAGAAGGGTATATCGAAGATGTTTATGCCTATTCCCAAACTAAGCGATTTACTTAATAAATTGCCCTAGGAAAAGATAAAAATAAAGATAGGTATAAGGGGATACCTACCTTTATTGGATAAAACCTATTTTTGTACAGAGATAATTAACGCTGAGTACCCGCAACAGCTTCTTTAGCTAATTCAGTAATGCGTTGGAAATCACCTGCTTTCACTGCATCATTAGGCACTAACCAAGAACCACCAATACAAAGTACACTCTCAAGTGCAAGGTAGTTACGGTAGTTTTCTGGTGAAATACCGCCAGTTGGGCAGAAGCGAATTGTTGAGAATGGCCCTGAAATTGCTTTTAATGCCTTTACACCACCATTAGCTTCAGCTGGGAAAAACTTAAATTCATTTAAACCGTAGCTCATTCCCAGCATTAATTCGGAAACTGTTGAAATCCCTGGAATTAAAGGAATAGTTCCCGCAACAGCCGCTTTGAGTAATGCTTCTGTTAATCCTGGGCTAATAGCAAATTGAGCACCCGCTTCAGTAACTTGCGCTAATTGTTGAGGATTAATTACCGTCCCCGCGCCTACAATAGCTTCAGGAACTTCTTTTGCAATACGGCGGATAGCTTCAATTGCACATTCTGTACGTAATGTCACTTCTAAGACTTTTACACCACCGGCGACTAAAGCTTTTGCAATAGGGACTGCATCATCAATATGGTTGATAACAATAACCGGAACAACAGGCCCTGATTTTAGTACAGACTCTGCACTTGTATTCCAATGATCCATGATTGTATTTCCTAATCAGAAAGTGGTGAGCAAATAAATTTAATTTGCTCCTCGTTAAGCCTCAAAACTTGTCTACATTAAAAATCAATGCAACAAGCACCTTGTTCAGCACCTGATAAATGACGGCGTAAATTAATGAATAACTCACGACCACAGCCTGTATTGTTGGCACTTAAATCAGGGATTTCATCTTGGCGAGCATTTATTGTTTGCTCATCGACAAGTAACGTTAACTCACCTGTTTTACCATTAACACGAATGATATCACCATCACGTACTTTGGATAATAAACCACCATTTACCGCTTCTGGTGTAACATGAATTGCGGCGGGAACTTTACCTGATGCGCCTGAAAGTCTGCCATCTGTAACTAATGCGACTTTGTAGCCTTTATCCATTAACACCCCTAACGGCGGCATTAATTTGTGTAATTCAGGCATCCCATTGGCTTGTGGTCCTTGATAACGCACAACGACCACACAATCTTTATTTAACTCACCAGCTTCAAATTTAGCGGCAATATCATGTTGGCTATTAAAAACAACAGCTGGCGCTTCGATAATTTTATTCTCATCGGGTACCGCAGAGGTTTTCATTACCGCTCTACCTAAATTACCTTGCATCACTTGTGTACCACCATGTGATGAGAATGGCGTATTTATATCAGCAATCACATCTTTATCTAAAGAGCTTATCGCACCTTCACGCCAATCAAGTTTGCCGTCATTTAACCAAGGCTCTAAGGTATAGCGTTCAATACCAAATCCAGCCACCGTGTTTACATCACGATGAATTAAGCCTTTTTTCAGTAATTCACGAATAATGAGAGCAATTCCTCCAGCCGCTTGAAATTGGTTAATATCGGCTGGACCATTAGGATAAATACGAGCAATAAGTGGAACAACTTGCGAAAGTTCAGAGAAATCATCCCAATTAATAATAATACCTGCTGCACGGGCCATTGCGACTAAGTGCATAGTGAGATTAGTGGAACCGCCTGTTGTTAACAGAGCAATAATGCCATTTACAATCACTTTCTCATCAACTAATTGCCCGATAGGAAGATAGTTACCCGAGTTTTCAGTGAGACGCACAATTTGGCTGGCGGCTGCGTCAGTTAATGCATCACGCAATGGCGTATTAGGATGCACAAAAGAAGCACCAGGTAAATGTAACCCCATTATTTCCATCACCATTTGGTTGGAATTTGCTGTGCCATAAAAGGTACAAGTCCCAATACTATGATAAGAAGCAGCTTCCGCTTCTAACAAGGCATTACGATCTACTTTACCTTCAGCATAAAGCTGGCGAATACGGACTTTTTCTTTATTGGGTAAGCCGCTAGTCATAGGACCCGCAGGAACAAAAATAGCAGGAAGATGACCAAAAGAGAGTGCAGCCATCGCTAATCCGGGAACGATTTTATCGCAGATCCCTAAATACAGCGCACCATCAAACATATTATGGGATAAACCCACTGCTGCTGACATTGCAATCACATCACGACTAAGGAGTGATAGCTCCATGCCATCTTGACCCTGAGTGACACCATCGCACATTGCAGGAACACCACCTGCCACTTGTCCTACGGCACCAACAGCATGTAATGCTTTTTTAATTTTTTGAGGATAATCTTCATACGGCTGATGAGCTGACAACATATCATTGTAAGCAGTGATAATGGCAATATCATTATGAACCATATTTTTCAGGCGATTTTTATCATCAGCCTGACAAGCAGCGAAACCATGAGCCAAATTACCACAAGCAAGTTGAGCACGATGTACTGTTTGGCTTTTTGCGGCTTCAATTTTTTTCAGATAAGCACGACGAGTCGATTGTGAACGAGCAACAATACGCTCTGTAACCTGTTTTACTGTTTCATTTAGAGGTGCAAAGTCGTTCTGAAAATGGTCATGATTTTTAGGGTTCATAATGATGCTTCCTTTATTCACACAAGGGTGATGAGCGTTACTATTGGCTATAAAAAGAGAATATATGTATTAGCTATAGTATTTGTTACCGGTAACATTGTTACGGGTAACAAGCAGAGTTGCAATACTCTTAATGCACCTTAAACAACATCTGTGATCGACATCAATTTTTTAAGGGGAGAAATAACAGTTTTTTAATATTTAACGGAAATAAAGTGTAAAAGCGGTCATTTTAAAAAGCTGAATCGGTTTAATTGCGGAGATGCCTTCCTCATTACTTTGCAATGAGGAAGGTGAAAGAGGGCGGATTAACTTTTTACGCCACCGTATTCACGGCTAATTTGTTTTGCTGCTTTTATCACCATCGCACCCAATTCAGTGATACGAGAATCCGTCATTCTAGACACAGGACCTGAAAGCGAAATTGCGGCAAAAGGCTGGTGGTGTTCATCATAAATACAGGCACCAATACAGCGTAAACCTAAAGCATGCTCTTCATCATCGAAAGAGAAGCCTTGTTTGCGGGCTTGTTCTAAATTTTCTTTTAAGGATGAAGGAAGTGTTCGTGTATGAGGGGTATAAGCCATTAGGCCTTTTTTCTGGAGCAAAGGCAGTAATTTATTTTCTGGTAAAGTGGAAAGAAACGCTTTACCCGCACCCGATGCGTGCATGGGTAATTTACCGCCAATAGGTGCAGACATTCGCATTAACGCATTACATTGCACTTGATCGACAATCACCGCATCAAATTCAATTTGGTCAAGAATTGCCAAATTTACCGTTTCACCTGAGTCTTCCATTAATTGACGTAAGATGGGGTGAACCATAACAAGTAAGTTACGGGTTTGCAGAAAACTACTGCCGACAATAAAGGCGTGTGTACCTACAACCCATAAGCCTAAATCTCCGACTTGGCGAACAAAACCATGTTGTTGAAGTGTAGTGAGTAGGCGGTGTGTTGTGGAATTGGGTAACCCAGCTTGAAAGGCTAAATCAGTTAGGGCGATACCACCCGGAGATTCGGAAATATATTCCAATAATGTCAGTCCACGACTTAATGACTGAACAGGGCCTCCTTGTGCGGTGCTTTGAGTGGCAGTTGTTTTCGTCTTACGCACTTTTTTATTTGTAGGGGAAACTGTCATGCATACACTCCAGAAATGCTATCCATATTAATATCTATTATGAACTATCTCGTGTAATAAAACTCCTCCGATCACCGCATTTTTCAAAACAAAATGTGTGATAAGAAATATTACTGTAATGGGATTTATCGCTAAGTGAAAATCTCTCATCTTCGTCTTAGAAATCTTTATAAAAAGATATGGTAGGATAAAAAAACAACGAAATAACAATAAAGAAAACAAGAACAAAAACATTCTCTATTAAGAGGGAACAACGTGGCAAACATAAAGCAACAACTGACGGAAGCATTAGCAAAACGTATCTTAGTACTTGATGGTGCAATGGGTACAATGATCCAACAATATCAACTGACAGAAGCCGATTATCGAGGTGAGCGTTTTGCTGATTGGCGCTGTGATGTCAAAGGGAATAATGATCTTTTAGTTTTAACTCAACCGCAAATTATTGCCGATATTCATAATGCTTATTTTCAAGCAGGCGCTGATATTGTTGAAACCAACACCTTTAACTCGACATCTATTGCGATGGCGGATTATCAGATGGAGTCGCTTTGTTTCGAACTTAATGAAGAAGCGGCAAAATTAGCTAAAGCCTGTGCAGATAAATGGAGTGCCTTAACACCAGATAAACCTCGCTATGTCGCGGGTGTTTTGGGGCCAACCAATAGAACTGCCTCAATATCCCCAGATGTTAACGATCCGGCTTTTCGTAACGTTTCATTTGATAAGCTGGTGGAAGCTTATCGAGAAGCAACGCGCGGATTAATTACAGGCGGTGTTGATCTAATTATGGTCGAAACTATTTTCGACACACTAAATGCGAAAGCGGCTATTTTCGCCATTAAATGTGAATTTGAATCACTCAATATTGAGTTACCTGTAATGATCTCCGGTACCATTACGGATGCATCAGGAAGAACATTAACAGGTCAAACAACAGAAGCGTTCTATCACTCTTTACGCCATGCGGATGCGCTTTCATTTGGCTTAAATTGTGCTTTAGGCCCTAGAGAATTACGCCAATATATTCAAACACTTTCGCAAATTTCTGAAACCTATGTCAGTGCTCACCCTAATGCTGGTTTGCCTAACGCATTTGGAGGCTATGATTTAGATGCCCAAGAGATGGCTGAGCAAATTAAAGAGTGGGCACAAGCTGGTTTTCTCAATATTGTAGGTGGTTGTTGTGGAACCACTCCTGCGCATATTCTCGCCATTTCACAAGCGGTAGAAGGCATTGCACCAAGAGTATTACCTTCCTTGAAAAAAGCATGTCGTCTTTCAGGTCTTGAACCATTAGTTATTGATGAAAATTCACTGTTTGTGAATGTGGGCGAAAGAACCAACGTTACAGGTTCTGCCAAATTTAAACGCTTGATAAAAGAAGGTAATTACCAAGAAGCGTTAGATGTGGCACGTCATCAAGTTGAAAACGGTGCTCAAATCATTGATATCAACATGGATGAAGGCATGTTAGATGCCGTCGAAGCGATGACACGTTTTCTCAATCTCATTGCGGGTGAGCCTGATATTGCCAAAGTGCCTGTGATGATTGACTCCTCCAAATGGGAAGTGATCGAAGAAGGCCTAAAGTGTATTCAAGGCAAAGGTATTGTTAACTCAATTTCGATGAAAGAGGGTGAAATTCCTTTTCTTGAGCATGCTAGATTGGTGCGTAAATATGGTGCTGCTGTTGTCGTTATGGCGTTTGATGAAGTAGGGCAAGCGGATACCCGAGAACGTAAAATTGAAATTTGTCGTCGAGCTTATCAGTTATTGACCGAGCAAGCGGGTTTTCCTCCTGAAGATATTATTTTTGATCCTAATATATTCGCCGTCGCAACAGGTATTGCAGAACATAATAATTATGCCGTTGATTTTATTGAAGTCTGTGCGGATATTAAATCTCAACTGCCTTATGCCTTAATTTCTGGTGGGGTATCTAACGTTTCATTCTCATTTAGAGGTAACGATCCTGTTCGTGAAGCTATTCACTCTGTTTTTCTCTATTACGCAGTAAAAAATGGTATGGATATGGGGATTGTCAATGCGGGACAACTCGCCATTTATGACTCACTACCTGATGAACTGCGTAACGCAGTTGAAGATGTCATTTTAAATCGTCATGAAGAGAGCACAGATAATTTATTAGCATTGGCAGAACGTTATCGTGGCACTAAAAGTGATGAGCAAAATCATCAGCTTGCCGAATGGAGACAGTGGAATGTTGAGAAACGTTTAGAATACGCCTTAATTAAAGGGATCACCGAGTTTATTGTTGAAGATACAGAAGCTTGTCGCCAACAAGCATCAAGCCCTATTGAAGTGATTGAAGGGCCATTGATGAATGGTATGAATACCGTCGGTGATTTATTCGGTGAAGGCAAAATGTTTTTACCTCAAGTTGTGAAATCAGCAAGAGTGATGAAACAAGCCGTTGCTTATCTTGAGCCTTATATCCAAGCGACAAAACAGGCAGGAACTTCCGCAGGTAAAATTTTACTCGCCACAGTGAAAGGTGATGTTCACGATATTGGTAAAAATATTGTCGGTGTGGTTTTGCAGTGCAATAACTATGAAATTATCGACTTAGGTGTAATGGTGCCTTGCGATAAAATTTTGCAAACAGCGATCGATGAAAAAGTCGATATTATTGGTCTTTCAGGGCTGATCACGCCTTCACTTGATGAGATGGTGAATGTTGCTAAAGAGATGGAAAGGCGAGGTTTTTCCTTACCATTAATGATTGGTGGAGCAACAACGTCTAAAGCGCATACCGCAGTAAAAATAGAACCAAATTATAGTCATCCTACTGTTTATGTACAAAATGCATCGAGAACCGTAGGTGTTGTTGCTGCTCTATTATCTGAAACACAAAAAGCCGATTTTGTTGCTAGAACGCGTCGTGAATATGAAGTTGTACGTCAGCAATACGCCAGAAAAAAACCGCGTACACCGCCTGTTTCTTTAGAGGTTGCGCGAAAAAATGCGCTACAAATTGATTGGCAAAATTACACACCACCAAAGCCTAATCAATTAGGAGTGCAAGAGATCACGGCAAGTATTGAAACCTTGCGTGAATATATCGATTGGACGCCTTTCTTTATGACGTGGTCTTTAGCAGGGAAATATCCGCGTATTTTAGAAGATGATGTAGTCGGTGAAGAGGCAAAGCGTGTATTTGCCGATGCAAATGCGATGCTAGATAAACTAAGTCGTGAAAAATTATTAACACCTAAAGGAATTGTCGGGATATTCCCCGCTAATCGTCTGGGTGATGATATTGTGATTTATCAAGATGAAAGTCGCCAACAAGCACTTTTGAAAAGCTGTCATTTGCGTCAACAAACGGAGAAAAATGATTTTCCTAATTACTGTTTAGCTGATTTTATTGCTCCTGTTGAAAGTGGTGTTGCTGACTATTTTGGTGCTTTCGCAGTCACGGGAGGATTAGAAGAAGATACTCTCGCGAATGCTTATGATAATGCCCATGATGACTACAATAAAATCATGGTAAAAGCGCTGTCAGATAGATTAGCAGAGGCTTTTGCTGAATATCTTCATC
This sequence comes from Proteus sp. Marseille-Q3619, assembly GCF_965283115.1. Lineage (NCBI taxonomy): Bacteria > Pseudomonadati > Pseudomonadota > Gammaproteobacteria > Enterobacterales > Morganellaceae > Proteus > Proteus sp. Marseille-Q3619. The sequence goes on along the minus strand of NZ_CBDIMP010000001.1, from coordinate 1,825,833 downwards.
AACGGGTTAGAACTCAAATTTGGGGTTATAGCGCTGATGAAAACCTCTCCAATGACGAACTTATTCGAGAAAAATATCAAGGAACGCGACCTGCGCCGGGGTATCCTGCCTGTCCTGAGCACACAGAAAAAGCCAAAATTTGGCAATTACTTGATGTTGAAAATCGCATTGGGATGAAACTGACCGATGCGTATGCCATGTGGCCTGGGGCTTCAGTATCGGGTTGGTATTTTAGTCATCCTGACAGTAAATATTTCGCAGTTGCTCAAATTCAAAAAGATCAGGTTGAAGATTATGCAAAACGTCGAGAAATGAGCGTGAGTGAAGTTGAACGTTGGTTAGCGCCTAATTTAGGGTATGAGTCTTAGTTTATTTTTGTTTTCAGATCTCAATAATGTAATAAATAGTGAGGGGATAGCAATATCCCCTTGTTATTCTCACTAGCCACTCCCATTAAAGATGTTTAAGCTGTGAACCTGTATCAGAAAAAAGGACATTACAATGAGCTATACTTTGTACCTTCAGAAAACACCACCTGCTGGCGCTGAGGTGCCGTTTCCTTCTTTAGCAAAAGGAAATTATCCATTAAGTGAAGTTTTAATTAATGCTTTTTTAAATCTGATGCAACTAACAGGAAGCTTAGATACTGATGCTATTTTAGATGAAAAAGCATTTGATAAAATTTGGCTGAAAGCCGAAATGACTCCTGCCCGCATTGAAGAAGTGGGAGACTATATTTATCATAAAATTCCTACTTCTCCAGAGCCTGTTGAAGAAGAAATAGAATTATTTAAACAGGCAATGAAAGAAGAAGAAGCGTTGCTAGCTCAAGAGAGTAAAAAAGAAGGGAATATCCCTATCCATAAATTTGCCACCAATGATGGCTGGATTGTCACACCGAAAGAGTGTGAAATAATTTCTGCTACACTTACTGCTAAACTACTAGAAGATAACCATGTTTTTGTTGAAAAGATTGCAAAGATGTCTCATCTTTCGCATAAGACTTTAGAGATTGCCTTAATTGATTTCGGTAAATTTAATCAATTTGCGAAAAAATATGGCGGTTTTCGGGGATCTGTTTCTTTTATACATCTCCCAGCCCCCCAGACCAGGCATGATCTCGTATTCCGTCTTTTTCTTTTAAAAAAAAAAAAAAACAAAAACAATATGTAAGATAGGTAGTATTTATTTTTTCTATTCCTTCTATATGTTTTGTTATTACTTCTAATATTTTATTATGATATTTTGATTGGTCGCTATCTTCTAATATGGATATGTAATTTGAAGTAATTTTACATAGCTCATCAATGGCTCCATTTAAATTTTTATTATATTTATTGGCTTTATTTGTTTTTTCTTCAATATCTGTCACTATGTTTTTTTGAGATGTGTTGTATTTAATTAAGCTTGAGATAATTTTATTCTGGTTATCGTATTCATTTATTTTATTTTCGAGTTCTGGTGTTTCATCCAGTCGATCTTTAAGGTTTTGAAAATAACTATCTAGAATTTTTATTGTATCTTTTATTATGGTGTGATTTTTTATTATTTGATCAGATAGTTTCATAAACTCCTTTGTAAGCTGAATTTCTATATTTGTAGCTTTTATGTCTATTTTTTTTAATATATCCGAATAACAAGCAATTGCTAAATAATCTTTTTTCTTTTCTCTATGATGAATATCAATCATAGATTTAAGGCTATCCTTATTTACTAATTCTAGATTATATATGGATTCTATATTTTTAGAGATAGGACGCTTTTCTTCTATATGTTTTAAAAGATAGAGCGTAGTATCGATAGGAGTATTCAGCGCAACTGATTTATTGTGCAAATAATTAATTTCTTTTTTTATATCAGTAAGAATATGAGGATTGTTGGTGTTGATTTTATTACTGATTGTTTCACTAATGTTCATACTGTTATTTATAAATATTTTCATTTTTATTACTCCATTAATAAAATTAGATTTTAATTCTAATTGCTATTTAATGAAGTTCTTTAAAGCTTACACCTTTTCAATAATAAAGGCTGAATTTTGAGAGAGAAAAAATATCTCTCTCAAAATCGTTTAATTAAAACAATGTATCATGCAATTTACGCACAATATTATCCGCATCTTTGCCATCAACTAATAAACATAAATTATGGGTACTTGCTCCGTGGCTTATCATACGAATATTGTAATTTTCTAATGTACCGAAAATTTTAATACCTAAACCATTCACTTGTGAAAGTGAGTTACCAATCACGGCAACTAATGCTAGATCTTCTTCTACTTCAACACGGCATAATGCAGATAGCTCTGTTAATAAGGCATTCGTTAATAAACTGCCTGATGAATTTGTTGTACCTGTTGTATCAAGGGTTAAAGCAATGCTGACTTCAGATGTTGTTATCACATCAACCGAAATATGGTGGCGTGATAAAATGGTGAAAATTTCAGCCAAGAAGCCACGCGCATGAAGCATTTTTAGGCTATGTAATGTGAGCAACGTTTGTTTTCTACGTAGTGCAATCGCGCGGAATACAGGTGGATTTTCTGTTTGAGCACAAACTAAAGTGCCGCCTTCTTCGGGGGCTTTGCTTGAGCCAACAAACACTGGAATGCCACTACGAACAGCAGGTAATAATGTCGCTGGGTGTAATATTTTAGCCCCAAAGGTGGCCATTTCAGCCGCTTCATTAAAGGCGATTTGATCAATACGATGTGCTTCTGGCACTATTCTTGGATCGGTACTGTAAATACCAGGGACATCCGTCCAAATATCCACACGAGACACTCCCAGTGCTTCACCAATAAGTGCAGCCGTATAGTCGCTACCACCACGACCGAGAGTTGTGGTTCTCCCTTTAGGCTCTTGACCAATAAAACCTTGTGTGACGATGACAGTTTCTTCTAAACGAGGCTGAATAAGGCTTTGTGTCAGTGCTGTTAACTGCACCATATCGGGCTCTGCATGACAAAATAGATCATTCGTTTTCATCACTTTTCTGACATCAAACCAATCTGCCTGTATGCCTTTTTCACGCAATAATTCAACAAATAGCAATGTTGACATTAATTCGCCGTGACTGACTAATTCGTCTGTCAATGCATCAGATGTGGCAAGTGAAGCCGCTTCAGATAACATCTCAATATTTTCAAGCAGGCGGTTTATTTCTTGAGAAATAATTTCAGGCTGAGAAAGCTGATTAATAATGGCATATTCAATATCACGAACTTGTGAGAGTAAAGCTTCTCGTTGTGAAGGTTCAGTACCTGCTGCAAGTTCAATTAACAAATTAGTAATCCCAGCAGATGCCGAAAGAACGACGACACGAACTGACTTTTGTTTCAGGATAATATCTGCACACTTTTCCATTGCTGAAAAGTTAGCAACACTGGTGCCGCCAAATTTAGCGATAGTGTATGGAGAAGAAGATGATGAAGGCGTAGCAGTATTATCAGTCATTGTCGTATTCCTTTAGGCAAAAATGAGATGTTGGACACACTTAGGAATATCGGTTATTAAGTAGAGAGTCAATGCAGAGTGAAGAATAATCAATTTAATTAATAATCAGCTCCGCATTATCGGTTTTACCTATGTAAGTAATTAGTACTAGATTTGTCGAATGGTTTTGACCAATATCATCAAATGAGAAAGAATTGACTGTAACTATTAAATGTCAGGCTACAATCTGAGAATATTGGATTGTAATCTTAAGAGAGTATTGTGAATGAAAAATGTAAACCCAACCCAAACCTTAGCCTGGAAGGCATTAGAAAACCATTTTTCGGTGATCAAAGATACCGAGATGAAAACACTGTTTGCTCAGGAAACATCACGCTTTGAGCAGTTTTCAAAAACGTTTTCAGACCAAATTCTAGTGGATTTTTCAAAAAATCGTATTACGAAAGAAACATTAGAGAAATTGCAGGCTTTGGCTAAGGAATGTGACGTTGAAGGTGCGATAAATAGCATGTTTACGGGTGAAAAAATCAACCGTACTGAAGATCGTGCTGTATTGCATACTGCATTACGTAATCGTAGCAATGCTCCCGTCATCGTTGATGGCAAAGATGTTATGCCTGAAGTGAATGCTGTACTGAATAAAATGAAAAACTTCAGTGAGCGTATTATTAGTGGTGAATGGAAAGGTTATACAGGCAAGGCGATTACTGATGTTGTAAATATTGGTATCGGTGGTTCTGATCTTGGTCCTTATATGGTGACAGAAGCATTACGTCCGTATAAAAACCATCTTACTATGCATTTTGTTTCTAATGTTGATGGTACCCATATCGCAGAAACACTGAAAAAATGTGATCCTGAAACGACGCTATTCCTCATCGCATCAAAAACATTTACTACACAAGAAACCATGACAAATGCGCATTCAGCAAGAGATTGGTTTTTAGCCACTGCTAAAGAGAGTGCATTTGTTGCTAAACACTTTGTGGCGTTATCCACAAACAGTACAGAAGTGGCAAAATTTGGTATTGATACTGCCAATATGTTTGAATTCTGGGATTGGGTTGGTGGCCGTTATTCATTATGGTCAGCAATTGGTTTATCTATCGCATTATCTGTTGGTTATGACAACTTTGAGCAATTGCTGGAAGGTGCTCATGCAATGGATAATCACTTTAGAACAACAGATGCTGAAAATAACATCCCAATGATCCTCGCTCTGATTGGCATTTGGTATAACAATTTTTTTGGCACAGAAACTGAAGCGATTCTGCCATACGATCAATACATGCATCGTTTTGCTGCTTACTTCCAACAAGGCAATATGGAATCTAATGGTAAGTATATTGATCGTGATGGAAACAAAGTTAATTATCAAACGGGTCCTATCATTTGGGGTGAACCAGGTACAAACGGACAACATGCGTTTTACCAACTGATCCACCAAGGTACAAAAATCATTCCTTGTGATTTTATTGCGCCTGCAATTAGCCATAACCCACTATCCGATCATCATGCAAAATTGATGTCTAACTTTTTTGCTCAAACCGAAGCTCTCGCTTTTGGTAAAACGCGTGAGCAAGTTGATGCGGAATTTGCCGCAGCAGGAAAAGATCCTAAGACTATGGGATATGTTGCACCTTTCAAAGTGTTCGAAGGTAACCGCCCAACTAACTCTATTTTGTTAAAAGAAATTACGCCTTATTCATTAGGTGCATTGATTGCAATGTATGAACATAAGATCTTTGTACAAGGTGTTATTTTCAATATCTTCACCTTTGACCAATGGGGTGTTGAATTAGGCAAACAACTGGCTAATCGTATTCTTCCTGAATTAAAAGGTAAGGAAAGTGTTAACAGCCATGATAGCTCAACAAATAATCTGATTAATCGTTATAAAGCATGGCGTTAATCGAATAAACTGAATATAAGTAGTTGGTTAGATAGAAAGGAGGTTTTTATAACCTCCTTTGTTTTTTGGTTATTTAGTACTCAATCTGATTTTCTTTTAACGCTTTTTTAGATTATTTATGCGAAATGTTATCAGCTTTTAACTTCCATTAGTCACATCATGATATCCTTATGCATCATGACTCACACAAGCTAGGATCATCAAAGCGTGATGATGAATAAATGTTCAAAAAATCAATAATTACCCCTGCACCTATCCATTGGCTACCCAGTGAGGAACATGCAAGTATTCAAGAAAGTACATTAAGTTGGTTAATAGAATTAGGCTCAATGACAAGGCGATTTGAACAATATTGCCAAAAAGTCACCGTAATGCCTTATCAAGAAGGGTTTATTGACATTATTGAGCCCGCTGACGAAAGAGCATGTTTACCCAAAAGTCAGCGTTATTGGTTAAGAGAAGTGGTATTGTGTGGTGACGATATTCCTTGGTTATTAGGGCGGACGTTAGTACCAGAAGAGACATTGACAGGCGAAGACAGAAAACTGGTCAATCTAAGAACCGTTCCACTTGGGCGTTATCTGTTTCAGGAAACAACCTTAAGTCGAGATTTTATTCATATCGGGCAACAAAATGGGTATTGGCTACGCCGTTCTCGTTTCCAGCTTTCAGATAAACCTTTATTATTAACCGAGATGTTTCTACCTGCATCACCAGTGTATGAGAAGTAATTAGGGGGAGCTAAAATTGGAGGGAAGTATGACGCAAAGTAAATGGCAAGCATATAGCCGTTTAATGCGTATAGATAAACCTATCGGAGCGCTATTATTACTTTGGCCAACTTATTGGGCTTTATGGATTGCCGCTAAAGGCTTTCCTGATTGGCATATTCTGATTGTCTTTACTATTGGCGTGTTCTCTATGCGTGCCGCTGGGTGTGTAATAAACGACTTTGCTGACCGGAAAATTGATGGCAGTGTTGAACGAACTAAAAATCGACCATTACCTAGTGGGGCTGTGACAGAAAAAGAGAGCAAAATTTTATTTATCGTTTTGGTACTCTTGTCTTTTGCATTAGTTTTGACACTTAATACTATGACTATTTGGCTCTCTGTGGCAGGGCTTGCACTGGCGTGGTTTTATCCTTTCGTTAAACGGTTTAGTAATCTGCCCCAGCTTATTTTAGGTATGGCTTTTGGCTGGTCAATCCCCATGGGATTTGCTGCCGTTTCTGAAAGTTTGCCATTAGTGTGTTGGTTATTATTCCTTGTCAATATTATCTGGTCTGTGGTTTACGATACACAATATGCAATGGTTGATCGTAATGATGATATAAAAATTGGGGTTAAATCTACCGCCATTTTATTCGGTCGTTATGACAAAATTATTATCGGTATTTTACAGCTGGTGATGTTGGCATTATTAGTGGGTATCGGTATTTTGCTGAATCTGAAAGGTATCTACTACTGGTCGTTATTGTTAGTAACAGCTCTGTTTATTTATCAACAGAAGCTTATTGCAGAGCGTGAAAGAGCACCGTGTTTCCAAGCTTTTATGAATAATAACTATGTTGGTTTTGTTTTATTTGCGGGCATTTTATTTAGTTATTTTTAACGTATCGTAAGTGCTAAATGATTATCTACGATTGAGTAGAAATAAAAAGGGATAAGCAATGAGCTTATCCCTTTTCTATTTCGGTCATGGCACTATTTGCTGATTATTCATCAGCTTTAGGCTCACTTTTTTCGTCAATAGTTTGTACTGAATTGTTATCTTCAGTGATCCCCACGCTTTCAATGGTTAAGCGAATTTCTGGTGACATTAATTTTGCAATCACTTGGTAAAGGGCAGATGCATCTGCTTTGAGAATATCTTCATTATCATTGAGATACCCTTCCTCACGTAGCGTTGAAACTAAAGTAGAGAATACCGCTTTATCAAAGAACTCAGGTGCGTTAATACCATGCAAGACTGAAAGACGTTGTGCCAAGATACGGCTCTCTTTTTCCAATAATGCACGGCTAATTTCAGGGGCAAAATTGAGTAAAGACAGCGTAATACCATAGCGTTGTAATGTTTCTCTGACGCTGGCGGCTAAAAGCTGTAATGGACGAATACGCGCAGGGTTGATACGTAGTAAGCCATCACTATCAGAACAAATTAGGCGTTGACGGCACAATTCTGCAATCAAAGTATTAATGACTTCAGGGAGTTCTTCTTTCTCATAACGAATAAATAGTTCCGCTTTAATAAGAGGGAAGATTAGCTCAACTTGTTTCATTAAATCATCACGATGAATTTTTTCATGATGTAAGATGATGCTGGCAATTAATGACGGAGTGACCATTAAGTGGATTGTGTTATTACGGTAATAAGTCATTAATACCGCGCTTTCACGAGGAAGTACCACAATATCACCCAGACTGTCTTTTTCGACTTGGAATTTATCTGATTGTAGAGCGTGTTCTAATAAGGTTTCAGCATTTTTATCAGACACAATCATATCTGTCGAATAAGGCACATTGCGTAATAATTGCAGATAACAATCGACCTGCTCTAACAGTTGCTCTCTTGTGAGTGCGCGCTGACGTGATGCCAGCAAGGCTGTTGAAACAAGGTTGATCGCATTAATCGATGCTGCATTATTGATATGAACCATAATGTTATCAGCTAGTGCGCTTACTGCTGGGTTCAACCAACTTGGACGCTGTGGCTCAATGGGATCAATATCATCACGCCATTGTGGTACAGCTTGATTTAAGTATTGTACAACAGAAATCGGCTCACCAAAGTTCACATAGCCTTGACCAAGGTTACGTAATTTACGTAATCCTCTGACCATCTGCATAAAACCTTCTTTCTCTTTTGTTGCTCCACGTAACTCTTTGGCATAGGTTGCCACTTCCATTACGTGCTCATACCCAATGTAAATTGGAACAACAGAGATAGGGCGTGTTTCACCACGTAACATAGCTTGTACCGTCATTGAAAGTGTCCCTGTTTTAGGATCTAACAATCGACCTGTACGAGAGCGTCCACCTTCAACAAAATATTCAATGGAGTAGCCTCGTGTAAATAGCTCACCTAAATATTCGCGGAAAATGGTGGAGTAAAGTTTGTTACCTTTAAAGGTTCTTCGGATAAAGAATGCCCCTAAACGGCGGAAAATCGGACCTGCTGGCCAGAAGTTGAGGTTAATACCTGCCGCAATATGTGGGGGTACTAAACCTTGGTGATAAAGCACATAAGAAAGCAGCAAGTAGTCCATGTGGCTACGGTGACAAGGAACATAAACGATTTCATGCCCATCTTGCGCGAGTTTACGCACGCGTTCGGCATTATAAACGTTAATACCTTGGTAGAGCTTATTCCATGTCCAACTTAATACGCGATCACTAATACGCACTGCTTCATATGAGAAATTAGCTGCAATTTCCTCCATGATATCAGTGGCATTTTTACGTGCTTTATCAAGTGAGATTTTCTTCGCTTTTGATTCATCTTCAATTGCTTTTTCAATGGCTTTCGATGAAAGCAATTTATTGAAGAGATCTTGGCGTGCTGGCAATTTAGGGCCAACTGCCGCTAAACGCTGACGTGAAAAATGGATACGCGCAACGCGAGCGAGTTTTCGAGCTATACTGGTGTCAGTGCCGTGTTCGTTCGCCATTTCACGCATTGATACAGTGGGTGAAAAACGAACAAAACTATCACGACCTAACCAGAGGATAGCGATAAATTTTTGGATACCGTTAAGCACACGTAAATGTGGAACACCATTATGGCCTTCACGACCTGGAGAGCGTCCAAACATCACAGAAACCGGCAACATCTCGATATCAAGATGTGGGTTATTACGATGTGCATCAAGATAAGCGTGGAATGTCTTCACGGAATCTTTTCGAGGATCGGGCGAGTAGTAACGGAATACTCTTGGGCCGTCATCAATAAAGACGTATGCAGGAAGTTTTGTTCCGCCTATTTCAATAGGTTGCAGTGGATCTGGCAATCCTAATGATAGACATTGCTGTCTTAAAGTCAGTAAGTCCGCCTTGGAATGATAAGGCAGAACATAAAGAAAAGATCGCGACGTATCTAACCCTAATTCTGTGATAGGATTAGTCGGAACTCGTTTGCTTTTTACCAGTAATTTTAGTGGTAAATTCAATGTGTTATAATATAGTTTACGCCAAGCTGACATAAATAGTTGTAGCCTCTTATTAGCAATACTTTGAAAGCATAACAGAAAGTCTTTCGTAGATCTGTGGTGCTGTGACAATATTAATAGAGAAAAGTGGCAAAATAATCGTTTGTTTTCGATAGAGTTTATTATGGCTAATCAAAATAAAGGTCTTACCCGAATCATTAAAGCTGGTGGCTATTCATACAAAGGCATTCGTGCCGCTTGGATTAATGAAGCCGCTTTTAGACAAGAAGCCATTGTGACCTTGGTTGCAATTATCCTTTCATTTTTCATCGATGTCAGTGGTCTAGAGCGCATTTTACTCATTGGTTCCGTTGTATTGGTTGTGATCTTGGAACTGGTAAATAGTGCAATAGAAGCCGTTGTCGATCGAATTGGATCTGAATACCACGAATTATCTGGACGTGCAAAAGATATGGGTTCTGCCGCCGTTCTGATTGCTATTATATTGGGATTATTTACTTGGGTAACCATTCTTTGGGGGCATTTCTTCGCATAAAGTTAAAAAATTCGATTTTTGTCGAAAAATAATCCAAAGATGCGTGTTTTATATTCATTTGAGGTTTCAAATCGTCATATACCTGTATATACTCACAGTCTGACTGTATAAACAAACAGGGGGCGGAATGAAAGCATTAACTGCAAGGCAGCAGCAGGTTTACGATTTGGTTCGTGATCACATTTCGCAAACGGGTATGCCACCAACACGGGCTGAAATAGCTTCCCAACTTGGGTTTCGCTCACCAAATGCGGCAGAAGAGCACTTAAAAGCTCTTGCTCGTAAAGGTGTGATAGAAATTGTCTCTGGTGCATCCAGAGGTATCCGTTTGCTAATGGAAGAAGAGCCAGAAGGATTGCCATTAATTGGGCGAGTCGCAGCTGGTGAACCACTTTTAGCGCAAGAGCATATTGAAAGCCATTATCAAGTTGACCCAATGCTATTTAAACCAAGTGCAGATTTTTTATTGCGTGTTAATGGTATGTCAATGAAAGATATCGGTATTATGGATGGCGATTTACTTGCCGTGCATAAAACGCAAGATGTTCACAACGGGCAAGTTATTGTGGCTCGTATTGAAGATGAAGTGACAGTAAAGCGCCTTAAGAAAAGCGGTAATAAAATTGAACTTCATGCAGAAAACCCAGAATTTTCACCTATTATCGTCGATTTACGCGAACAAAACTTTACTGTGGAAGGTTTAGCAGTTGGGGTTATTCGTAACGGTGAATGGCTGTAATTTGTACCAAAGTAAGTCAACACAACTTATTTTATAAAGATGCAGATGATGTGTAAAAGCACAAAATCATCTGCATTTTTTATTTTTTAATTTGTATAAAAAAACACCATTGCACTACAAATGTAATTACAATATGATGAGTTTTAATTATGGAGGTGTTTATGACAACAATACAAGTTAGAGTAGACGATGAGCTAAAAAAAGAAGCTTATCAAGTATTTGAAAAAATGAATCTATCTCCTTCAGATGCTATAAGATTGTTTCTACGTTATGTTTCTGAAAATGAAAAGTTACCTTTCTCTGAAGTTTCTGTCGTTGTTGGTGAACAAGATGAAGATGAGGATATTTTAGCTGTTGTACGTGAGCGTTTGAAGAAACCATGTAAACGTATAAGAGTAAATATTGATGATCTTTAATATTGAGTTTGATAAGCGTGCATTAAAAGAATGGCACGGGTTGCTATAAGATTAAATTACGAGCATCTGGTTTTCGATTGGTTTACCAAATAATTGATTCAGAAGTCGTTATTTTAGTTATTGCTATTGGTAAGCGTGAAGAAAGTAAAGCGTATTCATTAGCTGAAATGAGAATTCAAAAGTAGAACACGTATTAGCCAGCATTTAGCTGGCTTTTTGTATTTTATAAGCTTAACGAGGCTTATAGTCACCGGTTTTTTTCTGCTTAAGATTATCATCCATACTGTGATCATGATGACAACCTTCAGGATGGGTACACTCTTGTGCTTCGTGGCATTGTGAACATAAGCCATGAATTTCGATGACGCTATGTCGTAAATGAAATCCACTCTCTTGTGCCAGTAATGAAATCGAATTTTCGATTTTATGGCTATTTTTTTCAGTGACAGATAAACAACGGTCACAAATTAGCATTACTGATGTGTGTTCAACATCATCAAAATGATGACAAAGTACATAACTGTTGGTGGATTCTATTTTATGGATAAATCCTTGCTCAAGTAAAAACTCTAACCCACGATAAACCGTTGGCGGTTTTGCTTGTGGTTCAACTTGGCGTAGTAAATCCAATAAGTCGTATGCGCTGATAGCAGAAGGTTGCTGCACTATCAGACGCAATACTGCCAGACGTTGTGAAGTCAGGCGAACACCTCGTTTCTGGCAGATCTTTTCTGCCTGAGCGAGCAATTTCTCTTCATTCATGGGGATCAGATGCTCTCAGACGTTGTTAATGGCGCAGATCTTACCATATTTTTTGAAAGCAAACCTTTGTGTAAAGTGGGGTTTTGTGAAAATAACTTTTCATGGTGATCTATCATGATCATCAACAAAAAACCCAGCCTAAGCTGGGTTAATTTTTTAGATGGTTTTAGATAATTTTTTCTGAAATATGATCAGAACGGAATATCGTCATCAAAATCCATTGGTGGTTCATTGTTTGGTGCTGGTGCTGCTGCGGGTTGTTGTGCAGGACGAGATTGTGCGCCACCGCTAAATTGTTGTGATGCTTGTGGCTGTTGTGGTTGACCCCAACCGCCTTGGCCGCCTTGTGAAGGTGCGCCATCTTGACCACCACGGCCACCTAACATCTGCATTGAGCCACCGATATTGACCACAACTTCAGTGCTATATCTGTCTTGACCGCTTTGGTCTTGCCATTTACGTGTTTGTAATTGACCTTCGATATAAACTTGTGAACCTTTACGCAGATATTCGCCTGCAATTTCTGCCAGTTTGCCGAAAATTACCACACGGTGCCACTCGGTTTTTTCTTTCATTTCACCGGTTTGTTTATCGCGCCAGCTTTCTGATGTTGCCAGTGTCAGGTTTGCAACTGCACCACCACTTGGCATATAACGGATTTCTGGATCCTGCCCTAAATTACCGATAAGAATAACTTTGTTTACGCCTCTGCTCGCCATGTGCGGTACTCCTGCGAAAGTAAATTTTTTGAAATCATAAGCGAATAAGTTTATCACGTACGCTAAAATTTGAATATGACGCGTGATGAATTTCTCATTTGTGAACATTGTCGAAATTTTTTTGTCTCAAAATGACAGGTTTTCATCGTCATTCAATTTCACTATATATACTGTATATCCATTCAGTTAACTTTGTGTCATAATTATCCGATTCTTTCTTTTTCGGCGACTCTCTCAATCCGGGATATGTTCATGGATAAAATCGAAGTACGGGGCGCTCGCACCCATAATCTAAAAAATATCAATTTGGTCATTCCCCGCGATAAACTTATTGTTATTACGGGACTTTCTGGCTCTGGTAAATCCTCTTTAGCCTTTGATACGCTTTATGCAGAAGGACAGCGACGCTATGTCGAATCGCTTTCTGCCTATGCTCGTCAGTTTCTTTCGTTAATGGAAAAGCCTGACGTTGATCACATCGAAGGTTTGTCTCCCGCTATTTCGATTGAGCAGAAATCTACGTCGCATAACCCGCGTTCGACTGTGGGAACGATTACAGAAATTCACGACTACCTACGGCTCTTATTTGCGCGCGTTGGTGAACCTCGCTGTCCTGATCACGATATTCCATTAGCCGCTCAAACAGTTAGCCAAATGGTTGATAATGTACTTGAGCAGCCAGAAGGCAAGCGCTTAATGCTGTTAGCGCCTGTAGTGAAAGAGCGTAAAGGCGAGCATATTAAGTTACTCAATAATCTTGCTGCCCAAGGTTATATTCGTGCGCGTATTGATGGTGAAGTGTGTGATCTTTCTGATCCGCCGACATTAGAATTACAGAAAAAACATACCATTGAGGTGGTGATTGACCGTTTTAAAGTGCGTGACGATCTTGCCCAACGTTTAGCAGAATCTTTTGAAACTGCATTAGAACTTTCTGGTGGCACTGCTGTTATCTCTGATATGGATGATAGCAATGCAGACGATATTATTTTTTCTGCAAACTTTGCCTGTCCTGTTTGTGGTTATAGCATGAGCGAGCTAGAGCCTCGTTTATTCTCTTTTAATAACCCTGCTGGGGCTTGCCCAACTTGTGATGGCTTAGGTGTTCAGCAATTTTTTGATCCTGAATTAGTGATCCAAAATAGAGAGATTTCTCTTGCTGGTGGTGCAATTAAGGGATGGGATCGCCGTAACTTCTATTATTTCCAAATGCTTCGCTCATTGGGTGAACATTACCATTTTGATGTTGAAGCGCCGTTTGATTCGTTACCAGATAATATTCAAAAAGTTATTTTAACGGGTTCAGGCAAAGAGAATATTGAATTTAAATACACAAACGATCGTGGTGATGTCGTTGTTCGTCATCATCCTTTTGAAGGCGTATTAAATAATATGGAACGCCGTTACCGCGAGACAGAATCAAGCGCGGTACGTGAAGAACTTTCTAAGTATATTAGTAATCGTCCTTGTGCTTCATGTGGTGGTACGCGTTTACGCCGTGAAGCGCGCCATGTGTATGTTGAAAATACTACATTACCTGAAATTGCAGATTACAGCATTGGTCATGCGATGACCTTTTTCCAAAATCTCAAGCTCAGTGGTCAACGAGCAAAGATCGCAGAAAAAGTCTTAAAAGAGATTGGTGATCGACTAAAATTTTTGGTCAATGTAGGCTTAAATTACCTCACACTTTCTCGCTCGGCTGAAACCTTGTCAGGCGGTGAAGCGCAACGTATCCGTTTAGCCAGCCAGATTGGTGCTGGATTAGTTGGCGTAATGTATGTCTTGGATGAACCTTCAATTGGGTTACATCAACGAGATAACGATCGTCTACTTGAAACATTGATCCACTTACGTAATTTGGGTAACACGGTGATTGTTGTTGAACATGATGAAGATGCTATTCGTGCAGCAGATCATGTTATCGATATTGGCCCAGGCGCGGGCGTTCACGGTGGTGAAATTGTTGCTCAAGGTACGCTTGAAGATATCATCAATAATCCGAATTCATTAACAGGCAAATTCTTAAGCGGTGAACGCCGTATTGCTATTCCAGAGCAACGCGTTCCGATTGATCGTGAGAAAATGCTGACGATTTTAGGTGCTAAAGGTAATAACCTAAGAAACGTAAATCTGAAATTACCTGTGGGTTTATTTACCTGCATTACGGGCGTTTCAGGATCAGGTAAGTCAACGTTAATTAACGATACGCTATTCCCTATTGCACAACGCCAATTAAATGGTGCTACAAATAGTGTTCCTGCACCTTATTTAGACGTTGAAGGTTTAGAGCATTTCGATAAAGTCATTGATATTAACCAAAGCCCGATTGGTCGAACACCTCGTTCAAATCCAGCAACTTATACAGGGGTATTTACACCTATTCGTGAGTTATTTGCGGGTGTACCAGAATCGCGTACTCGTGGTTATACGCCAGGTCGTTTCAGTTTCAACGTAAAAGGTGGTCGTTGTGAGGCTTGCCAAGGTGATGGCGTAATAAAAGTTGAGATGCACTTTTTGCCTGATGTTTATGTACCTTGCGATCAATGTAAAGGTCAGCGTTATAACCGTGAAACCCTTGAAATAAAATATAAAGGAAAAAACATTCACGAAGCGTTAGATATGACCATTGAAGAGGCAAGGGAGTTCTTTGATGCTGTGCCAGCGCTGGCTCGTAAGTTACAAACATTGATTGATGTTGGTCTTTCTTATATTCGCTTGGGGCAATCAGCAACGACTTTATCGGGTGGTGAAGCACAGCGAGTTAAGTTAGCAAAAGAGTTGTCAAAACGTGGTACGGGACAGACTCTTTATATTCTTGATGAGCCTACAACAGGGCTTCACTTTGCTGATATTGAGTTGTTACTTGAAGTACTTCATCAATTACGTGATCAAGGTAATACCATTGTTGTTATTGAGCACAATCTTGATGTGATCAAAACAGCGGACTGGATTGTGGATCTTGGTCCTGAAGGCGGAAGTGGTGGCGGTCAAATTTTAGTGTCAGGCACACCAGAGCAAGTCGCAGAGTTTGAAGGCTCACATACTGCAAGATTCTTAAAACCAATCTTAGAGCGCGGTTATTAAGATCACACCGCTTATTCCCTTATGATCTAAGCGCTACGAACAATAAACTCTTTACGGTTTGTAGCGCACTTTCTTCAAGAAAAGTAAATCCATGGGATATGATAGAATTTAATTCTATCGAAAAAAGTATTCTCTTTGGGTTATACACTTCCTTATCTATTTTTATCTTATTAGCCGCCTATTTTTATAAAAAACAGATCAAATGGTTAATTATGCTGTTTAGTAACAGTATTTTAACCAAATACGAGATAACAAAGCTAAATAGAAAGGATTATCATAGTATATCGTGATAGACAGCACAGTTTATTTGGTGATTTGTTTCAATTGTTATACTTGACTATTATTGTATAACAATAGGTATTTTTCATTATTAATCAATTATTTATTTGTTTATAAAGGTTACAATAGAGGGAAGGTTATTATTTACTATGCTCTTTGAACAGATAATCCTATTTTTCTCCTTACGATAGAATTTTTTTCCAAATCATTTCGGGCTATCACGATTTATAACAACTTTTTTCTCCGTAATATTCCCTATCATTTACCCATAATAAATAATACCTGCAAAGAGTAAGGCTATTTCGACATCGCAATGTTAGATAGACTTTTTTTACCCCCAAAAATTCGTTTTGCTATTAACAATTACAATATAAAAAGTGAGTACTAATATGGAAACGGCTTCCTCAAAAATAGAGACAACAAGCTATCCCGCAACTAGTGCTGGCGCTCGCCGCGCAGGTATGACAGAACAAGAATGGCGTGCTGCAATTAAATTCGACGGCAATGATGTGGGCTGGGTTATCATGAGTATCGGTATGGCTATCGGTGCAGGTATTGTGTTTTTACCTGTACAGGTAGGTCTGATGGGATTATGGGTTTTCCTACTATCCTCGATCATTGGTTATCCTGCGATGTACCTTTTCCAACGCCTATTTATTAATACGTTGGCTGAATCTCCAGAGTGTAAAGACTACCCAAGCGTTATCACCGGTTATCTCGGTAAAAACTGGGGTATTTTATTAGGAGCACTCTACTTTGTGATGTTAGTCATTTGGATGTTTGTTTACTCAACGGCAATCACCAATGACAGTGCTTCTTACTTACAAACATTTGGTGTTACGGAAGGTTTACTGTCAGAAAACCCATTCTATGGTTTGATCTTGATTTGTGCTTTAGTCGCTATCTCTTCTCGTGGTGAACAATTACTGTTTAAAGTATCAAGCTTTATGGTACTAACTAAACTGTTTGTTGTTGCCGCGTTAGGGATCTCCATGATTGGTATGTGGCATCTTTATAACGTGGGTGCATTACCACCCGCTGGACGTTTAATCAAAGAAGCAATCATTACATTACCTTTTACCCTGACTTCAATTCTGTTTATCCAAACATTAAGTCCAATGGTTATCTCTTACCGTGGTCGTAATAAAAACCGTGAAGTTGCTCGCCACAAAGCGTTACGTGCAATGAACATCGCGTTCGGTGTGTTGTTCTGTACTGTTTTCTTCTATGCAATCTCATTCACATTAGCAATGGGTCATGATGAAGCAGTTAAAGCGTATGAACAAAATATCTCTGCATTAGCGATTGCTGCAAAATTCTTCCCTGGTGGTTGGGTAACTGTTGTAAGCGTTATGCTAAATATCTTCGCCGTAATGACTGCATTCTTTGGTGTTTACCTAGGTTTCCGTGAAGCGACACAAGGGATCGTTATGAATATTCTGCAACGCTATATTCCAGCAGAAAAAATCAACCAAAAATGGGTACAAAACGGCATCATGATTTTCGCCGTGCTTTTAGCATGGGGAGCAATCATCCTGAATGCGCCAGTACTGAGTTTTACCTCAATTTGTAGCCCAATCTTCGGTATGGTGGGTTGTCTTATCCCTGCATACTTAGTGTACAAAGTACCAATGTTACACAAATACAAAGGTGCGTCGCTCTACCTGATTATTTTTACCGGTTTACTGCTCGTTATCTCTCCGTTCTTGGCATTCTCATAGTCGCCAACTTCGGTTCTAGTTAGGCGTTGTTTTTAAAAACTAAATTAATCCAAGGTGTTAGATTATGAGCCAGAACAAAAATTCTCATTTATGGTCACAGTTTGTTCGTCAGTTACGTGAAGGTGTTAAGCCAGCAGTAGGTTGTACTGAGCCAATTTCATTGGCATTGGCAGCAGCGAAAGCAACTGCGCTTTTAGGCGAGCCTGTTGTTCGTGTCGAAGCTTGGGTTTCACCAAACTTGATGAAAAACGGAATGGGCGTAACAGTGCCGGGAACGGGAATGGCTGGGCTACCTATTGCAGCAGCATTAGGTGCGACAGGAGGAGATCCTGAGGCTGGGTTGGAGGTCTTGTTAAAAGCATCCGCTGATGCAGTTGCTCAAGCTAAAACACTGGTTGCTCAAGGTAAAGTCACAGTGGGTGTAAAAGCACCTTGTGAAGATGTTCTTTACTCTGAAGCGAAAGTGTATAGCCAATCTGGTTATGCCATCGTCAGTATCGCAAGGGAGCATACACATGTTGTTCGTTGTGAATGTAACGGTAACGTTGTTTTTGAGGAAGATAAATCAGCGCTTACCAATAATTGTGAATGTACTGATGAAAAACCTTTTACTGATGTTTGTGCTGAAGATATCTATAATTTCGCACTTAACGTGCCAGTGAGTGAAATTGAGTTTATGCTCAATGCTGCTCGTTTAAATGGCGCTTTATCAGAAGAGGGACTACAAAACACCTATGGATTAGCCATTGGTCGTACTTTAATTCTGCAACAAGAGAAAGGTTTGTTAGGTAAAGACTTACTTAATGAAATCATGATCAGAGCATCAGCTGCATCTGATGCTCGTATGGGGGGGGCGGTATTACCTGCAATGAGTAATTCAGGCTCAGGTAATCAGGGTATTGCCGCAACATTGCCTGTAATGGTGGTTGCTGAATTTATTAAAGCCGATGATGAAACCTTACTGCGTGCATTGGTTTTATCTCACTTAATGGCAATTTATGTTCATAGCCATTTTCCACCACTTTCCGCTCTTTGTGCTGCAACAACCGCTTCAATGGGAGCAGCCGCAGGAATGGCATGGTTACTCACAAAAGATTTCACCACTGTCAGTATGTCTATCAACAGTATGATTGGTGATATCAGTGGCATTATCTGTGATGGTGCATCGAATAGCTGTGCAATGAAAGTATCAAGTAGTGCAGCGAGTGCCTATAAAGCAGTATTAATGGCGATGCAAAATCAAAGTGTTGCGGGTACTGATGGTATTGTCAGTGACGATGTCGATAGTTCAATAGCGAATCTCTGTGCATTAGCCAGTCGTGCAATGCAACATACAGATATTCAAATCATTGAGATTATGGAAGAAAAAGCGCGTCGTAATGCTGGGGAAAAGAAGCAAGCTGTCAATATATAAAAGGCGAAAACCTAAAGCGACAGTGATGTTGTGATGCAGTAAAAAGAAATACCTGCTTATAAAAAATAGGCAGGTATTTTTTTATCATGGAATTGCGTTGATTAGATTAAATACTCACAGCCGCAAAGGCTTGCGCAATGCGCTGAACATTACTTGTATTAACACCTGCCATACAAACACGGCCAGTACCGACAAGATAAATACCAAATTCGTCACGTAATCTATCAACTTGCGCTTGTGTAAAGCCGGTATAGCTGAACATACCGCGTTGAGTTAATAGATGATCAAAATTCTTTTCAGGCAGAGCAACTTTTAAAGCTTCGACTAAAGTAACGCGCATCTCTTTAATGCGATCACGCATATGCGCGACTTCTTTTTGCCATTGTGCCGTTAAAACTTGGTCTGATAGCACTTTATTGACAATTTGCGCACCATAGTTTGCAGGGCTTGAGTAGATACGACGTACACCTGCTTTCAACTGACCTAATACATGTTCGCATTCAGTGGCATTTTCACACACAATTGATAAGCCGCCAGCACGTTCACCGTAGATCCCAAATATTTTTGAAAAAGAGTTACTGATAAGTATCGGTAATCCTGCTTTTGCCATAGTACGAATAGCGTAAGCATCTTCATCTAGATTTTCAGCAAAGCCTTGATAAGCAATATCTAAGAATGGAATTGCTTGGCGAGCTTTTAATACTTCAGTGACTTGATCCCATTGATCTTTAGTCAGATCAGAACCTGTTGGGTTGTGGCAACATGGGTGCATCAATACGATGCTTTTTTCAGGCAGCTTTTTAAAGCAATCGAGTAGAGCTTCAAATTTTACGCCTTTGGTTTCAGGATCAAAGTATGGGTAATAATTTACCTTGAAACCCGAGCCCGCAAAAATAGAAGCATGATTATCCCAAGTCGGATCACTTATCCACACTTCTGATCTTGGGAAATAGCGATGGAGAAAATCAGCACCTACTTTTAATGCGCCTGATCCACCTAATGTTTGGATTGTGGCAATTTTCTTTTCTGCAATTAGAGGATTATCTGCACCGAAAAGGAGATCTTGAATTTCGCTGCGATAAGGCGCCAGCCCTTCCATTGGTAAATAAAGTGTTGCGGTGGGGGTCATGGCATTAAGTTGCTGACGCGCAACAGAAACTGTTCCTAAAATAGGGGTCTTGCCTTCTTCGTCATAATAAAGACCAATGCTTAAATTAATTTTATCCTGACGTGGGTCTTTGTTATAAACATCCATCAATGAGAGAATCGGATCTCCCGGAAACGCTTCAACCTGTTGAAACACGGCTTCTTCTCCAATCACTTTTAGTGTGTCATAGGGATACAATATCGTGTGTATTATTGTTCGTCTAGGTATTCCATGATGACGCGCGAGGTTAATTTTGTAATCAACTCATAGGCGCTAATACCACTATATTTGGCAATTTCTTCTACGGGCAACACATCTCCCCATAAAATAGCTTCATCACCAACACTATCAATCAGTTCAGTCCCCAAATCGACGCTGATCATATCCATCGAAACTCTGCCAACAATAGGCACTTTTCGACCATTGATCCACACAGGAGTACCTGAAGGTGCACTGCGAGGATAACCATCGCCATAACCAATAGCGATCACACCAAGATAAGTGTCTTTTTCACTTACCCATGTTCCACCATAACCAACAGGTTCACCCGCTTTATGTTTACGAACAGCAATCAGGCTTGTTTTCAGTGTCATTGCAGGGGTTAAGCCAAAATCTTTACCTGTTCTTTCATCACCAGTAGGGGAGATACCATAAGTAATAATACCAGGGCGAACCCACTGATAATGAACTTGAGGCCAAAATAAAATACCCGCAGAAGCGGCGATAGACTTATCACCGGCTTTATCTTGAATAAAATCTTGAAATAATGTGATTTGTTTTTGTGTTGCTTCAGGAGCATCAGGCTCATCAGCGCGACTAAAATGGCTCACAATATTGACAGGTTGTTGTACATTTTTGCAGGCGGAAAGTCGTAAATAGAAGGCTTGCGCATCTTCAGGACGCACGCCTAAACGGTGCATCCCCGTATCGATTTTCATCCATACTTTGACGGGTTCATCTAAGTCGGCCTGTTCTAATGCTTCTAATTGTTCTTGGCTATGAACAACCGTTTCAATGTGGTTGACGACTAAAATAGGTAGGTCAACGATATCAAAAAAGCCCTCTAACAGAAGAATGGGCTTTACAATACCCCCACTTCGTAAGGTTAATGCTTCACCAATACGTGCAACACCAAAACAATCAGCATTGTCCATTAAGGTATATGCTGTTTCTAATAACCCATGACCATAAGCGTTTGCTTTCACGACAGCTATCAGGTGGCTATGTGGGGCATAGTCTCTCACATGCTGAAAATTGTGACGCAGAGCGCGGCGATCTATCACTGCGGTTGCCGCTTTCATATTATTCCAATACTTCCTTTAATTAAGTCAAGGTTAGTGATTATTCATCGTCGTAAGCAGGGCCCGCATAGTTATCAAAGCGTGACCATTGGCCGTTAAAGGTAAGTCTTACTGTACCAATTGGACCGTTACGTTGTTTACCGATGATGATTTCTGCAACCCCTTTTAAATCACTACTTTCGTGGTAAACCTCATCACGATAAATAAACATGATAAGGTCAGCATCTTGCTCGATAGAGCCAGATTCACGTAAGTCGGAGTTAACAGGGCGTTTATCAGCACGTTGTTCCAAACTACGATTTAACTGTGATAAAGCAACCACAGGAACTTGTAATTCTTTAGCTAACGCTTTTAAAGAACGAGAAATTTCAGCAATTTCTAATGTTCTATTTTCAGATAATGAAGGTACTCTCATTAGCTGCAAGTAGTCAATCATGATAAGGCTTAAACCGCCATGTTCACGATAAATACGACGAGCGCGAGAGCGAACTTCTGTTGGTGTTAAACCCGATGAGTCATCGATATACATATTGCGTTTTTCAAGCAAAATACCCATGGTGCTTGAAATGCGCGCCCAATCCTCATCATCAAGCTGCCCTGTACGAATTCTTGTCTGATCGACACGAGATAACGATGCCAACATACGCATCATGATTTGGTTGCCGGGCATCTCTAAGCTGAAGATAAGTACGGGTTTTTCTTCCGTCATTGCCGCATTTTCACATAAGTTCATGGCAAATGTGGTTTTACCCATAGAAGGACGTGCAGCAACAATAATTAAATCTGACTTTTGTAATCCTGCGGTTTTTTTATCAAGATCTTGATAACCACTTGAAACCCCTGTGACACCATCATGAGGTTTTTGATAGAGCTGTTCTATTTTTTCAACAGTCTCTTCTAAAATTGCATCTATTGCTTTAGGGCCTTCGTCTTTATTGGCGCGTGTTTCAGCAATTTGGAACACTCTTGATTCAGCAAAGTCGAGCAGATCTTCACTGGTGCGTCCTTGAGGATCAAAACCTGCATCTGCAATTTCGTTGGCAACTTTTATCATATCGCGAACAACCGCACGCTCTCGGACGATATCCGCATAAGCGTTGATGTTCGCCGCACTTGGCGTATTTTTTGAAAGTTCGGCTAAATAAGCAAAACCTCCTACACTGTCTAACTCCGCATTTTGTTCTAATGCTTCGGATAGCGTAATAAGGTCGATAGGCTTGCCTAATTCCAACAAACGTTGCATTTGCGAGAAAATAGTACGATGAGGTCGGCTATAAAAATCTTCGACGGTAACGCGTTCAGAAACATTATCCCAACGTTCATTATCTATCATCAGACCGCCTAACACGGACTGCTCTGCTTCCAGCGAATGGGGAGGTAGCTTTAATCCCTCCATTTGTCGGTCTTTAATATCAGACATCAGCTTGTCAGTGGTCTTGTTTCTGGCCATAAATCCTGCATAAAATCGAAAAAGTATCAGTCAGCGTATTAGTATACGCTAACCCAATTATCTGTGCCTTGTAGAAATAGCTATCCTTTGTCATTATCTCCAAAGGTCTTTTTGCGCTCGCTTATTTAACCTCTCATCCTACAAAGGAGATAGTAATGGCTAATCGTATTCAATTTGCAACTCATGGCGATGCAGATATTCTTGAGTTAGCAACATTTACACCAGCTCCTCTTGGCGATCATGAAGTTCAAGTTGCCAATAAGGCAATTGGTATTAACTATATTGATACTTATGTACGTAGCGGATTATATCCTGTAAGCCAATTCCCAAGTGGATTAGGCACTGAAGCTGCGGGCATTATTATCAAAACAGGCGCTAAAGTGACTTCACTAAAAGAAGGGGACAGAGTTGTGTATGCGCAATCTCCGCTAGGGGCTTATAGCGATACGCATAATGTACCAGAAAATAAAGTAGCACGTCTGCCTGATAATATCTCTTTTGAACAAGCCGCAGCTTCTTTCTTAAAAGGATTAACAGTTTATTATCTCTTCAATGAAACTTATAAATTACAAGCGGGCGAAACCTTCTTATTCCACGCAGCTGCTGGTGGCGTTGGTTTAATTGCCAGCCAATGGGCTAAGGCCATTGGTGCAAAAATGATTGGTACAGCAGGTAGCGATGAAAAAGTTGCCAAAGCAAAAGCCGCAGGTGCATGGGAAGTGATTAATTACCAGACTGAGTCGATTGTGGAACGTGTCTTGGCGCTAACTAATAACCAAAAAGTGCCTGTTGTTTATGACTCTGTTGGTAAAGCAACGTGGTTAGATTCGTTAGACTGCTTGCAACGCCGTGGCTTAATGGTGAGTTTTGGTAATGCATCAGGTGCCGTAACAGGTGTCGATTTAGGTATTCTTAATAAAAAAGGTTCTCTATATGTGACGCGCCCATCTATTTCGGGTTATATCACAACGCGTGAAGAGCTAGATGCTGCAAGTGAAGCGCTATTTGCATTAATTGGTAGCAGTAAAATTGATGTAAGTGTGCCAGATAATCAGAAATTTGCTTTAGCAGATGCGAAAGATGCTCATCGTTATCTTGAAAGTAGACAATCTCAAGGATCAAGTTTACTTATTCCTTAATTATTATTTGTAAAAACTAAAACCTATTTAAAATAAATTAAATAGGTTTTGAATATTTATTATTAATAAATATAAATAATTTCAAGTTTGATTATCAAAAAAAAGCCTTATTTTTATTTTAGATTTATTTTTAACTCTATCTCTTTTAATTTACGTTTTCGTGATTTTTATTAATAGAATATGGAGTGTTTATGCAAAAAGATGAATTAAAGGATTTTATTGATTTTATTTATGAAGATAATAAAGTCAGTAATGTTGAATTACAATTTATTCGTGATGTCGCAGATGAAAAAACAGAAGCATTATTTAAACGCCTTGGTGAAAATAATAATTTATCTGCATTCCAAAAATCAATGGATGTATCAGTTCAATTAATGCAAAATGCTTTTTTTGATATTAAAAAGAAAGAAGGAACAGAAGAAGGTAAACGTGAAGTTAAAGAAGCATTTGAATTTCAAATTGCTTATTTAGTTGCAAACTATAATCGCTTCTTCTCATTACTTTAATGAAAGTAAAACCAGCCCAATGTGGCTGGTTTTATTTTTAATATCGTTATTTTTCAGTTACAAATTTAAGTGCATTTTCTAAAACAGATAAATCAGCGCCCTGTTTATGGGCATTTTCACTTAAATGACGTCGCCATTGTCTAGCACCTGGAATACCTTGGAAAATCCCCAACATATGACGTGTAACATGACCTAAATAAGTACCTTGTGAGAGCTCTTTCTCAATATAAGGATACATTGCTCTTACCGCAGTGACTGCATCGACAATAGGTAGCTGGTTGTCAAAAAGCTCATGATCAACATGCGTTAGAATTGACGGGTTTTGATAAGCCTCACGACCTACCATAACGCCATCCATATATTTTAAGTGCTCTTTGGCTTCTTCTAGTGACTTAATACCACCGTTAATTGCCATAGTGAGATGCGAGAAATCGCGTTTTAATTGATAAACACGAGGATAATCTAAAGGTGGAACTTCACGGTTCTCTTTTGGACTTAAACCCGATAACCATGCTTTACGGGCATGAATAATAAAGGTATCGCAGTTATTATCACGGCTAACAGTATCAATAAAATCACATAGAAATTCGTAGCTATCTAGCTCGTCAATACCAATGCGAGTTTTTACCGTCACAGGAATATCAACGACATCACGCATGGCTTTCACACAATCTGCAACGAGTTGTGCATCTCCCATTAAACAAGCACCAAAGCGCCCATTTTGTACGCGATCTGAAGGGCAGCCCACATTTAAATTGATTTCATCATAGCCACGCTCTTGTGCCAATTTTGCACATTGCGCTAAAGCTTGAGGATCGCTTCCGCCTAACTGCAAAGAGACTGGATGTTCTTCTTCACTGTATTTTAGATAGTCGCCTTTACCGTGAATGATGGCACCAGTTGTGACCATTTCAGTATAAAGCAGTGTATTTTTACTGAGCTGACGAAAGAAATAACGACAATGACGATCAGTCCAATCGAGCATCGGCGCAACAGAAAACCTATTAAGTGGGTAATTGCCTTGAATAGCCTGTGTTTGCTTGTTTTTTAATGTTTTATCGGTTGGTGTATTTTCGTGCATTATAACCCATTTTAGTGTATTTTCTCTTTATCAGGACACCAGTGAGGACACCAAATTTTGGTGTCCCGCTGAGAGTGAGAGAGGATTTATATAGAGATGGCTTACTATACCATATCAAAACGTGATAGAGCAGATGGCACTGCTCGATACAGATGTTCTGTTTCGGTGAAAGCTGGTGGAAAGAGAATTTATAATGAAAGTAGAACGTTCACTAAACAAGCTCATGCAAA
Organism: Proteus sp. Marseille-Q3619; assembly: GCF_965283115.1. Taxonomy (NCBI): domain Bacteria; kingdom Pseudomonadati; phylum Pseudomonadota; class Gammaproteobacteria; order Enterobacterales; family Morganellaceae; genus Proteus; species Proteus sp. Marseille-Q3619. The sequence continues at coordinate 1,799,772 of NZ_CBDIMP010000001.1, read as the reverse complement.
AACATGGGGAACTAAACGTGTTTTAGAGTTAGAGCAAAACGGCATACCAGATCCAACTGATGCAACAAAAATAACAGTCAGAGATTTACTGTTTAAATATTTAAATGATCCAGATCTTGGCGGGAAAGCAGGAAGAACAAAACGGTATGTTTTAGAAATGCTGTTTGATTCTGATTTGTCTAAATATGGGCTAACAGAGCTTACCGTTTCACATATTGTTGATCATTGCAGACATAGACACGCATCAGGTGCATCACCCTCAACCATTAACCATGATGTTAGTTATTTGACCTCGGTATTAAAATCGGCAAAACCTATCTATGGTATAGAATATACGGCTAATCCAGCGTATGAGGCACGCCCGTTACTCATTCAAATGGGATTGATTGGTAAATCGCAACGGCGTAGTCGTAGACCTCAAAAAGAAGAATTAAAACAACTAAGAGAAGCGCTTAAAAAACGAAGCGAACACAGAGAGTGCATTATCCCTTATGTTGATATTTTAGATTTTTCTATTCTTAGTTGCATGCGGATTGGTGAAGTGTGCAAAATTCTATGGGCAGACGTTGACGAGAAAAACAGATCAGTAATTGTTAGAGATAGAAAAGATCCGCGTAAAAAATCTGGCAATCATATGTCAGTTCCTTTGCTTGGTGATGCATGGACAATACTGAGTCGCCAACCAAAAACAAGTGATAGAATTTTCCCTTATAACCCTAAATCAGTTACTGCAGGTTTTCAGCGCACTAGGAACGCATTAGGAATTGAAGATCTTAGATATCATGATTTAAGAAGAGAAGGGGCTAGTCGTTTATTTGAAGCGGGCTTTAGTATTGAAGAGGTGGCTCAAGTTACAGGACATAGATCTTTAAATGTTCTTTGGCAGGTATATACAGAGTTATATCCCAAATCTCTACACGAAAAGTTTGAAAAAATAACATCAAAAAAGGCATGAAATTCATGCCTTTCTATTTTAGCATCTTACTAAAAATGCCCAAGCTTGATATCCGTATGCATGCGCATCTAATCTTTTACCAGATTTACCACGAACTTTACGGAATCTGCAAAATATCCAGCGAAAACCTTTTGGTGCTGGTTTGCTAGTAATTGGTTTTAAAGCCATTCATAAACACCTCCTTACCAAGAGAGATTTTTCTTGAGTTAACTTCCCTGAGGTGTTATTGTCAGGTTGTCACGAAGTAATTCAAGTAGTAACACTCTTAGGTTTGTTACTAAAAAAAGCCCTTGTTTAGCACCACCTAAACAGGGGTTTTATATTTTTTGCAACTGATATTCAGCTGCTTCTAGAGAAACTCCACACACCTGAGCGACTTCAATAGGTGTCATGTTTAATAGTATTTCTCTTTTGGTGGCAGGGATAAGTAACTCACCACTAAAACATTTTGCCTGCCATTCACTACTTTCAAACGCTCTTATTCGAACGTTAGGCATAGACCTAGCGAAAGATATATTTTTATGCATAAGTAAATGGCCTAGCTCATGTGCAACAGTCATCCTATCCCGACCATTTCCATTTAATGCTCCCTCATATATATCTTCCCTTAATATAATCTTGCTCTCTTGAGGTATTGTTAACCCGTGAGTTCCCGGCATATCTTCAATGGGCATTATACTGAGCTCATAATCATCAATAAGACGAGGTAATCCAAATTCAACAAATTCCATTATAGGAAAGTGTAAGTTTGTAATACCTAACCTGCTCCTTATTTGATGAGCTAGCGTCCTTATATCCCTTCGATTTAGAGAGGGAACTCTATAATCTTGACCACTCAAGAGGCCTCCTTAGTTTAAGTATTATTCATTTTTATTCAAAATACTTTGTAAACGAGATAAATCTTCTGCACTTAAATCGTCAAAATTTCTGGCGAACGCAATAGCCACATCTCTTGCTCTTTCTTGTCTACCTAACAAGCTAATCTCCACTGTTTGCTGAGATTCATCGGCTGCCTTTATCAATTTTTCTTTCACATCACCACTTGCTTGGAAAAATTTTATTATATTTTCTAAAATCTGATTTGTGACAGCTCTTTTGCCAGTTTCAATCGCTGAAAGGTAAGAAGATGTCATGTTCATTGACTCAGCCATACTTTTTAAAGTAATGCCTAAATCAATCCGCATTTTCCTTACAGTCTTACCGAACGGCGTTAACATTTTGTGACTCCTCAATTAAAAAATAAGGTAAAAATACCCTACGCTTTGATATTAACAAAATGAGTTATTGAAATCAACATGTTTTGTTGATTTTTTTTCATTTGCTGTTTCTTTTGTTTTAAATCAATATGTTATATTTTCCCATGATATGGTGTTTTTAGATACTTAAGTATAATTATGATGCAATAAAGTATGGTTTTGGTAAATATTAAAAACTCTAATATCATGATGATAACTATTATTCATGTAAGATTAAGAGGGAATAAATAATGGGTGTTGAAGTTGGTGAAGGTTTGAGTGATGAAATGACTTTATGGAGATATATGTCTATTGACAAGTTAATAGACCTTTTCAGTAAGAATAAGCTTTTTCTTACACCACTTTCTATTTATCAGGAAACAGATCCATTTGAAGGTTATGCCCCGCAAATTGTCTTAAAAGAATATCATAAAACGATAAACACTGTTTTTAATGAAGAGTGTTGTGCAGCAACTAATCAATTTAATCATGACGATAAAATAAGAAACTTGATAGAGGATAAATTTAAAGAAAGTAAAGAAATAGTAACTTCCATGTATTATAAAATAATGAAATCATGTATTGTCAATTGTTGGTATCATAATGATTTCGAATCAGAGGCTATGTGGAAGTTATATTCTGATAGTGGAAAAGGAATTGCCATCAAGACTAACGTTACTTCTCTGGTTAATTCTTTAAGTGGAAACGATGAACTTTCTTTAAGGCTAGGTAAAGTCAAATATTTTAATTTTTTTGACACAAACTTAAAACATGAAGATTGTTTAGTGGATGGTTCAACGTCTCCATTATTGAAACGTAAAGAATATGAGCATGAAAATGAAGTTAGGCTTTATCTAGTTCCTAAGCCTGAAGATTGGTATACATATGAACCAATTCCTTTTTTTCTAGATGTTAATGTATCGACTTTAATCGAAGAAATATATATATCTCCTTATGTAGGAGAACCATTTACTTCTAGTGTTTATAAAATATGTGAATTATTTGGAATCCCTGAAAGTAAAATAAAAAAATCGAAACTTTTAGATGATTATAAAGAAGCGATGAGAAAATTTATTGAGGCTTAATGGTTACAATTGGCTGTATCAATTATACAGCCAAATACAATTTATTGTAATGATTTGAATTCTATTTTAGCTAATTCTCGTTTTTTATCTATCCATTCAGCCAAATCAACAATATGTACTAATCGGCCAGATTTTTGATTATCTCTATATGTTGGAAACGGTAATTCTCCAAGATTAGCTTTTTTATCAGCCCAGGATGGCGATATGCTAAGGAACTTCTCAGCAACTACAGATAACGGGATTTGAGACGTTTCATATTCTGCCATTAATAAAAATACTGTATTCATATATTCTCTCCACACTGTCCGTACACAGTTTAAATAGATATTAGTTAATGCTGGTGGTAATTATTTACTGATTTCCTTTATAGAACGCCATCCAATGTGTTTTATCGTTTTTCCCTACACGCTGAACGGCAGTTGGTTTTTCATTAGTTAAAACTAATATTTGTTTAACTGGTATTTGAGTTTCATTCCACTTAAACAATAAGGTTCCATTTGGCTTTAACACACGAAATGCTTCAGCAAATCCTTTTTTTAAATCTTCTTTCCATGAGTCTTTATTTAACGAACCGTATTTTTTAAACATCCAGCTATTTTTACCAACTCTAATTAAATGAGGAGGGTCAAATAGCACCTGATAAAATGTATTATTAGGAAATGGAAGATTTTTAAAATAAGAAATCACATCAGGTGTTATATTTAAAATTCTCCCGTCACATAAAATATGTTCTTCAGCTCTAATGTCATTAAATAAAACACGGTCATCTTGTTTATCAAAATAAAACATACGAGAGCCACAACACATATCAAGTATTGGCTTCATTATATCCTCTGAAATTAGGTATAAAAACCGCGCTAGTACTAAAATATTTTATAATTTATCTTTAATTTTATTAACGTCATCAATAAACTCTTGAAATTTTACTGAAAAACCATCTAAAAAAAGCAGTTTCATTTTTATAGGTTGTGTGTTTGATTTTAATGTTGACAAAATATAACTTTGAAATGATTTTTCAAAATCATCAGAAATATAATTCATTTCTTCTGTTAATTGTATGACTTTATCAGATGTTAAATGTCTTAATTTCATGGCTTCTTTTATAAATTCTCTGTTGTTTGTTCTTATCCTATCGCAATAAACCAAATCCCCGTCATCATCTTTTGCCGTTAACATGTATCCAACGTTATCATTATAATCTAATTCTATTTCTTCATAGTGAGTTCTATATTCACTATCTAGGAATTTTTTTATATCTGAGATTGTTTTTAAATGACCTTTAATATCCAAGATGATATATCTTTTTACTATATCATCTTTATTTTTTTGCATTCTATCTTCTCTATTTTTTTGATGAATATATACACCAATGGTAGATAAAATACCAAGTGAAGAAACAAAACTAAAGAAAGATGATACTTTACTATCTAAACTTATTTTTTCAGAGTAATAGATAAAAGAAAAACCACAGAGGAATACAGTAACGAATAATATAATTATAAATGACCATGTTAGTACAAAAGTTAAACAGCTCTCACCTTTATTAGACATAACCCCTCCTTAATGAAAGTGGAAATCATACCCACATCCATGCGACTATTCTACTGGCATAACATCACCTAAAGCACATTAATTAAATGGCGTGGATGCATAAGCCCAATCGGAGCAAAAGGAATATCATCGTCAAAATCCATTGGTGGCTGATTGCTTTTGGCTTGAGGTTGAGCTGGTGGCTGATTTTGCTGTGCCGGTTGTGAACCTACTGATTTACTAGCACCGCCTAACATCTGCATTGAACCGCCAACTTTTACAGCAATTTCTGTTGTATAACGTTTAACGCCGTTATCATCCCACTCGCGCGTTTGTAGTTGGCCCTCGATATAAACTTGTGAGCCTTTACACAAATAGCCACTGGCGATATCTGCAAGCTTTCCAAACAAAACAACACGATGCCATTCTGTTTTTTCGCGGTTTTCACCCGTTTGTTTATCACGCCATTTTTCACTTGTGGCCACAGCCAAATTGGCAACAGCACCACCAGAAGGCAGGTAGCGAATTTCAGGATCACGACCTAAATTGCCAATGAGGATTACTTTGTTTACTGATCCGTTAGCCATTTTCAGTTATTCCTATTTGAGTAAAATCGCCACCAATAAGATGGCGATTAATTAATAATTAAGCTGAAAACTTGCCAATGAATGTTTCGATTTCACTTCCATCGAATTCATCACAAAGCAGACTGCGAAACTCTTGAGCGATTTGCTCTTCAAGGTTTTCAAGTTGGACAATACGGAGCACTAAAACAGGAACATCACCGCCAGTAAGCACGCTATAACGCAATTTAACGCTACGTTCTTTTAACTCGTCATACGGATTGCATGTAAACTGGAATGCAGTAGGCATAACATCTTTGCTTCTTGCTTCAACATTTTCTAATACTGAACGTTTGGCACTAAAATCGTGATCTTCATGTTCAGCAGAGCGTGTTGATTCAATCGTAATACGGCGAACAGCAGAAATAGCTTGTTTGATATCTAGAACATTACCGTCAGCATCGAACGCCATTAAATAATCACGCCAGTCTTCTAACCATTCCGCTAATTCTTTTTGACGATGTTTAACACCATCAATTTTTAATAGTGCTGCGAATGGAGCGGTTTGTTTTAATTTAACAACAGCCGTGTTATCGGCATGACCTGGTTCGCCAATTGTGCCAATATTGAAAATAGTTTTGGCGCTCATTTCATCGGCATCAATAAAGCAGCTAACACCTTCATCAATTGCATTTTTGATTGAGTATTTAACAAAATCACTAATACTTGTTGTTTTCATTTCACCACGAAAGCGAAAACGACCTTCTTGTAAATTTTCTAAACTACTTACTTTAAAGTCATTCGGAAGAACAATCGCTGGGCATAATGACTTCTCTATTGCATCGAGACTTAATGAAGCCACTGCCATATTTTGAATTTGCGAAATAGCATTACCGTCTAATTGAGACATGAATAAACTCCTACTTATTTAAAAGCATTAAATTAAATGGATAGGTTTAATTAAAAATAAGGAAACTAATTAACGGATTTTAATTTCCCGTCGGGCTGACCTTGTAGAGAAAATAATTGACCTTGGTCTTCTTGCATGATGGTCAACTTACCACCTTTACCTACGTACATTGGTGTTTTGGTGGTATCTTCTTCAGCCCGTTTTCCGCGTGGTGTTGGTGCAGAGAATTTAAGTTTATGAGTTATTTCAACTCGTTTTTCTTCCATTGAATTACTAAGGCGAGCAATATCTAATTCAATAGTGACCTTGCCTTTTCCACCATTATTTAAAACGCCTAAAGCCACATCATTTAAAACAGCAGAGACTTTATTTTCAAAAACGCCAGCGTCCAATTCGGAAAGAAAGTCGGGAACATTTGTCTTACGATCTTCTTGGCTCATTTCTATAACCTCACGTTATCACTTCACACAATAAGAAAGGGCACTAGCGAGTTGACATAATCCTGATAAGACATTTCACAAGTAATGCCAGCACCCTTGCTTATTGTTAGATTTGATAAAATGGCTGACTGAGCAGAACATTATCACCACACCCCCGTTAATGGTTTAAGACTCAGCCAGCCATTGTTTCTCTTCACACGTTCTCTTCACACATAAAAATCATTCACTTTGTATCTGAATAGCACTTTTAATTGCGTACTCTGCTATTTCAGCATCTAGTCTTGCTAGCTCATCCACCAGCTTTCTACGCTCAGCATGCAAATTATTTAGATAATTCATGTACTGCAATTTTTCTCTCATCCAGTTTGCAACATCTGCATCAGTGAAATTGGCTGTAGGTATGATTGTTGGTTCAGTTGTCATAAGTATTCTCAATAACTATTTAGTATAGATATTAGTAAGCTTACATTTTAAGTCAAGAAAAAAATATAAGTTACCTTACATTTCTTTCTTTTTTTTGTGAAGGGGGAGGGAATTAGTCTAGATTTATAATAACTTGCTTAACTTTACCTGCTATAACGCAGTCACCATTTATCTGAATAGGGTTAAATTGAGGGTTTAAAGGAGCTAAGTATTTGTTTGGCCCATCAATAATAAGTTTTTTGATAGTGGCTTCATCGCTACCTTTTTGTTGTGCTATGACTATTTTCCCATTTATATCATCGAGATATCCATAATCAGGCTCAACTATAACCACAGCACCTTCAGGGATGCTTAACTCTCCATTGTAGGTAGTCATAGACTGCCCCTTAACTATTAAAGCAAATGCTTTATCTGACAGTTTTAAATTAGTATCAATGTACTTGTAGTTACCAGGATCTGACTCGCAGTACGTCTCAGTCCATTCTCCAGCCTGCACCCAACTAATGATTGGTATGGGCTTGTAAATAGACGTTTTTATTTCAACATCATCCTCAGGAAGCCCTACTCCAAACATTAACCATTTTGGATTGCAACTCAAAACAGATGATAGCTTTAATAAGCTTTCTGCAGATAAACCAGTGTTGTCACTTTCCCATTGAGTAACCGCTGATGCTGAGATTCCAACGCGTTCAGCTATATCTTTTTGGGTCATTTTTAACTGTCGTCTACGTTGCTTTATTCTCTCTCCTACTGTTTCCATAAATAGCCTCAAATTCACGTATCACACATAAGCAATCTTACATTTTATTGACATTAGTATCCTGCTACATTAAATTGTAAGTATGCTTACTTTATGGAGAGTGTAATGCTTAAAAACTTAGTTTTAGAACATTTTGGGGGAACAGTAAAAACAGCTATTGCGCTTGGTGTATCTCATAGTGCTGTTTGCCAGTGGTCGACTATTGTTCCTGAAAAACAAGCTTTAAAAATAGAACGGTTAACTAAGGGAGTCCTTAAATACAACCCCGATCTTTATTTAAAAAATAACAAAACCGTTTAAAGCAGTTAACTACAAGAATTTATCAATGGTGGTAGGAAATGAGTAACCAATCAATAAAACAGGTAGTGAAAGAAATGTGTGATGCGACAGCTGGTGGACGCGAGGCAATGGCTGGTGCGCTTGGTCTGTCTTTAACATCATTCAATAACAAACTTTACGAGAAAAACGGTTGTCGCTCATTTGATTTAAACGAGTTGTTAGCGATGCAAGATATTTCTAAGACCGTTTTATTTGCTGAATTTGTCGCTCGTGAATCAAATCGTTTACTCGTTGACAGAATTAGTCCTGCGGAACTGGACGAAACGGAATTGTTTGTACTGCGTAGTGGTGTTGACGAAATGCAGGGGCGTTTAGCGTTATTGATGAAAGATAGCTTAGCTGATGGCGTTATTGATGGTGATGAAGAGCAAAAAATAAAAATGATGTTGGATGGATTAATTTCGCAGATCCGCACATTTATGAATGCGTTTGTTTCGTTACATCAAAAGAGAAATTAAAGATGGCTATATCCAGAAAGGGTGAAGCCAAAGGTGTACGGCCTCTGGCTTCGGTTTGCAAATTTCAATTGTGTGAAGAGAAATTAGCATGAGTAGATTATCAAACTTAGCATGTCGCACGCAAGTGCGAGCTTCAATGCGTGATGGTCGTTTTGTCTATGAAATTAAAGTACCAGAAGGCTATGAAGAAACAAACTACCAATTTATGCGTTGGCTTGTAGATGATTTCAATTCAAAACATGGTTTAAGGGTGGGCAATGAACAATGAGAACCCAAACCAACTTGATCGCTACTACAAAAATCACAGGGGTATCGTTGTTCATGTTGTTCGTTATGACAGAGAAAAACAGCGAGTCATTTTTATGCTTGATGGTTGTGACGATCCGCAATGTGAACCCTTGCAACGATTTAAAGAGAAATACACCAGAGTTAAGTGAGGCGTTGCTATGACGACTATTTTTGATGTTGTACAAGCTATGTCGGGGCAGAAAAACGTCATTGTTATTCCTGTTCCCTATTTAGATTTTTTCAAAGGTGATCAACAAGCTCACGCCTTGTCTGCAATTTTAAATCAGCTTGTCTTCTGGTCTGGCGTTTCATCAAGTGCTGATGATGGCTGGTTTTATAAAAGCCATGAAGAGCTGGCAGAAGAAATTCACGGGCTTTCTGGTGAAGAGCAAGCTCGACGCCTCGTTGATAAATTACGTAAAAAGTATTTCCCTGGTGTGATTGAAACTAAGACAAAAAAGGTTAACGGTACCCCTGTTACTCACTACAAGATAGATGGCAATAAACTTATCTCTATGATTTTCCCATCTATTTCTGAAACGTCGAAAGTGAGGAATGGAAACGTCGAAAGTGAGGAATCGGAACGTCGAAACTGCGGAATGGAAACCGCAGAAATGCAGAATCATGGAAACGTCGAAAGTGAGGAATCCTATCTTTATACAGATCTTAACTCAGATAAAAACTTACAGATCACTAAAGACCTTTCGTCGCAGAATTCTAACGAATCCAGCGACCAGCCGAAAAATGATTTTTTAACTCGTTATCCAGAAGCGGTGATTTACAGCGCTAACTTCCAAAAATGGGGTTCAGCTGACGATTTAAAATGTGCTCAGTGGTTATTCGCTCGCAAATGTGAAGTGTTCGAAGATATGGAGCTTCAAGCACCTAAAGAGCCTAATTTCACGGAATGGGCTAATGATATTCGCTTAATGAGCACGATTGACGGGCGCTCACACAAAGAAATTTGTCAGCTCTATAAGCGTATTACTCAAGATGATTTCTGGAAAAAGAATATTCAATGCCCTCAGAAACTGAGAGAGCAGTGGGATAACGTCACCTTGCGTTTGGCTGGCGAAGAAAAAGTCGCTATTGATACCGTTGAGCGTGATGAAACATTTCGACTCATTTGGGGCACAGGTTGGAAACCTAAAAATAGAATTCAAGAATTATCAGCTATTCAAGCTCGTAAGAGTGGATTAGGGCGAATGAATGAAGTTGCTGGTTTAGCTGCATGGCGTGGCATTTGGAAACAAGTTGCAGAGCAAGTTGCACAGGAGGTTCAGCAATGATTGATTACGCACTGAAATTACAGGAATTAAAAAGCCAATCTTCTCATAAATTAAAAGAAATTGGCGATCAATGGCGAACACCTGAAAATCTGTATTGGGGTATCAATTCGCTCTATGGACCTTTCACGCTAGATCTCTTTACCGATGCACAAAACAGCAAATGTCCAAATTTTTACACTGTTGAAGATAACGCGCTTACTCAGGACTGGTCGGAAAAACTGAAAGAAATTGGCGGTGCAGCTTTTGCTAATCCACCATATTCACGTAGTTCATATCATGAAAAACAAGCTGTTACTGGTGTTAGACACATTATGAATCATGCGTTGGCGATGCGTGAAAAAGGCGGGCGCTATGTTTTCTTGTTGAAAGTGGCCACAAGCGAAACATGGTGGTGTGAAGAAGCGGACCATATTTGTTTTATTCGCGGTCGTGTTGGTTTTGACGTTCCTCAATGGTTTGTTCCTGCAGATGAAAATCAAGTACCAACAGGGGCATTTTTTGCTGGTGCTATCGTGGTGTTTGATAAAACGTGGAATGGTAAAGCCATTGATTACATTCAACGTAGTGAGCTAGAGCAAATCGGCAAAACATTTATTGAACAAGCAAAATGGCTTGTATCGAGAGGTGTTGCATGAAAATCACAGAGCAAATTTTAGCATTGTACAAAGTCGGTGACAGGATAGATCGTCATATTGTTAGTCGTGATTTAGGCATTGCTCTATCTAGTTCATCGAGAGCATTAGCACACCTGAATGGTTTATCTGCATTAGTGCGAGTTGGAAATGAAGATCGACCATTACGTTACAAAGTAACCGAGGAAGCGGGAATTATTTACAACGCAATCATTGAACAGCGTAAATCCGGTGAATCTATTTATCTTGAAAAATTGAATACACAAAAAGCCAAAAAGCGCGCATTACCCACAATCAAATGGGTAAAACACGCCACTTCTAATTTTGCACTCATGGGTAAATTACCAACTGAGCCCTACGATTCGTTAGTCAGAGCAGTAAGGAGTAATCACTAATGAACAATAAAAGCTGTCCATTCTGTAACTCTAAAAAACTAGAAGTCATGCAAGTGATGATCAATACATTCACTCGCTGTCAGAAATGTGGAGCAAGAGGCCCTATTGCTAATAACGCGGACGAAGCCCTGAAAGCTTGGGATAAAAGGAGTGTAAACGATGCTAACTAAATATGCGCTGTTTATAGGCTTTTGGTTTGTTCTCATGCTGGCTATTGGGTTGTGGGGGACTTATGCCTGAACTCATGCTCACGTTGCCATTTCCACCTAGTGTTAACTCATATTGGAGAAACATTAAAGGTAGAACGCTGATCAGTGAAAAAGGGCGTAAGTTTCGAATTAACACCATTGCTTCTGTATATGAGCAGTTAAAACGAAAACCCAAAGCTATTAAAGAAAATGTCTCTGTCCTGGTTCGCTTATATCCACCAACGAAACAGCGCAGAGATATTGATAATTTTTTAAAAGCCCCGTTTGATGCATTAACACATGCGGGTGTTTGGGAAGATGATCAGCAAGTGAAGCATATGGATGTGATGTTAATGGAAGTCGTAAAGGGTGGAAAATTAGAAATCACTATCCGCTCATTTAATAACGTGATGTACGGTCACGAGTAAAAGTGGAGAGAAATAGCATGATGCAAAGAACAATGGAAGTTACAGCATTACCCGCAATGAATCGCGAATTAACTATGTCGAGTAGAGAGATTGCTAGTTTAACGGGCAGCAATCACTCAGATGTTAAACGTTCTGCAGATAGGCTTTTTGTTGCTCAAATTTTAACCCAGCCATTGGCTGAGTTCCCTTTTGAGCATAACGGCAATCAATATACTGAATATCGTTTTAATAAAAGAGACTCTTTAGTGCTGGTGGCTCGATTATCACCTCAGTTCACAGCGAAAATTGTCGATCGCTGGCAGGAATTAGAGTCAAAAATGCAACCTCTCATTCCTCAAACATTACCAGAGGCATTGCGATTAGCTGCAGACTTAGCAGAAGAAAAACAAAAGCTGGAAAGTGAATTGGCGATTGCCACACCTAAGGCTCAGTTTGTTGATAATTATGTTCTATCAAGTGGCTCTATGACATTTCGACAAGTGTGTAAATTACTGCAGGTGAAAGAAACGGATTTTCGCTGTTTTCTAATAGATAAGAAAATCATGTATCGCTTGAATAATACATTTACGCCTTATCAAACCCATGTAGATCTTGGTCGCTTTGAGATAAAGACAGGCACTAACCAAACCAATAACCATTCATTTGCACAATCACGGTTTACCGCTAAAGGCGTGAAGTGGATCGCTGGGCTATGGGCTGAATATAAAGTAGGGGATATCATCTAATGAAATTATTATTAACACCCTACATTCAACCAGAACTAGGTGTTGTACTACTTAAACCGGGTGCTGAATTACTCGAGCAATTTAAGAAGCACCATCGTGTAATTATCAGTGATGTGCCTAAAAGTTTAGATGTATTGCCCTCAGGTGCATTAACGGGTGATGAACAGCCTATTTTAAACAATAAGCACATCGTCCAATTTCTCAATAACAAAAAAGTGATCCACACCATCGATAAAGTATCACCGATGGATACGTGGGTTATCCGTCATATTCAATGCTGTCAGATTGATAACGATGAAGATAATTATCATCACCATGAGTTAGTGACGACCTTTCAGGAGGCAGGCGTGATCCGCACCTGTTGGCATCATGATAACCATATTCGTCATTCATCTGCAGGGTGGGTTGCTGAATTAGCTCATAAAAATCGTATTAATTGGATGTTAGATACTATTCGTTTTCGGTTGAGATTAGATAGTGGCCACCAGCTAACGATACCTGATTTTTTCTCATTTGCAGTAATGCATAGCTTGGTTGATGAATTACCCGAAGCGGTATTGCGCCAGATTTTAAACTGGTCAGATAAACAAGAAGAACGAAGAGTTCACGGTGGTTTTCCAGAAGCTGACATTATCCCAAGCAACGTAACCGCATTATCCGCAATGAATGAACGTTTAGATGCGATAAAGCCGGTTATTAAAGTATCTGTCGATCCGGAGCCACCAGCGTCATTTCTTCTTAAACCTAAAATGCAACGTTGGGAAAATACCAACTGGCTTCAATGGGTGAAAACTCAACCGTGTTGCGTGTGTGGGCAACAGGCTGATGATCCGCACCACATCATAGGTCATGGCATGGGCGGTATGGGTACTAAGGCTCACGACTTATTCACTATTCCATTGTGTCGCATTCATCATGACGAGCTACACCGTGACCCAAAACAATGGGAAGCCACTCACGGTAATCAACTCGAATTGTTATTTCATTTTTTAAACCGTTCATTAGGTATCGGTGCATTTATTTAACGTGTGTACGGCACGAGGAGTATTAGCATGAAACTAGAGTCAGCATTAAAACAATTTTATCCAAAGTCACCGATGATCACCGATACGTCAAACTGTACAGATCCCGACAGAATGAAGGGGATGGATACCGCAGGAGCACTTGGCATGACGGAACATCGCGCCAAATTTGGTATGTCTGCGTTTTTTGCTAAGAATGACGTGAGCGAAGAGGATAAGTCCAACGCCGTTGGACAATTAACAAAATACGCATTAAAAGTAACGCCACGGCTGGTAGCTAAGTCAGCAGGTAATAAACTAGGTTACTGTTTGGTTATTTTATCAAAGATGGCGTTTGAAGATTATTCTCGTTCAGCAGGTTCGGTGTGTGAATGCCCTAGCTGCAAAGGTAAAAAGCTTATTTATAGCCACAAAGACGTCATTAAATATCCGGGCATTATAAAATCGAATGGCGAAGTGATTACGGAGCCAGTGATTAAAAATGAACTGGTTGGTGATAAATGCCAAATGTGTGGAGGAAAAGGAATTATTACGCATCGATGTCGTTGTAACGGGAGAGGTCAAGTCTTGGACGAAGAGCAAACCGAATTACAGGGTGTACCTGTATTTAAAGAGTGTCCTCGTTGTACTGGTCGCGGATATAGAAGAATGCCTTCCTCTGTTGCATATCAAGCTATTAGTAAATTATTACCAGAACTTAATGAAAGAACATGGCGTAGAAACTGGAAGCCATTTTATGAGCAATTAATTAGTAAATGTTTTAGTGAAGAAAGCAATGCTGAAGTCGTATTTAGTCAAGTTACTAATTAACTGGTTTTATATACAGATAAAAGTTGTATTTTGTCCGAACTTGGATTAAAGTCTTTTCATAGTGGGATATTTATTACTCAACCACACTAAATTAAACAAACCTCGCCTTGGCGGGGTTTTTTGTTATTAAAAAGAAGATAAGACTTGCTGTTCTATTTGGTCAGAGTTACATGTGTAGTTATGCACAATAACTAACCAAAGGTATAAAATATCATGTTAAAACAGAATGATATGACAACGCAGGCAAGTTGTGTACTTGAAACAATTTCAAAAAGTGATTGGCAAACAGTACAAGTAATTTCAAATCAAACTGGGTTAAGTAATGAAAATTGTGAGTTTCTATTAACTCAGTTTGAAATAGCGGGGTTTGTCGCAAAGCAAGGAAATAGCTATATGCGTACAGCCTAAAAAATAGAAAGAATTTATAAAGCTGGTGGCTTAACAGTCATCGGCTTTTTTATTGCGTAGAAAAGGACTTCTGATGCAACTATTTAACGACGACGCACTCTCTGTATTGAAAACACTACCCGAAAATAGCATTGATTTAATTGCGACTGATCCACCGTATTTCAGAGTGAAATCGTGTGCATGGGATAATCAGTGGGATAGTGTTGAGGCTTATTTATCGTGGCTTGATAGTGTTCTTGCTGAATTTTGGCGGGTATTAAAACCCAATGGCAGTTTGTATTTATTCTGTGGATCTAAACTTGCGTCAGATACTGAATTGCTTGTTCGTGGGCGATTTAATGTATTAAGCCATATCATTTGGGCTAAACAATCAGGACCATGGCGACGACAAAATAAAGAAAGCCTCCGTGCCTTTTTTCCTTCAACAGAACGAATTCTCTTTGCTGAACATTATCAAAAGCCAGTCACGGCTAAAGGTTCTGAATTTTCTTTAAAATGCAAAGAGCTAAAGCAGAACGTATTTAAGCCTCTGATTGATTATTTTAGAAATGCTCGTTTATCACTGCAGGTGAGTGCAAAAGAAATAGACCAAACAACAGGTAAGCAAATGTGCAGTCATTGGTTCAGTAATAGTCAGTGGCAATTACCTAGCGAAGAAGATTATAAAAAGTTACAAGCACTGTTTACACGCATTGCTGATAAACAAGAAAAACTATCACCGTTATCTCGTCACTTTAGTGAGTTAGAACGAGAACAACTCACTTTACAAAAAGACTACCAAGAGTTAATAAAAGAATATGGTTTATTGAGACGACCATTCTTTGTGACTGCAGATGTTCCTTACACCGATGTGTGGACTTATCCTCCTGTTCAATATTACCCCGGTAAACACCCTTGCGAGAAACCATCAGACATGATGGAACACATTATTCGTTCTAGCAGTCGTGAGGGAGATCTGGTTGCTGATTTCTTTATGGGATCAGGCGCAACTCTGAAAGCAGCATTAAAACTTAATCGAAAGGTTTTAGGTGTTGAGCTTGAGAAAGAGCGCTTTGAACAAACAGAGCAAGAAATAAAAACGAACTTGTAAGAGTTACTTACAAGCTCAACTATCCGGTAATTCCGGATGGTTCACATTGTTTCGTTTAGAGGCTGATATGACGATTAATAATTTAAAAGCAATCAATGATCGGTATATAGCCGAAGAGCGGAGAAAGGCAGTTATTGAAAGAGCAAAAATAAAAGCGAATGTTTATGAGTCTGCTAAAAGATTATTTCAGCTTGCAGAAGATAATGATTATGTGAAACGTAGTGATGGTTATATTGATGTAATTCTAACAGGTTGCAATGTTAATATTTTTCTCAACCTAATTAATGGTAGCGGGTTGTTTAAATGCTGTGGCAGTAAAATATACCAACACATGTTCTGCAATAAACTCATTATGCATGAAAAACTAAATCACATGGGTGGAGTTAATTTCGCCAGAATTATCCTTTCCTAATACGCAGACCACAGTATCAATCACACACTAATCACTTCACACAAGAGCTGTGTGTCTGCACCTTTTTAACCAAATAACAGGACTACACACATGAATGAGCCGTTAACGGGCACTACAACAGCATCGCTAGCGGGCGTTTCAATTGTAGGTCTGTTTGCTGGTATGGACGCTGGCGTTGTTATTGGGGCGTTTGCGGGAGCAGTTATTTTTGTTTTATCTGCTCATGATATTCGTCTATTAAAGCGTTGGACTTATTTTGCAGTTGCTTTCCTTATTGGTATTTATGGCGCTGATTTTATGTCGGGTATTCTCAGCGATATAACCGGTGGTCGTGATGTTGATAAGTCAGTAGGGGCAATGTTTTCGTCAGCAGGGCTGGTGGGTGTTTTAGTCTCAATATCAAAGCCGGGTGCAATGACTGACGGAATAAATAAATTTATTAATAATCTGATAGATAAATTCAGAGGAGGTGGCAGATGACCATCTCAATGTTTTGGATTTACATCAATTTCTTTTCTTGTTTACTCGCAGTCATTCGACTCATTAATTATCGACGTAATGGTGCTCAATATAAATTCGGAGCGTCATTTATTGCGTGGGTATTAATTATCCTATTGGGTTCGGTACCACTGCGGATCTTAACAGATGATTATTCTCATGCTGATCCATTTGAAGTCGGCATTAATTTATCACTATGCGTACTCATCTTATTGAGTCGTGGAAACATAATGCAAATATTCAGAGGTGTCAGACATGGCAAAGATAGCTCGCGGTGAGCGCAATAACAATCCGGGTAATATTGACTATAACCCCCGTAATAAATGGAAAGGTTTAGTTGGTATTGAAACAGGAGTGCCTAACCCTCGATTCTGTGTCTTTGAGTCGCCAGAATACGGCATCCGAGCAATTTATAAATTAACCCAAACCTATCAACGTAAATATGGTTTGAACTCAGTATCAGCAATCATTAATAAGTATGCACCGCCAGTTGAGAACAACACGAATGGCTACATTATCCGTGCATCAAAAGAGATTGGTGTTGGTATTAATGACAAGATAGATACTGAATCAAAACAGGTTGCTATCTCTTTAGCAAAAGCAATCGTGGGTGTTGAGTTAGGCTATCAGCCTTACGCAGATAAGGTTTATGAAGATGCCTGGTTATTGCTATGAGTAAATATATCCCATGGTTTTTTCTCATATTTTTAAGTGCTTTATTAATGGCATTAAGTTTATCAAATGCAAAAATAAAAACGCTAAGTAACGAGAATGAATTACTCAGTAAGGATTTGTCTGAGCAAATTAATATTAATAGCAATTATAAAGAGCGCATTGATAAGTTAAATAAACTCGATAGTGATCATCAGCAGGAGCTTTCTAATGCAAAAAAAGAAATTGATCAGTTGCGTGATATTAGCGAGCGTAATCCTGAACGGGTGTACATCAAAGCCGAGTGTCCAAAGAGCGCCAGCAATCCCGCCACCAGCATGGATGATGCAACCACCGCCCGACCTACTGACACCGCTATCAGAAATTATTGGTTACTCAGAGAGCGAATTACAGAATCAGAGCAAATAATTAAAGGGTTGCAGGATTACATTAGAACTGAGTGTGTAAATTAAAAAAGCCCATGTGAGGTATGGGCTGAAAAGTAAGGTATCGAACCAGAGGAGAGGATTGTTGTTATAGGAGTAGAAATAGTATAACGAGAAAGCTATCGTTTGTCTTTGAGTTACCTCAATAAAAAATGCGCCCACATAGAAATGGAGCGCAAAATAAAATAGGCAAGAAATTTATATACAATAATGGCTAATCAAATGACTCTATAGGTAAAGTCAAATGTCATAAATAGGATATACATGGGCGAGATATTAAATAATGATATCAGTCAAAGTTTATTGATTGTTTGCCATCAAATGGAGTTAAAAAAAGCCCAGCATGGGTATGTGGGCAAGACTGACAAGATATCAATTAAAGTATAGCGATAGCTACTTAGTATAGCTTAAGTAGGTATATATACTAGATTGATAATTCTGATTAACCTATCTCTTACCTAAATAAAAAAAGCAAGATAAAAATAACTCTGTGAGTTTGGGCTCCCGCAGGGATTTCACTAGTATATGTGAAAACAATAGATTACCAATATATCTTCATTCAATCTGTTAATAATCAATGTAAGTTTTTAGAAAACAATCGTCTCGCAATAGCGGGACTTTTTAATGCGTTGCGTTGTCGCCGTCTCCTATGTTAGCCATGACCTGTTTTATTCTCGACAGAGAGCGCATAGTGAGAATCAAAAACAACGAATACCACCATTTTGTTATTTTTCGGTCATTATCAGCAACGTCAGCTGTAGGTAGAAGAAACGGCGTGACTATGGAGAGACATAAACATATTTAATTCTACAAACGTCATTCATTGAGTGGCGTTGATAGAGTTTATTAGATAGCCATCAGTTAATAGCTGATGGTTTTTTATTGGAGAACACAATGTCAGATAACACTATTCAATTAAAAGTTTCAGTAGATACCACTGAGTTAGATAAGTTAGAAGAGCAACTCACTCGCATTAAGCAACTGATGCAAGATGTGGGTGTGAGGCCTAAATCAATTCCACCTTTCTTCTTTCAATCTTCTGGCGAATTTTTTATTAAAGATGCCTTTATTAATTCGGCTGAGTTCAAAGGTGTGCTTGTCGGTAATAAGTCAGAGCTAGATACCAAGGATCAGCCTGATAATGATGTGATAAGCCAAATAAAGCAGAACGCTATCGCTATTGCTGAACTTGACAGAGTCGTGCAAGCCAACCATCAAGCATGGGCTGATGCTGTCAACAGAACGTGGTGCAGTCAGAAGTAAAGGGGATAACATGCCAATGCCTAAATATAGAAACACAGAGACTGGTTTGACTGGGCGCTTTAGAGTTAGACGACAGGCTTTTTCTGGGTTATCGATATTGCAAGTTGAGGTTAGCGTGAAGCGTTCACGATATCCTCTAGATAGTTCAAATGATGATATCAAAACTATGACTGATTGGCGGGATGCAACTTATGAAGAGGCTATACGAATACAGATAGATTACGGTGGTTAACAATCAAAAGGAAATAACTATGGCTAGTCAAGGCTTTAAGAACCCCAATCAATTCAGAAAACAATTAGATGAACAATTGCAGGATAAAAGTCTAAACCCTAATGGGTATCAGCCCAAGCATGAGATTAAGAATCCCACTCCGCCACCAAAGAAACCTTAATCATAATAAATTGATTTTGTTATACATAATTCAAAAGGTACTCCCGGTGGGGTACCCTCTCCACGGGGCGGCGCGCACGCGGGAAACGGCACATTTTTCAATTTTTATCGGTCGTCACCACCAGTGTAATTATTTGATAAATATATGTTAAAAAAATAACAGTGATGAATTTGCTTGTTTTTTGTTCATCACTGGCTCAAAGCTTTAACTCTCATTTTTATTGTTTTACATCTCATTTCACTGCGCATTCACAGCGCAATCATTAAAACGTCGGATCCAATCACTTTGATATGAGCCTTCGAGGAAGTCAGTTATAGCTGGCGAGCTTCGACGGGCTGATTTTCTATGTGAACGAGGGTTCATTTCAAATGTAGGAAATACGTTATGCAATATCCAAGAGTCAGTATTAATGGTGTATCTGTTCGTGTTGATGATGAGGGAAGATATAACCTAAATGATCTTCATGTAGCTGCTGTTGCGGATGGTAAAGCAACGGAATCACAAAGACCTGGTGCATTTTTGAAAAGCCATCAGGTAAAGCGGTTTGTTCAAGCTTTAAGCGATGCAACAAAAAGTGCATCGGTCAAAGTGATTAAAGGTGGACTTAATCAGGGAACTTGGGCTTTAGAGTTAGTTGTTATTCGATATGCAGCTTGGTTAAAGCCTGAGTTTGAAATTCTTGTCTACAACACGTTTAAAGATGCGACGAGAAAAGGTTTAGATGTTATGTCTAAATTGAACAAGCTAGATCATGTCATTAATGCTGAAACTAAAAACGTCAGTAACTGTGCAAGGATAATGGCTAATTGGGGAGTTGGTGGTAGAAAACAATTACTGCTAATGGCAAGAGAGCGAATTATTAATGAAGCTCAAATCTATCTTCCGGGAGTGGAATAAAACAAATGAAATATGGACAAAGAACTCAAACACCTAAAACTCAATATCAGCCAGATAGCTGCACTTTCTGGTGTCCATCGGCAAACTGCTTCCGCTCGTCTTAATCATTTAGAGCCTGTTGCAGGCAATAGCTCAAATCTAAAACTCTACGCACTCACTGATATTTTATCTGAAATGATGAAGGCACCAGCTCCTGTCGATAATCAGGAAATGTTACCTCAAGATCGGAAGGCGTGGTATCAGTCTGAGCGGGAGCGTTTGAAGTTTGAGCAAGAAGTGGGGGAGTTATTGCCGGCTTCAGATGTTGCACGCGAATATTCAGCACTGGCTAAAGCGATGGTGCAAGTGTTAGAAACGTTACCTGACATATTAGAACGTGATTGTGCATTAACACCGACAGCCGTATCCCGTGTTCAAGGTATTATTGATGATCTTCGCGACCAGATAGCACATCAAGTTTTAAGTGATCAATCGGATGGCGAAGAGAGTGATGAGGATGAGTTATGACAGCAACAGTGTCAGCAACCACATTAAGAAAAAATGTGGCACAACTCATTAAAGCACCGAGACGAATGCCGGTTTCGGATGCCGTGGCAAAATATATGCGAGTACCAGTAGGTGCGGGTAACTCTGTTCCTTGGGATCCGGCGGTATCCCCTTACATTGTTGAACCTATGAATTGTTTATCGTCACGGCTCTATGATGCAGTGATATTTGTCGGACCTGCGAGAACAGGAAAGACGGTTGGGTTAATTGATGGCTGGGTGATTTACAATATTGTGTGCGACCCGTCGGATATGTTGCTGGTGCAAATGACGCAAGATAAAGCACAAGAGCACAGTAAAAAACGGCTTTCTCGTACCTTTCGTTGCAGTCCTGAAGTCAGTAAGCAACTCAGTCCTCGTCGTAACGATAATAACGTGTTTGATAAATACTTTTTATCCGGCAGTTTTTTAAAAATGGGGTGGCCATCGATTAATGTGATGTCCTCATCTGACTTTAAATGTGTGGCACTCACCGATTATGACCGTTTTCCTGAAGATATTGACGGTGAAGGAGATGGCTTTTCTTTAGCCTCAAAACGGACAACCACTTTTATGTCAGCGGGTATGACGTTGGTGGAAAGCTCTCCGGGGCGAGATATTACCGATACTAAATGGAGTCGTTTATCCCCTCACGAAGCTCCGCCCACAACGGGTATTCTATCGCTTTATAATCGTGGGGATCGCCGTCGCTGGTACTGGCAATGTCCTCACTGCCACGAATATTTTCAGCCTATTTATGATGCCGTAAAGGGGTATCGTGACAATCCAGATCCCGTAGAAGCGAGTGAATCTGCGTATGTGGAATGTCAGCACTGCTTAGGTCGCATCGAACCCCATCAAAAACGGGAACTCAATAATAAAGGGGTGTGGTTGATTGAAGGGCAGTCCATTGATAAGCAAGGGAAGATCTCAGGCACAGGGCGTCGTTCGCGTATTGCCTCTTTTTGGATGGAAGGGCCTGCTGCTGCTTATCAAACGTTGTCTCAGTTAGTTTATAAATTACTGACTGCAGAACAAGAATATGAATTAACCGGCAGTGAAGAAACCCTAAAAGCGGTCACCAATACAGACTGGGGCTTGCCTTATTTACCGCGCACAGCACAAGAGCAACGTCGGAGCGATGAATTAATCAATCGTGTTGAAGACTTAGGCGAATTGATTGTTCCTGATGGCGTACGATTCTTGGTTGCCACAGTTGACGTACAGGGCGGTAAAAAACGACGCTTTGTGGTTCAGGTGGTCGGTTACGGTGAAAAAGGCGAACGCTGGGTGATTGACCGCTTTGAAATCACCCAATCCCTACGTTATGACAATAACGGCGAATGTCGTCGAATTGATCCGGGTTCGTATCCCGAAGATTGGCAAGTATTAATCACGGATGTATTAGAGAAAACCTATCCATTGCAACATTATCCTCACCATGAAATGGAAATCATGATGTTAGGCGTGGACTCTGGTGGTGAAGATGGCGTTACTGATAATGCCTATAAATTTTGGCGTCGCTGTCGAAAAGAGGGATTACATCGTAAAGTTTATCTCTTTAAGGGCGATGGGCATAAACGCAGTAAGCTAATCACCAAATCATTCCCCGATAACACCAGTCGTTCTGAAAGGCGCGCCCAAGCGAAAGGGGATGTGCCTCTTTATTTACTGCAAACGGATCAACTCAAAGACCGGATCAGCTCTGCGTTATCGCGCGATACCGTCGGACCTAATTATATTCATTTCCCTGATTGGCTGGATGAATCGTTCTATGACGAGTTGACGTATGAAGAGCGTGATGAAAAAGGGCATTGGGAAAAGCCGGGTCGAGGTGCTAATGAGGCATTTGACCTGATGGTTTACGCCCATGCCTTGGTGATATTAAAAGGGTACGAGAATATTAATTGGGAAAAACCGCCTAAATGGGCGAGATTGCCTGATGTAATGCTTTCCTCATCCCCGCCAATTGCCGATATCGCCACAGAGCCTGAAATAAAACCCTCACCCGAAACCCAAAAACAGGAAACGCCTGCGGTATCTGCATGGGCACCGGTATCAAACAGCGGAGGCTGGATATGACGAAAGAAGAAATTGAACACATGATTGAGCAATACCGTTTAGCGGAAGAGGCGGTATTAAAAGGCAAATCCATCACTTTTAATGGGCAAGCCATGGCAATGGAAAATCTCAACGAGATCATAAAAGGTCGTGAGCGTTGGGAATCTCGTTTGTCGGCGTTGATATCGAGAAAACGAGATAATCCGATGTATAAATTAGCGAGGTTTAGATGACAT
Source organism: Proteus sp. Marseille-Q3619 (assembly GCF_965283115.1). Lineage (NCBI taxonomy): Bacteria > Pseudomonadati > Pseudomonadota > Gammaproteobacteria > Enterobacterales > Morganellaceae > Proteus > Proteus sp. Marseille-Q3619. Next base: position 1,776,419 of record NZ_CBDIMP010000001.1, on the reverse strand, counting down.
TATTAGACAGCGCCATTGGTTATTTCGCCCCAAACTGGCAAGCTTCGCGCCTCCGCTCTCGCTTACAAATTAAAGCCTATGAAGCCGTTTTACCCACTCGTACTCATCCCGCTAAACGTGAAAATCGTAATGGTAACCAACTGACTCAATTTGGTGGCACATCATTACGGGAGCAAGCGCGATGGCTAGATAACAATCATGATATCTCTATCGGCATTCTCGACAAGATGGAAGAACGCATTGTCGGGGCTAAGGGCATTATTGTTGAGCCTCAGCCCTTAGATGGCGCAGGGCAAATCCATGAGGATTTAGCGTCGCAAATTCGTCAAGCCTGGGCGGAATGGTCAGTGTTACCCGAAGTGACAGGGCAATTTAGTCGCCCTGTATTAGAACGTTTATTGGTGAGAACGTGGCTACGTGATGGTGAGGTATTTGCTCAACTCGTCAAAGGTAAAGCCAAGGGGTTAGATCCTCAAGCCAATATCTATTTTTGGCTCGAAGCCTTAGAGCCTGACTTTGTGCCGATCCACATGAATATGCCAGAAAGTAAGATTATCCAAGGCATTAAGTTCAATGAGTGGGGGCGACCCACAGGGTATCAGGTATATAAAAACCTCCCCCAATTCAGTGCCAATTTAGGGGATATCAAAACCATTGATGCCGAAAATATGTTGCACCTGAAATTCACTCGTCGGCTTCACCAAGCACGTGGAGTCAGTTTGTTTTCGGGGATTTTAATGCGCTTAAGTGCATTAAAAGATTACGAAGATGCGGAATTAACCTCCGCACGTATTGCAGCTTCAATGGCGATGTACATCAAAAAAGGGGATGCCGGCTCTTTCCCAGAAGGTGAATACGACGAAGATGAGCAACGTAACATCGATATTCAGCCGGGTATGATTTACGACGGTTTAAAGCCAGGTGAAGAAGTGGGCATGATCAAATCAGACCGCCCCAACCCTAATCTACAAACCTTTCGCAATGGGCAATTACGTGCGGTTTCTGCGGGCAGTCGGGGTAGTTATTCCAGTATCGCCCGTGACTATAACGGCACATATAGCGCTCAACGACAAGAGCTGGTGGAGTCATTTGAAGGCTATAACATTTTTCAAGACACCTTTGTGGCGGGCATTAGCCGTCCGATGTATCGCAATTGGTTAAAAATGGCGATAGCCAGTGGTGTGGTCGCCGTGCCACCAGATGTTGACCCTAAATCACTGTTTAATGCGGTTTACAGTGGACCTGTGATGCCGTGGATTGATCCGAAAAAAGAATCTGAGGCATGGAAAACTTTGTTACGTGGTGGTGCGTCAACAGAAAGTGACTGGATACGCGCCAAAGGGGGAAACCCTGCGGATGTGAAACGTCGTCGTAAAACCGAAATTGACGAAAATAAACGATTAGGACTGGTATTTGATACTGATCCTGCTAATGACAAAGGGGCACAAAATGCTAAACAACAAGAACCTGATAACGATGCCTAAAATGTCGGGGCCAGTAACTGAAAAAAACTGGTTTCGCATGCAAGCTAAAGAAGACCAAACTGCAGATATCTATATTTATGATGAAATTGGTGGGTGGGGAATTAGCGCAAGACGCTTTACGGAAGATTTACTCTCGCTGGGTAATCTCAGTCATATCAATCTGCATATTCACTCTCCCGGTGGTGAAGTATTTGATGGTATCGCCATTTATAACCAACTTAAAAACCATTCCGCAACAATCACGGTTTATATCGATGGATTAGCGGCTTCAATGGCATCAGTCATTGCGATGGTGGGGGATACGGTCATTATGCCGAAAAATGCCATGATGATGCTCCACAAACCGTGGGGCGTTTCATGGGGGGATGCGAATGATATGCGTGAATATGCTGATTTGCTCGACAAGTTAGAAAACGTATTAATCCCTGCTTATGTGGCGAAAACAGGGAAAACAACCGAAGAAATTACCGCCATGTTAGAGCAGGAAACATGGCTTGATGGTGACGAGTGTGTTGAACACGGTTTCGCCGATAAAGTGATTGAGCCAGTAAAAGCAATGGCAAGTCTTACATCTAAACGAATTGAGGAATTTTCATCTATGCCAAGTGCAATTAAAAATCAAATTACCCCGAAAAATACCACTAGCCCTACACAGCCTCATCCAACTCCGGTACCGACACCAGAACAACAACCGAATGCAAATGATCAGGCGCGCTTAAATGGGATTAAAGATTTATTTGCCATGTTCGGTGGTCGTCACAATGATTTGATGATCACTTGTTTATCGGATGCGAGTTGTTCTGTTGAGAAAGCGCGTGAGCAATTACTTAACACGGTTGCACAACAACAAAATCCTGAGCCATCCAATAAAGGTAATGCGCATATTTACGCAGGAAACGGCAATATTGTGGGTGACAGTGTGCGTGCCTCTGTGATGGCGCGTGCGGGTTATCAGGATTATGAAAAAGATAACGCCTTTAATAGCATGACACTGCGTGAGTTAGCACGCGCATCACTGACGGAGCGTGGTATCGGTGTGGCTACGTATAATCCGATGCAAATGATTGGTATGGCTTTTACGCACAGCACCTCTGATTTCGGTAATATCCTGCTGGATGTCGCGAATAAAGCGATTTTACTGGGTTGGGAAGAAAATGAAGAAACCTTTGAAAAATGGACGAAAAAAGGGCAACTCAGCGACTTTAAAACCGCACACCGTGTGGGATTAGGGGCATTCCCTTCCTTACGTCAAGTGCGTGAAGGTGCCGAGTATAAGTACGTTACGCTCGATGATAAAGGCGAAACCATTGCGTTAGCGACCTACGGTGAGTTATTTAGTATTACCCGTCAAGCCATCATCAATGATGATATGAACATGCTGACAGATGTGCCAATGAAGTTCGGTCGTGCAGCTAAAGCGACAGTCGGCGATTTGGTGTATGCGGTACTTATCGACAATGAAAAAATGAGCGATAAAAAAGCACTATTTAGTGCCGATCATAAAAACATGATCACCGGCGGGATGGATGTAGAAACCATCAGTGCGGGTCGTACTGCTATGCGTCAACAAAAAGAAGGCGAACGCTCATTAAATATTCGTCCCGCGTTTATGTTGGTACCGACCACACTGGAAACACAAGCTATCCAAGTGGTTAAATCAGGCAGTGTGAAAGGCGCGGATGTTAATGCCAATATTATTAACCCAGTGCGCGATTTAGCGGAAATTATTGCCGAACCTCGTTTAGATGATGCAAGCGAAAAAGATTGGTATATGGCCTCACGTCAAGGTAGCGACACCATTGAAGTAGCGTACTTAAATGGGATTGATGTACCGTATATTGATCAGCTTGAAGGCTTTACTTCCGATGGTGTCACCACAAAAGTGCGTATTGATGCGGGTGTAGCGCCAGTTGATTATCGCGGTCTGCTGAAAGTTTCCGGTAAATAAGACGTCTTTTTTCTTCGTTTTACCCTGATGCCCTGATGGGCTTTTTTTATATCTAAAATCCGGTGCTTCGGCATCGGAAGGAGTTTTTATGGCTAAAAATTATGTACAACAGGGTGGCACAATTGCTCTGGTTAATAGCACAAAAGAGATCATTAAAAGTGGTCAACTGGTGCACGTTGGCGCTATTGCTTGTGTTGCGATTACGGATATTCAACCTAGTGAGAAAGGTGATGGTTTTTCAGAAGGTGTTTTCTTGCTGAACAAGAAAGCCGGTATTGCCTTAAAAGCCGGTGCGACGGCGTCCGTTAAAGACAATGTCGTGGTGGATACAGGTGGTACACCTGCTGGTGTTGTTTGGGATGATGCGGATGCATCGAGTGAAAATGTCACGGTTAAACTGAATGTGTTTGCGCCAGCGGGTACGCCATAAGGCAGGAAACGATGAATCCATTTGAACGGTTGGTAAAAAGAATGGATAACGTGACCGAAGAACGGATGGGGGTTCCCATCCGTATCAATGGTGTTTTTTATCAAGCACTCGAATCTCATTTTATCCCTGAATTGGGGTCGATGAGCGGTGATGGGGTGAGTTATGTTATTTTTTCGTCAACCTATCAACCTGACCGTAAGGATCCTGTTGAAATTGATGGCAAAACTTACCAAATCACGCGATATCAAAAGTTTAATGGTAAACCACATATTTGGATTAAATAGGTGGGTGATATGAAAGGGGTAGAGCAAGCCATTAAAAACCTAAATAGCATTAATGATGAAATGGTACCGAAAGCAACGGCAATGGCGATCAACCGTGTTGCTCGCCGTGTCATTAGCCATAGTGTTAAACGGGTTTCAGCTGAAACCAAAGTGCCTCAACGCCTGATCCGTCAACGTGTTCGACTTAGTCGAGCGAGTAGTCGCTATAAAACGCCTCGTGCTAGATTAGTGATAAATCGGGGTAATTTACCCGCCATTGCTTTGGGTAGTGCTCGCGTTCAACTATCAAGAAAACGAGGTAATCAGAAAGGAGCAGGGAGCGTGTTGAAAGTGGGCAAATTTTCTTTTCCTAATGCCTTTATTCAACAGCTTGATAATGGGCGCTGGCATATTCTTCAGCGCGTTGGGAAAAGTCGTTATCCTATCGAAGTGGTTAAAATTCCGCTCGTCACACCGTTAACAACGGCTTACACCGAAGAGTCAGAGAAGCTTATTGAATCTGATATGCCTAAAGAAATGGCATCGGCCTTAAAGCAACAATTACGGCTTTATATAAAAGGGAGGGTTTGGTGATCAAACACACACAGATCCGACACGCAATTAAAGAGGCGATTGAGCCTCATGCCAATGGGGCGACAGTATTTGATGGTCGCCCTTTTTTTGTGGATGAAAACGACTTCCCAGCGATTGCTGTGTATATCACCGATGCTATTTCAACAGGTGAAAACCTCGATGAAGACAGCTGGCAAGCGATTGTTCACATAGAAGTTTTTCTCAGTGCGAATAGCCCTGATGCTGAATTAGATAAATGGGTTGAAGCTGTGATTTATCCCGCACTGACCTCCATTCCCGCACTGTCCGATCTTATCGAAAATATGACCCCTAACGGCTACGACTACCATCGTGATGAAGAAATGGGGTTATGGGGTTCTGTCGATCTCAATTATCAAATTAGTTACTCAATGTAAAAGGAATCATTATGCCTACACCAAACCCATTAGCACCCGTAAAAGGTGCTGGTACCACGCTTTGGATTTATAGCGGTACCGAAGACCCATTAAAAGCGCCGTTTGATGATACGGATTGGACGCGACTGGCAAAAATTAAAGAGTTACAGCCGGGTGAAATTACCGCGGACAGTTATGACGATACCTATCTTGACGATGAAGATGCGGATTGGAAAGCAACTGCTCAGGGGGAAAAATCAGCAGGTGAAGCCAATATTACGCTGGCATGGAAACCGGGTGAGCAAGGACAAAAAGATCTGGTTGATTGGTTCCAACTGGGAGATGTTCGCCACTATCGTATTCGTTATCCGAATGGGGCAGTCGATATTTATCGTGGCTGGGTAAGTTCGCTGGGAAAAACGGTACCCGCAAAAGAAGTGATCACCCGCACGATTAAGATCACTAATAGTGGTCGTCCAGCTCTTGCTGAAGAAATTAAATCAGCGTCAGAGCAAGGAAAAAGTGCGCCCGTTATTAAAAAAGACGATGAATAAAAGGTAACAGTATGTTTTTAAATAAAAAAGAATTTACTTACGGCGGTAATTCTGTTGCGTTGTATGAATTATCAGCACTTCAACGCATTGAATACTTTGATTTTTTAGTCGAGCAATCAGAAAAAAACGACGATATTGAAAAAGTGGAAGGCGTTAAAAAAACAGCCCTGATTATTCGTGCAAATACAGAATCAAATGCCTGGTTAGTGTCTCGTTCATTAGCGCACGGTGGATCGGGTGATGTTGAGCTAATTTACAATGATGTTCTTTCTACATGGAATCCTGAAGCACTTGCTCTTGCAGCTAAAGAAGTGCTGGTGATTAGCGGGATGGCACAAGTTGAAAGCGCGGAAAATGAAAATATTCACAGTGATGCACAGGAAGAGTCACTGGAAAAGTAGTTGCCCGTGAACATCAATTTATCCTGCGTTTGTCACATGAATTTAAACGAGCGGATTGGCGCAGGATGCTCAGCGAAATGACAGCGACCGAGCTCGCTGATTGGTTACACTTCTTTAATGAAACTCCCTTCACTCTCCAACTCATTGATCATGCTTTTTCTGGACTTAACTTCACTGTCGCCAGTGTTTTTGGTGGCAGTGATAATTTATCGCCAGAGGATTTTAGCGTGTTGTTACGAAAACCCGCTGTTGATATGGACGATGAAACCATGATGGCGGTCAGTGAAGGGATAGCGGGCGGAGTACGATATGAGCCAACAAATAGCGGATCTCACGATTAATTTAGGCGCTGAAACAGCAGATTTCAGCCAGCAAATGGGGCGTGTTGAACGTCAACTGCAAGAAACCGCAGAAAAAGCCGAAGCCAGTCAACGACGTATGGCTCAACTGGTTGAACAACAAGCGCAATCTGCTCGCAGTTCAGCAGAGAGTACTGCGCAGTCTCTTCAAGAACTTAACAATCAACAAGAAATTTCCCAGCAACAACGGGCTGATTATTATCAGCGGATCGCACAGGAGGAAGCGCGTTCAGCTATTGAATCACGCAAACAAGCCGATGCTTTTTTAGAGCAAGCTCAAAGTGTTGGGCAAACGAGAGATGCACTCGAACAACTCACTGAGGTTTTAAATAAATCAACAAAGGCTTATGACAAGCTCAAAATTACAGGTGAGCAATTCGCCGAAATTCAAAATGTCACTAAATCAAGAATAAAGGCGATACAAGATCAACAAGATGCGAATACTGAAAAATACTACAAACAAATCGAAGCCGTTAAAGGATTATCAGGTAGTGCATCAGCGTTAAGAGCAATTCAGGCTCAGTTAAACCAAGAAGTGAAGAAAGGCACTATCCATCAGCGCGATTATCAGGTGCTTATTTCTGCTATTACTTCAGAGTCAATAAAGTTACGCCGAGAAGAAGAGTCTCTAACACAACAAAAAACACGGTTTATTCAGCGACTAAAAGAACAGGTTGCCACTCAAAATTTAAGTCGTGAACAGATGTTGCGTTATCAAGCCTCTCAACTTGGTGTCAGTTCTTCAGCTGAGATCTATATTCGTCGTTTATCTGAATCGAACAAAGAAACTAAAGAGTTTGATAAAAACAGCAAGTCATTAGCTAGCCGTCTTCAGAGTATTGCCAACTCCTTTAATATGGGGTCACTGGTTCGCGGTGGTATTTGGGGAGGGATTACTGCCGGTTTAACGGGCGTTGCAAAATTAGCTTATGATGCAGAAAGAGAGTTTTCCCAATTTAACAAGCAGTTGATATTAACGGGTAACTACGCAAATAAATCCGCGAGCCAATTAAATGAAATGGCGCGAACCCTTGCGGGGGGTGGTATTACGCGTGGTGAAATGGCATCATCTATTTCGAGTGTTGTCGGTACAGGCGTATTTTCAAATAATGAGATTTCCCGTGTTTCAAAAGCGGCCGCACAGATGAATTACATCACAGGGCAGGCGATTGATACCACGATTGATCAGTTTAAACGCTTGCAAGATGAACCACTTCAAATGTCGCTTGAATTAGAAAAAGCGAACCACCACCTCACCGCATCCCAATTAGAGCAAATCAGAACGCTCGAATTACAAGGTAATAAAACCGAAGCAGCACGATTGGCCATCGATGCTTATGCGCAATCTATTAATGATGGTGCTAATGATATTGTTGAAAACCTTGGATACTTAGAATCGGCATGGGTAGGCATTAGGAATGCTGCAAAAAAAGGTTGGGATGCCATGCTTGATGTAGGCAGAGAAAAAACACTTGCAGATCAAATTAGGGAACAGGAATCCTTATTAAGGAATTTAAATAATATCGGGATTTCACCTCAATATAGAATAAATGAGATACAGGAAAAGATTTCATCTTTAAATGAGCAAAAATTTCAACAAGACCTTAAAAGCGCTCAGGAGCAAGCCGAAAAAGTAGCTAATCAATTAGAAGTCAACAAATTGAGAATAAAAGATCGACTTTTTAATAAAAATGCTAGCTGGGAAAGTAAGAAAAATAGAGATCTTGCTGAGTTAATGGCAAATAAATGGGCACTTACAGAAGAGGAATATAAAGAATATGAAAAGATGATTAACTACCGACATAGAGACCGTCGAATGCCGGGTTCAGGTCGAAGTAAATCATATACAGTTCCTGCAGGTGATAAAGAAGAGGAAAAAGCTTCTCGTGATTTGTTGGCATTACAAGCTCAGTTAGAAATTCTTAAAAAACATCAAAGCGCTAATGATGTTATCAGTCAACAACGCAAGGAGTTTCAAAAAGAACAGGCGCAATTTGCAATTCTAGAAGAGGCGCAATTAACGCGCCGATTAACTAACGCCGAAAAATCTTTATTATCAAATAAAGAAAATATTCTTGCTCAAAAGGAAAAACTTGCATTAGTGGGTGATGAAGTTGCTTTGCAAGAGCGCTTAAATAAGATGCAAGATCAGGCTGATAAATATATTGCTCAACAATTGGAAAAACGTAAAGCGATTGAAGAAAGTATGGGTAAATCAGCAAGAGAGCAACAACGGTACTTAGAGCGCGCTCAATTGCTTGCTGGACAAAAAGACAGTCCGCATCTGAATAATATGTTAGCCGAGCAACAAAAAACCTATGAAGTTGAAGATCAGAAACGGGCAGATTGGTTAGCTGGCGCCCAAACAGCATGGGGTAATTATAAAGACACAGCACTTGATGTTAACTCTCAAGTACAAAATGCTACCTCTATGGCGCTTAATGGGTTTAGTAGCCAGTTAACCAACGTATTATTTGAAGGTGAAGCCAATTTCAAAGACTTTACAAAATCCATTCTCAAAATGCTAACGGATATTTTAATTAAAATGTCATTAGTTAAAGGAATAGAGGCGATGGGCTTTGGTTTTAGCGCACCAGTTGTGAATGCTAACGGTGGTGTTTACAACTCAGCCAGCCTAAGCGCTTACAGTGGGCAGATTGTTCATAAACCTACTATGTTTGCGTTTGCAAAAGGTGCAGGCTTGATGGGAGAAGCTGGGCCAGAAGGCATTTTCCCTTTGCGCCGTGGTGCTGATGGGAAGCTGGGTGTTATTGCGAAAATACCTAATCAGGGAGGAGGTGTTACTCAGCATTATCATATTAATATTCAAAATGACGGTAGCAATGGTCAGATAGGGCCTGAAGCATTGAAAAAAGTTTATGAAATCAGTAAGCGAGGTGCTCAGGACTATATTATGAGCCAACGTCGGGATGGTGGAGCTATGTAGATGGAAACATTTAAGTGGAAAGTTAAACCTGATATGAAAAAGGAGTTTGAGCCTCGAGTAAAATCAGTGAAATTTGGCGACGGCTATGAACAGCGTCGCCCTGACGGTATTAATAATAATCTAAAAAAATACAATGTAACGCTGATCTATATAAATAGTGAAAGTTTGCAGATTGAATCATTTTTAGAAAAACATGCTGGTGTTACCGCATTTTTATGGAAGCCACCTCATCAATCAGATCTAGTTAAGGTACTATGTCGAAAATGGTCGTCTTCAGTTGGGATGATTAGAACTGAAATAATGGCTGAATTTGAACAGGTTTTATTGTAATGAGGATATTAGTGTGAAAAGAATAATCTCAATAATTTTTATATTTTTTAGTATTAATGTGCAAGCGATTGAGAAAAAAATATCAGCTCCGTTTGGATTAAGTTGGGGTATGACGTATGAAGAAGTATTAAATAAAGCTGGAAATATAAAATTAATTGGGAGCAAAGAAAATAGAATAAAAGAATATTTAATTAACAGTGATTCTAAATTAATAGATGGTCTTGAGCGATATGATGTTGGTATCGATGATAAATATGGATTGGTTAATGTCGGAACATTAATTTCTATAAGTGATTACGAGAATACTGATAATGTTGTGGAAAAATATAATATATTAAAACAGGCATTGTCTTCTAAATATGGTGAGCAGTATTCTGAAGAGTATTTATGGAAAAATAGAACAAAAAGAAAATTAACTTTACCTGAATGCTTAAGTAATGAATTTTGTGGTAAATATATTTCTATATTTCAAGGTGATGATTCAAGTAGAGTTATATTAATGATTGGGGCATCGCCTAGTAAAGAAGATGTAATCATATCGTTATTTTATAAATCTAGTTTTATTGAAAAAATAAAACTAGAAGAAAAAGATCAGCAAGAAAAAGTTATAAAAGAAAAAGCAAAAGGTCTAGCTGATTCTTTATAATATTTTTGTTTAGAATATCAACCACCTTCGGGTGGTTTTTTATTTGGAGCTAATATGCAACATATTCCTCCTGAAATGCGAATTAGTGTTACCGAACTCTCCTCCACTGATGCTTTGCTTGAGCTTTATGAATTTGATTTAACTAAAATAGGCGGTATTCGGTACCGCTTTTTTGATGGACTCAATCAGCGTAAAGAGCCGTTAATCTGGCAAGGAAATACCTATGAGCCTTACCCCGTGAAAGGTGAGGGGTTTTCTTTTAATGGTAAAGGCCCATCAGGGCGACCCACTATTACATTGTCGAATTTATTCGGGCTGATTACAGGGATTGCCAGTCAGCTAGATAGTGCAATTGGTGGGCTGGTGGTGCGTCGCATTGTCAGCACCCAATTTTTAGATGCGGTCAATTTTCCCCAAGGCAACCCTAATGCCGACCCATCACAAGAGATTGCGACACGTTGGATCATCGAACAGATGACCAGTTTAAATTCAGTGACTGCTACCTTTATGTTGGCGACACCCAGTGAAACAGACGGATTAATGCTTCCTGGTCGCGTTATTTTGTCAGATATCTGCCCTTGGGGATATCGCTCAGAAGAGTGCGGATATAAAGGTGCTCCTGTTGCCGATGAGTGGGGAAAGCCAACCACCGATCCGTTAAAAGACAAATGCGGTAAGCGTCTTAGTGACTGTAAGTTACGAAAAAACGAATCCCGCATAGGGGCATTTGTTTCCACGTCCCGCATTGGTAACAGTTAATTCCCTCCTAAGGTGTTTCTCATGATTGAACAAGCAATTTTGGCGCATGCAAAAGAGCAAGCGCCCTTAGAGGCGTGTGGCTTATTGATAAGTACCGCGCAGGGTGAACAGTATTTACCTTGTGTTAATCAGCATGCCGATCCGAAAAACCATTTCACGATTTCTTTTGATGATTTTATTCGAGCCGAACAGCAGGGCGAGGTGATTGCGGTTGTACACAGTCACCCTGATGGTCAGCCTTATCTAAGCACCTTAGACCGACAACTGCAGGTGAACAGCGCATTGCCGTGGTGGGTGGTCTGTGATGAAAAAATCCACTGCTATCAGCCAGTGCCTCATCTATTAGGTCGTCAATTTATTCATGGCTCAACAGATTGTTATGGGTTGTTTCGTGATGCTTACCATTTGGCAGGACATGATCTGCCTGATTTTGAGCGTCACGATAATTGGTGGCGACAAGGCAAAGAGTTATATCTCGATAATATGATAAGCAGTGGTTTTCGGCAGGTAAAAAAAGAGGCGCAATCCGGCGATATTATTTTGTGTTGCTATGCCAGCTCTCGTGCTAATCATGCGGGGATCTATTTAGGCAATCAAACGATTTTGCATCACATACCTAATCAACTCAGTAAACGCGAGGAGTATAACGAACGATGGCAACGAATGACGCACTCAATCTGGCGTTACCGCGATTGGCAACCTTCCGACTTTATGGGAATTTGCAACGATTTGGACGTCGCTTTGATTTAAATGTGAATACCGCCTCTGAAGGGCTTCACGCGCTTTTTATTCAAATTCCAGCCTTACGCCTCGCCATTCGTGATGGTTGGTATCAAGTCCGCATTGCCGGTACCGATATTTCCCCGCAAGAAGTTCACCCAAAATTCAATGAAACCTTACCGGATAACGCGGTCGTCCATATTGTGCCGAAATTATCAGGCGCTAAAAACGTCGGTGTTTTTCAGTTTGTTGCGGGTGCTGCTTTATTTTCATTGGGATGGTGGGGGCCTGCGTGGATCTCCGCAACAGTGGCGACTTCTTTGATGGCAGGCGGTGCAGCCATGATGATTGGTGGCGTCGCCCAAATGCTGATCCCCGCCCCTAAACCCCCTAATTTATCTCGTGGCGATGAAGAAAAAGGCAATACCTATTTTAGCAATCTTGATAACGCGGTTGCTCAAGGGATGCCAGTGCCCATTGCGTATGGCGAAATTATGTGTGGTTCACGCGTCATTTCACAATCCGTTGAAATTATGGATGACAGTGACGGCGAAGATATCGATGCCGGTAAACACGGTGGATAAGAGGAGTTCGTATTATGGGTAAAGGTGGAGGTGGTCAAAAAACACCGTATGAGGCACCGAACGATTTAACATCACGGCAAAAAGCCTCATTAATTGATTTAATCAGTGAGGGACCGATTGAAGGCCCTATTCATATTCAAGGCTCGATGGATGATTTAGGGTGTATTTACTTGGATGATACGCCTGTGATAGACGGCTCTGGCAATAGCACCATTAATGGGATGTATGCACAATGGCGAGCAGGGACATTAGAGCAACCGGCAATGAGTGGCTTTACGGCATCTGCGAATGAAGTGCCCGTAGGGATTGAGGTTAAATATAATTCCCCTGTCACTCGTACTATCACCTCGCCCAATATTGACCGTTTACGTCTAACCTTTGGTACACAAGCTCTGGTTGAAACCAAAGATAATGGTGATCGCGTACCCACTTCTGTTCAATTACAAATCCAAATCCAGCGCAATGGGGTGTGGATAACAGAGAAAAACGTCACAATTAATGGCAAACGCTCTAACTCACCTTATTTAATGGCCGTTGTGTTGGATAATTTACCCCCCGCGCCATTTAGTGTACGCATGATCCGCATCACTCAAGACAGCACCTCTGACAAAATTCAAAATAATACCGTTTGGTCGAGCTATTCTGAGTTAGTGGATATTTCACAAACTTATCCAGGCTCTGCCGTTGCAGGATTGATGTTTGATAGTGAGCAGTTTGGTAATAAATTTCCTCGCCGTAATTATTTAATTAAAGGTCGCATTATTCAGGTGCCGAGTAATTATGATCCAGATAAACGGATTTACTCAGGGATTTGGGATGGCACCTTTAAACCGGCATTTACCAATAACCCAGCATGGATATTATGGGATTTATTAACTCATCCTCGCTATGGCATGGGGAAACGTCTCAATATCAGTGAGGTCGATAAATTCGCCCTGTATGCGATAGGTCGTTATTGTGATGAACAGGTTGATGATGGGTTCGGTGGAAAAGAACCCCGTATGACGTGCAATGCCTACATTACGGATATGCGCAAAGCCTATGATGTCATGGGCGATATGTGTGCCATGATGCGCATTATGCCGGTCTGGAATGGGCGAACATTAACCTTTATTCAAGATAGACCGTCTGATGTGGTGTGGCCCTATACCAACGCCAATGTGGTTGATGGTAACTTCCAATACAGCTTTAGCGCATTAAAATCGCGTCATACCGCTGTCGAGGTTCGTTTTATTGATCCCGATAATGGCTGGAAAACCAGTGTTGAATTGGTTGAAGATGATGCCAGCATTGCGCGTTTTGGACGTAATGTGATGCGCGTCGATGCCTTTGGTTGTACTAGCCGAGGACAAGCCCATCGTCATGGTCTTTGGTTATTAACCACGGAAAAATTAGAGACACAGACGGTTGAGTTTACTGTCGGCAGCGAAGGCTTACGTCATATGCCGGGTGATATTATCGAAATTGCCGATAACTATTACGCGGATAATCAAATGGGTGGACGCCTGACACACATTGATTATGCCTCTCAAACATTAACCTTAGATCGCAATATCGACACACCCAAAAGCGGTAAATCAAGCATTACACTCATCAATGCACAAGGTGATCCGCAATCTTATGAAGTCACTAGTTATCCTGCATCTAACCAAATAAAGCTAGATACTTTACCGTTAGGGTTACGAGAGGGCGGAATTTGGACGTTAACGCTCCCGTCTTTACGTCGTCGATTATTTCGCGCCATCAGTTTAGCTGATAACGGTGATAGCAGTTTTACGGTTATTGCTGTGCAGCACATACCCGAAAAAGAGGCGATTGTCGATAAAGGCGCTAAATTTGAACCAAAGCCCGATACGCCACTGGGTGGATTTATTCCACCGGTTGAAAACCTTTCTGTGGATATCGAATCGGATGCGAGTGCGTGGCAAGTGGAGGCCAGTTGGAACACGCCTTATTCCAGTCGAGGGGTAGACTTTTTATTAAAACTCACTACGGGTGATCGCATTGTCGGCACCGCCTCAACCACGGATACGATGTATCGTTTTGGTGGTTTACCTCAAGGAAATTACGTTTTATCCGTTGTACCTCAAAATGATCGGAAACGAAAAGGCGATGTGGCCACAACCTCATTTGCCATTAACCCGCCATTACCACCGAGTTATATTGAAGTGGAATCCGGTTATTTTAGCTTGGGGATTATTCCGCGTTCCGGTGGTCAAAATAGTCTACGTGCACAGTATGAGTTTTGGTTTTCAGAAAAGCAGATCACGGATATTCGCGAAGTGGAAAGTCGTGCTGAATATTTAGGTGTTAGTTCTATGTGGGTTATTCAAGGTAGAAACCTAAAAGCAGGGCATACCTATTATATTTATGTTCGCAGTATAAACGCTGTTGGAAAATCAGTGTTTGTTGAAGCCAAAGGGGAGCCTAATAGTAATACCAAAGAAATACTCGATGAATTAGACGGCCAGTTCATGACAACAGATGCCGGCAAACAACTCAGTGATAAATTAGATTGGAATGCTGAGACAGCAATTATTCTTAGTAATGAAGACTCTAGACTATCACGCAGTTTGTTGGTGAAACACGGTCAATCTCAAGCTGGAATCAAAGAGCTATGGCAAGTTCGTGCGACGGATAACGAAGCATGGGCACAGGAAGTTAAAGAAATTTACTCTGCGGTTGGTGACAATACGTCTGCAATTAAAGAGACTCAAACGTCAATTACCAAACTTGACGAGGCTTTTGGTCAGCGATTTACTGAAATCCGCACAGAAGTGGACAAGGCTCAAGCCGATATCGCTTCAAACTCTACTGCCATCTCTAACACAAACAAAGCTTTTGCTGAAAACAAAACACAAGTTCAAGCTAAATTTAATGAACAGGAGGGTTTGATTCAGGAGAAGATGCAAGCTACGTTTGAGCAGTCTGGTGACGGTGTTGTCACTCATTCAATCAATATTACGATTGTTCATAATAACGTGAAATACAATGCAGCAGGACAGGTCATTAGCGCTCAAGTTAAGAATGGCAAGCTTGAGTCGTATATTGGTTACAACGCGGATAATTTCGTTTGGTATAACCCTGTTAACGGAAAAATGGAATTATTCATGTATGCCAAGAACGGGCAATTGTTTATGCGTGAGGTCTTTATTAATGAAGCGTGGCTTAATTCCGTTGTTGTCACTGAATATATTAAATCTGGCGATTATGTTCCGGCGAAAAGTGGTTTTTTGATTGATGGTAAAACTAGCAATATTGAAATGAACAAAGGAACGTTCCGAGGTGAATTAGATATAGGAACAAACAAGACTGGTGCGCATACCGTTATCACCAATGAACGGATTGCGGTTTACGGTGCTAAAGGAGAAATTAGGATTGAAATAGGAAAAATAGAAGGAGCTTAATTAATGTATGGTGTTTATATTAAGCCAGATATTGGTAATGAATATTATTTAGATGCTGATGATAATCAAGTGATGGGATATCTTGGTACTGTCAAAATGGGGTGGTATGGCTATTTCTTCCCAAATACTGGATGGAATACCATGAAGCACAATATCCATGAATATGAACGGTATAACATCATTATTATTCCTAGAATAGTATCTAGGACATATAAGATCCCTGGTTCGTATTATTGGTTCTCATCAAATGTAACAGATTATAATATATCTGGTGATAGTTTTAATTTCTATGTCGATGAAAGACCAGCCGGATCACGAGTAAACTCAGAAGACGCAGAGGAAGATCCTGAGTTTGTATTTGATTTTTATGGTTATCCAAAATCAAATAGTGAATCATACGGAATTCGTCTACATGGAATGAACGGTATTAGTGAATTAACGCCATCAATGCGTGGTTATTGTGTTTTTGCTGAGATTGTAAAAATTAATGCAGGTAAAGATAATGGCTGGAGAATGCCGACTCATATTACCGATGAAATGAATCCTGTTATCTTTGTAAGGCCTAAAAATTCAGGTGCTGTATTCTCATATAATAAAGCAAGAGGTTTAGTTGTTAGTGATCCCTGTGAAATGTATATAGTTATATTTTGTACTAACTTTAAATTAAACCCACCAAAATATGGTCTTGTTATTTATAATGATAAAAAAGAAATTACATTTTCATCCAACTATAAACCTATGAAACTCGGAGAAACGACACGATTTAGTAATCGGAATGGTGCTTCATTCTCTAAACTTAAGAAGCCGATGATTATTCCAGATGCACAATTTGTTAACTGGAGAATACAGGGAAGTAATAGAGATGATGTTATTTATATGCGTACTGGCTTTGGCTTTAGAAATGATAGTAATAGTGTTTATTGGGATGACATATACAGTATAGGTTCAGAGTACGGTGGTCCATACGGAGCAGATGGCGGTAATGCATTTAAAATAGAATTTAATATCTACGGTATCGAACTCAGCGACTACTTCAATATTTAATTAACTCTTCATTTCATTTATACCTCTAGGAAAATCTATTTATGATATACACAACAGGCACAGTCTCTACTGTGTCAGGGTCTGCTATTGTCAAAGGCACTGGCACTAAATTTAAAAATAATAATCCAGCCATTAATATTGGAATGACAATTTTAATTAAATCGGGAAACACGAATATTCCGTATATGATTAAATCCGTTAATTCCGACACTGAATTAGTATTAGCACACCCTGCATTAGCCACAGCAACGAACACCACATTTTCAATTCATATTACTGAGCCAGACAATAATAGTGATGCAGCAAGAACGATGGTTGCAATAAATGCATACACGCAATATTTTCTCGATGCGATGAATACATGGATGACTCAGACTGGTCAAACAAAAATTGAGATGCCAAATGGTGAAGTTATCACACTTGATAGCATTAAGAAGATGCAGGGGGATATTAGTAAAAAGGCTGATGATAATAAGACGGTTCACGTTGGTGATTTTGGTGTTGGAGCAACTGCTGATAATGGCCCTATCATACCATTAACACCGCCTGACGCTAACGATATAACTTCTGCTGGTTTTTATGGTGCTGGTGGAGCTAATTCAGCTAACTATTTTGAACCATATAAGCCTCTTATTGTTTCTACAAGACAAGGCGGGGATGGTACTGGATCTGTTTTACAAATACAGTCGGGTGGTACTGTACAAGCTCCATTGCTTGCTAATAGGATTCGCGTAAACGCAAAAGCTTGGTCTGATTGGTCTGTATTAGCCTCTTTGACAAACTCAGAAACTCAGAGATTCAATGGTCAGTTAATGTCTTACCAAGGGCTTTATAGTTCAGATAAGTCTAATCCAACAAATTATTTTGGGTTATTGAGAGCTGAAAAGGGTGTTCCTTACGGATTTTATCTTTCCTATGATGGTTCTGGTAATAGTATTAGATTTCCAGAAAGGAAAGGTGGCACACTGATGCTTGCTGGTGATTATGGTCTTGGTTCTGGTAAGTTAGTTAATGGGAATAGGTTTGATGATTTTGGGACTGGCTTGGCTTCTGGTTTTTACTCATACGTTAACCCAAAGCAAATTCCAGATGGAGTCACTGCTTACGGTAATGCCATATCTATTCAGTATGATCAGCAAAATTGGCAGAAATTAATATTTTCCAACTACGGGGCTTATTTTCATGTTCAGCGATGCATAAATGGATCCAGATCTACTGTTCAGGTTATGACTAAAGATATGTGGACTGTAGATAGTAATGGTTTCTACAAACGAGCCTCCCCAATTATCAACATCAATCCTGACGGCACATTCACGACTAATGACGAATCCGAGGGTGCTACGGTTACTCAAGTAGCAAAGGGTGAATATCTTATTGAGGGGGTGCTAGGTTTTAATTCAGATGCAGGCTGGGGTGGTATCGATGGTGGTATTGAAATTCCACTCGATGTTAATAAACAGCCACTTATTTGGGTTAACTCTGAAGTAAATGAGGACGGTTCTATTCTCGTTAAAACTTATCATCGTACTCATCCTAACGCACCTGAGTTCGCCAGTAATGATATTGACGGTTTCAACGATGGGGATCCGATTGATATCCCTGATGGTCGTTTTATTTCCGTGCGTGTACAGATGCCAGAAGGCTCAATCTATAACGTGAGAATGCGTGAGATGGAAGAAGCGCAGAAAGCGGAAGAGGAGCGCAGACAAAAGGAAGAGAAGATGAAGGAGCAGTGTAATTTAGGAAGTGGTGACAAATTACTATAATAAAAAGAAGTTCTATTTTAAATAGCGGGCGGTTTAATTAAGTAATTAGCCCGCGTCTTATTTATTTTAATGACTTTACTCAAAAGAATAATTAGGTAAATAAACTGTGAGATTGTGTAACCCGCTTATTTTATTCAAAATATCTTCAGGAGCTTCATCACTAAATTCAATGTAATATCCTACAGGATAATTGTCATTATTATTATATACATGGATATCATATAAGTCATCTAGTACTTTCATTTCTTCATAGTATTTCAAACCAAGCATTTCGGCTAATGATATAGTTTTTCGTGTATCATCATCTGGACTATTAGTCCCTTTGGGAAGTGCTACTAATTCCGCCTTTATGATTCCTTTGTCACTCCAATTTCTTAAGTATCCAGACCATAAATTAGCACGAAGATTTGAATCCTTTGTGAACTTTTTAGCTTTCCAATGGACGATTTCTCGTTTACCACTCTTATAATAAAGAGCAATTTCTGAAATGCCTGAATTAAGAAAGTCTCTCTTAAATTCATCTTCATTTGGAGCAAAATAGAGCTCTGGTTTTGATGAAGAAAACCCATCAGATTGATCTAAGAGTCTAATTATTACTTGTTCTGGTGTGTCAAAACCAATTGCTTTTTGTTCGAGTCGTTTGTATGTGGATTCAGATATTGAAATATTCATTTAATTCTCCATATATGATTTGTATATAACTATATATGATGAATAATATAGATCAATGGTTTTTTGTAATTACAAGTTGTGATATTTGTAACTGGTTGATTTTATTTTTAATTTTATTAATGTAAAAACTTTGAAATTTCTTTTGTTATAAAGTAAATATTAGCGACTCATTGTAATTAATGTTAGATATAGGGTGAGGATGTATGATATGGAAAGAGCTAAAAAAGCGGAATAGAAACGCAGGATAAAATCAGGACACCAATAGCGCACCAGAAATTTATAACTAATTGATTATATAACTCGGTCGGTTCCATCGAGCATCGGCGCAACAGAGAAACGGTTCAAATTATATGTATTTGAATGGCTATTAACATGATGATTTTCTGTTGGTTTATTGAGTTCTGTATTTTCTGACATGCTGTAATTCTTTCGTCTATTTAGGCGTTGCTACCCTTATTTTTTTGTGAGGGTAGAAAATGAGGGCGCATTATAGCATAGAGAATAACTAACGCATGGTGGATCTGATGTTAGAATTGTTTTAATGAACTCAAGAAGAGTCGTCAGAAACAGCAAAATAGGAACTTATATGCCAACAGAAAAAAGAGCATTGCCTTATTTTAAATTAAATATCATCCTGAACCGATAAAAACAGGAGCTTTTATCACAGATGATACCGTTATATGTGATTGTTGTGGAAAGCTACGCCTATATATTGATTTTAGTTAATGAACATCATTCAAATAATATTAAGTCTATTTTTTAGAACATAGGCTTGATATTTATTTTTATAAAATAGCCTATTTATATTATCTCTATTAAAAATGGAAATAGTCACTGCTCAAGGTTTTACGCTATAAAGCGAAAAAATAAAAAGAGGAGCATTGAATATGAACATTAAAAGAAAGATCCTTATAAAATTAAATAATCTTGATTATGATAATAAAAAACTGTCATTTTCTACTTCCCATGAAATGCATCATTCCCTTTTAACTAATATGCCTTTAGTTCCGATAATATCATCTGTTCATCAATTACCACCCAAAAATTATATTGATTCTATTTCAATAAACTTTAATGATCTAAATAAATATTATTACCTTAATTTACCAGAGAATAATCATTATTCTTTAGATGAAGTGATTAAAATATTACAACAACACCCTGATATTGAATATGTACAAACGGTACCGATACAACCTATTGAACCTCCTAATATTACGCCTGATTTTACTCAATATCAGCAATACTTAAATACGCCAGAAAAAACAGTGAATATTAATAAAATTAAAGGGTTAGGAATTTGTGAGGCATGGAAGCAAGAAGCATATGGGCAAGGAATACAAGTCGCTGATATTGAGTGGGATTTCAATCTTTCTCATCATGATTTATCAACGGATAATATTACGTCGTTATTACCATTTAATGAAAAAACCAGTCAGGCAGATCATGGTACAGCGGTTGCGGGATTAATAATGGGAAAAAATGATGGTAAAGGGATCACTGGACTCGCTTATAAATTAGATATGTTTTATGCCATCTCTGAATTAACTTGTGGGCGTATTGATGCGATTATTGCGAGTAAACGCATATTACATGCTGGTGATATTGTTTTATATGAAATGCAGACAATTTGTGAACATCAAGCTTATGTACCTGCGGATTATGAAATGCATATTTGGGAAGCGACTCGCGCATTAACAGATGCTGGGATCATTGTGATTATGGCAGCAGGTAATGGGGGCGTAGATCTGGATTTACCTGCTTATGAAAGTTACCGACAACGCCATGATAATAACTCAATACGTGTTGGTGCAGGTTCGCCTTATACATTAAATCGATTACCTTTCTCAACGCATGGTTCACCTATTCATGTACAAGCGTGGGGAGAGGATGTTGCAACAGCGGGTTATGGTGATCTGTTTCGAAGTGATGATAACCATACTTATACCGCTAATTTTAGTGGAACATCGTCAGCCAGTGCTTTAGTTGCGGGAGCCGCTGCTGTGATCCAATCTTGGTATAAAGACCGTACAAACAGTGTGTTAACGCCGATACAAATGCGTGACTTATTAATTAGAACAGGCACTTTTCCACTGTTAAATGACAAAATTGGTCCTTTACCGAATGCGAATAACGCAATTTTGTATTTAAAAAAATTAATAAAACGTCATTAAGCACAATAGTATTAATTCCCTTAACACCTCCTAAATATTAGGAGGTGTTATTTAAATTTCATCTATATGATATATAAAGTTTTTATCATCATAATAAGATGAGAATATAAAAAGAAGTGTAATTTAATAAACTTTTCTTGTATAAACAACGACCATAAAATTGCGTTGCAAATAAACGAGCTAATAAGTTTTTATAGGAAAATAAGGCGATTAGACAACTTCTAAGAGAAAATTTATTTAATTATAAACTTAATCGATTTTTACGATTTATATAAATTAATAGCATTATGATTTTATTGTGTTTTTAGCCTAAACCCTAAAGGGCATGGTTTATGATGAAAAACTTAAATATGAATAGTTTTTCATTGTTTATGCACCTTTTTGCTTTCAATTTCACGTCACTGCGTTTATCATTTTCCGCTTGTACTATACATACGGCGTCGCTGGTTTTGGGCTTCTGTGGAGCATAATGCTCCGGCAGCTCACACAGTCTTTTCCAGTGGCGGTTCTATCTGCATTATTCTTCGGGATAGAGTATTACCTTAAATGACTGAGAAAACATCTCTGACACCAGTTGTCGAATTAAAATCCTTAAGTAAAGGTTTCGACGGAAAACAAATTATTTCCCGCCTCGATCTCACTATCAACCATGGCGAGTTTTTAACCATCCTCGGTCCTTCGGGCTGTGGTAAGACGACGGTTTTGCGTTTAATTGCGGGTTTAGAAGACGTTGACGATGGGCAAATTATCCTTGATGGACAAGATATTACGGATATCCCAGCGGAACAACGTTTTGTAAATACGGTTTTTCAAAGTTACGCGCTTTTCCCACATATGACTGTTTTTGAAAACGTCGCATTTGGTCTTCGCATGCAGAAAACACCTGCTGATGAGATTAATATTCGCGTTGAAGAAGCATTGCGTATGGTGCAACTTGAAGATTTCGCACAACGTCGCCCAGCACACCTTTCTGGTGGACAACAACAACGTGTTGCGATTGCGCGCGCTGTTGTGAATAAACCAAAGGTCTTATTGCTTGATGAATCATTATCTGCACTGGATTACAAATTACGTAAGCAGATGCAAAATGAATTAAAAGCCTTACAACGTAAATTAGGGATCACCTTTATTTTCGTGACTCATGACCAAGAAGAGGCGCTGACCATGTCAGACCGGATCGTGGTGATGCGTGAAGGGCGTATTGAGCAAGATGGTACTCCGCGTGAAATTTATGAAGAGCCAACAAATCTGTTTGTTGCGCAATTTATAGGTGAAATTAATATCTTTGATGCGCGTGTGCTCCATCGTATTGATGAAACACGTATTCGTGCTGATGTTGAAGGTCATGAATGTGATATTTATACCACATTACCGGTGACACAAAATCAGCAACTCAAAGTATTACTTCGACCTGAAGATCTCCGTGTTGAAGAAATTCACGATCTTGAAAACCTTCCTGGGCTAATTGGTTATGTTCGTGAACGTAACTATAAAGGCATGACGCTAGATTCTGTTGTTGAAATGGAAAATGGCAAGGTGGTGATGGTCAGTGAATTCTTTAATGAAGATGATCCAGATGTTGATCATTCGTTAGACCAAAAAATTGCAGTAACTTGGGTTGAAAGCTGGGAGGTCGTACTGGCAGATGAAGAAAACACGTAAACTATTTCAAAACATCGTTATTACTGGTGTTGTGGGTTGGTTGATGCTGTTCGTCTTCTTGCCGAATATCATGATCATTGCGACCAGTTTTTTAACGCGTAATGATGCCAACCTTGTCGAGATGGTCTTTACACTCGATAACTACTATCGCTTATTTGATCCGATGTATGCAGAAGTGTTACTGCATTCTATTAATATGGCGGTAGTCGCAACATTAGCTTGTTTATTATTAGGTTATCCTTTTGCTTATTTCCTCGCAAAAATGCCTAAGAAAATACAGCCATTAATGTTGTTTTTATTGATTGTACCTTTTTGGACAAACTCGCTTATTCGTATTTATGGATTAAAAATATTCCTAAGTACGAAAGGTTATTTTAACGAATTCCTGTTGTGGATTGGACTTATTGATAAGCCACTCAGAATTATTTATACCCCAGAAGCCGTTGTGCTGGGGCTGGTTTATATTTTATTACCTTTCATGGTATTACCGTTATATTCCAGCATTGAAAAGTTAGATAAACCTTGTTTAGAAGCAGCGCGCGATTTAGGTGCTAATAAATTTCAAACCTTTATTCGTATTATTATTCCATTAACAATGCCGGGCATTATTGCGGGTTGTTTACTCGTGATGTTACCTGCGATGGGCTTATTCTTTGTTGCTGATTTAATGGGTGGCGCGAAAAACTTATTAATTGGTAACGTAATTAAGAGCCAATTCTTAAATATTCGTGACTGGCCTTTCGGTGCAGCCACAAGTATTTGTTTAACATTGGTGATGGGATTAATGCTGTTTGTGTATTACCGAGCCGTGAAGCTACTGCATAAGAAGGTAGAAATAGAATGATAGGACGGTTATTGCGTGGTGGATTTATGTCCATTATTTACGCGTATCTTTATATCCCGATCATCATTCTGATAGTTAACTCTTTTAACTCATCACGTTTCGGGATCAACTGGAAAGGCTTTACCACAGATTGGTACGCCATTTTATTTAATAATGACAGTCTGCTTCAAGCGGCAGGACATTCATTAACAATGGCGGTCACCTCTGCGACATTCGCCACATTAATCGGCTCATTAGCGGCGGTTGCACTTTATCGCTACCGTTTTCGTGGCAAAAAATTTGTCGGTGGTATGTTGTTTGTTGTCATGATGTCGCCGGATATTGTGATGGCGATTTCGTTACTTGTACTGTTTATGATCCTAGGTGTTTCATTAGGATTTTGGTCGCTTCTATTTTCACATATTACATTTTGCCTGCCTTTTGTTGTGGTGACTGTGTATTCACGATTAAGTGGGTTTGATGTAAAAATGCTGGAAGCTGCTAAAGATTTAGGGGCAGGTGAATTTACTATTTTACGTAAAATCATTATGCCTCTGGCAATGCCAGCAGTAGCTTCAGGTTGGTTATTAAGCTTTACGTTATCTATGGATGACGTTGTCGTTTCCTCTTTTGTGACAGGGCCAAGCTATGAAATTTTACCACTGAAAATTTACTCAATGGTAAAAGTGGGCGTTTCGCCAGAAGTGAATGCGCTTGCAACCATCCTTTTAGGTCTATCTTTAGTATTAGTATTAATTAGTCAGTTGATTTTAAGAGACAGAACTGGCAAAGCGTAAACATGCATTAGTGCGAGTTTCTCGTACTTTTTGGGGTCTTGAAGACCAATCTGTTGGAGGTAGGCTCGCTGCCTATTTGATATTAACGCATCAACCACTGAAGGAAACATAAATGAAAAAGTGGTCCTCAGTACTTGCTGCCAGCGTAATGGCATTAAGTATCGGCACAGCATCGGCTGATGATGGTAAGACATTATATTTCTACAACTGGACGGAGTATGTGCCGCCTGGTCTGCTTGAACAGTTTACGAAAGAAACTGGGATTAAGGTGATTTATTCCACCTATGAATCCAATGAAAGCATGTATACCAAGTTAAAGACCTATAAAGAAGGTGCTTATGACTTGGTGGTTCCTTCTACTTATTTTATTTCTAAAATGAGTCATGAAGGTATGCTACAAAAAATCGATAAATCAAAATTAACCAATTTTGATAATCTCGATCCTAGCCTCTTACATAAATCATTTGATCCAGAAAACGATTACTCCATTCCTTACATTTGGGGTGCGACCGCTATTGGTATTAATAGCGATGAAGTTGATGTGAGTAGCATTACTTCATGGGCAGATTTATGGAAACCTGAATATAAAGATAGCCTGTTATTAACCGATGATGCCCGTGAAGTTTTCCAAATGGCATTATTAAAATTAGGCTATTCGGGGAATACAACCGATCCTAAAGAGATTGAAGAAGCCTATAAAGAGCTACAAAAGCTGATGCCAAACGTATTGGCCTTTAATTCAGATAATCCTGCTAACCCTTATATGCAAGGGGAAGTCAATTTAGGGATGATTTGGAATGGCTCTGCATTTATTGCTCGCGAAGCTGGTGCACCTATTGAAATGGTGTGGCCAAAAGAGGGGGGTATTTTCTGGATGGATAGCTTAGCTATTCCTGCTAATGCCAAAAATGTCGAAGGTGCTCATAAACTTATCGACTTCTTATTACGCCCTGAAATTGCAGCAAAAGTGGCTGAAAACATTGGTTACCCAACACCTAATCTCGCCGCACAAAAGCTACTGCCAAATGTGATCACTAAAGATAATTCTCTTTATCCAACAGAAGAGATTATCAATAAAGGCGAATGGCAAAATGATGTGGGTGATGCGACAGTGTTGTATGAAAGCTATTATCAAAAATTAAAAGCGGGACGCTAATCGCATCTTATTTGCTAAAAAGCCACCTTTATAAAGGTGGCTTTTTTTATGTCGAAAAAGGCATAAGGTTTCCATTAAGTTAATAATAAAAATAAATGAGAGAGGTTGTGTAAGCCAAAGATAATTAAAGAAAATAAGCGTGACTTGTATTATTTTTTTATACAACATTCAGCAACAAGTCGACTGTTTTTTTCTTGCGTTTTGCGTTGTTGTTCAATATTAATTAAATAATTGCTCTGTAGAAAATAACTAATATGAACATCAAATTTTTCAGAAATCAGATAAATAAATTCAATACTTATCCTATTTGTTCCCCGTTCATAACGAGAAAGTTGTTGTTGGCTTATTCCTAACTCTTGAGCAAAAAGGGTTCCTGAGTATTTTAATTTCTTTCGTAAATGACGTATTCGTTGCCCTATACGAAAATTAATGGTTTTGCTGTTATCAATCATTTAATCAGCCTTAAAAATTCAAATCATTATTGATAAGAAAAAGTCAGACTGGCTAACCCGTTTGCTTTACCAGGTTTTAGTGTTCCAGTCGTGATATAGCGAGTTGACAGGTTTAATGTGTAGTTTTCGTTATTAGAAGTTGTTATATGAAGTAAACGTTGATTAGGTTGTCCAGTCGCGCTGATATCAGGCCCATAAACGACGGGGGTTGGATTATCATTAAAAAGAAACTGTATCCCAATACCCGAAGCATCAGAGTCTGATGTTAGTGTGAGTACATCTGTATTATTAGAATAGGTAGATTGATCGGTCATGCTGGCATATAGGTGAACGTTGGTATCACAAGTGACAGAAATGGGCTTACTTTGTGTTTTTGACGTTGAACCAATGGTTGCCATATCTCGCATTGAGATATCGCCTAATTCATAGGTGAGATTTTTCGTATTGATCGTACAACCTCTGGCTTTAATGGTGATTGTCACTGGATTAATAGCAACGAGAGAGGTGTTATTACCTTTATGTGCACCACCATATTCAGACCAAGTATTGGCGATAACGGTATAAGGAATATTATAAATACCCGTTTCTAAGTGTTCATCTGTGACAACAAACACCACTTTGCCTTTTAACGAAACGCGGTCAACATTATGGTTAACAGTAGAGCCTGCTGCTGGATAAATGATGGTTGCACCAGAACCATTATTAACATCAATTGGTACATAAGAAACACTGTCATTGTTATCTTTTAGGCCGAAAGCATAGCCAATGCCTTTGACTCCAGGCAGTGAATAAACTGGATAACGATTTCCCCCTTCGTAATAGTAAATACCACTAATTTTTGAGCCTAACGCATTGGCATACAGTGTTTCTACCCAACATTTTTGTAAGAACTTATTTTCACATTTAAAGCCATTATGAACGGAAGTTTCACCTATCCATGTTGAGGTAATGGGAGTGCCTGCGGGTGTGCCATCCGCAGCGCCATCAAAATTCATTGGAGGCGGTGAAACTACAAGAGGATCTGCCACCGCCCATGCCATTTCTGTGGGAAGAAAAACAAGGGAAACCAGTAATGTAAGGGGGAATAAAATACGTTTCATTATTGGTACTCCAATAAAAATGTGGTGGTTGCATTGGCTTGTCCTGCACTGACTGGTACCTGAGTGGCGACATAGCGAGCGTAAAATTGCAGGGTATTATCTTGATTAGGTAACAGGGGATAAGATTGGCTTTTATCATTAACTGCGATTGATGTTCTATTTTTATCCATAATTGAAATAGCGACACCTTTTGCGCCATTATCATTAATCGCCAGTAATGTATTATCAGAGAGATCACCCGTACCGTTAAAACTGACTTTCACCGCACTAGCCTCTGGCTGACAGTCCACTAATTTAATACTAAAAGGAATAACAGGTGTTCGTTGTTGGCTCATCGCCGTTGATGTAAAGTCTTTCGTCGCAATGTCGCCAAGTTTCACTGTAATATTTTCTGAGTTTGTCTCAACGGTACAGGTGTTGCCTGTCACTCGTGCATGAATTTGCACTAAGGTGTCATAGGCATATCCTTTAGTCATAAAAAGGAGTGATAGAGCCAAAATAAGCGTGAGTTTATGCATTATTGGCACTCCTGTGTCATTTTTACAAAAGGTTCATCATGTTGATTTTCTGGTAATTTATAATTTACTTGGCACTGCTCAGACGCACGATTTCCCCAACGAATATCTAATACACCTGATTCAGGTACACCAGAAAGGTAAAGCAAGCCATCATCGCCAATAATGCCAGAGAGATGATTTTGCTTGTCAGATGCTATGGCACCAAAAGGAAGTGGGCGCCCTTGTCGTTGCAGTGTTAGGAGTAGACGATATCCTGTTTTAGCATCAAAATTGACTTTGATAACAGCGCCTTGGGTCGGAATAACTTGCTGAATATTCTGTTCAATTTCGACATTATCAGGAAGTGCTGTGGTATCAAGCGCGACTTTATTTTGGCGATAAGCGGTTGCGTAAGGAATAACGGCAAATCCACGCCAGTCGGTATAAATACCTGTTGCATTATCGATAGGAACATCTGCGGTTTTGCGAGCATCAACGAGAATGGCATTTGAGCTTAAAGGCTGGCTTAATGTTAAACCTTCGCTGTGAAGTAACATCCCTCCAGCAACGCTATAATTCAGTTGTTGAGCCTCTTTATTATAGTTATAGCCCACGTTAAGGTTGCCATAGCGACTTTGATAGCCTAATGCCGCGTTACCCGTATAACTTCCGCCTTGGTTGCTATATCCTTGCTGAACACTGTAATTGAGCGTGTTATCTTCAAATAATGTGCCTGCTACACCGGCATTATGTGCTGAATAACCATTATCAGTATGACTATAGTTATAAGTGAGATAAGCGCTATTTACGGATTGATAGCTTGAAGGCATTAATAATTGCAATGGAATCGAAATACCCAAAGAGAGCGTTTGATCGCGCTGACCGCTATTCATCATGCGGTTGTATCCATAAATAATATTGTAAGAGAGGCCTTTTACATTGCCGTTATAACCAGCTTGAAACAGAACATTTTTTTCATTAGTTTCCCAATAATTTTGCCAATTGGTTGTCATAAAAACAGAACCATAATCTCCAAGTTGCTGTGATAAATTCACTTGAAGACTGCCTTTTTTTCTATTGTATAAATTAAAATAGCGTAATGGTTCTTCTTTATTATTTTCATAGAGATAGCCTGACATTCGAGTATTAAGTGTTTCATCTAGCGTATAAAAACCCGAAGTGGAATAGCGATATCCTAATAATTGAAAATTTGTTCCAAATTGGTTTAATGATTTGGCATAGAGAAAGCGCAGGGAATACCCTTCAGAAGTAGAATTATCAGGTAATTTACTATGGGCAAAGGTGATATCCGTTGAGAATGCACCTAAAGTTCCCATATTCCGACCTACACCTAGTGCATAAGATTGATAATCAGAGGTAATTAATGCACCACCGTAAGCGGTGCTGTCATAAGGCAGACCATAAATAAGATGACCTTGGATAAAGCGAGGCTTTTTATTTTGGTTATCTTGGCGAACTTCACCCGCTTGAATAACAAACTTTTTTTGACCTTCTCGTTGTAAAATAGGCACAGCAGAATAAGGCACAATATAGTCGTGCTTACTTCCATCGTTCTCTTCAACCGAGACATATAAATCACCACTATTTGAAGTGGGATAAAGATCGCGAATTTCAAATGCACCAGGAGAGACAAAAGTCTGATAAATAACATAGCCATTTTGTCGAATAACAACTTTGGCATTGCCACTTGCAATACCTCTTACAACGGGTGCAAATCCTCGTTGGCTATCTGGCAACATGGTGTCATCACTTTCTAAAGAAACACCTCGGAAATTAACGCTGTCGAATAATGTTGATGAGGTATAACTATCGCCAACTTTTAACTGACTTCTTAATGACACAATATTTCGTTGAAGATAGGTATTGATGTGATCCCATTGATGCTTTCCATTTGATGAATTCCATGTGGAATAATCTCTCAATCGCCAAGCGCCAATATTGATCCCGCTACGTAGATTAAGGTAATAGCTATTATTATGAGAATTTCCCCAGTTATTGGCACCACTAAAACTGTAATTTAATAAACCTGCGGTAATTCCGTTATCCCATTTTTCCGGTGGAATATAACCTCGTGCTTGGAGATTTAATGCGGCTTGAGGTACTTGAATTTTTAATGCTTGTTTTTCAATATCATAATTAACGCTGGTATCAGGAATAGAATTCGAAATATCAATACATTCTTTTTCTGATTTTAAATCAAAATCAGTAATTAACTTAATGTTAATCCCTAGTGACTGTAAAAAAGCTTTATTTAAACAAGGGATCACATTTTTATTATTGCTAATAAAATGAATGCTTTCATTTCGTAGATATTCATTATTAAAAATAATATCCAGAGGGTAATCACCGGGTTTAATACTGTTTCCTGCTTCAAAATAGCTTAAATCAGTGACTGCTTCAGGTGAATCAGATAAAAATGCAGGATTAAATCGGTTTGCACTATATGAAGGAAATGGCAATATTAATGAAATCGTGATGATGCCAGAAAAAAGAAAACAAACTGTATTTTTATTAACCATGATTTTTAACCAACAAGCTAAAAGCAGATGTAATTATTAATGAGTAATTTCTTTTTTTAATACTGGGGTCTGTGCGCCGTAATCATTAATTGTTTGGAATGAAATTGTATTTTCATTTTTATTTATTTTTCCCAATGTTAATTGGGATAAAGGATTGAGCATGATACTTGATGGAAGTTGACTACCAGCCGCGGCTAGATTCACCATCGTAATATAATAAGGTGTTGGATTAGTAGCAATAAGCTCACCATTTTGATAAGAAAACTTAATTTCATTAGCAAATTTTTCACTATAAGCTGGTAAAATACTTGGGCGATAAAATAATTTAATTCGACTTTGTATTGCAATTTGCATGGTATTTTCTTTATCAAGCCCTTCTTGTAATGAAGGTATAACTTTTACATTCATCCAAAATAAACTTTCTTTATCTTTTGGTAATGATTTACCGACATACATAATTCTTAATGCATTTTCTTTATTAGCATCAAGAATATATAAAGGAGGTGTAACAATAAAGTCAGCTGTTTTATTTCCTTCGATATCTGAAACCCAAGATTGAATTAAAAAACTATTTCCTTTATCTGAATTCGTTACTACAAGATTCGTTTGTTTAATATTGGAATTATAAACAATACGTGTTGCACCTAATGAAACGCCATTAGAATAAGAAAATAACGGAAATAAAAACGTAATAAGGAAAATAAGTGTCTTTTTCATAATAAAAATTATCAAGTAATGAAGATATCGCAATAATATTTTGATAGAAAAATATGCCGTCCTTGGCAATAAGACATCAATCAAAAGTCATAAAGCAATTAAGAGTAAGTCACCATAAAGTTTGTGGTAACGTTTGCGCTACCTGCCTTAACCGCATCTTCAGTCGAAATAAGGGAGGCGTTATAATTTAATTGGTTTTCACCATCAATTAGTTTTTGAGTTGTAGAAGCTTGGTTTGGCGCAACAATTGCACTAGTAGAATCAGTGATTTTTAAGGCAATATTTTCTGCCGCATCAGCACCTTGTAATGCAAACGCATTTGCATCACCACTAGAAGCCGTACCGTTGAAGGTAATTGCAGCATTAGTTGATACTGTAGTATCACAATTATTTAATTTGATACTAAAAGGAATACGGCCTGTTTCATCACCTTTCGCTGCAAATTCAGCAACACGGAATTGACCTAAGCGAACAGTTTGGTTTGATGAGCTACTATCAACACCACAAGCTGCATTAACAACAGAACCTTCGAAGTTAACAGAACCGCCATTTACAGTGGTGGTAGTTGCTGCTAGTGCAGGTGCAGCCATGACTGCCATTGTTGAAGTAATAATTGCAGATAATAATAACTTTTTCATTCATTGTTCCTATATTTTCAATATATATCTTTGTTTTTAGCTTAATAAAATAAGCTATATTTAACTCTGCTTATCATTTCTATATAAATGAAGAAACAGTGATTAAAATAGGTTTGAGAAGCGTAAATAGAATTATTAATACACTTATTAAAATAAGAGTAGATAGATCAAAATTTAATTAAACAGGAATAAAATGCATATTGCACTTAAGTCAAATTTACGAAAATTATAGATGGGCTAGAAAAATTATAGAAATCGTTTAAAACGATCATTTTTGAGGGATTTGATAGTTAAAAACTACTGATAATCTGTTAACTATAGGTGAAAATTAATGTTAACAAATAGAAAAATACATAAGTTTATATAATGTATGTTAATTTTGAATTTATCTGATTGATATTTATTGTGTTTTTTGCGGTCAAATAATGATCATCCAAAATGGATGAGGTGTTTATACGTATAACATTATGTTTCATAATATATATTTTATGATAAAAATATTCACATGGTGAAACAAAAATTTACACGTATTGAGGGGAAAAGAAACGAAATAGAATGTTTTTTTACAGAAATAAAAGATTTAAATTTGTTTTTTATAAAAAAAATAGAAGTAATATTAATTCATTTTTTTTTGAAATTAGATGTCATAATTTTGCGATTCATAATTCTTCTCTCTTTTTTTACAACCAAGGGGAGTGGATCAATATATTTTATTTTTAATATAAATTGTAACAAAATGTTTCATTACTCAAGATTTCATTTTTATTTTTGCCTATTCGTTTTTCATTTTTTGCATGATAGTAATTAAAGCAATTACATTGATTCTGTTTTAATATCGGCTTTAATGACAGGATCTTGAACCCGAAGGCAAAAAAATGATATCTAGCTCATCAAAAGGGACATTATATGGCATTGTTGCCATTCTACTTTGGAGCACCATTGTTGGCTTAATTCGTAATATTAGTGAGTATTTTGGTGCTGTAGGGGGTGCCGCACTGATTTATACCACAGGTACACTCTTTCTTATTTTGATTTTAGGTGTACCTAAGTTATCACGCTTTCCTAAACGCTATCTTTTCTGGGGAGGGTTATTATTTGTTACTTATGAAGTCTGTTTATCTTTAGCTTTGGGATTTGCAACAGACAGAACACAAGCCATAGAGCTAGGAATGGTGAATTATTTATGGCCTAGTTTTACACTAGCGCTTGCCGTAATACTTAATAAGCAGCGATTCTCTATTTTACTGATTGTCGGATTATTATGTGCATTTAGTGGATTAGTCTGGGTTGTGAGTGGCGATAATCCGCTGACAATTGACGGTTTATGGAAGAATATTCAAAGCAATCCATTAAGCTATATATTGGCGTTTTCAGGTGCCATTCTATGGGCGTTTTATAGCAATTTAACTCGCCTTATGTCTGGCGGGAATAACGGCATTGTACCTTTCTTTTTATTAACATCACTTGCATTGTGGGGGCAATACCTATTTTCAGCACCAGTAGAGTGGATCGTGAATACAAAAAGTATCACGCTACTATTAATAACGGGTGCGGCTATTGGGCTTGCAAATGCGGCTTGGACAATCGGCATGATCAGAGGAAATGTGACCTTATTAGCCACACTCTCTTATTTTACTCCCGTTATTTCTACTGCATTCTCATCAATATTATTGTCTACCGCACTCTCTTTCTCATTTTGGCAAGGCGTAATGATGGTGACTGGTGGCTCTTTAATTTGCTGGTTAGCAACTCGTCAAAAAACGATAAAACCACTTAAAATGGCTAAATAGCACGAAAATTAGCTTCAATATAAACCAAATTGCGTATTTATTGAGAAGTGAATTTCGTCTTCCAGTTAATTAATCGAAGTTGAAATTATTTCACTATGCGATAGGTGAAATATCAGCTTATCTATATTAGTTATAGACTAAAAGATCCTACTTCGATTTAGTATCTAAGTAATACGATAAGAACAAATGCAATAAAAAGGGATTGCTATGAAACTTGAGACACTTTCTGTTCACGCCGGTTATTCACCTGATCCAACCACAAAAGCTGTTGCTGTGCCTATTTACCAAACGACGTCTTATGCATTTGATGATACGCAGCATGGTGCGGATCTTTTTGACTTAAAAGTACCCGGCAATATCTATACCCGTATAATGAATCCAACCAATGATGTATTAGAAAAACGTGTTGCAGCATTAGAAGGTGGGATCGCGGCAGTTGCTGTAGCATCGGGTATGGCTGCTATTACTTATGCAATTCAAACTATTGCACAAGTGGGTGACAATATAGTTTCTGTCGCGAAGCTTTATGGCGGTACCTATAACTTAATGGCGCACACATTTCCTCGTATTGGTATTGAAGCGCGTTTTGCTCCTCATGATGATATTGCTGCTCTTGAAGCGTTAATTGACGACAAAACAAAAGCAGTATTTTGTGAAACCATCACAAATCCAAGCGGAAATATTGTCGATATTCAAGCATTGGCTGATGTTGCTCATCGTCACGGTGTGCCTTTGATTGTTGATAATACCGTTGCAACACCTTATTTATGCCGTCCTTTTGAACATGGCGCGGATATTATTATTCACTCTTTAACTAAATATATTGGTGGTCACGGTAATTCGATTGGCGGCATTGTTGTTGATTCTGGTAAATTCCCTTGGGCTGAGCATAAAGATCGTTTTGAAATATTAAATACACCCGATGTTTCTTATCACGGGGTAAATTATGTTGAGCATTTTGGTGCCGCTGCTTATATAGCAAGATGTCGTGTTGCACCTTTGCGTGGAACAGGTGCTGCACTGTCGCCATTTAATGCTTTTTTAATTCTACAAGGGTTAGAAACGCTGGCGCTACGTATGGACAGACATACTGAAAATGCGCAAAAAGTGGCAGAATATCTGCAAAATCATCCTCAAATTGTATGGGTTAAATATGCGGGTTTAAGTGATCACCCAGAGCATGATTTAGCGGTACGTTATATGTCGGGTAAACCTGCGGGTATTCTCTCTTTTGGTATTAAAGGGGGGGCAGAATCGGGTGCTAAATTTATCGACGCGTTACAATTAATTGTACGTCTTGTGAATATTGGTGATGCAAAGTCATTAGCTTGTCACCCAGCATCAACGACACATCGCCAATTAAATGATGAAGAATTAGAACGAGCAGGTGTTTCACGAGATTTAATTCGTTTATCTATTGGTATTGAGCATATTGACGATATTTTAGAAGATTTAGAACAAGCATTAAAAGCCAGTATTTAATTTAAATCATTAATTTATCAATTGCTAACCTCCTTTATGTTAAGGAGGTTTTTTTATATTTTTTGATTTTGATAAAGATAAAAATACGTGTTTATTATATAAGGGAATGTATATGGCAACATTAATTCAACGTAATGGAAATCCTAATGTAAATCGTCCATTACCAGAAATACCTAAAGATATTGAGTTAGAAAATAAATTTAATTTTTTATCTAAAAATCGTGATGAAAAATGTGATGTGAATAATAATCATATTACCTTTGCTAATACGCGTGTTTCAAATAAAAATAATATATTAATCGATAAGAATATAATCTGTATTCATAATCAGGAGAGTGACTATGCACAACCGTTTGATAGCCTCAATATAGATTACGACTATGCCTATAGTAAACCATATAGGAATTTAGACGCTAACACAGGAGAATACGAGTCACTTAATAGAGAGACGATGGAAACTTGTAATGATCATCTATACGAAGAAATCCATCTATACGAAGAAATAGAACCATATAAAAAAATTGAAGATACAGCTTTAAATATTGATGATAACCAAATAAACCAATATGAAACTTTATTTCAATATGAAAAAAATGATGAAGAAATAGAAAATAATATTTATGACACTTTTGGTGATGAAAAAAAATCGGCTAAAAAAATGATCAATAAAATCGGAGAGAAATTAAACAATAATTTGGATAAGTTTATTTCTATTTTTACCAAGTGATAAAATTGATAAAAAATATATTATTATTTCTAATTGATCGGATTTATTGATAATAATCAATACCCAATTAAATCTCATTT
The DNA here is from genome assembly GCF_965283115.1 of Proteus sp. Marseille-Q3619. Taxonomy (NCBI): domain Bacteria; kingdom Pseudomonadati; phylum Pseudomonadota; class Gammaproteobacteria; order Enterobacterales; family Morganellaceae; genus Proteus; species Proteus sp. Marseille-Q3619. The sequence goes on along the minus strand of NZ_CBDIMP010000001.1, from coordinate 1,740,502 downwards.
TTTCGTTATATTATTTTAATCAATCTTTACTGTTTTATTTTATATTTTCAATAATAATTTAGTTAAATAAATAAAGGAATGTGAAGTCAACTGCATTATTTACATATAATAAGTACGAGTCTAAAAGGGATTGATTTCGATCAATAAGGAACATACCGACTGGTCGGTATCATCCTATGCATGAATACAACTGCGCATCACCGAAAAAAAGATCCTATCCGAGTTCAAGAACAATTATTGGAAGCGGCAAGCATTATTGTGGCTAATGAAGGAATAGCGTCTCTATCTTTAAATGCCGTCGCAAAAGAAGCGGGTGTAAGTAAAGGTGGATTACTTCATCATTTCCCTGGAAAACTAGAATTGGTGCATGCAGTCTTTAAGCGTCTATTAGGCATTATGGATAGTCGCATTGCAGTTATTATGGAAAATGATCCTATTGAAGCGGGGCGTTTTTCTCGCGCATATTTAACTTATATTTCTGATTTAAAACAGTCAGACGAAAGTCGCCAATTAGCTATATTGTCTTTAGCCATGCCAAACGAGCCTATTATGCGTAAATGCTGGCGTGATTGGATGTTAGAACATTTAGCCAAAGGCGATAAATTAGATAATAGTTATTTAGGGACATTAATTCGTTATGCCGCAGATGGTCTTTGGTTATCTGAATTAACTGAAGGTCCTACGATTTCACAAGAAGAGCGTAGCGCATTAGTTGAAAGATTATCTGAGATGACATTTGACTATATGGCAAACACAGCAAATCAGTAATTTTAATCAGGATGAATGAGGGCACAATGAAATACAAAATAAATGCCTTAATTTATTACGACGCAACGGATGGCGCGATATCGTTAGAAAAAGAGAGTGTTGATACACATCTTTCTATTACCGCAAATGCGTTACTCTTTTATTTTATTCAGCACCCTGGAGTTGTTAATCGTGATGAAGTATTAAAACGGGTTTGGGATGATAACGGATTAGTTTCATCAAACAGTAATTTAAACCAATATTTGAGTTTATTACGAAAAACATTTCGCCATTATGGCATTGAAAATATCATTGTTACCATTGCGAAAGGGCGGTTAGAGTTTAATCCCGATATTTCAGTTGAACTGATTGATGATTCAACGCTATTACCTTCAACTCAAACAAATGAAGAAGCACCTATTTTAGTTAAAGATGAAAATCAAATAGCGGTTGAAACAACAACACCTTTATCTTTAACGCAAACTCAAACACCTTTAGAGTCTACACAAGAAGAAGCGCCCGAAAAAACACAGAAACCCGAAATTTGTTGGTATTTAGCCAGCATCGGTTTTTTATTAGGTGCAGTATTTCTCGCGGTGATCATCTTTTTTAATCAACATCAATCAAAGCCAATTTCACTGACACCATTAACGCATAATGATTGTGAGTTACTTTCTAATGAAGCCATGATTAATTCTGCGGTAAGTGATAATTATGTTCGCAATTTTGACGCTGTAAGAAAGAAGCTTAATTTACAGTGTGCGAAAGGTGAGCGATTTGTTTTCTTTTATGGTGATAAATTACAAACAAATGGGTTGGGGCGAGTATTTTTAGCGCACTGCGCTAAGAACGAAGATAATCCATTTAGTTATTGTGACAATTACTTTTACTATTCTTGGAAATACTAATGAAAATCTCAGGGAAACTTTTATGTTTTTTATCGGCCCTGATTTTTATCTTGGTCGCCACTTATGCAGCAACAAGATTATTAACCATTAAAAACGAAGGTGTCATGGTTTGCTCAACCAAAGGTATTATGCGTTTTGAAAATATGGAAGATGAAAATGTAAATGGTAATATTCATTTTTCATTTGGTGCCAATGGTAAAGGGTCAATTGTCGTTGAAGGTTATACCACCTCAAAAGCAGGGTGGTTGTATTTACAACGCTATGTGAAATTTGATTATACAACTAAGCGTGTTTCACCGACTGAACGTCACTATTTTGTTAGCCAATGGGATGCTAGTGCATCATCAATTGATGAATCTCCTGATGTGATTTTTGACTATTTTATGCGTGAAATGTCAGACAGTCATGATGGGTTATTTATTAATGCCCAGAAGCTAAATGAGAAAACATTACTTTTAAGTTCGCTCAATTCACCACTCTATATTTGTACCTTAAAGCCGGGTAGTAAATTCGATTAATTGCCCTGATTATCTGATATTACTTTTGCAAGGTGGCCTCTATATAGCCGCCTTTTTGTTTATCTAAAACTCAATATATCCCATCCCTTTAATTAATATTCTTTCTCACACATTCCTGATTTTAGCTCTTTTGCCTATTCCTTAATTTGAACCGATTGTCTGCATGACATTTATAGTAAAGAGTCTCCATCTTTATTTTTTATACACCGTAGTAAAGGTTTAACTTTGATAAATACGTTATCGACAAAAAAATAGCACGATTTGTATATAGACTCGATTTAGCCTTTTTCAATTATTGATCTCACGTTCAAATATCAGTGATATTCCGCACATCTTTCCCGTCGATATGTACTACCTTTTTGCACCTTTTCAACATCCTTCTAACAAAGTTAATTTGCCTATTTTTTAATCTATTTTTTATAAAGTTCAATAAATTTATAACGATGAAAAAATTAAATTAACAGTATGAAAAGATAAATAGAGGCATAAATAACGCTAAATATCAGAGTTAAATTCTATATGTATTCATATTATGGATTTATATTTTGTTTTCTTTTTTGCGCGTTATAGTGATTTTGAAACCAACGTCTGCGTTTAAAAAATCACCACGCAGACACAATGGGCAAACGTAAACCGTTAAACGGCTTCTCGGAGGAAATGAAAATGGGTGATGCATTAGGTCTGATCGAAACCAAAGGTCTGGTGGCATGTATTGAAGCCGCTGACGCTATGTGTAAAGCCGCGAACGTTGAACTTATTGGCTATGAAAATGTAGGTTCAGGTCTCGTGACTGCGATGGTGAAAGGCGACGTAGGCGCAGTGAAAGCTGCAGTGGATTCTGGTGTGGAGTCAGCACAACGCGTGGGTGAAGTTGTTACATCGCTCGTGATTGCTCGTCCTCACAATGACATCAACAAGATTGTTATCAAACACAAGGCATAGTTTCTGCCTTAGGAGAACGTATGGGTGATGCATTAGGACTTATTGAAACTCAAGGGCTGGTTGCTTGTATCGAAGCAGCTGACGCGATGTGTAAAGCGGCAAATGTTGAGTTAATCGGCTACGAAAATGTGGGTTCAGGTTTAGTAACTGCAATGGTGAAAGGTGATGTAGGTGCCGTTAAAGCCGCTGTGGAATCTGGCTTAGAAGCTGCTCAACGTGTTGGTACGGTTGTGACTTCATTAGTCATCGCTCGTCCACATAACGATATTCAAAAAATCGTTGCCCAGTACAAAGTGACTGAATAACGAAGGAAATAAATATGAAAGAAGCACTAGGTCTAGTTGAAACCAAAGGTCTTGTCGCTTGCATTGAAGCTGCTGATGCAATGTGTAAAGCAGCCAATGTTGAACTGATTGGTTATGAAAACGTCGGTTCAGGTTTAGTGACAGCGATGGTGAAAGGCGATGTCGGTGCAGTCAATGCAGCGGTTGAGTCAGGTGTTGAAGCGGCAAAACGTATCGGCACCGTCGTGACTTCTCGTGTTATTGCAAGACCGCATAACGATATCGAGAAAATCGCACAACAGCACAAAGCCTGATTACTCAGGCGTGCTGTAAAGCAAAGAAATAAGTTATTCAGCTAAATTTTTTAACTCCTGTATGGGGGAAGACATGGTTGCATTAGATAAAGATTTGCAATCCAGACAACTGGCTCGTGAGCTAGTTCGTAACGCGAAAAATGCACAACTTGTTTATGCTAAGTTTTCGCAGGAAAAAATCGACAGTATTGTAAAACACATTGCATTTGAAGCCGCTCGTCATGCAGAAGAGTTGGCGAAAATGGCGAACGAAGAAACAGGCTTTGGTAAGTGGGAAGACAAAGTGCTGAAGAATACCTTCGCGTCATTGCGTGTGTATGAACATATGAAAGACATGAAGACCGTTGGCATTATCAATGACGATAAAGTGAAAAAAGTCATGGATGTTGGCGTGCCTTTAGGTGTTATCACGGCGTTAGTCCCTTCAACTAACCCAACATCAACCATTATCTATAAAACCCTAATTGCACTGAAAGCGGGTAATGCGATTATTTTCTCTCCGCATCCAAATGCAAAACAGTGTAGTTTCCGTGCGTTAGAAATTGTTAAAAAAGCGGCGCTAGAAGCTGGTGCGCCAGCAGGTATTGTTGATGGTGTGACATTATTGACTCTGGAAGCGACAAAAGAATTAATGCACAGCAAAGATGTGTCATTGATTTTAGCGACTGGTGGTGAAGGTATGGTGCGTGCAGCTTATGCATCAGGCACACCAACAATCAGTGGCGGCCCAGGTAATGGTCCTGCATTTATCGAACGTAGTGCTGATATCAAAAAAGCAGTGAGCGATATCATCACCAGTAAAACATTCGATAACGGCGTTATCTGCGCATCAGAGCAATCCATTATCGTAGAACGTTGCATTTATAACGAAGTTCACCGCGAGTTATTAGCGCAAGGTGCTTACTTTATGAATGACGAAGAAGCAACAAAAGTGGCTTCAATGTTACTGCGTGCTAACGGTACGATTAACCCAGCCGTTGTGGGTAAAGATGCGATTTATTTAAGCCAACGTGCAGGCTTTAGCGTACCCGCAAATACGCGTGTATTAATCGCATTACAAGATACTGTTTCACCAAAAAATCCGTATTCACGCGAAAAACTATGCCCAATCTTAGGGATGTATATCGAAGAAGATTGGAAATCAGCGTGCGATCGTGTGGTGCAATTACTGACTAACGAAGGTTTAGGTCATACCTTAGTTATTCATACTAAAAATGAAGATGTTATTCGTCAGTTCTCTTTAGAAAAACCTGTTAACCGTATTCTGATTAATACCCCTGCGGCATTAGGCGGTATCGGAGCAACAACCAATATTACTCCTGCACTTACTTTAGGTTGCGGTGCTGTTGGTGGCGGTTCTAGCTCTGACAACGTTGGCCCTATGAATCTACTGAATATTCGTAAAGTAGGTTATGGCGTGCGTACCGTTGAAGAGTTGAAACAACCTTGTCCTTTAGCACAAGAAGCTGCTCAACCTGCTGTTTCTGCTTGTGCTGTTTCTAGCGCAAATCACCAGACCAGCATTCTTGATGATGACCGTTTTCGTTCACCTTCTTTAAGCCCTGTTCATGCTGAATGTGCCACTGCACAACGTCAAACTCAAGGTGATGATCGCTTTGGTGCATCTCCTTATGCAACGACGGTCAGTGCTTGTGCGCAGCAAGTGATTGAACAAGGTGATATTACCGAAGAAAACGTGGAACGCATTATCAAGGAAGTTCTCGGACGTCTGAGTAAATAACTCATTGATATAAGGCGATATAAACCATGATCCTCGCAAAGGTAATCGGACACGTAGTAGCGACACAAAAAAGCCCAGAACTTAAAGGTAGCAATTTATTAATGATAGCCACCTTGGATGATGAGCTTAAACCACTGAAAAACAAAACTTATGTTGCAGTGGACAGTGTAGGTGCAGGTATCAACGATGTTGTGTTGGCTGAAGAATACTTTGCACTGAACAAAGATCGTTACAAGGCGATGTCAGTGGTTGCCATTGTTGAGAAGGTTTATCGGGACAGTAAGGAGTAATAACGACATGAGTGAGTTTCTGATAAAACCCAAAATTCAGTTTGGCGCCAATGCACTGGATTTTCTCTCTGGGTTAACTGCCCGCCGCGCATTTGTGGTGACAGATAAAGCAATGGTGAAGTTTGGCTTTGCAAATAAAGTCACTGATAAGTTAATGCAACGAGGTATCGAGTTTCAAGTCTACGATGATGTTGCTTCAGATCCAGATATTTCAGCCATCGTGAGTGGTATGAAGATCATGGATGCTCATTATCCAGACTTGGTTATCGCACTCGGTGGTGGATCAGTGATTGATGCCGCGAAAGCCGTTATGTACTCCCTCTGGCATACCCGTAAAGAGAGCAACAGAACAAAACCACAATTTATTGCGATCCCAACCACAAGTGGCACTGGCTCTGAAGTGACCTCTTTTTCAGTGATTAAATCACGTAGTGAAAAACTGGTCTTGGTTGATGAGTTTATGTTGCCTGATGTCGCCATTCTCGATCCTGAGTTGGTGAAATCTGTGCCACCTGCCATTACCGCTGATACAGGTATGGATGTCCTTTGTCATGCACTAGAAGCTTATGTTTCTAAAGCTGCATCTGATTTCTCTGATGCGATGGCAGAGAAAGCCGTCAAGTTAGTCTTTAGTCATCTTATTGATTGCCACCATCAAGGTGACAACTTGATGGCTCGTGAAAAAATGCATAACGCATCTTGTATTGCAGGCATGGCATTTACTAACGCTTCGCTGGGTATTACTCACAGTCTTGCCCACGCATTAGGCGGTGTATTCCACGTTCCTCACGGTCGTGCAAATGCGTTATTGATGACACATGTTGTCGCCTTTAACGCCAATCTTCATGGTGATTGTAATAGTGAAGCAGCAAAACGTTACGCCTATCTTGCTCAAAGCTTAGGACTTCCAGCTAGCACCGTAAGAGAAGGGGTAACCAGTTTAATCGTCGCCATTAATGTATTGAAAGATGAAATGGGTATGCCGAAGAGTATTCGCGATACCGGTGTCAGTGAAGCGGACTTTTATGCCCGTTTAATGGAAATGGTCGGACAGGCTTTACGAGATAGCTGTACGCCGACAAATCCGCGTGACGTGAACACACACCAATTAGAAACATTGTATCGTCAGGCATTTGCCGGTGTATCACACAGTTAATGCTCAACCGAATGAATACCGATTAGGTCAAGTAAAGAACATCAGGAGAGCCTCACATGGCCAAATATTCTTTGACGCCACGCGTAAAAATGCTGGCAGAACGTTTAGTTTCACGTAATAGCTCAATCAGTACAGAGCGTGCAACCATTTTTGATTCATTAGACAACAGCATTGCAGGTGTTCCTCAAGCGATTAAACCTGCACAGCGTTTTTATGAGTTTATTCGTCATTTTCCAAGCTATATCGCACAAGATGAATTGATTATCGGTAGCCAATCATCAACACCACGTGGTGCGATTTTCCACACTGAAGATGAAGTACGTAGCGACTCTATCTACCGTTTCTTAAGTATTAACAATAGCGTTGCATCACCTGATTATATGCTGGTGGTAAACCAAGGTTTCTTAGCAATTAAAGCACAGCTTGAAGACAGAATTAGAAGCATTGGTAGTGCAGTAAACCGCAGCAGTATGGATGAAGCCAATTTCTGTAAATCTGCTATTTATGCATGCGATGCAGCACTGTATTTCGCACAAATTCTGTCTGCAAAAGCAGAGAATTTAGCAGCAATGGAAGGTAACCCATACCGTAAAGCAGAGCTATTAGACAGCGCTGCAGTATTACGTAAAGTGCCAGCAAAACCCGCAGAAACTTTTAAAGAAGCGGTTCAAGTATTCTATTTATTGCAATTAGTCTTACATCTGGAAAATGGTAGCTACGCCATTAACCCAATGGGATTTGATAAAGCGTTATATCCATTCTATCAACGTGATATCGACCAAGGTCGTTTAACACAAGCACAAGCCTATGAAATTGTTGAAAGCGTATGGTTGAAATTGGCTGAGCTTTCAGAAGTACGCGCAACCAAAGAAGTTGATGGTTATCCAATGTTTGATGCAATGACACAGGGTGTGGATATAAACGATCCACGCGTCAGCATTAACGAATTGTCAGAGATGCTATTATCCGCGCGCGCTAACCTGTCAACCTTACACAGTTCACTGCAAGTGCGTTTATACAATGGTCGTGCGAATTCACAACCTCAATACGCTGCACCTTCTGCAAATTTTGTAGCGCCAAGCACTGATGCGGGCGAATTTAAAGTGATGGAAGGTTTAACGCCTCGCTTACAACGCTTACGTAATCGCTATTTAGAAGCACGTCCAAGTGTCTCTATTTATAGAGCATTAGCATTTACTGAAATTGTTCGTAATAACCCAGGTTTACCACCAATTTTACTACGCGCTAAAGCTTTCCGTCGCGCATGTGAAACCGCACCTATCTTAATTCAAGATGAAGAGCTGATTGTTGGACATCCTTGTGGAAAAGCGCGTGCTGGTGCTTTCTCTCCTGATATCGCATGGCGCTGGGTTCGTGACGAACTCGATACCATGAGCACACGTCCACAAGATCCATTCCAAATTTCAGAAGAAGACAAAAAAGTCATTCGCGAAGAGATTGTTCCATTCTGGGAAGGTCGTTCTTTAGATGAGATCTGTGAAGCACAATATCGCGAAGCGGGTGTGTGGGAATTTAGTGGTGAAACCTTTGTCAGTGATCTTTCTTATCACCAAATCAATGGTGGTGGCGATACTTGCCCAGGTTATGACGTCCTGCTTTTCACTAAAGGTATGAACGGCATTAAAGCCGATGCACAAGCCAAACTGGCTGAATTAAGCATGGAAAACCCTGCTGATATCGACCGTATCTACTTCTACAAAGCGTCTATTGAAAGCTGTGAAGGTGTGATTGCTTACGCACATCGCATTGCAGAACATGCGCGTGAATTAGCATCAAAAGAGAGCAATCCACAACGTCGTGAAGAGTTACTGACGATTGCTCAAGTCAACGAAAATGTACCCGCTAATCCACCAAAAACACTGCAAGAAGCATTGCAAAGTATTTGGACTGTAGAGTCACTGTTTGAAGTAGAAGAAAACCAAACAGGTCTTTCTTTAGGTCGTTTAGACCAATACTGCTTCCCAATGTATGAAAACGACATCAAATCAGGTCGTTTAACGCGTGAACAAGCACTGGAAATGATGCAAGCCTTTATCATCAAATGTGCTGAGTTAATGTGGATGTCGAGTGAACTGGGGGCGAAATATTTCGCGGGTTATCAGCCATTTATCAACTTAACCATTGGTGGACAAAAACGCTCTGGTGGCGATGCGTGTAACGACTTAACTTACCTGATTATGGATGCGGTACGCTTTGTGAAAGTGTATCAACCATCATTAGCATGTCGTATTCATAACCAATCTCCACAGCAATATATGGAAAAAATCGTTGATGTAGTAAAAGCCGGTATGGGCTTCCCTGCGTGTCACTTCGATGATTCTCATATCAAGATGATGCTACGTAAAGGCTTCGACTTTGAAGATGCGCGTGACTATTGCTTGATGGGTTGTGTTGAGCCACAAAAATCAGGTCGTATTTATCAGTGGACATCAACAGGTTATACCCAATGGCCTATCGCAATTGAATTTGTATTAAACCGTGGCCGTATGGTGCTGTTTGATAGCTATCAAGGTTTAGATACAGGCGATTTACGCGACCTGCGTACTTATGAAGATTTCGACCGCGCTGTAAAAGAGCAAGTGGCACATATCGTTCGTTTATCAGCAATTGGTACTGTGATCAGCCAACGTGTTCACCGTGATGTTGCACCGAAACCATTAATGTCTCTACTGGTTGAAGGCTGTATGGAACAAGGTAAAGACGTTACTGCGGGTGGAGCAATGGTTAACCATGGCCCAGGGTTGATTTTCTCTGGTTTAGCAACTTACGTTGACTCCATGGCGGCTATTCGCAAACTTGTTTATGAAGATAAGAAATACACCTTAGAGCAAATCCGTGATGCGCTATTAGCTAACTTTGAAGGTCATGATGAGTTGTTACGTGACTGCTTAAATGCACCGAAATTTGGTAATGATGACGATGTTGTTGACCAATATGCGCTGGATATTACGGAATGGACTGAGCGTGAATGTCGTAAATACAAAATGCTCTACTCCACTCTAAGCCACGGTACGCTGTCTATCTCTAATAACACGCCAATTGGTGAGTTAACCGCAGCGACTCCAAATGGTCGTTTCGCATGGAAACCATTGTCAGATGGTATCAGCCCAACACAAGGCGCTGATAAACATGGCCCAACAGCGATTATCAAATCAATCAGTAAGATGAATGTTGAAACCATGAATATCGGTATGGTTCATAACTTCAAATTCCTGAAAGGTTTATTAGATACCAATGAAGGACGCCAAGGTTTAATTACCTTATTAAGAACAGCTTCAATTCTGGGTAACGGCCAGATGCAATTTAGCTATGTTGATAATGAAGTACTGAAAAAAGCGCAATTAGAGCCTGAAAAATACCGTGACTTAATCGTCCGTGTTGCTGGCTACAGTGCTTACTTCGTTGAATTATGTAAAGAAGTTCAGGATGAAATCATCAGTCGTACTGTGATTGAGAAGTTCTAATCATAGCCATAGGGATGGCACAGGCTATCCCTTTTAATCGACAAGACAAGATTTAAATTTATCGAACAGGGATGTTTGATGCAGATTTGGAGGCGTAAAGATGGAGACGGCGGCAGAAACAAGAGGTCGGATATTTAATATCCAGAAATACTCTATTTATGACGGTGATGGTATTCGTACTCTCGTTTTTTTAAAAGGCTGTAATATCCGCTGCCCTTGGTGTTCAAATCCAGAAGGTCTTAGCAGTGAATTTCAGGTGATGTACTCTCACGACAAATGTGTAGATTGCGGTAAATGTGTTGATGTTTGTCCGGCGGGTGTTCATTACATGACAACCAATGAAAAGGGTAAACAAGTTCATCGTGTTGATCGCGCTGTTGATTGTATTGGTTGTCGCAAATGTGAAGAAGTCTGTATCTCTGATGCGCTTGATATTATGGGCAAAGATGTTTCTGTCTCTGAGTTAATGAAAATCATCATGCAAGATTATGACTTTTACATCTCTTCAGGAGGTGGTGTCACAATCGGTGGCGGTGAAATGAGTTTACAAACTGATTTTGCGGTTGCGCTTTTACGAGAATGTAAAAAGATGATGATCAATACCGCCGTGGAAACACAAGCAACCACTAATGTGGCGAATTATGAAAAATTAGCGGAAGTCGTTGATCAATTTCTTATTGATATCAAACACATTGATACCACTCAGCATAAAGCGTTGTTTGGTGTTGGTAATGAGAATGTCCGTCGTAATCTAGAGCGTTTAATGGATCTCGGTGCAAATGTGGTTGTTCGTATGCCTTTAGTGCGAGGTTATAACGACTCTTATGATGCGATCACTGGCGCGATTAACTACGCAATGGAACTTTCAAAACGCGGTAATCTTCAGCGCATCGATATTCTTCCTTATCACCAATTTGGACGTAATAAATACGAAAAATTGGAAATGATTTACCCAATGAAAACTGATCCAAGTTATACGCCTGAAGAGCTTGACAGCTTAGAAGCCTTCTTTAAGAAATTTGATTTCGATATCCGTCTTGTCCGCCACTAAGTAGGAGAGAAAGATGAACAGTTTAGGTGTGATTGAAACACGAGGGTTGACTGCAGCCATTCAGGCAGCTGATGCCGCTTGTAAAGCAGCAAACGTGGAAATTATCGGGTACCGAAAAGTGGGTTCTGGGTTGGTATCAGTCTGTTTTCAAGGTGAGATCAGTGCTGTTAAAACAGCGATTGATCATGGTGTTGATGTCGTGAGCCAAAAAGAGTTGGTTATCGGATCATTAGTGATCGCAAGACCAGAGCTAAGTGTTATTACTAAATTACTGACAGTAAAAAGTAAGAAAAAAGCGCCCGCTGTTGCTGAAAAAGTGCAAGAGACTGCTATTGAAAACATCGTTGAAACGGTCGTTGAAACAATAATTGAAGCCCCTGTTAAAAACGACGTTGAAAACGCTGAAGCCACAAAAGCAGTTGCAGATTTACAAGCTCCAAATATTGCCTCTGAAACTAAGACCGCGACAGATAAAACTCAAAGCAGTAAAAAAGAGATCAAACCAGAAAGCCGCAAAGGTAAAAAATAATGATTAATCAACAACTCATGGGAAAAATTCTCTCTCGCTTACCCGCACATGGCGTAATGTTGGGAGAGGCGCAAGGAATGGCTATCCCTGTTGGTATTTCTAATCGTCATGTGCATCTTTCACAGCAAGATGTAGAAGCATTATTCGGCAAAGGTTATCAACTTACTCCGTTTAAAGATCTTAAACAACCGGGGCAGTTTGCAGCAAAAGAGTGTGTGATTGTTGTGGGATCTAAAGGCTCGATCAGTAAAGTTCGTGTTTTAGGGCCTGTTCGACCACAAAGCCAATTAGAAATTTCAAAAGCGGATTGTTTTGCATTAGGTATAAAAGCGCCAGTACGTGAGTCGGGTGATTTAGTCGGTTCTGGCAATGCTGTTTTAATGGGATCTGCGGGTCATGTTGAATTAAAAGAGCAAGTGATTTGCGCTCAACGCCATATTCATATGAGTGAAATTGACGCCAGAATGTTAAATGTCACCAATGGACAAAAAGTGCATGTTAAGACAGAAGGCGAGCGTAGTCTGATTTTTGATGAGGTCGTTGTTCGAGTTAGTGAGAAATTTTCTTTAGAATTTCATATAGATACTGATGAGGCGAATGCGGCAGGACTTCGTAACAACGATAGCGTATTTATTGTCAGTTAAGGCAATGAGGTGACGTAATGGACAATCAGTTAATTGAAAGGATTGTTGCTGAAATAGAAAAAAGAATGAAAAAATCGGTGTTGTTAGCACTTACCCCAGCACCGGGATACCAAGATGAAATCTGTCAACGTATCAACATGTTTTCTCATATTCGATTTTCTCTTTTTGTTACAACACAGGCACAAGTCAGTCATGATTTGTCGAAATGGCGTCATCTAGGAGAAATGTATAACGCGAGTGAGTTTGATTGCCAGCAGTTATCGACTTATCACGCACTGTTTGTTCCTTATTTTGATAAAAAGCTGGTGGGTGAAATTATTAATGGGCTATTTATCAGTGAAGAAGGGAAGTTAATTCATTCTGCACTCGCTCAAAATATTCCTGTTATGGCATTACCTTATTTTTGCCAACCAGAAAGTGAATTAAATGAGATTTTAGGTTTAAATAAAAATAAAGAGTACAACCTGCTTATTCAGGAAAATATTAGTCGATTAAAATCAATGGGTATTATTTTTCATCCTATAAATGATGTTGAAGCTAATTTAATAAACCATGATATTAACCATCTAGCTAAACCTGAATATAATCCTGAAATTAAACAAGAGAATAATAATCGCTATATTACTTTAAATGAAGTAATGAATAAGCCTGGAAAATATCATTTATCGCAAGATAAATTGACGGATTCTGCTATTGAATATTTAAAAAGTTTGAAAAATTAATCTTAAATTATATCTGATAACTCAGGAGTCTTATTATGTCACCAAAAGCTAAATCATGGCTTTGGATGCTGGCGGTTATTATTTCAGAAACCTCAGCAACCTCTACCTTAAAAATGTTTGATAATAGTGAAGGTACAACTAAAACATTATTATTAGGCTTAATTGTTGTTCTTTATGTTATTTGTTATTACTCGTTATCGCGTGCAGTAAAAAATATTCCAGTTGGTTTAGCTTATGCAACATGGTCTGGTACAGGTATTTTAGTGGTTTCTTCTTTAGGTATGTTGTTTTATGGTCAACATCCTGATACTGCGGCAATAATAGGTATGGCAGTGATTGCTAGCGGTATTGTGATTATGAATCTCTTCTCCAAAATGGGCTCAGAAGAAGGGGAAGAAGAAAACACAGAACCTCAAAATATTAAACAAGCTGCATCGTCAGTGAATAAATAAATCTATTTATTAATAAATAGATTTTTAATAAAAAACAACTTTATTAAAATAAATAAGGATAACAATTATGTTTACTGGATTCTTATGGCTGGCGCTGTCTATTGGTTCTGAAATCACCGGCACGTCTATGATAAAAAAGACCAATGGCTTTAGTAAATTAGCACCTTCTGTTTTAGTTATTGCTGCTTACTGTATTTGTTATTTTGCCTTAACGCGTGCAATGGGATATATCCCTGTTGGTGTAGCGTATTCACTGTGGTGTGGATTTGGTATTGTGGGTGTAACATTAGTTGCTATGATCCTATATAAACAAAAACCAGACTTACCCGCTATATTTTCAATGGCATTAATTATCTCTGGCGGAATAATTATGAATACATTCTCTACGATGTAAGCTAACTTTATAAATTAGATGGTGATTTTACCTTTTTAACTTAAATGCCGATATTTTATTAAAAAGTATCGGTATTTTAATTTGTTTTTTATAAAGTTTATAAAGGTGTTTTTTTATATATCAAATCGTTCTCTAATAAGATAATACAGTTTTATATTTAAGGGCATAGATATGTTATTATCACCAGCTAATTTTAGATGTACACCTATTACAAATTCATTCGGATCAAGTGGAGAGGTAAAAAATAGTACTTGGAACAATATAACAAGTATTAAAAATAGCCATAATGAAATGCTTCCTAAACTACCAGCAGGTTCACCAATATATAAATCATCGACACGTATTGATAATCCTCTACCATTACCGCCTAAACCGTCAGCAAATTCACCAATATATAAATTATCAAATACAACTTATAGTCCTCCTACTGACTTTCCATCTAAAATACGAATAGTAAATAATAAGCCTCATTTATTACAGCCCCAGAGAATAAACACAGAAAATAATAGCTTACTTTCTAGACGACAAATTAATAATACAAATATATCAAATTTTAATTTTTCTCACTCTAATAAAGAAGTAAGGTTGCATAATGCCAGAGATAATTTTTTAGTCGCGGTTAAAAAATGTACTGGCACAGATAAGTATAATGAAAAAGCTAAAATATTATTTAATAACTTAAATGGTTTAAAATATAGTTCAGCCGATTATCAATCGGTTGAAAATTCAAGATACAGTAAGCAATTAACGTATCGTACAGATACTTTAATAAAATCAGGCGATGTATCATTGCCAGCGAATGATGTTAGTTCTTATAATTCTCCTAATATGACTATTGCATCCCAATACCCTTTGAATAATAAAGAAAGTTTAAAAAATTATTTTAATATGTTATTTGATAATGACATAAATACAGTTTATGTTTTAGCCTCGAAGGATGATATTAAAAAAGATCTTTCAAAACTTGGTGCTGAATATAATAAAAGCAATTTTGAGAAGGAAGGGTTTAAATATTTTAGAGAAGATTTGGATTTGGATAATATAAATTCTCGCCACATTCAAAAGTGGGATTTCAGTAAGTTTAAAATAAAAGATAAAAATGGAATGGTTAAAGTTGTAGAAAATAAAAATGGAGAAAATGAATTTTCAGGAAATGAAAGACATTTAGATTGCAAAGCATACTCTAGGTTCTTGACTAAAAAAGGTAGTAATGAAAAGAAAAAAATAAACTTTGTACATATTTTTGATTGGAAAGATCATACAGGAATAGATGCGACAAAATTAAAAAATACAATTAATGTTATTGGCGATAAATTAAAAATAAACCCAACAAAAGAAAATATAGCGGTTCATTGCCTTGCTGGATTAGGAAGAACAGGGGAATTTATTGCTCTAATGGAAATGATGAAAGCAGAACAATCAGGGAATAAAGAAGGAAAAAGTTTAGAAAGCATTATCTCTGATTTAAGAGAAAAACGCAGTTTCCGAGCGCTTTATCAGCCTGAGCAAATTGCTGAACTCTTTAAATATGCAATAGATAACAATATATCACTACTTAATGATGATATTAAAATAAAATAACATTTGTTTAAATGGCTATAAAAGATCCCCATTGCATTCACAATGGGGATTGATTTTACGACATATGACTTCTTGTTATTTATCTGACTTATAACTCACTCACTTGCTGTAACTGTTTTTGACGCTCAGTTTGGGCGCTGATTTGATGGTTTCGCGCTAAAAAGCTGTACATTGTTGGCAATACAAACAAGGTAAACAATGTGCCAACTAACATTCCTGAGACGATAATTAGTCCTAATCCATAGCGGCTATTTGCCCCAGCACCACTAGCGAATAACAGTGGGATAAGTCCAATCACCATTGCCGCCGTGGTCATTAACACAGGGCGTAAGCGGATTTTTGCTGCTTCAATAATCGCATCACGTCGGTTTAGGTTTTTATGAATTTGCAATTCATTAGCAAATTCCACCATTAAAATACCGTGCTTACTGATAAGCCCAATCAGGGTGACTAAACCAATTTGAGTGTAGATATTTAATGTCACCATACCTAACGCTAATGGCACAAGAGCGCCACAAATAGAGAGCGGTACAGTAATCAAAATAATCAATGGATCAACCAAGCTTTCATACTGTGCGGCTAACACTAAATAGATAATGATAAGCGCGGCAATAAACGCAAAAACTAAGGTATTTCCTTCTTGAGTAAATTGGCGAGAATCTGATTGCCAATCATGACTAAAGCCGGCTGGTAATGAATCTGCCACATTTTCAAGAAACGCGACCGCTTGTCCCATGGTGACACCTGATGCAGGGATCGCTTGGAAAATCGCAGCATTTTGTTGATTAAATTGCGTGAGCTTATTAGGCTCAACTTGTGTCGTAATATTTACCACTGTCGATAATGGAATTAACACATTATCTTGAGTACGAATATAGTGCCCAGCAAGTGCTGCTGGCGTTAAACGTTGGTGACGTACACTTTGCGGGATCACATCATAAGAGCGACCATCCATACCAAAGCGGTTGATATAATGTTCACCCACTAACAGAGACAGTGATTCACCAATATCTTGCATACGAATACCTAGGCTATTGGCTTTTGCTCTATCTATTGCAACTTGAATGACAGGGTTGTTGTAGTCTAAATCGCTATCCACCACGACAAACAGACCGCTTTCTCTGGCTTGTTGTTTGATTTGTTCCATTGTTTCAAATAAAACGGGATAACCTAATGGGCTGCGTAATACCATTTGCACAGGTAATCCCCCCACGGAGCCGGGCAAAGAAGCTAATTGGAAAGCAAAAATACTGGTTCCTTCAACATGAATTACGCGGTTTTGCAAGTCAGCTTGGATTTGATCTGCATTGCGGTCACGTAAATCCCAACCATCAAAGTTGATCCCGCCAAAGCTTGCCGAAGGGCCATCTGTGCCATTAATTATCCATGTGCTATCTGTTTCAGGCAGACTCATATAAATTTCATCAAGCTTCTGATTAAAACGTTCCGCATAGGCTAAATTTGCATGTTGTGGTGCTTTGACCGCGGTTAAGACACTCGCCTGATCTTCTGAAGGTGCCAATTCTTGTTTTGCCTGGCTATATAAAAACGGCAAACTGACAAACACAACTAAAGCGAAAACGAGGGTTAACCAGCGATTAGCTAAAGAAAAATGGAGGACGTAACTATAGTAATGAGCCAACTTATCAAAGAAATACTCGGCCATTTTAGCCATTTTGCCTTCATTTTCTTTGGGCTTTAACATTAATGAACTCATCACCGGTGATAAGGTTAATGCCACAATACCTGATATAATCACACTACCTGCCAATGTTATGGCAAATTCTTTAAATAATGCGCCTGTTAATCCAGCCATTAAACCAATCGGTGCATAAACAGCCGCTAAAGTGATGGTCATTGCAATAACAGGACCTGCCACTTCTCTTGCGCCCACTAATGCTGCTTCAACAGGCGATAATCCCTCTTCAATATGGCGATGCACGTTTTCAACAACCACTATCGCATCATCCACAACTAATCCAATAGCTAAAACCATTGCCAGCAAGGTGAGCAAATTAATACTAAAACCAAAGGCAAGCATTAATCCTGCTGCACCTAACATTGATAAGGGAATGGCAAGTACAGGAATAAGAACAGAGCGAAACGATCCCAAACAGAGATAAATAACAGCGATAACAATTAAAATCGCTTCAATTAATGTTTGCACTACTTGGTTAATAGAGGCTTTGATAAAACGTGAAGTTTCAAATGCCAATTCTACATCGACACTTGGCGGTAAGGTTTTTTGAATATCAACAAGATGTTCGCGAATACCATCAACAATTACCAACGGATTACCTGTCGGTGTGGGAAATAGACCTAAGAAGACGGCTTTTTTACCATTCATAATACCACTGGTTTCAGTGGCAGCAGCACCTAGCTCAACAGTACCAATATCACGTAAACGCACCAGACTATTGCCATCATTACTAATCACCATATCTTTAAATTCTTCGACATTAGTGAGGTCAGTATTGACATAAACGTTGGCAATCACAAACTTACCTTCGACTTTCCCGGGCGCGGCTTGATAGTTATTACGGCGTACAGCTTCTGCGACATCACTTGCTGTTAAATTACGACCTGCCAGTTTGTCTGCATCTAACCACAGACGCATTGCTAATTGTTGTCCACCAAAAACTTGTACTTTGGCAACGCCATTGATGGATGAGAACATCGGTTCAACAACGCGAGAAAGGTAGTCGGTGAGTTCAGGGATAGAAAGCTGCTCACTTGAGAATCCGACATAAGCCACCGCAGTCGATTCGCCAGATGAAAGCTCGATAACAGGATCATAAGCTTGCTCAGGTAACTTATAGCGCACTTGATTTACCTTCGCCATTACCTGTGTTAAGGCTTGGGTAGGGTCACGGTTTAATTCCATTCTGACGGTGACTAAGCTTTTTCCTTGTACAGAAGAAGACGAAATATAATCCACACCCTCTACAGAGGAAACGGCTTGTGTGATTGGTTGTGTCACAAATCCTTGCATCAGTTCAGATGATGCACCTGGGTAGTCTGTTGCAATCGTTATGGTTGAATTTTGCAACATCGGATATTGGCGAATTGGCAGTTTACTGAATGCAAATGCACCCAGTAAAAAGATGAGTGTGCTAACAACTAATGCCAAAACAGGGCGACGAACAAAAATATCGGTAAATTTCATTATTAGCCCCTGTTATGACTTGGTGCTGACCAATTGAGCCAGTGTATCTTGTTCAATAGGCTCAATAGTGATGCCATCACTAAGTTTTATTTGACCGGATGAGACCACATGATCACCAAGGGATAATCCTTCTTTGATCTCAATAAGGCCGTTGTAGCGCAATCCAACTTTCACAGAGACACGCTTAGCGATAAGGTTTTTTTGATTGTCAGATTGCGCTACAAACACGGTATCTCCATAGGCAGTATAAGTGACTGCCGTTTCTGGTACGGTTAATACCATCGGACTATCAGGAGAAGTAACTTGAACACGAGCAAACATGCCCGCTTTTAATTTATTGTCAGTATTCGGTAAAACAGCCTGTATTTGCACTGTACGAGAAGGGCCAATAAGAGGATCAATCGCATTTATTGAACCCGTAAAAATAATATCTGGGTAAGCATCGACTTCGATATTAATTGGCTGTTTTGTTGAAATTTTCGGTGCAGCTTGTTCATCAAGGGAGAAATTGAGCTTTAAATGGCTTGCATCAACGAGTGAAGCAACACGTTCACCCGCATTAAGATATTGCCCTTCATGGACAAGTTTTATCCCAACAATACCGTCAAAGGGCGCTTTAATTGCCTTTTGTGCAATCCGCGCTTTCACTTCACGAATGGAGGCCACAATCATATCGCGTTCTGATAACGTGCTATCTAATTGCGCTGTTGCCACCATATTTTTACTATAAAGTTGTCTGGTTCGAGAATAGAGTTTTTCTGCGTTGGTTAATTGCGCTTGTAAACGTAATAATTCGGCTTGTTCAGGTTCATCATTTAATTTCGCTAAAACTTGACCCGCTTTAACCGTTTGCCCCGACTCAAAGTTAATCACAGCAATCCGACCATTGGTTTCAGCGGCTAAATAAACTTGGCGTGCGGCTTCTAATTCTCCAACCCCTTGCATATTGTTTGGTAATTTTGATGATTGTACGGTTGCTAATGCCACTTTTGTTGGAGGGTAAGCAAATTGCTGAGTTTCCTCATCATTCGATGAAGTTGTCGCATAGACCATCGCACCTGCACTGAGCAAAAAGAGCGAGGCACAGACGGTAAAAGTGAGTTTTTTATTCATATTATTGCCTATCCCATGATGAGCGTTTTTCTATTTTTATTGATTGAATTGTTGCCACAGTGCTTTGAAATAACGGCTATTTGCCGTTGCTATAAATCATTTCTCAACGATCTTAAACACAGAAGTCAGCATTTCACTGGCTTGACTTAATTTGAGGAGAGGACTATAAAACCTCAAGTTAAGTTGAGGTCAAGAGGAAAAAATAAAAAATGAAAAAAGAAAAAATAGATCCCAATAGGGCGCTTACTGTCGGTGAGGTAGCAAAACGAAGTGGTGTTGCAATTTCAACGTTACATTTTTATGAAGAAAAAGGGTTGATAGAAAGCTATCGAAGTGCAGGTAATCAGCGTCGTTACCCTCCGGTTGTATTGCGTTATGTGGCAATTATCAAAGCGGCGCAGAGTACCGGTATCCCACTAAAAGAAATTCAGGAAATACTAGGAAAATATCCACCAAATAGTAAATTAACCGCAGAACAATGGCACGAAATATCAACGGATTGGAAAGTTCGGTTAGATGAAAGAATTCATCGTCTTAAACGACTACGTAACGGGCTTGACCACTGTATTGGCTGTGGTTGTTTATCGTTAAGTGATTGCCCATTACGTAATCCAGACGATATTTTAGGTGAGAAAGGTGCTGGAGCACAGATCTTATAATAAATGTTAAAATGAAAACGAAGCGCTATCAGGTTTAAAGAAGCCCTCATAATCATCTTGATTATCGTTCATACCTAATAAGTCGAGTGTAAATTGGTGATAAAAACCTTGGTAAGAAAGAAGTGAAATTAACGCCTGATTAATGACCTCTTTATTATCACTATTTTCTAATTCACTTTCTTGGTGAGCATACATTAATAGCGCAACTTGACGTTTTTCTTTTAAGGTTTGATTGCCTTCATTTTTAACATCAAATTTATTTAATAACGCTAAGATATCTTTGACTGTATTCACGTTGGTTGTTTTTAAATTTTGGTAAAAAGTAGGATTTAGTGTCGCCATTAAAGGATCTAATTCCTTATTTACGATACTTTTTGATGCAGGTAAATGAGGCTGTGGTTCATATAAAGTCTGTGTTTTTAAAGCATCAATCTTCATTATTACCCTCACTGGATGTTTCTATTTGAGGATGCATATCATCTGATGCATCAAACGTATTAATAAATTTCAGCAGAGTGTCTTTAATTTCTTGAGTAAATGTTGCTTGATAAGATTCAGAAAAAGGCTGGTGAAATTGTGATTTTAAATCATTGAGTAACAGCGCAGGATCAAAAAAAGCCACTTGATCATCGGCATGAATAGCAATGGCCTTGCTGTCATGAGATATCAATTCAATATTGATATTATTGAGCTCTTTCTCAAGCTCTTTCTCAAGATATGGGCGTAGCGTTGCTGGAATATCTAGCGTTATTTTTTTCTCTGAAGGTATTGCTGAAATTAAACGACGTGTGAGTTCAACTTGTATTTCTGGTGAGTCAAAAAATTGAGCAAGAGTTGCGATTATTTGCTCCCTTTGTTGAAATTCATACTGTGCCAGTTGTTCTTGGTATTGAATTGAGAATTTTAATATATCCCCTAATAATGCCTGTAATCCTTTACTATAAGCTTGGTTTTCAATCTCCTTATTATGCGCATCTAGTTTCTTATTAAAATCTCGGAGCATTTTTTTTGTCGCGAGTTTGGCCGCTAATTCGGTTTTATAAATATTATCAAGTTGTCGAACATATTTAGCCCGTATTAATACACCTTCACGAGTGTATGTTAAAAGATTTTCAGACAGCGAGCGCAGCATAATCTAGCACCAAAAGAAAAAGTGAACGGGATAAAAAGAGTGACTGAGGAAGTTCAACCGGTGATGATTGTGGTGCAAAAAGCAATGTAAAACGTTGAGCCAGTGCGGTTGAAATTGAATTAATAAAATCAAAGAGTAATTGATAGCCGATATTTATGGGTACGATACTTTCCAGAGGAGTCGTTATCTTCTTATCTATATTTAACACAGAATAAAGAGATAAAAACGCTTTTAATTGTGGTTCTAGCTGATAGTAATTACCAGATAATAAAAGCGTTTCTCTAGAGTACAAATAGCCTAAAAATAGAGCGCAACGGGGAAGTAATACCCAATGCGTAAAGATTTTCTCTACAATAATGTCGATGTCACAATCTAGTTGATTAATAAGTTGATATTGCTGAATTAATTGGCGATTAGCGAGTTTCTGCCAAATTATACTTTCTTTATTTGATGCTAATACATCGTAATCTGCATGAAGATAACTAAGTGGCTCATACATTACACTGGATATCATTTCGAATTGCTCAGAAGTTAGATTTGTCATTATTTTCTTCCTTCTGTGCTTTTTTACGTCGGAATATTATCAATGAAACCGTAATAAGAACGGCGATAACGACCAATAATAAACTTAGAAATAGCCAAGAAGTAAGAAATGAGTCAGAGCTATTTTGATAAAGCTGATTATTTATTATGTTGAACTTATTAATATTTCGTGGATACAACAAAACGGTAATATTATTCTCATTCATATCGTTAAAGGCATTATGAATAAAAGCACGAACATCTTCGCTTAATTGATCATTATCTAGCATACCCTCTTCATAAAAAACTAAAGCTGAAGCATGAGGTGTTGGAATAACGCGTTCAGCCGGGGATATTGGGTAACTTACATGTACCCTAGCATCAATAATATGGTCAATTGTGAGTAATGATTGTTCTAATCGTTGCTCAATAGCAGAAATTAAACGTGCTTTTTCGGCTTGCGGTGATGATACCAATGCATCTGATGGAAATAACTGAGTCACTTCAATTCGAGATAGTGTGGGTAATTGATATTCTTCTAAAATTTGAATCGCAATTCCCATATCTTCTTTTTTGACCGAAACATCAAATAACCCTTTTCCTAATGCTTTACGAGTACTGGTTATTTGGTGCTTTTGTAAAACAGCTTGAATTTCTGTTGCCTGTCTTTGATCCAAATTAGTGAGTAGAGATTGATCTTTACAACCACTTAATAATGGAAACAGGCAACATAATAATGCCAAAAACAAATATCGCATTTTCATTACTATTGTGCCTTGAGTAATGTTTCAACAATATTCAGTGATTTTCTGGCTAATGTGCTCGCTAAATTCATTGTAATTGTATAATCGTTAAGTGTTGTTTGTAGCTGTGTGTAACTTTGAACATCACTTAATTGGCTTAATGTTGTTAGCTTTTCTTGGATCTGTTTTTCATATTGAAAACCACTTGTGATGCTGTTTACCATTATTGAGGATAAATTATCATCACTTGTGCTTTTATCGTTTGATAATGTAGCCAAATGAACAGGAACAACTGGGGTAATCGCCATATACAGCCTCCATTAAATAAAAACTAACGCATATTCCCGATAATGCTCATTGCCAAATCTTTCACAACTTTAATCGACGTTGATTCTGCATTACGCGTAATATTATATTCAGCAAGTCTTGCTTGATAATCGGCTAAGGCCGCCGCGTTTGATGTATCTGTTTTTAATGCATCTAATGCAATTTTTAATGCCTCACTCTGGCTTTTTACAGGGTTTTGAAAATAACTATCAACTTGATTAATAGAGCTGACATCGTCGGCAACAGGATAAGCTGGCATAATAGTATTCCTCTAAGATTGATTCTAAATTATCGGTTATAAATATCGTTATTATCCTTGAGGAAAATAACGATGTTGGTTATCAAGAAAGATATATCCATGATCTTCTTGTAATGTTGCTTTATTTTTCAACATAGGATTACTTATATTTTCACGGTAAAAAATAAATTTTCTGCCAAAAATGGCCGTTTGTTTTTTGATATAAGTATCCAGTTTTTCTTTGTTAGTGATATTCAATGCATCATCAAAAATAAAGGTTAATCCGTTATTTTTTTCTTCAATGGTATAACCTATTGTTTTAGTTAGCTCAAATTCATTTATATCATTAATCATGTTAGGTATTGATATTCCTTTAATGGTTGGCTGGCAATTTTTTGAAAAATCAGAATTTATATTATTGATCATTTTTAATTTTTCAGTTTCATTATGATAAAAAAAACTAACAATAGGTTTGAATTTATCTTTAAAAATTATATGTACTTTTTGATGATTATTACCGGTAGATAAGTTTTTTACTTTCTCCAGATAGATAATTTTATTTTCTAATGCGCTTTCTATTTTTGACGTCGGGTATAAATTATCATAAATGCAATAATATCCATTTTTTCCTTGATATCCTTTAAAATTTAAACTTTTTGATACAGTTGGAATGATTTTTTCTTCTGTCGGTCTTTTTATATAAAAAACTAATGCTATAAAGAATAGCGTTATTAATGTTAATAATAAAATAATTTTTTTATTTATGATGCCTGTTTTTTTCTTTTTTTAAAATCAAATGATGCGAGAGATAAATCATTTTTATCACTAATCAAAAAGATAGGCGTATCATTGCTATATATTGGGCTATCGATTTCCAACGGATATTCTTTATCGATTTCTTTTTGTATTAAGCTACTTTCAATTCTATATTTATTATTTTCACTATTATCTTCATCAAGTATAATAGCGAGCTTTTTCTCATCTTCCTGTTTATCACAAGGGATGTAAAGTATAGTTTTATCATTTTCTTCTTTATTTTCAATGCATTCTTTATTGTATAAGAATAATGAATAGCGATTGGGTGGTAGAGGAATAATAGTTCCTTTTAAGGGGCCACTGAGGATGTAAATATAATAAAGCATGGAATTAGCCTAATGATAAATTGTTATTAATTCATAATATAAATATAGTTTAGTCAAATGAGCATGAAAATTCTTTTAAAAAAAAGCACATGTTTTTTATTTGATAGTGGGTATTGATATATTACTGCCACTTTTTTTAAATAATAAACGGAAAAAATTTGTTATTCATTTTTATAGTTAATAATAGGTGATATTATTGTAATATTATATAAAGCAAAACCATAAAAATGAGTTAACTAAAAATTTATTATCTTTACTTTTTAATTTTATGATAAGTATAACGAGAGGTATTTACCATGTTGATAAATGATATAAAAATAAGCGGCGATAAAAATATATTGTTAGGTAATTCATTGTTCTTTTGCATTCCTTTAAAGAATGATTATCCGATAAAAATATATGATGAAAAAAAGATCAAAATTATAAAAGGAAAGGCTTTTATTTATAATGCCAAAAGTGATGACGTTATTTTCCAATCAGAAAACCAGTCTTGGCGAATTGAAAAAAGATCATTTTTTATTTGTGCAAGATTATTGGCATTTATTGATTATGCTCGTGATTTTTCAAAAATGACAGCGATAGGATCTGAATTTGATATTAATCAGCAGATTTTTTATATAGAAGATACTAATAAATCTCTAGAATACGTATTAATAAATGAAGCAATAAAAGCAGAAAGCCAATTAGAACCTCTATTTGTCACAATAAGACACAGTGAAAGTTATTGGCTTATTTTGCATCTCATTAGTTATTTAGATGAGAAGAAAAGTAATATTGCACAAATTGGAGAACGATATGGAGTATCAGGTACGCATTTTAGACGACTGTGTAAACGTTATTTAGGTAACTGTGGAAAAAGCCAATTGCGTTCATGGCGTGCAGCGTCTTCAATTTTAACCACGCTATCAACCGATGAATCATTGACACAAATCGCAGTCGATAATGGATTTAGTTCCGCGTCTCATTTCTCTAATGAAATTAAGACGTTATTTGGTATTACACCAACAGAATTTCGTCGAATTGGTCAACATCTTTATGAAAATAAAAAATAAAATTTATTGTGTTATTGGGCTAGCACTTTGTTGCAGTTTGTCTTTTCAAATTCAAGCTGCGCAAGGAAAGGTTATCTACACGCATCAGGTGAAAAAACCGGATGTTTTTATTGCAGTTGATACACGAGTCGAACAATTTTTTCTCGTGTTATCAGATAAATTAGATAAACCTTTTATTCTGAGTAATGCAGTAAAAAAGGAAAGAGTAACTGGAAATTTTGATATTTCCTCACCAGAAGAAGCATTTGAATTGATGGTGAAACGTTTGTCATTGCTCTATTTTAATGATGGAAAATCAATTTATATTTATGAGAGCAGTGAGATATTACAAGAACTCTTTCAGGTAAAAAATATAGGTCTAGCCGAGCTAAAAGACTATTTACAAGATGTAGGATTATATGATCAGCGTTATCCACTGCGTGCAGGTCAAGATCAACGTACTTTTTATATTTCGGGGCCTCCTGTTTATATTAAATTAGTCAAAGCCGCAGCCGAGTTTTTAGATAATGATGTACAAGAAAAAATTAATGAAAATACCAATAACCAAGTACCGGTGGGGAGTTCTCGCTATGGTGATGAGTTTGTACAGATATTTCCATTAAAAAATACCTTTGTACAAGATAGAACTTATACCTTACGCGGTGAAACAGTGGTGCTACCGGGTATTACTTCTGTTTTACAGCAGTTATTTATACCCTCTAAAGGAATAGAAAGAACAGCGGTAGAACCTCATAAAACGCTAGAAAATAACGATAGTCAGAAATACGATGAAGCGGTAAATGGTATTGAAGAAACGAATGCGCCTATTATAACTAAAATAGGGCAATATAACGTCGAATTAGTGCCATTACCGGGTTCAAATAGTCTTTTAGTAAAGACAAGCCGAGAAGGATTAGCATTAATCGATTCACTCATTTCTCAATTAGATAAACCCAAAAGACAAGTTGAATTGTCGTTATGGATAATCGATATTTCTAAAAATAAAGCAGATAGTTTAGGTGTTAATTGGCAAGCAAGTTATGACTCGGGTAAAGGCAGCTTCTTTTTTAATACGGCAAGTTTAAGTGCTGCATCTGGTTTTAACTTTTTAGGAAAAATTAAAGCATTGAGTGAAGATGGTGAAGCGCAAATGGTATCTCGCCCAATGTTATTAACACAAGAAAATACCCCCGCTATTTTTGATAACAACACGACTTTTTATACTCAAATAAAAGGTGAACGCGTTGCTTCATTAGAATCGACAACATTTGGCACGATGATCAGTGTGTTACCACGTATTGGTAATTCAAGTAAAGATATTGAGATGATTATTAATCTTGAAGATGGTGCAGAAAAAAAAGACGACAATGGTGATGATGAAAGTGTTGAAAAATTACCTGTAATTAACCGTACAAATATTAGTACTGTTGCTCGTGTTTCGGAAGGTGGAAGCTTATTAATTGGTGGATATACACGAGAAGATAATGTGAAAGCCGAAACTAAAGTTCCTTTTTTAAGTGCTATCCCTTTAGTTGGTCGAGCTTTTAAATATGAGTCTGATAATAATAAAAAAATGATCCGTATTTTTATGCTGCAACCTCGATTATTAGAAAACACGGATGCTGAAGATTTTGGATCTTTAATTGAGAATCCATTTCAACCAATCGATAAAAAAACATCTCAAGCATTAAAACAGCTTCAAGCCTTTATGAGGTAGCACTATGATCGGGCCAATTAATAGCTTTACGTCTTCGAATTTGGCAAACAATAGTATTGGTAAAAAAAGCCAACAAGAAACAGAGTATAAACAACCAAAAATAAATGAAAGCCAAAACTATCAAAATCAATTAATAGAGATATCTGATGATATGTCTATGGTTGCAACACTATTTTCTCAACGTTTTGGTCAATCATTAGATAAAAAAGCAAATAGAGGTCAAAGTACATTATATATTGCAGAAGAGGGCGCGGATAAAAAACTTGATAAAGTCATGATGTTATTTAGAAAATCAGGGCGAAGTTTGCAAGAATTGCTTAGCTATTTACGTAAAATGTTCCCTGATGAAAGTGATCTCGTTATGGTTTTACGAGAATTACTTAGAAAAAAAAAGCTAGGTTCGCAATTAGATGCAGGTATTGAGAATGAGATAAATCGTTTGCTTGAGGGTGAAAATGGAAAGCAAATTAGAGCCGGTATTAATATTGCGCTTCAAGCTAAAACATTTGCAAAGTTACTCTCTCTCAATGCTTCGGCATTAAGAAATCTTTATCGTAGTTTTATTAACCTTGATTTTGAGCCTATTTATTTTTTTAAAATGTGGATAGAAGAATATGACATTAAACAATGTACAATTATCTTGAGCTTTCTAACACAAAGCTTGATTTGTGATATGCAATCATTAATGCCTAGTTGTTCTCAAAGTTCAGAATTTGGTTATTTCCTTGACCGTGTTAATAAATTACGGGCTTTAAGTAGTTTTATCGAAATCAATATAGAAAAACTAGAAAAACAAGATTTAAAAAATACAATAACAGATAAGGAACTGTATCAATTGGTTTTTCATGGAATGACATTTCCAGAGGAAATGGAAAAATATTTAGTCTCTCTTTTAGAAAATCAATGGATGAATTATTTAGTTAATATAAAAATGAAATTATTACAAGGGCTAAAGACGATATTCAATAATTATCCTGAATCATTATATTTATCTTATGAATTTAGAGAAGAATGCCAAATAATTATACAAAAGCTTATAGATAATTACCTCCGATTAGAACAATATCAACAAAGAAAATAAATAAAAAATAATTTATGGATAATTTCTATGATTTATAGATTCCTATTGGCAATAAAAAATAAACCAGAGCTAATCGTATTATCGGTTATGATTTTGGTTATTATGATGTTAATTATACCCTTGCCAACGTATATTGTTGATTTCCTTATTGGGTTGAATATTACGATCTCTCTTCTTATCTTTATGAGTTCATTTTATATTACCAGAATATTAAACTTTATGACTTTTCCTGCATTATTACTGATTACGACACTTTTTCGGCTTGCTCTTTCTATTAGTACAAGTCGATTAATATTGTTAGATGCAGATGCGGGTGAAATTATTACGTCATTTGGTGAGTTTGTTATCGGTGAAAATTTAGTCGTTGGTTTTGTTGTTTTCTCTATTGTCACTATCGTGCAATTTTTAGTGATTACTAAAGGTTCTGAGCGTGTTGCAGAAGTTGCGGCACGCTTTTCTTTGGATGGTATGCCAGGGAAACAAATGAGTATTGATGCTGATTTAAAATCCGGCATTATTACTAATGACGAAGTAAAAATAAGAAGAAAAGAATTAGGCCAAGAAAGCCAATTATATGGTTCTTTTGATGGTGCAATGAAATTTATTAAAGGTGATGCCATTGCTGGCATTGTCATTATTTTTGTTAACTTAATTGGCGGAATTTCTGTCGGTATGGCGCAAATGGATCTCTCAATTTCACAAGCGTTACATACTTATACACTTTTGACCATTGGTGATGGGCTTGTTGCTCAAATTCCTGCATTGCTGATTTCTATTAGTGCGGGTTTTATTGTCACGCGTGTTGGTGGTGAAAATAGTAATCTTGGTTTCAGCATTATGAATGAATTGCTTGCTCAAGATTTTGCATTATTAGTGACTGCCATCCTTGCTTTTGTTATTGGCTTTTTACCTGGCTTTCCAACGCCTGTTTTCCTTATTTTATCGGTAATATTAGGAGGCTATTTCTTTAAAAAACAATGGAAAGGTAAGAAAAAAGAAGCCGCTACAGAAAATGAGAATGAAAAAAATGAAGATAATGCTTCCGATCCTGAAAGTAAAAAAGGTATTATTTCAAACCTATTTTCAAATAAAAATGAATTAGATGATGAAAATAGTTTGTTAACTGAGAACATTACTTTATCTCAAGCAGAAACATTACCTTTAATTATTACCGTATCCTCAAAGAAGAAAGCGTATCTTTCAAAACTAGTTTTCGAAAAATGGTTGAAAAAAGAATTTATTTTACAATATGGCGTATTGCTTCCTGATATTGTTATTCATTACTCTGATAAAATTGATGAAAATAAAATCATTATTTTAATAAACGAAGTTAAGGCTGATGAATTTGATTGTCCTTTTCCCTTTGTTTATATTGAAAATCAATGATGAACTTTTTTCTTTAGATTTTAAAATGTTAGAAATTAAGGATGATGATATTAGCCATTATTGGGTTAATAAAAATGAGTCGGATAAATTAACATCGTTAAATTATAAAGTAGAATTACCAGAAAGTTATTTCTATAGAAAATTCTCCAATTTGATTACATTAAATATTGTTGAATTCCTCGGAATACAAGAGACAAAAAATATCCTTGATAAAATAGAGGAAAATTCTCCAGAGCTGTTAAAAGAGTGTTATAGACAAGTCTCTATTCAACGAATTAATGATGTTTTACAACGTTTAGTACAAGAAAAGATCCCTATTAGAAATATAAAAACAATTATTGGAGGATTAGTACAATGGGGAAGTAAAGAAAAAGATCCTGTGCTTTTAACGGAACATATCCGCTCACTACTTTCACGTTATATTAGCCACTTTTTTTCAAAAGATGGAAAATTTGATGTGATTATTTTATCTCATAATGTAGAAGAGATTATTCGTGGTGGAATAAGGCAGAGTTCTTCAGGGACATTTTTAAATTTAGAACCTGCAGAGCTTGATATGATAATAGAAAAAATATCTACCGCTATTGATGAGATTAAATATATTCAAGATTATGTTTTTTTAACAGCAATAGATATAAGACGATTTGTTAAAAAACTAATAGAAACACAATATCCACAGTTATCTGTATTGTCTTATGATGAAGTTACATCTGACATTGAAATTAACGTTTTACAATCTATTTAGGAGAAATTATGTCTGTTGATCTAGCAAGTTTAATTATGGATGCTATGAATGTAATTGGGCGCAATGATTTATTTCCTGAGGGAAAATCTGTTGATAATCATTCAACAATAACAATTAGTTTAGGTGATATGCCTGATATTAATTTATTGGTTGTTGATGAGGTTCCTATGATCTGGTCTGTGCTTGGTGAATATGATGAAAACTTATTATCACAATGCAGTACATCATTATTATTAACCAATATTAATAATCAAATGGAGAGTTTTTATCCGGGGCAACCTGCTTTAGTGAAAGTAGAATCTGAATTAGAACTACGAGCCTCATTTATGCCTATTGCTCTACAAAATGGTGAGTCAATGGCAAAAGCGATTGATGAATATTTTCAAATGATGAATAGCGTTCATCAACAGTTTATTGGGTAAAAAATGAATAACGCATTTTCAATATTTCATCACGCGGCTCATCCTATGCGAATACAAGGTAATATTCTTGAAGTTACGCTGCGTGATGTATTTATTGGAGAAATTTGTCTATTAAAAGATTCAATTATTAATGGTCAAATTATTGGTGAAGCTATCGTGATTGGTTTCCGTAATGGTATTACGATTTTGAGTATGATGGGAAGTTCGCAAGGTTATTCTTTGCAAATAATCGTAGTACCGACGGGGAATGCTTTTTCAGTCGCTTTAAGCCCCAATGTTTTAGGGAGTATGATTGATATTAAAGGTAACTATTTATTACGTTTTAGTAATAAAAAAATAGAAGAAGAAAACTTCTATTCATATTTACCTATTGATGGTCATCCTCCCTTATTTAGTGAAAGACGTCCTATCACCACAATTTTTGAATCAGGCGTTCGTGCCGTGGATGGATTATTAAGTTGTGGGTTAGGGCAACGAATGGGAATTTTTGCCAGTGCAGGAACGGGTAAAACAATGCTTATGAATATGTTTATCCGTTTTTCTCAAGCCGATGTTTTTGTTATCGGGTTAATTGGTGAAAGAGGACGTGAAATCACAGAGTTTGTCGAGGAATTAAAAGCAGATAAACGATGCGAAAAAACAGTATTAATTTGCTCAACCTCAGATCAGCCCGCAATAGAGCGTTGTAACGCAGCATTAGTTGCCACGACCGTTGCTGAATATTTCCGAGAGCAAGGCAAGAATGTCGTATTATTTATTGACTCAATGACACGTTATTGTCGAGCTTTAAGGGATGTTGCTCTTACGGCAGGCGAACTTCCTGTTCGCAAAGGTTATCCCGCTTCTGTTTTTGATAAATTGCCCGCGATCCTAGAAAGACCTGGAGTGACCCAAAAAGGTTCAATCACGGCATTTTACACAGTCTTGCTTGAAAGTGATGATGAGCCTGATGCCATAGGAGAAGAAATTCGTTCTATTTTAGATGGACATATTTATCTTTCACGAAAAATTGCCGCTTCGGGTCATTATCCAGCGATTGATATTTTAGGCAGTGTAAGCCGTATTTTTCAGCAAGTAACCCATGTTGAGCAACAAAAAGCAGCATTGAAAATAAGACAAATATTGATGCGTTTACAGGATATTAAATTATTACAAGAGGTGGGTGAATATCGTGCAGGTGAAAATGAATTAAACGATCTTGCTGTAAATAAACAATCAGCAATAGAGGCTTTTCTTGTTCAATCTTTTAAAGAAAAAGCCGATTTTCAACAAACTTTAAATCAACTTTATGCGCTTACCTCTTAATCAACAGGTGTTGATGAATGCTATTGCTAAGCGCCAGCAAAGAATAGAAAGAGAGCAACAAAAAAATCAACAGTTAATAAAAGAAGCAGAAGATAAGAAAAAAGAACAAATGCTATTAGCTTCTGCGCTAGAAAATGAAATACCTATGTATGAAAGGGCGGGGTATTATTCAACTCTTTCGTTAAATCAACAAAAACGTAAACAAGCTATTGTCTTAGCGTCATTGAATATTTCTATTACTCAAATTAAGGAAATAGAGTATCAATTAGAAAAATTAAAAAAAGGAAGCCTAAAGTTACAAAAAGAAAGGGAAGTGGTGATCAAAAAACAAAAGAAAATGAAGCTTTATCTTGAAAGAAAAGCATTAGAGAAAGAGTTATATATTGAAAGATTAGAACAGAACGAAATACAGGAGATGGTATTGTATGATATTAATAAAGACAGATAATGTTATCTTGAATACAAATTTATCTAATGAAAAAAATAGTGAGAATAAGTCTGTTTTTTCTAAAAAATCATCACTTTCTTCTGCTGATTTGGAATTATCAATGTCTGATAATGAGAGTGTTTCTTCTGAAAATATCAGTAAGATAAAACAAAAACTAGATGATTTTTATCATCTAAATCATAAGGATGATATTAACCTAAAAAGTCATCTAAAAATAAATTCCAATAAAACAAAAGCTAAAGATGAAAAGGATAAAAAGGATAAAAAGGATGAAACCGATTTTTTAAATTTAGAAGGATTATTATTAACACAAAGGAAAATATATTCACAAATTTGCGTTCATGCAAAGCACGTGAAAATAGAAAAAAATCACTATCTAATCATGAAAGTAAAAAAATACCTGTTTCTCATAAGATAACGGTAGAGAGTAATTTAAAAGTTACGAATGATCTTAAATCAAGCAAAGACATAGGTATTGGTGCTTCTGATGGCAAAAACGAAAATAAATTAGATATTAATGGGGCAGGTTTGCTTGATGAAAGGAAAGTCGTCAATCAGAAAGTAAAGAGTGTAGAGAAAAATAAAGTTATTAATCATAATGTAGAAGAAATAGATAATAAAATTAAAACTCATAAACTTATCAAGAACAATGAAAAACAAGTAGAAAACGACATAGAGAACAAGACAGAGAACTCTATACATTCTTTTTCTTTGCATTTCCTCCTCTTCATTTTTCATTTTCTCGTTTTCCACCCTCTCCTCCTCTTTTTTTTTTTTTAATGATACGGCGACCACCGAGATCTACACTCTCTCCGTCGTCGGCAGCGTCAATGTGTATAAGAGACAGAGAAAAATCAGATCATTCAGCCAATAAAAATAGTCTTTCATTTAATACTGAAAAACGAAATTTGAATATAGATAAATTGGATGAAAAAAAAGTACAAGAAGAAGTTAATGATATATCTATGTTCAATAATATAAAACCAGAGTATCAACAGACAATACAAGAGCCATTAATAGATAAAAAACTGCTTGATATACCCGCTTTAAGTCTTCTTTATAAAGAAGTATCAAAGATGACTCAACCTCCTAGTATTACTTATGTTTTTAAAAAATGGGGAAGTGAGCTTCATCAGATGAAAGTTAATTTTGATATTAATAAAAAGATCGAATTGATTGCTTCTACTGGACGCGTTTATCAATCCTCTTTAGACAATTTTAATCAATATCAAGGGCGATTAGCGCTTTCATTAGAAAATGATAATTCTCATTGGCAGATTAATGCAATTGATCCTTCCGATGACAAAGAAGATGAAAAATGATCTTATCAGATGTTAAAGAAAGTATTAATCAGGATCAAAATAGCGATTCAATGAGAATTCTATCTTCTTTATACGAAGCGCAATTACCTATCGCATCTGCTTATTATTTTAAAATAAAAGGTCAGAATACATTAGGTTTATTTACAGGGCTTGTTGCCGTTAACCAAGTCATGGATAACCTATATGCTGAAAAAAAAATAGATTGGGAAACGATTCCAGAAGCTTATCTTCGTGTTCTATTCTCACAGAGATGTTCACAATTATTGTTTCCTTTTTCGAAAGAAGAGATGTCAGTAACTGTAGACAATATCTGTTTAGGAGAGCAAAAAAAAGTTAGTTATCCCGTTGTTAATACCTCAATAGGAGATGTATTTATTTGCTCTTTTGAGGGGCATTATGAATGGATGTTGTCCTCAAAAAATAAAATAAATGCTATTGCTCAATTCCAGCTCGGTAATAGCAAAATATCTGTTTCGTTATTAAAAACCCTTTCTTTGGGCGATATTGTGTTGATTGATAACATTGATTCTTCACTTATTATTGGTGAAAAAAAATGGATGCGTTATCAATGGCAAGAAGGAGAAAACACGGTGGTTTTAGATGAAAAGTTACCGACTAATGAGGTAGAGAAAGAAGCATCAATAGACGATATTGATACAAACACAGCGACACAAGAAAATGGGGATTTAAAATCAATTGGTACTATTCCTATCACCTTGTCTTTTTTACTCGCAAGTAAAGTATTATCTATTGAAGAAATTGAAAAACTAGCCCCAGGACAACAAATTATATTACCTGATAATGCCTCGCGACAAATTACATTAGTTGTTAATGGTGTTGCTATTGCTCAAGGGGAATTAATTAAAGTGGGTGAGCGATTAGCTGTAGAAATTCAACGTTCCCCTTTACAGCAAGATTAAATATATGGAAAGCTCAACAACGCTCATTTTAACGTTAGCACTAGCAACATTAGCGCCCTTTATTATTGCTGCTGGAACCTGCTACTTAAAATTCTCTATCGTACTTGTTATGACTCGTAATGCTTTAGGTGTTCAGCAAGTGCCTTCTAATATGGTACTCAATGCGATTGCATTAATGATGGCTTTGTTTGTTATGACACCAATAGCAAAAAATACCTATCAATATCTTATTGAAAACCCTGTTGATATAACATCTCCTGATTCTTTTGAGCGATTTTCTGACGATGCATTAGGGGAATATAAACAATATTTGTACAAATATTCTGATCCTGAGTTATTAGATTTTTTTGAACAAGCACAAGGAAATCGACCTGATAGCTATGGCGAGAAAGAAAATATAGAAAAATCGTTGTTATCACTGCTTCCCGCATATGCATTAAGTGAAATAAAGTCTGCTTTTATTATTGGTTTTTATCTTTATCTACCTTTTATTGTTATTGATTTAGTTGTTTCTTGTATTTTATTAGCGTTGGGGATGATGATGATGAGCCCAGTCACATTATCAGTGCCGTTAAAATTAATTTTATTTATCGCTATGGATGGTTGGACTCTCTTAGCTAAAGGATTAATTAATCAATATCTTGAACTCATGGCGGTAAGGTAATGGATATGGTTTATGCGGCAAATAAAGCCGTTTATTTAGTGATATTACTTTCAGCGGGACCTATTGCCATTGCGACATTCATTGGATTGGCGATTGGTTTATTACAGACCATTACACAAATACAAGAACAGACATTGCCTTTTGGTGTAAAACTTGTTGGTGTTTTTGTTTGCTTATTAGTGACTATGGGGTGGATGGGCGATAAAATATTAGTGTATGCAAAAGAGATGATGACGTTAGGATTTGCAGGATAAATAATATGTTAATACTGCTAGGGTATATACAGACTTATTTAGTTGATCTTTTTCTACTTATTGCAAGATTATTTCCTATCTTTCTTTTTATTCCTTTTTTAAACAGTCGTGTTCTTAATAGCCAATTATTAAAATATATCATTATTTTTTATATTGCTATGGGGATTAGACCCAGAATTATTATTACAGATGAAGTAAGAAATATATGGGAAATTATATTATTAAGTGAATTACTTCTTGGCGTTTTAATTGGGCTTCTTTTTGCCACTCCATTTTGGATTGCGTCTGCATTTGGCGAGTTTGTGGATAACCAACGGGGCGCTAGTATTGGGGATACTATCAATCCAACTACGGGAATTGAGTCTTCTGAGTTTGCTTCATTAACGGGTTTATTTTGCGCTGCCTATTTTTTATCAACAGGTGGCCTAACCTTATTGATGAGTACCATAAAAGATAGCTATGATGTATTTCCCATTGGCTATTTTAACAAAGAAATTGGTTATTCTTTCATTGGGCACTGGCTAAATAATATGGTTCGTACTGCGCTTGTTTTGGTTTCACCTGTACTGATTATTATGTTTTTGAGCGAAGTGGCATTGGGGGTTTATTCTTTATTTTGTCCTCAACTAAATGCATTTTCATTATCATTATGTATAAAAGGAATTATTGCCTTTATATCATTACTTCTTTTCTTTACTTCGGCAATGACTACAGAGCTTTATGAATTTTTTAATAATAGATACTTTTATACGATTTTTATGAGTATTTATCATGGCTGAAAAAACAGAAAAACCTACCCAGAAAAAACTCGATGATTCTGCAAAAAAAGGGCAAAGTTTTAAGAGTAAAGAATTAACATCAGGACTTGTTTATCTTATTGGTGTTATGTATTTATTTCATCAAGTTGATTTAAGTGAATTTAGTCGTTTTTATCAATCACTTTTACTCCATCCAACGAATATCACGTTAAAAAGTTATGTCGATGTAATATCAAAACTATTCTTTGATATTGTTTTACCTATACTTGTTGTTGCTTTTTTATCTGGTGCGATCCCTTCTTTATTTAGCTCACGATTTAAGCTTGCGACAGAAGCCATTAAAATTGACATTAATCATATTAATCCAATCTCTGGATTTAAAAAAATATTTAGCATAAGAACAATAAAAGATCTGTTAAAAACATTATTATTTATAGTTATATTTTTAATTACTTGTTATGTTTTTATTATTTTACATGGTGCGGAAATATTTATATTATACCGCTCGAATTTAAATATTATTGTTGATAAATGGTGTTCACTCGTCGTTAATTTTGTATTTGTGTTTTTTATTCTTTCAATACCTATTCTTATTTTAAATATTATTGCTGATTTTTTTATCTTTATGAAAGATATGATGATGGAAAAACATGAAGTTAAACAAGAAAATAAGAATATGGAAGGTGATCCTGAAATAAAATCAACTCGTCGGCAGTTCCATAAGGAATTGCTTGATGAACCCATGAAAAAAGTGATCCAAGATTCATCTGCCGTTATTGTCAATCCAACCCATGTGGCTGTTGGTATCTATTTCGATCCTGATAATGGCATTATGCCTTTAGTTTCATTGAGCTGTATTAATGATAAAGCATTGGCAGTAAAAGCTTATGCTAAAAAAGTGGGAACACCTGTTGTTCGTTATCCTGAGCTGGCGAGAAAAATTTATCATAAATATCATTTATTTGATGTAATGATAGATCAAGATTTATTAGATGTTATGGATATTCTTATTTGGCTTAAGAAAATAGAAATTGAAGGATTATTAAGAGAAGAAATGGATTATATAAATTAGTAATAAATCTATCTAGCGTATATATATTTTAATTATAAAAATAATGTATTTATTTTTATAATTATAGGCGTGCGTTTTATTAAAGCAAGTAATTAATAGTTAAATTAGAATTTCATTATTAATTATTCATCATAGATGAAAGGATTAACATCATGTCAGTATATGAAAAAATGTCAGAAAAAGAAATTGATCAATTAGCAAACTATATTGTTTCTATTGTTCAGAATGGGGCATCACTCAAGGATGAAGGCGCTATCCCAGAAGGATTTATGGAAGGAATCTATTCATTTGCTTATGACTTTTACCAGAAGGGAAAACTGAGTGAAGCTGAAGCGATTTTCAAATTTTTGTGTCTCTACGATTTTTATAATGTTGATTACATTATGGGGCTTGCTGCTGTTAAACAATTAAAAAAACAGTATCAAGCAGCAATTGATCTTTATGCTTTAGCTTATCTCAATGCGAAAAATGATTATCGACCTGTCTTTTATGCAGGACAATGTAATTTATCGCTTGGTGAAAAAGAAAAAGCAAAATATTGTTTTCATCAAGTTTCAGAAAATATTAATGATCAAGCTATAAAAGAAAGAGCCAATATTTATTTAGAATCATTAAAAGATATTCCCCTTGTTGTTCTTAATACAGATAAAGAAGATAAGGAAGAACAGTATGAATGATATTAAGAAAGTTAATGATAACATGGTATTTTCCACACCTTTACCTTCTAAGGAAGTGGAAAATGTTGTTAAAAAGACAACGCAACAAGCGCAAAGAATCAATGCTGTAAATGAAAGTATTGTTTCTTCACAAATTAAAGATAAAGAAAATAAAAATTTTGCACCTGCTCTTAGAGCGCCTATTGAGCAGAAAAAAAATAATCAAAGGATTAATATTCAGGATGATGTGCAGTATAAAATAAATATTTTCTCTCAACAAAATACAAAGGCTAATAATAGAAATATATCTCAAGAACAACAATCATCACCAACCCCTTCTGTTATTATCTGCTCCACAAATAATAAATCAAGTAAAGAGTATGATTTTGTATACTTGCAATTATCCTATCAAAATGTCATTCACCAAAATATTTTAGATCAAATTAAAGATCCGGATAAACTTGATTATTATATAGACAAGCTAAATGCCTTATCGAAAGGTGTTGATGGTTTAAGAGAGAAATTTAAATCAGCGATCAATGAATTTAAAAATAATAAAGATGCTTATATTGATTATTGGATGGAGGTCTATAATCAAATAAAATCGAATGATTTTAAAACGGAATCTGAAATTAGAAACTTTTTAAAAAACAACAATATTCCCAGATCGTTAATTAAAGAATTATTATCAGGAAAAATTAAATCTAAAAGCGATATGGAAAAATCACTTGAAAAGATATTTCCATTTTTGAAATTACCTGATGATCTCTCTAATTTATCCTTAGATGATTTAGATAAATTATATAATAGTCTATCTCAATTCTTTGATAATATTTTTAAAGTTATGCCCAATGTTTCTATTAGTGAGGATAGAATTAATACAATCACTTCACATCAAGATGAACTAAGAGCATTAATTAATAAAAAAGAAAATGCGTCAATAAAAGAAAAATTAGAGCAAATAAAAGAAGTATATCGAGCGCTTACGACAACTCAAAGTGCATTAGAACTTGAAATAATGTCAAATTCTTTATCTGGAATGGCGTTATTAACTTTTTTATTAGCAAAAACACGAGAATTAACATTAAAAGTGATGTTACAGCGTTCTGAAAATGAGCAAAAACTCTTTGAGGAAATGCAAAAAGTGACGGAAAAATCACTTAAAGAAAAAATTGACGATCAAAAAAACCAAATAAAAAAGCAAGAAGAAATTCAGTTTTGGGCAGGTATTGGTTTAAAACTGTTAGCTGGATTAGTCGCCATCGTTGCGGGTATTGCTTCTATTTTTACTGCAGGCGCTTCCATGGCCTTAATGGCGGTTGCAGTTGTATTAATGGTCGCGGATGCTGCACTAACTGTTGCAGATGAAGTGTACCAAGCGATACATGGCACATCGTTTATGGATGAATTAATGCAACCTCTGACTGAAGCTTTGATGGAGGCTTTAGATAAGGTGGTCGATTTTCTAGCTGATGTGATTTATAACGCTATCGATGAATTAAAGAAATTAGGTATAGATAAAAAAATTATTGAGGATATAAAAAACTCAATACAAGATAAATTAAAAATGGGGCTTAAGGGGTTAATTACCGCAGTTTTATTTATTTCCGCAATTGCATTAAGTTTTGTTGTTGGTCCAGCTATGAATGGCATAACAAATGTAGCGAAGCAAATAATTAATCAACAAGTCAGAGATATGTTGAAAAGAGTCTTCAATGAAGCACTTGAACTTATGATGGGAAAAATGATTAAAGAAATCATTGTTCAAGTATTTGAAGAGGCGATAAAGAAAATTAACGCACTATTTGCTAAAGAGATCAGCCAGAAGGCAGGTGTGATGTTAAACAGAACCGTAGTTATTTCTAAGTTAATTAATGCAACAGCAACAAATGCAGTTAATATTTATAGTAGTGTTCTTTCTGCAAAAATTATGCAATCTGTCGCTGACAGTAAAAAATTAGATACCATATTAAATCTTATTCAAAAGTTAATGGATAAGATAATGGAAAGTTATCATGAGAATATCGATACTATCACTGGAATTTTAAAAAATATGAGTGAAAAATCTTCTATAAGTAATCGGACTAAATCAGACATGATTAGAAATATATCTATTTAATCAAGTTTATCTTTAATAAGGTATTAATATGAAAATAAGTAATGATAATGTATTTAATAACTATAAGTCTAAATTTAATGATATCCTTGATAACAAGGATGTTATTAATGATAGTAAACTAAATAAAGAAAATTTAGAGAGTTTAAGTAAAGATATTGATAATAAATTAAATAGTTCTTTAGAAAGAATAAAAAATAAATCAAAACCAATTCTAGTTGAACCAGAAGTAAAAACTCCGGATATAAAAAAGATATTAAAATCACTTGAAGTTGATAACGACAATGATATTTATGATCATATGAAAACAGATAAATCGAGTATGTTTAATTTCATCTCTACTGATATGATGAAATTAATCAACTTAATTGTTAAATATTTAGAGTCTATAATTAAAAAGTTCGAAGCATCTAGAGAAATGGGCGTGATGCTGATGAATATTGAATTAAATATGGCTGATCAGATAAAAGATAATCTTAATAAAAAAGCCAATATTATGATTGGTGCCGCAATTACGAGTGCGGGTATTTCAATGGCAGTTCATGGTATGGGGGCTTTTGTTTCAATTAAAGGGATGGGGAAAGATCTTATTGGTCATTCTAACCCAACGATGATCACCGGTAACTTAGTGACTTCAACAGCGGACCCTTTGGCTCGAGTAGCAGACCAAACTTTGCAGTCTCAAGGAATTGTACTTGATGGTAAGCAAAAAGTATTGGAAGCAAGAGGAAATATTAATAATCATGTTATTAATAATAATAATGAGATGCAACGCGAAATAACGGAAGTGATAAAAGCATTGTTACAAGCTATTGAAGCAATTATTCATGCGCAGCAAGATGCTGCTTCTGCAATTGGTTCGAATGTAAGAGGATAATTTATGGCTAAAGCTATTGATTCAGGGATGTCTAATATAGCAAGTCATTCAAAAATTTATTCTTCAGATAATAATGTTGTTTCTACATCTAAAAATGAAAAAACCGTTTTAGATGATATGAATGAGTTATTAATAAATATAAGACGAGAAAAAAAAGATTTTGATCTTGAACACTGGATTAGTTGTAATAATTTAAAGGGAAAAACAGAGAGGGAATATATGTTTCTCTCTCTGCACAATATGATAAAAATGTTATTTTTCATAATCAATGCTTAAATACCATAAAAAAACTAGAGCCAATTATAAAAGATGAAATTGCGGATGCTGGTTATTCTACAGATTCATTGAGTGATTTTTTTTATGAGGTTAAGCAATCAATAGTTGTGGGTAAAAATGACTATTTAGATGTTTTAAAAGATGTTTTTTCCAATTATATGAATTATGTAAGAGACTTAAGAGAGGCAATAACATCCATTATCCAATATACTAAAGCGGGTAAGAAAGATGGATATATAGCAATTAATTATATTGAATTAAAAAAAATATTGGAGAATGTTAAAAAAGAGTATCAGGAAAAATTAAGAGAGAAATCATTTTTTTACACTAAAATTTTATTTGAATATCAAAATGATGGAAATTACATTAGAAAAATAGGAAAAAACTTAATAAGTTATAAAGATAAAGAACAAATTCATCAATCATTAAATGCAATAGAAAAATTATTAACAGATATAAAAGGCATTAAGGTAATAAAGGAAAATCACGCATCAGAAATAAAAAATGATATTGGATTAAATTTTATTGGCCACATCGATTTTGATGATCTTGATAATTTCCTGAGTAAAATAAATACGGATATCTCTATGGATGGCGTATTATCAGATGCTGAGATAGAGAAAAAAGAGAACAACTACTTTATGATAATACATCTTTATTTGGTTTAGTTAGACCTGGTTTTGATATTGAAGAAGAGATGAGAAAAGTAAAAGAAGATAATGAAAATAAAAAAGAAGAAGCAAAATATAAAAATATTTTACAAACTGAATTTGATTTATTTAAAAAATCGCTTGATTCATTAGAAAAGAGAATGAATTCTAATCTTGATGAACTCTCTAAAAAATACAGCTCAGCAAATAGCAATTATGATAATTTTGTTAAAATAGTGAGCAGTACAATGAATACATTATTAGAAATGGCGAAAGGTTTTTTACGATTTTAACTTTTTATAGAGATTAAAAGTAAAGTTTATATTTTTAGAGAAAATAGCCCAATAGTGCTAACGTTTATGTGTTGTTTTAAGTTTTGTTAAAATATTAATTTTAATTTTTTCTTGAAACAACTTCTTTTATTTTTATATAAAAGGTTAATGTTATGGCTACAGCTATTAATTTTGATGTACCTAAAAGTAATCATAAACCACATGTGGAAAATAAGTTCTATAATGTGCAAACACATAATCAAGATGAATTTTTGAATAATTCAAGCTTTTTATTAGAAGACATAAAGAGAGAGTATCAAGATCTTTATATTAACGATAGTAAATATGATAATAAATTTGAATATCTCTCTAGCAAAGAAAAAGGTTTTTACCTTGATGAACAATATGTAAAAAATAATATTAATCAAAAGAAAAGTTTAAATGAAATTAGTTATGCTTCTCGTACCATAGAAAATGCGCAATCAAATGACAGTTATCCAACAGATTCATTAAGTGATTTATTTGATGAAGTAAAACAATCTATTATCGCGGGTAAAAATGATTATTTAGATGTTTTGAAAGATATTTTTTCCAAGTATATGGATTTTGTAAGAGAATTAAGAGAAATATTATCTGAATTAAGTAGGTCAACAAATGCCAGCGGTAAGGATGGATTTATAAGTGTATTTCCTGTTAATATTACCAATAAATTAATTGGATTTATGCGTAATTTAAAGTCATCATTTTTTTCTATGGAATTTTTTAAAGATAATGATGGCCGATTTTATAGAATGATTGATGGGGAAAAAATATATTATAAAGATGAGGCTGAGGTTAATAATGCAGTTAAGGCAGTAAGAAAATTACTTAGTCAAATTAAAGGAGTATCATTAGTAAAA
Organism: Proteus sp. Marseille-Q3619; assembly: GCF_965283115.1. Classification (NCBI taxonomy): domain Bacteria; kingdom Pseudomonadati; phylum Pseudomonadota; class Gammaproteobacteria; order Enterobacterales; family Morganellaceae; genus Proteus; species Proteus sp. Marseille-Q3619. Next base: position 1,696,831 of record NZ_CBDIMP010000001.1, on the reverse strand, counting down.
GAAAGTAATACTAATATGAATTTTTCATTTGAAATTAAATTTGATGTATCGGGGATTAAAAAATTAAAGGAACATTTATTTAATATGCCAAATGGTTGGTCGGATATATTACAAACAGAGTTTGAATTATTAAAGAAAACATTCGATACCGTTGAAAAAGGCGTTAATACTAACTTGGATGAATTATCAAAAAAATACAGTGCAGCCAATAGTAATTATGATAATTTTGTAAAAATAGTGAGCAGTACAATGAATGCATTATTAGAAATGGCGAAAGGTTTTTTACGATTTTAATTATATTTAGAGTGTTGTTATGGAAAGTAAAGTTATTTTAGGGATAAAAAAGAGCTGATATTTATTTTAATATCAGCTCTTAAATTTATTAATAATAATTTAAATTAAAATTTATACTCTACACCTAACCAGTAATTACGACCGTCTTCCATATAACCTTGAGTGTATTCATAAGATTTATCAAACAGGTTATTAATAGAAGCATTAGCAGAAACACCATAACCAAAGTCATAATCTAAACGAAGATCGGTTTTTGCATAGCCTGCGAGTTTGTCATCTTCATCAATACGGTTATAAGTCCAGCCTTGTGCTTCTTCCATAATGGTAAAGCGAACTTGTTCAACTGGAATAAACGTCATCCACATATAAGCTTTATGTTTTGGTAAGCCTTCAATATGTTCGATTTTTTTCGGGTCACTGTGGATATAGCTATAGTTTACGCCAAGTTCTAACCAATCAGTGACGTTGCCTTTAGTGCCTAAATCAAGACCCACGTAGTCGATGCGTCCACTATTTTGGTTTTGGAAAAATGCTTTGCCATCACGATAAACTGTGTGTGCCATAATTGCATCACTGACTCGGTTGTAGTAAATGCTGGTTTGGTAACCCCATTTATCGGTAATGTGCCCTTCATAGGTTAAGTCGAACGATAATGCACGTTCAGGATCTAAATCAGGATTAATAATCCCTTTTGATCCATCTTTTGGTTTCTCAGTGGTATAACGCTCTTTTTGCGTTGGGAAACGACTACGATCAGATATCGAGAAGCGGACAGTATCGTCATTGGCTAAAGAATATTTTGCCATCATTTCCCAGTTAAAAGCGGTTTGTTTGTTGTTATCAGCGCCTTTATCGGTATCAACACTGTCACGCCAATCATAGCTAATGGCACCCACTAAATCGAGATCATTGGTGACAACCCATTGGTATTCTGTGGCTAAAGACCATGTTCTGTCTTTATAACGCATCCAATCGCCACCTTTCTCTTTTTGAGCGCGGTGAACGTCATCTTTCCAATGTGCGGCAAAAGAGAGTAGGTCACTGTCACGTGTATCAATACCTAATTGCAATGCCGCGCCTGTGCTGTAGTCGTCATAGTGGCTATAGTCAGGAGTATCCCCTTTTTTTGGATACATATAGAGGGTATTTTCAAATTTATCGTGATAAGCACGGCTTTGTAGATTAATGCCATCGGTGATTTGTGTTACACCGCTATAGTAATAGCTCTCTTTGTTGTAATCTGGCCATGCCCAATATTTAAATTTACCCTTACCTAATGTTGATGGTGGGCTATTTTTTTCACCGTCTTGTTTTACATAAGTCAGGGTATATTCGTCAGAAGCGCGTGGCGTCCAACCGACTTTAATCATGCCGCGCTTATCGTCAGTGGCTGAATTATCACGACGTCCATGTGTACCGGCTGCTTGATTATTTTCGTCAGCCCCCGGAATTGGCGTAAAGCGTTGTTTTAATTGGCTACCACTGATTTGAATAAAGCCTAAATCACTGCGAGCACCTAAACGCGCACTCATGTTATGTGCATAATCAGCACCGCGAGCAAAACCTTGAGAATAAGCAATACTTCCTTCTAAGGGTTTTTTCGGTGTCGCAGTGGTGATATTGATAGCGCCGCCCATTAAGTTAGGGCCTTGCAGTAATGAGGTATAGCCTTTGTTGACTTCGATGCTTGCCAGATCGTTAGTGGTAAAGCGCGCTAAGTCTAGGTTGCCATCATAAGGAACATACGTTGGAATACCATCAAAGAATACAGGCACTTGACGGCTATCAAAGCCACGCACTTTAATGGTGTATTCATTACGGTTGCCCGATTTTTGCATCACAACACCGGGTAATGTTGCAATAGCTTGTGCTGCATTCACTTTGTTTTGTTCAAGCATTTGCGCTTGTGTTAACACATCTGGATTGGCCGCAATCGGGCTACTCCAAACGGTTAATAGATCAGGCGTTGAATGTCCATAAGTAGTGTCAGCAAGCGCAATACTTGGTAGTAGAGCAACAGATAAACAGTAGCATAGAGGTTTTAATTTCATCATTCCAATCTCAATTTGCAGTCAGTATATAATTTTTTATATAACGAATTGCGTAAAAATAAATGAATAAAATGAGTGCTGACAATACGTTAGCACTCGGTTTTGTTTATTATTGATTAAATAGGTAAATACTCATTTACTCATAAGTTATTATTTTTATTTAATCTTTTGGGTAAAGACGAACTTTAATATCCGTCGGTGGTGCATAATAAGGCGCAGACGTTACCATTAAACGAATGCCTGTTTGTGCGTATTTTTCAATCGTATTCAGGTTAATTCCGCCAGCCAACGAAAGATGGCATTGAGGTGCAATTTGAGGCGCTTCATGTTGGAGTTGAGCAATATCTTCAACGGAGAATTTATCAAGCTGTAAGATATCTGGTTGGGCTTTTAACGCTTCTCTTGCTTGTTCAATATCGTCAGCTTCTACCACGATACATTTTTCAGGTGCCGCTTGGCGTAACTGTTTAACATGCTGTGCCCAATTATCTGGCTCTGATAAAAATCGGCGATGATTAGCAAAGAGCAAAATAGTTTCAGAACAACCTTGGCGATGGATCACACCACCGCCCGCAAGTACCGCTTGTGTTGCCAGTAACTTGGTATTTGGGATATTTTTACGGGTACACGCAATTTGCCCTTTCGGTTGATAGTGGTGATAGATTTCTAGCATTTTCGCCATATAGTCACTCACACCACAACTCCACTCCAGCACGTTTTGTACCACTTTCCAGCCTTGATGTAGTGCATCAGCACGACCTTCTGCTGTGATTAAACAATCGCCTTTGTCGGCAAAATCACCGTCTTGTCGATGTGCTTTTACCTCTAACCCTAACTTTTCTAATAAACGGCAACCTAGCGTGATCCCACTAACACAGCCTGCTTCACGACGTGTAAATGTCATCGTACCTAATTGATCACTGATATTCAGGGCGCGACTTGTTAAATCACCATACTGAATATCTTCCATCAATAAATTATCAAGAAAGGCATCCGGGTAATAAATCATAGTGTTAACTCACTTTCTGGCACGACATCCCAAGAAACCATCGCCCAATCACGCGTAGGCGAAATCAGTGAAACGCCATTTTTAATGCTGTTATGATAGTAGTTTGTTAAACGTGTTATTTCATCTTCACTTAAAGGCCCTACGGAGAAGTTGATCCCCTCAATAAATTGCTCAAGGCTATTGAAATTACTTTGGCAATTACGGCTACGGATATAATCCACTTTAGGGTGAATACCCATTTGGTTAAGCATATTTACTGCATAAATGTAGGTTGGTAGCGTAGGAATATCTCGACCCAGTAAGCGAATAATGCGTTGATCAACAAAAGTTGGGGATACGGTGTGGGTCGTATAAACACGTAATTTAGCTTGGCGATTAAGCTTTAATAGCGCAGCTTTTAAATCCATCACGAGCGTTGAGCGTGAAGCGACCGCAATATCACAACGAGGAAGTGCATCCCAGCTATCTTCCCATGAGCAAGTGATAAAGTCGGCGTGATTGATGCCTGCTTGTTCAGCTCTACGTTTAGCCACTGCGAGCATGCCTGTACTGTAATCAATACCAATGACTTTTTTGAATTTATCCGCAACATGAATGCTGATAGAGCCAGGGCCGCAACCCACATCTAATAAGGTTTCTGCACCTGTAAAATCCATCATTTCACGAAACTTAATTAAGTAAGGATCGTTAGGATTGGCACAGGTTTCTGCCATTTTTTCAGCACGTTTATCCCAATGTTCTGGCTCTTTTTTGGTTCTTTCAGCCTGTACCATGTGGTTTTTATAAAGTTCAGCAAAATCTGTGGTTTCAATGGTGTTCATATTCTTGCCTATATTCATTGTTATTATCCGAGTAGGCGTGAAAATGCGCCTGAATATCTGTGGGTTTTACACCATAAAGGTGCGCTAAATTGTTGGGTGTCAGCAAAATCTCAGGACTATTTTGCAAAACAGGAGCATGAGGTGTCAGTAAAATGACATCATCAGCCAATGAAGCGGCATGTTGTGGATGGTGTGTTGACATAAAAACACTGATCCCTAATGCTTTTAATGCCTTAACTTGGGTAAGTAGTTTTATTTGATTACCAAAATCAAGGCTGGCCGCGGGTTCATCCATAACCAGTAATTTGGGCTGTTGTACTAAAGCACGAGCAATCAAGACCATCTGCTTTTCGCCACCACTTAAGGTATCAAAAGTTCGGTGAGCAAGATGAGAAAGCGAGAGCATTTCTAAGGTTTCCATTGCCATTGTTTTATCTTGGTAACTTGGCATAGAGAAAAAGGATAAATGTGCACCTCGTCCCATCACAACCATATCGATAACATTGAAAGAAAAGGGGATATGCGTTGCTTGAGGAACATAAGCAACTACTTTGGCAAGTTCTGTTGGTGACCACTCACTTAGTTTTTTCCCCGCAACATTAATCTCACCTTCAATACAAGGTATTAGCCCTAACAACGTTCGCATCAGTGTGGTTTTTCCACAACCATTTGCGCCTAATAAGCAGATGATTTGCCCTTGTTCGATGTGGAATGAGAGATCTTTAATTAAGGTTTTGCCTTTATAGCCAATGGCGAGCTGTTTTGCATTAGCAATGATCATGCGCCTTTCCTTGTTCTAAGTAACAACATTAGGAAGAATGGCGCACCAATGGCGGAGGTTAAAATACCCAATGGAAGTTCAATACTGGCAATAGTGCGAGCTAGTGTGTCAGTGATTAACAGCATAATGGCGCCCACAAGCAAAGAAACAGGCAGTTGTTGGCTAAAGTTAGCACCCACTAACAATCTTGCAATATGCGGCACTATTAAGCCTAGCCAGCCAATAATGCCCGCAATAGAAACGGCACTTGCGGTTATCAATGTTGCTGACAAAATAAAAACTAACCGCGTCACTTCGACATTTAAACCTAATGCTCTGGCTTCTTCATCAGATAAACTGAGGATATTCATACGCCAGCGCAATAAAATCAGCGGAATAAAGCCAACCAGCATTAACGGTGCGACAGAAAATAAATCAGAGGCGGTAATCGTTGAAAGCCCCCCTAAAAGCCAGAAGGTAATTGAGGGCAATTGCGTATAAGGATCAGCGAGAATTTTCATTAATGAAATTGCCGAGCCACATAATGCACTAATCGCAATACCAACTAATACAAGGGAAAGGACAGGATCATGTTGTTTAGCAAGCCTTGCAATAAAATAGACTAAGGCAACCGTTGCCAAACCGCCTGCAAAGGCAAATAGCTGAATAGACAACATCGATTGCCCAAGGAAAATACCTAAAACCGCACCCACGCCCGCACCTGATGAAACGCCAAGAATATCAGGAGAAACCAATGGGTTACGGAACATACCTTGATAAGCAGCTCCCGCAATAGCGAGTCCTCCACCAATTAAGATTGCCGCAAGAACACGGGGAAATCTTATTTGCCAAAAGACGGTTTCAGTTCTGCTGTATTCTACATTGCCTATTAATTTATTACTTACCAGCGTCCACAGTTCATTAGCGGTAAGTGAATACTTACCACTAGTGATTGCAATTAACGCAACGATGAAGAATACCGCAAATAAAAGCGTGATACGTACTGATTGACTCATGAATACCCCAGCAATTGCTGACATTGTTCAGCACTTAATTGCGTATGGTAAAAATGAGCAAAGTAATTTTGTAGATCTTGAGCGGCTTGCTTTTCTATTCGAACGTCAAAATGGCTCTGTAAGCGTCGCATCCCCATTAAACGGTTGATACCCGGAGGGCCATCTAACCAACCAAATGGTAGCCCTTTAAACAGTAACACTTTGTTGTTTTTAACGGCTTGAATGCTGTTCCATACAGAACTTTGTGTGATTTGCTGATAGGCATTTTCATCTTGTGTGATGATAATTTCAGGGTTCCACATTAACAGTTGTTCAGGGGAAACATCAGTCAAACCAGTAAAATCAGGAATATCAACCACGTTTTCAAAACCTAAGGCTTCAATGGCTTCTGTGTGAATAGAGCCTCTTGCACCCGTTTGTAATCCTTTGGCACCCCGAGCAAGATAAAAACGTGGACTCTCTTTTTGTTCAGATACAAAAAGCGCGGCATCACTAAGATATTGCTCTGCAATCTGCGCTAATGTTTCTGCTCTTTCTGCAACACCTAATAAAGCCCCTGTTTGGCGTAACTGAGCTGGGCTATCTTTTAATATGCCATCAATTAACACATAAGGTACACCCGTTTGATCAGAGACACGCTTCGCTAATGAGCGATAGGTTTCATCCACATTACCACTATCAATAATGATATCGGGCTCTAACGTCAGTAAAGCTTCTAAAGAGAGTGTACTTCCTCGCCCTGATAAACGTCCTAAACGGGGGAGTTTGCGTAGTTCATCTGAAAATAAAGGGCTTTTTTCTAAATTAAGTGAGGAAAAACCCAATAATTTTTCAGGTGCTAATGCGAGTAACAATTGATCAGTAGGCGGTCCCGCACTAATCACCCGATGGATTGTGGCTGATGCAGGAATATGACCAAATTGTGCTGCAATACGCGAGGTTATTGCGGCTCTTACCGAATGTGGAAGTGCCGATAATGTCGCAATAGTCGTGAGGTAAGTTAAAAATTGTCGTCTGTGGATCGCCATAGGTTCACACTGTTTATTGTTTTATATTGATATCGTTATTTCATTTATTATACAGCGAAGAATACTATCTTTCCTTTGGCTTAAGTCAAGGGATCATCAGTCAAAATCAAATCTCGGCACACATCTGAAAAACTTTATTCGAAATAGTGTATAACCTAGGGCTATAATCAGCATTCTTGGAAAATTAAAGCGCGTATTAATACGAGTGTTTTTGGATAGTTGCGATATAAAATGAAGAAAAAACGCCCCTCATTACAGGATGTAGCTTCGCGAGTTGGTGTTACCAAAATGACCGTGAGTCGTTTTTTGCGTAACCCCGAACAAGTCTCTGAAGCTTTACGAGAAAAAATTGCGCGTGAATTAGAGAGCCTTAATTATATTCCTAATCGCGCTCCTGATATTTTATCTAATTCGACCAGTCATGCGATTGGGGTATTACTACCTTCTTTAACTAACCAAGTTTTTGCCGAAGTTATTCGTGGCATTGAATCAGTGACCGATAAATACGGTTATCAAACTATGTTAGCGCACTATGGATATCGTGCTGAAAAAGAAGAAGAGCGCTTGCTTTCATTACTCTCTTATAATATCGATGGGCTTATTCTTGCTGAAAGAACGCACACACCAAAAACAATAAAAATGTTAGAAACTGCGGGTATTCCTGTGGTGGAGATCATGGATAGCGTTTCGCCTTGTTTTGATTCGGCAGTAGGATTAGATAACGTTGATGCTTCAAAACAGATGGTCAATGAGATGATCAAACGTGGATGTAAACGCGTTATTTACCTTGGCGCAAGACAGGATGAACGAACCTTAATGCGTTTAAACGGTTATGAAAAAGCAATGCAAAATGCGGGTTTACCTGTTGGTAATGTGATGACGCCAAAAAGCTCATCTTATTCATTAGGGGCTGAATTATTACATGCTGCACGTAAGCAATATCCTGATTTAGACGGACTTTATTGCACCAATGACGATATTGCGATTGGTGCTGTTTTTGAATGTCAGCGTTTAGGTATTTCCGTGCCAGAGGATATTGCAATATCGGGTTTCCACGGACACGATGTTGGACAAGTGATGACGCCTCGTCTGGCGAGTATCTTTACCCCTCGTGATGAAATGGGGCAACAAGCAGCTGATCTATTGCTTAAACGAATGAAAGGTAAAATTGCGCGAGGCCAAGTGATTGATGTTGGTTTCCGCATTATTACTGGTGAAAGTATTTAAATATTTAACTTATTGATATTAAAATAAATTAATAATTTTATTAACCCTATTGTTATATGATTAACAGTAGGGTTTTTTATTGAGATACCTTCTCTCTTTCAGCGTTATTACTTCCCATTTTGCGGTGAATAAAAAGAAGCTGATCAGATGTTTTGTTGTCAGTTTGTAGATCATCTTACTTTCATTTGAGAGTCGCTTCACATTTTCGCTCCTTAGTTGATCTTCGTTGTTGTATTCACCTTACCACTTCGGATATGTTACCCGTAACAGTTACGGGTAACATTACAAAAAAGACTTAATATCTGCCTTAAAGGAGCATTCTATGAACGATACCCAATCCCTACACCATGTTTTTATCTTAATGGGGGTATCAGGCAGCGGTAAATCTGCGGTCGCAAGTGGTGTGGCACAACGTACAGGTGCGGCATTTTTAGACGGTGATTTCCTGCACCCTCGCTCAAATATTACTAAAATGGCATCGGGGCACGCTTTAAATGATGAAGATCGTAAGCCTTGGTTAAAAGCATTAAATGATGCAGCATTTGCGATGCAAAGAACCAATGAAGTTTCGTTAATTGTTTGTTCTGCATTGAAAAAACAGTATCGAGATATGTTAAGAGAGGGCAATCAATGTCTACACTTTTTATATTTAAAAGGTGACTATGAGCTAATTGAAAGCCGCTTAAAAGCACGTAAAGGGCACTTCTTTAAACCTCAAATGTTAGTGACTCAATTTGAAACCCTAGAAGAGCCAACAAAAGCTGAAAATGATGTATATGAAATTGATATTTCAATGCCACTTGATGACGTGATTGAAAGTGCAATTAAGACAATAAATTCAGTCACTCAAAAGACTTTTGAAGGGGAAATGGTATGAGTACATTAACACTGGTGCTAACCGCGGTTGGCTCGGTTTTATTATTGCTCTTTTTTGTGATGTACGCGCGTTTACACGCTTTTATTGCGTTAATGATTGTCGCCATTGGTGCCGGTATTTTCTCTGGCATGCCTTTAGAGAAGATCACACAAACCATGCAAAACGGGATGGGGGGTACGTTAGGTTTCCTCTCAATCGTCGTCGCGCTAGGGGCAATGTTTGGTAAGGTGCTACATGAAACAGGGGCATTAGACCAAATTGCAGTGCGATTATTAAAATATTTTGGTGAGAAACGGGCTAACTACGCATTAGGTATTGCAGGTTTAATCTGTGCTTTACCTCTGTTTTTTGACGTTGCTGTTGTCTTGTTAATTGGTGTTGTATTTGCTGTTGCTCGCCGTACTGGTGGCAATGTGGTGAAAATGGCCATCCCTCTCTTTGCGGGTGTGGCAGGTGCAGCTGCCTTCTTATTGCCGGGGCCAACACCAATGCTGTTAGCTGACCAAATGAATGCTGATTTTGGTTGGATGATTTTAATTGGTTTATGTGCAGCTATTCCGGGGATGTTATTAGCAGGTCCTATTTTCGGTAACTTTATTAGTCGTTACGTCACATTAGAATTACCAAAAGATTTGTCAGAACCAAGTTTAGGTCAAAACAAAATGCCTTCTTTTGGTTTTAGTCTTGCACTTGTGTTATTACCGTTAATTTTAGTGGGCTTTAAAACTATTGGTGCGCGTTTTGTTGAGAAAGAGACTGAGCTATACAATATTCTTGAGTTTGTAGGTCATCCTTTTATCGCTATTCTTGTTGCTTGTTTAGTGGCTATTTACGGTTTAGCTATTCGCCGTGGTATGAGCAAAGAAAAAGTGATGGAGATTTGCTCTGCAGCAATTCAACCTGCTGGGATCATTTTATTGGTCACTGGTGCGGGTGGTGTCTTTAAGCAAGTGTTAGTTGATTCTGGCGTTGGTCCTGCATTAGGTAATGCGTTAATTGGCGCGGGTATGCCAATTGCAATTGCGTGTTTTATCCTTGCAGGCGCTGTGCGTGTGATCCAAGGTTCAGCGACCGTTGCGTGTTTAACTACGGTTGGTTTAGTTTTACCAGTTATCAATGAGCTGGGCTATAGTGGTGCTCAAATGGCAGCATTATCAATCTGTATTGCGGGTGGCTCTATTATTCTTAGCCACGTTAATGATTCAGGTTTCTGGTTATTCGGTAAATTTACTGGCGCAACAGAAGCACAAACATTAAAAACATGGTCATTGATGGAAACTATTCTCGGCACAACGGGTGCTGTCGTAGGTATGATTTTCTTCGCTTTTTTATAAAATTGAATCTTTATTTTCTTGTAATTAGCGCGTCTTTTGACGCGCTTTTTTTCATTGCTATAAATGACTATGAAATGTGACAGAAAATATCCCGTTTCTCATTAATCTATAGGTTTATTTATTAAGTGGGCAAACTAGGGCTGTTATTTTATGGTTGACTATAATTCGCTTTTTATTAAACACACGGATTGTAATATCCACACCATCACGCTAATTCGAGATTCGATTTTAGCATCAAGTAATAAATTACAAGATAAGCTCAATTTGCTTGATGAAATGGAACATCTCTTTAGCCAGATGTTGGATAATTCGCAGTCATTGACTCAATTTCTAAATGAAGTGGATACGCATTTTACACATAGCCGAGAAGAGATAGACGATTTCTCAAGTTGGTTGAAAAAAATTAAAGATAGCGCCAGCAATATTGATAGGCTTTCCAGTCAGGCGAATCTTTTATCAATTAATTCAGCAATTGAAGCTGGACACATCGGGCGTGAAGGGGCGGGATTTTCAGTCTTAGCTCAAGAGATGAAAAAGTTGTCATTAGAGATCCAAAAACAAGCATCTTCTATTGCTAGCATTAATAATAATTTAGGTGCTCGCTTTATTCCCGTTAAAGAAACTACAGAAAAAAACCAACAGCAAGTTCAACAAGTTAAAACACTGGTTGAAGAAGGACATCAAAATTTAACGTCACTGTCAGAACAAGCTAGCGAGCTTAAACATATTTTTACCTTTCTTTCGATGCAACAGTTTTTTAATACGGTCAAACTTGATCATGTTTTATGGAAAGAAGCGATTTATATTCACTTATTAAATAATGATGATGAACACTGTGTTAATCAGCATACAGAGTGCCGTTTAGGGAAATGGTATTATCAAGGTGATGGTAAAAAATTTGCAAAAACTGACGCCTTTCGTCGCTTAGAAGAACCCCATAAATTAGTGCATGAATGCGGACGTTTAGCATTAAAGGCCAATATAGAAGATAATCAAGAAGCGGTTGCACACTATATAGAGAAAATGGAACAAGCCAGCGTTGATGTTATCAAATATGTCGATGTTTTATTAAATTTAGATAATTACTAACTTGATGAATAAAACAACAAAAATAAAAAGGAGCGATAAGCTCCTTTTTGTGTGTTGAACCGCGTGAATTAGCTCTTGTTTATTAAGGTATTCAATTGGCTATAAAGTGTATTGGCACTGCTTTCATAACCTTCACGAGAAAGATGAACACCATCAGGTCTTGCTAAATCATACAGCGCCCATGCTTTTATCGAACATTCGCCACCCATATAATCACGCCAATCCCAAAAGAGCGTTTTCTCTTGTTGAGCCACTTCTTTTTGAATTCTGATAATATCGCTTAGCCATTGAGGCTGTTGTGAGCGACAGTCAAGTGCTTCTTTATTCTTGATTGAGTCAGAAGGTCCAATTAATAAAATGGCGCTATTGGGAGCTTGTTGGCGAATTTGGCGAATTTTATCCGTAAGCTGTTGGCGATAGGCGTTCAAATCGAAAGTGTCATTAAACGCTTCATTTGTGCCATACGCTAAAATCACCATATCAGGGTTTAATTGTCCTAACGTTTCAGTCCATTGTGTACCCCATTTATCCATCATATTGATAGTGGCACCATTGATGCCTAATGAGGAAAGCATTACGCCAGGCTGTTGATTAGTGATCAACCAACCGCCTAATTTAACAGGCTGATTTTTGCTGACGGTAATACTAACAGGGAATGTCATGGCTGTTGGGTTTGAAAACTGCCATTTACCTTGCGTTTGCGATAATGAAAGCACTTTATTTGTTGATGATTGTACATTCATTTGTGCTGTTGTTGGGGCTTTATAGAGTGCTTGCAATTGATAACGTTGCTGAGTGACTGGGTTTTCAGATAACTGTAATTTTGCCCATTTCGCTTGAGGCTCACTAATAAAGCCACCTAATGGAAAATCAGGATCGCTATCTTTTCTGCTCGAAAGCAGTGTCCACGCTTTTTTATCACTCTGATATTGTACGTTTGCAATACGTTGACCTGCGATATTAGTCGGGGGAATAAAACCAATGCCGCCATTGCCATAGTCTGCTTGAAAACGCTCACGCAACTTACCACTGAAAAAGTCAGCCGCAGTATGGGAATCACCTAACTGAACGATATGCACCGTTTGGCCGCCTTGTTGTAATTTCTTAACAAAGCCTGCAAAGTGAGGATCGTGATAGTTGTAAAGTTGTCTTGAACCATCAGCAGGTAATACTGTGGGTGTCGGTAACTTCACCGTTTTTTCAGTGTCTTGATTACAAGCGACTAAGAGTGAAACCAAGGCCAGTATGATTGAACTACTGACTAAGGTTTTACGCTCAAGGATGTGCGTTAGTTGTTTCATTTACAATGACCGTGTTTTTATCTTTTACATCATCAACAGCATTATCTTCTTTCGTTTCTTCTTGAAGATGAATACGTGAGAATACGTGTTGAGCAATAATTTGCTGACCTTTTAAGCTAAAATGAATGCCATCACCAGCTCTTAACTTAACACGACTACTACCATCCCCCATATAATCAGAATAAATATCTTTTTCATATTTAAACATATCATTGACGGAAAGGTAAATTTCGCCCATTTTCTCAGCTTCTTCACGGTAAAGTTTATCAAGATATGCCATCCCTTCGGATAACTTCTGCTTGCGCATATTAGGTGGCCCAACCCAAATAACCGTGACATTATTCTGTCTGGCATTTTCTATAATGCTTGCAATTCGCGCTCGGTAGGCTGATTCCCATGCTTCGCTTGCAAATTTTAAGTAGCGTCCTCCACCATCTGGAGGCATATCCCAAGGATCGTTAGGGCCTAAAAAGACCACTAATAATTTAATAGAGTCATCACTGGCTAATCGCGTTGCAATCGTTTGAGGCCAATTAAAAAAGCGAGGATAAGCCAGCCCTGTACTTTGCTTACTTAAATCAATACTACTGATGTTGTAGTCCGCTTGAAGTTGGCGTTTAAGTAAAGGAGCAACACCCTGCATCATTGAGTCGCCTGCAAATAAGACTTTATCTTTAGGTGATAAAATAATTTCTGTCTTTTGTACGATAGGCTTTAAGGCTTCCAAAGCAGCATCAGACACATCCGTAACTGAATGGTAAAATAATCCACTCATTGCTTGTTTACGTTGCAGTAATTGTGGAAAGCGTTGCGTTAATTGGGATGCAGGTCGTGTATAACCATTAAAGAAATGCAATCCCACCGCAAAGCCTTCTGGAAGTTGCTCCGATGTTGAGATTTGTTCTATTGGCTTTGCCTGATTATCAGGATGATTAACTTGTAGATAATCTCCATAGCTTTCTACCGCAACAAATACGCCATCACGCAGTTGTCCTCCCACTTGCCAAGCATAATAATGAGAAAGTCCAGACCAAGGCGCAGGACGATGATATTGCTGCTGCCAAAAGCGCTCTAGTGATGTTTGGTTTAGCCAAATCAGCAAGAGGGTACTTAACAGTACCATTAAAGCGACTTTTGCTGTCTTTTTTAAGTTTGAGCAGAAATCAAAAGCTGGCATAAATAAATCCTGGCACCCCATCTGGAGACAACATAAAAATAATTGTGAGGATCAATGCAAGTGGCAGAGGATAAACATACCACGGCACTCTTTTCTCAAGACGAGCCACAATATCCCTTAAGGTGACAAAGCAAGGGTAAAGTAAGAAAAGTCCCCAGAACATAAAGAGCGTTAAGCCTTCAGCTTGTAATGAAGCCCAAGCACCTGCACTAAAGAGTTGTTGTATCAAAACAAGAGCATCTCCGATTGTTTGGCTGCGGAAAAAGATCCAAGCAAAGCAAACAAAGTGGAACGTGATAATCCATGATAACAACATATTTAACGAAGATAGCGCAGTGGGTGGCGCATTTTTCTTCACAGGAAACAGGCGGTGTTTAATATTTAATAACACTACGCCAATTCCATGAATTGCGCCCCAAATAATAAAGGTCATTGCTGCGCCATGCCACAATCCTGAAATGACCATTGCTGCAAAGGCATTAAAGTTCTGTCTGATAACGCCTTTACGATTGCCCCCTAAAGGAATATAGACGTAATCGCGAATAAAGGTAGATAGACTGATATGCCAACGACGCCAGAAATCAGCGAGGTTGATCGCTAAATACGGCGCATTAAAGTTACGAGGCACGATAAAACCGAGCAATAAGGCAATACCTGTCACTAGATTGGTATAACCCGAAAAGTTGAAATAGATATGCCATGCGTAGGCATAGATAGCCGTTAAGACTTGCCCGCTTTGCGCTAAATCGGGTGCATTAAAAACAGGATCAACATAGTTTGTTGAGAACCAACCACTTAACCAAAAGAGTTTTGCGATAGCTAAAACAATCAGCATGATCGCCCCTTTATAATCAATGATTTTTCGTGTTGGTGCCTGAATTTGAGGGAGAAATTCTTTGGCGCGATTAATTGGCCCCGCCACAATGCTTGGGAAAAAGCATAAATAAAGAACGACATCTAAAAAAGGCGCTTTAGGGATCTCTTTTCGACAAACGGAAACCACATAACTGACCGAGTGAAAAATATAGAAAGAGAGTCCTAATGGTGCCAGCAATTCAATAAGAGGAAGCTCAATACTGAGTCCCCATTGCTGGAATGCCTGTGTCAGTGATTCTTGGAAAAATGAGTAGTATTTAAAGGCAGTAAAATAAACAGCAACCAATAATCCCAATAGCCAATAGATGACTTTAGAAGAAGTGTACTTAGTTAATATATTTGCCAGTAAATAAATAAAGAGTGTATAGCTTAATAAGATAATCGCAGGACGATAATCTGCATAAAAGAGAAAAGCATAACTGACTGTAATCAGTAGAATATTTTGGATCTTAATCTGCTTTTGAAAGAGCCAGTATAGAATAAAAAAGCTAACAAAGGCTCCGAGAAACTCGAATGAAAAAAAATTCATAAATGGCTCTAAGGGTGTGATTTAAAAGTCATACCAAACGTATTACCACATATATTATGAATTCTAAGCCGGCTTTCAATCAAAAGATTGTCTTGTGATAAATAAAAGCCACTTTTCTCTAGAAAGAAAAGTGGCTTTTTACACAATGAAAGCCTGCTAAGGCCTAACTTTCTTGTCTCGACTGCAACTGAACTTGGGTGATCAGTTTTTTATTTGAGTCGAACATTTCGGTCAGATAATCGTTGTAACTTGAGCCCATTTCTGAGTAACCTTTCAAGTCAGTGATTAACTGGCGAGAGTCGAGTTGCTGTTGCGTCATTCTTTGCTGTGCTCTTGAGGAGCGCAATGAATTGTAGGCGCGGTGCGTATTGAGATTACGCATATAAGCAATCACAGAGCCTTCAATATCAGGGTAGGCTGCATAGCCTTTGGTTTTCCCTGGTACATTATTGCAAGACTGACTCCCACATCGCATACCGAATAAGTTATTGTTTTGCTGTGCCAACTTCGATGTGCCCCAACCTGATTCTGTAGCGGCTTGCGTTGCGACAAAGTGTGTCGGAATAATGTCAACGCGAGTCAATAACGAATCCCAATTTACTTTTTTGGGGCTGGTACATGTAACGCCATAGTATTGACAGATCTCACGCAGTTTTTTTAACTCTGCGCTGCCCCAGTGCTGGGCTTTACGTTGAGCGAGTAACCACTCACGATCTCTCAAAATCTTATTATTAACATTGTCAATAATAGGAACTATGACATTTAAAAACGCTTTCTTACGCTGCGTTCCCGATGGGTATTTTTTCAAATCTGGCAACGGTGTTGACGTGCTTTTGAAAGAATACGCCTGCAGCATTTGGGAACTGCCGGTACTGGTTGAAGCAAAGCTTACACCAGTAAAGAGTAGTGAAATCAAGAAAGCGAAGACGGCACTTGTCCTCATCAATTGAGAGGGCATTGCTTCTCCTCGTTTAACTGGATAAAAATCGAACGAATACTAACAAATTACTTTTTTCATAGCTACAAAATATCGCCTCACATTAGGATAACTACGAGTGATTTGTTAAATAAATGTATAAGATTTACTGGAAAGCCTCGTTTTATAATCGATTTTTTCCTTTAACAAAAAGTGCTTTTTTTGCGAAAACTTTAATTTATCTTATATAAAAAGGTGCGACTTAACCCAAATTTAGCAAAATTAAGGGTTTTTAATGTGTCAATTTTGTTTGTTATTTAGTCAATTTTTGTTGTTTTTGGTCTAGTTTTATTATCAATTTCGCGCGCTTTTTCTGTTAAATCAGTAAAATCCGCTTCACGCCAATAGGTTTTTGGTCGAGGTAAATCTTCCATTTGATTTGTTGGCCAAAGCTGAAATTCTGCTAATTGTTCTAGAATGTAACCGGAATAAGCACTAGGTAATGTGAGGTAATGAGGTGACGCCATTTCCTCAAAAGGTAAGACCGGATAGCGTTTATCAGAAATGTGATAATCACGCATTAAAACTAAAAACTTATCAGGTACACGTTGCTGACTATCCCACCATTGCCCATCAATCACATCAAACCATTGCTGAGTTAATTGACGAGGTTGAGCCTCTAATTGATAAAGCGCAGAAGGAATAATACCTTGCATCGATTGATTATATTGCTCAAGGCTGGTGGCGTGACCATTAAGGATCAAGGTGAGCGAAAGGCGAGCGCCAATCAAGTTAGAATAGAGATCTTCGGGTGAAAATGCGGATATTCCTTCTGGAAATCCGGGCACCGAACGTAAACCATACCACTGTGCAATCTCATGCCATATTGCAAGGCGATAACCTAATCGAGCAGCAAGATAGGCACTTAAGGTATAACGCTGTGCTTCATTTTTAGGCGGCGTAAAGGCGTTAAAGTGTATTTTACGTTGTGCCAACTCATTACTTAGCGTTAACGTCCACTCTTGCCCTAATTTTGGATAGATATGACTAAAGAGATAATAAGTATAATCTGCGGTGTCACGAATATGGGCAATATCAAGAAACCCACCTTTATGAGAGTAAATTAAA
Source organism: Proteus sp. Marseille-Q3619 (assembly GCF_965283115.1). Taxonomy (NCBI): domain Bacteria; kingdom Pseudomonadati; phylum Pseudomonadota; class Gammaproteobacteria; order Enterobacterales; family Morganellaceae; genus Proteus; species Proteus sp. Marseille-Q3619. Next base: position 1,679,398 of record NZ_CBDIMP010000001.1, on the reverse strand, counting down.
CCCGATTTTTCGCTGCCAATCCCTAATACTGCCGCGGTGCCGAGCCAAAAACTGTCGTTATAGCGATGATTGCCCAATGCAGAGGCTTCAACAACATTATCAATACGATAAAACGGGATAGGAATTTCGAGCGCTTTGACTTTTAAGTCATAGCCAAAAGCACAGCAAGGTCTTAATCCATTAGGCGCGGTAAGAGGAGGTGGTGTTTGCCAAGCTTGTGACGCTTCTTCATGAGTGACACTTTCAAGATTAGCATGAATGGGATTAACAGGTGTGACTTGAGTGCAACCTGCAATAAATAAGAAGAAGGCAATGGTGTTAATAAAAAGAAAACGCTTGAACATCAAAATGCTTCACCTACTTGAAAATAGAATCCTGTACTTTCTTTACCTATACCAAAATCGAGACGCACATTCATGCGAGGCTTAAATTCAAATCGATAACCCACACCAACACTAGGTAGCCAGTGACCTTGACCTAAATCACGGGCTTGATCGCTTAACGTACCACCGCCAATCCAAAGTGCGATGCCATGGCGCCAATCGAGTTTTTGGCGGTATTCTAATTGCGTAGAAAAGACGTGATTATCTTGATATCGCCCTTCGTAATAACCGCGCATCTGGTGCCCATTACTTAACTTAGAAAGTTGGCTCCAAGGCACATCGCCTGATGTGAAGCGGGCATAATTATCAAAAGCTAAAACCGCACTGTCACTTAAAGGATAATAGTAGTTATATTGCATCTGTGTCGCATTAAAGCGGTTATTACTGCCTGTATCAGGAGAATAGTGAGTATAACTAATATCAAATGCCTGCCCTTGACTCGCATTAGGTAAAAAATCACGGCTGTCGTAAGTAAAGCGGAGACTTAACCCAGAGCTTGTGGAGCGCAAAGGTAAATCGCGTTTATCCATATACGCTTTAAAGGGGGCGTCTGGGGCTGCGGCTTGTAAATTTGAATAGTCCCACCCTAATCCGATATAGGTGTTTTGGGCGATTTGGCGCAATAAAGTCGGTGTTAAGTGCAATTCTTGAGAACGGTATTCACCAAAATGATCTTTTACACGACCTTCATGATAACCCTCTCCCCAATAATTGGTTGGCACATTGTTTAACGAGCCAGTGAGATAAAATCGCCAAGTATCATCCGCGAGATAAGTGTAGTTGCTAAAGGTCATTCCAAAAGCACCCGTTGATGAACCAAAGCCACTCAAAGAGAGTGACGAGATTTTGCTATCAAGGCGACTATCTGCTTGATAAAGACCAACAAGCGCAATACCTACACCAAACTCTAATTCTGGCGTATAGAAAGGTCCAGGCAAAACTCCCCAATCAATGGTTTTACTGCGGTCGAAACTATTTTCTCCCCCTAAGCCAACTAACCATTGGTCTATTTGTTGTCTATCTGGAAAGAGTTGTGCTTGTGCTGTGTGTGAAATAAAGAGGCTGGCAAATGCCAGCCCCAAAATAAAAGGGTATTTAACCATTAAAAACGGAACTCACCAGAAACAAGGAAGCTATTACGGTTATTAAAACCAAATTCAGTTATTACATTAAAATTACGCGTTAATTCTAAACGTGCACCTAAAGTTTGGTTCCATTTATGAGCAAGATGCTGTTCAACATCGAATTTGATATTACCCATCATTGATGGAGGCAGTATGTTCATCATGCCATCAAGTTCATCAGGTAAATTTAGTCTGCTAACGTCACCTTTAAAACGTTGGGTAATATCTTGGTACATGGCACCTGTCCACACTTGGAGTTTGGTATTACCTTGTCCAGAGATCAGTGGTGAAAAGATAAACTCATAACCCACACGAGGTGTAATCACTAATGCTTTAATATCACCATCTAAAATATCAAGGTTAGTCTTGGTATAGTTTAAATCAAAAGTACCAAAAAATTGGTTATAGCCACCCGCTAAAGTAAAGCCACCACCAAAGGATTTACCTTCATAATTTAAATCAAAAGGTAAATCATTAGCAATTTCTTGCCCACCTAAAGTCACCGCATTGAGTTGAGCATGAGAAGAACCTTTTGTTTTCCCATAAATACCGTAAACGTTCATAAATGGGAAAACCCAAGTATCAAGTTTCAGCATGTGAGATTCATTACTACTACGAGTATGCCCAACATCAACGCCGACAATAGAGAGAATATTTTGTCCTAAAGCTTTATCAGAACCAAACGCAATTTTATCGACAATAACGTCTTGGCGTAGATTCATGTAGTTATAACCAATCCCAAATGGTTCAGGAATATCATAACCATGGGCGCGGGCTTCATCACCCCAAATAGGTAAAACGCGAGATTGGCTGGCTGGAGTACGAGTATCTAACGAACCTTCGCTATTTAAGGCAGTACCACCGGATTGGCTCACACTTAAAGAGAGCAGTGGGCGATCGCTATCAGCATAAGAAAAGCCAGTAGCAAGAAGAGAGGCAGTTAACACCACCTTATTTAAATTGGAAAAGTTCATACATAACCCACAGAAAATGTTTAAAAAGAAAGTAGTAAGTAAAAGATTAGCCAGAAATTTTAATCTTTTTCTTATTAATGGTCACCAGCTATAAGTGCGATATACAGTAAGAGATGCTTATATTTAGCGTTATCATAGGATTATTAAGGGCTTATTAAGGAAAAAACGTGATATTTTCTAAGTTAATCTTAATAAAAGTAGAAGATATTTTTATAAAGAAGAATGATAACGTTTCTTTTAAGTATTCTTATTTTGTTATTTTTCTTTTTATTGAATAAATAAACATCGAAATAAGATATTTGTGTGATAAACCGTTATGATAATAATTATCTAGCATGGATTATTTTTATAAAGGATAAATATGACCTATCAAGAGCTTTATCAGTACGCTATTTTTATGCTTTCTCGCCGTGATTACGGCACAGTAGAGCTACAACGTCGCCTAGCACGAAGAATAAGAGAAAGCGATCGAGAAGCACAAACTGTCACTGATGAAACATGCTTACCTCAAGTGATGGAACATTTATTAGAAAATCATTATCTTGATGATAACCGTACTGTTTATGCTTTCTTTCGCAGTTATTTAAATAAATCTTATGGTCCTTTGCGTATTCGTCAAGAATTGAGAGCAAAAGGTTTCCCTGGTGAAATTATTGAACGTCTCTTTGAAGAAGATGAAACTGACTGGTACACCCTTTGCCAAGAGGTTCATGAAAAAAAATTTGGTGGTGGTAAACCCAAAGATTTTAAAGAGAAAGCGAAACATATTCGTTATCTACAATACCGAGGGTTTACCTCTGACACGATTAATGCGCTGTTTTAAGTCATTAACGTAGTGTCATTGCGATATCGGCTAATTTCTTATTATTCTCTTTTTTAAAATAGACTTTTTGATGTAAGAAAATATCAAAAGGAAAAGGAGAACGAATAAACTGCACTTCATCGTTTGTAATGGTTGAAATATAATGAATATTTTCAGGCATAAAGCAGTAACCCGCTCCCTCATCAACGCAATGCAAAACATCCGCCATTTCTGTTAAACCTAAAGTATGGTATTGATAACCTTGATTTTTTAGCTTATCTAAAATCGTTGAAAATATGGGGTTTTGCAAAGTACTGCTTCTTTGTATTAAGGTTTCTTTGGCAAAAAATGTTTTGGTATTGGGATATTGTTCAAAGAGTTTTTTGCTCACCAATAATCCGACTTTTTGTGTGCATAAATTAATTGCATTGATATTTTTTTGTGGATAGTCAAACTCGAGTGATGAAATCACAAGATCAAACTCTTTATCAAAAAGTTCCTCTTTAATATCATCAATATAACCATCTTCTAAAGATAGGCTATATTGACTGTTTTTTTGGCGGATCTCCAACAGTTTTGTTTTTAGATCAGGGTAATAAAGACCATCTAATTTAATGGAGAGCGAGGTTTTATCCTCATTGGGATTCATTATCTGATTTTCAATTTTTCTAATTTTTTCATAATAGGGATATAAACGTTCATAAAGTGTTTTTCCCGCAGGGGTAAGATCCATTCCACTTTTGGAGCGTTTAATTAGAGACTTACCAATTTGGTTTTCGAGTTCATTAATACCGTGGCGTAGTGCGGATGGGGTAACATTGATTTTTTCCGCTGCTTTTACTAGGCTTTGACAAGTCGCAACGGCAAAGAACTGATTTATTTTTCGTGAGAAAAACATGCAGACGTTCTCCATATTTATTTGTATATATATTTAAAATGAATAATCCTCTTGAATGAAATTTTTATATTGATATTTATCAATAATCATTTTGGCGCGACTAAAAATAAAAAAAAGCACAACGAATAATTTAAAGAATAATATTACCGACTAAAATTGATAATAAATCAGAATGTTTTTGATAAAAATAAAATCAAATGATTGATTGTATTATGTTGCCATATTTTGTTTGTTATTTACATCTCTTTTCTTGTTTTTTTCTTACTTAGAATCGCATTTAGCCGACAAAGAATAAAAAAACTCAATAACAGATTATAAAAAATTCAATTTTCAATTTTTATTTTCTTGATATTTTAATTTTCGAGATGAAACGACATTTCATTCTCTGAATTTTAAATTAACTTATATTAGGAAAATATTTAATGAAAAACATTAATACACTTTTAACGAAAATGAATTCTGATGCAGTAGAAAATATCACGTTAAATGATCTAGCTCCCTTATCACTTCATGAAATTCACGCGCTGAGTGAAGAGAAACTTAGTTGGCATGAAGCAAAAACATTATATAAAGAAGCCCAAGAAGCCGCAAAAATTAATAAGCTTAATGAAGCTCATCATTTAGCACGTAATAACCCACAAGTGCAAAATGCCGTGGCGTTAGGTGTTCAACAACAATCAGTACAAAGCCGAGCATTAGGTGATTGGATCCCTGAAAAAGGGGATCTATTTGTCGATAGTAAATCTGTGGCATCGATGTTTTCACCCGCAGGTTACTTAACTGAACTTTATCGTGAAGCAAAAGCCTTAGATGCAGAAAATTCAATTTATCACTTGGATAAACGTCGCCCTGATTTAGCGCAATTAGTGTTATCTCAAGATAATATGGATAAAGAAGTTTCTACCCTCTCTTTATCAAATCAAATTATAACCACAGCATTGCAAAGTAAATTAGGTAGTGGTAAAGATCTATTTCAAGAGCTAGCAACAAACCGCGTAATGGGCGAAAATCCTTATCATCGACCTTATGAAACTATTCGACAAACATTATTATTACGTGATGGCTTGGTTGATAAATTGGTAAAAGCTAAAGGTCATCTGGATATTTTAGATACAGAATGGATCTCAACGATTAGCTCATCTATTTCTCCTGAATTATATGCTATTTTAACAGAGGTAATCTCTGATGATAATATTGATGAACTAATAGAGAAAAATTTTGGCAATAAGGAAATTAGTTTAAGAAATAATTTAAAATTACTATCAGAATATTATTCTGTTCCAGAAGAAGACATATCACTATTATTTAATATACTTAAAGAGGATAATGAATTATCTTCAAAAGATATGTTGTTCTTAAATAAGATTATTCGCTTGCATAAAGCAACGGGGATCTCTTTTGATAATCTAATTATTTTAATTAAAACAAAAAATAATGATAATAATATTGATTCTGAGGTTATCCGTTCTATTCTTCATGTTCAATATATTATGGAGAAATACAATATTAATGTTGAGCAATCTATAGTACTTAATAGTGCTAATATTAATCAATACACATTGAATAACTCTTCATCGCTATTTGATGTTTTATTTAATTCCCCTCCATTAGGCGAAAATAAATTTATTGCAGATAATAAAGCACTTGATTTTAATTCATCATCTCCAGATGATATTATGCGTATTAATACCTTAAAACGCGCATTTCATGTCGATGATATTGGCATTGTCGCTATGTGGAAATTAGCTTTTGGCAAGCCAACTGAATTTACTTGTTCTATAGAAAATATATCACTTTTATATCGAGTGTATTTATTAGCAACGGTACATGATCTAGATATTTATTCTCTTTCTTTATTACTTGATATGTTACCTGAACCTTTCAATAAACCCATTAATAAACAATCTTTATCAGATGATGCAGGTAATTTAATTTATACAATAGATAATTATTGCAAGTTTATTAAAGAGTATAAATTGAATATTTCAGAACTATATTTAATGACAGCTAAACAATATGATTTGACTTATACAGAAAAAATGGAAAATCTCTTTAATGAGTTAATGAATTTTAATGTAGATGAATTCACTGAACGGGCAATTATTCCGTGCTATTTGCCTATACTAAGTTACCATTTATCCTTTCCTTCTTTAAGTGTTGCCAATGCTGTATGGAAATATCTCGATAGTAACGGGACATTAAATTTATCTATTGATGATTTTAGAGACTTGGTAAGACAGGATGATAAAACATTAGAAGATAAAAATAAACTTGTTACTTATATACAAATGTTGTGTCAAATAATTTCTATATTTACTAAGTTAGGATTAAATGAAAATGAAATATATATATTGGGAGAAAAACGTTTACTTAATTATGAATCTGTCCTTCCTAATATCGAATCAATAAAAGATATATCTGAATTCCATCGTTTCTATTTAGATAAAATAAATAATAAAGATGAGCTAATTAACCTTTTTAGAGGTTATGGAAAGGTCTCAATTTTATCAAAGGCATATGGAGTTTCTGATGAGGTAATTGAGCAAATTATCTCTTTATTAAAACTGGGTGATGAAATTAAATTTGATAATATCAAAGAAATCTCTAGCTATATTGATATGGTTAAAACATTTAATATTACACCAAATAATTTTAGTCTATTAACTCAGTTAAAATTTTCTACAAGTGAGAATAAAGAAAAAGACTACTTAAATTGGGGTAGAATTAGTAAAGTTTTACAAAGTGGGTTAAATACCCAACAAGTTATTTTGCTAAAAGATAAAATGGATGAAAAGGATAGTGTTGTACTTAGTGCGTTTTATATTCATCAATTTAGTGAATTAAACTTATTAAATAGCGATGATATTTATAATTATTTACTAATTGACAATAAAGTTTCATCTGAAATAAAAACCACAAAGATAGAGCAAGCTATTGCAAGTATACAATTATATATTAATGAATTTTTAGCTTTGAATGAAAAAAACATTAATACACCTGTTGCTTCTCGTCAATTTTTTAGAGATTGGGATAAATACAATAAGCGGTATAGCACTTGGAGTGGTATCTCTTTATTAGCATATTATCCTGAAAACTATGTTGATCCTACTGTACGTATTGGCCAAACTAAAATGATGGATACGCTGTTACAGACGATCAGCCAAAATAGTATTAATAGTGATACAATTGATGATGCATTTAAAACATATTTAACGTCTTTTGAGCAAATTGCTAATTTAGAAGTGATTAGTGGTTATCATGATGGTGTGACATTAAAAGAAGGATACACTTATTTTATTGGTTGTAATGCGTCAGAAAAAGCCAGTTATTATTGGCGTAGTGCGGATCATAGTAAAATCAAAAAAGGAGTCATGGCAGCAAATGCTTGGACAGAGTGGACTAAAATTGAGAATGGTGCTAACCCTTACAATAATTTAATTCGTCCTGTTATTTTTAATAATCGATTATATGTTGCTTGGATTGAACAGAAAGAAATTAAAAATAAAGAGTCTGAAAATAAAGAAAAAAGTACATCTACACCACTTTCTAAGCAGACAAGCTATAGTTTAAATTTATCACATATCCGTTATGATGGTACTTGGAGCACATCTGTTAATTTCCAATTACCTGATAATATTATGGATAATAAAAAAGGTAATTTTCATTTAAGCTACGACCAAGAACTTGATAAGTTATATTTTTTAACTTATATCATAAGTGATAGCTATAAAGATGAAAATAAGGAGTGTCAAGTTTATTCTATTAATAATGAAATGGTGCTTTCTAATATATCTGATTTAAATAGTAAAGATGCGAAAAATATTTATATTAACGTGAAGTCTGAATTTGATATAGCTGGCGAAGAACTCACTAAGAACATTAATAATAGTTTTGTTTTGAGAGGTGAATTAGCTTACTCAATATCTAATGATCCTATTGATGATATAAAAACTACTGACTCTAAAAATGTTTCTCTCTCAGGAAGTTTAATTAATGCTGTAAATATAGAGTCGAACAATAAAACATTATCTTGTTATCTTTCTGCTTTTATTAATTGTAATATTGATTATGGATATTTTGCTCCTGAACCTATTAAAGACATCTTTAAAGGCTTATTAAAAGATGGCGCTGAATTAGAAGATATTGTTTATACTTCAGGTAGTGTTGGTAAGTTGATAACTCTTTTTTTCAATGGAAAAACGGATTATAGCTATTATTTAGGTTTTGATATTAAAACAAATACAATTTACTTTTTTATTTATGACAATACTAACAGTACGGTAATTAAAGGTTCAGATATTAATCATGGAGGAGATTATGATGTAGAACTGTCTTTTTTCACTAAACAGTCAAATGATTTATTAAGTTATACATCGAAAAATAATGTTGCCTTTACGCTTTCTAATGAATTAGGTGATTTTTCGTTACAAAGTTTCCTAAATAAAGAAACACCAAGGTTTCTTTTTTATGTTTCAAGAAAAGAAACGAGTCAATTGTTTATGGGAATATATGGAAAAGAAGTGTCTATCCCATTAACTATTAGTAAGTTAAATAAAGCTACCTATAGTAATGACGAAGTAGTTAATGATATTAAGATAACATTATCTTCTAGCCCAGATCAAAAAGTGACCTACTCTCTTGAACAATGGTCTAACGCGAATACTTCTTTAATTGAAGGTAGTAACAGCTTTAATAGTAAAAATAAAGCGCTTAAGCTTGATGTACCTATGAGTGAATTTAATGACAAGGGTGAGTTTATATTAACTGCAAATGTAACTGCGGTTAATAAGAGCAAAAAAATTATTTCTGAAAGCCAATGTTACTTTAAAGTCCGTGAATTAGAACATATAAACGAGAGTATTATTAGCCTAAAAATAAATAAAAAGCATGCTCAATATATTTCAATGACAGTAGAAAATGAACCTGTGTTAGTGCGTTTAAATACATTATTTGCACGTCAACTAGTCAAACGTGCGAATAACGGAATTGATGCTATTTTAACGTTAAGTTCTCAGAGACTGCCAGAACCTGCTTTGGAAAAAGGCGCTGATGTACCGATGGATTTTAATGGTGCTAATGCCCTCTACTTTTGGGAACTGTTCTATTACACCCCGATGATGTTAGCCAACGTGATGTTAGAAGGACAAAATTACGATGAAGCTAGCCGTTGGCTGCGTTATGTATTTAATCCAAACGGTTATATTGATAGTGATACTCATTCTTATCGTGTTTGGAATTCACAGCCATTATTAGCCAATACAGCTTGGGAGAAGGATCAACTGGATTCAACTGATCCTGATGCAGTCGCGCAAACTGATCCTATGCATTATAAATTGGCTACCTTTATGAAGTGCCTTGATATTTTTGTGGCGCGGGGCGACAGCGCTTATCGCCTATTGGAGCGTGATACTTTAAATGAAGCTAAAATGTGGTATATGCAGGCGCTGAAATTATTGGGCGATGAAACTGAGTTATTAGGCAATAATGTTTGGTCAGCACCTAAATTAACCGAGGCGGCATCAAAAACAGAACAGCCAACACGCGCTATCAATGAAGAAAGCGAAGAAGCGACATCACCGCGGACAGCAAATTCATTAATATCGCTCTTTTTGCCACAAATTAATGAGAAGTTAGCGCAGTATCACAACACGTTAAAAGCGCGTTTATTTAATTTACGTCACAATTTATCGATTGATGGGCAACCACTATCGTTGCCAATGTATGCAACGCCAGTAGATCCTAAAATGTTGCAAAATATAGCAGTGAATCAATCACAAGAGAACGGTGTATTGCCAAAAGTGATGGTTCCCGTTCAGCGTTTCCCTGCTATTTTGACCAGTGCAAAATCGGCAGTAAATCAATTAATGCAGTTTGGTAACTCATTATTTAGCATAACTGAACGTCAAGATGCTCAGGCATTAGCTGAATTATTTGCCACACAAGGTAGCGAAATTATTCTGCAAAATATTAAATATCAGCAGAAAACTCTGGAAGAATTTGAATATAGCAAGAAAGCATTACAGGATCTGCGTTTAGGTTCTAAAAAACGCTTTGATTATTATAGCAAATTGTATAATCAGAATATTAGTACGGCAGAGCAACAAGCGATGGATCTCTATTTAAGTTCTTCTGTACTCAATACCGCCAGCCAAGGGCTAAATATGGCAGCCGCTGCTGCAGATCTTATACCCAATATTTATGGTATGGCTGTTGGTGGCTCGCGTCTAGGCGCTATCTTTAATGCTACATCCATTGGTTTGCAATTATCTGGCTCTGCAACCCGTATTTCGGCAGACCGATTAAGTCAATCAGAGGCTTATCGTCGCCGTCGTCAAGAGTGGGGCTCATTACGTGATTCTGCACAATCTGAATTAAATCAGTTTGATGCTCAACTTGCTGCATTAGCCGTTCGTCAGCAAGCCATGAGCCTGCAATTAGATAGTGTGAAATTACAGCAACAACAAACGCAAGAGCATTTAACATTCTTACAAAATAAATTTACCAATAAAGCGCTGTATAACTGGTTACGCGGTAAATTAATGGCGATTTATAAGCCTTTCTACGATTTAACGGTATCTCGTTGTCGTATGGCAGAGTGGGCTTATCAGTATGATTTAGGTGAAACACAAACCTTTATTCGACCTGGTGCATGGCAAGGTAATTATTCTGGTTTGATGGCGGGTGAAAGCTTAATGCATAACCTGACTCAAATGGAAAACAGCTACCTTGAGAAAGATAAACGTGCGCTGGAAATCACCAAGATTGTATCGTTGGCCGATGTGTATCAAGGTTTAGGCAGTAATAAGTTTGGCTTTGAGCAAGTGGCAGAGGTGATTAATAAATCGAAAACTCAGCTAGGTACGGCAGAAAATGGTATCACGCTGAAAAATGGTCAATTACAGGCTTCGATTAAACTCTCTGATTTAGCTATCGACAAAGATTACCCTGCTGATTTAGGTCAATTACGCCGTGTTAAACAAATTAGTGTGACATTACCGGCATTAACCGGTGCTTATCAAAATATCCGAGCAGTACTGAGTTACGGCGGTAGTGCAGTGAAACCTCGAGGCTGTAGTGCAATTGCGATTTCTCATGGCATGAATGACAGTGGTCAATTCCAACTGAATTTCAATGATGATCGTTATCTGCCATTTGAAGGTTTACCAGTGAATGACACCAGTACACTGACTTTAAGCTTCCCTGATGCGACAGATAAGCAAAAAGAGATGTTACTGACACTGAGCGATATCATTCTCCACATTAATTACACCATTCGTTAATTATCCAAATCTTAATTAATTACAGGCTCCTTAGGGAGCCTGTCAGGAGCTTTACATGCAAAATTCAGAGAAATTGACCTTTGATGCGCCAAATTTACCCAAAGGGGGCGGTGCAGTCACAGGATTAACCGGCAATATGGGCGCTGTTGGTCCTGATGGCGCAGCTACTTTTAGCTTACCGTTACCAATCAGCCAAGGCCGGGGTTATGCCCCTTCTTTAGGCCTAAGTTATCAAAATCAAGCCGGTAACGGCGCGTTTGGTTTTGGTTGGTCTGTTGGTGTGATGTCGATTCGTCGTCGTACTTCAAAAGGCGTGCCTACTTATACTCAACAAGATGAATTTGTCGGGCCTGAAGGTGAAGTGATTGTGCCAATTATCAATAAGAAAGGCGAAATTGAAACAGCACAACGTAATGAGTTACTTGGCGTAAAACTTGCTCATCAATATCAAGTGGCAACTTATCGTTCACGTATTGAAAAAAGCTTTAGTCGTTTTGAGTGTTGGTCATTAAATGATGCTAATGCACCAACTAGTACACCTAAACAGTTTTGGGTGATGTTAAGTGCCAATGGCGATGTGCATTTATTTGGTTATGAAACCACAGCACAGATTGTAGATAGCCAAAATAGCGCGCATATTGCGCAATGGAACTTGAATGCGTCAGTTTCAGCAACCGGTGAACAGATCGAATATCACTATCGCCATGAAGATGAACAAGGTTGTGGTAAACATGAAATTCAATCACATACCAATGCCAATACACAACGCTATTTAGACAAAGTGTATTACGGTAATTCTGTGGGAGAGCGTGCTTTTTCTTGTGTCAAAACCGATAATACATTACCTAACAATGCGTTATTTACACTGGTATTTGATTACGGTGAGCGTAGCAGTGCATTAGCAACTTATCCTCAGTGGCAGAGCAATTCAACATGGGCATTGCGTAAAGACTGCTTTTCACTTTTCCAGTACGGTTTTGAAGTTCGTACTCGTCGTTTATGTCGTCAAGTGCTGATGTATCACCGTATTGAAAGTTTAGAAAAACAAACACCACTAGCAGAAACTCCAGAATTAGTTGCCAGATTAACGCTAACTTACGATGAGTCAGCATCAGGTACTGTTTTAGTTTCAGCACAACAATCAGCGTTTAATGATAATAAAGACACTCAATCGTTAGTGACATTACCGCCAGTAAAATTTGATTGGCAAAGGGTAGGTGCGACTCAACAAGCACAGTGGCAATCACTTGATGAACTTGCGTCATTTACGCCACAACAACCTTATCAATATGTCGATCTATTCGGCGAAGGGCTTGCGGGGGTACTTTATCAAGATAGCGACGCTTGGTGGTATCGCGCGCCAGTTAGAAAAATTGATAAGCAAAATCCTAATGCGATGTCATGGGATAAAGCTAAAAAACTTCCTGTTATCCCGTCGTTACGAAATTCAGCAATGCTGACCGATGTCACGGGTGATGGAAAACTGGAATGGTTAGTCACACAAGGTGAAGTAAATGGCTATTACACCCAAGATGAAACAAAGGCAGAAAATTGGCTCAATTTTGTGCCACTTGATGCAATCCCTGTGGAGTATTTTCATTCTAACGCTGAAATTACTTCATTAACAAGCAGTGGTTTTGCCGACTTAGCCTTAATTGGCCCTCGTAGTATTCGCCTTTATGCTGGTTCTGCCCAAGGGTGGAAAAAAAGTAAAGAGGTAATGCAAACAGATGGTGTGATTTTGCCGATTAAGAATATTAATCGTCGTACTTTAGTGGCATTTAGTGATGTATTAGGTTCGGGTCAGCAACACCTGATTAAAATTGATTACCAAGGCGTAAGTTGTTGGGTTCATCTTGGTGATGGCAAATTTAGCGCCCCTATTACTATTCCAGGTTTCTCTGCTGATCGTCTTAAATTTAATCCTAATCAGCTCTATTTAGCGGATTTAGATGGTAGTGGGACAACGGATATTATTTACGCCCAATCGACCCATTTAGAGGTTTATTTTAACCACAGTGGCAATCAATTTGTGCGTGGCGATGATATCGCATTACCGAAAAATATGCATTTTGATAGCCATTGCCAGCTACAAGTGGCGGATGTGCAAGGTCTTGGTGTTGCCAGTATTTTACTGACTAAATTATATCCTGTGCCGCAACATTGGGTACTTTCGTTGCAAAATAAAAAACCGTGGTTATTAACATCGATTAATAACAATATGGGGTTAATTCAAAATCTGCATTACCGCAGTTCAGCGCAATATTGGTTGGATGAGAAATTCGCTCGTCAACAACAGAGCAAAGGCAAAGCGGTTAGTCATTTACCTTTTGCATTACATACGCTGTGGAAAATCGACACAGTGGATGAGGTAACCCAAAGCCAGTTAACACAAACGTTTAATTATCGTCATGGCGTTTGGGATGGTAAAGAGAAAGAGTTTCGTGGTTTTGGTTGTGTAGAAGCCACCAATGCCGAATCCTTTAAAAGCGAAGAAAATACCACGGATAAAACACCGAGTGCGTTAACGCGTCAGTGGTTTTTAACGGGTAAATCTGTGGTTGATGCCGAGTTTTATAATGAGTTTTGGCAAGGTGACAGTGCGGCATTTCCTCACTTCTCACCACGTTTTACCCAAGGCGCAGGTATCCAAGAAAAGATCTGCGACGACTCACTACGTCAACAATATACGTATTGGCTTGAGCGTGGGCTACAAGGTCAGTTACTCAGAAAAGAAGTCTATGGTTTAGATAACGCTGTTGTCGCTGATGTACCTTATGCCGTCACAGAACAACGCCCACAAGTGCGTTTAATTGAAATACAAGGACATTCACCTGTGGTGATGCCTTCAGTGGTGGAAAGTCGTACATACCATTATGAACGAATTGCAGCTGATCCGTCTTGTCATCAACAAATCACATTAGAGCAAGACGCCTATGGTGTTGTGACCAAAGCGGTTGCAATTGATTATCCAAGACGCGCTAAAGGTGCAAAAAATCCTTATCAGCATTATGAGAGCTTGCCTGAAACGTTATGGGCATCAAGTTATGACGAACAGCAACAAAACTTACGCTTAAGCTTATCGTGTCAAACATGTCATCATATTAATCACCCTGAAAAACAGGTTTATCAACTGGGCATTACTAACGCAAGTCGTCAGGATATTTGGACATATGGAGCAGAAAAGCAGCCTAAGAATGGCTTGAATGTAGAAGCCTTACTAGCAACTGACAGTTTGTTGGCACAAAAAGCAGCATCGGTATTTGTAGGACAACAACAACTGGCTTATTTGGATGCTGAAGGCAAAGTGACATTAACTGAGCCTGATTTTCCAATCCGTTTAGCGTATAGCGAAACCGCAGAATTAGACGAAGAAACTGCCAAAATCATTTCACAGCCTTATCCTAATTTAAAACTGGATGAAGTGATGAAAAACGCGGGTTATCAGCAAAAAGATTACTTATTTGCAGACACATCAGAAAAAGGCAAAAAACTGTGGGTGAAACCGTTATTAGGCGTTAAAGCCTATGGTTCATTAGCTCAGTTTTATAAGCCACTAGTGTACAAAAAAACGACACTTTCTTGTGACTATAAGTTGTTATGGGATAAGCAATTTTGTGTATTAATGGGGAAAAAGTCCCCTTTGAGCGTACAAGATTTTTATCTTACTTATGATTGGCGTTTTTTATCTCCGAATTCGATTATTGATGAAAACCATAATGTTCACCAAGTCACTTTTGATGGTTTTGGTCGTGTAACAACAACCCGTTTTTCAGGGACCGAAAATGGTCAACAAAGTGGTTATAGCGATAAAAGCTTCACTATGCCAACAGCCGTAGAAGATGCTTTAGCGTTGGCTTCAGCACTGCCTATCGCCATGGGTTTTGTTTATGTTACCGATAGTTGGATGTCAGCATCCTCAAAAATGCCACCTCATGCGCTGCAAATCATGACCGACCGTTATGACAGCGACTCACAACAGCAAATTCGCCAACAAATCACCTTTAGCGATGGTTTTGGTCGCTTATTGCAAACGTCCGTCAGAGTTGAAGCGGGTGAGTCCTTTTTGCGTAGTGAAAAAGGTGAATTAGTGGTTGATCGTGCACAACAGGCACAACAAAAAAGTACCACAATACGTTGGGCAATTTCAGGTGAAACAGAATATGACAACAAAGGAAATGTAAAGCGGGTTTATCAGCCTTATTTTCTTAATGACTGGCGTTATATTTCCGAGAGTTCATCTCAACCAAATCGTTTTGCGGATACCCATTATTACGATGCATTAGGTCGCTTATATCGAGTGAATACCGCAAAGAACTATCAGCGTAATACGATAGTGACACCGTGGTTTGTGGCTCAGGAAGATGAAAATGACACCCTAGTGTAGGTGATTTATTACGCGGATAAACGGGAGTTACTGTTTTATCCGCTTTATTTAGGAATTTTATTATGCTGGTAGCAATCCCATCTGAAAGCGATGCGCTGGCTTGGATGATTATCGGTGGATTTTCAGCCTGGGGAGGTATCGTGAGGTATTTAATGGAAATTAGACAAAAACAAATTAAGTGGTCTTGGTGTGGCATTGGTAGCCAGATCGTGATTTCAGTGTTTACAGGATTATTAGGCGGATTATTAAGTTTTGAAAGTGGTGCAAGTCGCTATATGTCTTACATGATTGCAGGGCTTTTTGGATCAATGGGGAGCACGACATTGATTTGGTTATGGAATCGTATTTTTGGCATGAACAATCTTAAGGAGCCTAAATGAATACCTATACATTAAGTCAACGTAGCCAAAACAACCTAAACGACGTACATCAAGATTTAGTACGTATTGTTTATCTGGCACTGACATTCAGTGAATATGATTTTGTTGTTATTGAAGGTGTGCGTTCATTGATTCGACAAAAAGAGTTGATGAAAGAAGGTAAAAGCAAAACCCTCAATAGCCGACATTTAACGGGTCATGCCGTGGATATTGTCCCGTTAGTGAATGGTGTTATTCCTTGGCAAGATTGGTCAGCGTTTGAATCAGTATCAAAAGCGATGAAGAAAGCCGCTTATCAATTAGGTATTTCAATTAATTGGGGCGGGGATTGGGTGTCGTTTCGTGATGGACCTCATTACGAATTATGTCGCGGAGCATATCCATGAATATGAGTGCTTTTTTACGTTTAGGTATTAAAGGGGGGATAGCGATCATGATTGTTGTTGCTTTATTAGTACTTCGCTATCAATACAACCAAATTAATCGACTTTCAGAGCAAAACAGTCAGCTTGAATATCAACAACGCACATTACAATCACAATTAATTCAATGGCACGAGCAAGCAGAAAAAGTCTCTGAAACACTCACGTACCAACAAGAGGAACAACGTTATTTAGAGGAAGAAAATCATGCTATACGTCAAGAGTTACGGCAACTTTTGGCTCAAGCGCCTTGTGCTAATGAGCCTGTGCCTAATGCTGTTATCCAGCTGCAACAAAGCACCCTCAACCGTCGTGGAAGCACCCAATAAGTTTGTACCCACACACTTGCTACAACCGTGTTCTGCACCATTTTTTAATGTGCAAGTGTGGGGGGATTATCCCGATTATGTGGCGCGGTTATTGTTGATATTAGAGAAATGTAATACCGATAAAAAAGCGGTCGCAGAAATATTAGCAGCCAAAAGTCAGCTCAGTGCTCACGAGCTAATTTATAAAAGAAAGCAAATTAAGGAATTAAAAAGATGTTAAATCAACAATTACACATAAGAACCCCAACCGTGGTGGTGCTTGATAATCGCGGATCAACAATCCGTGAAATTAATTATTGCCGTCATCCTGACACAATTAATAAAACCGATGAGCGTATTACGCGTCACCATTATCATGCGCGCGGCTATTTAGAACGCAGTATTGATGCAAGATTGTATAAAACACAACAATCAGACTCAACTATTCAAGCGAATATTCAGCAAGTGGTGAGTTTAGGCGGATTATTGTCTGCAACTAAAAGTGTAGATAGTGGTAATAGTGTCAATATCAGTGATATTGAAAACAAAAAAGTGATGGATATTAATGGGTTGGGGCTAGTGACGGAATATCACTATACAAAGCCAGAGTTTGTTTCACAACTTATGGTGATTATGGAGTCTTCCCCGACGTCCAAACAGATATTAAAAGAGCGCTTTACTTGGGGTGGGGCTGATAATAAAAATATTGCCAATAACTCCGTCGGTAAATGTACTCATCATGATTTTCTTGCTGGAAGAACGGAATATGGTGCTTATACCTTAACAGGGCAAAGTTTAATTGAATTACGGTTTATCACTGCGAATACCATTAAAACACCCGCACATTCTCAATATCAAACACGCAATATTTATGATGCTACAGGTCAGTTATTAAAACAAATTGATGCTACAGGGCACGAGCGTGAATGGAAATACGATAGAGCAGGTTTTCTAAAACAAAGTAGTGTGCAATTACAAAGCGATAAAAAACAACTCGTGATTAAAGCGATCGATTACTCGGCAGCAGGGCAAAAATTACGTGTAGAGCACGGTAATGGGATAGTGACAACGTATGAGTATGAGGCTGAAACTCAGCGCTTGCTGCATGTCAAAACCCAGCGTCCCCAAGGTCATGCATTAGGTGCGAAGCTTATGCAAGATCTGCGTTATGAGTACGATCCTGTCGGTAATATTATTTGTCTTAAAAATGATGCGGAAGCCACTCGCTACTGGCGTAATCAGAAAGTGGTGCCTGAAAATCGTTATGTGTATGACTCTCTGTATCAATTAGTGAGTGCCACAGGGCGTGAATCTGCCAATCAAAAAACACCCGCTTCAATGCAATCTCAATCAGTCACTACATTAGTGAAAGATGCACAAAGTTATACCAATTACACGCGTTTATATACCTATGACAGCGGTGGTAACTTAGTCCAACTTCGCCATCTATCGGGAATAGCACAACAGAGTTTCACCCAAAATATCAGTGTCTCCAAGAAAACCAATCGGGCATTACTTGAAACACAACAGGTGGCTATCGAACAAATTGATCAGCAATTTGATGCTTTAGGTAATCAGAAACATTTATCAACGGGCGATGCATTGCAGTGGGATCTTCGCGGTACATTGGCACACGTGAATAAGAGAGGGAATTCAGAACACTATGTTTATGCAAGCGCATCTCAACGATTAATGAAACAACAGGTACAGAGATTATCAGGACGGCAGATTATCAGGGAAACTCACTATTTACCGAATTTAGAAATATGGCAATCAACGGAGGGGGCGCATCTTACCGAATATCGAGAGGTGGTTAATATAACAGGAAATGTGAGAGCCTTATGTTGGAAAGTGGGTTTCTCAAAAGGGATTAAGAATAACCAACTGCGTTATAGTTATGATGATGGTGTGGGTAACCGTGGATTAGAAACCGATGGTCAAGGGCAATTAGTCAGTTATGAAGAGTATTACCCTTATGGGGGTACCGCGATTTGGTTTAGCCAAAATGCGGTAGAAGCCAATTACAAAACTATCCGTTATTCAGGCAAAGAGAAAGATTCTACGGGGCTTTATTACTACGGTTATCGTTATTATCAACCGTGGATTGGTCGTTGGTTAAGTGCCGATCCGGCAGGTACGGTGGATGGGCTTAATTTATACCGAATGGTGCGTAATAACCCAGTGACATTGCGTGATCCTGATGGGCGAATGCCTAGTAGCAGTTTTTCTCTCTTCTTTTCATCAGATGATACAAAGCTACAAAAGGGATCTATTACTCCTTTACGAAATCGTGGATTATTTGTGGGGAGTAACAACGAGAGTGCTGAGGCGACATTGCCATTCGTCATTAATCGATTTGATTCGGTTGAGCATAATCCCGTAGTAAGAGAGTACAGTCCGCAATTATTACAAGAAGGAGGTAATTTTTACAATGCTGTTCATATTTTCTATGGCTCTAAGGTTACGTCCAACGAATACGGTTCTGGAACAATAGGAACTTATTGGGGGCATAAAACACTTTCTGATAATCTTACCGCCATTAAAGTTATGAGTGGTTCATCAGGCAGTGTGGGTATAAGTATTCGATTGGATGATATTAAGGAGGAGAAACCATTAGTGATCACTTCAGGAGCTCTGAGTGGCTGTACAATGCTATACGCTGTAGATAAAGAACAATTCTATGCGTTGCATACCGGACAAAGATCCGGTGACAATAACTGGAAAACGGGGATTCAGGGAGTGAAAACAGCACAAACTAGCCTTAATGCCTTATCAGGTAAGAATTTATCGGTATCAGGGGATCATAATAATGACTTGATTGGTACATTAAGTGAGTTTGAAAATTCGGCAATAACTTATTTGGGGAAACAAGGCACGAAGATCGATCATGTCCAAGAAAATGTCGCTGCATTTGATTATAATCTTGAAGCTAAATTGCCTAGTTTCTCTGGCAGGGCTGGTTATAGTTATGCTCTATTGGCCAAGGATTCAGGAAAAGTTAATGTGAAAGTATTGTCGGAAGATGTGACTATCGATATGAAGACGAACAAAATTAGTGTTCTTAACTCAATGAAAACTCGTTTACATTAATACATCGCAATTACAGAAGGACATCAATTACGATTGTATATTGCTATATTGTAATCACGTTAAAACATATCCCAAAATATACAACCCAGAGAGACAGCATTTCTGTCTCATTTGGGTTGTTTTTATCTTATGTTGATGATTTTAGTTTTATTAATAAAATATAAAATAAAGTATTAAAAATAATTTAATTTATTATTTTTATGATTGATAGTTATTTAATAAATATTAAATAACAGTGTTAGTTCCATTTTAATGTTAAATTAAATCGCGATATTGCTCACAGTTCTTAATAAATGGATATTCAATTGTCTATTTTCGACTAATATCTAATGTGATTGATGCAATCATTATATTGAAAAAAATTATTAATAATTATGAGGTTTCATTATGAAAAAAAATAAACTTATTTTATTTACTGCAACGTTATTATTATCATCAGTGGGTTTTATCTCAACGGCATTAGCCGATGTGACGCTAAAACATGGCTATATTGATAAACCACCGAGCAGAGCCTTTTTGTGTTCATCAAAAGGACAAAATTTAAATAAAAATTGTGGTCCAGTGCAGTATGAACCTCAATCAGTTGAAGGACTTAAAGGCTTTCCTAAAGATGGACCTAAAGATGGTGAAATTGCCAGTGGTGGAAATGCGGCATTTTCTGCGTTAAATGAACAGAGTGCTGATCGCTGGCATAAAGTAGCAATGAAAAGTGGAGAAAATACCTTTAAATGGACATTAACCGCTAAACATAGTACCGCATCATGGAAATTCTTTATTACTAAACCAGAATGGGATGTGAATAAACCGCTTACTCGCGCTGATTTTGATTTAACACCATTTTGTCAACAAGATGATAATGGGAAAATACCAACGGAAACAGTAGAATTAAATTGTAATATACCAGAACGTTCTGGTTATCAGGTTATTTTAGGTGTTTGGAATATTGCGGATACGAAAAATGCTTTTTATCAAGTGATTGATGCTGAATTTAAAGAGTAATCAATTTAACTTAATGTAAGTAATTATTTAATATCAATAATAGTATTATTTTTAATACTGTTTATTTTAAAATATAAATAAATTCTAAATCTAAATTTTAAATTTAGATTAGAGCTCATGTTTTTTATTAAATAAAAAATAACTATTTATTATCGTTATTCAATTAATAGCGCCTTAACATGGGTGCTATTTTCATTAAATCGACTAGAAATCCATCGCTCACAATGTTATTTTCTATGTTATATCTATAATTATTTAGCTTAAAACCAACATCATTAAGGTGCGATTATGGAAATCTATTTAGATACAGCGGATATCGACGAAGTCAGAAAACTCTCTCAAGTTCTTCCTATTGCGGGTGTGACCACTAATCCTTCCATTATTGCTAAATCCGCACAAAATATTGAAACCCTATTACCTGAATTAAAAGCCGCTATGGGCGGTAAAGGGCGTCTATTTGCGCAGGTTATTGCCAGTGATGTGGATACCATGATTGAAGAAGCATTGCATCTTGGGAATATTGCCGATAATACCGTGATTAAAATACCGGTTACTGAAGCGGGTTTAGTTGCCATTAAACAATTAAAGCAAAAAAATATGCTGGTATTAGGCACGGCGATTTACAGTGTTTCTCAAGGTTTAATGGCGGCATTAGCAGGCGCTGACTATATTGCGCCTTATGTACATAGAATGGATAGACAAGGTTCTGATGGGGTCAGAGTGGTAAAAGAATTACAAACGCTGATTACCATGCATAATTTACCCACAAAAATCCTAGCCGCGAGTTTTAAAACACCACGTCAAGTGGTCGATTGTTTATTAGCAGGGGCTTCTTCAGTGACATTACCGATTGAGCTTGCTTACTCAATTATCCGTTCACCAGTAGTGGATGATGCAGTAAATAGATTTGCTGACGATTGGCAAACTGCATTTGATCGTCGTTCTTTATAATCAAATTAATAATATGAGATTAAGTGCTATATCGCTATATGGCACTTAATTTATCGATTTTTGCGTATGTAGATATTTATCTTCACTTTTACTAATGTATTAATAACTAGGTTAATATAGCTTAAAATAAACGATTATTGATTTACATCTAATAATAAGCCACCTTTCTGGCAATCTAAATTTAGATCTATTACTATAATGTTAGTCTATAAATGGATTATTAATATAATCTATTTATTTTTTGTTTTGTTGTTAAAAATATCACTTATATCAATGAGTTATTGTTGATTGCTTAAGGTGTTTTTTATATTTTAATATTTAATTAATTTTTTGTTTTTACTCGGTTTAATTGTTATTACTTTTGCTTTAATAACAAAATAATAAATTGTGACGGGCGTGTTAATTAAAGAGTTTGGTTGTTAAAAAATAAACTAATATTATATTGATGGGGTAGTTAACTTACCTAATTAACAGGGAAAACCGATACTCCGCGGTGCAATGATAATTAACATATTCAGTTATTATCTTTATTTAGCGATAAATAAAACTTTATTTGTGATACTGGAGTAAATATGTGTGAAGAATACATGAATAAACCACTCTATCTGTCAATTGCTGATTGGGTTCAAGAGCAAGAGCGCTGGGTAAGTGCAAAAGAGATTGCGAAAAAATTCGATATTCCTCAATGCAATGCGATTAATATCGTTTCTTACATTCTTTCTGATGTAAAAGAAATTGAATGTGAAACAAAAAGCGTGCCTAATCAGCTTGAAGGCAGAGGTTGCCAATGCCAACGTATGATCAAAGTGAGTCATATCGATCCTCAGCTTTATTCTCGCATAAAAGGACATATTCAAGGTAAAAGCAGTCAAAGTTCACCTGAAAAATTGGCAACGATGATCCCTCATGGATTAAACCATGAGCAAAAATGGCAATGGATGTTGTCGAAATCGCAACGTCGCTAATCTGAGAAATTAAGTTTTACTCAAAAAATCGAATAAATTCGACAGGCGTTAATGACGCCTGTCGCCATTTGTTACTGACCTTTCGGTTTAACGTCTGTTGTGCCACGTAAACGTGGGCGATTAGGTTCAGGCGCCGTTAAAGGTGTTGTTTCTACCAAGCTTTGGCGACAACGTACCGCTAAATCTTGATATTCACGGGTGTTCATCCGTTTCCACTCCATATCTTGATCGGTAATATCACGCACATGTTTTGCTGGGCTACCAATCAACATTTGTCGAGGTTGTCCTTGAAAACCCGCTTTTACAAAGCTCATGGCGGCAATAATGCTTTCCTCACCAATGACTGCACCATCCATAATCACGCTATTCATACCGACTAAACTGTCACGCCCGATAATACAACTGTGAAGGATTGTACCATGCCCAATGTGTCCATTTTCTCTCACAATGGTGTCCATATCGGTATAACCGTGCATGATACAACCGTCTTGAAGGTTTGCGCCTGCTTCAACAATCAAGCGTCCATAGTCGCCCCTTAGTGAAGCCAGAGGGCCGATATAAACGCCAGCACCAATAATCACATCACCAATTAATACAGCAGATGGATGAACATAAGCTGTTGGATGAACCACAGGAACAAGACCTTCAAACGCGTAGATACTCATCAGTTTCCCTCATTGTTGTATTATCGAGATTAACAATAATTACCGTCCTTTCCATTCAGGTGTGCGTTTTTCAGCAAAGGCAAGAGGCCCTTCTGTGGCATCTTCTGAATGTAAAACACTTGGGTAATGTTTTAATACGCCACTGCGCATTAATTTGTAGCCCTCTTCAATGGAAAGCTCACTGGTGGCACGATAAATCTCTTTTAAAGCCGCTACAGCCAATGGGGCGCTATTAGCGATTTGATCAGCGAGTTCGCGTGCGCTATCCATTAATTCAGCAGAACTAACAACACGGTTTGCAATACCCCAACGAAGTGCTTCATCTGCATTCATACGACGACCTGTCATCAGCATTTCGTTGACGATAGCAGGCGGTAAACGTTTTGGTAAACGCAGGACTCCACCACTATCAGGAACAATGCCCAATTGTGCTTCTGGTAAGGCAAAAGAAGCATTGTCTGAACAAACCATCATGTCAGCGGCGAGCGCTAATTCAAAGCCACCACCAAAAGCATAGCCGTTAACGGCGGCAATGACAGGTTTATCAAGATCAAATAATTCGGTTAAACCTGCAAAACCACCCGCACCAAAGTCTGCATCAGGCGCTTCACCTTCTGCGGCTGCTTTTAAATCCCAACCTGCGGAGAAAAAGCGTTCGCCCGCGCCTGTAATAATGGCAACTCGTAAGCTTGGATCATCTCGAAAACGCAGAAAAACTTCACCCATTTCATGGCTGGTTTTTGCATCAATAGCGTTTGCTTTTGGTCTATCTAATACAATTTCAAGTACTGAACCACGCGTTGTTAGGTGTAATGATTGGCTCATGTTGTATTCCTTTTCGTCATCAAAAATAAGCATTTATGATTGTGGTTATTGGGTGATTGTTAAAACCGACCTATGGCTTATTTCAAATGCTTTTTGATCACCTTTCCTGAGCAATTACGCGGCAAACCCTCTTTAAACTCAACCGCGGAGGGAACTTTAAATTTCGCCATATTTTGCTCACAGAAATGGAAGAATTCTTCTTCACTCAAGGTTTCACCTTCAACGAGCACCACAAAAGCTTTAATGGCTTCATCACGAATATCATCAGGTACACCAATAACCGCCACATCTTGAATTTTGGGATGTGAACTAATGATGTTTTCAATCTCAACACAAGAGACGTTTTCGCCTCCACGTTTGATCATGTTGCAACTGCGATCAACGAAATAGAAAAAACCTTCATCGTCTCGGTAACCATAATCACCAGTATGTAACCAACCTTCAGGCTCTAATGCTTTAGCTGTTGCATCAGGTCGGTTGTAATACTCTTTGAATAAGGTTTTCCCAGGTTCACCTTTTACGCAGATCTCACCCACAACGCCATCAGGAACTTCGTTGTTTTGTTTGTCTCTGATTTGAGCTTGATAGCAAAAACCGGGTCTACCGATTGACGGCCAGCGGCGTTTATCGCCGGGTCTATCACCGATTAAACCAACAATAGTTTCTGTCATGCCGTAAGAGGTGAGTAATCGCACGTTAAAGCGTTCAATAAAGGCGTCTTTCTCTTCATCTGCGAGATTGAGATAGAACATCACTTCGCGTAATTTGTGTTGCTTTTCTTCTGATGAAACGGGCTGTGCCATTAAGGTTCTCATCATCATTGGAATGCACTCTGTTACTGTTGCTTGATACTTAAGGATCTGCTTCCAAAAGGCTCTTGCACTGTATTTTTCGAGTAAAACAAAGGTGGCACCCACAGAAAAAGCAGGGAGTGATGCCGTGCATTGGCAATCAATATGAAATGCTGGCATCACGGTAAGATAAATATCGTCTTCCCGTAATGCGTTTTGCCATGATGAGTAATAACCCGCAAAGCGTAAGTTATAGTGCGTGATAACCACACCTTTAGGTTGCGATGTGGTACCCGATGTGAAAAGAATTTCAGCAGTATCATCCACACTTAATGGGGTGTGATGATTAAGCGTAACAGGATGTTTGGCTTTTTCTTTTAAAAAATCTACAACCCCTTTTTCAGTAGATATCGCATTTTCAGAAATTAAAAACAGCTGCGTTAAAGGGTTTTGTTCATCCTGCAACATAGGTTGGTAAATCGGATAGAAATTATCACGAGTGACCACGTAATGGGCTTGGCAGTGATTAATTATCCATGCGCTCTCTTCATACATAAAGCGCGCATTAATGGGCACCATTACAGCGCCAATTTTTGCCAGCCCAAACCAGCAAAAGAAAAATTCAGGGCAGTTATCAAGATGTAAGGCAACATGATCGCCTTTTTTTATGCCACCAGCATGGAAAAGATTTGCGGTTCTATTGATCTCTTCATTTAATTCA
The DNA here is from genome assembly GCF_965283115.1 of Proteus sp. Marseille-Q3619. Classification (NCBI taxonomy): domain Bacteria; kingdom Pseudomonadati; phylum Pseudomonadota; class Gammaproteobacteria; order Enterobacterales; family Morganellaceae; genus Proteus; species Proteus sp. Marseille-Q3619. The sequence continues at coordinate 1,653,433 of NZ_CBDIMP010000001.1, read as the reverse complement.
CTGTAGCTAAATTGTCTCACGAGTCCTTGTGCGGATTCAAAAATTAGCGCTGTTTTTGTGCCATAAACCTCTGCCAAATCATCCCACATTTGACGTAAGTTTTGTTTGCCAATCACATCCATTAAACTGTTATCCCATACTTTTGCCGTGAATTCAGACACGATTTGAAAGGAGTGCGGTGTCTGAATTTTACGGTGTTACTTTACGATTTTAGCCAGCCCTTTATCGACCAGCCCCCTGATTTGTTCGTCGTTATAACCGATGTTTTTCAAGATAGCGTCAGTGTCCATGCCGTGAGATGGCATGCCACGCCAGATTTTTCCCGGATTATTTTTGAATTTCGGCATCACATTTGGCCCTTTGCAGGTTTCGCCATTCATGGTTTGCCATTGGGTAATAGACTCACGCGCGACATATTGCGGATTGTCTTCAAGCTCAGGAATAGTCAGCACTTTAGCGCTGGCAATATTGAGTTCAGACAGGCGTTTCAGCACGTCAGTAATCGGTTGTTTTGCCAACCATTCATCTAACTTATCTTCGAATAATTGACCATGAGGGCAATTAATACGGTGAATAAGTTGAGTGCCTTCTGGAACTTCTGGTGTACCCAGTAGATGTGCAAGGCCGATATCTTTGAAGATCTCTTCAATTTGAGTAATACCCACCACTTCCATCACGATAAAACCATCTTGGCAACGATAAAGCCCACAGCCTGCGTAGTACGGATCTTTCCCTTTGGTCATACGAGGACAGATTTCGCCACCATTGAAATAATCCATCATGAAGTATTGCCCCATACGCAACATGACTTCATACATGGCGATATCAATACTTTCGCCTTTGCCTGTTTGTTGAACTTTATACAGTGCAGCTAAAGCGGAAGTGGTTGCGGTCATTCCTGAGAAATAATCTGCAGTATAAGGGAAAGCAGGCATTGGCTGATCTTTGTCACCGTTTTGGATCAAGTAGCCACTGAACGCCTGAGCGATAGTGTTATAAGCGGGTAAGTTGGTGTATTGCGGATCGCCATATTGGCCAAAGCCCGATAAATGCGCGATAACTAATTTAGGATTATGCTCCCATAACACTTCATCGGTAATACCACGACGTGCAAAGGCTGGGCCTTTACTGGCTTCAATAAAGATATCAGTGGTTTCCATTAATTTTAGGAATGCATCACGACCTTCGTCTTTAAAGATATTTAACGATAGTGCATGTAAATTACGGCGAGAAAGCTGAGGATAATGAGGTTGAACGCGAATGGTGTCAGCCCATGCAACGTTTTCAATCCAAATCACCTCAGCTCCCCATTCTGCGAACATTTGTCCTGCGAATGGCCCTGCAATTTCAATTCCTGAAAACACAACACGAACCCCTGAAAGTGGGCCGAATTGTGGCATTGGTAAATGTTCTGTCATAGCGTCACCTCGTAAGTGGTCTGAGTGAAAACTCTCTCACCGAGTGATGAGAGAGTTATTCGTGATTAATTAGCGATACTGTTTAAGTACTGAACGTCCTAATGTCAGGATCTGCATTTCATCAGAACCCCCAGACACACGATCAACACGAAGGTCACGCCAGAAACGAGAAATACGGTGCTCGCCAGCAATACCAACACCACCAAGCACTTGCATTGCGCTATCAACCACTTCAAATGCCGCATTTGCGCAGAAGTATTTACACATTGCAGCATCACCGGAAGTGATTAAGTTGTTGTCACTCTTCCATGCAGTTTCATATAACATGTTGCGCATTGAATTGAGTTTGATCGCCATATGAGCGAATTTTTCTTGAATAAGTTGGAAACGACCGATAGCTTCACCAAATTGCACACGTTGGTTGGCATAACGAGCGGCATCTTCAAATGCACACATTGCTGTACCGTAGTTAGTGAGTGCCACTAAGAAACGTTCGTGATCGAACTCTTCTTTAACACGGTTAAATCCGTTACCTTCGCGGCCAAACATGTCTTTTTCTTCAAGCTCAACGTTATCAAACGTGATTTCACAGCAGCTATCCATACGTAAACCCAGTTTTTCCAACTTGTTTACTTTGATACCCGGCTTACTCATATCCACAAACCATTCAGTGAAGATAGGTTTATCAGGTGATGCTGCGTCACGGCTCATCACAACAACATAAGGGGTGTATGCACTACTAGTGATAAAGCATTTGCTACCATTGAGGTAAACTTTGCCATCTTTACGGGTATAAGTCGTTTGTAAGCTACCGACATCTGAACCTGCGCCCGGCTCTGTAATTGCAGAGTTCCACATCTGTTTACCCGTACCGCGGAACGCCATAATTTTATCGATTTGCTCTTGTGTGCCTTCACGCAATACGGTGTTAAAACCACCTGGTAATTGATAAAGCACGTAAGTTGGCGCACCTAAACGACCTAACTCCATCCAAATAGCCGCAACAGTGACAAAACCTGCATTTAATCCACCGTGCTCTTCAGGAATAAGCAGATTGTCGATTTCCATATCCGCTAAGGCTTTGACAAAACGCTCTGGGTATTTACTTTCGCGATCACACTCGGCGAAATAAGCTTCCCAGTTTTCACTGGCCATTAATTCGCGGACACCGTCAACAAACAGTTCCTGCTCATCATTCAATCTAAAATCCATGTTAATAACCTCTTAATGTGTCATTTTTTGCTTATAGCGGATCAGTCTTTCCAATGTACTTTGGCGTCTTTAATAAAGGACAAGGTGACCATGATATTGACGAAAAATAGTGGGCATCCTCCAGCGATAATGGCGGTTTGAATCGGTTTTAAACCACCAAGTGCTAATAGAATGATGCCGATAACACCAACCAGCACAGACCAGCCGATGCGTACTAACAAAGGTGGCTCAGAGCCTTCTTTCATAGAGCGGCAAGTGGACATTGCCAGTGTGTAAGAACAGGCGTTAATTAAGGTGACTGTGGCAATAAAGCAGAGGATAAAGAAGCCCCACATTGTCGCTGTGCTTAGTGGTAATGCTGCCCATGTTTCGATAATGGCGCGTGGAACACCGTATTGTTCAATTAGTTGTGGAATGTTGAGAATGTTTTGGTCAATCAGTTGTAAGGTGTTACCACCAAGGATTGTCCAAATTAACCAAGTCCCTGCGGTTAAACCTGAAACCATCCCTAAACATAATTCACGAACAGTACGACCTTTAGAAATACGCGCTAAGAAGATACTCATTTGGATCGCGTAGATAACCCACCAAGCCCAATAGAAGACAGTCCAGCCTTGAGGGAATCCGCCTTTACCGATAGGGTCTGTATAGAACAGCATCCGAGGCATATACATCATCAATGTACCGACAGAATCGGTGAAGTAATTGACGATAAAGCTCGCACCACCGACGATAAACACCCAACCCAACATTAAGAAGCTCAGGTAAGTACGAATATCACTGGCGATTTTCACCCCTTTTTGCAGACCGAAAGCCACGCAAATTGCGTTTAATAAGATCCAGCAAGAGATAATAATGGCGTCTAATTGCAAGGTATGAGGAATACCAAATAAGTATTGAATACATTCAGTGACTAACGGTGTTGCTAAACCAAGGCTAGTCCCCATTGCCAGAATTAACGCAACGAGATAGAAGTTATCAATAATGGTTCCGACGATCCCATTAACGTGTTTTTCACCGATTAATGGGGTTAAGGTACTACTTGGGCGGATAACCTCCATTTTGCGAACAAAGAAGAAGTAAGCGAAGGCAACAGAAAGGAAACTATAAGTTGCCCAAGGTAAAGGACCCCAGTGGAACAAACTATAAGCTAGACCAATTTCTTTTGCTTGAGTTGAGTAAGCTTCCATTCCAAAAGGAGGGCTTGAAATGTAGTAGTATATTTCAATCGAACCCCAGAAGAGGACGGCTGCGGATGTACAAGACGCAAACATCATAAAGATCCAGCTTGCGGTACTAAATTCTGGCTTATCTTCCCCAAGACGTTTATTGGCATAACGTCCAAAGACTAACCAAAACCAACCCCCGAACATAATGACCATATACCATTCGAAGGCCCAACCCCAGACATTGGTAACATAGCTGAATACGGCGTTAATCACTTCATTTGAAGCGTCAAGATCACGTACCGTTAACCAACATAAAATACCAACAATGATTAATGGTGGAAAAAAAACCTTCGGTTCTATTCCAGCCTTTTTATTATCTTTGCTCATAGGTAAATTTTCCAAATATATTTAGCGCAGAAGTTTAAGTAGTGTTAATTCCTAATATCTAATAAAGCATTTAAGTTTAATTCTATCTATTTCGTCTATTGAGTTTTCATCATAATAGAAAAATAAAGTGATTGGCTAATCCATAAATCCATTAATGATGAAGAATGATGGATATTATAAGAAATCTATTCTGTTATTCACTTCACACTATTCTTTTTGTCGATTTTATGTTACGTTTTATAACGTTTTATTTTCATTGTAACTTGTTGATAGTTATCGCTATAAGCTTGTATGTAATAGGGTTGTTATATTCTGTCTTTCAATATTGTTGATCTCGGTGGCAATATTGAACGTTAAATAACGTTATGCTTATTACCTTCAATATTGTTGATCAAAGTAGCAATATTGAAAGTTATTCACTTCAATTAAAATTAATTTCAATATTGGTGATGTATTTGGCAATATTGAAACCTATCGATTCATTATTTAATAATGTTCAATATTGGTGACCTAGGTTTAATTTTTTAAACGCTTAATTGTGTTAATTCTATATTACATTGCCAGAGTAAATGACATTATTTATTAATTTCAGGAGATGTAATGAATATTATTACATGTTACAAGAGTGTTCCCGATGAGCAGGATATTACGGTAAATAGCGCAGATAGTTCGCTGGATTTTTCTCGTGCTAACACCAAAATCAGCCAATATGATTTAAATGCGATTGAAGCCGCTAATCAGCTTAAAACTCAACTTGAGGGCATTCAAATCACGGCAATGAGTGTAGGTGGTAAATCACTGACAAATGCGAAAGCACGCAAAGACGTTCTTTCTCGTGGAGCTGACGATTTAGTGGTTGTAGTTGATGACCAATTTGAAGCCTCTCTGCCTTATCAAACAGCGGTTGCACTGGCTGCGGCTGCGGCTAAAAAAGGTTATGACTTAATTCTTTGTGGTGATGGATCTGCGGATCTAAGTTCACAACAAGTTAGCTTGCTGGTGGGTGAAATCCTAAATATTCCAGCAATAAATGGTATTAACAAAATTGTTTCTCTTTCTAATGATTCAATTACGGTCGAGCGTGAATTAGAAAATGAAATCGAAACACTGACAATTCCATTACCTGCTGTTATTGCGGTATCTACCGATATTAACACACCTCAAATTCCTTCGATGAAAGCCATTCTTGGTGCTGCCAAGAAACCTGTTCAGCAATGGAGTGTTGCCGATCTTGGTCTGGGTGCGATTACTGCGCGTTCAGAACAAAAAGTGGCTGCGCCGAAACAGAAAGTTCGTCAACGCATCATTATTGAAGGTGATGGCGATGATCAGATTGCTGAGTTGGCAGAACATTTACGTAAAATTCTTAAGTAATAGGGGGAGTTATGAGCCAGTTTTCAACTGTTTGGGTATTTAGTGATGCACTTTCCCGTTTACCAGAATTAATGGGTGGCGCTTCTTCATTAGGGCAATCTATCAATGTATTTACATTGAATGATGAGCAAAGTGTTGCTGCCTTTAAATTAGGTGCAACAGCCGTTTTCCAATTAGAAGGCAAACCTGACGATCGCATTATTGAAGACTATGCACAAAGCATGGTTGAAACCATCAAACAGAAAGGCGATGCAGGTTTAGTGCTACTGCCTAACACACGCCGTGGCAAATTATTAGCCGCTCGCTTAGGTCATCGTTTAGAGGCGGTTGTGTCTAATGATGCACAATCTTTAAAAGCAGACGGTGATTCTCTTGTGACAAAACATATGGTTTACGGTGGTCTTGCCTTTGGTGATGAAACCCTGAAAACCCCTTACTGTGTTGTAACTGCAAGCGTGGGTGCTTTTGATGTTGCACCAGAAACTGGTGCGACAGGTGATGCACAAAAAGTCGCATGGATTGCCCCAGCTCAAACCATCGTTCGCAATTCAGTTCAACCACGCGCAATCAATGCCGTTGATTTAGACAAAGCGCGTTTTGTTGTCAGCGTGGGTCGCGGTATCGGCAGTAAAGAAAATATCGCTATTGCAGAAGAACTCGCCAAAGCCATTGGTGCTGAAATCGCCTGCTCTCGTCCTGTTGCTGAAAATGAGAAGTGGATGGAACACGAGCGTTATGTCGGCATTTCCAATCTGATGCTGAAACCTGAACTCTATTTAGCTGCTGGTATTTCAGGACAAATTCAACATATGGTCGGCGCTAATGGCGCTCAAACCATTGTTGCCATTAATAAAGACAAAAATGCACCTATCTTCCAATTCGCTGACTACGGCATTGTCGGTGACTTAATGAAGGTTCTACCTGCATTAACTCGTCAATTATCTAACTGATTTATTTAAGCAGGGAAGGGAACTTCTCTGCTGTTTATCGCAAATTCTGGAGATGTTATGTCCGATTCCGAAGATATTTTCGATGCCATTATTGTTGGCGCAGGATTAGCAGGATCTGTGGCTGCACTTGTTTTGGCAAGAGAAGGCGCACAAGTATTGCTAATAGAAAGAGGTAACTACGCTGGCGGGAAAAATGTAACCGGTGGTCGTATGTATGCACATACCCTTGAGCACATCATTCCTGAGTTTGCGCAAGAAGCGCCTGTTGAACGCGTGATCACTCATGAAAAATTGTCATTTATGACCGAAACAGGCGCAATGACGATTGATTACCAAAATGCTGAAGGAAATAACCCAAAAACGGCCTCTTGGTCTGTATTACGGGGCGAGTTTGACCAATGGCTAATGGAACAAGCCGAAAATGCGGGTGCGCAATGTATCACAGGCATTCGTGTTGATAAGTTAGTTGAGCGTGATGGCAAAATTGTTGGCGTTGAAGCCGATGGTGATGTGTTAGAAGCCAAAGCGGTGATCCTCGCGGATGGTGTGAATTCTATTCTTGCAGAACAGCTAGGAATGACAAAACGTGTTGCGGCCGAAAATGTCGCGGTAGGTGTCAAAGAGATCATCGAACTGCCTGAAAGTGTGATTAAAGATCGCTTCAACCTAAAAGATAATGAAGGTGCGGCTTGGTTATTTGCAGGCTCGCCTACTGATGGACTAATGGGTGGCGGTTTTTTATATACCAATAAAACCACGCTTTCTTTAGGTCTGGTGTGTGGGCTTCACCATATTAAAGACGCTAAAAAGTCGGTACCACAAATGCTGGAAGATTTTAAACAGCATCCAGTTGTCGCACCGCTGATTGAAGGCGGAAAAATGGTGGAATACGGTGCGCACGTTGTTCCTGAAGCTGGGTTAAGAATGCAACACGAATTAGTACGTGATGGCGTATTGATTGCGGGTGATGCAGCAGGGATGTGTATGAACCTTGGCTTCACTATTCGTGGCATGGATTTAGCGATGGCATCCGGCGAAGCTGCTGCAAAAACCGTGCTATCGGCAATGGAGAAAAATGATTTTAGCAAACAGACGCTAAATGAATATCTCAAGCATTTAGAAGATGGTCCATTACGCGATATGAAAGCCTATCAGCGTATGCCTGATTTACTTGATAACCCTCGTATGTTCACCGCTTATCCTGAAATGGTCGTTGGTATTGCCAAAGATCTCTTTACTGTTACGGGTGAAGCGCCAGTACCTATGCGTAAAACCCTAATGCGTCATACCAAAAAGGTCGGCTGGATGAACCTAATCAAAGATGGGATCAAAGGAGCAAAAGCAATATGAGTTCTCCCGTAAATGTCGATGTCAAATTAGGCATCAATAAATTTAATGTCGATGAGGAAAATCCACATATCGTCGTCAAAGAGCAACCCGATATGCAGGTGCTAGAAACCTTAGTTAAAGCCTGCCCTGCGGGTCTTTATAAAAAACAAGAAGATGGCACTATCAGTTTTGATTATGCAGGGTGCTTAGAGTGTGGAACTTGTCGAATTCTTGGTTTAGACAGTGCGCTTGAAAAATGGGAATACCCACGTGGAACTTTTGGCGTGGAATATCGTTACGGATGATGTATCGCTACTTTTCTCCCAGTGCTGTCTCCGGCCTGGGAGCTTTTCTTTTTTTTGTTTTATTTAGAAAAAATACCAGGACGCAGTCATGCAACCCAGAAACTTTGATGATATTCGTTTTACCTCAGTACATCGTCGAGTGATGTTATGGGGCAGTGGCGGCCCTTTTCTTGATGGCTATGTATTAGTGATTATCGGTGTAGCGTTAGAGCAACTCACACCGTTATTACAGCTTGATACACGATGGATTGGTCTGCTTGGTGCAGCGACATTAGCAGGGCTTTTTATTGGTACATCACTCTTTGGTTATATTTGTGACAAAGTGGGTCGTCGCAAAATGTTCCTTGTGGATATTGTGGCTATTGCTATTATTTCTATCGCGACAATGTTTGTTTCAACCCCAGTAGGTCTGTTGGTGATGCGGTTCCTGATTGGTATTGTGATTGGTGCCGATTATCCTATTGCGACCTCGATGATTACTGAGTTTTCCAATAAAAAACAACGCGCTTTTGCTGTCGGTTTTATTGCTGCCATGTGGTATATCGGGGCGACGTGCGCCAATTTGGTCGGTTATCTTTTATATGATATTGAAGATGGTTGGCGTTGGATGCTTGGTAGTGCCTTTATTCCTTGCGTTATTATTTTAATTGGTCGTTTTGATTTACCCGAATCTCCGCTTTGGTTAATACGCAAAGGGCGTATTAAAGAGTGTAATGAGATGATGATCAAGCTCTTTGGTGAGCCTGTGGTTTTTGAAGCGGAAGATGCGAAAACAACGCGTTTTATTGAGTTATTTAATAAACGTCACTTTTCTTTTGTTCTGTTTGTTGCGGTGATTTGGACTTGCCAAGTTATCCCGATGTTTGCCATCTATACCTTTGGACCCCAAATTGTCGGTTTATTAGGATGGGATACAGGAAGGAGTGCGGCGCTGGGTAATGTAGTCATTAGTCTATTCTTTATGTTTGGTTGTATTCCCGCCATGTTCTGGTTAAACCAAACAGGGCGACGTCCGTTATTAATTGGTAGTTTTGCCATGATGACGTTAGCATTATTAGTGCTCGGCGTTTTCCCTGATTTACCCATCTTATTTGTTATCTTAGCGTTTGCCACGTATGCATTCTTCTCTGGAGGGCCGGGTATTTTACAGTGGCTTTATCCTAACGAACTTTTCCCAACAGACATTCGCGCTTCCGCAGTGGGTGTGATTATGTCGATAAGCCGTATTGGCACCGTGATTTCAACCTGCGCGCTCCCTGCATTTATTGCCACTTATGGCATTAACACCACGATGTTAGTCGGTGCTGGGATTTCACTGTTTGGGATGATAGTGTCAGTGCTGTTTGCACCAGAAACCAAAGGATTAACGCTTAATCAGACTTCAACTATGCCGATGCGTCGGGGTAAATAACACACTTAATTGGTAAACAATAAATTTAATTGTTTAAATTAATTTTCATGTAGAGGCTGTAAAATTCAATCGTTATTATTTTTATATTATTTTAATTTAAATTATCACATCAATGTTTATTGATAAGATTTTTTTATATCTTAAAGTGAGCTGAGGCTATTTATATTAAAAAGAGAGTGATTCTATTTTTCTTATTTAAATAAAGTCACTCTCTTTTTTATTATTTAAAAATAACACCTTTATAACGCTTCGGTTCCAAATCTATTTCATTGTTATTAATTTATCTTCAATTGGTAAATATATTTAACCCACCGAATCTAGACACCAATCACAAATCTCTCTCAGACTATTCAAATGACGAAAAACAGTTCGTTATTTACCAAGAATGAATAATTCCCCCTACCCAGAATAAGGTCATTACAGACGTAAACACCAGCAAAGAAGCGGTTGAGTAGGTATTTATGACCTTATTAGAAACGACAGTTAAAGAATGTCTAAACAGTGTAGTGAAGCAATATTCTTCACAAATAGCCTTGATTGAGAATCAAAGTAAAAAAACACTAACTTGGCAACAATTACAACAAGAAGTGGATCAAGTCGCCCGTGGTTTTTTATCTATTGGTTTAAAAAAGGGGGATCGTTTAGGTATTTGGTCTGCTAATAGTGTGGAATGGATAATCTGTTTTCTTGCCGCCGCTCAAATTGGTGTACCCGTCGTTTGTATTAACTTTCATTTTAAAAAAAGAGAGTTATTAGATTTATGTCGATTAACAGGAATTAAAGCACTCTGTTTTTCTGATGGTTTTAAAAGCAATCATTTTATTGAGGTTATTAATTGTCTTTCTAAAAAAGCATCCGAAAATAAAGATGTATTACCTCAATTATTTATTAGCATGGGAAATGAACATGCAGAAAAAAGTGTCTCTTTATCTCAATTAAAAGAAAAAGCAATACACGTATCCGCTGCTGTTTATCAGCATGCTGTTGAACAAGTTAGTGTAAAAGATTTGCTGACTATTCAAATGACCTCTGGCAGTACAGCAATGCCTAAAGGTGTCATGTTAAGCCAATATAATGTCATCAATAACGCCATGTTATCAGCACAGCGCTTAGGTGTGACTCATGACGATGTAATTTGTCTTGCGGTTCCTCTGTTCCACTGCTTTGGACTCTCTTCCTGCCTCTTTTTTGCATTAACAACAGGATGCCAATTAGTTCTGTTAGATAACTACTGTGCTGAAGATGTTTTAAAAGTCGTTCAAGACTATCGTTGCACTATTATGCATGGCGTACCGACAATTTTTAGTCGCTTAATGAAGCATGAGCAATTTTCTCACTATGATTTATCTAGTCTTGATAAAGGTATTATTGCAGGAGCGAGTTTTCCTCCTGCGTTAATCGATGACATCGAAAATATCCTCGGCATGAAAGGCATTACCGTCTCTTATGGTCAAACAGAAGCCTCACCTTGTTGTACCCAAACATTACCTAACGATCCTTTAACAATAAAACGTGGATCTATTGGTAAGCCATTACCTTTTGTTGAAATGAAAATTATCAATCCGAAAACAGGTAAATCTGTGCCAGTAGGTATTTTAGGTGAAATTTGTACGCGTGGCTTCCATGTGATGATGGGCTATGACAATGCCCCTGATAAAACCAAAGAAGCGTTAGACGAAGAGGGTTGGTTACACACGGGTGATATCGGCTGTATCGATGAACAAGGAAATTATCACTACGCCTATCGCATGAAAGAGATTGTGGTGCGCGGTGGTGAAAATATCAGCCTTTGTGAAATAGAAGAAGCTATTGCTGAATATGCTGGTGTTGATGCGACAAAAGCATTTGGCATTCCGTCTGCTGATTTAGGTGAAGAAGTGATTGCCACCATTTGTGTGCAAAAAGGCCACAGCATTGGTGAAAGTGAATTACGTGAATTTCTACAAGAGCGACTGGCTCGCTACAAAATCCCCAAAGAACTCCATTTCTTTACAGAATTTCCTCATACCCCTTGCGGAAAAATTGATGTGCAAGCGCTGAAATTGCAACTGGGTTATAGCGTTTCAATCAAGGATGAAAAAAACAAAGTAGCGAGTTAAGTGACAACGGATTTATCCACATTCTGACAACAGCAGTATGAAGTCTAAAAATAATTAGGAGAAGAAATGACAAGTCATAAAGCACTGGAAGGTGTCACCGTAGTTGAGTTGGCGACCTTTATCGCGGTACCGGCAGCAGGTCGTATTTTAGCTGATATGGGTGCGAACGTAATCAAAATCGAATCTCCAAGTGGTGATAACTTACGCTATACAGCACCAACAGAAGGCCGCCCATTAGATCAACATGAAAACACCAGTTTTGATTTAGAAAACGCCAATAAACGTGGGATTGTGTTAAATACGAAAACAGAAGCAGGGAAAAAAATCCTGTTTGAACTGTTAGAAAAAGCAGACATTTTCTTAACTAACTGGCGCCCTGGAGCAAGAGAGCGTGCGGGTTTAGATTATGAAACGTTAAAACAACGCTTTCCAAAATTAGTTTACGCCAGTGTGACGGGTTATGGCGATGAAGGTCCAGATAAAGACTTACCAGGATTTGACTACACAGCATTCTTTGCGCGTGGCGGTATTTTAGGCTCTCTGTACCAAAAAGGCACAGTACCTATGAATGTGATCCCTGGTCTAGGCGATCACCAGTGCGCATTAGGCTTGGTTTCAGGTGTGTTAGCTGCTTATATTCGTGCTCAAAATATCGGTCAAGGTGAGTATGTTTCAACTAACTTGTTGCATACCTCTATTTACACTCAAGCCATCATGATCCAAGCGGCACAATACCCAGATTATGGTCAGCCTTATCCTATCGATCGCCGCAATACCACCAGCCCATTTATTTTGGCTTATAAAACGAAAGATGATCGTTTTATCCAAGTCTGCATGCCTGTTTACGATGCTTATTACCCAACCTTTATTTCCTGTATTGGTCGCCCAGATTTAGCAGAAGACGCCCGTTATACCCGTTTACAAGAAGTGGCGAAAAATAATCGCTCTCCAGAATTATATGACCTGATTTGGCAGCAAGTTGAGCAAAAAACAGCGTCAGAGTGGGCAGATATTTTCACCAAAAACGATATCCCATTCAGCATTGCACAAACTTGGGAAGAAGTGTTGGAAGATAAACAAGCTTGGGCAATCAACACCTTCTACAACATGAAATATAAAAATGGCAGTGAAAAAGCCTTAGTTCGTCCACCGATTGATTTCTTAGAAAGTGGTTTACCTGAATATCGCCGTGGCCCTTTGTTAGGTGAAGACACACCGTCTGTATTAGCTGAATTAGGGTATAGCGCTGAAGAGATAGCAAACCTTGAAGCCAATAAAGACGTGATGACGTGGAAAGAATAATCCACTTACTTTTTTAATTTTCAGGAGAGCAAAGGCATGCAACAAGACATTTTCACAATGGGCGTTGATATCGGATCGTCAGCCTCGAAATGCATCATCATGAAAAATGGTGACGCGATTGTCGCGAAATCATTGGCATCTGTTGGCGCTGGTACATCTGGGCCTGAAAAAGCGATCAATGAAGTATTGCGTCAATTTGGCGGCGATCTCAGTCAGATCAGCTGGATCTGCGCAACAGGTTATGGACGTAACTCTTTGAAAGAAGCCAACAAAGAAGTGAGTGAACTTAGCTGCCATGCGAAAGGTGCGCACTTTCTTTTTCCGGGTGTGAAAACAGTGATTGATATCGGCGGTCAAGACGTTAAAGCACTTCATATGGATGGTGCAGGCCGTTTATTGAACTTTGTGATGAATGACAAGTGCGCTGCGGGTACAGGACGCTTTTTAGATGTGATGTCGCGAGTATTAGAAACCAAGATTTCCGATCTCGCTCAAGAGGGCGCTAAGTCCACGAAGAAAGTCACGATTAGCTCCACCTGTACCGTGTTCTCTGAATCGGAAGTTATTTCTCATCTCGCGAATAACGAAACAATACCCGACGTCATTAATGGTATTCACCGCTCTGTGGCTAGCCGTATTGCAGGTCTTGCAAAACGAGTCGGTGTTGAAGCTCCTGTTGTCATGACAGGCGGTGTTGCCAGTAATTTTGAAGTTGTTCGTTATGTTAGCGAAGAGCTGAACGCTCCTATCGCCACCTCACCATTATCACAATACAACGGGGCGATAGGTGCCGCCATTTATGCCTTTGAAGCGTGCCGCCATCAACTGGAAGACGATGCGTTAACAATAGGAACATCAAAATGAGCAATGTAGATATGAATGCGCCGGATTATATTCCTGCGAAAAAAAGACTGCAAAAAATTGCCGCTGATGCTTATCAGCGTGCGTGGGATGCCAAAAACAGCGGTGAAAAAATAGGGTGGTGCGCTTCAAACTTCCCTCAAGAAATCGCTGAAACACTGGGTTTATGTGTGGTTTATCCTGAAAATCAAGCCGCTGCGATTGCCGCAAAAGGTGCGGGTTTAAAAATGTGTGAGCACGCAGAAAGCATGGGTTATTCCAATGATATCTGTGCTTATGCACGCATTAGCCTCTCTTACATGGATATTAAGCAGTGTGAAGAGATGGATATGCCACAGCCTGACTTCTTGCTGTGCTGTAACAACATCTGTAACTGCATGATCAAATGGTATGAAAATATCGCTTATGAGCTGAATATCCCGATGATCCTTATCGATATTCCTTATAAAAATGACTATGACACCGATGATGTAACGGTGAAATATGTTCAAGCGCAATTTGATGATGCCATCAAACAACTCGAAAAAGTCACAGGCAAAGTATTCTCAGAAGAGAAATTTAAAGAAGTCTGTGAAATTTCGCAACGTACAGGACGTGCATGGTTAAAAGCGGCGGAATATTGCCAATATGAACCTTCGCCAATGAATGGTTTTGATCTCTTTAATCACATGGCTGTTGCTGTTTGTGCTCGCGGTAAATTAGAAGCCGCACTGGCTTTTGAGCAACTGTGTGAAGAGATGGAACAAAATATCAAAGAGAAAAAATCGACTTACCGCGGTGAAGAAAAATACCGTGTTCTCTTTGAAGGTATTGCCTGCTGGCCTTACTTGCGTGCCACATCTACTCCGTTAAAAGAGCAAGGTATCAACGTAACTGCCACTGTTTACGCTACTGCATTTGGTGTGATTTATCAAAACAGTGACGAAATGATGCGTGCTTACTCCTACGTTCCTAACTGTGTCTCTGTTGAGCGTGCTGCTGATATGCGTATCAACGTGAGCCGTCAGAATAAAGTTGATGGTGCGATTATTCACGTTAACCGTAGTTGCAAGCTCTGGAGTGGCATTATGCCTGAAATTGAGCGCCGTATTCGTCATGAACTTAAGATCCCAACAGTGACTTTTGATGGCGACCAAGCTGATCCTCGTGTTTTCTCTGAAGCGCAGTATGTCACCCGTGTTGAAGCATTGACTGAAATTATGGCTGCTAACAAAGCAGAAATGAAAAAGGGAGACATCTAATGAAAACATTAACGGAGTTGTTTGATGAGTTACAAGCCGTGGTGGATAACCCTGTTGCTCAATTAGATGGGTTTATTCGTAGTGGTAAAAAGGTTGTTGGCTGTTTTCCTGAATATACGCCGAATGAAATTGTCTATGCCGCAGGTATGGTGCCTTTTGGTATTTGGGGAGCAGAAGGCCGTGAGATCTCAGAAGCGAAGAAATATTTTCCTCCTTTCTATTGTGCGTTAGTGCTTTCTTCTCTTGAGATGGGATTAGATGGGGCATTAAATAAATTGTCTGCTGCCTTAATTCCTTCTCTTTGTGACACCTTAAAATGCTTAGGGCAAAACTGGAAATCTGGTGTACCACAAGTTCCTTTCATTCAATTGGTTCATCCACAGAACCGTAAAACGCCAGCAGGTATTGCATTCTTAACTGAACAATATAAGAAAATTGCACTGCAATTAGGGGAGATTTCAGGTCAAACGGTGACAGACGATGCACTGAAAAATGCCATCCATCTATTTAATCAGCGCCGTCGCGCATTACGCGAGTTTTCAGATATCGCGGCACTTCATCCAAACTTGGTCACACCACAACGTCGTAATACTGTGATCAAAAGTGGTTATTTTATGGATGTCGTTGAGCATACAAAAGCCGTTGAAACCATTGTTGCACAATGCAAAACCTTGTCTCCAGAACCTTGGAAAGGACACAAGATTGTTGTAACAGGCATTATTGCGGATAGCCCTTCTATTCTACAAATTTTGGCTGACAACAAAATGGCGATTGTAGCGGATGAAGTCGCGCATGAGTCTCGTCAATTTCGCCAAGATATTCCTGAAAACAAAGCACCTTATGAAGCAATGGCTGAGCAAATCGCTCATCTTGATGGGTGTTCACTTTTGTATGATCCAGAGAAAAAACGTGGTCGTTTAATTGCCGATATGGTGAAAAATACAGGCGCTGATGGTGTTGTCTATTTACTGACGAAGTTCTGTGATCCTGAAGAATTTGATGCCCCTATCGTGAAGAAATTCCTCGATAGAGAAGGCATTCCTTCCATCATTATCGAAATTGATCAGCAAACCAAAACATATGAACAGGCAAGAACGGCACTGCAAACTTTTGCAGATGTGCTTTCTGCTTAACAACGTTAATTAATAGTCACAAAAGACCTGCGTGATTTACGCAGGTCAATTGAACCCTAACACATATAAGTGGGGCAATCATGGGTATTATTTGTTTAATCATCGGGCTAGCGATATTAATGATTATGTGTATGAAAGGCATACATATTTTTATTTCTGTCTTTACCACCAGCCTATTTCTTGCTGTGACTGCATGGCTTGTATCACCAGATATGCTTAATCCTGTCGATGCACTATTACAAGTGTATACCGGCGGATTAGGTGGCTATTTTGGCAGCTTCTTCTTCATTTTCGTACTAGGTGCGATTTTTGGCAAATTAACCGCTATCAGTGGCGCTGCTGATAGTGTTGCCTCTTTTATTATTGGTAAATTTGGTGAAAGAGCCGTTATTCCATCATTAGTGGCGGCTTGTGCCATTTTAGCCTACGGCGGTGTGTCAGTGTTTGTTGCACTGTTTACCGTCTATTCAATGATGGTGAGTTTATTCCGTAAAGCGAATCTTCCTCGCAGACTTATTCCGGCTGTCTATTTTGCAGGTGCGGGTACGTTTGTGATGATCATGCCGGGATCGCCTCAGATCCAAAACCTTATCCCAATGAAATTTCTAGGCACGTCAGCAACTGCGGGTTTAGTACCAGGTATGTTGACAGCATTGTTCCAAGTCACCTTAGTGATTATTTATCTCACTTGGCTCTTTAAGCGCGTAAAAGCGAAAGGTGAAGGTTGGGTTGAAGATGAAAAAACGGCGAAAGCAGAAGAGGGTAAAAAAGATCGCCAATTACCGAATGTGCTCGTTGCATTACTGCCGATGCTTATTCTACTTGTCGTGCTGAATATCCTGAAATGGGATCCCGCTATTGCACTGTTCTGCGCCATTATTGCTGCCTTGATTGTGTACTTACGCTATCTAGATTGGAAAAAACTCATACCTAATTTAGCCGCAGGAACGATGGAAGGGGTGACCTCCCTCTTTAACACGGCGGTTATTGTTGGATTTGGTGCGTTAGTCATGACGTTACCAGCCTTCAAAGAATCATTCCAAGCGATTGCTCAATCGGGTCTTAATCCACTCGTTGTGACTGCAATTTCAGTCGGTGCGCTAGTGTTTATCAGTGGTTCAGGCTCTGGTGCGTTAAGTATCGCCATGCCAATGATTGCCGCGATGTTCCCTGCAACCGTGGTTGATCAAGGTTCATTACACCGTGTTGCCACAATGGCATCTATGAGTACAACACCGCCATTTAACGGATTGATTATTACTGTCTTTAGCGTCTGTGGTGTCAGCCATAAAGAGGGCTATGGGCCAGTGGGGACATTAACCCTCGCTATCCCACTGTTAGCCATGATGTTTATGTTGCTGCTGTACACCTTTTTACCTGCATCAATAGCAACGATGTAGGCACAACGTTAACCCATTAATGCGTGCGATAAGACGACAAACGCGAAATCGCACGCCATAGAGATAACCATCAATATTCTCAGAGGAAGATAAACATGGATTTTCAGCTAACAGAAGAACAAGTCCTGATCCGCGATATGGTCAGAGAGTTCGTTGAAAACGACATTAAACCAATTGCGGGTGCTATTGATAAAGAACATCGCTTTCCTAGTGAGAGTGTTGCACCGATGGCTGAATTGGGACTCTTTGGTTTCAACATTGATGAAGCTTATGGTGGTACAGAAGCAGATGCTATTAGCTATGTATTAGCCACAGAAGAGATGGCTAAAGTGAGCGCCTCTCACGCTATGATCATGGGATCACAATGTTCTTTAACAGGGCCAATCATTCAAAAATATGCTGATGAAGAGACTAAAGCACGCATTTTACCAGGTGTGGTTTCTGGCGAAAAATTAGGGTGCTTCTGTTTGTCAGAGCCTAGTGCGGGCTGTGATGCTGCGGCTCAAGAAACAACAGCCGTTCGTCAAGGCGATAACTATGTGATTAATGGCTCTAAATTGTGGATCACTGCGGCGCCTCAAGGTGCTTTCTTTATCGTGTTTGCCATGACCGATAAAAGTAAGGGTGTAAAAGGGATCACCGCATTCTTAGTTGAGCGTGATAACCCAGGTATTAGCATTGGTTTACCTGAAGACAAAATGGGTATGAACGGCTCTGAAACCTGCTCTGTGAGCTTCAGTGATTGTGTTGTTTCAGCCAGCGCTATGTTAGGCGAAGAAGGCAAAGGCTTTAATATCGCGATGGAAACCTTAGATGGCGGGCGTTTAAGTTGCTCTGCATTGGCATTAGGGATCGCACAAAGCGCTTTAGATGCCACTATTGCTTACACCAAAGAACGTATTCAATTTGGTAAACCCATTGCTGCTAATCAAGGTATTCAATGGGTATTAGTGGATATGGCAACGCGTGTTGATTGCGCACGTATGCTAGTTTATCGTGCCGCTGCCGCCAAAATGGCGGGTCTTCCTTACACTCGTGAATCAGCTCAAGCCAAACTTTATGCAGCAGAAGCTGCCACTTATGTAACTCAAAAAGCCGTTCAATTACATGGCGGTATGGGTTACACCAAATCCTATCCTGTTGAACGTTTGATGCGTGAAGCAAAACTTACTGAGATTTTTGAAGGCACAAGTGAAGTGCAACGTATGGTCATCGCTAAGCATATTTTAGCGTAATGAGATTTGAGCTTATTAATTTGTTGCATTGTGCAAAACGGAGAATGTGAATTATGAAACTTATTGCCTGCTGTAAGGTTGTTCATGACGAACAAGACATCACAACACGGCCTGATCGTACACTCGCAACCGATAATGCGGGTTTAAAAATTAGTTTGTATGACTTGAATGCAATTGAAACCGCAGTAGAAATAGCCTCTGCCCTTGGTGATAGTACTGTAACTGCATTAAGTGTGGGGACAAGTGCCATGGTTGAAAACGCGAAAATTAAAAAAGATATTTTATCGCGTGGCCCTGATGTATTAACACTGGTTGCTGATGATGCATGTAGCGCGCTTTATTCAACAGATACTGCCAATATTATTGCGCAAGCAGCAAAAAAAGTGGGTTTTGACTTGCTCATTTTCGGTGAAGGTTCGGGTGATTTATACGCTCAACAAACGGGTTTAGCCGTTGGTGAATATTTAGGTTTACCTTGTGTGAACGCTGTAAACAAAATCACCGTTGAAGGCGACAAAATCATTGTTGAACGTGATTTAGAAAATATCACTGAAGAACTTGAACTGACATTACCTGCCATTGTGTGTGTCACTTCAAGTATTAACACACCAAAACTCCCTTCAATGAAAGCCATTTTAGCGGCGAATAAAAAATCAGTTGAAAAGCTAGGGTTAGGCGATATCGGTGTTGATATTTCTTCTCTGACTGTTGTGCAAACACAAGTTTGTGCGCCAGAGCAATCTGATCGCCTTGGTATTATTTTAGAAGGTGATTCAGATGAAAATATTGCCACTTTTGCTGAACATTTACGCCAAGCGGTTAATCAATAAGGAGATTAAAAATGGCTAGTTTACTACCTACTACCTTTGTTTATGCCGAAAAAGCGGATGATTTAGCAAAGCTGATTGCGTTTGCTCGTGGTCTTGGTGAAAAGGTCAATGTGCTGTTTATTGGTGATGATGAAAGTACGCGTGAATGTGTCAACTTAGGCGCTGATTGTGTGTACTGTTTTGCACCTCAAGAGGGAGTGATCGCTGAAGATTATGCGGCCTCTTTTGCAGCAATTATTAAAGAAGCGGGGGCGAATGCATTGGTTCTACTTGCTTCATCAAAACGTGCAAAAGCGATTGCGGCTCGCCTTGGTGTGATGTTAAACGCTGGTGTTGTCAGTGATGCATTAAGTCTTGCGATTGAAAACAATACGGTGATTGCGACACACCAAGTCTATGGTGGTTTAGCGCATGCTAAAGCAGAAATTCGCTCACCTTATGCTATTGCCACTGTGGGCAGTGCATTAGATGTGGAAGTCATTAACGACGCACCCAATGCACAAGTGGTACAAGGTACCTTTATCGCCCCTGCACATACATTAAAAGTATTAGCGCGTAAGCCAAAACAAGGCAGTACCGTTGATTTAGGTAAAGCGCATTGTGTTGTGGGTATCGGACGCGGTTTTGCTAAGGCGGATGATATTGCACTCGCGGCGGCATTAGCGAAAGCCCTTCAAGGCGAAGTGGGTTGTTCACGTCCAATTGCTGAAGGTGAAGGCTGGATGGAACACGACCGCTACATTGGTGTTTCAGGTGTGACCTTAGGTGCGGATGTTTATGTTGCTGTCGGTATTTCAGGGCAAATTCAGCATATGGTAGGTGTGGATAGAGCAAAAGTCATTGTTGCTATCAACAAAGATAAAAATGCCCCAATTTTCAATATGGTGGATTACGGTATTGTTGGCGACCTCTACAAAGTGTTACCTGCATTAACCGCGAAGCTTGGCGGCTAATCACCGTAGGTCGCTTAGTGATAATTTGCTAAGCGACCACACATAATAAAAGGATAGGAAAGTATGTCAGACGATATTTTTGACGCCATTATTGTGGGTGGTGGACTTGCTGGTGGTACTGCTGCCTATGTATTAGCACAAGCAGGGTGTGATGTTTTAGTTGTAGAGCGAGGTAATTTCGCTGGCAGTAAAAATATGACAGGTGGACGTTTATACGCGCACAGCCTTGAAAAAATCATTCCCAATTTTGCCCAAGAAGCACCTGTTGAACGCTTGGTGACGCGTGAAAAAATTTCCATGCTAACGGAAACAGATGGTGTGACTTTAGATTATCAACACACGCAACAAGAAGAGGAAGCTGCACGCTCTTATACCGTATTACGTTCTTCATTTGACCAATGGTTAATGGAAAAAGCAGAAGACGCTGGCGCACAAGTGATCACGGGTGTTCGCGTTGATGAAGTGTTGGTGAAAGAAGGCAAGGTGTGTGGTGTAAAAGCAGGTGATGATGAAATTGAAGCCCATGTGGTTATCCTCGCTGATGGTGTTAATTCATTATTAGCAAAACAATTAGGTATGACACAAAAAGTTAACCCTCACACTGTGGCGGTAGGAGTTAAAGAGTTATTGGAATTCACGCCACAACAAATGGAAGACCGATTTGGTTGTACTAATGATGAAGGCTTAGCTTGGCTTTTTGCTGGCGCACCATCAGGTGGATATTTAGGTGGCGGATTCTTATATACCAATAAAAATACCGTTTCTTTAGGTCTTGTTTTAGGGCTACATAATGTCGATAAATTCGAAAAAACGGTTCCTCAATTATTAGAAGATTTTAAACAACACCCTGTTGTTGCACCACTTATCAAAGACGGCAAATTATTAGAATATTCAGCGCATATGGTGCCAGAGGGTGGCATGAATATGGTATCTGAATTAGTGAAAGATGGCGTATTAGTGGCGGGAGATGCCGCAGGTTTTTGCCTTAATGTCGGCTATACCGTAAGAGGAATGGATTTAGCGATTGCTTCAGGTGAAGCGGCTGCAAAAGCGGTATTAATGGCGAAAGAGCAAAACAGTTATAGCCAAAAAGAATTAAGTTGCTACCAATCTTTATTAAATGACAGCTTTGTGATGAAAGATATGAAGTTATACAAAGACTTACCTTCTTTCCTTGATAATACAAGATTCTTTACGGATTACCCGCAAATGGCGGCTAATGTAATGCATGATTTATTTGTGATTAATGGCCCAGAAAAACCAGTGCGTAAGAAAATACTGTCTCAAGTTAAGAAAGTGGGTGTAATGAACTTAATTAAAGATGGGTTTAAGGGGGTACGTTCTTTATGAGTCAAGTCAACGTAGACGTTAAATTAGGCGTCAATAAATTTAATGTGGATGAAGAAAATCCACATATTGTGTTAAAGGATGATATCGATCCTGCACAATTTGACATCTTAATGAAAGCTTGCCCTGCTGGGTTATATAAGAAAGATGAAAAAGGACAATACCTTTTTGATTACGCGGGCTGTTTAGAGTGCGGAACTTGCCGTGTTTTATGTGGTGAAACAATTTTAAAGAAATGGGAATATCCATGTGGCACTTTAGGCATTGAATTTCGTTACGGTTAATGTAACAACACCAATCCCCCTTTAGCGTAACCTCCAAAATTTTAACTAGAGGGGGAGATAATTAGTCTATTTATCTTAACGAATGTATTTTTCGATATTCTGAAGGCGTCATAAAAAATTCGGATTTAAACTTTCGACTTAAATTAGAAATATCGCTAAATCCGCATTCATAAGCTAATTGTGTAATATTTTTCTCTGCCAAGAGAGGATTAACTAAAGCCGCTTTATAATTCTCAAGGCGTTTTTGGTAGATCCAACGAAGTACAGAGGTATTTTGTTCTTTAAATAACATCTGTAAATAGCGCACAGAGATCCCACAAGCATTTGCACATTGATTAACACTTAAATCTGGATCGGAAATATGTTGCTCTAAATAGTGCTGGGCAAAATAAAACAGTGTTGATCTTCCTAAGCTTTGAGGTGGAGTTGCAATACTGTATTCACTGAAAGCAGACGTAATTAAATTCAATAAAATATCGGAAAGTTGTTGTGCATGTTGTGGTGGCATTGAGTCTAAGAACGGAATATAGCGCATCACAAAGCTATAAACGAGGGAGCCTGTAATGCTATTGCCTCGTATTGCTCTTGCAGTAAGATTTTGGGTATTACCTAAACGTGATGCTAGTTTCTCCCTTGGGATCAAAATTTTAAATAATGAGTAATCGTTATCAAAAGACCATGATACGGGTCTTGCCATATCAAAAATACAAAAGTCTCCTTGCCGTAGAAATGCGGTTCTTCCATCTTGAGTAAGATGGCTAGTTCCTGAACGCTGTATCTCAATTTGAAAATGCTCTTCCAAGCTAAGTTTATGAGTTAAAGGACGGCTACTCGCCCAGTGACCATTAGACTCTAGCTGAATAAAGCGAATATTTGTCACCTTCTGCTCGACAATGTTGGCATAAAATCGAGAATGAGGAGGCAATTCGACTTCATTGCATTCATAAGACGATAAAAAGCGGTCTTTTATTGTATCCCTGAATACGGAAAACCGATCTACGTCAGGGAGCTCCCGAGTCGTAAACATGCTTTTCATAGTACGCCCACTTTTATTGAAAGTATTTTTGTTGTGTTGCTATCAATCTAGTATAAAAACGACTTAAACCAGGTTGAAATAGAATAATGTTTTTATAACTTTAATTTTAAAATTAGAATAGTAAGTTTAAATAATTATTAACGGAGATATTCATTATCTTTCTTGTTAATAAATTGAAGACAATATATTTAAAAATTTTTAATTTATTTAAACTAACATCATGTAAATTATAGAATTAATTTATAGCATTTTTTATGCTAGCATTTCTATGCTATTAATCCTAAGTTAATTTCCTATCTTTAGAGAGAGATCTCATAAATAAATTAAGAGTGATTCTTATTAATATCTTATTTATTTCATTCTTTTCAGAGTGTGAGTTAATATGGATTTTATGTAATTTAAATAATGGCTTGTTAATAAGATGATTTTTTATGGTTAATAATGTAATTTATTTTTAAGATGCGTTAGTAAGATAATTATAGATAATAAATATTTTTTTATTATAAAAAATATTTAGCTAAAAGTAATAAAACTCTTTAAATATTAGTTATTAATAATAACCATTTTTCTATATCAAAGAGAGTTTTATTAAATAAACGTGCTATATCATTAAGAAAAGAATAGTGATTGAATTATTGATGCAGTGTAGGGCAATAGGTGCGATTAATGAACGAGTTCCTATTCTTACTAAACAAAAGATAACTCCCACAATAAAAATAAGAATAAATGTAGAGATTGATTCATATTGATAGTGCATAGTTGAAAATAGCAGTGAAGAAAGAATAATCGCTATCCATTTTCCTGTATTGCCATACCACATGCCTGCATTTAATAGAAAACCTCTAAAAATGATCTCTTCAGTAATCGGAGCAATAAACATAACAGCAAGGGCAAACAGGAAGAAAGCAAATCCTGTAATGGGTTCAACCTCGGCTATCCATGAATCATCGTCAGATCCTAAAAACATGCCGATAAATAATAATCCCAGTAATGCTAAGACAGGAGCTTTTAATGTTCGCCATTGAAGTCGGCCTAATGGCATTAATGTAATGTGTTTTTGATAGGCAAACCAAATAATTAGGCAGTAGGGAAGGTAAATAAAAAAGCTCACCAATGAGATGATATAAGTCGATTGATACAGTGCAATAGGTGAAGGCGTTAGCAATAGGCTAAAAGAGGAAAAGAAGTAGCCTATAAAGGCAAGTACGCAGATGACTGAATGGTAAACTCGATCTTTGGGAAATTCCATTTATGCTTGTCCTTGGGGAGGTAATCAGATAAGTAATTTGTTTTATTTATTATGCATGATAAAAATAATTTTTGTGTTAATGTAATAAATATAAATAACTTATAGCTAATATAAGGCTAAATTTTGAAAGAAAATCTTTTACAGGCTATCCTCGATTGGATTGAAGAAAATTTAAATAGTCCTTTATCTCAAGATGATGTTATAAAAAAATCAGGATACAGTAAAAGGCATTTTCAAGATTTGTTTTATCATTTTACTGGTAAGACGATTGCTAGATATATCCTCGCGAGACGTTTATCGTTGTCTGCAACTTTATTACGATTAACAAGTTTATCTGTATTAGATATATCGATTATTTATCAATTTAATTCTCAACAGAACTTTTCAAGAGCTTTTAAAAGATACTTTAAAATAACACCAAGTGCTTACCGGAGCTGTGCATACTGGGATTTTACTGATTATATACCGCAACACAAATATTTAACTTTCCCTAACTTAATGAATAGTGAGAGCTTTGTTTGTCTGTTACCTTCTGAAAATGAGGAAAGTGTTTTTTATGTTGATATTCCTTTTGAGCTTAAGGCAAAAGTTACTCG
Organism: Proteus sp. Marseille-Q3619; assembly: GCF_965283115.1. Classification (NCBI taxonomy): domain Bacteria; kingdom Pseudomonadati; phylum Pseudomonadota; class Gammaproteobacteria; order Enterobacterales; family Morganellaceae; genus Proteus; species Proteus sp. Marseille-Q3619. The sequence continues at coordinate 1,628,312 of NZ_CBDIMP010000001.1, read as the reverse complement.
AACGGGATTAGGTTTTAAGAATAAAAATAAAATAGATAAATTAAAAAGCTTAATAAAAAATAGTTCTGAAATTTATTTAAACGTATATTATAGATGTGAAAGAACTACCTCCACTAAGAACATTTTAGCTGTATATAATTTTTTTGAATTTACTAATAAACATGAAACCTTTGTTTCTACAAATGGTGATAGGTATTATAAATTTTCATTTTATGGTACATGGGATGAATATCTCATATTATCTAATGTTATTTATTTTAGAGAGCTATCAAAGTTAAAGGCTAAAAAAAGAGATAGCTATGATATTGAAGTTTTTAATATCAACGATATGAAAGATAAAAGTAATATATGTTCATTAGATTATTTCGTTCCTGTAGTATGATTTTTTAGTAATTTTTTAGGTGTTGTATTGTAATATTCTTTAAATTTTTTTATGAAATATGAAGTTGTTTTATACCCTAATTTATTTGATATAGTATTGATATTTAAATTTGTTGTTGTTAATAAATTTATAGCATGTTCCATTCTTGTTTTTGTTAATATTTTAGTAAAGCTTGTTTTTTCAGCCTCTAGTTTTTTTCTTAAAGATGATGTTCCAATATATAGCCTTTTACTAATATCTTTTATTGTCCACTCATAACTTAAATCTTCACTAATGATATTGATGATTTTATTTGTATATGATGAGTTATACATCTCATAGATAAAACCCATCATATTTATTTCTAATCCGCTCAATAAGCATGCTATTTTTAATATATATTCATGTTCTATTTTATCAGACGTGACAATTTCATTGTTAAATTTACTTTTTAATTTATTAAATAATAGAATATCTTCTGGTTGAGCCTTTTTTATTAAAATATTATTTTCAATATTCTGCGCATTCTCTTTTAATCTAATGGTTAGAGGCAAGGTTTATTTTTAACGCATCTCTAAGAATATCACAAGATAAATAAAGTAAGGTTGGTTTATTTATATTAGAAAAATATACATCGAACTTTATATCTTTTGATATTAGAGCAATACTATTTTTATTTATTGATTTTTTAAAGTTATTTGTTTCTATTCGTATTTCGCTGTCTTTTGTTAGTAGCATAATGTAATTAGATAGGGTTAAGTTTTTTAAATGAAAATAGTAATCTTTCATGTAAATAGACTCACTTTAATCCAAATTAAATTAGTTAAATAGTAATGATAAATATTAATGATCAGTCTATGGTTTTATTTTTATAAATGAAATTACATTTATCGCAGGGTGGCAAATAGTGATATTTATTTATCTTTTAGTGTTATTTTTTGTGTGAACCAGCTTGGTTAAAGACTAATTTTTTCAAGGTTAATTACATGAATGTGAGTATAACTTTGATTATAAGGATGTGTTTTAACATTTTTGGCGATTTAATTAAAAGTTGTGGCAATTTATCTTTTTTTCTGTGAGCTATTTTGTTGATAGATATCTTGTTTGTTATTTTGTGGCATTTATTTATTTGTTTGTTTGATTTGGGGCGTGAGGCTAGGTGATACACTGAACTTAAGTGAAATTGTATTTGTAGTATTTCTATCTTTATCCCTGAATTAGGTAATTAAGATGTATGGCTGGAATATTAATTATGTAATAGGAAACGAGGTTAAAGCTATAAGGAAGGCTAAAAAACTGACAGGGATTAATATGTCAAAGAAAATGAATATAAGTCAACAACATTATTCTCGCCTAGAACGAGGTGATGTTAAATGGAGCGTTTCTACACTAATAGAAGTTTGCTTTATTTTAAATATTTCCATCCTTCATTTTATAAAAATATTAGACAGTAAAAAGAGAATAATTATTGATTGTAATTGTGAATATATTCATAAAGATAAAAAAATGTAAATGTAAGGAGAATGAAAAAGGAAAGAATATCATTTTGTAACTAATTCTTAATAAAGAAATTTTTAAATAAACAGCAAGTATCTTCTGTTTAGAGGTTCTATTCTAATGCTAGGTAATTATTATGAAATTTATCTTTTCTGAAAAAAATTCAGATATACAAGTGCAGTTAAATCCGCATGCAAAGCATGTAATAACGGCAAAGCCAAATGAGGTTTATCAATTATTTGATTCTGAAACAAATCTTTCACCACTAGATATTAAAGCACTTCGTAAATCGGATGATCTTATTTTATCTAGTAAAGAACAAGATCTTGAAGTTGTAATTAAAGATTTCTGGGAAGAATGCAAACCAGGAGAGCAACAGTGTTATGCAACTTTAAATGTCTTAGATCAAAATGGGGTAATGGGGGAAGCCACTATTACTCAAGATGGTCCTGTTTTAGAGCATTTAGTTGCTGGTGAAACCGGTACTCTTTCTGATAATGATGATGGAATTGGCCTATTTTTATGGGTTGCGGGTTCTATCGGTAGTGCATTAGCGATCTTTTTAGCTAATAGAAATCATGGTGGTGACAATAAAGGTAATGATGCAGATGTCACTGCACCAAGTAAACCGGGATTAACCGCTGAAGATGATGGTTCTGTTTCTATCGATTTACCAAAAGATGCAAACAAAGGTGATTCTGTAGATGTTACTTTTGAAGATGAGAATGGTAACTCAAATACTGTCACACTAGAGAAAGACGATAATGGCTGGACATCAAGCAATCCGGACTTGATTCCTGATACAGATAACGATCATGTCACTATTCCTAATGACAAGATAAAAGATAATAGCGACGTTACCGCAAGTGCAAAAGATCCGAGCGGTAATAAAAGTGATGACGTTACTGTAACAGCAAAACCAGATCCTGTAACAGATGTACCAGTTTTAAGTATTCCAGAAGTAGAGGATGGCTATGCAAATGCGGATGAACTGAAAGACGGTTTACAAGCAGAAGTCACCTTGCCAGAAGGTACTGTGGAAGGCGCAGAAATTACGCTAACCATCACTCGTCCAGATAACACCACTGAAACTATTACACATACCGTCACGAAAGATGAAGTCGTGGCAGGCAAAGTGTCAATAGATATTCCGAAAGATGTAGTACAAAACGGCCAAAACAGTGTTGATGTTAGTATAACTCAAGGAAGTAATCCGCCGAAACAAGGGAATAAAGTGGAATTTGCTGCCGATACTCAAATTCCAGGCGATACCGACGGTAACGGCGTGGTGGATACAACACCGGTAGTGACTATCCCAGAAGCGGCAGATGGTGTGAATGCTGAAGAGTTAAAAGACGGCATACAAACCGAAGTGACTGTACCGGGTGGTAGCGCTGAAGGGGATAAACTCACTCTAACAATCACCAAACCTGACGGTAGCACTGACACTGTTGAACACACGCTGACAGCGGATGAAGTAGTAGCGGGTAAAGCGGATGTCACTATTCCAGCGGATAAAGTGACAGCAGACGGTAACTACTCTGTTACGGCTGAAATCACCGATCCAGCGGGTAACACCAGTGGAAAAGGTCAACCAACTGACTTTACTGTTGATACGCAAATTCCGGGGGATACCGACGGTGACGGTGTGGTAGATACAACACCAGTAGTGACTATCCCAGAAGCGGCAGATGGTGTAAATGCTGACGAGCTAAAAGACGGTGTACAAACCGAAGTGACCGTGCCAGCAGGCAGTGCGGAAGGGGATAAACTCACCCTGACGATCACCAAACCTGACGGTAGCACTGACACTGTTGAACACACACTGACGGCGGATGAAGTGACAGCGGGTAAAGCCGAGGTAACTATCCCTGCGGATAAAGTGACGGCAGACGGTAACTACTCTGTTACGGCTGAAATCACCGATCCAGCGGGCAACACCAGTGGAAAAGGTCAACCAACTGACTTTACTGTTGATACGCAAATTCCGGGGGATACCGACGGTGACGGTGTGGTAGATACAACACCAGTAGTGACTATCCCAGAAGCGGCAGATGGTGTAAATGCTGACGAGCTAAAAGACGGTGTACAAACCGAAGTGACCGTGCCAGCAGGCAGTGCGGAAGGGGATAAACTCACCCTGACGATCACCAAACCTGACGGTAGCACTGACACTGTTGAACACACACTGACGGCGGATGAAGTGACAGCGGGTAAAGCCGAGGTAACTATCCCTGCGGATAAAGTGACGGCAGACGGTAACTACTCTGTTACGGCTGAAATCACCGATCCAGCGGGCAACACCAGTGGAAAAGGTCAACCAACTGACTTTACTGTTGATACGCAAATTCCGGGGGATACCGACGGTGACGGTGTGGTAGATACAACACCGGTGGTGACTATTCCAGAAGCGGCAGATGGTGTGAATGCTGATGAGTTAAAAGACGGCGTGCAAACTGAAGTGACCGTGCCAGCAGGCAGTGCGGAAGGGGATAAACTCACCCTGACGATCACCAAACCTGACGGTAGCACTGACACTGTTGAACACACACTGACGGCAGATGAAGTAACAGCCGGTAAAGCCGAGGTAACTATCCCTGCGGATAAAGTGACGGCAGACGGTAACTACTCTGTTACGGCTGAAATCACCGATCCAGCGGGCAACACCAGTGGAAAAGGTCAACCAACTGACTTTACTGTTGATACGCAAATTCCGGGGGATACCGACGGTGACGGTGTGGTAGATACAACACCGGTGGTGACTATTCCAGAAGCGGCAGATGGTGTGAATGCTGATGAGTTAAAAGACGGCGTGCAAACTGAAGTGACCGTGCCAGCAGGCAGTGCGGAAGGGGATAAACTCACCCTGACGATCACCAAACCTGACGGTAGCACTGACACTGTTGAACACACACTGACGGCAGATGAAGTAACAGCCGGTAAAGCCGAGGTAACTATCCCGGCGGATAAAGTGACGGCAGACGGTAACTATTCAGTTACGGCGGAAATTACTGATCCTGCGGGCAACACCAGTGGAAAAGGTCAGCCAACTGACTTTACGGTCGATACAGTTGCACCTTCAGCACCAGAATTAAAAGCAGAAGATGACGGCTCGGTGTCTATTGAACTGCCAACGGATGCCAATAAAGGCGATACCGTTGAAATTACGTTTGAAGATGAAAACGGTGACAAACATACGGTGACCTTAGAAAAAGGCGACAATGGTTGGACATCGGATACCCCTGCTTTAATTCCGGATAGCAATGGTGATAAAGCGACGATCCCTGCGGATAATGTAAAAGACAACAGCGAAGTAACGGGTGTTGCCAAAGATCCAAGCGGTAATGAAAGTGACCCTTCAACTGTGACTTCAAAAACCGATGGTGTCACCGATGCGCCAGTGTTGACTATCCCAGAAGTGGCCGATGGTTATGCAAATGCGGATGAACTGAAAGACGGTTTACAGACCGAAGTGATCTTGCCAGCAGGCACCGCAGAAGGTGCTGAAATTACGCTGACCATTACTCGTCCAGATAACTCCACTGAAACGGTCACGCACACTGTCACGAAAGATGACGTGGCGGCAGGCAAAGTGTCAATGGATATTCCGAAAGACGCAGTACAAGACGGTCAAAATAGCGTGGATGTCAGTTTAACTCAGGGAAGTAATCCGCCGAAACAAGGGAATAAAGTGGAATTTGCTGTTGATGGACAAATTCCAGGCGACACTGACGGTGATGGTACCGTGGATGCGACTCCTGTAGTCACGATCCCAGAAGCAACCAACGGTGTAAATGCTGACGAGCTAAAAGACGGTGTACAAACCGAAGTGACCGTGCCAGCAGGCAGTGCGGAAGGGGATAAACTCACCCTGACGATCACCAAACCTGACGGTAGCACTGACACTGTTGAACACACACTGACGGCAGATGAAGTGACAGCGGGTAAAGCCGAGGTAACTATCCCCGCGGATAAAGTGACGGCAGACGGTAACTATTCAGTTACGGCGGAAATTACTGATCCTGCGGGCAACACCAGTGGAAAAGGTCAGCCAACTGACTTTACGGTCGATACAGTTGCACCTTCAGCACCAGAATTAAAAGCAGAAGATGACGGCTCGGTGTCTATTGAACTGCCAACGGATGCCAATAAAGGCGATACCGTTGAAATTACGTTTGAAGATGAAAACGGTGACAAACATACGGTGACCTTAGAAAAAGGCGACAATGGTTGGACATCGGATACCCCTGCTTTAATTCCGGATAGCAATGGTGATAAAGCGACGATCCCTGCGGATAATGTAAAAGACAACAGCGAAGTAACGGGTGTTGCCAAAGATCCAAGCGGTAATGAAAGTGACCCTTCAACTGTGACTTCAAAAACCGATGGTGTCACCGATGCGCCAGTGTTGACTATCCCAGAAGTGGCCGATGGTTATGCAAATGCGGATGAACTGAAAGACGGTTTACAGACCGAAGTGATCTTGCCAGCAGGCACCGCAGAAGGTGCTGAAATTACGCTGACCATTACTCGTCCAGATAACTCCACTGAAACGGTCACGCACACTGTCACGAAAGATGACGTGGCGGCAGGCAAAGTGTCAATGGATATTCCGAAAGACGCAGTACAAGACGGTCAAAATAGCGTGGATGTCAGTTTAACTCAGGGAAGTAATCCGCCGAAACAAGGGAATAAAGTGGAATTTGCTGTTGATGGACAAATTCCAGGCGACACTGACGGTGATGGTACCGTGGATGCGACTCCTGTAGTCACGATCCCAGAAGCAACCAACGGTGTAAATGCTGACGAGCTAAAAGACGGTGTACAAACCGAAGTGACCGTGCCAGCAGGCAGTGCGGAAGGGGATAAACTCACCCTGACGATCACCAAACCTGACGGTAGCACTGACACTGTTGAACACACACTGACGGCGGATGAAGTGACAGCCGGTAAAGCGAATGTCACTATTCCAGCGGATAAAGTGACGGCAGACGGTAACTACTCTGTTACGGCTGAAATCACCGATCCAGCGGGTAACACCAGTGGAAAAGGTCAACCAACTGACTTTACTGTTGATACGCAAATTCCGGGGGATACTGACGGTGACGGCACTGTAGATACAACACCGGTGGTGACTATTCCAGAAGCGGCAAACGGTGTGAATGCTGATGAGTTAAAAGACGGCGTACAAACTGAAGTGACCGTACCGGGTGGTAGTGCTGCGGGTGACACTCTGACACTGACTATTACCAAACCTGATGGCACTACTGACACCGTTGAACACACATTGACAGCGGATGAAGTAACAGCGGGTAAAGCGGATGTCACTATCCCAGCGGATAAAGCAACTCCGAATGGCAATTATTCTGTGAAAGCAGAAATTACCGATCCTGCGGGCAACACGAGTGGTCAAGGTCAAGCAACCGACTTTACTGTTGATACGGTTGCACCATCGGCACCAGTATTAAATGCAGAAGATAACGGTTCTGTTTCCGTTGAACTGCCGGGGGATGCCAATAAAGGTGATACTGTTGAAATTACGTTTGAAGATGAAAACGGTGATAAACAGACTGTAACAATGGAGAAAGGGGATAATGGCTGGACATCTAGCGATCCTAATTTGATCCCAGACAGTCAAGGTAATAACACTACTATTCCGTCTGATAATGTAAAAGATAACAGTGAAGTGACCGCAATTGCTAAAGATCCAAGTGGTAATGAAAGTGATCCGGCAACAACAACATCTAAAACAGATGTGTTACCGACAGTGAGTATCAGTGTTGATACAACATCAACGGATAGCAAAGGGGATAAGATTAGTGCAGATGCCTCTGTTTCCGGTGAAGTAACAGAGGTTCCTGCAACCGTTGAAGACACAGATGGTACTACCGGATTAGTGTATACCGTTGCTTTAGATTCTGTTGCAGCACAAGATGTGACTGTGACAATAACCTTAACAAATGGTGTGGGTCATGCCAGTGCGCCAGATTATTCAACGCTTGCAGGCTCTCAGCACGACGGAAAAATTGTCCTGCATGGTGACACAGGCAAAGTAACGTATGATGGAGCATCAACAGTAACGGTTGTTATTCCTGCTGGCTCTAAGAGTGTTTCATTTATGGTTGATCCAACAATGGAAGCTAACCAAAATGCATTTAATGCCGAGGGTATGGAAAAAGTGGTTGCAACCATTACGGGAACATCTGACAACGCTACAGCCGCAACAGATATAGTAAATAATGCGGGTGCTTCAGCAACGGGTGTTATTTATGATGGTAACCCGATTTCATTACGTAATCTGGATGGTGATTTTACGCTGAAATATTCGTTATCCTCATCTAAAGCGGGAACAAACGATTTTGGATATACTATCGGTGCTAACAGCGGTGATGCTGATCCTATGTTAACAACTGATTATAACGATACAATTTATGTTGGTTATTATCAGGATGGTAGCGAAACTTCATCATACAGCAATGTGGCTAACTCTTCAGATAATGGACCTGATGGTACAAAAACAGATGGTAATCAAAGTATTACAACTGTTGATTTAGGGGCTGGTGATGACCTGATGGTGGTTCGCGGTAATATGTTAGCCAATACCCGAGTCTATGCTGGTGAAGGTAATGATACTTTTACTATGGATGGTATGAATACGGCGTTGCGTGTTATGTATGCTGGCAGTTATCTCTTTATGGAATCTGGTGATGACACCGTTACGATTAAACGTACAGGGGTAACAAATGCTGGTCAAATCTATCTTGGCTCAGGCAGTGATACTTTTACCCAAGGGGATGCTAATTCTCAAAATAATACCGAATTATCTGGTTTATTAGATCTGGGGAGTGGTACTCAAGCTAAGTCAAATCTGCCAAAAGAGTATCTTTCTGTTTATCAGGATGGTGGCAATTTCAGTCTGGGTAATGACACTAATATTGACGCAGTTACAGATGTTAATACCGTCACTATTTATGGCTCTGTATCCGGTGAAATTTTAGGTGGATATGGTAGTGATAATATCACTATCACTAAAAATCTGACTGGTAATGTTTCTGTCGGTGATAATGCCGATACCTTAACTGCTGGATGGATTTATGGTGGTGCTACTGTTTCTATGGGGGATGGTAATGATACTGTTACCGTTACTGAGGGAGCATATAACGCCACTATTTCACTAGGGGCGGGTGATGACGTATTTGATTCCACTAGTGCAACTTTAGGTTCAGCTGCGACAACCATTGATGGTGGTGAGGGGAATGACACAATCAAAATTGGCACTATTTCAAATGGTAATATAACCATTGATGCGGGTGCTGGTGATGATATCGTTGTTCTGACAAAAGACTATGATACCAAACCTATTGGTAATCAAGGTTCCATTAACGGTGGAGAAGGTAGTGATACTCTGGTTCTGGCAGGTAATATTTCTGTCAATCTGGCGACAGGGAACAATGAAGGTATTACTGGCTTCGAGAAAGTGGATATGACTGTTGGCAGTAATCTGAAAGCAGACAATTCAGCTCAAACCATTAAATTAACAGTATCGGATGTATTGGCTATAAATGACAATTCAACGCTTTATATTTCCGGTGATGCTAATGATAAAGTTGATTTAGGGGCTGACGGAGTTAACACCTTAGGGACATTTACTGCTACAGCCACAACAACTAAAGCAACTGCATTAGATGGCACTGAGCATACTTATACGCTTTACAGTAGTACAAGTGGTGCTAATGTCTATATCGATAATAATATTATTGATAATGGAGGTGTTTTCTAATTATCTGTTTTAATTAAATCTAAGGCTGCTCGTTCGAGCAGCCTTATTAGCCAATCATAAATTTCTATATTTAGATTTTATTTTTTATTAGGGGTAATATCTGTGTTTTCTATAAATAAACTCAAAATAATAACGTTTGTTATTTTTGGAGGCGTATTATTTAATTCACATGCTAATTCTTTAAAATATATATTAAATAACTCATTAAATAATGCGCCAGAGTTATTAGAAGCTAAAGCCGATGTAGATATAGCGGTTGCCAGAGTTAATCAGGCTAGGGCTCAACATTTTCCCGTAATAAGCGTCACTGGAAATAAACTATTAGGGCAATATCATCGTGATGAAAGTGATTATGATAATAATAGTTTTACTCCAGGGCTAAGAGGGGAGCTAAATCTCTATTCTTTTGGTGGAATAGAAAATGATGTTGAACGTAATGAAAAAGAACAGCTCTATTATCAATTTAAATATAGCGAAACGAAAGAAAATGTTGCTTACACCATATCAGACCTCTATTTAAAAGCGTTATTAGCTAAAGAATCTATTGCGGTAAAGAAAAAGAGTTTAGATAGACATAATAAGATTATATCTGAATTAAATGTAATAGCTCGTAATGATGAAGGGCGTATTTCTGAATATGTTCAGGCAGAAGCAAGAAAAATATTAGTAGAGCAAGATATTAACTATTATGAAAAAGAATTAATGACAACGCTGAGTACGTTATCAAAATATACAGGGTTTCCGGTTGGAGAGAGTGATCTTGTCAATCCTTTTGATGGAATGACAGTCAGTGATATGTATAGAGAATTCACTGCGGAAAATAATAATCAAAATCCGGCCTATCTTGTGAGCCAAGCCGATATAGACGCTAAAAAAATGGGCGTTAAAGTTGAAAATAAAAAACAATTACCAAGAATTAATTTAACTGGAAATATAACTAAAGATGATCGTCAGATAGGTATTGATGTGACATGGGATATTATTAATTTTTCATCATTATATTCTGTTGATGAAAAAGTAAGTCAGTTAAATGCTGCTCAACAGCGAATGGATAGGGTTATTCGAGATATTGAAGAAGCAAGACGCTTATCTGTAATTAATATTCAAAAAAGTACTCAAAAATTAAAGATATTAGATGCACAAATTTTATCATCGACAAAAGTCGTCGATTTTTATCAATTGCAATTTAATGTTGCTCGCCGTTCTTTGTTAGATGTTTTGAATGCAGAAAAAGAGCTATCTGATGTTGAATTATCTTATGCCACCACATTGAGTGATCTTAGGTATGGAATGCTTGATTATTTATATGCGCAAGGAACACTTTCTCGCTGGGCACTTAATTCACTCGCACATTAATAAATTAAGGTAAATATTGTAGTTATGAAATTGATCATAGAAGGTCTTTCTCTTACAACTCAGTTATTAGGCACACATTTATCCGTGGCTACACTGACTGCGCATACAATCCGTACCGCAAAGATGGGAATTGATTTTTCATCACTGGTTGAATATCTGAAGAGTGAAGGATTTGAAAATACATTATCACAACGTTTATTAGATGATATTCCCTCTCTGGCTATGCCAGTATTATTATTATTAAAAAATGAAGAGAGTGCCGTTTTAACAGAAATTTCATTTGATGAAACTGGGCAGCGTAAATATAAAATTCAGCAAGTCGATGGTTTATCTGTTTGGTTAACTCAATCAGAATTAAATGAAAAGTATTTAGGTTATTGTTGGTTTATTAAGCCTCGTATCGCAACAGATGTACGTTCAGAATTGCCCGAATATACGATGCCTAAGGCATGGTTTTTTAAAGTTATTTGGCGCTTTAAAAAATATTATTATCAAATTATTTTTGCTACTTTTGTAATTAATTTTCTAGCACTTGTTAGTTCATTATATGTCATGAATGTTTATGACAGAGTAATACCAAATAAGTCATATCAAACTCTCTGGGTTTTAAGTATTGGTGTAATTATCGCGATATTATTTGAATTTACAGCAAAGATGATCCGAGGACGATTAACGGATATTGCGGGTAAAAAGGCTGACCTAATTATCAGCTCGGCTTTATTTAGAAAAGTGACAAATCTTAAATTACAGGAAAGGCCTATATCATCTGGCTCCTATGTTAATAATTTACGAGATTTTGAATCTGTCCGTGATTTTATGACGAGTGCAAGTTTATTAACATTAGTTGATATGCCTTTTTTAATTTTATTTGTCTCGGTCATTGCACTGGTTGGGGGAAGCTTGGCTTTGGTGCCACTTACGATAATTCCACTGGTTATTATTGTTGGACTTTTAGCTCAGCTCCCTTTATCAAAATATATTAATGAATCAATGAAGGAATCATCTCAAAGACAAGGATTAGCAGTAGAAGCGATTGAAGGCATAGAAACGTTAAAAACGAATAATGCAATGAATTGGGCACAAAAGCGTTGGGATTATTACACGGCAAAAACCGCTTCCTCATCAATGAAAGTTAAAAATATCAGTAATTTTGTTATTTATTTTGCTGTTATGATGCAACAGTTAAATACGATATTTTTAGTTATTATCGGTACTTATTTAATTCATAGTGATGATCCCGCAAATAAAATTACGATGGGGGCGTTAATTGCAACGGTTATTTTATCCGGTAGAGCATTATCACCATTAGGGCAAATTGCGGGTTTAGCTATACGCTTTCAACAGGCTTGGGTCGCCTTAAAAGGTGTAAACGGTATTGTTGAAAGACCTTCAGAACGTGAACCTGATAGGAAATATATTACGTTAAAACAAATGAATGGAAATATAAAATTCCAAAATGTTTCATTTGCTTATAATCAAGATAGTAGCAGTGTAGTGAAAAATTTATCATTTGAAATAAAGCCAGGTGAAAAAGTCGGAATACTTGGGCGTATTGGCAGTGGTAAATCAACGACTTTAAAATTAGCCGCTGGGTTATATCCGACGGAACAAGGGAACATCACACTAGATGATGTCGATATTCGCCAAATAGATCCTCATTATTTGCGTAATCAGGTGTTGTTATTAGAGCAGGAACCAAGATTATTTTTAGGTAGTTTAAGAGAAAATCTTGATTTAGCTCGTATGGATGGTTTTTCTAGTGATCAAGATTTGATTGTAGCACTAAAGCGATTTGGTTTAGATAAAGTCATTAAAAAGCATCCAAGAGGCTTAGATATGTCCTTGGGGGAGAATGGGTTAGGTCTTTCTGGTGGGCAAAAACAAATTGTTGCTTTGGCTAGAATGACGATGAGAAATCCAAAAGTTGTCTTACTTGATGAACCAACAACGGGACTTGATCAATATTCAGAAATTCAGGCATTAAATGCCATTTCAGCATGGTGTCGTGCAAGAACATTATTGGTTGTTACTCATCGACCTCAGGTTCTGAGTATCGTCAACCGAATAATTGTTGTTGATAACGGTAAAGTGGTGATGGATGGCCCCAGAGATGCGGTCTTACAACAGTTAGCTAAAAATGAAAAAGAAAAACAAATAACTGTTCACTCAAAAGCCAAAACAGATAAGTAAGATTGAGAATGTTGAAATGAATGAATTAAATAAAAAACAAGTGACATCGCCAAGTCATCCTAAAGAGGCTTTTTCTAATAAAGATTTAGCACTTCTAAATGACTTACATGCAGCGCTTCAGCACGAAAAACATCATAAGAGCTTTATGATGATCACAATGTTGCTGATTTTTCTGATTATTTTTGTTATTTGGGCATGGAACAGTAGTCTTGAAGAAGTTACTCGTGGGCAGGGTAGTATTATTCCCAGCAGTCGAGAGCAGATCATCCAGACATTAGATGCTGGTATATTAAAAAGCATGGAGGTAAAAGAAGGGGATATTGTTGAGAAAGGACAAGTATTGTTGACTCTAGATGATACCCGTTCATCGGCTATTTTAAGGGAAAGTGAAGCGAAAGTTGATAATCTGGAAGCAATCCGAGCAAGACTTAAAGCGGAGGCATATTCTACTGAACTAAAATTCCCTGAGGGATTAGCCGCTGATTTAGTGGCGCGTGAAACAACGGTATACAATATACGTAAAGAGGCACTGGAGTCAGGGATAGATAATTTACAAAAAAGTAAAGCCTTATTAGACAGAGAGATTGCAATAACAAGGCCTATTGTTGCACAAGGTGCGATGTCAGCTGTGGAATTGTTGCGAATGGAGCGACAGTCAGCCGATATTCAATCTCAGATAAATGAAAAGAAAAATAAATATTTAACGGAAGCAAGTGCTGAGTTAGTTAAAACAGAAGCCGAATTAGCTCAGGCAAGGGAAAATATGGCAGGGCGTGCTGATCCGGTCGAACGAGCATTAATACGGGCTCCATTAAGAGGTATAGTCAAAAATATACGTATTAATACTGTTGGCGGAGTAATTTCAGCAGGGCAGGATATTATGGAAATTGTCCCATTGGAAGACCAACTATTAGTTGAGGCTTATATCAGCCCGAGAGATGTTGCTTATGTCCGTACAGGAATGCCTGCATTAGTCAAACTAACTGCTTATGATTACGCTATTTATGGTGGATTGGAAGGTATTGTTACTTTAGTTAGCCCAGATACATTGCATGATCAAAAGAGACCTAGTGATTTAAAACTCAATCAAGATGAAGCTTTTTATCGTGTGTTAGTCACTACACAGAGTAGTCATCTTACTGACAAAAACGGAAAGGAATTACCTGTCATTCCAGGGATGATTGCTGGTGTGGATATTAAGACGGGTGAAAAAACAGTATTCCAATATTTGATTAAGCCAATAACTAGGATGAAACAAGCATTACAAGAAAGATAATTCTATTTTTAATATTATGCAGTCTTGTTCATATAATAAGGCTGCATTAGAAATAATATTTTAAGAGAACAAGAAAAGTCATAATGCAATAAAGGGATTGTCTCGTTTGAAAAGAGATATTGAAAATTATGAAGAGTAGAAAGCAAAAAACCAGCCCTAAGGCTGGTTTTTCTAAAGATGGTGCCCGAACTCGGAATCGAACCAAGGACACGGGGATTTTCAATCCCCTGCTCTACCGACTGAGCTATTCGGGCTAACGAGGCGCATTAAACCGTATTCAGCGTGATGCGTCAACGTCTTTTTAATAAAAAATGCAAAAATAAGTTTGTTTGCTTTCTTTTTACTCTATTCGAGTTTAAATTTTCATCATAAGCGTTTTTTTAGCAAAAAATGCTTAAATAACAATCAGTAAAGATATTCACTTTTTTGCATATCAAAGAGAAAACCTTCTCTTTTTTTGATGATTAAATTTGTTTTTTGCTACTCTACAGATAGAAATTGAGTACAAACAAAAAAACAGATCATTTTTCTCGTTTTCTAACGCTTACAACTAACTTAATGCACCATTTTTTCGGCATTGAGCAATCTTAAGAATATCTTCTGCCAATAATTTTGCTGTAATAATATCATCAGCATGATGATTCACCATTAAACGACTTAGACAGCCTTCTAAGATGAGTTCCATCTGTTTGGCAACTAATTCACTGTCTTCGATATCAAGCTCGCGTAGTAGCGTTCTAGAGTAATCAAATGAGCTTTGTTTTTGGCGTTGGCTTAATTGGTGGATTTGAGAGTGCTCATCAGGATATGCGCTACAAGCAGCAACAAATAAACAACCTGGGAATCGGTTTTTTTCTAAACGCATAGCGAGTTGATCGTAACGTGCCAGTAGTTTTTGTTCGATAGAGAGCTCTTCATCTAACATTACTTGGCGTTGCCAAATGTCAATTTGCTGTCCATGGTGGCGAAGACAATCAAAAATCAATGCATCTCTATCAGGCCAGAAAGGGTGAAGATCAGATTCGTTGATACCCGAATCTTGAAGAAGCTCAGGTAAGGTTGCAGCTAAGCCATATTGCTCTAATTGGATAAGTACGTGGTCTAATAACGCTTCACGTTGCACGGAAATCTCCTTAAATCACGTTGTCGCGAGAACATCATAATTAGCAGACTTTAGCTAAAAATGAAAGCGAGGAGCGATAAGCTAAAATGAAAATACCCCATCTTGGCCGACAGGGTATTTTCTTATTTTTTATTTCTTTTAAGTGCTAAGCACTTTTTTGCAATGTTTTAATTTTTTACTTCAAACTACAAAATCATACCGCCGAAGAGGAAACCAAATCCGACAGCTAATACCACACCAATAGTACCTGGGATAAAGAATGGGTGGTTGAAGACTAATTTACCGATACGAGTTGTACCTGTGTCATCCATTTGAACTGCTGCAACCAATGTTGGGTAAGTTGGCAGAATGAACAGACCAGAAACCGCAGAGAAAGAAGCAATTGCAGTTAATGGAGTTACACCTAATGCTAAAGCCATTGGCATTAACGCTTTCGCTGTTGCTGCTTGAGAATATAACAGAGCAGAACAGAAGAAGAAGATAACTGCTAATAACCAAGGATGGCCAGTGATTAAGTCACCCGCAGTCAGTTTGATCCAATCGATGTTACTTGAAACGAAAGTATCACCTAACCATGCAACACCCAGAATACAGATACATGCACTCATACCAGCTTTAAAGGTACTTGAGTTTAGGATGTTGTCAGTTTTCACTTTACAGAAGACAGTGATCAGTGTTGCAACACTCAGCATGATGATAAGAATAGCGTTAGTCGTATTCATCAGTGGAGTTTTGACAATACCTAAGCTTGGGCTGTTGATAATTGCATAAGTTACAACACACAGAACACCCAGTAGGAACAGCATTACAGATGATTTAGCACCTGGTAATGTTTCTCTACGTTCTTGGCTACCACGTAATTCAACCAGACCTTGCTCTAAACGCTCACGATAGACAGCATCATCAGACAGTTTTGAGTTAAATACCCAAGACACGATAAATGACATCAGAATGATAGCAAGGAAAGTTGCTGGTAATAAGATAGACAGCAGAGTGATATAACTTACAGTGTTACCTTCACCCACCATTGCTGGGTTTTCCATGACAGAAGCCATGTAAACAACAGCCGCAGAGATAGGAGATGCAGTAATACCGATTTGAGCTGCAACAACACCGGTTGATAAAGGACGGCAAGGTTTGATGCCTTGTTCTTTTGCAACTTCAGCGATAACTGGCAGTGTTGCTAAAGAGATGTTCCCTGTACCTGCAAATAGAGTTAAGAAATAAGTCACAATAGGCGCAAGAATTGTGATGTATTTTGGATTGCGTCTTAACAGTTTTTCAGTTTGGCCAACAAGATAATCCAAACCACCAGCAACCTGCATCGCAGAGATTGCGGCAATAACAGCCATAATGATGGAGATAACATCAAAAGGGATTGAACCAGGTTTAACACCGATAGCAGCTAAAACTAAAACCCCTAAACCACCGGCAAACCCGATACCAATTCCCCCAAGTCTCGCACCGAGGAAAATGGCCAGCAGAACGATAATCAATTCTACGGCTAACATAGCGTTTACTCCTTGAGATAATTAAAAAAATGAGAAAGATAAGTTAAATTTTTGTTTTTACAATCAAGTAAAAAGGCACGTCCCTTAAAGAGTCCGTGCCTTGTATTTTTAAGAGCTCATTCTTATGTTTAACATGGTTATGTTATGAAACATAATTATTAATCATCAAAGCGTTTTGCTTTGTAAGCCGGGTTTTTTAAGTTCTCAACAGAGAAGATATCATCCAGTTGTTCTTCGGTTAATAAACCACGTTCTAGAACAACTTCACGTACACTCTTACCTGTTTCTGCACAAATCTTACCAACGATGTCGCCGTTATGGTGACCAATGAATGGGTTCAGATAAGTAACGATACCGATTGAGTTAAATACGAAGTGTTCACAGATTTCTTTGTTCGCAGTGATACCATCAACACATTTTTCTACTAAGTTACGGCAAGCGTTGCTTAATAGAGAGATTGATTCGAACATTGCTTGACCAATTGCAGGTTCCATTACGTTTAATTGTAATTGACCAGCTTCAGCTGCCATAGTGACACAAGTGTCATTACCGATAACTTTAAAGCAAGCTTGGTTTACAACTTCTGGAATTACTGGGTTTACTTTAGCTGGCATGATTGAAGAACCTGCTTGTAGTTCTGGAAGATTGATTTCTTTCAGACCTGCACGAGGACCAGAGGACAGTAAACGTAAGTCATTACAGATTTTAGACATTTTTACAGCTAAGCGTTTTAATGCGCCGTGAACCATTACATAAGCACCACAGTCAGAAGTTGCTTCAATTAAGTCTTCTGCTGGAACACAGGCTAAACCAGTTACTTCTGCTAATTTTTTAACAGACAGTTCTTGGTAACCAGGTGCTGTATTCAGACCAGTACCGATAGCTGTTGCACCTAAGTTCATTTCTAACAGTAACTCAGCAGTGCGTTTCAGGTTTTTGATTTCTTCTTTCATCAGTACAGAGAAAGCGTGGAATTCTTGACCTAAAGTCATTGGTACAGCGTCTTGTAATTGAGTACGACCCATTTTCAGGATGTCTTTGAACTCAACTGCTTTTCTATCAAAACCAGCTTTCAGCAGTTCGATAGATTCTGTTAATTTGATAATAGAGTTATAAACCGCTACACGGAAACCACAAGGATAAGCGTCGTTTGTTGATTGGCTCTTATTGACGTGGTCATTTGGGTTCAGGTATTGGTATTCACCTTTTTGATGGCCCATTAATTCCAGACCGATGTTTGCGATAACTTCATTGGTATTCATATTTAATGAAGTACCTGCACCGCCTTGGAATACATCAACTGGGAATTGATCCATGTGTTTACCTGTTTCTAATACTACGTCACAGGCTTTGATAATCGTATCAGCGATTTCACGAGGAATAGTGTGAAGCTCTTTGTTTGCTAATGCAGCAGCTTTTTTCACCATTACCATACCGCGGATGAATTCTGGAACATCATTGATGGTACGATCACTGATGTAGAAGTTTTCAATTGCACGTAAAGTGTGGACGCCGTAGTAAGCATCAGCAGGAACTTCTCTTTTACCTAACAGGTCTTCTTCGATACGAGTTTTATTTGACATGAGAACCTTCTTATTAAAATTTTAACTGTCTAGTTATGCGCTTGTTAATAAAATATATCGTTAACGGTTAATAATGTAATATAACTTACCGTTTTGCTTGGTACTGACACGATCATATTCGGGTTGTGAACAAATACCTTTAAGCTGGATCACTTTATACGTAAATAACCTCTAAATATTTTCTTTTTGTGATCTATCTCATGGATTTTACAGTTCTACTTCTCTTTTTAACGCCCCTTGAAAAGGAGTGTTAGGCTCCCCATTATTATGTAGATAAACTAAGAAAAAGCGAGTTCGTAAACCATCACCTTAGATGTAGTTCACACTCCTTTCTATTAATAATATGAATCTTTTTTTATAAAAAGGAGAACCAAGTGCGTTGGCTCCCATTAATTGTTATCTGCCTTCTTATCTATATAGAAGCCGTTATTTTCGTCAATGTGGCATCTTCTATTGGCGTTCTTACAACACTATTCCTTGTGGTGCTGACTTCTTGTGTTGGTGTCTCACTGGTAAAAAATCAGGGCGTAAAAAATATTGCTTCAATGCAACAAAAACTTGCAGTGGGTGAAGTGCCAGCAGCAGAAATGGTGAAAAGTGTTTCATTAATACTGGCAGGTATTTTACTGTTAATCCCAGGCTTTTTTACAGATTTCTTGGGCTTGCTGTTGTTATTACCACCATTGCAAGCGCTATTAGTGACGAAACTGATCTCTCGAATTCAAATTTATTCAGCAGGTCATGGTCAAAGTGGATTTTCTTCTAATCAGAATGGAACAACCTTCGAAGGCGAGTTTCAGCGTAAAGAGGATTCACCGAGTAACCAACTGAATAATAAGACGGAAGATCAGGATAACGACCATTTTTCTGACAAAAAATAATTAGCCCAAAGCATAATCAACTGAAATGGGGAAAATTTGAAAAAAAATCACACTTCTCCCCTTGAAGTTTTACTGGATGCCCCCACCTGTATCGTCATGGTACTGGTTCATCTTGGGCACTGGTATCAACCTTAATCCTGATATGGACTTTTTTATAGGAGCACTATTAATGAAGATTCGTCCATTACATGACCGTGTTATTGTTAAACGTAAAGAAGTCGAAGCTAAATCAGCAGGCGGTATCGTACTGACTGGCACTGCGGCGGGTAAATCAACTCGTGGCGAAATTTTAGCCGTAGGTCAAGGCCGTATTATGGAAAACGGCGACGTTAAGCCGCTGGATGTTAAAGTTGGCGATATCGTAATTTTTAACGACGGTTATGGCGTTAAAACAGAAAAAATTGATAACGAAGACGTGCTTATCATGTCTGAAAGCGACATTTTAGCAATTGTAGAAGAATAATTTTTCTCTTTTAAGATCTTCTTAAACTGAACGAATTCAAAGGAAATATACGATGGCAGCTAAAGACGTCAAATTCGGTGTAGATGCTCGTAATAAAATGTTACGTGGTGTTAATGTTCTTGCAGATGCAGTTAAAGTAACTTTAGGTCCTAAAGGTCGTAACGTTGTTTTAGATAAATCTTTCGGCGCACCTGTTATTACTAAAGATGGTGTATCTGTTGCTCGCGAAATTGAACTCGAAGATAAATTCGAGAACATGGGCGCACAGATGGTGAAAGAAGTTGCTTCTAAAGCCAATGATGCGGCAGGTGATGGTACTACAACTGCAACAGTATTAGCACAATCAATCATTGCCGAAGGCTTAAAAGCAGTTGCCGCTGGCATGAACCCTATGGATCTGAAACGCGGTATCGACAAAGCTGTTCTTGCAGCAGTCGAAGAACTGAAAAAACTGTCTGTTCCATGTTCAGATACTAAGGCGATTGCTCAAGTTGGTACAATTTCTGCTAACTCTGATGAAACCGTTGGTACTCTGATCGCGCAAGCGATGGATAAAGTGGGTAAAGAAGGTGTTATCACCGTTGAAGAAGGTACTGGCTTAGAAGACGAGCTAGACGTTGTTGAAGGTATGCAGTTTGACCGTGGTTATCTGTCTCCTTACTTCATCAACAAACCTGAAACGGGTACAGCAGAATTAGAAAACCCATTCATTCTGTTAGTTGATAAAAAAGTTTCTAACATCCGTGAATTACTGCCTGTCTTAGAAGGTGTTGCTAAAGCTAACAAACCTCTGCTTATCATTGCAGAAGATGTTGAAGGTGAAGCACTGGCAACATTAGTTGTGAACAACATGCGTGGTATCGTTAAAGTTGCTGCTGTTAAAGCACCTGGCTTTGGTGATCGTCGTAAAGCAATGTTGCAAGATATCGCAACATTAACTAACGGTGCGGTGATTTCTGAAGAAATCGGCATGGAGTTAGAAAAAGCAACATTAGAAGACTTAGGTCAAGCAAAACGTGTTGTTATCAACAAAGATACAACCACTATTATTGATGGTTTAGGTGATCAAGACGCTATCAGCGGTCGTGTATCTCAAATTCGTCAACAAATCGAAGATGCAACTTCAGATTATGACCGTGAAAAATTACAAGAACGCGTTGCTAAATTAGCTGGCGGTGTTGCAGTAATTAAAGTTGGTGCAGCAACTGAAGTTGAAATGAAAGAAAAACGTGCTCGCGTTGACGATGCTCTGCATGCAACTCGTGCAGCGGTTGAAGAAGGCGTTGTTGCGGGTGGTGGTACTGCGCTGGTTCGTGTTGCTAACGCTCTGCGTGAGATGGTTGGTGATAACGAAGAACAAACAGTGGGTATCCGCGTTGCATTACGTGCAATGGAATCTCCAATGCGTCAAATCGTTGCTAACGCAGGTGAAGAGCCATCTGTTGTTGTAAACAACGTGAAAGCGGGTGAAGGTAACTACGGTTATAACGCGGCAACTGATGTTTACGGCGATATGATTGATATGGGTATCTTAGATCCAACTAAAGTTACTCGTTCTGCACTACAATTTGCAGCATCTATCGCAGGTCTGATGATCACAACAGAAGCAATGATCACAGATTCACCTAAAGATGACAAAATGGATTTAGGTGGCGCTGGCGGTATGGGCGGCATGGGTGGAATGGGCGGCATGATGTAATTCATCAGCTTACCGTTTTACAGAGAAAACCCGAGCTTAGGCTCGGGTTTTTTTATGTCTAAATACAATCGAGATTTGAAAATCGCATTATTTCATTGATACACATAACAACCCCTTTTTAGGGGGTTATTTGTTAACATAAATCACATACTATGCCTTTAATGCACAAAACAACCTCTTATATGAAGTTCCCCCCCAATAGTTGGACTGCCAATTACGCTCTTTTTATGCCGTTTTATTTCAGAATTATCAGATAATTCATTTTATATATAATTAGAAACAACTTATTTCTTTACAATTAGGCAACAGATCGTTTTTACTGCACCGCTTAAAAAATATTAAATAAATTGGGGTGCTCACCATGTCTGTCGTCGCAATTGTACTTATCTTTCTTTTTGCCGTGATTGTGAGTGTGTTTATCTCACGATTACTGTCAGAAAAAATTCCTTTGCCATTGATCCAAATTGCGGTTGGCGCATGTTTGTCGATCTTTGGCTTTGAAGTGGCGTTTGATCCACATCTTTTCTTGTTCCTCTTTATTCCTCCATTGCTGTTTTTAGATGGTTGGCGTATTCCCAAAGAGGCGTTGTTCCAAGAGATTAAACCCATTATGTCGTTAGCGATCGGTTTAGTTGTTGTTACTGTAATTGGGATGGGCTTTTTTATTCATTGGCTTATTCCTTCTATTTCGCTTGCGATTGCTTTTGCATTAGCCGCGATTTTATCGCCAACCGATCCTGTTTCTGTGTCTGCAATGACCGTCAATTCGCCACTTCCTTCACGTATGACACATATTTTAGAAGGCGAGTCGTTACTCAATGACGCTACAGGCTTAGTCTGTTTTAGTTTTGCGGTCGCAGCAGCATTAACAGGTTCTTTTTCTATTGCTTCAGCAACGGGGCAATTTTTATTAGTTGCTTTAGGTGGTGCTGCTATTGGTTTGATTGTGGCTGGCGTGATTGGGCGATTAAATCAGTTTTTGGTTAAACGTACTGGTGAAGATCCAGCTATCCAAATCTTGATCAGCTTATTGATGCCATTTATTGCTTATTTATTAGCGGAGCATTTCCATGTATCTGGGATCTTAGCGGCGGTTGTTGCTGGTATTGCAATGCACTACGAAAAAATCGTGGGTCGTATGCAAGCAGCGACACGTATGCAAAGTAAAGCGGTTTGGGATACGGTTCAGGTTGCACTTAATGGCATGATTTTTATTCTATTAGGTGAACAACTTCCTGCAATGTGGAAAATTTTACCTGAAGTGACGCAATCGGCGGGTGCAACTAATCCTTGGGCAGTTGTAGGTTATATTATCGTTATTACAATCGGACTTGCTGTACTGCGTTTTTCGTGGGTATGGGTATCGATGTCGCTGACGGTATTCCGTTCTCCTAATAAACGTTTATCTCGTCATGATCTGCGCTTAATGGCCATTATGGCAACCGCAGGAGTACGGGGTGCAATTACACTAGCAGGTATCTTAACCCTTCCTTTATTAATGACAGATGGTTCACCTTTCCCAACACGAGATCTCGCCATCTTTATTTCCATGGGCGTTATTCTCTGTTCATTATTGATAGCCACAATTGCATTACCGATTTTAACTAAAGGGCTATCAGAAGATTTACCTTATGAAAATGATGAAATTCGTACGCGTTTGGCGTTAAACGAAGCGGCGATTGCGCATATTAATGAGCTAATGAACCAACCTTGTGAAGATCTTGATGAGATGTCACTACGCAATGAGGCAGGTTCACATTTATTAGAAATTTATAGCCGTCGTCTTGATAGTGAAGACAGTGTGCAAGAAGGGGCGCTTGATCTGAAACGCTTGTTTAGCATGGAGCGTCAGTTGTCTCGCAGTGCATTAAAAATAGAGCGCGATACATTACAGCAGTTACGTAAATCACGTCATATTAGCGAACATATTTTTCATCGTTTACGCCATGAATTAGATTTAAAAGAAGAAGCACTGAATCATCATTTGAGTTAATTTAGGTCAATATTATCTTCAGATAGCGATTTGCTGTCTGAAGATGTTAAAAAATAAACAAATTATGTGTTCGTTCTCGCACTGTGTAGGTTGAAAATAGGTCAGATCGTTTTAAAAGCATAAAAGCGGTGTAGAATAGGGGCATTATTGCTTTGTCTATCTCAAAGCCGAATTTGTACGTTAAAATAAGTTTGAAGCGAAAATAATATCTTAAGGCTATTGGCTAATGTGAGATAGTGATGATGATTTATTTTTGCGCATAAGAGAGATGACAAGGTATATTGTTGTCATTACTAAACGGACACTCAAATAAATGAGGGGATCATGCGAATTAAATTGTTATTGGGAGCTGCAGCCGCGTTGTTACTAGCAGGCTGTTCTGCAACAAACACATTAAGCACTGCTGGCTCACAGGTACAAATCACTGATACGCAACCAGGCAGTGAATGCCAATTACTAGGAACAGTGACAGGTGTTCAAAATAACTGGTTATCAGGTTCCCGTACTGAAAGCCAATCACTGCGAGGCGCTGCTAACGATCTACGTAATAAAGCAGCCGCAATGGGTGGTAACGTTATTTTTAACGTTGGTACTGGCGCAGGTAGCTTTGTTGATAGCTTTGCACCATTAGATAGCAAAATGAGTGGACAAGTTTATAAATGCCAATAAGGGCATTTTATTTATTCACTATTTATTAGTCTGCTAATAGATAAAAAGCTGTAGTCACTTCATCTATTTGAATTGAGCTACAGCTTTTTTGTTTTTGTGATATGGATTATTGCTGGCGTAACCCAAGATCTAACAACGTCTTACTAGGTTCACCACCAATTTCACGCGTGAGTTTAGGTACCATATAACCTGAAACTAAGCTCATTAGTGCTTTCATGATCTCTCTTGCTTCACTGTCTGGCACCATAAAGTGAGCAGCACCTTGCACTTTATCTAGAACATGTAAGTAATACGGCATAACGCCGGCATCAAATAGTGCGCGACTTAAATCCGCAAGGACTTCAGCACTGTCATTGACACCTCGTAATAACACACCTTGATTCAATAAAGTGACATTGGCATTTTTTAGCTTTGAACAAGCTTCTCTCAATGCGTCATCAATCTCATTGGCGTGATTGATGTGCAATACCATGATATTTTGCAAACGTGATTGTTGTAGGCGTTTGCATAGCGTGTCAGTAATACGTGCAGGGATAACCACAGGTAAGCGAGAGTGGATACGTAAGCGCTTAAGATGAGGAATAGCCTCTAATTGTGTTATCAACCAATCAAGCTCATCATCTTTCGCCATAAGGGGATCTCCCCCTGAGAAGATGATTTCATCGAGTTTTGAGTTATTTTTGATATACTCAATTGCTTTTTGCCAATTCGCTTTGTTTCCTTTGTTATCTTCGTAAGGAAAATGACGACGAAAACAGTAGCGGCAATTGACAGCGCAACCACCTTTGACCAGAAGCAATGCACGATTCTGATATTTATGTAATAAACCTGGCACCGCATTTTGTTGCTCATCTAACGGATCCGTAGAAAATCCCGGTGTTATGGTAAATTCAGCATTTGCAGTTAATACTTGTAAAAGTAATGGATCGTTAGGATCGCCTTTTTTCATGCGTGCAACGAATTCACGGGGAACCCGTAGCGGAAAAAGCCGTCGCGCCTGAGCCCCTTTTTGGAGATCAGCGTGATGTTCCAACGCTAAAAGTTGGAGTAATTCAACAGGATCACTGATTGCCTGCGCGAGTTGTGTTAACCAGACTTCTCTGGTGGGGTGATTATGAGTTACAATGTGTGCCATTTTTTGGCTATGCCATTTTAAATTAAAAAAGTTAGAGGATATTCATGGCTTCTTATAATACCAACGATTTTCGTTCAGGTCTTAAAATCATGTTAGATGGCGAGCCAGCCGTCATTACTGAATGTGAATTTGTTAAACCAGGTAAAGGTCAGGCATTTGCTCGTGTGCGTCTGCGTAAACTGATTTCTAACAAATTACTGGAAAAAACATTTAAATCTACTGATTCAGCAGATGGTGCTGATGTCATGGATATCAACTTAACTTACCTGTACAACGACGGTGAGTTCTGGCATTTCATGAACAACGAAACCTTCGAACAATTAGCAGCAGACGAGAAAGCTGTTGGCGAAAATGCTAAATGGCTGATCGACCAAGCTGAGTGTATCGTAACACTGTGGGATGGTCGTCCTATCGCTGTTGTTCCACCAAACTTTGTTGAATTAGAAATCGTTGATACTGATCCAGGCCTGAAAGGTGACACCGCAGGTACAGGTGGTAAACCAGCAACATTAAGCACTGGTGCGGTTGTTAAAGTTCCACTGTTTGTACAAATCGGTGAAGTTATCAAAGTTGATACTCGTTCAGGTGAATACGTATCGCGCGTAAAATAATCGCATAGATTATTTTACTGAGCGAAACGCTAAGCACAATAAATAATTACCGCAGATAATGTTAAATATCTGCGGTATTTTTTTATTTTAATTTATAAATATTGATTAATAGGTAGTATTTTCTTTCTAAAAATTTGAGTGATTTGTATTACTGCATTATTTAATTTTATGTGTTATTATTTTGTTTCTAACTTATTTACCCCTTCATTATTCCTGATGCCAAAATAGAATGTGAGATTCAATATTGGAATTGGTAAAAAATAACCATTTTTTTAAAATAAGTGTGTAGGTTGTTTTGGTAAAGACAATCCACAGCAATATTTATTTAAGTTATTTTGACTTTCCTTTAAGAGATATTGAAGAGTATAGATAAAAACATTAATCCTGTAATATTATTGATCTTTATTTTATATTTTAGTTGTACTAGGGAAACCCTTTCAATATAGACATTTACTTTGAGAT
Source organism: Proteus sp. Marseille-Q3619 (assembly GCF_965283115.1). Lineage (NCBI taxonomy): Bacteria > Pseudomonadati > Pseudomonadota > Gammaproteobacteria > Enterobacterales > Morganellaceae > Proteus > Proteus sp. Marseille-Q3619. Next base: position 1,601,722 of record NZ_CBDIMP010000001.1, on the reverse strand, counting down.
ATCTCTTTTATTTTTTTCTTCTTTTATTTTATCCTGTAATTAATATTAACTAAATTAGGGTTATTTTAAATAAAATCTCATTTATTTTTATCTCTCTTTTATTATTAATTTTCTATCCCTAAATAACGATAATTGAATCATTAACTAGATTATTATTTAGTTTAAAATAATCACCTTCAGTTAATGCTTTTAACTCTGAAATAAAATAATTGCTAACACTAAATAAAACTCTATCAAATATTATGGTATTTGAGTAATAACGCCAATTAAACAGAAAAAATCGATTTTTATCTATCTCATTTCATTTCTTACACTCTAGTTAAGTGTCAACGTCATTATTGTCGATACGTCATTCTTAGCTCCTTCTTGTTTTTCTATCTTAATGATTTTTATCATAAATAAATTAAATCCTCTCTTGGCATGAAATATGCTTTATCTAAAGAAAAATTGACGACAGTAATGCTGTTAAACGTTTTTCTCGGAGGATGTGGCGAATGAATCGCTTTGTAATTGCAGAGCCACAACGATGCATAGGGTGTAATACCTGTATGGCAGCTTGCTCAGAAGTTCACCAAGCTGTGGGTTTACAGGCGCATCCGCGTCTTACAGTGGTAAAAGTGGAGGATCAGACAGCACCGATGCTTTGTCGGCACTGTGAGGATGCTCCTTGTGCTCGCGTGTGCCCAGTCAATGCCATCACTCATGAAGATAATATGATCTTTCTTAATGAGAGCCTGTGTATTGGCTGTAAGTTGTGTGGTCTAGTTTGTCCTTTTGGTGCAATTACACCATCAGGTAGTAAACCCGTTAACTTACCGGCTGTTTTTGAACACTTTGTGCCTGAAGAAATGTTGGCAGATGTGCCAGCAAGTCTTCCAACAACCAACCCATTCCTTGCATGGAATGCAGGTATCCGCGCAATCGCAGTGAAATGTGATTTATGTGCTTTCTCTGATGAAGGCCCTGCTTGTGTCAACGTATGTCCAACCGATGCATTGCATTTAGTTGAAGAAGACAAACTTGAAGAGCAGATGAAAACGCGTCGCTTAGGCTCTGTGATGGAATCCATTACGGATCTTGACGATTTATCTACTTTGACACAGGAGCGGAAGTAATATGGAACCTCTTCAGTTACTGCTGTGGTCAGTCATCCTGTATGTTGTTGGTGGCGTTATTGCACTGTTTTTAAAAAAACAGGAAGGGTTGGCAATCCTTATTTCAGGGATCAGCGCAATCATTGGTGGTGTCTTAGGTATTTTAAGTGCATTACCCGTTATTTTTGGTGGTGAAATCGCTACTTTTACCGCCGCAGGACCTTTCGATTTTGCCGCCTTTGTGGTGCGCATGGATATGTTAGGTGCCTTTATGGTGTTCGTCATTTCATTACTGGTCAGCGTGTGTGCGCTTTATTCTCTTGCTTATGTGCAAGAATATAAAGGTCGTGGCGCTTGGAGCATGGGATTCTTTATGAATCTGTTTATTGCTTCTATGGTTGGCTTAGTGGTGATGGATAATGCGTTCTACTTTATTATCCTGTTCGAAATGATGTCTCTGGCTTCTTGGTTCTTAGTTATTGCTGACCAAGATGACGAATCTATTCACGCAGGTTTACTCTACTTCTTTATTGCTCACGCAGGCTCCGTGTTAATCATGATTGCCTTCTTCTTGATGTGGCGTGAAAGTGGTAGCCTTGATTTTGATTCATTCCGTCAACTCTCTCTTTCTCCTGCGATGGCCTCTGTGGTGTTCTTACTGGGCTTCTTTGGTTTTGGTGCCAAAGCCGGTATGTTGCCATTACACAGTTGGTTACCAAAAGCTCACCCCGCAGCACCTTCACATGCATCGGCATTAATGTCAGGTGTAATGGTTAAAATTGGTATCTTCGGGATAATTAAAGTCGGTATCGATTTGTTGGGTGCTACTGAAATGTGGTGGGGAATTGTTGTCCTCGCATTCGGTGCAGTTTCTTCTGTATTGGGTGTTATGTACGCATTAGCAGAGCACGATTTAAAACGTTTACTTGCATGGCATACCGTTGAAAATATCGGCATCATTTTAATGGGTGTGGGTGTCGGTATGGTAGGAATGGCAACAGATCATCCTGTTATTGCCGCACTTGGCCTGTTAGGTGCTTTATATCACTTATTAAACCATGCGGTGTTTAAAGGATTATTGTTCCTCGGAGCTGGCGCCATTATTAATCAAATTCACACGCGTGATATGGACAAAATGGGTGGGTTAGCCAAACTGATGCCTTACACTGCAACAGCATTCTTAATTGGTTGTATGGCGATTTCAGCGTTACCACCATTAAACGGTTTTGTTAGTGAATGGTATACCTATCAATCTTTATTTACGATGAGTTACGAAGGTAACTTTGTGATGCGCTTAAGTGGTCCTATTGCCATTATTATGCTGGCAATTACAGGGGCATTAGCGGCAATGTGTTTCGTTAAAGTCTATGGTGTTAGCTTCTGTGGCGGTCCTCGTAGTGAGCAAGCAACAAAAGCAAAAGAAGTACCACTACCAATGACGATTGCGATGGGTTTATTAGCGCTTTTCTGTGTTGTGTTAGGTGTGGGAGCGGCTTTTGTTGCACCAATCATTGCCAATATTGCAATGTCGCTTAGCGAAACCAGCGCATTAACGGTAGCTCAAGGCTCCATGCTTGTTCCTGATACTGCATCACAAGCCATGTTCTCTCCAGCATTAACATTTGTTTTATTAATTGCTCTACCGCTTATCCCATTCCTGATTTACCTCGGCCTAAAAGGCAATCAACCTGCGTTTCGTCGTAAAGGTGATCCTTGGGCGTGTGGTTATGTGTGGGAAAAAGATATGGCAGTGTCAGCAGGTGGTTTTACTCAAGCATTACGTAGCATGTTTGCACCACTTTATCGTATGCGTAAACAACTTGATCCATCTCCATTGCTGTCTCGTGGTTTTAATAAAACACAGCTCGGTGCTGAAAAGGTCGAACCATTCTGGGATGAACGAATTATTTATCCTCTGGTTCGTGGTATCCAACGTTTTGCAAAACGTATCCAATGCCTACAAGGCGGGGATTTCAGACTCTATTGTCTATACGTTGTCGCAGCGCTGGTCATCTTGCTTTTAGTCATCGCAGCGTAAGGAGAGGGACTTATGACTTTCCAAGAAGCACCTACGTTAATGATGGGTATATTCGCACTAATACAAGCACTCTTTTTGTTGGCGATAACCCCATTATGTACAGGTATTTCGCGCACAATTCGTGCCAAGATGCATTCGCGTCAAGGCCCCGGGATTTTGCAAGATTATCGAGATATCTTTAAGTTATTTAAACGTCAATCAGTAGCACCTGAGCAATCTGGCGTGATCTTCCAAGTGATGCCTTATGTACTACTTGGCAGCATGCTGGTGGTTGCAATGGCACTGCCTGTCTTTACCGCAACGTCACTGTTTGCGGGTGCAGCCGACCTTATCGCACTGATTTATCTGTTTGCACTTTATCGTTTCTTCTTCTCTTTATCTGGTCTGGATTCAGGAAGCCCGTTTGCAGGTATTGGTGCTAGCCGTGAATTAACGCTGGGTGTGTTAGTAGAGCCTATCTTAGTGTTATCACTGATTGTGGTGGCGTTAATTGTGGGTTCAACCAACGTCGGCACCATCAGTGCAACACTTGCTCAAGGTTGGGTATCACCAACTGCCACACTGTTAGCCTTATTAGCTTGTGCTTTTGCCGCATTTATCGAAATGGGAAAAATGCCATTCGACGTTGCAGAAGCTGAGCAAGAGTTACAAGAAGGACCATTAACTGAATATTCAGGCTCTGGTTTTGCCATGGTGAAACTGGGTCTTGGGTTAAAACAAGTGGTAGTGGCTGAACTGTTTTTAGCCATATTTATTCCTTTCGGTAAAGCAACAGAATTCACCTTTATTGCACTGATCATTGCGTTAGTTTTAATGGCAGTAAAATTGTTAGTGGTGTTTGTATTAGCGTCATTGGTTGAAAACAGTTTAGCGCGTGGTCGCTTCTTACTGACTCACCATGTGACATGGTTAGGATTCGGTGTTGCGGCACTGGCTCTTGTTTTCTATTTAACCGGTCTATAAGGAGCGATGATTACAATGGAAAATATAGCTCTTGCGACCTTACTCATCCCATTTGCGGGGGCGTTGATTACGTCCTTAATGCCAAATCGGATGGCGAAGTGGTTATGTACACTGTTCGCTTTATTAGCCACATTAGGAACGGTTGTCTTAGGTTGGCAGTTCCTCGCTGAAGGTAAAGTCGATACCACAATTACGCTAGTACAATATGGCGATGTTGCGCTCTTTGGTTTTACCATTGATCGTGTCAGTACATTGATTGCTTTCGCTGTTGTGTTCTTAGGATTGTTGGTGAGTTTTTACTCTACTGGCTATCTAACCAATGGCAACCGCGAGCATCCACATGATGGTACTCGTCGCTATTATGCCTTCTTGTTGATTTTTATTGGTGCAATGGCGGGGTTAGTGCTTTCATCGACTATTTTAGGTCAACTCCTGTTTTTCGAAATCACAGGGGGATGTTCTTGGGGATTAATCGGTTACTACCAATCTGAAAAATCGCTCCGTTCAGCAATGAAAGCGTTGTTGATCACTCACGTTGCTTCAATCGGTCTTTATCTCGCAGCTGCAACTCTGTTTGTGAGTACAGGTACATTTGAATTAACCGCAATTGCAACCTTAGATGAGCCAACCAAACTGATTGTGTTTGGTGGAATTCTCTTTGCTGCTTGGGGTAAATCAGCGCAATTACCACTGCAAGCTTGGTTACCTGATGCGATGGAAGCACCAACTCCTGTGAGTGCTTACTTACACGCTGCGTCAATGGTAAAAGTCGGTGTTTACATCTTTGCTCGTGCAATCATGTCAGCAGATGGTGATGTTCCTCACCTTATTGGTTGGGTGGGTATTACCATGGCGGTTATCACGTTGATTTATGGCTTTATGATGTATCTGCCACAAAAAGATATGAAACGCCTGTTAGCATGGTCAACTATCACTCAGCTCTCTTATATCTTCCTTGCATTATCTATTTCAATCTTTGGACCGCGCGAAGCGTTTGAAGGTGGTATTGCTTATATCTTTAACCATGCCTTCGCTAAAAGTTTGTTCTTCTTAGTTGCTGGTGCATTGAGTTATAGCTGTGGTACTCGTATGTTGCCGCGCTTAAAAGGGTTAATTAATAAATATCCATTATTGGGTGTGGGTTTCTGTGTTGCCGCGCTGGCAATCGCAGGTGTTCCACCAATGAATGGCTTCTTTAGTAAATTCCCAATTTTTGCCGCAGGTTTTGAACTGTCGAGTGTTTTCTGGGTGATGACACCAATTATGGTGCTAGTACTGATTGAGTCTGTTGCTAGCTTCACTTGGTTTATCTACTGGTTTGGTCGTGTCGTTCCTGGCAAACCAAGTACAGAAGTTGAGGAAGGACAGCCCGTTCCTATGGCAATGCAAATTGTAATTGGAATACTGATTATTATGTCCTTTGCATCCAGTGTTATCGCAGTCACTTGGCTAGGATAAGGGAGATAAATCATGACTGGAGCACTTATCGTAAACAATCTGGCGGGGTTAATGATGATCACCTCGCTACTGGTAATTGGCGCGAAAAAGCCAATTGCATCCTGTTGGTTCTATGCATTGCAATCTTTCGTTTTAGTGATGATTTTCGTCACTTTAGCCAATACATTAGATGCACACCAACTCACACTTTGGGCCATTACCGCTTTCTTCACTAAAGTTCTGCTTGTGCCACTTATTCTAGGATTTGCATTCCGTAAGTTATCCGATCCTAGTGCGAATGCTGGCGTTATCAGCCCTGCAATATTAATGCTGCTAGCCGCAGTGATTGTGGTCTTAAGCTGGTTCGTCGTTGAGCCAATTCAAATACCAATGGTCGTTGATTTGAAACCTGCACTCGCAGTTTCTCTGGGACATTTTATGTTGGGTCTGCTGTGTATCGTGACTCAGCGAAATATCCTAAAACAAGCTTTTGGTTATTGTTTAATGGAAAACGGCTCTCACTTAACACTGGCATTATTAGCGTGGAGAGCGCCAGAACTGGTCGAAATCGGGATCGCCACTGACGCCATCTTCGCTGTGATTGTGATGGCAGTGTTGGCTCGTAAGATTTACCGCACGCTCAACACACTGAACGTGGATCAACTGACCGCGCTGAAGGGGTGAGGAGATGAACCAAACAACCATGTTAACGATTTTAATGTTTTCACCGTTGGTATTTTCAATACTGGCGTTTCTAAGTCCGTTATTAAAAGCCGGTGCGCGCCCTGTTGTGACGGGTATTCATGCTATTGGTATCACCGTATTGTTAATCGCTGCATTAGGGGCTGTGGCAGATGTCATGTCCCATGGCGAAATATTGGCTGCTGCTAATTGGGTTCATGTGGATAGCCTCGGCGCATTATTCCTCGCCATCTTAGGTATTATCGGCTTTTTAACGGGGCTTTATTCTATTGGCTATATGAATCATGAAGTGGATGAGGGGGAAATCTCAGTACGCACTTTGTGTAATTACTATGGTTTCTTCCACCTCTTTTTGTTCACCATGTTATTGGCAATCACCAGTAATAACTTGATTTTAATGTGGGCGGCAATTGAAGCAACAACCTTAAGCTCTGCATTCTTAGTCGGAATTTATGGTCAACGTTCTTCTTTGGAAGCTGCGTGGAAGTACATCATCATTTGTAGTGTGGGTGTGGCATTTGGTCTTTTCGGGACTATTTTGGTTTATGCCAATGCCGCAAGCTTTATGCCTGATCCAGATCAGGCTATCTTCTGGACTGAAGTGTTGAAATATACAGACCAGTTAGATCCAACACTGATGCATTTAGCTTTTGTCTTTATTTTAATCGGTTTCGGTACCAAAACGGGTTTATTTCCAATGCACGCATGGTTACCAGATGCACACAGTGAAGCACCAAGTCCTGTCAGTGCGTTGTTATCAGCGGTTTTACTGAATTGTGCGCTGTTAATCATCATTCGTTACTACATCATTATTGATGCGGCAATTGGTACTGAATTTACACGTAACCTATTGTTGATATTTGGTTTCCTCTCTGTTGCTATCGCGGCGTTCTTTATTCTTATTCAGCGTGATATGAAACGTCTTTTAGCGTATTCCAGTGTGGAAAACATGGGATTAATTGCCGTCGCATTAGGGATTGGCGGACCAATTGGTATTTTGGCTGCTTTATTCCACACCTTAAACCACAGCTTAGCGAAAGCACTGTTGTTCTGTGGTTCAGGTAACGTGTTATTGAAATACGGTACTCGTGATTTAAATGTCGTGAAAGGCATGTTTAAAGTGATGCCATTAAGTGCAGCCCTTTTTGCTGGTGGTGCTTTAGCGCTAGGGGGTATGCCGCCTTTCAACGTCTTTATTAGTGAATTTATGATTGTTGTGGCAGGTTTAGCTTCTCAGCATATTGGCTTAACTATCCTATTATTATTGTTATTGACCGTAGTATTAGGTGGTCTAGTTCGTATGGTGGCTAAAACTGTCTTTGGTCCAAAACCTGATGTTGTTGCTAAAGGTGAACTGGGAATTTTAACCACACTACCAATGGTCATTCTGATTGCACTTATGCTGTTAATGGGAACTCACATTCCTAAACCTGTTAGCGAGCTGTTAGAAAATGCCGCTAATATCGTGATGAATATTGATAAAAGTGAGTCACCTACTTATGCATGGCCAACGGCTTTAATCAGCAATCCATCCACATCGGTTCAGGAGATGTAACGTGAGCTACCAAAATTATGTCAGTAGAAAAGAGGGAAAAGAATTAGGCGGAGATTACGTTGCCAAGGTTCGTGAGAAATTCCCATCAGCCGTTCTTGATGAAGAGCGACAAACCGCTGATCAATTGACGATAACAGTAAAAACGGAATCACTCCCTGAAGTGGTGGAATATCTGTATTACGGCTTAGGCGGTTGGTTACCTGTTTTATTCGGTAATGACGAACGTAGTTTAAACGGGGACTATGCTGTTTATTACGCATTATCAATGGAAGAGGGTGAAAAATGCTGGGTTGTTGTAAAAGCCCATGTTAGCCCAATTACTTTAGAGTTCCCGTCAGTGACACCGCGAGTACCCGCCGCAGTGTGGGGTGAACGTGAAATCCGTGATATGTATGGTCTTATCCCTGTTGGTTTACCTGATGAACGTCGTTTAGTGCTTCCAGATGACTGGCCTGAAGAGATGTATCCACTGCGTAAAGATGCGATGGATTATCGTCAACGTCCAGCACCTTCAACTGAAGTTGAAACTTATCCCTTCTTGAACGAAGGTAAGCAAGATGCACGCGTTGTGCCAATTGGCCCTATGCACATTACTTCGGATGAACCGGGACACTTCCGCTTATTTGTAGACGGTGAAAACATTGTCGATGCCGATTACCGCATGTTCTATGTTCACCGTGGTATGGAAAAACTGGCAGAAACCCGTATGGGTTATAACGAAGTGACATTCTTATCAGACCGCGTATGTGGTATCTGTGGTTTTACTCACAGTGTGGCGTATGTGACTTCTGTTGAAAATGCGTTAGGCATTGAAGTACCACGTCGTGCGCACACTATTCGTTCTATTCTATTAGAAGTTGAGCGTCTTCATAGCCATTTATTAAACATTGGTTTAGCCAGTCACTTTACAGGCTTTGATACTGGCTTTATGCAATTTTTCCGTATTCGTGAAAAATCAATGCAGATTGCAGAAATGCTCACTGGTGCGCGTAAAACGTATGGCTTGAACTTAATTGGGGGTATTCGTCGCGATATTTTAAAAGATCAGCGTCTGAAGACTATCCAACTTGTTAGAGAAATGCGTAAAGAAGTCACTGAATTAGTGGATATTCTGCTATCAGCGCCGAATATGGAACAACGTACTGTCGGTGTTGGCATCTTAGATAAGAAAGTGGCTCGTGATTTTAGCCCAGTAGGTCCAATGATAAGAGCAAGTGGATTTAAACGTGACGTGCGTTTTGACCACCCATTTGCAGATTATGGCAATCTTCCACTGACTCTCTTTAGTTATGAAGGTGGCGACGTATTCTCCCGTGTGATGGTACGTATTAAAGAAGTCTTGGATTCAATGGCAATGATTGAATACGCCTTAGATAATTTGCCAGAAGGGCCATTATTAACCGAAGGCTTTACTTATCAGCCATATAAATTTGCACTGGGCTTTACTGAAGCCCCACGCGGTGAAGATGTTCACTGGAGTATGTTGGGTGATAACCAAAAATTATTCCGCTGGCGTTGCCGTGCTGCAACTTATGCTAACTGGCCTGTATTACGCTATATGTTGCAAGGAAATACAGTCTCTGATGCGCCGTTAATTATCGGTAGTCTTGACCCTTGTTATTCCTGTACTGACAGGGTAACGCTTGTCGATGTGAAAAAACGTAAATCTAAAACAGTTTCTTACAAAGAAATTGAACGTTACAGCATCGAACGTAAAAATTCGCCGCTCAAGTGAGGGAATGAACGATGTTAAAATTGTTTAAAACCATAATCAAAACAGGCGAAGCAACGACCAAATATCCGTTTAAACCTCTGGATTTACCTGATGGTTTTAGAGGAAAACCGGAATATGATGCACAGCAATGCATTGTCTGCGGTGCTTGCACCGCAGCATGTCCTGCTAATGCGTTAACGATGGAAACGAATTTGGAAACAGGCGAGCGTCATTGGCAATTATTCATTGGCCGCTGTATTTATTGCGGTCGTTGTGAAGAAGTTTGCCCAACAAGAGCGATTGTTTTATCCGATATGTTTGAAACGGCAGTGACTAAAAAGTCAGATCTTTATATTAAAGGCACTTTTAAATTATTGAATTGCCGTGAATGCCATCAACCATTTACGCCTAGAAAATCAGTTGAATATGCGATGGAACTATTAGTGCAATCAGGCTGGGATGAGCAAACTGTAGAAGCGATGCGCCCACAATTTGAAACTTGCCCTGAATGTAAGCGTAAACATAACTTGTTATCTGATGGTCGTGAAAATATTAGTGTGGGCGAAATTGGGAGTACAATAAAATGAGTCTACCAGAAATTCCCATTAATCATCATGTTAGCCAGCCTATCACCCTTGATGATCAGGTTAAAAAGCTAAAGCAGACATTGTTGAAAGATATTCAGCGTTCAGCTTATGTTTATCGTGTTGACTGTGGTGGTTGTAATGGTTGTGAGATTGAAATTTTCTCCGCAATTACACCGGTTTTTGATGCTGAACGTTTTGGTATCAAAGTGGTAGCCTCGCCTCGTCACGCTGATATTTTATTATTCACTGGCGCAGTAACGCGCCAGATGCGTGTTCCTGCATTACGTGCTTATGAATCAGCGCCTGATCCAAAAATCTGTATCTCTTATGGTGCTTGTGGCTGTGGTGGTGGGATTTTCCACGATCTCTATTGTGTATGGGGTGGTAGTGAATCTATCGTGCCTATTGATGTGTGGATCCCTGGTTGTCCTCCAACACCTGCGGCGACGATTTATGGATTTGCTGTTGCACTGGGTTTGTTAGACCAAAAATTAAAAGGCGAATCGCACATTGAAGTAGAGAATGAAAAAGCATCTCTCATTCTGCCTTCTATTCCTTTAGATGCTCGCGTGATGATTGAGCGTGAAGCGCGTCGTCTTGCTGGCTATTATCAGGGAAGACAAATCAGTGATCATTTCCTCACCTTATTAGAAGGCGCCACTATTCAAGAAGTAACTGGACGCGTTGATGAATGGCTACGACAAGCGAACGATCCTCGTTTATCGGAGATTGTAAAACGCTTAGTGCATTCCTTGAATCAAGGAGGCGTATATGCCTGATGACGCTAAAGTTTATTTTTGGTCATTAAGACAAAAGTTTGTTGATAGCGATGACGATATTCCTGCGGAAGCGCAACAGGTCATGTATTACTCACTCGCGATTGGTCACCATGTGGGTATGATTGATTGCTTAAAAACAGAGCTAGTCTGCCCTTTAGAAAAATATAAAGCATGGATTGACTTATTACCTGAAGGTGAAGCCAAACGCAAAATGCAAGGATTGCTAACATTTGGCGAAATCAATATTAACTCTGAGCATACTCACTTATTAGCGTTAGCATTTGATCCTATTATCAAAAATGAAGATCCCATTTTTAGTGAGTGGAGTCAAACGCTGATTAAATTACTGGGTGAGATCCACGCAGAACCTGCTATTTATTTGATTGTGAAGAGAAAACCATGAGTAAAGCAATGACAGCACCTAAAGTGGTATTAACGGTCGGCAACAGTATGATGGGCGACGATGGTGCAGGCCCTCTGCTTGCTGAGTTAATGGAAGCAAACCCTATTGATGGATGGATTGTTATCAACGGAGGAAGTGCGCCTGAAAATGTCTCTTATCAAGTAAGAGAGTTACAACCTCAATGTGTTGTTATTGTTGATGCTGCAGATATTGGTTTAAACCCTGGTGAAATTAGGGTGATAGATCCTAACTACATAGCGGAAATGTTTATTATGAGCACTCATAATATGCCGCTGAATTTTCTTATCGATCAATTAAAAGATGATATTCCAGATATTACTTTCTTAGGGATCCAACCCGATCTCGTTGGTTTTTATTATCCAATGACCGAAGCGGTAAAAAATGCCGTTGATGAAGTGTATCAAGGGATCAAGTCTTGGAGAGTTGATTACTTTCCAGCGCTTGAAGTCTGCGATGAAGAAGAAGATATTGAAGAATAAAAGTACAACAAGTATCCACCGATTTTTGATATAAATAAAAAAGAAAAACATCCGCTTTGCGGATGTTTTTCTTTAATGAGTGATATAAGTATCATTATTTATAAAAAAAGTGTTTTTTGTAACTTATATTACGCATTGTTATTACTGTGCTCTTTTAGTAATGAAAATAAGACATGAGGAGAAAAAGGGATCAGTCCAATCTTTAATCCAAATGGTTTAAATGCTTTATTAATAATGTCAGCAGAATAATTACCTTTGTCATTTTCTATTTCTGATAGTGTCTTGCGTGAAATATTAATAAGCTTTGCATAGCGTTCTTGGTTTAAACTTAATATTTTTATTCTTAATATTTTTAATGCCTCTCCTTGGCTTATTTCTCCAAATAACAACTGAGACATGATCTGATTAATCACTTCTTTTCTGTCCACGGTTGCAACAGATTGACGTGTTTTAGATACTCTAGCTGGAGGTTTGCTTATTTGGATTTTATTTTTGACATTACTCATGATAGTAATCCCCAGCGTTCTAGCTTATTAGGTATAAAATCAAAACCAAATGAAGGCATTGTGAGGATTTGTATTGGCACACCTCTTACCTCTAATCTTTCTTTTAACGTAATGAGTTGTAAGGCGGTTTCTTTTAGCGCGTTAAGTAACTGTTCTTGTGGTATTAAATCAGATAAAGAATTTGCGATATTAATAAAATTATACTCTCCTCCCATTTCACTTTGTGAATGCCATTTTGTTGTTCTAGCAATACCTTCAGGATCAGCCTTCATAGGTGCAAAGTCATAGATAGGGGCAAGATAAATTGAGTTATTGTTTCTTATAAAAGAAGTATTTCGACCATGATTATCACTATTACCAAAAATGATATTCAATAAATCTCGCCTTACCCATTCAATAATAAAATCGTTTGTATCAAATTGAAAATCAAATTGGGTGACCATATTACTTTGATTAATTTTATCAATTAATTCTCTGATCACTGTTTCATGATATAGAGTTGTGCCAGGTGCTTTATTCAATATGGAATAGACAGATTCTATAGCTAAACGAATAACTTTATGATTTTCTCTTTTGATATCAAAACGAGGAAGCCATAAAGAAGGGTAATTATTTCCTTCTTCTAGACGCATACCCTCAATAGAAATAGTATTGAAACCCATTGCAGTAAGTTCATGATAAAAATGATATTCTGTTCTTAAAATATCACAATCTATACTTGAACGTTTTCCTCTCGGAAATTTAACTAAGTAATATTTATCATGGTTAGATATATCATCTTGATAAGTATCAATCCAAACTTCTTCATTATCACTGCATCTTAATAACAATTTCGGAGCTTCGCCTCCGGCACCTGTTGCACCACCAGCGGCTGCGCCTTTACGTTGTGCGTAATCTAGAAAATCGCTGGCTCTATTTTTGACATCATCAATAGTAAAAACAAGGTGTTCATTTAAGTTAGAAGGGGCTGGCAGTGATTCTTTTACACGTAAGTTACCAATAGGTGAAATAGTACCATGATAAAGTAATTCATAGTTTTGTTGTTCTACAGTCAAATTCGAAATATCAAGATATTGAACCCAATATCTCCGACTGGCTCCACTAGGTACAATATCATCTAAAAATTTAAGCCAACTTGGAGAGCCATTATCATCAAAATAAAGGGCAACAGGATGATTAATAGAAACAGAGTGGTTGTCGTCTTGATACAGGTAATCCACTGAATAATTTGTTTCATACTCTAATTCAGTGATTGGATAGGTAATATCATACTTGTTTGCATATAATGTGCGATCATGATCAGGAAAGTTAATAATAGCAATATCTCTCCATTCTTGATCAAGAAATGCTTGTAATGTTACTTTTTCCATATTGATTGCCTTATAAATACAATGAGTGATATTTCACTCATTAAAACATAAAAATGAATTTATTGTAACTTATATTACGCATTGTTAATTGAATGCCTGCTAATAACATTTATTCTCCACGCTAACCTTAATTTTCCCTTTAGTTATCTCTTTTAAAAAACAAACTACCTTAACCCTTTCTTCATAAGAGATAAAAAGAAGTTAATTATACTTATCTTCATTAAATATCATTTTTACCTTTAGTTAGTTAAAAATTAAGTTTTCATTAAGAATGAATTAAGAGTAATTAACTCTTTGAATTACTCTGTTTGCTTGTTTTCAATACTAACTATTTAAGGGGAAATTCTTTTCTTAGCTAAGAATATAAAAGGTGGGTTATGTCTTCTTCTATACCTCAACTGAGTATCGTCGTCGCCATTTATAATGGTGAAAAATTTTTATCTCCATTTTTCAATGGATTACAATCTATTAAATTAAAAAATTGGGAACTTATTTTAGTTAATGATGGCTCTAGAGATAATTCACTTAAAATATTACAAGAATGGGAAGAAAGATTTCCTCGAGTCACTATTATTGATCAGGAAAACCAAGGTGTATCTGTTGCTCGTAATATAGGATTTAATATTTCAAAAGGTCAATATATTGTTTTTCCTGATATTGATGATGTAATTCATCCTAATATGTATGACAGAATGCTTAATGTAGCTAAAGATGATAATTTGGATATTTTAACCTGTAATGGTAATTATGTTTATACAGATGGGCGTCCTTCACGACCTATATTTCCATCTAACCGCTTGCAGACAACGGGAGTTTTAACGGGGCCACAATGGCTAGAAATTGCATTAAACTCTAAAAAATTCTTACATGTGACTTGGTTAAATATTTATCGTCGTGAATTTTTACTTGATCATGGTTATTATTTTGAACCGGGTTTACATCATCAAGATATTCCGTGGACAACTGAAGTGTTATTAACAGCGCGGCGGGTTAAATATATCGATGAACGCTATTACGATTATTTGATTCATTCCGGATCGGTTTCTCATGCAACACCTAATGACAGTATTCATGTTAGAACAATTCATAATTACATGAAAATATTAGAAATGCTTGATGCTATTAATCAAAAACATAAGGAAGTGACTCAAAATATCAATGCGTGTTATTGGCAAATTGCAAAAGAGGGTTTGGGAATTATTCACTCAATTGTTGCTATTCAATCTATTGAAATTAAAAAACAAATCGTTAAAGAATTTTTTGATAGAGGGATATGGACATTGATCTGGAAAAATGCAAAAGATCTAAGATTACGTTGGCGTTTAGGTCGACGCTATTTTAAATTAAAAAGAATATTAAATTCATGATCACAAGAGGGCACAATAATGTGCCTTTTTATTTTCAATGTATATTAAATAAAAGGAAATAATCTAATTTCGTTAAAAATTCATTTTATTTCGTTTTGCGCTCACTAATAAATTCAATGATAAATATATAACTTATTTATTAGAAAAATACTGTGCACTTGCTAGAATTTTGCCATAATGAGTATTACTCCTTAATAAAAGTTTATGTAAAATCAATAAACTGGCGAATATTATTCGAGTAGTTGAATAAAAAAACTTATTATGATGCCACGGGTTTAGCCTTTATCTGCATCAAGTTGCAGAGCATCACAATTACCATTGTTATTTATCTTGCTTCAGCCTCTTCATCTTATTTAGATAGAGACTGATGATAAGTCGTACCTAAAAAATCGGAGAATGTTTTATGTCTATTCGGTTTGGTTGGCGTCAATCATTAGTAACCTTAACTTGCTTAGCCGCGTTAAGCGTCCCTTTTGCAACATCTGCTCAAACGCTGAAATTAGCTATTGGTGAAGAGCCAACAGAAGGCTTCGACCCAATGCTGGGCTGGAGTCATGGCAGTTATTTACTTCTCCATAGTCCATTGTTAAAGCAAAATGCGGATCTCTCTTGGTATAGCAATATGTTAAGTGACTATCAACCAAGTGAAGATGGTAAAACATGGAAATTAACGTTAAAGCCAGATTTAAAATTCTCTGATGGCTTACCGCTTACAGCAAAAGATATCGTATTTACTTATAACAATGCGGCTGCCAGTGGCGGTAAAGTTGATATGGGTAACTTCCTCTCTGCAAAAGCAGATGATGATTTGCATGTCACTATCACGCTAAAAGCACCACAAAGTACTTTCGTAAACGTGCTCGGCTCTTTAGGTATTGTTTCTGCCGATAAGTATGATGAAAAAACCTACGCACAAAAGCCAATTGGTGCAGGTCCTTATCGCATGGTCAGTTTCCAACCGGGGCAGCAATTAATTGTTGAAGCAAACCCTTACTATGCGGGACAGAAAAATGATTTTGAAAAATTGATTTTCGTTTTCCTTGATGAAGATGCTGCTTTTGCTGCTGCGCAAAGTGGACAATTAGGTATTGTGCGTATTCCACCCGCAACGGCTGCAATTGCTAAGAATTTACCAAATACTAAATTGTGGGAAAGACCGAGTGTTGAAAATCGCGGTATTGTTTTCCCAATGGTAAAATCAGGTGAGAAAAACGCCCAAGGCTATGACATTGGTAATGATATCACCGCTGATATCGCTATTCGTAAAGCCATTAACTACGCGTTAGATCGTAAGTTGCTTTCAGAGCAAGTCCTTGATGGTTATGCCGTTCCTGCATATACCGGCGTAAAAGGTTTACCTTGGGATCAAACTGATGCTGCTTTCAAAGATGGTGATGTTGTAAAAGCAAAACAAATTCTTGAAGATGCAGGCTGGAAGCTGAATAAAAACGGTATTCGTGAAAAAGACGGTTTAGAAGCAAAACTCACTTTATGGTATACCAGCGGTGATGCAACACGTCGTGATTTAGCTGAGTCAATTCGTGCGTTAGTGCAACCTCTTGGTATTCAAATGGATCTTAAATCAGGAAGTTGGGATACAGTAGAGCGCTATATGCACTCAAATCCAACTTTATTTGGTTGGGGTAGCCTTGATCCGATGGAGTTATATCATCACTACAGTGCTAATGCCGCGGGTGTTGGTTATTATAACCCAGGTTATTACAAAAACCCTGAAGTCGAAAAACATCTACAAGCCGCGCTTGATGCTCATACATGGCAAGAAGCCGTTCCTCATTGGAAAGCGGTAGAGTGGGATGGTAAAAATGGTGCTGGTGTAAAAGGTGATGCTGCTTGGGCTTGGCTGATGAATGTGCAACACACTTACTTAACTAATCCTTGTGTTGATCTGGGTACAGGAACACCTGAAATCCATGGTTCATGGTCATTATTAAATAGCGTAGATACTTGGAAGTGGACTTGTCAGTAATACGTCAAAGTGCAGGTTTTTTCCTGCGATTACTCTGCCTGCTGTTGGTGACAACAGCAGGTGTTTTTATTTTATTAAGTTTTTCACCAATCGATCCCATTAAGGCTTATATTGGTAGTGATCTACTGAATGTTCCTCCTGAACAATATCCTTTAATTGCAGCACGTTGGGGAATTGACCAACCTTTATGGATGCGATTTTGGCTTTGGTTTAGCCAAATCATTCAAGGGGATTTTGGCTATTCTATGTTGTATAACATGCCTGTTATTGATGTTATTCGTGAACGTGCAGGACCTTCGTTTATCTTGCTTTTTTCAGCGTGGGTATTTTCTGGTGTTATCGGTGTTGTGATGGGATTAGTCGCGGGTCGATACCTTAATCGCTGGCCAGATAGAATTATCTCTACTTTATCTTATTTATTAGCCGCGCTACCGACGTTCTGGGTAGGGTTACTGCTGTTATCTCTATTTTCTGTCACTTTACATTGGGCGCCAATTTGTTGTGCGTGGCCAATGGGAAGTAGTGCCGAGACCGCAACGTTAAGTCAGCGTTTTTCTCATCTTATCTTACCTATGATCGCGCTTGGTTTATTAGGAACAGGGAATATAGCACTGCATACTCGCGCGAAAGTTGCCGAAGTGATGGGCAGTGAATTTATCCATTTTGCTAAGGCTCAAGGTGATAAAGGTTGGGCTATGATGCTATTTCATGTTCTACGTCATGCCATTACACCTGCACTTTGCTTACAGTTTGCATCAATTGGTGAACTGCTCGGTGGCTCTCTCTTAGCAGAGAAAGTATTTGCTTATCCTGGATTAGGACAGGCAACCGTTGATGCGGGGTTACGAGGTGATATTCCTCTGTTAATGGGCATTGTGGTTTTCAGCACTATTTTGATTTTCTTCGGTAATAGCATTTCTAACAGCCTATTACGACGTATTAATAAAGGAATTTTGCGAGACTCATGATTTACGATCCGAACAAGCCATTGTTGCGACTTTTGTTAGTCACCTTCGCGTTAATTGGGTTAGTGGCGTATGGCTTTTCTGTTTCTCATACTGATATCGCAATGGATTTTCTGGCTAGGAATCAAGCCCCATCAGATCAATATTGGTTTGGGACGGATAACTTAGGTCGTTCATTATGGCTACGTTGTTTTCAAGGCATGTTAAGTAGCTTAAATATTGGTGTAACAAGTGCAGTTGTGAGTGGCACTATTGCGTTGATTTTTGCGGGAATTTCTTCCATTAATCGCTATTGCGATTTTTTTGTAAGAGGTGTTGTTGATGCACTTTTGGCATTACCTCACTTATTACTGCTTATTCTTATTTGTTTTACCTTAGGTGGTGGGCAACAAGGGGTGATTTGGGCGGTGGCATTAACTCACTGGCCTAAGCTTGCGTTAATTTTACGAGGTGAAATTCAGCGTATCCGTGAAGCGGATTATGTGATGTTATCGCGTCGTATTGGCAATTCACCTTTTGAGTGCGTAAAAAAGCACTATATTCCAATGCTATTACCTCAGTGGATCGTGGGAACCTTGTTAATGTTCCCTCATGCAGTATTGCATAGCGCAGCGTTAAGTTTCCTCGGTTTTGGTCAGGCTGCGCATGAACCTTCACTCGGCTTATTACTGGCAGATGCACTACGCTATTTAAGTACGGGCTCTTGGTGGATGGTGGTGTTTCCGGGGTTAATTTTGATGTGCTTAGTATTGATTTTCGATCAATTTGCTAAAGCAATGCAACAATTATGGCTAAGAGGGGCAGGATGTTAAGTTTTGAACAGCTTTCCATTGATATTGCACAGTTTCGTTGGTTAGGAAAACGAAATTGGCAGCCGTTGCTAAAATCAATCTCATTGGATATTAAACCCGGAAAGATGCTGGCATTAGTGGGAGGCAGTGGTGAAGGTAAGAGTCTGTTATTACAAAGTGCGCTAGGGCTTTTACCTGCCAATATGCGAGTTCGTGGTGCGATTAAACTGAATGGGCATACATTAAGTGAACGAGAGCTTATTGCTTATCGTGGGAATACTTTTTGTTATATTCCTCAAGGTGTCAGCGCGCTCAATCCGTTGATCTGTATCGGTGATCAATTAAGTCGCTCTGCTCGTTTAAGTGGTGCGGATGTTACGTCTGATGATATCGTGCAACAACTCGGTCTTTATCATCTTTCAGGTTCATTGGTAAAAACATATCCAGCAAAACTGTCTGGTGGAATGGCGAAACGCGTATTAGCCTGTAATGCAACGCTTTCTAATGCACAATATATTCTGGCTGATGAAATTACCTCGTGGCTAGATGATGAACATGCGTGTTTATTATTAGGGCATTTAAGAGCGTTATGCAATCAAGGCAAATCAGTGCTTTGGGTTACACATGATTTAGCTTTAGCGGCACGGTTTGCGGATACGATAGCGGTGCTTAATCAAGGTGAGGTTAACGAAATAATTCCCGCTAATGTGCTAAATCGCCATGAAGGTAGTGAGTGGTTAAAAACACTCTGGAGTGCATTACCTGAACAACAATTTATAAATACAAAAGAAACATCACTTAATCCATTATAATATTGTGTTCTTAAGTCTTATTTTTATACATTTCATCTGTTATTTCTGGAGTTATCTTTATGCCACTTTTAGAGTTAAAACAATTATCTGTGGAACAAGCAGGTAAGGTGTTATGGCAAGATCTCTCCTTTTCGTTAAATGTGGGAGAGCGACTCGGTATTTCAGCACCAAGTGGTACAGGGAAAACAACCTTAGGTCGCGTTTTAGCACAATGGCAAGCACCAACCCAAGGTTCAATTCTCATTAATGGAAAACCATTATCTGAAAAAGGTTATTGCCCAATTCAATTAGTTCCTCAACATCCTGATAAGTGTTTTAACCCTTTTCGAACAACAGGCGAAAGTGTTCGCGATGCTTGGTCGCCAGATAAATATTGGCTGGAAAAATTACGAATAAAGCCAGAGTGGTTAACACGTAGACCTAATGAATTATCGGGTGGAGAGCTGGCGCGTATTGCCCTATTAAGGGCGCTTGATCCTCGTACTCAAATATTGATTGCAGATGAGGTAACGGCACAATTAGATGCTCAAATTCAAGCTGAAATTTGGAAAGTGTTAATTGATGAAAGCCAAAAACGCCCCTTAAGCTTGATTATTTTTAGCCACAATAAAGCGCTTCTTGAGAAGGTTTCGACGAAGGTGTGGTGGGTTGATACGGAAAAAAGTGTTTCTACTATTAAAAATAACGGGCTATCTTAATCCGTTAGTGAAAAAAATGGCTTCCTATATTTTTATAGGAAGCCGAATATTACTGCTAAACGTAACAATATGGAATTAGAAACGATAGGTGTAGTTAATACCAAATTGCATATCGTGATTGCGATACGTGGTCATTTCCCAATTTGCTTTAGTACCAATAGATGAGTGTTTATCCACTTGATACGTTAATCCAATATGCGCAAATGGACGTTGTTTTAACTGCTTTTTATTTTCTGAATAATCAATATTCTGTTGACCTAAATAATCAATATGGCTACGAAAATCACTTTGATGATGTGATAGGTTCCATAATAAACCCGCTTTGGTGTTTAGTATGAAAGAGGAACCTAATAAATGATCCATACCTAATCCCATTTTGGCTAACAATGAATGCGTTTTAAGGGCATCATAGTGCGCTGCAAATTGGGCATTTTGAGTTTCACTGTAAGCTGAACGCGAGACTTGATTAAAAGTAAGCCCAGCAAAGGGTGTGAGTATAAATTCATTTGATATGGTGTATGGGTAAGAACCTTGTAAATCAATATGATAACCAGAAATTTTAGCATTACCTTTACCCGCTTCAGTATCTTCTAATATTTGTCTTTCGATAGAAACTTTTCGATTTAAATAAGCCCCTTTTAATGACAGATGTAATGCATTGCTATTTAATTCTGCATTGAGTGATGGCATTAAATCTAGGCTAAAACCAATTAAAGGTAATGCATAACCTTGATATTGATATCCTTTTGGCAATGAGGAATAAACATCAGTATCAATGGCAAGTCCGACAACGAATGGAATCGCGTTGATATTAAAACGATAAGCACCACTTAATCCCGTTTGTGTTGCATTGGCTTTATCTACGTTTTGGTAGTGTGCAAAGCCACTAATACAGGCTTTTTCAGTACCCACAGAACAAGTTGCTGAAGCTAAATGGCGCAGTTGTCCTTGTTGCATATCTATAAATTTATAGTCGTTTTCAGCCATTAATAGCATTGATTTATAAGTGTTTTCAATATCGATAGGTTTGCTGGCAATAATTGATGGCTTAATTTTTTCTTGCTCTTTGGCTAAACGGTCTTGTTCAGCTTTGGCTTTATCGGCTTGCTCTTTGGCTAAGCGGTCTTGTTCAGCTTTGGCTTTATCGGCTTGCTCTTTGGCTAAACGATCTTGTTCAGCTTTGGCTTTATCGGCTTGCTCTTTGGCTAAGCGGTCTTGTTCAGCTTTGGCTTTATCGGCTTGCTCTTTGGCTAAGCGGTCTTGTTCAGCTTTGGCTTTATCGGCTTGCTCTTTGGCTAAACGGTCTTGTTCAGCTTTGGCTTTATCGGCTTGCTCTTTGGCTAAACGGTCTTGTTCAGCTTTGGCTTTATCGGCTTGCTCTTTGGCTAAGCGGTCTTGTTCAGCTTTGGCTTTATCTTGTTCAGCTTTGGCTTTATCGGCTTGCTCTTTGGCTAAACGGTCTTGTTCAGCTTTGGCTTTATCGGCTTGCTCTTTGGCTAAGCGGTCTTGTTCAGCTTTGGCTTTATCGACTTGCTCTTTGGCTAAGCGGTCTTGTTCAGCTTTGGCTTTATCGGCTTGCTCTTTGGCTAAACGGTCTTGTTCAGCTTTGGCTTTATCGGCTTGCTCTTTGGCTAAGCGGTCTTGTTCAGCTTTGGCTTTATCGGCTTGCTCTTTGGCTAAACGGTCTTGTTCAGCTTTGGCTTTATCGGCTTGCTCTTTGGCTAAGCGGTCTTGTTCAGCTTTAGCTTTATCGGCTTGCTCTTTGGCTAAACGGTCTTGTTCTGTTTCTTTTTTGGGTATTGTTTGCAATTCGGTTAATGCAGTTTTAGCTTGGTTATATTGAGACTCAATAAATTTTACATTTTGAGCTTCTTGAGAATTATCTAAAGAATTGAGTTGTTGTTCTATTTTATTAATTTCGTTTTTATTATTCTCTATAACATCACCATACCCTTCATAGATATGTATATTTTTTAAGAAATAATCATTTTCATTTTTATCCAAAAGAGGATTCATTGCTTCCCTCTTTTGTTCCATTTCGTTTTGTTGATTTTTAAGTTCAGCTTGTTTTTTTCTAAAATTTCTTTTAAAGAAAATAATGAATTTTTTTCTTTTTCAAGGTCTAGTTTTAATTTTTCAGATAATTTTTTTGTTAAATTGATATCCTTCTTAGCAAGGGTTTTCGCATTCTCTATATTTGTTTTTTCATTACTTTTATTTTGCTCTGAATTATTTGAATTTTGTAATTTCCATGTCACTAATTTCCAATTATTTTCTCTGTCATTTGCTACACCAAACACAACATTTCCATCGCCTGAAATTGAATATGCTTCTGATTCATTTCCCATATTTGTATTTTTTAATGCAACAATTTTATTTTTATCTTTTTTATAAACAAATGCATTTCTTAAATAATGAGAATTTGAAAGTTCGCTTTCTCCATTTCTTTTTTCGTTATATTCAGACCAACCTACAATAATATTTCCATCGTCAGAAATATCTGTGGCTTCTGAATTCGCCTTAAAGTTGAATTTACTATGTGTATCATATAATGGATTGATATTAGTAAAGTTTCTATCTGAAGGTGCATAGAAAAAAGATTGGCGATAAAGTATTTTTTTATTATTATCCCATGATTCATACCATCCTATAAAAATATTATTTTTAGAGACAGCATTGATTTTTGATGATCCAAAATTTGAACTGGTTAGTGTCATTAATTTATCGTTATCAGTGTGATAAACAAAAGCAATATTTGTATTGGATTCATTTTTGCTATCTCTTAATAATGAACCATAAAGATAATTACCATCAAGTGTGCTGGTTTCAATCTTAGGTTTTCTATCAATAAATTTTTCAATAAAATTTAAGTTATTAAATGCATTAAACCTTGCTTGTTCTGGATGATTTTTTAGGTCTGTTTTATCTAA
The DNA here is from genome assembly GCF_965283115.1 of Proteus sp. Marseille-Q3619. NCBI lineage: Bacteria > Pseudomonadati > Pseudomonadota > Gammaproteobacteria > Enterobacterales > Morganellaceae > Proteus > Proteus sp. Marseille-Q3619. Next base: position 1,578,524 of record NZ_CBDIMP010000001.1, on the reverse strand, counting down.
AAGTTTAAGCGGGAATACTCCGTTTTTTTTTATTATCATAGATGGTGTAAACCATTTTATTATAAGGAAGATAACCATCATGTGTTTCCATTAATGGAATGTAGCTCTCATCATGATCAGCATAAAGGCTAAATCGACCATCTTCTGTTGTTAAAAAATGATCATCAGTATAATAATTATTATCTTTATTACTTAAAAATTTAACCTCTTTTGTCACTGTGTTATAAATAAAAAGTTGTGATAATGCTTTATTTTTATCATGACCATTCCCTATTGCATAAAGACCGTCATGAGATAAAGATATAATTTTGATTTTATCAATATTTTCTATCTCTAAAGGTTCAAAATGAGCGCCATAATCAAAACTAATAGTATTCTTTTTATCAATTGAGTTAATAATTACAGTTGAATGTTTTGATGTGTAAATATTGTTTTTTTCTCGATAACCAAGAACACCATGATGATGTTGACTGTGTTTATAGTCCTTTAAATTTTGAATAGGATATTGATCAAAGAAAAAAGAAATAGGATCTGTTGCACTGAGTTCATTAGGTATATTTGCATGACTAGACGAAGAGAAAATAATTATTGAAGTAATTATTGATAACTTGAATATCTTTTTTCTTATAAGCATAAATTATTGTTCCATTTTATATTGGCAGGATTTTTTTGAAGACTAGTTTGATCTTCTTTTTCTGTCAATATAAATGGATTTTATTTTAAAATGCATTGCTAATTATATTTATTATAATTTTAAATAATTATTTTTGATTTTAATTGATTCTTATTATTAATATATTTCTGGGATTTTAATATTGAATATATGTCTTTTATTTAGTTCTTTACTTAATAAATCAATATGTTGTTTTTGTGCTGGTATCCATTTACTTGCTTCACCATATACACCATGTTGATGAAAAGCATTAATTCTGACTAATACTGATTCACCAAGCGAATTAATAAACTGGGAAAGCAATTCTATATTTTCTAAATAGTCTGTTTTTTCTGGGATATATAAAAGGCGTAATTCTGTAAGTAAATTATTATTAGCTAACCATTTGATTGATTCTTTAATACGCTGATTACTACGACCGGTTAAATTAATATGTACCTTTTCATTCCAGCTTTTTAAATCGATCATTGCGCCCTCCATATAAGGGGCTATTTTTTGCCAACCATTAATAGAAAGTGTGCCATTACTGTCGATTAAACAGGTGAGATGTTTAAGATCGGGGGCTTCTTTGACTGTTTTAAAATAATTAATTAAAAAAGGAAGTTGTAATGTCGATTCACCGCCACTGACAGTAATGCCATTAATAAAAGCAGCATATTTACGTGTGATCGCTATTAATTCATCGACTGTATAAGTTAATGTCATCGGGCTTGATTGACGGGGACATTGCTGAATACAGGTGTCGCATTGTTCACAACTGGCACTGTTCCAACTTATAACACCATTTTGTAATGAAAGTGCTTGTTGTGGGCAAGTCGGAATACAGTCGCCACAATTGTCACAGATCCCCATTGTGTAGGGATTGTGGCAATTTTTACAGCGCAGATTACACCCTTGTAGGAAGATGGCTAGGCGATTGCCAGGGCCATCGACACAAGAGAAGGGCAGTATCTTATTTATTGAAACGCATCTGCTGTTCATGGCTGATCACACGCGGTTTACGTTCAGTAATATGACAATTTGCAGTAGCTTCATCACCTAACCAAGTGGTATTTAGGCGAGAGCCTTCTTCTTTGTACTTTTTCAAATCAGATAAACGCACCATATAACCTGTAACACGCACTAAATCATTACCGCCGACGTTAGCTGTAAATTCACGTAATCCTGAAGAAAACGCACCTAAACACAGTTGCATTAATGCATCAGGGTTTTGTTTGATAGTTTCATCAACAGTTAAAATATCGCTGATCCCGGAGGTGTAAAACTGATGGTGAGGCGCAACGGTCATTAAATGGGTAACAGGATCAGGCTCTGTACCATAAGGAATACGCGTTGCAGGAGTGGTGCCAATATCGGAGCTAATACCAGATTGTGCATGTAGCATGGCACGCTGTTTCCAGCCATATTTCACAGGGGTATCCGCGACAAATTGTGCTAATTTTTCACTGATAATATAGCTGAGTTTATTTGCTGATTCGTTATCGCCATAAGCGACTTGTTTGCCTTCTTTTTCAAGTAAAAGCGCAACAGCTTCTGCCATGCCGTAAATACCAAACATTGGCGCAAAACGATCAGGTGAGATCAAACCTTCTTCTACTAAGAAACTCTGTTCAAAGAAATTGGATTTTTCATAGAGAAATTCGCAACGGGCATCAATGATCTCGATTTGTTTTTGCATATAAAATGGCAAGACATTTTCAAGAAAATCGTGGCTACTTTGGCTACGTTTTGCAACTTCTTTAAGGTTAATCCGTACTAAAGTGCTACCACCACCACTTTGAGGTAAAGAGTTATAACAACTCACAATACCGTATTCATCTTTACCAAATACGGCATCTTGTAAAATACCGTTGGCAATATGGGGTTTACTGCTATGGCAAATATTGGTGATAGCTTGATGCAATAGGTCAGAAGGCGTCGAATTCGCATCATAAATAAAGGTGAGATTAGGCGCGACTTGTTGAAGCTCGACATCTACTTTAAGAATTAAGCGTGTGATGATGGAGTCTTCAGGGCCGATATTCGCATGCATAAATGCATCAGGCAGTGTTCTATCAAGATAACGCCAGAAACGTTTTAATTTAGGGTAAAGCTGTTCTTCGGTCAGTTCACCCACATAAGGTAATAAGATTTTATCAATGCGTCCTAAATAAACAGGCATAGACGTGACAGAAGGAACATGATGATAAAGGATTGTCAGCATGTTTAGTGCATCATCAAAATCTTGCGCAGGTTCAAGTTCTAAATAGCGAGAGCCTTGTGCTAAAAACTTCGCATAATCTGGTAAGACATAACGAGGTTTATAAGGAGCATGACCTTCATACATATCGCAGATAACCCGTTCATCAAGTGCTTTAGCCGCATCATTAGGCAATGAAGGATAAGGCAACATATTTTCAGCTTCTAACGCGAGAAAATGACGTTTTTGTTCAGGAGAAAGGGTTGGATTTTCTACGATTTGTTGACAATGTTGGATAACAGATTGTTCAGTCATAACCACCTCAGCACTCAAAGAGCCAGAAAAAGATTTAAAACTTATCTTTTTAGATTAATGAATTGGCTAAGGTTTACTGTGATTTTAAACAAATCCCTTTTAAAGATTAAGGGAATAGCACGAAAATACGCATAAATTAGATATATCTAAATTTAGTTTGTATTGGCTAAAAAGTGAGTTCAGCTCATCACTCAACTCACTTTTTATTTTTTAATCGGATAAGAGTTTATGCTTTATTTGAGCTATTTTCGGTGTCGTTATCTCTCTCTTTGACATTATTTTCTTCTCCTTCTTCTTCACTTTCTTTTTCTTCAATATCATCTTTTTCAGTGCGAGGCGGTAAATTGGCCGTTAATAAATACGGCGATTGTTGCCAATGAACAGGTGTCAATTGGAGAAGGTTATGAGAAAGCAAAAAGCCAATGGCAAGTGCGACCAATAACATCACACGTAATAAATTCGTGGTGTTATCCACTTGGCTAGATTCAGTGACAAGCTGATGAGTATCCAGTGTGAGCCTTAAAAATCCTTTGGGTTTATCTTTACCCGGCACAGGCACAACAAGCTGGTGATTAAACGAGCCCCCACTTTTTTGCCCTTCTAGTGCTAATCGCTCTTTAACCGTGACATTTTCACCACTATGCGCTATTTGTGTGCCATCTTCTAAATAAAGGCTGGCATCAAGTACCCGACTATCATGAGTTAGATGATTTAAATTAGCCATAATGAGGGGATTTACGTTATCTTTGCTACTGTCATCTATATAAGTGGATAAAGAGAACGCAACTTGTTCTGCCAGCGTTTTTGCAAGCTCTTCAAACTGAGTAATACGGGCATGCTGATTAGCACGGCTAAAATAAGACGCGCCTTGCATAAGAAATGCCAATAGTGCGATACAAATCAGTATAATCGCCGTTTTTTGGAGTTTGAATTTTAGTTTGTCTTTAAGCATGTTCATCCTTTTGCGTAAGCAAGTATGTGCATGTTGCCAGATGAGCCAGAGATAGAATAGGCTGAATAACGATTATTTTGTTCAGGCAGGGGAAAAACAGGAGAATAAGTATGTCAAATAGTCTGACCTATTGCTATTTACCGGATGAGATCCGTAAATGGCCAGGTCTGCCGTTATCACTTAGTGGTGAAGAAGTGATGCCACTGGATTATCGTGCGGGTGATAGCGGATGGTTACTTTATGGACGTGAACTTGATAAGAAAAGAATAAGTGAGTTCCAACATAAATTAGGCGTGGCAATCGTGGTGGTTTCTTCATGGCGCATTGACGATTACCAAGTGGTACGTATCGCAGGTAGTCTAACTCGTCGAATTCGCCGTTTATCTGATGAATGTGGCCTAGATGTCGTTCCTCTAGGTGAAATTCCTCGCTTACGTTCTCCGGGACTTTTAGTGATGGATATGGATTCAACGGCGATTCAAATTGAATGTATTGACGAAATAGCCAAACTTGCTGGCGTGGGCGATAAAGTTGCAGAGATAACAGAACGTGCCATGCAAGGGGAAATGGATTTTAGTGAAAGCTTAAAGTTGCGTGTTGCTGAACTGAAAGGCGCGGATGCATCTATTTTGCAAAAAGTGATGGATGATTTGCCTCTTATGCCAGGATTAACCAGCTTAGTGCGTAAACTTCAGGCGATGGATTGGCATATTGCTATTGCGTCAGGTGGCTTTACTTATTTTGCGGATAATTTAAAACAAAAATTACGCTTAGTGTCTGCTGTTGCTAATCATCTTGAAATTAAAGATGGCAAGTTGACAGGTAAAGTCAAAGGCACGATTGTTGATGCGAAGTACAAAGCACAAGTGTTAGCGCGTTTAGCGAAAGATTTAGAGATCCCAATGGAGCAAACCATTGCCATTGGTGATGGGGCAAACGATCTTAAAATGTTGAGAAAAGCAGGGCTTGGTATTGCTTATCATGCAAAACCTAAAGTGTATGCTCAAGCAAAAGTCGCTATTCGTCACGCCGACCTAATGGGTGTATTGTGCGTTTTAAGTGGTGGTCTAAAACACGAAGAGCGTTAAGCGCGTTTTTCTAAAATTGTTATTGTTGGGAGAGAAGTGTGGCAAAAGCAGCAAAAAGAGCCTTTGTATGTAATGAATGTGGTGCAGATTATCCTCGTTGGCAAGGGCAATGCTCTGCTTGTCATGCGTGGAATACAATTACAGAAGTGCGCCTTGCTGCCGCCCCTTCTTCCCGTAATGAGCGCTTTAGTGGATTTGCGGGTGATGCAAAAGGCGTTAGCCGAGTTCAAAAGCTCTCTGAAATTAGCCTTGAAGCCTTACCGCGTTTCTCAACGGGCTTTAAAGAGTTTGATCGCGTATTAGGTGGTGGTGTAGTCCCTGGAAGTGCCATTTTAATCGGGGGAAGCCCGGGCGCGGGTAAGAGTACCTTATTGCTACAAACCATGTGTCGTTTAGCAACGGAAATGAAAACGCTATATGTTACAGGTGAAGAGTCACTCCAACAGGTAGCTATGCGTGCACATCGATTAGGTTTACCGACAGCAGAGCTAAATATGTTGTCAGAAACTAGCATTGAGCAAATTTGTTTAATTGCCTCACAAGAACAACCTAAATTAATGGTGATTGACTCTATTCAAGTGATGCATATGGCAGATATTCAATCTTCACCGGGTAGTGTTGCTCAAGTGCGAGAAACCGCTGCTTATCTAACTCGTTTTGCTAAAACCAATGATGTTGCCATTATCATGGTGGGTCATGTGACAAAAGATGGCACATTGGCAGGGCCTAAAGTATTAGAACACTGTATTGACTGTTCTGTGATGCTAGATGGTGAAACGGATTCTCGTTTTCGTACCTTACGCAGTCATAAAAACCGTTTCGGCGCCGTTAATGAGTTAGGCGTTTTTGCGATGACAGAGCAAGGATTACGAGAAGTGAGCAATCCATCTGCTATCTTTTTAAGTCGAGGTGATGAAATCACATCAGGTAGCTCTGTCATGGTCGTGTGGGAAGGTACAAGACCTTTGCTGGTGGAGATACAAGCCTTAGTTGACCACTCTATGTTGTCCAATCCTCGCCGTGTTGCAGTGGGATTAGAGCAAAATAGATTAGCTATTTTGCTTGCTGTATTACATCGTCATGGTGGATTGCAGATGTCTGATCAAGATGTCTTTGTCAATGTGGTTGGTGGGGTAAAAGTCACAGAAACCAGTGCAGATTTAGCCTTGTTATTATCATTAGTATCCAGTTTTCGTAATCGTCCTTTACCTCGTGATTTAGTGATATTTGGCGAAGTCGGACTTGCAGGTGAAATTCGACCAGTCCCTAGCGGGCAAGAGCGTATTGCAGAAGCAGCAAAACATGGATTTAAACGAGCGATTGTACCTAGTGCGAATATGCCGAAAAAAAATCCCCCTGATATGAAAGTGTATGGTGTGAAAAAGCTGTCAGATGCGTTATCTGTCCTCGATGATTTAGAAGACTTCTAAAGGAGTGAAATATGGGACCTTTTGATTATATCAAACAGGCTATCAGAAAAAATGGTTATACTTTACAACAAGTTGCTGATGAAAGTGATATGACAAAAGGCTATCTTAGCCAATTGATTAATAATAAAATCAAAAGTCCCAGCGCTCAAAAGATGTCGGCTTTACACCAATTTTTAGGGTTAGAATATCCCGTAAAAAAGAAAACAATTGGTGTTATTTTTGGTAAGTTTTATCCGCTTCATACGGGGCATATTTATTTAATTCAACGTGCTTGCAGCCAAGTGGATGAATTACATGTCATTTTATGTCATGACGAGCCTCGTGATAAAAATCTATTTATCAACAGTGCAATGTCACAACAGCCAACGGTGAGTGATAGATTGCGTTGGTTATTACAAACCTTTAAATATCAAAAAAATATTCGTATTCATGAGTTTGACGAGCACGGTATAGAGCCACAACCCCATGGCTGGGAAATGTGGAGTGAAGGGATCAAAATGTTTTTGCGAGAAAAGCAGATAACCCCTGATTTTATCTATACCAGCGAACGAGAAGATGCGGATCAATATAATGCTTTCTTGGGGATTGAAACGGTTTTGATTGATCCTGAACGTTCATTTATGAATATCAGTGGCAGTCAAATTCGCCAAGCACCATTTAAATATTGGGAATATATTCCAACGGAAGTAAAACCCTTCTTTGTGCGCACAGTAGCGATTTTAGGAGGTGAATCCAGCGGAAAATCCACGTTAGTGAATAAGCTTGCCAATATTTTCAATACAACCAGCGCATGGGAATATGGTCGTGATTATGTGTTTTCTCACCTTGGTGGGGATGAAATGGCCTTACAATATTCCGACTACGATAAAATTGCATTAGGACATGCTCAATATATTGATTTTGCTGTTAAATATGCAAATAAAGTGGCGTTTGTTGATACGGATTTTGTCACCACACAAGCATTTTGTTTACGTTATGAAGGTAAAGAGCATCCCTTTGTTCAAGCGCTGATTGATGAATACCGTTTTGATTTGGTTATCTTGCTAGAAAACAATACGCCGTGGGTAGCAGATGGCTTGCGTAGTTTAGGCAGTGATAAAGAGAGACGTTATTTCCAAACCTTACTGATGGAAATGCTCGATAAAAATAATATTGAATATATTAAAGTTAATTCCCCTGATTATGACGAACGCTTCTTAAGTTGCGTTGAATTAGTGAGAGAATTATTGATGATGCAATCAAAGCATATTGAATAGTATAAAGATTAAAAACGCCATTAGTGGCGTTTTTAAATTGAAGAATAAAAAATAATTACTCAATTTTAAACTTCTCTCTTCCCTCTAAAGAATAGATCGTTTGTATTCTTTATCACTGATGACCTATCAGAACAAAATCACTTACCAAAAGATAAAAATACATAAAAAAATCTGTCAAATAAGCTATCTACGTAATAATGCTATTTTTTTCAATAAGGTGAAAAAGATTACTGAAAATTAATGCAGGGATCTCTATTATAGATAGCAGGTATAGATTTATCAGTGTGTATTTCTTTTGCCATTAGGTGTGGGGAGTCACACTCTCTATCTTCATTCGCTCAGGTGAAGAAGCAGACTATTTTTCGTAAAAGGACAAGATAATGGCGCAACCTTCCCGTGTTTCACTTCATATCAAGAAAACAGTCATTTCGTTGGCGATCGCTGCTTTAGGTTTTACCGTCTCATCAAATGCATTGGCTTACCAAAAAGTTCATCAACCAGATAATAGCTATCAACAGTATGTCTCTCAGCGCCAAACGGTTGATAGTTTGATCCAAGATGCATTAGATGCTTTTAAGTCACCAGCGCGTGTCTCTGATGCTGGCTTTACGGGAAAACTGCCATCAAATATGGAAATTGTGGCGCAAAAACTGCAACAAGCTTATAAGTTAGAGCCTTATCGCCTCGATTTATTATTTAGTACCGCTAGTGCTTATATCTATAACAATGATGTTTCTCGCGCAATTACGATTTATAAACAGATTTTAGAAGCGGCTCCTGATGATATTGATGCGCTAATTTATGTTACTTCATGGACTCGTTTTGAAGGTAAAGATAAAGAGAGTGAAGCGTATTTCAATAAATTGAAATCATTAAATCCAGCAAAAGCAGAAGAAATTAGTCGTTTCTTTGCACAAATTGATCGCGTTAGCAAAATGCCGTTAAGCGATAAATTAACGCCTGCTGATTTAGCGAAACTGAAAAAAACCAAAGATAATAATGCGATTGTGACATTGGGTTATGCGTTAAATCCTGATGGCACTATGAATAAGATTTTAATTGAGCGCTTAAATAAAACTTTAGAAGTAGCTAAGCAATTGCCAGAAGCAATGATTGTTGTGACAGGAGGTGTACCTAAAGCGCACCAAACTGAAGGTAAGTTAATGGCAGATTGGCTGGTGAAAAATGGGATTGCACCAGAACGTATTTTCCAAGAGAACTATGCGCGTACAACTGTCGAAAATGCATTATTTAGCCGTTATGCTTTAACCAAACATCGTATTAAAACGGCCGTAATTATTAGCTCTGGTAGCCATGTTCGTCGTGCTGATGCTATTTTCACTATCGCAAGTTGGCAAAGTGGCCCAAGTGACATTTCTTACTTAACGGTTGTAGCTCCTGATAAGCCATTAGCTGAATTACAAAAAGCCAGCAAATCAGATATACAGGGCATTTATCGTGACGGTTTAAAAGCGCTAGGATTATGGAGTTTCCGCAGCTATCCGCTAGAAGAGCGTTGATGGGAGCGTTTTAACGTTAATTAACTTAGAAAGAAAGTCTCCTCAATAACAAAAATGATTGAGGAGATTTTTATCATTTTTCATCATTTTTTCACTATTAAACAACGATAAAGCATTCCTTCAATATCTTGTTTTTTACTTATAAAAAGTAATATATTGACCGTATTATTTTCTTCATTGAATTCATATAAACAACGAAACTGACTGTTTACATCAATATGTTCACGAATAGCGATCCCTTTATCTGCCAACATTGCATTATAACGATAACGGGTAGGATCTTGAGAAATAGCATCAATAGCTGAGTCAAAAAGTTGATCTATAAATACAGCAGCGGTTTCACTGTTATTGGTGCAACTGAGTTTAAATGATTCCGCATCTTTTAATGACCATAGAGCCGTCTCTGATACTCTAATGTTTACAGTTTTTTTCAAAAGCACCTCTAATATTAAGTTCGAGATCCACGTAGTTTTCTTTTGACATCTTCAGGAGACATAATTTGCTCATTTGCTATATCTTCTTTCGCTATCATTACCAATTTCAATAGAGCATTTGATTGACGCTCTTTTTCTCTTTCTTGTAACTCCAGTTGTCTTTCTTCGGCTGTTTGTACAAAAAGCTCCGCTTGACCATTTTTTGTAATATAAACACCACCTTGAAATAATTCTGGATTACCAAGTCCTTCTCGAGCTAGTTTTTGCGACATCGTTATAGACATAATAATTACCTTCATTTAATTGCTATTCATATGCAAGATAGACATAAATAGCGAACTCCTATAATTATTGACTTTATCTTGCTATCACATAGGGAGTGATAATGATTATTTTATTATTTTTCGCTGGGGTATCAAATTTATTATAAATTTGTACACACTTAATTTTTATTGAATTGATAACAATTATCATTACTATTGTTTCTCACAATAGTTTATAACGAGAATAATAAAGTGAGAATTCCTCTGATGATATGTGCATTAATGGCATCTTTCCCTAGTTTTTCCAATTGCTTAACCGTAACTGAAGGCAAAGAAATAACAGGTCAGTTTGATAACAACAATGCGCTGTGTTTTACCACGTATTTAGAGAGTCAACGTTATGCCGAACTGAATGTGAAAGGGGTACAAAATCTACGATTAGAAACCCAAAATGGCACACATATCCGTAGCTTATTAAAAGATGTTCCTGCGGATGGGCAACAAAAAGTACGCTTTTTATTACCTGAAACTACGAGTTATCAATTAATTGCACAAGGTGAGGTGGGAAAACCGTGGCAATTCACACTGATAACACAGCCTTATCAGCCTTTAGATAAAGATGCGGGAATTGCACCTATTAGCCCTCGTTTACAAATACTTGCTCATCAATTGAATCAACAAAATATTCAGGCATTTTGGCAACAAGTACGTCACGAAGGTGCACCCCTTATTGAGCCTTATGATAAGGATAAAAAGTTAGTGACTTTTTTATGGCAAGGTGCAAAAAAGAATGTCTATTTATTGGGATCACCCGATGGTAATCATGATCCATTAACCCATTTAGCCAATAGTGATATTTGGTATCGTAGCTATATCGTACCTAACGATACATTAATGCAATATAAATTAGCACCTGATGTGCCTATCATTGAAAATGCAGAGCCATTCGAACAGCGTCGCGCTATTTTAACCACAGCACAGGCAGATCCGCTGAATTCTCAAGATTCACCAAGCAAATCTGAGGATATTTATAATCACTTTTCTTTATTATCGTTAGATAGTCAACGTGAATGCCAATTGCCTGATATTCTTGATAGAAAAATGAAAGGCAACACAGAAATTGTGCGTTTTCACAGTCAGATCTTAAATAACGATCGTGAAATAGCGCTTTACCAGCCTGCTAAAAAAATGGAAGTACCTCGACTCTTAGTGTTATTTGATGGTCAAACTTATCGTCGCCAATATGGTATTGATCGGTTTTTTGATAAACAGATCGAAGAAGGGAAATTGGCACCGATGATGATCTTATTTGTTGATAGTATTGATAGTGATCGTCGTAGTGTTGAGTTACCACCAAATCCTGATTTTTACCGTTTCTTGGCAGATGAACTCTTTGTTTGGTTAGAAAAAGAGAAAGGTATTCACGTATCAGGAGAAGAAACCATTGTGGCGGGTTCGAGTTATGGAGGATTAGCGTCTTCATGGGTGGCATTTAATCGTCCTGATCGCTTTGGTAAAGTGCTGAGTATGTCAGGCTCTTATTGGTGGGCGCCTGAAAATGAAGAGCCTGAATGGCTTATTCGACAATTTGAGCAAGCAGATAAAAAACCATTACAGTTTTTCTTAGAGGCTGGGTTATTTGAAAACCGTGGTGATAAAGGGGGGATTTTAAATAATAATCGCCATCTTAAACTGGTTTTAGAACAAAAAGGTTACCCAGTTCAATCGCTAGAAATGGCAAGTGGGCATGATTATATCTCTTGGTGTGAAACGCTATATCTCGGTGCGAAAGCATTAACTAAAGAACATTAATATTGATAATGACAGAAGCTTATGAGTGATGATAAACGGCATAAGCTTCTGATTTGTCACCAACCTGTCATAAAGCTGTCATCAAAATCGCGTTTACTCTTCATTTCTCTGTCATTTAACTGCCGTAAGCTTTTCCTGACTTAAAACATTAACCCTGTTTTTTTACTTTAGAGTGCAAGGAAAAAGCTATGTCTCATCGTTACCAACGTTCTATTTTATCCGTTATTGTAACAACGCTATTAGCTGGCGCGAGTTTCTCTTCTTTTGCTGCTCCCGTTGCTGCTGATGCCATTTTAGCTCAAGATCGTGCAGCAAAAGGTAATATCACGGAATTTGGCGGTGCTCGCCGTATGACTCAAGATCAAACTGAGACATTAAAAGCAGCTTTAAATAATAACCAAGCGAAAAATGTAATCCTCTTTATTGGTGATGGTATGGGGGATTCTGAAATCACCGTTGCTCGTAACTATGCCGAAGGTGCGGGTGGTTTCTTTAAAGGTATCGATGCCTTACCTATTACGGGTCAATACACACACTACGCTTTAGACAGAAAAACCCAAAAACCTAATTATGTAACAGACTCTGCCGCTTCTGCGACAGCATGGGCTTCGGGTGTGAAAACCTATAATGGTGCATTAGGGATTGATGTGTTTGGTAAGGATCACCAAACTATTTTGGAATTAGCAAAAGCCAATGGAAAGGCGACAGGGAACGTGACAACCTCTGAAATTCAAGATGCAACACCTGCGGCTCTGTTCTCGCATGTAACAGGACGCAAATGCTATGGCCCTGTTGAAACCTTAGAGAAATGCTCAACAAACGCATTGGAAAATGGCGGTAGAGGTTCTATCTCTGAGCAATTATTAGTGACTCGCGCTGATGTCACATTAGGTGGTGGAGCAAAAAGTTTTGCTCAAACCGCAGTGGCGGGTGAATACAAAGGCAAAACGTTAGAGCAACAAGCCATTGAGCGTGGTTATCAAATCGTGAAAGATGCCAAATCACTCGATGCGATTACGCTTGCGAACCAAGATAAGCCTGTACTAGGTTTATTCCATGAAGGCAATATGGCAGTGGCATGGGAAGGCCCTAAAGCGACTTACCACGGTAATTTAAATAACCCACCTTTAGAGTGCAAACCTAACGCTAAACTTGATCCGAATGCGCCAACACTGGCACAAATGACCAAAAAAGCGATCGATTTGCTGAAAACCAATGAAAATGGCTTCTTCTTACAAGTCGAAAGTGCTTCTATCGATAAGCAAGATCATAATGCGAATCCTTGCGGACAAATTGGTGAAACTGTTGCACTAGATGAAGCCGTACAAATCGGTTTAGATTTTGCTAAACAAAACGGCGACACTCTGATTATCGTGACTGCTGATCATGCGCATTCAAGCCAAATTATTGAAGCTGATGTGAAATCCAGTGGGTTAACACAGGCACTTATCACTAAAGATGGTGCGGTTATGGTGGTGAATTACGGTAACTCAGAAGAAGAGTCTCAAGAGCATACAGGAGCACAATTACGGGTTGCCGCTTATGGTCCACATGCGGCTAATGTGGTTGGGTTAACTGACCAAACAGATTTGTTTTTCACAATGCGTGATGCGATGGGTCTGAAGTAAGTTCAAGTTGAATTTATAGTCTGTCTGAACTTGTAGTCGAATTGCCTTACTAAATTGTTGTATTTTCGCGCGGCTTAGAGAGATACCCTCTGGTCGCGTTTTTTTATTAGGATTTGAGTCTGCTAAAAATAAAGTGATAATAAATCAATAGGTTATTTACAGTCTGATTTTGAAAGTGACACTTTCTCTGCTATAATTAGCAGTATTCACACATTAATCCATATAATATTCTCAACTTCTCCATTGATTATTGCACTTAAGTTGCAATATCTTTTTGTCTAAATAACCCAATGTGTTATTTAGACATTACCAGCAAATATCTTTTCTCAGAGCGTTATCTGCTCATGGTCTTTCTCTTTTTTATGAGATTGAAGGAGAACAGAGTCAAACAAACAACGATAAGAATAAGGTTATTTTTTCTATGCTGACACTGCTTCATTTACTCTCATCTGTCGCGCTTCTTGTCTGGGGAACACATATTGTTCGTACAGGCATTATGCGTGTTTTTGGCTCTGATTTACGCCGAATTTTAGGTAAAAGTATTAATAAAAAATCCAACGCCTTTCTTGCGGGTGTGGGCGTAACGGCATTAGTCCAAAGCAGTAATGCGACGGCACTTTTGGTTATCTCTTTTGTGACGCAAGGACTGATTTCGATTACACCAGCACTTGTTATTATGCTAGGCGCGGATGTGGGTACTGCGTTAATGGCGCGTGTGCTGACGTTTGATCTCTCTTGGTTATCGCCACTCCTTATCCTTATCGGTGTTATTACTTTTTTAAGTCGTAAAAAGGAGCGAGTAGGACAACTAGGACGTGTGGGTATTGGTCTTGGTTTGATTTTGTTGGCTTTACAACTCATTGTGGCATCGGCAGAACCTATTATGCACGCAAGTGCAGTCCAAGCTATTTTTACCTCTCTCAGTGGCGATACTATTTTAGCGTTATTGGTGGGGGCACTCTTTGCAATGGTGAGTTACTCGAGCCTTGCGGCAGTGTTGTTAACTGCGACATTAAGTGCAACAGGATTAATGCCATTGTATATCAGCCTTTCCATTGTAATTGGCTCAAATATTGGTAGTGGGTTGCTTGCATTAATAAGTAGTCGGGGACAAAGCGTTGCTTCTCGACAAGTTGTGTTGGGAAGCTTATTTTTTAAACTGATTGGCGCATTGATTGTTTTACCATGGATAACGTATCTTGCTTCTGAAATACAAAAATATGGCTTTTCACCGGCTGAAGTCGTTATCTATTTTCATGTTATTTATAATCTTGCTCGCTGTATTTTGATGATCCCTTTTGTCGGCATAATGGCGAAATTATGTCAGCGACTCATTCCTGAATTACCGACCACGGGATCTGAAATGGCACCGCGTTATTTAGATCAATCCGCTATTGATACGCCTTCATTGGCAATTGCTAATGCGGTTAGAGAATCACTACGATTAGGTGATGTTATAGAACAAATGTTGCAACGTTTTACTGCGTTAATGGAAGGCGATCGTCAGCAAAAAAGGGAAATTAGCCAGTTAGAAGAAGAGGTAGAATTACTCCACAGCAGCATTAAATTGTATATGGCACAAATTCAACAGCATGATCTAGGAACTGAAGATTCTCGACGTTGGGCTGAAATTATTGATACAGCGATGAATTTACAACAATCATCCGCTATTATTGCGCGTATGTCGGCTGAAGTGGTTAGCAAAGGTTTAAATCACCACTTGTTTTTATCGGAGGAAGGACGTCGTGAATTACAGACACTCCTTGAGCGTCTGCAAAGTAATCTGAATCTGGCGATGTCGGTATTTGTTTCCGGCAACATGGAACATGCTCGTAAATTACGTCGAGCAAAACATCGTTTCCGTTTACTCAACCAGCGTTACTCGTTTGCTCATGTAGAACGTCTTCATTTGCATAATATGCAAAGCATTGAAA
Source organism: Proteus sp. Marseille-Q3619 (assembly GCF_965283115.1). Classification (NCBI taxonomy): domain Bacteria; kingdom Pseudomonadati; phylum Pseudomonadota; class Gammaproteobacteria; order Enterobacterales; family Morganellaceae; genus Proteus; species Proteus sp. Marseille-Q3619. The sequence continues at coordinate 1,563,040 of NZ_CBDIMP010000001.1, read as the reverse complement.
CCAGTTCACTGCACACCAGTTTGCTCGGTGATATGAAACGGTTGAATTCCTTGTTCTGTGCTGTGGCTTATCACGTACTAGAACGAAGTGAATCATCATCAGAACAGGTTTAATAATGAAATACATTATTCGTCAATTAACACGAAATGAAATTCCACAAGTATGGGCAATTGATAGAACCGAGCTTATTGAAAAGCTATATGTCTTAAAAGAAGGAATATTGCTTTTATCAGAGCAACGCTTTGATATGAAAGGTTGGCCAGAAGGTGAAGCAGAACATTACACACCTGTTTTACTTGAAAGTTTTGATCGAGGAGCGCCTTTTTGGGGTGTTTTTAAACTAGATCAGTTGGTCGCGGCGGCAAGTGTTGATCCACAAAAACGGGGTCAAAATGGCACTTTACTTCAACTCTCTTTTTTACATGTTAGCCACCAGCAACGTGGGCAAGGTTTAGCACGAATATTATTTGATTATTGTGTGGAATATGCGAAGAAAAAAGGGGCTGGTGGATTATATATCTCATCAACACCTTCTGAAAATAGCGTGAATTTTTATCAGCATTTAGGGTGTCGTTTAATTGATATTCCTGATCCTGAGCTTTATGAAAGAGAGCCTGAGGATATTCATTTAGTCTTTCATTTCATCGAGCCAAATAACGCTTAATTTTGTTTATTGACTATGGTAACAACATAATAAAATGAAATGCTTTATCGTGAAAATGATAAGGCATTTTTTATGCCTGAGACTAAAGAATACACATAACCATTTAAAAAATAAGGATATAAGGTAAGTTTTTTCTTTATATAAGTTGATTTAGCATAGGTGTTATATATAATAATGAAAATCATTATCATTAATGGTGGGTTATTATGGCTAAATCAACGCGCTTATCTCCAGTTACGTCTTGGACATCTCGTATTAGTTTATGGGAAATGTTGGCGGTTTCTTCTTTATTAACAGTGATCACGCATTCTATTGTAGGAACATCCGCTTTTACGCTGGTTTTAGTGGTTTCAATGCTGTTATCAACCTTGATGTTGTTCCATAAAAAATTACAAATGTGGGTAATGATCCCCGCAGGCGTTGTATTAACCTACAGTTTGATGACACTTTTAGTCGCGTATCATGGATAGAGAAAAGAATACTCGGTGTGTAATCGAATGGGTGTTATTACAAGGAAAAAATAAAGGCTAATTGAGTGGTGCGAAGAGGGGGACTTGAACCCCCACGTCCGTAAGAACACTAACACCTGAAGCTAGCGCGTCTACCAATTCCGCCATCCTCGCAGTTTTACTCAATCATTTTTGCTCTACAAATTGTTTGGTGCGAAAGGGGGGACTTGAACCCCCACGTCCGTAAGGACACTAACACCTGAAGCTAGCGCGTCTACCAATTCCGCCACTCTCGCAATATCAACATCATCTGTGCAGATAGGTGGCGAATTTTATGCTTTTTATTTTTGGCGTCAATTATTTTTTATCAATAAATTATCTTGGTGATGAAAAATAAAACAGCGAGAGAAATACATAAAATGGATCGACTATATTTTTTTTAGAGCTAAGATTAATAATCATTACAAAAACCAATTTCGCAATACGTTTATGAGGTTTTTTATGAAAAATCAATATGTTGATTGTTATTTTATCTGTGATGATATCAAGTAATGTATATGCAGAAATCTTCCAAGATAAAACGGGTCAAGTTGTTGGCTCAGCCCGTACAGGCAGTAACGGTGAGACCATTTACCTAAATAAAAGTGGTCAGGTTATTGGCTCAAAAAAATGATAACTTGCGCTTGAAAATGAAAGGATTTGTTATTAGATGATTGTTTTCAGACGTAAACTGAAGACCCCCAGTAGTTGGAAAATCAATTACTGGGGGGTCTTTATAACAGGGATTGTGATTAGTCTTTCTTGGTTGCTTGGTAAACTTTGAATTTACCTGTTGATGCAAGCACTTCATGAGAGCCAAATACATGATCCAGTATATCTGGATAAGGGATAAATGAATTTGCCACAATGCGTAATTTACCGCCTCTTTTTAGATAATTTGGTGCAAGGCGAATAATATCTTCAGCTGCTTCATAGCTTGTACCTAAACCATCATGGAAAGGTGGGTTTGAGATTATCCAATCATAAGTCTCTTCAACTGCTGAATAGACATTACTCGCAATCACTCGACCTTCTAATTCATTCACGTTTAAGGTAGCGATACTAGAAGAAATTGCCGCAGCATTCACATCACACAGTGTCAGTTTCAACATTGGGTTTTTCTTGCCAAGTACAGTAGCAAGAACACCACAACCACATGCCATATCCAGTAAATCTCCAACCATCGCATCATCAAAAGTTGATAGTAATAAACGGCTACCCTCATCTAATGCATTTTGGCTAAATACACCCGGTAATGCCATTACAGTAAGATCGTCATGGCGATAAGTTTGCCACCAGTTATTACGGTCAAACAGTGTTTGATATGTTTGAGTACCAAAAAATAAGCTACAACGGCGTGCTGAATCTATTTTTTTTAGTTTAGCGATGCCGTTCATTAATTCTGTGGCACTTTTAACACCGCTACGGTTTTCACCGACGATAAAGATTTCAGTACCCACTTGTAAGTTAGAGCAAAGGCTACGCAGTTGGAAAGTGGCTTCGTTTTTATTTTTAGGCCAAAAATAGATCAAGGTATTGCAATATTTCACAAAGGATTGATCAGCAACTAAACCAAAGAGTACGTTATCACCCATTGATTTTAGTAATGGTAGCCACTGGTGATATTGGTTGGTATATGCTCTGACACTTTTCGCCTGAATTTGCGCCGCGAAAGTATCTTGAAGATCACCTGCAATAAGTACATGCCTGTCTGCGAAATGATCTAGGTGACGAAGAATAACTTCGCTAGCAGGGGACAGTGAGGACATTATGATTGTTACTCCTTAAAAAACATGAGACGCATGATATCAGATATAAAGAAACCAACGCTATTTATTGGCGTAGTTTATGCCCTCTGATACTATGTACCGTTGTTCTACACTTGATAGGTAAGCATAATGAGCCGTAAAGACAGAATGTTATCCCAACTTGGAATTCGTCAGTGGGTACTTCGTAAGCCTGCTGTGTTAAAAGGCGAGCATTCTGTTCAATTTCCGGATACAACACGTTTACTTATCATTACTGATGATACCGTTGATCTAAATAACGGGCTTTTCTCTGATATTTTTAGCGCCATGGGGATAGATAAAAACGAAATCTATTGTATTACAACAGATGATGTGAGCATGCTCACAGAATCATTTGATCTTCCCTGCTGGTTATTAGGCACTGATCTCATACTTCCCTCTGAATATACTTCTCTGAGAAGCCCTTCATTACATCAGTTATATTTTGATGCTGATGCAAAACGCGATCTTTGGAAACAAATCTATCAATATGAAGACCATTTCACTCTTAAACCCTGCTGATTTACCTTTAGCATGGCAAATTGAAAAATTAAGTCACTCATTCCCTTGGAGTGAAGAAACATTTTATAGTAACCAAGGAAGTCATTATTTTAATCTGAAAATTTGCATTGATAATATTATTGTAGGTTTCGCAATTACGCAATTAATATTAGATGAGGCAACACTTTTTAATATTGCAATCCATCCTGATTATCAAGGAAAAGGTTATGGTAAAGCGCTTTTACTAGAACTAATTGAAAAACTTGAGAAAAAAAACATCACTACCTTGTGGTTAGAGGTGCGAGAATCTAATGAAAAAGCGTTCAATCTCTATGAATCTATAGGATTTAATTTCGTTTCGAAACGGAAAAACTATTACCCAACAAAGACGGGGAATGAAGATGCGATTATTATGGCTTATCCTATTTCTTTCTAATTAAATTTTTATTTAAGTTAAATTTTAAACGCCTTCTATTAGGCGTTTTTTATTTTATTTAAAGTATTAGAATTTTATTTTTTATTAATTGTATTTAAAATTTATCTTTATTTTCACTTAATGTAAATTTATAAAGTTAATTTCACTTTTGTCATCGTTTAATTTTAAAACACTAGGTGATTATAACGGTGTTAAAAAGGTGAATAGTATTTAAAATAAGTAAATTGAATATTTATTTTTGTTTTAAATAAAGTGATTGACCTCTAAATATAGAAAAAATTAAATCTAAATAAAGGTGTATTTATTTTGGTTTTTATATTCAATCCCGATTTTAACCGAAAATAAATAGGCTAATTCTTTGCTTTATTAGTAGCTCATAAAGGTAACTTGTAAAATTTTTAGTCAATATAGGTACGTTAAGAGTTTCAATGAAAACAAGGTTACTCTATGAGGCGATAGCTAGATTGGTTCTTACAAAGCAAACAAAACAAAGCATTGCAGATGTTACTCGCAGACTGAACTAAGTAAGCCTTCTAGGTTTTAGTAGTGTGGGTTTAAAAATTGGCTATTATACGGCGATTTCCGCCGTAAAATGATAAAAGGATAAACTAGAGAAAGGATTTGGTGTTTAGAAATGATTAGTCATTCCCAGCGAGAAACGGCGAAAGAGTCTTATAAACAGTCTCTTAAAACTCTTTTACCTTATGGCATGTTAGCTACAAAGAAATGGCTTGCAGAGCAGGGCTTGAGTGCGCATTCATTAGATAACGCTGTCAAAACCGATACGTTATTGCTACTAGCTAGCCAGTATTCCCGATCTGTCACTTGGGAAGGCGTAGTAGTTTCTATGCAGCGTATGATGGATAAAAGTGTAGATGAACAACTTCCGCCTGTTGTGGTAGGTGGATTGTCAGCGCTTTCCATATCTGGTTTGTCACAATATTTGTCATTAGGGAGTACACCTCATATTCATTTATATGCAGCGAGAAAGCTTCCCTCCTGGCTTGCGAGACTGTCATTACCAATTAAGTTCGAAGGGCATAGTACAAGTAAACTTTGGCCTGATAGCTTATTCAAAGATAGAGCATTCGTTAAAGAGTATAAATGGGAAGAGCAATTGCCACCTGTGTATTTTTCATGTCCGGAAAAAGCCATATTGGAGGTGTTGGTAGATTTGCCTGAAAGTGTGTCATTTGAATATGCCGATGAGTTAATGCAGGGGTTGGTGAACTTATCTCCAAGAAAGCTTGATACGCTCTTAAAAGCATGTAAAAGCGTAAAGGCCAAACGCTTATTCTTTTGGCTTGCAAAACGCCAAGCTTATCCTTGGTTTGATAAGTTAAATGTAGAAAATTACGATTTAGGCTCAGGTAAATGTGTTGTTGCTAAAGGTGGGAAGTTGGATACAGAGTATCTAATAACAGTACCTCAGCATATGGCATTGGCAAGTAAAGGATCAGTTTAGTGGAACTAGAAGCCGTAAGGGTGCGCCTAGTAGACCTTATTCACCAGGGACTGACCAATATTGAAAAGGCTTTTTTGCTATCCTTTAAAAATCGAAAGCCCAATTGGTCTTTACTCAGTTTGGATGGAGCCAGTGAGCTTCCTGCCATCAAATGGAAACAAATCAATTTGGCAAGAATGCCGAATGAAAAACATGCACAAGCCCTAGAAAAGCTGAAAGATGTTCTCGGTATATGATTTCTAAAAAATAGACATTTATGTCGTGTTGAACACTTCCATGCCGTGCTCCTGTTACAATATTAACTGTTACAAGATCGAGTATTGCAGTTTAAATTGTAGAAATGGTAACCAATTACGCAACCATTGATTGTTTATACAGACAAGATAGGCGAAAATAAGCGCCAATTAAGATTAACTTACGGGTTGAATGTTTTTATAGTCACTTTAATTATTACTTATAGCAATATATCAGTGTCTTACATTCTCTCGTCTATCAACTAGAAGATCACCATTGATGTCTAATCCTATTTTTCAGCAAGAAGTTGCTCGTCGTAGAACTTTTGCCATTATTTCCCACCCCGATGCGGGTAAGACAACCATCACTGAAAAAGTGTTGTTATTCGGACAAGCAATTCAACGTGCAGGAACCGTAAAAGGTCGCGGTTCAAATCAGCATGCAAAGTCTGACTGGATGGAAATGGAAAAACAACGTGGTATTTCTATTACAACCTCAGTCATGCAGTTCCCTTATGCAGATTGCTTAGTTAACTTATTAGATACCCCGGGGCATGAAGACTTCTCTGAAGATACTTATCGTACTTTAACCGCAGTTGACTGCTGTTTAATGGTTATTGACTCCTCTAAAGGGGTCGAAGATCGTACTCGTAAGTTAATGGAAGTAACACGTTTACGTGATACCCCAATTCTGACCTTTATGAATAAACTCGACCGTGATATTCGTGATCCAATGGAAGTCATGGACGAAGTTGAAACAGAATTAAAAATTGCGTGTAGCCCAGTTACTTGGCCTATTGGTTGCGGAAAGCTCTTCAAAGGGGTTTACCACATTCTGAAAGATGAAACTTATCTTTATCAAACAGGTCAAGGTCACACTATTCAGGATTCTCGTGTCATCAAAGGGTTAGATAACCCTGAGCTTGATGAAGCTATTGGTGATGATTTAGCAAGTCAATTACGTGATGAATTAGAATTAGTATTAGGTGCTTCTCATGAATTTGATCATGAGGCATTTTTAGCTGGCGAATTAACTCCAGTGTTCTTTGGTACAGCATTAGGTAACTTTGGTGTTAACCATATGCTTGATGGCCTTGTAAAATGGGCGCCAGCACCAATGCCTCGCGAAACCGATGTGCGTAAAGTTACCGCTTCTGAAGAAACTTTCACAGGTTTCGTCTTTAAGATCCAAGCAAATATGGATCCTAAACACCGCGACCGTGTTGCATTCTTACGTGTTGTATCTGGTATGTATGATAAAGGCATGAAACTGCATCAAGTTCGTCTCAAAAAAGATGTGGTAATTTCAGATGCATTAACCTTTATGGCGGGTGACCGTTCTCATGTTGAGCATGCTTATCCTGGGGATATTATTGGTCTTCACAACCACGGAACCATTCAAATTGGTGACACCTTTACTCAAGGTGAGATCCTGAAGTTTACAGGTATTCCAAACTTTGCCCCAGAATTGTTCCGCCGTATTCGTTTACGTGATCCGTTAAAACAGAAACAGTTGCTTAAAGGATTGGTACAGTTATCAGAAGAGGGTGCTGTACAGGTCTTTAGACCATTGGCGAATAACGATTTAATCGTAGGTGCCGTGGGTGTGCTTCAGTTTGATGTGGTTGTTGCAAGACTGAAGAGTGAATATAACGTTGAAGCGATTTATGAATCCGTTAACGTTTCAACAGCACGCTGGGTTGAATGTAATAACGAGAAAAAACTCGAAGAGTTTAAACGTAAAAATGAACAAAACTTGGCACTTGATGGCGGCGATAATTTAACTTATATCGCACCAACGATGGTCAATTTGAATTTAACGCGTGAGCGTTATCCTGAGGTTGAGTTCCATCAGACCCGTGAACACTAAATACTCGTCATACTTCAAGTTGCAGCGTTGTTGACTACGTTCATTCGCACTAGTCACATACTTTTGTATGTTCCTAGCGACTCATTCACTTGTCGCCTAGCTGCACCTTGAATTATTTAGAGTATTTATTTGCCATGTTTCAAGTTGCAGCGTTGTTGACTATGTTCATTCGCACTAGTCACATACTTTTGTATGTTCCTAGCGACTCATTCACTTGTCGCCTAGCTGCACCTTGAATTATTTAGAGTATTTATTTGCCATGTTTCAAGTTGCAGCGTTGTTGACTATGTTCATTCGCACTAGTCACATACTTTTGTATGTTCCTAGCGACTCATTCACTTGTCGCCTAGCTGCACCTTGAATTATTTAGAGTATTTATTTGCCATGTTTCAAGTTGCAGCGTTGTTGACTATGTTCATTCGCACTAGTCACATACTTTTGTATGTTCCTAGCGACTCATTCACTTGTCGCCTAGCTGCACCTTGAATTATTTAGAGTATTTATTTGCCATGTTTCAAGTTGCAGCGTTGTTGACTACGTTCATTTGCACTAGTCACATACTTTTGTATGTTCCTAGCGACTCATTCACTTGTCGCCTAGCTGCACCTTGAATTATTTAGAGTAAGAGTGCTGTTATGTTTCAAGTTGCAGCTCGAATTATTTAAAGTAAGCATGCTGAAGCTGCATCTAGACTTATTTTGAGTATTTAACTCAATGAAAAGGCTATATTTTTAATATAGCCTTTTTTGTTTTTTTACGTCATTGCACATTATTTAACAATAACACTCTGTGAGATACTCGATTTCTCTATTAAATTCGTTTTGTATACCCTGAATATCCTGCCCAAAAACCCTTCTTCATTCGGAATTACTCTTTTTTTTCTGCTAAAATTATACTCGTTTTTATACTTATTTATAAATAAATGTAAAATTTTTTATAGTTTTATGGGTTATTAATAGAATAAAATCATTAGGATTAGTCTTTATTTGTTATTTTTTGCTTTATTAAATGCCAATAGATTATTAGTGTAATAGCTTAGTTTGTTAAAATTTTTTAGTACTTAATAAAAATACACATATTAAAAATACACATATTTCCTATCGCAGTTATTGTGATTAGGGGGAGAGCAATGAAACAATATAAAACGCTAAAATTAGCGTTAGTAATGTCAATGGGCTTAACTTTTTTCAGTATGGGCGCGTCAGCCGAAACATCGTGGTATAGCGAAATTAATACTGTAACGAATAACACAGGGCAGAATCTAAGCGATACTTCTATTTCTAATAAAATTAAAGGTACGCTATTGCCAATGCAAGATATCGATAGTGACAATATTTCTATTCGTACTGAATTTGGGCATGTCTTTCTTTCAGGTTTTGTTGATAGTAAAGCGCAAGAAGAAAAAATATTGCAAGTTATTGAAAAAATTGAAGGAGTTAAAAGCGTAGACTCAGATGTAAATATCAAATCATAAACATGATTTTCTTTTATATTCGTCATATTCTAAGAAGATATTGTCTAAATTATTTGTATGAATACGTAAAAAGAATGACGTCAAAAAAATGTGAGGGTATCCTTTGTTAAGTTGTATAAAGGAGACATTATGGGGAAGTATATACCTGTCACATTAAATAATATTACGGCACTCGAATTTCAATCATCATTGCCACAAGGTAAAGTTGCTTTAGTTTGTGAAGGCGGGGGACAACGCGGGATCTTTACTGCGGGTGTCCTTGATGAATTTATGCGATCACAATTTGATCCCTTTGATATTTTACTTGGGGTATCTGCGGGAGCGCAAAATTTATCTGCTTTTGCCTGTGGTCAGCGTGGGTATGCACGTAAAATTATTAATCGCTATACAACTAATAATCAATTCTTCAATCCTATTCGCTTTGTTCGTGGCGGCAATTTACTCGATCTTGATTGGTATATAGAAACAACGGCTAAAGAAATGCCTCTTGATATGCCAACAGCACTACGCCGTTTTGATGCGGGTCGCGAATTTTATATGGTGGCAAGTCGTTCTGATAATTTTCAGGCAAATTATTTTCAGCCCGATGAACCGACTTGGCTTGAGATAATCAAAGCATCCAGTGCCATTCCTGCTTTTTATCGTAATGGTGTCTTATTTCATGATGTTGTTTATCATGATGGTGGTATCAGCGATGCTATTCCTGTGAGAGAAGCTTATCGACGTGGTTGTCGTACTATTGTCGTTGTTCGTACCGTTCCTTCTGAATATCAATACACAACAGAATGGGTTGAGCGTATGGGAAAATGGTTTGAAAATAGCCGTTTACAGCGCTTTATGGCGATGGCTCAAGTACATATCGAAACCTATACCGACACAATTAAATTTATCCAATCTCCCCCAGAAGATGTTGTTGTTATTGAAATATATCCACCAACTACATTGCAATCTAGTGCATTAGGAAGTCGTTTAAATGCATTAAATCATGATTATCATGTGGGGAGACGTTGCGGGCGTTATTTTCTGGCGACAATTGGTCAGCATTTCTCTAAGAAAAAATTCAAACAGTATGATAGAAAAGTCTTTAGCTTGTTTGAACAAGAAGCGAAGGCTGATAAAGCAGAGAATGCTTCTATTATTCAACAAGGAACTCGAAGCGTACATCCTGACGTGAGGCAAATTCAGAATGAATAAATTTATTGATACTCACTGCCATTTTGATTTTCCGGTTTTTTATGATGATATTGCCAACAGCTTGTCACTAGCGCATCAAGCTCATATTGAAAAAATAATTATTCCCGCCGTTGCACGTTGGAATTTTGATGTTGTTGCAGAGTTAGCGAATAATCATCATCAATTATATTGTGCATTGGGGTTACACCCTTTATATATTGAAGAGCACACTGAACAGCATCTCTTGGAATTAAAACAGAAATTAAAAACAGCTTCTCGTTGTGTTGCCATCGGAGAGATAGGGCTTGATGACTATATGGATAATCCTCAGCCTGAGAAGCAAGAGGCGTTTTTAATTGCACAGCTTAAACTAGCGATTGAATTTGATTTGCCTGTGATCCTACATTCACGTAAAACCCACGATAAGTTAAGTGCACTTTTACGCCGTTATGATGTGCCTCGCAAAGGGGTTATTCATGGTTTTGCAGGAAGTCTGCAACAGGCAGAAAAGTTTATTCAGCAAGGCTATTTTATTGGCGTTGGTGGAACTATTACTTATGAGCGAGCACAAAAAACTCGCCGCGCAATTGCCTCGTTACCACTAGAATGTCTGTTATTAGAAACAGATGCTCCTGATATGCCTGTGAGTGGTTTTCAAGGTGAACCTAATCGCCCTGAGCGTATTCAGAACGTTTTTTCCCAACTCTGTGATCTGCGTCAAGGATCACCAGAGGTGATCGCAGAGCAACTCTATCTCAATAGCCTACAATTATTCCAATTAAAAGATAACACCTCGTCTTTATCTTAAACTTATTTAATCAAAAAGATTAAAAATACGCCTTATTTTAATTGTACTTATACAAATAAAACGTTCATTTATTTCTGCTATTTAAGATTAAAGCCATCATTTGTTAATCGAATGATATTTTTTTTAAATTAGCCTATTCAATAAGTGCGTTTTTTAGGTTTGTTTATGTGATCTACTTCTCATTTGTGGGTTTTGTGTTGCTTTTTCCAAGCGCTATTTGTGATGGATATAGAGGGTTCTTTTTCTGGACTAGGTATAATTATCTGGCAAAAAGAGTCAATAATCTCAGGTTAGAGCATTATTGATAATCCATTAAATTTTTATGTGAACAGGGATCCTTCAATGCAACTCATTATGAGCTTGGTCGGAATGGCAACATTAATATTGATAGCCATTCTGTTTTCCAGCAATCGACGTGCAATTAGACTACGTACAGTTGGTGGCGCATTCCTTATTCAGATTGGCTTAGGTGCATTTGTTCTTTATTCCGACGGTGGTCGCGAAGTGCTTCTTGCGGTTTCTGATGGTGTTAAGAATGTTATTGATTACGGCAATAATGGGATGAGCTTCCTATTTGCAGGCCTAGTATCAGATAAAATGTTCGAGTTGTTTGGTGGTGGCGGTTTCGTATTCGCCCTACGCGTACTGCCTGTTATCGTGTTTTTCTCTTCTTTAATTGCTGTGCTGTATTACCTCGGCATTATGCAAATTGTGATTAAGATTCTTGGTGGTGGTTTACAGAAAGTCCTTGGTACATCACGCACAGAATCGATGTCTGCAACAGCCAATATCTTTGTGGGTCAGACCGAAGCTCCGCTTGTTGTTCGTCCTTATATTGCAAGAATGACAACCTCTGAGTTATTCGCTGTTATGTGTGGTGGCCTTGCTTCTGTTGCTGGTTCTGTTCTTGCTGGATATGCAAGCATGGGCGTGCCATTAGAGTATTTGATTACGGCATCATTTATGGCCGCACCAGGTGGTTTACTCTTTGCTAAGCTGTTGATCCCTGAAACAGAAACGCCAGACGATCAAAAAGATGCGCTGGATAAAATGACCGATGAAGAAAAACCAGCAAATATTATTGATGCAGCTGCAGCTGGGGCATCTTCAGGTTTACAGCTTGCTCTTAACGTCGGTGCTATGTTACTTGCTTTCGTTGCGTTAATTGCATTAGTCAATGGTATCTTAGGTGGCATTGGTGGCTGGTTTGGTTATGAGAATTTCTCATTAGAATTAGTATTAGGTTGGGTTTTTGCACCTATTGCTTTCTTAATCGGTGTACCTTGGAGTGAAGCGACCGTTGCTGGCTCATTTATTGGTCAAAAACTGGTTATTAATGAATTCTATGCTTACTCTGAATTTAGCAAATATCTACAAGATGAAGCTCAAGTTGCTGCATCAGGCTTAATCATCTTATCAGAACAAACAAAGATAATTATCTCCTTTGCACTGTGCGGTTTTGCTAACCTCTCTTCCGTTGCTGTACTGCTAGGTGGTTTAGGTGGAATGGCTCCAAATCGCCGTAAAGACGTGGCTCGTTTAGGGATGAAAGCCGTACTTGCTGGTACACTCTCTAACTTAATGAGTGCGACGATTGCAGGTTTCTTCTTTGCATTAACCGCAATGGCTGTTGTTGCTGCTTAATTGATTTTGATTATAAAGAGCAGATGGGTTTTGCCTGTCTGCTCTTTTATGTTTGTTTTCTGCTGTAATGTTAACTACTTTTATTGTGAGAGATATTTCGCAATTTGTATTGAATAGGGTCAATAGCGATATCATTTCATATTGATCTCGCTTTTTTTGCGTTATAAAGACGACTTAGAGGCGTTATTCGAGTAACATTAAACCAGAAAATGACCTAATTGTGATGTTGATCACACTTATATGTCATTGTTTGCAAGTTGCATTTGATTAGTGTGACGTAAAGCACATCTAATTGTTCCTTAGCGTGTTCAAATAAGATGTGCTGAAACTTCATGGAATGGCGAAGGCTCAATGACGGGTCGCCGAAGTGAGCATAGCGCGGTGAGAGGGAGCTCAGCTGTCGTTGTAGCGCAAGTTACAACAACATCTTCAAGGAACCAAGTCCGCTCGCCAACAAATTTAATCGCTAACCTTAAGCGTACGCCCAAAAGGGCTTGAGAAACATCGTTGGAGAGTTTTATGACAGATTTAACCGCTGCAGCGCGCCTTGCGCTGTCTTTGATGGATTTAACTACATTAAATGATGACGACACTGATGCAAAAGTGACTGCATTGTGTCATCAGGCTAAAAGCCCTGAAGGGAATACAGCCGCTATTTGTATCTATCCACGTTTTATTCCGTTAGCACGTAAAGTGTTACGCGAACAGGGTACTCCAGAAGTCCGTATCGCAACCGTAACTAACTTCCCTCATGGTAATGATGATTTAGATATCGCATTAGCAGAAACCAACGCGGCATTAGCTTATGGCGCAGATGAGGTTGACGTAGTTTTCCCTTACCGTGCATTTATGGCCGGTAACGAGCAAATCGGTTTTGATATCGTTAAAGCATGTAAAGAAGCTTGCGCAGACGCGGGTGCTTTACTGAAAGTAATTATTGAAACGGGTGAGCTGAAAGATCCAGCGCTTATCCGTAAAGCATCTGAAATTTCAATCAAAGCAGGTGCTGACTTTATTAAAACTTCCACAGGTAAAGTACCTGTAAATGCAACACTGGAAAGCGCTGAGTTAATGATCCAAGTGATCCACGATATGGGTGTTGGCAAAGAAGTTGGTTTCAAACCAGCGGGTGGTGTACGTACCGCTGAAGAAGCTGCTCAATACCTTGCATTAGCTAACCGCATTATGGGTGACAACTGGGTTGATGCCCGTCACTTCCGCTTTGGTGCGTCAAGCCTGTTAGGTAATTTATTAGCTACTTTAGGTCATGGCGAACAAAAATCGTCTAGTGGTTACTAATCCATTCGTGAAATACGCCCGCTTTTCGTTATTGTGGGCGTTACCAATGCTATAAAACCAGGAGGTTGCAGTGTTTCTTGCCCAAGAGATTATTCGTAAAAAGCGTGATGGTCATCCTTTAACTGAGGAAGAAATTCGTTTTTTCATTAATGGCGTCAGAGATAATACTGTTTCTGAAGGTCAAATTGCTGCCTTAGCAATGACTATTTATTTCCACGACATGACAATGCCAGAGCGTGTTGCTTTGACATTAGCTATGCGTGATTCCGGTTCAGTACTGAACTGGAAAAGCCTAAACTTAAATGGCCCAATTGTTGATAAACATTCAACCGGTGGTGTGGGTGATGTTACTTCACTGATGTTAGGGCCAATGGTTGCTGCTTGTGGTGGTTATGTTCCTATGATTTCTGGTCGTGGATTAGGCCACACAGGCGGAACATTAGATAAGCTTGAGGCAATTCCGAGCTTTGATATTTTCCCTGATGATGAGAAATTCCGCGACATTATTCGCAATGTCGGCGTTGCCATCATTGGACAAACTAATTCATTAGCACCTGCTGACAAACGCTTTTATGCTACCCGTGATATTACTGCTACAGTTGATTCAATCCCGCTTATCACTGCATCTATTTTAGGTAAAAAATTAGCTGAAGGCTTAGATGCATTAGTGATGGACGTTAAAGTTGGCTCGGGTGCTTTTATGCCGACTTATCAAAAATCGGAAGAGCTGGCTGAGTCAATTGTCCAAGTAGCAAATGGCGCTGGCTGTCAAACCACTGCACTGTTAACTGATATGAACGAAGTATTAGCTTCTAGCGCAGGTAATGCGGTTGAAGTTCGTGAAGCGGTTCAATTCTTAACAGGCGAATATCGTAATCCACGTCTATTTGAAGTCACTATGGCGCTGTGTGTTGAAATGTTAGTATCGGGTCGTTTAGCGGATGATCGTCAACAAGCTCGCCAAAAACTGCAAGATGTGTTGGATAACGGTAAAGCAGCAGAAGTCTTTGGTCGTATGGTTGCAGCACAGAAAGGCCCAACTGATTTTGTTGAAAACTACAATAAATACCTGCCAACTGCGGTATTAAGTAAACCTGTATTCGCTGAGAAAACAGGATTCATCACAGAGATGGATACACGTGCATTAGGTATGTCTGTTGTGACATTAGGTGGCGGTCGCCGTAAAGCGACTGATGCTATTGATTACAGTGTTGGCTTAAGCGACATCGCAGCACTTGGTGCCGAGATCAATACAGATACACCTTTAGCAATGATCCATGCTAACAGTGAAAAGTCATGGCAAGAAGCTGCGGCTGAAGTCCGTAAAGCGATGGTAATTGGTGACAGCAAACGCGAAGCTTCACCAATGGTGTACCGCCAAATCAGCGAATAAGAACTCAATTACGATTTATAAGTGACATATCCGTAGCCTACGGAGAATGACACTGGAGAGAGAATTATGAAACGTGTACATATCATGGTATTAGATTCCTTCGGTATCGGTGCTGCCGGTGATGCGGAGAAATTCGGTGACCAAGGTTCAGACACTTTAGGGCATATCGCACAAGCGTTTGCTGACGGTAAAGCAGATAGAGACGGTCGTAAAGGTCCTCTTCATTTACCTAATCTTTGCCGTTTAGGTTTAGGTAAAGCTGCGGAAGAATCAACAGGTAAATTCCCTATCGGTTTAGACAAAAACGCAGATATTATCGGTGCTTATGGCTACGCGAGTGAAATCTCTTCTGGTAAAGATACTCCGTCAGGCCACTGGGAAATCGCAGGTGTTCCTGTTCTATTTGATTGGGGATACTTCAAAGAACTGAAAAATTCATTCCCACAAGAGCTGTTAGAAAACATCGTTAAACGTGCCAAATTACCTGGATACTTAGGTAACTGCCACGCATCTGGTACAGTGATTTTGGATGAACTGGGTGAAGAGCATATGAAAACCGGTAAGCCGATTTTCTATACCTCTGCTGACTCTGTATTCCAAATTGCATGTCATGAAGAAACTTACGGTTTAGATGAATTATATGAGCTGTGTGAAATTGCTCGTGATGAACTAAACAAAGGCGATTACAACATTGGTCGTGTTATTGCGCGTCCATTTATCGGTGACAAACCAGGTAACTTCGCTCGTACAGGTAACCGTCATGATTTAGCGGTTGAGCCACCAGCACCAACTATGTTGAAAAAACTGGTTGATGAAAAACAAGGCCACGTTGTTTCTATCGGTAAAATTGCTGACATCTACGCAAACGTAGGTATCACTAAGAAAGTGAAAGCAACGGGTATTGATGCTCTGTTTGATGCGACACTTGAAGAAATGAAACTTGCGGGTGATAACACTATCGTCTTTACCAACTTTGTTGATTTTGACTCCTCTTACGGTCACCGTCGTGATGCTGTAGGTTATGGTGAAGCACTTGAGTTATTCGATCGTCGCTTACCAGAACTGATGGAACTGGTAAAAGAAGATGACATTCTTATTTTAACAGCAGACCACGGTTGTGACCCAACTTGGCCAGGTTCTGATCATACTCGTGAGCACATTCCTGTTCTGGTTTATGGTCCTAAAGTTAAACCAGGTTCATTAGGTCATCGTGAAACCTTCGCGGATATCGGTCAAACTGTCGTGAAATACTTCGGTTTATCACCAGTCGATTACGGTAAAGCGATGTTCTAATTTTATTTCGGTAGGTATAGCAATATACCTACCGAATAATATTTAAATAGTAAAAAGATCAATTAAAAGGAAGAGTTATGGCTACCCCTCATATTAACGCAGAAATGGGCGATTTTGCTGATGTCGTTTTAATGCCGGGCGACCCGCTTCGTGCTAAATACATCGCTGAAACTTTTTTACAAGATGTCCGTCAAGTAAATAACGTTCGTGGTATGTTAGGTTTTACAGGTACGTATAAAGGCCGTAAGATTTCTGTTATGGGTCACGGTATGGGTATTCCTTCTTGCTCAATTTACGCAAAAGAATTAATTACTGATTTCGGCGTAAAAGTGATCATCCGTGTGGGCTCATGTGGTGCAGTATTACCAGACGTTGAACTACGTGACGTTGTTATCGGTATGGGTGCATGTACAGACTCTAAAGTTAACCGTCTGCGTTTCAAAGACCAAGATTTTGCTGCTATTGCAGATTTTGAATTAGTTCAAAATGCAGTATCTGCAGCTAAAGCAAAAGATATTAAAGTTCGTGTTGGTAATATCTTCTCTGCTGATCTGTTCTACTCTCCAGATCCAGAAATGTTTGATGTTATGGAAAAATACGGCATCCTTGGTGTTGAAATGGAAGCTGCTGGTATCTATGGTGTTGCTGCTGAATATGGTGCAAGAGCACTGACTATCTGTACTGTCTCTGATCACATCAAAAAAGGGACACAAACTACAGCAGAAGAGCGTCAAACGACTTTTAACGAAATGATTGAAATTGCATTAGAATCTGTTCTGTTATTAGAAGACTAATCAATACATCTCGTTGCTTAATGTTGCTTAATAATAGTAAAAACCCAATTCTTTGAATTGGGTTTTTTTATGTCTAATCAATAATATGGCAAATTAAGGCGCATAAATATAGGTTTCTAAATAAGGATCCATTTTAATTGAGTAATTTTTTAAATTATCCAGGCTTGGTGTTAATGGCCCTTTGCACTCTTTTTTACTGAGAATATTATTGTCTTTATAAACAATAACACCATTAAATTGCCATCCTCTACCTTCACCGTCGTAAACAACGTAGCTGTAGTTCCCATTCTTAAATCGAACATAAGTCGATGCCCCTGCAACAAACATCTGATGTCCATAAAAGACATTATTATTGGGTTGTTGAGGTACTGGTAGTGTTATCTCTGTTTTAGCAAGTGTGCCATAACGATACACTGGGGGTTTTCCCTGTTCAGCGGATACACTGACATACTTACCATTTTCAAGTTGGCAGGTAAATTCTTCAGCATGGACACTTGCGGATAATAATACGAATACAGCAACAACAGCTATATGTGCTTTCATATTGTGTTCTCCGTTAATTACCTACTCTATTACTTTAAGTATCGGCAAAGAAAACAAAATATGTAGAGTAAATATTCTGATTATTTAGCCAAGTTACTAATTTTCATTTTAACCAATATTTGTGTTATTTCCAGAATAATCAACTGCGATAATTTCTTTGTTTATTTTTTCATTGAATGTTATCTGCCAAATCAGCCTTATCCAATATTTTATACCTAATAATACTTAAAATTAGAATTAATTTGCTAATTATGAAAAATATCATAGTGATTTCGTTTGATTTTGTTCTTTTTAATTAAATTAAATGTAATTTTCACTGTGCCAATTGTAGAAATAACAGATTAATTCAATTAATTAAATTAAGAGTTCAGTAATATCAGTTGGTTAGCATTCTATTGTTATATTTTGATTATATTTCAAATAGTTAATAGTATTGCAGATGATTATTTTTGTTTTTATCTTTATTTTCATTGTGATGTCAGTCACATAAGTATATAAATGAAATAATCATATCTGTAAATTTAACTTTCCGAAGATTTCTATTGTATTGATATTAAATAAAATATTTTGTTTTATGTGGTTGCCAGCAGAACCAATGCGATCGCGTGAAGCACTAACTAATTTAATTAGAAAATGTATAGTATTGCTATGCAATCAATTTAAAATTTTGTCGGTTTCTATTTGGAGAATATAGTGAAAAATCAAGATTTATTAGGTCTATCTTCTGCTAACATTCTAAATGCGGAATTTGAGAAGAAATACCACGACGTTATTGCTCACTTTTTCAGCCGAGATCCGAAGTATTGGCCGATATTTCAGGATAAAACCATCCAATCGATTACACAGTTTAGAAAAACAACGACTAATGATAATGACCAATTACAGCGTTATTCTAATGGGCCACAATTATTTGAACGTTTAATGGCAGATACACAAATCCAACAAAACATTAATTACCCAGAAAACGATCCTAATGAATTACTGATGTTAGTTTCGACACTGTGTAAAAACTGGGAAAACCCACTCGCCGTTGAAAACGTTATTGCGATGCCAAGTGATCCAGGTGTTTATGGATCAATCTTAGGATTAATGGGCAATCCTAATATGGTGTATTGCGAATATTCAGGTGTTGCTGATGCGTTAGAAAAAGTGACGATCAAAAAAGTCGCAAAATTAGTGGGATACGATCCTGAAGTTGCCTCTGGTGTATTCACTCAAGGTGGCACCATGTGTAACTTATATGGTTATCTTTTTGGTTTACGTAAATCTATGCCAAATTCTAAGCATTTAGGTATGGCAGCAGATCAAGACTATCGCATTATTAACTCTCAAGGTGGTCACTATTCAAACATGACCAACCTTGCACTATTAGGTGTTGATGTCGATAACAAAACGATCCGCATTAAAGTATCTGAAGATAATACTATTAATCTAGAACACTTAGAGCGTGAATTAAGAGCCTGCTTTACTGTTAAGTGTAAAGTGCCAACTATCATGTTAACCACAGGCACAACAGATACCTTTGGTGTCGATGATGTGAAAGGTGTTTGTGAATTACGTGACCGCTTATGTGAAGAATTTGAGATCCCTGTTAAGCCACATGTCCACGTTGATGCTGCCGTTGGTTGGCCGATTATTTTCTTCTTAGAATATGACTTTAGCGGTAACCCTCTAGCAATTAATGATGTCACTTTAGAAGGCTTACGCCAGAACGTTGAGAAATTCAAACATCTGAAATATGCCGACTCTATCACTATCGACTTCCACAAATGGGGATATGTACCTTACACCTCAAGCTTAGTACTAGTGAAAAATGGTAATGACTTCGTTGCACTGGAAAACGATCCTGAAAACTTCACCTATTTTGAGCACGAATTAGAAGGTCAAACCCACTTACAATCAACTATTGAATGTACACGTAGTGGTGTGGGTATTTTTGGTGCTTATTCTGCGATGCACTATATGGGCATTGAAGGTTACCAAACTATTATTGCCCACTGTTTGCAAAACGCGAACTATATGCGCCATCAGTTATTAGAGATGGGCAATGCAAAAGTGATCGTGCCACAAAACCAAGGGCCAAGTGTTGGCTTTAAATTGTATGATCCAAACTTAGTGAAAGATCCTAATGTTGCTTTTGATATAGAGTTAACGTGCGCTACAGACAAAGAAGCGTATGATTTTATGGTTCACAATACTCAGTGGCATAGAAAACTTTTCTTACAGCGTGGTAGAGAAGGCTTATTTACTAACTGGGTTGATTCTATTGCTTGTTCTAAATATGCAAAAAATAACCGTTATATTTATCTTCCAGGTGAAAAAGCGGTATTTATGAACCCAAATACTGAACGCGCACATATTGATAATTTCATGAAGATTTTAACTGAAATGAGTCAAAATATGAGCTCGAAAAAGGCTGCAAAAATCTAATTAAACCCTTGTCTGATTAAATAAAACAAACTGTACTTTAATAGAGGAAACTCATATTAAGGTACAGTTTTTGTTTTATATGATAATAGTTGCAGATTATCTGAGTTGGCTATCTTTACTACCACGGCGATTATATCCACTAAAGGTATTATTCTTTTTATCAATTACCTCTTGGCAATTTAAACAATAACGTACGCCAGGAACGGCTTTTTGCCGAGCCACAGAGATTGGATCACCGCACTCATCACAAAACGCAGCGCTTTCGCCTTGTGTCATTTGATTGCGAGCTCTTGCAATTGCATCATCAATGGTGGCATCGATTTGCTCTTGAACAGCACTATCATTAGCCCATCCACTTGCCATCATATTCTCCTACTTTAACAGTGAATATAAACATTATTATTGGGGCTTTGGTGAAAAAATCAACAGATGGAAAGGAGAAATGCGTCTTAGGATATTGCAAGAGAAATAAAAAACCCCTCATGCAGAGGGGTAAATTTTAGAGGCATAATACGTCGTTGTTATTGTTTTTGTTCTCTAATAAACAGAGAAATAATAAAGAAGAGGGCGACGAATACGATAATTAGGTTAAAGCCAACAGAAACATTATAGCTTTCTGAAACCTGACCAATTAATGAACCCGCTAAGGCTCCGCCCAATCCTGAAGCAACATAAATAAGTCCCATCACCGAGCCACTTTTGCTGGTTAATTTTGTAGCAACCGCTGCGGCTGTTGGAAATAGAACAGATAATGCAAAACCAAACACCATAAATAGATAAACAACATCTTGCACAAAAATACGGCTAACAATAATGGCTATCAGAGAGAACAGTGAGAACAGAATAAGCGTTTTGCGATCACCTAATGCAAGGTTAATAAAGCCACCAATAAAGCGACCGATAGTAAATAAGAAAGCAAAACTAGAAATAACATAAGCCGCTGTTTCTGCTTTTTGCGCATTGCTCATATTCCCAATATCCATAGAGGTATAGAAAATAGGGAAGAAGTTTAAGAACGCGGCTTCGGCGGCAACATATAAAGTGATAAATAAAATAACCAGTAACAGTGACTTTTGTGTCAGTAACTCTAAAAAGTCACTGAATTTCATATCGACTTGTGCGCTACTTTCTATTTTTAAGGTGCTTAATACTAAAATAATCACAGCAACAATAACGGCAACACCCACATAAAAGGTACGCCATGAAATAGAGTGTGAGAAGAGATATTGTAAAATAAGTGGGGTGACAATCATCCCTACACCAAACATGGCGTTAGAGACGTTAAACATCATCCCTGCTTTCTCTTTATAGAAAGTGGGAATAACAGTCACGATAGAGACAAGCATCGAGCCAATCCCTAAACCAATCACCAGATAAAAGCCAAAAAATAGCATCACATTGAAAGCAAGGCTGGTTCCTGTTAAACCGACAGCCATCATTAATGAGCCAATAAACATCATGACTTTTAACCCTTTCTTATCGGTAAAATAGCCCGTTAATAAACTGGCGACTAAAAAGCCGATTTGGAAAAAGGTAATTAATGAGCCTACTTGGCTCATATTTAATGAAATATCATGTTGAACCTGTTCGAGAATAAGCCCTTTTGTATTTTGAATGCCACCGAGTAAAAACATCGTGACAAACAGAAGGAAAAAAACTTTCCATTTTTGTTGTTTAGCCATAATTTGATCCTGATTTTCCACGGTGTATTATTTTTTAACTGTGTTGTTATTATAAGAGTTATTATTAGGTGTATTGTGTTCACCAATCGCATCAAATAACTCTTGCGTCGCCCATCCGTAGCAATAATAAAGCAGAGAATCACATGCACTTTCTTCGGCAGCAATAACCGCTTCAATTAATTGAGAGGCTGGTAAATTCCACATTTGAATACCGCTATAAATAAAGGTATTTGGCTGTGAAAGCTGGCGAACTTTATTATTTTGTTCTGCAACAAAGTGAATAGGGAAGCCTTGCTGTTTAAAGGTTTCATATGAAATATCATAAGGTAGTTCAAATAAACGTTTAAACGCAGTAAATGCACGCTCTTGGCTTTCACTATCATGAGCAAAATGATTAATTAACCCTTGAACATCTGCACCACCCCCTAATTTATGATAAGGGAAATGTTTGAGTGTTGAAGAATAACGCGTTAATTCATGATAGTTCTGACCTAAGATCCAACTGTAAGCAGGTGGCCACAAATCGAGCCATAACGTAATTCCACCTGCTGTTTGTTTTGCATCAGACAGTAATTTCTCAACCAATTGAGTCACACTTTGTTGGCGAAATAGTTGCCATGCTTTTAACAGAGGTTCTTCTTTTAATGCGGTAACAGGCGTTTCGAAATCCCCTTGTTTTAATGAATCAGCTAAAGCAGCAAGGCGATGTTTGATTTCATTAACGGGTAAACCTTGTTGCACCATTTTCTTTTCGCAGTGAGGGCAAAAACAGGTAAATAACCCTGCTGGATTCACTTCTTTACCTGCCCAATCAGGGAATCGAATTCGATCAATTAAAAAGGTGTCATAACCGTAGTTTTGTTTTAATGCTGTGAATGTCTTTTGCCAAAGTTGTGCAACATCGGGAGCGTTAGGGCAGAGCCAATGCGCTTGTGGACGGCCTTTAAAGTCCACTACTTGATTATGTTCTACATCCCCTATGAAGTCGCCATTAAGAATATTAGCCCATGGGATGACTTTATATTTTCCACCATCAGTGGCTTTTTTTATCGTCATTAGCGGATCTGCACCCGCTAAAATTGTGGGATCAACACGTTGGCTCAGACGAGGAAAATCAGTATGAGTATTGATGTGTAGTGTACCAGTTCCCATAACCACATTATGAATAGGGTTATGAGGCAGATCGCCAACAGGGTAAGGGTTACGTTCAAAAATCGTATTAATTTCGACAAATAAATGCTCAACATGCTTCATACCGTCAAGGCGTTGAAGAATAGCGGGCATGCCTTCGTCTAAAATATCATGTGGGTGAAGATGTATTCCTGCCATGAGTCGCTCCCATCTCGTTTAAAGACTTTTTTATTAGGGTTATCTCAATTGGATCTCGGGCATAAATTGAATTGATGGATAAACCGTAGCTAAGGCGAGAATAGCAATGCCATAAAGCGGGCCTTTTTCCCATAATTCAGAAAGCTCGATATTCACTTTGGTGTTAGCAAATAAATGTCTATCTAGATTTGCCTGAACACGCGGTAAAAAGGTGTCAGCAGAACGGGTGATCCCGCCTGTTAATACCACTTTTTCCAGATTTGCAATGGCGACTAAATTCATAATGCCGATAGCAAGATAATCTGCCATTTCCTCAACTAAGGATTGAGCAAGCGGATCACCTTGTTGTGAGGCTTGAAGAATCTCAATCGCACTAAGATTTTCCCCTTTCAAGCTCGCCATTCGCTCACTTAAACCTGAGCCGGAGCAGAAACTCTCAAAGCACCCTTTATTGCGCCAATTACGAAAAAGATGATCACGAGCAAACATCATATAGCCGATTTCACCAGCTGCATTGTTTGCGCCGCGGATAACTTTTCCATCCATCAGCAAGGCGGAGCCTAATCCTGTGCCAATACCAATCAGTGCACAACTGTGCGTATGACGGCAGCGGCCTTTCCACATTTCACCCACAAGTGCGGCACGAATATCATTTTCGAGTACAACGGGTACATTGAGTTTTTCTGTAAGCTGTTGTGCTAAAGGTAAGTTATCCCATTGAGGTAAGTTAGGGGAGCCTTCTAGCACAACACCATTTTTGATATCGATGATCCCTGGTGTGGCGACACCGATAACATTGATCTTTTGACGGTCTACGCCGCTTTTTTCGATCACATTTTCAATACTTTGTGCAAATTGCGTAATAAAGTCATCACGGTCGTCAGTATCAAAGGTAGGTTCTTGATATTCATACAACAATTCGGCATCTAAGTTAAAAACCGCATAAGCTATCTTGGTTCCACCTAAGTCAATGCTGACGCCTAAACTGTGTTGAGGATCGAAGTTAACTAAAATACCTTTTCTGCCTTGTCCTGCTGGCGAACTGACTCCGCTTTCATAAACGATTTTTTCTTCAAGGAGATCGTTAATAATTTCAGACACCGTCGCTTTTGTAATCCCGCTAACTTTGGCTATCTGAGCCCGTGACAAAGGACCTTGATGACGAATGACATTTAATACAAGCGAGGCATTCATTTGCCGTAATGTATTGGGTACGTTCGGTGTCACGTTACTACTCCATTTGTTTAGAAACAAAACTAAAAGATGTTTTTTTTATATAAAATCGTCTGTGTTTGATAGTTATGCACCGTTTTATTTACTTTGTAAAGTATAAATAAACTAATTAGTTTAGAAACCATCCTAAATGAGTTTATGATCACAATTTGATAAGTTTGATTTGCACAATGTGATCCTCTAAAAGATCTTCAGTGTATATATTCACTGCACATATTCTTAACGCAATAAAACGACTAGAATTAAATCCATATCTATTGAAATAAAGAGAACATCAGAATGAAAAAAGGAATGTTATTAAAGGGGGTAATAGGAATGTTATTGTTATTCCCTGTGTATTCACAAGCGATAACGCTGAGTGCTTATCTTCAAGTTAAACAATTGCTTACCCAAGATAATCCTGCCAATAAACAATTAGAGTCCGTGACACAAGCTTATTTAAACGGTATTGCGAATGGATTGAATTTTTATGCTGTTGCTGTGAAAATTGAGAATCAAAATAACGATGATTTTCGTCCTCTTTATTGTCCACCGCCTAAAATAGAACAAAATGGAGATTTTATGGTTAAGCATATTGATGCTTATTTAGATAAAAATCCCATTGTTAAGCAGAAACAAAAAAATGCACCCATAGAATTGGTTTATATTCTTGCATTACAAGATGCTTATCCTTGCGATAAGTAGAAAGAAAAATAGCCACACTCCCTGTGGCTAAAATGATTTTGGTGTGCTCTTTTTCTTGTTATTTACTTCAGGTTGCCTCTCTCATAAGCCCCTTGATGGAAGACACTCAAGCCGTCGCTGCTTCAACTTGTTTTACAGGAACAAGATGACAACAATCGCTTTCACCGGTTTTCTCAAAAGTTGATAAACGGGTGATCAAGAGTGAATTCATGTCTGTTAATAATCCCTCTGTTTGCAGTTTTTGCATGATGCTTTCATCGCAGTCATTATTATTTTGACGTTGATAAGCCACAGGTGTTACACCACGTAATACAGTTAATTGACCTGCAAGTGCGGGATTATCGGTTAATGCATATACGTTGTTGTTTGGCATAAAGCGTGACAATAAGGTCACTGATTTGCCATTTTCTGTTAATGCCGCAACACTTAAATGCTTGTCGTCATGGAATGCTGTGGTTGCCGCTGCTAATGCAATCCAACGACCTGTTTGTGAATAGTAAGACGGTGATTGCCATGGGTTTTCTGCGTTTGCTGCAAAAGAACGCTCAGCTCCCTCAGCGACTCGCGCCATTGCACTAACGGCTTCTACAGGGTATTTCCCTGCTGCCGTTTCCGCTGAAAGCATCACAGCATCCGTTCCATCACCTACGGCATTTGCAATATCCATCACTTCAGCACGCGTTGGCATTGGGCTTTCAATCATCGATTCCATCATTTGAGTTGCGGTAATAACAGGGCAACCTAATGCGCGACAACGTGCAATCAGTTGCTTTTGTGCGCCTGGTAAGCTGGCATCACCAATTTCTACTGCTAAATCACCGCGTGCCACCATAATGACATCAGATGCTTTAATGATGTCATCCATGTTTTCTTCACAAGAAACCACTTCAGCTCGTTCAACTTTAGCAACGATTTTGGCGTGACTTCCTGCTGCAATCACTAAGCCTCGTGCATATTCAATATCAGCACCATTACGTGGGAATGAAACGGCGATGTAATCTGCTTGAATAGCGGCTGCTGTGTGTATGTCCTGTTTATCTTTGTCTGTTAATGCAGGAGCAGATAAACCACCACCAAGTAAGTTAATGCCTTTACGGTTAGATAATTTGCCTCCAACAGTAACGACAGTCTCTATTTTATTATTATTGACGGCGCTGACTTGTAATTGAATATTGCCATCATCAAGTAGCAGAATATTCCCTGGTGTGACTTCTTGAACAAGTTGTGGGTAGTCCAAACCAACTTGTTGCTCGTCGCCTAATGTGCTGTCTAAATCTGCATTCAGAATAAAGCTATCACCTTGTTTTAATTGAATTGAATCATTTTTAAAGTTAGCGATACGAATTTTCGGGCCTTGCAGGTCAGCTAAGATCCCGATAAATACACGATGTTTTTCTGCGACCTGACGGATAGTTGCGGCTGTGGCCTGATGCTGTTCGCGAGTGCCGTGTGAAAAGTTTAAACGAAATACGTTAGCACCTGCGATAATCAGCTTTTCAATCATCTGTTCTGAGCAGCTAGCTGGGCCAAGAGTCGCAACAATTTTTGTCTTACGCATAATGACATTCTCTTTTTAAAGAGGGATACCCAAAGGTATCCCTTGATGACAACTTAATTAATTCATTAATCCATGGTAACTTTTTTCGCATTCCAGACTAGCGTCGCTAAAATCATGGAAACGATGGCAGAACCAATCCAGAAATACTGTACTGTGGTGAAGTCGTAGTGAGTGATATCACCAACTTGTGTGACTTTAATCAGTGATGCTGAAATCAGTTCTTGAGCCGATGCTGCAATGTAAGCGAACAGTCCGATAAAGCCTTTTACTGCACCTACTGCGTTTTTCGGCATCAGGTCACAAGCGGTTAAACCGGCTAAGAACACAACCAGACCACCCATTGCAAAACCAACCATACTTAATGCAACAGCATCCATAACACGGCTTTGTGGACCCCAGAACATCAGTGCAAAACCAGCGATGTTGGCGATACCATAAATTAGAGTTGGAATATGACGGTTAGCGTTAAACAGTTTGTCTGAAGCCATACCCGCTAAGATTGCGCCGAAGAAACCAGCGATTGGGTAAGTAGACATTGCGAAACCCGCATCAATCAGTGAGTAGCCTTTTGAACCTTGTAGATAAAGAACTGCCCATGAACTGATTGCATAACGAGAGATATACATAGCCGCACATGCTGCTGCGATGATCCACACTGTTGGTTGCTTTAATACGAATAACTGAGCGCGACGTGTTTCTTTAGGATCACTTGATTTAACGGCTTCTGACTCTTCGCCATATGCGGTTGCTGGATCAGGTAAGCCATAAGTACGAGGACGGTCTTTCAAAATCATCAGTAAGATGATACCTGCAGCAATACCTGCGATACCGGCACCGATAAAACCTGCACGCCAGCCGAAGAAGCTCACTATGGTTGCCGTTAAGATCCACGTAATTGCTTCACCGATATTACGCGAGCCACCCCAGATGGAATAAACTGTACCGCGCTGTTTTGGTGAGAACCATTGGAAGATAGAGACACAAGAAGGTGCTGAACCCACAGACTGGAACCAACCGTTAATACCCCATAAAAGGATAAAGAACAGGCTCGCCGTTGACATTCCCATGAAGATACAAACAAAGGAAGAGGCAATTAACGAGATGGACATAAAGCGTCCAATATTGGCATAATCTGACAAGAAGCCGTTAGAGAACTTACCAAATGCATAGGTAAAGAAGAACGCAGAACCCATTAAACCGAGTTCAGCGGTGGTTACGATACCTGCATCCAGCATAGGTTTTTTCACCACACCGAGTGCCATACGAACCACATAGAACATGGCATAACCAAGAACAAGACCAAAGAAGACCTGCCATTGGTGCTTTTTATATATTGCGCGGATCTTTTCACTTGACGCTTCTATTAGCGGCAGATCCTTTCTGGTTTTAAAGAAACTTAGCATAGAGATGACTCCGAATATTATTCATGTCTGAAGCTGATTTTGGTTTTCAGAGCTGATGCTATTCATTTAGGTCATCTTGGTGCAAAAGAGGGAATTTGAGTCATCGATGACACATTCTGCTGAATCGGTGAGTCAAATTTGTAACATCGCTATTAGGCGTTGGTTTAAAAATGAGTGAAGATATCGTCGTATCATTGTTAGAAATGAGTCATTAAGGACTCATTAGCCAAAAATAATAAATATTGCTAAATATCAGAAGTTTGAAGTTCGACACATTTTTATGTTTATTCAAAACAAAACCAGGGGTATGTCCATGAGAATAAAAATAACACTGAGCCTCGTCTGTTTACTGTTTAGTTGGCTGTTTATCACACCCGTGCGTAGTGATGAGCAGCCACTTGTTATACTGACGACTCTTTCAGATACACCAATGCGACCACTTACAGAGGCTTTTAGTGCACGTTATCCAGATACTAAGGTGCAAGTGGTTTATCGTCGCGTTGCGATTGCGACACGGATGATGAAACAATATCCCACACAGCCAGTTGATATTGTGATGTCGTCATCGGCTAACTTTTTTCATCATCTAGATAGAGAAGGGTTACTGGCTCGATTACCCGTAAATTACGAAACGCCAAAATGGTTAACGCGCCATAGTGATATCTTAAACGATAAGATAACCACGGTTGGCTATTCTGGTATTGGTATTATGAGTAATACGCAATACCTACAAAAACTCGGTATTCCTGCACCTAAAAGTTGGGTTGATTTAAGTGATCCCATTTACCAAGGGCACTTAACCATGACCACTCCAGCGAACTCTGGCACGATGCAATTGATGGTAGAAAATGTGCTACAAGAGTACGGCTGGGAGCGTGGATGGCAGATCTTACTTGAAACCAGTGGTAATCTTTCCTCGATTTCGGCACGTAGTTCCCGTGTCAGTGATGCTATCGCCAGAGGTATTGTAGGTGCAGGCCCAATTATCGATAACTACGCTTTTAATCATCAGAAACGCTTTGATTTTGTCGAATTTAGCTATTTTGATAAGTCGATTATTTTACCAGCTTATGTTGCTATTGTTGCCGAAAGCAGTAAAAGAGACACCGCAGCTAAATTTATTGCCTTTCTTTTATCGGATGAAGGACAAGAGATCATCTATAAAAGTGATATGGCAAAGATCCCATTAAGTAAAGAGATTTTACGTAATAACGATGAACTTGCTAATAACACGGAATTTATTTTAAACAGCAATGAGGCGTATCGCCGTAGTGAAGTCGTTAATGCGTTATTTGATCAAATGATCACCCATAATTTTCCTTTAATGCGCCAAGTTTGGAATGATATCCACGAAGCAGAAAGACAGGAAAATAAAACGCCAGAACGTATTTCTGCGATCAGTAAAGCGCGAAAAATAGCAAGTTCAGTGCTTATTAGCGAAAAAGAGGCTAATTCACCGACATTACAAGCGTTATTTATGAAAGAAGCCGATCAGCGAGAATACTCTGATCAAGCATTAGCTGTGCTGTATCAATGGCGCACATTAGAAGCTGAAAGGCTTGAACAAGCACTGGTTTTATTGAAAGAGACAAAATCACCCTAACCGCCTTGTGGTTCAAATATACAGCAGGAAGCGCTGTTTTTATGAAAGGTATTACGGATGAAATTATTAGTGCCTAAACAATTTGGTAAACTAGGTAGACGCCTGTATATGGCGTTTATCTTTAGTTCTTTACTCACCTTATTGATTGGTGTGGTTATCTTTTTTATGTGGGGAAAACTGGCGACACAAATTAACGCGTCAGTGGGAGAGTCTCTACCGATGTTAACCACCAGCTATACCATGGAGCGTTATAGCACCAATTTACAGATGCTATTAAAAGAGCGAGAACAGACTCAACGAAAATCGATTTCAGAGCAACAACAGCAGGAAATTCATCAGTTATTAGATAATTTGCGTAAGTTTCCTATTGAGCAAAAGCCACAGCGTGATTTTTATACTCAACTTGTTGATGAGTTATCGGAGCTTATTAATCAACAAGATGTATTATTGGATAAACGACGTGAATTAGAAAACCGCCTTGCACAATTATTAGGGCAATTAGCGTGGATGCATGACGCCGTTGGTGAAGACATTAAACCACTCCTTAATGAAATTGAGTGGCATGTCAGCCAAATGATCAATGAAAAAAATGTACAGGAAAACAGCCTACAACTCCTATTGGAATCAACCTTATTACAAGAGTTGTTTACGACAGAAAATGAATTAATCAGCTTGGTTGAAGAAATTGCACATCAACGTTATAGCCGTGATATTGATGTCGCTTTCCACTATATCAGCGTCAAAATTGATGAAATTATTGCTTTAAATCAGAAACTAAAAAGCTATCCATCGACTATTGCCCATCGTCAGGTATTACAAGAGATTATTGCGATCACCCGTTATGACGGTGATATCTATCAAACACTGATTGATGATGTGGAAAACGAGAAAAAGCTCAAAGCATTAACCCCTGAATTAAATGAAAAATTATCACAATTTGATAATGCCGTCAGAGGTAATGTTTTTGCTACAAGTGAGGCGCTAAATAAACTTAATGATAATACCCGCAAACTAATGGCAACAGGGAAAATCGTTATTGTTGTCATCATTATTGCATCACTATTGCTGAGTATTATTGTGATGAAAATCTTGATTGATAGAAGACTTATCGCAAGATTGAATAAACTAAGTGATGACTTAGCGCATGTAGCCAAAGGTAATTTAACGGAGCCTGTACTGATTGAAGGACAAGATGAAATTGGCCTGTTAAGTCGCCGACTTCGTCGATTTTGGCGTCAAATGAAAGAAGTTGAAACCAGCAATGCGTTAAATCTTATTAATAATACCGATGCAAGTTTAATTACCTGTCACCACGATGGCAGAATAGAAACGGTAAACCCAAGTGCAGCAACACTATTAGGCACAGGAAAAGAGCAAAACAATAAGCCACTCTGGTTACTGTTTAGTGGTGAGGCGAGCACCATGCTTAAAGTGCAATTTAGTTCAAGTGGTCAGCTTTACTTATTAGGGCAGAGTGAATGCACGATCAGAATGTTAAAAGAAGGTGAGCCTCATTTCTTACAATTTAATATTCGAGAATATCCGCATAAAGATGAACACAAATATATTGTGACTATCACGGATATTACGCGCCAAGAGCTAAGCAGATTAGA
Organism: Proteus sp. Marseille-Q3619; assembly: GCF_965283115.1. Taxonomy (NCBI): domain Bacteria; kingdom Pseudomonadati; phylum Pseudomonadota; class Gammaproteobacteria; order Enterobacterales; family Morganellaceae; genus Proteus; species Proteus sp. Marseille-Q3619. The sequence continues at coordinate 1,531,640 of NZ_CBDIMP010000001.1, read as the reverse complement.
GCTTCAACGGCTGGTGGCATTAAAAACACAAGATTTGCAGGATAAAAACCAGCAATTGAATGAAGAGATATTACGGCGTGAACAGGCACAGAAACATTTAATTCAGACACAAGAAGAGTTAGTACAAGCAGCTAAAATGGCAGTTGTAGGGCAGGCGATGACAAGCCTTGCACATGAGCTTAATCAGCCACTCTCTGCAATCAACACCTATCTATACAGTGCAAAACTGACTATGCAGATGGAAAAATATGATCAATTACCTGATTCTATCGAACGCATTGAAAAGCTGTGCGCACGAATGAATCGAATAATTACTGCATTGCGTAATTTTTCACGTAAATCTTCGTCTGAAATTAGTTTTGTTTCAGCGCCATTAAAAGAGCTGGTAGACAGTGCGATGGTGCTGGTGGAGTCCCGTTCTAAACGAGAGCAGTGCATTATTACGAATAATATTCCTGATGAATTAACCATTTGCGCAGACCCGACACAAATTGAGCAAGTCTTGGTTAATTTGTTTGTTAATGCAATGGATGCCATTGCGGGTGTTGGTGAAAGCCAAATCACAATTGATCTTTTATCTGTTGATCCTAAACGAAAATTAGTGGCGATCGCGGACAGTGGAAAAGGATTCAATTCAGATGTTTTACCAAAACTATTTACCCCATTTACAACCACAAAAGATGTGGGGCTTGGGTTAGGGTTATCCATTTGCCGTTCAATTATGCAACGGTTTGGTTATGAAATTTACTTGGCCTCTACATTAAATGGTGGCGCCATGGTTGTTTTGGAGTTTACAGATGACACAATCACACATGCCTGATATCGACGTTTTATTAATTGATGACGATGAAGATATTCTTGAATCTTATCGCCATTTACTCAATCTTGCGGGAATGGTTGCTAGAGTAACCGACTCACCAGAAAAAGCATTAAGCCTTTTAACACCAGAATGGCAGGGTGCTGTTGTACTTGATATCTATATGCCAGCAATGAATGGCATGGAAGTATTAGAGCGTATTAAACAAATTGACTCTCGTATCCCCGTTATCATGATCACAGGACATGGCGATATACCGTTAGCCGTAGAAGCGGTAAAAAAAGGCGCTTATGATTTTATTGAAAAACCGATTAATCCACCTATTTTCTTAGAGTTAGTGGCGAAGGCACACAAAGAGCGTCAATCCATTCTTTCGCTTAGGAATGCGGTAATAAGTACCACACAAGAGCGATTAGTGGGAGACAGTGCGCAAATCACCGCGATTAGAGAGCAAGTACAACAAATTGCCGATATCGATAAAGATTTAATGATAGAAGGTGAGATGGGAACAGGGCGACATCTTCTTGCGCAACTATTGCATGAATTAAGCCCGCATAGTGATAAAGCTATCCAAACCGTCGATTGCCAAAATTTAGCGGATATAAAACAGGTTATTGCCCAAATTGAAGCAGATGAAGTCGGAACACTGATTTTACGTTCTCCATATGATTTATCATCTGAGGCACAACGCTGGTTAAGTTCTTATCTATTAGATATGGAGCGCCAAGGAAAGCGCCACTTTAGAACGATTGCAATTTTAGAAAATAATACACAGCAACTGGTAACAGAAGGACGATTAATCCCTGAATTCTATTACTATTTTTCACAAATCACTTTTTCACTGCCTCCGTTAAGTGCCAGACGTCCAGACATTATTCCGTTATTTAGGGCTTTCTTACGACAAAGTGCACAGAGGCTCGGTATTGTAGTACCGAAAATTGATCGTAATTATCTCGATATTTTAAAGCGTTACGATTGGCCGGGTAATATTCGTGAGTTACGAAATGTTGCTGAATTATATGCGGTAGGTATTGTGAAAATGGTTGATAGTGAACAACATCGCGCCATTATTCCACCTGAAGGCCCTTTGGATAATCTTGTGGATGAATATGAGCGTCGATTAATAGAAGATGCGTTATATTTATTTGCGGGACGTGTTAGTGATGTGGCGGATTATTTGGGTATTCCACGTAAGAAGCTGTATTTACGAATGAAAAAACATGATCTCGATAAAGATAGCTATAAACCAAAAGTTTGATTTACCTGCTATTCAATAACAAAGAAGCGCCATACTGGCGCTCTTTCACAGTTTTCTTTTGTTATTATTATATTTAATATTTAATATTTAATATTAAGTTTATTTTGTCTTTTATTTTACCTGTAATCGCAAAAAGATAGAGTTTATCATTTTTTATATTTTAATGGGTCTTGTTGTGGATAAAAACTCTGTTATTTTTTTATTCAATATTTACACCTTTTGCGAGTCAAAATAGTGAGCTGTTTTAAATTTATTTTTCTTAAAATCTTATTAATAGCTAAATATAAAAGTTGGGTGTCTTTATTTGACGTTAATAATGGTATTTTTTATATAACAGTTACGAGATATTATTGTTATTATTCCATAATTGACTATATTAAAAAAGAATATTCTTTAAAAGAGTATCATATTTAATTTGTATTTATAATTTATTTTTAATTCTTGTTGAAAACAAATTAACGATATTTAAACATGTTGTCATAATTAGATTATCTAATTTTTAGTTAAATTAAAGAATATAATATAATTTCTCAATTGAGATGAATCCTAAGTGTTTTTGTATATATGCTGGCTTTATCGTGTCAGTAAGATATTATTTTCTATATTTTGATATGTTTTCGTTATAAAAAACTGGTTTGTTTTATTTATTTGGTTTTTATATTTATTTTACTTATTGTAAGTGTTAATGATGGCGACTTTATTTTTTATTAAGTAATAATATCTAATCTATATGTGATTTTAGTTTAAGATACTTTAATTGGTCATTTAAAGAATTGTTTCATTTGATAATTATCCTCGAATTATACTAATAATATCATTTTTTGATTTTTGACTTAATTTACGCCTTTTGAGAGTATTTTATTGCAAAACAAGTAAAGAAATATTATTTAAATCGTTTCTTTTCTTTAATTTTTTACTCTTACTTTCTGATTAAAATTTATTACTTATTTATATATCAAATTAAGATGTTTTTATTAATTAAGGAACTTAATTTCTAAAATATTTAAAAACGACGTTTAAAAAAGTTAATACGGTTAACTTATTCCGTGAATTAATTTGAATATGAATGCATAAAGGACGCATTCGTAGGATATCCCCTATCTTGGTTTTATATGGATCTGTGAAGTTTAAAGAAGTTTAAATTGTAGAAGGGCGATGTATTTATTATTTATCGCTTATTTAGTCAGAAGCCAAGAAATATCACTATCTTTATTGTATATAAAGGAAATTTTATGAAATTTACTAAATTAGCTTTAGGTGTTGCGTTATCTTTAGTTGTTGCTGCTCCTAGCTTTGCAGCAGATCCAGCGGAAAGCCGTGAAGGTAAAGTGCGTTTTACTGGCTTTATCAATGATGTTCCTTGTTCAATCGATGATAAAAGTTTAGATCAAACTGTTAAGTTTGGTGAAATCGCATTGCATGAACTGACTAGCAATAAATTCCGTTCAGATAGCGAAAACTTCGATATTATTCTGAAAAACTGCTCAACTGAAACTTATAAAACTGCAAAAGTATCATTCACTGGTGCAACTGTAAGTGGTTTTGACGGTTATACTGGCGAATTACTGGGCTTAGGTGGCAAAGTACAAAATGCAGGTATCGTTATCACTGACCGTGGTAATAATCCAATTACTTTTGGTCAAGGTTTCCCAGTAGCAGGTCACGCTTTAAATAATGGTGACGGCTCTCTCACAACATTGCAGTTCTCAGCTTACGTGAAAGGTAATGAAGCTGTTGATAAGAAAGCAACAACGGGTTCTTTCGACACAGTAGCTAACTTCAAAGTTATTTACGAATAATTGTTGTTTTTTTATAAGATGTGTGGCGCTTAGGCGCCATGCATCTCATCAATATTATCTTCTGTTAATAATGCTGAGGATGGCATAGCAAAATGAAAAGCATGAAAATAAATAAGATCACAAAAGTAATGCTTTTATTCTTTGTTCCTTTTTCGTTGCCTGTTTTTGCAGAAGAAGCAGTAGATTTCAATACCGACTTTTTAACTGATAAGGGTATTGAAAATACCGATTTTACTAAATTTTCTTACGCAAATTATATTCAGCCGGGCACTCATTTACTGGCGACCGACGTTAATAAACAAAGAGTAAGAAACGAAGAGCCTATTTTATTTTTTGCCCCAGATTACAACGCAGAATTATCTATTCCTTGTATCACCCCAGAGGTTTATCCCATTTTAGGTTTAAAATCTGAATGGGAAAAAAAAGTCACTTGGTTAACAACAAATAATACCCAGTGTCTTGATTTCCGCTCCGTGCCAAATATGAATGCCGTGGGTGATCTTTACACTGGTATTTTAAATATCAGCATTCCTCAAGCCTTTATGGAATATCAAGATCCGAGTTGGGATCCTCCATCACGTTGGGATGATGGTATTGCGGGATCCTTTCTTGATTACAATATGAGTAATCGCCTTATTCGATATGAAAACAACGATAAAAGGACCGAAACGGGAACCAATATTAGTGGTGTAATGGGCATTAATATGGGCGCTTGGCGTTTTCGTTCAGATTGGCAAGCCTCTGGCGGTAATTTAAATAGCAACGATAAATCATGGCGTTGGAACCAGCTTTATATTTTCCGAGCTATTCGATCTTTAGGCGCTAAATTAACGTTAGGTGAACAATATTTATCATCAGAACTTTTTGATAGTTTTCGCTATTTAGGGGCTTCATTAGAAAGTGATAACGCGATGATCCCTCCTCGTTTACAGGGCTATGCACCTGAAATTGCGGGAGTTGCAAGAACTAACGCCACGGTTATTGTGCGTCAAGATGGCCGTATTGTTTATCAAAATGAAGTAAGTCCAGGGCCGTTTCGAATTCAAGACGTCAACACATTTGGGGGCGGTACCTTAGATGTTTCTATTGAAGAACAAGATGGTTCTGTTCAAACATTTAAAGTAGAAACCTCGCGTTTAGGTACACTGACAAGACCTGGCCAGTTTTTATATAAGTTGGTGATGGGTAAGCCAACTAAAAATGAACATGACACTGAAGGTCCTGCATTTTCATTAGGCTCCTTTTCATGGGGGGCAGCGAATAACACCACGATTTATGGCGGATTATTAGCCTCAACTGAATATCAAAATATTGCTTTAGGTCTAGGGCAAGACTTAGCGCCATTTGGGGTGCTTTCTTTTAATATTTCGGCTTCGCGTGCTGAGATGGGCAGTAATTTTGATGATAAGACACTATCTGGTACTTCTTATAACGTTACCTATTCAAAACAATTTGATCAAATAAATAGCCAGATCACGTTTGCGGGTTATCGCTTCTCTCAACGAGACTATTTAAGTATGACTCAATTTTTAGATGGTCGTTATCGTGGGCTTCATATTGACAGTGGTAAAGAGCTTTATACCGCCATCTTTGGTACAGCTTTCCCTGATTACAATATCAATACGTATTTAAACTATTCTCGCCAAACCTATTGGAATCGACCTTCAACTGATAACTACAGTTTTACGGTTTCTAGTTATTTTGATTGGGCTAATTTTAAAAATCTATCCATTAACTTATCCGCGTATAAAGTGGAATCTAGCCATAATAATGACGAAGGGGTTTATGTGTCATTAGGTGTACCGCTAGAGCGTAATGACGCCAATATTAGTTATTCGGGATCATTTAATCGCCATAATACGAGTAATTCTGTTAACTATTATGAGCGACTGAATGAAAGAAGTACCTATAACTTATCTGCGGGTACGTGGGATAGCGATAAAGTGAATCTGTCAGGTTTCTATAATTACGACGGTAATTTAGCAAAACTGACGACAAGTGGAACTTATACCCAAAATAATCAAAGCGCTTTATCGATGCAATTAATGGGGGGGATAACGCTAACCCCAGAAGGGGGAGCATTCCACCGAGTCACTTCAATGGGAAATTCACGCATATTGGTTGATACCAATAATGTTGAAGATATTCCGATTAAAACAGGTTTAACACCAATTGAAACTAACCGTCACGGTAAAGCCGTTTTAATGGGTGTGCAAAACTATTCTCGTAGCCATATTACGATTGATATCAATAATCTTCCTGAAAATGCTGATGCTGTTCAATCATCGCAATACGCTACCTTGACAGAAGGGGCGATCGGTTACCGTAAATTTAACGTGATTGAAGGTGAGAAAGTCTTAGCGGTGATCACTATGGCTGATAAGAAACATCCTCCTTTTGGCGCCAGTGTTTATAACAAAGATAAATTAGAAGTCGGCATTATTTCGGATGACGGTTTTGTTTATTTATCAGGTGTAAAAGCAGGTGAAACATTAGATCTTGCTTGGAATGGCGAAACTTGCCAATTCCAATTACCTCAAGTGCTAGAAAATAATTTAAGCAACATGTTGTTGCTTCCTTGTAAGTAATTAAATTTAAGTCAACGGTGAATGAAATGAAATATATCAATACAAAAACATTTGGCGCTATCGTTACACTTTGCCTTTTTTCTCAATCCGCTTATTCCGCTATCGCATTAGATAGAACTCGTGTTTTATATAATGAAGGTGAGCGCTCAGTCAGTATGGTTTTAGAAAATGAAAATGAATCTAAACCTTATTTAGCACAGTCTTGGCTTGAGAATAGTAAAGATGAAAAAATCAATTCTCCTTTTGTGGTAACACCGCCAGTTCAGCGTATTGAAGCCGGTAGCAAAAGCCAAATTAAAATACAGGCATTACCAGCAACAAATATGTTGCCCACAGACAGAGAAAGTATTTATTACCTTAATGTTCGTGAAATTCCACCTCGTAGTGATTCTCCTAATGTTTTACAGATTGCATTACAGACAAAAATTAAAGTGTTTTATCGACCAAAAAGCATTGTTGCACCAAGCCGTTTAGAGGCTAATCCAATGGAAAAAGACATTGTGATTGAAAAACAAAGTGACCATTACAATGTGAAAAATCCGTCGCCTTATTACTTAACCATTACCAAAGTCAGAAAGAACAATACGGAAGTAAAAGACTTTGAAGCGGTGATGATTGAACCTTTTGGTCAACGTTCACTGGGAACAAAAGTGGGTGATTTAGGTGCGACACCTACCCTTGAATATCTCAATGATTTTGGTGGGCTGGTTGACTTAACATTCCAATGTCGTGGAGATATTTGTTCAGCAAATATCAAAGATAAGAAGGCGTAATATTATGCTTATATTCCGAGGTGTAATACTTTTTCTTTGTATGAGTTTTCTCGCTCCTTCTGTATGGGCTGTTTCTGGCTTTTTAAGAGTGACTGTGAGTGGGAGTGTGGAGTCACGCCCTTGCAAGATTAACGATGGTAAACCTATTGAAGTGAACTTTAATGATGTGATGACCACAAGAATAGAAAACGAAAATTATAAACAAAAAATGGATTACACCTTGGATTGTAAAACAACAGGTGACCCAAGTATGTCACTGAAATTTACTGGTGACGGCGCTGGGTTTGATACGCGTTATTTAAAAACAAGCGTGACAGATTTAGGAGTGTTATTTAAAACCGCTGACACCAATGTTTATATGACAGAGCCGTTTAAGTTTAACTATCAAACTCGACCTGAGCTTTATGCTGTACTTGTGAAAAAAAGTGGCGCCGCGCTACCAACTGGCTCCTTTACGGCGACTGCAACTATGCAGGTTTATTACAACTAACGGAGGAATAAACAGTATGCGTTATTATCCATTCCTCACGATGTTATTTTTATTTTCAATATCATCTTCACCTAGTCTAGCGAAAGATAATGAGACACAAGTGCTGATTAAAGGTAATTTATTAACGCCACCACCTTGCAAAGTGAATGACGGTAATATGATTGAGGTGAATTTTGGTCCTGTGGCGATAAAAACAATTAAAGGCTATGACCAAAAAAGAGAAATTAATTACCAAATTACCTGTGAAGAAAATTTAAATAACTGGAATATGTATTTATCAATTGATGGTAATAAAAGTAGCTTCGATCCTAATGGGCTGAGAACCAATATTAATGAATTAACCGTAAAATTTATGATGGGTGATTCCATTATTGATTTAAATAAAAAGTATTCGGTTAATTTAAATAACCCTGAAAAAATTTGGGCAGTATTGGTGAAAAAAGAAAATAGTGAACTGGTACCAGGTAATTTTACCGCGGGTGGCACCTTGTTTGTGGAGTACCAATAATGAATAAATCAATGTTATCTGGTTGTATTATTGGTGGTTGTTTATTGTTTTCATCTTCTGTCTTTGCGGCTGAAAATCTTAATATCTTTGGTTCATTAATTATCGCACCTTGCAAAGTTCTACCTGAACACTCTCAGGTTGATGTGGTATTTGATGAAATTCGCTTGGATGATATTTATAAAAGTTATTTTGAATTCGAGAAAAAGGATTTCAAAATTACTTTATCAGAGTGCGATATCTCTATTGCCAAGCAAGTGAAAATCAAATTTGAAGGGGCAACTCATAATGAACTTGCCGGATTATTAGCATTAGACGATAACGCTAATAATCCTGATTTAGGAATACAAATTACGACTAAAGAAGGTGTCCCTATCAAATTAGGTGATTACACCAGCTTATATAATATTCCTAATAATGGCATTTTTGAGCTTAATTTTATTGCTTATTTGCAAGCGACAGCAAAAGCGATCGCAGATAAATCAATTAAGCCGGGGCATTTTTCTGCTACTGCCGTGTTTTCTTTGAAATATGAGTAAAAGATAATGAAAAAAATACAGCAAATTTTAAAGTTATTAATTGTACTATGCAGTTTTTCTCTATTTAGTGTACAAGCAGGTTATTTTACTTATATTACTAAATCAGGTCCTTCTCCAGAAATTAAAGGTAATATTCGTTATGACTATGTGTTGGAATATTGGACGGAAATGGGATTTACGCCAAACCCTTGTAAAAGTTTAGGTTTGAGTGGTCGGTGTTATATTCAATTAAACCACTTCCACTCAAAACCTAATAAGGGAGGAACGGGTACTGAGCATCGAGCGAGATGGCGGTGTGATGTAGATTTACAACATTTAAGCTCTATGGCTGAAATACGCGATGTGGCTGTTAATCAATGTGGGTTGACTTTCCCTTATGTGAATTATAGTACTCATGCTGGATCTGTTACTGTTGATGAATGTATTGCTTTTTTTATGACGAGTAGTGCAACGGGAGGAAGCGGAAGAATGGTACCTGGTGGCGTATGTGGTATTGCTCCACCGCCTGAAGGTAAATGTGCATTTGTTTCTAATAATCTTACTATTTCACATGGTGTACTTGATGTGACACAAGTTGATGGTAATGAGGCGGAAGAACAATTTGCGCTCACTTGTAATGAAACTATGCCAGTAAAAATTACCAGTTCGATGGAAGATCATTTTTTAAACTTAAAACCAGATGGTAGCATCCGTTCTTTTTTAACGTTAAATGGTTCACCTGCATCAATTGGTACACAAGTTAACGCAATAATGAATGAATACACCTATGTAAGAGTGAAGTCAAAACTTCAAACTAATGGCACTCCTTCATTAGGTAACTTTAGTGGTACTACGACATTGGTATTATCAATACCTTAATAAAATTATAAGAGTCAATAATGACCTAGATTTGATAGCGTTTTTCGTTGACTTACCCGCACATTATTGTGCGGGTTTTTTTATGTGTCTAATTTGAAAAGCGGTTTATAACATTATCGGTTCAATAACTAATTCGCCCTTATTGGTATCTAATTTTAACTTTTGGGATTCAGTGACTTTTAATAGTGCGGAACCTAAATTGACTAACATCGGTAAGCGCATTTCAGCCGCGATAATGGCGCTGTGAGAGCGACTATCACCTTTTGCTAAAGCAATACCGACTAATTGACTATCAACTAATTGAATTAATGTGGAAGGAAAAAGCTCTTTTGCGACCAAAATAGCGGGTTGTGAAGGGGTAAAGCTTGGGCGAGTTTTATCTTGTAAATGGTAAAGCACTTGATTACGTAGATCACGAAGATCGAGTTCACGCGCGCGTAAATAGGGATCGGTAAGTGCGCAATACATCTGTGTTCTTTCTTGCATTTCATCCGACCAACTTTGCTGGGCACTGATCTTCTCTGCTTTGATGCGATCTATCACGCTTGTTATTAACTCATCATCATCTAACATCATGATATGACCGTTAAAAATAGCACCAATATGCTCACCTAATTTTTGGCTAGCTTTATTGGCACTCTGTTTTAGTGCTTTTAGCGTACTCTTTATTGCAAAATTAAGTTTGCCAATTTGAGCATCAATATCAATCGGTTCTGATAAGTTTTCGACGGGTGAGAGCTCTATTTCATGCCAAACAAAAGCGGGTGCTTTAATTTGAGATACAGGGGCTAAAATACCGTTTAATGTTATGGTATTAGAATCAGAAGGTAGCTCTTCACCAAAGCCATTTCGGGCAAGTTCAAGAAAAGCCGCAATCGCCTCATTTTCTTGTTCACCAGAGGCAATTAGCGTTATCTCATCGCCTTGGCGAATTTGTATTAATGAAAGCTGATTTAAACTGAGAGGATTAATACGTCTATCCCCCTTAACTAATTGATAATCAGCTTGAAAAGTAGAAAGCACCTCAACTAACGTTGCCGCCGGTCTTACGTGTAAACCATGAGGATTACGAACTACCCAACTTGCCTCTTTACCGTGAATTTTGACAGGGGCATTAATATCATTTTTAGGTTGAACGAAATTTTCACCAAGTTGGATTTTCTTTGGATATAAAGAATTTGAAGCTTCTTCAATCACTTTTTCTAGTGATGCCCCAGAAGATGCTGCTACAACTGCTGCAAGTGTACCTTCAACTAAAGGCGCAGAGCAGAGAGTGACTTTCTCAGCTAGCTCGGGATCAAGTAACTCAATCGCAGTTTCTGCACTTAAGATTGCACTGCCTAAATCCATCATCACAACAATAGATTGTGCTTGTGAAAGTGATTCTATCGCCGTCATAATTTTAACGGCATCAGTACCAATCGCATGTTCTTCATCGTTGATACCTGCGGCAACCGCAAGTTGGCAATGAGTCGGATTAAGCATCTGACTGGCAAGTTCTGCCACACCATCAGCGAGATGTTTACTATGAGAAACAATAACAATATTTATCATGGTAGACCTTTATTGGTTGCTTGTATTGGTTGCTTGGTCAGTTATGCATTAATACTATTAGCAAGAGCTTGTATCATCAGTACCACAGAAGCACTGCCAGGATCTTTATGTCCGATACTGCGCTCACCTAAGTAACTTGCTCGTCCTTTTCGAGCTTGCATCGCAATGGTGTTTTCAGCGGCTTTTTCAGCGGCAACTTGTGCTTGAGAGAGGGCTTCTTTGATAGAAAGGTTTTGTTCATTAGCGTGTTTTAATGACTCAACCACAGGCCACCAAACATCACACATGGTTTTGTCATTTGGCTCTGCTTTTCCTCGGCTTACAATGCCTTCTACACCTTCTGTTACCATTTCAACAAGTTGATTTAGTTCTAGGTTTTGCAATGAAGCTGTAGGTTTGGCTGCACGAATAAAGAAGGTACCAAATAAAGGACCACTTGCACCGCCAATATTTGAGAGCAATGTCATGCCCGTAGTTTTGAGGATAGTGCCAATATCTTGTCCTGCAAACTCAGGTAGTTTTTCCTGCACTTTTCTAAAGCCACGGTTCATATTTAAACCGTGGTCAGCATCACCAATTTCACGATCTAAATCCGTTAAATAATCACTATTTTTTTCAAACAGTAGTGCACATTGTTGTAACCAAAGAATAATTTGAGCGTGAGTTAAAGCCATTTTGTGTTCCTTTTCTTGTTATTAAAGACTTATTTCACCATCGCAGGTGTATTCACAGGGGCATCCCATAAGGTAAGTAACTCGTTATCAACTTTTAATAACGTAATTGAGATCCCTGACATATCGAGCGAAGTACAATAAGAACCAATTAAAGAACGTTCGATGGTTAAGCCAAATTTTTCACAGCATTGAGTTAAACGGTTATAAGCACCATAAAGTTCAGATTGTGGTGTGGCACCAAGGTTATTAACTAAAACAATGACGCGATCGCCAGATTTTAAAGGTTGTTTTTCCTGATTTTCCTCGATCCAAGTGCCGCTTTCACGATCCCAATTGCGTATCACTCGTTGATAGTGACCATTCTCAATCAAGGTATTAAACATGGCATCAACAGTATCATTGAGAGAGGAAAATTTACGACGGTCAATACCTGGTTCACCGTGAATACCGACACCAAACTCCATTTCATTTTCAGGTAAAGTAAAAGAAGGTTTTCCTGCGGCTGGAACGGTACAAGCTTCTAAGGCAATGCCGATAGAAAAACCATTGTTATTAATGTGATGACCTAATTTAACCAGTTTATCAAGAGAGTCTCCTCTTTCTGCTGCCGCACCCAGTAGTTTTTCTATTAAAACGGTATTGGCAACACCACGGCGTCCTGCGGTATATAAGCTATCTTTCACTGCCACGTCGTCATCAACTAATACAGTTGCGATTTTTACACCATCGTCATGAAGCAGTTCTGTCGCTGTTTCAAAGTTAAGCACATCACCGGTGTAGTTTTTCACGATCATTAAAACGCCTTCACCGCTATCAATCTCTTTGGCACAGTCATACATTTTATCAGGTGTTGGTGACGTAAATATTTCACCAGGACATGCACCATCAAGCATTCCTTTACCGACAAAACCTGCATGCATGGGTTCATGTCCGCTACCACCGCCAGACAATAGAGCAACTTTACCTTTTACTGGAGCATCTTTTCGCGTGACATAAAAAGAGGAGGGATGAAGTTTGATTTCAGGATGGGCTTTTGCAAAGCCTTGTAGTTGTTCAGATAACACATCATCAACTCGATTAATCAGCTTTTTCATCTTAAATGCTCCATTTGAAATTTGTGTTTAGTCTTCAAACCAGAAATGAGGTTTCTGGTTTGGGGGCTGACACATTATTTATTAAAGGATTGGTAAACACGGCATCAATAGGCGACGTTTGTTTTATTTAAAACATAAGAATTATTTTTATTTAGCTTAAAAATGAATCTACATCATTTATCTTTCTATAAGAATAGGTTAGTCAAATAACCTGTCAGAATGGGAGCAAGATCATAAAAATAAATGAAAAAAAGAGTGTCTGTTCGAGATGATTACATGCCTTGCAAAAGAGTAAGTGCTTTCTCTCGTTGCTCTGGAGAAAGATTTTTAATCACATCTAATAACAACGTATCTTTGTTTTTTGCACTTGGCATAAGAGTGTGACTAAACGTGAGGTTTAAAACAAAGGTATGTCCGCATTCGGGATCACGACAAGCACAATAGAGATCAGACAGCTCTTTGTGTTTACGATTACTTTTCTTTATAAGCGCTTTTTCGCCACATTCAGGACAATAAATAGTTAGGACACGCATGTTATTTTTCTCTTTGTTATCAGTTCTATCATGCTTTCTATATTAGCTTAAATTTGTATTATAACCAGTCTTATTATTGTTTTTTGATGTAAATAATTGTTTTGAAGCGATTTAAAGGCGCCAAAAACAAATAAATTTGTTTTAAATGGGTGGGTTAGTTCGGTTATTGTCGGATAAACACACATAACCGATGTTAACCGAACAAACTTACTAGCCTAAAATACAAAGTTTGTAGATAATGGCTTCACGTTAAATCATACGGAGATGAGCAACACATTGAATTTATTATTTATTTTTCTGTTGTTTTTCAGTGTGAGTAGAAAGCAATAGACAAGGATGTCTATTACAAGTTAACAAGGAAGTGAGTAAAAATACTTTTCAATAGTTGAGGACTGAGTGTGAAAGGATTTCGCATAGCGTTCAAGTGAAAAGTGTTAAAAGCTGATCTTTATAATAAAAGTCGATGAAATAAGTTTTGTCTCGAATGACTAAGGAGCTAGGTCATGTTCAACACACAAGCGTTATATGCATGGATTGCACTCATGGCGTTTAGTTTGGGTTGGATTGCTCAAGGATGGCATCGAGACAATATGACGTTAGAACAACGGATGTTAATAACGGCAATCGAAGATCAGGTGAGCATGGATGCTTGCCCTGATCTTCAACTTTTTTCTTCTTTTTTTGGCGATAAATCACTAGAACACGCTTCTTCACTTCGGTTTTCTCCGTCATATCAAGAGATGGTGAAATTGAGTTTAAATAATCAGTGTGCCAATGCTGACTTTATTACTGTGTTTAATAATACACAATGTGAAGTTGGTGGCGATTTAATTAATTGATAATTAATAGATTTATTCTGTTTTTGTCATGTCTTTATTGTTATTTATTCACCCTCATCAAGCCTAAATACGCTGACGCCCTTTAGGGCTAATCAGTTGGCCTTGTATGTCCGCGATACCAATATGTGCTATACAGCCTGCATTAAACTGTAAATAGTCATCTTCGATGCCATCAGAAAAAATAATCCCATTTTCAGGCATTAAAGATTCTAATTGTAAAGGTGAATCAGGCTCAATTGTTCCAAAGGTTAGAGCTACGCCTGTTGTTCGACTTGGAAAAGGTTCTCTCACACTAAATTGCAGCTTTTTGTCACCCCAGCTAAATCCTTGTAACAGGGGATGTGATGCTTCTCCTGTGATTGCCATCGCGCCAGCGAGAATAGATTGAAACCAACCTGTCGAGCCAAGTCCCGTAGACACAATAATTCCTGATGAAGATTGTGCTTCTTGAGCACCACTCCATTGTAAAATATAGCGTGCAGACGTGTGGCTTTTGGGGCCAATAAATAGATCATTAACGGCTAACAGTGATTGGCCATCATTGGTTGTCGCTTGTGCAAAAGTCACGGATTTAAACGGCATTTTCTGATTAATGGTATTAATCACCGTCTCTTTTAATTCACCTATTTCAAAAGGAAGTAATTTGCCATCCCACCTTGAAGGATCGGGATTAATGGCAATAATAGGCTGCCCATTAAGGTATTTCAGTGTATTGGCGACCAGCCCATCTTGACCAATCACCACCACAATATCGTGGGGTGAGAATTGATAGCTAGGTAATAAGTTTCTTTCTAATAGCTGAAAACGTCCCAATGATTTTAAAACCAGCTCTGCTTGTGTTAACTGTTTTTGATATAAGTTGTGTTCGTTGAGGTAATCCGTTACCTCAACATTGTTATGTTCTAAATAGAATTTGGCTTGTGACCACGTATTAAAACGCTCAATTAATTCCTGTAAGCGGCTTTTTCTCATCACCAGCACAAAGCGAAAATCTTCGTTACGATCCATTATTTATTGCCTTTTTTCATGAATTGGCTAAATAAATCAGGGGTGATATTTAACTCACCAATTTTCCCTGAATTCAGCGCTAAGGTTTCAAATGCCATTGCCATTAATTGCTGAGAGTCCATTTTTGCTAGTGCCATGGCTTTTAGGTTTTCAACTGGCAGTTCACGATAAGCACGCATGGTCGCTTCAATAGCATAAGCATCAGCTTCTGATTGTGTTCGCTGATTTTCAGCACTTAACGCGACCAGTTCTTTGCGTTTTGCTTCTGCATTTACTTTGGCTTCAAGGCGCTCTTTTTCAATCTCCGCCTGTTCTCGTAATAATGTGCGTTCGTTTTCTAAACGTGCTTCTTCAATTTCTTGTCGTTTACGTTGAACAGATAAGTCGGTTTCCAATTCAGCCTCTTTAATGGTGCGTTCTTGTTCTACCGAGAATTTACGACGAGCATAAATGGCATCGTCGGCTTCTTTCAGTAAGGATTCTCTTGCTTCGGCTTCGAGTGCTTTTAAGGTTTCTGGTGATGGAGTGATTGCCGCAATAGAGACATCTAAAATCGCAATACCTAATGCATCTAATGATGGGTGTTCAATTAATTGTTCCATCACCAAAGTAACTAATGATTGGCTGAGTAATAACGCTTCTCTAAGTGGTGTACTTTGGATCTTTGCTTGGATTAAGGTTTGTGCAATACGCACAACACGATCACTGAGTTTTAGTGGATCTTCTGATGCATAAGATTTGCCGTTTTTGCTCAAGTTAAAATTGAGCACTTCTGCGGCTTTTTCAGGTGTTTTGACCTGAAATGAAATTTGTCCTTGAATGCGTAAGCCCTGAAAGTCCGAGGTTTGGAAGTTGAAAATAAACGGCGCTTCTTGGGCGTTTAAAGGTAGTGCGGCAATAGAGGTTGTGGCTGAGTTATACCAAAAACTCAATCCTTTACCTTGCTGGCGAATTTTGCCGTTTACCGATTTAATAATGAATGTTGATGAGTCTGCTTTGAAATAATTTAAGTTAAACATAGGATATCTCCAGTTAGTGTCCTTATGACAATAACTGGATTGTGTCCTATCGACACTATGCTTGTCAACTGATTTAGTGTCTTTATGACAAAATTTGATTTTTTGCTGTTTAGGCTTAAAATAGTTTTATCGTTTTCTAATAAAGCTTACGCCATGAATGAACAAGATTTTTTAGCCAGTTATAACCGCCGTGATTTCCTATCCCCACTGATTACTGTTGATGCGGTACTGTTTACTTATCATGAAGAGCAGTTAAAAGTATTGTTAGTGAAAAGAGGAGAGCATCCTGAAAAAGGAAAATGGGGTTTACCTGGTGGATTTGTCGATGAAGTACAGGACAAATGCCTTGAAGATACTGTGCTAAGAAAATTAAAAGAGAAAACGGGTGTGATCCCTCCTTATATTGAGCAACTTTGTTCAGTGGGAAATAACCTGCGTGATGTAAGAGGTTGGTCTGTGACGGTCTGTTATACCGCGTTGATTGCACATCAAGTGTGTGAAGCACATATTGATACCGTGGATTCGGTAATGTGGTGTCCTATTGATGAGATTACACAACAAAGCTTAGCTTTTGATCACAATGAATTAATTACACAAGCAAGAGAGCGATTAAAGCAAAAATCACTCTATTCGATTGTTCCCGGATTTGCATTGCCAGAAGTTTTTACCTTGCCAGAGTTGCAACATGTTCATGAAATTCTGATTGGTAAAGAGATCCAGAAAAAATCCTTTAGACGACGTATCGAACAAGCTGATTTATTGATTGATACAGGAGAAAAACGGGCAGAGAGAGGACGCCCTGCAAGTCTGTATCGACTTAAAGAGGCGTCTGCGGATTATCGTTTTATTCGAAATCTTGAGTTTTAATTCTTAAGTTGTTTTACAAAGTAATGAGCGCCATCTCGAATGGCGTCATCAGCCACTTTCATCATGCGTGAGTAGTGTAAAAAGGCATGTAATGTGCCTGGATACATTTTATATTCACAAGGTGATTGATGTGCTTCAAGGGTTTTAAAGAGAGTCACGCTATCATCAATAAGTGGGTCGTATTGTGCGCTGGCGATAAAGCAAGGGGGAATATCTTGCGTTAAGTCGTTATTAAATAAGCAATAATAAGGTGCATCACGATTGCCTAACGCGGTTAAATAGGCATTATCATATTCTTCTAGATCTTGCTGGCGTAACCCATCCCATTCACCACCATAAAGCCGACGGCTGGTGGAATCACGTAAACCGTATAATCCATACCATAATAAAGCTGCACTTACCTTGCCACAGTGGATTTGTTTGTCGCGTAACCACAGTACAGTAGCAAGCGATAACATGGCTCCCGCAGAATCGCCTGCAAAACCAATGTGTTGAGTGTTAATACCGTAGTGTTCAGCATGTTGATCATAAAACTGGCAGACTTGCGCTGATTCATCAATCGCTTGTGGATAATGTGCTTCTGGTGATAGTGAGTAATCAATACCAATTACAGCACAACCTGTATAAGACGCGAGTAAACGCATAATGCGATCGTGGGTATCTAAATTCCCTAAAATAAAGCCCCCGCCATGAAGATAATAGAGTGTTGCGGGTGTTTTTTCTGTGGGTTGATAAAGGCGTGTTAGTACCTCGCCATAAGACGTGCTAACGGAAATATCTTGAATGCTAAACATTTCGGGTGCATCTGCATTCCAATAACGTCTGTCTTGATTGTAAGCAAGGCGCATAGAAGGGTAGTCATTACTTTCTGGCGCAGGTTGAGGATTATCTGCATAAAATTGCATAACTTGCTGCATTTCTGGTGAAATAAGTTCTAGTACATTGATTTTATTTTTAGTTTTCATTAGTCCCTCCAATTATCACTGTTCGGTATTGTAAATACTGGGGCTTAATAAACTGGGATCTTGATATCCAATATTGAACGTTAGCGCTAAATAGCAAGGGTGAGACGTGAATATGTGATCTGACTTTGATTTAAATAGGACGGCTGAAATATGATTAATTGCACAGTTTTTCTTAACTAAATATTTAATTGAGAATAGAAATGATAATGAGATATATTATTGTATCTTTATATTTAATCTTATTTCAGAAAAGAAAAATGAAAATAAAATTAGCTATTTTAAGTTTACTTTGCAGCACCATTTTATTAAATGGATGTGCTATTCAATCAACACAGTCGGATGTGCAATTATTGAAAGCAAAATTAGCCGATGAACCAGAGAAAATAACTCAGAGTGAAATAAATGAGTCAAATCTTACGGTTAAAAATCACCCTAAGAATTTATTACGAGTATTTCCTAATTATCCTGCAAAAGCGTATTCTCAAGGCATTGAGGGAGCGTTAAATATTAAATTTGATATTGATGAAAATGGATATGTGCAAAATATTAGGATGTTAGATTCCCCTTTAGTGGAGGTTTTTGGTTTATCGACTATTCGAGCTATGGAAAAATGGCGTTATGAGTCAGGAAAACCGACAAAAGATTTAAATTTAACAATGGAATTTAAACGTTGATTTAAAAATAGCTTATAGCAAAGAGAATAACCCACGATAAATTAAACGGATTATTCTCTCGTTATCGTTAATTTGAGACTAATTGCACCACAACCAGTCGTCCGCCTTCTTCTGTCGATAATACAAATTGCAACCCATCTGTTAGCGCAATTTTATCGCCAATGGCTATCTGTTTTTTCTCTGGCAATACCATCAATCCCTCAATACGTTCATTCACCAGCCACCATGTTGAATTGTGAAAAACGAAATAACCGACACGTTTTTTCTGTTCATCAGTAGTGCGTTCATTGGGCGCAATAAGGCGATTAACATGCCAAGGAAAGAGTGATTGATTACTCCATACCATTAAGCGGTGATCGTCAGGTCTAAAGCTACCTGCCTTGCGCGAAGAGTAGAGATTTAAAATCGGCAATTGGCCTTTATAAGGCGTATGGCAATAAGGACAAACGGGCTGTGTTTTTCCAGAAAAAACATACCATTGTTGTTCACAATTTTTATTTTGACAAGGCTGAACTAAATCTACCGTTTTGACTAATGCCGTTTCCCATTCATCAGCGGTAGGGCGTTGTGAAGGATCGTGTAATCCTGTAATAAAGGCTCTTTCAAAAAGAGGCGTTAAGTACGGCCCCATAATGGTATAAGGGATTTTTTCAGGATCAGCCCAAGGTAGCGATGAAGGTTTTACCTGATTAAGTTTTACCGCATTGCTACGATCAGTTGGGTGCTCAATAAACAATGCTTTTTCACCCATAGAGAGCGTTTCATCGCGCATTTCATCGTCAAGATCGTGAATTTTACCGCCCCGTAATGGGTGTCGATAAAACAGATACATATAGATTAATACCGCAAGTGCGTGTCTATCTGTCGTGATACTTGGCAAGATACGGTTAGGATCTTCTTTCGGTAAATGGCTGGTTTTTACTACTTCAGGCGCAATAAAGTCAGGGGTTCCCACCACATCAGGCGGATATTTACCGGGAACCACTAAACCGTCAATATCAATCACACAGGCATGACCTTGCTCAGGATCGATAAGGACGTTTTTATAGCTTAAATCACTGTGGCATAAGCCTGCTGCATGCATTCGTCGTACTGCGCGAGAGAGCAATAAACAAACTTTAAGGTAATTTAATAGATTACCTCTTTCACGAGGATCGAGAAATTTATTTTGGTTATTGGCACTTGCAAACCATTTACCTTCTTTTTCTCGACCTTTTATTGCAAGAAAGTCATTGTTTTTAGAACCATATTTAAAGAAAAAGTGGGATTGATAAGTTGGAACAACAATACCAATTTTGCCTTGATGTTCGACAACATCCGTTGGCCAGCAAAAGAGATTTTTCCAATATTCTCCACCACTTTGTTCAAAGATATTATGTCGATAAGAGCCTGTTATCATATCGATTCTATCTTTGGCTTGTGCATTCTGTTTTGTTTTATAGAAGGCAACAACGTAGGTTCGGTCAGGGGAAAAATAGACATCTTTCATTGAGCCAGAGCCAATGATCTCATTGACGTACTGAACTATTTTTCCACTTTGCGTTGTACAGGTAATGATCTCTGCCATGAAACTCACCCATTCTCTCTTTTATGATTACCAAGCTACAACCAGAGTGCGGTCATCGTGATTGCCTGCTGAAAAGAAATTCAGCCATTCAGCCAATGCGCTAGCTGCATTTTCAGGAGAGGCTAAACAAGGCGATATTTCATCAATGAGTGCAGCCCATTTATTGGGATCTTGTAAGCCATTATCCGTTTCAAATACGGGATCGGACACTCCGTCAGTCATTAAAATAAGATGTGAAATTTCTTTCCACTTACCAATAATAATGCGTCGATTAAATTCAGCATCGTTGAGCGCACTATCATCAAGAAAACGGGTTTGTCCTGCATATTCACCACTATCAGGAATACCTAAAATACGCACTTTTCCGGCAGGGCCATAAGCGGCAATCGCACCATCTCCCATCCAAAATGAGGCAGCAAATAACTCATCATTGATACGCAAAGAAACCGTGGCTAATAACGTTGTTGAAAATGATTTTACGGGTTCATTAATATGAATCGCTTCATTTTTGAGGTTATTAATCGCTAATTGGGCGGCATTACGAAAGAGTTGTGCAAAGAAGCTTCCTACTTGATTAATGGCGCTGTTGTCATTCCATTGATGGATGGTTTCAAGATGAGGTTTAATTGCTTCATTTTCCAAACTTAATTGTGATTTTAAATAATGGCTGACCGTATTGATAGCAATGAGTGAGCCTTCGCGAGAATAGCGAGCACTGCCTGCACCATCAGCGACAATTAAAATATTCCATTGGCTTTGGTTATCGTGGTGAATATAAAAATCATCATCACGGAATGTGCCTGCATGTTCATGAGAACGTCCACGACGGCTTGCTCCTACAATTCGAATGTCTTCTTCAAGAATAAGTTGGCTATCGATGTGGGCTTTGGGATAAAGGCTATCAGCGGGAGGTTCATTGATTTGCCATAAGCTACGCGGATCAGGATTGATGATTAATAAGACTTTATCTTGATAACGAATAGCATTAACAGACCAATGGACAACCAATGTAAAATTGCCACTTTTTGTTGGCATTCCTACTAAGCAGCAACTTTCATGATCAAAGGTTATTCCAACTCCTTCAGGGACATCAACCGCTTCAATTTCGGCAATTTCGAGGGTATTTAGCTCGATACTGAGCGTAGAATTGAATGCAGTGCCTACTTTTGCATTAGAAAGGGTAATTTTTGCCGTAGGGCGATGAATAATCGGTTTTTCTGTTGGCATTGGTGATGAGTGTGTTGGAATTTGACCTGGCTTTAATGGACACTCTTCTGGTAATGATGTTTCTTCAGCAGCTAAATTGCGAGCTGGTGGCAATAACAGAAGAATAGGGGGGATTTTGTCTTGTGGTGTTATTTTTTCTGCCGCTTTAGTATTGATTTTATCAATAATAAAATCAATGTATTGAGCGATTTCCACATCTTCATACAACGCAATAACGAGCTCTTCATGAACAGGAATGCGATGTTGTGTCAGCGTGTCATCAATAATCAGTTTTGTGAGTAGGGCTTTTTTATCCATTAGCCTTTACCTCGTGTGACATCAAAGTCAGATTGGTTGCTGTTATCACCAAAGGTGATGTTGTTATCACACCAAGGGCAAACAACGCTTTCAGGGCCATTCACACAAAGTAATTTACCACATTGGCAAACGGCAAAAGCAGTAGCATTGCCACAATAAGGGCAGCCAGGTGTACCATGAAGTTCGCTGGTGTTAACTTGATATGCCGTGGCACTGAGATCACTCCATGTAAAGTAATCTTCATTTAAGGTGTAGCAACCCGTTAAGTTAAAACCATTAAGATTGAGGTTAAAATCGAGCCCTGAAGCTTTCATTGGCGGACGTTCATATTTCATTAAATAAGGTGAACGTGTGTGGCTACAACGCCCGACAAAAGTGACACAAGACTCATCATAGGCACGAGCAACATCATCTTTCGCAAGACGAACAATATACTCTGTTTGATTTAAAAGTGGCGGCGGCTCTTCGCCAACACTTCGGCTATGAGAAACCACTGACATCGTTATCCATTTAATGAAACGAGTAAAATCGCCTTCTTGTGCTTCGGTAAATAACAGCACGTTTTCAGTTAATTGCGACAGCACATGTAAGTCTGCACTTAAGCCTAACCCAATCGCAATTAAGTTAACTTTGTTGGCGTAGTGAGCTTTCCAGCGCTTGATCTCTTGCGCGTAATCATCAGTAGGTCTGCCGTCAGTTAAAAGGTAAACGACAGGTTTCCAATCGCCTTTTTGCTCAAGTGTGGTTTTTCTTACTTGTGTGTCGATTTGGTGAGAAAGTTCTCGTAAGGCGCTGCCTAATGAAGTGCCTCCGCCTAAAGGAAGTTGAGGAGGATAAAAAGAGACGACTTCAGTGAGTGGAACAATCGTTTTTGCAACGCCAGCAAAGGCGATAACAGAAATACAAGCCGTTTCAAGGGCGTGCGGATCTCGTCTCAGATCGTTAATAATAGTTGTTAGACCGTCATTCATCTTTTTTAGGTTTTCACCGACCATTGATTCTGAACAATCTAAAACAAAGAAAATGGGTAGCCTTCTCATTGTTATACCTTATCACTTTATCGTGGCTGTTATGTATTGTGATGGATAAATCAAAGCCTGAATAAAATAAAAGCAAAGCCTTTTGGAGCGCTTTGCTTTTGTAGATCACAGTACCAGTTGGATTTCAGGAGGTGGTGGCGGTAGGGTGTCTTTATCCGTATTCACTCCTGCACTTGAACTGCCGGATGCGACACTGGCAGAAACCCATTTAAAAAAGCCAGAGAAGGCATTGGAGTCTAGCGTTTCTAAAGCTACCACTTGAGATGTAAGCTCTTTAAGGTGATCGTGTTTGGCTTTAGGGCCAACAGCACAAGCGATGATCGAACCAAATGAACGCTTTTTCACTTCTTTAATCGCTTCACCATAGGCGTAAGCATCAGACGGTGTGCCATCCGTCATTAAAAAAACGAGAGGACGCCAGTCACCTTTTTGGTCACCATCGGAACGTTTAATATCACGATCGACACACTTGATTAAACATTCCAGCGCAGCACCCGTGAAAGTACCGCCAGAGCTAGGTACGGTGATATCTGAGAATTGGAAATCTTCTAATGCAGTTAATGGGATAAATTCACGAGCCTCGTTATCATAGGTAATGATAGAGATATGCACGCTTTCTAATGCGTAAGGATCTTGTCTCAATGCATTAAGCATTGTTTGTATCCCAACGTTAACCGCATGAATAGATTCACCTCTCATTGATCCTGAAGTATCAATCAGCAGGTAAACGGGAAGTCTTCTCATTAGGCGAAATCCTTTAAGTAAGAAATAAAGCTATCTGAACTTGAAGGCTCACCAATGGCGTTCAGTTTCCAGCCATTATCTTCTCTGACTAATTCAGCAAACAGCATTGAACGTTGGTTGTTGAAGGCTTCGCCTCCAGATAAATCAAAACGAGCCATTTCTACATTTTTCGCATCAACAGCGCGGATAAAGGCGTTTTGTACTTTACCAAAATGTTGTTGTCGTTCTCGACCATTGTAAATCTGAACAATAAAGACAATTTTGGTAAATTTAGGATCAAGTGTGTTTAATTTCACGATGATCTGTTCATCATCGCCATCACCTGCGCCTGTTCGGTTATCACCCGTTAGCCAAATTTGTCCTGATTTGTGTTGTAGGCTATTAAAGAAAATAATATCGCCATTAACGAGAGAAGGTTGCCCACCTTCAATTTGTCCTAAATCGTTTACTTTGCCATTTTCACCACATAAGAAGGCAATAACATCTAAATCGTATTCTTCGCTTTTTTTACCAAAAAGCCCACCAAGGAATCCGCGTTTTTCTTCGTTGATATCCCAGCCTAAACCGATAGTGACAGAGGAAAGGTCATATTCATTTTTCTTTAAACTAACACCTTGTCCTTTTTTTAAACTAATAGACATATTCATTCCTTTTTTATTTAAAGTACAACGTTAACCTCAGGAGGTGGCGGTGGTAAGTCATCAAGATCACTAATATCTTTCTTAGTTAAATCGACTTTTTGACTACCGACAGAAATACTAGCTGAAACCCACTTAAAGAATGACTTAATGGTATTGGAGTCCGCAGTATCTAGCTGTAATACAATTTCAGTGATATTTTTTAGTACATCAGTTTGTGCTGATTGTCCTGCTGCACACGCAATAACAACGTCAGTGCGTGCCGCTTTAAATTTCTCAACGCCTTTTTTCCAATCGTCTGTGGGGGCACCATCTGTCATCACAAAAACTAACGGACGCCAATCTCCTTTTGTTTCAGTTGTAGTTTTTTGTACTTCTTTTTCAATACGACTAGAAACTAAAGTGAGCGCAGAACCTAATGCTGTTGTTCCACTTGCGACTAAATCAGGTACTTTAAAATTGATTAAATCAGTGAGTGGCACAACCTGTTGTGCGGTTGAGTCAAAGGTGATGATAGAAATATAAGCAGTTTCTAATGCGTAAGGATCTTGGCGTAGTGTTGATAAAAGCATTTCAACGCCATTTTTTACTGCTGCAATAGGCTCTCCATACATGGAAGTCGATGTATCAAGCAAAAGGTAAACTGGCAATCTTCTCATGCATTTATCCTGTGAGTGAGATAGAAATAAGCGATTAATATACTAACCGACTCATGAAGGTGTTCAATTGAGATTATGCTTAGTTTAATTAAATTAGAGACAAAACGCAGTGATGATTGTCCAATATTATTAATCTGAATGAAGATAGTATGAAAAGTAAAATAAAAGAGGAATTAGCCTGTTTGTCACCCTTAAATTGAGTGATGGAGAGATTTTCTTTTATTAAAGAAAATATATTTATTGAATTCTCTTAATAAGAGTAATGCTAAATGAATGACTAATAGTGATTAGGTATAAATACTCTTTTTATTAAAAAAACAATAATTATAAAAGTCAATAAATTCAAAGCATTAATTAATTGGTGTTTTTTTGTTTTTAAAGTGATTTAAAATAAAGAAAGAGTGTAATGAAATATATAAAATAAGTCTATTAGATAACTGTTTCTATATATTTTCTGTTTTGTTATTTTTTATAAAATAACTTGATACCGAAGTATCAAGTTACTTTTTTATTTAATTCGAATTCTTTTTTCTTTTTCTTTCTCTGCTATTTCAGCGAGTGTTGATTGAATTAAATTTTCAATATAGTGATCAACTAATAATTCAACAGCTTCACTACGTGTAGAATTATTTAAATAAGATAATCTATCAATCTTGCGTAATGCTGACATTTTTAATGAAAGTGAAACAGATTTCTTCTTATCTTTATCGAGATAAACTCGGCTTGTCATTCCATTGTGGCGTAGATCTTCGCTGGCGGATAATGCCTCACGCATACGGCGTAACGCCTTACTATCGAGTTGACCTCGTTCAGTCATTTGATATGCACGAGAGGCTTTGCTGTATTTTATTTCAGCACCATAAGAATCTCTTATCTCTTTTAATACGCGAGTTAACGTAGGCTCTGAGCATTCAAGAGCAGAAATAATCTTAATGGTTGGAACCTTTTTTCCTGAGCTTAAAAGGGTTGCCAGTGTAAAGACTCTGACCTGACGAGTGCTTAATTGCATGCTTAGTTACCACTTGTTTTGTCATTGGTGTGTTAAAATATTCAGCAATAATTTCTATTATTCTTGTTCTCTGTTGACAAGGATAAATAAAATAAGCTTCCTATTAAATGTAGTATAAATTAATAACTGAAATAAAAAAAATACACTTTTTTAAATAAAAAGATTCACGTTATTCTTATAAGTTCTAGTTAAAGATAACATGCTTTAACTAGAAACTTATAAATCGAAATCAATATAAGATAATTATTTTATCTTATCGAATTCATCACCAGTTATAGAGTATTTTATGTTGCGTTAAAACGTTGAGCATTATTTTGTTGGTTAGGAATAATGCCATAAATTTTAGCTCTGGTTAAAATACTCAATGCCCAGCGACGATGTGTTGCTGGTTCACACATTGCACCTTGTGATTTAAAGACGGCTTGTGTTGAATTTAAAATACGTAATGCATCTGAATGATCGGATTGAGACACCATGAGAGCTTGTTCAATTTTATGAATTTGCTTTGGATGGATCGCTGTTTTACCTACAAGGCCATTAGCAATATCAAGCGCCAGCTCTTTATCCATAATATGGTGATCATCAATATGCTCACAAACAGGTGCTGTGAGGGCAAATTGGCGAGCACCAAAGACAGCAACTAACATTTTTATCACGTAACCCATTGGGCCATCATAAAGTGTTAATTGGCGATTACGTCTAAGAGAAATGACATTCATTAAATCATTACCACCAATACGTAATGCAATAATTCTGTTATGGCAAGGGTGAGTCAGTAGGTGGTTTGCAAGCTCTGTCATTTGAATAACATCAAACACTTCTTCTGTTTCAAGTGTTGGCATCATACATAAATGCGTATTTTCAATAATATTCCACCAAATTGGCAGAGAAACTTGTGTGAACTTAGGCAAAACAAGCCCATCGATGGCACTGACATCAAGATTTTCAGTGATCCATTGACCCATTTCAGTGTGGCGAGGGCGAATAAACAGCAGTGGCCAATGGCTACAATCGCTGTTTTTTTTGTGCTCTGCTAAGGTATTTAATAAGGCTGCCAAGTTTTCTAATGCAACAGGAATATCTGCATCACTCACGGCATCTTCTAAACAGATAATTAAAGAGCGTAACCCTTCAATTTTCTGGTTGATGATTGTGGGTGCGATATCTGTTCGTGTCGCGGGCATATAAAGCGTTGCCCCTAAATTCCATGGGGATAATCGTTCAATCATTATTTCACCTTTTTAATGATAGTCACTGCACGATATTGACCAAGCGCTTGCCCTGTTTCAATAACAGCAATATTTTTTTCCTGCGCAAGATAAACCAGTAACGCGACATCAGGATCGGTTATTTCTCTCACAAGAACATGATCAGGTACACGGCGTAAAACAGCGCGTGTGGCTTCAGCAATACCGGGTTTTATACGATTGATATTTGAAATATCATATTTGTTTGCAAGTGAACTAACGACGTTTTCGCTCAGCTTTTTTAAGTCTGATTGTTGTTCTTTAAATGTAGCTAGTGGAATATCGTTATCGATTAATGCATCAACGACTTTTCCAACAGTATCAACAAGGTAACGACTGCATTCATACTGTTTTAAATGTTGGCAATCCACAAAACCGTGAAAGCCTTCTTCAGTCCAAATTGAACGTGAAATTAATCCTGAAACAGGCGCTCCCATGATCCCAAATGGGATAAGCCAATCTTCATCGCTGGCACTTAACCATGCACAGCCACAAGGATCAGCAAGGACGACAAGACGAGGCTGAGCTGGATAGCCTTTTCGCCCGGATAACGAACGAATAAGTTCACCTGTAATAGCGCCTTTTCCTGTCCATCCATCGACAAACACAATACCTTCTGTACCGTGGCGTTGTTCTATCCATGAAAGCGCTTCGCTATCAATGCCTCTATCTCGAATAATACTAATGCCGTAGTGATAAGAGGTTTTTCCCATTTTACGTAATGTTTGTTGCAACATGACACCTAAAGGAACACCTGCACGAACAAGGCTTGTCAAGATAATTGGGGTATCACCAAAGCGTTCAATCAGTGATTTAGCCAACATTATGACTTCAGTTGCTAAGCGTGTAGCACCTGTTTCTAGCGCTTTTTCAAAGAGATCTAGATGCCATGTTGTTGGCTCTGGCTCTTGACTTAGCATGTCAGAATAGTGGCGCTTACCCGATTGTATCAGCTCTTCTTTTAACTCAACGGGCGTCATTTCGATATTAACCGGTTGAAGTAAGAAATCGACATCTCCTGATACATAAGAGCCAGAAAAAGGCTTATGATCCATCATGTTTATTCTCCAAAAATTTTTGTGTTGATCACATCCGCAAATTGGCTTTGACGAGGAAGTCCATACCAACTACATAATTTCATAAAGCGATGATCACTTAGGCTGTCACCGAGTCCAATCACAGGAAAAACACCACGCTTAGCTTTTAATTTATTGAGCAAATAGGTGGCAGCTTTGCCTTTTTCGATAGGCTCAGGTAACCAAGCAATATTGTTGCTGTTACGATGAATATAAAAACCTTCAGTTGAGAATGTTTTTTCTATCTCATCACCTATGGTGTATAGCTCGTCTAATCGGGTGCTATCGTTATGCTTCATGACTAAATAAATAGGCAAATCACCGTATTCATAGTTAATTCGCGCCCAACCATCAATATTTCGTTCCGCCATTAATTGCGTGATTGATTGTTGCAGAGTCAATAAACGCTGTGTATATGGTGCTAAGCTCTGAGTGATGTGGTTTTGCCATTGTGTATCAGCATTGCCTTCTGGCGTTAATATCACCGCACCATGTGTAGTAATCGCCCAAGAATGAAAAGGAATGGTGACTCGGCTAATCTCTTCTGTTCCACGAGCAGTAACAGGAATTAAATCCGCGTGCTCTAACATCCAATCTACAAGCATGGCCTGCTCTTGAGTCATAAAGCTACGGGGTTCTAAGCTTCTATCTAGCGCGCCAGTCTTATAGGGTTCTAGTGCTAATTCATCCACCATCTTACGACGTGTTTGAAATAGTGTGTCATCGAGATCAGTTAAAATAACGGGCTTAGTCATAACTAATTACCTCAACAATAGGTGCAACTTTATTGAGGGCTTCAATCAGTTGGCTATCAATGCTTTCAGCTGGTGTTTCACAACAAAGCAAAATGCGATCAAATTGTTGATGCGCCACGTTATAGACGAAGTTAGGAATACCTAAACCATAATTATCAGTAAATGTGATCGTTGATTGAATGGCAAAATTAGTTGAAATAGGTGAACGCGTTGTCGAACTATATTTTACGATAGCACCTTGTTTTTCAAGACGTTCAGCTAATAAAAACGGCTCCCAAACAAATTCTCCCGATCCTAAAACAAGGATTTTTTCACCTAAAGAAGCATTAATGGATAAACCCAGATCGCTTGCGGGTATTGTCATCCCTAATCGACCCCAGCTCTGTTTACCAGTGATAGCAACTTGCCCTGATGCAGTGATATTAACATTAGGCATAATAGGTAAAGGCGCATTTGGATCGGCATCCCATTGCCACTTTCCTTGAACTAAAGAGAGGGTTTTAATCGGTAATGGGGAGCGCTCAGCGATAGAATCGCCACTCCAATCGGTTAAGGTTACTGCTATAACCTGCTCAATATGGATTAATCCACCTTCTTCACGTAGTGCTGAAAGCAGGTTGATAAAGGTATTACCCGTAGTCGCTTCATCATCAATTAATACAACGGTTTTTGCTTTTTGTACCCACTGGCGTTGCTCTGCTGTTGTAGGTAAATAGAGTAAGTGATCAGTCGCGTGGCTGTGATTTTCTTTAAATTCACACAGTAACTCACCTTTATCAACAGGATGACGTGTTGATGTTAAATAAATGGCTTGTTGATAGCGATTTCTCACTTCATCAAAAATGCCAGCACCTAAACCCACCGCAGTTTCTGCCATACCAATAAACAGTACAGGACCTTCAAGTGAGTCAGGAAATTGACGGGCAAGTTTTTGGTAGGTTTCACGCATTTTTTTCGGTGAAACAGGAATATGACGACCTAATACTTTACTGACAAATAGAAATGCACGCTTAGGATTGCGTCTTTCTGCAATATCAAATAATTCATCAAGTAACTCAATAGAACAATTTGGCGTCACACTTAATGTGCCACAAGAAAGAAGGCGACGATAAACGGATGAGTCACTCATACTATTTTCCATTATTAATTATTATCCGTACTGATTAAGTTTGTTAACGCTGAATTGAAAACAATAGAATCGGTGATTGAGCGTATTTTTGTTGGTGTAAAATGGTTATTTTGGGCTTCAGCTTCTTCAATAGTTATTAATCCTAATTGGCGTAAAGCAAAAATACCTGCAAGATTAATTCCACAATGTTGGGTATAACCAATACCACCAGAGGGGCGCATATTAATTTCAAGTAAGAGTGGGCGGCCTTGATGATTATTTCGAGTTTGCACATTCACAAGACCATCGGCTTTCATCGCCGTTGCGCACGCTTTACCTAATTCATAAGCCTCGCCTGAGATTTCTAGATGTTGTATTGCACCCTCTTTGCGTCGAGCTACAGCTGCAATAACATCACCTTGTTCAACCACCATATCAACAGAGTATTCAGGGCCAGGCAAATAAGGCATTAAGACTAAAGGTTCAAAATGTTCAACCGCCTTTAATGCATCAAGATATTGTTGAGGATTGACTTGACGATTTTCTGGGTGATTAAACAGTGCTATCGGTGAAACTTGATTATCAAAGCGCCAAAAACCCATACCATAAATCCCTTTTACAGGTTTAATGCATAAAGGTATTTCGCCAAAAGGAGGCTCTTTTATATGCGTTTCTAATTCATCGATAGATTCAATGTAAATAGAAGGTACTGCTGGAAGCCCACATTGTTCCATCGCTTGTGCAAATGCAACTTTATTATCAGCTAACTGAAGCTGTTCAAGTTGTGTGGCCCCAGTTGTTAATTTTACCCCAAATGACTCAATTTCTTGGCGGTGTAATTCAAACCATGCGCTATTACGACCGGTGTGAATGGCACTGACTTGATGCTGTCTCACAACATCATCGATAAATTGTAAGCGTAATGTCTCTTCAAGAGGTTCATAAAAAGCCCCATCAGCAAGCGATAAAATCTCATTTCGTGTATGACGATGAGATGCTAGCACAAAGATCTCTTGGTGCTGCTGTTTTGCAAAGTCTTTAACACTTTGAATTATATCGCGTTGTGATGATAAACCTTCCATAAACCAAATTGTGTTATTCATTACTCTGTATACCGTGAAATAAAAGTGTAGGGTTCAATGCCTATAATCATGAAGATTTCGAAGAACTGTGTCAATCATAATATGATTTATTTGAGTTGATTTTTAAATTAGATTGTTTAGCAAGTTATTATTATGATTTTCTTGTGTTTTTAACATTTTTTTACAATAAAAATATCATTAATATCAATAAATTGACAAAACTTTAAGTTTAAGTGAGAAAAATAGTCTTGCTCGTGTACTTCATCATGATATGATGATTTTCATGATATGGAATTAATCACAAATGGCGTTATTGTTTCACTCTACCTCTGAAGGAATTTAATTATGGTTTCATTAAGCAAGAATCAAACAGTTTCTCTCAGTAAACAAGTACCTACACTGAGTCACTTAATGTTTGGTTTGGGCTGGGATCCGATTAAGAAAAAAGGATTATTAGGCGGTCTTTTTGGTGGTGGTGGTTCTATCGATTTAGATGCAAGTTGCGTATTACTTGACGCAAGTGGTAATCAAATCGATACCATTTGGTTTAGAAAATTAAAATCAAGTTGTCAGTCGGTTATTCACTCTGGTGATAACTTAACGGGTGACGGTGATGGCGATGATGAAACAATTTTCGTTGATTTAAACCGTTTACCAACAAATGTTGAATACTTGGTATTTACAGTAAATAGTTTCCGTGGACAAACATTTAATGAAGTTGAAAACGCATTCTGCCGAGTTGTTGATAAAACAACGAATAAAGAGCTGGTGCGTTATACCTTAACAGAGCAAGGCTCTCATACAGGTATCGTGATTGCTTCTTTACAACGTAATCATGGTCAATGGGATTTCACTGCGTTTGGTGCGCCTTGTAAAGGCCGTGTTATTAATGACATGATGCCTGATATTGTGGCTACGGTGGTGCGATAAATGAATATGACTCCAGGTGGGAACGTACCTGTTCCTAATCAAACATTAATCATTAGAATTCAATCAGGTGCACCAGTTGATGTGTCTGCTTTTAGACTTTATGCGTCAGGTAAAGTGAATGGCGACACCGATATGGTGTTTTATGGACAGACAGCTAATGATGATCGCACCGTTATTTATGCGACAGCAGGAAACAGCACATCTTTCACGGTGGATCTAACGCGTTTACGTCCAGATGTTGAAAAAATTGCGTTTACGGCGACTTGTGAAGGTCAACAAACTATCGCAAATTTACAACGATTATCAATTCAAGTTGATGCTAATAACGAAGTTGTGGCGAACGGTAATGTTGATATTAACGGCCGCCCTGAAGCGGCATTAATTTTAGGTGAATTGTATCTTCGTAATGGTAGTTGGAAGTTCCGTTTTATCGCTCAAGGATTTAACGGTGGTTTAAAGCCATTAGCTGAACATTTTGGTGTTGATATTGCAGACTCTGCACCAGCACCAGCACCAGCACCGGCGCCAGCGCCAAGTTCGGTGAACTTAAGTAAGGTTTCTTTAACTAAAGAAAAACCGGCAATTAGCCTAACGAAGAAAGATGACTTCGGTAAAATTCGGATCAACCTTGATTGGCATCGTGAAAGCAAAAGTGGGGGTTCTGGGTTATTAGGTGGATTGTTCGGTGGCAATAAAGGTATCGATTTAGATATCGGTGCTTTTGTTGAACTTCAGCAAGGACATAAGTCCGTTATTCAAGCATTAGGAAACGGGTTTGGTGATTTCAATCGTATTCCTTATGTTGAATTGCAAGGCGATGATCGTACTGGCGATGTTGCTGGTGGTGAATGGATCTTTGTGAATGGACGTGAATGGAAAAATATCAAGCAAGTGCTGATTTTCGCGTTTATTTATGAAGGTGTACCGAATTGGAGCAAAACAGATGGTGTTGTCACCATTCATGTACCAGAACAACCTCCTATCGAAACCCGTTTAACTGACGGTAATAATGGTCGCAATATGTGTGCGATTGCACGACTCGTTAATGAGAATGGTTCGATAAAAGTTGAACGTCTCAATGAGTTTTTTAAAGGTCACCGTGATATGGATAATGCCTACGGGTGGGGATTTCGCTGGACAGCGGGTTCTAAGTGATCAAGTTGATATAAGGAAAAATAGCATGAGTTTTTTTAACAAATTAAAAGATGGTTTTAATTCAGGTCGCTCTGAGTTAGCAAAGCAAGTTGGTCGCTTTAAAAACAAAAAATTTATGCAAGGCACTGTTGCTGTTTGCGCACGTATTGCCATTGCCAGCGGTGGAGTGAGTTCTGAAGAAAAACAGAAGATGCTCGGTTTTTTAAAAGCATCGGATGAACTTAAAGTTTTTGATACTTCTGAAGTTATCGAATTCTTTAATAAGCTAATCCTGAGTTTCGAATTCGATACTGAAGTCGGTAAAGGCGAAACCATGAAGTATATTCTGGCAATGAAAGATCAGCCAGAAGCTGCGCAATTAGCTATTCGTGTCGGTATTGCTGTTGCGAAAAGTGATGGTGATTTTGACAATGATGAAAAAGAAGCTGTGCGCGCTATTGCCATTGCATTAGGCTTTGAGCCCGCAGAATTTGGTTTGTAATTAATTTAATATAGGGAACCGTTTAGGAATTATTATGGTATCCACACATATTGGTTTTCCGACAGAAACTGTCATTGTCTTTGTTGTACTTGCGATTGGCGCTATTTTTATCGACTTATTTATGCATCGCTCAGATAAGCCGATAACATTAAAGAATGCCATATTTTGGTCTATATTCTGGGTTGCTATTGCAATGGCATTCGCAGGATTCCTTTATATTCACCATGGTGCAGAGGTTGCGAGCTTATTCGTAACAGGTTATGCGCTAGAGAAAGTGCTTTCGGTTGATAACTTGTTTGTCATGATGGCGATTTTCTCTTGGTTTGCAGTGCCTGATCGCTTCCGTCACCGCGTTCTTTATTGGGGTATCATCGGTGCTATTGTTTTCCGTGGGATCTTTGTTGCCATAGGTACAGGACTGTTAAGTTTAGGACCATATGTTGAGATAGTATTTGCCTTAATCGTGGCTTGGACGGCAGTTATGATGCTGAAAAGCGGTGATGATAGTGAAGAAATTGAAGACTATTCGCAGCATCTAGCTTATCGCTTAGTAAAACGATTTTTCCCTATATGGCCAAAAATCACTGGACATGCATTCTTACTAACACAAAAAGAAGTTGATGTAGAGTTAGCGAAACCTGAAAACAAAGATATTACTATCGGTCGTGGTACAAAAGCTGCGCTATATGCAACGCCACTGATGCTGTGTGTGGCAGTCGTAGAGCTTTCTGATGTGATGTTTGCTTTCGACTCGGTTCCCGCTATTATCGCAGTAAGCCGTGAACCTTTAATTGTATATAGTGCAATGATGTTCGCAATTTTAGGCTTACGTACGCTTTACTTCGTGTTAGAAGCGTTAAAACAGTATCTCGTTTACCTTGAAAAAGCGGTTATTGTGTTGTTGTTCTTTATTGCTGTAAAACTGGGTCTAAATGCAACAGATCATATTTGGCAACATGGATACAGCATCTCCGCGACAACCAGCCTATTTGTTGTGCTTGGTGTTCTTGCTCTGGGTATTATTGCAAGTTTCTTATTCCCAGAGAAAAAGGATAATGAAGGTAAGTCAGAATAATTAGTATTCTTGAGAAATCAGAATATCAAAAACTAAATTAAAGAGGTTAAAAAATGAGCGTTTCTCTTTCTAAAGGTGGTAATGTCTCTCTGAGCAAAGCAGCCCCAACGATGAAAAACGTCCTTGTCGGACTTGGTTGGGATGCCCGTTCTACAGATGGTCAAGATTTTGACTTAGATGCATCTGTATTTCTGTTAGCGGCTAATGGAAAAGTACGTAGCGATGCCGATTTCATTTTTTATAACAACTTAAGATCTGCTGATGGCTCTGTTGTTCACACGGGTGACAACCGTACTGGTGAAGGCGATGGTGATGATGAAGCGCTGAAAATCAAATTAGACATGATCCCAAATGATGTCGATAAGGTTATCTTCGTTGTGACTATCCATGATGCACAAGCTCGTCGCCAAAGCTTTGGCCAAGTATCAGGTGCATTTATTCGTTTAGTCAATGATGACAACCAAATTGAAGTTGCTCGTTATGACTTAACGGAAGATGCATCAACAGAAACAGCAATGTTATTTGGTGAGCTATATCGCCATAACTCGGAGTGGAAATTCCGCGCTGTTGGTCAAGGTTATGCGGGTGGTTTAGGTTCAGTTTGTGCTCAATACGGTATTAATGCCTCTTGATAGTGGATTTATAAGACACTAACCGCTGGCAGTCATAAGATGTGATTGCCAGTTTATTCAATAAAGTAGGAGCTTTGATATGGCAGTTTCCCTTGTTAAAGGCGGTAATGTTTCTCTGACTAAAGAAGCACCAACAATGTCGGTTGCTATGGTTGGTCTAGGATGGGATGCCCGCGTGACTGATGGCGCAGAGTTCGATTTAGATGCGTCAGTGTTCATGGTAGGTGAAGATGGAAAAGTACTTTCAGACGCAAGTTTTATCTTCTTTAATAACAAAGTGAGTCAATGTGGAAGCGTTGAACACCAAGGAGATAACCGTACTGGGGAAGGCGATGGTGATGATGAGCAAGTAAAAATCACCCTATCAAAAGTCCCTGCTGAAGTGAAAAAATTGGTATTCGCAGTCACTATTTATGATGCTGAGAATCGTAAACAAAACTTCGGTATGGTGAGCAACAGTTTTATGCGCGTTTTCAATAACGACAATAATACTGAAATTGCACGCTTTGATCTTTCTGAAGATGCATCTACAGAAACTGCAATGATCTTTGGTGAGTTATATCGCCATGGTACAGAGTGGAAATTTAAAGCTGTAGGTCAAGGTTTTGCGGGTGGTTTAGGTGCATTAGCATCACAACACGGCGTGAATATCTAATCTCTACACTATTAGTACATATAGTACATAGTGCATAGTAAAAACCCTCGTTAATCGAGGGTTTTTTTGTGCTCAATTTTGTGGGTAAGATTATTTTTTTGTTTCTATCTTTATGGGTGATTTTTTCGATTTACTTTTACCTGTATGAAAGTGGCGCCAATGAGGATCTTGCGCTGCAAAAAGCAGTTCATGATCACCACGAGAATCACCCCAAGCTCTTAAATGATATTGAGTGAGATCCCCATAAACACTTTCTAACCGCTTAATTTTTTCACCACAGCGACAGTTATTACCAATAATTTTCCCCGTTAATACACCTTCAACAACTTCGAGCGTTGTACCAATTAATTTAATACCTAAGCGATCAGCAAAGGGTTGTAATACCATTGCTGGTGATGCTGAACAAATGGTGACTTCAGCGTGACTGTTCACCTCTTCAGCAACGGCTAATAAACCGGTAGGGCGCATTAGTTTAGCCCAGTAAAGTTGGCAGAAGGCTTCGGCTTTTTCTTTTAACCATTTCTCATCAATGTTGGTTAAAAAGGTTTTAATAAGTACTTCCTTTAATTCATCACGAGTGAGTTTGCGTCTAAAGCAACGTAATGTGGGCAATACCATCTTAATCAAACGGCGTGAAAATTTACGTTTACCAAAAGCAAACTTTAAAAAAGGAATAAAACTGTCGTGATAGGTTAGCGTGCCATCAAAATCAAACACTGATAATGTTTTTACGGTGTTTTTTGAGTTTTCAAACTGAGGTTGCATAAAAAGTTAAGCTCCGTAAATCATCAGAGTTTTTTAAGGTCATGGCGCATATTATATCATCGTTCTCAAAATGAGATAGTACGGTTGTTACTTATTGAAAATAAAACTATTTATACTTTTATGAATAATAGAGTGTAGGAGTAATCGATGAAAAGCATCAGCAGATATTGGCTACCCAATAAAGTAATGCGTGATTGATAAAAAATAGCGTATTTATTATTAACATTATTGGTTGCATTATTTTATAAAATAAGAATAAAGTGTGATTTATTTAAAATATGATTAGTGGTTATTTATAGAATAAAAATTTTTAAATAAAAATTATTAACTTATATGTATCAACGATAATTAAATAAAAAAATAACTTCGTCGATAAAAAATAAAGTTTATCGATATGTACATATAGGTATTTTTATTATGAGTATTAAACAAAGTGCTAAAATAGGCACATCTTTACTGTTATTAATTTTTATTTTATCCTCTGCATTATCTACATTTTTCATCTATAAAATGAAAAATAATTTTACTCAAGTTGAAGTATTATTGACACGTTACACCGATGTTTTGATGGCGCGTTATCAATTAGCGATTATGCGTTCTAATGTGAATTTTCTGATACAAGATACCGCCGAAACAAATGCTAAAGATGCTGAAATTATTGAGAAAAACAAAAAAATTGCGGTAAGTGCTAAACATGCAATGGATATATGGGTAAAAGAAAAGAAAGTCACAGTAGAAGCACAAAAAAGTGCAGATGAAATAGCAAAGTTATTTTATAGCCTAATTGATAGACTCTTGATTGCGTCAAATGGCTCAGAAGCAATACATATAAAGGATACAGAGTTTGCCAATGATTTTGATAGATTAAATAATTTATTTGATAACTATGTTTCTGTTAAAGCCAAAAATAGTGTTGGGCTCAGAAATAGACAAGATACGATGGTTCAGCTTTCTATTTATTCCACTCTCATATCCTTATTAATTCTATCCGTTATTTTATACTTTGTTATTCGTTGGATAAACAAAACTTTTATTTATAACCTTAATACGTTATCTAATGTGTTAAATAAAGTTGGTAAAGGGGAATTAGTTTTCGATTTACCTAAAATGAAAAAAGATGAATTTGGTGAGTTATTTTCACATGTGAGTGATATGCAAAAAGCGTTAACTTCTACCATTCTTACCGTAAAAAGAGAAACGTTAGAGATAAAACGAGGGGCTTCTGAAATTGCATCAGGTAATCAGGAGCTCTCTGCTCGTACTGAAGAGCAAGCTAGTGCATTACAACAAACCGCAGCCAGTATGGAAGAGATTAAAACCGCAGTAGCCAATAACACCGAAAATACTCAAGAAGCCAATGAGATTATTAATCAATCCAATGACATCGTTATAGATGGTGCTAGTGTAATGAAAGAAGCTATCTCATCGATGAAAAAAATAGAGCAAGGCGCGTTAAAAGTGGGTGAGATTAACGACGTGATTAATAATCTTGCGAGTCAAACGAATATTTTAGCGCTAAATGCAGCAGTAGAAGCGGCGAGAGCAGGGGAACAAGGGCGAGGTTTTACCGTTGTTGCGGCTGAAGTAAGAAATTTAGCAGCCAAAAGTGCAGATGCTGCAAAAGAGATCAGCCAGATATTAAAAGCATCTATAAAAGATGTCGCAGAAGGAACCGCTCTCGTTAATAAAACGGGAAAACATATGCAAGAGATCGTTTCTTCAATTACAAAAGTAAATAATATTATGCAAGGGATAAGTCTCGCTTCTGAAGAGCAACGGATTGGTATTGAACAAATTGCGGTGGCGATTAATCAGATGGATACGGTTGTGCAACAAAACGCCTCTTTAGTGGATCAAGGCGCATCTTCAACGATGATGTTAGACGAAAAAGCGCAGGTATTGATGGATAATGTAGCGGTATTTCAGATTGAGGAATCGATGTAATAACGATTAAAACAGCTCACTTTGAATTATTGTATTGAAGTGCGCTGTTTTATTTTTAACTTATTAATAACACTAAAATATTATTTCATTGTGATATATTATCAAAGTTAAAATATGAATATCAGTATAAAAAACTAGTCGTAATCATTGATTGAAAACTGTAATAAGTGTTTGTATCGATAATTCTGATTAATAAGTAAATAAAATCTATTTCGTGCCGATAAATGAGTACATTTGTATCACTTTATTACCGGGGTGGATTATTTCATGAGTATTGAAAGATCAGCTAAAGTAGGTTCTATCATATTATTAGCCATTTTCTTATTATCATCTGTATTGTCGTCATTTTTTATTTATAGAATGCAAGAGAACTTCGCATCATTGGATTCTTTGAATACCAGATTGAATAGTGTTCAAGAAGCAAGGTATGAATTAGCGACCATTCGTTCTCACGTCAACTACCTAATGTTGTTGAAAACAATGACGGATGAGAATAAGCAAGAAACAATTAAATCACTTGTTGCTGAAGCGAAAGAGTTGGCGACAAAATCAAAAGCGACTATCGCACATTGGGTAGGCGTGAAGAAGATAAGTCCTGACGCTCAACGTAATTCAGAACAACTATCAGTGTTATTCTATTATCTTCTAGATGAACTTATTGCACCTATCGATACGCTAGATTACACAGAATCAAACCTCTCTGGTGACTTTAATCGTTTATCTGATCTCTTTGATGAATATCTTATGA
Organism: Proteus sp. Marseille-Q3619; assembly: GCF_965283115.1. NCBI lineage: Bacteria > Pseudomonadati > Pseudomonadota > Gammaproteobacteria > Enterobacterales > Morganellaceae > Proteus > Proteus sp. Marseille-Q3619. Next base: position 1,491,952 of record NZ_CBDIMP010000001.1, on the reverse strand, counting down.
TCACTAAAGCTGTGAATGATGATATTAAAACACAGCAAGCTTGGATGGTTCATCTTTCTATTTATACCTCGATTATTGCGTTAGCCATTATCCTTTCTCTGCTTTATACGGTTATTCGTTGGATAAACAAAACTTTTATCTTCAATCTCAATACATTGTCTTCGATTTTACAAAAAGTGGGGGAGGGAGATTTAAGTTTCACTCTACCTAAGAAACGAAATGATGAGTTTGGAACTTTGTTCTCTAATGTAGGGGATATGCAAACTTCGCTAACATCGACTATTCAACTTGTTAAAGAAGAAGCGCTAGAGATCAAAAAAGGTTCGGCAGAAATTGCTTCTGGCAACCAAGATCTCTCTTCTCGTACTGAGGAGCAAGCAAGTGCTTTACAACAAACAGCAGCAAGTATGGAAGAGATAAAAATCGCAGTAGTGAATAATACGGATAATGCGATTTTAGCAAACTCCATTACCGCAGAAACACGCGATTTAGCGATTGATGGTTCTAACATTATGAATGATGCGATTAACTCAATGAAGAAAATTGAGGTAGGAACATTAAAAGTTGCTGAAATCAATGATGTGGTTAATAACATAGCAAGCCAAACCAATATTCTGGCATTAAACGCAGCCGTTGAAGCGGCGCGTGCAGGTGAGCAAGGCCGTGGATTTACTGTTGTTGCAACAGAAGTGAGAAATTTAGCAGCAAGAAGTGCAGATGCTGCGCGTGAAATTAATCAAATTATCAGAGAATCCGTTGCTGATGTGGCTCATGGCCGTGAGTTAGTTAATAAAACGGGTGAGCATATGCAAGAGATAGTCTCTTCTATTACTAAAGTCAGCGATATTATGCAGGGCATTAGTATTGCATCAGAAGAGCAAAAAGTCGGGATCGAACAAATTGCTGTCGCAATTAACCAAATGGATTCTGTTGTACAGCAAAATGCGGCCTTGGTTGAACAAGGTGCAACATCAACAATGATCTTAGATGAGAAAGCACAAAACTTAACGGATAAAGTTTCAGTCTTTCAAATTAAAGAACAATATTAATCCGTTAAGTTAGTCTGTTAATATTGTATTCAAAACAAGCTCACTCTGAGTGTAAAACTCAAGTGAGCTTTATTATTTAAAATACTTTTGCTCTTTTCTTCTTATTATCTCATTGATAAAAGGCTGGTAGATAAACAGAACTACGCGTATCGTTTATCTTATAATATAAAAAGAAGACTTTTTCTATTCACCTGCTTATCACGAGGTTATCGCATATCGACATAAAACAGTTATTTTATTTAATTGCATTAGATAAAACTCAACATTTTGGTCAAGCGGCTGAAATGTGTCATGTTACGCAACCCACTTTATCTATGCGATTACGTAATTTAGAAAAAGAGCTTGATGTAGTGCTTATTAAGCGAAGTTCTCGTTTTGAAGGATTCACGGAAGAAGGCGAGAAAATTTTAAAATGGGCGAAAACAATGGAATCTGCTTATGATGGATTACAAGCAGAAGCAGCTAGTTTTCGGCAACAGTTATTGGGTCAATTGCGTATAGGTATTGTGCCATTAACCAATTTGAATTCGATGCAAATGTTGCAGAAAATATCATCTGTTTTTCCTGAAATTCGCTTTCAAGTTATGTCTAGTAATAGTGAGAAGATCATCGATTGCCTTAATAGCAATAGTCTTGATATTGGTATCTGTTATTTAGAGAAAGCGAATGCTCAACAACATGAAATTTATGCGTTAAAGCAAACAGCATTGGGGCTTTTATTTCATCGTAATCACTTTATGCCTTCGGCAAAAACGATTTCATGGGATGAAGCTGTTAAATTGCCATTGGCACTACTTAATAAAGAAAATCATTTTAGACAATCGGTTGATCTGGCATTCCAGCGCTATAATTTGCACCCAAAAGTATTAGTTGAAAGTAGTTCTACACTTCATCTTATGCAATCAGTCGATGCAGGATTTTGTGCCTCTATCGTTCCTCTTTCAAAAGGAATAGAAAAACTAAGTCAACATCTTGATGTTGTTCCTATTGCTGATGCCACAATAAATTCTCCTCTTGGTATTATTATTCGGCGAGAAGAGCCTCGCTCAATACTTATTGAAAAATGCTTTACTGAAATGCGTAATTATTTAGTTGATATGAGTTTGTAGATAAAAATAAAAGCTGAGCCTAAAAATAGACCCAGCTTTTTATTTTTTAGTTGAATTAAAACATTAGGCAACTTGCATTTTTTGAGCGTAAATTCTAACGGGGGTCGCTTTATATGAAGGTGTTCCACTTTCTTTATCAATATAGTCCAGTGGAATAAGAACATTAGCTTCAGGGTAATAAGCTGCAACAGTACCCGGTGCAATACTAAATGAAACAACAGTAATATCATTAAGCTGTAGCTTTCTATTTTGACTTACGGTTTCAATAGTCACTTTATCGCCTTCTTTTAAACCTCTTGCGATTAAATCAACCTCACTCATAAAGAGCACATCACGTCTACCGAAAATACCACGATAGCGGTCATCTAATGCATAAATTGTTGTATTATATTGGTCATGACTACGTATAGTGACTAGGCGTAATATATCTTCTCCAGCGACAGGTTCATTCTCGTTAACTCCGTCAAAAACAGAAAACATCGCTTTGCCTGTTGGGGTATCCCATACTCTATCCACCGCAGGAAGTGGCATACGAAATCCACCAGGTACTCGAATGCGTTGATTATAGTTATCAAAACCTGGGATCGTTTTTTCAATCATGTCACGAATAAGTTCATAACTTTCAGTAAATCTCATCCAAGGCGTTTTGCTATTAGATAACGTAGTGGCAGCCATTTCAGCAACAATAGCGGGTTCTGATTTTAGCAAGGGAGATGCGGGTGTTAATTTACCTGATGATGCATGTACCATCGACATAGAATCTTCAACGGTGATTGATTGGTGTCCTAATGCTTGTATATCGGATTCAGTACGACCTAAACAAGGTAAAATAAAGGTATTTTTAGCGGTTAATAAATGAGAGCGATTTAGTTTTGTTCCAATATGAACACTGAGATCCAATTTTCGCATTGCTGAAAAGGAAAGCTCTGGATCAGGCAATGCCACAGCAAAATTACCACCCAAGCAAATTAATGCTTTTGCTTTACCTTCAACCATTGCTTGCATGGCATTAACAGCATCATGACCATGTTTATAAGGTGGTTTGAAACCGAAGGTTTGTTCTATTTTTTGCAGAAATTCTGTAGAGGGTTTTTCAGTGATCCCTACAGTTCGATTACCTTGAACATTAGAGTGTCCGCGTAGTGGGCATATTCCTGCTCCTTTTTTACCGATATTGCCTTTCATTAATAATAAATCGGCAATTAAGCGAACATTTGCGGTTCCTTTATTATGTTGGGTAATACCCATACCATAAGTAATGATGGTGGCTGGTGAATTCGCATAGAGTCGCGCAACCTTTTCAAGGGAATCTTGTGATAGTCCACTTTCGCTTTCAATATCTTGCCAAGTCGTTTGATTTAGATCGTCAATAACGGCTTCAAATCCTTGAGTGTGTTCTGCAATAAAATCATGATCAAGAATATCGCCACGCTCATTATCCCATGTTAATAAGGTTTTCATTATGCCTTTTAAAGCCGCCGCATCACCTCCCGCCTTAACTTGATAGTAAGATGATGCAATATTGGTTGAGCTATAAGTTACCATCTCAATTACGTTTTGAGGATCTGTAAAGCGCTCTAATGCACGTTCTTTTAATGGGTTTAAGACGACAATGGGAACACCTCGGCGAGCCACTTCATGTAGTGTTCCCATCATTCTAGGGTGGTTGGTGCCGGGATTATGGCCGATAGCAATAATTAATTGTGTACTGTCGAAGTCATCCAAAGAAACTGTACCTTTACCGATGCCAATGGATTGCGGCAATCCTACGCTAGTGGGTTCGTGGCACATATTTGAACAGTCAGGAAAATTGTTAGTGCCATATTCTCTAGCAAAAAGCTGAAATAAATAGGCCGCTTCATTTGAGGCTCTACCTGATGTATAAAATTCCACACTATCTGGTGAAGGAATTTCTCTTAATAGTTCACCAATACGACTAAATGCATGATCCCAAGAGACAGAAATAAGTGTATCAGTAATAGGATCGTAAGAAAGTGGGTGGGTTAAACGACCGTAACCTTCAAGTTCAAAGTCTGATTTTTTCAGTAATTCTGTGACCGTATTCTGAGCTAGAAATTCAGGTGTGACTCTTTTTTTGGTTGCTTCCCAAGTTACGGCTTTGGCACCATTTTCACAAAATTGAAAAGTTGAGTGGTGCTCTTTATCAGGCCATGCACAACCTGGGCAATCAAAGCCATCAGGTTGATTGGTATTAAGCAATGTTTTAGGTGCAATAAATGCATCCATTTGAGTGCGTACCGCGATTGCCGTTGCTTTTAATGCTCCCCATCCTCCAGCGGGTCCGTTATACGGTTTTACTCCAGGAATAGGCAATTTATTTTTACTCATATATACATTCCTAAAACGTAATAATAATATTTGTTTATAAAAATATTGGCAGGTGAATATGAAAATTAAAATGGTTATATAATTAAATATATATTGATGTCTAAATTAAAGAATATATTTAAATTTATCAACATTAATGGTTAATAAGTATGTAATCCTGAAGTTATATAAACATACGAATTTTCTGTTGTTTAAAAAGTTAAAACAATGTGTCTTATTTGTCAACGAAGCTAACATTCTAAATAGTGCTTTATCGCTATATTTTAAGGCGTGATAGAGCATATCTATCGCTCAATAAAATCAATTTATTTGACTAACTGTTATAGGCTGGTTAAAAATATTAACACGTTAGTGAATATACACTCTGCAACTCTACATTTTTTAAAATGTACTTGTTAATCAATGTGGTGCAAATTTATTATCGATATATATTTAAATATATAAAATTGATTATTATTTCTATTTTTATTAGAAAAGATAAAGATGATTATATGAATAATATATAAATATAAATTAAATACTTTTATTTTTAATTTTCCAAAAATGGAATAAAGGTAATTGGTATTAATAATTAAAAATTAAGAATAATTTATTTGAGAAAAATAAAAATAGGAAAATAGAAATGAATAAATTTATGACAAATAGATTTATACTAGGTGGGGCATTATGTTTGGATTAGATGCATTTCACTTAGCTAGAATACAATTAAGTTTCTTTCAATCGTATTACAAAGGGCATTTAAGGGTAAGTCATTTGCAGATACACCAAAAGGATCTTCTAATTCTTCAGCTAATGAATCCCAAGATAAAAAAGTATAAGAGATAAAAACTGATACAAACGGTGTCATATAATGGAGATCGGCTACCAAAGCAAAAGGTAATAATGTACAAAATAAATAAACAGTACGTTGCAATATCAAAGTATAAGCAAATGGAACTGGGGTATTTGAGATCCGTTCGCAACCTCCGAGTACATCAGATAAATTATTAATATCTTTATTAATTGATTGAAAAATAACGTCACTTATCACCTTGTTATCTCTCAATTCACCTATTTTTAAACCGATATGTAATAAAATACGATTAGTGGGATAAGGGCTATTCATTATTTCATTAAATAAAGTTCGAGGTAATAGGCGGTAAAGATCAACCATTGGATCTGTTTTTCTTAGCTCGTGTTTTAAGCTCCAACTAAAAGCAATTAATAAATTAGAAAAATCTCGATTAAATTGTTTATCTTCAGGTAATAATGCTTTTATATTTCTTAATATATTACGATGAGTAATTAACATATTACCCCATAGGGTTCTGGCTTCCACAAGCCTGCTATAGCTTGCATTATTTCTGAAACCAAGAAATATTGCGATGGCAATACCGAGTAAACTAAAAGGAGCAACTGTTAAGTGTATTCCTAATTGTTCATACCATTGATAAATCAAAATAGCGATAATTGACATAATAACATTAAGGCATAAACGAAAGATTATTTTTGAAAGCACAGAACCATGCCAATCAAATAACCGAAAGAACCAGTGTTGATTAGGACGAATGACCATAATAGTAATTATATAAGACAAGATTTGAATTGTGAGAATATTATTGCAATAAAATAAGAGACTATCTAATTAATTTTTTTGGAAATTTTTTATTTCTTTGAGCTTGTTCTAATTAATTAAAGATTAGGCAATCTATTGGAAATTTTGCTCTATAGTTAAAATATTTATTTTAGATTAAACGAGGATAGTATGAGTGAACTGAATATAAAAGATAAAGATGGTTTCGTAGATACATTTTTAAAATATTATCTAAATGGTGGATTTGGTAGTTTAAATAAGAGTGATATTGATACATTAGTTATGCATTTATTGATGCAATATTGTGATGATTTAAAAAATGATAAAAATTATGAACTAAGTATAAAGTTAAAAATTACAGAAGCTAGAGTTAAATCAATAAAACATAAAGCTAAATTACAATTTCTGCTCAATGATGATGCTGATAATTATATTAAAGGTGAATTTTTTGCATTGTTACATAGAGCGAAATTACAAGGTGAGAGTAAACAGGGGGCTTCAGCAAAAATAATCATGGTTATTGAAGACTTATATGTTAAACAAGGAATTCAAGGAAAATTAAAATCCTTAGGGCATTTCGCAGATAATTCATTTAATAGTGAAATAGTTAAGATATCACAGGAGTCATTCATAGATTTACTTGAAGATTTTTTCTCAGATGATGAGCGTAAAGAGTTAGTTGAAAAAGTGAAAAAAGCAATACCTGATAAAAATTCGATTGAATTTAAAACATTACTGAAAGAGTTTCTAGCTGGAGCTGCTAATAAATCGGGGGAAAAATTTATTGATTTTAGTGTTCTTTTCGCGACAGGAGGAATAAGCGAAATTACAACATGGATAGATAAAATTCAGGAAATGTTTGAGAGCAAATAATTTTAATAGAATTTGGTGGCCCCTACTGGACTTGAACCAGTGACCAAGCGATTATGAGTAATTTGATACATGTAATATAATCAATGAGTTATATTAAAATCAATATGTTAAGAATCAAATAGAGCCAAATAGAGCCAACCTGTGATTAGCTGATGGGGCAAAAATGGGGCAATTTAACCATTATCTTTTGCTATCTGTGATAGTGGATTTAATTTGACGGCTTCGTCTAAATGATCTGGTGCAAAATGAGAATATCGCATGGTCATTTTTATATCAGTATGACCAAGTATTCTTTGTAATACTAAAATATTTCCACCGTTCATCATAAAATGAGAAGCAAAAGTGTGTCTTAATACATGAGATAATTGACCGTCAGGTAATATTATTTTTGTTCTTTTTAGAGCACTTCTAAAGGCAGAGTAACAGGATGTAAAGAGGGTACCACTTGTTCTATTGGCGAATATTTCATTATAAAGGGGTTCATCAATAGGAACAGTACGATTGCGGTTACCTTTTGTGTTTGTATAAGTAATGCGATATTTGCTTATATTCGAGCTTCTTAATGATTCAGCTTCTGACCACCGTGCACCTGTTGATAGACAGATTTTTACAATTGTTAATAAGTGTGGGTTAGAACTGAGTTCACATTCTTTTAGCAATAACCTTATTTCATCATGAGTTAAAAAACTCATTTCAGATTCTTCTGTTTTAAATGGACGGATAGATTCTAACGGGTTTTCATTTTTCCACTCACCAAGACGTGTTAATTCATTGAACATAGCTTTAAAGTAAGCCAATTCAAGATTCATTGTTCTGGGTGAAACTTTTTCTATCCGTTCAGTACGCCTAAGTTTTCCTGAAATTCGTTTTTCTCTATATGAGGAAAATAATTTAGCAGAGAATTCGCGTGCTAAAGGGGAACCCATACAATCAGTTGCATATAACATGGAAGATTTTCTTTTATCACCATCATCAATGGTGACACCATGTAAACTATACCAAGTGTTAATTAGCTCACTTAATTTACGATTATCCTCTTTTTCACCAAGCCAAGGCTGATTATTAGTATTATCTAAAATATAGCGCTCATAATTTAAGGCTTCACCTTTGGTCGTGAAAGTCTTACGTATACGTTTTGCATTATCATTTTTCTTACCTTCAGGATAAAAATCTAAGCGCCATTGCCCATTAGGTAATTTCTTAACGCTCATACTTCTTACCGCAATCTTCTGCTAATTTATTGTATGCATTTTCAATACGTGATTTAGCATCTAACATTGATTTGAAATCATTATCTTGCTTATTTTTCATGTAGTTATTTAGAGATACTGTGAAATTATCTACTTCAATAATAGAAACAAAGCCTAGATATATAGGATTATTGCTGTCATTAGTTTTATATTGATTGTACTTATTAAGAAAGTTAGCTTGTTTTTTAGGGTAGATTTTATTAAACCAAATTGAAAATTCATCATAAGTAACGGTGGAATTTTTTAATTTCTCTCCATCATTAATAGCCATTGATATGCCGTCAGACATAATTAAACCAGAGTCTTCAAACATAGTACTAGCTATTGTGCAATTTTCAGTCATTGCAAAGGAGTAAGATGCTGATGAGAAAATAACTAAACCTAATAAAATATTTTTCATATTAATAATCCTTTATTTCTTTTATAACACTACCTAACACTGTTAAAGCATTTAGTTCACAGTCAAATGCCATACCAATCCCAGACACCCTAACTCTTTGTCCTGGCATTCTAGTTAATTCTCGGATGCTCTTTTTCCCATCAATTTCAACAAGCCATTTGCCATCAAAAATATCATTGAATTTTTTATTAATGATGAAATAGTCATTATCAATTTGAATTGAAATGGGGTCTTGAGGAAGTTGCGATGTAGTAGGGAATATTACTTTATCAATCATTATTATGTCAGCAGATAATAGAGCACCACTTTTCAATCGAAAATTAGGAATTTTTAAAATATCTAATTTTTCTTGGTCAAAAGGTTTACCTTTACCAAATACTAACCACTCTAAATCTACCCCAGTTTCATACATACATCTAACTACCATGTCCGCAGGGAAAATATTTCGTTTATATCTTCCGCTGAGGCTACTTGCTCCCATATTGAAATGTGTTGCCAGCATTATTTTATTAGTAAAACCATACGCTTCTATCATTCTATCAAGAATTTCAGCCGTGTTTTCACATGATACAAAATCAAATGAGCTATTCATTCGCATCCTCAAAACTTCGCATTAGACAAAAAATATGTATTTTTAATGTTGACTATTCGTCTCACGCGAAGTATCTTCACTCTCAGTTCGTGGGGAACCAAATAGAGACAAATAGATACAAATAGACATAATGCGGAGATTTTGCCCTATGAGACCAAATATTACAATCACAATCCCAGAGCCATATATAACGATTGAAGAGTATGTTAAGCGCTCTGGATTATCTAGAAATACAGTAAAAAATATGATTGCCGATGGTCGTTTACCTGTAAGAGCTAAAAGCAAAGACCTAAAGCAATCTACAGTATTTATTAATTTGGCAGCTTTAACTGTTGAAGCCTTATCTAAAGCCAATATTTCACTAGAAGCGTAGTCAGTCTTTCGCATTTTGAGAATAAACACCATGTTTGATTATCAGGTTTCCAAACAAGCGCACTTTGATAATGCATGCCGTGCTTTCGCAAATACCCATAAAGGGGATCTTGTACAAATTGCTGAAAGCATCGGCATGAACGCCCAAATGTTGCGTAACAAGTTAAACCCTGAACAACCGCACCAATTAACGTGCATTGATTTAATGAAGCTGACTGATGCAACCGAAGATGCATCCATTCTTGATGGTGTGTTAGAACAAATGCAATGTCAGCCGTCAGTGCCAGTTAATGAAATGAGTGATTCTAATGTGCCCGCTTATTTATTAACGGCAGTCGGTGAGGTTGGAAAGTTAGCAACAAATACAGTATCGGGCGGTAATTTAAATAATGCGCGAGTCGCTGATTTTAAACGCTCTGTTAATACAGCAATTCGTTGTTTAACGTTGGCAGGAATAACATTATCCGCAAGATTACATACTAACCCAGCGTTCGTCTGTGCAGTGGATGCAGTAACAAATCTTAGCCCATCAATGATGTGAGAAAAAATGAGAACATCAGCCGAAGTGTTGAAGATTAAAGAGTTAGTAAAAGGGGTTTGTACTCCATGTTTATTGCATGGTGATGATGTGATTATTGATCCAATTTTACTAATGAAACTAATTACTGAAATTGAGAGACTTAATTCTATTCAGCCTTTTGGTTTTGTGAAAGTGTCTAAATTAGGTAAAAGTGAATTTACAGAATCACACACCACTTTATATAGATGGATTGTTTTTAATGAAAAAGTCAAAAATAATTCAGATGAAATATTTCCGTTGTTTAAATAATTTATGTGAGATTTCAAAATGAAATTAAATTCATTACAGCTTCAACAACACAAATATAAATTATCCAGTGATTCATTTAAAAATGAAAATAACAATTCTATTTATATTGTTAGCTTTATTTTATTTATGGGTTATTTATTAATATCAGCTTTAAGTTAATTGAGAGGTAGTTATGTCAGAGACTAATTTTGGAAGCGTTACAATAAGAGTGAATAACCCAATACTTGAGTATGAAAATATAGATATTCCTAATACCTCTTTTTGTGGACAAGCATTCATTTATCATAAAGGTGCTGAGGTGGCTCGTTTGAATTTTATTCCTAATCCAGAATATGAAAATGATAATTTTGAATCATCAAAAATAAGAATGGGGTTTGATTTGAGTGATAAAGGTGACGAGACAGTTTCTTTAAAAAAAGAATTATCTGGATACATACATAAACATAATTGCATAGCGGAAGGGTTAAAAGAATTACAGACTAAAAAACAAATGTTACGCGAGCAATTAATAGATGCAGTTAATAATGCACAAAATAGTGGTTTATGTGTAGACCTTATTCATGATGAATTAAAATCTTTTGCGCATGAATTTATTATTGTCTGCGAAAATTTAGAAATTGATTGTGACGAAATACCATTTTAAGTGAGGTTATTATGTATCAGAATCCATCAGAAAGCGGAGATAGAGCTATTTATATTCCATTGAAAAATAGAATTGATGGATTAAATGCAATAGCTAAATTACGCGCTATCTACTTTAAAAGAAATAATGAGAAGTTAGGTTTTTTTCTTGATGACATGAAAAATAAGCACGATGAAATGTATGAAGAAAAAAGAATTTTTTTGGCAGGAATATTGAGAGATGCAGGGATAAAAAAAGAAAGAATGAATCTTGATATTGATAAATTTAGCAAGGAAGAAATAAACAGTATCATTAAAGAAATAAATCGTCGTATATCATTTAGTAATTTATTACCTAAAGGCTTATCTCTAGTCGAATAATTAATTAAACCCAAAGTAAAAATAAATGACCTTAATCGGTCAGGGCTTTTTGCAACCTAAATAAAGGAAATTAACTATGAATACATCAATACCAACCCCCATTTTTACGCCTAGTTTAGTGTCTGAAATTGAACAAGCATTAGTTTTAGATTCTGCATTAGTGTTCGCTCGTAATGAGCAAAAGCAAGCCTGCGCTGATAAATACGCATCCCGTATTCGCAAGTTATCTAGCCTTATCATTCAAAACAAAATGGATTATTCCGACGTTGCTGAACTGTTGGAAAGTGAAGCGTCAGAGCTAGAACGTCAAGCACAAGAACTGGTTTGATATGACTATCGCGGTGGAGAATAACAGCGACGTATTTATCTCAATGCGTCGCCAAAAAGAAGAATTTCAGCCAGAGTTATCGCCAAAAGCGTCCTTGGCTGAACGCATTATGTATGATGCAAACCCGCTTGATATTGAGTATCGCAATAGCATTATGGGTAATATGCCTGATAGTTTGGCTATTTATTTTGCTACCCGATATTCAAAAATATTTAAGACTGCTAAAAAAGATAATAGACGTCTTGCTAATACCTTTTTACGTAAAGTGGCTAAGAATGTATTACCAAGATACAACCTTGTTTTATCTCAATATCAATTTAATGGCGTAACATCAGGTTATGATTTCTTCCCTGAAAATTATGTCGAACAACTTTCTAACTTACACTCCCTAGACCGTGGAACCATCAAAGAGCTGGCGAACGGTATTGCTCGTTATCTCACTTCTACATTTACCGAATTTTGCCAACGTGCAAATTATAGCGAGACTTCTGAAGGTGCTAAATCTGGCTACAAAAAAATAAGTCAGATTACTTTACAGATTGGTACCATCCCGCCGTATTGGAAACAATTTATTAGGGGTAGACGTAAACCAACAGAAAACCAGTTGCTTTCTGGTTTATTACGCATGATGTCTGATAAGTGGTGGTATGGGCGTTTAAAGCGTATGCGTGATTTACGTGCTGAGCATCTTGCTATTGCTGTCGGGCAGGTACAAAAAAGTGCGTCACCTTATATTTCAAGAAAAGCCCTACATGAATGGATAGAGCAAAAAAAACGTAACTGGGATTACATAAAAAGTTTCGATTTAACCAATGAGCATGGTGACCGCGTTTCTCTTGAAGAAATGGTATTAGCCAGTGTTTCTAATCCTGCTGTTCGCCGTTGTGAATTGATGGTGCGTATGCGTGGGTTTGAAAATATGGCTAACGAAATGGGTTATGTCGGTGAGTTTTACACGCTCACTGCTCCATCAAAATATCACAATGCATACAGTAAGGGCGGTTTCATTGAACAATGGAATGGCGCATCCCCTCGTGATGTTCAGAAATACCTTTGCAAAGTCTGGTCAAAAGTTCGCGCTGAATATGCCCGCGAAGGAATTCGTCCATTCGGTTTCCGTGTTGTAGAACCTCATCATGATTCAACTCCTCACTGGCATTTATTGTTATTTGTTCATCCTGACCACGTTGAAAAGCTGAGAGAGATCTTCGCGGAATATGCACGTGAAGAGGATGCCTTTGAGTTAAAAACCAAAGAGGCAAAAGAAGCCCGTTTTTATGTTGAGCCTATTGATAAAGAAAAAGGTTCCGCCACGGGTTATATCGCTAAATATATTTCTAAAAATATAGACGGTTACGCCATGGATGACGAGATAGACGATGAAACGGGGCAGAAATGCAAAGACATGGCCAAAGCCGTTTCAGCATGGGCGAGCTTACACCGCATTCGACAATTTCAGCAAATTGGCGGTGCTCCTGTGTCGGTTTGGCGTGAGTTGCGTCGCTTGCCAGGTGAAGAGCAAATTCTAGCAACGGAAGATATGGACAACGTGCGTTTTGCGTCAGATGTGGGTGATTGGTATGCCTACACCGAGTTGCAAGGTGGTGCAACAGTAAAACGCCGAGATTTAACAGTGAGACTTTCTTATGAAGTCACAGAAATGGGGAATGAATACGGCGAAGACGTTAAAAAAATTAAAGGAGTTTACTCACCGCTTGCGTGTGAGGACTCTTTTTATCTTACCCGCACAGCTAAGTGGGAACTGGTCGCCAAAGAATCCACGTCTGTTAAAGGGAGTGGTTTGGCTTTTGATGGCGCGATTAGCGCCCCTTGGAGTTCTGTCAATAACTGTACGGGGGAAACCCGAACGATTAACGATGAAGAAAAGGTGGTAACGGAAATTTTAGATAATTTCAGGTCAATCGGGCATGAAATCACCTTTGATGATGCCCAAAAAATGAGAAATGGGTCGGGAATAGTCATTGATGATAGGACGTTTAGAAGTTTCAAAGACGGTTCTTTGATAAGAGCGGGCACGACACAGCTGAAATACCGTCAATTTAATGAACGAAAAGACCGTATTTTTAATAAAGTAAATAAGTTGAGAGGAATGAATGTATAAATACTTGGTTTTATTTTATTTATTGATATCAATAGTTCTTTTTATACGCAGAACTATGAAGTCTAAAAAAAGCTATCATGACAAATACAGCCTAGGTGAAGCGATAGATTACTCAATGCTATGGCCATTTTATATTTTGATTGCATCCTATTTTTTTCTTGCAGAGAAATATCGCAAATTTATTGGTATGAGCGAGGAGAGATAATCTATGAGTGTGAAAAAAATAAAACTGATGTTAGATTTATTGGCTCGCCTGTATTTTAAGCAAGTCAGTGTTTTGTCCGAAAAGGCAAGTTTCTCTCATGAGGAGTATTTTTCTTTAGAATCAATTTTGAACGCATTATTAACAGGGAAAAATAAATTCTTCATTGGAGATGAATGCGAGGTTAACCATATTTTAGATTGTTTTTGCGATCATCTTGGTATTGAAAATACAAGTGTTAGGCGATTTGTCTTGGATGGTGCAAAATTTTATTTTGTTAGTCATGACGATTTTAAAAAGCCATTATTTGGCGGTCTGGCGGGGGATGTTTATTATGCAATACCTCAACAACCAAGTGATATCGAAGCCTATTTAATTGATTCATTATCATGCCATACCCGATATTACGTGACGAAATATCAAGGTTCACACAATAAGTAATTATATCTCACATTATTATCACTTAGGGGTTCACAAAAAACACAAATTGACTATACTGTTTATTCATACAGTATTCTTTAAGGGTATGATAATGACAGATAATATAAAAAGCATGGAAGCACTTGAAAGAATAGCTCTTATCGCAAAAGTAGGTAGTTTTGATTCTTTCACATCACAGGAAAAAGATATTGTTTTATCATTAATATTTGAGTTAGCCGACAATGCCAGAGTGGACTTATTGGAAAAAAATAAGCCACAAAATGTGGCTCAATAATTTAAGCAATGGGCGCTTTGAGTAAATCAAGCGCCATTTGTTTATTATCTGGTAGCAGTTTATCAATCATTTTATTCACGTCTTTGGCGCTAGGACTTAGTGTGTGACTAAAAGTGACGTTTAAAACGAAAGTCATTCCGCATTCTAAGTCTGTGCATTGACAATAAAGGTCAGCAAATTGGCGATGTTTTCTATTTGTTGTTCTTATGATTGCCTTTTCACCGCACGCGGGGCAGAGGACTTTCATCACTTTCATATTACGAACTCCAAAATAATCGAACTTACGTAATTTTACCTTTTTTTGCCTCATTCTGCATCCAAACTGTCGTTATCTTTCTTAAAGTTGATATGCAAATGTGACGGTATTTCAGGGTCACTATTGACGGCATTCTCAAACATGCGTTGCACAGGAATAACTTCATCTTGTCGATAGGCTTCACGGGCTTTGATTGGGTCACCTAAACCGCCAACGTTGCCAGGAATAATCCCTGCTAAACCCGCCGGGAAGCGATGCGCGGTTAAAATATCTTGGGCACTGATATTTTTGACATTATTAAATTCATCTTTAGCCGAAATATCCCCAATAGGCATAAATTTAATCCCTTCGGGATCGCCTTTAGGAATATGCACAAACATCGTAGAAAAATTACCGATACCTTTGCTATTTTCTAGATTTTTAATGATTTGGGCTTCCACTTCATCAGTGAGAGAAGGGTCATTACAATAAAAAACGCCTCCCGTATGTGCCCCGTTGTGGTAATAACGACGACGAAAAATGGTGGCTTCACTATTTAAGAGTGCCGCATGTATACCACCGATATAATCGGGAATACCGTAAACTTGCTGTTGAGGGTCATATTGTTTGATAAAAATGATATCTTCAGGTGGATACACTAACGGTTCACCTTCTATCAAAATGACAAAATCACCGTCTTTTCGACAACGAAGATAAAGTGACGGCAAAACAAAAAGTTGAATGACATTTCCCCAATAATCTCGTACTTTTAGAATGGCTGTATCACCAAAAATAAGGTAACTCATTACGGACGCTTTTAGTTGTTCATGGCTAAGACCACCGCCTAAAAAATCGGATAAAATCATATTTTGACGCGCATAAATCACCCCGCCATGTTGGGCATTTAAATTAACTAATTGAGCAAGCGCAGTTCTATCAATCGGGAGTGAATAATGATCATGTTCATTGTCATACCAGATATTTTGATAGTCTGTATGCGTTGTTAATATCGGCTCGGGTTTACCCAGTGTAATAATGCTCATGTTTTTTTTCGGGGTACTGGATGCCGAAATAGAGAGGTTCTTCCGTGATTTTTTCTTAGCCATTATGATGCCTTTTGAAATATCCATTTTGATTTACGTTGATTATCCGTGTTCAACGGTTCATTGATTGCGCCATGAGCAATTGCCCAAAAACTATCGGCATGACCTGTTTCCATACTGCGGTCAGCCACAAAGGTCATGGCACCGCCCTTGCTGGTTGTGTCTCGACGAATAGCCAAGAAACTGGCGGTGATTTCTTTTTGCTCTCTATCCCATTCGATACGTTCTTCATCGACTAAATCCACCATTTTTAAAACAAGTTGGGTTTTCATGCTAAGGCTGTAACGAATTTCCATCGTTTCGCGTGGCGCAAAATCTTGCACCATCTCATAGACGCCATGACCTATACCTGTCGTATCAATGCCGATATGTGTGAAGCGATAACGCCCATAAAGTTCTTGGATTTTTTTGGCTTGATGTTTCCACGCCATACCTTGCCAGTAATAAATGGCCAGAACACGGAACCGTTCACCAGGTGCAGAAGGCGGTGCTAAAATAGCAAATGCGGAGGTATCTCCTGAACGGGCAGGGTCATAACCGCCCCAGACTTCACGATTACCAAATGGGCGCGGTTCATCAGGAAAGTGATCTTCCCATAGCCCTACATCAACCCAACATTTTTCTAAATCGTTATATTTAAAGACGGATGCGCCACTATCGACAAAGACACACATATACAACATATCGAACGTATCTTTGTTATAACGATTGCGAAGTTTTTCAATGGATGCCAGGTTAAAACCGCCCTTAATCGCATCTTCCAGCGTAATGACATAACGCCATTGTTCATCAGGACAATCGCGTCCACCGTCCTGCATTTCTTTAAATGACGGAAATTTAACGTTCTTGCGTTCTTTTTCATTTCCGCGCCATTCGTCACCCGTCCAAAACGGGTATGCGGGATGCGTTTTTGAGCTAGGCGTAGAAAAATAGGTTGTGCGCCATTTATCGTGGGTTGCCATTGCAGAGGCAACTTCATTTAAATGTTTAAAGTTAGGTACCCAAAAATATTCGTCACAATAAAGATGACCTGAATAACTTTGCGCGGTGTTTTTATTGGTAGAAAGAAAACGGAGTTCTGCACCGTTGCTTAAACGAATCGGGTTACCCGTTAATGTCACCCCGAAAAATTGCTCTGCAATATTGACAATATAGGAGCGGAAAACCTCGGCTTGCGGTTTTGATGCCGATAAAAAGATTTGTGGGTCACCCGTGAGTACCGCATTTTCCAGCGCTTCAAAAGCAAAATACCAAGTCGCCCCAATTTGGCGTGATTTCAAAATATTACGAATGGATTTTTTAATGTTATTGCGTAAATGTTTTTGATAGCCAAAAAGCATTTTGTCAGCGAATTGCTGAAATTGTTCTTCTGTTAATTCAGAAATATCATTTTTACGATAGCGTTTTTTCTTCCTTGGTTCACCATCGTCAGACTCATTATCATTTGAGAAGCCAGATTGATTATTTTGTGCTTTTGCCTGTGCTAACTTCTCGGCATGTTTATTTTGTTGTGCCATCAATTGAATATGACGGCCAATTAAACGGTCTAACTCCTCTTGCTCATCGCCAGTCTTATTGTTTCGCTCACTGAGCAAAATAATGCGTCGATTAATCGCATCTAAAACCGATTCATGACTGAGTAAATCCTGCCAATTTCCTTTTTCAGCCCAATAGTAAACGATCCGCCGATTCGGCAAATTAAGCTCGGTTGCAATTTCTGCAGGAGTATAGCGTCGCAAGTACAGCGATTTCGCTACTCCTATTAGTTCATCTGAATATCGTGAGTTCGCCATAATGTAAAACATTATGCCGAGTCACAGCCTATCTGGCGTTGCCACAAATTTGGTTATGCGCCATATCCAAATTTAACCATTCGCCCACCTGATGGAATTTCGCAATACTATTGACTCAAACGGAAGTGATGAAAATACCCACGGATGGGGGATGCTATGTAATGTCACAATTAATGACAAATTGGCTTTGTATCGCAACAGCGGGAGATACGGTTGATGGTCGAATTATTGAGGACAGTTGGATTTTAGATTCTGCTGAACTTTATGACCGCCAACTCTATACCGCGTGTATTTGGCCAGAGCATGAGCGCTGGTTCGGTTCGATGGGCGAAGTGTTAGAGTTAAAAGCCGAACGTGACGAAGAAGGAACGTTAAAACTTTATGCTCGGCTACGTCCTAATCAGCATTTACTGCAAGCGAATCGTGACGGCCAATTGCTTTTTACCTCGGCGGAGTTTACCCCAACGGGTAATTTTCGTGGAACAGGGAAAACGTATCTTGAAGGGCTTGGCGTGACTTGTTCGCCTGCCAGCGTTGGTACTGACCGATTGCAGTTTAATAAAAAAGGTAAGAAGTTTCGCTATGGTGCATTAAAACCGTTGGTTTTTGATGAAGTTAAACAGTTTAAGGAAGAAAAAATGGCTAAAGGAAAAGGCTGGCGTAGTTTTTTCAATATTGATGAACCAAGTGTTGATGATACACCAGAAGAAACAGGTGCCTCTGATGCAATGCAAGCACTTGCGGAAGCATTATCTGCGCTTGAAATTCGTGTCACAGCAATTGAAACACAACTGACTTCAACAACAGAAAAAGTGGAAGATGTTGAAGAAGATGTGGAAGTCATCAAAGACGCTGTTGATACACCTGAATTTAAACAATTGAAAGATAACTTATCTTCCATTTTAGGTAAATTCAGTAAGTTGGATGATGTGGCAACACGCATCCCTGGTAAAAATCCACGCGGTAGTAAAGAAAAACGCTTTGCTAACCTAGTGTAAGGGGATTGTGATGTCATTAAATAATCAACGTGCTAGTGAGTATTGGAATGCGTATAGAGCCGCATTTTCTGCATCATGCGGTGTGCCTAATGTTAGTAAATATTTTTATTTAACTGAACCTAAAGAAACACAATTACGTGACGCATTATTAGAAACATCTGAATTTCTAAGAATGATTACGGTTGCTGATGTTGACCAATTAACAGGGCAAGTTATTTCCGTAGGTAATCCTGGTCTCTTTACGGGACGTTCTAAAGATGGTCGCTTTGGTCGTAAAGTTGGCGTTGATGGTAATGAATATAAATTAGTCGAAACAGATTCGGGTGCGATTTTACCGTGGGATTTATTGTCAGTTTGGGCAAATGCAGGCGGTGAAGCAGAATTTATTAATCGCATGCAAGCTTTTGTTCAAGAATCTTTTGCATTAGATATGCTTCGTATTGGTTGGAATGGTCAATCTGTTGCAGTAAATACTGACCCTGTCAAAAATCCAAATGGTGAAGATGTTAACAAAGGCTGGCATCAAATCGCAAAAGAGTGGAATAAGGGTTCTCAAGTTCTGACTGACCCTATTACATTAGATGATAGCGGTGATTACCGTTCATTAGATGCGATGGCGTCAGATTTAATTAATAACTGTATTCCGCCTCAATTTAAAAATGACCCGCGATTAGTGGTCATGGTTGGCGCTGATTTGGTTTCTGCAGAGCAACACCGTTTATATCAGTCAGCTGATCGCCCAACAGAAAAGATTGCCGCACAAATGCTCGGTTCTACGATTGCAGGCCGTCCTGCTATGGTTCCACCATTTATGCCTGGTAAACGTATGGTAGTCACCATCCCAACAAATCTTCATATCTATACGCAACGTAATACTCGTCAGCGTAAAGCGGAGTTTGTTGAAGACCGTAAACAATACGAAAATAAGTATCTGCGTAATGAAGGTTATGCCATTGAACAACCAGAGTTATATGCAGCTATCGACGAGTCTGCTGTCACTATCGGTAAAGTCACTGAACCGACTGAAAAAGTAGAAGGTTAAGCGTCATGCTATCACCCGTTCAAAGACACAAGCAAAAAATTGAAATGCAACAAAAACTAGAACAGCGACAGGCAGTTGCCATTGCTGACGGTGAAAGTATGCATCTTCAAGCGCGTGCCATTGAGCGGGATGTCAAACGACTGCGATCACTCAATCAAACGTATGAACGTGTGGCCATGAAACGTGACGAATTATTACCCATGTATCTACCGACGGCACAACGCTATTTAGATGAAGGCGAAGTGTATCAAAACCCGATTTTTGTGTATTGCGTCATTTGGCTCTTTGATGTGGGGGAGTTCGATAAAGGACTGGACTGGGCGGATATCGCCATTGCGCAAGGACAGCGCACCCCCGACAATTTTAAAAGTGGTTTCCCTGCTTTTGTGGCTGACACCATCCTTGAATGGGCACAGTTAGAAGCGGAAGCAGGAAACCCCATTGAGCCTTATTTTTCAAGGACATTTAAGAATGTCACGGAAATTTGGCGAGTTCACGAAAAAATACAAGCGAAGTGGTTTAAATTCCACGCGTTAGAGTTATTAAAAGGCGATATGGGCGATGCAAGAGCCAGTGCAATTGATTGTGTTGATACGCTGAATCAAGCGGATGCCTATCTTGCCAGAGCACATCAATTAAACCCGAAAAGTGGCGTTAAAACGCATCGTTTGCGCATTGCCTCACGATTACGGGCATTAGAGCAAGAGTAAAGACTACCGCAAGCCAAAACGGGCAGGGTGGAGACAAAACAATTTGATTGTTATTGGTCGTGGAAACCTGTTCGCCCGTTTTTTTAAGGATAAAAGGATGAAAGGGAAGATATTACGTTGGGTTATCGTTCTGTTATTTTCAATCCCGTTGTTAACGGGTGTTTTAACGCAGAACGAAAGTCTTTTAAATATTGGTGTGTCAATGGCTTGGATTACAGTGTTATTGGCTTTGTTTTGTAGCAGTATTGTTTTTATTGCTTGGTATGCAGTTTCATTTATCAAAAATTTACCTGAAAAAAACAGAAGTGAATTAAGTAAGCTTTTCTTTGAGGTGACAAACACACCTAAAAATAGATTTTTCTGGTTATTCCTTGCCAGTGACATTGTTGGAATTATCTGTCTGATTTTATCGGGTTGGATTATTACCGCGATAGCCTTCATCTTTGTTTATTTTTTGAGTCAATTAATAAAGTATTTTTCTTTAGATGCACTCGATACCTTGAATAAAACGAGTACAAGTGAATGTTAAACGGTAATAGCGTTACTTATCAAAACGAAACACTGACAAATGATGAATTTTGGCCTGATTTAAATTTAGGTGATTTTCAAAAAAGTCGCGCTATTCCTGCCAATATCGATGCCGATTTTATTGCTGATGCATTATTAACCACGGTCACAGAAATTAATTGTGAATTAAAAGACGTAAAAAGTTATTGGCTATCAAAAGGTGTTAATCAGGCAAAAGACGCCCCAGGCGCAAAAATAAAAGGCGTTAATGCCCTTTGTGCACAATATAAAAAAGCCGTTTATGCCAGGGCAAAAGCGGATTTATTGGGTGAATATTTGTCGATTGTCAGTCGAGCGCCCAACCCACAGCAAGAAAGCGACGAATTACGGTCACGGTTATTAGCGGAATCAACCTTTGTTATTCGCAATATGAAACAGTTGCCTCGCATTACGGTGAAAATGATATGACCCGACTACAAAAATTGACTGCGTTCTTACGTGCAAATTTGCCTGAATCCTTATTTGCGACGGAATTTAGTAGCGAAATGGATGATATTGAGTTTAAACCTGCTCACAGTGATTTAGGTAAGGATGAGTCGGATAAAGAACAATATCAAATGTTAACGCAAGAGTATGAGGCCGTGATTGCTTGGGGGCGTTGGCCTTATCGTGAGGTTGATGCACGTTATATTCCTGTATTGATTGAAGCTTGGCGTCAAGAGTTAGAAACGGATCTTACTGAACCGGATTTTGATGATGAACAGCCAACCATGAGCGTGGATGTGATTGACGATAATATTGCGATGGTCATTGTTACCCTTAAATTAAGTGATGCCATTGTGTTAAAAGAAGATGAAAAAGGCATGGTGCCTTTTAATGATAAACGTTACTCACTCGCCAATCCTGAAGTGTTATTTGCTGAAAATATTGACGTGATCCCCCGTGGTGTGAAATGAGCATTCAAGGGCAATTAAACGCAGAGCAACTAAAAAAATTACGGGCACAGCTCAAAGAATTGGAATTGCCACCGAAAAAGCGCCAGCGGTTACTTTGGCGAATTGCTAAATACGGTGTGATTGTTGCTTCAAAACGCGCGGTAAAAAATCAGCAGACACCTGATGGTGAGGCATGGCAAGGGCGACACGGTAACTACAAAAAAAAGATGCTCCGTAAAATGCCTAAGCTATTAAAAATTCGTGAAATTCCCGAAAAAGGCATAGTCCGTATTTATCTCGGGGGCGGAAATTATCGCAATGGCAGTAAACCTGTGGGTGCTGGTGTCGTGGGATATAGCCAGCAATATGGTATGACAGCAAAAATTAGTCGTAAAAATGCCAACGACAATAACATACGAAAAGCGACTGAAGAAAAGCCGAAACCGCCAGAGCCTACCGCAACACCGAAACAAGCCAAAAAATTACGGGCATTGGGCTATAAAGTCAAAAAAGGAAAGCGTTGGGTAAAGCCTCCTTTAAAAGAGATTACAGGAAAGATGCGTTTTTTTCAGGCGGGATTATTAATCCGTCTTTTACAAAATAAACCTAAAAAAACCAGTTGGGAGGTAGATATCCCCAGTCGTGAGTTTTTAGGTATCAGTGATGAAGACTTTATCAAAGCGTTAGAGAGACAACTTCAAGGCATCGGCTACGGTGCATAAAAAAGGAATTTACTATGTGGCCAACTGTTCAGGTTAATCAACATAACCAACTGCAAGGCGAAACAAAGGAAATTGAGCGCATTTTGCTGTTTATTGGTAAAGGAAAAACCAATGTCGGTAAAACTATTGCGGTCAATACGCAAACCGATTTCGATGAGGCGTTAGGAACGCCAGATAGCCCGTTAAAAAGTAATGTGTTATCGGCGATGCGTAACGCAGGTCAAAACTGGTCAGGCTATGTGCATGTATTAGCAGAGGATGCGGAAGAATTGGCATTTGTTGACGCGGTGATGGATGCACAAGCAGTTGCCAGTTGCGAAGGGTATGTATTAATTGGTGATGCAACAAAAGCCGTTATTCAATCGGCTAAATCCTTACGCTCTGATTTAATCGCAAAACACGGGCGCTGGTTATTTGCCATTTTAGGTGTCGGTGCAACGCAAGACGATGAAGCGTGGTCGGGCTATGTTGAACGCTTGTCTGCTTTATCAAAAGGGGAAGCGGAATCCTCCATTCAATTGGTGCCAATGCTTTGGGGCAATGAAGCGGGGGCATTAGCGGGTCGATTATGTAACCGTGCGGTGACGATTGCCGATAGCCCAGCTCGCGTTAAAACGGGCGCATTAACCGATTTAGGTAGTGCGTATCTTCCATTAGACGGCACGGGGAAAAGCCTTGATTTGGCGACACTGCAAGCGTTGGAAAAACAGCGTTTTAGTGTGCCGATGTGGTATCCAGACTATGACGGCATTTATTGGTCTGATGGTCGTACTTTAGATGTTGAAGGCGGTGATTATCAATCTATTGAGAATTTACGTGTCGTTGATAAAGTCGCGCGAACGGTGCGTATTCGTGCGATTGCTAAAATTGCTGACCGCAGTTTAAACAGCACACCGTCCAGTATTGAAGCCCATCAAGCCTACTTTGCCAAAGTATTACGTGAAATGTCACGCAGTACGCAAATTAACGGGGTAAGTTTCCCTGGTGAAGTAAAACCACCCAAAGAAGGTGATGTGGTTATTACATGGAAAAACAAAAATAACGTTGAAGTGTATATCACGGTGCGAACTTATGAATGCCCGAAAGGGATCACCATTGGCATTCTGTTAGACACGTCCTTGGAGAATGAATAATGAGCGGGAAACGGATTTCTGGGCAGTCGATTGATTTTAATATCGACGGTGATTTAGTTCATGTTGAAAAAGTCAGTTTATCGATTACAGATAATACAGGTGTCGCTCAAACTAATGGCGTGCCTGACGGTTATGTGAACGGGGATGTATCGGCAGAGGGTGAGCTGGAATTATCCACCAAGTATTTAAATGTGATTACAGCCAAAGCCCGTAGCGCAGGTTCTTGGCGTGCTATCCCCTTAGTCGATTTGATGTGGTACGCAAAAGCAGGGTCGGAAGAACTTAAGGTTGAGTCTTTCGGCTGTAAATTAAACGTCACCGATATTTTAGACGTTGACCCAAAAGGCGGGGCAGTCATGACGCATAAAATTAAATTTATCGTCACTTCCCCCGATTTTGTGCGCATTAACGGCATTCCATATTTGGAATCAGAACTTACCGACAAACTGTAATAAAAGGACAGATGTTCATGGAAGAACATAATAAGACACTTATTTCTTTGATTATTATTGGCGCATTGATTGCCCTGGGCAAAATGATGACAGGTAATGAGCCGATTACGTTACGCCTCTTTATTGGGCGAATGATTTTAGGCTCTGCGGTTTCTGTTATGGCGGGGGCATTGCTGATTTGGATCCCTGGTATTTCTCCTTTAGCGATTACGGGGCTAGGTTCTGCGTTAGGTATTGCAGGCTTTCAGTTAGTGGAATTATGGCTGAAAAAACGAGGCAGTGACTTACTGACAGGGAAGTTGAAAAAATGACACTCGGCGAAAAACAACGCAAGTTTACGCGCATGATTGCGGACTTGATTATCTTTGCTTACGACAACGGTTATGAACTGACATTTTCAGAAGCGTATCGCACAGAAGAACAGGCAAAGTTAAACGCTAAATCAGGCACTGGTATTAAAAACAGCTTACACACTCAGCGATTAGCTGTGGATTTCAACCTATTTAAAGAGGGGATTTATCTCACAAGGACAACTGACCATCAGCCCCTTGGCGAATATTGGGAATCCATTGGCGGTACGTGGGGCGGTCGTTTCAATGACGGTAATCACTACTCGTTAGAGCACAACGGCGTGAAATAATGAAACAAGCAACGGCGATCATCTTTGCGTTTATTTTAACTTTTGGAGCTGGCTGGTTGGTTAAAGGTTGGCATCAAGACAGTCTTGAACTGGTCGCATTAAAAACAGCTAATGAAGTTAATAACGCCAGTTTAAAGGCTCAACAAGATTTAGCGAGTCAATCAGCAAGAACGTTAGAAAATAAATTGGAGGCACTCGCCAATGCGCAACCGCCTGAAATACGCACCGAAATTATTAAGCCTGTGTTCACTCATCTTTGTGTTAGTGATGATTTTGTCAGGATGTACAACGAAGCAATCGACAACACTGAGCGTGCCTTATCAGGAAAATCTACTGACAAAATGCACGACAACCTTACCGAAACTAAACGGTAATACAGGGGCAGATTTAGCCACTGCATTATTAAAATACCATGAGATTTACGGAAAATGTGCCGTTCGGCACAACCAATTAACGGACGAAATTCGTCAAAGGATGGAAAAATGAGTACCAAGAAAAACACAATTACCTTAGTCGTGATGGGTAAAGAGCTGGTTTTTGAGCCGAATATGACGGCGTATAACGGCTGGTTAAATGAAATTTCAGCAACGGATAAAGTCGCGCCCACTGTCACTTATTTACGCCGAATTATTACCCCAGAAAGCAAAGAAGCCTTAACAGAGGTTTTAAATATCCCAGGTTCGGCGATGCAATTACTGGAAAAGGTGAATTCAGAATACGCACCTAAATTGGATATTGAACTAAAAAACTAACGGCGCGAGTCGAAGCGATTGAACGCAGTGCCCTCGGACAATATATGGCGTTACGACGGCACTATCTCCCTCATGAGCAGGATGATATCGACAGCTTCGCATGCGCAATTTGGCTAGATAACCACTTCACAGAAAATCACCGCATTGCGGTCGCAAATGGCATTGCATTAGCTTTCAAGGGTGAATGATGAGTACATTAGATTTTACACTCAGCATGATTGATAAAGTCACTCAGCCCTTGAAGGCAGTGCAAGCAGGCGTGACTCAATTCGCTGAAACCTCACAAGAAGCATTTAAAAATATCGCGGTCGGTGGGGCTGGCTTGGCTGGCTCTGTCTTTGCGTTGAAAAACGTTTTAGACCCCGCGTTAGCTATTCAAGACGCACTCGACATGGCAAAAGTCACGGGTGTAGACGATGGCGCGATGAAAAAAGTTACCAATGATGCGCTGACGTTTAGTGCACAATACGGTAAATCGGCGGTGCAATTCGTTGAATCTTCTCTTTCTATCCGAAAGGCCATTAGTGGCATTTCAGATAATGAACTCCCGCAACTGACCAAAATCAGCAACATTACGGCATCAGCATTAAAAACCACCGCCGAAGAATCCAATGCCTATATGGGGAAAATGTTTTCCCAGTTTCAAGGCTATGCCGATAGCGTGGGCAAAGTGACGTTCGCGGAAGAGCTGGCGGGCAAGGCCGTTATTATGTCGCAAACATTCGGCACCTCAATGGCTGAAATCACTGATTTGATGGAAGGCACACGCTCTGCGGGGACGCAATTTGGTGTTGGTATTGATGAACAGTTAGCGGTGTTAGGCGAGTTGCAACGTTCATTAGGCACAGAGTCCAGTGGCGCGTATGAGTCGTTCCTGTCAGGGGCAACAGACGGGGCGAAAAAACTCGGTCTATCGTTTGTTAATGCGTCAGGGCAAATGCTGACGATGCCCGAAATGCTGGATAAATTGCAAGGGAAATACGGCAAATCCATTGCAGGTAATTTAAAGGCTCAAAAAGAGATTGAGGATGCCTTTGGCGATTCGGCGATTGTCGTGAAATCGTTGTTTAATAACGTCGAGGTGTTACGCAAAAACATCACGGCATTAGGCGGTGATGACGGGATGAAACGCGCCACCGAAATGGCGAGTATGTTAGCCAATCCGTGGGAGCGGTTATTGTCGATTTGGGAGTCTATACGCATTGCGGTCGGCATGACTCTGTTACCCGTGATTGTGCCTCTGATTAATAAAATTGCCGATATGGGGCAAATGCTCGTGCGTTGGTTAACATTATTTCCGAATATTGCGCGCGCGATTGGTTATGTGGTGACAGGGTTTATTGCCTTCACGGCAATGGGTGCGATGGCGAATATCGTGCTGGGTATCGGTCGGTTGCTGTGGGTCGGTATTCTGCCGTTGTGGAAAACGGGCGGTGTGTTGTTGTCACTGATGAAAGGCAAATACGATTTAGTGACGAAAGCCACCGGCTTTTTTAGTAGTTCTCTTGCCAAACTGACGGGGTTTTTAAATACCACAAAAATTGCCTCTTTTGCCACAGCTTTGGGATTTACCTCTATCACATGGCCAGTTTTATTATTAATCGGATTGTTTGCCTTAATTGCGATCGCCGTTGTGAAATTTTGGCAACCCATCAAGGCATTTTTTAAAGGGTTCGTGCAAGGATTTTTAGAGGCCTTTGACTCTATGTCGCCCGTTGGCTCTATGTTTGATGAACTCGGCAAAGCGTTGGGCGTTGTGTGGGAAGCGGTAAAAACCGTTTTCAATTGGTTTACTGACTTACTCACGCCGATTGAATTTTCAGAAAAGACACTGAATAAAACCACGATTGCAGGTCAAGCCTTTGGTAAGAGTGTGGCGAAAGCCATTGCATTACTGACATTCCCATTAAGAATGACCATTAAAGCGGTGATGATGGTTGCCACCGCATTTACGAATAGTGCGAAATGGATAGTGAAGGAATGGGATGGCGTAAAAACCAATATTGTTCATGGTTGGGATGCTACCGTTAAATTTTTAGAGCGCATCAATCCCGTCAGCGTATTTGCCAGTTTTTGGGCATCCATTACTCGTATCACGAATTTGATGTATGCAGGGATTGCTAAAGGTTGGGATGCGGTGTGCCAATGGTTTTTCTCATTGTCACCTGTGCAAGCCTTTATTGCGATTTATAACACGGTGTCGCAACTGTTTGCCAATTTATGGAATGTGGTCGCAGGCGGTTGGGATGCGCTTTGCAGTTGGTTTGAAAACTTCTCTATCGGTGACACGTTTAACGGTATTTCAGATTCTATCAAAGGCGTTTTTGATGGGCTTTGGACATGGTTAAGCGACAGTTTTAACGGCGTGTTTAATGCGGTGGCTAGCAAATTAAATTATCTCCCTGGCGTGAATATTGATTTAAAAGAAACCGAAACCGCCGTCGTCAATTCGGCATTGCCAAATGTGCCGATTCAACCTGATTTTAATGCCATTAATCAAAATCAACCTAACCGTCGTTTTGATTATCAGCCGTCATTATTAACGGGCGGGGATTTAAAAGGCATTAATAAAGGCGGTTTAAGCAAAGAAATTAATAACAATCAAACGAGTGTTGATAATCGCAGACAATACGGAAATATCACGATCAACAATGGCAATGTGATGTCACCTGCGGATTTGGAAGAGTGGAGCGCGCTTAATTAAGGATATAGGCCATGGAACAGGCGAAATACATTGATTTACTAATAACCGAGCGTGACTTTACGCTCAATGCAGGCTTTGAGCCAATATTGTGTGATAACCGCCAAAGTATCACACAAGACATTGCGCATGCGATTATTGAAAGTGGTTTAGCGACACAATTAGTCGCCGAACGTAGCCCCACCTTACGCGCCGATATTCGGATGCAAATTGTGTTACTGGTTGAAGATGATGTGCGACTGATTCCAGGCACCATTATCGTTGATGAAGAAAACGTAAAAAAATTATGGGTGACCGCAGACACTTATGATTTTGGCCGTATTAGTGTCGGGGTGAATTATGGCGAATAAACAACGTCCACAAATTGACTATGAATCGGCATTAAAAGACAACGGCATGCCCATCACTGTCGATGAAATTAATCAGCAATTTAACGACATTGTGAAAGAAGAAGGCTTAATCACCAATACTTCCAATATGTCACCGTTTTGGCGTTTGATTAATACGATTGTCACAACGCCCGTTCAGTGGCTCAAAGATGCGTTAATTAATTTGGTGTTCACCAATATGTATCTGGCTACTGCATCGGGGACGTGGCTAGAAATGTTTGCCTGGGGCGTTAATCTGCAACGCAAGCCTGCCACCAAAGCCAAAGGACAAGTGCGCTTTTATCGTGTCGCAGGGCAAAACAGTGTCACGGTGCCAAAGGGCACCATCGTGCAAACAGAACGCATTAACGAACAGATTTACAGTGTGGTGACTACGGAAACGGTCACGATTGAAAAAGAATCAGCCTTGATTGCGGTTGATGCGAGCGAAGCAGGCGGGGCGTTTAATCTCGCGCCAGGTTATTTCCGCATTTTGCCCGTTGCGGTGCCAGGCATTGAACGGGCGCAAAATGAGGAAAACTGGTTGTTAGTGCCTGGCGCGGATAA
The DNA here is from genome assembly GCF_965283115.1 of Proteus sp. Marseille-Q3619. NCBI lineage: Bacteria > Pseudomonadati > Pseudomonadota > Gammaproteobacteria > Enterobacterales > Morganellaceae > Proteus > Proteus sp. Marseille-Q3619. The sequence goes on along the minus strand of NZ_CBDIMP010000001.1, from coordinate 1,462,529 downwards.
AGAGAATGATGATGATTTACGTGACCGTTGCCGTAACCAATATAATTTAGTGGGGAACTATCATACTGACGCGGTATATCAAGGGATGATTGCCAGCGTGGTGGGTTTGAGTATTGACCGTATTTTCTTTTTGCATGATGCGCCTCGAGGCGCAGGCACTGCCAATGCCTATTTATTGTTAGACAGTGGCGTGATCAGCCAGCCCTTTATCGACAAAGTAAATGATTACGTCAATACACAAGGGCATCACGGGCACGGTGATGATATGCAATGTATGCCCATGCCTGAAACGCAACACGCCATTACATTGACGGTGTACGTGGAAAATATCACTAATTTAACCGTCAATGAGCAAACAAAACTCAAACAAGATATTGAAAATCTGGTGCGCTGTGCTTTTCGTGAAAACACCAGTTATGACGTGAAAAAAACATGGCCATACTCGCGTTTTTCATTTTCCAATTTAGGTCGTGAAATTCACCGCCATTTTACCCTGGTCGATTCCCTACAATTTAATCAAACGGACATTATCAGTGAATTGAGTGTGCCCCGTTTAAAATCGCTGACCGTGGAGCTACAAGATGCCTGATTTCAAGGAACGATTAAGAGGCTTAAATTTGCCGTCATGGATGAACAAAGGTGAACCTGCCAAATTATTAAATGCGGTACGCAAATTTTGGTCGGGTGTTTATGACTGGATGTTATGGCCACTCAAACAATTGGACGCAGAAACCTGCTCAGAAGAATTGTTATCGGTGCTTGCGTATCAACGCGATATTCACCGCTTTAAAGGTGAACCCCTTGATTTATTTCGCAAGCGCGTAAAGTTTGCGTTTATTAATGCGCGCGATGCGGGTTCGGTCAGTGGCTTTATCGCTATTTTTGAGCGCCTCGGTGTGGGTTATGTCGAACTGTTAGAGCGCCAGCCTGATATTGATTGGGATGTCATTATTTTACGAGTCAGTGACGGACAAATCGCAGGCAACCCCGATTTATTGATGGGCATTATTCGCCAGTATGGGCGCACGTGTCGCCGTTATCGTTTTGAAGTGATCACCAATAATCAATTAGTGATGCGTTTTGGTTGGGCTGATTGTGAATATCAGACCTTTAGCGCATCACTGTTACAAGGAGAGTAACAAATGTCACAATCTATTATTACAACGGCATTTGAGCGCTGGAAAGCCCAAGAGTCGATTGATGGAAACCTCATTGTGTTAGACGAATTCGTCTTTGCACATATCCCAAATTTAGAGCTTGAAAAACCGATTGACCGCAATGAAGGGTTGCCCGATGCAAAATATTTTGTGCATCGTCAAAGGGTGAATAAAGTCGGTGTCGTTAATCAAAATGCGGTGGCCTACTCGGTGACTATCGGTGCCGAAATCGGAGATTTTGATTTTAACTGGATTGGTTTATTAAATAAAAAATCAGGCACGGTGGCGATGATTGTGCATGCGCCTACCCAACGCAAAATTAAAACCCAAGCGGGGCAACAGGGCAACGTGTTAACCCGCTCTTTCTTGCTGGAGTATTTAGGTGCCAGCAAAGAAACGGCTATCAATACCCCTGCCGAAATGTGGCAGATTGATTTTACCGCAAGACTTTCTGGCATAGATGAAATGCAACGCCTGATTAATACCGACAGTTACGGTGAAGCTTCATTTTTTGGCGATGCTTTTTTAGTGGGTAAAACAGGGAATCAATATTTTGTCACAAAAGGTATTGGTTACATTGGTGGATTACGGGCGGAATTAACCTCAAATCAAAATATTACCGTACCCGCGGAAAATACTAAGGTTTATGCCGATGTGAGTTACCAAGGAAACATTACTAGTCGCTGGCAAACTCAGATTCAACTGACCGTTAAGCCTGATTTAAAAAACACTATCGATAATGCAGGTTTTCCGCATTTTGTGTTTGCGATTGCGTCTATTTCAGCAGATGGGCAAATTACCGATTTACGCCCTAAAGGAACACTGGATTTTCAACAATTAGATGATGCGTTAAAAGCGCACGAAAAATCCCGTAATCATCCTGATGCGACGTTGACGGCAAAAGGATTTACCCAACTAACGGATAAAACGGGCACTAGCCAAGCATTAGCTCCGACACAAAAATTAGTGACTGATTTGCATAATAGCGCCATGGCTTCAGCAAAGTCGGCGAATGACAATGCCAATACCCGATTACCGTCAACAGGAACGGCCGTTGCCTCGCAAAAACTGGCAACACCGCGCAAAATTTCGGGGGTGCCTTTTGATGGAACACAAGATATTACGTTAACGGCGGGAAATGTGGGGGCAGCTACGCCCGCACAAGTGAATGAAGCCAAAACTATGGCCACCAATGCACAAAATACGGCAAATAGAGCGGAGACTAAAGCCGATAATGCCCAAGGAACGGCAAATAGAGCCGAGACTAAAGCCGACAATGCCCAAAAGACAGCCAATGACGGCGTGAGTAAAGCCAATACCGCCCAAACCACAGCCAATAATGCCAATACCAATGCCAATGGTCGTGTGCCTAATACCCGTAAAGTGAATGGTAAGGCATTAAGTACTGATATTACGTTAACGGCTGGCGATGTGGGCGCATCCACGCCCGCACAAGTCAATGAAGCCAAAACCATGGCGACTAATGCACAAAATACGGCAAACAGTGCCGTCACTAAGGCTGATAATGCCCAAAGAACTGCCAATGACGGCGTGAGTAAAGCCAATACCGCCCAAACCACAGCCAATAATGCCAATACCAATGCGAATAGTCGTGTACCCAATACCCGTAAAGTCAATGGTAAACAGCTGAATACAGATATCACATTAAATGCGGGAGATGTGGGGGCACTGACAGAAGGGCAGGCAAATAATTTATACCTACCAAAAAAATGGATTGGGAGTATTCATAAAGGGCAAATAAATGAAGGGGAGTCTGTGAAAGTTTCGCATGATGTTAGGTGTCGCTCTCTCTATATTCGCACAGATAGAACAGATATAGGTGTAACAGAAATTCGTATTCCAGCGGATAACATTTTAGTCACTATCAATAATGGTGATAGATGGACTCGAATGAAGACAACAGAAAACGGAACCAGAATTCATTTAGTTGCATCTACGCTAATGATTTTAGAAATCTATTTGATGTGAGGTTGATAATGAAATGGCAACGTAAGCAGTTTTCACTATCAGGCGATTTAACAGGCGTTACCTGTTCGTTATTACCCGTTCACCCCTTTATTTATGGTGTTGGGCAAAATACCGCCACAGGCAGTTATTTAAGCCCCACCAATGCGATTAATTATATTGCGAATAAAATTCAGGGGGCGGGCGAGGTTGATATTGTCGTGACGATGATTTGCGCCCGTACTCATGACGAATTTATCAATGCAATTCAAGCCTTTTCGGGTGTGTTGCCTTTGCCTGTTTTTAGCCAAGTTGAACGTATGGCCAAAACAGCCGAAAGCCTGAATATCACCAAAATGCAGATACCCGCTAAGACCTTGGCGGGTATTCCTGAACCTCAAACGTTATCAACAAATAATAGCCGTGCAGTGGTTAATGCGGGATTAATTGAAAAGGCAAAAAGTGAAGCCTCAAGCGGGGCAAGTGTTGCTGGGTTACTTTCTAGCGTAAAAGGATTTGCGGAAAGTCGAAAAAACATTTTGCAAGGCATGGCAGATTCATTGGCGGGCTTGCTGGGAAAATCAACCACTGTTTGGGTGTTCCAGGGAAAAGGTAACGGTGCAGAATTAGCGGATAAAATGAAAAAAGAAATCCCTGAACAGGATGCGGTTTATACCTTGGCCACATTGTTTGCGGGCGATATTGATGTAATCAAAGGAATGATGCATGACACAGACACCACTCAACGAAAATAACACACCGAAAGTCAGTCAAATCATTACATTGGCGCTGGATGGTGAAGCCATTTTATTAAAAAACCTTACTGTTACCCCGTCCATGATGTATCAAGATAAAGACCAGTCGGGGCAGTCCTCAAGTACCGTCAACAGTGAGCAGGGTATCAAACCCAAAGAGCTACGTATCACGGGCACTATTCCTTTCACCGAAGAAAAAACGCTAACCCGTTTATTTGCGCTAGCTGAAGCCAAAGAAAATGGATTACTAAAACGCTATCGTGTCGCCAACCGTATGGCCAGCGCGATTAATTTTCGTCTTGGCACATTTACCAACGGTATTGATGCATCAAAGATGGACGGCAAGCAAGCCTGGCAAATCACCTTTACCTTACGTGAACATTTATCGGTGCCTGAAAAACGCGAGAGTCGTTCAGCAGGGCAGGTTAAAGGCAAAACACAAAATATGAGTGATAAGCCGAAAGCCAACGGCGAAGGAACGCTAGAACAAGAGCAGGAATTGAGCTGGTTTGAGAAAAATGTGTTGAAGCCCGTTAATGATGCTTTGGGGGATTAAAAGATGAAACCGATTAATCGACTTTATTTATCGGGTGATGAAACGCACCTTGTTGACGTGAAAATGGTGCTGGAATTATCCCAATGTGGTCGTGGATTTATTACTGCTAAAACCGATACTGATTACACAGGTAAATTGGTGCGTCTTGATATTGGCTACACGGATTTATTATTACGGTATTTCACGGGTTACGTGGAGCGTTCGCAACCGTCACAAAATGGTTTTCAAAAATTGTTCGTGCGCGAATTGGTTGGCGTATTCGACAGAATGTGGCCATGCTCTTTTCAGCATCCCACCTTAAAACAGATCACCGATTATCTAAAAGAGCACAGCGGATTACATTTTGTGTTACCGGATGCCGAATATGTGAATACCCCTATTCCACATTACACTCATAACGGTACGGGTTATCAATTATTAAATAGCCTGGGAAAAGTCTTCAATATTCCCGATTATGTTTGGTATCAAACGCCAGACGGTGACGTGTTCGTAGGAAGCTGGAATGATTCATTTTGGAAAGATAAAGAGATTGAAATAGACAATCAGTTTTCTTCTGAACAACGTGCGGGTAATCAAATGACCATCCCCATGGTGCAAAGTTTACGCCCTGGTGTGAAAGTGAATGATAAACGCTTAGAGCGTGTGGCGCTGGATAACGACAATATGACGCTAACGTGGATCAGCCCCGATGCCATTACAGGACGAGCCGAAAACCGCACCATAGCACAACAACAAATTGATAATGCCTACCCCGAGCTTTCGGCAGGATTGCACTTGCCGAAATTTGCCCGTGTTGAAGCACCCACCGAAAACACTACCGCGGGGGATATTTCTGATCCATTCAGACCAAAATATGCGGTTGATGTGCAAATGGTTGATGCCGACGGCAATGATGTGGCACCCGTTTATCACGCGGTGCCGTTACCGTTGCCCATGGCAGGCAATGAGTCGGGGGTGTTTCAATATCCGCCTGTGGGTTCAATGGTTGAAATTGCGTTTGAAAATGGCCGTGCAGATAAGCCCTTTATTCGTCAAGTGCTAAGTCATGGCAATACCTTGCCCGACATTAAGCCAGGCGAACAACTGCAACAGCAACGCCAAGAGGTATCACAACGGGTTACGCAGGACGGCACATGGCATCGTCAAACTGACCAGAAAATTATTGAAGAGTCGATGCATCGTGAAGTTAAAACCGACACAGAAAATCGCACCGTTATCACCAGAGAAACCACAGTACAAGCTACCGATAAAACGACAGTCATTGGCACAAGCACGTTAATGGCAGGTGCCATTATGCAAATTGCTGAAGGTGACTTTAGCCAAGCAACGCAAGCCAATAAAGTTGTGGCGGTTGGTAAAAATATGACGGTTGATGTTGGTCAGAAACTGGAGGAAAAAATCGGGGCAGTGCGTTCGAGTATTGCAGGCGCGATGCAAAAAATCATGGCACCGGTTGTTTATCTGGGTAATGAACAATTGAATGTGATGCAGTGCATGTTAGATACGCTAGATGTGGTGAATGAGTTGGCCACACTCACGGCAAACCATACCCATAACAACACGGGCAGTCCGTTAAATGCCTCAGCCATTAGCAACACAGGCACCAAATCAACAGGGCTTAAGCAGAAGTATTCACCTGTCATTGGGTGATAAAATCGTTACCATCCTTGCCCGCGCTTGCGGGCTTTTTTATGCCCTCAATATAGCCACGCCTACGCCATTATAAGGCGCTCAATTCTCATAATACATCTGCGTTAGCTCAAAATGGATCGCATCGATAGCGTGCGACACAGTGCGCATAATCCCCACGAAATAAAATCATTCACCACGTAAAACGCACTAATCCGCACCCGCCTGCACAATTTGGATCTAAAAATTATTTCAGTTTGAATTTTTTACAAAACATATTGCGAGGGCGTGCTGTGATTGGGTTCTTTGCGTAAGCGTCAAACTGAAATGATTGAAAAAGATTTCAGGTTATTTCAGTTTGAGACATAGAAAAAGGATCGCGATAAAAAAATAACGCATTGATAGTAAAAGAAATTTCATGCTTTACGCGGGGGTAATGATCTAAATAAAAAACCAGAGAAAATAAAATAACTCTGGTTAATCATGAAGGTAGTATTTTTTGAGACTGAAATAGTTAGGGAATTAGTTAATTCCTGCAATGACGCAACGAACTCTATCATCACTGATTAAATCACAATCACGTGCAATGGGGTAGTATTTCCCATTATATGGAAAATACTCAATAGGTCTTTCTCTAATATCTTTAGGAACTAAAGAAATATCAGTTATTTGTACTGTGGTATCTTTATCATCGACGCTTTTGATTTCTGTTGTGCTATCTGATTTTATAATAAGAACATTTTTCATTATTAGTATTCCTTTAGTTTATTTCTTAACTATATAAAGGTTTAGCATAATTATAAGAATGTAAGGTTAAATAATATTTCTTATGGGGCAAAAATGGGGCAACGGTTCATATAAACAAAAAAGCCACTTGCTAAGAAGTGGCTTAATGTGCTGATTTAACAGCTAAAATTTGGTGGCCCCTACTGGACTTGAACCAGTGACCAAGCGATTATGAGTCGCCTGCTCTAACCAACTGAGCTAAGGGGCCTTAATGGAGTGTGATTATACGTGCCATTTGGCACGAGGTCTAGCCTTTGAATGACTGTATGCGCAAATTCTGTTCAATCTAAACAATAAAAAAATAAAACAGAGAATAACTGTGATATCAATAACATAGAGTAACGATTTATGGATAAGCTTACGCACAGGTACAATAATATAAATAATAAGGCTATTTTTTATAAATATATGTAGGTGAAATCTATCGTAGATTAGATAGATTGTAGATACCGTATCGAAATTCCATAAAAAAACGCCTGTGATATCACAGGCGTTTGTTATAACTTTTATTGAAAAGTAAGTCGATTACTCATCAAGGAAGCTGCGTAACACTTCAGAACGGCTTGGGTGGCGTAATTTACGCAGTGCCTTCGCTTCAATCTGACGAATACGTTCACGGGTAACATCAAACTGTTTACCCACTTCTTCCAAGGTATGGTCGGTATTCATATCGATACCAAAACGCATACGCAGGACTTTCGCTTCACGCAATGTTAAGCCTGCTAACACTTCGTGAGTTGCTGAACGTAAGCTTTCTGATGTTGCAGAATCCAGTGGTAATTCGAGAGTAGTATCCTCGATAAAATCACCTAAATGTGAATCTTCATCGTCACCGATTGGGGTTTCCATGGAGATTGGTTCTTTAGCGATTTTCAGTACCTTACGGATCTTGTCTTCAGGCATCAGCATGCGTTCTGCAAGTTCTTCTGGTGAAGGCTCACGCCCCATCTCTTGCAACATTTGACGAGAGATACGGTTCAGTTTATTAATCGTTTCGATCATGTGAACAGGGATACGGATTGTACGCGCCTGATCAGCGATTGAACGAGTAATTGCCTGACGGATCCACCATGTTGCATAAGTTGAGAACTTATAACCACGACGGTATTCAAATTTATCAACCGCTTTCATCAGACCAATATTCCCTTCCTGAATCAGGTCAAGGAACTGTAAGCCACGGTTGGTATATTTTTTCGCGATAGAGATAACGAGACGTAAGTTCGCTTCGACCATCTCTTTTTTCGCACGACGTGCTTTTGCTTCACCGATAGACATACGACGGTTAATATCTTTAACCTGTTCGATTGTCAGTCCAGTTTCAACTTCAATTTGTTGCAGTTTTTGTAAGCTGCGTTGTACTTCTTCTTCAATACCTGCCAGTTTTTCAGACCAAGGCTTATTCATTGCACGAGCAGCAGTGAACCATGTGTCATTGGTTTCGTTACCTGTAAACAGCGTAATGAAGTTTTTCTTTGGCATCTTAACTTGATCAACACAAAGACGCATGATGTGACGTTCTTGTGCACGAACTCTGTCCATCATGTCACGCATATTGTTAACCAAATAATCAAACTGTTTCGGTACTAAACGGAACTGTTTGAAAATTTCAGATAATAATAAGATTTCAAGCTCTGTATCTTTGTGGTTGCGACCTTTCGCCTTGATAGTTTGGCGAGTTTTTTCATATTGCTCACGAAGCTCAGTAAACTTCTGACGCGCTAATTCAGGATCGATGCTGTTATCATCATCGCTATCGCTGTCATTATCGCCATCTTCATCTTCGTCTTCATCTTCGTCTTCAGCGCTGTTGTCAACTTCATCATCATCTTTGCCTAAGTTGACATCTTCACTTTCTGCCATTTCTTCGGCATTAGGGTCAATAAACGCAGTAATTAAATCTGAAAGACGTGCTTCGCCAGCTTCAACGCGATCATACTGTTCAAGAAGATAAGTAATTGCTTCAGGATATTCTGCAACGGAACATTGAACTTGGTTAATACCATCTTCAATGCGTTTTGCGATATCAATTTCACCTTCCCGGGTGAGCAGTTCAACGGTACCCATTTCGCGCATATACATACGCACAGGGTCGGTTGTACGGCCAATCTCAGATTCTACACTAGAAAGTACCTGAGCTGCGGCTTCTGCAGCATCATCATCAGTATCATTTGAATTTTCTGCCAGCATCAGATCATCGGCGTCAGGTGCTTCTTCCATAACCTGAATGCCCATGTCGTTAATCATCTGGATGATGTCTTCGATTTGATCTGAATCGACGATATCTTCCGGCAGATGGTCATTGACCTCAGCATAGGTCAGGTAGCCTTGCTCCTTACCTTTAGTAACAAGTAGCTTCAGCTGTGACTGCGGGTTTTGCTCCATAAGACGGTATCCACACTTCAAAGTAATTTGGGTTGGTGTCGGTCGGCGATAACTGTTCAGCCAACAATAACTACGGAGGGGCATTTTCATTGTCGATTGCTACGGTCCCCTCAGCGTAGCAAATGTAGGTTTTTAGTACCTACCGATAGCGGCAATTAAGCCGTGTTTTTAATCTTAATTCTGTATTTACTTTTTAACGCGTGCCTGTATTATCAATTGGACTTCTTCGCGTTCATCTTGCGTTAGGCCTTCTGTTCTCTCTTTCGCAATAAGCGTGTTTAAACGTTCATCCATTGCGGTTAAAAAAAGATGATCTAACGTGTCTGTAAAGGTTTTTTCTGCAATCTCATCTATATCTATATCGTTCCACATTGCCAATTTTTCAAGCTGTTTACCGAATTTATTCTCTCTATAGAGTTCGATAATCTGTCCCGTATTTAGGCCAGGTTGTGCTTGGCAAACAGAAACTAATTCAATAAAAAGTGATAGACCTGCAATTTTTTCTGTACTTAATCCCTCGAGAGGGGGCACTAATTTAGAGAATTCTGGGTTTTGTATCAATAGGGCAATCAATATACGCATCGGTGTTGTGCGTAATTTTGTCGGTTGATACGATAACTCGTGATTAACCGGCGTTCTACCAAATAAACGATCCATCTGCTCAATATCGGGATTTCCCGTTAAGCTTCCAAGCTCTCTTAATAAATATAGACGTAAAGTTTCACTTGGGATCTTATCTATTAATGGTCTGGCTAAACTATATAGCTTACCATTGCCTTCTTGAGTACTCAGATCCACTTGAGGAACGAGTGAATCAAATAAAAATTCTGATAATGAATGTGCTTGTTCCATACGTTTTTCAAAAGCTTCTTTACCTTCACGACGAACCAATGAATCGGGATCATCACCTTCGGGTAAAAACATAAAACGTAAAGAGCGACCGTCATTTAAAAAAGGAAGGGCGGTTTCTAATGCTCGCCATGCAGCATCACGTCCAGCTCTATCTCCATCATAGCAGCAAATAATGTTATCCGTTGTCCGAAAGAGCAACTGGATATGTTCTGCTGTGGTGGAGGTTCCTAATGAGGCAACGGCATAATCAATACCAAACTGCGCTAATGCCACAACATCCATATAACCTTCAACAACTAATAGCTTTGTGACGTTATTATTAGATTGTTGCGCTTCATAAAGTCCGTAAAGTTGACGTCCTTTATGGAATATCTCTGTTTCTGGTGAGTTTAAGTATTTAGGTAAATCATCACCTAAAACACGCCCACCAAAGGCAATAACACGACCACGTCTATCTCGGATAGGAAACATGACTCGTTGGCGAAAACGATCATAAGTGCGACCATTATCGTTAGTTATTACCATACCCGCTTCAAGAAGTAAGGCTTTATTATCGGCACTTTGACCAAAACGTTTTAGGACGTTATCCCAACCTGTTGGTACAAATCCAATAGAAAAACGGGTAATAATATCTTCACTAAGCCCACGATGCGCAAGGTAGTTTCTTGCTTCCTGTGCATCAGGTTTATTGAGAGCGCTACTATAATACTGATTCAATTTCTCCATCACTTGATAGAGATTTTGTCTTATATGTCGTTCAATAGGGCTACTGCTTGTTCCTGATTCATAAGGAACTTCTAACCCATGCATTGCTGCTAACTCTTCAATGGTTTCGACAAAATCGAGTCTGTCGTAATTCATCAAAAAATCAATAGCATTGCCATGCGCGCCGCAACCAAAACAGTGGTAAAACTGTTTGTCGCTATTTACTGTGAAAGAGGGCGTTTTTTCATTATGAAACGGACAACACGCTGAATGATTTTTGCCTTGTTTTTTTAACGGCACACGAGCGTCGATAAGATCGATGATATCGGTTCGAGCTAGCAAATCATTGATAAATGAACGTGGAATTCGTCCAGCCATAAGCCCTTTTACGCCTGTTGTTGAACGAGAATAAGCCGCGCTCTCAGAAGAAAGCACGGCCTTTAACTGCGACTACAGTGTCTGCATACGTTGCGGTATAAGCCGCAAAATATTAGTACAGACGAGTACGACGTGCGTTTTCGCGAGCTAATTTTTTAGCGTGACGTTTTACTGCTGATGCTTTAGCGCGTTTACGTTCAGTCGTTGGTTTTTCATAAAACTCACGACGACGAACTTCTGCTAATACGCCTGCTTTTTCACAAGAGCGTTTGAAACGACGAAGAGCAACGTCAAATGGCTCGTTTTCACGTACTTTGATTACCGGCATGTGCCTCTCACCTCAATAGAAATCGGTTTGCGCTGGCATTATTTAAGCCAGCCGACATTTAAAATGGTGCGGAATTTTACTTCAAAGCAGGGCACTTTGTAAAGAGATGCACAAAATTGAAACGCAAACTCTCACTTTTGTGTCTTTTTAATAAGTACACAAAAAGCGACAGTCGCTAACCACACATTTAAATCACTTAAAATAGGTGAATAATTATAGACCAGAAAAAGGAATTTGTCACATGCTGGTATGTAAAAGATGTTGCGAAGGCGTATAAAATCACCGAAATAATGATACAATCGATTCATTACGCGAGTTAGCGAAGAAGAATTTGGAAGCGTCATGCGAGTTTTAGGTATTGAAACATCTTGCGATGAAACCGGTATCGCAATCTATGATGATAAAGCCGGCCTATTAGCGAATCAACTTTATAGCCAGATTAAACTGCACGCCGATTATGGTGGGGTAGTTCCTGAGCTTGCTTCACGGGATCATATCCGTAAAACAGTACCTCTTATTCAAGCGGCACTGAAAGAAGCAAATCTTACGGCGCAAGATATTGATGCGGTTGCTTATACTGCTGGCCCCGGTCTTGTTGGCGCGTTGCTTGTAGGGGCAACTATTGGACGCTCATTAGCTTTTGCGTGGGATGTCCCAGCTATTCCTGTTCATCATATGGAAGGCCACTTATTGGCTCCAATGCTTGAAGAGAAAACACCAGAGTTTCCATTTGTGGCACTTTTGGTTTCTGGTGGCCATACACAGTTAATTAGTGTGACGGGAATTGGCGAATACACCTTATTAGGTGAATCTATTGATGATGCTGCTGGCGAAGCTTTTGATAAAACGGCAAAACTACTGGGATTAGATTATCCTGGTGGTCCAGTATTATCGAAAATGGCGCAACAAGGCACAGAAGGTCGCTTTGTCTTTCCTCGACCAATGACAGATAGACCTGGACTTGATTTTAGTTTCTCGGGTTTAAAAACCTTTGCCGCTAATACTATTCGTCAAAATGATGATTCAGACCAAACTCGCGCTGATATTGCACGGGCATTTGAAGATGCGGTTGTTGATACGCTTGCGATAAAATGTCGTAGAGCGTTAGAACAAACAGGCTTTAAACGTTTGGTGATGGCGGGTGGTGTAAGTGCTAATCGTACATTACGTGCAAAAATGGAAACCGTAATGAAGCAATTAGGTGGCGAAGTTTTTTATGCGCGTCCTGAATTGTGTACTGATAATGGTGCAATGATTGCACTAGCAGGAATGATCCGCTTTAAAGGCGGTACAGAAGGTCCATTAAGCGTAACAGTAAGACCGCGTTGGCCTTTAGCTGAGTTGCCAGCACTTGAAAATAAGTAGCGCGTCAGTACGTCAGTAGTAAAAGAAAAGCCACTGAAAAGTGGCTTTTTTATCCATCCTATCTTTACGATTTGGTGAGGTTAATCTTCTTTTTCTTGCTCTTTAGCTTCTTGAATGATCTCTTTTTCTGTTTTTTCAGTCTTTTTCTTTAATTTATGCCAGATACGGCTCTCTTGACCACGCCATAAACGTTGAATATTGTCGTGATGACGGTAAAGTACCAGACATGATAATAAAGCAACGGGATAAGTGAATTCTGGTTTAAACCACCAAACATAAAAAGGGGCAAGCAGTGCGCTGATAATCGCACCAAGCGATGAATAGCCACTCAGTAAGACGGTGAGTAACCACGTTCCTGCGATAAGCCCACTTAAATCCCAACCAATGGCAGCGATAGCACCAAATGCAGTGGCTACACCTTTTCCGCCTTTAAAGTGGAAAAAAACAGGATAAATATGACCTAGACAAGCTGCTATTGCGACAATACCGAGGTAAAAAGGAGGCACATTTAAGTAATAGGCGAGCCAAACAGGGATCATCCCTTTTAGGACGTCACAGATAAGAACGGCTGCTGCAGCTGCCTTTCCTCCAATACGTAGGACGTTGGTTGCTCCGGGATTGCCAGAGCCAAATTTTCTTGGATCAGGTAGTCTTGCCAGTCGGCAAATCAATATCGCGCTGGAGATTGAGCCGCACAAGTAGGCGAAGATGATCATTCCAAGTGCGTTAGCACTCATTTGTATTCTCCAATGTTTATGTAAGTTCGTTAGGCATGTATGGATAATACGCATATTTCATCGGAAGTGGTATCCGATGAGCAGAAAAAATAAGAGATGACGTGATGGATATCGTATTTATTGAGCAATTATCAGTAATAACCACAATCGGTGTTTATGATTGGGAAAAAACCATAAAACAAAAATTAGTGTTCGATATCGAAATGGAATGGGATAACAAACGCGCATCCCAAACCGATGATGTGGTTCATTGTTTAGATTATGCCAGTGTGAGCAATGCAATTATTGACTATGTTGAGACTCGACGTTTTGAATTAGTTGAACGTGTTGCTGAAGAAGTGGCACAGCTATTGATAACGCACTTTGCTGTACCAAGAGTAAAAATTAAATTAGCGAAACCAGGAGCTGTTGCACAAGCCACAAATGTAGGTGTGATTATTGAGCGTAAAGCTTAATTAGCGCTGTTCCTGATTAAGTCGCGATTTCCATTTTATAATCGCGGCTTCTCGTTGCTTGGTTAGCGCATCTCGTATTGCACTGCCTTTTAATCTACTTTCAATGATTGGCTTAATATCCACATTATTTGCAACAAGGAAAGCTTGGCAAAGAAACGCACGTTGTGGATAAGCAATATTTTCTAAGCCCTTACGTCCTCTCGCATCGGCTTCACTCACCATTGCAAGTTGTTCAACACGTTCTGGTTTTCGCCATGCATCAATAGCATCAAATAAGCGGATTATTTTAGAAGGGCGCATTCTATCAATACGATGGATATGATCATGAAATCTTGCCGTTAAACGCGCGAGATCACGGATATGATTAGGAATACGATAACGTTGACACAAGGCTTCAACTAAAGGCACACCCGCAGGGCCATGACCGTGATGATGAGGCCAATTTTCAGGAGGTGTTAATCCTTTTCCCAAATCATGGCATAAGGCACTAAAGCGTACCGCAATATCGTCTGTTAATTGACTGGCGATATTAAGTACCATCATGGCATGAATGCCTGTATCGATTTCTGGGTGCCATTTTTCAGGAGCAGGTATACCAAACAAAGCATCAATTTCAGGAAAAAGAACGCTTAAAGCACCACATTGACGTAAAACTTCAAAATAGACTTGAGGCGCGGGGCTCTCAAGAGCTTTTTCAGTCTCTTTCCAAACACGTTCAGCAGTCAGTGCATTTAACTCACCACTTTGTGCCATCGTCTTCATTAATTGCAGTGTTTCAGGTGCAATATTAAATCCTAAAGGCGCAAACCGTGCCGCAAAACGTGCAACTCGCAAAACTCTTAACGGATCTTCTGAAAATGCCTCAGAAACATGGCGAAGTTGTCTCGCATTGATGTCATCTATGCCGTGGTAAGGATCGACATATCCGCCATCAACGGAATAAGCGATAGCGTTAATAGTGAGATCACGACGCGCAAGATCGTCTTCTAATGTGACATCGGGTGCTGCATAGCAAGTGAATCCCGTGTAACCTGAGCCTGATTTTCGTTCTGTGCGCGCAAGGGCATATTCTTCATGAGTATCTGGATGAAGAAAAACAGGAAAATCTTTGCCTACTTGTTGATAGCCTTGTTGTAATAGCATTTGAGGTGTTGCACCAACAACAACCCAATCTCTGTCTTTTACTGGCATCTGTAACAGTTGGTCGCGTACAGCGCCACCAACAAGATATATATTCACGGGATCACTGTTCCTTTGGTTGGATATTAGTTCATCCAACGATCATTACGTTTACGACGACGCGGAATAATATGTGGAAGGATCAGACCAAAGACAAGACCTGCACCAGCAACACCACCACCATACATAAACCACTGTAAGATGATATCGCGTTGTCTGTCATCTAATTGTTGATTAGCAAAATCGAGTTTTTTCTCTGCGACAGCGAGCTTAGTTCTCATTTGTTCATTTTCTTTTTTCAAGCCATTGATGATGTCATCACTGTTTGAAACTTTATTTTGCATATCTATTGTACGTTGATTCCAACTTTGGTCGATATTCGCCAGTTTGTCGCGCAGTGTTTGGATCTCTTTTTCCATTGCAGGAATGCGAGTACGCATGCTTGGCTGAGCACTCAGTTGGCTTTCAGGTATCCAAACAGTACGATCTTTATCGTCTTTAATTTGTACGTAGCCCGTTGCTGCATTACGAGAAAGTACAGTGACTGTTGAGCCAGAATTTAAAGAGCCAACAATTCGATACTGATTTCCTGGTCCACTATGCACATAAGTGGATAATTCATCGGAAACATAACGAGTTTCTGCGTGTGAGCTCAGAGAAAAGCCTAAGCCAAGTAAGGAAAGAAAAAGTAAGGGTAATTTTCGCATTATGTTTTCAACTTTTTTATCTATACAAGAGAATATTTTTACTGATACTAAAGAGTAAAGTTTGCGTAAGCAAATAGTAAACCAGAATGAGAACAGTCTTAACTGGTAGAATATAGGGATAATCTGCCTTTTATTCATTATTGTTATTAGGCTATCACTTGCAAAATGAAAATGCGTCAAATATTTTACTAATCAATTGATTTACTTAAGGGAAATAGAATGAGCCAATTAGAAACTGAACTCAAAATGAGTGCCATACCTGCCGCTATTCCTCACATTATTCAGCGCATTCTGACTCTACCTCATCAGCATACTGCACCCAAAAAGCTGACTAATCTTTACTTTGAAACCGCAGATAATCAAATTCGTCGCTGGGATATGGGGCTGCGTATTCGTGGTGTTGATGAACGTTATGAAATGACAATTAAAACTGCCGGTAAAGTCGTTGCTGGTTTGCATCAACGTCCAGAATATAACGTGGAATTAGAACAACCTAAATTAGATCTAGCACGCTTCCCAGCAGAAATCTGGCCTGAAAATACCGACCTTACACAATTAGAGTCTCAACTTGATGTGCTGTTTAATACGAACTTTTACCGTGAAATTTGGTTGGTGGATTTTCAAGATAGCCAAATTGAAGTGGTGTTAGATAAAGGTGCTGTTCGCACTCATCAATATGAGTTGCCCATTGAAGAGTTCGAGTTAGAACTCAAAAAGGGCAATGTGTCGGATGTTATCGCATTAGCGACTTATTTAGGTGAAAAGGGCGGATTGCGTCTTGCTTCTCGCAGTAAGGCGGCTCGAGGCTACTATTTGGCGAAAGATAAACCTGCATTATCGTTGAGTGTGGTGAATCTTTCTCCTAGTGATACAACGGCTCAGCAATTGACTAAATGGTTAAGTGCGATACAGGCATTAGAAGAAGCGATTTTTGCCAATCCGACGCCACCAACAATTACCATGCCTGCCATGTTGGCATTATTTTCAGATTGGTGCAAAAAACAGTCTGATTTGCCTAGATCTATGGAACAATCACTCAATGCGATTTCGCCGTTAACATTTACAACAGCAACCGACTATTATCATGTTTTATGGTTGAATTTTAAGTTATCTTCTATGGCATGGTTACTGTCTATTGCTTAATTTCCTGACAACTTGAGAGTCTATTTATGTCTGTTATTGGTGTATTTCAACAATTGTGGAATAAAGCACAGTGTGGGTTCTCTTCTCAATTGAATGCGTTAGCGCCTTTTAGTGAACAAGAACAACAGTTTTTTGCTTTTACCCCCTTTGCAACAGAGCATTTGCGCGTTAATCCTCAATGGTTGACTGATATCAGGCAAAATCCGCCAACGAGTGTGGAATGGCAGAGTTATGAGCCTCAATTGACAGCAAAATTAGCCGATATTGATAATGAAGATGACGTTATGCGAGTTTTACGCCAATTTCGTCATCAACAATTAGTGCGCATTGCATGGCTACAATTTTTTCAATTAGCCGATATTCCTTGTGTGCTAAAACATTTGAGTGTATTAGCTGAAACATTAATTTGTGGCGCAAGAGATACGCTTTATCAGCAATGTTGCCAACAATGGGGAACGCCTTGTGATAATGAGGGAAAACCTCAGCCATTACTGATTTTAGGAATGGGAAAACTAGGTGGGTTTGAACTTAACTTTTCTTCTGATATCGACTTAATTTTTGCCTATCCTGAAAATGGGTTTACACAAGGTGGACGACGAGAATTAGATAATGCGCAGTTTTTTACGCGCTTAGGTCAAAAGCTGATTAAAGCGCTGGATCAGCATACTATTGATGGTTTTGTCTACCGCGTTGATATGCGGTTACGTCCTTTTGGCGAAAGTGGGCCTTTGGTAATGAGCTTTGCAGCACTGGAAGATTATTATCAAGAGCAAGGGCGCGATTGGGAACGTTACGCCATGATCAAAGCACGCGTTTTAGGGGCAGAAAAGAAAGAGTATTGCCAAGTATTGCGCCAAATGTTGCGTCCTTTTGTTTATCGTCGTTATATTGATTTTAGTGTTATTCAATCACTTAGAAATATGAAATCCATGATAAGTCGTGAAGTTCGTCGTCGTGGCATGATTGATAATATAAAATTAGGCTCTGGTGGTATTCGTGAAATCGAATTTATTACGCAAGTTTTTCAGCTAATTCGTGGTGGTAGAGAGCCTGAGCTTCAAAGCAATTCATTATTAACGGTGCTTAACGTTATTGCGAAACTTGAATTACTCACCGCAGAAGAAACGGCACAATTGGCTGAAAGCTACCTTTTTCTTCGCCGATTAGAAAATCTTTTACAGTCTATTGGTGATCAACAAACCCAAGCCTTACCTGAAAGTGAAGAAGATAAAGCCAGATTGACTTTGGCAATGGGATTTGATGATTGGAAAGCGCTTTATCAAGAAATTAATCACAAGATGCAGGCTGTTTCCGTAATTTTCACGCAATTAATTGGTGAAGAAGACGAAAACGATGATGAAGACGATATCTCTGAATTTAAGCGTCTTTGGTTACTTGGTCGCTTGCCTGAAACATCGTCATTATTTCATGAAACATTAACCAGTGAAGCGCTTGAGGCAATAAATCAGACGTTGCAGAATTTTCGCCAAGATATTGGCAAGCGAACCATTGGGCCGAGAGGACGCGATGTTCTTGATGCCTTAATGCCAAAACTATTGGCTAAAATTTGCCAGCAACCCCTTACTTTAGTGACACTACAACGTGTGACGCCTTTGCTATTAAGCATTGTGAGTCGTACAACGTATTTAGAGTTGATGCAAGAGTCGGATGAAGTTTTAACGCATGTTATACGACTCTGTGCAGCATCTCCGATGATTGCTGAACAATTAGCGCTTCATCCTTTACTATTAGATGAATTACTTGATCCTAATTCTCTCTATCAACCTTTACCTTTAGATGCGTATCGTGATGAATTACGTCAATATTTATTACGTGTACCAGAAGAAGATGAAGAGCAACGATTAGAAGCATTACGCCAGTTTAAGCAAGCCCAATTACTACGCATCGCCGCTGAAGATATTACAGGTGTATTGCCAGTAATGAAGGTTAGTGATCACTTAACATATTTAGCGGAAGCTATTATTCATGCTGTTGTTTATCAAGCTTGGTCATATATGGTGAAACGTTATGGTGAACCTGAACATTTAGCTCATCGTGATGGGCTGGGTTTTGCGGTGATTGGATACGGTAAATTGGGGGGATGGGAGTTAGGATATAGCTCTGATTTGGACTTGGTCTTTTTATTAGATTGTCCAATAAACACTGTGACAACAGGGGCAAAAAAGATTGATGCCCGCCAGTTTTATCTGCGTTTAGCACAGCGTATTATCCATTTGTTTAGTACCAGAACATCTTCTGGTGTGTTGTATGAAGTCGATGCGCGTTTACGTCCTTCGGGTGAATCAGGTATGTTGGTTAGTACTATTCAAGCTTTTGATGAATATCAGAAAAATGAAGCTTGGACTTGGGAGCATCAAGCTTTAATTCGCGCTAGAATGATTTATGGCGATGATAAATTACAACAGATGTTTTCACGTATTCGTCATGAAACGTTATGCCTTTCTCGTGATGCTGATGTGTTACAAAATGAAGTACGCGATATGCGTAAAAAAATGGTGCAACATCTTGCACCAACACAAGCCGATAAGTTTGATTTAAAAACCTCATCTGGCGGTATTACTGATATTGAATTTATCGCGCAATATTTAGTATTGCGTTTTTCTCACCAATACCCTGCTTTAACTCGTTGGTCTGATAATGTGCGTATTTTTGAGTTAATGGCAAAGCATCAAGTGATGGATGAAGATGAAGCTCTCGCTTTAACACATGCTTATGTCACATTGCGTAATGAATTACATCATCTGGCGTTACAAGCATTACCTGCCATTGTGGATAATCATTGTTTTATCGCAGAGCGAGAGTGTGTATTAAAAAGCAAATTGAAGTGGCTTGGTGAACAAGAGTAATGGTTTGTTGGCATGAAGTCTTATGTGTATCTCTTTTTGCCTAACAAGTTATGGTATTATTTCGGCTTATTTTGAAAATAAATGTGGAGTATGGGATGAAAGTAACGCTACCGGATTTTAATAAGGCCAATGTGTTGGTTGTCGGTGACGTCATGTTAGACCGCTATTGGTATGGCCCAACAAGTCGAATTTCACCAGAAGCCCCAGTGCCAGTGGTTAAAGTTGATACCACAGAAGAGCGACCAGGTGGTGCAGCAAACGTTGCGATGAATATTGCGTCTCTTGGTGCTAATTCGCGTTTAGTGGGTTTAACAGGTATTGATGAAGCCGCAAAAGCATTGAGCAATACATTAAATCAGGTCAATGTGCGTTGTGATTTTGTCTCTGTTGCGACACACCCAACGATCACAAAATTACGTGTACTTTCACGTAATCAGCAATTAATCCGTCTTGATTTTGAAGAAGGATTTAGCAATGTTGATCCTCAACCTATTTATGAACGTATTCAGCAAGCATTACCTTCTATTGGCGCATTGGTTTTATCTGACTATGCCAAAGGGGCACTTTCTCATGTTCAAGAGATGATCCAACTGGCAAAAAAAGCTGGTGTACCTGTATTAATCGATCCTAAGGGATCAGATTTTGAACGCTATCGCGGTGCGACGCTATTAACGCCAAATATGTCTGAATTTGAACAAGTGGTTGGTGTTTGTAAAACTGATGATGAGCTGGTGGAAAAAGGGACTCAATTAGTTCGAGATTTAGATCTTGAAGCGTTGCTGATCACTCGCTCAGAGCGAGGAATGAGCTTACTGCGTGCTAATGAAGCTCCATTGCATTTACCAACCCAAGCCCAAGAAGTTTATGATGTAACAGGTGCAGGTGATACAGTAATTGGCGTATTAGCAACCTCTTTAGCTGCTGGCAAACCTTTAGGTGAAGCCTGTTTCCTTGCTAACGCAGCGGCAGGCGTTGTTGTGGGTAAATTAGGGACATCAACGGTATCACCTATTGAGCTTGAAAATGCTATTCGTGGTCGAGCTGATAACGGGTTTGGCATGATGGAGGAAGAACAATTAAAACAAGCCGTCGAATTAGCGCGTCAGCGCGGTGAGCGTATTGTGATGACAAATGGTTGTTTTGATATTCTTCATGCAGGTCATGTTAGCTATTTAGCGAATGCACGTAAATTAGGAGATCGCCTTATTGTTGCGGTAAATAGTGATGCGTCTACTAAGCGCTTAAAAGGTGAAAGTCGTCCTGTTAACCCATTAGAACAGCGTATGACTGTGTTGGGCGCATTAGGTGCTGTCGATTGGGTTGTTGCGTTTGAAGAAGATACACCACAGCGCTTAATTGCCTCTGTATTACCGGATATCTTAGTTAAAGGTGGCGATTATAAGCCTGAAGACATCGCAGGTAGCAAAGAAGTTTGGGCAGCAGGCGGTGAAGTAAAAGTGCTGAATTTTGAAGACGGCATTTCTACAACAAATATTATTAATGCGATTAAAAAGAAATAATGGCATTTATAAAAATGAAAGGCACTCTTCGGAGTGCTTTTTTTTGCTCTCATAACAATAAATCTAATTATTAATACTAAAGCTTCAACATTATTTTATATTAATGATTATTGTTCTCGTTTTAAATGATATTCAACAATATAATCTTGGGTGTTTCTATACATTATTGAGTAATTAATATAATCACCATGAATACTGTATGATAATGTGCTGAGCCTTAATATGGGAATGTTATTCTCTATTTTTAATAATTGACAAATATTGTTATCTGGCATGATAGGGTGGAAAGTTTCGTAACTTCCCGCTATTTTTATTTGGCAAACATTTTCAATAAAATCAAATTTAGATCCTTCTAAGTGCGTTAATGTTAAATTACTAAAATATTTTACGGGCATATAACTATCTTCAACAATAAGCGGTTTGTTGTCTACAAAACGTATTCGTCTTGAATAAAATATACGTTCATTTGAATTAATACGTAATTTGCTAGAAATAGATAAAGGGCAGGGAATAACACTAAACTCTATCACTTCGCTTCTTACGTTGTGGCCTGTATTTGCCATTAATTCGACAAAGCCTTTTAGGCTAGCATTTTCATGATGAACATCTTTTTCTTTAATATAAGTCCCTGAGCCATGTTTTCGTTCTAATAATCCTGCAATAACTAATAAATCTACTGCTTTACGTATTGTCATTCTCGATGCGTTGTATTGTTGCGCTAATGTTTTTTCTGCGGGTAGTGGGTCGCCAATTTGATATCCAGCAGAATTTATTTGAATTCTTAGGCTTTTTGCAATGTCTTTATAGATCATTTTTATACCTCTTTTTATTCTAAAAATTAGCTTATTCTATTTAATCTATATGAATCTAATCTTTTGATATATAGCATAATCATTTATACCTTTAAAATGTGAACGTTATCAAAAAATAAAAAATGATCTGTCTTTTAACTAAAAAGTAGATCACTTAGTGTGAAAGATTAGTATGAATCAGATCACGAATAGTTCATTTGAGATGAGAGAATAAAGAGAAAAGAATCTAATCTAATTTCACAGAATAAAAATAAATTAAAAAGCGTGTCATTTCAGTAGCAGTAAATAAGAGGATATTTTTATGCTCAGTCAAATACAAAGATTTGGTGGAGCCATGTTTACCCCTGTCCTGCTATTTCCTTTTGCAGGTATTGTTGTAGGCATTGCAATTCTATTACAGAATCCATTATTTATTAGTGAAGATTTATTAAGACCCGATAGTTTATTCGCTCAAATTGTTCATATTATTGAAGAAGGAGGGTGGACTGTTTTTCGTAATATGCCTCTTATTTTTGCAATTGGTTTACCAATAGGTTTAGCTAAAACTGCACAAGCAAGAGCTTGCCTTGCCGTTATGGTGAGTTTTCTCACTTGGAATTATTTTATTAACGCTATGGGAATTGTTTGGGGCAATTATTTTGGCGTGGATTTTACAAATGAAGTCGGTGGAAATAGTGGTCTTACAATGATTGCTGGTATTAAAACATTAGATACCAGTATTATTGGTGCAATTATTATCGCTGGTATTGTCACGAGTATACATAATCGTTATTTCGATAAACAACTTCCTGTATTTCTAGGTATATTTCAAGGAACATCTTATGTCGTATTAATTAGTTTTTTTATGATGTTACCGTTAGCGTGGATAACGTTATTTTTCTGGCCTAAAGTGCAAATTGGTATTCAATCTTTGCAAGTATTTATGGTTGAATCGGGCTCTTTGGGTGTTTGGATATATACCTTTCTTGAGCGTATTTTAATTCCTACTGGTTTACATCACTTTATTTACGGACCTTTTATTTTTGGCCCAGCGGTCACTGAACATGGTATTCAAGTTGATTGGGCTCAAAATATGCAATATTTCAGTCAAAGTACCCAATCTTTAAAAGAATTATTTCCTGAAGGTGGTTTTGCGCTACATGGTAATAGCAAAGTTTTTGGTTCTATTGGTATAGCGCTTGCTCTTTATTTTACTGCGGCACCTAAAAATAGAGCTAAAATTGCTGGTTTACTTATACCTTCTGCATTGACCGCTGTATTTGTGGGAATAACAGAACCATTAGAATTCACGTTCTTATTTATCTCACCTCTCTTATTTGCCATTCATGCCGTATTAGCTGCCACACTAGCCACAACCCTCTATCACTTTGGGGTTGTTGGGAATATGGGCGGTGGGATCATTGACAATTTCCTTCCGATGAATTGGATCCCAATGTTTCATAACCATTACGGAATGATTATTACACAGATAGTCATCGGCCTTATTTTTACAATGATTTGGTTTGTGGTGTTTAGAACGTTAATTATCAAACTTAATTTAAAAACACCTGGTCGTGAAGAAGATGATGAAGAGATCAAACTCTATAGCAAACAAGATTATAAAAATAAAAAGTCACAGGCTTCAGATAATTCCAAATCGGCAAAAGAAGACCGAAAGTTGGCACTACCTAAAGGCATTCTCGATGGCTTAGGTGGAAGTGCAAATATCAAATCTTTAAATAACTGTGCAACACGTTTACGTATTGAAGTGATAGATAGCGAACTAGTTGAAACAGATGCCTATTTTAAAGGGCTCGGTGTACATGGTGTGGTGCGCAAAGGTCATGCATTACAAATTATTATCGGGCTACACGTTTCTCAAGTGAGAGACAAAATTGAACAATTAATGAAAGAAGATACACAAAAAATCACCTTGTCGGAGGCTATATAATGAAGAAGTTCTCAGTCGTAATTGCAGGTGGCGGTAGCACATTTACACCCGGTATTATTTTGATGCTATTGGAAAATTTAAAGCGTTTTCCATTAAGAGCCATCAAATTTTATGACAATGATGCCGAGCGGCAAGAAACTATTGCTAAAGCGTGTGAAATTATTCTTACTGAAAAAGCACCTGATATTGAATTTTGCTATACCACTGATCCTAAAACAGCCTTTACTGATGTTGATTTTGTCATGGCACATATTCGTGTCGGTAAATACCCAATGCGTGAAAAAGATGAAAAAATTCCTTTACGTCACGGTGTGTTAGGGCAAGAAACGTGTGGGCCTGGTGGTATTGCTTACGGCATGCGCTCTATTGGTGGCGTGTTAGAATTGGTTGAATATATGGAAAAATATTCACCAAATGCATGGATGTTAAATTATTCTAATCCAGCAGCTATTGTCGCTGAAGCTACCCGCCGTTTAAAACCAAATGCAAAAATCTTAAATATCTGCGATATGCCAATTGGTATTGAATCACGCATGGCACAAATTGCAGGATTAAAGTCACGTAAAGAGATGCGTGTCCGTTATTATGGTTTAAATCACTTTGGCTGGTGGACGCAAATTGAAGATTTGCAAGGTAATGATTTATTACCCGTTATCCGTAAGCATGTTGCTGAACATGGATATATTCCAAAAGTGGCAGGGGAGCCTGTTGAAGCAAGCTGGAATGATACATTCGGTAAAGCAAAAGATGTGTGGGCATTAGATCCTGATACGATGCCAAATACTTATCTTAAATATTATCTATTCCCTGATTATGTTGTTGAGCATTCTGATCCTAACCATACGCGTGCGAATGAAGTGATGGAGCACAGAGAAAAGAATGTTTTCAGTGCTTGTCGTGCCATTACGGCAGCGGGTAAATCATCAGCGGGTCATCTTGAGATAGATGAACATGCCTCTTATATTGTCGATCTCGCAACGGCGATCGCATTTAATACTCAAGAAAGAATGTTACTGATCGTTCCTAATAATGGATCAATTATTAATTTTGATCCTGATGCAATGGTTGAGATCCCTTGCATTGTCGGAAGTCACGGGCCAGAGCCGTTAGTGATGGGCAAAATTCCATTATTCCAAAAAGGGATGATGAGTCAGCAAGTTGCAGTTGAAAAATTAGTGGTAGAAGCATGGATTGAGAAATCATATTTGAAACTGTGGCAGGCTATTACAATGTCCAAAACGGTGCCAAGTGCGACTGTCGCAAAAGCAATTTTAGATGATTTAATTGAAGTTAATAAAGACTATTGGCCAGAGTTAAAATAGTGATCAATTGACTTTTTATGTATAAAAAATAACCCTGCGTCTTTGTGAGATACAGGGTTTTTGCTTTATTACTAAACTAAAATCAGCAATAAAGTGAACGAATTAAGCTTTATTGTCAGCTTGATTGTCAGCTTGCGCCTCTACCACAATTTCAACTTCTTCAATTTGAGCAACTTCAGCTTGAGGTTTTGCAAGCAGACCCGCTTCTAGCTCATTTAAACGTTGTTCTAAACGATTAAGTTTTTCACGAGTACGTAATAAGACTTGAGTTTGTACATCAAACTCTTCGCGATTGACTAAATCCAATTTGTTTAATTGAGATTGTAGAACAGTGCGGATTTTTTTATCAATATCATCACCAAAATCTTTAATGCCCTGTGGCAGAACGTTTTGGATTTGGCGCGCGACTTGTTCAAGTTTTTTCGGGTCCAACATGGGAAGTCCTCACAAATAAAATAGAAAGCTGAGGCTAAGTGTAATATGAGGACTGAGGGAATTAAACCAGATATCAAGATTATTGTTACTTTTTTATTATAAATCGTTAAATAACCGTATGTCATAAAATGATAATGTGATGAAACAAAGATTGTCACCGATTGATGATTGCCTCTTATAATTTTAAAGCGTATAGTTTCACCGTTAATCTCAGGGCGGGGTGTAAGTCCCCACCGGCGGTAGATACCTAAATACTTAGGTAAAGCCCGCGAGCGCTTTGTGTTGCCATTGTAATGCAAAGGTCAGCAGATCCAGTGTGATTCTGGAGCCGACAGTTAAAGTCTGGATGGGAGAGAATAAAATAGCATCAGTAGGATTATTGTATCCATTCCTGTTGTTTCTGCTTGTGTATTTATTAAGCAGAGATCCACTCCTAAGACTGCCCTGATTCTGGTAACTTTCATTAATTATTGAGGTTTTTTTACCATGAATCAGACGCTACTTTCCGAATTCGGTAATCCATTTGAGCGTGTTGAACTTGCTCTAGAAGCCCTTCGTGCTGGTAAAGGCGTGATGGTGCTCGACGACGAGAACCGTGAAAATGAAGGCGATATGGTTTTCGCAGCAGAAACTATGACCACAGAACAGATGGCGATGTCTATTCGTCATGGTAGTGGCATTGTTTGTTTATGCATTACAGAAGAACGCCGTCAACAACTTGATTTGCCTATGATGGTGGAAAATAACACCAGTCATTTTCATACCGCGTTTACGGTAACAATTGAAGCGGCACAAGGTGTTACAACGGGTGTTTCAGCATCAGATCGTTTAACCACAGTACGTGCAGCGGCAGCTGATAATGCAAAACCAAGTGATTTAAATCGCCCAGGTCACGTATTCCCATTACGTGCTCAACCTGGCGGTGTGTTAACGCGTGGCGGACACACTGAAGCTTCGATTGATTTAGCAACTTTAGCCGGTTTTAAACCTGTTGCAGTGTTATGCGAGTTAACAAACGATGATGGCACAATGGCAAGAGCACCAGAAGTGATCACTTTTGCTAAAAAGCACAATATGCCAGTGTTAACTATTGAAGATTTAGTGGCTTATCGTCTTCGTGAGGAGAAAAAAGCTGGCTGAAATTAACATGTTATAAACGACACTGAAAACACACACACACTTATATCAAGCCACTTAAGGAAACTTAGGTGGCTTTTTTCATATTTTTTGAATAACTATTTCATACTTCTTTGACTATATTTCAAGTAAGAAGGCAGTATGCTTATGTGATAAGAACACTCGCCATAAGAGGTGGTTTATGGAAACAAAAATGATGCCAGCGCTGTTTATTGGGCATGGTAGTCCAATGAATGTATTAGAAGATAATACATACACTCGCCTCTGGTCAAAATTAGGGGAAACGCTTCCTCAACCTAAAGCGATTTTAGTGATTTCAGCCCATTGGTATACCGATGGAACTTATGTAACAGCAATGTCGCAACCAAAGACAATTCATGATTTTTATGGATTTCCACCAGAATTGTATGCAATAGAATACCCAGCGCGAGGCTCAATAGGTTTAGCAGCGCTGATTGAAGATCTTATTGATCCGATTAAATTAAAACTCGATATGGATCAATGGGGATTAGATCATGGAAGTTGGGGGATACTTGAAAAAATGTATCCCAAGGCAAATATTCCTGTTGTTCAATTAAGCATTGATGCGCGTCAATCAGCACAATGGCACTACGAATTAGGTCAAAAATTAGTTGAGCTACGTAAAGAAGGCGTTTTAATTATTGGTAGCGGTAATATTGTTCATAACTTAAGAATGATGGATTGGCAAAACAGTGATGCAACGCCTTATCCTTGGGCACTTTCGTTTAGTGAAGCAATAGAAAGTAGCTTGCAAAGTGACAAAGAGCCAACTGAGCTCTTTACGATTTTATCAACGGAAGAAGGACGATTGTCACATCCAACAGCAGAGCATTTTTTACCCGCGTTATACCTATTAGGTTTAAAACAGGAAGGTGAAAAAGTAACGTTGCTAAATAATGATATCATTAATAAATCGCTCAGTATGATGACATTTCAAATTGGATAAGATTGTTCAATAAAAACTAATTTATAATATCTAAAGGTCAAATGCACTTTTGTGGAATTTGACCTTTTTTATATTAAATATAATGTATCGACTCATTATATTTCCCTCGTTATTGACCTTTCCAATTTTCTATATAGATATAATAAATGATTTTAACCTTTTGTTTATATTGATTTTATTTTTATTTGGATAAATCTCTGATAAGCTTCATTACTATTCAATGAATACTTTTCATCTTTCATTAAATAAATCGATTATGTTTTTTTGAATATCTTCTAGTTTGATGTTGATAATTATCTGCTCTACACTTATGCACATAAATGATGCGCATAAATGGAGCTTATAATGAAAACATTAGCAATGAGTAAAAAAGATAAACGAGGAGTTAATGTGTATCTAACTGCAAAATTGGTGGATGAAGCGCGAGCGCTTGGAATTAATTTATCAGCAACACTCGATCAAATGTTATCTGATGCAATTCGTGAAAAAAAGCGAGAACAGTGGAAAGCGGAAAACAAAAATGGCATCCAAGCTCTTAATGAATTTGAACAAGAAATGGGGTTGTTTACTGACGACGATGAATATGGGGTTATTTAATGTCTCAATATACGGTATATCGTAACAAATCCCTTAAATCGAAAGAACAATACCCTTATTTTATTGATATTCAAAATGAGCTACTAAGTGATCTTGATTCTCGG
This sequence comes from Proteus sp. Marseille-Q3619, assembly GCF_965283115.1. NCBI lineage: Bacteria > Pseudomonadati > Pseudomonadota > Gammaproteobacteria > Enterobacterales > Morganellaceae > Proteus > Proteus sp. Marseille-Q3619. Next base: position 1,433,759 of record NZ_CBDIMP010000001.1, on the reverse strand, counting down.
GTTATTATACCGATTACTCAGCTATCATATAAGAATTCTCAAGTAGAAATATTGACACCCGTTATTGAAATAGATAATCAGAAATATGTTGTTATGACGAAATCTATAACCGTTGTAGCAAAGAATAAGTTAAGAACAGTTGATATCGTGTGTGTTAAACCAGAGATCCATACCGCGATTGTATCTGCTATGGATATGATTATTTCTGGAATATAGCCATATATTGAAATCATAAAATGAGAAGGTTTTTGCAATAAAAAACACCTTACTGCTTATAAACAATAAGGTGCTCAATATAATTTTAAGATTTCTATTAATCTAAAATAATATGTGGATAGAAGCGTGAGAGATCTTGAGTGATAAGCTCTCTATCTTCTCTAATACAAATACCTGCGGATTGGTCGTTAACCAACCAACTACCAATTAATGTATAGCTATCACCAAATTTTGGTAGTGGATGGAAATCTTGAACAATAAAGCCTTCTTCACCATAAGGACCATCTGCAACAGCAATATCTTTGCCATTTTCAACAATACGAATATTTGCACCTTCACGTGAAAACAGTGGCTTGATAACATAACGTGATAATGAATCAGGTGCTTTACCATCATAAAAATAAGCAGGTAGCAGATTTGGGTGATTAGGGAACATCTCCCAAAGCATTGGCAGTAATGCTTTATTCGAGATAATACTCTTCCAAGATGGCTCCAACCAACGAATTCCCGCATCAGCTAACTTAGTTGAGAAGTCTTCGCGGAACATAAATTCCCAAGGGTAAAGCTTAAACATATTGCTGATTATCTGATCTTGCAGATCAGTTAGCTCACCACGTTCACCTAGACCTAGATCTTCAATAAACACAAAGTCAGTTGTAACTTCGGCTTCTTCAGCACAATCTTGTAAATATTGAACCGTACCGCGATCTTCTTCAGTATCTTGGCAACAAGACATATGCAGATAACGCATTCCGTATTGATCACGAAGCTCTGCGAATCGATCGATTAACTTCTCTTGAATGCTATTAAATTGATCGGCATTTTGCGGTAAACGGCCTGCGTTGACTTGATCTTCAAGCCAGATCCATTGGAAAAAAGCAGATTCATACAGCGACGTTGGCGTATCTGCATTATTTTCTAACAGTTTTGCTGGGCTTTTGCCGTCATAGGCTAAATCAAGACGTGAATAGAGCGAAGGTTGAGATGATTTCCATGAATCACGTACAAAATCCCAGCAGTGACGAGGAATTTGAAAACGAGTCAGCAACTCTTCACTATTAGCCACTTTATCAGCGACCTGTAAGCACATCTGATGCAACTCTTCTGTTGTTTCTTCTAACGTTTCAACCTCTTCCATTGAGAATTGATAATAAGCATCTTCAGACCAATAAGGCTCGCCATACATTGTATGAAAATTAAAGCCAAATTCAGTGGCTTTTTCACGCCAATCTGGGCGTTCAATGATATTTTCGCGTTTCATGGTTTTAATTAACCACCTGAACGATAAGAAGATGAACCAGTTGAGCTACGGTTATTATTTGTTGCACTGGTACGTTGAGCCGCTGCTTGTCTTGAAACTGTATTACCAAAGCCGCCACGAGTTACTGTCGAGGTTGTTGATGGTTTTGGTGTCATGGCTGTTTTTGGTACGTTCATTTGACGACCACCAACTGCTGGACCATAGTTACGGCCTGTTGCGTCCACAAATTTACCATTCGCAGGGCTTGTTGGATTACGTGAACTAAACAGAGGTTGTGCTGGCGCACCGCCACCCATTAGGCGACCCATCATATAACCCGCCATTAATGGCATAAAGAAGCTACCACCAGAGTTAGCTTGAGCCATTTGTGAGCTGTCTGGGCTTAAATTATTGGCATTTTCGGTACTAACAGGCTGTCCATCGATAGACGCTGTTTGTGTACATTGTGCATCACCAAATTCAGCTACACAGTCTTCTAATGTTGCGTATTTCGGTGCTGTACGCTGTGCTTCTTGCAATGCAGTGCGATAAGAGTCTTCGCACTGTGCCGCTTGTGAAGGATTCGCTTGAGCACATTCTTGTGCATTCATATACAGTGAAACTGTCTCATCGCTCTCTTCACATCCTGAAAGCGCGAATACAGCAGTGATGGCGATTGCAACAGGCGCCAGACGATAAGGACGAAATGCTTTACGGAAAGCATCACGATTAATCGATTTGGTACGTTTCATTGGCATATTGATAAGATCCATAAAAGGTAAAACGTTCAAAATAAAATCTAGGATAGGTTAAATAGTCTAGAAAATAAATAAGAAACGCCTAATCATCAGGGATAACCAGAAATTTGTGATCTTTATAAGGTTAAGAGTAATGAAATTAGGTAAATCCTCTCTTTTTAACCTAATTGTAATTAAGGTATTTGTTAATACAAGAATATAGATATTGCTGAGATCTTAATTTAAGCCATAACACAATATCTTATGCGGAGAGGAAGCATAAAAAAAACCGCTTATCAGTTTATCGCTGAAAGCGGTTTTTTATAAGTGACTAAATTCTTAATTCACGATCAAGGTGCAACGTTAAGAGCAGGGCTTGTTAACGAGCGAATAATGCTATCTGGTGAAGTAGAAACTTCTGCACCTAGTGCATTATTTAACTGAATTAAGTCATTTTCATTTAATGTACCACGCGCATATTCAATATTTAATTGGTTAATTAAATAGTCATAACGTGCGTTGGATAATTTCTGTTTTGCATCATAAAGCGTTGTGGTGGCATTCAACACATCAACAATAGTACGAGTACCTACTTGATAACCCGCTTCAGTTGCATCTAATGAACTTTGCGCAGAAACAACAACTTGTTGATACGCTTTAATGCTACTGATTGATGCAGAAATATTGTTATAAGAAGAACGCGCGATTTGGACAATAGAACGATAAACCGATTCTAATTGTTCGCTAGCACTCGTAAAACCATATTGTGCTTGTTCAACTTGTGAGCTTGTTTTGCCGCCAGTATACAGAGGAATACTAACAGATAGACCAATACTATTTTGACCACTGTAACTATTGCGACTATTACCCGCTGTTGCTGGTGGTAATGCGCTACCGTGGCTATGGCTATTGGACACACCGGTTGATGCATTTAAATCTACTGTTGGTAAGTGACCTGATTGTGCTAAACGAATATTTTCGCGCGCTAAATCTTGACCTAAACGTGCGCTTAATAAACTTAAGTTACGCTCTTCAGCATCTTTTAGCAGTTTCTCAATAGAGTCTGGTGAAGTTGTTGAAAAACGGCTGATGTTTAGTGATGCTAGATTAATGTAATAGATACCACTTACTTGGCGTAGTTTTTCTAATGCATTATCTAATTGATTTCGACCAGCCACTTCTTGCGCCAGTACGCTATCGTAATTTGCACGCGCATTTTGTACGTCAGTAATAGCCACTAAACCTACGTTAAAACGTTGAGTTGTTTGATCTAACTGACGGTAAACTTGTTCTTTTTGCGCTTCAATAAATGATAATGAATCGATAGCACGCAAAACATCAAAGTAAGCGGTCGCGGTGTCTAAAATCAGTTTTTGCTGACTTGTTTGGTAAGTCACATCGCTCATGCCCGCTGTTTTTTCTTGAATATTTAATTGGCGCCATAACGCCATGTTAAACACACTTTGAGTCAGCGTTAAACTTGCACCAATAGCGTTGGATTCGGTGTTGCTATTATCGCGGTAGCCACTTTTATAATCTGCGGATGCGCCTAATCCTAATTGTGGTAATAATGAGCCACGAGCTTCATTAATTTTTTCAAAAGCTTGATTTCGTTCAGCTAATGACTTGCGTAACTCAGGGTTACTGTCCTTTGCTTTTTGATAAACTTGAAGCAGATCCTCAGCCTGACTTGCAGTGCTGAATCCTGCCAAACTCATCGTGACCAAAAGAGAGAGCAGTTTTTTCATTTTAATTCCTTGTTGCAACAGTTTCGCTGAGTTGCCTCTGTTAATCTTGATTGGGGATAATTCTAGCAGATTGTTTCCCTAACTAGGGGTAGCCATTTGTGCCATATCCTTTTATTTTAGATTAACTTTACATGAATTGTTGGCAAATTTCTTTAAATCTGTATTAAACGTAAGCAATAAAAAGACTCTTAAATGTAACTTAAGGAACATTGTATGAAGAAAAGGGAAAATACACCATTTTTATACGGTCGTGAAGATGTGAAATTGCTCAATCAAAGAGATTTATACAAAGGCTTTTTCCGCATGACCGAATATCGCTTTAAACATCGCCTTTTTGAAGGTGGATGGAGTGAAGAAGTTAAGCGAGAGGTTTTTGAACGAGGCAATGCAGGTGTTTTGCTTGCTTACGATCCCAAACGTGATGAAGTGGTGTTAATTGAGCAAATTCGTATTCCTGCGTATGAAACCAGTGATACACCTTGGCTACTTGAAGTGGTTGCGGGTATGGTCGAACCAGGAGAAAGTCCAGAAGATGTTGTTAGACGTGAAGCCCAAGAAGAAGCGGGTGTTATTGTTGGACGATGTGAACCTATTGTGAGTTATCTTTCAAGCCCCGGTGGTACGAGCGAAAGAATGCATGTTTACGTTGGTGAAGTTGATGCAACAACAGCAAAAGGTGTTCATGGATTAGCGTGTGAGAATGAAGATATTCGTGTTCATGTTGTCAGCAGAGAACAAGCTTATCTTTGGGTCGAAGAGGGGATTATTGACAACGCAGCATCCGTTATCGCGCTTCAATGGCTACAACTTCATCATGTTGCGTTAAGAAAGCGTTGGTCGATAATTTAATACATTAATCAATCTTTAAAGGATGTTTTTAGTAATATTATCAAGTAGAGTAACTATCTCTAAGTGTACGATATCAAATGAATTAAATTGTAAAATGAAGTGAAAAAAACGTGATTGAAAGCGAGAATATTTCTCACTAATCTTTTGAAATGTGTATTGGTTGGCAGATCTTTACTACGAAAATACGTTAACATAACGGCTAATGAGAGTGAAACAAGGAAACCTTTTGGAAAGCCAGCTTGAATTATCGGTGAAACACAAAAACACCGTAAGAATATTACAAATCACAGACACCCACCTCTTTGCTAATGTGGAAGACACTCTGCTGGGTATAAATACCTATCGTAGCTACCATGCGGTATTAAATACGATTAGAGAGCAGGGTCTTGATGTTGACTTGATTGTTGCGACAGGTGATTTAGTTCAAGATCAAACCTTTGAAGCTTATCAGCATTTTGCTGATGGCATTGCAACGCTAACACCTCCTTGTGTTTGGTTGCCGGGTAATCATGACTATCAACCTGCAATGATTGATGCTTTAAATCAGGCAGGAATTTTGTCAGCTAAACAAGTGTTGATTGGTGATAATTGGCAAATGCTGTTATTAGATAGCCAAATTCAAGGCGTTCCTCATGGTGAGTTATCAGATTGTCAGTTAGATTGGCTAACACGTTGTCTCGAAAGTCAAAAGCACAGAGATACGATTATCTTGTTGCATCATCATCCTATGCCTTCGGGGTGTACATGGTTAGATCAACACAGTTTAAGAAATTCTCAAGAATTGGCAGAACGTTTAAGAAATCACTCTCAAGTCAAAATGATGCTTTGTGGCCATATTCACCAAGAAATGGATGAAATGTGGAATGGCATTCGTTTGTTGGCAACGCCTTCTACATGCATTCAGTTTCGCCCTCATTGTACGAATTTTACATTAGATACTGTTTCTCCGGGCTGGCGCTATTTGGAAATGTCACTTTCATCTGATGAGAAGGGCAAAATTGAAACACAAGTTTACCGTTTAGCGGGCACTGAATTTTGTCCTGATCTTGATGCGGATGGCTATTAAGTTATGCCTCGTATTCTTTACTTGCATGGCTTTAATAGCTCACCTCAATCAGCAAAGGCACAGGCTTTTCGTCAATGGCTTGAAGTAACACATCCTGAAATTGAATTGTTAGTACCTCAACTGCCACCTTATCCTCAAGAAGCCGCTCAGCTAATTGAAACGTTAGTTAAAGAGAGTGCAGATGACAAGCTTGGATTAATTGGCTCATCATTAGGTGGCTATTTATCTATTTGGCTATCTCAACGTTTTAATTTACCTGCTGTTGTTGTTAATCCTGCGATACGTCCTTTCGATCTTTTGCAAGATTTCTTGGGTGAAAACGAAAATCCTTATACACATCAAAAATATAAGCTAGAACCTCACCATATGGATGAGTTGCTTGCTTTGCGTATTCCTGCAATTACCTCACCGGAACTTATTTGGTTGCTTCAACAAACTGGAGATGAAATACTTGATTATCGTCAAGCTGTCTCATATCTTGGCGCGTGTAGGCAAACCATAGAATCGGATGGAAACCATGCTTTTGTGGGTTTTGAACGTTTTTTTCCGAAAATTATTCAATTTTTAAAGATAATTTAGCCTTTCGGTCGATTAACCTGTAAAACGTAGGTTGATGTATCTAGCCGAAAATTAATATCATATTGCCGCCAACACCTGTTATTATAAACAGTATTTTTCTAACAGCGAACCGCAGATTAAAACAATGACTCAATCAAGTTATAACGCAAAGGATATTGAGGTTCTTAATGGTCTAGAGCCTGTACGTCGTCGTCCGGGGATGTATACAGATACAACAAGACCGAACCATTTGGCACAGGAAGTGATAGATAATAGCGTGGACGAGGCGCTTGCGGGACACGCATCGAAGGTCGATGTCATTTTATATGCAGACCAATCTATCGAAGTTATCGATAATGGGCGAGGAATGCCTGTCGATATTCACCCTGAACTTAACGTTTCTGCTATCGAGTTAATTCTTGCTCACCTCCACGCCGGAGGAAAATTCTCTAATAAAAATTATCAATTTTCTGGCGGGTTACATGGTGTGGGGATCTCGGTTGTTAACGCCCTCTCAAAGCGTATTGAAGTAACTGTTCGTCGTGATGGTAAAATTTACCAAATTGCCTTTGAAAATGGCGATAAAGTTGAAGAGTTACATGAGATTGGCACCTGTGCAAAACGGGACACAGGAACGAGTGTGCATTTTTGGCCTGATGGCTCTTATTTTGATGTTCCTCGTTTTTCTTCTAAAAGCTTATCTCACGTATTAAAAGCCAAAGCAGTACTGTGTCCGGGCGTTAATGTTTCTTTTGTCGATAAAGTAAACAACACCCAAGAAAATTGGTGCTACGCTGATGGTTTAACCGATTATTTAAGTGAAGCGGTTGCTGAGTTTGTTCGCCTTCCTGAAGAGCCTTTTACAGGCAAATTTGAAGGTGATAATGAAGCTGTTGAATGGTCTATGTTATGGCTGCCTGAAGGTGGCGATCTACTCACTGAAAGCTATGTTAACTTAATTCCAACAGTTCAAGGTGGTACACACGTAAATGGTTTACGCCAAGGTGTGTTAGATGCAATGCGTGAATTTTGTGAATTCCGTAATTTACTACCGAGAGGTCTTAAATTAACTGCCGATGATACATGGGAGCGTTGTGCTTATGTATTATCAGTGAAAATGCAAGATCCTCAATTTGCAGGGCAAACCAAAGAGCGACTCTCTTCAAGACAAACCAGTGCGTTTGTTGCAAATGCTGTAAAAAATGCGTTTAGCTTATGGCTAAATCAGAATGTTCAAGTCGGTGAGTTACTTGCTGAAATGGCAATTAGCAGTGCTCAACGTCGTATGCGAGCTGCTAAAAAAGTGGTGAGAAAGAAACTCACTTCAGGGCCAGCATTGCCGGGTAAATTGGCTGATTGTACTTCTCAAGATTTACGTTACACCGAACTGTTTTTGGTTGAAGGGGACTCTGCTGGAGGCTCTGCTAAACAAGCTCGAGATCGTGAATATCAAGCAATTATGCCTCTGCGCGGTAAAATCCTAAATACATGGGAAGTCTCTTCAGATGAAGTACTTGCGTCACAAGAAGTCCATGATATTTCGGTAGCAATTGGTATGGATCCTGATAGTGATGATTTAAGCCAACTGCGTTACGGTAAAGTGTGTATTCTTGCGGATGCGGACTCGGATGGTTTACATATCGCAACCTTATTGTGTGCTTTATTTGTGCGCCATTTCCCTGCTCTTGTTAAGGAAGGGCACGTTTATATGGCAATGCCACCACTTTATCGTATCGATTTAGGTAAAGAAGTTCATTATGCCCTTGATGAATCAGAAAAAAATGCCATTTTACAACGTTTAAGCCGTAAAAAAGGAAAGCCTAACGTACAGCGCTTTAAAGGTTTGGGTGAAATGAACCCACTTCAACTGCGTGAAACAACGCTTGATCCTAATACGCGTCGTTTAGTGCAATTGGTTATTGATGATGAAAATTATCAAGAAACCCTAGGCATGATGGATATGTTGTTAGCGAAGAAACGCTCTGAAGATCGCCGAAATTGGTTACAAGAGAAAGGCGATGAAGTTGACATCGAAGTGTAATGGATACCACAAGAGTCTGAGGAAAAATTGAATGAGTGAATTGACTCATGATGGTGTAGAGCGCCAACCGCTCCACTTATTTACAGAGAATGCCTATCTCAACTACTCCATGTACGTCATTATGGATCGTGCATTACCTTTTATTGGAGATGGGCTAAAACCCGTACAACGTCGCATCGTTTATGCGATGTCAGAGCTTGGCTTAAGTAATAACGCTAAATTTAAAAAATCAGCCCGTACTGTTGGTGACGTGCTAGGTAAATATCACCCGCATGGTGATAGTGCATGTTATGAAGCAATGGTACTTATGGCTCAGCCGTTCTCTTATCGTTATCCGTTAATTGATGGACAAGGTAACTGGGGTGCGCCGGATGATCCAAAATCTTTCGCCGCCATGCGTTATACCGAATCACGCCTTTCTAAATATTCACAAACATTATTGAGTGAGTTAGGACATGGTACGGTGGATTGGATCCCTAACTTTGACGGCACGATGCAAGAGCCGAAAATGTTGCCTGCACGCTTACCTAATATCGTGCTTAATGGCACAACGGGTATTGCTGTTGGGATGGCAACGGATATTCCGCCTCACAATGCGCGTGAAATAGGGCAAGCTTTAGTGATGCTTTTAGATAATCCTGATGCAGGATTATCTGACGTAATGCAATATGTTCAAGGCCCTGATTATCCGACTGAAGCTGAAATTATTACCGCTCAAGACGATATCAAGAAGATTTATAAAACAGGGCGTGGTTCTGTCAGAATGCGTGCTGTTTGGCAAAAAGAAGAGGGATGTGCAGTGATCACTGCATTGCCTCATCAAGTTTCTGGCGCCAAAGTACTTGAGCAAATCGCAGCATTGATGAGAGCCAAAAAACTGCCTTTAGTTGAAGATTTACGTGATGAATCTGATCATGAAAATCCTACTAGACTTGTTATTGTTCCTCGTAGTAATCGTGTTGATTTAGAACAAGTCATGTACTACTTGTTTGTGAATACTGACTTGGAGAAAAGTTATCGCGTTAACTTGAATATGATTGGGTTAGATAACCGTCCAGCAGTAAAAGGACTACTAACTATTTTAAACGAATGGTTAGTTTATCGTCGCCAAACAGTGACAAACCGCTTAAATCATCGTTTAGAGAAAGTTTTACGCCGCTTAGAAATCCTCAAAGGTTTATTAATTGCTTATCTCAATATTGATGAAGTGATTGAAATTATTCGTCATGAAGATGAACCCAAAGCAGAATTAATGCGTCGCTTTGAATTATCAGACATTCAAGCAGAAGCTATTTTAGAACTACGTTTGCGTCATTTAGCCAAACTTGAAGAGATGAAACTAAAAGGCGAAAGTGATGAGCTTGAAAAAGAACGCGATAGCATTGAGAAATTGTTAAGTTCACCACGCCGTTTAAATACTTTACTTAAAAAAGAGATTGAAGCCGACGCGAAAGAATTTGGTGATGATCGACGCTCGCCTATTCGCCCTCAAGAAGAGGCGAAAGTGGTGAATGAACAGGATATGTTGCCATCAGAGCCTGTGACTATTGTGCTGTCTGAAATGGGCTGGGTACGTAATGCAAAAGGGCATGATATTGATCCTAGTGGCATGAGTTATCGCGCAGGGGATAGTTATCACAGTGCAGTACGAGGCATGAGTAATCAGCCTGTTCTGTTCCTTGATTCCACAGGTCGAAGCTATACCTTAAGTCCAAATGATATGCCTTCAGGACGTAGCCAAGGCGAACCACTAACTGGTAAGTTAACTTTTCCACCTGAAGCCAGCGTGAAATACATGTTAGCGGGAAGTGCTGGACAAGAATATTTACTGGCAACAAAAGAAGGTTATGGTTCGGTTCTCTCTTACGATGAGATGGAAACGAAGAATAAGACAGGTAAAGGGCTACTCACTGTTTCTGAAGAGACTGAATTATTAGCACCGCTTTTAGTTGATCCTCAAAAGAAAAATGAGCAACACTGGTTTATTATCATCACTGACAAAACACGTATTTTAGCCATTTCAGCAGAACAACTGAATGAAATGAATAAAAAAGGACGTGGTACTCGCTTGGTGTCTTTAGGAAAAGAGCAAGGCGATGTGATTGAACAAATGCTGTTTGCACCTAAAGATGAAGCATTAATCTTTACTGTTGATGGTCAGCAAGAAGTGCTTAAAGCAGAAGAGATCAACTATTTTAGCGGTAATGCGGGTGATGAACCTATTCCGTTAAAACATCTACATCCTGAAGCTGTTACCGTCATTATGTCTGAAAAAGGGCTTATTCGTTGCCAAAAAGGACATAACATTGATGCTAAATCAGCTGGTTTTAAATCTGGTGATGACTATTTTGATGCCGTTGAAGGTATGAGTAATCAACCGGTACACTTAATTGATACCACAGGTCAAAGCTATACTGTTGATGTTGATGCATTACCTTCTGGTCGTAGCAAAGGCGATGCGCTAACTGAACGATTAAAAGTTCAGAAAGGTGCGCAATTACGTCATGTTGTTATGGGCGAAAATACCGATAAGATCTTAATGGCATCTGATGCTGGTTATGGTTTTATCTGTCAGGTTGATGATTTAACTTCTAAAAATAAAGCAGGAAAATCACTACTGACTTTACCTGAAAATGCATTACCATTACCGCCACAACGCTTGAATAATGAGCTCACTGATCTCATTATGATCATTACTAAAGGCGGTAGAATGCTGATTTTTGAAGCAGCAGAATTACCCACTATGGTAAAAGGAAAGGGAAACCAGATGGTTTCTATTCCAGCTTCACAAGCAGCAAGTGGTGAGGATAACGTCGCTTGGTTACGAGTATTACCTGAAAATGCCTCTGTTACCCTGCATTTTGGTAAACGTAAAATGACAATGTCGATGAATGAGTTAGTTAGCTTTAAAGCAAAACGTGGACGCCGAGGAACCTCTTTACCTCGCGGTGCTCAAGTTATCGATCATATTGATATTGAAACAAATTAAATCTAATACTTAATTGATATTGAGTGGGTCTGTTGACCCACTTCTATTTAGGACGCTAAAACTTATGTTAGCCATTATTCGAGGCATCATTGTCATTCTTTACACCATTATTGTGGTGACGTTTGGAATGATTTATTGCATGTTTTCACCAAGAAATCCTAAACATGTAATGACTTACGGACGCTTATTCGGCAAGTTATCTACTGTTTTTGGGATTAAACTCGTTGAGCGTTTTCCAAAAGAAGCGGAAAGCTATGGCCCAAGTATTTATATCGGAAACCATCAAAACAATTTTGATATGGTGACGATGTCAAATGCGGTACAACCTAATACCGTAACAGTGGGTAAAAAAAGCTTAATTTTTATTCCTTTCTTTGGTCAGTTGTATTGGATAACGGGTAATATTTTGATTGATAGAGCAAACCGCTCTAAAGCGCATGGCACTATTTCACAAGTTGCTGATCAAATTAAATCGAAGAAGATTTCTGTTTGGATGTTTCCTGAAGGAACTCGTAGCCGTGGTCGCGGCCTTTTACCGTTTAAAACAGGGGCGTTCCATGCAGCCATTCAAGCTGGCGTGCCTATTATTCCTGTTTGTGTTTCTACAACACAGGATAAAATTAAGCTAAATCGTTGGAATAATGGTTACGTTATTGTTGAAATGTTGCCTCCAATTGATGTTTCAAAATACAGCAAAGATCAAGTTCGAGAATTAGCAGAAGATTGTCGTCAAATTATGAAAGCGAAAATCGAAGAGCTAGATAAAGAAGTTGAAGAAATGAATAAGCGTGATTTTCCAGGTAAATTAAATTAATACTTATTTAGTTTCTTTGTTAGCAAAAAACGCCGTAAACCCTCGCCCAATGCGGGCGGGGATATAAGAGTGCTGATTATCAACTATTTTTAGGATTTATGTCACATCCGCGCTATTATGCTCCTGTAATTTCATTTAAGTCCTTTTGTCTTTAAATCACAGCAGCTTTTTTTTCCTGTCACAGCATTTTTGATTATGCGATAGGAATATTTGTATTTTGTTGCGGAGAAAGTATGTCATTTAGTCGTCGCCAGTTTATTCAGGCTTCAGGCTTAGCGGTATGTCTGGGCTCTATATCTTCTTCTGTTCGTGCTGAATCAGTCAATGATAAACAATTACCTATACCGCCATTGTTGGAATCTCGTCGTGGTCAGCCGCTGTTTTTGACGTTGCAAAATGTTCATTGGGCGTTTAATGGTACGCAAAAAGCGGAAGTTTGGGGGATCAATGGCTCAACTCCGGGACCGACAATCAAAGTAAAAAGTGGCGATGATATAAAACTTATTTATAGTAATCGCCTTAATGAAGCGGTATCAATGACGGTAAGCGGCTTATTAGTTCCGGGTACACAAGTCGGTGGCGCGGCAAGATTAATGTCACCTGGCGCTTACTGGTCGCCAGTATTGCCTATTCGTCAGAAAGCAGCAACATGTTGGTATCACGCCAATACTCCCTTTAAAATGGCACCTCATGTTTATAATGGGTTGGTGGGAATGTGGATTGTGGAAGATGAAGAGAGCAAATCCCTACCTTTACCAAAACATTATGGAGTGAATGACTTTCCGATCATTATTCAAGATAAGCGGATTGATAATTTTGGTACACCACAATATGACAAAGAAGCCGCTAGTGATGGTTTCTATGGTGATACATTGCTAGTCAATGGACGTGAAGATCCTTATATTGAAGTCTCTAGAGGTTGGATCCGCTTACGTTTAGTCAATGCATCTAATGCTCGTCGTTATGAACTAACCGCAAATGATGGTCGTTCACTTTACCTTATCGCCTCTGATCAAGGTCTATTAACATCTCCCGTAGAGCTGAAATCAATTCCAATGGCTCCGGGTGAGCGACGTGAAATATTGGTTGATATGTCTGAAGGTGGTGAAGTCACAATTACCGCAGGGCAAAGTGCGGGTTTTATGGATAGACTTCGTGGTATTTTTGAACCTTCAGATTTACTACGTAATGCCAATATATTAACCATTAAACCAACTGGGTTAATGTCATTAGTAACAGACAAAGCACCTGCACAATTAGCGGTAGATGACACACAAATCACCACCTCTATTCAGCCTAGAACCATTCAACTGCATAACAGTCCTCCGGGAATAAATAATGCTCGTTGGGAGCTTTCAAGAATTGATTTAGTCGGTAAGCAAAATGGGTGGGAGCGTTGGCTTGTAACAGTACCGACGCCGCAACCATTCCATATTGAAGGTGCTCGTTTTAAAGTGATTAACCATAATGGTCAGAAACCCGCACCTGCAGATTTTGGCTGGAAAGATACTGTTTGGATTGAAAGCCAAAGTGAATTGCTGGTGGAATTAAAACAACCTTCTTATTCGCATTTTCCTTTTCTATATTACAGTCAGTTATTAGAAAATGCAGATAAAGGTATGGTAGGACAAATGGAAGTTACGCCTTTAGAATAAAAACTAAGTAGTAACACCAATTAAAAGGAAAACAGTATTTTTAAAATAAAGATACTGTTTTTTTTATATCAAAAATAATGTGGATTATATTTTTTAGACTAAAGTTAAATAGAGAAAAATATTCTCAAAAAAAATTGTTAATCAATTTGATATTTTTGTTTATTTATTTAAGTTCTCTTTATTAAGTTGATTTAAATATTGTCATTAATGAGGTTAATATTGAGATAGGTTAATTTTTGTTGTTTGTAATATAATAACAAGTGATCTGATTTTGTTTAATCTATCTATTAATTTGTGATTACGTAGTCAATCTATCTATTTTTGTGGCATGAAATCATATTTTTGAGATGCCCTTCAAGTAATTATTTCTCTAGAAACTAGAGAATCTTTGCGTCTTTTATTTTTGATCCTTAATTAATGTTATTAAATTTTAATATAACTGAAGGTACAGAATGAACAAAGAAATAGCTTTAAGTCATCATCACAAAATGAATAAAAAAAATAAAATAAATAATAATATATTTCAACTTTCCATTGTTGCATCAGCACTTCTTTTTTCTGGATATTCCGTAGCATATTCAGAAGCTGGGCAATTAGGAGATACCAAAAGTTGGGAAAGCCAAGAATATCAAAAAGACTGGGGGCTGGCTGCTATGAATGCCTCTAGTGCTTATGCACTTGGTTTTCATGGGCAAGGTGCCAAAATCGGTGTAATGGACTCTGGTGCATTATTATCACATGAAGAGTTAAGTGGTTCACGTTTTCATGCGGTGAAAGCCAAAGGTCAATATGGCTCAACAGGGATGCGTTATCCTCAAGAAATGGGCGGGCATTATGAAAAAGGTCAAGCCTTTGATGTTGATGGAGGTTGGATCAAAGGTGTGAATGATACACATGGTACACACGTTACAGGAACAGTCGGTGCTAACCGTGACGGTAATGGCATGCATGGGGTTGCGTGGGGTTCTGATGTTTATTTAGGAAATACTGGCGCAACAGATAGCAATAACTACGGCCCTTATCAAGATTACGCTTATTTCTATACTGGCTGGAAAGCGATGGTAGATGCAGGGGCGCAGGTAATTAATAACAGTTGGGGAACAAACCCTCGAATTGTTAATACTATTCCAACTAAAGGTCCTGATGGGGGAAATACCACTGTACACATGCCTGTTGATACCACAGCGCAAACTGAATACGAATATTTCTATTTCAAAAAAGTCTATGGTGATAAGCCTTCCTTTGTTGATGCCGCTTATGACGCCGTAAAAGGGACTAACGTAGTACAAGTGTTTACAACAGGTAACCGAGATTTTGCCCAGCCTTATTATCGTCCTCTTTATCCTTATTTTAATCCTGAGGCAGAAAAACATTGGATTGCAGTTGCGGGACTAGAGCAAACAGCCGATAAATCAGGCTATCAATTAATTAAAGTCTTTAATGAAGCGGGTAATGCGAAATGGTGGACGGTTGTTGCACCTGGTCGTGCTATTTATTCTTCAGTTGTTGATGAAGAGGGCAATGCTGGCTGGAATACCTTTAGTGGTACATCAATGGCAGCGCCTCATGTTACTGGCGCGATGGGTGTATTAATGTCACGTTATGCTTCAATGAATGCAATGCAAGTGCGTGATGTGATGTTTACAACGGCTAATCACCGTAATCCAGATGGCTCTTTATATGATAGCTGGACTGCGGCAGAAGGCACTCCTGATGTGCGTTATGGTTGGGGTACACCAGATTTAGATAAAGGCATGTATGGACCTGGTCAATTCTTAGGTAAATTTGAGTATGACCTAAGCATGATGCCACTTGATGTATGGACAAATGATATCTCACAAGTAGCTTTAGATTTACGTGAACAAGAAGATCTTGCCTGGTTAACTGAATATAAAGACAAAGGCATTGCTGCGGGAGGTGACTACAATTTAGGAACTGATTTTGTTATCAATGATGGTAACCCAGATCCAACCTCACACATTGTCAGCAAAGAAGATGCTGAAAAATGGCGTAAAGAGTATTACCAAAAACGTGCTGATGCTATTCAGGCTAAAATTGACGCGGGTTTATATGACGGCACTTTAGTTAAAAAAGGTGAAGGTACATTAGTGATGACTGGCGATAATACTTATCGCGGAGGTACAACAGTCGAACAAGGTACTTTATATGGCTTTACAGAATCATTTGGCACAGAAGCGGTCAATGTGAATGGCGGCAAATTAAGTGTTATTGATCGCTATAACGATACTTTTACTCAAAAAGGTCAATTGGCCTCAAATGAAAGCCACAAAGCTAATATTAATATCAACGATAAAGGGACTTATTTAGTTACCGTTGGACATGATGTTAATGTTGGTGATATTGCACTCAACAAAGGCGCGAATTTAGACGTTGGTGCTGATAATGAAGGGCAATTAAAAGATATCTACCTAAATAATACTGTCGCAACAGGCACCGTTAATGCAGACAATTTAGTTGATAATCGCGTTAAAGCTAAAATGTTAGCGAATAACAATGTAGCTTCAAATAATGATTATGCATTATTTGATAAAAATGTTGCTGTAAAAGACAACACCATTACAGGCACATTAAGTAAAAAAGAAAATACGTCTTTAGCGACTTTTGCTAATAATGAAAATGGTCGTTCTATTGCCAATGCTTTAGATAATACAGGTAGTGGTGATCTATTTAATGTAGTATTACCAATGAATGAAAGAGATCTGAATAAGACCTATGAATCATTAGGTAGTGATATGTATTTAAATGCCAATAGTGCGAGTGTGGTTAATGTTTTAGGGTTAACGCGGATAGTGAAAGATCAAGCCATGGGTATTGGTCAAGGTCGCTATGCTAAATTGGATAACAGCAACGCACGTATTTGGATGACAGGCATTGGTCAATGGGGTAATGCTGATTATGGTCACAGCAATATGGATGTTGATTTCTATGTCGGCTTATTAGGCGCAGAAATTGATGTGACTGAAAATACTAAGGCGGGTCTGTTCTTTGGTGCGGGTTCAACCAAATATAAAGGTAATGAGCACGGTAAAATAGACAGCAACGATATTCATATTGGTGCTTACGGTGTTTCTAATTTGTATGACGTGGCTTCATTGAACTATGGTTTCACACATACTAACCAAGATAGAGATGCAAAAAGAACACTTTGGATAGGACAAAATGCAGGTTATAACTCTACCAGTTATGATGCAAAAATTACTCAAATTTTCTTAGAAGGGGCTTATACTCAATTTAATACCAATCAGTATTCTATTGAACCATATGCAGGATTTAGCTGGTTACGTGTATCAACTGATGATATCAATGAGAATGTCGGTAATATGAAATTTACCACTAAGACAGACTCACAAGATATTCAAGTGGGTACTATCGGTTTACGTGGTGGCTATCCATTTATGGCAGGTAATATAAATATGGCATTAAAAGGCGATATTTCTGCAAGCCACTTGTTTGGTGACAATCGCCCTGAATCACGTCTCTTCTTATCAAATTCTGGTGATGCAACATTACGAGGTGGCAAACTGGATAATTTATTTGGTGTTGGCTTAGGTGTTGATGCGCAATTAAGTAAATCAACGACTTTCGGGCTGTCTTACCAAGGTCAATATAATAGTGATGTAAGTTCAAGTGGAATTAATGCAACATTGAAAATTAATTTCTAAATTGTATTAATTAATTTAAATAGTAAAGCCCTTAGTAATAAGGGCTTTTTTTTATATTTAAAATTATTAATTTAAGTATAAGTATTATTATTTAATAGAGTGTGACAATTATGGTTAAATCAATAAGTAATGATACTTCTTTTAATTATTCATGTAATGAATTTTCTGTTGATTTAAATAAAGCTAGAAATAGAATTAATAAGATAGAAAATATCAATCTTTCTCTCTTTTTATCAGTCGAAAAAAAATCTTTTATCTATAAAATAGTAGAGAAAATAAAGTCTATTTTTAATGTAGAGAAAAAAATAGAATTTATTAAAACAAAATGGATGTTTAATTTATCAAAATTTTTAACTGATGATATACGCAAAAAGAAGGTAAAGGATCTTGATAAAATAACTATTAGCAAAAAAGAATTGCATGATTTTATTATTGATTATAATGATAATAATAAATTAAACTCATTTAATTGGTTTGTTGGTCAGTATGTTAAAACAAAAGGTGATTTATTATTAGTAACAAAAATAGCATATTTCTTAGAAGATAATAAGCGTAAATTTAATCCATTTAAATTAATCATTGAATCAAAATGTATATCAAATTATTTATTTCTATTCAACTCTCTAATTACAGAAGTAAATAATGAAATAAAAAAGAAAATTTTCTTCGATATTATTGAAGACTACTTTGATAAGAATAAAAGTGATTTTGAATCTAGCCTGAAAGTAAAAAAACTAGATTTATTTTTAGAAAATAGTTATGTCATTGAACGTTCTGATGAATTAAAGCAAGCGTTTAAGAATATCATGAAAAATATGATTAATAAAAATATTGATTTTAATGAATTTATAAAAGATCTTATTGGTATTGTAGTTGAAGAGATTGAAGGCGTTGAAGAAACGAAAGAAGTAAAAAAATTACAAGAATATTTTAATCGTTATTGTGCGGCAGAATATTATTTAAAAGTTTTGAATGATGTGATAAATAAATATAAATTAGATTGTATAAATCATGAACAATTTAATAAAATTATGAAAAATACAAATAATATTATTAAAGATATTAATAGCTATATTTTCCAACATTTAAATAAAATTAATGATGATTCATATATAGGAATAGATAAAGAACAATATCTTATTAGAGTGGATCAAATTTTAGATGTGTTTAAACGGCTAGAGTGCTAAGTGAAAAGAAAAGCACCTATAAAGGTGCTTTTCTCAGAAGATAAGGTTAACTTAATGCTACTTTAATCCCCAAACCAATCAGTACTACACCCAGCACTTTATCAATGCTTTTTTGGATTTTATTGAGCATTTTTCTGACTGGCGCACTTTGGATTAATAGAACCAATAAAGGCCAATAGACTAAAGCTAAACCCCAAATAATAAAGGCATACCATAATTTTTCACCGATGCTGGAATCAACACTTAATACTTGAGTGAAAACGGCAAGGAAGAACAAGGTGGCTTTAGGGTTAAGTAAATTACAGAGAAAACCTTGCATAAAGGCTTTTTTAAAGCTGATTTGTGAATGTTGTGCTGCTTTTTCATCAATCGAATGATTAGATTTTGAGAGTAAGCTCTGAAAACCAATCCACAGTAAATATGCGGCTCCAGCATATTTTAAGATGGAAAAAAGCCAAGGTGTTGTGGTGATAAGCACAGCAATACCTGCAACACAATATGACATATGCACAAGCAATGCAGCTACAATACCCATTGCGGTCATCATTGCCGCAGATCGTTGATAACGTGCAGCATTTTTTACAACGAGAAAAAAGTCAGGACCTGGTGAGATCATACCAAGTAAAGCAATTGTAAAAACAACTAAAGAAGTTTCAAGCATAATAGCGCCTTGTATATAACAATATTATAATGATTGAATCTTATATGATTAAGTTAACATTTCGAGTATAAAGCAATTATTTATTATCAAGGAAGCATAATTTGTATCGACTCAGGTTTTAGCTTTACGTATAGTGTGAACAGTTTTTTTCCCATCTTTACCCGTAGGTGTGTAAATGAATATTAGTTTAATCGCAGCATTAGCGATGGATCGCATTATTGGTATGGAAAAGGCAATGCCTTGGACATTACCGGGCGACCTAGCATGGTTTAAAAAGAATACGCTAAATAAACCCGTTATTATGGGTCGGGTGACTTATGAGTCTATTGGACGTCCTTTACCGAATCGTCTTAATATTGTTTTAAGTAGCCAGCCAGGAACAGATAGCGATGTTGTTTGGGTTAAATCCGTAGAAGAAGCTTTGCAAGCTGCTGAAAATCATGAAGAAATTATGGTTATCGGTGGTGGAAAAGTGTATGAGCAATTTCTGCCTATGGCAAATACACTCTATCTAACTCATATCGATGCTGAAGTCATCGGTGATACAACATTCCCAGATTATGAGCCTGATGAGTGGGATTCTACCTTTATGGAATACCATGAAGCAGATGAAAATAACTCACATAACTACTGCTTCGAAATATTAAAAAGAAGAAAATAACAAGAATTAAATAAAAAGGGAGATTAAATATCTCCCTTTTTATTATTCCTATTTTATTAATATAAGAATAATAAAAAATAAGATTTATTATTCTAACTAAAATTTTTATTTATAAAGATTTATTAAATGTAATCATTATTTATATTTTAATAAACTCATTTTATAAGAATAATATATGAGATATTAATCAATATAGAGATTTTTTATTCTTAATATCGTGTTTTTCTATACTTATTTTGCTATGAAAAAAAATAACATCTTGATTATTAACAGTTAAATTTAGGGGGATTTTAAAGTGTTCGTTTTTGTATGTAAAATGTTCTCTTTAGAATAAAAAAGAGTAATTTAGGTAATATGTGAGGATAAAGCCCGCATAGCGCAAAAGGCAATGTAGCCATTTTTGCGCTTCAAGAAGGAAGGGGATAATAAGTGATTTATTTGGGTGCAGATAGGCTAGATTGAGTGAAATATTGTTTGTCTTCCCAACGTAAACAAGTGAGATCCCCACCCCAGCAACATCCCGTATCTAACGCATAAATATTATCAGGAGTGCCTTTCCCTTCAAGAGAGGCCCAATGCCCAAATATAATGCTATAACCTTCAGGTAATTGGCTTGGCAAATCGAACCAAGGCTTTAATGGTGCAGGCGCGTCTTGTGGTTTATCTTTGCAAATCATATCAAGCTGACCATTAGGAAAGCAGTAACGCATACGAGTGAGTGCATTAGTACTAAAGCGTAATCGCGCTAGACCCGAAAGTTCTGGTGACCAGTTGTTTGGTAAATCACCATACATTGAGTTAATAAATAAAGGGTAGCTATCACTACTTAAAATAGCTTCGACTTCACGAGCGCACATTTTGGCTGTTTCTAAATCCCATTGTGGCGTGATCCCTGCGTGAGCCATGATGATTTTTTTGTCTTCATCAACTTGCAATACAGGTTGGCGTCTTAACCAATTAATTAATTCGTCTGCATCTGGCGCATTAAGTAAATCATTCAACTTATCTCTTGGTTTGTTGCGGCTAATTTTTGCAAATACACCTAAAAGATGAAGATCATGATTGCCCAAGACGAGTTTAAGTGAAGTCCCTAAGCTTTTTACAAAGCACAGTACTTCAAGAGAATCAGGGCCTCGTGCAACAAGATCACCCGTTAACCACAATGTGTCTTGTGCTGGATTGAAACTGACTTTATCAAGAAGGTGGCGCAGTTCATGGTAACAGCCATGAATATCACCAATTAAATAAGTTGCCATAGTTAGTTTATCAATGTTGGAAGTGCAAGGCGGAAAACAGGGATCTCTATTTGAAATAATCGACCATCAGTGTCAATCATTTCATAATGACCTTCCATTGTTCCCATTGGTGTTTCAAGAACGGCACCACTGGTATAGCGATATTGTGTGCCAGGTTCAATAAGCGGCTGTTCGCCAACAACACCTTCACCTCGAACTTCAGTGGTATTACCTTGTGCATTGGTGATCAACCAATAGCGGCGCAGGAGGCGAATTGCACATTTATTCAAATTATGAATTGATATGGTATAAGCAAAAACATATCGCTCATCTTCAGGGGAAGATTGGCTTTCAATGTAAACGCTTTGTACCTGTATCGCCACTTTTGATGAGGTAAACATAGTGCCTCCTGTCTCTGGCTTTATCTTATGCTTGTGAGTCTTGCTTTTGCGATAACCAGTTTGCCACTTTGCAGTATTGCTCAACAGAAATATTTTCTGCTCTTGCAGTTGGATCGATATCAAGAGCTATCATATCTTCTGCTGTGAGTAATCCACCTAAGCTATTACGTAGTGTTTTACGGCGTTGATTGAATGCTTGAGTGGTAATACGGCTAAGCATTGTAATATCCGTTACTGGGTATGGCTTTTCTTTGTAAGGGATCAAGCGAACAACTGCTGAATCAACTTTAGGTGCCGGTTTAAATGAAGTTGGTGGAACTTCAAGTACAGGGATGATTTGGCAATAATATTGCGCCATCACACTTAGGCGACCATAAGTTTTGCTGCCGTGACCAGCAACAAGGCGATTGACCACTTCTTTTTGCAACATAAATGTCATATCAGAAATTGCGTCAGCAAAACTGAATAAGTGGAACATGAGTGGTGTAGAAATGTTATAAGGCAAGTTACCGAAAACACGCAGAGGCTGCTGACGCTCTTTTGCTAATTGCGCAAAATCAATCGTCATAGCATCTTGCTGAATAATGGTCAGCTTGTCTTTTAATGTAGGATGAACTTCTAAACGAGCGGCTAAATCACGGTCAATTTCTACGACCGTCATTTTATCCATTCTTGCGCCTACTGGCTCTGTAATTGCACCTAAACCAGGACCAATTTCAACAATGGCTTCACCAGGTTGAGGATAAATGGATTCAACAATACTTTCAATAATATAGCTGTCTGTTAAAAAGTTCTGCCCGAAGCGTTTGCGGGCAAAGTGCCCCTGATGGACTCTATTATTCATTACAATTTTGTATCATATTAATGGCTAAATTTAATGCGGTGCAAAAACTGCCAGCATCTGCGCTTTTCGTACCTGCAAGCTCAAGGGCGGTGCCATGATCAACAGAAGTACGGATAAAAGGAAGGCCGAGAGTTATATTCACGGCACGACCGAAACCTTCGTATTTTAGCACAGGTAATCCCTGATCGTGATACATCGCAAGTACCGCATCAGCATGTGTTAAATATTTAGGTTGGAATAAGGTATCAGCAGGATAAGGACCATGAAGATGAATGCCTTGCTGACGTAATTGTGTTAATGCAGGCTCAATAATATCAATTTCTTCACGCCCCATATGACCGCTTTCTCCTGCATGAGGATTAAGGCCACAAACATAAATTTGAGGTTCTGCTATACCAAATTTGGTTTTTAAATCGTGGTTTAAAATAGTGATAATTTCATGCAGAAGCTCACCTGTAATTGCATCCGCCACATCTCGTAATGGTAAATGTGTGGTTGCTAATGCGACTCTTAATGTATCTGTCGCCAGCATCATAACGACACGTTCACAGTGGCTACGATCAGCAAAAAATTCGGTGTGTCCTGTAAAATGCACACCTGCATCATTGATAATGCCTTTATGAACTGGTCCAGTCACGAGTGCCGAAAATTCACCATTTAGGCAACCATCACAAGCACGAGCTAATGTTTCTACAACGTATAAACCATTGCGTGCATCTAATGTACTCGGAATGACATTAGTGTGAAGTGCAATTGGGAGTACACAAATTTGGCTTGGTGTGTGTATTTGAGGTGGCGTAGCAGGATCGTATTCAACTAATGAAAGAGGCAGGTTTAACAATTCTGCTCTTGTTTTAAGTAACTGAGGATCAGCACAAACAACCCAAGGTAAATCCCAACTCATTTGTGCTAATGAGATAATAAGGTCAGGACCAACCCCGGCTGGTTCGCCGGGGGTGATAACAAGTGGTTTTATTTGCTTAGTTTGCATTATTCTCGTTCATTATTTTCACATAAGCCCCTACTCGTAGCTCTTGCATCCAGTTTTGTACTTCTTCATTAAATTTACGGTTGAAGAGTAAACGGTATGCTTGTTCTTTATTCGCGGCATCTGTTTTATCAACACTACGTGTGTCTTCTAATTCAATTAAATGCCAGCCAAAGTTTGAGCGAACAGGTTGGCTTAATTCGTTTTTATTTAAGCGCATTAACGCATCACGGAATGCCGGATCGTAAACATCAGGCATTGACCATCCTAACTCACCGCCGCGTAATGCTGAACCTGGATCTTCAGAGTATTCTTTTGCTGCATCGGCAAAGGTTATTTTACCACTGCGAATATCGGCAGAGATCTGCTGTAACTTGGCATAGGCTTGCTCATCATTCATGATTGGCGAGCTTTTTAGCAGAATATGGCGGCTTTTCACTTCCGTAACAGAAAGGGTATTAGAACCACCACGAATATCGTTTACTTTGATAATGTGTAAGCCAACACCAGAGTGAAGAGGCCCTACGATTTGGCCTTTTTGTGCATTTGCTAATTCTTTTGCAAATAGGGTTGGTAATTCATCAATAGATGCCCAACCCATATTACCGCCATTTAAAGCTTGTGGATCAGCAGAATAAGTTGCAGCCAATTTGCCGAAATCTGCACCATTTTTAAGCTGATTCATAATGCGAGTAATGACTTGCTTTGCTTTTTCCATTTCTGCCGGCGCAGGATTTTCTGATAATGGAATTAAGATATGGCTCAGGTTTAGATCAATACTTTGGCTTGCTTGACCTTCAATTTGCTTAGCAAGAGAATCAACTTCTTGAGGCAAAATAGTAATACGGCGACGCACTTCATTATTGCGAACTTCAGCTAGCATCATCTCTTTACGGATATCTTGTCGATATTCGTTATAAGAAATCCCATCGGCAGCAAGACGCTTTTTCAGTTGCTCAAGAGAGAGTTTATTTTCAGCAGCAATACCCTGAATTGTAGATTCTACTGCGGCATCAGGAATATCAATTTGCATTTGCTGTGCCATTTGCAAAATGATGTTATCCATCACCAAACGCTCTAGAATTTGTTGGCGAAGAACTTGCTCATCAGGCATCTCTTGTCCCGCATTTTTTGCGTTCATTTTGACTGTCTGTAGCATTCTATTGACGTCACTTTCTAGAACGACACCGTTATTGACAATCGCCGATACACGGTTTAATTCTTGAGCAGCAAATGTTGTTGAGCTGGTGGCTGCACCGACCGTGATCATTAAGCCGATAAACAGCGTTTTCCAATTTTTCATAAGTTTCCCATTATGTATTTTCCGCATCTTATTGCGGGGTGACATATTTATTCAGCCAATTCCGTAGTCTGATTAAATCAGAATGCTCTTTGATAAGGTAAGATACCGCGTTCAAGCATTTTCTGGCTACCCAAACTATGATTGTTACTTAGGCCTCTGAGTTCCACATTGACAGACCATTTATTATCAATATCGCTGTGGTCAACTTTCCAGCCAACAATTTTCCGTTCATAACCCACATTCACAGCCCAGCAACAGGTGTTGTATTGTAGACCAACCATTTGGCTAACAGGCTCTGATTCTTTGGTATCAAAGTAATAAGCACCCACAAGTCCCCAACGCTCTGCTAATGGCCAACTTCCTACGACACCGATTTGTGAAATACCTTTTTGGTATTCAGGAAGTTTATTAATACCACCATCATAAGGGCGAACACGCGTTGCTTGGATATAGTCACGATCAACATAACGATAGCTTAACTGTAGAAGATGATCGCTATCTGCGCGATATTCCATAATCGCATCGCCCATTGAGACGCTACCTAAGCGACGGTCATATTGTAAACCACCACGCATACCTACAGTATCTGTGATCCGCCAGTAGGCATCACCCGCCCATACCATTGAACCTGTTTCATCTTTGCTATTAATAATCTCATTACCAATAGAAGAAGGACCTGTTCTTGGACGCTCAAAGAAGTAGATTTGACCTACAGAAACGTTAAAACGTTCAACTAATTCGCTATCATAAAAACGCGAAGTTACACCCGTGGTTAATTGGTTTGCAGAAGCAATGCGGTCTAAACCACCATACATTCTATCGCGGAAAAGTCCGCCATAGTTTGATTGTAATAATGCGGAGTCAAAGTTATTGATATTAGACTGATCTTTATAAGGAACATAAAGATATTGCACACGAGGTTCGAGGGTTTGGGTAATATCATTGGTTTGATATTGGCGCTCGAAAACCACTTTCATATCAGATTTAAACTGTGGCAATACACGATTAACACTGTCATCTAATTGGTTAGGATATCTTTTCTTATAAGCCTCAGGAATGTCCTGATCGTAATGAGTTGCCATCACTTTCAGTTCATTATTAAAGCTTGCCCAACCTGTTGATGCAGGCAGTGAGATCGTTGGCTCAATATGGAAACGATTTGCTTCAGGGGTGTTATCTCCCACACTGGTAAAGCGAACAAATTGAGCGTAAGTACGGAAATCAAACGGCCCGATATCATTCTTATAATAATTGAGATCAAGTTGTGGCTCTGCACGATAAGCCCTTGCATCTTTATTATCAGAGAAGACTTGGAACTGTTTGGTTGTTAATGTGGCATTCCAGTTCTGTTGCGCATAACCCGTACTAAATTTCTGAGTTGCATAACCATCTGTGGTGTTACCATATTGAGAGGTGAAATCAGTGAAGTACTTGTTATCACTTACTTTTGTGTAATCGATATTAAATCGCCACACATTGTTCATGACGCCACTATGTCCCCAGTAGAATAACCAGCGTGTTGCAGAATCACGAGGAAGATAGCCAGCTTTATTTTCTTCTTTGTCTTTATTGTATTGGCTATCGTGATTAATCCAATCAACGGCAATCGTACCGCGACCTGGAGTCGTTAAATAACGGAATTCATTATCTAATTTTAAACCACGACGGCTGATATAGTTAGTCGTAATGGTCGCATCATAATTAGGAGCTATATTCCAATAGTAAGGAAGTTGGAAATCAAATCCAGAGCTACTGGAATAGCTTCCGTTAGGAATTAAGAAACCAGAACGGCGTTTATCACCAATTGGTAATTGAAGATAAGGGCTATAAAAGATAGGCACATTGGCTACACGAAAACGCGCATTCCAAATTTCAGCGACTTGCTCTTCACGGTCTAAAATAACCTCTGAGCCAACAACGCTCCAGCTATCATCTCCTGGTAAACAAGAGGTGAACATGCCTTTATCCATAATGGTATAGCGGTTTTCGCCACGCATTTGCATTTTGTCTGCGTAACCACGGCCTTGACGGCCAACCATTTGGTAATCACCTTGCTCAATATCCGTATCTTTATTATTAAGATTAGACCAAGCTCGCGGGCCTTTTAAGATGATTTGAGGATCATCATAAGACACATTTCCTGTTGCTGTGACCATTCTTAATGGTGTTTCTCCCTCAGTCTGTGTCAGTTCAACACTGTCGGCACTTAAGGTTTGGTTTCCCTGTTTAATATCAACATCACCTTTATATTTGACCATGCGAGGATATTCACCTTGCATATCATTTGCAGTGATGGTGACGGGCAAGCTGTTAGGATCGCCTTGTACTAATGGTTTGTTATAAACAGGAACTCCCAGTAAACATTGGGAGGCAAGATCAGCATAAGCAGGCTGACCGTATATTGTGGCCCAAACTAGGGTGGCCAGCAGTGTGGGATAACTTTTTTTCATAAGTATTTATGTGCTTCCGTCATCAGTGGCTTCGTGCTGATAAACAGCGAGAAACTAACGCAGGGAGTTATGCGGCACCAGCCCAACGTTCTGAACATTGTTCTAACGGTAACCGAAAAATAGGCGTATGCCTCATTTTTTCGATGTTTCTGTGTTGAAATAGGGTTATAGCCTTATTAGAAACAAAAAAACACCGCGCTGATGCGGTATTTCGTGCTGTATAACAACGCTAAAGTTATTCGTTTGGTCACTCATTTTACTTTAACACAATTTAAACGAAAACAGCATTACCTCAGTCCAAAGAGAAACAGTAAACCTCTTCATTTTAAGAAAAAGTCTATTTAGAGGTTGCTTGGTGTTAGGTGTGCAAGCAAATGAATAGTATGATAATGCAAAATTGCAGTCAGAGCATTGAAGATTTGAGGAGTCTATGCGCTATTGGGGAAAATTATTAGGCCTTACCATTGGTAGTTTTGCAGGAATAGGCTTTTGGGGCATTGTTATTGGTGTTTTTCTTGGGCACCTCTATGACATGCAACGAAGTAAATTAGGAAGTGGTGGGCGCTATACGCGTGATAGACAAGCTTTTTTCTTTGCTGCAACCTTTCAAGTTTTAGGCCATCTGACAAAATCAAAAGGGCGAGTGACTCAAACCGATATCTCTCTTGCCAGCGAATTAATGGATCGCATGAATCTGCATGGTGTTGGTCGCCAAGCCGCGCAACAAGCTTTTAGAGAAGGTAAATCATCCGATTTTCCATTAAGAGCCACATTGCAACGTGTTCGGCAAATTTGTGTTGGGCGCCGTGACTTACTTCAGATGTTTCTGGAAATCCAATTACAAGCTGCTTTTGCAGATGGTCAACTGCATCCAAATGAAAGAAAAATGTTGTTTATCATTATCGATGAGCTAGGTTTTTCTCGTGCGCATTTTGAACATATATTAGCAATGATGCAGGCTGGTCAGAATTTTCATTATCAAAATGGGCAGGGTTATCAGCCCCAACCTCAAGGCCCAACGCTCTCTGATGCGTGTAAGGTACTTGGCGTCGATGAGAATGATGATGTTAAAACCATAAAAAGAGCTTATAGAAAATTGATGGGAGAACATCATCCGGATAAACTTGTAGCGAAAGGTTTACCGCCAGAAATGATGGAAATTGCAAAACAAAAAGCACAGTCTATACAAGTTGCTTATGATTTGATTAAAAAAGAAAAAGGATTTCGTTAACATCTTGTAAAAGAAGATGAGAAAAGAGAGAATTATTCCGTGATAGAGATAACTTAGACTGAGTTGAGTTTATTATTTATCACGGTAAAATATAAGTGAAATTTAATTATTTCATTCTCTCTTCTCTTAAAAAAGGAACTATATCCATGTCAAACGTCCGTGTTCTTGTTGGGGTTATGGGATTAGCGCTTTGCCTGCTCCTTGCTTCATTGAGTTCAGTGACTGTTTTAGTGTCATAAGACACTAAAAATCGGCAAGGCATTCAAAATGTATCGGGGATCGAAAAGCAGGATGCGTAATAAATAATTCCTGAGCATGTAACTGCAGGCGAGGCGCCATCGCTCTTGCCTGTGGGTGTGCATAAAAGCGATCCCCAAGAATTGGATGCCCCAACGCTAGCATATGTACCCGCAATTGATGTGAACGCCCAGTAATTGGTGAGAGTTTCACTCTTGTCGCATTCTCTTCATATTCCAACACTTCATAAAAAGTTTGCGCCGCTTTCCCTGTTTCATGACAGACTTTTTGTTTTGGCCGATTAGGCCAATCACAAATCAAAGGTAAATCAACCAATCCCTCTTCTTTTTCGATATGTCCCCAAACGCGTGCGATATAGGTTTTTTTGGGTTCACGTTCACGAAATTGACGCTTTAGTTCACGCTCTGCTTCTTTATTTAGAGCAACAACAATAACGCCACTGGTTGCCATATCAAGGCGATGCACACATTCAGCATTAGGAAATTCAGCTTTAATGCGCGACATAATACTGTCGTTATGTTCTGGCGCTTTGCCCGGTACTGACAGTAATCCGCTGGGTTTATTGACGGCAATAATATGCTCATCTTGATATAAAACATGTAACCAAGGATCTGTCGGCGGGTTATACACTTCCATCATGGTGGATATCTCATCAAAACAACGGGGAGTAAAATACTCCCCGCTTTAACGGTGATTATTGGTGGGTAACAACAATGAGGCGAATTGAATCTAAACGCCACGTTGCTTCATCTAAATGGTTAAGAATATGAGCACGTTCATTTTCAATTGCTTCGACTTCATCATCACGAATATTTGGGTTTACCGCACGTAAAGCTTCTAAGCGCGACAATTCATGAGTCAGCACGCGATCCGCTTCTTCTTTCGCTTTTTGGATAAGTCCTTTCGCTTCAACTTCCATTAACGGTTCAGAGGCTTTAAGTACATGGTGGACTTCACTTTGTACCGCATTGACCAGTTTGCTCGAAGTATGACGATTAACTGCATTTAATTGGCGGTTAAAGCTTTCAAACTCAACTTGAGATGCAAGATTATTACCTTTCAGATCAAGTAATAAGCGAACTGGTGTTGCAGGTAAGAAACGACTTAAGTGAAGATGTTTAGGTGCTTGCGCTTCGACCACATAAATCAGTTCTACTAACAGCGTTCCCACTGGCAATGCTTTATTTTTTAATAAAGAAACGGCACAACTTCCTGTATCGCCAGATAAAATTAAATCTAAGCCATTACGGATAATTGGGTGTTCCCAACTAATAAATTGGGTATCTTCACGAGATAATGCTTGCTCTCTATCAAATGTGATGGTGCAACCATCTTGCGGTAATCCTGGGAAATCAGGCACTAACATATGATCGGATGGCGTTAAAATAATTAAGCTATCACTGCGATCTTCTTGATTAATACCGACGATATCAAACAAGTTCAGTGCAAAGTTCACTAACTCAGGATCGTTATCTTGCGCTGCAATCTCACCCGCTAATTCAACGCCAACTTCACCACCGTTAGAATGCATTTCTAATAGGCGGTCGCGGCCTTGCTCAAGTTTGAGCTTCATTTCATCATGCTGTTTACGACAAGCAGCGATAAACTCGTCAAAGTCCGCTAATTCATTAGGTTGCGCAAGGTAATTGACGAGAGCATCATATTTGCTGTCATAAATAGTACGACCTGTTGGACAAGTATGCTCAAAGGCATCTAAGCCTTCGTGATACCAACGCAATAATACGGATTGAGCCGTACCTTCAAGATAAGGAATGCTAATATCAATGTCGCGATTTTGACCAATTCGATCGAGACGACCAATACGTTGTTCTAGTAAATCAGGGTTAAATGGCAGATCAAACATAACTAGTTGATTAGCAAACTGGAAGTTACGTCCTTCAGAGCCGATTTCTGAACATAGTAGAACTTGTGCGCCTTCTTCTTCAGACGCGAAATAAGCAGCTGCACGGTCGCGTTCAAGTAATGACATACCTTCGTGGAAGACTGCCGCGCGAATACCTTCACGCTCACGTAAAACTTGTTCTAATTGCAGTGCGGTTGCTGCTTGAGCACAAATTACCAGTACTTTTTCATTACGATTTGCAGTTAAGAAACCCAGTAACCATTCAACACGAGGGTCAAAGTTCCACCATGTTGCGTTTTCACCTTCGAATTCTTGGTAAATACGTTCAGGGTAGAGCATCTCTTTTGCACGAACTTCGAGGCTCTTTTTCGCCGCCATAATTTCAGCCACTTTAATTGCGGTTTGATATTGTGTTGGCAGTGGCATTTTTATCGCGTGAAGTAAGCGATTCGGGAAACCTTTAACGCCAGAACGAGTGTTACGGAATAGCAAACGACCTGTTCCGTGTCTGTCCATTAGCATATGGATAAGTTCTTGGCGAGATTTAGTACGTTCTTCACCTTGGGTATTTGCCGCTTTCAGTAATGGCTCAACATCTTGCTCGCTGATCATTTCACTGATGATATTTTGTTGTTCGGTATTTAAATCATCTTCTGATAGCAAAATAGTGACAGCATCAGCAACAGGGCGATATTTTTGTTGCTCATTAATAAATTCGTTGTAGTCATGGAAACGGCTTGGATCAAGCAGACGTAAACGGGCAAAGTGGCTTTCTTGACCTAATTGCTCAGGGGTTGCGGTTAATAGCAATACCGAAGGAATAGATTCAGCTAATTCTTCAATTACTTGATATTCACGGCTTGGAGCATCTTCACTCCAAACAAGGTGATGAGCTTCATCGACAACTAACATATCCCATGTTGCTTCAACCAAGTGTTCAAAACGTTGTTTGTTTTTACGCACAAAATCTAAAGAGCAGATGATCATCTGTTCTGTTTCAAATGGATTATCGCTATCTAATAAAGATTCGCTATAACGGCTATCATCAAACAGTGAGAAACGGAGGTTGAAACGGCGTAACATTTCAACTAACCACTGATGTTGTAAGCTTTCAGGCACAATAATCAACACGCGCTCAGCACGACCATCCATTAATTGTTGATGGATAATCATACCAGCTTCAATTGTTTTACCTAAACCCACTTCATCAGCTAATAATACGCGGGGGTTATGACGTTTACCCACTTCATTGGCGATATAAAGCTGATGAGGAATAAGGCTTGCGCGGATACCACGTAAACCACTTTGTGCTTGCTTAAACTGCTCGCTCATAAACTTACGAGCGCGGTAGCGTAATGCAAAGCGATCCATACGGTCGATTTGACCTGCAAAAAGGCGATCTTGAGGTTTATTAAAAGTGAGTTTGTTATCTAAGAACACTTCACGTAATTGTGCAGGCTCTTCAGTGTCTAAACGTACACCCTGATAGATAAGTAGGCCGTTATCTTCTACAACGTTATCGATGGCGAGTTTCCAGCCTTCGTGACTGGTGACAGTATCCCCTGCATTGAACATCACCCGCGTTATTGGTGCATCATGACGGGAGTAAAGGCGGTTTTCGCCACAGGCAGGAAAAAGTAAGGTAACCATGCGGGCATCAATTGCCACAACAGTACCCAGTCCAAGCTCGCTTTCAGTATCGCTAATCCAACGTTGACCAAGAGTAAAAGGCATATATATAAACTCAGCTCTCAAATATATAATTTAGGAATTATTAATGAATGCAGTATTGCGGTGTTGTCATTAAAATCTGCGGGATAAAAAGTGCTTGTTCCTTGAACAAAGAAAAGCTAATTATCACCAAAGGGGCGTTATGTTAATAGATGCAAAGCAAACCGTCACCTGCAAAATGACACAACTTAAAATGAGAGTGTCATTTGCCCATTTAACAAGGTTGAAAAATCATCTTGTATAAAAGGTAGGATTGCATCTGCAATAGGCATTAATTGCTTATTGATATAGTGCTCATAATCAGGTGCAGTGGTAATGTGCTCTAATGGCTCAGGCCCCAAGAGGGTAATTATATAACTAATCCAACCGCCTTGCTGATATTGTTGCGGTCTATTTTGGGATAAATTATATTCATCAGCCTTACGTGCTGCTTTGACATGAGGGGGGACGTGGTGCTGATATTCTGATAATTTTCTACGTAACCGTTTACGATACACTAATCTCTCATCATATTTTCCCGCAAGCGTATCCGCAACATAATCACGAATAAACTGCTGATAAGGTTGCTGATGAAAAATGCGTGTATAAAGCTCTTGTTGAAATTTTTGAGCAAGGGGAGTCCAATCTGTTCTGACGGTTTCTAATCCTTTAAATACCATTTTATCATTGCTGAGTCCGGCGTAGCGTTTCTTGCTACCCGTTTCCATACCTCGGATAGTGGGCATTAAAAAGCGGCGATAATGGGTTTCGTATTCTAGTTCTAATTTGCAATCTAGTTGGTAGTTTTCAAAGAGATGTGTTTTCCACCATTGATTTACCTCTTGTACTAATTGATACCCAATCTGTTGTGCTTGTTGTTCTGTGTGAGGTGACTTCAGCCAAACAAAGGTTGAATCCGTATCGCCATAAATAACTTGATAACCTTTGGCCTCAATTAATTCTCGTGTTTTTTTCATAATTTCATGACCTCGTAGCGTAATGGAAGACGCTAAACGAGGATCAAAAAAGCGACAACCCACAGAGCCTAAAACACCATAAAAAGCATTCATAATGATTTTGAGCGCTTGAGAGAGTGGGGTATTTTTATGTAATTTGGCATTATCTCTTTCATGCCAAATTTGCGACACAATAGCGGGTAAACAGTGCCGTTCTCGTGAAAATCGTGCTTGGCGAAATCCAGAAATAGAAAACTTTTCGTCAGGTTGGTGCATTCCTTCAATCATTCCTACTGGATCGATTAAAAAAGTACGAATAATAGAGGGATAAAGGCTTTTGTAATCAAGCACAACAACAGAATCATATAAGCCGGGAGCAGAAT
The DNA here is from genome assembly GCF_965283115.1 of Proteus sp. Marseille-Q3619. NCBI lineage: Bacteria > Pseudomonadati > Pseudomonadota > Gammaproteobacteria > Enterobacterales > Morganellaceae > Proteus > Proteus sp. Marseille-Q3619. The sequence goes on along the minus strand of NZ_CBDIMP010000001.1, from coordinate 1,400,031 downwards.
CCATCACAAAGCCACCGGGGCTATGCTCTTCAGGTTTTTCACCTTGATTAGGCGCGACATATCCAATGCGATGCATTGAGGGTAAGTAGAGGTGAGTAAAAGCCGCGACAGAGCCACCGCTTCTATCAACTGAAAGCCCTGTAACACAGGCTCTTTCTAATAAGAATGCCATAAGAGATGTCGTATCAAAGATACGGTTCACTAAGACACAATCTTGCCAATTATAATAAGCCAGTGCAGGTTTATCTTCTTTAAAACGCCGATTAATTTCATCCATTCTGGCATAAGGTGTATCGATGGCTTTACCTTCACCTAACAGTGTTTGAGCAACCGATTCGAGGCTAAAAGAGGGAAAATTCCACGTCGCCATTTTCAATGCTTCAATGCCATCGATAATTAAACGACCTTGAGCCGATGCAAAAAAATGTCCTTTTTTAAATCCATGCTCACGCCATTCTAACGGGCTATTTTGACGACCTAATAATAAACTGACGCCATATCGTTGGGCATGTGTGTACAAAATACGTAGATCGAATTGAATTAAATTCCAACCAATAATGGCATCGGGATCATAGTGTTGTATCCATTCATTTAACTTTTCAATTAAACGTAATCGGCTACTGACATAACATAAACGATAGCCTTGAGGTTGCTGGTTTTCACACTCTACGGGCAACTCATCAGTAAGCATAAACACCACATTATCGCCACAACCTGCAAGTCCAATGGAGTAAAGTTCACCAAACTCACTGGTTTCAATATCCAAAGACACGGTTCGAAGCGTTGGGCGATAATCAGGAGCGGGTTTTAATGTAGCAATATTATTTTGTTGATAACGAAACCAGACTGGTGCGGTGATAAAGCGCTCCATCATATAACGTTCATGTGGGCGGATATCTGCTTCATAAAGTCGGATGTGATGCTCTTTAAGTTGTTGCTCAAGTTGAACAAGTTGGCGGTATTGTTTGCAATAAACACCGAAAACGGGCTGTCTTTCGAAATCTTTTAACTCGAGGGGGCGAATTTCAATATCAGGATTTTTATTAACGAGTGAGCGTAAAACAGTTTCATGTTGACGGGCAACAAAACCGATAGCACGTTGCATAGGAACAGTCACTTTATGCGGACCATGATCTGTCGCCAGCCAATAAGAGACGACAATACCTTTTGGTGTGTCGCTCCAGTGGCGAGTAAGAATAAAACCTTGTTCCGTATGACCAATCATGAGCACCCAATAAACACAAATAATTCACTAAATATGTGTTTATTATAGTCAATATAGTGGTTATTTATACAGTTAATTTTGGCTGAGATTAATTAAACGGAATACCTAAAATAAGTGATTGATCCACTTCACCATTTATTAGTGATTGTGTATTTCCATCATACACAATCATACCGTTATCAATCACAATCGCTCTTGAGGCGATTTTTGCAGCATCTTCTAAACTATGCGAAACCATCAATAAGGTTAACGCTTTCTCATCACAAAGTTGCTCAAGTAGTGCCAGCATTTCAATGCGTAAAGCGGGATCTAATGCAGAAAAAGGCTCATCGAGTAATAAAATCGGTTGTTCACGTACCAAGCAGCGCGCAATTGCGACACGTTGGCGCTGGCCACCTGATAATTGGGATGGTAAGCGTTCAAGATATTCACTGAGAGCCACTTGTTTAGCGCGATCTTCTAATAGTATTTTTTGCGCATCAGTCAGTTTTAAACTGGGATTTAACCCTAAACCAATATTCTGTCTGACAGTTAAATGTGGAAATAAGTTATTATCTTGAAATAACATGGAGATAGGACGTTTAGCAGGGACGGTTTTAGTATGGTTTTCACCATTGAGAAAAAGGCTTCCTTTTTCTGACGGTAAAAAACCTGCAATTAAACTGAGTAATGTGCTTTTTCCAGCGCCACTGGGACCTAACACAGCGATACGCTCTCCCGTATTAACGGTTAAATTAAATAAGAGATGTTGGTGTTCATAGGTGTAAGCAAGGTGCTCTAATTTAATCATGAGATTTTCCTGCCAATCGTTCTATTAAGCTAAAAAGAGTGAAGCAAAGTAGCAATAAGATCATGGCGGTCACGGCACCATCTTGAGTGTGATAAGCGCCAATTTGCTGATAAAGATAGAAAGGTAAGGTTCTAAAGGTTTCATTACCAAAAAGAGCCACAATACCGAAATCCCCAATAGAAATCACACAAGCAAAAGCAAGGGCTTGTGAAATTGGTTTTTTTAATGCGCGTAATTCTATCCAACGGAGTCGATTTATATCTTGTAAATTGAGCGACTGACACAAAAGACCATAACGCGAAGCGATGTCATTCATTGGATTTTCAAGTACTTTTAATGCATACGGAATAGCAATTAATGCGTTGGTTAAAATGACTAAAACATACGGTGATTCGGGTAATCCAATCGTATTGTTGAATAGAAGAAAAAAGCCTGTTGCCAACACAATCCCCGGCATCGCCAGAATAATCAAACCACTCATTTCCATGGCTTGCCCTGCTTTTTTAAAGTGCCGTAAGCGAAGTTCTCGGCTACTCCATAGCAACATCATCGTTAATACAACACAAACAATACCCGCACCAACCGCAATAATCAGTGAGGTAGTAAACGCCTGCCAAAGTACAGGTTGTTGTATGACACGTGTAAATTGACTGTTAAGACCGTCCGTTATTACCGCTAGAATTGGCGGTACTAAAAAGAGGATCGCAAGAGTGATCACTAAACCATCGGTTATTTTGCTAAAGATAGGATCATAGGGATCACGCCAATGTAGCTTTTGACTGCTTCCCACAAAAAGGGTGCCTTTTAGCTTTTGGCTAATAAGTACTAAACCTAAACAACAAAAAAGCTGGATCAACGCTAACAGTGCAGCGCGGTGTAAATCGTAGTCATAGCTTAACGCTTGATAAATCGCGAGTTCAACAGTCGTTGCCGCAGGACCTCCGCCTAATGCCAATACAGTGGCAAAGCTTGCAAAGCAGAGCATAAAAATGAGTGATGCCGTGGGCAGAATTTGACGCCACAAATAGGGAAATTCAAGAAAATGAAAACGTTGCCAGCCATTCATGCCAAGCTGTGAGGCTAATTGGCGTTGTTCTGACGAAATACTTTCAAGTGCTTGTAATAGCATTCGGGTTGCTAATGGCATATTGAAAAAAATATGAGCTAATAGAATGCCTTGCAAACCATAAGGGGTAAATTGGTAGTCGATCCCTAGCCATTCACAAATTTGAGCAATCCATCCCACTCTGCCATAAACCGTTAAAATACCAAAAAGTGCAACTAGAACAGGTAACACAAGACTCATGGCACATAGGCGTAAAAACAGTGTTCGTCCTTTAAATTGGCGTCGATAGAGTGCTTTGGCGAGCCAAATAGCAGGTAATATCGAAAACAGCGCAGATAAAAAGGCTTGCCAAAAAGTAAAGCGGACAACATGCCATAAATATTCATCAGCAAAAATTGAGGTCAGCTCACCACTTGGTGCGTTAAACCACAATGCGCCAAATGACAATAACGCCACAATAAGCAGTAAACCCGAGGCACATAGCCCCGGGATAAGCCATCTTCCCATTAGCGACTAACCGCAGATTGCCAATTACGAGTCCATGTTTGGCGCTCTTTTGCGACAACATCTGCATCGAATTGTAATGATTTTTCGGGTTTAGGCATCACGGAATAGACGTCAGGTAATGGCATATCAATAACAGGATACATCCAATTGGTTGTAGGAATAGTTTCTTGGAAAGCAGGGGTGAGCATAAATTGCATAAATTGTTGAGCTAATTCAGGTTGTTTGCTCGATTTCAATTTTGCCGCGACTTCGACTTGTAAGTAATGCCCTTCATCGAAAATTGCCGCTGCATAGTTATCTTTTTTATCCGCTAAAATGTGATAACCTGGAGATGATGTGTAACTAAGCACAAAATCACCTTCACCTTTTAAGAATAAGCCATAAGACTCACTCCAACCTTTAGTCACTGTCAGCGTTTTCTCTGACAATTTTTTCCATTCAGAGGCCGTATTTTCAGGGTAAAGTGACTGCATCCATAGCATTAAACCCAAACCCGGTGTGCTGGTGCGAGGATCTTGATACAAAATCTTCCACTTTTCTTTGCTATTTAGCAGTTCAGCCATACTTTTTGGGGGATTAGCAATGCGGTTTTTATCATAGATAAAAGCAAAATAACCGTAGTCATAAGGCACAAAGGTATCATCAGCCCATTTTTCAGGTAGGGTGAGTTTTGATGTATCGATATGACTTGGTGCGAAAAGTCCCGTTTCTTTTGCTGCGTGGATCAGATTGTTATCCAAACCCAAAATAATATCAGCCTTACTCTTATCACCTTCCATACGTAAGCGATTAAGCAGAGAAACACCATCAGAAAGGGCAACAAGTTTTAATTCGCAATCACATTGTTGTTCAAACGCTTTTTTTATTGCAGGCCCTGGCCCCCAATCTGCGGTAAATGAATCATAAGTGTAAACAGTGAGCGTGGGTTTTTGTGCTAAGGCTTGAGTTGAAAAAGTACTTACAATGCCCAGTGCGCCCAGAAGGAAAGTAAAGCGAAGCGATTTAGTTAACACGTTTAGTTCCTCAGTAAAAGTCAGGTAGGATCTGAGGAGTGAGGATGGCAAACCAATGAATATTGCAACATCCTGACTCAAATCCCTACGCCAGTATTAGCTGGATCAGGTTCCACGAGTTTTTCTCAGCCTAAAAAGGCACCCCGTTGAGACTTTCCCATTGTAGATAAATACGCGCGTCGTGCAAAGTCTGTTGATAGAGGTTTACCGTTTGTGGGTAGTATGAAACAATGAGTTATCTTTCAAATTTGGTTATTGAGGTAGTCTAGTGATCGATGATGATGGCTACCGCCCGAATGTAGGGATTGTAATTTGTAATCGGCAAGGGCAAGTGCTTTGGGCTCGTCGCTATGGGCAACATTCATGGCAATTTCCTCAAGGGGGAATTAATCCTGGAGAATCGCCAGAGCAGGCAATGTACCGAGAGTTGTTCGAAGAAGTTGGGTTAAGTCGCAAGGATGTTAAAATTCTTGCCTCCACACGTAACTGGTTACGTTACAAGTTACCGAAGCGTTTGGTGCGTTGGGACACAAAACCTGTTTGTATTGGACAAAAACAGCGTTGGTTCCTCTTGCAGTTAACAAGTAATGATAAAGACATTAATGTTCAACAAAGCAAAACGCCAGAATTTGATGGCTGGCGTTGGGTGAGTTACTGGTATCCTGTTAGACAAGTCGTCTCTTTTAAACGCGATGTTTATCGACGTGTAATGAAAGAGTTCGCACCCGTAGTCATGCCGTTGCAAGAACAAGTGTCTTTACCTCGTCCATCGTATGGATATCGGCGTAAAAGGTATTAGATAACACTATGCTGACACGTTTGCGAGAAATTGTAGAAAAAGTGGCTATGGCAGCGGGGCTTCCAGAAGCGCTTGAACTCTTAGTCAAGGAAACGTGTCAGGCAATGCACACGGATGTGTGTTCTATTTATCTTGCCGATAAACAACGTAGTTGTTTTTATCTTATGGCGACCAAAGGGTTAAAAAAACCTAGAGGGAGAGCCGTTAGCCTCTCGTTTGATGAAGGCGTTGTTGGTGAAGTGGGGCGTCTTTCAGAGCTCATCAACCTCGCTGATATTCGCGAGCATCCTAGCTTTAAATACCTTCCTCAAGTTAAAGAAGATGATCTCCGTGCTTTCCTCGGTGTACCTATTGTCTATCGTCGCCAACTCCTTGGTGTATTAGTCGTTCAGCAAAAAGAGCGTCGCTTATTTAATGAAAGCGAAGAATCTTTTATGGTGACACTGGCGACACAATTAGGTGCAACGTTATCGCAAGTACAAACTAAAGGGCTTTTTGGACAATATCGCCAAAGCCGTATTAAAGCACTTTCGGTTTCGACGGGTGTGGTGATGGCATATGGCTGGCAAGAAGTCGCTCAGCCAATCCTTGAAAATGTATTTAAAGCCAGTGCACTTGATATAAAAGCAGAGCTCAATCGACTCACTGTTGCTTTAGAAGATGCAACAGCAGAATGTCGCCGTTTTAGTAAGCGTTTTATGGCGAATGCACAAAAAGAGAGTGCGGCCATTTTTGATCTCTACTCGCATTTACTTAATGATCCACAGCTTAAACATAAAATGACCGCGATAATCACACAAGGTTATGTCGCAGAATGGGCAGTTAAAGTGGTGGTTGAGAAAGTATCAGCGCAATTTTCCAGCCTGAAAGACGGTTATATGCGAGAAAGAGCGTCTGATCTTAAAGCATTAGGACAGCGTTTATTATTCCATTTAGATGATGATCTAAGCTCAACCAATATTTGGCCAGAGCGTTTTATTTTGGTCGCTGATGAATTAAGTGCCAGTTTATTGGCGGAGTTACCAGAGCAACAACTTGCTGGTGTCATTGTTCGAGATGGCGCAACTCACTCACATTCTGCCATTCTTGTTAGAGCGATGGGAATACCCGCGATTATGGGAGCAGATATTCAACCTGAGCTGTTACATAATCGCATGCTTATTCTTGATGGTTATCGTGGAGAAATATTTATTGAGCCAGAGCCTTTTATTACTCAAGAATATAAACAAATTATTGATGAAGAGAGTGTATTAAGCCAAATTGCAGAAGATCAACTTGAACAGCAAGCGGTTTTAAAAAACGGTGAAGCAGTTAGTGTTCAATTGAATGCGGGATTAAATATAAAATATGAGCAACGCATTAGTGTGGGAATAGATGGTGTGGGTTTATATCGCACCGAAATACCTTTTATGTTGCAAAGCGGTTTTCCCTCTGAAGATGAACAAAAAAACCGTTATCGTGAAATTCTCTCTTTTTTTCCAGATAAACCCGTTGTATTGCGCGCTTTAGACATTGGTGCTGATAAGCAACTTCCTTATATGCCAATTAATGAGGAAAACCCCTGCTTAGGTTGGAGAGGAATAAGAATATTGCTCGATCAACCTGAAATCTTCCTTATTCAGCTACGTGCAATGCTAAAAGCAAATCTCGAATTTAAAAATTTGAAAATATTGTTGCCGATGGTGACAAGTCTTGATGAAATTGACGAAGCAAGAACATTGCTGCTACGAGCATGTGATGAAGTCAGTCGAGAAATAAAGTGTGAGTGTGTTCCACCACCGTTAGGCATCATGCTTGAAGTTCCTTCGTTGGTGTTTATGTTGTCACAATTAGCTAATCGGGTCGATTTTATCTCTGTTGGAACAAACGATTTGACTCAGTATTTGCTTGCTGTCGATCGTAATAATACCCATGTAGCATCACTCTATGATAATTTGCATCCTGCGTTATTGCGTTCACTGAATTTGATTGCAACACAATGCCAATATTATCAGTTGCCAGTGAGTGTTTGTGGTGAAATGGCGGGTACGCCAATAGGGGCATTGCTGTTAATAGGGCTCGGTTTTAGGCAGTTAAGCATGAGTGGTCGTAGTTTACCTAGGGTAAAATACTTATTGCGCCATCTTGATCCTGTGATGTTACAGTCTTTTATGCAACAGGTGTTGCAAGCTGAAACCACAACAGAAATCAAAAAATTGTCTTCTGAATTTATGGAACGGCAAGGATTAGGTGGATTAATTCGCGGAGGTATCTAGCAGACCTTCGTATAAGCCTTTTTTGTGTTGGCAATAAATAACCAGCACAGAAATTATTGATTAAGTGAAGTAGGGAATAATGAGTATAAGCTACCTTAAATTTCCAGAGATTGATCCCGTTATGTTCTCTATCGGGCCTGTGTCACTACACTGGTACGGTATGATGTATTTAGTTGGGTTTGTCTTTGCCTTATGGCTTGCAAATCGTCGAGCTGCAAAACCGAATAGTGGTTGGAATAAAAATGAAGTTGAAACATTACTTTATGTCGGTTTTGTGGGTGTATTTATCGGTGGTCGTTTAGGTTATGTTTTATTTTATAACCTACCTGTCTTTTTAAATGATCCTCTTTACCTCTTTAAAGTGTGGGATGGCGGAATGTCGTTCCATGGCGGTTTAATTGGGGTCATTTGTGCCATGATTTGGTTTGCTAAACGCACTAAACGTAAATTTTTCCAAGTGGCAGACTTTGTTGCACCGTTAATTCCATTTGGATTAGGGTTAGGCCGTATTGGTAACTTTATCAATGGCGAATTATGGGGACGTGTCACATTAGATACGCCTTGGGCGTTCTTATTCCCAACCTCGCGTTCTGCGGATCTCCAGCTTGTTGCCCAAGATCCAACAACGTTACTGCCTATTATTCAAGAATATGGTGTTTTACCTCGTCATCCCTCTCAGCTTTATGAAATGCTGTTAGAAGGCGTGGTGTTATTCATTATTCTGAATATTTTTGTGCGCAAAAGTCGTCCTGTCGGAAGTGTGTCAGGTCTATTCCTGATTGGTTATGGCGCATTCCGTATTATTGTTGAATTCTTCCGTCAACCAGACGCACAACTAGGATTATTTGGTGGTGTGAGTATGGGGCAAATACTTTCAATTCCAATGATTCTGTTGGGTATTATTTTTATGGTATGGGCTTATCGTCAAGATAAAAAAACGGCACAAAACCCAACATCTGCTCACAAATAGTGTGAGATAAATTTTTTATTATTAGCTAATTAACAAGAGAGACAACATGAAGCAGTATCTGGCATTGTGTCAACGCATTATCGATGAAGGGCAATGGATTGATAATAAACGGACAGGAACCCGTTGTTTAACGGTGATTAATGCCGATCTGGAATATGATGTTGCGAATAACCAATTTCCGCTGATAACAACACGAAAAAGTTTTTATAAAGCGGCCATTGCAGAACTGTTAGGGTATTTACGTGGCTATGACAATGCCGCTCAATTTCGTGAAATTGGTTGCAATACATGGAATGCCAATGCGAATGAAAATGGTGCATGGTTAAATAACCCTCATCGTAAAGGCGAAGACGATATGGGGCGTGTTTATGGCGTTCAAGGACGTCAATGGAAACGCCCTGATGGTTCTCACTTTGATCAACTGCGTAAAGTGGTAGATAACCTGACTAAAGGTATCGATGATCGTGGTGAAATCGTAACGTTCTATAATCCGGGTGAAACGGAACTGGGTTGTTTACGCCCTTGTATGCATACGCATACCTTTTCACTTGTGGGGGATACGCTTTATTTAACCTCTTATCAGCGCAGTTGTGATGTGCCGTTAGGTTTGAATTTCAACCAAATTCAGTGCTTTGTTTTATTGGCGCTGGTGGCTCAAATTACAGGGCATAAGCCGGGTAAAGCATTTCATAAGATAATCAATGCACATATCTATGAAAATCAATTACCACTAATGCGTGATGTGCAGTTAAAAAGAGAGCCATTACCGTTACCAACATTACATGTCAATCCAAAAATCAAAACGTTGGAAGATATTGAAACTTGGGTAACAACGGATGATTTTACTGTTGAAGGTTATCAATGCCATGAAGCAATAAAATATCCATTTACAGTTTAATTTATTCCTTGCTTTAAAGGCCTCTGTTTAGCAATAAACAGGGGCTTTTTTCATTTTACCCTTATTTTGTATTTATTCTGAAAATACGGTTATTGCGTTGTTGTTCGAAAAAAACACTTTCCTTTATTTACCTTTAAATGTTTTGTCTGCATTCTCGCAGTAGGTTAAAAGGAGGAATAAATGAATAATAACATGGATATAAGCCTAAGTAGGGTGCATCAGCAAGAGGGCGAATTTGGTATAAGCTTACTTGAAATATTGGTTGTGATGATGATAGTTTCTATTTTAAGCTATTTATCAATTCCTGCTTATCAGCATTTTACTTACCAGCGTCAGTTACTGCATAGCGTGCGTGAAACCATTGCTTTTCTTTCTTATCAGCAACAACAAGCTCTATTATTTAATGTAAGAATTAAAATTACGCTTTTGTTATCACCAAATAATAAAATAATTGCGACTCCTCTTCATTCTCGCCATTTATCAGAGCAACAAGATATTTTTCAATTAGCTTCAGGCATTCAACTTAAGCAATCAACAGTTTCAAATTTTACGTTTGGTGGAATTCGTCAAACATTAAAACCCATGAGCTTTGTTCTTCACAGTGTAGAAGGCGAAGTGAAAATTATTATTTCATCATTAGGCAGAATAAGAGCATGTAGTCAGAGCATGAAGGCATTTTCATCATGTTGAAACGATCTGGAATTTCATTTTCGTCTGGCATGATGTTGATGGAATACCTTTTTGCTATCGCGATAAGTGGGGTTTTGTTTCTATGTATCAGTCGAGCTTATCCTCAAATAATGAACACACTGATCTACTCTTACCAACAATACCAGTTAGATATTTTTTTAAGAGAACGGTTATTGGTGTTAGAAGCACAATTAAGACGCACAGGGTATTGTTATGACAGTTGTGTTAATACGTTGAAGCCAAACGGCTTGGCTGAGTCTTCTTTAAAGATAGGACAATATCCCCTTCAAGAAAAAAACTCCTGCGTTATTTTTGCTTACGACATAAACAGCAATGGCAAATGGGAACTGCCTTCTTCAAAAGAGAGTGATTATTTTGGATACCGTCTTAAAAATGGACAACTAGAACAACGAAGAGGAGTCAAAGATTGCGCTTCTTCAGGATGGCAACGTTTTTTTGAGAGTAATGAAATTGAGGTGACTGAATTTACTTTGCGTTCTTATACAAAGCCTCACTTAATGAAAGGGATGTCTCTTTTTTATCTTTCAATCTCCTTAAAATTTCATTTAAAACAAAATCATAAAGTGAAGTCACATTATCAAAATATCATTCGTTTAAGGAATGTGACCTTGTTATGAATACTGATTTTACATACAGAAAAAATGAACAGGGATTTGCAAGTTTATTAATGGTGATGGGTTTTGTTGTGATGAGTTTATCTGTGCTTGGAAGCTTTGCTTATCATTACAGGCAGTCTCAACAAATAGTGATGCAAGAGTTACAAGCACGGCAAGCTTTTTTATTTGCTGAATCTGCATTGCAGTGGGGGATCGCACTTAATTGGGATCTTTCATCAACTCGATTAAATAAATGGCAATGTCATACTTTTCATGCAAATCCTAAAATAAAAAGCTGTCTACTTTTGATCTCTCTAGATAAGGGCTTACTTCAAGGACAAGCAGAAAGCTTAAAAGGTTATAAAATATATCATTACCAATGGGTTAGTATCTTAAAGGATAAAAATAGAACAATAACTATTCATCCAAGCGGATGGCTAGATTATTGCCCATTAGTGCATAAGGAGTGTGTGTTATAGATAACATTCAAAATAAATCAGAAAGTGGCTCTATATTACTTAATACAATGTTTATATTGCTGTTTTTTAATATTAGTTTTGTCGCTATTATAGGGTATAGTCAATCATTAAAAGCTGATTTTCAGCAGCTAATTCAAATTCAGCAGTCAGGGCAGGAACTTTTTGTTTTATTTGAACAAATGTCTGATAAATCACCTGATTATTTCGCATCTAACCCCAGAATAATGACACGCTCACTTTTACAGTCTGAAGGTTGTCAGCAAATAGAAGGTTATGTTGCCAATAATGTATTACCCGAAATAAGGCTGTATTACTGGTCATGCTATTAATAAGATGAGGATCTGATGTTTCATATATATCACTCAAATCAGTTGTCATTACTAAAGTCACTTATGGTGCACTTTATGCAGACCAGGCCACTTTCTTCTCCTTTTGAACAAGAAGTGATCCTTGTACAAAGCCCTGGAATGTCTCAATGGTTGCAAATCCAGCTTGCCGAAAGCTTGGGTATTGCCGCTAATATCCGTTATCCATTACCAGCAACCTTTATTTGGGAAATGTTTACTCGGGTATTATCAGGTATACCTAAAGAAAGCGCTTTTTCTAAAGATGCGATGACATGGAAATTAATGGCATTACTTCCTGAATTTTTGCTTAATGAAGAATTTAAACCCTTACTGCATTACCTTGATGATGATGAAGATAAACGTAAACTTCACCAGTTAGCAGGACGTGTAGCTGACTTATTTGACCAATATTTAGTTTATCGTTCAGATTGGTTAGCTTCGTGGGAAAATGATGAGTTAATCGAAGGGTTGAGTGAAAATCAACGCTGGCAAAAAATATTGTGGGTAGCATTACAGCAATACACAAAAGATCTTAATCAGCCTCAATGGCACCGTTCTAATCTTTATCAGCAATTTATTTCGACTTTAAATAATGCAAAAGAAGGGGAGCTTCAACACTGTTTTCCACCTCGTATTTTTATTTGTGGGATTTCGGCTCTACCTCAAGTTTATTTGCAGGCATTACAAGCGATAGGGCGTCATACTGAGATCTATTTACTCTTTACTAATCCTTGCCGTTACTATTGGGGAGATATTCAAGATCCTAAATTTCTCTCTCGTCTTAATAGCAGAAAGCCACGCCATTATAAGCAATTGCATGAATCGCCTTGGTTTAAAGATGAAAAAAATGCTTCTTCGTTATTTAATGATGAGGGCGAGCAAAACATCGGTAATCCGCTATTAGCATCATGGGGAAAACTAGGTAAAGATAATCTTTATTTCCTCTCTGAACTTGAATATACCGATGTGTTAGATGCGTTTGTTGAGATCCCAAGAGATAATTTACTTCATCAATTACAAGCAGATATTCTTGATTTAGAAGATTTTTCGCAATTAGGTACAACACTTGAAACTTATGAGTGTAGTGAAAATAAACGTGTGATTTCACCAGATGATCACTCACTGACTTTCCATGCAAGCCATAGCCCACAGCGCGAAGTCGAAGTACTGCAAGACCAATTACTGCATTTATTAGAACAAGATCCTGAATTGTTACCGCGCGATATTATTGTGATGGTTGCGGATATCGATAGCTATACACCTTATATTCAAGCAGTGTTTGGTAATGCACCTTCAGAACGTTATCTTCCTTTTGCTATTTCAGATAGAAAAGCGCGTCAAGCGCATCCTGTATTACAGGCTTTTATTACGTTGCTAGAACTTCCTCAAAGTCGTTTTACCGCTGAACAAGTGTTGGCACTGCTTGAAGTCCCTGCTTTAGCAGGGCATTTTTCTATTTTTGAAAATGAACTAAAACTACTACGTCGTTGGGTTGATGAGTCAGGCATACGCTGGGGATTAGATGATGAGAATGTGGCTTCATTCTTATTGCCAATCACGGGCAAAAATACATGGGAGTTTGGCTTACTGCGCATGTTGCTTGGTTATGCGATGGAAAGTGAAAATGGTCCTTGGAAAGGTGTGCTTCCTTATGATGAATCCAGTGGATTAGTTGCGGAGCTTGCAGGTCATCTCGCTGATTTTCTTTATACATTAAGTGATTGGCGTACACGTTTAAGTGAAACTCGTTCATTAGAATCATGGCTAGAAGTTGGACAACAATTAGTTGATGCCTTTTTTGAGTCTGATGAGGAAACGGAATTAGTTTTAGTGCTTATTATCCAACAATGGCAAAAAGTGATTGAAAATGGATTGAAAGCACAATATCAAAATGAAATTCCGCTAGTCCTTATTCGTGATGAATTAACAGTACGGTTCGATGATGAAAAAATTAGTCAGCGTTTTTTAGCTGGCAGCATTAATTTCTGTACACTAATGCCTATGCGCTCCATTCCCTTTAAGGCAGTGTGTTTATTAGGTATGAACGATGGTATTTATCCTCGTAATATTCAGCCGTTAGGATTTGATTTAATGGCGGAAAAACGCCGTCGCGGTGATAGAAAACGTCGTGATGATGACCGCTATTTATTCCTTGAAGCGCTTAGCTCAGCTGAAAAATACCTTTATATCAGCTATATCGGAAAATCGATCCGTGACGATCGAGAATGCAATCCATCAGTCTTAATCAAAGAGTTACAAGATTATATTGGGCAAAATTTCCGTTTACCGGAGGATGGTGAACTCAATGTCGATGACAGTGCGGCTCGTATAAATCAGCATCTATTAACACAACATAGCCGTGTTCCTTTTGCTCAAGAAAATTTCCAAATAGGCGCTTTCTTTCGTTCTTATGCCTCTGAATGGCTGCCTGCTGCCAGTGGGCAAGGAATGGTTCATCAAACTTTTACCGAGCCACTAAACGATGATGACACAATAGATCAAGTCTCTGTTGATGCGCTTGCACGTTTTTATCGTCATCCTATTCGAGCATTCTTCCAACAAAGGTTAAAAACAAACTTTGTTATTGAAGAAACAGAATTACCTGAAGAAGAGCCATTTGTGATAAATGCTCTTCAACGTTATCTATTGAATCAATGGTTATTAAAAGCATTAATTGATCAAACCTCAACAGAAGCTTTGTTTGAGCGTATCAAAGCAGCAGGTCAACTTCCTGCAAGTGCATTTGGTCAAATTTATTGGGAGCAGCAAATAGAAGAGTTACTTCCTTTAGCTGAAAAGATAAGAAGTGAACGATTAGCTACACATTCTGTCACATTAGAGCAAAGCTTTAGTGCAATGCCATTGATTGGTCGTTTAAATGAGGTACAAGCTGATGGTTTATTACGTTGGCGGCCAGCCAGCTTAACCGCTAATGACTTATTGCAGCTGTGGATTGAGCACCTAGTTTATTGTTTGAAACAGGGAACGGGCGAGAGTCGGTTTTACGGTAGAAAAGAGACTCAATGGTGTTTGTTACCGGTTGATCCTGAATTTGCCTATTCAACGTTAGACAAGTTAATCAGTGACTATAAACAAGGGTTAAACAGCCCATTAGCGCTATTTGCGAAAAGTGGCTGGGCTTGGTTACAAGCTTGCTATGATAAAAAATCACAAGAGTTTTTACTTGATGATGAAGAGACACTTGAGAAAGCAGAATTAGTACTGATGCAACATTTAACGGATAGCTATAATCGAGATGGTGAAATGAGTGATATGTATGTTCAGCGTGCTTTCTCTCAATTAGACGAGCCTTTTTTACAAACGGTCAAACAGACGGCATTAACAATATTTAAACCAATAATTCCATTTCTGAAAAAATAAGGGAGCTCATATCCGATGAGAAAGTACTGCTCGCAACTATGGATCATGTTGCTATTGATGCTAGTGAGTATCAACAGCTTTGCCGCTGATCCACTCTGGCAAGTATTGCCTGATAGCATTGAAAAAAGTGAGAGCGATCCACGGCAATATCAAGCGATTAAACTACCTAATGAAATGACTGTATTACTGGTTTCTGATGAAAAAGCAGTTAAATCATTAACGGCAGTTGCGCTACCTGTTGGCGCATTAGAAGATCCTGATAGTCAGCAAGGTCTTGCGCACTATTTAGAACATATGGTGTTAATGGGATCGGTGAAATATCCTCAATCAGGCAGCATGTCTGAGTTCTTACAAAAGAATGGTGGCTCTCATAATGCGAGTACAACGACTTATCGTACTGCATTCTATTTAGAAGTGGAAAATAGTGCCATTAATGAAGCGGTTGATCGACTTGCTGATGCTTTAGCTGAACCTTTACTTGATCCTAAAAATGCAGATCGTGAACGTAATGCTGTTAATGCAGAATTAACTATGGCGCGTGCGCGCGATGGTATGCGTTTTTGGCAAGTCAGGGCAGAAACCTTAAACCCTGCTCATCCAAGTTCCCGTTTTATGGGCGGAAATTTAGAAACGCTGAGTGATAAGCCAAACAGTAAATTACAAGATGAATTAATTAAATTCTATCAAACGCACTATTCTGGCAACTTAATGAATGGGGTAATTTACAGTAATAAGTCACTTGATGAATTATCTAAATTAGCCGCAGACACTTTCGCTCGTATCCCGAATAAAAAGGCAGATGTGCCTGTCACCACTGTACCTGCCATGACGGATAAAGAAAAAGGGTTAATGATCCACTTAGTACCCGCTCAACCGCAAAAGACTTTACAAATTGAGTTTGGTATAGATAACAACGTTGCTGATTTTCGCAGTAAAACGGACGAATACATTGGCTATTTAATTGGTAATCGTAGTTCAGGCACTTTAGCAACATGGTTACAAGACCAAGGTTTAGCCGAAAATATTAGTGCGTTCTCAGAGCCATATATTGATCGTAACCAAGGCTCGTTTACTATTTATGTTTCGTTAACCGATAAAGGGTTAGCGCAAAAAGACAAAGTGATTTCCGCTATCTTTTCGTACATTCGTTTAATTCAAACAGAAGGTATCAGTCAGCGTTACTTTGATGAAATTGCGAATGTATTAGATCTCTCATTCCGTTATGGCTCTATTGTAAGAGATATGAATTACATAGAAGGCATTTCGGATATGATGCTGCGTTATCCAGTCAAAAATATCCTTAATGCAGACTATATCGCTGATAATTATGAGCCTTCAGCTATCCTTTCACGTCTTGATTCACTGACACCAGAGAAGGCTCGTATTTGGGTAATAAGTCCTAATGAACCTTCTAACAAACAAGCTTACTTTGTTAACGCGCCTTATCAGGTTGATAAAATCACAGATAAACAATTAAAAACATGGCAAACATTATCAGATGATATTTCATTATCATTGCCAGCACTTAACCCTTATATCCCTGATAATCTTTCACTGATTGATGCGGACAGTAAAATCATCAAACCACAATTGTTGTGGCAGGATAAAAGTGCTCGTCTGTTCTATATGCCATCACACTATTTTTCTGATGAACCGAAAGCGAGTGTGACATTAAGTTTGGTGAATAAAAAATCGGATATCACTGTTAAGCAACAAGTGACACAAACTTTAACAGACTATCTTGCAGGTCTAGCATTAAGTGAATTATCTTACCAAGCTTCTGTTGCGGGAATGAATATCTCATCTACATCAGGACAAGGTATTGATTTTTCAATGAATGGTTATACGCAACATTTACCAGAACTCGTTAATGCGACACTGAAAAACTACATGAGTTTTGAGTCAACTCAAGAAGAGCTAGATCAAGCTAAATCTTGGTATCGTGAACAACTTGAAGTGACCCATAACTTAAAAGCATTTGAAGCAGCTATGCTGCCAGCTCGTCGATTAAATACGATCCTGTACTATGAAGAAGCTGACAAACTCAAAGCATTAGAGTCAATTACACTGCAAGACATTATTGATAATCGCCGTGAAGTCATTAAAAACGCTGCACTTCAAGCGCTGATTATTGGTAACTTAACGCCAGAGCAAAGCCGCAATATTGCTAAATCTGCACACGAATTATTAGGTAATCAAGGCACAGAATATTGGAGCGGTGAAACATTAGTATTCAATAAATTAAATGCAGTTGAATTCCAAAATAAATCGAAGAGCACAGATAACGCATTAGGTGAGCTTTATATCCCAACAGGTTATAGCCGCCTTGAAGGTCAGGCAATTTCTTCAGTGTTATCGTCTATTATCAAACCTTGGTTCTATGATCAATTAAGAACAGAAGAGCAACTTGGTTATGCTGTATTTGCTTATCAAGCCACTATGGGTGAGCAATCAGGTATCGGCTTTTTACTGCAAAGTAATGCAAAACCACCTGTCTATTTAAATGAGCGCTATAACGCATTTTATCAACAAGCTTATGAGCGTTTGAAAAAAATGAAAGAGGCTGATTTTAATCAGTATAAACAAGCGATTATTACCGAAGTTAAACAGCCACCTCAAACATTCTATGAAGAAGTTTCTCTTTATCGAAATGACTTCCATCGTAATAACTTAAAATATGATGGACGTGAAAAATTCTTAGCTGAGCTTAATAAAGTAACGTTAAAACAAGCTATTGAGTTTTATGAAAAAGCAATTATAAAACCAAACGGATTTATTTTTGTTTCTCAAATTATTGGTAAAGATGGCAAAGATGCTGATTACGCCGACAATAAACAATGGAAACGTTATGCTACGGTAAGTGAATTACAAAAAACCTTACCTATTGAGGAAATTAAAGAGTGAGTGATGTGATACAGGCACAGCCATTAAACCCGTATACACTTCCTCTGTACCAAAGACGCCTCATCGAGGCGTCAGCGGGAACAGGGAAAACTTATACAATAGGGTTGTTGTATTTACGGTTGCTTCTTGGATTAGGCGGAGAGTCTGCATTCTACCGCCCTCTCAGTGTTGAAGAGATTTTAGTTGTGACATTTACGGATGCGGCGACAGATGAATTACGAGCCCGTATTCGTAAAAATATCCATGAACTAAGACTTGCCTGTATCCGTCATGATGTTGAAAGTAGTGATAACGCTTACCACGAATTACTTAAACAAATCCCGAATAAAGAGCTGGCTGCACAGTGGTTGTTAGAAGCAGAACGACAAATGGATGAGGCGGCTATTTATACTATTCATGGCTTTTGCCAGCGTATGTTGGCAAACAATGCATTTGAATCAGGAGTCTTGTTTGAACAAGTCTTGATCCAAGATGAATATGAGCTTAAAAAACGGGTATGTGCTGACTTTTGGCGCCGTCATTGTTATCCACTTTCTTATGATGTTGCTAATGCAGTAAGCCAGATTTGGTCTGGCCCTGAACAACTACTTTATGAAATACAGCCTTATTTACAAGGTGAAATGCCTGAAATCGAAGGTGTGGCATTAGACAGTGAAAATGAATCAGTCAAAGAGCGTCATCAAGCGGTTATTGAAGCAATTAACAAGGTGAAAGCTCGTTGGCATGAACATCATCATGAAGTTGAAGCATGGATAACCGCTTCAGGTGTTGATAAACGTAGTTATAGCAGTCGTTTCTTACCTAAATGGATTGAAGAAATTACTCTGTGGGCATCAACATTAGAAACGAAAAGCTATCAATTACCTGATTGTTTGGTTCGTTTTTCTCAAGAAACGCTGAATGAAAAGGCAACGAAAGGCCCTGCACCAGAGCATATTCTTTTTGTTGAAATTGAACGATTAACAAAGCAGAGCCTAACTCTGCGTGATGTTATTCTTGCCAACGCCATCCCTGAAATACGCCAAGGTATTGAAAATGAAAAGATGCGTCGTGGTGAAATGGGATTTGATGATTTATTAACACGTCTAGACAGAGCGTTAAAACGTGAAAGTGGAGAGGCTTTAGCGCAAGCTATTCGTGAACGTTATCCAGTTGCAATGATCGATGAATTCCAAGACACCGATCCTCAACAATATCGTATTTTTGATGCCATTTATGGTGAGTATGAAAATAGTGGTTTGCTATTTATTGGTGATCCCAAACAGGCAATTTATGCTTTCCGTGGTGCGGATATTTTTACTTATATTCAAGCACGAAAGCAGACATCTCATCACTACACATTAAATACTAACTGGCGCTCTGCGCCGGGTATGGTGAATGCAGTTAACAAGCTTTTTATGTGTTCCAAGGCCCCATTTTTATTTGAACATATCCCTTTTATTGAAGTAAGTTCGGCTGAAAAAAACCAAGACATGGCCTTTATTTATCATGATGAGCCGATTTCGCCTTTTAATTTTTGGCTTGCTGAAGGCGAAAGTGTTTCTACGGGAAATTATGAGCAAATCATGGCAGCGCAATGTGCTGCACAAATTCGTGATTGGTTATCAGCAGGGGATCAGCAACAGGCTTGGCTGATTGAGCAAGGTGCAAGAAAAGCGGTTACGTCTGCTGATATTATGGTACTGGTGCGTAGCCGTAGAGAAGCGATACTGATCCGTGATGCACTGAATTTACTTTCAATACAATCCGTATTCTTATCCAATCGTGAAAGTGTATTTGAAACCAATGAAGCTAAAGATCTACTGTGGTTATTACAAGCGGTTGTAACACCAGAGAAAGAACGTGTTTTACGGGCATCTTTAGCCAGCCGATTATTTGGTTTTAGCGCAAGGCAAATTGATGATTTGAACCGCAATGAGGCGGACTGGAATAGCTACGTGGAGAAATTTGCTGATTACTATGTACTATGGCAAAAGCGTGGTGTTTTACCAATGTTGCGTAAAATCATGATGGATAATCAAATTGCGGAAAATTTACTCGCAAGTATTGATGGGGAGCGCCGGCTTACAGATATCATGCATATTGGTGAATTGTTACAAGAAACATCATTACAACTTGATAGTGAACACGCCCTTATTCGTTGGTTAGCACAACAGATTTCTCATCCTGATGCGCAATCTGAAAGTCAACAAATGCGCTTGGAAAGCGACCGAAATCTTGTGCGAATTTGTACTATCCATAAATCTAAAGGCCTTGAATATCCTATTGTTTGCTTACCTTTTGCTTGTAATTACCAAGAACAAAGAGGGGCGCTTTATCATGACAGAGAAAAATTTCACGCGAAATTAGATATTTTTAGCCGACCTGAAAGTTTACGTTTAGCGGATGAAGAACGCTTAGCTGAAGATTTACGCTTACTTTATGTGGCATTAACACGATCTAAATTCTGCTGTTATGTTGGTGTTGCGCCTCTTGTTAAAGGGACTAAACGTAAATCAGGGCTTACTGATTTGCATAAAAATGCTTTAGGGTATTTATTACAGCAAGGTGAAGAAGGCGATAGTGAGTTATTACATCAATCAATTCACGCTTTATTAGATGATAATATCAGAGTAATAACGCTTGATAACATATCAGCACATCGCTATCAGCCTCAATTAATGGCAGAAACAAAACTTGAAGCCGCTATATTTAAACGTCAGATCCATGATAATTGGCGTATAACGAGTTATTCAGGATTAACCTATCCGCATTCAAATCGTAATTATCATTTTGATTTGGGTGATATTGAGGCTTTGGTGCAATCTATCGCACCAGGGCTTGATACAGATGCTAAAGGTGAGAAGCAACAAGGAGAGGTTGATGAAAATTCTATTCATCATTTCCCTCGTGGTGCAGTAGCAGGAACATTCTTACATAGTTTGCTTGAAGTGTTGGATTTTTCGCAGCCTATTGATGAACTGTGGATACAAGGACAATTGACCGCTCAAGGCTTTGATGAAAAGTGGGCTCCTCTTTTAGTTACATGGATGGAAACGCTGTTTCATACGCCTCTTAATTCTCAAGGATTATGTCTTGCTGATATCCCAAAATCACAACAACTTGATGAATTACAATTCTATTTACCTATTGAGAAAGAAGTATCATCAGCTCAATTGACTCAATTAATTAGTCAGTTTGATCCTCTATCAAAACGTTGTCCTACTTTGCAATTTCAACAAGTAGAAGGCATGCTCAAAGGCTTTATTGATTTAGTCTTTTCTTGGGAAGGTAAATACTATGTTGTGGATTATAAATCGAATTGGTTAGGTGAATCGAGTGAGGATTACACACAAGAAGCGATGATGAATGCAATGATGGATCATCGCTACGACTTGCAATATCAACTCTATACCTTAGCGTTACATCGTTTTTTACAGCAACGTATTCCTGATTATGATTATCGAACTCATTTTGGTGGTATTTATTATCTTTTTTTACGGGGTATAGATAAAGAACATCCCGGAAATGGGGTTTACGCTTATTTGCCTGATGAAGCTTTTGTTTTGGCGTTAGATTCATTATTTACAGGTAAAAGTAGCAAATCCGATGTAGTCGGTGAGAAATAAAAATGATCAAACTATTAGAACAAGCGATTACACAAAACTTATTGCGACCTTTAGATCTTCGGTTTGCACAAATGCTGGTTGAAGATGAAAACCCTATTTTACTATTTGTATTTGCTTATTTGAGTGCTCAAACTGGAGCGGGGCATGTTTGTTTACCATTGAGTATTATTCAAAAAGATCAACTGTTTGATGGTAGACAAAAAGAGTTTGCACAAGAAATTTGGCAAAAAATGGGTAAGCCTTCTGCTAAAAAAATAGTAGAAGAGTTGACTCATTGTCATTGCGTTAGTCAAAGTAACGATGATCTTTCCTCTCCCATTATTTTAGATAATGGACTTCTTTATCTACAAAGAATGTGGAGCTATGAAGAGAAAGTAGCGCAATTTTTTAGGCAAGAGCACAGCATTGTTGATATTGATGAAAATGAATTAATTAAGGTACTCAACCAGCTTTTTCCAGCAACGAAAGAAAGCCAAGAAACAAATTGGCAAAAAGTAGCTGCTAGTGTTGCTATCACAAGCCCCATTTCTATTATTTCAGGGGGGCCAGGAACGGGGAAAACCACGACAGTTGCTAAAATTTTAGCGGCTTTTGTGATGCTCACATCAAATGATAAGCCCATTATTCAATTAGCGGCACCAACTGGAAAAGCCGCTGCGAGATTAACGGAATCTTTAGGTAAGGCTTTGGCGCAACTTAATTTAAGCGAAGAAGAAAATAAGTGGATGCCAAAGCAAGCGCAAACTATTCATCGTTTATTAGGGGCTCAGCCTGAAAGTCAGCAAGTGCGTTACCATAAAGATAATCCATTACAGCTTGATATTTTAGTTGTTGATGAAGCCTCAATGGTTGATTTACCCATGATGGCACGCTTGATTGATGCACTTCCATCAAAATGTCACGTCATTTTCTTAGGTGATAAAGACCAACTTGCTTCTGTTGAAGCGGGTGCTGTATTAGGTGATATTTGCCGTTTTTCTGAAGATGGTTTTAGTCAAAAAAGATTTGATCAGATTAATCACTTAACTCAAGGTGAATTAGTTAAATCTACGGATATTATTCCTGTCTCTCAAACTCCAGTGTCTGTCGTCAGTGATTCTCTGTGTCTATTACGTAAAAGCTACCGTTTTGGTGAAGATTCAGGGATAGGACAACTTGCTTTTGCGGTTAATAAAGGACAAACCAAAATAGCTATTGCGTTGTTGAAAAAAGCAGAGGTTAGCCCACAACAGCTTGAAATAGCATTAGAGCCTCAAGATGTGAGCTTTATTGCTTTAGAGTCAAAAGAAAGTTATTTACTGATGATACAAGATACTGTTAATGCTTATCGAGAGTATCTCACTTTAGTTTCTCAAAAAGCATCACCTGATATTATTCTTAATGCATTTAACCAATACCGTTTATTGTGCGCACGAAGAGAAGGCTCTTTTGGTGTGAGTGGTTTAAATGACAGAATTGAAATGTTATTGCATCGCCAGCGATTGATCCGGCGTCCTACAAATAGTTATCAAAGTGATTATATTGGGCGTCCCATTATGATCCAACGAAATGACAGTACGTTAGGTCTGTTTAATGGTGATATTGGCATTATGCTCAATAACGATGAAGGTGAAATGAAAGCTTTTTTCCAATTACCTGATGGAAAATTGAAAGCGATCCAACCTAGCCGATTACCACAACACGAAACTGCATATGTAATGACGGTGCATAAATCACAAGGTTCGGAATTTACCCATACAGCATTAGTTCTTCCCGATAAATTTTCACCTGTTGTTAGTCGAGAATTGTTGTATACCGCATTAACACGCGCAAAACAGAAGCTTTCTCTTTATGCTTCGGAATCTATGGTGAAAATGGCAATACAAACGCGTATTCAACGTCGAAGTGGCTTAATTGATAAATTACGTTATTAGCGGTTAGTTGATAATGGAAAATAATAAAAGACAGGCATTGAGAGGGATACCTGTCTTTTTTTGTGCTTGGTAATTACTCTTTATGTAAGTCTAAAATCAAAATTTTAGAACGGCGTTGGTAATTATAGAGTGCTTGTTTTTCAATGGGTAATTTATCAATTTCAGCGGGTTCAAATCCTTTTTCTTGAAACCAGTGTATGCTACGAGTTGTTAGAACAAATAGCTTTTCTAACCCCAATTGCTTAGCATGCGCTGAAATGCGCTGTAGCAAGACCTCGCCACGACAAGAGCTACGATAATCAGGATGCACTGCAACACAGGCCATTTCACCAATTTTTTCTGATGGATAAGGGTAGAGCGCTGCGCATGCAATAGTCATATTATCGCGTTCAATAATAGTGAATTGATCAATTTCAATTTCCAATTGTTCTCTTGAACGTCTGACTAAAATACCTTGCTGTTCTAATGGGCGAATAAGTTCGAGTATGCCACCAATATCATTAATATTTGCTCTACGAACTTTCTCCGCACTCTCCATGACGATTTGAGTACCAATACCATCACGAGAGAATAATTCTTGAATAAGCGCACCATCAGATTGATAACTTAATAAGTGGCTACGCTCTACACCACGACGACAGGCTTTAACAGCTCCCCGTAAGAATCTTACTGTACCTGAGTGATAATCGCCTTCTGTTTGTAGCTCTCGAATTTTATCTTCAGCTTGATTAGGCAGCAGTTCAGAAACAATGTGACCTGCTTCATCGATAACACCTTGGAATGAGCAAAAACCAATCAGCTTTTGTGCTTTAAGTTTTATCGCAAGCTGTGTTGCCACTTCTTCTGAGGTGAGATTAAAGCTTTCACCAGTAACAGACACTGCAACAGGGCCAATTAATACAATAGCATTACTGTCTAACTGGCGATGAATAGCTTCTTCATCAATACGGCGAATTTTTCCGCTATGACAATAATCAACACCATCATCAACCCCTAATGGCTGCGCGATAACAAAGTTACCACTAACAACATTAATATGCGCACCTTGTAATGGCGTATTGCTTAAACTCATTGATAGGCGAGCTGTAATATCAAGTTGCAATGTACCCGCAGCTTGTTTAACGATTTCTAAGGTTTTGCTATCTGTGATGCGCGTATATTTATGATAAATCGGAGATACTTTTTGTATTTCAAGAGCAGTATCAATTTGTGGGCGAGCACCATAAACAACCACTAAACGAATGCCTAGGCTGTGTAACAACCCAATATCATTAATGATAGATGGGAAGTTTTCGTGAGCAATGGCTTCGCCACCTAGCATAATGACAAATGTTTTGCCTCTATGTGCATTAATATACGGAACCGAGTGGCGAAATCCATCGACCAATTCGGTGCTACGCTCTTTCATAAAACCCTCTCAAGTGAATTTTTATTCGAATTTAATGTATTTTTATTCTTTTTGGAGAGGAATGGCAAGTAAAATCCTATCTTATTGTTTTCCCTGAAGGCAGAATATTCGTGTAAAAGTGAGTAATTGTGCTGTTTTTAAGTGACAGTGAAGTGTGGATTGGGTAAAGTTTTTTGTTCTTAACTTTTTTTATCTCTTTTTAGAGTTTATTGACGTTAATCGTTTTTTTGGAATATTTTCATGAGTCATTCTGAGCACAATCAAACTCGTCGTCGTCTTGTTAAAGGAATTGGCGCGTTATTATTGTTAAGTATTAGTCCTGTTGGTCTTGCAGCCACAGCATCTATTGTTGCTGTGAGGGTTTGGCCTGCCTCGACTTATACTCGCGTGACTATAGAATCCAGTACACCACTGAAATATCGTCAGTTTGCATTGTCAAACCCTGAACGTATTGTGGTGGATTTAGAAGGTATTCAACTTAATAGCGTATTGAAAGGTGTTGCTAATCAAGTTCAGACTAGCGATCCGTATTTAAAACTTATTCGGGTTGGTCAAAATACACCTAAAACAGTGCGACTGGTATTTGAAGTAAAAACGCCTGTACAACCACAAATGTTTACGCTTAAACCTGTGGCTGAATTTAAAAACCGTTTAGTGCTAGATTTCTACCCAAGTCATGGGGCTGATACTGAAGATGATCCACTATTAGCACTATTGCGTGAATATAACGACGGTGATTTACAACAAGCTGTACCCGCACAAACAGACACACGTAAACCTGGCAGAGCGGGGCGTGATAGGCCGATTATTATAATGATCGATCCTGGTCATGGTGGAGAAGATCCGGGAGCAATCGGCAAATATAAAACTCGTGAAAAAGATGTGGTTTTACAAATTGCTCGTCGCTTAAGAACGCTTATTGATAAAGATGCCAAAATGAAGGCGTATATGACACGTAATGAAGATGTCTTTATTCCATTGACTGTACGTGTTGCTAAAGCGCGAAAAATGCAGGCAGATTTATTTGTCTCTATCCATGCTGATGCGTTTACAAACCGCTCTGCAAGAGGTTCATCTGTTTTTGCATTATCAAAAACTGGTGCAACCAGTAATACAGCGCGTTATCTTGCTCAAACACAAAATGAGTCTGACTTAATTGGTGGTGTGAGTAAAAGTGGTGACCGCTACGTTGACCATGCAATGCTTGATCTTGTGCAAACAGCCACTATCAACGACAGTCTTAAATTTGGTAGTGAAGTGCTTAAGCTGATGGGTGGAATTAATAAACTGCATAAAAATAAAGTCGATCAGGCTGGGTTTGCGGTATTAAAAGCGCCAGAAATTCCGTCAATTCTGGTTGAAACGGCCTTTATCAGTAATATCGAAGAAGAGAAAAAACTGAAAACAGCAAAATTCCAGCAACAGATTGCAGAATCTATTTTTAAAGGCATCAAAGCTTATTTTGCTAATGGCGGTGAATTAACGTTAGCTGATCGTAGTTAAATTCTTTTTATACCTTCTTTTCATATTCCAGTAGAAAGTGAATATCATCTGCTTTCTATTGGAATGTCTTATTGTTTTTCAACACAATAATCTTATTAAAATAAAAGAGAATGATCAGAATAAATGTATAAATAAGTTGGGTAATAGATTTGAATTAATAAATCAAGAGAGATGGTAAAAATGAGGAATAACATTGAAAAGAATTGGTTGCGGGAGCTGGATTTGAACCAACGACCTTCGGGTTATGAGCCCGACGAGCTACCATGCTGCTCCATCCCGCGACTGAATTGTTGTTTATAGAATTGGTTGCGGGAGCTGGATTTGAACCAACGACCTTCGGGTTATGAGCCCGACGAGCTACCATGCTGCTCCATCCCGCGACTGATACTATAACTTACTGCTTTGTGAATTGGTTGCGGGGGCCAGATTTGAACTGACGACCTTCGGGTTATGAGCCCGACGAGCTACCAAGCTGCTCCACCCCGCGTCTCCACAGAGGGGCACTATACTCAGGATCTGCTGAGTTGCAAGTTTTTTATGAAATTTTTACAGTTTTCTTTTAAAAACGGTCAGAAATAACACATCAAGATGCAAATTTAGGCAGTTATACTCGTCATACTTCAAGTTATTTAGCGAGCATATACTTGATGTTTAAAAGTCATATTGATTGGGTGATAATAGAATGCAGGTACAACATGTATATTCATTATCTTTATTGATTTGGCTTTGGTATCTTTCTCATTCAAAATCAGTACTCAAATTTAGTTATTAAGCGGGAAAAAAATGGTTACTTGGCGAAAATCGTTAATTTTAGGTATGTTAGCGCTTGCCTTGACTGGATGTCATCGTCCAACAGAGCAAGGGCAACAGTATAAAGATGGAAAGCTTAAGCAAGATCTTATTGAGGTAAGCTCGCCAAATACGCAAGGTACACCGATTAATGGTCCTGATTACTTACAACAAGTAAGCCAGATAAACCAAACATCATCCCGCTTATACAATAGCAATAAAGAAACTTATCAGGCGGTAGAAAACTGGTTACGATCTGGTGCAGATACACGACAATTACGTCAATTCAATCTTTCTGCATTTCAAATGGAAGGCGTCGATAAGTACGGTAACGTTCAGTTTACTGGATATTACACGCCTGTTCTTGAAGCCCGTTTAACACAACAAGGTGAATTCCAATACCCTCTTTATAAAATGCCAGCTAATAGCCGTTCAAAGTTGCCGTCTCGTGCTGCTATTTATAATGGTGCATTAAGCCAATCTTTAATTGCAGCTTACAGTAACTCCATTATGGATAATTTTATGATGGAAGTTCAGGGAAGTGGTTATGTTGATTTTGGTGATGGTAAACCTTTAACGTTCTTTGGTTATGCAGGGAAAAACGGACACCCTTACCGTAGTATTGGTAAAGTACTTATTGATAATGGCGAAGTAGAAAGAAAAGATATGTCTATGCTGGCTATCAGAGAGTGGGCAGATAAACATAGTGATACCGAAGTGAGAAAATTATTAGAAGAAAACCCTTCATTTGTTTTTTTCAAACCAGAGCCTTTTACACCGGTTAGAGGCGCTAGTGCTATCCCACTTGTTGCACTTGCCTCTGTGGCTTCTGACAGAAGTATTATTCCTGCCGGAACTGTGTTGCTTGCTGAAATTCCTGTACTTGATAATACCGGTAATTTTACAGGCGAATATCAAATGCGTTTAATGGTGGCATTAGATGTAGGCGGGGCAATTAAAGGGCATCATTTCGATATTTATTATGGAATTGGTAAAGATGCGGGTCATATGGCAGGTTTTTATAATCATTATGGGCGTGTTTGGGTATTAAAAAAATCACAACTTAACTTATTAAATCCTTCGTTATAAAAACGATTTGCTATTTATCTGTTCGTTATTAACGGTAAAATTATGCAAACGACATGGCTATGGATATTAAGAGCCATGATTATTTCTGTTATTTAGGTTGTTATCGCATTATGCAAAATTCATTATCAGATTCATATTTACAACGCTTTTCTGGAATAGGGCGACTCTATGGGCAAAACGCGTTGTCTTATTTTGCTCAGGCTCATATCTGTGTCGTGGGTATAGGCGGGGTCGGCAGTTGGGCTGCTGAAGCATTAGCACGTAGTGGTATTGGTGCCATCACCTTAATTGATATGGATGATGTGTGTGTGACTAACACTAATCGTCAAATACATGCGTTAAAAGAAAGCGTGGGTCAGCCTAAATGCGATGTGATGAAACAGCGTATTTTAGAAATCAATCCAGAATGCAAAGTGACTAGTATTGATGATTTTGTCACGGTTGATAATGTCGCTGAAATGATGAATAACAACTTTGACTATGTCATTGATGCAATTGATAGTGTAAGACCAAAGGCTGCATTATTAGCTTATTGTCGTCGTTATAAAATTCCGGTGATCACAACGGGTGGTGCTGGTGGACAAATTGATCCAACACAAATCCAAGTGGTTGATTTAGCAAGAACAATTCAAGATCCTTTAGCGGCTAAATTAAGAGAGCGTTTGAAATCTGATTTTAATGTCGTAAAAAATAGTAAGGGAAAATTAGGGATTGATTGTGTTTTCTCAACAGAACAACTCGTTTATCCACAAGGCGATGGTACGGTTTGTGCGGCAAAAAGTACGGCGGATGGTGTGAAACGTATGGATTGTTCAGCTGGCTTTGGTGCAGTAACGATGGTAACGGCATCGTTTGGTTTTATTGCGGTGTCTCATGCTTTGAAGAAGATGCTAGCAAAGGCGCAACGTACTCGTCATACTTCAAGTTGTAGCGTTGTTGACGGCGTTCATTCGCACTAGTCACATACTTATGTATGCTCCTAGTGACTCATTCACTTGTCGCCTAGCTACATCTTGAATTATTTAGAGTATATGTTTGCATATATTCAAGTTGTAGCGTTGTTGACGGTGTTCATTCGCACTAGTCACATACTTATGTATGCTCCTAGCGACTCATTCACTTGTCGCCTAGCTACATCTTGAATTATTTAGAGTATAAAACTTAATGCTGGGATGTGAGTGATTTCAATCGTGCGATAATCGCATTCACTCCGTCAGTGCGAGATTGGCTAATTTGATTAGCCAATCCTAATTGTTCAAAAATAGCTAACATATCGATATCAGCTATTTCTTGTGCCGTTTTATTTTCAACAGCGACTAAAATAATAGTCAATAAGCCTTTTACAATACGACCATCACTATCACCATAAACATGGTATTTGCCGTCATTATTTAATTCAACGCCTAGCCACACTCTGTTCTCACATCCCTTGATTTCTTTTTCTGTTGTTTTTAATTCATCAGGTAATGCAGGTAATTTACGAGAAAGTTGAATTAATTGGCGATATTTATCTTCCCATGCTTTTGATTTTTGAAAATCATTAAGCAAGATATCTAGGGTAATTTCATTGCCAAAAGGATGCTGTGTTGTAATGTTGGTCATGATGGTTATTCGTCTTTTAAGAGTGTTAACGCAAAAATAACAGCGTCAATAAAGGCATCAATATCAGAAAGTTGATTATAAGGCATAAAAGAAATGCGTAAGCAGCCTGAAATATTTAATGAATCAATAAGAGGTTGTGCACAGTGTTGCCCTGTGCGTAATGCAATACCTTTCTCTGTGATTAATGTTGCTAAATCACTATGATGAACACCTTCGAAATTGAAAGAAACAATCGATGAGTTGCTGGCTCGGTAACTGATAAAACCATTTAGCTCACTCAGACGCCTCTCTGCTTCTTCTGCAAGCTCAAGAGCATATTGGTTAGCATGATGCATATCTTGTTTTTCTAACCAGGCTAATGTGGCTGAAAATGCAATAACACCCGCAACATTAGGCGTTCCAGCTTCAAAACGCTGAGGAATCGGAGCGGGAGTAAAACCATCAAATGTTGCGTTAGTGAGCATTTTTCCACCACCATGCCAAGGTGCCATGTCCTCTAAATGTTTTCGTTTACCATAACAAATACCTAACCCATTAGGGCCATAAAGTTTATGAGCAGAAAAAACATAGAAATCGATATCAAATGCTGTGACATCTGTTGGGTGATGCGCAATACCTTGCGCTCCATCGACAACCAGTAAGCAATTATCATATTGATGAACGCATTGAGACACTTTATCTAATGCGATTTGAGCACCTGTCACATTCGACATTTGGCTAACAGCAACAATTCGTGTCCGCTTATTGATTAAAGCATTTAAGCTATTAATTGAAGGTAAAAAATGATCCTCAATAGCCCAACGGATCACTCGAGCGCCTGTTTGTTCCGCTAGTATCAACCAAGGAATAAGGTTTGCATGGTGTTCTTGCTCACTAACAATTATTTCATCACCTGCTTGTAAGCGTGGACGAAAATAACCTTGAGCAATAAAGTTGAGTGATTCTGTGGTGCCTTTTGTCCAAATAATCGTATCACTATCAGCACTATTGATTAATTCGGCAACTTGTTGACGTGTCGCCTCATATTGTTGCGTTGTTTCTTTAGCATGCTGATATTGGCTACGGTGAACCGTCGCAAAATTATGGCGATAAAACGCATCTGAGGCTTCTATCATGGCGAGAGGCTTTAATGCTGTTGCTGCACTATCGAGATAAATAGTTTTTTCTTTAAGAGCTGGAAATTGTTGTCGAAATAAATCAGGTGAAAATACGTTCATAGTTAGGCTGTATTGGTAGACGAATAAATTTTCGTGATTTGTCGTTAAAAATAGGGCGTATAGATTATACAGTTAATTATATTTATTTATAACGGAAACCTAAAGGCATCCGTTTGTTATAAGTCATTGTGCTCATAATAACACGATTAAGATGATGAAAGTTCACTCAATAACAAATCACTGAGATCAGATTAATATCCTATTTTTTCTTGTTTTAATTTATTGGGGATAATTTGTGGTGAGTTTTTTTAGAATAAAGATGATAAGTTCATTATAAAAAATGGATGAAAACATCAAAACGGTATGTGTGAGTCATTCAAAAGTAGAGAAAAATAAGGAATAAAAAAAGCACCGCCTTGGCGGTGCACTATAAAATCACTATGGACAGACAGGGTAAATGTACAGGAAGTGAAAAAAAACAGTAGCATCAGCTACTAAGTCTGGAATTTCCAGACAACTTGCAAACACAACATCACAACCACAAAGCCAAAAGTTTTGCAGTATTACTACTACACAACTTTTCGTTCCGGCTTAGGAAGTGCGCTTACTATAGGTATTTACTGGCTAATCATCAAGGGACAATTTATAATGCTTCGCATAAAAAAAACTAATGATGAAAGTTAGGATCTACTAATAGCCAAAATAGGGGTTTAAGAACCGAATATGTCTAAACGTTTACCGCCATTAAATGCGCTTAGGGTTTTTGATTCAGCGGCACGTCATTTAAGTTTTACTAAAGCCGCTGAAGAATTATTTGTGACACAAGCAGCAGTGAGCCACCAAATTAAAACATTAGAAGAATTCCTTGGGCTAAAATTATTTAGAAGACGCAACCGCTCTCTTTTATTAACCGAAGAAGGGCAGAGTTATTACCTCGATATTAAGGAAATCTTTTCATCAATTAACGAGGCAACTCGCAAATTATTAGCTCGAAGCGCGAAAGGCGCACTTACTGTTAGCCTTTCTCCAAGTTTTGCTATTCAATGGTTAGTACCACGGCTATCTGGATTTAATCAAGCTTATCCGGGAATTGATGTGCGAATTCAGGCTGTTGATAGAGAAGAAGATAAGCTGGCTGATGATGTTGATGTAGCTATTTTTTATGGTCGAGGAAATTGGACTGGTTTACGTACAGACCGCCTTTATGCGGAATATTTGATCCCTGTTTGTGCACCATCTTTACTTACAGGTGAAAAACCACTAAAAACCCCATCCGATCTGATTTATCATACATTGCTACATGATACATCTCGTCGAGATTGGCAAGCTTATGTACGTCAATTAGAGATACAAAATCAGATAAATGTGCAACAAGGGCCTATTTTTAGCCATAGTTCAATGGTGATACAGGCCGCTGTACATGGACAAGGCGTTGCATTAGTTAATAATGTAATGGCACGTAGTGAAATAGAATCAGGTCGATTAGTAAGACCTTTTCCAGATGTCCTTGTTAGTAAAAATGCATTTTATTTAGTTTGCCAAGATAGCCAGGCTGAATTAGGTAAAATTGCGGCTTTTCGCCAATGGATTTTATCTCAAGCAGCGAATGAGCAAGAAAAGCTGGGTTTACTGACATCATCTTAATATTGCGATTGGCAAATATCTTCTAGATAGGAAGGAATAAACAGTGAATAGTCGTACATTACTTATGTTTTCCGCGATTAGTGGCTTCTTTTATGTTGCTTTTGGTGCATTTGCAACTCATAAACTTGCACCGCATTTATCGCCACAACATTGGGAATACATTCAGTTAGCGATGCGCTACCAAATCGTCCATACCTTATTACTTGTCGGGATCGCGGCAATGTTAATGCGTAAAACCATTTTATGGTTTTATTGGGCAGGTATTTTCTTTGGTGTTGGTATTCTACTTTTCAGTGGTAGCCTTTATTGTATGGCGCTAACACAAGTTAGGTTGTTATCTTATTTTACGCCAATTGGTGGATTTAGTTTTCTTATTGGTTGGGCTTTAATTTTTATTGGCGCTTTGCGTCTAAGGGCACCGGCGTCTCGCCATGAATAAAGTTGCATTATATTGTCGCCAAGGTTTTGAAAAAGAGTGCGCGGCTGAGATTACGGATAAAGCAGGTCAAATCGGCGTTTATGGCTTTCCTCGTGTTAAAGAGGGAAGCGGTTATGTGATCTTTGAATGCTACCAAGAAGGTGAAGCAGACAAGATCGCGCGTGAAGTGAGTTTCCGTGAATTAATTTTTGCTCGTCAGATGTTTGTAACAGGTGAATTACTTAAAGATTTACCGCCAGAAGATAGAATTACACCGATTGTTGGAATGTTAAAAGGTGCTGTCGAAAAAGCGGGTGAACTTCGAGTTGAAGTTGCAGATACTAACGAAAGCAAAGAATTATTAAAATTCTGCCGTAAATTTACGGTGCCATTACGTAATCATTTACGTAATGAGAAAATTTTGCTGAAAGTAGAGAATTTTAGCCGCCCTATTATCCATGTGTTTTTTATTGCACCGGGATGTTGTTATGTTGGCTACTCTTATAGTTTTAATAATTCCGCATTTTATATGGGTATTCCTCGATTAAAATTCCCATCAGATGCACCAAGTCGTTCGACATTAAAACTTGAAGAAGCATTTCATATTTTCATTCCTTATGAGGAGTGGGAAGAGCGTTTAGCAAGTGGAATGAAAGCGGTTGATTTAGGAGCATGTCCCGGCGGTTGGACATATCAATTAGTGAAACGCAGTATGATGGTACATGCTGTTGATAATGGCCCAATGGCACAATCTTTGATGGATACAGGACAAGTTCGTCATCACCAAGTTGATGGTTTTAAATTTGAGCCTACAACTAAAAATATCACATGGCTTGTTTGTGATATGGTTGAAAAGCCAGCTAAAGTTGCTGCATTAATGACAACTTGGATTGCTAATGAATGGTGTCGCGAAGCTATCTTTAATCTAAAACTGCCAATGAAAAAGCGCTATGAGGAAGTCTCTCATATCCTTGAAAAAATAAAGTCAGAGTTAGCGGAAAAAGGGATCAACGTTAAGATCCAAGCTAAGCACCTTTATCATGATAGAGAAGAGATAACGGTTCATATTCAAAATATTTGGGCTGCTTATCGACCAGATCGTGAGTTCTAAAACTGTTCAAAGCACATCGATTTGTTGATGGCAATAAAAGGCTAAGTTTATAAATAGAAACTTAGCCTTTTTTAATGGAAGCGAGTTATTCAAAGATATTCGCTCGTTAAGTTTTAACGTGTGGGAACTTGGCTATTTTAAACGTAACTGTTGTAGATTACCGTTTAATTGAATATCAGTACGTAATGTCGTGATTTTCCGACTGATAAATGCAGACTCTTTATGGGTAATAAGTTTGTTTTTCCATTTAGTCGGAACATCATCAATATGCAGATAGAGTGATTCTAGATCTGGGTGAATGTGTAAAAGCTCGGTAGCACTTTTAGGCCCAATACCAGGAACGCCTGCAACCTTACTGCTACTTACGCCTGTTAATCCCCAATAGTCGGTAAGTTGAGATGGCTCAACACCAAACTCAGCTCTAATAAATTCTAAATCTAACCAGCGTCGTTGAAAATAATCGCGTATACGAATAGAGGGCGAAAGCAACTGGCAATAGCCTTTATCCGTTGAAATAATCGTGACTCGAAAACCTGCATTTGCCACTTTAGTTGCCAATGTTGCTGCAACGTCATCAGCTTCATCACCACCTGAGTGCCAGCTCTGTATTCCTAAATTAAGTAACATTGCTTTAATTTCAGGTAATTGTTGTCGCAAGTCATCAGGCATTGGTGTGCGACCCGCTTTATAATCGGGTAACAGTTTATGTCGCCAGCTACCGTCTCTGTCTTCTTCGTCAAAAACTGCTACGGCATGAGTAGGTTGTGTGTGGCCAAGTAGTTGATTGACACTTTGTTCGCACACTGTAAGGCAGGAAGAACCTGATGCCGCATGAATGCGGCGGATCAGGTTTAAAGCATCAATAATCAGCAAATGTATCATAATAAATTAGCTGATAATCTCGTAACACGGTTGGTAAGCTGTACCACCGGGAAGTTTCATACGGTGTTGCTCAACAAAGCCTGCTAATAAAATATCCATGCGACGCATGATTTCACTATCACCATGAATTTTATAAGGACCATGAGCTTCAATCGCTTTCATACCCACTTCTTTTACGTTACCCGCGACAATACCCGAGAAAGCACGACGCAAGTCAGCGGCTAATTTTTCTGGTGATTGATTTGTGCTTAGGTTAAGTGATGCCATGTTTTCATGGGTTGGTTCAAAAGGATGTTGTAAATCAGCATTGATCTTCATTGACCAGTTAAAGCTATAAGCATCACCTGTGCTACGACGATTATCTTTTACCAATGGCATATATTTTTTCATGATACGAGCTACTTCAGGTGCATCATCAATAATGATTTGGTAATGACGACGAGCTTCATCGCCTAATGTATTGGCGATAAAGTCATCTAATACATTAAAGTAGTCTGCACTTTCTTTAGGACCAGTTAAAATTAGTGGTAATACTTGGTCTTGGTTTTCTGGAGACATAAGAATACCAAGCAGATACAGCAATTCTTCTGCTGTTCCTACACCGCCTGGGAAAATAATAATACCATGTCCAATTCGTACGAAAGATTCCAGACGTTTTTCAATATCTGGCATAATAATCAGTTCGTTAACTAATGGATTTGGTGGCTCTGCCGCAATGATTGACGGTTCTGTCATACCAATAAAACGGCTATTTCTATAACGTTGTTGAGCATGACCCACAGCAGCACCTTTCATTGGTGCTTCCATTGCTCCGGGACCACAACCCGTACAGATATTAAGCTCACGTAGCCCTAATTCGTTACCTACTTTTCTGCCGTAAAGGTATTCAGTTTCATTGATTGAGTGACCACCCCAGCAAACGATCATATTAGGATCTTCATCAATATGAAGAGCTCGTGCATTACGCAAAATCGAGAAAATGGTATTAGTGATGTGAGTACTATTTTCTAAGTTCAGGTGAAGATCACGTTTTGCTGTTGTGATTTGCCCGTGAACAAACAATATGTCACGAAGCACTGCAAATAAGTTAGCTTGTAATGAGCGAATAATTTTTCCGTCAACAAAAGCGTCTTCAGGAGGATTGACTAACTCTAGTTTTACGCCACGTTCACGGCGCAGTACGTTAATATCAAAATCTTGGTATTTAGATAACAGTTCTTTACTACTATCAGTAAGGCTACCAGAGTTGAGAACAGCGAGAGAACAATTGCGAAACAGCTGATAAAGATCACTGCTTGCGGTTCTCTTTAGCATATCAACTTCTAGCTGTGAAAGCAGATCCATGGAACCTAATGGGCTGACATGAGTTATCACGTAGGACTCCTTTTTCTCCTGAAATAACAAACTGAAGTGCAACTGATCTTGGTATAACACAGATCATATTAACATACAGGCATTATTCCGTTATTGTCTGGCTAATCGACTAATTTCTGGAACAAACTCACAATTACTACGCCAAGGATTGATGTCTAATCCACCGCGTCGTGTATATCTTGCATAAACAGTTAATGTTTCTGGCGCACATAATTGCATGATATCGTGGAAAATTCGCTCAACACACTGTTCATGAAATTCATTGTGTTGTCTAAATGAAACTAAATAGCGTAGTAGTTTTTCACGATCAATCTTTTTACCCTTATATTGAATAGCAACTGAGCCCCAATCTGGTTGATTAGTAATGAGGCAGTTTGATTTTAACAGATGGCTGACAAGGGTTTCTTCAACTAGTGTATCGGTTGTCGATTCGTTTAACCATTGCATATCAAACTGATAATTATCAATTTCAATATCTTGTTCATCAATACACTCTCCAGCAAAATCAACAATAGGTTGTGATGTAAAATGCGAAAGTGGATAAATGATTAGATTAACTTTGCCTTTAGCACAAGTCGTTAAATCTTTAAGTAAGGTTTTTTCGACGATATCCCAACTTTCAAAACGAGTTTGATTAAAACTATTGAGATATAATTTAAAACTTTTAGATTCAATAAGATTTTCAGTGGTTGCATCTAATTCAACATGACCAATAGCAACTTGTGGTAAGCCTTTGCTATTAAGCCATGAGAGCTCATACATGGTCCAAATATCACCACCATGAAAAGGTAAATTTTCAGCAGTTAAAGAGAGTGAATCTCGATTTAGGCTACGTGGTACACCTTGCAATAATCCGGCATCATATTGATCATGATATTGAGTCTCTTTGCCCAGAGATAATGCTTCAAGAGATTTATCACCTTGATATAAAGACATAATTTACATCCTAACTTTAGCTGAAAATAAAAGAAGGTTAATTATACTATTGAAACATCAATAGTATATGAATGCTTTATTTTTGATGCTCTGAATTAGTGACATAATCAGGTAACATAAAGGAAATTCTTATTTAAATAGATAAAACAGATAATCATGACTGAAAACATCTCCTCTGAATTAAAAGCCTTTACGCAAAAGTATGTTGATTTATGGCAAGAAAAATCAGGCTTACCTCCTGCAAGTGAAGATCTTTATGGTGTTCCTTCTATTTGTATATCAAGAACAGGCGATGAAGTTGTTTACTGGTTACCGCAACCTTTTGTAGGAACAGATAAACTAGAAAAAGTTGAAAAAGCAATGGGGATTATTATTCGTCCTGAATTGCACAATTACTTTACCACTCAGTATGCTGGAGATATGCAGGTTCGCTTTAGAGAGGTAGATTTCAGCTTGATCCAAGTGTGGAGTGAAGAGGATTTTATTCGCTTACAAGAAAATATTATTGGTCATTTGGTGACTCAAAAGCGTTTAAAACTTACACCAACATTGTTTATCGGCACCACAGATTCAGAAAATGAAATAATTTCTGTATGTAATGTTTCGGGGGAAGTTATTCTTGAAACTTTCGGCAAACAGAAAAGAGAAGTTTTAGCTGAAAATTTATCTCTCTTTCTATCAGAATTAGTCGCTGTATATAATGAGTGACGTAGTCTATAAACCTTTTTTCTTGTGAGATATGTCTTACAAAAAAGCGTGTGTTTTTTTATCAAAAAACGTCACTGATAAAAATAAAATCGGTTTATTTAAGTAGAACAATAAGTTATTAACTCATTGTTTTTATTTATGGTTATGGCTATTTAATTGCTTTTGTTTTGTGGGTTGTTTAACTAATCAATTATTGGCATTCTACGTTCACCAAATAAGGGACTGTTTGGTGACCGATAAAATGTAGAGTAATCAAGGACACAGGAAATAGGATATTTCCATTAATGTGGATACGGACTTAATCACAGGGATAGATAAAAACGGTCTTGCTTGGATGCATGTGTTGTACAGACAACTATTTTTCTTGTCTAAAAGGAGTTTCGGCTCCTTTTATTTTTTTATTTGTTTTCTGCTATTCCATCCCAATGTTATCCTTATTCGTAAGTTTTATATAAGGGATAAATGATGACACCAGAACAACGCATTTTAGCAAAATTGCTCTTGATTGAAGAAGAGATGAAGAACATTGAGCTATGGCAATTAGAATCTCCTACTGAACAAGCATTTGAAAGTGTTGAGCCTTTCTGTATTGATACAATGAGTGCTCATGAATGGTTGCAGTGGGTATTAATTCCGCGATTGTCATCGATGATTGAAAACGAGATGCCATTACCTAATAAATTCGCAATCGCACCTTATTACGAAGAAGCATTTAAAGAAGATAAGAGTCGAGATGTTACTGATTTACTCAATCATTTGCGTGAACTTGACGCAATGTTTAAATCATAAGGTCGATAATGCTAGATATTATTTATCAAGATGAACATCTTGTTGCGGTGAATAAACCTGCGGGTTGGCTTGTTCACCGCAGTTGGTTAGATAGACATGAAACAGTGTTTGTGATGCAGACCCTAAGAGATCAAATAGGGCAACATGTTTTCCCTGTTCATCGTTTAGATAGGCCTACATCAGGTGTTCTATTAATGGCACTTTCTTCTAATGTTGCTAGGGCGCTATCTCAATCTTTTGAACAACATAAAACAGAAAAAATTTATCACGCTGTTGTTCGAGGATACGTTGAAGAGGCGTCTGTTATTGATAGCCCTTTAGTTGAGGAGCTCGACAAAATTGCAGACAAATTTGCAACTCAACCTCCACAAATTCAAGATTGCGTGACGCACTGTCA
Organism: Proteus sp. Marseille-Q3619; assembly: GCF_965283115.1. Classification (NCBI taxonomy): domain Bacteria; kingdom Pseudomonadati; phylum Pseudomonadota; class Gammaproteobacteria; order Enterobacterales; family Morganellaceae; genus Proteus; species Proteus sp. Marseille-Q3619. The sequence goes on along the minus strand of NZ_CBDIMP010000001.1, from coordinate 1,360,762 downwards.
GCCATTAGGTATTGTTGAAAAAGAGGTTGCGATCGGGCGTTATCCTACATCTCGATTTAGTTTATTAGAGTTACGTCCTGAAACGGGGCGCAAGCACCAATTACGTCGCCATATGTCTCATATTCGACACCCGATTATTGGTGATACTGCTCATGGTGATTTACGTCAAAACCGTGGTGTTGTAAATCATTTTCAATCTCATCGCTTGATGTTACATGCAAGCCATCTAAACTTAATTCATCCAATCACATTGCAACCACTTAACTTAACAGCTAAATGGGATCTGCCTTGGCAACACCTTATTAATCAATTTGGTTGGCGTGGATTAAGACCTGAATTAGAGCAGTATGGTGAAGATTTAGCTCATCATTTTTAATTCCTTTCTTAATTTTAAATATTACTTTCTTTGCGTGACTATTAAGGCTTTTTTACTTAAGTCTTAATGGTTTGCGCAAATTTATAATCTATTTTAACTATTTGTAAAATATATAATTCTATTAATTGATCTGACCACATGTTTGAAACGTGACAGCTATCATGTATTCATTAAGCGATTTATTTTATGATGTAAAATAAATAAGGCTTATCATTAGATAAGTTTATGAAATAAAACCCACACTACTTTAAACAAATAAAAACTTACAACATATAAAAACCCACATTCCGGGAGTCTGCTTGATGTTTAAAAACCTATTTGTTGTTTTACAAAAAATCGGAAAGTCCTTGATGTTACCGGTATCTGTACTACCTATTGCCGGTATTTTATTAGGGGTTGGTTCCGCTGATCTTTCATGGATCCCTTCTTCTGTTTCTCAAGTTATGGCAGAGGCTGGTGGTTCGGTTTTCTCTAATATGCCACTTATTTTTGCCATTGGTGTTGCGTTAGGTTTTACCAATAATGATGGGGTATCAGCACTGGCCTCTGTTGTAGCTTATGGCATTATGTCTAAAACTATGATTGTGGTTGCTCCTTGGGTTTTAGGTTTAACACCAGCAGAAATTGAGGCTCAGCACCTTACTGATACAGGAGTATTAGGGGGGATCATCGCTGGTATTATTGCCGCCTCTATGTTCAATCGTTTTTATCGCATCAAATTACCTGAGTATTTAGGCTTCTTTGCTGGTAAGCGTTTTGTTCCTATTATTTCAGGTTTAATCGCTATTTTTGTTGGGATTATCTTAGCCTTTATTTGGCCCCCTATTGGTACAGCAATTCAACGTTTTTCTGAATGGGCTGCGTATCAAAACCCTGCTGTTGCTTTTGGTATTTATGGTGTTGTAGAGCGTGCATTAGTACCATTTGGTTTACACCATATCTGGAACGTGCCGTTCCAAATGCAAGTGGGTGAATACGTAAATAGTGCAGGGCAAGTATTCCACGGTGATATTCCTCGCTATATGGCAGGTGATCCAACTGCGGGTATGTTGTCAGGTGGCTTTTTATTTAAGATGTTTGGTTTACCTGCTGCCGCGATTGCGATATGGCATTCAGCACGTCCAGAGAACCGTGTAAAAGTCGGTGGTATCATGATTTCTGCGGCATTAACTGCCTTCTTAACAGGGATCACAGAACCTATCGAATTCTCATTTATGTTTGTCGCTCCTATTCTTTATGTTATTCACGCTATTTTAGCTGGTTTAGCATTTGTTATTTGTATCGTGTTAGGTATGCGTGATGGGACAAGTTTCTCTCATGGTTTAATTGATTTTATCGTATTGAGTGGCAATAGCAGTAAACTGTATTTATTCCCAATTATTGGCATACTTTATGCGATAACTTATTACTCTATTTTCCGTTTCTTAATCGTGAAACTAAACCTGAAAACCCCAGGTCGAGAAGTAGAAGATAAAAATGCAAAACAAGCGGATAAAAGTGCTATGGGACAATCTTTAGTCGCTGCGTTTGGTGGCAAAGACAATATCAGTAGTTTAGATGCTTGTATTACTCGTTTACGTATTGGCGTTAAAGAGATTGAAAAAGTCGATCGTGATGAGTTGAAAAGACTAGGTGCTGCAGGTGTTGTGGTTGTTGGCTCGGGTATTCAAGCGATTTTTGGTCCTAAGTCAGATAATCTAAAAACTGAAATGGATGAATATATTCGGTCTTTGGATTCTGGTGAGTGATAAATAATAGCCTTTAATTAAAATAACACGCTTAAATTTATTATTGAGCGTGTTTTTTTATATCATAGCGCATATGAATTAAACTCTTTTTTGAAATTATTATCTGCTATTCAATAGTATTATGATTGTAATATTATAATTGAATGTGAGTAATAATAATGGAATTATATTTCAATAAGTTAGCAAATGTTTTACCTGTAAATGATAAAAGAGAAAATGTAGTATTTTTACTATCTGAAAAAATAGCTAATTGTTCAAACTCATTACCTAATGATAGTTTTTTTGTTTTAAAACATAAAAGTAATAACATTTATATTGATAAGAATTTTTTCACTGAAATAAAAAGTGAATTAACTAATTTAATTAATCAGTATATAAAAGATGCTCCTCATCATTTAGATAAAATTAATAAAGCTAATAATAAATGCGGTGGTGTTTTTTTAGATAGAGAAAATATTAATTGTCTTAAAGTTATAAACCTTAACTCATTAGATACTGTACAAAAATTTATTGATAATATAATTAGTGAAACAGGCTTCTCTTCTCTGAAAGATAAAATTCTTAATAAAGATAATAATCCAGCTATTAATTTATTTTTTGAGAAGGTTTTTTTGTGTGGATTTAAGAGAAAATCTATTAGTAAGTTAATTAAAGAGATAGAAAATAAAACAATAGAATTAAATCCTGGATGTAACCTACCTTTTATAGTAGATAAGAAAAAATATATATTTGTTAAGTTAGGTAATGTAGAAGCTGCTAATAATCAAGTTAAATTAGAAAATGAAGTTAAAATAAAAAATGAAGATGACAATAATATTGAAACTCATCTTAATAAAGTTAATAATCCATTGAATGAAGAAAATATTAAATCTGAGCTTACTAAATTTGAAATATCATTTAATTTTCTTAATAAAAATATTAATGAATTATATAATGTACTCAATAAATATCATAAATGTGTAAGTCTTAATAATGCTAATAATACCTTTAATTTTATTAAGAATGATGGTTTATTTGATAATTTTTATAAAAATTTCAATGAAAAAGATGATGGGGAATATATAGTAAAATGCTTGGGTACTTATAGGGAATTTAATGAAACACATAGATTGCTTGATGTTTTTTATCAAGATTATATTAATTTCTTTAGAGAAAAAAATTAGAAAAAATCGAGATTAATAAGTTATTAGAAATGACGAGAAAGGTGGAATCTAATACAGATTCCTTAGCGATTGAATTAAAGTCGCTGGAGTCTTTCTCCAATGCTTATAATGATTATGAAAAGAAAATAAAAAATAAAGTTTCCAATATAGCAATTAAAAATAGTTCTTGCAGTTCGATTAATGAAATTACAACAAAAACAAATGAGTGCTTATCATTATTAGATGAGTGTATAAAAAGAAAGGAAACAGGTTTTTTTTCTAAAGTATATAAATTCTTTTTTCCTAAAAGACATAATGAATCTGTGAGTTTATTAATTGATTATAAGAGTGAGGTTAATAAAATATCATCTTATCTTGAACTTTATAAAGAAGAAGTAAATAAATATTTTTCTATTAATGATATTATCTTAATAATTACATCAAAGTTATCTAAAATAACGTACCCTGAAAGTTTATTAGGCTATTTATATGGAGAAAAGAATAAGTGGAATAATTTTAAACAGTCTCTTTTTAAAAAGGATGAGTGAATTTATTCTCATTGAGAATGAATTGACAATATTATATGTTTGATGTTTAGTTGATGAATTATCAAACAATATTAAGTGGGCTAAATATTATGGCTAAAATCGGCATTTTTGTGGGTACAGTTTATGGTAATGCATTAGCAGTTGCTGAAGAGGCGCAGCGTATTTTACTTGAGCATAATCATCAAGCTAATGTTTATGAAGAAGGTACACTTGCAGATTGGGAAAAATATTCAACAGTACTTGTGATAACGTCAAGTACAGGGCAAGGTGATTTACCTGATACCATCGCACCTCTATTTCATGAACTACGTGATAATGTAGGATATCAGCCAAACCTAAGTTATGGCTTGATTGCCTTAGGTGATAGTAGCTATGACTATTTTTGTGGTGCCGGGATGCAATTTGATGAGTTGCTACAAGAGCACCAAGCAAAGCGTATTGGTGAAATATTAAAAATAGACGGTATGGATGTCGCAGAGCCAGAAGTATTTGCAATCGAGTGGCTTGAAAACTGGGTTAGCCTATTAAATTAAGTAGAAAATAATCTGATATTTAATTGGTTAATAAAATAATGAGCCATATTCTGTATTTTAAAACACCGCTTGTTTCTATTTTATACAGTAACTAAGCGGTGTTTTTCTATAAAACTGACATACATAACAACTAAAATGCCTTGTTATTAACGACGAGTCAGTTTTTCTAAATCAGCTTCGATTTCAGCAATTTTATTTGCTACAACGTGCTCAAGATGGCGCAAGTCGTCCAGAATTTTATGTTTTAAATCGACTTCTACTTGGTCTTGTTGGCAAATTTGATCTAATTCTTCAATAACATAACGTAAATTAGTATTGATTTCATTTACTTCTTTAAAACCTTGTCCTGATTGACCATCAGAAATTGTTTTACGTTGGCGTGGATATTTAAATTTTACGCTTTTTGCAAAGAATTCACCTTTATCTTTGCGAAAATAGATTTTTAAAATATCGTTGTTAGCTTCTTGGCGTAGAGTATAGCGGTCAATATCTTCAGGATGCGGGATCCCTAAATTTTTTAAATTATCGTACATATATTGGCACCTGATAGAAAGATGAGTGAAAGAATAGCGAACAGAATTAATTCTATCCGCTGTTCTTATATTAGTCGATAGTTCTTAACAATTCATTAATGCCTACTTTTCCACGCGTTTTAGCGTCAACTTTTTTCACAATTACGGCGCAGTAAAGGCTGTAACTTCCATCTTTAGACGGTAAATTACCAGAGACAACAACAGAGCCAGCAGGGACTCGACCGTAATGAACTTCACCCGTTTCTCTGTCATAAATTTTGGTACTTTGACCAATATAAACGCCCATTGAAATAACTGCGCCTTCTTCGACAATAACGCCTTCAACAATTTCAGAACGCGCGCCAATAAAGCAGTTATCTTCAATAATGGTTGGGTTTGCTTGTAGTGGCTCTAAAACACCACCAATGCCAACGCCACCAGAGAGATGAACATTTTTCCCGATTTGAGCACATGAACCTACGGTTGCCCATGTATCAACCATGCTACCTTCATCAACGTAAGCACCAATGTTGACGTAAGATGGCATTAGAACAGTGTTGCGAGCGATGTAAGCCCCTTGTCTAACTGCTGCGGGAGGAACAACACGAAAACCTTCTTTTTCAAAACGTGCTTGATCATAATCAGTAAATTTCATAGGTACTTTGTCAAAATAGCGACTTTCATTGCCATCTATCACTTGATTGTGATTAATACGAAAAGAGAGCAGAACCGCTTTTTTCAACCATTGATGAGTCACCCACTGACCGTCAATTTTTTCCGCGACACGCAGTTTCCCGCTGTCTAGCAGTGCAATAACGCTATTAATGGCATCACGAATATGAGGCTCAACGTTGTTTGGAGTGATATCAGCACGATGTTCGAAGGCGTTATCAATAATAGATTGTAATGCTTGCATTAATAGTATTTCCTATATGTATTGTCGTGGGTTCCTATATTTTATCCTTTGAAACTAGGGCTTTTGTCAACCTTTCTACGACTTCATCCTTCATTTTTTGGTTTAATGCCTTATTTTCGCTATCGGTTAATACGAAGAAATCCTCAACACGTTCGCCTATTGTGGTTATTCTGGCACCATGTAATGAAAGTGAAAGATCAGCAAACACTTTACCAATAATTGCTAATAATCCCGGACGATCTCGTGCAAATAGTTCCATATAAGTGCGCTTGTTATGATTCGAAGCGATAAAGTTAATTTTTGTCGGAACGTCAAAATGGCGTAATTTGGCGGGTAATGAGCGTGCTTTTGCATTGGCGTTATAAGGGGCAGATACAACTTGGATCAGAGCGTTGCGGATTGCATTATATCTATCAATTGCTAGAGGTTTACCATTAGGCTCTAACACAATAAAAGTATCCATAGCCATATTATCGCGGTTAGTAAAAATTTGAGCATTATGGATACTTAAATTACGTCTATCTAATTCACCTGCAACAGATGCAAAAAGGGAAGGCCTATCAGCACACCAAATAAAGATTTCAGTACCACCATGTTCAGTTTGTTGGCTGATTAGTACCATAGGTTCAGCGCTATTATGCTCAATTAATGCAAGTGCATGCCATGCAATTTGTTCTGGTGTATGCCGTAAAAAATAGTCGGCATGGCAACGTCCCCAAATTGCCTGCAATTTATCTTCATCAACCTGTTCCATTCGTAAAATAGTTAGTGCTTGCAAACGATGATGGCGAATACGTTCACGTAAATCGGGAATAGAGTGCATACCTTGGCGTAGCTGATTTTCTGTTGATAAAAAAAGTTCACGTAATAGGCTCTGTTTCCAGCTATTCCATAGGCTGCTATTGGTTGCGCAGATATCCGCAACTGTTAAGCACAAAAGATAACGTAATCGGCTTTCATTTTTTACTTCTGATGCAAACTGAAAAATAATGTCAGGATCTTGAATATCACGTCGCTGCGCTGTAACAGACATAAGTAAGTGATGACTAACAAGCCATTCAACTAATGCCGATTCTCTTTGATTTAAACCATGCTGCTGAGCAAAATGGGCAACATCTTGGGCTCCTAATACGGAGTGATCACCATGGCGACCTTTGGCAATATCATGAAAAAGTGCAGCTAAACGTAATAATTCAAGTTGAGGAAGTTTTGGATAAATATCAACACAAAGCGGATGTTGTTCGTGGTTTTCATAAGAATCAAAACTTTCAAGTTTTTGTAAAACACGAATTGTATGTTCATCAACGGTATAGGCATGGAATAAATCAAACTGCATCTGACCCACAATATTATTCCATTGAGGGAAATAAGCCGCTAATACACTGTGTTTATGCATGGGAACGAAAGCACCAGAAACTGCACGAGGATGGCGCAAGATCTGCATAAAAACTTGACGTGCGAGTGGGTACTCACATAACGGCTGAACTAGGTGCCGACGAGCGTAACGTAAATGGCGGAGTGTTGTTGAATAAATTCCGGTGATCTCTTTATGCTCAGCCATACGTAAAAAGAGGCGCATAATAGCGATAGGATCATCAAGGAAGCAACTGTCATCAACGACATCAATTAATGAGCCTCTTAGTTGAAATTCATTATCTAAAGGTCGCGGTTTTACATTAGGTTGCAGAGCAAGAATGGCTTCATCAAATAATTGAAGTAACATATCATTTAACTCACTGACACGACGAGTTACGCGATAATAATCCTTCATCATTTTTTCAACGGGCTGATTGCCTTCACCTTCATAATTTAAAAGTTGAGCAACATTGAGTTGTCTATCAAACAATAGACGATTGTCATAGCGAGAAAGCACAAGATGGAGAGCAAAGCGAATTTTCCATAGCGTGTATTGGCACTCTAATAGCTCTTGTCCTTCCGCTGGCGTTAAAAAACCAAAATTCACCATTTCAGATACTGAGGCAGCACCAAAATGGCGATGTGCTACCCAAATTAGAGTGTGGATATCGCGTAGTCCACCAGGGCTACTTTTGATATCAGGCTCTAGATTATAACTAGTGCTATGGTATCGTTGATGTCTCTGTTTTTGTTCTTCAACTTTTGCAGCAAAAAAATCAGGTGATGGCCAAAATCCTTGGCTAAAAATATGGTTAATTAATTGCTGATAAAGTGAATTATTCCCACAAATAAGACGTGCTTCTAGTAAGTTTGTTGCAACCGTTAAGTCTGAAAGACCTTCTAAAAGACATTCTTCCATTGTTCTAACACTGGCACCAATTTCAAGGCGTACATCCCACAGTAATGTAATGAGTTTGCTGACTTTATCTTCTGCTTCTGGTGATAAAGGTGTTTCACTTAAAAAGAGAAGGTCAATATCAGAAAGTGGATGTAATTCTTGTCTGCCATAACCACCGACCGCAATGATACTAAGGTCTGGATAATCGGATAATTGTGTATAGCGCCATAATTGTGTTAATAGTTGATCAATGAAATGGCTACGGGCTTGAAGTAATAAAGCGACATCAACATCATGGTGAAAAGCCTCTGTTAACCAAGACTGAAATTGTTCGATTGATTGCTTAAGCTCAGCACAATTTAGGGTATTTTCTGTCAGCAAAAAAGGGGAAGGGGGCGGTGTTTGAAATGCGTTTTTATGAGTCATTGTTCGTCTTCTTTCTCAATGTTTGCTTATGACATTAAGACTAATGTTAAAACGATAACCTGACTAGTAATTCTGCTGTTTCATAGCAAATAAAATAAAAAAAGCGACACATCTCGAAAAAATATGTCGCTTTTACATTTTTAGCTAAAAAGAAGCTTATTCGTTGACTAATACCGCAGAAATAAACGGTTCTTCTTCTTTGCGTAATGTCATGATTTCACAGCCATTATCGGTAACGACTAACGTATGTTCGTATTGTGCTGACCAACCTCTGTCTTTAGTTTTAACAGTCCAGCCATCTTTCATTGTACGAATACGGTAATCACCTGTGTTTACCATTGGCTCAATGGTGAATGCCATGCCTTTTTGTAGCACAACACCGCTATCATCTGCATCGTAGTGTAGAACTTGAGGTTCTTCATGGAATCCTTCACCAATACCATGACCACAATATTCGCGAACAACAGAATAGTCATGACTTTCAACAAATTTTTGAATTGCTTTGCCAAGTTCACGTAAGCGAATGCCTGGTTTAACCATTTTAATGGCAAGGTAGAGGCTTTCTTGGGTGATACGACATAAACGTTCACCTTGTATTGTTGGTTTACCTACGATAAACATTTTTGAAGTATCGCCATGAAAACCATCTTTAATGACAGTGACATCAATATTAACGATATCACCATCTTTAAGGATTTTCTCTTCGCTAGGAATACCGTGGCAAATAACATCGTTAACCGAAATACAGACTGATTTAGGGAAACCATGATAGTTAAGACAAGCAGGAATAGCCTGTTGTGCGTTAACAATATGTTCATGGCAAATACGGTCTAATTCAGCGGTGTTTACGCCAGGTTTTACGAACGGTGCGATAATTTCAAGAACTTCTGCCGCAAGACGACCTGCGACGCGCATTTTTTGAATATCTTCTTCTGTCTTGATTACAATAGCCATTTGAGTTCTTCGTCTAGATTAAAAGCCACAATACGAATTAGATAACACACTTTGTTGTATTCATATTTTGTATTGCAGGTTAAATGAATGATGATGAGAAATAATTCTGATTACCATTTATAATATCAGCAGAAAGTAGGCGTGCCAATAAAGAGGATATGTGCAATCTGTCTGATATCGAGAATAATGACGAACATTACGCCTTCTTAATCTGATTGTCTTTACATATTGCGCTTTTCTATTTTGTGTTTTTCTAGCAAATTGATATTAGAGCAATATTTCTCATCATTGCGTTAGTCTCGCTTTTTTCTTTGTTCAAATGATGTGTTTTTATGTCAAATAAGCCCGTGGTAAACGCAAGTAATAGTGGTTTCTTGAGGTTATTTATGGTATAAAGCGCGCCGGAGTTCTGTTATTGCATCACACTGTGAGTAATAGCCGTAAATCTGAAACATTCAATTGTGTTAATTACACACACAAATCGGCACATAACGCCGGGGTGCTCTTATGTAAAGGCCAAACCTTTACAGCTGATGAGTCGGTCGTATGGGATTTGTGGACGAAATAACCCCAAATTTAAATTTATAGAGGTCTAAAATGGCAACTGTTTCAATGCGCGATATGCTGCAAGCTGGTGTTCACTTCGGTCACCAAACTCGTTACTGGAATCCAAAAATGAAACCATTCATCTTTGGTGCGCGTAACAAAGTTCATATCATTAACTTGGAAAAAACTGTTCCAATGTTCAATGAAGCTCTGGTTGAACTGAACAAAATTGCTTCTCGTAAAGGCAAAATCCTGTTTGTTGGTACTAAGCGCTCTGCCGTTGAAGCTGTTAAAGAAGCAGCAGAAAGCTGTGACCAGTTTTATGTAAACCACCGCTGGTTAGGCGGTATGCTGACTAACTGGAAAACTGTTCGTCAGTCAATCAAACGCCTGAAAGATTTAGAATCACAATCTCAGGACGGTACTTTTGACAAACTGACCAAGAAAGAAGCGTTAATGCGTTCTCGTGAACTTGGTAAGTTAGAAAACAGCCTGGGTGGTATCAAAGACATGGGCGGTTTACCTGACGCTCTGTTTGTTATCGATGCTGAACACGAACACATTGCTATCAAAGAAGCAAACAACCTGGGTATTCCAGTATTTGCTATCGTTGATACTAACTCTGATCCAGATGGTATCGACTTCATTATCCCTGGTAATGACGATGCAATCCGTGCGGTTAAATTATATCTGACCGCTGCAGCTACAGCTGTTCGTGAAGGTCGTTCTCAAGATCTGGCTGTTCAGGCTGAAGAAGGCTTAGTCGAAGCTGAATAATAAGGCATGCTCGTAAGAGCCCTTATTTAACCAGGTATTGCTATATATTGGTTAGGGGGCCTCAATAGGCCCCCTTTACACATCTGCTATGAGAACATCTATGGCTAGTCCATAGAAAAGTCGAGGAAGAAACAAATGTCTGGAATTACCGCTGCATTGGTAAAAGAACTGCGTGAACGTACTGGCGCAGGCATGATGGAATGTAAAAAAGCGCTAGTTGAAGCTAATGGTGATATCGAATTAGCAATCGACAACATGCGTAAATCAGGTCAAGCTAAAGCTGCTAAAAAAGCAGGCCGTGTTGCTGCTGAAGGTATCATCCTTGCAGAAGTTGCTGCTGATGGTAAATTCGGTGCGCTGGTTGAGCTGAACTGTGAAACAGACTTCGTTGCTAAAGATGCTGGTTTCATCGCTTTCGGTAAAGAAGTTATGGCTGCTGTATTAGCAGACAAGACTGATGATATCGATGCTCTGAAAGCTAAATTCGAAGAAGCACGTACTGCATTAGTTGCTAAAATCGGTGAAAATATCAACATTCGTCGTGTTGCTGTATTAGAAGCTGACGAATTAGGTACTTACCTACACGGTGCTCGCATCGGTGTTTTAGTTTCAGCTAAAGGCGCTAACGAAGAACTGATCAAACACATTGCTATGCACGTTGCTGCAAGCAAACCAGAATATGTTCGTCCTGAAGATGTTCCTGCTGATGTTGTTGAACATGAGCACCAAATTCAGATGGATATTGCAATGCAATCAGGTAAACCACGCGAAATCGCAGAAAAAATGGTTATCGGTCGCATGAACAAATTCACCGGTGAGATTTCTCTGACTGGTCAGCATTTCGTAATGGATCCAAGCAAAACTGTTGGTGAACTGCTGAAAGAAAACAATGCTGATGTTATCAACTTCGTTCGTTTCGAAGTTGGTGAAGGTATTGAGAAAGTTGAAGCTGATTTCGCAGCTGAAGTTGCTGCAATGAGCAAATAATAACGCTTAGCGTTAACAGAACCGCCTAATGGCGGTTCTGTTTTGTTGTAATCTCCACTGGCTGTTTGCTTTTTTTTGTTAAAAAGAGAAGCTATCTAAAACCTCCAATTAACTAATCTGCTTAGGACAGAACACCATGGCTACCAATGCAAAACCTGTATATCAGCGAATTTTATTAAAGCTGAGTGGCGAAGCCCTGCAAGGCGCAGAAGGTTTCGGTATCGATGCGAGCGTACTTGATCGCATGGCTCAGGAAATCAAAGAACTCGTTGAATTAGGTATACAAGTCGGTGTCGTAATTGGCGGTGGTAACTTGTTCCGTGGCGCGGGTCTTGCTGCGGCAGGTATGAACCGTGTTGTGGGTGACCACATGGGAATGCTCGCGACAGTAATGAATGGTTTAGCAATGCGTGATTCATTGCACCGTGCTTATGTAAACGCACGCCTTATGTCTGCATTTCCACTGAATGGTGTCTGCGATAACTACAGTTGGGCAGAAGCAATTAGCTTATTACGCCACGGTCGAGTCGTTATTTTCTCGGCTGGTACAGGTAACCCATTCTTTACTACCGATTCAGCTGCGTGTTTACGCGGTATTGAAATTGAAGCTGACGTTGTATTAAAAGCAACGAAAGTGGACGGCGTTTATTCTGCCGATCCAACCAAAGATCCTGATGCAGTACTTTATGAAACACTGACTTATCAGGATGTATTAGAACGTGAATTGAAAGTCATGGATCTTGCTGCATTCACATTAGCCCGAGATCATAATTTACCTATCCGCGTATTCAATATGAATAAACCGGGTGCATTACGTCGGGTTGTAATGGGTGAAAGTGAAGGAACTTTGATTTCTCACGCTTAATACACAGAGACAACGGTATAATTTGGCGTTAACATCTAGAGTACGCCAATTTATTTATGTCGATATGATTTCATATCGACTGGAAGATAACCAGTTCCCAAGGGTTTATAACGTGATTAATGAAATCAAAAAAGATGCTCAAGAACGCATGGATAAAAGCGTTGAAGCACTAAAAAGCCAGATTAATAAAGTTCGTACTGGTCGTGCGTCTCCTAGCCTTTTAGATGGCATTGTAGTTGAATACTACGGAGCACCAACGCCATTAAACCAAGTTGCTAACGTTGTCGCAGAAGATGGCCGTACACTGGCAATCACTGTATTCGACCGTACTTTAGCACCAGCTGTTGAAAAAGCGATTATGGCATCAGATTTAGGTTTAAATCCTTCATCTGCTGGCACCATTATCCGTGTTCCACTGCCTCCGTTAACTGAAGAACGTCGTAAAGACTTAATCAAAGTTGTTCGTGGTGATGCAGAACAAGGTCGCGTTTCTGTTCGTAATATCCGTCGTGATGCTAACGATAAAATAAAAGCATTACTGAAAGATAAAGAAATCAGCGAAGATGATGAACGCCGTTCACAAGATGACATTCAGAAGTTAACTGACATGTTCATTAAAAAAATTGATGATGCATTAGCGCTGAAAGAAGCAGAGTTAATGGAATTCTAATTTTTATATCTTTTTTCGATAATGCCGCTCTTTAGCGGCATTATTTTTAATTATTTATTTGAAAATTCGTGCTTAATACCTTCTTTTGTCACATTATTTATTAAAGTTTTCATCTTTAATCCTCATTTACCTTGCCATACTGATATAATTCTCTTTAATTAAAACGTTGTAGACATACTGATTGATTAATAAATGAAACAAATAACTATATTAGGCTCAACAGGATCTATCGGAACTAGCACTCTTTCCGTAATTGAAAATAATCCTGATGAGTATCAGGTCCTTGCTCTAGCCGCAGGTAAAAATGCAGACAAGATGGCACAGCAGTGCCTTGCTTTCCAGCCTAAATACGCTGTGATGTCTGATGAAAAAAGTGCAAATCAACTTAAACAGTTACTCGCTAATACATCTTGTAAAACAGAAATTCTATCTGGCTCTCATGCGATCAATGAAATTGCAGCTCTTGATGAAGCTGATCAGGTCATGTCTGCTATAACTGGTGTTGCAGGATTAAAACCGACACTTGCAGCCATTGAAAAAGGCAAAAGAATTCTGTTAGCGAATAAAGAATCACTGATAACGAGTGGGCGTCTTTTCTTTGATGCGGTTGCTAAATATGGTGCGACAATTTTACCCATTGATAGCGAACATAATGCAATTTATCAAAGCTTACCTAAAGCAATTCAAGAAAACCTAGGTCATGCATCTTTAGCGAATGAAGGTGTGACAAGCATTTTGTTAACAGGCTCTGGTGGGCCATTTCGCTATACGCCATTAGAAGAGCTGGATGCAATGACGCCAGATCAAGCGTGTGCGCATCCAAATTGGTCTATGGGGCGTAAAATTTCGGTTGATTCTGCAACGATGATGAATAAAGGGCTTGAGTATATTGAAGCTCGTTACTTCTTTAATGCTTCTGAAGAAGAAATGGAAGTTATTATTCATCCACAATCTGTCATTCATTCAATGGTTCGCTATCGAGATGGCAGTATTATTGCTCAAATTGGTGAGCCCGATATGAGAACACCAATTGCGTACTCAATGGCTTATCCTCATCGTACTCAATCTGGTGCAAAAGCATTAGATTTCTTTGAGATTCAATCTCTAGAGTTTATTCGCCCAGATTATCAACGTTACCCTTGTTTAGCACTTGCTATTGAAGCGTCAAAACGTGGGCAAGCGGCAACAACAGTGTTAAATGCGGCTAATGAAGTGGTTGTTGATGCATTTTTACACGAAAAAGTGAAATTTACTGATATTGCTAAAATTAATCGCAAAGTTGTTGAACATTTTGACTTATCAGAGCCTCAAAGTATTAATGATGTCCTAGAAATTGATAAATTAGCAAGATTAGAAACTCATCAGATAATCACCCAATTTGTATAATGGTGATTATATTTAATATAGGGTGTTTGTTCGTCTTTCTGGCTAATGGTATAGTTGCCGAATCACTAAAGACAATAATGAAAATTAACAGTTCATTACTAAGGCTATTGCTTTAGCAACTTTGAGGCTTTGCCAAGGGCCGTGGGTGACACGGTTTTTTTTTGTGCATAGGTTATCCGAAGAGGACTGTCTGTATCAGTATCAGATTAGCAAAGGGTTAAATTGAGTGAACTTATCCAGTGATGATTCATCCGCATCAAAACCAAAGCATGTTGCTATCATTATGGATGGCAATGGACGCTGGGCAAAAAAGCAAGGGAAGCTCCGAGTAACGGGGCATCGCGCGGGAATTAAAGCAGTTCGGGATGCAGTTAGCTTTTCCGTAAAACACAAAATTGAATCACTAACGTTATATGCATTTAGTAGCGAAAACTGGAATAGACCAGAGCAGGAAGTGAGTTCTCTCATGGAGTTATTCGTTTTCGCTTTAGATAACGAAGTGAAGAGCCTGCATAAACATAATGTTAAATTAACTGTTATTGGTGATATTAGCCGTTTTAGCCGTCGTTTACAGGACCGAATTAAAAGTTCTGAGGCACTCACTGCGAATAATACAGGGCTTAATTTAAATATTGCGGCTAATTATGGCGGTCGGTGGGATATTACTCAAAGCGTAAAACAATTAGCGACATCCCTCGCAAAAGGGGAAATTAGTCTCGAAGATATTAATGAAAATGCAATATCTTCACATCTTTGCTTGCATAATCAGCCTGAAGTCGATCTTGTTATTCGTACAGGTGGTGAGCATCGCATAAGTAATTTTCTTATTTGGCAGATTGCTTATGCTGAGCTTTATTTTACACAGGTTTTATGGCCTGATTTTGATGAACAAGTTTTTCAGAATGCATTAGATGCTTTTGCTAAACGGGAAAGACGTTTCGGTGGTACTACATCAGAAACAGATACTATAAATCTGGGAGGATAACTTGCTTAAGTATCGTGTCATCACCGCATTAATTTTAATCCCTATTGTTATTGCTGCACTATTTCTACTTCCTCCAGCAGGTTTTGGATTAGTGATTATCGCAATATCAGGCTTAGCGGGTTGGGAATGGGCACAATTTATTGGCTGGCATTCTCAAGGCAAACGTATTGCAACAGGGATCGGTTTTGCTGCATTGTTACTCGTTATGCAATTTTCTTTACCTAATTTTGACCACCTACTAGATACTCCAATGATAAAAAATGGTTTGTGGGCGGGTTTAATTTGGTGGGTAGCAGCAATTTTATTAGTTGTAAGTTATCCTAATTCAGCCAATATGTGGAAAAATTCAGTTTTTATTAAGCTATTGTTCGGTATATTGACGATTGTTCCCTTTTATTGTGGCATGATGGCGCTGCGTATGTTGGGTTATAACACTGACACTTATACAGGCGCATGGTGGTTACTGTATGTCATGTTATTAGTTTGGGCTGCTGACTCTGGTGCTTATGCTTTCGGTCGTTTAATGGGAAAACATAAAATGGCGCCTAAAGTATCCCCAGGTAAAACCCTCGAAGGCTTAGTTGGTGGGTTGATTACGGCAGGTGTTGCATCGTGGTTATTTACTTATTTTGCACCTGTGACTGAAGTACCCAATAACTTGTTATTAATATCTGGCGTTGTCGTCATAGTATCGGTATTTGGTGATCTAGCAGAAAGCATGTTTAAACGTGTTTCAGGCATTAAAGACAGTAGCCAATTGATACCGGGACATGGTGGTGTGCTTGATAGAATTGATAGTTTGACTGCGGCTATCCCAGTCTTTGCAGGATTGGTCTTTCTGATTTCTTCTGGCTTTAAACTATAAAGGTAAGTAATGGGTATCCTGTGGAATCTTGCCGCATTTATTATCGTTTTAGGTATTTTAATTACGGTACATGAGTTTGGGCATTTTTGGGTAGCTAGGCGCTGTGGTATTTATGTCGAGCGTTTTTCTATTGGTTTTGGAAAAGCAATTTGGCGCAAAATAGATAAACATGGCACTGAATTTGTTATCGCATGGATACCTTTGGGTGGCTATGTAAAAATGTTAGATGAAAGAGTCGCTGAGGTTGCACCTGAGCGCCGTCATCTTGCATTTAATAATAAAACAGTTGGTCAGCGTGCTGCGGTTGTTGCCGCAGGACCTATTGCCAACTTTTTGTTAGCGATAGTCGCCTATTGGATAGTTTTTATGATAGGTGTTCCTGCATTAAAACCTATAATTGCAGACATTCGTCCTAATTCTATCGCAGAACAAGCAAAATTAACGCCTGGAATGGAACTAAAATCCGTTGCAGGTATCGAAACGCCTGATCAGAATGCAGTTCGTTTAGCGTTAGTTAGTCAAATTGGTGCCAAAGAGGTTTCATTCGTTGTTTCAGATCTAAATTCTCTTTCTGAGAGTGAGAATATACTGAATTTACAACAATGGAATTTTGATCCTGAAAAACAAGATCCTATCTTGTCCCTAGGGATAATGCCTGTTGGCGCAAGGTTAGACTCAAAGATTATTGAAGTTACGGAAGGCTCCGCTGCTGAAAAAGCGGGTTTACAGGCAGGGGATCGTATCGTTAAAGTTGACGGTCAGCCAATTGATACATGGCATCCATTTACTTATTTTGTTCGACAAAGTCCAAATAAAGTCTTGGAGCTTCTTGTTGAACGTAACGGCTCGTCGTTGATGTTGAATATTACACCGACAGCTGTTGCACTGAAAGATGGTACTGAAGTAGGGCAAGTTGGTGCGCAATTGCAAATATTACCTCCTGATGAGCAATATTTGATAATGCAGCAATACAACCCATTTTCAGCGCTCTATGAAGCATCTGATAAAACATGGCAGTTGATGGGTTTAACTGTCAAAATGATTGGCAAGTTAGTGGTTGGTGACGTCAAATTAACTAACCTTAGTGGACCTGTTTCTATCGCGAAAGGCGCAGGAATGTCTGCTGATTCTGGTTTTGTTTATTATTTGATGTTTATGGCGCTTATCAGTGTCAATTTGGGGATCATTAACTTGTTTCCCCTGCCTGTCCTAGATGGCGGGCACCTGCTTTTCCTGGTTATCGAGAAGATAAAGGGAGGGCCGGTATCTGAGCGTGTACAAGATTTCTGTTATCGTATTGGTATTATGGCACTGATGCTTTTAATGGGACTTGCACTTTTCAATGATTTCTCTCGCTTATAATTGGTAAGCAGGGACCGGTTAGGAAAACACAAAACAACGATGGCGATGAAAAAGTTGCTTATAGCGTCGCTGCTGCTGGGCAGCGCCACTGCATACGGTTCAGACGGATTCGTAGTTCAGGACATTCAATTTGAAGGTCTTCAACGCGTCGCCGTTGGTGCAGCATTACTGAACATGCCTGTCCGGGTTGGAGACTCGGTCGGTAATGATGATATCAGCCGAACTATCCGTTCATTATTTGCGACAGGAAACTTTGATGATGTTCGTGTCCTGCGTGACGGAAATACTCTGATTGTTCAAGTAAAAGAGCGTCCAACTATTGCCAGCATTACTTTCTCTGGTAACAAAGCAATCAAGGAAGAGATGCTAAAACAGAATCTTGATGCTTCTAACATTCGTATCGGTGAAACACTTGACCGTACAATGCTAGCGAATATCGAGAAAGGGCTTGAAGATTTCTATTATAGTGTTGGTAAATATAATGCAACTGTAAAAGTGGTTGTTACACCTCTTCCTCGTAATCGTGTTGACTTAAAACTCGTGTTTGCAGAGGGTGTTTCAGCAACTATTCAGCAAATCAACATTGTTGGTAATAAAGCATTTTCTACGGCTGAGCTCGTTAACCGTTTCCAATTACGTGATGATGTTCCTTGGTGGAACTTAGCGGCTGATGAAAAATATCAGAAGCAAAAACTGGCTGGTGACTTAGAAACATTAAGAAGCTTCTATCTTGATCGTGGTTATGCACGTTTTGATATTGAATCGACGAATGTCAGTTTAACGCCAGACAAAAAAGGAATTTACATTACCATTAACCTGAAAGAAGGTGATAAATACACAGTAGAAAATACTGAAGTCAATGGTAATACGGCGGGCTACACTAAACAAATTGAAGAGCTTATCGAAATTGCACCCGGCTCTCTTTATAATGGCGCGCAAGTCACTAAAACAGAAAATGATATAAAAAATCTGTTAGGTCGTTATGGATATGCTTATCCTCGCGTTATGACAAACCCTGAAATTAATGATGAAAATAAAACCGTCAAACTGCATGTAAACGTAGATGCAGGAAACCGTTTCTATGTTCGTCAAGTCCGTTTCGCTGGTAATGACATCACTAAAGACTCTGTTTTACGTCGTGAAATGCGTCAAATGGAAGGTGCATGGTTAGGTAGCGATTTAGTTGAACAAGGTAAAGAGCGTTTAAATCGTTTAGGTTATTTCGAAACGGTTGAAACAGAAACTCAGCGTATTCCAGGTTCTCCTGATCAGGTTGATATCGTTTATCGTGTCAAAGAGCGTAACACAGGCTCTCTTAACTTTGGTGTCGGTTTCGGTACTGAAAGTGGCGTGAGCTTCCAAGTAGGTGTTACTCAAGATAACTGGTTAGGTACAGGTAACGCAGTTGCTATTAACGCGAGTAAAAATGATTACTCAACTTACGCAGAATTATCTGTGACTGACCCATACTTTACCGTTAATGGTGTGAGTTTAGGCGGTCGAGTTTTCTATAATGACTTCCGCGCTAATGATGCTGATTTATCTGGTTATACCAATAAATCTTATGGTGTAGATGGTACATTAGGCTTCCCAATTAATGAATATAACTCAGCACGTCTTGGCTTAGGCTATACTCATAATGGTCTGTCACGTATGGAACCGCAGGTTGCAATGTGGCGTTACCTAGAAAGTATGGGTGAAAATCCAGGCTTTGATAAACGTGAATCGTTTAATGCTGATGACTATACTGTCAGTATGGGTTGGACATTTAATAACTTAAACAAAGGTTTCTTCCCAACATCAGGTGCGAGAAGTAACTTAAGTGGACGTGTGACTGTACCGGGCTCTGACAACAAGTACTATAAAGTCACTTGGGACGGTATGTACTATTACCCAATTAATGAGAAAGAGTCTTGGGTAACCTTACTTAAAGGTCGTTTAGGCTACGGTGATGGTTTAGGTGGTAAAGAATTACCATTCTATGAAAACTTCTATGCAGGTGGTTCGGGTACAGTTCGTGGTTTCCGTTCAAATAATATCGGTCCTAAAGCGGTTTATCTTGATGCAAATGGTAAGCCAAAACCAGGTGAGCCATCTAGCGATGCTATCGGTGGTAACGCAATGGCTGTGGCAAGTTTTGAGCTGATCACTCCAACGCCATTTGTAGATGATAAATACTCATCTTCAGTTAGAACCTCTCTGTTTGTTGATGCAGGTACGGTGTGGGATACTAAGTGGAGTAGCACTAACTCAGCTTGGACAGCAGGTATGCCTGATTATAGCCGTGCAAGTGATATACGTGTTTCAACCGGTGTTGCGTTACAATGGTTATCTCCTTTAGGTCCGTTAGTATTCTCTTATGCTAAGCCAATAAAAGATTACGAAGGCGATAAATCAGAGCAATTCCAGTTTAATATTGGTAGAACGTGGTAGCGATGTAAGTAAAGTTGATGCCTGATTCACAATGCTGAAAAAGGCATCCGATTTCTGACAAAAAATTATTTTTGGTTTTAAGGAGTTTAATCGTGAAAAAATTGTTATGTGCCGCTGCCCTAGGAATGGCATTGACCATGTCAGCAGGTGTTCAAGCCGCAGATAAAGTAGGTGTTGTGAACATCGGTCAAGTTCTCCAACAAATTCCTAACCGTGATGCGGTAGAGAAACAATTGGAAAATGAATTCAAATCACGTGACACTGAATTGCAGAACTTAGGTAAAGCATTACAGACAGCTGTTGAGAAATATCAAAAAGACGCGCCAACTATGAATGCAACACAACGTGCAAATACAGAGAAAGATCTGGTTGCTAAACGTGAAGCATATGCACAAAAAGCACAAGCTTTTGAGCAAGACTTTAGCCGTCGTCAAGCTGAAGAACGTAACAAAATCATGAAACGTGTATTAGACGCTGTTGATGCAGTAGCGAAGAAAGAAGGCTATGATGTGATCCTTGATGCTAACACTGTACCTTATTTCGCAGATGGTAAAGATATTACTGCTCAGGTTCAAAAACAGGTTAAATAATAGATGTTTTCAATTCGATTAGCTGATCTTGCTCAGCAGTTGAATGCACAGTTACACGGCGATGGTGATATCACTATCGCCGGTCTTGCTTCAATGAGCCTAGCAAATAGCGAACAAATTACATTTCTTTCCGATAGTCGCTATCGTGAAAAATTAAGTGAATGTCAGGCTGCTGCTGTTGTATTAACAGAAGCTGATCTTCCGTTTTGTCCCGTTGCCGCACTTGTGGTGAAAAACCCGTATCTTGCCTATGCTCAAATGGCACAGATAATGGATACAACACCGCAGCCAGCACAGGATATCCATCCAAGTGCTGTTATTTCTCCTGACGCTAAGTTAGGAAAAAATGTATCAGTGGGTGCAAATGCCGTTATCGAATCTGATGTTATCCTTGGTGATAATGTTGTGATTGGTGCCGGTTGTTTTGTGGGTAAAAAAGCACATATTGGCGATAATAGCCGTTTATGGGCAAATGTATCTATTTATCATGAAGTTATCATTGGTAAAGATTGTTTGGTTCAGTCAGGTACAGTGATTGGTTCAGATGGTTTTGGTTATGCTAATGAACGTGGTAATTGGATCAAAATTCCACAATTAGGTTCAGTAGTGATTGGTGATCGCGTTGAAATCGGTGCATGTACTACAATCGACCGAGGCGCATTAGATAACACAGTTATCGGTAATGGTGTTATCATTGATAACCAGTGCCAAATCGCACATAACGTTATTATTGGTGATAATACCGCAGTTGCTGGTGGTGTCATCATGGCGGGCAGCCTGAAAATAGGCCGCTATTGTATGATTGGTGGAGCAAGTGTTATCAATGGTCACATGGAAATCTGTGATAAAGTCACGGTAACAGGTATGGGAATGGTAATGCGTCCTATCACTGAGCCGGGTGTTTATTCTTCAGGAATTCCGCTGCAATCGAATAAAGCATGGCGTAAAACCGCAGCTCTTGTGTTGCGAATTGATGAAATGCAAAAAAGGCTCAAGTCGCTTGAACGTCAAGTAGAAAGTAGCGACAAGTAACAATATACGTCATTGACGAATGTTACCCATTTTGCGACCTGCGGGTTAACTCACTTTTTGAGTCACAGCAGGTCGTGTCATTATTAATTAGACTCAGTTTTATTAGACAGGAAGAGTATTGCAATGAGTGAGAATCATACTCTGCAAATCGAAGAAATTTTAGATTTACTTCCACACCGTTACCCATTCTTATTGGTTGATCGTGTCCTTGATTTTGAAGAAAAGAAATTTCTAAGAGCAGTAAAAAATGTATCTTTTAATGAGCCTTTCTTTCAAGGTCACTTTCCAGGAAAACCAATTTTTCCGGGCGTACTGATCCTCGAAGCCATGGCACAGGCAACGGGTATTTTAGCATTCAAAAGTGTAGGAAAGCTGGAACCTGGTGAACTCTACTATTTTGCTGCTATTGACGGTGCTCGCTTTAAACGTCCTGTCTTACCTGGGGATCAAATGATCCTAGAGGTAGAATTCATTAAAGAACGTCGTGGTGTTGCTCGCTTTAAAGGCGTCGCTAAAGTTGATGGGGAAATTGCTTGCGAAGCTGAAATGATGTGTGCTCGCCGCCGTGAGGTCTAGCCTATGATAGATAAATCCGCAGTAATTCACCCTTCCTCAATTATTGAAGAGGGTGCGGTAATCGGTGCTAATGTTCGCATTGGCCCTTTTTGTGTCATTGGTGCTAACGTTGAGATTGGTGAAGGTACTGACATCAAATCTCACGTTGTTATCAATGGGCATACACGCATTGGCCGAGATAATCAGATTTATCAAT
Organism: Proteus sp. Marseille-Q3619; assembly: GCF_965283115.1. NCBI lineage: Bacteria > Pseudomonadati > Pseudomonadota > Gammaproteobacteria > Enterobacterales > Morganellaceae > Proteus > Proteus sp. Marseille-Q3619. The sequence goes on along the minus strand of NZ_CBDIMP010000001.1, from coordinate 1,338,083 downwards.
TCACTTCTATCGGTGAAGTTAATCAGGATCTGAAATATCGTGGTGAACCAACGCAAGTCATTATTGGTGATCGAAACCTTATTCGTGAAAGTGTGACTATCCACCGTGGAACAACCCAAGGTGGCAATATCACAAAAATTGGTAACGATAATCTACTGATGATTAATACCCACGTCGCACATGATTGTATCATTGGCGATCGTTGTATTATTGCAAATAACGGCACACTGGGTGGTCACGTCACTTTAGGTGATTTTGTGATTATCGGTGGTATGAGCGCCGTTCATCAGTTTTGCCAAATTGGCTCTCATGTGATGGTCGGTGGATGTTCAGGCGTGGCACAAGATGTTCCTCCTTTTGTTATTGCACAAGGAAACCACGCGACTCCTTATGGGCTGAATATTGAAGGGTTAAAGCGCAGAGGTTTTGCTAAAGAAGATCTTCATGCAATTCGTAATGCTTACAAAGTACTTTATCGTAATGGTAAAACACTGGAAGAAGCGCGTGAAGAAATTGGACAATTGGTTGCTGATAATAATAATCCGCATGTCAAACTGTTCAGTGATTTTCTGGAGAACTCAGCAAAATCTAACCGCGGTATCATTCGCTAATTAGGATATGACCTTGTCAGGCCAATTATCTACTACTCAGTGTCCGTTAGTTATCGGCTTAGTTGCTGGTGAAACGTCCGGTGATATCTTGGGCGCGGGATTAATCCGCGCTCTAAAACAAATGCATCCCAATGTTCGCTTTGTCGGCGTTGCTGGGCCTCTTATGCAAGCTGAAGGTTGTGAGGCTTGGTATGAGATGGAAGAGCTTGCCGTCATGGGGATCGTTGAAGTTCTCGAACGATTACCTCGCTTATTAAAGATCAGAAAAGATCTCACTCAACGATTCTCAGAATTAAAACCAGATGTTTTCGTGGGGATTGACGCACCTGATTTTAATATCACTCTTGAAGGTCGTTTAAAGCAAAAAGGGATCAAAACTATTCACTATGTCAGTCCATCTGTGTGGGCTTGGCGTCAAAAACGTGTTTTCAAAATTGGTAAAGCGACAGATCTCGTCTTAGCTTTTCTGCCTTTTGAAAAAGCGTTTTATGATAAGTATCAGGTTCCTTGTCGTTTTATTGGTCATACAATGGCTGATGCCATAGCCTTAAATCCAGATAAAAAGGCTGCTCGTGAACATCTAGGGATATCTGAAGAAATCCCTTGTTTAGCACTGCTTCCCGGTAGTCGTCATGCTGAAGTTGAAATGCTAAGTGCTGATTTTATAAAAACAGCACAGTTACTAAAACAGCAAATCCCTGCTCTTCATATTGTTGTGCCATTAGTTAATGCTAAGCGACGAGCCCAATTTGAACAGATACATCAAAATGTGGCACCAGAACTTGAAATACAACTTCTTGATGGGCAAGCAAGAGAAGCAATGACAGCGAGCGATGCGACATTGTTAGCATCAGGCACAGCTGCATTAGAATGCATGTTAACGAAATGCCCGATGGTTGTTGGCTATCGCATGAAACCATTTACTTTCTGGTTAGCAAAAAGGTTAGTTAAAACGCCTTATGTCTCGTTACCTAATTTGTTAGCTGGCCGAGAAATTATCAAAGAATTATTGCAAGAAGAGTGCGAACCCTCAGCGTTAGCACAACAACTTTTACCTCTTTTAACCGATGAAGAAAAAGTACGTCAATTAAAAGAGATATTTTTACAGCTACATAGTGATATTCGTTGTAATGCGGATGAGCAAGCAGCAAATGCAGTATTAGAATTGGTAGAGAAATAATGGAATTTGTATATCCAAAAGCAAATCTTATTGCTGGAGTTGATGAGGTTGGTCGAGGCCCATTAGTCGGTGCAGTAGTTACCGCTGCTGTTATTCTTGATCCAGCAAATCCAATTGAAGGATTAACAGACTCCAAAAAGCTAACAGAAAAAAAGCGTAATGCTCTTTATGACGAAATAAAAGAAAAAGCATTATGCTGGGCGATAGGTCGTGCAGAGCCAGAAGAAATTGATGAATTAAATATTCTTTGGGCAACCATGAAAGCAATGGAACGTGCTGTTGCGGGATTATCAATAACACCTGATATGGTCTTAATTGATGGTAACCGTTGTCCTAAATTACCAATGGCCTCTCAAGCGGTTATAAAAGGTGATAGTTTAGTTCAAGAAATTAGTGCAGCTTCTATTCTTGCTAAAGTGACTCGTGATAGAGAAATGGAAGAGTTAGATAAGCTTTACCCTGATTATGGTTTTGCTAAACATAAAGGGTATCCAACTGTTTTCCATATGGAAAAACTAGCCTTATTAGGGGCAACACCCTATCATCGAAAAAGTTTTGCGCCTGTAAAACGTGCTTTAAATTTAAAGTAATCCACAGAGTAATTAAACACTATGGCAGATCCTCGTTTTATCCATCTTAGGGTACACAGCGATTATTCAATGATCGATGGATTGGCAAAAACAGGGCCTCTTGTGAAGAAAGTGGCTTCGCTGGGAATGCCTGCTTTTGCGATTACTGATTTCACTAACTTATGTGGGTTAGTGAAATTTTATGGTGCTGCACATGGTGCTGGCATTAAACCTATCATTGGTGCTGATGTTTACCTTGAAACAGAATTATTAGGTGATGAATATGCTCATCTTACTATTCTTGCCCGTAATAATGTAGGCTACCAAAACCTCACTTTATTGATTTCAGAAGCTTACAAACACGGTTATGGTGCTGTTGGACCGACGATTAAACAAGAATGGTTAACAACCTACAAAGAAGGGCTCTTGTTGCTTTCTGGCGGTAGAATGGGGGATGTGGGTAAGTTCCTACTTCGCGGAAATCGCGCTTTAGTTGATCAGTGCCTTGAATATTATCAAACTCATTTTCCCGATAGTTATTATCTAGAGCTTATTCGTACAGGTCGTACTGATGAGGAAACTTATCTTCATGAAGCAGTAGCACTGGCTTCTGAAAAAGGTCTGCCCGTCGTTGCAACCAATGATGTCTGTTTTCTCGACAGTGATGATTTTGACGCACATGAAATTCGTGTCGCAATTCATGATGGTTTTACGTTATCTGATCCCAAACGTCCTAAGAATTATAGTCCTCAGCAATATATGCGCACAGAAGAAGAAATGTGTGAATTATTTGCTGATATACCTGAAGCATTAGAAAACAGTGTCGAAATCGCTAAACGCTGTAATGTCACGATCCGCTTAGGGGAATACTTTCTTCCACAATTCCCAACTGGGGATATGAGCACAGAAGATTTCCTCGTCAAAAAATCGAAAGAAGGTTTAGAAGAACGCTTAGCCTTTTTATTTCCCGATCCTGAAGAGCGACAAAAAAGACGCCCTGAATATGATGAGCGTCTTGATATTGAGCTGCAAGTGATTAACCAAATGGGATTCCCAGGTTACTTCCTGATCGTGATGGAATTTATTCAGTGGTCTAAAGATAACGGTGTTCCTGTAGGACCAGGGCGTGGTTCTGGTGCTGGTTCATTAGTCGCTTACTCACTCAAAATCACTGACCTTGATCCTCTTGAATTCGACTTACTTTTCGAACGTTTTCTTAACCCAGAACGTGTATCGATGCCAGACTTTGACGTCGATTTCTGTATGGAAAAACGGGATAGAGTTATCGACCACGTTGCTGAAATGTATGGTCGAGATGCGGTATCTCAGATCATTACATTTGGTACGATGGCGGCTAAAGCCGTTATTCGCGATGTTGGTCGTGTTTTAGGACACCCTTACGGTTTTGTTGATAGAATTTCAAAACTCGTTCCTCCTGATCCAGGTATGACGCTGGAAAAAGCGTTTGCAGCCGAGCCTCAATTACCAGAAATTTATGAAGCCGACGAAGAGGTTAAATCTCTTATTGATATGGCTCGTAAATTAGAAGGTGTGACGCGTAATGCGGGTAAACACGCGGGTGGTGTCGTTATTTCACCAACGAAAATCACCGATTTTGCGCCACTTTATTGTGATGCTGAGGGAAATAACCCCGTTACACAATTTGATAAGAGCGACGTTGAATACGCGGGTCTTGTTAAATTCGACTTCTTAGGTTTAAGAACACTAACCATCATTAACTGGGCATTAGAGATGATTAATGCCCGACGAGCTAAAAAGTCTCTCGAACCTGTTGATATTTCGGCGATCCCATTAACGGATCAGCGCAGTTTTGACATGTTGCAGCGTTCAGAAACGACCGCGGTATTCCAGTTAGAATCTCGTGGTATGAAAGATCTCATCAAACGCCTACGTCCTGACTGTTTTGAAGATATGATTGCACTTGTTGCCCTATTTCGTCCGGGGCCATTGCAATCAGGCATGGTAGATAACTTTATTGCCCGTAAACACGGTGTTGAAGAGATCTCATATCCTGATGTTAAGTGGCAACATGAAAGCTTACAGCCCGTTCTAGAACCAACCTATGGTGTTATCCTATACCAAGAACAAGTTATGCAAATTGCACAGGTGCTTGCGGGATATACACTAGGTGGCGCGGATATGTTACGACGCGCAATGGGTAAGAAAAAACCTGAAGAAATGGCAAAGCAACGCTCTGTTTTTGAAGAGGGTGCTATTAAAAACGGTGTCGATGGTGAGCTTGCTATGAGGATCTTTGACTTGGTGGAGAAATTCGCCGGTTATGGATTTAACAAATCACACTCAGCAGCGTATGCATTAGTTTCTTATCAAACATTGTGGCTAAAAGCCCACTATCCAGCTGAATTTATGGCTGCTGTAATGACGGCAGATATGGATAACACTGAAAAAGTGGTGGGATTAGTTGATGAATGTTGGAGAATGGGCTTAAAGGTTCTTCCTCCTGATATTAATAGCGGTCTTTATCATTTCCACGTAAATGATGAAGGCGAAATCGTTTATGGTATTGGTGCCATTAAAGGTGTGGGTGAAGGGCCAATTGAAGCGATTGTAGAGGCGCGTCAGCAAGGCGGTCACTTTAAAGATATTTTTGATCTCTGTGCTAGAACAGAAACCAAAAAATTGAATCGCCGAGTGATGGAAAAACTGATAATGTCAGGCGCATTCGATAAGCTGGGACCTCATCGTGCTGCTTTAATGTCTTCATTAGAAGATGCATTAAAAGCCGCAGACCAACATGCCAAGGCTGAAGCAATAGGCCAATCGGATATGTTTGGTGTGTTAGCTGAAGCTCCTGAACAAGTTGAGCGTTCTTATGCCAATATACCTAAATGGCCAGATCAAGTCGTTTTAGAAGGTGAGCGAGAGACGTTAGGTTTATATTTAACAGGTCATCCGATCACACGTTATTTAAAAGAAATTGAACGATATGCGGCAGGAACGCGTCTAAAAGATTTAGTACCAACACCTCGTGGTCAAATGGTGAAGGTAGCAGGCTTAGTACTTGCTTCTAAAGTATTTACAACGAAACGTGGAAATCGGATCGGCGTTTGTACCTTAGATGATCGTTCAGGTCGCTTAGAAATTATGTTATTTTCTGATGCATTGGATAAATACCAACATTTATTAGAACAAGACAAGATTTTAATTGCTACTGGGCAGGTCAGCTTTGATGATTTCAATGGTGGGCTTAAAATGACAGTCCGCGAACTTATGGATATCAACGAAGCCCGTGAAAAATATGCACGAGGACTTGCTATCTCATTATCGGACAGGCAAATTAATGAGCATTTATTAAATCGTCTTCGCGGCGTTTTAGAACCTCATCGTTCAGGCACGATACCGGTTCACCTTTATTTTGAAAAGCATGATGCCTGTGCACGTTTACGATTTGGTGCGACTTGGCGTGTAACGCCAACAGATATGCTTTTAACGGATCTGCGAACTCTGCTGGGTAATGAGCAGGTAGAATTAGAATTTGACTAAAATAGGAATGTTATGAGTCTTAATTTTCTGGATTTTGAACAGCCAATTGCCGAGTTAGAAGCGAAAATTGATTCGCTAACCGCAGTTAGCCAACATGATGAAAAAATTGATATTAATATCGATGAAGAAGTTTCACGCTTAAGAGAAAAAAGCCTAGAGCTAACGCGTAAGATTTTTTCTGATCTTGGTGCATGGCAAGTAGCACAACTTGCACGTCATCCATTAAGACCTTACACACTGGATTATATTCATCGTATCTTTACTGACTTCCAAGAATTAGCAGGCGACCGTGCTTATGCTGATGATAAAGCCATTGTTGGTGGTATCGCTCGTTTAGATGGTCGTCCAGTGATGGTTATTGGGCACCAAAAAGGGCGTGAAACGAAAGAGAAAATCCGCCGTAACTTTGGTATGCCAGCGCCAGAAGGCTATCGCAAAGCGCTTCGTTTAATGGAAATGGCGCAACGTTTTAATCTTCCTATTATCACCTTTATTGATACTCCTGGTGCTTATCCAGGTGTTGGTGCTGAAGAGCGTGGTCAATCAGAAGCGATTGCACGTAACTTACGTGAAATGTCACGCTTTGGCGTGCCAATCATCTGTACTGTTATTGGCGAAGGTGGTTCTGGTGGTGCACTAGCCATTGGTGTTGGTGATAAAGTGAATATGCTGCAATACAGCACCTATTCTGTTATTTCACCAGAAGGTTGTGCATCTATCCTTTGGAAAAGCGCTGATAAAGCACCATTAGCCGCAGAAGCGATGGGTATCACTGCAAATCGTTTAAAAGAGCTTAAGCTGATTGATACAGTTATTCCTGAGCCTTTAGGTGGCGCACATCGTCACTATGATGAAATTGCAGCGTCTTTAAAAGCACAAATCAAAGCTGATTTAGACGAGTTAGATGCATTTGAATCAGAAGAGCTAACAAACCGTCGCTACCAACGTTTAATGGAATACGGTTACTGCTGATAGCACCATGTTATTCAAAAAGTAAAAGAAAACCTCATGTTGATAACATGAGGTTTTTTTGTCTCTAAAAACTATCCTCATTGAGATAATAAAATGAGGTTATATTTACTATAATACATTATATATCAATATGTTAAGTTGATCTCAAAAACAATATTAATTCACTTTTTTACTAAAAGAATAATCAACCCTATCTATTATTTTATAGGGTCATTTACTTCTTTTGTGAGGAAAAAGCGATGATATCGTTTAATGGTAAGGTTGGGATAATTACAGGTGGTAATAGCGGGATTGGATTAGCTTCTGCGGAAAAGTTTTTATCCTTAGGCGCATCTGTTGTTATCATTGGCAGTAATTTAACTCGAGGGCAAAAAGCAGAAAAATACTTAAAAGAAAAAGGGCTTTCGGGTGAATTTATACAAATGGACGTGAAAAGTGAAAAAGAGAACGAACAACTTATTGATTATGTAGTAAATAAATATGGGCGACTGGATTTCATTTTTGCTAATGCTGGTGTTTTAACTGATAACATTGCAGATAAATTAGAATATGAAAAATGGAAAGGGGTATTAGACGTTAATCTTAATGGGCTCTTTCTGATTAATCGTGCAGCTATTCAATATTGGCTGAAAAACAAACTATCAGGTGCAATTGTTAATTGTAGTTCGATTTGCTCCTTTGTTGGTCAACACGAGTTTCCTGCCTATTGTGCATCAAAAGGTGGTGTTAAATTACTGACACAAACACTTGCTATTGATTATGCAAGCAAAGGTATTCGTATTAATGCGGTTTGTCCAGGGTATATTGATACACCTTTATTAGATGGGCGTGAACTAGATAAGCAAAAGTTGGCGACATTGCACCCGATTGGTCGTCTTGGTACGCCAGAAGAAGTGGCTAATGTTGTAGCATTTTTGGCTAGTGACGCAGCTTCGTTTGTCACTGGAGCCTCTTATTTGGTCGATGGTGGTTTTACAGCATAAATAGCTTTTGTTCAAAGGCAGAATAATCAATATTCTGCTTTCTTTTGGCTCTTTATATGAGCCATTCAAGATCCTTGGATATGGTATTAATTGCAGGAATGCTTTGTATTCGTGCAAAATCAGGTAGAAAAGCTTAACATAATCATCTGAATTCACAGATAAATGATAATGCTATGGAACTGGAAAACTGTTCACTTCTTGAAGAAATCAAACAACAGATTGATCCTTACACTAAAATTTTGGTGGGTTTTAGTGGTGGGGTAGATTCAACAGTTTTATTGCATGGGCTTGTTCGTTTGCGTGATGAATTCCAGTTACCTTTAGAATTAGCAGCTATCTATATTCATCATGGATTAAATATCAAAGCAGATGATTGGCTTGCCCACTGTAAACAATATTGTCAGCAATGGCGTGTCGATTTTATCAGTGAAAAAGTGAATGTAGATCCTAAAGAGGGTGGCCTTGAAAGTGGTGCAAGAGAGGCGCGTTATCAAGCCTTTCGCCGATATTTACAGCCACAACAAGTATTAGTGACTGCTCAACACCAAGATGATCAAGCTGAAACTTTTTTACTGGCTTTAAAGCGAGGCAGTGGCCCTGCTGGATTGTCTTCAATGCCTGCCAAGATGTTGTTTGAGAATAGTTATTTACTTCGACCATTACTTAATATTACTCGTGAGCAAATCGAGTCCTATGCGACAGAGCAACGATTAAATTGGATAGAAGACGATAGTAATCAAGATGATCGTTATGATCGCAATTTTTTACGATTGCGTGTTATGCCCTTACTAGCTCAACGTTGGCCTCATTTTTCACAAGCGGTAACTAGAAGTGCTGCATTGTGTGGTGAACAAGAAGCACTACTAGACGAACTATTAGATTCTGAACTTAATGGTTTAATGGACAGTGAACACAGCTTAGATATTAATCAACTTGCCCATTGTAGTGTTATAAAGCGCAATGCTTTACTGAGGCGCTGGTTTGCTAAACACAATAAAACCATGCCTTCAAGACAACAAATATTACGACTATGGCAAGAAGTGGCTTTAGCCAAAGCGGATGCCGAACCTAGATTACAATTTTATCAAGATGAAGTCAGACGTTATAAACAGCGCCTTTATCTAGTTCCAATCATTAAAGAGCCTGCTGAGCATGCTATTGAGTGGTCGCTCAATGAGCCTTTATGTTTACCTAATGGATTAGGTGCTCTATCACTCGTAGCCGAAATTGGAAAAAACACTGTCAGAAAGCCTTCGAGTGATGAAAAAGTCACTGTGCGTTTTGGTTTAACACAAGCATCTTTACGTATTGTAGGGCGAGAGCATGCTCGACATAGTAAAAAGATTTGGCAAGAGCTTGAAGTTGCACCTTGGCGTAGAACCCGGATCCCTTTGATTTATTATAATGATACGTTAATTGCAGCTATTGACACATTTGTTACTTTTGAGGGAAAAGCAACATCAGAACACGCTATTACTATTGAGTGGCGAAAGGCTCATGAATGAACAACCGCCGGTTGGCGGTTGTTCTTTATTCGGTTATTCCGATTTTATAACAATTGTCCCAAGTTCGGGATTAGAAAAACTGGCAATAACATCCAGTCGTAAATCTTTAGAGCCTTCAGACGTTTTGACTTTTAGGTATTCAACTTTCTTGCTTAAGAAAAGGTCATCCGCAACACCTTCAATAAGCTCACCATCATGCAGTTCAATATGGAGTGCTAAACCACGCTGACATGCTAACTCCAGATACTCATAATCATCACAGTTAATTGGTTGATATTCTGTATTTGTTGACATATTCCCTCACCACTCTTTCGTGGCGGTGTTGCCGCCAGTGAATAATTCAGAATAAAATCATTATGCTGTTATTCGATGTGAGCACAATAGTTATTATAATAATTTTCTGAAATAGTTCTTTATTCGAAGTGATTTGAGAAATAATTAACAATTATGGGTGCATTTATCTTAAAGCTTGTTTTATTGCCCCCTTTTATTTTAAAAAATGTTAGAATCATATAGAGAATGATTTATTAAAAAGTACCCAGAATGTAGGGAGTCGATGATGGGGAAAAAATTTTTATTTGCAGCCGTTGCTGCTGGGTTATTTATACTGTCAGGTTGCCAAAATAATATTGGCTTATCACTTGATGGAAAAATTGTAGACCAAACTTACAACAGTATTCTGCCTTGTGCCGATTGCTCTGGCATCGACACGACAATTCTTGTTAATCAAGATGGCTCTTATGTTATGGAGCAAAGCTATCAAGGTTCACCTGATGATAAACGTAGTTTCTTTGAATCAGGAACATGGGTATTAGGTAAAGATAAGCTGACATTGACTAATAGTTATGGTGAGAAGAGCTATTATTTACCTCGTGAAGATAAATTAGTCATGCTTGATATTGATGGCAATGTTATTAATTCAGAACTAAATTATACTTTAGCTAAGGTTCAACCTAAACAGCTTGCCGGCGAGTTCACTTATTTTGCTGATGCAGGTACGTTTAAAGATTGCCAATCAGGGCGTGTTTACGCAGCTAGTGGTATTGAATTGGAAAAAGGCTATTTCTCAACGGGTGTTGAGGGTGGAACACCTGTTTACCTCGAAGTAAATGGTTATTACAGTATTCGTCCTTCAATGGAAGACGGTCAATATGACCGAGCTTTAGTTGTTGCAGATGAAAAACCTCGTTTTAATCGTCATGGTTCTTGTGGAAATCATCGTGGTAGCAGAAGCTAAGTTTTAGTTATTCTATTCCTAATAAAAAACCCGCTTTTGCGGGTTTTTTGTTGCTCAATGAAGCCTCTTATCGTCAAGAGGCTTAATGATTAAGCGAGTTGCTCTTTGATAAAGGCAACAACATCATCAACATTGACTAGTGATTTATCATCACTACGACGTGCTTTATATTCGATTTGATTGTTATCGAGGTTACGATCACCAATCACGATCGTGTGTGGAATACCGATAAGTTCCATATCAGCAAACATTACACCCGGACGTTCTTTACGATCATCAAACAGAACATCAATACCTTGAGCACGTAATTCGTCATAAAGTTTGTCAGCGACTTCTTTAACACGATAAGAACGATGCATATTCATTGGTAAAATAGCAACTTGGAATGGTGCAATTGCATCTGGCCAAATAATACCGCGAGCATCATGATTTTGTTCAATAGCGGCAGCAACAATACGAGTTACACCGATACCATAACAGCCCATAGTAACGATTTGGTTATGACCTTCTTCGTTTTGTACGGTTGCTTTTAATGCTTCTGAATATTTTGTGCCAAGTTGGAAGATATGACCAACTTCAATACCACGTTTGATTAGTAACGTTCCTTTACCGTCTGGGCTTGGATCGCCTTCAACAACATTACGGATGTCTGCAATTTCAGCAACAGGCAGGTCACGCTCCCAGTTGATACCAAAATAGTGTTTACCATCAACGTTTGCACCTGCACCGAAATCACTCATCACAGAAACAGAACGATCCATAATAACAGGTAGTGGCAGATTAACTGGGCCTAATGAACCTGGGCCTGCATTTACAGCTTGGCGAATCTCAGCTTCAGTAGCGAAAGTTAAAGGTGCTGCAACGATAGCGCATTTTTCTGCTTTAACTTCATTAAGTTCGTGATCGCCACGGACTAATAATGCAACTAATGGGTGACCACTCTCTTTTGTACCACGAACAATCAGTGTCTTAACTGTTTTTTCAATGGGTAGATTGAATTGTTCAACTAATTCAGCAATTGTTTTAGCGTTTGGTGTATCCACTAAACGTAATTCTTCAGTTGCGGCAGCTCGTGGAGTTGCAGGCATTACTGCTTCTGCTAATTCGATATTGGCTGCATAGTCAGAGCCAGTTGAGAAGACGATGTCATCTTCACCGCTGTCTGCTAAAACTTGGAACTCATGAGAGGCATTACCACCGATAGAGCCTGTATCTGCAAGTACTGGACGGAAATCTAAACCAATACGTGAGAAAATTTTGCTGTAAGCTTCGTACATTCTGTCGTAAGTCTCTTGTAAAGACTCTTGAGAGATATGGAAAGAGTAAGCATCTTTCATAATAAATTCACGAGAACGCATAACACCAAAACGAGGGCGTACTTCATCGCGGAATTTAGTTTGAATTTGATATAAGTTCAGTGGAAGTTGTTTGTAAGAGGTAATTTCATTACGAACAATATCAGTAACAACTTCTTCATGAGTTGGGCCTAAAACGAATGGGCGCTCACCTCTGTCTGAAAAACGCAGTAATTCAGGGCCATACTGTTCCCAACGACCACTTTCTAGCCATAAGTCAGCGGGTTGAACAACGGGCATTGAAATCTCAAGTGATCCTGCGTTGTCCATCTCTTCACGAACAATTTTTTCAATTTTTCTTAGAACACGAACCCCTGTCGGCATCCAATCATAAAGACCAGAAGCGAGTTTACGGATCATGCCTGCGCGAAGCATAAGTTGATGGCTGACAATTTCTGCATCAGCAGGTGTCTCTTTTAAAGTAGAGAGCAAATAGTGGCTAGTACGCATTATTAGGTTCCATTAGAACAAAAATACTTAGGCTGACTGTCACGCCAGTCTATATCAATATAATTAGAGAAAGACTTTAGAGCGTGTTGATCTTTGCTGCTTATTTTTACAGCAAAAGAAATTTATAAAACAAGCAACATATTCAACTATTTTGGGTTTGGGCATTGATTGATATTAACAATGACCACTTAAAAATAAAAACAGCCCTACGGGTTCGATTAAAAGACGTTTCACTCATTTTATTCTGCGTTGAGAGGCGCTAGCCTAGTTCACTAGGCGGCGAGCCCCTCTCCTTGCCTAAAATGCTTTTAATTCGAATAAAAATCGACCATCAAAGGTCAACACGCTCTAGTCTACCAGTGACTTAGGTCTGCCAAAAGGGGCAAAGCATTTTTTTCAATCTGATTTGTCTAAAGACATGAGAATGACTCTCAGATTAGATTATTCATGATAGCAATATCAATGAAGATAATAGCAAGTTACCTCGGTTCTACACTAAGAACAAGTGTCTGTTGTCCATTGACTTGCCAGCGAACATTGAATTCGAGTAAGTGTACCGCATAAATTCTATCACTTTGTTCTCCCTTTTTATAAGCAGGACGAGGATCTTGCTGTAATACTTGGGTAATAAAGCGTGAAAGATGAGGGTATTCACTTGCATAGTGTTGCAGTTGTTCTGATGCAATCTGTGAAAAGAAAACTGGCATTTCGTTATTAGGGGCTTCTTGTGCAAAACCTGCAATCGCATTTGGTCGAGATTCTGCAAACGGTAAATAAGGTTTGATATCAAGAATAGGAGTGCCATCCACTAAATCGAGACTGCCTAATTCTAAAATAACAGACTGATTTTCGGCATTTACTTTTTTTAATTCAACTAACGACATACCAATTGGATTAGGACGAAAGGTTGAACGGGTGGCGAAAACGCCAATCTTTGCGTTTCCACCCAATCTCGGTGGGCGAACCAAAGGATGCCAACCTTGTTGTGCTGTTTGGTGAAAAACAAACAGTAACCAAAGGTGGCTAAATTGTTCTAAACCTCTGACTGCATCGGGGTGATTATAAGGGGTATGTAGAATAAGTTGACCGCCACCATCCTGGACTAATCCAGGTTGGCGTGGAACGGCAAATTTTTCTTTATAAGGGCTTGAAATATACCCTATAGGATTCATTTGGTAGGTGTTCATTTTGTAATGAGTAGGGCTGTGCCTTCACAAATGGCGGATTGATAGCAACCTAAGCCTGTGACAATTTGGCATTCATGCAATAAAACGGCATTCGCATTTTTGTAAGCCGCTTTTGTTGCCATTCTTTTTTTAGCAATAGGTAAACTTGCTGGAGGGTCTTGTAATGTTTGACGACAAGATTCGCCAGCGACAATACCGAGATCTTTAAAAGGTGCACCTAAAAGGTCTTCTGTTTTTTCAACAATACGCACTGAAGGTAAAGTTTGTGACCTCGGTTTTTGTGGTTGTCCTGGTTTATTTAAACGCATATCCGTAAATTTAGACTGATCAACATCAGATGATTTTTGCATTGAACAGCCTGTCATAAACAGCGCCATGATGCCAAGAAGTAGCAAGCGCATGTGCATGGGTTATATCCTCTTTATTATTGTCTATACAAAAATTAAACGGCACTAATTTAATGCAAATTAGCCAAGTAAAAAAGAGAAAGGCGAACAAATGTCCGCCTTTTTTATAATTAAGTTAAATTTTAACGTATTACCAGCCTTTTACAGCACCGCCGTTAAAGATTTTATTTGCAGCACTATCAACTTCATCAGTTTGGTAAGCTTGAATAAATTTCTTCACATTCTCACTGTCTTTATTATCTTCGCGAGCAACAATGATATTTACATATGGAGATTCTTTATCTTCAACAAAAATACCGTCTTTTGCTGGTGTTAAGTTTACTTGGCTTGCATAAGTGGTATTGATTACCGCCAAATAGATTTTTTGATCATCTAATGAACGTGGTAATTGAGGTGCTTCTAATTCTACTAATTTTAGATTTTTAGGATTTTCAATAATATCTAAAGAAGTTGGTAATAAGCCTACACCATCTTTTAATTTAATTAATCCCACTTTTTCTAATAACAGCAGTGAACGACCTAAGTTAGTTGGATCGTTAGGGATAGCCACTTGAGCGCCATCAGGTAAATCAGCTAAATCAGTAATTTTTTTAGAGTAACCCGCGATAGGGTAAATAAACGTATTTCCTACCGCAGTAATCTTGAAATTACGATCTTTAATTTGTTGATCCAAATAAGGTTTGTGTTGGAATGCATTAAGATCGATATCACCACGACTTAATGATTCATTAGGCATTACGAAGTCATTGAAAGTAACGAGTTCTACATCAAGACCATATTTATCTTTAGCAACTTGTTTTGCTACTTCTGCAACTTGTTGTTCAGAGCCAGAAATAACACCAACACGAATATGGTTTGGATCTTTTTCTTTTTCACCACAACCAGCTAATACTAATGCGCCAACTAAAGCACTTACGACTGCGAGCGATTTAAATTTCAATGACATACATTTACCCTTATTTGATCTGTTAATTAAAAGGTTTCGATTTAATAATTGAAACCTTCAATCTAATTATTTATGTGTTGTCAGCTTCACTAAGCGATCGCCGAAAAACTGAATGATAAAAACAAGAATAACGAGTAGAACAATCACAATATTCATTACAGTTGCATTATAGCCAACGTAACCATATTGATAGCCAATTTGACCTAAACCACCTGCACCAACAGCACCACCCATCGCTGAGTAACCCACTAATGTAATTAGTGTAATGGTTGCAGCATTAATCAAGCCTGGTAAAGATTCTGGTAATAAAATTTTCTTAATAATTTGCATTGGTGTTGCACCCATAGAACGAGATGCTTCAATTAATCCTTGTGGGATTTCCAATAGCGTATTTTCGACCATACGAGCAATAAAAGGTGCTGCGGCAACAGTTAATGGCACGATGGCTGCTTGCAAGCCAATAGATGTTCCTACAATCAAGCGAGTAAAAGGGATCATCCATACAAGTAAGATAATAAAAGGGATAGCCCTAAAAATATTCACAAGTGCTGAGATAACACGATAGGCAGGTGGATTTGCCATAATTTGTTCAGGACGAGTGACATAAAGTAAAACACCAAGTGGTAGCCCGATGACAAAACCAAAGAAGCCTGAAACGAAGGTCATGACTAAGGTTTCCCAGATCCCACTAATTAATAAATAAACCATTCCTTCAGACATAACCGAGAACCTCTACTTTCACATGATGCTCTTCTAAAAACGCAATCGACTTTTCAGTATTACCATTCTTACCGTGTAGCTCAGCTAACATCACGCCAAACTTCACACCACCGGCATAGTCCATTTGTGAACTTAAGATATTAATATCTGCGTCAAAACGACGAGCAACGATGGACATTAATGGTGCATCAACGGATTGACCGTTAAATTCAAGTTTCAATAATGGGAATAAACCTTCTTCCCACTCTGGTTTCATACGTTCTTTGTAATCTTCAGGAATATCCAATTGTAGTGTTGATTGGATAAAAGCCTGAGAAACAGGTGTTTTTGGATGAGAGAAAACTTCACTCACTGCATCACTTTCAACTAATTCACCACCACTTATTACTGCGACTTGATCACAAATGCGTTTTACAACGTCCATTTCATGAGTGATTAATAAAATGGTGAGGCCTAAACGACGGTTAATGTCTTTCAGCAATTCTAAAATAGAACGTGTTGTTGCTGGATCAAGTGCACTGGTGGCTTCATCACACAACAAAACGTTGGGTGAATTTGCTAATGCACGCGCTATTGCAACACGTTGCTTTTGTCCACCAGATAAGTTTGCTGGGTAATACTCTTTCTTATCTGATAAACCAACTAATTCAAGTAATTCATTAACACGCTTATTAATCTCAGCGCGAGGTGTGTTATCAAGTTCTAATGGCAGTGCCACATTATCAAATACGGTACGTGAAGACAGTAAGTTGAAATGTTGGAAAATCATGCCAATACCACGACGTGCTTTCGTTAATTCTTTATCAGATAACTTTGTGAGATCACGCCCATCAACAAGCACTTCACCTGAAGTGGGTTTTTCTAACATATTCACACAACGTATAAGTGTACTTTTACCCGCACCTGACGATCCGATAACACCAAAAATCTGCCCTTGTGGCACATGCAGGTTAATATTTGATAGCGCTTGTATAGAACGCTCTCCCTGCTTAAATACTTTGTTTATATTCGTCAGTTTAATCATGTTTTTCTTTATATAAGTAGATATGGGACATAAAGACTATTCTGCCCGAGTTAAAATAGATGTTAAGGCGTCTAGACGGCTAAGTCAATAAAAAAGAGTTGAAGACTAATAAAGAAAGAAAGCCGTGGATATCATTCTCTATATAAGAAAAAACATGCGATACTAATAAAAATATCTAAATGGAGTAATGCTGTGAGCAAGGGGATTTCTGCGATTTTCTTAGATCGCGATGGAACTATTAATATAGACCATGGTTATGTGTCTGAAATTGATAACTTTGAATTTATCGATGGCGTGATTGAGGCAATGGCTGAATTAAAAGCTATGGGATATGCCTTGGTACTAGTGACTAATCAATCGGGCATTGGGCGTGGCTACTATAGTGAAGATCAATTTTTACATCTAACAGAGTGGATGGATTGGTCTTTGGCAGATAGAGGTGTTGATTTAGATGGTATCTATTATTGTCCTCATCATCCTGATGCCACTGTAGAAGAATATAAGAAAGAATGTGATTGTCGCAAACCAGCCTCAGGTATGTTTATGGATGCAAAAGCACAATTAAACATCGATATGGCTTCTTCTTATATGGTTGGCGATAAAAAAGAAGATATGTTGGCAGCAAAAACTGCGGGAGTGGGTCATAAAATTCTTGTTCGCACTGGAAAAGAGATAACTGAAGAGGCACAACAGTGTGCAGATTTTGTTCTCGATAGCCTTGCAGACTTGCCAAAATGGCTAAAAAGCCACAAAAAATAGGCACTTCGTTTAATTTACCAACAAACGAACATTTTTTTTTAAAAAACTATTGCCAGCCTCAGAAAACTCCCTATAATGCGTCCTCGTTGTCACGGCACAGGGCGCTAAGCGAACTGACTGAGAGAACGAAGAAAAAAAGTGAAAAGCCTTGAAAATAAACGCTTGACACTGAATGAGGAAGATGTAGAATGCACCTCCTCGCAACAACGCAGAAGACCGGAAACGGCAGCGAATGTTGCACTGCTCTTTAACAAATTATCAGACAATCTGTGTGGGCACTCGCAGAGACGATATCTTCTAAAATATTAGATGTATCAAGTCTTGAAGAGTGAACAACAAAAGTAAATTCATTTATGAATAGCTAAGTTTTCGATTTCTTTGAGCATCAAACACTTTTAATTGAAGAGTTTGATCATGGCTCAGATTGAACGCTGGCGGCAGGCCTAACACATGCAAGTCGAGCGGTAACAGGAGAAAGCTTGCTTTCTTGCTGACGAGCGGCGGACGGGTGAGTAATGTATGGGGATCTGCCCGATAGAGGGGGATAACTACTGGAAACGGTAGCTAATACCGCATGACGTCTACGGACCAAAGCAGGGGCTCTTCGGACCTTGCGCTATCGGATGAACCCATATGGGATTAGCTAGTAGGTGAGGTAATGGCTCACCTAGGCGACGATCTCTAGCTGGTCTGAGAGGATGATCAGCCACACTGGGACTGAGACACGGCCCAGACTCCTACGGGAGGCAGCAGTGGGGAATATTGCACAATGGGCGCAAGCCTGATGCAGCCATGCCGCGTGTATGAAGAAGGCCTTAGGGTTGTAAAGTACTTTCAGCGGGGAGGAAGGTGATAAAGTTAATACCTTTATCAATTGACGTTACCCGCAGAAGAAGCACCGGCTAACTCCGTGCCAGCAGCCGCGGTAATACGGAGGGTGCAAGCGTTAATCGGAATTACTGGGCGTAAAGCGCACGCAGGCGGTCAATTAAGTCAGATGTGAAAGCCCCGAGCTTAACTTGGGAATTGCATCTGAAACTGGTTGGCTAGAGTCTTGTAGAGGGGGGTAGAATTCCACGTGTAGCGGTGAAATGCGTAGAGATGTGGAGGAATACCGGTGGCGAAGGCGGCCCCCTGGACAAAGACTGACGCTCAGGTGCGAAAGCGTGGGGAGCAAACAGGATTAGATACCCTGGTAGTCCACGCTGTAAACGATGTCGATTTAGAGGTTGTGGTCTTGAACCGTGGCTTCTGGAGCTAACGCGTTAAATCGACCGCCTGGGGAGTACGGCCGCAAGGTTAAAACTCAAATGAATTGACGGGGGCCCGCACAAGCGGTGGAGCATGTGGTTTAATTCGATGCAACGCGAAGAACCTTACCTACTCTTGACATCCAGCGAATCCTTTAGAGATAGAGGAGTGCCTTCGGGAACGCTGAGACAGGTGCTGCATGGCTGTCGTCAGCTCGTGTTGTGAAATGTTGGGTTAAGTCCCGCAACGAGCGCAACCCTTATCCTTTGTTGCCAGCGCGTGATGGCGGGAACTCAAAGGAGACTGCCGGTGATAAACCGGAGGAAGGTGGGGATGACGTCAAGTCATCATGGCCCTTACGAGTAGGGCTACACACGTGCTACAATGGCAGATACAAAGAGAAGCGACCTCGCGAGAGCAAGCGGAACTCATAAAGTCTGTCGTAGTCCGGATTGGAGTCTGCAACTCGACTCCATGAAGTCGGAATCGCTAGTAATCGTAGATCAGAATGCTACGGTGAATACGTTCCCGGGCCTTGTACACACCGCCCGTCACACCATGGGAGTGGGTTGCAAAAGAAGTAGGTAGCTTAACCTTCGGGAGGGCGCTTACCACTTTGTGATTCATGACTGGGGTGAAGTCGTAACAAGGTAACCGTAGGGGAACCTGCGGTTGGATCACCTCCTTACCTAAGAGATACGTGTTATGTGCAGTGCTCACACAGATTGTCTGATGAAGAACGAGCAAAAGCGCGTCTGCGAAGCTGACTGAAGTCCCCTTCGTCTAGAGGCCTAGGACACCGCCCTTTCACGGCGGTAACAGGGGTTCGAATCCCCTAGGGGACGCCAATTGCGCGGTATGAGTGAAAGGCGTACCACACTATAGTCTGATGAGAATCAGAGAATAGTTAAGATAATTCGCATGAGTTATTTTACCTATTATGCTCTTTAACAATCTGGAACAAGCTGAAAAATTGAAAACAAATCAATATATCACCGAGGTATATTGATGAGTCTCTCAAAATCTCAGACCTTGAATGTGTGATACTCCAAGGCGAGTGTCATGAGCGAGCAACAGCAATTCTAGGCGGACAGCGCGCAGTAAGCGCAGCATACATAAGTATGTGAGCATTACGAGCACTGCCCAACAACGAATTGATGCTTGTGTAGCCATGACCTTTAAAGTCGTCTTCGAGAGAAACACCTTCGGGTTGTGAGGTTAAGCGAATAAGCGTACACGGTGGATGCCTAGGCAATCAGAGGCGATGAAGGACGTGCTAATCTGCGATAAGCGTCGGTAAGGTGATATGAACCGTTATACCCGACGATTTCCGAATGGGGAAACCCAATATCCAATGGATATTATCATTAACTGAATACATAGGTTAATGAAGCGAACCGGGAGAACTGAAACATCTCAGTACCCCGAGGAAAAGAAATCAACCGAGATTCCCCTAGTAGCGGCGAGCGAACGGGGAACAGCCCAGAGTCTTAATCAATAGCAGCATCAGGAGAACGGTCTGGAAAGTCCGGCAGTAAAGGGTGATAGCCCCGTATCTGAAGATGCTGTTATTGTGAACTCGACGAGTAGGGCGGGACACGTGTTATCCTGTCTGAATATGGGGGGACCATCCTCCAAGGCTAAATACTCCTGATTGACCGATAGTGAACCAGTACCGTGAGGGAAAGGCGAAAAGAACCCCGGCGAGGGGAGTGAAAAAGAACCTGAAACCGTGTACGTACAAGCAGTAGGAGCCTCTTCGTGAGGTGACTGCGTACCTTTTGTATAATGGGTCAGCGACTTATATTCTGTAGCAAGGTTAACCGAATAGGGGAGCCGTAGGGAAACCGAGTCTTAACTGGGCGAATGAGTTGCAGGGTATAGACCCGAAACCCGGTGATCTATCCATGGGCAGGTTGAAGGTTGGGTAACACTAACTGGAGGACCGAACCGACTAATGTTGAAAAATTAGCGGATGACTTGTGGATGGGGGTGAAAGGCCAATCAAACCGGGAGATAGCTGGTTCTCCCCGAAAGCTATTTAGGTAGCGCCTCGTGAACTCATCTTCGGGGGTAGAGCACTGTTTCGACTAGGGGGTCATCCCGACTTACCAACTCGATGCAAACTGCGAATACCGAAGAATGTTATCACGGGAGACACACGGCGGGTGCTAACGTCCGTCGTGAAGAGGGAAACAACCCAGACCGCCAGCTAAGGTCCCAAAGTCATGGTTAAGTGGGAAACGAAGTGGGAAGGCTCAGACAGCCAGGATGTTGGCTTAGAAGCAGCCATCATTTAAAGAAAGCGTAATAGCTCACTGGTCGAGTCGGCCCGCGCGGAAGATGTAACGGGGCTAAACCATGCACCGAAGCTGCGGCAGCGACACTATGTGTTGTTGGGTAGGGGAGCGTTCTGTAAGCCTGCGAAGGTGTACTGTGAGGTATGCTGGAGGTATCAGAAGTGCGAATGCTGACATAAGTAACGATAATGCGGGTGAAAAACCCGCACGCCGGAAGACCAAGGGTTCCTGTCCAACGTTAATCGGGGCAGGGTGAGTCGACCCCTAAGGCGAGGCTGAAAAGCGTAGTCGATGGGAAACGGGTTAATATTCCCGTACTGGTGGTAACTGCGATGGGGGAACGGAGAAGGCTAGGTTGTCCGGGCGACGGTCGTCCCGGTTCAAGCATGTAGGCAGAGTGATTAGGCAAATCCGGTCACTTAATGCTGAGGTGTGATGACGAGCCACTAAGGTGGTGAAGCAATTGATGCCCTGCTTCCAGGAAAAGCCTCTAAGCTTCAGGTTACCAACAATCGTACCCCAAACCGACACAGGTGGTCAGGTAGAGAATACTCAGGCGCTTGAGAGAACTCGGGTGAAGGAACTAGGCAAAATGGTGCCGTAACTTCGGGAGAAGGCACGCTGGCGGTAAGTGAAGTCCCTTGCGGACGGAGCCGAAGCCAGTCGAAGATACCAGCTGGCTGCAACTGTTTATTAAAAACACAGCACTGTGCAAACACGAAAGTGGACGTATACGGTGTGACGCCTGCCCGGTGCTGGAAGGTTAATTGATGGGGTTATCCTTAGGGAGAAGCTCTTGATCGAAGCCCCAGTAAACGGCGGCCGTAACTATAACGGTCCTAAGGTAGCGAAATTCCTTGTCGGGTAAGTTCCGACCTGCACGAATGGCGTAATGATGGCCAGGCTGTCTCCACCCGAGACTCAGTGAAATTGAACTCGCTGTGAAGATGCAGTGTACCCGCGGCAAGACGGAAAGACCCCGTGAACCTTTACTATAGCTTGACACTGAACATTGAGCCTTGATGTGTAGGATAGGTGGGAGACTTAGAAGTGTGGACGCCAGTCTGCATGGAGTCAACCTTGAAATACCACCCTTTAACGTTTGATGTTCTAACCTAGGCCCGTAATCCGGGTCGGGGACCGTGTCTGGTGGGTAGTTTGACTGGGGCGGTCTCCTCCTAAAGAGTAACGGAGGAGCACGAAGGTTGGCTAAGCATGGTCGGACATCATGCGGTTAGTGCAAAGGCATAAGCCAGCTTGACTGTGAGAGTGACGGCTCGAGCAGGTACGAAAGTAGGTCTTAGTGATCCGGTGGTTCTGAATGGAAGGGCCATCGCTCAACGGATAAAAGGTACTCCGGGGATAACAGGCTGATACCGCCCAAGAGTTCATATCGACGGCGGTGTTTGGCACCTCGATGTCGGCTCATCACATCCTGGGGCTGAAGTAGGTCCCAAGGGTATGGCTGTTCGCCATTTAAAGTGGTACGCGAGCTGGGTTTAGAACGTCGTGAGACAGTTCGGTCCCTATCTGCCGTGGGCGTTGGAAGATTGAGAGGGGTTGCTCCTAGTACGAGAGGACCGGAGTGAACGCACCACTGGTGTTCGGGTTGTCATGCCAATGGCATTGCCCGGTAGCTAAGTGCGGAAGAGATAACCGCTGAAAGCATCTAAGCGGGAAACTTGCCTCGAGATGAGTCTTCCCTGTCACCTAGAGTGACCTAAAGGAACGTTTAAGACTAAGACGTTGATAGGCTGGGTGTGTAAGCGTAGCGATACGTTGAGCTAACCAGTACTAATGAACCGTGAGGCTTAACCTGACAACACCGAAGGTGTTTTGTCTGAGAGACAAACAGTAGATGAAGTAAGCTTGTTTAAGATTGAAATTGCTGGTTACTGAGAAAGAAACGACAGTAACGGGTAATAAAACCGAATTTGCTTGGCGGCCATAGCGCAGCGGACCCACCTGAATCCATGCCGAACTCAGAAGTGAAACGTTGTAGCGCCGATGGTAGTGTGGGGTCTCCCCATGTGAGAGTAGGGAACTGCCAGGCATTAATTAAAGCGTTAGTGTTAAATAACATTAATCGCGCAAAGAATACGCGGAGCGGTAGTTCAGTTGGTTAGAATACCTGCCTGTCACGCAGGGGGTCGCGGGTTCGAGTCCCGTCCGTTCCGCCAACATTAAGAAACCTAAGTTTAACGACTTAGGTTTTTTTTTGCTTAAAATTTAGAATAAAAAATAAATTAATCGGATAATTTTAAGTAAACATAACTATTATATATAAAAATAATTACTTTTGTTGATTATGGTGTCCTTTTAAAGGGTGAGAGCGAAGCTTGGCTTTGGTATACTTTAGTTATAGCAAGATATCTTGCTGTTTATCTGAGGTTGCTAATGGCGAAAAAACCGAATTATTCAGTGCGTTTTGTAGCAGGTCAACCTGTTGAAAGGATTGAGCCCAGCCCACCTTTAAGTGAAAGAAAGGATACCTTACCTATCGGAATGCCCCTTTACACTGAAGGCACTCTAAAAATTGCGGTTTGGAATATCTATAAACAGCAACGACTCAATTGGCGTAATATGTTGGAAACGCTCTCAACAGATACGCATTTGCTTTTGTTACAAGAAGCTCAAACTACACCTGAGCTTGTACGTTTTGCTGGAATTCACCATTTAATTGCAGACCAAGTCCCTGCCTTGGCTTTTCAACAACACCCAGCTGGTGTGATGACATTATCAAGTTCCCATCCTATCTATTGCTGCCCTCTCAGAGAGAAAGAGCCCTTTTTACGACTACCCAAATCAGCATTAATTACGGTATATCCATTAATTACGGGTGATCATTTAATGGTTATTAATGTACATGCGATTAATTTTAGTTTTGGTGTCGATGTTTATCAGCGTCAATTGAGCAATTTATCTGTTCATATCATGAATCACAAAGGACCTGTTATTTTAGCGGGTGATTTTAATGCGTGGAGCCGCCCAAGAGTCAATGTATTAAAACGTTTTGCAAGAGCGTTAAGACTTAAAGAAGTTATTTTTGATAATGATTGGCGTACAAAAGCCTTTGGTAAACCTTTGGATTATATTTTTTATCGAGGGTTATCGTTGAATAAAGCTGAGGTCTTAATCACAGATGCATCTGACCATCATCCTTTAATCGCGACATTTTATTAGTAGGTAATAATAACATAAGTTAATATTTAATTTTTAATATTTAAATTAAATATGATTATATCATCTATCAATTAGATATATTATTTTATGGGTAATTTATCTATCTATTTAATCTATTTGTTATATTAACGTTATTTACTATACTTTTTTGGTCTATCTAATATCACTAGATATAGGAAATAAAATGCCAACAAAAAATATAGTTATTATTGGCGGTGGTACCGGCGGAACTATTCTTGCTAATATCCTAGCTAAAAAATTAAATGACGAAATCTTTTCAAATAAAATTAAAATTACGCTTATTTCAGATAATCCTAATCATTATTACAAACCTGCATTTATGTATATTGCATTTAATCTTTTTTTAAAAGAAGAGCTAATGCGATCAGAAAGAAGTTTATTAAGACCCGAAATTGAATTTGTTATTGATAAAGCAGAACGTTTTGACTTTAATAATAAAGTAATTTATTGCGAGTCTAATAAAAAATATAACTATGATTTTTTAGTATTAGCAACAGGTTGTGTTCCTAGTCCTCATAGAATTGAAGGCTTAAAAGAAGCGGGAAATCATTTTTACCAATATGAAGCCGCAAGAACACTTGCTGATAAATTAGCTAAAATTGAAAAAGGCCGTGTATTTATTACTGTTAGCTTCCCTGAAACACCTAATGTACCGCATCAATGTGGTATTGCTCCTATGGAGACAACATTGATGCTGGATGAGCTTCTTCGTCAGCGTCGGGTGAGAAATAATATTGAAATTGTTTATACCTATCCTACGGTTGCTCAACTTCTAAGAAACTGCCTGTTTATGCAACAGGAAGTTTGTGAAGTTCTTCCGGCCGTATTCTCTGAGCGAGATATTAAAGCTAAGCGAGGCTTTACGTTGAGCCATGTTGATCCTGATAAGAAAATAGCTTACTCAAAAGAGGGCGAGGAAGAGCCATTTGATATCCTTATGAGTACACCGCCTATTACTGCCGTTGAGGCGATTCGTAATACTGGTTTGAGTGAACATAATAATGGTGAAGGTTGGTTACCTACTGATCCTGAAACATTGCAAGTCTATGGATTAAATCAAGTGTATGTTCTTGGTGATACGGTTGATTTACCGATTAGTAAAGCCGGCGGTAGTTGTCATAACCAAGCGGGTGTAATTGCAAATAACATCTGTGGTGAACTTCGTTACGGTTATCCTGCTGCGATTTATGATGGTCGTGTGCAAGCGGTCGCACAAATGGGATTATCAGCCGGTATGCCATTACAGTATGACTATAAACATGACGTAATTCCTACACCACCGACAAAGCTAGGCGGATTACTGCGTAATAGTTATAACCGAGGTTTATATTGGGCAACCGTTAGAGGATTATTATAGGGGATACAATAATGAGTGAAAATAACTTAAGCTCAGCAGATATTCAACTATTATCTGATGAAGATAAATTACATCTTCAACATTTATTAGAAAAAGCAAGACCATTATTAGCATTAAAGCGCTTTGATAATATCGTCGATTTATTATCTTTAATATCTGACTCAATAGATATTATGGATAATGCAACAGTTGAAAAAATTTCGGTTGCGTTTGAAGAAACATTAATTCCAATATGGGAGTTAGGTGCTGCTTATAATATGGCAAAGAAAGAATCTATTTATCAAGATAAAAAATATACATTAGGTTCAACTTTTGCATTATTAAGAAATCCTGATACTCTTAAAGGGATTTCAATTATTTTAAGAACAGTTCAAATTATCGGGGGAAATAACAAACTAATAGAAAGTTAATTAATAAATAGGAGATGTAATGACGCAAAGTAATAAACATTTTAATACTCAAGCAATACATTATGGTTATTCTCCGTTAGATTCTCAGGGGGCATTAGTGCCTCCTGTTTTTCAAACATCCACTTTTGTTTTTCCAACGGCACAATATGGTGCTGATTGCTTTGCTGGAAAACAAAAAGGGTATTTTTATTCTCGGATCTCAAACCCTACTTTAGAGTTATTAGAAAAGCGTTTAGCACAATTAGAAAATGGTGAAGGCGCCGTTGTTTTTTCTTCAGGAATAGGGGCAATTACTTCTAGTTGCTGGTCGTTACTTCAGCCTGGTGATGAACTCATTGCTGATATGACGCTTTATGGTTGCACTTTTACATTTTTTAATCATGGACTTGCTAAATTTGGTGTTAAAATAAAGCACGTTGATTTAACTAACCTTGAAAAACTGAAAGAAGCGATTACTGAGAAAACAAAATTAATTTTTTTTGAAACTCCGGCTAATCCTAATATGCGAGTGAGTGATATTGCAAAAATATCAGAAATTGCGCATCAACATAATATTTTAGTCATGGTCGATAGTACTTATTGCTCGCCTTATTTACAGCAACCTTTAAAACTTGGTGCTGATATTGTTGTGCATTCTATGACCAAATATTTATCAGGTCATGGGGATGTCACTGCGGGAGCGATTATTACCACGCACGCCTTAGCGGATAAAATACGTGTTGAAGGTTTAAAGGATATGACGGGGGCTTGTTTATCTCCTCATGATGCCTCGTTAATATTACGAGGAATAAAAACACTGAGCATAAGGATGGAGCAGATCTGTAAAAATGCACAACGTATTGCAGAATATCTTACAGATAATCCTAAGGTTGAAACTATTCATTATCCGGGATTAGTTTCTTTCCCTCAATATGAACTCGCCAAACGCCAGATGCGTTTATCTGGTGGCATGATAGCTATTGAGCTAAAAGGAGGCATAAAAGTGGGTAGAGAGTTTCTCAATCGTTTAAATCTCTTTAGTCGAGCAGTGAGTTTAGGAGACTGCGAATCTTTAGCTCAACATCCTGCCACAATGACTCATGCCACTTATAGTGCAGAAGAACGACAAAGACATGGTATTAGTGATGGTTTAATTCGACTATCGATTGGTCTTGAAGATGTGGATGATTTAATTGCTGATTTAAAACAAGCTCTGGCTTAGTGAAAATCGCATAATTTATAATAAAGAAAAAGGCTGTGAATTAATCCACAGCCTTTATTGTTTAACTCAGAATTATTTGATTCAGAAATGTGATTTATTTCTGGTTCATTCTCGGTTTGATACCGACATAATAGCCAACAGTTAAAATAGCTACCCATACCATACCGACAACCAATGCCATTCTGGTTGACTCAAAATAGCCTAAGATTGCGATAACAAACGCCATAAATACGATAGTCAGTGCTGGTGCAACAGGCCATAGCGGTACTGGAAATTTAAGCGTTTTCACTTCATCTGCGCTCATCTTGCGACGCATAGCAACTTGAGAAAGCAAAATCATTAACCACACCCAAACTGTTGCAAATGTCGCAATAGAAGCGATTAAAACAAAGATTTGCTCTGGAATAAGGTAGTTAAGTACTACGCCCAGCAACAATACAACAGACATCACTAGCACCGTCATCCAAGGCACACCATTGCGAGTGAGCTTCATAAAAGATTTTGGTGCTTGCCCTTCTTGAGCCATGCCGTACATCATACGACCGGCGCCGAAGATATCACTGTTGATCGCAGAAATTGCTGCTGTGATAACCACAAGGTTTAAGATATTTGCCGCTGAATTGATCCCTAGATTTGAGAAAATCTGTACAAATGGGCTACCGTTATGGCCGATTTGTTGCCAAGGGAAAATGCACATTAGAATGAAAATCGTCAGTACATAGAATAATAAGATACGAAACGGTACGGCATTGATAGCTTTAGGAATGGTTTTTTCAGGATCTTTAGCTTCACTGGCAGTAATACCAATGACCTCAATCCCACCAAACGCAAACATCACAATGGCAAGTGAGGCTATTACTCCTTCTATGCCATTTGGCATAAAGCCGCCGAACTCCCATAAGTTAGAGATACCAATAGGGTGTTCAGTTTGTTGGCCAAAACCATACATCATAATGACAACACCACCAATGATCATGGCGATAATGGCGGTCACTTTAACAATAGAAAGCCAAAATTCCATTTCACCAAATATTTTGACATGGCAAAGGTTTAAGGCACCAATAAAGCAAACTATTCCTAAAACCCATATCCACTGATCAACATCTGGGAACCAGAGTTTCATATAAAAGCCAAATGCCGTGACGTCAGCAAGACATACAATCAGCATTTCAAAAACGTAGTTCCAGCCAGTTAAGAAGCCAGCTAAAGGCCCCATATAATGGCTTGCATATTGTGAAAAAGAGCCTGCAACAGGATGATGAACTGCCATTTCACCTAATGCACGCATAACCATAAATACTGCTGCACCACCAATAAGGTAAGCAAGCAATACAGCCGGACCCGCTTTCTCAATGGCAGCCGCAGAGCCATAAAATAAACCTGTACCGATTGCAGAGCCAAGCGCCATGAAACGAATGTGCCGCCCTGATAATCCTCGTGAAAGTTGATTCTCTTTTTGCATCTAAAGTATTCCCATCTCTGTCCAACGGAGGAACTCTATCCTCTTTTTCAGTGTCTTCTCGCACGTTAGCTATTCAAAACAAACCATGTACCTTATCATAAAGCCTCTTACGGTGAGATAGTTATCTGTAATAATCATCAGCATTCATTGGATATCAGAGTTTCTTATGCAATACCCCATTAATGAAGTGTTTCAAACCTTACAGGGTGAAGGTGTTTTTACTGGCGTTCCTGCACTTTTTGTTCGATTACAGGGTTGTCCTGTAGGTTGTAGTTGGTGTGATACCAAACATACTTGGGAAAAAGAAGACGAAAAAAAAGTTCCTCTTGGCGATATTCCTATTAAAACGCAAGAAAGCGATACTTGGGGAGAAGCCAGTGTTGCCCAGATTTTATCACTTTTCCAACGGCAAGGTTATAGTGCAAAACATGTGGTTATCACGGGAGGAGAGCCTTGCTTATATGATTTACGCCCTTTAACAGAAGGATTGGAGCAAGCAGGTTTTGCCTGTCAGATAGAAACCAGTGGTACTCACGATATTTTATGTAGTGAGAAAACATGGGTGACACTTTCCCCAAAAGTAGGCATGAAAGGGGGATTTACGGTATTACCTAGCGCAATTAATAGAGCTAATGAGATAAAACATCCCGTTGGGCGTGAAAAAGATATTGAAGCGTTAGATGCCTTACTGATATTACGCACAGAGCACCCTGCGCCTGTTGTTGCCTTACAGCCCATTAGTTGTAAAGAGAGTGCGACAGCATTATGTATTAAAACCTGTATTGAACGTAATTGGCGTTTCTCGATGCAAACGCATAAGTATTTAAATATTGCGTGATCGCGTTTTTAATATAAAAAAATCAGCCAATAAAAGGCTGATTTTCTTTTAAGTGATAATGGGTTAATGTAAAACCCGATTTATTCACCGCGATAAATACATCCCGCCGTACACGTCTCTTTTACCATCACCGCAGATAATAATGGCAATGACGGTTTTACTTGTTGCCAAATCCATTTTGCCAGCACTTCGCTAGTAGGATTTTCTAGGCCTTCAATTTCATTAAGATAGTAGTGATCTAGACGCTCAAGAGTAGGTTTAAATGCGGCTTTCACATCAGCAAAATCAATAAGCCAACCTGAATGCGCATCAACTTCACCTGTTAGTTCTAATCTAACAAGAAAAGAGTGTCCATGAAGACGCCCACATTTGTGGCCTTCAGGAACATGTGGCAAATGGTGGGCTGCTTCAAACTGAAAATCTTTAAAGATGGTGGTTGTCATCAAAACTCTCTTGACTTAATTAGTAAAAAAAAGACACAAATAGAACGAAGTCTACCAGTGTAGCTGATTTAGCGTATCACGCCTAATCTCCCTTAATCTTAATGGCTTATTATGTTCCTTTTTGCTTATTCATTATATTGATAAAGGAAACCAATAAATAAATTTAGCATTTAAGGTTATTAGATAGAGCCAACAGGTCTTTAATTCACCTTCTAGTCGTGGGATACCCTCTCAATATTAGAAATATTATCAAAGAACAATAAAGCACAGATAAGTGCTTCGCTTTTTTAAGGCAGGATAAATGAGCAATCAACCTCCATTATTATCAATGCTTCCATTAACCTCGGAGCAATTGAGTAAATTACAGGACGCAACAAAAGATCTCTCAACAGCGCAGATTGCGTGGTTATCTGGCTATTTGTGGGGACAGCTTAATCCTTCTGTCATACCCACATCGACAACGGTTACCTCAGCACAAGTGCCAGAGCAGGAAACCATTACATTGATCTCTGCTTCTCAAACCGGTAATGCGCGTCACCTTGCAGAACAGTTACGAGATAATCTGGTTGCTCACAAATTGAATGTAGAACTATATTCCGCAGGTGAATATAAGTTTAAGCAGATCCATAAAACAACAACCTTGATCATCATTGCATCGACGCAAGGTGAAGGTGATCCTCCTGAAGAAGCGATAGCTTTTTATAAATATCTGAACTCTAAAAAAGCCGCTGAAATGAAAGAAACGGCTTATGCAGTATTGAGCTTAGGTGATACTTCGTATGAGCATTTCTGTAAGGCAGGAAAAGACTTTGATGAGCGAATCGCACAACTGGGGGCAACACGTTTATTACCAAGAGTTGATGCCGATGTTGAATATCAATTTGTTGCGGATGAATGGATAAAACAGCTTACAGAGCTCTTAAAAGCAAGAGTACCAGAACAAAGTACGCAAATCCTGCAACAAACACAGTCAGGTACGACAGATACAGTTAATGCCTCTATTTATCATCGAGATGCGCCTTTTACTGCTACATTACTGACTAATAAAAAAATCACAGGCAGAAATTCAGATAGAGATATTCGCCATATTGAAATCAGCCTTGAAGGTTCTGATTTACAATATCAACCGGGTGATGCGCTAGGCGTTTGGTTTAATAACTCACCTGAAAAAGTTGATGAACTTATTGCCTTGTTGTGGCTAAAAGGTGATGAACCTGTCACGTTAAAATCTCAAACATTCACCTTAAAAGAAGCGTTGCTGCATCATTGTGAACTAACTCAAAATAGCGCACCTATCGTAAAAGCCTATGCCCAATTGACGCGTCATGAAGATCTATTGTCATTGGTAGCTGATAAAACCAAGCTTCAGCAATATGCAGACAAACATCCTATTAATGAGATGGTGCGTCAATATTGTGCTCAACCCACGGCACAAGATTTTGTTGATATTTTACGTCCACTAACTCCTCGCCTTTACTCTATTGCATCGTCACAACAAGAAGTAGAAGACGAAGTACACCTTACTTTAGGGGTTGTACGTTACGACGTTAACTCGCGTACTTATACCGGTGGAGCCTCTGGTTTTTTAGCCGATAGCTTAAAAGAAGGCGATAGCGTCAATGTTTTTATCGAAAAAAATGCACATTTTCGTCTCCCTGAAGATAACACCGCATCTGTCATTATGATTGGTCCAGGCACAGGTATTGCACCTTTTAGAAGTTTTATGCAGCAGCGCGAAAATGACGCTGCAACAGGTAAAAACTGGTTATTTTTTGGTAATCCTCATTTTGTAGAAGATTTTCTCTATCAAGTGGAATGGCAACGTTATGTCAAAAGCGGTCTGTTAACTCATATCGATTTAGCATGGTCACGGGATCAAGCACATAAAATTTATGTACAAGATAAATTGCGTGAACGTGGTAATGAGATTTGGCAATGGTTACAGCAAGGTGCTTATCTTTATGTTTGTGGTGATGCATCTCGGATGGCAAAAGATGTTGAACAGGCGTTGTTAGATATTGTGATGGAGTATGGCAATAAAAATATTGAAGAAGCAGATGAATACTTAAGTGAGCTACGCCTAGAACGGCGTTATCAGAGGGATGTCTATTAAATGAAATCACACACTCAAGCGCCCTTAGTGGTTGAAGGGAAACTGGCTGATAGTGAACGTATGAAAAAAGAGAGTCACTTTTTACGCGGCACTATTACAGAAGACTTACAAAATGGTTTAACTGGTGGCTTTGAAGGCGATAACTTTTTGTTAATTCGCTTTCATGGCATGTATCAGCAAGATGACAGAGATATTCGTGCTGAACGTGCGGAGCAAATGCTAGAACCTCGCCATGCCATGATGCTACGCTGCCGTTTACCCGGCGGCATTATTTCGCCTAAACAGTGGCTTAGCATTGATAAGTTTGCGACTGAAAATACGCTTTATGGCAGTATTCGTATTACTAATCGTCAAACATTTCAATTTCATGGCATTTTAAAAGGTAATGTAAAACCCGCACATCAGATGCTTGCAGCAACAGGGTTGGATTCTCTAGCTACTGCGAATGATGTTAACCGTAATGTCTTATGTACTTCAAACCCAGTACAATCTTCATTACACCAAGAAGCGTATGAGTGGGCGAAAAAAATATCAGAACACTTATTACCTCGCACTCATGCTTATGCGGAAATTTGGTTAGATAAAGAGAAAGTTGCAACCACAGACGAAGAGCCTATTTTGGGGGAAACCTACTTACCACGAAAATTTAAAACGTCAGTGGTGATCCCGCCTCATAATGATGTTGATCTTCATGCGAATGACATGAATTTTATTGCGATTGCTGAAAACGGGCATTTAGTCGGTTTTAATGTACTTGTGGGGGGCGGTTTAGCTATGACACATGGCGATAAGAATACCTTTCCTCGCTTAGCCAGTGAGTTTGGTTATATCCCTATTGAGAATACATTGGCAATTGCAGAAGCGATTGTGACAACTCAGCGTGACTGGGGAAATCGAACTGAACGCAAAAATGCAAAAACAAAATACACATTAGAGCGTGTTGGCGTAGAAACGTTTAAACAAGAGGTTGAACGTCGCTCAGGTGTCACTTTTGAGGCTATTCGACCTTATGAATTTACCCATCGAGGCGATCAAATTGGTTGGTTAAAAGGTGTTGATGATAAATGGCACCTGACTTTATTTATTGAAAGTGGACGGCTGATTGATGCGCCTGATGCTCCATTAAAAACAGGTGTTGCTGAAATCGCCAAAATTCATCAAGGTGATTTTCGCCTTACCGCAAATCAAAACTTAATTGTCGCAGGTGTACCTGAAAGCGAAAAAGCCAATATTGAAGCTATTGCACGTCAATATGGTTTGATTAACGATAACGTTACACCTCTGCGTGAACATGCAATGGCGTGTGTTTCTTTCCCAACTTGCCCATTGGCAATGGCAGAGGCAGAACGCTTCCTACCTGCATTTACCGATGCACTTGATAGCTTAATGACTAAACATGGTGTGAGTGAAGAGCATATTGTTGTGCGCGTAACGGGATGCCCAAATGGCTGTGGTCGAGCAATGCTTGCAGAAGTTGGGCTGGTGGGGAAAGCACCTGATCGCTATAACTTACATTTAGGGGGTAATCGTATCGGGACACGTATTCCGAGAATGTATCGCGAAAATATTACCTCACAAGAAATCATCGCAATACTTGATTCACTGATTGGTGAATGGGCAGTTTCTCGTCATAACAATGAAGGTTTTGGTGATTTTCTTATTCGCACTGATGTTGTTAAACCCATACTTAATTCTGCTATTGATTTTTATGAAGTGCAGGAGGCGGTATGAGCCTATTTCAGCTTGCTTCGCTAAAACAGTTACCTGTTGAAGAGCAGACACATGCTTTGAGCCAGATTAATCAACGGTTAGAGCAATTAAACGCCATTGAACGGGTTACTTGGGCTTTAGATAATTTACCTAAAGCCTTTGTATTAAGCTCCAGTTTTGGTATTCAAGCCGCGGTTTGTTTGCATTTAATGACAAGACAATACCCTGATATCCCCGTGATTTTGACTGATACGGGCTACTTATTTCCTGAAACCTACCAGTTTATTGATAGTCTAACGCAGCAGTTACAACTTAACTTGAAGGTCTATCGAGCTGAAATATCTTCATCTTGGCAAGAGGCGCGTTACGGCAAACTTTGGTTAGAAGGCATTGAAGGTATTGAGCGTTATAACCAGATAAATAAAGTAGAGCCAATGGAAAGAGCTTTACGTGAATTACAGGCTCAAACGTGGTTTGCAGGTCTTCGTCGTCAGCAATCTAAAAGTCGTGAACATTTGCCTGTGCTTTCAATAGCAAAAGGGATCTTTAAGTTTCTACCCATCGTTGATTGGGATAATAAGAAAGTTTATCAATATCTTAAAGAAAACGACTTACCTTATCACCCTTTATGGGAGCAAGGTTATCTCTCTGTGGGAGATACTCATACAACCCGAAAATGGGAAGAGGGTATGAGTGAAGAAGAAACACGATTTTTTGGCTTAAAACGTGAGTGTGGATTACACGAATAACGTCATTAACTACCAATAAGTAATGAGGGTAATAGAGCTTATCTATTGCCCTTTTTGTCATTTCTTAAAATCATAACTATTTGAAAGTATTTTATTTTTCCTTATTCCTTTCTGTTCCATCACATAGCTTTTTGTCATTTCATAACCCTTAAAGCACCTTTTATAGTCGTTAGTTATAAAGTGAACAACGAAGGTGAAATGCGCGTATGGATTACCTACCCTTATTTGTGGAATTAAAAGAACGCCCAGTGTTATTGGTTGGTGGTGGTCATGTTGCTGCGCGTAAAGCTTTGCTGTTATTAAGAGCAGGCGCTCGCTTAAGAGTGATTGCACCTCAGTTGTGTGATGAATTACATCTTGCTTATCAACAAGAAAAAATTGAATGGGTATCAGCCAAATATCAATCTGAACATCTATTAGGAATGATACTTGTGATTGTGGCAACGGATGACAGTGTGCTTAATCAGCAAGTTTATCTTGATGCACAAGCGCGGCATATTTTTGTCAATGTTGTGGATTCACAACCTCAATGCTCATTTATTTTTCCCGCCATTATCGATAGAAACCCCATTTTGATTGCTATCTCATCGGCTGGGAAAGCCCCTGTTTTAGTGCGAATGATACGTGAAAAACTAGAAGCGTTATTGCCAAACTCATTAGGTGCAATGGCAACAATTGCTGGAAAATGGCGCAATAAAGTGAAACAGCAATTAGGCTCGTTTCAAGCGCGTTGCCGTTTTTGGGAGCGAGCGTTTAGTGGCAAATTTGCCGCTTTAGTGGCAAGTGATCAGCTGGCACAAGCAGAAGCCTTGCTTGCACAACAATTGACACAAAAAGAGATCCAACAAGGTGAATTAGCATTAGTTGGGGCAGGTCCCGGTGATGCAGGATTATTAACACTGCGCGGTTTACAGGTTATTCAACAAGCGGAAGTCGTGCTCTATGACAGTTTAGTGAGTCCAGAGGTTTTAGAGCTTGTTCGTCGTGATGCTGACACTATTTGTGTAGGTAAAAGAGCGGGACATCATAGCGTTTCTCAAGAAGAAACGAATGCGCTGATCGTGAAATATGCGCAACTTGGTAAACGCGTTGTCCGATTAAAAGGGGGTGATCCCTTTATTTTTGGGCGAGGTGGCGAAGAATTAGAGGTTGCAGTACAGCATGGTATTTCATTCCAAGTTATTCCAGGGGTTACTGCGGCAAGTGGCGCAAGTGCATACGCGGGTATTCCATTAACGCATCGTCAATATGCACAAAGCGTCACCTTTATGACAGGGCATTGTAAACCTGACGGAATAGAGCCTGACTGGGCTTCATTAGCGCAGGCGAATCATACGTTAGCTATTTATATGGGAACAACAAAAGCCGAGCTTATTAGCCAACGATTAATTGAGTTGGGGCGTTCGCCTTTAACGCCCATCGCGGTGATTAGTTGTGGTACACGCCATGATCAACAAGTTTTCACGGGAAATCTAACGCAACTCGCACAATTAGCAGAAAAAGCACCAACTCCGGCTTTATTGATTGTAGGAGAAGTTGCCGCATTACATCACCAACTGGCGTGGTTTGGCGATAGACAATCCCAATCAACATCACTAATCCACTCACCTTTGGTTCATTTTGCCTAAAACGAGGTTGTTATGAATGAAACACAATTAACCCATCTTCAGCAATTAGAAGCAGAAAGCATTTATATTCTGCGCGAAGTTGTCGCTGAATTTGAAAATCCCGTCATGCTTTATTCAATAGGCAAAGATTCCTCGGTGATGTTGCATTTAGCACGTAAAGCGTTTTATCCCGCTAAATTACCTTTTCCTTTGTTGCATGTTGATACTGGCTGGAAATTCCGAGAAATGTATGAGTTTCGAGATAAAACGGCTAAAGAATATGGCTTTGATCTTAACGTTTATCGCAATCCGCAAGGTGTAGAACTTGGGATCAATCCATTTATTCATGGTAGTGCAAAACACACGGATATCATGAAAACAGAAGGGCTAAAGCAAGCCTTAGACAAATATGGTTTTGATGCGGCATTTGGCGGTGCGCGCCGTGATGAAGAAAAATCACGCGCCAAAGAGCGTATTTATTCATTTAGAGATAGAAAGCATCGCTGGGATCCGAAAAACCAACGACCTGAATTATGGAAAAACTATAACGGACAGATTAATAAAGGTGAAAGTATTCGTGTATTTCCACTCTCTAACTGGACGGAACTCGATATTTGGCAATATATCTATTTAGAGAATATCGATATTGTTCCTCTCTATTTTGCCAAAAATAGACCGGTTATTGAACGTGATGGCACCTTAATTATGGTAGATGACGACAGAATTGATCTAAAACCGGGTGAAGTGATCACACAGCAAAAAGTGAGATTTAGAACGCTGGGATGCTGGCCATTAACGGGTGCTATTCCTTCACAAGCAGAAACTCTACCCGCCATTATTGAAGAAATGCTGATTTCCACCAGCAGCGAACGACAAGGGCGTTTAATTGACAGTGATCAGTCGGCCTCAATGGAACTGAAAAAGCGCCAAGGTTATTTTTAATCGGAGGAAATATGGGACTTTTAGCCATAAAAACGAATCAACTTGTCGCGGGTGAAATCGCACAACAGGGCGGTGTAGATCGCTATCTTAAGGCTCAACAGAATAAAGGATTACTGCGATTTCTAACCTGTGGAAATGTCGATGATGGAAAAAGTACATTAATAGGACGTTTACTTCATGACACAAGGCAGATCTACGAAGATCAGCTTTCTACATTACAAAATGAAAGTAAAAAGATCGGTACTCAAGGTGAAAAGCTCGATCTTGCTTTGCTGGTGGATGGATTAGCTGCGGAAAGAGAGCAAGGGATCACGATTGATGTTGCTTACCGCTATTTTTCAACGTCAAAACGTAAGTTTATTATTGCTGATACGCCAGGACATGCTCAATATACTCGCAATATGGCGACAGGTGCATCAACAAGTTCACTTTCTATTCTGTTGATCGATGCTCGAAAAGGCGTACAAGAACAAACAAGGCGACACAGTTTTATCAGCACACTCCTTGGGATCCGCCATTTAATCGTTGCGATCAATAAAATGGATCTGGTGGATTATCAGCAAGCGACCTTTGATTCGATCCAGCAAGATTATCTTAAATTTGCCGATCAACTCCCAACAGATCTTATTATTGAATTTGTCCCTATTTCCGCTCTTGATGGTGACAATGTGGTTTCTCCCTCATTGAATATGCCTTGGTATCAAGGAAAAACATTGCTTTCATTATTGGAAGATGCGCCAGTTAAGTTAGGCTCTAAGTCTCAATCACTGCGTTTCCCTGTACAATATGTAAATCGTCCAGATTTAGATTTTAGAGGATACAGCGGAACGGTGTCTTCAGGCGTGCTTTATCAAGGGCAACAAATCAAAATATTACCTTCAGGAAAACATACAACGATCAAACGTATTGTCACTTTTGATGGTGATTTAACGCAAGCTAAAGCAGGGCAAGCAATCACATTGGTTCTGGCTGATGAAATTGATATTAGTCGTGGGGATATTATCGTTGATGATAATGATACAACTGCCAATATTAGCACTCATGCGTTAATTGATGTGGTGTGGATGTCAGAGCAGCCTTTAGTACAAGGCCATACTCTGGATATCAAAATTGCAGGTAAAAAAAGCCGCGCCAAAATAGAAAATATTCATTATCAAGTGGATGTAAATAAACTCACCCAACAAGTAACAGATAATTTAAGTTTAAATGCGATTGGTAGTGTTGAAGTCTCATTTGAAGAGCCTCTGGTGCTGGATAACTATCAAGTTAATGCTGATACCGGAGGATTAATACTGATTGATCGACTAAGCAATGTCACCGTAGGTGCTGGGCTTATTCGAGAAACGAGAGATAACGCGATACAAACGATGACGCAATATGATGCTTTTGAAGTCGAGTTAAACCAGCTTATCCGTCGCCACTTTCCCCATTGGGGAGCAAGAGATCTTCTTGGAGGAAAATAGTGGTGATAAGCAACGATATTGTTTGGCATCCTCATAAAATTGGATTAAATGAACGCGAATCACAACAAGCACACAAAGGATGTGTGCTTTGGTTTACAGGGTTATCTGGCTCAGGTAAATCCACACTTGCCGATGCACTAGAACAAGCGCTTTATCAATATTCACAAAAGCATTCGCCTATTCATAGCTATTTATTAGATGGGGATAACTTACGCCATGGATTGTGTAATGATCTTGGATTTAGTGCCGAAGATAGGCATGAGAATATTCGCCGTGTAGGGGAAGTGGCTAAATTGATGGTCGATGCGGGGCTTCTTGTCTTAACGGCTTTTATCTCTCCTTACCAAAAAGACAGACAACAAGTGAGAGATCGCTTTGAGCAAGGAAGATTTATTGAGATCTTTGTTGATACTCCCCTTTCTATTTGTGAAGCCCGTGATCCGAAAGGGCTTTATCAAAAAGCAAGACGTGGTGAGATAACGCAATTTTCAGGTATAGATTCACCTTATGAACAGCCCATTGATCCTGAATTACATTTAGACGGTACACTTTCTATAAGTGAACTAACCCAACAAATCCTCGCATATCTACGGCAAAACCAAATTTACCGTTAATTTTATGATGGCATTAAATTATCTTTACACGAACCGCCGATAAAAAGGGGGAAATGTGTAGAGATAATGTATGCAATTAGAGTAAAAACGCTTATTTTTGTATATCATTTAAAATACAATTCATGCTTTAATTGAGCATTCACTTATTTATAAAGTAACCCCATAGCACTTCATCTTAATAAGAAAAAATCACACCTTAGTCTGGATTTTATAGATGTTACCCACGTTTATAGTGAGGAGAAGAGGAATAATAATGTAATATATTCCAGCGCTTTTGTGGCGTCTGTTGTTGAGTTGTGGGATGATTAGCCCATTAATCTTGGGGGTGGTAATGGGGAAATTAACAGTCTTACTTCTGATTTTACTTGGTTGGCTACAATATTCATTGTGGTTAGGTAAAAATGGTATCCATGATTACAACAAAGTAACTCAAGAAGTTCAATCTGCATTGGCGCAAAATACGCAGTTAAAAGAGCGTAATGATCGTCTATTTGCAGAGATTGATGACCTCAATGGCGGGCAAGAAGCGTTAGAAGAACGCGCTCGTAGTGAGTTAGGTATGATAAAGCCTAATGAGACATTTTTCCGAATTGTGAGCGATAAATCTCAACCACGTCGTTAATTTATT
This sequence comes from Proteus sp. Marseille-Q3619, assembly GCF_965283115.1. Lineage (NCBI taxonomy): Bacteria > Pseudomonadati > Pseudomonadota > Gammaproteobacteria > Enterobacterales > Morganellaceae > Proteus > Proteus sp. Marseille-Q3619. Next base: position 1,298,361 of record NZ_CBDIMP010000001.1, on the reverse strand, counting down.
GAATTAATAGTGTGTCCTGATACAAATATCATAATGAATATAACAAACTCAACTCTTCCTATTGTTGCCATTATTCCAGCAGCCGGTATTGGAAGTCGAATGCAATCAGTCTGCCCAAAACAATACTTGAAGATTGGCGGATTGACTATTCTTGAACATACCATTAATGCCTTATTAAAACACTTACGTATAACGCACATTATCGTGGCGATCAGCCCTAATGACAGCTATTTTCACACGTTACCTTTAGCGCAAGATGAAAGAATAATTACGGTTAATGGTGGTGGTGAACGCGCTGACTCTGTATTGTCTGGTTTAGAGTATGTCACTCAACACTTTTCTGAAAATACATGGGCGTTAGTTCATGATGCCGCAAGACCTTGCCTACATTTTGGCGATCTTGATCATCTAATTAAATTAATTGATGAAAACGTTGTGAACCCACAATTTTGTGGTGGCATTCTTGCGACACCTGTTCGCGATACAATGAAACGTAGTCATCAACAAGATAATCATATTGAACAAACAGTAGAAAGAACAACCCTATGGCATGCATTAACGCCACAAGTCTTTCCTGCATTGTTATTAAAACAAAATATAGAAAATGCACTCTCACAAAAAGCGACGATCACTGATGAAGCCTCAGCGATGGAGTTTGCTGGATATGAACCTTTATTAGTTAAAGGGCGTGCAGATAATATCAAAGTTACTCAGCCAGAAGATTTAGCGCTTGCAGAGTTTTTCCTCTCACGCCAAATCACCAGTATAAGGAACACATAATAAAATGAGAATTGGACACGGTTACGACGTACACAAATTTGGCGGTGAAGGTCCCATTATTATTGGCGGCGTCAGAGTTCCTTATGAGCAAGGGCTGTTAGCTCACTCTGACGGTGATGTTGCATTACATGCGGTTACAGATGCTATTTTAGGCGCGGTAGCGATGGGCGACATTGGCACATTGTTTCCTGATACTGATCCTGCATACAAAGGTGCAGATAGCCGTGTACTCCTTCGTGAAGCATTCTCACGCGTGAGAGCAAAAGGTTACCGAATTGGTAATTTAGATGTCACGATTATTGCTCAGGCACCCAAAATGCTACCTCATACACCGCAAATGCGCGTCAATATCGCTGAAGATCTTCATTGCCATGTTGATGATATCAATGTGAAAGCGACTACAACAGAAAAGCTTGGCTTTGTTGGTAGAAAAGAAGGCATTGCCTGTGAAGCTGTCGTTTTATTAATGAAAGAGTCATTACCTGAATGAGTGATTTACCTGAACTCCATTGGTTACATGGAAAACCACAAGCAACAGGCTTACTAAAGTCAATTCCTGAAGATTTTATTGTCTGTGAAGATCTTGGCTTCACCCTTGATGGTGAAGGCGAGCATGTCATGGTGAAAATCAGAAAAACAGGTTGTAACACGGCTTTTGTTGCTGAAAAATTAGCAAAATTTGTAGGTATTCATCCGCGTGATGCCAGTTACGCTGGACTAAAAGACAGAAATGCTGTTACTGAACAATGGTTTTGCCTGCGAATGCCGGGTAAAGAGATGCCCGATTTTAGTCAGCTTGTTTTAGAAGGTTGTGAAATTCTAGAAACGACTCGCCAACAACGTAAATTACGTATAGGAACGCTAAAAGGTAATCACTTTACATTGGTGTTACGAGAAATTTCTGATCGCGATTTTGTTGATACTCGATTAGCGCAAATAAAAGCAAAAGGTATTCCTAACTACTTTGGTGCTCAACGATTCGGTCGTAATGGTGATAATTTACGACAAGCCATGCGTTGGGCAACGGACGAAATCCGCGTAAAAGAACGAGGAAAACGTAGCTTTTATCTCTCAGCAGCCCGTAGTGCGATGTTTAATCATATTGTCAGCAAAAGATTGGAATATGATTTATATTCAAAAGTGATACTCGGTGATGCAATGCAGCTTCATGGAAGAGGTAGCTGGTTTGTTGTTGATGAAGCAGAATTGGCTCAAACACAAACTCGTTATGAAGAGCATGATGTTCATATTACGGCACCTTTGCCAGGTAAAGGTGATTTAGGTACACAATCACAAGCATTGGATTTTGAAACTGAAAATCTGGCAGAATATGAAGTCTTCTGGTCACTAGCTCGACAAGAACGCGTTGATAATACAAGACGTGCTATCAATGTATTACCAGAAAATATGTCATGGAATTGGGTAGACGACACCACTGTTTCTCTGTCATTCTTTTTACCCGCAGGAAGCTTTGCAACTAGCGTTGTACGTGAATTAATTTTATTAGGGAATGATGATGCTGAAAATATTGGTGAGTAATGACGATGGTGTGATGGCAAAGGGGATACAGACTCTCGCTAAAGCATTGCGCCAGCGTTATGATGTACAAATTGTTGCACCTGATCGTAATCGTAGTGCTGCATCTAATTCTTTAACAATTGACAGACCTCTACGTAAGCAAGAGCTTGAGAATGGGGATATTGCGATTGTTGAGGGAACACCGACAGATTGCGTTTATCTTGGTGTAAACCATTTAGTACGTCCTCGTCCTGATATTGTGGTTTCTGGTATTAATCATGGTCCTAATTTGGGTGATGATGTTATTTATTCAGGTACTGTTGCAGCGGCAACAGAAGGGCGTTTTTTAGGTTTACCCGCCATTGCTGTTTCACTTGATGGTGAAACGCACTTTGAGACAGCCGCTCAAGTGACTTGTGAAGTTTTGGCAATGTTACAACAAGTACCGTTAAGAGCGGGAAATATTCTCAATATTAACGTACCTGATATTCCTCTTGATGAAGTAAAAGGTTTTCGTATTACACGTTGTGGTAGTCGACATGCTTCACAACATGTTTATACACATACTGATCCTCGAGGAAATAGTCTTTATTGGATTGGGCCTCCAGGTGAAAAAAATGATGTAGGCCCTGATACAGATTTTGCTGCTGTTGACGAAGGTTATGTTTCGATAACCCCATTACATGTCGATTTAACAGCCTATAAAGCACTTGATTTACTACAAAATTGGTTAAATAAAGCAGAGGTCAAAAAAACATGTTAAGTCGGTCAATGAAAGACTTACTGACAATGTTAAAACAGCATGGTATCAAGGATGAGAGCCTGTTGGAAGCAATGAGTAAAGTACCAAGAGAGCTTTTTATTGATGAAGCGCTTTCTCATAAGGCTTATGAAAATACGGCTTTGCCTATTGGCAATGGGCAAACTATTTCACAGCCTTATATTGTTGCCAAAATGACAACGCTACTGGAATTACAAAGTACCGATTCTGTATTAGAAATTGGTACAGGTTCGGGATATCAAACTGCAGTATTAGCAAATTTAGTTCATCATGTTAGTTCCGTTGAGCGTATAAAGATATTGCAATGGCAAGCTAAACGGCGCTTTAAACATCTTGATTTACATAATATCTCGACACGTCATGGTGATGGATGGGAAGGTTGGTCATCAAAAGCTCCTTTTAATGCCATAATAGTGACAGCGTGTGCAACAGAAGTACCACAACAGTTATTGATGCAGTTAGCCGATGGTGGCAGGATGATCATACCTGTTGGTGAACAACAACAAATACTGAAGTTTATCCGACGTTTAGGTAATGATTTTCACTATCAATCTATAGAAACTGTTAGATTTGTTCCTTTAATCGCAGGTGAGTTAGCATAACTTCCAGATAAATCTGACCGTTTTTTATTACTGCTTTTTAATAGCTTGTCGTAATCTGCACTAATAAATGAAACATTTTCAAAAAATTGCAGTCTTTTTGTTTAACTCGACAAATTGCTAGATGCTAATGCCTTTTTAAAGGGAGAAGGAAGTATGAATTCAGAAAGCCCAATTAAGCATGTCCGCTGGGCAATCATGTGTTCGGTAATTGGATTTGCATTAACAGGCTGTGCAGATACACCTTATCGTCCTGCGCCAATTACCTCTGTAAATGATAGCTCTTCAAATAATACGGTATCAACCGCACCTGTGATGACTAACAGTAATGCAACACCTATTGAAAGAACTACCCCCTTACAATCGTCACCTCCTCCTTCTATTAAGGTGAACTCCGCTTCGACTAATGGAGGCGTGGTTCAGTCTCAAAGCCAGCCTCGCGCTCAAACGTCAGTTGCAGCTCAAAATGTAAACACTGATGGCTCTGGACGCATTGTGTATAACCGTAACTACGACAGTATTCCAAAAGGAAACTACAACGGTAATACTTACACCGTAAAACGCGGTGATACTATGTTCTATATCGCTTGGATAACTGATAGTGATGTAAAAGAACTGGCATCAATGAATAACATCCCAGAACCTTATAGCTTAAACGTAGGGCAGGTGTTGAATATTGGTAACCGTCAGGTCAACACGGGTACTAATACCAATGTCAATACATCGGTTATTAATCAATCAAGTAGCGCTGGTGTTCAAACGGCACACGCTAAACCAACAAACAATGGTGCTATGGGACCATTGATTACTAAACCGGCAACAACACCACCAAAAACAACGACACCGCCACCAACAACGAATACAAATACTACAACTGCTGCAACACCAGCACCAACGGCAGCTTCTGGTAAGTGGATTTGGCCTGCGCAAGGTAATATTATTGAAAGTTACTCAAGTGCGCCTGGCGGCAATAAAGGTATTGATATCGGTGGTACAAAAGGTTCACCAATAGTTGCCACTGCTGCGGGTAAAGTGGTTTACGCAGGTAGCGCATTACGCGGTTATGGTAACCTCGTTATCATTAAGCATAATGACGAATACCTCAGTGCATATGCACATAACGACACTATTTTGGTGCGTGAACAGCAAAATGTGAATGCGGGTCAGCAAATTGCCACAATGGGTAGCTCTGGAACCAGTTCTGTCCGACTACACTTTGAGATCCGCTATAAAGAAAAATCACTCAACCCAATGAGTTATTTACCTAAGAAATAAATAAGTGATTTTTTACTCGCATAGTGAATAATCCTAAAGTTAAGCCCTCTCCTTTACAAAAAGAAGAGGGCTTTTTCTTATCTGTAATTAATTAAAATATTGAAACAAAATAAATTTTGACTAAGTATAAGTGCTTATTAAAAGATTATTAAAAATGAGAGATCAATATAAAATTATAGATAACGTTAAATTAGACGGTTGATTCTCAACCAATGAATGCGTATGCTAAAAATTGTTATATAAAAAATGAATAAAGATTCGTTGTTATTAAAAGATGGACTATAAAATAACCCCTTGTTTAGGTGGATATTTCCTTTATTAGATTATCTTTTTAATAATAGTACGTAATATAAATTATTGGATATTATTTTATTATTATGGATTTTTATTTGTTTTTTTAGATGTAAGTAGTCACAAATAGCGCATTAAATAGAGTAATTTTACGTATAGATAAATGTACGTAGAATATAATAAAAAAACTGTTAATAACCTGCACTCAATAGTTAAGTTATATATTGAATAAAGAAAGAATAAAATTAACAGTAAAATAGATTATGTTATCTTTTATTTTGTAATTCGTTACAAGGGAAAATCAGTAAACCCGTTGTGTCGTGACACAGCGATAAACTGGTGAACAGACTTTAATCATGAGTCGTTTACCTAAATTATCAAGGGTAGGAGCAGCTGATGAGCCAAAGTACGCTAAGAGTAGACGAGTTATATACAGATGAAATTGAAGAGAACATGGAAGAGTTCGATGAAGTTGCTGCAAAAGAGGCAGAAAATGAGTCTGATGCTCAAGACGAAATTGAACTTATTGAAGGAGTCAACCAGCGTGCGCTCGATGCAACTCAGCTTTATTTAGGAGAAATTGGTTATTCTCCGTTGCTGACCGCTGAAGAAGAGGTTTTCTTTGCCCGTAGAGCGCTACGTGGTGATATCCCTTCAAGACAACGAATGATAGAAAGTAACCTACGTTTAGTTGTTAAGATCTCTCGTCGTTATACAAACCGAGGACTTGCTCTTCTTGATCTTATTGAAGAAGGGAATTTAGGTCTTATTCGTGCTGTTGAAAAATTCGATCCTGAAAAAGGTTTCCGTTTTTCAACTTATGCGACATGGTGGATACGTCAAACAATTGAACGTGCCATTATGAACCAGACCCGCACTATCCGCCTTCCCATTCATATCGTTAAAGAGCTGAATGTTTATTTAAGAACGGCAAGAGAATTAGCACATAAACTCGATCATGAGCCTAGTGTTGAAGAAATTGCACAAACATTGGATAAACCAGTTGAAGATGTGAGTAAAATGCTACGTTTAAACGAACGTATTACTTCTGTTGATACCCCAATTGGTGGCGATTCAGATAAAGCATTACTTGATATTATCTCTGACGAAAATGAAGAAGGGCCAGAAGCAACAATTCAAAATAATAACCTCAAGGAAAATATCATAAAGTGGTTATTTGAATTGAATCCTAAGCAACGTGAAGTATTAGCACGTCGTTTCGGGTTATTAGGCTATGAAGCAGAAACTTTAGAAGATGTTGGTAGAGAGATTGGTCTGACAAGAGAAAGGGTTCGTCAAATTCAAGTTGAAGGACTACGTCGACTAAAAGACATTCTACAAAGTCAGGGATTATGTATTGAAGCACTTTTCAAAGCATAGTTAGCCACCCAATTTCTGTTTATAGCTTTAATTGACATATTGTTATTACCAAAGCCGATTAGTGGGTTTGCTAATCGGCTTTTCTTTATCTTGTGTTATACGATTCAAAACGATAAAACAAGAGCGCAGTCTTGTACCTCGCCAGTCTGATGAAAGTAATAAAGGAAGATATGAAAGATTATTTTTTAAACGTTAAACTAGAGCGTTGCGATTTTAGCCAAAGTAAAATCTCTCCAAAGGGAATGGTGAGATTAATAGCATCAGGTAAAAACTTTTATCTTAATGAAGCGGATTTTGCTAACTCACAAGATCTTCTTAAACGATTAAAACAAGGTGATGAGCTTAAAATCTGTGCAGAATTACTGAAAGATGGCAGTTTCTGGGTGCAATGGATTTATCATGATACAAAAGGAAGATTGGAGCCTGAACGAAAATTCACGCTAACAGCAAAACAGAAAAAATGGTTATTGATTGCATTTTTTCTGACCGTGATTGGAGGCTGGTGGAGCTATTTCTCGTTAATTTATTTAGAGCCTAATTTCTTTATCATTATCACAATGATTATTTCATTTGGTGCTGTCATGGCTGGGATCAGTTATATCGGAGAAAAAGTTTATCGCTATTTTCAGCGCACCAGGCCCAAACATAGGAAGAGAATAAAGGGGTTGGATAAAGTCATCGCCAAGCAAGCATTGATAGCTCCAGATGGCGAGCAACTCATTATTACTGGAATAAAATCAGCACCATTACCTTCATTTACCTTGAGTAAAAAGTCGTTTCCTCAAATAAAGCAAAGTAAAGTACAGCGAGTTAGAGGAATAATACAAATTCATAGTATTAATAGACTTCAAATACATTCCCGCAATAGCGAGACTGTAATAATGCAAATATCCTGTCTGATTAATAAACATCCTTTTGTATTAAGTTATAGAGAGCGCTTATTTTATTCTGATCATAATTTGTTTCTTGCTGATGGCGATGATGTTGAATTGTTCTTTTGGCAAGCTGAAGATAAGAACTCAGGGCCTGTTATCTTAGGGGTTTATAATCATATAGATAATGGCGCTTATTCAATTTCAGGACAAATGTATATTGGGCATCAGCGCACATATCGTTTATCGCTGTTAATAACCGCATTAGTCAGTATTTTTGTGTTCTCAATGGTTGCTGGTTTATCTATTTCCGATGTTTATGATAATGGAAATTATTGGGATAAATGGGATTGGTATTCTATTGGTGATGCTTTTTTAGGAATGGGTATTATCTATGGTTTAATCATGAGTGGCTTTGCCTTTTTAATTGCATTGTTTTCAAACATTTATATTTTGTTTTCAGAAAAAGGTAATAGTAGTTATCAAACCCATTTTTTACTTCAGCAGCAATGTGTTGAGAACAAGCGACCACTGTATATTACGGAGCTGCGTTAATGAACCCTTTTTTCCGTAAGCCTTTTATCATCATCACAAGCTTATTTATTTTAAGCTTACTGCTCTGTTATGGTGTGCTTTTTCATGGTTTTGCCTCTAAGTGGCAATGGAAAAATGAAAACGCCTCTGAGTTATCTTCATATCCTTATTCTCGTTATGATTGGCGTAAAGTTTTTTATGCTTCTAGTGGGATATTAATTAAGACTGAATCTGATAGTGGGCGATATGACGTAGATATTTATGGTCGACTTCACCGCCAAGATAATCAGAGAAAATATACGCTGTACTTTTCTGACAAAGAAGGCACACGCTTTGTATCACAAGGCCAAGGTAGCTTTTATAACGCTTATTGCGTTCTTGATAAGTGTGTATTATTTACAGAGCAGGGGCGTCAAAATATAGATTTAGCAAAGTTTACAGTCGCAGATTTAATGCCTTGGCAAGAGACTAACGCTGGCTATTATCGCTTCCCTTTAGCGCTTATCGGTGGAAAATTACTGTTTTCACAAACAACATCACAATTAGTATTAGTTGATAATAAGACAATACTGACAAGTTTAGATGAAGGTGAAAGCTGGGAATATTCAGTTAATACAGAAGATCTAGTGAAGCAGTATTACGCTGAGGATTTCGGTGAGTTTACACAATTTCATTATGCCCTTTCAGGTGATTCTCTTGTTATTTTTTACAATCATCATTACACAACAAACACGTTAGAAATCACGCTAAATTTAGTGAATAAAGAAGTAACAAAAACACGCTGGCTTCCTTTGCGTGTTAAAGAGGTTGCTCAAAATGATAAAGGTGATATCTATTTTATTGCTCAACATGCTTCTCGTGATCTCTATTCTGTGGTTCAACGTCAAACTGATGGAAATTTAGAAACTTTCTATGAAAGTGGTTATAAATATCTAAATGATTTGATGATAAGTAATGATGATTTGATTTTAAATAAAGGCCGTAACGATGATCAAACTACGCTAGTTTTCTCATTAAAAACAAAAAATTATACTTCTTATGAGAAAATTAATGACGATATGATGTTTAATCCTGCTTTATCTTCATTTATTCGTTTGTTTGATAATTACGGCGACGAAGATACTTTACTACTATTGGGTGAACGACTGAAATATAGCCATGCTTTCATTAAGTAGAGTTGTATTTATCTCTGACTATCTCTGTTTGATAAATTATAAAAAACCATAAAAAAGCTCTGTGAAATCAAACAGAGCTTTTTTTATTATCAGTATGTTTTACTGTTTATGGCCTATTTTGCCATCTCTTTTAAACGATAAAGTTGTTCTAATGCTTGTCGTGGTGTTAGGGCATCAGGATCGATTTTATCCAACGCTAATTCAATCTCTGAAGGTTCCGCTTCTGTTAATAACATCAGCTGTGATGTTTCAACATGACCAGAGCCGGAGTTGCCTGATAGCATTTCAAGCTCTTTTAATTTTTGCTTAGCTCGACGGATAACTTCTTTTGGAACACCCGCCAATGCTGCAACAGCTAAACCATAGCTTTTACTTGCCGCACCTTCTTGCACACTGTGCATAAAGGCAATTGTGTCGCCATGCTCAACTGCGTCTAAGTGAATGTTTGCAGTACCTTCAAGTTTTTCAGGCAGTGTGGTTAATTCAAAATAGTGGGTTGCAAAGAGTGTCATTGCTTTAATTCGATTTGCTAAGTTTTCAGCACAGGCCCAAGCTAGAGATAGCCCATCATAAGTGGATGTACCTCGACCAATCTCATCCATTAAGACCAAGCTGTTTTCAGTCGCATTATGCAAAATATTAGCTGTTTCGGTCATTTCAACCATAAAGGTAGAGCGACCTGAAGCAAGATCATCAGAAGCACCCACACGCGTAAAGATACGATCGACTGGACCAATTAAAGCTTTTTCAGCAGGTACAAAGCTACCAATATAAGCAAGTAAAGTAATTAATGCGGCTTGGCGCATATAAGTACTTTTCCCTCCCATATTAGGGCCTGTAATTATCAGTAAGCGACGTTGAGGTGATAATTGTAATGGATTTGAAATAAAAGGTTCGCTAAGGACTTGTTCAACAACAGGGTGACGTCCCCCAGTGATCAGAATACCTGTTTTCTCACTCAATTCTGGGCGGGTATAATTTAATGATTCAGCACGTTCTGCAAGATTAGAGAGAACATCTGTTTCAGCTAAAGCCTCAGCACTACTTTGTAATGCTGCAAGGTGAGGTAATAGCTTTTCAAAAATCTCTTCATAAAGCATTTTTTCGATAGCTAATGCCTTACCTTTAGACGTTAACACCTTGTCTTCATACTCTTTTAATTCAGGAATGATGTAACGTTCAGCATTTTTTAATGTTTGACGGCGAACATAGTGCATAGGCACTAAATTGCTTTGTCCACGACTGACTTGAATGTAATAGCCGTGTACACCATTAAAGCCAACTTTAAGTGTATCAATACCCCATTTTTCACGTTCACGAATTTCAAGTTTATCAAGGTAATCACTTGCGCCATCGGCTAATGCTCGCCATTCGTCTAATTCCGCATTATAACCAGAGGCAATAACACCACCGTCACGTACTAATACAGGCGGTGTTTCAACAATGGCATGTTCAAGTAACTCACATAATTCATCAAACTGGCTAATACGCTTTTGTAATTCTTTAATGTAAGGCATATCGGCTTGTTCGAGCACTTGATGAATATCGTGATATTGCTGGAATGCATGACGCATACGAGAAAGATCACGAGGGCGTGCTGATCGTAACGCTAAACGGGCCAAAACACGTTCTAAGTCACCCACTTGGCGTAAAAAAGGTTGCAGTTCAAAATAGAGAGGCTGTAATGCAGTTATTGCATCTTGGCGTTTGATGAGTTGTTCACGTTGGCGCAAAGGCGAGTGTATCCAACGTTTTAGCATACGACTGCCCATTGGTGTTACACAAAGGTCGAGTACCGATGCCAGTGTGTTATCAGTACCTCCGGCAAGATTTTGAGTTAATTCAAGATTGCGACGAGTTGCCGCATCTAAAATAATAGAATCCTGAGGGCGTTCCATCGTGATGCTACGGATATGAGGGAGTGCAGTGCGTTGTGTGTCCTTTACATATTGTAATAAACACCCTGCGGCACAGAGTGCCAGACGTGCATTTTCAACACCAAAGCCCGTTAAGTCACGGGTACCAAATTGCAGATTCAGTTGTTGCTTTGCTGTTTCTGGTTCGAACTCCCAAATAGGGCGACGGCGTAGACCTTGCTGACGTTCAATAAGTGCCATTGACTCAAAGGTTTCTGGATAGAGCAATTCGGCTGGATGGGTGCGTTGTAATTCGGCAATCATGCTTTCACTATCTGGCATTTCAGTAACACGGAAACGACCTGATGTGATATCTAACGTTGCATAGCCAAAAGCACCATTTTTGTCTTGCCAAATCGCAGCTAAAAGGTTGTCTTGACGCTCTTCAAGTAAGGCTTCATCAGTCACTGTACCCGGCGTAACAATACGAATAACTTTGCGCTCAACAGGACCTTTACTTGTTGCAGGATCACCAATTTGTTCACAAATGGCGACAGACTCGCCTAATTGCACCAATTTAGCGAGATAGTTCTCAACGGCGTGATGAGGAACACCAGCCATAGGAATAGGTTGGCCCGCAGACTGACCTCGTTTTGTTAATGAAATATCTAATAAGCGAGAGGCTTTTTTAGCATCATCAAAAAACAATTCATAAAAGTCACCCATACGATAAAACAGTAAGATTTCAGGATGCTCTGCTTTAAGCTTAAGATACTGTTGCATCATTGGTGTGTGGGAGTCTAAATGTTGAATGTCAGTCATGTTGTTGTCTGTCTTAACGTATTGAATTTTTAGTTATTTGTGAAAATCTGTTGTTACACTGCATTTTGTTCTATTTCACAAGCTTTGCACGATCATATCACAAGGTTTCAGTCAGTTGTTGTGATGCTTCAAATTAATTTAATAAATAATAGTCATTAATTATTAAACTCATTATAGTTTATATTGAGTTGGTTACTTAATAATATAATGAGGGATTATGAAAAAGAGCATATTGGCATCGATAATAAGTCTTTTATTAATATCAGCCGTAGGTTGTGATAATTCAAATGAAAATTCGAATACAGGAACACCTTCACAAGATAAAAATAAAACAGAACAAACAACACAATCTATTCTTTAAGACGTACTTCAGCACCAAACACATCAATTGTATTTAATGCAACAACAGATAATGACAGCAATATTATTTATTGGTTTGTTGATGATGCTTATCTAGGGAATAGTACAAATCAGCGCTCAATAGAGTGGTATCCCAAAAAGAGTGGTCACTATCGTATTCGCGCAGTAGATGATAAAAGAAGAGCGGATACACGAAATATTCGTGTTGATATTATTGGTGTGATTAACAAACAAGAAATCGAAGCACATTAATATTGGCGTTAAAGTTTGTAGGTTTTACTTAATGATTATCTTAACACCAAAATATTAATTTCTATCGTTATCTTATTCTGACTATTAACTCACTATATTGTTGCGAGATAATTATTAGGTAAAATATTGAAAAATTTATTTTATCTTGTGAGCAAGGAAGAAATAATCAACATGAAAACTAGAATTCTAAAATTAGCCTTATTAGGCGCATTAGCATTACCTTTAGTGGGATGTGGTGGTGGAACACCGACCTGTGACAGCTCAGAAGCAAAAGGCTTAGTCATTGATATTACAAAAGATGAACTTCGTGATCAAAAAATGGCTGCTGTGATCGATCAAATAAAGATCAAAGTAGAAAGCGTGCGTACTCGTGAACATGATGAGAAAAGAGATACTTACTCATGTGCTGCTGAACTTTCTTTTGAAGGTAAAGGCGGCAAAAATTCAATTCCGATTACTTATACCATTGAAAGCACCGATGACGGCAAAGAATTTTACGTTAATGTTTTCGGTTTATAATTGATCCAGAGAAAAAACCATAATAAAAAAGTAGATATATAAGTAACAAGCCTATATATCTACTTGTAATAAATTACGCTAGATCATCTAGAAATTCAGGTGATGGAACAAAGAATAATGTACCTGTTACAGGGGTACTGAATTTAAGTAATTTATCGGTATGGCCTTCAGGTGTGCCTGCAAACATATTTTCTAACATACGGTTAGTTGTTGAAAAATAACGCGCATAACCAATAAAGTAAGTACCATATTCATTTCTGGATGGATTGGAAAAAGGCATATTGGCTCTGACAATTTTTAAATCTTCGCCGTTCTCATCTTGAATATTGGTTACAACATTATGTGAACCGGGCTCTTTTTCTTCATCGGTTAACTCCACATCATTGAATTTGTGTCTACCAATGACTTTTTCTTGTTCGATAAGAGGCTGTTTTTCCCATGCTTCCATATCGTGAATATATTTTTGTACAAAGGCGTAACTGCCACCTTTAAATTCAGGATCTTCATCGCCAATAACGGCATAAGAAGCACGCTCATCTTCATACTCTGGGTTTTCAGTTCCATCGACAAAACCAATAATAGAACGGCCGTCAAAATATCTAAATCCATGAACTTCATCAACAGGCGTAACAATATTCTTTAGCTTTTGGCTGATGATAGACGCTAATTCGTAACAGGCTGAAACTTTGAGGGCTCGAATATGGAAAAAGAGATCGCCTGGAGTAGAAACCGCAGTATAAGTGTCACCTTTAATTTCTTTAAAGGTATTTAGCTCTTTGGGTTTTGGCTGATTGGGAAATAATGTAGTCCACGCATTTGCACCGAATCCCATTACACAACTTGTTTCCAATTCAGGAAAACGTGTCCTCATACTACGTATCAAACCAGAAAAATTATTACAAAAATCGATCAGAGTATCGCGGTTTTCAGATGAGTGGGTGAGGTTAAAAACTAAAAAATAAGCATTCTCACAGGGTGATTTCGTAACATCTTGGTATTTCATAGTGATCCCTAAATGACGAATAATAGATGAATAGTTATTAATCTATATTTACAAAATATTATTTTTTAGTTTTACACCAAATCCCTCTCTATTACAAAGAGAGGGGGTGATCTTTATTCGGATTTTTATGAATAAACAGTATCATAAAAGCTATTGTTTTCTTTTTTTATGATACTAATACCCTGTATTAATTAATATTTTCATGACTTTGATAAACTAAAGAGAGATGTGGATGTTGCCATAAACTTGCAGGCGTGACAGTGGTTCTTTCCCACGGTATTTGCCCAATAAACCATAATTTCCAAAATTGTAATTTGGCATTAGGATTTTTTCTTAATAATTCTTGGAATGTTTCTATTTCCCCAACACGAATAGAGAGTGCTGATTTATAAATATCAAAAACAAACTTAGAGCAAAACTGACGGGAAGAGTCGTATTTAAAACCCGTGTGGTAAAGCTTATTTAATCTTTCAGGAACTTGCGCTACAAGTGCCTTTTTTTGCTCATCAGAGAGCTGTGTTGATAGACGGCGTATTGCATAACGCTTACCCGCAGAGCGGTTAATAAAGCGGGTTAATGTGGTTGTTGTTGAGAGTGGAACTCGACTTTCGGCAACTAAATAATCTTCACCATTATGACCAATAATAATGCCAACATGATTACTCCAGCATAAAGAAGCAGAAGAAATTTGACGAAATAAAGAGGTACCAATACACGTAAATACGATATCACCAACTTCTAATTTTTGTGGATAATCAATTTTTATCATCATTATATGACCTATTAAATAGAAACATAATTACCATTATTTGACCATAATAAGTAGATAAGGTTTCTATTTGATAACTCAATATTGTTAATGTAAAAGAACACTCCGATTTAAGGTGTTCTTAATTTTAAGAGGAAAATTATTCTTTATTCAGAATAAGAAGATAAATTTAAAATAATAAATCAACATTTTAATTGAGTAATAAAAATATATCTAAGTGAATTAACTTAGTTGTTCATCTGAAATATCATATTTCACAACTACACTATTTTCATAAAGCAATTCTGATGCAATTAATTGAGGAAAAGCGCCCACATTGCTTTTAGTGTAAATATCTCGCCAAATTTCATTACAACGATACACATGCTCTCCCTTTTTGATAAAAGAAGAAGATTTCTCATAAATATGATAACGATATTCCCTTGCTTCGCTACAAAGGAGTTCGCCTTCTAACTGATGTTCAGCGACATGTAATCTAATTTGATAATCATAAGGCGTTGGATTATATAAGACTAAATCTACATAGTTATAAAAAATAGCGGCTCCTGAGCCAAAAGGAAGGACTCTTCCTTCATCAGGAAAGGGATCAAAACTGTGATTGGCTTTTTCAATCACTTTTAATTCAGAATGTAGTGCTAACCAATGTATTAAATTACTGGCTTGACAAATTCCACCGCCTACACCTTTTCTTGCTTCACCATAGGAGAGTTGCATGCCATCAATAAAACCTCTTTTATAACTAGGTTTACCAATTAAATAGCAAAAAGAGAAATACTCTCCCGATTTTATCACGATACCATCTAATGCTTTTTCAACTAATTTAAGATTCGTTATCTTATTGTATTGTAATTGGATATCACTTTCGCCACGGCGACTAATTAATTTAGATGTGTGTTTTAGATAACGATGTGAAAGCCGATGTTCTGGTTGAACGTCTCTGCTGTATTTTCGACCTGAAAATCGCCAACTAAGAGAGCGAAATAAACGACGTTGTGCCACTCTCAAAGTATAAAGAATAGGGTGATAAGACGAGAGTGTTCTACGCATAAAATCCTTTTAAACAATAGTTAATAGAAAGAGATAAACGTGAGTATGATAACGATTGAATGAGAATATTGATACGCCGATATCCTTAAAATAATAGAGCTAAGGATTTAGCCAATACATTTATTTATTGATATCTTTCGTTAAAATTTGAGCTTGAGATTGTAAAACAGATAAAAAATTCTTAGTGGCTGGAGAGATATATTTTTCTTTATGATAAAAGTAACGAATGCCTCGGCTAAATTGGATATCATCAAATGCAATTTCACATAAAAGACCTGATTTTAATTCTTGCATAATAGACAGACGGGATAAAATTGAGACTCCTAAACCGTGAATAACCCCCTGTTTTATTCCTTCCAAACTATTTATTTCCATCACATTTTTTAGTTCTTTATTATTTTCTTGGATCCTATCTAATAAAAAATCACGGGTAGCAGAGTGCTCTGGTTTGATCAGAAAAACTTCTGAGGCAATATCAGAAAATCTGCAATGTTTCTTTTTTGCCAACCAATGTTCAGGTGAACAAATAAGCACTAAGGGATCGATAAGAAAGGTATCAAGATGATATTCCGTCGGATCTAAATAGATATGATCTGACATGATCAAAAACTCTAATTCTTGGGTATCAAGTTTATGGATAAGTTGTGTTGAGCTTGAAATATCCATACTTAATTTCACATCTGGATACTGCTCTCTAAATTGCGCCATAATTTGAGGTAATAGGTAAACGCCAACAAAATGACTAGCGCCAAACTTAATTTCACCTTTAGAGGGATCATCAAATTGTCGCATATGCTCAGAAGATGATTTTACTAAATTAATAATTTGGGTTGCGTACTGCTGATAAACCTTACCTTGAGGCGTTAAATAAAGCCGATTATTGATCCTTTCAAACAACGTTGCTTGCAATTCTTCTTCTAGTTTTCTGATTTTAATACTGACACTTGGTTGAGTGCAGAATAGGCGCTCTGCGGTTTCAGTAACATTAAAACCGTTGGCAAGTAGTAGAAAAGCATCAAGTTGGCTTAAATTCATCTCAACACCATAAATTATTTTTATAGTTATAATATATTAATACAATTATCTTTATACCTCAATCTTTCTATACTGAACTTCCTACCCTACACATTAAGAGGAATCGGTTATGGAAAAGACTGCGAAGCGAGATGACATCGCTAAACCAGCGCCATCATCACCAAAACAAAACGGTAAGAAAATAACCTTAAAAACAATAGGAATACCTTTAGCTTTATTGGTATTACTCGTTTTATTTTTTATGCCAACACCAGATGGATTAAGTATTGAAGGGCAAAAAGCCATTGCTATTTTTTGTGCGGCGTTAATTTTATGGGTGTGTGGATCTTTACCCATTTATTTAACCTCAATGCTCGTTATTGTTTTACTTCCAATAACGGGAACTGTCGCAAAAGAGAAAGTGGTTTTCGGTACATTAGGTTATGACGTTATTTGGCTGATGGTTTCAGCATTTGTTTTAACGTCCGCCATGATCAAATCGAATATTGCCAGACGCTTTGCTCTATGGATGATCACCAAATTTGGGCAAACACCCAAAAAAGCGTTATTTGTCCTGATATTAATTAACTTCAGCTTAGTTTTCTTTGTTCCTTCAACGACTGCCCGTGCGACATTAATGGTGCCTATTTGTATGATCTTATTAGAGATACATAAGGCAATTCCTGGAAAAAGTAATTACGGGAAACTAATGATGTTGCAAGGCGTGCAAGCTGATGCTTTGGCAACATCCGGTGTAATGACGGGAACTGCAGCTAATATTATTGCCGTTGGATTTATCAATTCACAAGCCGGTGGTTCTATTGGTTATATGGATTGGTTAATTGCCTCTTTCCCATTAGCTATTGTTGGTATGACTATCTCCTTTTTTATTGGATTAAAATTATTCTCTTTTAAAGGGGAAGTGGATTTTGAAGGTTCGCTAGAGAAATTAAAAAAAGAACGTTCTCAACTTGGTGCATTAACTAAGAATGAGAAAAAAGCCATGTATATTTTTTTAATGGCAGTGTTCTTATGGGCAACCGAAAGTTATCACCAAGATATGTTTGGCTTCAAAATTAGCGTTTATATGACTGCTGTTATTGCCGCCATTCTCTGTCTGATGCCTCATATTGGCTTATTAACGTGGAATGAAGCCAATATTAAATGGGATCTTATGATATTTGCAGCAGGTGCTTATGCGGCAGGTAATACTTTAGAATCCACACAAGGTGCGCAATGGTTAATTGGTAAAATGGTTTATGGGCTCGGACTCGAAAATATGAGTACGACGATGGTCTATGTTGTTGTTGTCTTTATCTGTATGTATAGCCATTTAATTTTTACGAGTAAAACCGTGAAAACGACCATATTAATTCCAGCCATTATTGCGCTTGCCAAAACATTAGGCATGGATCCGGTAACATTAGCATTAGCCGCGTCATTTACACTCACATATACCATTACATTACCGCCACATTCAAAAGTAAATACCATCTATTTTTCAAGTGGTTACTTTAGTGTATTAGACCAAATGAAATATGGATTAATTACCTGTTTTGTTGGTGCATCGGTAATTTCTATTGCGATATTCACTTGGTTCCAAATTCTTGGATATGGTCTTTAAGCCATTAAATTAAGGAATAATAATGAGACTAATTTTATTAAGACACGGTGAAACCTTATGGAATATGGAATCACGCTTACAAGGACATGCTAATTCTTGTTTATCACCAAAAGGCATTAATCAAGCAATGGCGATAAAAGAGAGCATTAAATTGTTATCACCCGCTAGGATTATTACGTCAGATTTAGGGCGAACAGTACAAACCGCAGAAATTGTCGGTCATCCCGAAGCGGTTAAAGAGCCGTTATTACGTGAGTTAAATATGGGGGAATGGACAGGACAGCGAAAACCAGAACTCATAAGACATCATGCCGATAAATACAAAAATTGGCGAGCAGGAACATATACGCCACCTAAAGGTGAAAATTGGTTTGATTTTTGTGATCGCATTGGTGCGGCATTAAAGGAATGGGTACATAAAGAAGACAGTGATTTATTAGCGGTTGTGCATAGTGGTGTTATTCGTGCAGCCTGTAAAGTATTTTTAAATTTGTCACCTGAGTTTTTATTACCCGCAACACCAGGCACAATAACGATATTTAATTTTGATCTTAATTCTGATAAAGCGCCAAAATTAGAAGCCTATAATATTGGATCTTATATGCCGGATAAGAATGTCGCTGATTAAGATTAATAAGAAGTGGTTTTCAATTTAATCATACTGTTTTAAACGTATTCATTATTTAAGACTAGAATCTAAATCTGAAATTTAAATTTGAAATTTAAAACAAGTCACTCCGATATTAAATCCTACCAATATCCCAACACCTTCCACCACATGCTACCAAGGGTTATCCAAACGATAAGGTTAACCACACTCATCACAAATCCCGTTTTCCACCATTCACCTAATGTGGCGTAGCCAGAACCGAAAATAATGGGGGCGGTGCCTGTGCCGTAATGAGTGAGTGACATCATTAATGAAGATGAGAATGCCAAAATAAGCCCTAATAACATTGGTGGTGCGCCAAGGGCTAAACCTGCGGCATAAAAAGCGGCGAACATTGCGGTAATATGAGCAGTAGTACTAGCAAAGAAATAATGAGAATAAACATAAATTAGTACCAGTAATATCATGCCACTGACCCAACTAATGCCCATGCTATCAATACTTGCCCCTACACTGAGTGACAACCATTTAATTAATCCTAATTTTCCTAAGAAGGATGCCATCATTACTAATGCAGAGAACCAAACTACTGTATCCCATGCACCTTTGTTTTTTAAAATATCATCCCAATTTAAAACGCCAGTACATAATAAAATCGACAAACCAATAAAGGCTGCTGTTGTTGCATTAACGCTAAATCCATCACCAAATAATAATGCTGGGACACCAGCCCACATGATTAATAACAAGGCGAAGACGGCAAGAGTTATTTTTTCAGGTAATGAAATAGGGCCTAATTGCGCTAAACGCTCTTTGGCAAAATGAGGTGCATTTGGAGTGCGGGTTATTTCAGGTTTATAAAGTAGATAAATAACAATAGGCATTAAAATTAATGAAACGATAGCTGGCACAAAAGCCGCAATTGCCCACATAGACCAACTAAGCTCATGTGTAGGATCTGTTTCACTAATAATTAAACTGACAATTAGCGGGTTAGGAGCTGTTGCCGTAATAAACATAGCAGAAGTAATAGGATTTATATTGTAGTTCACTAAAGAGAGGTAACGGCCTATTTTACTACTTGTACCATCTTCCGCTTTAGAGTTAAAACTATCTGAAATTGATCGCATAATGGGGTGAATAATCCCACCCCCTCGTGCGGTATTACTTGGTGTTACAGGAGCTAAGATTGTTTCTGCAATTGCTAATGAATAGGCTATTCCAATGGTTCTTTTACCAAAAAGTGAAATAAAATAATAACCAATTCTAGCGCCGAGTCCCGTTTTATTTAGACTCATTGATACCATAATGGAAATACCAATTAACCAGATAAGATCATTGGAAAATCCACTTAATGCATCACCGATAGCGGCTTTGGTTGAATTAGGATTAGTGACACCTGTAACAGCGACTAATGCGATAGCAATAATAGATACAGCACCGATAGGAAGTGCTTTACCAATAATGGCGGCGATAGTACCTACAAAGAGTGCTAATAAATGCCAAGCATTGGGATCAACACCTTGTGGTACAGGAACAAGAAACCAGATAATAAGGGTAATAGAAACGGCGATTAATGTAGGTATAGGTCGTAATGGAGTTAATTTATTCATCAGGTTATTCCATTAGGTTGCAGGTTAAATAAATAATCGGAAGTAAAAAGTAAAGCTAATAAGTATTTTTATTGAAGATGATCTTATTAACATATTATTAAATATTCATTGATTGATGTCATAAAAATAAAATTATTTATTAACTTAATTTTAAAATAAGCGATTTTATGTAACTTAATGTTATTGAAATACAGAGTGATTATTTATCTTTATGTTTTTATTTTTGTTTTTGTTTTTATTATAACTAAACATTAATAATAAAAACTAAATTCAATGATAGGTGGAAATAAAATATAATTATGGTATGTAATTTTATCTCATATCACATTTATAATATTAAATTAATAAGATTATAACGGATTGTGTTACTATTTTCGGTCGCCTTTATTTTATTAACCTATGTGATTATAATGTCATTAACAATAGCTGAATAATGGTAAATAATATTTACAATTATTTTTTGCCATAATATCGATACCTGAAACAATTCAGCTAAATATTGAAAATAACCTAATAGGTGATACACAATGAAGTACGATTTAAATGATCTCTACTATTTTGTGAAAGTCGTTGAGTTTGGCGGTTTTTCTCAAGCGGCAGAAACATTAGGTATACCTAAATCTAAACTAAGTCGTCGTATCGCTGATTTGGAACAGAAACTCAATGTCTCTTTGATTTATCGCTCTACACGTCAATTTCATGTCACTAAAATCGGGCAGACATTTTATCAGCAGTGTAAAAATGTGGTTGCAGAAGCTGAAATAGCGGAAGAAATTATTTATTCGGTACAAGGGCACCCACATGGCACCATTAAACTCTCGTGTCCTGTCGCATTATTACAAATTTATATTCAAGATATTTTGGTCGATTTTATGGAAAAATATCCAGATATTAATATTCAGATCTTAGCCATTAATCGACCTGTTGATGTAATTAGTGAAGGCCTTGATTTAGCTTTACGAGTAAGAGCATTACCGCTAGATGATTCAGGTTTAACAATGAAAATTCTAGGCTATTCTCGACGTGTTCTAGTTGCCAGTCCCCTGTTATTTGAAGGGCAAGAGCTTCCTGATTCACCAGAACAACTTGCAGATTATCCTATTTTGGCAAATAGCGAACACTCACAACAATACACACTTACGTTGACTCATGAAAATGGTACGGTTTCCACACAACACGTAATGCCGAAATTAGCGACAACAGATGTTATTACGCTTTATAAAGCAACATTAAAAGGATTAGGAATAGCGCGATTACCACTGAGTGTGGTTGAAAAAGAATTACAAGACGGCACGCTAATTGAAGTGTTGCCAAATTGGCGTTTTCCTAAAGATGTTATTCATGCAGTTTATCCGTCAAGAAAAGGGTTATTACCTGCTATTCAGGTGTTACTGGAATACCTTGCTGATAATATGTCTCCATTGAAAGAGTAGAACAATATAAAAACGGCTCCGAATATTAAAGGGAGCCGTTTGAATGTTTATTGCTTTATATCGTATTTAAAAAAGTGTTACTCATTAGGAATACGACCAAATTTACCTTGGTTAAAATCATCAATGGCCTGTCTGATTTGTGCTTCGCTATTCATCACAAAAGGACCATAACCTACAACAGGCTCATTAATAGGTTCACCACTGAGATATAAGACGATAGCATCATCTTCAATCGCTTCAAGATTAACAGTACCACCTTCATTATCTAAAATAACTAAATCACCTGTTTGTAATTGGGTCTGATTATCAAGATAAACACTACCGTGTAAAACGACTAAGCCAACATAGCGATCTTTCTTGGTCGGCAGCGTCACTGATTTTGTGCTTTTTAATTGGAGATCCCACACATCTACAGGTGAAAAGGTTTTTGCTGCGCCATCTGTGTCATGGTAATTCCCAGCAATAACGCGCAATTGACCCGCGTTATCTGCCAAAGGAAGTACAGGGATCGCGCTTTCTTTTAATAACTGATAGCCAGCAGGTGCTGATTTAGCTTCCGATGGAAGATTAACCCACAACTGCACCATATCTAACACTCCGCCTTCTTTAGTAAATGCATCAGAATGATATTCTTGATGTAAAATACCTGAAGCAGCGGTCATCCACTGCACATCACCTGGGCCGATTACGCCACCTTCTCCAGTGGAATCATGGTGTGCAACTTCACCTTTATAAACAATGGTGACCGTTTCAAATCCGCGGTGAGGGTGTTCACCGACACCACGATTATGTCCTTGAGATGCAGGAAAATCAGTAGGGCCAGCTCTATCTAAAAGTAAAAATGGGTTTAAATATTTACCATGATTACCATAACTAAAGAGTGAGCGAACATGAAAACCATCACCAACCCAATGTTGACGAGGTGCTTTATAAATACCTATGATCTTTTTCATAAAATGTTCCTATAAAATGTCTATAGGTGCTATTTTAGAGCGACTAATATATTTAAGTAGTATCAAAATTAGATTTCATCATCCTAAAAATAGAACAATAATAAAATGTTTCAGTGTTCTATTTTTAGAATAGTGTTTATCAGAATTGCTACTACCGAGCTTTTAATTAATTGACTATTGTTTATTACAGCAGAAGAGAAACGATATAAAAATATTTTTCTCTAATATTTTTCTTCAATCATGTTAATAATCAACTTTATTAATTAAAAGGAATAAACAAATGAGCACTCCAGCAAATTTTAATGGTCAACGCCCTGTAATTAATCCAGAAGATGCTGTTATGTTATTAATTGATCACCAAAGTGGTTTATTTCAAACCGTAGGTGATATGCCAATGACTGAATTACGAGCACGCGCTTCAGTATTAGCGAAAATGGCAACATTAGCTAATATGCCTGTTATTACAACCGCTTCTGTACCACAAGGTCCTAATGGTCCATTAATTCCTGAAATTCATCAAAATGCACCTCATGCAAAATATATTGCACGTAAAGGTGAAATTAACGCTTGGGATAATCCTGAGTTTGTTGAAGCTGTTAAAGCAACAGGTAAAAAGCAATTAATTATCGCGGGTACTATTACGAGTGTTTGTATGGCATTCCCTGCAATTAGTGCGGTTGCTGAAGGTTATCAAGTCTTTGCAGTGATTGATGCATCAGGTACTTACAGTAAAATGGCTGAAGAAATTACCTTAGCTCGTATTGTTCAGGCGGGTGTAGTACCGATGGATACCGCAGCGGTTGCTTCTGAAATTCAAAAAACATGGAACCGTGCTGATGCCGCTGAATGGGCGCAAGCGTATACTCAGATTTTCCCTGCTTATCAGTTATTAATTGAAAGTTATAGCAAAGCTCAAGACGTATTAAAAAATAACGAAGTTTTAGATTCTCAGCGTTAATTAATTTTAAACTCTCTTTGTTTAAAAATGCCTATAAAGCTTTTTCTTTATGGGCATTATTTTATAAAAATATATTAGGAATCAATAATGAAATTTATTTTACCTGCTGTATTATCCTTATTATTACTTGTGCCGACAGTGCAAGCAAATGAATATAAACTTGAGCCGACACACACTAAGGCTATGTTTTATATTGATCACTTTGGTACTTCGACAAATAGTGGTGGTTTTTATGAGATTGAAGGGGATTTAACTTATTCACCAGAAAAGAATATAGGAAAAATAAATGTTTCTATTCCAGTTAAAACATTAAATACGGGATTAAAGGCATTTGATAATCATGTGAAAAGTGCCGATATTTTAGATGCAGATAAATACCCAACAATTCAGTTTTCTTCAACACAATGGCATTTTTCTAATAATAAGCCTACATCTATTGATGGGTTATTAACAATGAAAGGGAAAACACTGCCAATTCATTTAACAGCAACTAAATTTAATTGTTATGAAAGCCCTGTATTTAATACACCTGTTTGTGGGGGAGATTTTGAAACAACCATTAAACGTTCAGATTGGGGCGTAGACTTTTTAGTCAAAGAAGGGATGGCGGATAATATGACATTAAAAATTCAAGTTGAAGCTATTAAGCAGTAACTTAAGTTATATATTAAATATTCTTTCTATTTTAAAAGCCTTATTAAATAAAAGGCTTTTTTTGTTTTTTATAAAATAAAATACAATTGAAAATAAAGATTAATTTTTAAATTTAACAAAGGAAAATAGCCTTTTTTATTTATTGATAATAATTATTTATTGTTGTATGTTATAAAATTGTAACTTGATAATTGGTTGTCTTTGTTTTATTTGAAGTTTGTATTCCATTGATTGTTTCTTATTCGTTAAATCCCTCTGTGAAGTTTTAGGTTCTATCCCTAAATTAATAAGCTTTCCTCATCATAATTTATTTAATAAATATCGTTCGATTAAATAAAAATTTTTTACAATAAATAAGTGTGACTTCTGTCACTCTACATTTCGATATTTCTTCAGTATGTTTATATACAGAGATTAGAAATTAATAAATCAGACATTTATTTATATTGCTTAATAACTTAAGCAAATAGGCTTCTTATTATCAAAAAAACGAAATGCAAATAGATATGTGCTGTTACATATATTAAATGCGTTAAGGATATCATAATGATCCATGCTTTTATTAAAAAAGGGAGCTTTCAGGATTCAGTAAGCCTGATGATTATTTCCCGAAAATTAAGTGAAGCCCCAGAGGTGGAAGAAATTTCCGTCATGATGGGAACACCAGCGAATAAATCTCTTCTCGATGTCACCGGTTTCTGGCACGACATGTTTAACGAAGCCACACCGAATGACATTTGTGTTTCGATTAAAGCGGAATCAGACGATCCTTCCATTATCGATATGATTTCTACGGCATTAGAGGAAGCACTGGCAGAGATAGCCAGTGGTCAAAAAGGTGGTAACAAATTAACAACAGTGCGTAGCTGGCGTACCGCTAAACAAAAAAGCACGAATGCCAATATGTTACTTATCTCTATTGCGGGTGAATATGCGGCTGAATTAGCTGATACCGGTTTAGAAGATGGCTGTAACGTTATGCTGTTCTCTGACAACGTTTCTATCGCAGATGAAAAAGCATTAAAAGAAAAAGCAGCTGCAAAAGGTCTGATTGTGATGGGGCCTGACTGTGGTACTGCGAATATTGCGGGAGCTCCTCTTGCTTTCGCGAATATTGCTCCTAAAGGTTCAATCGGTATTGTGGGCGCATCAGGTACTGGTATTCAAGAAATCACCTCACAGATTGTTTTACAGCGCCAAGGTATTTCTCACTCCATTGGTTTAGGTGGTCGTGATTTAACTGAGCAAATTGGTGGCATCAGTGCAATAACAGCTATCAATATGCTGGCTGCTGATCCTAACACTCGAGTTATTGCTTTTGTTTCTAAGCCACCAGCGCCAGCTGTTCGCCAAAAAATCATTGCTGAAATGAAACGCCATAACAAACCGATTGTGGCTCAATTCTTAGGAACAAAACCTGAGAAATTCCAAGACGACAATATCTATTTCACTCGCACTTTAGATGAAACTGCACGTATTGCGGCTGAATTAGCTCGTGTTGAAGATATTGCCGCGGAATTACCAAAAGTAGCGGGTAAGAAAATCATTGGTCTTTATGCTGGTGGTACGTTAGCGGCTGAGTGCGCCATGTTGTTATCTGAGAAACTCAATGTTGAAGTCGATAACGAACATAAACAAGGCACGATGCTAGATGCTGATGGCCACAAAATTATCGATATGGGTGATGACTTCTATACACAGGGTAAACCACACCCAATGATTGACCCATCTACACGTAACAAATTTATCAGTGAGCTAAGCAATAAAACCGAAGCTGGCGTGTTACTGGTTGATTTTGTTATTGGTTATGGCGCAACTCAAGATCCAGCTGGCGCGTTAATTCAGGAAATCAAAAAACTGAATGAGAAACGTGACGAAGCAAATCCATTGATCACTATCGCAACTATTACGGGTACTGAAGACGATCCACAAAACCGTAGCGAACAGCAAAAACAGCTAAAAGAAGCGGGCATTATTGTGATGGATACGTTGCCAGAAGCCGTTTTATTGGCCAAAGAATTAATCCAGCCTCATCCAGCAGAAGCACATGCTGAAGTGTCGCCACTGCTTAACGGGATCTCTGTGATCAACGCAGGATTACGTAGCTTCGCAGACGATCTGCAATCAAGTGGCACCCCCGTTGTTCATTATCAGTGGGCACCTGTCGCAGGTGGCAATAAAAAACTGGCTGAAATATTAAAGAAATTGAAATAAGGAATTGCAGATATGTACTCAACTATCGAACAAGCGAATGAAGCAGTTATCGAACGTATCCGTGAAGCCCGTCCTCACTGGTGTGATGTTAGCTTAGCAAAAGAAGTTGTTCCTGCTTTAGAGACAGGTAAAAAATTACTTCACGCAGGTCCACCAGTAACTTGGGGGGAAATGAGTGGCCCTGTTCGCGGTGCATGTATCGGTGCTTCTTTATTTGAAGGTTGGGCAGAAACTGAAGAACAAGCATTGGCAATGTTAGACGCCGGCGAAATTGAGTTTATTCCTTGCCATAACGTGAATGCAGTAGGCCCAATGGGCGGTATTACTTCTGCTCATATGCCAATGCTGGTTATCAAAAACCACATTCATGGTAACTACGCTTACTGCAACATGAACGAAGGTATCGGTAAAGTGATGCGCTTTGGTGCTTATGGTCCAGATGTGCAAGAGCGTTTACATTGGATGCAAAATAGCTTGGCGCCAGTATTAAAAGCAGCGATTGCAACGTTTGAAAACGGTATCGATCTGACGGCAATTATGGGACAAGCAATTACGATGGGTGATGAATTCCACCAACGTAACATCGCCGCATCTGCACTGCTACTGCGCCAGCTTGCACCAGTACTAGGCACTTTAGATTTTGAAGAAGCTGAAATTACCAAAGTGACTAAATTCCTGAGCATTACAGACCAATTCTTCCTGAACTTAGCCATGGCTTACTGTAAAGCCGCGATGGATGCGGGTGCTCAAATCAAGCAAGGTACTATCGTCACTGTAATGACACGTAATGGTAGCAACTTTGGTATCAAAATCAGCGGAATGGGTGACCAATGGTTTACCGCTCCAGTAAATACACCACAAGGTCTGTTCTTCTCAGGCTTTAGTCAAGCAGATGCGAACCCAGATATCGGTGATAGTGCAATCACTGAAACCTTCGGTATTGGTGGCGCGGCAATGGTTGCCGCTCCTGGTGTAACACGCTTTGTGGGGGCATCAGGTGGTATGGATGCGGCGCGTGAAGTGACTGAAGAAATGGCTGAGATCTATCTTGCACGCAACATGATGTTGCAAATTCCAACTTGGGATTTCCAAGGTGCATGTTTAGGTTTAGATGCTCGTCGCGTTGTTGAAACAGGGATCACGCCACTGATTAACACAGGTATTGCACATAAAGAGCCGGGTGTTGGTCAGATTGGTGCTGGTACTGTACGCGCACCTTTAGGTTGCTTTGAAAAAGCAATTGTTGCACTTGCTGAAGAGCTAGGCATCGACGCTTAATCTCGTTTTTTAACGACAAAATGCAGCAATAAAGGGGGGCATTATGCAAATTCAAGCACTTCAAACCAGCCAGCATATCACTGACTTTGAAGGTGAGATTAAATGTGTGGGCATTTATGACCATGCTTTGAATTTCATTTGCCCTCAACAACGCTTAATGACTTTTCATCGTGAAGGAAAAGGATTAAGCCCGATGGGATGGTTACTAAAACAAGATGATTTTGATTATTTTGCCAAACAGTGCCATCCCTCGATTGTGATGAGTCTTAAAAATCATCAAGCGACACTCGCAAATAAACTCACATTGATCGCAGGTCAAAGTGAGAATTTACGCTTACAAGATAAAGCGAATTTAGATTTACGTTGGTTAGAAAGTTTTTTTTCTCTGTTATCTCCCTCGATTGCAACGGGGTTATACGGCTCATTGAAAAATTACCGTCAAATCGCGCAACTCAGTGAAATAAAGTTATTAGCTAAGCTGTTTCATAATCAGCTATTAGGCAATGCTGTTAACTGGGCTATTTTTACAGGGAAAGGTCCCGGATTAACGCCAAGTTCAGATGATATGCTGGTGGGTATGCTATTTGCACATTATTTAGCAGAGCCAGAAAATAAACTTAATAATTTTTTTAATAACACACCGCCTTTATCTGAATTGACCACCATTGTCAGTAAGCATTATTTGGAATATGCCACACAGGGAATATTTTCTACCTATCTCATTCAACTAGGTAAAAAAATAAAGAATAAAGAGATTATTTTTAAGGATATGTTGGAAATACTCTCTATTGGTCATCATTCTGGTGCAGATACATTACTGGGCTTATGGATTGGTTACCAAACTAAAAAACAACAACAGCATATTGATTAATATTTTTTAATAAAAGAATTTATATAAACATTCGGATACGGATAATTATGAAAACAATTGTTATTGCTTTAGGCGGAAATGCATTATTGCAACGCGGGGAAGTTTTGTCTGCTGAAAATCAATATAAAAATATTGAATTGATGTCAGAGACAATTAATAAATTAGCTAAAGAGTATCGTGTTGTATTAGTACACGGTAATGGGCCTCAAGTTGGATTACTTGCACTTCAAAACCTTGCATATCAAGACGTTCCTGCATATCCATTGGATATCTTAGTCGCAGAAAGCCAAGGTATGATTGGTTATATGATGATGCAGAAAATTAATCAAAATCATCCTGAAAAAGCTATTACAACGGTAATGACTCGAGTTTCCGTTGATATTAATGATGAAGCATTTAACGATCCAAGTAAATTTATCGGCCCTATT
The DNA here is from genome assembly GCF_965283115.1 of Proteus sp. Marseille-Q3619. NCBI lineage: Bacteria > Pseudomonadati > Pseudomonadota > Gammaproteobacteria > Enterobacterales > Morganellaceae > Proteus > Proteus sp. Marseille-Q3619. Next base: position 1,268,878 of record NZ_CBDIMP010000001.1, on the reverse strand, counting down.
TATGATGAAGCTGCTAAAGAAGAGTTAATTGCGAAGTATCAATGGACATTTAAACAAGACGGTAAATATTATCGTCGTGTTGTGCCATCACCAACACCGAAAAAGATTATTGATATCGAAGCAGTAAGACTTTTATTAGATAAAGGTCATATTGTTATTTGTGGCGGCGGTGGCGGTATTCCAGTCAACAATTCAAATAATGAATTTATTGGTAGTGAAGCTGTTATTGATAAAGATTTAACTGCGGCTTTAATTTCTCGTGAATTAAATGCAGAGCACTTTGTTATTTTAACAGAGGCAGATGCTATTTATAAAAATTGGGGTACACCAGAACAAGCTGCAATTCGTGAAGCAACACCAGAAGAACTTGCACCAATGGCTGTCGCTGATGGCGCAATGGGACCAAAAATCATGGCAGTGAGTGATTTTGTTAATGCAACAGGGCAACAAGCTCATATTGGTGCATTACAAAATATTCAACAAGTTATTGAAGGTCAGTCTGGCACTTTAATTTATCAGTCTTAATAAAAATGCTTTCAGGAGCGTCATTATGAACGATGCACAAGTGAATGAGAAAGGCAAAGTCCCTTATTGGGTTAAACTGACCATTATCTTCTTCTTTGGTTGGATTGCGCTGTATGGTAGCCGTGCTATTGTTGGTCCTTTAATGGTAAATATTGGTGCTGAGTTTGATCTGTCTAAAGCTCAACTTGGCTCCATCATGAGTATTTTCTTTATCGGATATACTGCACTAAATATTCCATCAGGCATGATTGGTGACTATTTAGGTAAGAAAAAAGTATTAGTAACAGGTGTTGTTCTCTTCGGTGGATTCACCATTATTGCGGGTATGATGCCAACTTACGTGACCTTTATGTTTGCATGGGTCATGGTGGGGATATTCCAAGGTTTCTATTATGGCCCTCAGTATGGTCTATCCTCAGAAGCGATACCAAAACATCGTATTACATTAGGTAGTGCGATTATCAATAGTGGTATGGCATTTGGTTTGTCTATTGGTTACTACATCTCAAGTATTTCTGTTGGTGAGATGGGAATGAGCTGGCGTGCTCCGTTCTATATCATTGGTGTGCCAATTATTATTATTGGTTTGGTTATGTTATGGATCATCAAAGATAAGCCAAAAGCACAACCTGCGGCAGAAAATGGCGCAGCCAAACAAAAAGTTAAACTGACATTTAAAGATTTATTTGGTAATCGCAATATCAACCTTGCGTATGTCACCATCTTCTGTTCAATCTATGGTTTCTTTGTCTTAGTAACTTGGTTACCGTATTACTTAGAAACTGAGCGTGGAATTACTGGGACACAAATTTCAACTATCGCATCATTAATGCCGTGGTTTGCTATTCCTGGTTCACTTATTTTTAGCTGGGTTTCAGATAAAATTGGTCGCCGTAAACCTGTGTTACTGATCATGTTACCGCTGTCATTAGTCGCTATTCTTGCTGTGCCAATGTCAGAATCAATGCCTGTGTTAATTGGTGCTCTGATCCTTTACGGTATTGTTGGTAAAATCAGTACAAACCCAGTACTTGTTGCTGTAGTTGCTGATAACTCACCCCGACATGCACTAGGTACATCATTTGGTGTTTATAACTGTATCGGTATGCTGGGTTCTGTTTTTGCACCAACATTAACCGGTTTCCTATCAGACAAAACAGGTAGCATGGACTCAGGTTTCTACTTTGCAGCTATTCTGATTTGTATCGGTATTGTGGCAAGCCTCTTTATTAAAGAAAGCAACAACAATAATGAAGAAGCAAAAGCGTAGTACGCTATTCAGATAGCCACTGAATATACAGTAAAAGGGCAAACTTCGGTTTGCCTTTTTAATTTAAAGGATCGTAAAACGATTGCACACTCGGGTGATTTTGCTTAAACAACTCCACTAAATAACTGACTACTGCGCCTTTTTTATCTTCACACCATGCCAATGAAAGAGGAGAGTTATGACGACGATTTTTTACTTCTTTCGCAATTAACTGTCCGCTATCAATAAGTGGTTTGCATAAACTTAATGGCAAAAATCCTATTCCCACACCTTTTAAATGACAGGCTAATTTTGTGTGTAAATCAGGTACACGGATCTCGTGCTGACCCGATAAGCGCCATGCAGTGCGTTTAGAAAGATGGCGAGACGTATCTTCGACGTTTACAGCAGAATACATACGCATTTGATCATCATTTAATACACCACTGATATTGGCTAAAGGATGATTCGGCGCGACAACAAATTGCCATTGAATTTCGCCCATCGCACAAATGTTAATATTATTCTTAAGGGATTCATTACCCGTAACACCGATAGCAAAATGGTAATCTTCATTAATAAGTGCATCCCAAACACCCATATAGACTTGGCGAGTAATATGAAATTGGGTAGAAGGAAAACGTTGATGAAGACAAGCCAACATACTGGCAACAGCTGTGCGATCATAAAGAAGATTATTAATCACAATATTGACCTGATGCTCGACACCCGCGTTCATTTGTTGAAGTTCCACAGGCATTGATTCTAGCCATACAATCCATTGACGACATTTTTCTAAGAGATATTCGCCCGCTGGCGTGAGTGTCACGGTTCTTGTGGTGCGATTAAAAAGTTGGGTGCCGATATTTTCTTCTAATGTTTTTATACGGTAACTAATCGCGGCTGATGTTTTATGAAGCATATCGGCTGCTTTGGTAAAACTTTGGCAGTCGGCGACCTGTATAAAAGTGCGGATCATTTCTTGATCTAACATATTTTTGTCCTGATGGCGAAAGAGGCAAATTTTCAGCAGATAATGCTGAACTAAAAAAAGAAAACAGAGCAAAGCTTACCTATTTTTTCTAAGGTCTATACCGTAAAGTAAGGCAACTTCTTATCGTATTAATGGATGTTATTATTTTGAGCTTGTTATTGTGTACCGAATGAAGTTTTGATTATTTATAGATAAGCGATAAAGCATACTAACAAAATTTTCATCGGATAATGGGCGCAATAAGAATATCTGTATTCTATTTGTGTGAGTGCTTTCACGTTTCACACATCCTTTTACTGATGAAGTTAAGATATCAGTAAAAGGTGGTGAAAGTTAGGATAAAAAATCCTTCGAGCAGATAAGAAAAAAAATCAATCAGGCTATTTTAAATGGGTAAGTAAAAAAGAGCAGGTGAGTCAGATTAAGTGCAAAGTGAAATAGCGTTGAAACCCAGAGCCGACCACTCCACATCCAAGCTAACCCATAAATAATCCCCGCGAGTGAAGCAAAAACAACTAACAATACTCCGCCTGCGAAATGTGCTAAACCAAAGATAATGGCTGCTATTAGTAGAGCAACATAAGGAGGTAGATAACGTGATAATGTTTGTTGAATCACACCTCTAAATAATGCTTCTTCAGCAAGTGATACAAAAAAGAGGTTCGCAAGAATAAAGGCAGGTAACCATGATGGTAAATGCAATTCAATTGCTAATCCCCCTAGCTTTACAGCGATCAATAACAGTGCAGGAATGGCAATAATTAACATTGCCCACTGTAATTTATTTGCTTCTTTTAATGGAGTGCAGACAAAAAGCGTAGGAATAAAGATCAGAAAAATAAAAGGTAATAATGCTTTGTCAGCATTGAAATAAAATGAAAAAGGGGCGCTTTTTATCCCTATAGCGGTGTGTGAAAGGTAACGTAAATTGTTAAAACCAGGAATAAGGTGAAAGGTTAACCCGCTGGCAATGATGATAAGCGCAAGAATGATGATCCCGCGTAGCAGTGGTTGTGTTTTATAACGTGAATAAGCAAATGCTAATAGCAGAATACCAAAAATAATGGGCAAAGTTTGCCATGTAATAACGCCAGTTATAAATGCGCTAACTGCCGTAAATGCAAGTGTAATAAGTGCAAGAGTGCGATTAAAACCCAAAAGTAATAAAGAAAAAGCAATGAGTAGCCAAGTGATCATAATGATAAATAATCTAGAAAGAAAAGGAGCGTTAGGGTAAAAGATAGCAGCTTTCTAAGCTATCACTATAAATAAAAAAGTAGAGAAAGCAGACCTCTTTATGCACAATAATTTTATTTAATTATTTGATTTATATGTAAAATATAATATATCGACTTTTAATCCAAAATTAAAACAAATGTTTAGTTTATATAATGATAGTTAATTTATGATATTAAATTAGCATAAGTAAAACAGGGAATATAAAAATGCCGATAGTTTTAATATCGGCACTTTAGTTTATATAGGTTAGTTTGCTTTTGATTAAACAGAGTAAAACTAAACGTAAAAATAGCGAATAACGTGGAAGAAAATAGGGGCTGCAAAACAGAGCGAATCCATTCTATCCATCATGCCACCATGGCCTTCGATCATCGTGCCAAAATCTTTTACACCGCTATCTCTTTTGATTGCAGACATACATAAACCACCGGCAAAACCTGCCAATGTGATTACTAAAGAGAGTAAAAATGCAGCCCACCATGAGAAAGGCGTTGCCCACCACAACATCATGCCAATAAGGCTGGCGGAGATAATGCCACCAAAAAAGCCTTCCACTGTTTTATTTGGACTTAATTTAGGCACGATAGGATGTTTGCCAAATAATTTACCAAACACATATTGAAGTACGTCAGAAACTTGCACCACTATCATTAAAAAGAGCAGTAAATTGATATTACGACCTTCGAAACCTTCAATTGGCAACATTAAAAGTGCGGGTGCATAACTTAGGCAATAAATTGCTATCATTACGCTCCATTGCACTTTTGCCATACGTTCTAAGAAGTGGCGAGTGTCACCTGAAAGTGCCATACGTGTTGGTATTAATAGGAAGGCGTAAACGGGAATAAATACTGCCATTAAGTTGTACCATTGCACACCAACAAGAATGTATTGGATAGGCAATATAACGAAGAAACACCAGAACAGCGCTTCATGGTCGTCACGATGTGTGGGTGTTAAGGTAATAAGTTCACGTAATGCAAGCCATGAGATAATAGTAAATAGGACGACAGAACCTATTGCTCCAATCCCTATTGCAACACCTGCAATAATACACATCACCCACCACGCATTGATCCTTGAATTAAGATTCGTGATGGTGGATGTAGGGCCTTTTACTGCCGCTAAAATAGCACCAATAATGCTGGCGATAATTAAGAAAGAGAAGAGTCCGATAAAGATCCAGAGGACTTCGTTATTAATACGTTCCATTGTGTAGCTCCTCTAACGCACTTTTTGCTCTTACTAGAAACTCTTGTTTACTTTCATGTTCATGAGTGGCTTCAATAGGGGCACCAAAAATTGCACTGCAAATAACAGGAACAACTAAGCGAGAGCCTTTAGGAAGAACTCTGTTTAAGTTTTCCAGATAAATAGGGACTAATTGAACATTCGGATTTTTACGAGAAAGATGCCAAAGACCTGCTTTAAAATCTTGAATAGATTCGCCATTACCTCGAGTACCTTCAGGAAAAATAATTAAAGAATCCCCTTGGTCTAAAATTTCTTGCATCAGAGCAAGTGCATTGGCTTTATTTGGTGCTGATGATGCAGCGTCATTAGCGGGTTGCTCTGCGCTTTCTCCGCAAGAATTTTCCTCTTGTGGAAAATTCATTTTGGTGGCATGACGAGGAATAAGAATAGCTCTAAAGATACGATGAGATAAATAACGGCGTAAGCGGTTTTTGTTCCAATAATCTTCAGCGGCAACGGGATGAACATAAGGGCGAATATTGGGTGAAAGACAAGACCAAATAACTAAGCCATCAAGATGACTAGAATGGTTAGCGTAATAAATACAAGGAATATCTTTTGCAATAGGAGAAGTTTGTTTAGCGCGAATACCTGTTAGGAATCGACAAATAGAGACTAAGACGGATGATACCACTTTTGCATCTAAAGCAAGTTTTCCATTTTTCATTAATCAGACACCTTGTGCTAAATCCCGTAAAATTCGACGGGTTCTGAAAATTGTGGTCAGCATTGAACCTAAAATAATAATCCATAATGAAATCAAAAAGAGCCATATTCCCCAAAGATTAGGAATAAATGCAGCAATAACAGCAACAGAGGTTAATAACGCCATTCGGTGTTGTTTTGCCATGGGGCCTGTAAATTGTTGATCTAGTCCACAAGCGCCACCTAATACACGAACATAAGCGGTCATTACTGCAAAAAAAGCGCCCACCCAGCTCAACGTAATGGCCATAGAAAAGTCAGAAGATAGCCCATAACCGACACCCAAAATAATTAAAGTATCAGCAATTCTGTCTGGTAATTCATTATAAACAGCACCTACTGGGCTTTTCATGCCTCCTTCGACGGCAACCATACCATCTAGTAAATTACAAATGAGGCGACCTTGGATCATGATAGCGCCAAGGAGCAGTAAAATTGAGCGTAATAATCCAGATGTGTAGAAGAGGGCACAAAAGAGTGATAAGCCTGCAAGTAATGCAAATATGACACTAAACACGGAAATACCGTTAGGAGTTGCCCCTTTTTGTTGTAAGTAGCGGCTGCACTTTGTAGCCCAGTTTGTTTGTCTTGCTTTTATCGGGCGACGGTTTTTATCTTGAGTGTTCATTTTTCTTTGTAAAAAGCGAGTTAGGAGGGTATAGCATAAGGGCATTTACTCAAAGTGAAAATAAGAATAAACGTATAAGTTTATCTTATATTTTTTTATGCAGATTAATTCCTTCTTTTTTTGCTCTTATTAAGACTATAAATAAATTATTAATAATTATTTGTTTTTCTAGGTGTTAATACTTATTTAGAGCTAGTGCATTGTACTTACACAATGTGATCATTTAATGATGCTCTTTATTTGATTGTTATTAAGTAGAAATGGTAAATGATGTATTACATTAATTAAACTATAAAGAGAATAAATTTCTTAAGTAAAAGGGAGTATAAAAGGAAATACTTATTATTATTTCTTATTTTACTGTTTAAATAATCGCAATTAAAACACTTCGATTAGAATTTTCTTATAAGGAATTTTTTGTTTAAATCGAAAATCAAAACGCATAACCAGTCTTTAAATGGGCATAAAAAAAGAGACGGGAATTTCTTTTGTATTATTTTTTACTCATTAATAATTTTCTTCGTAAAATAAGAATAAAGGAAATGAGAAATTAGAAATGAGAATACTCATCTTTATAATAAGTAAAAAATGATTTATATCAAATGAAGGGCTTCATCTATTCTTATATTGCTATTATTAATAAAAAACAATCATAATAGTTATTAATAATAGCGATTATGAAAATAATATATACAAATGTTTTAAATTGAAATTAAACGAACACTAATGAAAGGGTGGCATCAAAATAAGCTGCCGCCCTTTCTATCGTAGAATGGTGTCTAGCGTATTAATTATTCCCATATTAGGCGTAATTCATCCAAAATAGAATATTTTTAGAAGTACAGCTTTCTCTCATTAATAAAATTTAATGAAAATTAAACAGGTCATATCGTTATATAGTAAGATAATACAACCCATTGATAAATAGAAATCACATTGTAAATTAGTTTGCTCTTAAATCATATTTCTTAAAGAAATCATACTCTTGAACTAATTGTGGTAGTGATCTTATTTTCAATTTCGTATACATATTTGAACGATGCACTTCAACTGTACGAGGCGATAACGAAAGTTTTTCTGCCGCTTCTTTGCTCGTATTTCCGTCAAGGATCATCTCCATAACCTCTTTTTCTCTATTAGATAACTTACCAAATTTATCTTTTAGAGATATATATGTTCGGAATTGCTCAACTTCACTTTCATAATGCAGGAAAGATTCCGAGACAATATTAAGAAGTTCATTCACATTTAGAGGTCGAGTTAAATATTCGAAAGCCCCTGATTTAAATGCGTTACGACAACTCTCAATGGAACTATCCCCAGAAATAATAATAACAGGGATGATGTTTTTCAATTTGTTGAGTTCTTTAATCAGTGCAATTGATGGTGCTGCACTACTCTTTGTATTAATTATGATGCACTCTTTATGAGCTCCTTTTGTTGATGAAAAATAGTATTTCAAGAAAGCCTGCTCATTTGAATAGGTTTTCACATTAGCCGCTAAAGAAGAAAGAACGGCTTTAAGTTGAACTTTTGTACTGTCATCTTCAAAAGTGATTAAGTGGATTATTGATTCCATATGTTGCTCCTGGTTTTACTCTGCTCTTACACTAAAAGTGAATGAGTAACGAAATTTGACTAATTTATAAGTTTTTTATGTAGGGTAACATTCACGCAACGGAGCCATATTCAGAATATATCAAATTAAAAATGATTAATACTTCTGTATTATATTATAGATAAAATATCAGAACTTTGTTTTGTTTCAATATTTGTATTTTATAGATAAGAATAATTTATTTCTATAATGAAAGGATGAGATAACTATTATTAATTGTAACTAAGTTTTTTATCGTAAGTGATTTTAACTATATTAAACTCACTTAATAAGTAAAAAAATAATATATCTAGGTGTTTTTTTATGAAGTAATTAATAGTCGCATTTAGTTACAATACAATTCCCTTTGTGGCTTTTTGGCTTTACTTCTTGTAAAATAGCACTTTATTTCTACTGACCCTTTTTAATAAACCAACCGAGCCAATACTATGGCGTCACTGAAAGATGTAGCTCGACTTGCATCCGTTTCTTTGATGACAGTCTCAAGAGCGATTAATAACCCTGAGTTATTAAAACCAGAAACACTGAAACAAGTCCAAAATGCGATTGATCAACTTAACTATGTTCCAGATTATTCTGCACGAAAAATTCGTGGTCAAGGAACAAAAGTATCATCAATTGGTGTTCTGGCAATTGATACCGCAACGACACCATTTTCTGTGGAAATGATTTTATCGATAGAACAAACCGCAAGAGAATTTGGTTGGAGTTCATTTGTTGTTAATTTGACTGCACAAGATTGTTATGAAAATGCCATTTGGCAACTTTTGGCTCAACGTCCAGATGGTATTATTTATACCACGATGGGGTTGCGTGAAATCACCGTACATGAAAAGTTGCTCGATAAGAATTTAGTGTTAGCAAACTGTTTGGATAAAACGCACGCTTTCCCAACTTATATTCCCGATGATTATCATGGACAGTATTTTGGGATGAAAAAAGTCATCGAGAAAGGGTATCGCCGTCCTTTGTGCTTTTATATACCTGAAGAGTCTGTTGCAGGGCCTATTCGTCGTAAAGCCGTTGAAGATGCTTGGCAAGAGGCTGGGCTACCATTGTCGGATCTACAACAATATACGATGATGTTTGGAGATGAACACTATCGTGATGTGATTGAAATATTGAAAAAGCATTGTGTTCATCAAAAGGCTGACTTTGATATTCTCATTTGTGGTAATGACCGTATCGCTTTTCTCGCTTACCAAGTTTTACTTTCTATGGGATTACGTATTCCAGAGCAAGTGGCTGTTTTGGGATACGATAATATGATTGGTACGGGAGAATTGTTTTATCCACCATTAACAACGGTACAACTGCCTCATTATGAGTTAGGTAAAGAAGCGACATTGCATATTATTCAAGAACGAAACCATAGAGATACCGTACACGTACCTTGTCAATTAGTTGAACGTGAGTCTATTTAAAGACTCACGTCTTACTTACCTTCTTAATATTAGTAAATACTATTTAGCTGCCAATATTGACCATTAATCAGTGTTGCATCGCCATTCATGGCAAAAAGACGTAAAGTTTGAGTATCTTGTTGAGCATAATATCGGCTGCTAAAGGTGAATTCACCTTTGTTTACAAAGACTTCAATTGATGAACGATCAATGAAAATACGTAAATTCAATTCACAACCTTCAGGTAATGGAATACTTCTAGCTCCACTCATATTGTGCTGAGGATAATGGCGGTTAAGAACCAAACGATTTGATTGATTATCAACAAATAGCTCAAGCCCTTCACCTAGCCATAAGCCAAATTTTTCAGCATGACTGTCTAAAGATAATGTTAAGTCGAGTTCGATAGCGGTAGTATTATTTATTAGTTCGATAGATTGATTACTGAGTGTTAATGGCTGGATAGTCTGTTTTTCTTGGCGCAATGATTCGACTTCTTTAACAGGGATCATGCGTAAGCGATTTTTGGATTTATCAAACGTGATTTCACGAGGGAGTGTAAAACAACCAGACCAAAATTCAGATTTTGAAGGCATTGGCGAATTCCACATATCCATCCATCCCATTGAAACACGACGACCATCAGGTGTCGTAAATGATTGTGGCGCATAATAGTCATGGCCATTATCAAGTTCAATAAAGTGACCTTGTGGTTTAAAGGGTTGATTTGGCGACCACTGGCCAATTAATGCCCCTGATTGAAAGAGATTGCGATATTGATAGCCTTCGGCTCGTTTTCCTTGTGGTGAGAAGACGATTGCAAATTCGTTTTCTTGGCTAATAGGGAAGAAATCAGGGCACTCCCACATATAGACATTTTTATCATCCGTTTTTCCTAAAACAGTGTAATCGTTGTTCCACTGTTGACCTTCTTCAAATAAGGTTTCGCTAGAGAAGAGTAGGACTTGTCCTTGATCTTTTTCATCACGAGCACCAACAACCATCCACCATTTACCGTCTTGATACCAGACTTTAGGATCACGAAAATGCATATAACCTTTAGGGGGTTCTAAAACGATCCCTTTTTTCTCAAAATGAATGCCATCTTCACTGATAGCAACACATTGCGCTTCATAGATTTGACTATCATCCCCTTCGGCGGCTAACCAATTGTGTCCGGTATAGAAAAGATAGAGTTTACCTTCATGGCTAATTGCTGATCCTGAGAAGCAACCACTTTTGTCGTAGTCATCTCCTGGTGCTAACGCAATAGGTTGATGTTGCCAGTGGATCATATCGGTACTTGTGGCATGTCCCCAATGCATTGGTCCCCAATCTTGAGAATAAGGATGGTGCTGATAAAAGGCGTGATATAAACCATCGTGATAAATAAGACCATTAGGATCATTTAACCAACCCGCAGGTGCTGCCAAATGAAACTGGGGATAAAATTTATTGCCTCGTTTTTCAATCAAAGTATTTAAGGCTTTTGTTGATTGTTCTAAGCGGTGTTTCATATCATTATCCTTATTATATTTTAGAGTTATTAGTGTGTTTTTAAGATCACAAAAGGGTAAAGAACAGATGTAATCACACTATTACTCTTGCTGTTAACGATAACATTTAGAGTGAAAAAAATACGATGCATGAGATTGACTTTATCATCTTATCTCATTATGTTAACGTTATCAGTGTGGATTTACGAGCAATATCTTTACTTATTCGTTATGAATAGTCATAAAAACAGAATATAGTTAAGAAAAATAATTGCTTATCTTCAGGAGAGATTATGAAAGTCTGGTCTTTAGGTGACGCTGTTGTTGACTTGATCCCATTGCAAAACATGCAATATGAAGCATGTGCTGGTGGCGCGCCAGTCAATGTTGCTGCGGGCGTTGCTAAGCTTGGTCAACAAAGTGGTTTTATTGGACGTGTAGGTGAAGATGCGTTCGGCCATTTTATGCAAAAAACATTGTTTGATCTGGGCGTTGATACTCGTGCAATGGAATTTGATGAGTTTCATCGTACCAGTACTGTTCTTGTCTCTTTACAAGAAAATGGTGAGCGTGATTTTACTTTTTTAGTTGCTGAGTCTGCTGATCAATTTTTAACAGAAAAATCTTTACCTGCGTTTGAAAAAGATATTTTGCATTTTTGCTCTTTAGCATTAGTGAATCCCATTTGTCGCTCGACCTTAGATTGTGCAATCAAAAATATTAAAGAAAGCGGTTCACTACTGAGTTTTGATATTAATTTACGACCTCAAATGTGGCGTGATCATGAAGAAATGCGCGAAGTTATTGATAATTATGCGCATAAAGCGGACATATTAAAATTATCCGAAGATGAGCTTACGTGGATGACACAAGAAGTGACATTGAATAATGCACTTAAAAAATTAGAAGATTATCCCGCTCGTTTAAAAGTGATCACCCAAGGCTCTAAAGGTTGTTTAGTTTTAACGCCAAATACCCAAGTCGCATTTAGTGCCTTTATCGTTGAATGTATTGATACAACCGGTGCTGGCGATGCCTTTATGTCAGGCTTGTTAGCTGCGCTTGCTGAATATGGTTTTGCTGAAGATGAACCATATCTATCAAAAATAGTGACGCAAGCAGCTGCTTGCGGTGCTTTAGCCACCACTAAAAAGGGGGCAATAGCCGCGGCACCAAGTCGTAAAAAATTACATGATTTTGTTCAGCAGCAACCGCCTTTGCATGTTAGGGAGATTTTCTAACAACTCACCTATTTTTTCTGGTTGTGGTTTTTACCACGGTTTTCCCTTAATGGATTTTCCTATTCTCCATTTATAACGACTTTTCTCGGAGTGGTTATTTGTGGAGATTTTTTTTATCTCATCTATGCTGTTGTACTGATGTTTGATCAATCAATCAGCGATGCCGATCATATTGTTCTGCCAATTTTAAGCGTATGATATTAAATCTTATCGACTTTTATTGATGGAACATTAAATGTGGGCTCAATCGGGCGCGGTATTAGCCATTTTTTCTTATATTCTTTGGGGAATTACTCCTCTGTTTTATCGGCTGTTACCGGGAGCGCAGCCGTTAGAAATGTTGGCTCAGCGTTTGATCTGGTCTATCCCTCTTTTATTACTCGTGCGACTCTTTATTAAAAATAGGACACGATGGCGCGCTGTTTTACAAGATAAGCGCTCTATTTTTATGTGTCTATTTAGCTCAATGGCTATGGCTGTTTCTTGGTGTACATTTACCTATGCATTAACACATCAACAAGTATTAGAAGCGAGCTTGGGGTATTTTATTAATCCGCTTTTCTCAATTTTATTAGGCGTCATATTTCTTAAAGAAAAGCTTAATTCAGCAGAAAAATGGGCTGTTGCCTTAATTTGTGCTGGTGTGGGCTATCAATTGTGGATGTACGGTGAATTACCTGTATTGGCTATAATGATGGGCGGTGCATTTGCTGTATATGGATTAATTCGTAAGTTTATTCGTTTTGATGTGATCACGTCTTTATTTATGGAAACCCTTTGGTTAATGCCATTAGCAATAGGCGCTACGATTTGGTTGGTTGTTACCGATAAAAGTGCATTACCTTCGGCTGATAATTTGACTCGTTTTTATTATATCTTAACAGCTCCAGTGACTATCTTACCGTTATTATTCTTTACTGCTGCCGTCAAACGAACCACGTTAACCGTGATAGGATTAGCGCAATACATTGAACCTACCATTCAATTTTTATTGGCTGTTTTCTTATTCCATGAAGCTTTTGATGAAGTAAAAGGCGTGAGTTTCTCACTGATTTGGTTAGGACTTTTATGCTGCATCTTAGCACTTATCCGAAAACGCCTTAATTATCTAAAAATTCAAAAAGGAAAACGTAGCCAAACAATGTAATTGTTTTATTTCTCTGCCTGATTATTTTTTTGTCTGGCTATTTTTCTATCAAGCTAAATCCGTTATGCTATATGAAAGGCAATCGTTTGCGTGATTGTGATTTTTATTAATGGTGAGGATAAAAAATGACAGTGCTGGGTACGGCTCTTACAGCAAGTGCAACAAAAGTGATGTTATTAGGTGCCGGTGAATTAGGCAAAGAAGTTGCGATAGAATGCCAACGCTTGGGAATTGAAGTGATTGCCGTTGATCGCTATCTCAATGCTCCAGCTATGCATATTGCTCATCGTCATTATGTTGTAAATATGCTTGATAGCGATGCATTAAAGCAAGTTATTGAACAAGAGCGACCTGATTTTATCGTTCCTGAAATTGAGGCTATTGCAACAACGTTACTGGTTGAATTAGAACAAGCGGGGCAAAAAGTTGTTCCTTGTGCCCGTGCTGTAAAGCTAACTATGGATAGAGAAGGTATTCGTCGTTTAGCCTCGGAAACACTGAATTTACCTACATCGAACTATCAATTTGTTGATGATGAAGTGAGCTTTAAAAAAGCGGCTCTAGAAATAGGCTTCCCTTGTATTGTAAAACCTGTCATGAGTTCATCTGGAAAAGGGCAAAGTGTTATTCGTAATGAAAACGATTTAGCTCAAGCTTGGACTTACTCGCAAGAGGGCGGGAGAGCAGGAAGAGGACGCGTTATCGTTGAAAAAATGATCCCATTTGATTTTGAGATCACGTTACTGACTATTCACGCTGTTGATGGTACCCATTTTTGTGCCCCTATTGGTCATCGACAAGAAAAGGGTGATTACCGTGAATCATGGCAACCTCAAAAGATGAGTGACATCGCGCTTGCTAAAGCAGAGCATATTGCGAGTAAAGTGGTTGAGAACTTAGGGGGCTATGGTTTATTTGGTGTTGAGTTGTTTGTTCAAGGTGATGAGGTATTCTTTAATGAAGTCTCACCTCGCCCTCATGATACTGGATTGGTGACACTAATTTCTCAAGACTTATCAGAGTTTGCGCTTCATGTTCGTGCTTTTTTAGGCTATCCCATTGGTGGAATTCGCCAATTAGGGCCTTGTGCATCAGCGGTTATTTTACCAGAGCTTTATAGTACGAATATTGTGTATTCTGGTATTGAAAAAGCGTTGAAGGCGGATCGTCAAATTCGCCTTTTCGCTAAGCCTGAAATTGCTGGCTTTCGTCGTTTAGGTGTTGTGCTTGCTCACGCTGATACGATAAAACACGCATTAGATGAAGCAAAAGCAGGTGCAAAAGCAATTGTTGTAAGTGATGCCAAATAATTAGAAATGTAATCTAAATTAGCCTATTTTACCGCTAAGTGAATATTATCAACTTAGCGGTAAAAACATCCAACAAGTATTATTTTGGCTCAAACTTTAATCATATAAGGTGTGTAATCACTTTTATTAGCTTAATTTCTTACTCAACCCTTGAAACTTGCTTAACTATCCCCACTTTTTATTCATATTGATTTTTTTCGCCAAATTAGGATTAATTGAGGTAAAAATGAGTATGAAAGGTCAGGAAACAAGAGGATTTCAGTCAGAAGTTAAACAACTTCTTCAATTAATGATCCATTCTCTTTACTCCAATAAAGAAATTTTCCTTCGCGAATTGATTTCTAACGCATCAGATGCGGCTGATAAATTGCGTTTCCGTGCATTATCAGATGCAGCGCTTTATGAAAATAACGGCGAGTTGCATGTACGCATTTCCACTGATAAAGAAGCTCGTACTCTGACTATCAGTGATAATGGTATTGGTATGACTCGTGATGAAGTCATTGATAATCTCGGTACTATTGCAAAATCAGGTACAAAATCATTCTTAGAATCTATCGGACAAGATCAAGCTAAAGATAGCCAACTAATTGGTCAGTTTGGTGTCGGATTCTATTCTGCGTTTATCGTTGCAGATAAAGTGACAGTACGCACTCGGGCTGCTGGTGAAAGCGCAGATAAAGGTGTTTTTTGGGAATCTGAAGGTGAAGGTGATTACACCGTTGCTGATATTGAAAAAGCTGATCGTGGTACTGAAATTACGCTTCATTTACGTGAAGGTGAAGATGAGTATTTAGATGATTGGCGTCTGCGTAGCATTATTAGTAAATATTCCGACCATATTTCTCTGCCTGTTGAAATTGAAACGAAAAATGAAGAAGACGGCACAGTAACATGGGAAAAAATTAATAAAGCGCAAGCACTGTGGACTCGAAACAAAGCTGAAGTGAGTGATGAAGAGTATAAAGAGTTTTATAAACATATCTCTCATGATTTCGCAGATCCATTAAGCTGGGCACATAACCGTGTAGAAGGTAAGCAAGAATATACAAGCTTATTATATGTGCCTTCAAAAGCGCCTTGGGATTTATGGAATCGTGAACAACGCCATGGTTTAAAACTCTATGTTCAGCGTGTCTTTATTATGGATGAAGCTGAGCAGTTTATGCCTAATTACCTACGTTTTATTCGTGGGTTAGTGGATTCTAATGATTTACCGTTAAACGTTTCTCGTGAAATTTTACAAGATAGCTCTGTTACACGTAATTTACGTAGTGCATTAACTAAGCGTGCATTACAGATGTTGCAAAAATTGGCAGAAAACAAGCCTGAAGAGTATCAAGCATTCTGGAAAGAGTTTGGTTTAGTCTTAAAAGAAGGCCCAGCAGAAGACTCATCTAACATTGAAACTATTGCTAAATTACTACGTTTTGCATCAACGCATAATGACAGCGATGCTCAAACAGTTTCACTGGAAGATTACGTTAACCGTATGGTCGAAGGCCAAGAAAAAATCTATTACATCACTGCTGATAGCTATGCCGCTGCGAAAAATAGCCCTCATTTAGAGCTGTTCCGCAAAAAAGGTATCGAAGTACTGCTGTTATCTGATCGTATCGATGAGTGGATGATGAATTACCTGACTGAGTTTGATGGCAAATCATTCCAGTCTGTCAGTAAAGCAGATGAATCTCTTGATAAACTTGCTGATGAAGAGAAGCAGGCTGAGCAAGAAGAAACAGATAAACAATTAGCGCCTTTTGTTGAACGCATTAAAACCTTGCTAGGGGATAAAGTTAAAGATGTGAAATTAACACATCGTTTAACAGATACTCCGGCAATTGTGACAACCAGTGCTGATGAAATGACAACACAAATGGCCAAGTTGTTTGCAGCAGCAGGACAAGCAGTGCCAGAAGTGAAATATAACTTTGAGCTGAACCCAAATCACCCATTAGTGAAACAAACCGCCGAGTTAACCGATGAAGCGTTGTTTGCGGATTGGGTAAATTTATTACTGGATCAGGCTTTATTTGCTGAAAGAGGCTCTTTAGATGATCCAAACCAGTTTATTCGCTTAGTGAATCAACTTTTAGTTCAAAAAGCGTAACTGTTTTCGTTTTCAAACATTTAAACCACGTTTATCTGAAAAGAGAGCGTGGTTTTTTCTTTTTCGATAAAAAATAAAATGCAATCGCTACCGTGATTTCTTGAGCGATGACCTCACAAAATGGTATGGTAATGCGTTTTCGAGTTTAAATATAAAAAATTAAATGCAAGGGGATTTACGCGATGCGTATCATTCTGCTAGGCGCTCCAGGCGCTGGTAAAGGCACTCAGGCTCAATTCATTAAAGAAAACTATGGTATCCCACAGATTTCAACTGGTGATATGTTACGTGCGGCAGTAAGTGCAGGTACAGAACTAGGACTGAAAGCAAAAGCACTGATGGACAATGGTCAGTTAGTGACTGATGAATTAGTTATTGCGTTAGTTAAAGAGCGCATCAAACAAGACGATTGCCGTAATGGTTTCTTGTTGGATGGGTTCCCAAGAACAATTCCACAAGCTGATGCAATGAAAGAAGCGGGTATTAACGTGGATTTCGTACTGGAATTCGCTGTACCGGATGAAATCATTGTCGATCGTATTATTGGTCGTCGTGTTCACGCACCATCAGGTCGTGTTTATCATGTGAAATTTAATCCACCTAAAGTGGAAAATCGTGATGACGTGACGGGTGAAGAATTAACAACGCGTAAAGATGACCAAGAAGAAACTGTTCGTAAACGTTTAGTTGAGTACCATACTCAAACTGCACCATTAGTTTCTTATTACCAAAATGAAGCTAAAGCAAACAATGCGAAATACTTCAAAGTTGATGGTACACAAAAAGTAAGCGAAATTAACGCTGAACTGAAAAGTATCCTTGGCTAATTCGTCATTGTGATGACTAATCCCGGTTGAGCCGGGATTTTTTTATCTTAAAAATAAGAAGATGAGATAAAAAGCGCGATCCAATAAATTGACAAGCACAATCTATTATTTTCCTTTATTCTTCTACTCTTTGGTTATCCTAATAAAATAACTCTAAGGAGTCATAGTATGAATGATGCTAAGTATGGTGTTCTTTTGGTTAATCTAGGCACACCTGATGCGCCGACAACGGGGGCTGTTCGACGTTATTTGGCACAATTTCTTAGCGATCCTCGTGTTGTTGATGTTTCTCCTTTGATTTGGAAACCAATATTACAAGGGGCTATATTACCGTTTCGCTCACCTAAAGTGGCTAAATTGTATCAACAGATTTGGATGGATGAGGGATCGCCACTTTTAGTTTATAGTCGAGCGCAACAACGTGCGGTTGCACAGCGATTACCTAATATCCCTGTAGAGTTAGGAATGTGTTATGGCAATCCATCACTAAATGAAGGGGTTGAAAAACTATTACAACAAGGTGTTGAGAACATTATTTTGTTACCACTTTATCCTCAATACTCTTGCTCTACTTCTGCTGCGGTATTTGATGGTGTCAGTCGAATTTTTAAAGACATGCGTACAATGCCCTCTCTTCACTTTATTCGTAGTTATCCTACTCATCCGCTTTATATCAAAGCACTTGTCACCTCTATTGAGAAAAGTTTTCAGCAATATGGCAAACCCAATCGTTTAATTCTCTCTTTCCACGGTATACCTGAGCGTTTTATCAAAACGGGTGATATTTATTACGATGAGTGTTGCCTCACAACAGAAAAATTAAAAGAGCAATTAGAAGAGAAGCTAGGTTATCCTAAAGAACAAGTTATGTTGACATTCCAGTCACGTTTTGGCCGTGAACCTTGGCTATCGCCTTATACGGATAAAACGATGGAAAAACTGGGAAGTGAAGGGATTGAACATGTACAGGTTGTGTGCCCAGGATTTTCATCTGATTGTTTGGAAACATTAGAAGAAATTAATGAACAGAACCGAGAGTTCTTTATTCATGGTGGTGGCAAACAGTATGAATACATTCCGGCATTAAATGATGATCCTGAGCATATTGACTTGCTAGAAGCGATGATCAGAGAGGTATGCAAAAAATAATTACTGAATTCGATAAATAAAATTATCGGATTTGATGATATATTAATTTGATCATATTTCAGTTATATATAAACTTATCTTTTCTCATTTTTTAAGTATTTTAGTGTGAACCACTAAAAGTGCTGATAAACGGACACTGCATTACCTAAATTTAGGCAGGAAAATGAATAGTAAGCTTTCAAAACCACAATCTTCAGAAGTTGATAAAGGACATTTTGACGATTTCTATCTAAAACAGAACGATGAAATCGATCTTTTTGAATTATTTTCTGTTATTTATAAATCAAAATTTGTCATTATTGGTATCACGTTATTATTTGCTATCGTTGGCTTTACTGTTGCAAGCTTTTTACCACAAAAATGGACGAGCCAAGCTGCAATTACCAAGCCAATGCTTGATGAGATGAAGCAATTAAGAGCAACATTGACTGAGCTTAGCTTAGTGGATGTTGATACTGGTGTGAATGGTTCATCTGTTTATCAAAAGTTTATCAATAACTATAACTCTCGTGTTTTACGTGAAGAATATTTAATAAGTACGGATTATTACAAACGTTTGTTGGCTAAAATGGAAAATCCAACGCCTCTGGATAAGCGTAAACTAATTGAAGAGATTGTAACGAAAGACATTAATCTAAAAGCTTCAGATGATAAAAAAAGTGAAGATGAGTTTAGTGGAGAAATTAATCTAAGCTTTACTGCACCAACTTCAGAAGAGGCTTATGATTTACTTTCTGGTTATATTCGTTTTATTTCCACCAAAGTACGTATGGAAGTAAAAGACGAAATTGATGACCAAATTGAACGTAAATTAAGTTTTGCGCAAAAAGCCTATGAAATGGATTTAGAGCGTATTGCCAATGCACGTAATGTGAATGTGCAACGTCTAAAATATGCGTTAGAAATTGCTAATGCTGCTGGCGTGAAAAAACCGATTTCAAGTGAAGGTGCGCAGATTAAAGATGATCCTGATTACTCTATCGCAATGGGTTCTGATGCATTAGGCAGTAAACTGGCAATCACAGAAGCTATTACTGATCCAACAACAGTAAGCACTGATCTGAAAAACCGTTTATACAATATTCAACAGTTAGAAAAAGTGAAATTAGGCGAGCTTCAATTTGTACCATTCAAATATATGTTGAAGCCTTACGAACCGACTAAAAAAGATGCACCTAAACGTGCTCTGATTTTAGTGGGTGCTGCTTTTGTTGGTTTCATTCTGTCTGTTATGGGTGTTTTACTGAGCTATATGGCAAGAAGCCGTCGTAAAACCGCATAAAAATATCTTTAAATAAGTAGGTGTACTGACGTACACCTACTGCCTCTCCCATAATATTGTGTTAACATTGCGCATCTTTTTTAGCTGTGTAGCATCGTTCACAATGAAATTCCCTGGCAAACGAAAATCCAAACACTATTTTCCCGTTAGTTTACGAGATCCTCTATTACAACCCATCATCAATATGACGGAGAGTGAATCCTCTCGCGCTTATATCGTGGGTATTGACCAAACATTGGTTGATATTGAAGCGAAAGTTGATGAAGAGTTTATTAACCGTTATAACTTGAGTCAGGGACACTCTCTTGTTATTGAAGATGATGTCGCAGAGGCACTTTATCGTGAATTAACAGACAATAATCTGATAACACACGAATTTGCTGGTGGCACTATTGGTAATACGCTACATAACTACTCTGTATTGGCTGACGACCGCTCTGTGTTATTAGGTACTATGTGTAATAACATTCAGATTGGTAGCTATGCTTATCGTTATTTATGTAACACATCTAGCCGTACAGATCTCAATTACCTTCAAGGTGTTGATGGTGCCATTGGGCGCTGCTTTACGCTGATCACGGAAAATGGTGAACGCACATTTGCTATTAGTCCCGGCCAAATGAATCAACTTAAACCTGAAAGCATTCCGGAAGAGGTGATTGCAGAAGCTTCCGCATTGGTGTTAACGGCTTACTTAGTTCGCTGTAAACCAGGTGAACCGATGCCACTAGCAACCATGAAAGCGATTGAGTATGCGAAAAAATATGATGTGCCGGTCGTTCTCACACTTGGCACAAAATATGTTATTGCAGATGATCCACAATGGTGGCGTGATTTCTTAAAAGAGCACGTTTCTGTTGTAGCCATGAATGAAGATGAAGCTTTTGAATTAACAGGACATGCTGATCCTCTGTTGGCTTCCGATGTTGCTTTAGAATGGGTTGATTTAGTGCTTTGTACTGCGGGACCTGCTGGGCTTTATATGGGGGGGTATACAGAGCACAGCTTTAAGCGCCAAACCACACATCCTTTATTACCCGGTGCTATTGCTGAATTTAATCGTTATGAATTTAGTCGTGCAATGCGCCGTAAAGATTGTGACGAGCCAGAGAAAGTCTATTCTCATATTGAACCTTATATGGGCGGCCCTGAAAAAATCATGAATACCAATGGTGCGGGTGATGCAGCATTATCAGCATTACTGCATGATATTACAGCAAATAGCTATCATCGCATTAATGTGCCAAATTCAAGTAAGCATCCTCGGACTTATTTAACTTATTCATCATTAGCACAAGTATGTAAATATGCTAACCGAGTGAGTTATCAAGTGTTAAGCCAGCATTCTCCACGCTTGACGCGCGGTTTACCTGAAAAAGAAGACAGCTTGGAAGAAGCCTATTGGGAACGATAAGTTTGTATTGTTTCTAAGTCTTGTTTTATCAGTGTGAAATAAAAAAACCTATCAACATTTATTGATAGGTTTTTTATTGACTTAAATTCTATGGATTTAAGTGATTACCTGTGTTTGATTATTGCGCTGCACTAGGTGCAATGATTTGTTGACCATTTTCAGGTGTATCATCAATAGCACAACCAAATTCAACTTCTTTAATTAGC
The DNA here is from genome assembly GCF_965283115.1 of Proteus sp. Marseille-Q3619. Classification (NCBI taxonomy): domain Bacteria; kingdom Pseudomonadati; phylum Pseudomonadota; class Gammaproteobacteria; order Enterobacterales; family Morganellaceae; genus Proteus; species Proteus sp. Marseille-Q3619. The sequence goes on along the minus strand of NZ_CBDIMP010000001.1, from coordinate 1,247,081 downwards.
ATATCCGCCATTGCAGATGCTGTTTGATCTTCATCGATAACGACGTGATTTGCGCCTTTTTCAAGGATAAAAGAAGCTTCTTCATCATAGTTAGCTCGCACGATAATATCGTCAAAATGGGCGCGAACAATGATATTTAAATCAGGGTTCATACTTCTTGCCGTTTCAGCGACATCGGCTGCTTCATAACCATTAGGTATCGTCAGTAATAAAGATTTAGCACAATCAATACGGGCTAAAGCAAGTGACTCTTTAGTCGATGCATTACCCAGTACGGTATTTAAACTTTTCTCTTTTAACTCAGCAAATTTATTACGACTATTTTCGATAATCACTAATGGAATAGATTGAGCTAATAATTTTTCAGCAAGCATGCTTCCTGCACGTCCATAACCGACGATAATGGCGTGACCACAAATATCAACAGGGACAGGCATCTCTTCTTCCAGCTCTTCTTGTTGTAGCTGTTCCATTTCTTCTTTGGTTTCTGTTTTTGCCAGATAACGGTCTAATAAAGAGAACAGAACTGGGTTTAGCATAATCGAGACTAAAGCACCGGCTAAAACAAGATTACGTGCATCTGGCTCTAAAACGTTTAGCGCTACACCTAGACCCGCAAGGATAAAGGCAAACTCACCAATTTGAGCAAGACTGACAGAAATGGTTAAGGCTGTTCGTCGGGAATGCCCAAACATTCGTACAAGCACCAACGCGGCGACAGATTTACCAATAATAATGATAGCCAGTGTTGCTAAGATACCAAGAGGATGTTCAATTAACACCATTGGATCAAACAGCATACCAACAGACACAAAGAACAGAACAGCAAAGGCATCACGCAATGGCAAGGTATCTTGCGCGGCTCTGTGGCTTAACTCAGACTCATTAAGCACCATACCTGCAAAGAATGCCCCTAATGCGAAGGAAGCATCAAATAAGGTTACAGCGCCATAAGCGATACCTAAAGCTAGGGCGAGTACACTTAGTGTAAATAGCTCACGAGAGCCAGTTGCCGCGGTTTTAGCTAAAATCCAAGGAATAAGCTTACGACCAACAATCATCATGATTAAGATAAAGGCTACGACTTTACCGATTGTGATACCTAAATTGATCATGAGTTGAGAAATATTGGTTTGATCGCTACTTTCCAGCATATTGGCAATAGCTGGGAGTAAAACAAGGGCTAATACCATTGCTAAGTCTTCAACAATCAACCAACCAATGGCAATTTGACCTCGTTGGCTATCAATCAGGCCTCTTTCTTCAAGCGCGCGCAAAAGAACAACGGTACTTGCTGTTGATAGGCACAAACCGAATACAATGCCACTAAATAAACCCCAGCCAAAAAATGCTGATAATCCCAACCCTAATAGTGTTGCTACTGCAATTTGAGCAATAGCACCCGGAATAGCGATGGCTTTTACTGCCATCAGATCTTTTAACGAAAAGTGTAAACCTACACCAAACATAAGCAGAATAACGCCAATTTCAGCGAGTTCAGGAGCGAGAGATGTATCAGCGACAAAGCCAGGAGTAAATGGACCAGCGAGTACACCCGCAGCAAGATATCCTACTAAAGGTGAGATTTTTAGCCGTTGAGCGATCATGCCTAAAATGTAAGCAAGTGCTAACCCACCAACAATGGTGGTAATGAGGGGTGTTGAATGCGGCATCAATTCTCCTTCTTTTTATAAAACTACATGTATCGGGGGGCGAGTAATATAGCAGGCTGATAGTTTAACGTATTCATGCAATAAATTCGCTAAAAATTATCGATTATTTATAAAAATAGCAAGTTGATTGAGTTTTTTGATGCAAATGCACTTTTTTATGTTATTTTAATCAGTCTTATCTTTTAAAGTAAGAAATACCCTGTTACCCGTTCATTTAGATAACAGGGGTAATTACAAGTTATTCAGTTTTATCTACCCCAATATTAGGAAGAAAAATGGTGAAAATACCTAACAGTGGGAGATAAGCGCAGATATGATAGACATATTCAATACTCTTCTGATCTGCAATATATCCTAAGACCGCAGCACCAATACCACCCATCCCAAAAGCGAGTCCGAAGAAAAGCCCTGAAACCATGCCAGTTTTACCTGGAATTAACTCTTGAGCATAAACTAAGATAGCAGAAAATGCTGAAGCTAAGATCACACCAATGAATACAGTAAGTACGCCAGTCCAGTAAAGGCTGGCATACGGTAGTATCAGCGTAAAAGGCGCAACACCGAGAATAGATCCCCAAATAACGTATTTTCTGCCAATTTTATCGCCTACGGGGCCACCAATCATGGTGCCAGCAGCGACAGCAAAGAGGAAAACAAATAGGTGAATTTGTGCATTTTGTACTGAAACGCCAAATTTATGTATTAAATAGAAAGTATAGTAGCTACTGATGCTTGCAAGATAAAAATACTTAGAAAAAATCAGAATAAGTAAAATGGCTAAAGAGCCAAAAAGGGCTTTACGTGGCAATATTGCTTTTTTGTTTAGTACGTTAGGTTGTTTTTTCTTCGCTTCTTGTTGAATTTTATACCAACGGCTAACTTGTAATAGCACTATAATGGCCAGTAATGCAGCAAGAGAGAACCAACCGACATTACCTTTGCCATAAGGAGCAATCAGTAAAGCCGCCAAAAGAGGACCTAAAGAGCTGCCTAAATTGCCACCCACTTGAAATAGTGATTGTGCTAGTCCGTGTCTTCCACCTGATGCCATTCTTGCAACACGAGATGATTCAGGATGAAAAACAGACGAGCCTGTACCGACTAATCCTGCTGCGAGTAATAACATTGGGAATGTATCAGCAAAGGCGAGAAGAATAAGCCCTGTTAGCGTAAAACCCATACCAATAGGTAATGAGTAAGGCTTAGGATATTTATCAGTATAAAGACCAATAAAAGGCTGTAACAAGGATGCTGTAATTTGATACGTCAACGTTATCATCCCTATTTGCACAAAGCTGAGAGAAAATTCAGATTGCAACATAGGGTAAATAGCTAATATCAATGATTGGATCATATCATTGAGAAGGTGTGAAAAACTGATAGCAGTTAAAATACTAAAAACCGTATTACGCTTATTGGCTTTTCGTTGTAAAACGTCAGTTTCTTCTATGGGAAGCGTTGGATCGGCATTGCTCATTTTAATTCCCTGCCACATTATTTTGTTAATAAATTGTTTCTATTTTTATTGGTCTAGTTTACATCTATTTGGAGTTGAGTGCTTTTGTGAGAAATAGAGTTTGATTCATGTCTCAAAAAAACTATTGGATCAATGAAATAATAAAAAAATTATATAACCTACGTCATAAAATACAGCAAAAGTATTTAACTTCTGTCTTCTTTTTCTACTGTAGAACCATGGCAGAACCTTCTCAATAAATAATATACATGGGGATATACCATGAGCTTATCTTTTAAATTATCAGCATGCGCATTGACAGTTTCTTTAGCGATGGCGCCTGCGATGTCTCAGGCATGGGAAAAGGATAAAACCTACGAAATAACTATTCTACATACTAATGATCACCATGGTCATTTCTGGCATAACGATCGTGGTGAATATGGCTTAGCTGCACAAAAAACGGTTGTTGATAATATTCGTGATGAAGTGGCTAAAAAAGGCGGTAGCGTACTGCTGTTATCAGGTGGTGATATCAATACGGGCGTACCAGAATCTGATTTACAAGATGCAGAGCCTGATTTTAAAGGTATGAATCTTGTGGGCTATGATGCAATGGCATTGGGTAACCATGAATTCGATAATCCATTAGAGGTTTTACGTCAACAAGAAAAATGGGCAACATTCCCATTCTTATCTGCAAATATTTATCAAAAAAGTACGGGTGAGCGTTTATTCAAGCCTTACACCATTTTTGATAAGCAAGGTGTCAAAATTGCAGTATTAGGCTTAACGACTGATGATACTGTGCGTATTGGTAACCCAGCAAACTTCCCTGATACTGAATTCCGCAAACCTTCTGATGAAGCTAAAAAAGTTGTAGAAGAACTGCGTACAACGGAAAAACCAGACATTATTATCGCAGCAACTCATATGGGTCACTACGATGATGGTAATCACGGCTCTAACGCACCAGGTGATGTGGAAATGGCGCGAGCCTTACCAAAAGGCTACCTTGATATGATTGTGGGTGGTCACTCACAAGATCCTGTTTGTATGTCTCAAGAGAATAAAAACTACAAACAAGCGGATTATGTGCCAGGAACACCTTGTGCACCAGATAACCAAAATGGTACATGGATTGTTCAGGCTCATGAATGGGGCAAATATGTTGGTCGTGCAGATTTCGAATTCCGTAATGGTGTATTTACGCTAAAACATTACCAATTAATCCCAATCAACTTAAATCAGAAAGTGAAGAAAGACGACGGCACAACTGAACTCGTTTACTACACTAAAGAAATTCCTCATAACCCTGAAATGATGAAACTGCTGACACCTTACCAAGAAAAAGGTGGCGAGCAACTGAATGTTAAAGTGGGTGAGGTTGTTGGTAAATTAGAAGGCGATCGTAGTAAAGTTCGCTTTGTTCAAACCAATATGGCACGTCTATTATTATCAGCTCAAGCTGAACGTGCAAATGCAGACTTTGCCATTATGAGCGGTGGTGGTGTTCGTGATTCTATTGAGTCTGGTGATATCACTTACAAAGATGTTCTGAAAGTTCAACCATTCGCGAACGAACTGGTTTATGTTGATTTTAAAGGTGAAGAAGTCGAACCTTATTTATCAGCTGTTGCATGTATGAAAGTAGACTCTGGTGCTTATGCACAATTCTACAATGTTAGCTTAACCGTAGATGCAGACTGTAAAGTTAGCGATGTTAAAATTGCAGGTAAACCATTAGATAAAACAAAATCTTACCGTATGGCGACACTGAACTTTAACGGTATTGGTGGTGATGGTTATCCGAAAATTGATACACACCCAGGTTATGTAAATACGGGTTTCGTTGATGCTGAAGTATTAAAAGGTTATATCGAATCACACTCTCCATTGAAAGCTGATGATTTCGAACCTAAAGGCGAAATTGTTTACAAAAAATAAATCTTACCAATAACGCTTATATAGACAAAAGGCGACATCTAATGTCGCCTTTTATTTGAGGTCTAAATCACGTTAATTTCTTATTTTGAGGATGAGCCTTAAAATAAAAAATCATTAAGAATTATGACTCTTTACGAATAAGTGCAAATTGAGCACCTAATACAGTGCCTAAATCTTTTGCTGATAATTCAATATCTAAGCCACGTTTACCACCAGAAACAAAGATAGTGTCAAATTCGAGTGCTTGTTCATCAATCACTGTTGGTAGGCGTTTTTTCTGACCTAATGGACTTATTCCACCCACTAAATAACCAGTGACCTTTTGTGCAATTTGGGGATCTGCCATATCTGCTTTTTTAGCCTTAAGGCACTTAGCAACGAGTTTTAAATCTAACTGACCAGAAACGGGTGTTACTGCAACGGCAAGATTTTTAGCATCACCATTTAAAGAAACTAAAAGTGTCTTGAATACTTGGCGATTATCTAAACCTAATTTTTCAACGGCTTCATCACCAAAATTATGGACATTAGCATCATGCTCATAAGGATGAAGGGTAAATTTAATTTTTTGTTTTTCCAGTAAATTTACAGCGGGAGTCATAGTTATTCCTACTTACAAGGTTAGAACAATATCTTTATACTTGGGATGTTAATAAATCGATCAAATTTTCTTCGCCAAATAAATGAAGGGCGCCGACAGTTACCACATAACGACCTGCGGGTAATGTTGATAACGTGCTTACCCATTTTTGGTTACGGCTTTCCATTAAGATATCAAATACAGCTTTACTAAAGGTATTCGGTAACGGCGGTTGTTTCTCTCTACTATTATAATTTAACCACCAATTGATCATGATTTGCAATGTACGTGCATTATCGTGCCAATTTCTTAGCGTATCCTCGAGTAATTGCTGACCATCATGAGGAAAATTCAATAATAATGTGACCTGATCCTCAATGCCTTCGAGTTCAATAATACTTTTTTTGTGTCCATTAGCATGTTGAATGACTTGATAATCAATACCGTATTGCGGTTGCAATCCAAGTTGCATGGCTTGGGTTGATTGTAAAATTAACGCAATTTGCCAAAGTGGTTTATTCTCAAGTTGATAAAGAGAAAGTGAGAGGTCTTCACAATGTTGAATAATTTGAGAAAAAAGAGTTTCATTTAAACGAGTTTCTAGCGGATCTCTAAAGAGAGAGGCTTGATCAAAAGGTTGTACATCCGTTGAGATATCAGCTTCAACAATAATCGCATCTGCATTTTTTATTTCGTTAATAAGCACATTGGAGAGTGGTGACATTGTGGGAACACCCATATGGATACTACCCACCAGATGTAAAGAGATGTTATTAGGTAGCGTAATATCAACGGCAGGGTAAGGATAATGATGGGTGTTTTTTATCCCTATCCAACTTTTAACTTTCTGAAAAATACCCGTCATTTGATATGCTCCTTTAAGTGTCCATCACTAAGCTTCAGCATAACGGATTTTTGATTGAATGAAACAGAGAAAACGAAGCTTTACTCAGCTTTCTCTGTTTTTACTTTATTACTGAATAGCTACCAACTTATACCTACACCACCCGCGGATACCCAACTATTGCTTTCATTCCAAGCGGTAGATGCTCTGACTTTAATATTTTCATTAATACGATATTGCATACCCCAAGCAAGCGCTGTGGCATTACGATAATTACCGATACCAATCGCAGTACTAAATGTCGCATTATCTGTAAAAGGTAAATTGCTCATTGCGGCAACAGAGGCAATACCTTGATTGGCACGTTTTTCGACTTTATAAAAACGATTTTGAGTATCAGATTTAAAATGTTCAAAATTATTTTTTAGATCTTTAAATTCATTTCTTGAGATTGATTGTTCAGTATAGAGCGTTGCAAAATGGCTTTTCAATGAAATATTTCTTCCATTGATATTTAAATTATCGATATAGTTTTCCTTTATATCGTCAATATCATTTCTATTTTCTCTTATATTACTAGTGTTACTATTAATAGCACTAGTGTTTTTATCAATATTAGTTTTGTTTCTTTCTATGGAATTATTGTTTTTATCAATGGTGGTTGTGTTTTGTTTAATTATAATTTCGTTATTTTTAATTTTATTTGAGTTATCTTGAAGATCTTCTGATAATCTTTTCTTATTATCTAAAATTGAATTATTTAGTATTCTAGTATCTTGCTCATGTAACTTACTCATCTGGGCTAGATCTTTTGTTGTATTGTTTTCTAATAACAACAAAGAACGGTTTTTTGTATTGAGATTATCGACTATTTTATTTAGTTCCTCTGGGGAATTTAAAATATCCAATGTTAATATACTTTCTGGCATACCATAGATCATTGTTTTATTGAATTTAATTCGCTGAATGGCTTCATTACGATTTTGCTCAGTCAATAACTTTCTTTCCGATAAATAGTTTTCTATCCCCATTTTTAACTCTGTACTATCAGATTGGATCTCAATATGACTATTTTTATTAATAATATTGTTTTTTATAATATCGGCTGAATTTGTTAAACTATTATTTCTTAAGTATTTCTCTAAATCTTCAATTATATTTTTATTTATTTCAATACCATAAATTTCTTGATCTGTTTTTTTTACTATTCTCATTAAATTATCATCGACTATCTGATTAAAAATCGTTGATGTTGGATAGTTTTTTTATTTTCAGGCTCTTCATATTCAGGTGTGATTAAATCAGAGGGTGCATTTGAATTTAATGTGTTTGAAAAAACACAGGAAGAATAAATAATAGATATTGTTGCGATAAAAATATTTTTATATTTCAATTTTAAATCCTTTTAAAAGAAAAATGATATTGATTTTTTATCTATATATTCTAAATGTTAATTTTTTACTTAATATAAATAAACAGCCTTATTATTAGAGTGATTTTTATGCCAATGTTATCTTTATTTTATGAGTAATAAAAATTAATGAAATAGTTATAATATATTGCTATTCTAGCGTTAAGAGGGCGGAGTAATGACTCTCTTGTATAATGAGAAATTCCTCTTTGACTGGCCGATAGAAATATCGGCTTTTTTTTAACCTTTTGATAATGCTAATAATCATCAAGAAAACGTTAAAAATAAGATAATAAAAAACCCCTTTTACCGATAAGTAAAAGAGGTTCTAATATAATATATCTTAATAAATCCTTAAGTGTTATTGCTTAGGTTTAAAACGCAATAAACGGTTTGCATTGCTAACAACAGTAATGGAAGACAGCGCCATTGCTGCACCCGCAACCACTGGATTTAACAGTGTGCCAGTGAAAGGATATAAAATACCGGCTGCAATAGGGATACCTAAGCTATTGTAAACAAAGGCACCGAATAAATTCTGCTTCATATTACGTAGTGTACCTTTTGAGATTTCAACCGCATCGGCAACACCATGCAAACTATGACGCATTAATGTGATAGCTGCTGTTTCAATAGCAATATCACTACCTCCACCCATTGCAATACCGACATCTGCTTTTGCTAGCGCTGGCGCATCGTTAATACCATCACCAATCATTGCAACATGACGACCTTGTGCTTGAAGCTCTGTTATCGCTTGTGCTTTACCTTCTGGCATGACACCTGCGATAACTTGGTCAATACCTGCTTCTTTTGCTATTGCATTTGCAGTAATTGGATTATCACCCGTTAACATCACTAGGCGATAGCCCTGATTATGTAAACGTTGTAATGCACTTACAGTATCTTCTCTTAGAGGATCACGGATAGAGAGAAGGGCGGCAATCTTACCTTCTTGAGCTAATAAGACAGGAGTAACACCTTTCGCTGCTTGAGTGTCAATAAGTGAATTAATTTCACTAATATCAATACCTGATTCAAGCATCAATTTAGGGTTGCCTAAAAGCACTGTTTTTCCGTTAATTTCACCACTTAACCCCATTCCTGCAAGAGTGCGGAATTGGCTTATTTCAGGTAAATCAATGCCTTCAGCTCGCGTTAAAATGGCTTTAGCTAATGGGTGATTAGAACCATTTTCCAACGATGCTGCCAATGCAAGTGCTTGAGTTTCATCTACTTGATTGAAAGTATGAATTTCAGTGACCTGAGGCATACCTTCTGTCAGTGTTCCTGTTTTATCAAAGACTAAAGTATCTAGTTTGCTCGCTTGTTGTAATGCGTCTGCATCACGAACTAACACGCCATATTCAGCCGCACGACCTACACCCGAAATAATCGACATAGGAGTAGCCAAACCTAAAGCACAAGGGCAAGCGATGATAAGAACGGTTGTGATAATCACCAGTGCATAGGTAATTTGTGGCGACGGACCAAAGAAATACCAAATAGCACCAGCAATAAGAGCGATAGCAACGACAACAGGTACAAATACACCTGAAATTTTATCCGCTAGCTGGCCTATTTCAGGTTTACTACTTTGCGCTTGGCGAACTAATTTAATAATACGAGCAAGTGTTGTTTTACTTCCCACCGCTGCCGCTTTAAATAGCACTGAGCCATCTTGAACCGTTGTTCCCGCATGAATAGTGTCACCCACAGTTTTTTGTTGTGGAATTGGCTCGCCTGTCAGCATTGCCTCATCCATCCATACTTCACCTTGGATAATTTCACCATCAACCGGCACTTTATCACCTGTTGCTAAACGTAAGGTCATTCCTTGTTTAACATCAGCTAATGGCATTTCAACTTCACCGTTTTCAGTTATGACTCTTGCTGTTGGCGGAGTTAAATCTAATAGCCGTTCTAGTGCTTTGGATGAACGCTGGCGTGCTCTTTGCTCAAGCATATGACCCAGATTGATTAAACCGATGATCATCGCACTGGCTTCATAATAGAGATGTCGAGCTTGAACGGGGAACACTTCAGGCCATAAGTTCACGGTAATGGAATAGAGCCACGCTGTTCCTGTTCCTAACGCAACGAGGGTATCCATTGTTGCACTGCGGTTTTTTAAACTCTGCCATGCGCTACGATAGAAATGACCACCCGCAACAACCATCACAAACAGCGTTGCAATACCAATGCCTAACCAGACGCTGTGATTGGCTTCTGTGAGCATCATATTGTCGCCGATCATTCCCCAAATCATCACAGGGATACCAACAACTAAGGCTAATGTAGCTTGCCATCGAAAACGTTTCATATTGGCAACAGCAACTTCTTGCTGGCGTTCTCTGCGTTTTACATCGTCTTGAATAATTTCAGCGCCATAACCCGCTTTTTCAATAGCAGTCACAAGTGCGTTATGATCGATTTCACCAGTCACTAATGCACTACGTTCAGCAAGATTTACACGCACATTTTCAACGCCATCAACAGATTGTAATGCTTTGTGAACCTTGCTTACGCAACTTGCACAGGTCATGCCATCAATTAAAAGCTGAACACTGTTGTCATCGTCAGTATCGATTTCAGCGCCATTATCAATATCAGCATTCTCAACTGGAATATCACAAACAGCCGCTGACGATGCTTCCAGTTGTGCATGCGTTTGCGTCAGCGGCTCAGTTTTTGGGAAATCAGTACCTGCAAGTTGTGCTTCAAAACCGGCTTCTGTAATGGCGGTAATTAAGGTTTCAGCGGTTGCAGAACCAGTCACTTTTGCATGTGTTAATTCAACTTCAGCTGTTTCAACACCCGCAGTATTTTCTAGTGCTTTTTTAACTGAACCGACACAGTGACCACAATTTAAGCCAGATAAAGTTAAATTAATTACGTTGTCAGTGGGCGCTAGGCTTGCTTGAAAACCTTCCGCCGTAATCGCTGCAATTAAAGTATCTGCCGTAGCATCACCAAAAATTTCAGCTGACTCTTTTGTCACATTAACTGCGGCAACTCCTTCAATGGCTAATAATGCTTTTTCAGTTTTACCGACACACTTCATACAGTTAAGCCCACTTAGGCTTAATTTTACATCGGGTTGTGTTGCTACACTTGCTTCATAGCCTGCATCTTCAATTGTTTTGATTAAGCTTTCAGCAGTTGCATCGCTGTCAATTTTAGCGTATTGAATAGTCACAATTGCCTGCTCTATGTCATTGCGAGCATCAAGTGCTTTTTTTACACTGTTAACACAGTGGGAGCAGGAAAGTCCTTGTAGTGCGAGTATTATAGTTTTTGCCATGTTAATTTATCTCCGACATAAAAGCGTTACCTCTATTATTGCGCAATATTCGGTAACTTGCTTTCTTTAAAGGTTTTTTCTTATTGAGATAAAGGCTAAACCTTTCCGCAAGGGGAAGGTCAAGGGGGAATTTTGAATATTAGTGAAATCGCAAATAAAACAGGATTAACAGCTAAAGCTATTCGGTTTTATGAAGAAAAAGACTTGATAACGCCACCGGGAAGAGGTGAAAACGGCTATCGCTATTATCAGGCTCAACATATCGAAGAGTTGACATTATTACGACAAGCACGAGAGGTGGGCTTTAATTTAGAAGAGTGCCGTGCTTTATTGATGTTGCTAAGAAATCCTTCACGTCATAGTGCTGACGTGAAAGAAGCCACCTTAAAAAAAGTGGCTGAAATTGAGAAAACAATTAATGAGCTTAATGCCATTCGCCAGCGATTACTTTTGTTAGCCAGCGAATGTCCTGGCGATGATGGAGCAGATTGCCCCATCATCAATCATTTGTCAGGGTGTTGTCATCACCAGAAACAGCCGATTTAAGCGTAATCACTTGTAAGGTAATGCCATCAATTGCGGTTACTGTTACCTTATCGCCAGCAAGTAATGGCGTGTCTGAATAAACACGCCAACTGCCATCAGCTAATTTTACGCGACTAAAACCATTTTCAGTATCTGATAATAAAACAGCATGAACACCAATCAGTTGATGCGTTTTCTGATTTAAGTTTTCAGCTTCTTTTGATAATTTTCTGCGTTTAAGCCAAAGGTGCCAAAGTAAAGCACTAATAACCGTTAATATCGCAAATAAAATACCTTGAATAGGCCAGCTAATAGGCAATATCCATGTGATCAACGATACACACAGAGCCGCCATTCCTGACCATAAAAGGTATCCTGCTGTTCCTAACATTTCTGTAATTAACAGCAAGCCACCAAGACAAAGCCAGAAAAGTGCAGGTTGAGCACTAATCCATTCAATCATAATTAATTGCTCTTGTTGCCAGAGTCACTTTTTTTGGTATTGAGTAATTCAGAAATACCGCCAATCGCACCCATGAGATTACTTGCTTCTAATGGCATCATAATAACTTTACTGTTATTAGCTGAACCAATTTGAGACAGTGCATCAGTATATTTTTGAGCAACAAAGTAGTTAATGGCTTGCATATCACCTTTTGCAATGGCCTCAGATACCATTTGTGTTGCTCTGGCTTCTGCTTCTGCCGCACGTTCACGGGCTTCTGCTTGTAAGAATGCAGATTGACGCTCACCTTCAGCCTTCAGTATTTGTCCTTGTTTCTCACCTTCAGCTTTTAAGATAGCTGCTTGACGAATACCTTCAGCTTCAAGAATGTCGGCACGTTTAGTACGTTCAGCTTTCATCTGCGCATTCATTGCAGAAATCAATTCTTTTGGTGGGCGGACATCACGAATTTCAATACGGGTAATTTTGATACCCCAAGGGTTTGTTGCATCATCAACAATCAGTAATAGGCGGCTGTTGATTTGGTCACGTTGAGAAAGAATTTCATCAAGTTCCATGGAGCCTAATACTGTACGGATATTCGTCAATGTTAAGTTGATAATCGCAAGTTCAAGGTTATTAACTTCGTACGCAGCTTTTACAGGATCGATGACTTGAATAAAGCAGACTGCATCGATGCTGACGTTGGCGTTATCACGAGAAATGACTTCTTGAGAAGGAATATCCAGTACTTGTTCCATCATATTGATACGGCGACCAATACGATCAACAAATGGCACGAGAATTTGGAGCCCTGGAGTCAGAGTACGAGTGTAACGACCAAAACGTTCGACAGTCCACTGATAACCTTGTGGAACGGTTTTAACACCACATAAAACTAAAATAATAGCGAATAAGATGATAATACCAATGACTATTTCCATATACCTGTCCTAAGTCTGCTTGAATAAGAAAATAAAATTAATAAAGTAAAGAATACACCATACGACGATATTTAGACGCCAAATTATCATTAGTACCTAAGGCTGATAGAATATCCATCAGGGTTTTCTTAACTTGCCCATCACCTGCATTTAGATCTTTTTTGATAAAGCTAAATAGCAACTCTAATGCCTCTTCATTGCGAGCAACTTCATGTAATTTTAGTGCAAGTTGAATGGCAAGATTGGTATTTTCAGGTTGTTGATTAAAATCGCTCTGCAATTGTTGGATTTCAGGCGTATCAGCAGCCTGTTTTTGTAATTCAATTTGCGCTAACAAACTATGGTAGTAACTATCTTGATCTTGTAATGGGATGGTAATTAACAGCGTTTGAGCTTCTTCATTTTTATTTAAAGAAATTAAAGCGCCCGCTAACGCAAGGGTAATTTCACTGTTTTTAGGTGCGAGTTGATGGGCTTCTTTAAGTAAAGGTAGAGCTTCCTCGGTTTTTCCTTCAGAAAGCAATTGCGCCGCTTGTGCCGCTTTTAATTCTTCTGGTTTGGGTAATACATTTGCTAACACTTGGCGAATTGCTTCTTCTGGTTGAGGGCCTTGAAAACCATCAACTGGGCGACCTTCTTGTAAAATATAAACAGTTGGAATAGCACGTAGACCAAATTGTGAGGCAATCATTTGTTCAACATCACAATCCAATTTAGCCAAAATAAATTGATCAGCAAATTCGGCTGCTAGTTTATCTAATGTTGCGCCAAGCTCTGCACAATGAGGGCTACGTTCTGAATAGAAATACATCATGACCGGTTTAGTCATCGATTGTTCTATAACTTGTTGAATATTTGATTCATTTACATCAACAATATGTGCAGTTGCTAACATTAACTTGCCCCTTTTTGAGAGTTTTAAATATAGATGCGATTTATAAAGCTATTTTATTAATAAGTAAGGGTGAAACCCGAAAAATCAATCCTTGCCACTTTGGCGACTTAAAATTGCATCCATTAGTGTGTCAGGTAGAAAGCGTTTTAGTATTTTGACAGCATAAGTTAATAGGGTTACGGGATAACGTATCTTAGGTTTTGGGCTTTCTAAAGCATGAATAAGCTTTTTCACTACATCTTCAGGCGTTAGTGTGAAACGGCTCGCAATCCCAGGATTTTTTACTGGTTTATCTTTTTCTGCCTGAGCGACATTCTCTGTGAAGCAAGTACGTATTGGACCAGGCTCAATTAAACTCACTTTAACGCCTGTATGCGCTAATTCCATTCTTAATGCGTCAGACCATGCTTCTACAGCATACTTACTCGCTGCGTAAGCACCTCGACCGGGTGTTGAGATAATCCCCATCACAGAGCTCGTTTGAATAATTCTGCCTTCACCGTGTGGTAACATTGCTGGTAGAAGTAATGTAGTCAGCTGATGTAAACCAAAAAAATTAGTAGAAAACTGTTTTTCCATTTGTGGACGAGTAATGGCATCTAATGGGCCATAAACACCAAATCCGCCATTATTAAATAATCCATATAAACGACCATTTGTTAGGTGAATAACTTCTAGTGCCGCATTTTCAACACTTTTTGGATCGTCAAGATCAAGATGAATAGGTTCTAATCCCAGTGTTTCCATGCGTTCAAGGTCTTCACCTTTACGGCAAGCAGCAAGAACTCGATAGCCTCTTTTCTTTAGTGCTTTGGCGGCACAGAGCCCTATTCCACTGGAACTTCCTGTAATCAATACCGTTTTTTGCATAATTTTACAATTAATCTCGTTTAATCTACGTCAACTACTGTCAGAATAGTCTAACGTGTTAAGTAAGGGGATAATGTTTCATCCATCCACTGAGCAATAAAAGGCTGAGCATCTTCATTGGGGTGTATGCTGTCATTTTGCATCCACTCAGGCTTATCAGCGATTTGCTCCATATAAAAAGGAAGTAGAGGAAGCGCATTATCTTCAGCGAGTTTTGGATAGATCGCTGAAAATGATTGTGTATAACGTTTACCATAATTAGGTGAAATCATTATTTGCATAAAAAGTGGCGTTGCACCGGCATCTTTTACTTGTGTAATGATGTTTTGTAATGCCTCTTTTGTTTGTGCAACAGGGTATCCCTGTAAGCCATCATTTGCACCTAATTCAATTAAAACCCAACGAGGTTGATGCTGTTTTAATAAATCAGGAAGCCTATTTTTCCCCTGAAAGGCAGTTTCACCACTAATACTTGCATTAACAACATTAATTTCAGGGTAGGTTGTTTTCCATTTATCAGCAAGGCGTTGTGGCCATGCACTTTCAATTGGAAGACGATATCCTGCACTCAAGCTGTCACCAAAGATTAAAAAGGTATCAGCAGCAATTGCCTTAAAGCTAAACATCATCATAACGATAAGGAAAAATGTATGTCGACGGAAAAGGTTCTTGAAGTTCATCGGTTAACCAAACAAGTAGGACAAGGTGATAGTCAGATCTCTATATTGCAGGGTGTTGAGTTAGTTGTCGAGCCTGCACAAACAATTGCGTTAATTGGTGAGTCAGGATCGGGTAAATCGACGCTGTTAGGGATCATTGCTGGATTAGATGATGGTAGTTCTGGCAGCGTGCATTTAATGGGTGAAGATCTCACAAAAATGAATGAAGAAGAGCGAGCTAAATTACGCGCTCAACATGTTGGTTTTGTTTTTCAATCATTTATGTTGATCCCAACATTGAATGCACTTGAAAATGTGCAGTTGCCCGCATTATTAAAAGGCGAGTCAGAAAAGCACAGTCATGCGCGTGCAGTTGATTTACTTAAGCTGTTAGGATTAGGCGAACGTTTATACCATATGCCAGCACAACTGTCTGGTGGTGAGCAACAACGCGTTGCATTAGCAAGAGCATTTTGTACTCAGCCAGCTATTCTTTTTGCTGATGAGCCAACAGGGAATCTTGATCGTAAAACAGGCGATAAAATTGCTGACTTGCTGTTCTCTCTTAACCGAGATTATGCAACAACATTAATTTTAGTGACTCATGATAATGAGCTGGCAGCTCGTTGCCAAAGACGATTACGATTAGTAGATGGACAACTTAAGGAGGAGTCATGATTTGGCGTTGGTTTTGGCGTGAATGGCGCTCTCCTGCACTATTAATTGTTTGGCTCTCTTTAGCGCTAGCGGTTGCTTGTGTGCTTGCTTTAGGGCGTATAGGTGATCGCATTGATAAAAGTATTTACGCTCAAAGTCGTGATTTAATTGCTGGCGATTTAGTCTTACGTGCATCTTATCCCGTTGATGAAAACTGGCTTACAGAGGCGAATAAGGAAGGGTTAACTCTCAGTCGCCAAATGCAATTCACCACGATGTCTTATGCTCCTGAAGGCGATACACCTCAGCTTGCGCTGGTGAAAGCTGTGGATAAATTATATCCACTGTATGGTGAGTTAGAAACAGAGCCCGCAGGGTTAAAACCTGAAAAAGGAACTGCGCTTGTTGGTGCCAGATTACTTGAATTACTTGATATAAAAGTTGGCGATAAAATTGATGTAGGCGATGCCTCATTTACTATTGGTGGTGTATTAATTCAAGAGCCAGACAGCGGGTTTAATCCTTTTCAAATCGCCCCCCGTATTTTAATTAATCTTGATGATGTTGAAGCAACTGGAGCAGTGCAACCCGGAAGCCGTCTGACTTATCGCTATATGTTTGCAGGTAATGAGTCCGTAATTGATAGTTATCAGCAACGCTTCGACCCACTATTAAAACCCGATCAGCGTTGGAATAGTTTAAAGCAAGATAGTGGAGCACTTTCACAATCAATGGAGCGTGCGAAAAACTTTCTTTTACTTTCAGCGCTATTAACGCTATTGCTTGCTATATCGGCAGTTGCCGTTTCAATGGCTCATTATTGCCGTAGTCGTCATACTTTAATTGCGGTATTAAAAACGTTAGGGGCAGATAAACGCGCATTGAGAAAGTGGATTGTTGGGCAATGGGGTGTGATCCTTATTGGCGCAATTATTGTTGGCTCATTAGTCGGACTTGTTTTTGAGACAATACTGCTACAAATTTTAGCGCCAGTCTTACCAAAAAGTTTGCCTGAGGCGAGCTTTTTGCCATGGATATGGTCTGTGGGCTCTTTACTGTTAATTGCTTTATTAACAGGATTAAGACCTTACTATCAATTAATGGCAACACAACCTTCTCGAGTATTAAGAAGTGATACTACGGCCCCTATATGGCCTCTTCGTTATTATTTACCGATAGTGGGCTTAATTATTGTCGGTGCTTTAACGCTTTTTGCGGGAACAGGCGTTTTACTCTGGTCAATTCTATTTGGTGTTGTTGTTATTGCTTTTTTACTTGGAATAATTGGTTGGTTAGGATTATGGGTATTAAAGCAGTTTAAATTTCGCCAACTCAGTGCGCGTTTAGCAGTAACTCGTTTATTACGACAACCATTTCAAACGATGACTCAGCTTGCTGCTTTCGCACTTTCATTTATGTTGTTAACGCTTTTAGTCCTTATTCAAGGTGATTTACTGGAAAAATGGCAAAAGCAATTACCAGAAGATAGTCCTAACTATTTTCTAATCAATATGTCTGCACCTCAAGTTCAAGAAATTAATACCTTGTTGGCACAATATAAGGTTGAACCTACGGATGCATTCCCTGTGGTATTAGCGCGTTTAACACAGGTTAATGAGCATAATGCCAAAGAGTGGGCTGATAAACGTGATGCTGGCAATAATACGGTTCGTCGTGAGCTTAACTTAACATGGCACAGTGAATTACCTAAAGATAACGTCATTGTTGAAGGAACTTGGCCACCTGTCGGTAATGGTGTTTCTCTTGATCAAGGCGTTGCAGAGCAACTCGAAATCAAGTTGGGTGATGAATTAACATTTGTCGGTGATACTCGTGAATTTAAGTCCATTGTTACTAGTATTCGCCATGTTGATTGGGAAAATATGCGCCCTAATTTCTTCTTTATTTTCTCTGAAGAAGGATTAAGTAATCAGCCGGAAAAATGGATGAGTAGCTTTTATTACAATGGTGAAGGTGCGTTAATTACTGCGCTGAATCGGCAATTTCCAACCGTAAGCGTGTTAGATACAGGCGCATTAATTCAGCAAGTTCAACAAATCTTACAGCAAGTCAGTCGAGCATTAGAGATTATGGTTGGATTGGTCATGATCTGTGGTGCGTTATTGTTAGTTGCTCAAATTCAGGTAGGAATGACACAACGACGCATTGAGCTGGTGGTGTATCGAACATTAGGTGCTGGTAAATCATTATTAAGACGGACTCTTTGGGCCGAATTTGCATTATTAGGTTTAATGGCAGGATTAGCTGCAGCGATTGGTGCTGAGGTCGCATTAAGCTTATTACAAATATCGGTGTTTAATTTCCCTTGGCAACCACAATGGGGAATGTGGATCACCGTACCTATTGTTGCGGCATTATTACTTTCATTATGTGGCAGTATATTAGGCGTCAGGCTGTTGCAAGATAAAGGGCAGTATCGACGAATTCAAGGCGAATAGTTGAAATAAATAAGGCTTATAAATAGAGTTAAATAAAATGCTGATGTTATTAAACATCAGCATTTTTTATAGGGAAAGATAAGATAATTATTCTTTTATAACATAAGCATAAATTCGCTTATTGCCATCATTTTCATCATAAATATAAACCCCTTGAAGTTCAGTTGAAAAGCCGGGAAGTTGATTAATAGTGACTTCAAGAGCCTGAAAATAACGTAAAACAGCACCATTCCAAATTTCACCAGGTACAGCACATAAAACACCCGGCGGATAAGGTAAAGCACCTTCAGCAGCAATTCGGCCTGCTAATTTATTTAAAGGTAACAATTCAATATTACCACGAACAAACTCAATATTAGCTTGTTGTGGACTTAGTGCTCGCTTAGGAAAGTGACTTTTTCTAAACATCTGTTTTTGCAGTAACTTGATATTGTATCTGACACAAATATCATGCATTTCCTGACAGAGTTGGCGCAATGTATAACCCTGATAACGAGATGGATATTGACGACAAACAGAAGGCAATATTTGTTTTAATGGCACATCTTCAACTAAGTGCTTTTCAAATTGAACAATCAAAGAAATTAAGCGCTCAAACTTCGCTTGATGCTCTGCGGGAGTCAGCAAGAATAAGATTGAATTGAGGTCACTTTTTTCAGGAATAACGCCGTGTTCACGTAGATAACTTGCCAAAATAGATGCAGGTACACCAAAAGATTCATATTCCCCTGTATGAGGATCGATCCCTGGCGTTGTAAGCATTAATTTGCAAGGATCAACAAAATATTGATTGGCGGCGTAACCTTCAAATGAATGCCAATTATCATTAGGAATAAAATTGAAAAAACGCTGATCGTGAGCGATTTCATCTGTGTCGTGATCTTGCCAAGCAATTCCATCGATGATTTCAGGAATAAAAGGCTTAATAAATTGGCACTGTTTTAGTAATGATTTACGGGCTTCAATGCCTTGTTTTACGCAACTCATCCACATTGCTTCACCACTTTTGCCAGAATGCATTTTTGCATTGACATCAAGAGCCGCAAAAAGGGGATAAAATGGGCTGGTAGATGCATGCATCATAAAAGCATTATTCATACGTTTATGATTAACATAACGTGATTGCCCTTTAAGGTGAGCATCTTTTTTATGTATCTGTGAGCTTTGTGAAAATCCAGCTAATTGCTTATGAACTGATTGAGTAACGAGAATACCAGGATCGTCTTCATTAAGCGTTAGTAACAAAGGCGAACACTGTTTCATCATTGGAATAAATTGTTCATAGCCCACCCATGCAGAATCAAATAAAATGTAATCACAAAGATGACCAATTTTATCAACCACTTGCCTTGCGTTGTAAATCGTACCGTCATAAGTGCCCAGTTGAATAACCGCTAAACGGAATGGGCGTTTATCGAATTGGCGTTCTGGCGCAATTTCTGCAATTTGTTGGCGTAAATAGTGCTCTTCAAAGCAATGAGCATCAATGCCACCAATAAAGCCAAAGGGATTGCGAGCCGTCTCTAAATAAACAGGTGTTGCTCCTGCTTGAATTAGTGCGCCATGATGATTGGATTTATGGTTATTTCTATCAAATAGCACTAAATCATTTGGTGCCAATAAGGCATTTAAAGCAACTTTATTAGAAGAGGATGTTCCATTTAAAACAAAGTAGGTTTTATCGGCATTAAACACTTGCGCGGCAAAAGTTTGGGCATCATAAGGTGCTCCTTCATGAATAAGCAAATCACCCATTGCCACATCAGCATTACAGAGATCAGAGCGAAATAGATTCTCACCAAAATATTGATAAAACTGTTCGCCAACAGGATGACGACGAAAAAATTCCCCGCCTTGATGACCTGGGCAATCAAAAGCGACGTTCTTTTCGGCAACATAATTCACTAAGCGTGAAAAAAATGGTGTGGTCAGACTCTCTTCATATTGCTGTGCCGCTTTATTAATTAACGTACTATTTTTTTGATGTGCACTTTTATCCGTAATCACAACCCCTGAAACCTGATTAAGCAATTCAGCATTGATTGCATCATTGAGATTAACTGCAATAAATACGGGTAGTTGAAAGCCTGTTTGATAAATGCGATCTAATTCGCCAGACTCAATATCTGACAATGACAACACTACTGCTGATACTTGCGTTAAATTTGCATCAACAATATCAACTATCGGACGTTCACAATAAAAATAGTGTGAAAGAGTAGGGTGACATGCCAACTTCATTTTTTTCATTATACTCGCGTTTTTATCAATAGAAGAATTGGCGAACAATATACTTGGTTGTGAATGTGATTGAAATAAGTTAAAAGATAACTAAGGTGATTTATGCGTTTTGAGTGCATAAATCACCATTTTTATAAGTGGGTGAATGGATAAGTCTATGAGAAAATAAACTTATCTATCTTCTATTATTGCGCGATAGGCGAAGACTTTTCGATATAAACAGTTTGAGATGGGAAAGCAAAATCAGCGCCATGTTTATGCACAATATCAATCATCTTCAAATAGACTTCTTGTTGAGCTTCAAGCCACTGCGCCCAGACTGTCGTTTTGGTAAAACAATACACCATGATATTGAGTGAAGAGTCTGCAAATTGATTAAAATAAACTAATAAGGTTTGTTGAGTGTCAATTTTATCATTTTGCATCAGCATAGTGCGAATGTCCTCAACAATGGCACCTATTTTATCTGAATCTTCATAACGTAAACCTAATTCTGTTTCGATGCGTCGATTGGTCATTCTACCGGGATTCTCTACGCTAATAGAGGAAAAAACAGAGTTTGGAATGTAAAGGGGGCGATGATCAAAGGTAATAATTTTCGTAATACGCCAACCGATTTCTACCACGGTGCCTTCAATATTACGATCAGGAGAACGTACCCAATCCCCGATATTAAAAGGGCGATCAAAATAGAGCATCACTCCTGAAAAAAGGTTACTCATCACATCTTTGCTTGCCATACCAATGGCAATACCGCCTAATCCCCCAAAGGTCATTAAACCAGATAAGCTCATACCAAAGTGCTCACCAAACAGTAAGATGATAATGACGAAAAGGGTGATTTTAAATATGCGGGAAATAATACGAGCTGAAGTAGGATCGCTCCCTTTATTAATTTGTGATTTCTCTAATAAATTAATCAATAAGAAAAATTTACGCATTAAAATTAACGCGATAGCGACATAGGTAAAGAAATTAATCATCCTAAAAGAGATGAAATGGAGATTAAAATCAACGACAGCCATTTCACAATATTGGCTTAAGATAATGACTAAACTACAGAGAAAGACCGCTTGGCTGATATGAATAATAATATTTCTACGGCGCTTTTTCTTCTTATCATGAAAAAGAGATACAACGAAAAAACCGACAAAACAGGCTAAAGCAATGCCTATACCTATTGAGTATTTTATTATTAATGCATCATTCATCAGCTTAACATCTCCTTAGAAAATGCTTTTATATAGGTTTAATTACCTAGTTACTTTAGGTTCTTCTTGTTGCTTACTGGCATGCTGAAATTTAGGATAAACGGGTGGTTTCATAAACAGAGTGACCGCTAAAATCAGTAAAACAGGTATGGTTAAAATCAAGAATGCCGGTGTAAAACTACCTGAAATATCTTTGATTGCCCCAGCAAAGAAGGGAGCTAAACAAGCCAGTGTTGAAATTAAATTCATTACTGAAAATAGCTCAAGGTAAGGTGAGCGACCAAAATAGTTAGCAAGCAATATACTTGATGCCAAAAACGTCATGCCATAACCAATACCGACACAAACCGTAAATAAGATCAGGTAAACCCAAGAATTAGCCATACTTAGCGCAAGTAACCCTATGATGATAATACTTAAGCTTGCGATAAGTAATTTTTTAGGTTCTAACCATTCACCAATAGCTCCACCCGCTAAGCGCGAGAAAGCATTGATAAATGCCATACTACTTAATAGTGTCGCGGCAATAGTTTCACCAAAACCATTTTCAATAATATGTGCAACAGCAAAACTATTAACTGTGATCCCACACCATAAAAAGGCCGTGTAAGTCGCAGCAATAACATAAAATTGCCATGTTCTTAAAGCATGACGAGCTGTCCAAATCTCTTTAGTTTGATAGATACGTTTTGTGGTTTGAAGTTGGCTAATTTTTTTTGCGTGTTCTTGCTCTTTACTACCTTCGCGTAAAAATAAAATGGTGAGAAGAGTAACGACAGTGAGTGTGATTGCTGAAATAAGCCAGTGCATTCGCCATGTATGCCATAAATGGGTTGCTAAAAAGTAGATCCAAGGTCCAGCAACACCACCTAATCCACCAATGGTAAAATAGACACCAAAGGCAAAGGATTGTTTTTCAAATAAGCGAGAAATAACATAAGTGCCAGGTACGGTAGCTAGTAGCGTAAAACCAATACCTAACAGTGCAGTACCAAGAAAATAACGTGCAATGGTGTATGTTTCATAAAGAAAATAGAAACCACTGACAAAAATGATCAACCCAATAAGTAGTGTAAGGCGAACACTTAATTTACGGATCAGTAATGTAGGTAAAAAACTTGCAAGGCCGCAGGTTAATCCTAATAACGTAAAGCCAAGGCCTGCTTGAGTCCAGTTCCACTCTAGCTCGTTTATCATACTAGGAAGAACAACACCTAAAGAGGTAAATGTGGTTGCGGTAGCTAAAAAATACACAAAACCTAATAATATCAGCATACTCCACTGATAAGCGGGCCCAAAAATCTGTTGCTTGACTTGCATCCTGACTCCATCAAATGGGTGCAGTAACCTGAATAATCAGGAGAAAATAGCGAATAACAGACCTCTTTATCTGAGGTCTGTTCGTTTAAAGGCTATTATTCTCTAACTTTATGAGTCGGACTGCTAGCTTAATTTTTCTAAAGCCCATTTGATAGGGTACTGATAGGCATCATCGAGCATTGAGCTTAATGATTTTAGTGTCTCTTTCAGAGGGAGATTATCGCGGTACACAAGATTGAGATGCCCAACCTTACGTGCAGGGCGCACTTCTTTTTCATACCAATGTAAATGAACTAATGGCAATGAAAGCCATTGAGGATTGACATCAGTGCCAATCAAATTAACCATGACTGCCGGTTGGCAAACCTCAGGTTTTGGCATGGGTAAATCTAAAATTGCACGTAGATGTAATTCAAACTGGCTAATTGAGGCTCCATTTTGTGTCCAATGACCACTGTTATGAACTCGAGGAGCTAATTCGTTAATAAGTAATTTATTATCAACGATAAAGCACTCCATCGCCATTACACCAACATAATTGAGTTTATTAAGGATGGCAGTTAGCATTTTTTCTGCTGATTGTTGTAGTTCTGATGCAGGGGTTGGTAATGCAACACTCATGCGTAAGATGCCATCTTGATGAAGATTGTGTGTTAATGGATAAAAAACACAGTCACCATTGCTATTTCTCGCGCCCACTAGTGAAACTTCACCTGAAAAGGGAATGCCTTGTTCAACAATACACTCACCATAAATTTCAGCAGGTAATTGCTGTTCTTCACCGGGATGAATGCGCCATTGACCACGGCCGTCATAACCACCAATACGGCGCTTTACAATAATAAAATCACCCAGTTGAGCGAAGATATCAGACCATTGTGTTGGTGACGTTAATGGTTGCCAAGGTGCTGTTGCTAAGTCCAATTCATCGAGAAGTTGTTTTTGAGGCAATCTATCAGCAAGTAATGGAAAAATATCACGGTTTACAAAGTTAGTATGACGTTCTAACTCTTTGGTGAGTGCAGTTTCAGGCCAGCGCTCAATTTCAGCTGTGATTATACTTTTTTGATAGGGAACGGCTTCAGGCTCTGCATCTAATCCTACTGGATAAACCGCAATTCCTAAAGGCTCACCAGCTTGTCTTAGCATTCGCCCTAATTGACCATTTCCAAGAACACAAACTGGCTTCATAGTGCCTCCCTTGGATCTGGGTTATTTAATACATCGTCAGTTTGTGCTGTGCGCCATGCTGTTAGTGCTTCAAAAATAGCAGGTGAGTGTAACGCTAAAATTTGAGCGGCTAATAAAGCAGCATTGGCGGCGCCTGCTTTACCAATTGCTAATGTTCCTACAGGAATACCTTTTGGCATTTGTACAATAGAGTAAAGGCTATCAACACCGCTTAATGCTGCACTTTGAACAGGAACACCTAATACAGGAACGAGTGTTTTTGCTGCGAGCATACCCGGTAAATGGGCTGCACCACCCGCTCCTGCAATAATGACATCAAAGCCATTACTTTTTGCCTGTTCTGCAAAGCTAAATAGCTTATCAGGGGTACGGTGTGCAGAGACAATCTCAACATGATAAGGAAGTTGTAGTGCGTCTAGTACATCAGCGGCATGAGACATTGTTGTCCAGTCACTTTTAGAGCCCATTACAATGGCGATACGAGCGGAAGAGGTATTTAGACCAACTTGAGAAGACATTACTTAACTGCTCCTGTAAGCATAAACGGATATAGCCTAATAAACTGAGCATGATAGTATCACGCTAACACGCATAGGAAAACGTTTGCGTAAAGAAAAAACAGCCTTTTTATGAAGAAAATAAGCGAAACAACTTAAAAGGGAAAATGAATCAATTCTATTTTTTCAGCAGTCACTTTAAACATAGAACCTTCAGTATGCCAAGCACCTAATACACCACGATAATGTATTTTGTCATCAATGTTGACTGTATGAATTGCTGGGCGATGCGTATGACCGTGGATCATCCATTCTGTATTGAAATGTTTAAAAGTATCTATCACAGCCTGTGGATTCACATCCATAATGGCATCTGATTTGTACTGATTTTCGTGCTGGCTACGTGAGCGCATTTTGTCAGCGATACGCAGTCGAATAAATAGAGGCAGTAGTGAGAATAGGCGCTGAATAAATTTATTGTGTACTTTTTTACGATAGCGTTGATAAGCTTCATCGTCAGTACAAAGCGTATCACCATGTAAAATTAAGATACGGTGCTGTTCAATTTCGAGCACTTTTTCTTGTGGAAGTAAGGTGATACCACTCTCTTTTGCAAAACGAGAGCCAATTAAAAAATCACGATTTCCATGAATAAAATAGCAAGGCACTTCTGCCTTTTTTAACGTCATCAGAGCTTGAGCAATTTGTTGATGTAAAGGATTGGGATCATCATCACCTATCCAAAAATCAAAAAAGTCACCTAAGATATAAAGTGCTTTTGCATGAATGGCTTGTTCTTTTAAAAAGCGAAGAAAACCGGCAGTGATTGCCGGTTCATGTTCACTTAGATGCAGGTCTGCAATAAAAAGCGTACACATAAAAAGTGAGGCTTATTCGCTAACCGTGACACTTTTAATGACGATATCTTCACGAGGAACATCTTGGTGGAAACCACTACGACCAGTGGAAACCGCTTTAATTTTATCCACAACGTCCATGCCTTCAACAACTTCAGCAAAGACACAATATCCCCAACCATTTGCGTTTTCAGCACGGAAGTTTAAGAAATCGTTGTCTGCAACGTTGATAAAGAATTGAGCAGTAGCAGAATGTGGATCGTTTGTACGAGCCATTGCTAATGTACCGCGGTTGTTTGCTAGGCCATTGTTTGCTTCGTTTCTTACAGGTGCTTTGGTCGCTTTTTGGTTCATACCCGGTTCAAAGCCACCACCTTGGATCATAAAACCATTGATGACACGGTGGAAAATAGTGTTATCGTAGAATCCTTCTTTACAGTAGTCTAAAAAATTTTCTACGGTTGCAGGTGCTTTGTCTGCAAATGTATTAATCACGATATCGCCGTAATTGGTATGAAAAGTAACCATATTCAGATCCTAATATAATTTTAGCTTTACCCAGATTTGGGCATAAACAACAGTCCCGTTTTTATATCACAGTTGCCTAATTTAGTCAGTATGCATCTTTTTCTCGCTCTACTTTTTCTTGCTAAATAAATCAGTAATAGAAGGAAAAAACACTTTTCGCCAAAATTTAGCCAAATAATAGAAGTTTGATTGTTCGCTATCAACGATTGAACAGTGAAAATAAGCGCTAAGCAGAGTAAGATAAAAACCTTAATCTTGAGTTTGCTTTGTCTTCAAGATCCAATATCCTGATTAATATCATGTTATAGTAGTTGTTATTTTCTTTTATATAAAAACGTAATAAACACGTACAGTTGAAAACGGGAACGTCCACTGATGCTAAAGATTTTTAATACTCTCACTCGCCAAAAAGAAGAATTTAAACCTATCCATGCAGGAAAAATAGGTATGTACGTGTGTGGCATCACTATTTATGACTTATGCCATATTGGTCATGGACGTACATTTGTGGCTTTTGATGCCATAACCCGTTATCTGCGTTACTTAGGATACGATGTTAACTATGTTCGTAACGTAACTGATGTAGATGATAAAATCATCAAACGTGCGATTGAAAATAATGAAACATGTGAGCAATTAACCACTCGTATGTTAGCTGAAATGCACAAAGACTTTGATGCATTAAATATTGCTCGCCCTGATTCAGAGCCGCGTGCAACGCACCATATTGCAGAAATTATTGAATTAACAGAAGCGCTAATTAAACGTGGACATGCTTACGTTGCTGACAATGGCGATGTCATGTTTGCTATTGATACTGATCCTGATTATGGCTTACTTTCTCGCCAAGATTTAGAGCAACTACAAGCCGGTGCTCGAGTTGAAGTGGCTAACGTAAAACGCAATCCAATGGATTTCGTCTTATGGAAAATGTCCAAACCGGGTGAGCCAAGCTGGGAATCTCCGTGGGGAGACGGTCGCCCTGGTTGGCATATCGAATGTTCTGCGATGAATGGTAAAGAGTTAGGACATCATTTTGATATTCATGGTGGCGGCTCAGACTTAATGTTCCCTCATCATGAAAATGAAATAGCGCAATCAACTTGTGCCCATGATGGTCCTTATGTTAATTACTGGATGCACTCTGGTATGGTGATGGTAGACAAAGAAAAAATGTCTAAATCACTTAATAACTTTTTTACTATTCGTGATGTATTGGCTTATTACGATGCTGAAACAGTGCGTTACTTTTTATTATCAGGCCATTATCGTAGCCAACTTAACTACACGGAAGAAAACTTAAAACAGGCTCGTACTGCATTAGAGCGCCTCTATACTTCATTACGTGGCACTGATGCAAATGCTCAACCAGTAGGTGGCGAAGTGTTTGAAGCGCAATTTATTGACGCTATGAACGATGATTTCAATACACCAGAAGCCTATTCAGTCTTGTTTGATTTAGCACGTGAAGTTAATCGTCTAAAATCGGTTGATATGAATGCGGCGAATGGCTTAGCCGCAGTGTTACGTAAGCTTGCTAAAGTATTAGGTTTGTTAGAGCAAGAGCCTGAGCACTTCTTACAAAGTGGTGCTAAAGCGGATGATGCTGGTGAAGTTGAAAAAATTGAATCATTAATTCAACAGCGTAATGATGCTCGTAAAAATAAAGATTGGGCGGCAGCTGATGTTGCTCGTGACGCGTTAACAGCGATGGGGATTGTTTTAGAAGATGGTCCTCAAGGAACAGCTTGGCGTCGTAATAACTAATACGACAATTGAGTAATAACACTTAATGCGTGTTTAATATAAAAATATCGGATATTTAATATCCGATATTTTTTTGTTTGATGATTAACTTATTGACTAATAATACTTGTTTCTCTTTCGCTATCTTTTTGTTTATCTTCAAAATAAGCAATTACGTTTTCAGAGAAAAAGAGTCGATGCGTTAAGATAACGATAATAGAAAAAACAACAAAGCTAACTTCAGACATATTTGTTAATGACATCGAAATACTAAGTATAAAAAAGAGCGAAATAGATAAACATACCCATGAAATTTTTAAAAAAGAGTAAGCATTTCTACTATTTCTAGCTAGTTTTATCCATACTGTAACTTGCATTATCATTGTTATAATTAGACACAGCATGATGAACAATCCCACTAGCATTGTTTGGCCGCCACCCATTGCCATTGCTAATAAATAAATCGGAGCCCCAGCAACTAATATAAATAAACTTACACCCAAAAATAATACTGAAATAACTTGTATCCATAAAAGTACTATGGGCCTTTCCATAAACTCTCCTAAAAACAGAAATAAGTTTTTATTGGCTTTAGAATATCTTTATTAAATTTTATTAAAGTGAAGTTTATCGAATAAATAGAAAAAATAAAGTTTGATTTAATAATAAATAAATATTAATCAATTAAAGAGATTCTATTTTGGATTTTTTATAACCCAGCGTTAATATATTTAATTGAAGCAGTGATAATTCTACTTAATATTATTCAATTTACCACTGGGTGTTATTACTTATAATTTTAGAGGGGTTAATTCGACTTCAGCCATCATTTTTGCTAATTGTTCGCGATCATGAATACCAACATTGGTTTGGCTTACAGCAAGTGCAGAAACGGCAGTAGCAAGACGTAAGGTGTGTTCACTGGTTTGTCGCATCATTAAACCATAAATTAAACCACCAACCATTGAATCTCCAGCTCCGACTGTACTCACGACATCACATTTAGGTGGTTTTGCCATCCATGCGCCTGATGCATTAACCCACATCGCGCCTTGTTCACCTAATGAAATCACAACGTGAGCAATACCTTGCTGACGTAATGTTTGTGCTGCTTGCACAACATCAGAAAGTTCAGGTAAGGGTCTACCTGCCCAAATTTCTAATTCATGATGATTAGGTTTAACAAGCCAAGGGGAGGCTTTTAATCCCGCGACAAAAGCATCTCGGCTACTATCGAAGATCAAACACATACATTCGCTACGCAAGCGAGTCATCCATGCAGTGAAATCATTGAGATCAACGCTAGGAGGAACACTACCACTGACACAAATCATATCAAATTGACCCGCCCAACTTAGCGTGTCGTTAACAAAGCGAGTCCAGTCTTGTTTTGTGATTTCAAAACCAGAAAAGTTGAAGTCAGTCACTTTACCATTGGGTTCTGTGAGTTTGACATTAATACGAGTACGACCTTCAACCATTTGAAAACGATTAGCGATACCAGAGTCACTAAACTCTTTTTGGAATCCATCTTGGTTTTCTTTGCCTAAAAAACCGCCAACAGTGACATCAACGCCAAGGCTTTTTAAAACCTTAGCCACATTGATGCCTTTGCCCGCAGCATGGAAGCCAGCCGTTTTAACACGATTAACTTCACCAAGTTCAATAGGATTACTTAAACCAACAAGATCATATGCAGGGTTAAGTGTGATGGTTGCTACTCTGTGTTTCATGCTAGTTCCTTACCTTAAATAAAAGAACAGGCATCGATTTTTGCTGTAATTTAGCAAAGGCAGAGATACCTTGAGTGGGTAAGCCGAGCATAAAATCTCCTGTTAGATAAAGGGCAAAAAAGACTTAAATATCACAAAATAACAACTAAAATAGTATCATTAAGCTGAATCGTTTCAAATTATAACCTGTAATTTAGTACAAACAATGTTCTTTTGCCTAATGAAAGTAGAAATAAATTAGATCTAAATCACATTTTAGTGCATTTAAACATGAATAAACGGATAAAAGTATCAATAAAAAGGTTTGTTGCTGAAGTTTTACAGTAATGGTTGGAAAGTGTTATCCATATATAAAATAATAACTTATAGCACTTCTTTTTATCTATTTTTTTATAAAATGTACAATCTGCTGAACTGCAAAAGGAGATTATAACCATAGATAAGCTTAAAAATGATGATCTAAATTTAAATATATTAAATCAAATTTTATAATTTTGTTTTTATTCAATTGGTTATGCTGATTTATTTTTTTTTAATATGAATAAATAAGAAAAAAGAGGAAGAAAAAGCGCATTGAAGGTAAAAAAGGGTTAAAAAGAAAAAAAAGCGAGGCTGAGATAGCGACGCTTTTTCAATATTAGTTAATTTGCTGATTATTTGCTGACGCTAACGGAAAACTCACCAAAGGTGACAATTTTTCCAGCAACAATTTTACAGCGTTTACGGGTTTCAACTTCACCGTCAACACTCACTAAACCTTCAGCAATGACACTTTTAGCAGCAGCTCCGCTTTCAGTCCAACCTTGAAGTTTTAATAAATCACAAAGCTCGACATAGTCGTGCCCATCTAATTGAAATGTTTCCATCGATTAATTATTTCCTGTTTCAGGGTCGTGATATTCTTCGCATGCTTGCAAAGTATTTTGAATAAGTGTGGCGACTGTCATTGGACCTACACCACCAGGGACGGGAGAAATCCAGCCCGCACGTTGAGATGCTGCTTCAAAATCAACATCTCCGACAACTTTACCACTTTCAAGACGGTTTATACCGACATCAATCACGATTGCACCTGGTTTAATCCACTCACCAGGAATAAAGTTAGGTTTTCCTACTGCCACAACGACTAAATCTGCGTGCTCAACATGAAAACGCAGATCTTTAGTAAAACGGTGGGTAACTGTTGTTGTACAACCCGAAAGTAATAGCTCTAAGCTCATTGGGCGACCAACAATATTTGATGCACCAATAATAACGGCATTTAAGCCATTCATAGGAATATTACAACGCTCTAGTAGAGTGACAATACCGCGAGGTGTGCAAGGGCGTAATTTAGGTGCACGTTGGCATAGGCGGCCGATATTGTAAGGGTGAAAGCCATCGACATCTTTATCAGGATGAATGCGTTCTAAAACCTTAACATTATCAATTCCGGCAGGTAAGGGGAGCTGAACGAGGATACCATCAATGGTGTTGTCTTCGTTAAGCTGGTCGATCAGATTTAATAAATCAGCTTCACTGGTAGTATCTGGTAAATCATAAGAGCGAGAAATAAAGCCAACTTCTTCACAAGCGCGGCGTTTACTTCCAACATAAATCTGTGATGCAGGGTTATCACCCACTAAAATAACAGCTAAACCCGGTGCTCGTTTTCCAGCATTAATACGTTGTTTTACTTTTTCTGCAACTTCGCTTCTGATGGTCTGCGCAATCGATTTCCCATCTATAATTCTTGCTGACATCTATACATCCAAATTATTCAATTACGGTATTGGTCTATTTTGTCAGATCAAGAGCAATCTGTCAGTCGAATACTTGCCATATTTTGACCATATAGTTTGATATCGTTGAAAAAGCGTTGACTCTCAGAATGTTGAACGTATAATTCACACCCGTTATCAGCACTCTTGCTGACGTCTAAGTTCTTCTAGGCGCCCTTAGCTCAGTTGGATAGAGCAACGGCCTTCTAAGCCGTAGGTCACAGGTTCGAATCCTGTAGGGCGTACCATTTCAAATCAAGTAGTTGCCTGTATTTCAAATTCTCTATTTTTCTCAATTGGGTCGTGTTTGGGACGCTAGCTTCGAAAATACTGTCTGTTGGGCGTACATGTTCAGTTAGGCATGAATAAATCACTTTATAAATACTCGTAGATTTTCTTGGTAATCTTTCCACTAAGCACTTTCATCTGCTTTACTTTTTTCTAACCCTCTCTACTTTTTTTGTGTTATTACTTCAAATTGAACTCCGTCATGGATTTAAAAATCACGCCTAATAGTTCTAAATATTGATGTATTAAATATAGTTATTACAGTAGATAAAATTAGAGGGCGAACTTGAGAAATAATGTCATTAATATTCGAGATGATATGGTTAAGTAATTATTAAAATAAAATGTTAATAACTAATTTTAAAATCAGAATATAAAATAATTAATTTATTTTATTTTTTCAAATAAAGATAAATTTTATAAGTATTAGTCATAGTTCAATAATCCATTTGGTTATTTATTAAATAAATTAATGCATTATAATGACTTTTAAATAAAAAAGATTAAAATATACAGATTTAATGCAAATAATATAAATGGAATAAAAATGCCTTTACCTAACCGATTAAAACCAAGAAAAGTCAGCAAAGCTAAACTCAATGAATTGATCGATTTACTACTAAAGATAACTGTCAAAATCGATAATGGTGCAACTGAAAATGATCCTGAACTTAACACCATGATAATAAAATGGAATGCACAAGTAGTAACACCTTGTGAATTTTCAGATTTTCGTGACTACAATTCGTGGACAAGTGCAAAAGAGTTTACAAAAATAGCTTTTAACCAAGTGAAGTATTTAGATGATCTGACTTATAACGAGTTGATTAGTATTGTTGATTTCATATGTTTAGCTGAAGGCAGTGAATCTGAACAATCTTATGCAATAAATTTACTCGAGATAAACTTTAAAGCCTTTTCTTCAGATCTTATTTATTGGCCTGATGAGTATTTTAATCTTGAAGAAGTTGATGATTTATCATCAGAAGAAATAGCGGCTTATTTGATGGAAGGATCTAATCGCAGATTATCTAATGCTCCAGATATTCTATTAAAATATTCAATCGTTAAGAAAAGTAACAATTAATCTTTTATTTTAACAAAAAAATCAAGCGATTGATTTTATAAATAGATGGTTTTTTACTTAAATAAAAAAAGATGAAAATTTTTGATGTGCTTTAACTGAAGTTATTAAAATATTAAATCAGATAGCGCTAAACAATATTACTGTGTCTTTATCTAAGATTACGGCGCTTCTTATTTCGTAATACAATAATCTCATTTGATGATAAAGTTGTTTCAGCCCAAGCAGTTAGCATTGGTGACATTATTTCGGGTGAAACCAACAAACTTTGTGGCGATATTCCTAATATTAAAGCAATAGCAATAAGCTGATCGACGGTTATTTTCAGATGTCCATTTTCCAAGCGTGAATAGTGTTGCTGACTGATACCAAGCCTTCTCCCCATCTCAATACCTGTTATTTTTAATTGCTTTCTTTTCTGTTTAATTCTCTGACCTACAACAATATTAATTGAACTCATATCAACCCCTCTTTTTAAAAGAGATTACCGTAAAAACACTTAGAGATCGATATGGGCGATCAAAAATAGATTATTGATAGTTGATA
The DNA here is from genome assembly GCF_965283115.1 of Proteus sp. Marseille-Q3619. Classification (NCBI taxonomy): domain Bacteria; kingdom Pseudomonadati; phylum Pseudomonadota; class Gammaproteobacteria; order Enterobacterales; family Morganellaceae; genus Proteus; species Proteus sp. Marseille-Q3619. The sequence goes on along the minus strand of NZ_CBDIMP010000001.1, from coordinate 1,213,410 downwards.
TCTATCGGTTTTTATTTATTAAAAGATTTAAACCGTTTTACCAAAATCAAATAATTAGATAAATTACATTAGTCTTTAACAGTATTTTTGTTTGTTAATGACGTAATAGGCGTGTTAATTAAGAATAATATGAGTTAATTGGAGATTAGTAAGAATAGAAGGCACCATTTTGCATAACTTGCTCACCATTAGCTCCTGATATTTCAGCCGAGATTATAGGTGATTCTGCTGCAACCTTCGGGCTAAGCACAAAAAGGCACGCTATTTCAGTATTTATAAGATTATTGTGATCAGGTCTTAAATAGAATATGAATAATGCCAAAGAAGTAGAAATAAAATATTAAAAAGGATATTTGATTATATTATAAATACAATCTATTTTCTTATTATTTAATTACTGTAGAAAAAGCTTTTGAAAACATTCTATTTAAATCATCAGCAGAACGTTGTGCAGAACGTTTTTGGGCTAGCTTCTTGGATGCTGTCATGACACGAGAGTCTACAGTAGCCTAGGATGCAACAAAAAGAGCGACAGCATAGGCTCTTTCTTTAGCGCTATTATTAATTTTTGCCATGACTATTGCTCCTTATTTTTTATTAACTCTAAATGGATTCTCACATAAGGTGAACTTCCTATCAATATTTAAATTCCTAATTTTACAATACTAATATTATTATAGAACTTATTATATAATAATTTAATAGATAATATAATTATAATAATGACTTATAACCTTTTAGTGGAGAAGGTGATAAAAACCATTTTATTTTTTCATCATCTTTAAATTTAATTTTCATTTCTAATAACATATTTTCAGATAAACAAAATGGGAAGAAATGATAAAGATGAGAAACAAAGATAAACGCATCACCTTCATTATCAAAATAATCAGTATCTAGTGTTAATATTAAAGATAAACAGCGATGTGGCTTACCTTTTAAAATATAATCATAAGTCTGACTATTTAAATCAATACAGCCATCCAAGGAATTTTTTATTTTCCTTGTAACTTGTTTATCTAATTCTGCATAAATTAAATAATCACTTAACATATTTTTTATTGTTGTAATAGACATTAACATAAAAGCATTAGCACTATAATGTGATAATAAATGCCAATAACATTTATCATCAACAATAGGTGGAAAACATTCTGATAACGGTGTGATATTTTTGAGCAATAAATTATCAGGCATGTTTTCACTATGTGCATTCAACACACCAATGCTGTTATTTTTATATCTTTCAAAGCCAATATAAGTACAGGAAAAATGTAGGCTCGGTGGCGAGATAAGCTCTTCACCTTTATTGTCATAGAAATGAACAATATAGAATGTTCTCCCAGTGATATCTTTATCAATAGTTAATGAATAAAAAAGAGAATTTTGATATTGAGGCAATAGGCGAGATGCTGATGTTAATTCAGTTATTGAGTAAAAATGACAATAAATACCACGCTCTTTTTCATGTGGCTCTAATGAAAGCATGATTTCAGATAAACTTGAAAGATAATGGTTATCTGGAATAGGCAGTAAATAAGATGATTTATTCTCTTGGAAATCAATGATAACTGTATGATCTTTCTCTTTATCAACTGTAGGAATACAGTTAAGTAAAAAACAATCTTGGCATTGTTCTTCGGTTAATGAAATTTGCTTATTTAAATAAATACTAACTGTAAATTGAGTACTTTTTCCCCAATCTAGTTGTTTTATAATAATGGGAATATCTAAACTGATAAAATGGTGAACATGAGGAAGATACAACCCCTCTAATAATTGTTGTGGCGCTTTCGGAGTATTTTCTGATTGTGGAAAAATAGGGTAATCTTTACCAATTTGAGATTTAAAACAAAATGTTGCGTTATCACCATGATAACTTTGATCGGCATGTTTTAGCTCAATATAGTCAAAATGCTGAGTTAACCCAAGTAACAGAGTATCTGCAATATCCTTGATTGGGCTAAGAAATAAATTTAGCGAGCAAGATTGCCTTTGCTCTATATCACCAAGGTAGGCAAAAGTTAAAGAGATACAACTTTTATTAGGTTGATGTGTTACTTGTTTTTCAATAAGAGAATAAGGTTCAATATATAAATCGCGACAAGTTGAAAAACACTCATCATCACTGCCTAAAGCACTACTGTTTTTAGGAATGTAATAACTGTAGTTAATTTCTTTATCACAACTGATTTGAATAATTGATGTTGATGGTAAGCCTTTTATTGCTTGAGAGCCGAGGCGTTGTAATAAAGGGAGTGTGATTTCAGGGAAAGCATCATCAATCTTTTCTTGCAAGTGAGCAGAAAGAAAGGCAAATCCCTCCATTAAATAGCTAGTTTGAGGATCATCTGGCTCTAAAACTTCCGCTAAATGCGGTTTTTTTTGTGCGTAGGATTTAGCCAGTTTTTGCAGGTATTGCCTTTCTTTTAAATATTTAATTTCGCTCATGTTAATCTAATATCTATCCTTTAATAATAAATAATATCTGTCATAACTTTTGGTTATTTTTAATATGAATAAGGCTTTAATCCTAACTCTTCAGCTTCTTTTTGAAGGAGATAATATCGAGCTAATAATCCATTAATATCTGCATCGAGATTATTAATTAATGCGGGAGAAATAGACTGCTCTTTACTTATTTCTTGTGAAAATTCATACAGTTTATTTTCAATCGGCACAGTTTTGTTATGGCTTTTTTGTATTTCATAAATAGCCGTTTTTAAATAAGAAAGAGTAAAGCTTCCTCTGTTACGTTCTTGTTGAACAATCCTATCGGAAAGCTGTTGAATTAATTTATTCGTATCAGACCAACTGCTGTCAATGGGGGCGTTTTCTAATCGTGTGGTAAGGATATTTTGCCATTGTCGTGTTGCGTAAGATTGATCAGCATTATTAGGCCAAAGCTTTTTAGCCACTTCCAACATATGATCTGATTTTCTTAAAGCAAATATAGGAGACTGTTTTTCCATTAAAATAAGATTATTTGCGTATGAACTGATATTAGGTTGATATAACCACTGTGTAATGGCGCCTTCAGGTTGAGCGGTAATTGCAGAGAGTTCTTTTTGCATCGGTAGATAAATCGCCACACCAATAGCAATAAAAATAGCACTACTACTTAATAATCCAATAAAAAAGCCTTTTTTTGCACTCATTGGTTTTTTCTCAATGGGAGGATCGTCATATAAAACAACTTCGGCGATAGGGTTAGGTTTAGAAATATTATTTTCTTTAAGTTCATCAGATGCACTGATATAGACAATAGGCGGGATCTTAACGGCATTATTGCTACTTTTTTGAGTCGAATTTTTTGTACTTTGCTCTAAGGTTTTCGCTGCATTTTGGAAAAACCAAAGTAAATTTTCTAGCTTCGGTAATTTAGGCCAATCAGTATGCGCAAGTTGATCGATAATTAATTGCAGCGCTCTTTCTGAGCGATAAATTAAACGTAAATCAGTAGGTGAGAATGTTAACTGACGCAATAAAACACCGGCTTTGGTATTAAACCAATTTAAAACATCACACCGATGATTTGGCTGAGTAGGCCAAAGATTATCCCATTGACTCACCACTATATTGGCAAGTAACTCGCATCCTTCAGTAAAACCATTTAATCCATTTAAATGAAGACGAGCCAGCGTGTAATAAACGCCACTCTGTAAATCGATACCATGGGTTTTAAATAACGTTAATGAGAGAGATTCAATAAGAGTCCAACTGATCTCAGGTTGAGAAGGATGATTAAGTTTATTAAATTCCGCTTTTAATGCGATAAATTCAGGGATATCTAAAGGAGAGCCTGCAATTTTTATCACAAATTTTTCTTTTGGCGTATTCATGAAATATCCTATCCCCTCATAAATATGAGGGGAAATCAGTTAATAAAGGGTTTCTGGTAATTTGAAGCGAGTAAATAATCCACCAAAGAATGGATTATTAGATTCATCGATTGTGATCCGATATGCCATATCACCACCATCAAGGGTGAATTTCACATCGAAAGAGTGCGGTTTTATATTGGTAAGTTTGCCACCATTAATGAGTCGCATTTGTGCCCAAGGTCCATTAAATAAAATAGCCCGCGGTGACTTATCTCCAGAAATAGGCACTAAGGTAAGCTTGCTCTCGACATTTGAACGCATTGAATTAGGCCAAACCATGTGTACGGTATGGCTTCTGCCATGTGAATAATCGAGTAATTGTCCATCAAGATTTAAAATGCTACGACGTTTATTGCCAGCGAGAGAAAGTGCTTCGATGGCAAATTGTGCTTCTAAATTTCCTTGAGCATTAAAAAACGTATTTCTAATTCGATTAGCAATTTCAAGTTGTTCTAATACATCAGGACGAATAAGTGATTGACCATCACTATTTTCAATCAAGTTATTTTCCACAAAAAGGCGTAGGTTTTGCTGATAGAAGCTATCTAATGTGCCATTTGGTTTGAAAAAGCGCTCAAACTCACTTAAAGGAACATCTTGTGTGGTTGCCGCGTTAAACGGATAGCGACCTATAATGTAGGTATGATATTGCTTAACGACGGTTTCATTCCACTCAACCTCCATGTAGCGAATAGCTTCTTTTTGTACAACATTCCACGCTTGATCCGCTAATTCTCCTACCCAACGATTCATTGGTTCAGGCAATGTTTTAGCTGATTGAGATAATTCAAAAATAATGTCGCGGTTATTATCTTCAAGGCGAGAGGTCACGGACTTTAAGGCTGCTTTACCTGGTACTGGAGAGTTATAAATACCTAATAAATAACGATGAAGTTCATTTAATTTTTGATTGAGATTTTGTAAATTATCACCATTCTTGCTGACAAGAATTTCAGTTTGAGGTGCAAATTCTTTATCTAATCGAGTGAGCAATTTGTATTTCAATTCATCCATTAATGCCTTTTGATCAGCAATGGGTAACGAACTGTCTATTTTAGGTAATGTTGTATTATCTCTTAGTACTTGTAATGCACGACGAATGGGCTGTTCACCGCTAATAATTTGCTCTAATGCATTAATCTCATCTTGTAGTGATTCAAATTCTCTTATTTCAAGATTACTCATGGAGGCACGCCATTGAGCCGTATAATCATTTAGGTATTGCTCAGTGATTTGGCGTTGGATCTCTTTTCTGTCACTTTCACTGTATTGAGTATTTGTGTTTAAATTTAATACCCATGCGTCTAAAAAGGTCAGATCCACCAGCTCATCATTATGCTGAGTAAAATAGTTTGTTAACCCATATAGCGTCAGAAGCTGAGGCATTTGCAGTTTATCTTCATTAATCGCAGTAAAAATAGCGTCAAAGCTAGGACCCACTTGATGACGTATATTTAATGGTGATGAGAGAGCTTGGTTCGCTTTAAGACGTAATGTTTGATAAACACGTTGATAAAGAGGTAAACGGCTTAACTCTTTTTGCGCAGTATTGATTGGCTGAGTAAATGGTGTAAAAGCATTAATAGCAGTTACCTCACCTGCCTTGCGTTGAGTTTGCCAATCGGTATGTTTCAATGCGTATTGTAGATGTGACATTAATTGAGATTGAATATCTCTCTGACCTGTAAATAAGCGACTCCAATAATTGGCCATAAAGTTTTCAACAATTTCATTATTACGCCCACTCTTATCTTCAAGCATGCGCATAATGCGTAATATCTCTAATTTTTCTTCACTACCGGCTGGCGCTTTATTCAGCTCAGTCAGTAAAGAATTCATAATTGAAGGTAGATAATGTTCGGTTATCAATTGGAGATAAACATTTTCGACATAAGGCCCAACATTCTTTCCTTGGTATAATCCAAGATCGGAAAAAGTATCACTTTTTTCGCGATAATTACCGTAGGCCAATGTGGCATCTAATAATGGATTTAATACCGCAAGTTGTTCTTTTCCTGCTGTATTGGTGGTAATGGTTGTTTCTGAAGAGTGAAATGCTTTCACTTCATTAAGTACATTTTCGCCAGATTGGTAGTTTTTACTGTAATAATGACTCCAACCATTCCATAAAGCGATAACACCAACAACACTAATAGCGGAAGCTAATAGAACTCTTCTGCGATGTTTTTTTAGCCAAAACTGACTTTCAGCGGCAAGATTCGGCTCTGATAACAAAATATTTTGAAAAAGTGATTGCGTAAAATAGCTATGAGTTTCTGCAATGGGCCAAGTGGCTAGCGGTGCTGTTGGTAAATGGTATTGAACTGAGGCCGTTTGACTAAAGATATTATCAACTTGACCGACTTGTGTTGCTGAAGTGAGGTATACCCCTCTTAATTGAATATCTTGCTCTTTATTACTGGACGTTAATGCATTAAGCAGGCTAATAACGTTAGTTTTTAGCCCTTGGATTTGACGAATAAAACTAAATAACTTAGTACGTTGGCTTTCATCAACGCGATTCAGCATCATCTCAGGAAGGGCGCTATTCATTTGGCTTACCCACTGTTTCCAAAATGCATTAAGATCTTTTTCCCAACTGTTTTCACTATTTAATCGGAATGTCACACCTAATATTTCATCACGCTGTTTGGCTTCTAGTGACTGAAACATAGCGTCAAATCCCTGTAATAAATCGAGTTTTGTAAACACGATATAAATAGGTAATTGACTATTAAAAGCGATGCGAATTTCTTGTAATCGCATATGCAATGAAGCAATAAATTGGCTATTTTTCTCTTTATCGTTTGTCAGCAGTTGTAATGTATCAATAGCAAGAATAATGCCATTCATTGGTTGACGAGAACGATGTTCATTTAGCCAGACTAATAACTCATTCCATAATCGGTGATAAAGTTTTGGCTTTTCTAAAATAAGATTGGGTTGCGTAATTAACTTACCTTCTGGCATTAATAATATGGCTTGGTCAGCTAATAACATTTTTATATGCAAAGATAATTTTTGTTCGCTAACGATGTTTTCAATAGGCGCAATATCTAATGTATTGAGGCTATTTTTTAATAATGTATTTTTGCCACTTTCATCGGTACCTAGAACAAAGTACCAAGGCTTTTGATAAAGCGCATTGGTATGCCCATTTTGATGTTTAATAAATTGCGATTTCCAGTAGTTTAAATAACGGTTCTGATGTTCAATATCATTAAGTACAGGATCGACAATAGCGAGTTCAACATCCAATTTCAGGCCTTCAAGCTTCCTTACACGCAGCCATGTTGCAATACCAACCCAACTAACAACGACTAAAATAGTGATAACAGTCGCTAACCAGCGTGCACTGAGCGATCTTAATGGATAATCCCCTTTAAATTCGTAATTAGCTCCCCACCACCAAATCCAAATGACAAATAGTGCCGGAATTAAGGCAATAAAAAGTAAAAAGAAGGATTTAATTTTTGATTTATCAGCAAAGAAAAATTTTTTTATAAAATCCGTTATTTTCTTTCCAGAAAGAAATGACCAATTCATTATTATTCCCTATGAGAAGACGAGTTCTGTTGATGTTCCGCTTTTGATGCTAATTGACTTAATAAATTGGGTTCCCACTCTGATAATGAATATCGAAGTGCATCTTGATAAAGCTGATTAAAATACATATTTGCGATAGAACTCATCTTTGAGGCTTCAAAAAGTTGTGCTGAGAGTAACTGCAAATAAAACCGCTGGCGGGGTTCTGTTGTGATTGAAATGGCGTTATCAATCATTAATAACGCAGCATTAAGGCCTTCTTTTTCAAAGCAGGTCATAATTTCTTGTTGCTCACTTTGGAGCGATAACGAAGGACTCGCATTATTATTCGTTTTGTTTTCTAAATGACTTAGCCATTGATGAGTTTCTTCTGAAATAAAGCGTGTCATATCAGAGAAATAGAGATGGTTAAGCTGAGGTAATCGAGTTAAAAACAGTGAAAGTTCTTGAGCAATAGCTGATGCAATATGAGTTAACCCTAATGATTGAGCAGCTTGAGCCGCAATATAGTGGCCATCTAACCAGTAAGGCGCTAACGTTAGGCTCTGTTCAATTTGATTGAGTAAAGTGAGTGTCGGTTGTGCGAGTTGCGCTTTATAGTCGGTCACTCTATCAATGGCTACTGCCGCTAACGGAGTTTTACCTTGTTTATCACTCATCGGGAGCGTTTGAATATTGTGCCAAATGGCATATCGGCGTAGGCGATAACCGATAGCATCATTAGGTGCTTGTTCACAAAGAATGCTCGCAACTTTTAATAGTGTTTGCTTCCATTGGCGATCATCACTTTGATTAATTTCAACGTGATGTTGTTCTGCTTCTGAAGTCACGCTGACAGGTGCTTGAGAAGGTGTTTTTACTTCATTAATGGGCTCTTTTTTTACACTTTCTTCAACAATAATGGTCGATTTTTGTGTATTTTCTATATGTTGATACGCTTGGCTTAATTCATCCATTTGCGTAGATAAACTAGGCTGACTGGTGTGCCAAAATTGTGCTAAATAGGCGAATTCACCCAAAATATCATCACGCTGTTCAGGCGTAGCTTGTTGGCAAAAACTGTTTTTGACTGATTCAAAACGTTTAAGAATTTGTTGTGCTAAGCGTAGTTTTAAACGCGGATTACTAGGGTAGCTGATATCCCAATAATGTTGCATATAGGCGCTGGCAACAGTGGCGGCAATAACGAGTTCTTCAGCAATAGCAGCATGTTGTAGTGTTCTTAAAAAATGCACCAATAGGCGAAAGTCTTTGGTTTGTGTTGCGAACAGCTGTAATGCGCGACGTTGAATATCATCAATATCTAAAGTGCTATGGCTTAGTGAGCCAAATTTTATCATTTCACTTTCGATATATTCCCAATCAGCGCTATTTTCATCAAGCTGGCTACTTATTTTAGCCTCATCCAAAGAGGCTAAAAGTTGTTCTCGCCATGTGCTGAGCGTTTTTGTTGTCATGATTATCACCAATGACAGGCTGAACGTAGAGGTTTTATCTCTTCGTTAATGCCTGAAATATTGAAGGTTAATTGCTCATCATTCGCTAATTTTATGGTTAATTTAGCGCTGGAAAGTAGTTGCTTGATTTCATCAATGCCGGGTATACCGCGACTTGCTTCAAGTAAATAACCGTCTTCGCGTAGAAACCATTCGCTGCTTAATTGGGTTTTATCCGTTATTAGCAGAACATTTCCTGCTGTTTGTTTTTTCGGTAACGCAATTTGCATACGGGTAATGTTGTCAATACAACTGAGCATTAAAACAGAGCGGGGTGGTTGATATCCCATTGCGGGGATCGTCATAATAACGGGATAAGTACCCGTGTTATTAGCTGTTACTATAAATCCCGCAGTATGATTTTCTCGCTTCATTTCATGTTCTACCGCTAAGCGCCAAATATCACCCATTGCACTGACATCAAAAGTAGAAGTTTGCTTATTCTCAACGTTAATTTGGTCATAACAGGATAAGCGAATAAGTTGAGATACCTCTTCACGACATTGAGAGAGCGCTTGCTCAGTAAGGTTAACTTCATCTTCCTGTGCTTGTGCAAAGGTATTGTTAAGCGAAAAGAAAGCTAGAAAAATGAAATAAATCGTCCGTGAATAGTTCATTCAAGACATCCATATTTTTTTAATTTGTATAGAAGAGATCGCTTTGAAATATTTAAATTTTCAGCAATTAAATTGAGATCGTTATTACTGCTTTCTTGTTGATAACGCAGAATTGACGCTTCATAGTGTTCGGTGGCTAAAGTAAGATCGTTTACCTCAGCAAAAGAGTGTGGTGATACCCGCGTGGAAGTTAAATTAGATACAGATAATGAACGTAACGCCTGATTAATTTTCTCTTCTTTCTCTTGTTGTAATTTTAATAAATATTGCAGATCAGCAATTTTTTGTTGTGATTGAGAAAACGCTAAAATACTTTTTAATTGATGATGAAAAATATTGCAGTAAATAGAGAAGATCCCTTGTTCATAAACTGTTTCATCGAGATCTTGCCCTAACATAATAATTAACCCACAAGGTTTATTATTCAGATCAGTAAAGGGAATACTAAATAATCCACAATGCACAGGTTGTTTGGCGATAAACTGCTGTAAAGCGTGATCGCTAATATAACTGCCTTGTTTTAGATCATTCCAAAGTATAGATTGTGGTTGTGATAGAAGCTGGATCAACGGGTGATCCGCTTCTGTAATATCGACATCCAAATGTTTTTTCTCTACTTTTTCATTAAGATCAATGCTCCAGCTCTCTAATCTGTTTTCTGATTTATTAATCATTGAAACAATAAGTGCGCTGAATGGACTGCGAGGCATACTGAGTTCAAGAAATTGGCTGATCAGTGAGTCCACATCTAAACAAGTTAAGAGAGAGAGCGCATTTTTCAGTCTGTGCTTCATAGTTCTATATTCACCTCTGCAATAAATTGGTTATCTTGCGTTGATAACCGTATCGTCCTGATATCTTCATTTCTTGCACTGTGTTGCAATAGAAGGAGTGAAAGAGGCGGGAGTAGTGCGCCATCAATAATGGATTCTAAAATTCTTGCTCCGTTCTCGGCTCGTGAAGCACGTTGCAATATTTCATCTGAAACCGCATCTTCTAGCCTGATTTCTGCATGAAAGCGTTGTGTAAGTAACTCGGTTAAACGTGTTAGTTTGTGAGTAATAATTTCTTTGAGAATAGCCTGCGTTAACGGTAAGAACGGAATGACTTCCATACGTGCTAAAAGAGCAGGTTTAAAGAAAGTGGTTAATTCTGGATAGAGCGCATCATGCAATTTATCTGGCTTATCTGCATTAGCCATAATGATGTGATCGCCTAAGTTAGAGGTTAAGAAGAACGCGACATTCTTACAGTCAATAATACGACCTTCTCCATCAGCTAACTCGCCTTTATCAAAGGCTTGATAAAACAGATTTAAAACATCGGGATGGGCTTTTTCTACTTCATCAAGTAATACAACAGAATAAGGTTTTTTACGGATAGCTTCGGTTAACACTCCGCCTTCTCCATAACCGACATAACCTGGAGGTGAACCAATTAGACGAGAAACAGTGTGTTTTTCCTGAAATTCAGACATGTTGATCGTGGTTAAATACTGCGTTCCACCAAACATTAACTGAGCAATTTGAATAACGGTTTCTGTTTTACCAACACCACTTGGCCCTGCTAACAAGAATGCCCCTAATGGACGACCTGAGCGACGTAGATCAGCACGTGCTGTCAGTAAATGTTTATGAAGATGCTTAATAGCAAGTGTTTGCCCTTTTATGCTCTGTTCAAGATAGGTAGGAAGCTCTGTTACCACTAATAGCGCATCTTGTGATAAGCGATTAAGCGGAACGCCTGTCCATTCAGCAATAACGGCAGCAATTTGTTTTTTATCTACATGAGGTGAGACTAATAAAGAGTGTTGATGTAATTCATTTAACTCTTCATTTAGCGTGTTTAATCGAGATTTTAGATCATCACTATTATTTTCAACACTTTCACCGTCTGTTTCTTCTTCAAGCGAGTGAGTTAATGTTAATAATAAAGTTGAACGTAATTCGATAATTTCACGAACAATCTTTTTCTGTTTTTTCCACGCTTGTTGAAGCTCATCAATCTGTGTTTCAATCTCAATAGACTGATTTTCTAATATTGCTAAGCGCTCTGAATGATCTTTTAAACCCAGTTGCTGTTCACGGGTTAATACATCACGCTCCATATTGATTTGATGGCGTTGTGTTTTTAATGCTGATAGCTGTTTAGGAGGCGTCGAAAGATTGATCGCCGCACGAGCACAAGCGGTATCAAGTACATCAACGGCTTTATCGGGAAGCTGACGACCAGAAAGATAACGCTCACTTAATTGTGCTGATGCACAGAGCGCTTCATCATCAATAAAAACTTGATGCGCTTTTTCATAAATAGAGCGTAATCCGCGCATAATAATAATCGCTTCATCGGCACTAGGCTCTTTCACTTGAACAAGTTGAAAACGACGCGCTAATGCAGCATCTTTCTCAAAGTATTTTTTATATTCGCTCCAAGTGGTTGCTGCAATAGTACTTAATTCACCACGGGCTAATGCAGGTTTTAGCAAATTGGAAATATCTAATCCACCTTGCTGATTTCCTGCACCAATCAAGGTATGGGCTTCATCAATAAATAGGATAATAGGCGTCGGTGATTGAGCCACTTCTTGCATAATGCCTTTAAAGCGTTTTTCAAATTCCCCCTTTACGGCTGCGCCAGCTTGAAGAGCGCCCAAATCTAATGTTAATAACTCACATTCTTTGAGTTTTTCAGGAATTTCCCCTGCGATAATACGTAAGGCCAATCCTTCAATTAAGGCACTTTTACCCACACCAGCTTCACCAACAACCACAGGGTTGTTTTTACGACGACGGCAGAGAATATCAATCATTAAATCAATTTCCTGATCACGACATAAAACAGGATCTAACTGGTTATCTCGTGCTTGTTGCGTCATATTTTGTGTAAAACGTGCAAGCATTGAATCAGACTGAACATAGCTATTGGATGATTTATTAGCTTCTGTGATTGGCGTTTCTGCTGATGTGAGAGTCCATTCATCAAAGTTAAGTTTGAGTTGCTCTCTATTGATTTGTGAGAGTAACTCAACTGCTGATTTAGGCAAATAACGATGAGGCATTTGTAATAAAGTGAGTAACAACGCGCCTGAACGTAATGTGTTATGACTAAGTTCTGCGGAAGCTAATAGCCAACTATCTTTAAGCCATTCGACTAACAGTGGAGAAAAATTTGGATAACTTGGAGCCACGCTTGGATGCTGTGTCGCGTTAATATTTAAAAGCGCGGTTAATTCAGTGGGATTGATATCAACTTTATTAAAAATAGTGCGGATATCCGTTAATGGTGTTTCCAGCAGTTGTTGTAAAAATTGCTCTACTGTAATTTCAAGTTGCTGGTGGCTTACACAAAACGCAGCCGCATTTTCTAAAGCATGTTTAGCAATAGGGTGAAGTCTATTAACTAATGTTGAGAGATCAATCTGGATCATAAAGGCGTCCTAGCTAAGAAGTGTATTAAGCTGTTCCAAAATATTGAGAGTTTGATGTCTCAATCTAGAAGCATAAACTGTGTAAATAATCGTGGCGAAGATCAGCGAGCCAATGGCGATATAACGAACACCAAAGCGTTGTCCTAAACGATATTGATGTGACTTGATGCCATTTTCTTTGTATAAAACAACGGGTTGAGACTCACCTTTAAGTTGTTGGATCTGTTTTTGCAGTTGGCGAAGTAATTTATTAAAGTCATCTCCATAGCCATTGCTGACTTTATAGCGACCGCGATAGCCAAGGCATAAACAGAGATAAATAAACTCTAATAAATCGAGGTAACGTTTAGGCTCACCTAATAAGCGTTCTATTAATACGAAAACCTTTTCACCACCCCATGATTCATTATGAAAATGTACTAATAAGGATTGTTTTACCCAATCGTTATCTTGATCCCAACCCAGCTCTAATGCTGCTTCATCAATAAATGTGCATAACACATAGCGGAATGAAACAATGGCTCCCGGCTCATAGCCGTGAGTTTGAAGTTGTTGCTCAATGGCTTGAATATCAGTGACCACTTGCTGAAAAAGCTTTTCTGATAGTGGCGTTGCCGACATTGATTTCATTCTGATCACCATACCCAGCAATGGTGTTGCAACATCAATCATTGGATTGATGTTGTTACCACGCAATGGTAATTGATATGATTTATGGCTCGCTTTCTTTTCAGTAACCTCTTGTATTAATGATAAATCACTCATGTTGTGTTCCACTTCTTATTGCCCAAAGTTGAATATCAAGTTCAGGGAATTGTCCTGATACGTGGAATGCAATATTTCCGTGTTTCTGTATATCTGCCCATGACTCGCCTTGAGGATCTAAGCGGAAATAGGTATAGCCTGAGTGATATGGCAATTGACGAGGTGCTGTTGATAACGGAATAAAACCAACACCAGGCATTTGAACACTGACTAAATCACGAATTTGATTCACTGACGTCACTTTTGCTTGTTGGGCGAATTGGCGACGCAGTTGCTCTTGAGGTAACTGAGCGCGCACCGTAATAATAAATTCCGCATTTTGCAGAAGTTGTCTGTCATGAATTGTCGCAACACGAATGCCATGCTCTTGTTTTTGCAATGGAATAGGTACCGCTCTTGGTGTTAAGACGACACTTAATGCTTGCCGAATAGATTTAATTAGGGGCAAAAAACCTGCTGCCAAGTCGTAGTGGCGATAACTCGGTAATTTATCAGGCAAACGAGAGCCATTAGTGAAAGTTTGAATTTCACCATTAAATTGAAGTAGCTCTTTAAAGAGTTGTTCTGGATGAACGACAGTCTGCTTAGATAAATGTGAAAATTGAGGATAAGCGCGATTAAGTAGCTGCAACATCATAAATTCTGCGACATCAGCAACGCCTTGTTGACCAGGAGAGCCAATACGTTCTGCAATTTGGCGTCCTCGCTCAAATAGGGCGCCTTCAACTTCGGCTAAAAACTCCGCTAAAATTGGACAAATTCGCGCATTTAAGCAGGTAGGAATATAGTTTTTATCCAGAATTAAACTACCATCAGCGCTGATTTCTCTTATTTTGCAGATAGGTAACATGACATAAGCGTCTAACTCTGTTTTTCCTAATTTTAAAATAGGATTGAGTTTCGCGATATTGAGTGTGCTGACATCCCCATTTTCAGTATGTAAATCACGTACTTGTGTTAATACATCGCTATAACGTGCCAATAAGTGATTGCCGTTATGGGAATGTGAGATCTCACTGACTGTGCTGTTTTGTAATGGCAATGCCAAGTAGACAATGTTGTCACTGCCTTCATTAATTTGTGAAATATCAATGGGTGAAGGAAGATTATCTTGCTGTGGAATAGAAAACAGCGTGCCATCAGGCATAATTCCAGAGGCTTCTTTAAGACCAATGCGACCAAGGCTTAATAATTCAGTATTCAGCGTTAGTTGGCTTAAACCATAGTAATGAGCGTGATAGGTTTTTATCAGCGTTTCAATAATATAGTCTTGATAACGTTGCTGCTGCTGAAAATGCTGAGGTTTAATAAACAACCCTTCATGCCATATCACTTTATTTTTCGTAGACATTGTTATTGATCCTCTTCTTTTCTAAATTCAATTTCATTTTCTTTGATATGGACGAGTAGATTGTAATGATGACCAATCCCATTGATTTTTAATATTTTCTTCCATTGTGTGATATTGACATCTGAGTAATAGGCAATGATCCCGATATACTTATTCTTTTTATCTAGCTCAATGGGATCGAGCGGCTTATATTGATCTGGTAAAAGGGTGTAATCTTGATGATCGATATAATTTTTCTTTAATAGCGTTTTCAGATCGCAATCTTCTTCAATAATTTGGTCTTGATCTAAAGACGCAAAGATCGACTCTTCATTCATATACACAATTTGTAATTGAACCGGCGTTGCCTCGCCTTGATCATTAGGATTGATTTCAGGCTCTGCTAATAACGTGAGTGAGACAATTGAAGGCTGCTCTTTTTCTTTACCCACAGGTGTTGATGGGTCCCACATGACTTTGCCTATTTTTGATATGGCTTCAATAGGGTTACTGCACCCACTGAGTTGAGTGGCTGCAAAAATAAAAAAGAGGTAAGTCATGAACGTTTTTATCGACATATCACACCTCATCAAGCCCTTTTCTTAAGGCGCGGTCATAAGCGTGGGTATAGACCTCATAAAATAGTTTCTCAAAACCTTGTTGGCGAGATGATGCTAACTCATTGTAATAATTGGTATACATATCCCAAGCCCAAGCGCTATCACTTGGCGTGTTGTCGTAACTACGGCGATAATGAGAAAAACGTTTTAATAAATGCTCTGGAGAGAAGGCTTCTAATAACGTGGCTAATGCAGCAGAGATGGCTTCTTGATTAGCGTGATAATGCAATTGCACATTGTGTAAGCTTTCTGCGACAGCAGAAGGTGCGGATAAATGCACAGGGCTACGTTCATCCGTAAACATTAAACGCATAACACTGTCATATTCATTATTTAAACGAAGCGGATTATCTTCAATTGGGCGTAGCTGTTTATCTTGTAAATTTTCCTGCTGTTGTAATGCTAATAAACCTTTAATTGCAGATTGCGTGGTTTTTCCTAATTCAATAAGAAAATCATTCGCTTGCTGTGAGTTTTGTAAGTTAAGGTGTACACCCAGTCCTTTCATTAATGGATTAATTGCGACATAGTCTACGTCTGCATTTGTTTCATTATCTTGAGAAGTTATTTCTGGCAAATCCATAAATTCCTGAACCATGAGATCTCCCTGGTTATCTGAACGAGGCGAAGAAAGAGAGTAATGATGCGCGTTAGAAGATGATCCTTGAATAAGCTCTAAGCTTTCATTCTCAAGGGCTTTTAATGGATCATGCGTCATTGAGCCTGAAACTGTCGGAGCTAAAGGCAGAGGACTTTCTGTTTTATGAACAGAAGGGGAGTTTTTTTGTAGCAAGGGATCTAGTGGATTATCATCAGTCTCGATCAATGATTGTGGCGTCATCGCCATAAGATCTTGTTTATTGTTTTGCGTTAAATTGATATTAACGGATAAAACTAATTGCCCGATTTTGACTTGATCGTTTTGAGATAAACAGACCGCCCCAATATGAATGGGGATCAGTGCATTGTTAATATAAACAGGCTCAACAAGTGTTTTTAAACAAAAC
Organism: Proteus sp. Marseille-Q3619; assembly: GCF_965283115.1. Taxonomy (NCBI): domain Bacteria; kingdom Pseudomonadati; phylum Pseudomonadota; class Gammaproteobacteria; order Enterobacterales; family Morganellaceae; genus Proteus; species Proteus sp. Marseille-Q3619. The sequence continues at coordinate 1,196,718 of NZ_CBDIMP010000001.1, read as the reverse complement.
TGTTTATCTTGCCAAGCGATAGCGCATTGTGTGGATGCAATAGATGATTGAGTATCTTGTATTACCCAGTGTGATTGTTTACTGCTACCAATCGTGCCACCAAGTTGTGTAAATTGACTATTTGGTACATAGCCACTTTCAAGCAACTCACTATTTATTAAGCGAAAAGAGATTGTGGGTAAATAGTTATCCATAATATTATTCCAAAATAGTCATTGTCACACTAGGATTGGCTTCAGGCTTTCCTAGAAAACTTTGCCAACCTAATTGATTGTGTTGCTCTTTACCTAAGCAGATCCCATTAGCCTGTTTGTCTGCAATGCGTAAGCGTAAATCCCACGCAAGTTGTTCATGCATGATGTAAGAAACGAAAGTAATAAGTGACAAAAAGTCTTTGCCATTGGGAAGAAATGACATATAGCGATCGAGAGGCAATTCACTAATTTCAATCGTACATTTACCATTGCAATCATAGATATGAGAGCCAATATTAAAATTTTCACCTAAAACCATTTTTGGGCGTGATTTCTGCCCTGAATGACGAGTAACAACACCTAAACGGTTTTGTTGATCTTCAGGAATAGGAACTTTGCGTATTTGCCACCCGATTAATTCCACTTTTTCTAAATCAAAGCAGTGAGAAATTAAGCTACAAATAACATCAGGGGAGCGACTTGGGCTGGCAAGCAATCCGGCATAAGCCAGCATTTTGCTGTGGTTGATGTTCATCATGCCACGATTGGCTTCACTTCCTAGTCCTACCAAAGAGAACATATGACGAGAAAATGCGTCATGACCACCATCTTCAAAACAGATGTAATAGCGATATTTACGCCATATACGATGGAGTAAAGTCACTAAGCGGTGATTAAATAAATTAAGATAATCAGTTAATTGATTGGCTTGTTGAGCATCTTCCCATGCGAAATGATCAAGGTAATAACCTGGTAATGGCGATTGGCTACCATGCAAACCCAAAAAAGACACTTCTAGATCAAACTGACCTTGTTCATCTTGACGTAATGAAACGACATCACGAGTTGGAAACGCCGTATTAGCGTTTGATCTAAACTGAATAGAGACTTCATTATTCAATGCTGTTTTATGAGAATGCAGTTTATTAAGCAACTCAACTAATTGATAGAAGCTATATTCAGTAACAGATTTGCCCGCTTTCTTATTTAGCCAGCTTTGAATTTTCTCAATATCTGTTATTTGAGTATTTGCTGATTTATTTTCGCTGGCCAAAGATAAATTTCCTTATTATCTAAATTAATAACTTCCAATTCGTGAAACATATTAACGCTGGTATAAAGGGTAAAAAATTGTGCTAATACAGAACAAAATAGATACATTGCTCCTTCTGAAATAAAGGCGCTTTGATGTATCGATAATGTTGTTTTTACACCTCTTACAGGCAAACCTTTATACAAATACTCAATAGGCTCTGTTCTTAAATTTGTGATTGCATCGAGGCATTTTTGAGATTGGCGAGCTGATTGTTGATAGAACGTCGCTTTAAAATCGTATAACTGTAAAATTTGTTTGAGTGCAGTTAAGCTTAATAAAGATTGATAATTAATAGATAAATTAGTGAGTTCTGACCAATACAACGTATTTCCTAATAAAGGATAAAGTGCTTTTGTTGGTTTAATTATATTACTGGCAGATAAAATACCGGAAATAACGCTATTTTCATCAAGCTTTATCGAATGAGAAGATAATGAAGAAGCGAGTGTACGATTAGTACAGTTCATCGATACTGAAATACTTTCTTCACAGTTTAGTAAGTCAGGTTCATTATTTCGCACAAATGACAAGGTATGTTGATAACCATAATGTGATTTATGGTGTGCTATTTTCAAACGGTAATAACCCGTTCTTTCTGGATTTTCTTGATTATTTTGATGGTGAAAACTTTCGAAAGCCGTGTAATGAGTAATATAAGAACGCTGATTCGGAATATAACGTAAACCTTGGATCGTATTTATTGAGAAAATATCATAACAATCTTGTTTTTTATGACTTTTATTTAGAACATATTCTGTTTCTTTTCCCGTTAAATTTATTGCTTCACTTTCCGATTCAAATAAATTAACAGCAGGTACGCAATTTATCTTTATGCAATCTTCCGTGATCAGCATGGCTTCTGGAATATCACTATCAAATTGAATTGATAGTGTAAAAGTATCAGAAACCAAAGCAGGAGGGATATTATCTAATCCTTTGATTAATAAAGACATAAATGCCTCAGGGAAACAAAAGTATTCCTGTAATAAGCGATATCCTTCATAACTATTTTTAGGATAAGGTAAAAGAGAGTCTTCAGCATGAAAACCCATAGGTTCAATAGCAAAATGCGCTAAGGTAAATTGATGCTTAGGTGTTGTTATGGTTGCTTTTTTGACTTTGCTATTTAATAAATAAAATAGCTGGGTCGTTGTATAAGAAAGCCCATTAAGATAAATACACAGTTTCTCTAAGCCAACTTCAGCTAATGACTGTAATTGGTTTAGAGAAAAATGAATATCTAATGTATCTTGATTTTGAGTCACTCGTGTTACTTGTATTGGAAGTACCCATAAATCACGACACTGTGTAAATTGGCATTTATGCCAATTATCTTCATCATTGTCGGCTAATTCATTTTGAATATAGAGTGGGCGGCTAACAAAAGGTTGCCCTTTTGCTATTTTAATCGCATATTTTTGAGTGACTTCAGTACGATATTCCATTGCTGTCATGCTAGGAAATGGACGTGCGTAAGCCGGCCATAGCATATTCACTAAACTGTTTGTTAGTTCAGGAAATTGTCTATCTATTTGTTCTCGTAAATTACCTGATAAATAAGCAATGCCGTCTAAAAGGCGCGCAGCATCAGGATCACGCACCCTTTCAGATATTTGATTAATAAGCTGCGGTTTTTCAGTTGCAACATATTGTTCAAGCTTATCGAGATAGCTTAGTTCATTATCAAAATAGTGATTTGAAGACATATTAAAATTGCGTCAATTGGTATCTACGGTTGCTGTCTAATTGCACTTTAAATTCAATAAGTTGCTTTTGATTTTCTAATAAGAGAAAAGCAGTAATATTAAATTGCAGCGACAGTGGCTCTGCTTCATTTTCTATAAAATGAACAGTGACATTGGTTATTCTTGGTTCATAAGTCGTAATGCAATCCGCAATAATATTGGATAAATGAACCTTGAAATCGACTCCTGTTAATGTCGCATCGTTTAAATCAGGAATGCCTAAAGCGGGAGTACTTTGGCAACCTAAAGGTCTGCTGTTTAAAACCTGATTTAAATTTTGCTTAATTGACATGAGTAACGCTTGGATTTTTGCGCGTTGGGAAGAGCCTGAACTCTTCCCTTGTATGCGCTCAAATAAACTGGAAGCGGGGTTGTCTTCCAAATTATATAGAGCTGTCATCGCACTTATTCCTTATCTAAGCGACCAACAAGTGATAACTCAAAGTTTGCACCCATATATTTAAAATGAGGGCGAACTTGAATAGCCACTTGATACCAACCTGGATCACCATCAACATCAAGAACTTGGATTTGCGCAGAGCGAAGAGGGCGTCTACTACGAACATCTGCGGGTGGATTTTCTTGATCCGCAATATATTGTTTTAGCCAGATATTAAGCTCCCGCTCAAGATCTTGGCGCTCTTTCCATGAACCAATTTGTTCGCGTTGTAGCACTTTAATATAGTGAGCTAAACGATTGATAATAAACATGTAAGGAAGCTGTGTTCCTAACTTATAGTTAGTTTCTGCTAATTTTCCTTCACGCGTATTAGGATAGTTTTTCGGTTTTTGTACTGAGTTTGCAGAGAAGAAAGCGGCATTATCGCTGCCTTTACGCATTGTTAAGGTGATAAAACCTTCTTCTGCTAACTCAAATTCACGTCTATCAGTAACTAAAACTTCTGTTGGGATCTTAGTTTGTAATTCACCCATCGCTTCAAAGTTATGAACAGGTAAATCACCTACAGTTCCGCCACTTTGAGGACCAATAATATTTGGACACCAGCGATATTTTGCAAAGCTGTCATTAATACAACTTGCTAATAAGAAAGCGGTATTACCCCATAAGTAATGTTCATGATCTTGCTTCACATCTTCAGAGTAATTAAATAACTTAATTGGATTCTCAGTAGGTGAATAAGGTAAACGCACTAAGAAACGAGGTGCTGTTAAACCTAAATAACGCGCATCTTCAGATTCTCGCAGTGAACGCCATTTGGTGTGAGCAGGACCTTCAAATACGGATTTCAAATCTTTAATTGCAGGCAATTCAGCATAGCTATTAATGCCTAAGAAATTAGGTGAAACGGATGAAATAAATGGCGCATGAGCCATTGCACCCACAGCACTGACGTATTGCATTAATTTCAGATCAGGCGTGGTGTTATTAAAGGCATAGTTACCAATCACTGTTGCGACGGGTTCACCACCAAATTGACCATAGCCTGATGAGTAAACATGCTGATAGAAACCGGATTGTACAATCTCAGGTGAAAACTCAAAATCTTCTAATAGTTCTTCTTTTGTAGCATGTAAGATATTGATTTTAATGTTTTCACGAAAATCAGTACGATCAACAAGTAATTTTAATGAACGCCAAGAAGATTCAATTTCTTGAAATTTTGGCGCATGTAAAATTTGGTCGACTTGAGCACTTAATTGAGTGTCTAACTCAACAAGCATTTTATCAATCAGTAGCTTATTGATTGGCTCTTCTTCTGACGGGCTAGCAAAAATATTGCTAATAAACGCAGCAACGCCTTGTTTTGCAATATCATAAGCTTCGGTTTCTGGCGACATTCTTGATTGCGCCATAATTTCATCAAGCAAAGAGCCGCCAGACGTTGTTATCTGCTCTTGTTGGGCTTCATTAACTAAAGACATAGAATAATCCTCTGTAAATATTATTTTTGGCTGGCAATATCAAGCTCTTTGAGTAACTGTTCGCGTGTGGCTTCATTTTCCAGAAGCTCTTGCAGACGTTTTCTAAAAGCAGGGATATTGCCAAGAGGACCTTTTAGCGCAACAAGCGCTTCTCTTAGTTCTAATAGTTTTTTTAGCTCAGGAACTTGGCGTGCAATATTATCCGGAGAAAAATCTTGTAGTGATTTAATCTCTAAATTGACGTTAAGATCAGACTCACTTTTTTCATCTAATGCATTTGGAACCGCGATATTAAGATTAATACCCGCACTTTCCATAACAGAGTTAAAGTTGTTCTGATTAATTGAAATGGTTTTACGATCTTCAATGGGCGTTTCTTCAGTCTTTCCTTTCATATCGCCCACAATAAGCATATTTAAAGGCAATTCGACTTCAGATTGAACACCACCATCATTAGGGATGTATTTAATATTAATACGTTCTTTGGGCGCAACACTACCAAGAGTATTTTTACTCATTTAAACTAAGCTCCTTATTTAGCTTAAGTTCTTAATTAAATACTCAGCGTCTTGATGAATAATTTAAATTAAGAAATACCTATCCTAGGCAATAATATAATTACCTTATATGAGTTTAATTTTCCTGGTAGAAATAAAATAATAACTAAAAATAAAATAATAAGTAATTTTTTCTAATATATGCATTTAGTTTTATATAAAACAGTTCTTTAGTCAATAAGAAATATTTAACGTTCTTTAATTTTATTTACAGTTGATTAGCTTTGCATTTAATTTAAATATAATGATTTAACTTTGTAAGTAAGTTTTTTCATCTGTTTTACTCATATTATGCAACTCGATAGGAATTAATTAATTTATATTTAATTTAAATTGTAAATATAGGAAATAGAAATTTCACTATGAGTTATTTATTTTAATTTCATATAACTAATTAATATTTAAGGTTAATTTAATTTAATGATTTTAGGTTTGTTTATTTTCTTGTTTTAAAATATCGCATTCTTTTTGATGAAAAATAGAGCGGTTTTATAAGAAAAAATAATGTAACGGATTGTTATTATCCTTATTTGTAATTAAAATGGGAGGGATAAATAACTCTAAGTGAAATTATGGTTGTTTCTGTGAGATTTTTATTTATTAGATAAAATATTTCCGTTATGGATAAAAATATCATTATTGATTAAATTTAAAACAATATAAAAATTTGATGTTGATTGTATATAAATATTATTTTCTTTTTGTTTAATATTGATAAATGGATTTGACGTTGTTGAGTATAAAAACCACTTTATATTATTATTTATATCCATTTTAACAATAAATCCATCACTCCCCATTTCACCTTCACCACAGAGCACGATATGCTTATCATCAACGAATACTTCGTTATTTATCTGAATTTCTGACCAAATGTCATCATTGTCTTTTAGCAGTGTATTTAATGTTGTATCACCTTCATATGTAAGAAAATATTCTTTTTGATAGGAATGTGTTAATTTAGAATTTTTAATAAAATCAATATCGATAAATCTTATTAATCCAGAGCAATCATAAATAAGAGCTAGCCCGATTAATTGATTATTTAGCCATTTGTTTTGTAATAAATTTATATTCATTAATTTTATCTACTTTTTTAGTTTTACTTATTTTTTTTAGTGTGAATTTTAGATTATTTATTTTAAATGTTTGTTTTGATAAGACATATTACCATTAGTAATACCACGTTTTCGATCGAAAACCGTGTTGACAGACGGAATAAATTGATGATCGGTGATATTGAGATTGTTATCGTACTGAAATTTCTCACTTTGGCGTTCAAACTGGCATCGTCGATATCTTATGAAGAGAAAAGAGACATAGCTAAAATAAGCAAATTTAGATATGAGCTATATTGTTGTAATGAAGATATCCAAACTATTAGGGAATAAAACCACCAATAGCAAACGCAATTGAATGAAGTAAAAAATTCTATGCGTGAGCTGATGGTTGAGTATGTAAGCGGCTAAAGACTAAATTGAGTAAGCGAGGAAATAAGAGGAATCACACGCTTACTAAAAAGAATCTTCCCATTTGAAAGTGATATTAAGAGGATCAATCTCTAATGATCTTTTAATGCCATTAAAGTCAGTTTCTCCATATATTTTATCCTTATCAATTCTGAGTAGTTTTAGTCCATATCCAAAACAAAAAACAGTTAAAGTATTGTTTACATATAATGAAGTAGATATTGTCTTATCCATGGAGTAAACCAAGTCTAGTTTTATACTTTCTTTGATGAAGGTATAAGTCCATTGCAAAAAGTCAGCATCGAAGTTTTCGGGTTTCAAGCCAAATGCCTCTAACATTTGTGTATCAAATTGTTCAACCATAGCTTAGGTATCATTGTTGTTAATCTTAAGGTTCCATCAACTGAAACTTCCCAAGTTGACTCAAAATGAGCAAATTTTCCGCTAGGTCCAGCAAAAAGAGAATCTTTGGTTACAAAAGTTAAAGTTTTACCTTTAACCGTTTTGGTAAATTGATTGGCAATATTAGATGGTGTGTTAGCTGCTTGGACTAAATGATCCGATAATATTTTATGCCTTGCGGGGTTATCAGGTACCCCTAATTATTTCATCACTATAGCCATTTGTTCAGACCGAGCCTTATTGTGAGGATTAGAATTAACTCTACCAAAGAAATAATCAAACTTAGCTGAATCAATGATAGGACACCCTTCCAACCCAACCTGTCGGACAATGCACATACCCATAAGGATTAAAGCCATCTAATAATCCAATGGGGTCTGGTGAAATATATTGCTCGTGTACTTATTATTTAAAAGGAAAAGTCATTCTGGTCCATCCCATTCAAGTTTATCTTTTAAGTGCTCAGGGACGATACTAAATAATTTTTTTATATCATCTTGATGAGAAAAATAATTAGTACACTCTCTTTTGTTAGCTTTTTCCAAATAAAATTTAGCTTGATTATTTAAAAAGTATATGTCATTGGAAGTTATTTCTTCTTCAATAATGGATATTACAACATTATGTAATAATTCGGCCTCATAATAACATGACTTATTAAAAGCTTTTCCTATACATGTTTGAGTTTGAATATTCCTTATATAAGAAAGAGATCTCCATAACATATTAGAATATATTTCAATTTTTCTCATAGTTAAAATCCTAGTTTATTCCTTAAGCTACCTAAAAAACTTCTTGATGGCATTGGTTTAGATTCGAGAGGTGGTAAGTCCTGTTTAGTCCATCTGCCTTCATTCAATAATTGAGTAATGTATTGTGAATTACCTGTTTCTTTATATATTTCTTGAGCTGCAGCCATTCTATGATGTCCTTCCGTAACATGATATGTCCCTTTGGAATCTAAATACCCACCAATTCTCTTTTTTATATCCTTAAAATCAAAAGATCCATCAAGCATTGCTCTTTTTATACCGTCTATTTGCCCCGGTTTTCTAAATCCAGTCTGGGTTCCTCTTATTTTGGGGGGAGGACATGGAGTCAACCCAAACGGATCTACCCATCCCGTTGGACAATGCACATACCCATAAGGATTAAAGCCACCTAATAATCCTATTGGGTCTGGTGAAATATATTGCCCAGTGTCCTTATCATAGTAGCGAAAGCGATTGTAATACAAGCCACTTTCTTTATCTTCATATTGTCCCGCAAAACGAAAATGGCATTCGGTATATTCAGGGTCGTTATCGGCATAATTATCATGAGATTGCCAAAACGCCATTTGTCCCCATGTATTCAACCGACCTGCCCAACTGACAATGCCTTTTTCGCTAAAGATTTCTCGCGGGGTGCCTTGGTGGTCAGTCACCACATAATGCAGTTTTCCACTTTGATAACGTGCCGTTGGGGTGATTTCATTGGGTTGATAGAGCCACTGAATTTGCGAATCATAAGCGGATGTACCATCGGCATAAATCGGGGTTTCTTGCACCATTTGGTTGCCCGACCACAGATAATCCACACGCTGAACGCGTTTATCTTTAAAGGGCGAGTTTAACGGTGGTGTAGGGCGATTATCGACCACCTTGTGTTTACTGAGTCTTCTGCCAAAAGCATCATAGGTATAACGCCAGCATTCCCCCTCAGGATTAAAACAGGCGATAAGTTGGTTAAGGGTATTCCATTGGTAATACCACGTTTTTGCCCGAAAACCGTGCTGATGAACTACTTTTTGTGTTAATCGACCATTAACGTCGTAGTGATAATCTTGATAACCTTTGGTGGTAATACGACGTGTCACGCGGCCTTTTTGTTGCTGCTGCGCCAGTTGTAAAAAGGCACCTTGCGCGTCAGACGGAATAAATTGGTGCTCGGTGATATTGAGATTGTTATCGTACTGAAATTTCTCGCTTTGGCGTTCAAACTGGTTGCTGTATTGGGTTTCAACAATTTGATCATTGGTGTTATAGCGATATTGCGTCCGGTTCCAGCGAGCATCATCGATATTGACCAGATTAAAGGCTTTATCGTATTGATAACCTCGGTGAACATCGGTCGATATTGGTGGTTGAAGCGGATTATCGTGTAGCGATTGTAAAAAGAACTCAGTTCCTCGACCTGCACGTTGATGGGCTAATAAGCCAGTGGCGGTGTAATGGCTCGAATTAGCAAAACCCGCTTGGCTTTGGCGTAAAAACTCTTGTCCCAGCGCGTTATAACTAAACTGCAATGGTGCATGTTGATTGACTTGCAATGAGGTCAGTTCATGAAGTTGACCAAAAGCATAGTTAAGTTCACGCTCACCAAAGTGGGTTTGGGTGAGGATATCGTGCTCTTCATCCCATTGATGCTTGATTTCTTGCCCATTAATGCGCTCACAACACAAATGCCCTTGGTCGTTATACTCAAATTCCACCACCGAATCAGGATTGGTGGATCGAATAAGTTGCAAACGTTCATTGTATTGATACGTGGTAGTAGAAAGGCACTTATGCTCGATGCCGTCAGCTAGCCAAATGCTTTGTTCGGTAACTAACCCTGTCTCATCATAATGATAACGGAGTTCATGATTATCAGGGTAACGAGTTGCAATACGTCGCCCTAAGCGGTCGTAGCGATATTGAATTTCACGTCCTGTAAAATCCACTTCACGAATAATTTGACCCGCTTTATCACGCTCATAAGAATAGACATCCCCTGTGGCGTTGATGACTTTTTTGAGTCGCGTTAGTGAGTCATATTCAAAGCGAATTTCCGTGCCATCAGGGCGTATTGTGGCGAGTAATAAATCAAATGCACCGTAACGATAGCGCGTAGTTTTGCCTTCGCCATCGGTGACGGCGACAACTCGGCGTTCGCTGTCATATTCAATATGTTGATGAATATCATCAGGCAGTAAAATATCGCTGAGACTGCCGTTAACACCATCATGCTCTTTGCTGTATTGATAGCGAGTGGTGTGGTTTAGCGCATTGGTCACTTGCAGTAATCGACCTAGCTCATCGCTTTGGTATTCGGTACTGTGTTGATAAGGGTTGGTGCTTTTTATTAATTGATTTGCGTGGTTATATTCATACTGCCACTGTGCACCATTCGGCTGAATAGCTTTAAGCAGTTCGCCATGTTGGCTGTATTCATAGGCTTGTTGGCGACCTTGCGGATCGGTAACTGTGGTTAAATTGCCTTTGTCGTCGTAGATCAGTTGCCATTTATCGCCAAAGGGGGAGACATATTCTGTCAACTGACCTTGAGTATTATATTGATACTCAATGGATCGTTCATCAGGAAAGGTAATTTGCGCAATATTGCCATCATGGTGGTAGAGATAAGAAGTCGTTTGTCCTAGTGCATTGGTTTCACTTATTTTTTGATTATTATGCCACTGTGTTTTGGTTTCATGCCCTAATGCATCAATTGCATGTGTAACGAGACCTGCATCATTATAATAATAGTAAGATTGCTCACCTTCATTGTTGAAATAGGTGGTCATCTTATGAACATCATCATAAATAAAACCACCACACCAATAACCAGATGGTGAGCTATTTTTTATCGCTCTGCCATATTTGTCATATTCAAGGTAATAATCCGTTTGGTCTGTATCATGCCAACGAGACATAAAACCTTCGGCAGTATATTCATGCCATAAGTGATTCTGCTGATAAGCATTACATTCACTCAAATAACCTTGTTTATCATACTGACAAGTAACTAATGGTTGAGAGATAACCTTATTGGCTAAGGTAATATGACTTAATTGATGAGAATGGTAATCCAAGTAAAGCGCTGTAATACCATTACGCGACACAGAGATTAATTGATGTTGTTCGTTGTAAATAAAATCAATACGTTGATGATTATTGTCTGTAATGGCAGATAGGCGTCGATAAGATCCATCTATATGGTTGAAATGATGCGTCAATTGGGTGCGATTGTCGAATAAACCTATATTAGCTTTTGTATCACCAGAGAGCAGAACATGAGGATAATAAGTATTACGGATATTGAGATGAGTATCTGTATAAGGATAGGTGATTTGTGCCCCTTCTTCATTGTGATAAATAATATTATCCGATTGAATTTCTAAGAATATCGACCAGTTATCTGTCCATTTTGGACCAAATAAGCCGGATGCGGTACCTGTTGAGCGATAGGTTCGTCGTAATGAAAGGGGTAAAAGCCCTGAAAGGGAGAACACTTCCCAAACTTGAATAAAATCGCCTGTGGCAACGTTAACAGGATCGGATTCACAGACCGCTTTACTGTTGCAGGATTTATTGGGCTTTATATTGGCGCTATTTTCACCTTGTGGTTTGGTTAATAAAGTGGCTTCTTTTGGTGGAGGTGGATCTTTTCTAATGAGTCGAGGTAACGCTTTAATACCATTTTGCAATAAACTAGCTGCCGCTTTGGTGAGAAAAACATATTCACCGACTTCTTCTATTAAGGCGCCTGATTCTTGTGCTTGGTTGTCGTACTTTAGCCGTTCAAATTGGGGTAAGTTTTCTTCTTTGCGCATTTCATGGGCAAGTGACGTCATTGTTTCAGTGTATTGCTGTTTTCCTTTCTCTGACATAAACCACGTTGCTGGACCATAGGCTTGCGATTCCATTTGATAGGACGCACTGACGGCATTGGCTTTGGCTATGGTTTCAACCAAACCAATTAAACCATTTAAAAAGCCTTTTCCTGCGCCTATGGTGGTATCTGGTAAGTTTTTTCCACCGATTAATTCTGCTTCATGATAAGAGTCATCCATCAAGCGTTTCAGCTCTTGATAGGACATCTGCTCTGGACGTTTTTTTTCTGGTGATACTTCAGTGGAAATTTCCGTGGCTTCATTGGCTTTTTGTAGGGTTTTTTCTTCAGAATAGAGGCGACCCGGTACATTATTGTTGTTCATCATGACATCAGAGCCATGAAAAGCGGCTGATTGACCACAAAAGCGCACGGTTGGCGAGCCACTAGTAATAATGCAGTTCCCACGTCCTAAACTGGTGCCCGAAATAATGCCAGACCCTGTATTTCCCTGTGTTCCTTTAATCACACTTCCCACTGTTAATGTCGGTACACCATTCACACGTACCGTGGAAACATAGGTTTCTTCTGCACTGAGTTGCTGAAAACTATCAAAGGGAACAACAGCATTGCCCACTTGGCAAACATCAGGGCCTGTGGCAATAACGCAGTAATCGGCATTTTTATTCCCGACGATTTTTTTTGTCATGATTAATATCCTTATTACAACTTATAAGCCTGAAGTTGCAGCGTGCTTTCCATCGTCGAGATCAATTGGCGATAACGCCATGTGAGGTATAGCTTTTTTTCATCAAGTGATACACATACTGTGTCTAGCTTTAATAACTCATAGGGTGTTTCTGAATGAGAAAAATGAGGAATGGCGACAAAACCAATATTAGGTAAAACAAGGTCTACACGAGGTGTTTGTGTAAAAAAACCACTTAATGAAAGGGTTTCATTACCCACAAAAAAGCCTTGTTGATGCTGATCTGCTGGCGTACTCATAAAGAAATCAGACTTAAAATCATCAGGATAATAAGGCTTTATTTGATTGAGCCATTCGTCGTTGTAGGTGCCTGCAAATTGTGAACGTTGTTGCCACCAACGACTATATTGTCCATAGCCTGCAACTTCCCACGGTTTATTAAGGTGAAATGCATGTTCCACAGAAGGATAGTGAATTTGAGGGGCAGGATATTGAAGCGCTTTATCAAGATAGCGACTCTCGTACCAACCTAAACCAATTGGATTTTTTTCATAAGCTTCTTGAAGGCTATTCTTGCCACCATAAGCATTCTCATAAATAAGCGGTAAGGCAGAAATAGGTTGTGGAGAGCTTAATTGCCAATCATGGTGATGTTCCCAATAACGAGGCCCACTGAGGGTCAATTTTTTGTTGATTTGCCCTATTGAGAGCTCAGTTTCCCACAGAGTTAAAGGCATTTCATCTAATGTTCGGGCGGTACCCACGAGATAAATTTCAGCATTGGGTTTATAAGACACAAGATCTGTTTCGTGCAATAAACTGCTATTTTCGGGCGTTGTTCGGTAAACATCCGCCATAATGAGCGGTTTTTGCTCATCAGCAATGTCACATATACCCGTGAGAGGATCAAAATCACAAGTGACTTTTACCGCAAGAGTTTGCCAATGTTCATCTTTATATCCCAGTTTTTCAAAGGAAAAATGAGGAAATGGAGTCTGGTTAATAACGTGTGCTAGCATCCGAAGCCCCTAATTGATATCGACATCTTTGCCCGAGATTTGCACCGGACCTGAGGCTTCAAAGCTAAATTCCGTACCATTTATTGTGATATGGCCAGCGCTATCCATTCTTAACACACTGGCACCGCAACGCAGTTCAAGGGCATCCCCTGCATCGATGGCTAACGTATTACCCACACTGATTTTTTTATGTTGACCAACCGATTCAGTGTTATTTTCATTAATAGTTTCAGTACGATTACCTTTCACCACCATCTCTTGATTTTTATCGATAATTTCAGCGTGGCTATTAAAGACATGCGTCGTGCGATTGTTAAGTACCACGGTATTCATATCCTTTTGCGCATGAATAAAAATCTCCTGCTTACCGCCCGCATCTTCAAAACGCAGTTCATTAAAGCCGTCACCCTTATGGGTTTTGGTTTTGATTGTGGTGCGAGTCATATTTTCAGGGAATTTCAACGGTGGCGCGTTACGCCCGTTATAGGTGCAACCGGTGATAATCGGTCTATCAATATCGCCATTTAAATAAGAGACAATCACCTCTTGCCCGATACGCGGTACGGCAGAAAAACCATAGCCATTACCATTCCAACCCATTGCTACGCGTACCCAACATGAGGCACTGTGATCGGGTTTGCCATAGCGATCCCAATGAAAATAGACTTTTACTGCACCCACTTCGTTGACGTAAATTTCTTCACCGGGAGGGCCAACCACAGTGGCAACTTCATCGCCATCGGCAGTGGGTTTGTAATGATGCGGTGGGCGCCACTCTTGTGTACCGGGAATAAATTCGACGCTATTAGACAGTTGAGTACCTTCACCACCGCCGTTATCTGCTAACGGCTGTACGCCATGATGCGAAACTTGAATGACTTGCCAATTATCATTCATCATTAAACTAGGGTGGTTGCTTAACGAGAAAATCTTGCCCGGCATTAAGGCAAAACAGTTGGTGCTGGAGCGCCCCACACGACTGCCGTTGCGCAGTTGTTCAAAACGAATAGCAGTGAGTGGTGCGGCTTGAGCATCTTCTTGAAAGCGTCCATAACTTTCAAACACACTATGCTGGCCACCTTTCTCTAATTTGGCTTGATGCGCTAACGGGTAAGAAGGACGGATAAAGTTATTGTCTTTTTGAATGGTTTCATCGACACAGAGATATTCGCCGTATTGCCATGTGGTTGCCGTGCTGTCGGTAATATCGCTTTCAGCCTGCGGGTTATAGGTTAAGTGAATACCCGCTGTCATCCCCATATGCTCATCGCTATAAAACAGTTGGTTCTCTTCAAACCAAAAGTTAATGCCTTCTTCAAAGGCTAAACGACACCAAAACGCATAAGCAGATTCTCGTTTTTGCGTGGTATAAGGGCGCGTTTGGTGTAAATCATCACGGTAAAATTTGCTGTCTGCTTTGATATGCGCTTCTTCCAACAGCGTTTTTAAAATCTCAGGCGCTTTTTTATGCTGAAAAATACGGCTGTCTTGATTTAGCGTCATTACCCACATTTCAGGACGGATGTCAAAGTGATACCACGTTTTTACACCGTCAGTATTGCCTTGTACGGCGCCAGCTAATATTCCGCGCACGGTGCGGACTTCTTTACCGTTACGTTTAACCGTTAACGAGGACGCCACACCTAACAGCGATTGAAAATCGATAAAAGGCAATGTGGTAACCGCGCTAATGGATAGCGAAAATAAACGTGATAACCCTTCATTTAAATTAAATTCAGTCACTTGAAAAGTACTTTCGGGTAAGCCGGCAATTTGGCAGGTAAAAACTAAACCCGAAGGTGAAACGGCACCTAATAGCGAATCTAACAGTTGTGCATAGGCTTTATTTTTAGCCAATCCTTCAGAGAATGTGAGGCCAGGCATATCGTCGTTTTTTATTCCTCCCGCAAAACCACTGCCAGAAATAAGTGCTGAGGTTTGAGAGGTCATGGATGAGGCTTGCGAAAGCCCTTGTTGTGCGGTCTGAGCTGTGGCGAGGGCTTGCTGAGTAGAGGCTGAAAGGGCGGAGGTTGCTTTAGAAATCGCTAACGCTTGCGCTTTGTCGAGCGCTTTCTTCTTTAATCCACCAAGTTGAGAGGTCGAATTATTTTTTTTATCTTTCGCAAACATCATTCGCTCCAATATCCACTGAGCAAGCTACCGCTTGTTTTTATCCATTAAGAAAACGCAAAGAAACACCTACACACCAAGGCGTGTAGGTGAAAGGAAGGATTAACCTTCGAGAGGCGCACGCCAGTCGTCAGAGCCTGAAGTACCTGCAACCGTGTGTTCCCAATCAATTTTGCGATAAGAAAGGGAGACTTCGATTAACTGTGTGAAGTCTGATTTTGCTGGATCTTGACAGTGAGGCATTTGGCAATCGATGTTGACGATAGTCGCATCGGTTAATGTGGTGGTGAAGAAATGCTCTTGTTTCCCTTCAACTGAAGTGCGATACCATTTTAAAGTGGTTTTCGGCAGCATTTCACCAGAGGCTAATGCGTTATACAGCAGAGGAACGGCTTTGTTTAACGCCACGGTAAAACGGAATGGTTTATGGGCACGTTGACCAGAAGGCTGACCAGATTGTGGATCAGTCGGTACTGTTACTACGTGAGAAAATGCTTGTACCAGCATTTCATCTTCGTGGCCTTGAACATAAATATTACCGACGGATTCCGCGGTAAATGCACCCGCAGTGATGTTACCTTGAGTTTTCCCTTCGATAGAGATATAGCATGGAGTTGGCATGGCAAGTCCTTAATTTACATTGAATAATCGTTTTTCAACAAAATCATTTTGTTGAAGTCCTTTCGATAAAAATCAGCCAGTGCGCACTGCGATTTGATAAGAGTAGCTTAAGTAATTTTGAAAGGAAGTAAAGGAAGGGGCGGGGAGAAAGGGCGTTGTATCCTCGTAGAATAAGTGACTTAGCGTAAAATAATTGTTCACGCGTTATTTACTGCTTTCGTTTCCTAGAATAAGTGTATTTACGTGCATAATTCTCTTTCGTAAATGTCCGAAATCTCGCTAAAGCCAGTCCGTTCTAATGTACATAGATTTTTAATATGTAACAAAATGTGTATTTTGTTTCAAATTGTAACAGTGTTGATTTATAAGGAAAAAATAATACTATTTTTATAAAAACAATCAAAAAAAGATTTATTTTGATATTGGTGTAAAAATGAACACTTAAAATTTGGTTATATATAGAGATAAATATAATCTTAAGTGTAACCATTTTAACTACTACCTTATTTTCCTCTGAATCAACATCAAATAACCAATCCATTGTTATATTTCTTATCACTACCTCCTTTTTATGTGCTCAATTTATTAACTTAGTAATATTAGTGATCTTGTGGATTATTTGTTAATCAAATCATTTTATCCAACTTATTTTATTTGAAATTTGAATGTGTCATAAACCCATATTTAACAAATAGGCAGTAGATCTTTAATAGTGAAAAATTTTATATTTTGACAAAGAAACCAAAAAAATAACTAGCTGAATATGCTCTCATTTTACTTGACGTACTTAAATAATCGATAAAAAACAAAATGATGATTAATCCCATTCTTTGTATAAGTAAATTAAATAGTACGGATTTTTAAGAAAAAAACAGACGAAAAGATTTACAAATACTTTACTAATACTTTACAAATGAAATAAGATAGCGTGATTGTTTTAATGCTAATAATTCATTGAGTAAAAGGAA
Source organism: Proteus sp. Marseille-Q3619 (assembly GCF_965283115.1). Lineage (NCBI taxonomy): Bacteria > Pseudomonadati > Pseudomonadota > Gammaproteobacteria > Enterobacterales > Morganellaceae > Proteus > Proteus sp. Marseille-Q3619. Next base: position 1,179,349 of record NZ_CBDIMP010000001.1, on the reverse strand, counting down.
CGTGTAAAATGGCGATATCTAGAAGAAAATTTATCATTGGTGGAACAGTGGTGGCTGTCGCTGCTGGTGCGGGTATTTTGACACCAATGTTAACTCGCGAAGGACGCTTTGTTCCGGGTACGCCAAGACATGGCTTTGTTGAAGGTACTGAAGGTGCTTTACCAAAACAAGCTGATGTTGTTGTTATTGGTGCTGGTATCCTTGGTATTATGACAGCAATTAACCTTGTAGAACGTGGTTTATCTGTTGTAATTGTTGAGAAAGGTAATATCGCGGGTGAGCAATCTTCGAGATTCTATGGTCAGGCAATTAGCTATAAAATGCCAGATGAAACGTTCTTATTACACCATTTGGGCAAACATCGCTGGCGTGAAATGAATGCGAAAGTAGGTATTGATACTACTTATCGTACACAAGGCCGCGTTGAAGTTCCTCTTGATGAAGAAGATTTAGTTAACGTAAGAAAATGGATTGATGAAAGAAGTAAAAATGTTGGCTCAGATATTCCATTTAAAACCAGAATTATTGAAGGTGCTGAATTAAATCAACGTCTTCGTGGCGCGACAACAGATTGGAAAATTGCTGGCTTTGAAGAAGATTCTGGTAGCTTCGATCCAGAAGTTGCAACCTTCGTTATGGCTGAATACGCTAAAAAAATGGGTGTTAGAATTTACACTCAATGCGCGGCTCGTGGCTTAGAAACACAAGCTGGTGTAATTTCTGACGTTGTAACAGAGAAAGGTGCAATCAAAACTTCTCAAGTTGTTGTTGCTGGTGGTGTTTGGTCACGCCTATTTATGCAAAATCTTAATGTTGATGTTCCAACACTGCCTGCCTATCAGTCTCAACAGCTAATCAGTGGTTCACCAACGGCACCGGGTGGCAACGTCGCTTTACCGGGTGGTATTTTCTTCCGTGAACAAGCTGATGGTACTTATGCAACTTCTCCTCGTGTTATTGTGGCGCCAGTAGTGAAAGAATCCTTCACTTATGGCTATAAATATCTGCCATTATTAGCATTACCTGATTTCCCTGTGCATATTTCTTTAAATGAACAATTAATCAATTCATTTATGCAATCAACGCATTGGAACTTAGATGAAGTTTCTCCGTTTGAGCAATTCAGAAATATGACTGCATTACCAGATTTACCTGAGTTAAATGCTTCATTAGAAAAATTAAAAGCAGAATTCCCTGCCTTTAAAGAATCGAAATTAATTGATCAATGGAGTGGTGCAATGGCTATCGCACCAGATGAAAACCCAATTATCTCAGAAGTTAAAGAGTATCCAGGTTTAGTCATTAATACTGCAACTGGCTGGGGTATGACAGAGAGCCCTGTATCAGCAGAATTAACCGCTGATTTATTACTGGGCAAAAAACCAGTTTTAGATCCAAAACCATTTAGTCTTTACAGATTCTAATTAGACTAAAATGTAAAAACCCTCTTAATAGAGGGTTTTTTTATATGTTTTTTATTATTACTAAATTATTGCTTTTGACTAATTTAAAATAATATTTAATTTATAAGTTAAGATTGGTTTTTTATAAGTGGAATTTTTAAATAAATAATTATCACTTTATTCTAAATAAGACGTAAGTTAATAAAAATAAAATAAACTGTTATTTTTTCTCTAATGTAAGAATTATTAATAAATATGTTTTTAATGTTATTTTAATGAATTTTTTATTTTAAATAATTTTATTTTCTTCTATGAAACTATAACTAAAAAATAGTTAACTTATTGATATTTATTGATTACATATTTAATTTTTAATACTGTGATGTTACCCTAAATCTGATGTTTATTAAAATAACATATAGAAATGTAAATTATTTTAAATTTGAAATATCGGAATAACCTTATTAACAGAATTCGTGAGAATAAGTAATATTACGATTATTTAATAACTAATAGTTAAGTATTTTCAGTTTATAGATTGATAGTTTACAAACTATAATTCGGTGTTTTATCGATGTAATCATCTAATGAAAGAAGGAGAGTAAAGGGATGATTAACACCAAAGTTGGGAATAGAATAAAAATGATAAGAAGACAATTGAAAATAACAGAAAATGAGATGTCTGAAAGGTTGGGAATAAGTATGCTACATTATTCTCAATTAGAAAATGGACATTTAAAAATAACAGTAGATCAATTGATTGCTATTTCTTATATACTTGGTGTTACACCTCAAAGTCTTATCTTAGAGGCTAAGAAAACAGACTTTATGGTTTTCGAGGATAAGCAGTCGATAACTCAACCAAGTGAAATAGTTATATTTAGAAAAAAGAAAGTAGTTTAAAAATCACATTGGTATATTGCTTGTTGATATTGAGTTCTGATAAATATATTGAGTTATTTTTTAGTTGTTTTAATTAAAATTCTATTTCTCAAAACTCAATAACTAATAGCACAAAAGCCATCTTATTATAGGATGGCTTTTGTGTATTTAATGGCAGAGTGTTGTACCTGTTATATGATTTATAGCACCGTTTCTAATCAATAGTTTCTGCATATCTTTAAGATTATTTTGGCAAGCATAACTTAATGCGCTGTGGTTATAAGAAAATAATGAATTATCTTGTGTTGTTGTAACAAGATTAACATCAGCACCTTCAGAAATAAGGTATTCTACGGTATCAAGACGATTATTATTGGCTGCAATCATAATAAATGTTTCACCATCGCTCTCTACTCTTTGGTTATTGAGTTCAATATCGCTTCTCATTAGGTCGTGAATTTTTTTTACCACATTGACATTATTTCCTAATACGGCTGATTTAAAAACATTATAAACATCATCTTTATCCGTGGCCCAAAGGCTCGCGCCTTGAGAGATGAGATAATCCACCATCTCTTCATCACCAATAAACGCAGCCCATCCCAGAGCTGTTTGCTCTAAACTTCCAGTATCTTTCGCTTCAATATTTTGACCATTGGCAAGCATCTTTTTGACTTCATTTAAATCACCATGTTTAACAGCATCAAACCATAGTGCATTTTTACCTGTACTTGGAGAGGTATAGAATATCCGATGTGGTAAACGTGATTTATTAGCCAACTCAATCATATCAGAATAATTTGATTTAAAAGATTGATATTCGAATGGATTATTTTCATTAATAATCAATGCTTGTGCGCCAAAAGAAACTAATGCCAATGAAATAACAAACATTTTTATATTCATTTAAATACCTTAAAATCGAAATAATTAACAAAACTTATTACAATTAGTTTATTAAAAATTAATATTTATTAGTGTTGATAATTGAAACAGAATGTAAGTAAGATGTGTCTTATTAATACGTATTTTTAATAAAGATAAATCTTAGTAATCTATTTTTCCTACTTGATGAAATAAATAAGTATCTTTACTTGTTTTTATTAAAACAGAATGGAAAATACGCATTTTTATCTCTTTATATGAGTATTTTTTTACGTAAAGATAAAATATTGAAAAGTGAAGAATCTATATTTAATTAATCTTTTATTTTTATCTTGTTCTCTTATTGCAATAATTAGTTACTTTTAAAATGGCTACTAATGCAGTTTAATTGTCATTAATAAGAAAATTAACTTAATAATCTATATAAATGATAGATAATGTTGCTATCATTATATTCATTATTTTTAATATTTAAATTTTAGACTTTAATATCTGTATTTCTAAGCATTAATTATTAATTGAGATAAGAGCTATTTAACTTTCTTTCATTCTTTTTTTGATTAAATCAGAAGGGAAACAGATAAAACTGTTTTTTTTTGAGATAAACTCCAATAATTGAGCTAGTTATTATTGGAGTTATTTTGGGGAATAATCGTTATCGTTTACGGCGATAAATACGATGCTCAATCATCGTACCAATGATCATTAATGGCGTGTTTTCACTGCTAAGTGTTGGATAATCACTATTTAATGGCACAAGTTCAAAATGTTCATTGCCATTAGCATCAATACGAGTTGGTCTATATTTCTTAAATGTTGCTTCTCTTTCATTATTAGCAGCAACAATAAATTCTCCCGGATGTGGTTTTATCTCAGGATCGACAATGATTACATCTCCTGATTTAAAATCAGGTTCCATTGAGTCTCCTTCTATCTTTAATGCAAAAGCACTTTGTGAGAGTTCTTGATCTGTCAGAATATACTCAAATTCACCATCACAATCTGTAATAGGAACGCTATGTACTAAGTTTCCCGCTTGAACGTAGCTTATTAGTGGTAATTTTTTCGTATTGATATCATGAACAGGTTGAATATTATCACCCATCATTAACCAACCGGCATCACACTCTAAAGCTCTTGCAATGCTAATAATATTGCGAGGTTTTTTTGTTGAACCATCTTCTATTGAAGCCCATGATTGTTGTCTGATGCCAGCTTTTTCAGCTGCTTCAGTCTGAGTAAGCCCCAAGGCATCTCTTCTGGATTTAACTCTATTTGCAAGACTCATGTTTCCTCCTATTAAAATAATACAGATAAAACTGTATTTGACAAACAGATAAACCTGTTATTTAATACAGTTATACCTGTTAAATAATTTATCTAAAAAAGAGTAAATCAAAAAATGATAATTTATAAGGAGTCATTTATAGGCTAATAAATATCGATATAACTAGTTTTGTAGTTTAATAATAACAATTATTTATTGTTAGATTGCTATTCTAAATAAGAATGGTTTTATTATTAATGATGCCTAAAATATAAATTTCTGGTTTGGTCTTTTTAAGCGGAAGGAGGCGGTGGTCGTTATAAAAAATAATTGAGTTTATATTAAATCATCATGTTTATGATAAGTGATGCTTTTTTAGGAATGAAAACATTCTATCTATATTAATTGAAGCGCTAATTATTTAAATGTTTATTTAAATAATATGGACGCCCTATTTTTAAAATAAAGGAATATTATGAAACTTATTGATGGATTAAAAAAAGAATTAAAAGGTTTTTTCAATGAAACATCTGAAAATAACTATGTGAAGATTTTTGATACGCCCCATGTATGGGGAATGCCATTTGGTAAAGAAATTATGCCAAAAGCGATAGAGCGTGAGGCTGAATTTGAACAAGCCATTACATCTATCTTAGATAAAATGCTGTATCGCTGTGATATTTCATCACTTAATGCCCCTGATGAAGAGTGGCGTAAAATTATTCTTGCTGCAATTGATAAATCTTTTTCTGAAAAGAAAGGACGTAAAGATCGCACGCAAATTCGATTTTTATTTGCACAGACACCAACAGTTTTATTAAATGGTGTTAAATACTATTTTAGTGGAACGCCTGAATATCTGGCATTAAAAAAAGATCTTATTGAATTAATCAAAGAACGCGGAAAATATTGGGAATGTATTCCAGATATTTGGATTGGTCGCTTTTATCGTATTATTGATGGTCTAAAAGTCTCGTTAGAAAAAAAAGTATTACCTGAAGATTTTATTTCTGAATTAGATACTCGAATGACATGGAACCATACAAAAATTATTGCTGTTGATGGTTGTGAAGCTTTCGTTGGTGGTCATAATTTAAATATGGATCTTTTTAAAAGTTATCCACCAGTTCATGATGTTTCCGTTAAGGTTATTGGCGAATCAGCACTTCATTCCCAATTATTCTTAAATAAAATGTGGGATGTAGGTAAAGATTTAATTACAAAAGAATATTTTGATAGTAAAAAAAATGAATGGGTCGCTAAAAAAGCAAGCTATAAGATTATCGATCCATTAACAAAGAGCAGTGTATTAAGAGAAATTAAAAAGAAAAATGAACAAAACTTAGCTCAATCGCCAGATGAAGGCTTTTTCAAAACTGACCGTATTTTCTCTGTAGGAAAATATTGGGTAGGGCCTGATATGCGAGTTGATTATAAGAAAGGTTCCGAGAAAATGAAGGAATACCTTATAAAAAATGCTAAGAAAAAAATTCGTGTGTCTCAACAAGATGTAGTGAGTGCATGGAAGAAAAAATGGAAAGATCACCCTGTCTGCCATTGGATAATTGAAGCGTTATTAAAAAATCCAGAGTTAGAAGTTGAAATTGTTGTTTCACCATTAGATGCCGCCGCCGGTGCTAATGGCGACCAATATTCATTTGGCTCTGGAGCACAAAGAACCTTTGAATTATTTAAATATTATCTGACTCATGATGTTGATACAGATGCCGTTATTCCTGATCCTGATAAAATTCGTGAATCAGCATTACGTCGTATTAAAATAGCGCCATTCTTCTTTACCGATAAAGTACCAAAAGCACTACAAACGGAAGGTAAAACCTATAAATGGCCTGGTGCAGATGAATCATCTTATACCGCTACACTAAAAGAAGCGCCACTAAGCGAAGATCCACCGAAACAAGGGGATATTGGTCATCCATTCTGGTCATTGGTTAATGCGAGTGGTATTTACCCTAAAGTCGCTCCTGCACCGGGAAACCACGCAAAAGTGACTATTATTGATGATGAATTGTATATTGTTGGTTCCGATAATATGTACCCAGGGTATTTGTCAGAATTTAACTATCTTGTTGAAGGCGAAGAAGCCGTAAGTACATTTATTGAAGAGTATTGGGATAAATTATGGCGTTATTCTGAACCTCACGCTTTTAAACAGAAATAAGTTTAATAAACTCATTTAGTCATAAAAGTGATTAAATATAAAAGGGGAGTTAATCTCCTTTTTATTTAAATATAAAATAACGTATTTATTTAAGATAATCTAATGGCCAGTGTTTGAAATAAATATGATTGGCTTGCCAGTCTACTTTTTCTGTATTGTCGCTTAATAAATGCTTAGCCACCGTAAAGGCAAATTCAAAACTTACACCTAATCCTTTTGCACTGATAAACTTTCCATCAACCACAACATCTTGATCAAGATAATGACCATCATCGTATTTATCTGCTAATTTATCGCCAGTACTGTAATTACGACCTTCAAGAAGATGATGTGCCGCTAATACTTTGGCACCAGAAGAGCACAGTGCACAAATATATTTATCTTCAGCAATATGGCGCTTAATAAATTGAATAACTTGCTTGTTAGCGCATAAACGATCTGTGCCTTTAGGACCACCCGGCATCATTATTGCGTCATAGCTATGTGTAAATTTATTTGCTAATAGAAAATCAGCGCTGATTTTAGTTTCAAAATAAGTATTTAATACCAAGCTATCCATGCAAGAAAGTACATCAACATGAATATCAAGACGGCGCATGATATCAATAAAAACAACAGCTTCACCTTCTTCAAATCCATCAGCTAATAAAACGGCAACCTGTTTCATTTTATTTATCCCTTATGTGTTTTTAGTAATGAGTGGATACTTTGAATATGATTAACAATAGTTTCTTTATCTTGTTTATCAATGGTATCTGCTGTGGCAATCCAGCTTCCTCCACAAGCAACAACTTGTGGAATAGCAAGATAATCACTCACGTTATTTAAACTAATGCCGCCTGTAGGCATAAATTGGGCTTGGGTGTAAGGTGACGCTAATGCTTTTAGCATTTTTACACCGCCAGAGGCTTCTGCAGGGAAGAATTTAAGTAAGGTTAAGCCTTTTTCAAGAGCAACTTCGACTTGGCTTGGATTATTAATGCCTGGCACAATATCAATGCCGTTATTAAGGCAGTAATCAACGGTACTTGGGTTATAACCCGGAGAAATAACAAAGCTTGCTCCAGCTTCTTTTGCCATATCAGCTTGTTGTGCAGTTAATACTGTTCCTGCACATAAAATAAGCTCAGGAAAGTGCTCATGCATTAGCTTTATAGCTTTGGCTGCTGCCGGTGTACGAAAGGTAATTTCAGCAACAGGTAGTTGATTTTGGGTTAGAATTTCACCCAGCCAGATTGCATCTTCAGCGCGATTAATTTGGATCACGGGGATCACTTTCAGTGATGAAAGAGTATCAACAATTGACTGTGTCATGGTTATCCTTGATTAGTGTGTAGAATGAATCAGTAATTTCATGAGGAATGATGGCGCCATGGTGTTGAATGACGAGTCCAGCTAAGGTATTTCCCCATAAACAGCAGGTCGATAGGTTTTGATTTTGTAGCCAAGCAGCAATAAAAGCAGCATTAAAAGAGTCACCTGCGGCGGTGGTATCAATAACGGAATCAATGGGTTTGGGAGAAACATAGCCCGTACTTTTGCCATCAGACCAGTAAGCGCCATTAGCACCCAATTTGACAATGACGTTCTGATTACCCCATTGATGAAGGCGTTGTGTAATGTCTTGTTCTGTCAGCGCTGGTTTTTGCCAAAGTATTTGCTCATCATCACCAGTGACTAAAGCAATATCACTAATGCGATACAGCTTTTCAAACCACTCTTGTGCATGAGGTATTGAATCCCATAAACGTGGTCGATAATTAGAATCGACAATGAGCGTCATTCCACGCTGTTTAAGTTGTGCTAATAAGGTGAGTAAAGCGATTTTTCCTTCATGCGTTAAAATAGCAAGAGAAATACCGCTAAGATAAATGACGCTATCATCAGGAAGTGCATCGAAACTGTCTAAAAAACGCTTATCGGTCGCAATATAACGTGCGGCAGCATCATTTCGCCAATAGTGGAAACTGCGCTCACCATGAGCATCAATTTCAATAGCATATAGACCAGGAAGTTTTTCGGGAATAGTAATAACAGATTGGCAATCGATCCCCTCGTTTTCCCATGCTTTCTGCATTAAGGCACTGTAAGTATCAGTGCCTAGTCCTGTCATATAAAGCGGATGTAATGAAGGCGATAGTCGCGATAAATAGAGTGCGGTATTCAGTGTATCGCCACCAAAACGTTGTTGTTGTGGTAAGAACGGTTGACCACTCAGCTCTATCATACATTCGCCAATAATGGCGACAGTTTTATTGGTTTTCACAGTTTTCCATCACTTTTACAGACACGAATTTTATCTGCAACCACAGCTTTCATTGCGGCTTTGCCTGGTACAAGGTAATGACGAGGATCACTTGCATCAGGGTTATCTAAAAAGTATTGCTTGATAGCGTTAGAGAAAGCAATTTTCAGTTCGGTTGCAACGTTAACTTTGCAAATACCTAAATCAATACAACGGCGTACATCGGCATCAGGAATACCCGATGCACCATGAAGAACTAAAGGAATGTCAGTCTTTTGGCGAATAATGGCTAAACGATCAAAATCGAGATGAGGTTCATGTTTGTACATGCCATGCGCGGTACCAATTGCAACCGCTAATGAATCAATACCCGTTGCTTTGATAAATTGTACAGCTGAATCAGGATCGGTGAAAAGCGCATCTTTAGCATCAACGACTAAGTCGTCTTCTTGCCCACCTAAACGACCTAATTCAGCTTCAACGGTACAATCCCAATGATGGCAGAAATTAACCACTTCTTTAACGATACGAATGTTTTCTTCAAAATGAAAATGAGAGGCATCAATCATGGCAGATCGCACACCAGAAATGACTTTATGACAAATATCAGGAATATCTTCATGGTGATCTAAATGTAGGGCAACAGGGATACGATATTGTTCTGCGGCCTGCTGGCAAATAGAGATCAAATAATCACTACCTGCATAAGCAAACGTGCTTGGTGTACCCGCTAAGATAACAGGTGATGCCATCTCAGCGGCTGTTTCCATCACAACTTGAATGGTTTCCAAGTTATGAATATTAAAAGCAGGCACAGCATAATTTTCACGCTGTGCTTTATTGAGCATATTACGAGTAGAAACCAGATACATGTTTGCCTCTCATCTTTCGTTTAATTACGAATTATAATAAACGAAAGAAATAGAAAGGTAAAAGATCTAAATCACATTTTTATTGCCTTCGCACTGAAAGCAAATGAAAGGTGATTAGAAAAAATGTGCCATTTTAGAGCTATAACTGGTGATCCCTTTGCGTAATAAATTATTTTTCGGTCGTCTTGACTGTCCTATCACGGTTTCAGCGACTTTTTGTGCTAAGGTTTGTTTTTCTAAACGGCGGGTTAATGGTGTTTGCTGAGTTGTATAATCTTCGCAAAAAATGACGTTTACCTCTTGTGTTGCTTTCACTCCAGTCACTAAAGCTTGAATAGCAGGAATTTCGAAACGAAAGTTATCTTTTTCGATAGGTAATGGAAGTGAAGGTGTTTGCCATAAATTGATACGATCAGCACAATAAAGCGCAATAATCACGGCACGCAATGACCAAAAACTACTGGCAGGTCCACTGTAGTTATCAACTAAACGAGGATCGTGAGTAAATAAGCCTTGAGTCGGGGCGCCATTTTTTAATGCCCCTTGAGAAATAAAATAACGTAAACTGCTTTCAAAGGCGCGTTTTGCCTCGCCTACTTTTACTGAAGGACAATGTAAATCGACACCCGCTAATAATGGAGCAGAAACCGCAAGGCGATAGCAGGCACTTCGACCAAAGAAAGGAATACCTTTGGGAGTCATAAAATAAAGGTAATGCTGATTAAAGGTATTAAGTGATTGAGTAATAAATGTCGTATCAAATTGAGGATCAATTTGCGTTAACCAATATAATGAATAGTAAAAGCCCCACGCATTGTAGTAATCATAATTACCTTTTGCTCCATCACGAAACCATCCGTCACCAACATAAAACTCTTTTAATCGTTCATATCGCCAATGGGCAATCGTGTCTTTCCCTGTGAGTGCTTTAATGACAAATTGGACGGTAAGAGGGAAGAAATGCCAGTTATTATCAACAATTTCACAGTGATTAACTTGCTCAAACCAAGTAATAATTTGTTGTTGTGTTGTGGGGGTTAATGTATCCCACACCCATTCACGGCTTATCCAAAGAGTGAGCGCTAAATCAGATGCTTCACAAATTCGTTGATCGTAATCTTCAAGTTTCCCCCAATATCCTTTATGAAGTGGATCAGTGCCATGAATAAAGCTTTGTTTGATCATTAAAGGTAAGTTGAAAGCTTGATGATTTAATCCCATCAATGTACTTTTCTTGCTGCTAACTATCCATGTTGCAAGTAGAGGAAGTACCCTGCTAACACCTTCAAGAGCATCCGTTCTTGCCGTTTGTTGTCCTGGGCTTCCGGGATAATAAGCATGAGAGTAACCCCAGACTTGGTAATGATGAAAAGCCTGTGTGACATACTGTGTCAGCATTTCACATAAAGAGAAAAGTGACTGACTTTCATCATTAAAAAAGTCAGTGATCGTTTTATCATAGCGACGATAAGCTGATTTTCTGACTAATCGTCGAATGATATTTTCCTTAAATAAGCGTTGGTAGATTTCTACGTTTGGGTGCTCATAAGGGAGTTTGGGTCGTGCTGAAGATGCAATTTCAATAGCCATTTTCGTATCTCAGAAAAAAAGACGCATCCTTGCGAAACAGAACGGAAGTTGAATATTAAGGTTTTGCAGAATCCACTAGTATTTGATAGTGATCTTGTCCCCAAAGAACGGGCTTTGGCTTATCTTTGATCCACTGGTAATACGCATTTTTTAGTTCTGCCACTTTTTGTGGATTTTGTTTAGCAAGATCGATTGATTCAGCAGGATCTTTTTTATCGTTAAAAAGTTGAGGCTGATTTTTTCCATCATCATAAAAATAGAGCGCCCATTCACCATCACGTACAGCCCAAGCACCTTTAGAGAGTTTTTCTAAATTAGGATTTGTAGGCGGTGTTTTACGTTGATAGGTTATCCATTGGTGATATCCGTGCCAAAACTCTTGGTTTTCTTCACTGTAATGTTTAGTACCAGGGCCGGCCCAATAAAGATAGTTATGAGGGGACTTTGTTGTTTCACCTTTAAGTAAAGGCATGATATTTTTCCCTTCAACGTTTAGATTGTCAGGGATCGCAATACCTGCTGTTTGTAGTGCAGTCGGTAAAATATCAAGTGCGGAGATCATCTCATCACTTTTTGTTCCAGCTGGAATAGTGCCAGGTTGATAAGCAATAAAAGGTACTCTAACGCCACCATTAAACATTTGCCCTTTAAAGCCTCTATCCATCGCATTCATTGGCATTGGTGACTCATTAACAGCACCATTATCCGATAAGAAAAAGATCAGTGTATTTTCTAACTCACCATTTTCTTTTAATTTCGCAATAATTTGACCAATACCTTCATCGGCTGCATTTAATGCAGCAAAGTATTTATCTGCCTCAACATTTCCTGTATCAAATTTCTCCATATATTTAGCAGGAGAAGCTTGTTCTAATGGAATATGGGGAACGCTATATGAAAGATTGATAAAGAAAGGTTTATCTTTATGTTCATCAATAAATTTTAGGGTTTCATCCGTTAAAAGATGAGTGGTGTAACCCGGAGCAGGAATATTGACACCATTACGCCAAAATGCAGGTGAATTCCATAAAGCTACTCCTGATGCGTAATAGCTAAAGTCATAATCGAAACCTCGTTCATGAGGGGCATAACCCGCTTCTGGCGTTGAGATCATATTGTCGTGATAATCACGAGTTTGCTTACTTTCATTAATTTTCGGTTTGCGAATAACTTTTGCGTTATGCCATTTACCAATACTGGCGGTGGCATAGCCATTTTCTTGGAAAAGTGAAGGCAATAGTTTGATATCTTTTGGAATACCTAAAATAGCATCGTCATTACTGTAAGTACCAAAGCTTGCAGGAGAGCGCCCAGTAAAGATACCTGCTCGAGAAGGGCCACAAACAGGGTGTGCAACAAATGCATTAGTCATTTTTGCACCATTTGCCGCCATATCGCTGACATTAGGCATGGCAATGCGTGCAGCTTCTACCATTTTGTTGATATCTCCTTCATAACGAGGAGGTGTCGGTCTTTGTGCTAACGCATCCACATCTAAGGTATCTAACACAAAGTCAAGCTGTCCGGTGCCTAAATCATCCATCACGATCAACAGCACATTCGGTTTTTCAGGTGTTCCACCTGCATTGGCAGATATTGGGGCACTTAAACACGATGTAGCAATGAGCCCAGCGAGTAAGCTTTTTCTAACAGAAGGTAAGGTCACGAATTGTCTCCAGAATAAACAAGATAAAATAAAAATAGGGCTACTTTATGTAGTTTTTTTTCATTGCGGGAAGTGCATCGCTGGCGAGACCTCCTCGTGAAATAGATTGCTGCATTAACTGCATACCTATCGCTGTATGATGAAATATTTGTTTATAAGAACGACATAGGTAGTTATGACGATGTTTTTCACCTTCAATAGCAATAATGCGATGTTTAGGGCAACCGCCATAACATAAGCTTTGCACTTCACATTGTTTACAAAGGCTGGTTTGTTTATCGTATTTATTTTGACCAAAGCGCTGTTGCTGTTTTGATGTTACTAAGCGAGCAAGGCTATTTTGATGGATATTGCCTAAATTATTGGCGGGATAAACATAGTGATCACAAGAATAAACATCACCATTTGCCTCAATGATTAACGCCTGACCACAGGTTTTCGATTGAATACATGTTGATGCAGGATATCCCATCCATGTGCCTAATAAGCTATCAAATAAACGAATATATATTTTTCCAATATCGCCTTGGCGTATCCATTCATTAAACACTTCTGTCATAAATTGTCCGTAGCCTTCGGCTGGAACAGAAAATGGAGCCAGTTGTGCATTGGGGCCAGGGGCATAATGTCCGCCATGAGTATGAGGAAAGCGTCTATCGACTTCGACAATGGGAATAAATTGAAAGAATGTTGAACCTAATTCTTTTAAGGCTTGGTAGGTTTCTTTTCCTTTATTCCAATTTTGGTCGTTAACTACCGTGAGTGTATTAAATTCGACGCCATATTCGTTTAGTAGCTTAATTGCACGCTTTACTCGTTCAAAAGTGGGGCTACCATTGACTGAAATACGATATTTATCGTGAACCGCTTCAATACCATCGATGGAAACACCTAATAGAAAGTGGTTATCCGCAAAAAATTGTGCCCATTGGCGATTAATGGCGATTGCATTGGTTTGTACGCTATTTGTAATTGTCTTGCCGTTAGCAAATTGCTTTTGGTATTTAACGACTTGCTCAAAGAAGGCTAATCCAGCAAGTGTTGGTTCTCCTCCTTGCCAAGAAAAATCAACCTGGTCGCCACTGTGTGACTGTATATAGTCTTTAATATAACGACGAAGGACACCATCAGGCATGACGGTATGGCCTGCCTCTTTTTCTTCATCTTGAAAAATATTTTCTTTTTCCAGATAAAAGCAGTATTCACACTTAATATTACAGTGGTAGCTTGTGGGTTTTGCCATCATATGAAAATAAGCAGGTTGATTTAATGCCATTCGTCATTTCCTGAGTTTCTTTTTTATCCTGTTACATTACGTAAAATTTATCAAAACAAAAGAGATTAAAATCACAAATACGAAATATCGAAAGTAAATGAAAGTTAATTTCGAAAGATGAGAACCTAAATTTTCGATTAAAATACTTTCGATTCGATACTATTTCATGTTTTATTGACTATTTGAGCTATTTATTTTGATTTGTTTTTCGAAAATGAATGCATGATATGGAGTTTAAAGCTGTTTATTGTGTGTTTGTGTGATATTAAATCTATATTATTGTGTTTTATCTAGCTATATATGGTGTGATCATAAGTATAGCGTTGCGTTATATCATTTTATTTATTGGAAACTGGCGGCCTCAAGGCTATTATTGAAGCTACACGAAAATAATCGTAAGTAATCGATGATGATTCGAAACTTTGTGAAAGAGATCAAAAGTTTTGTTTTTTTGCATTGTCGGTAAAAATTGGCGTAGTAAACTACATTCGAAACCAATCGAAAGAAAGTCTTTTGGTTTCGTAAGGAGACGAAAGTGAAAGCGGCAGTTGAGAGGCGTATGGAAATCCTCGATATGGTAAACCAACAAGGTAAAGCCAGAGTCGAAGATCTCGCTGAATTATTTAAAGTCTCAAGTGTCACTATCCGCAGCGATCTAAGTTTTCTTGAGAAAAATGGTTATATCGTTCGCTCTCATGGTGCAGCAATTCCTAATACGGGATTTATTGCCGAATTGAGTATCCACGAAAAACGTGGGCAAAACGCGGGCATTAAAACATTAATCGGGAAAGCTGCCGCAACGCTGATAAAGGATGGAGACACCGTCATTCTTGACTCGGGGACAACTACTCGCGAAATCGCGACACATTTAAAGTCGCGCGAAAATGTAGTGGTCATGACTAACGGTCTGGATGTCGCAATGGAGTTAGCAAATACCTCAGGTGTGGAAGTATTAATGACCGGTGGTGTATTGCGAAAAAGTGCGTTGTCTTTTTCAGGCTCACAAGCTGAAAATAGCCTTAGAAATTATCGATTTGATAAGGTATTTCTAGGTGTTGACGGATTCGATTTACGTGTTGGTATCACCACACACAATGAACAGGAAGCCAGTCTTAACCGTTTAATGTGTGATATCTCAGAAACGATTATTGCGGTTGCAGATTCTACGAAATTCAGTAAACGCAGCTGTCATATGATCAGAGAGTTTGGTGATATTGATATATTAGTGACCGACTCAGGTATCCCTGAAGAGTATATTCAGGAACTGAAAGAGCACAAAATCGAAGTGATTATCGTCGACGATAAGGCATCGTAATTTGCTAACTCCATTAGCAACACCGCCGGTGTTGATTATGGAGTTAGTATTTAATGCATCCTTTAGAAAAGATTGTTCAGCAACATAAATCAGGCAAACAGAATGGTATTTATTCTGTTTGTTCTGCCCATCCTTTAGTAATAGAAGCAGCTCTATTACAAGCGCTGGATAATGATTCCTTTCTGCTAATTGAAGCCACCTCTAATCAGGTTGATCAGTTTGGTGGTTATACGGGAATGACCCCCGCTGATTTTTACCAATACGTCATTGAACAGGCTGAAAAAGTAGGTTTTCCTATCGAGAAACTTATTCTTGGTGGTGATCATTTAGGACCTAATCGTTGGCAACATCTTAATGCCAAAGAAGCGATGGCAAATGCAGACGTGTTGATTGCACATTATGTTGCCGCAGGTTTCAAAAAAATCCATCTTGATTGCAGTATGTCTTGTGCTGATGATCCTATCCCGTTAACAGACGAAATTGTGGCCTCTCGCGCAGCACGTCTTGCGGTGATTGCAGAAAATACCGCAAAAGAAACATTTGGTTCTAGTGACATTGTTTATGTTGTTGGTACAGAAGTGCCCGTTCCGGGCGGTGCTGCCGAAGAACTTGATACCGTTGAAGTGACTTCACCAGACGCAGCGCGTAAAACATTAGAGTGCCACCGCCAAGCTTTTCAAAAGGCGGGAGTTTCTGACTGTTGGGAGCGCGTGATTGGTTTAGTGGTTCAACCCGGTGTTGAGTTTGATCACACTGGTATCATTGATTACCAACCTGAAAAAGCACAGGCATTAAGCCAAGTGGTGAACGATTATTCTCACATTGTTTTTGAAGCACACTCTACGGACTACCAAACCAAAGAGGCTTATAAACAATTAGTTCATGACCATTTTGCCATTTTAAAAGTTGGGCCTGCCTTAACCTTTGCTATGCGTGAAGGTTTATACGCACTCTGCTCGATTGAAGAAACATTATTCCCTCAAGATCAGTGCTCTAAATTGCGTGAAAAAATGGAACAACTGATGTGCCGTGAGCCAGGATTTTGGCAAAAATACTATCACGGAGATGAACGTCAACAAGCCTTTGCTCGAGTCTATAGTTTTAGTGATCGCATTCGTTATTACTGGCCTGATGCTGAAATTAATGCCGCCATCGACACACTAATGGATAACTTATCCGTTAAACCTATTCCATTGCCTTTATTGAGCCAATATCTGCCTTATCAATTTACCCAATTTAGAGAAGGCATGATTGACGGATCACCTGAATCTTTTGTTATTGCGAAAATACGTGATGTGTTATCGGTTTATGCCGATGCGTGCTATGTCCATTAATTGAGGGAAACCATGGAATATTTAAGTTATCAGACCGCTCAATTAGAGCAACTGAATGCATTTTGGACTGCGAAAGAAATTGAGCAACAACCAGAATGTTGGAAAAAAACATGGCTATCAGTGAAAGAAAATCGTACTGAGATCCAAGCCTTTTTAGATAAAGCGCTCTCACTGCCTTATGCGCGAATTATCTTAACCGGTGCGGGTACGTCTGCTTTTGCTGGAAAAGCGTTAGCACCCATTTTAAGTGGTCATACAAAACGTCGAGTAAATGCGATTGCAACCACTGATTTAGTGGCTGATCCACAAGAATATTTAGCGGAAGACATTCCAACATTACTAATCTCTTTTGCACGTTCAGGTAATAGCCCTGAAAGTGTGGCTGCGTTAGATGTTGCGACTGAATGCCTATCACAATGTTATCACTTAGTACTGACGTGTAATCCAAATGGCAAACTTTATGAGTATTGCCAAAACAACCGCAGTGCATTGGCATTATTGATGCCAGAAGAATCAAACGACCGCTCTTTAGCGATGACCTCTAGCTTTTCATCCATGATGATGGCGGCTGTAACCATCTTTTTAGGTGATAACGTTTTTAGTGACTCAATCGCGCCATTTTTTAGTGATTATAAAGCGCAGTTTGATAAAGCGAATCAAATTATCCGCGAAAAATACGCCGGTAAATTTAAACGGGTTATTTACTTAGGAAGTGGCGGATTACAAGGATTAGCGCAAGAAGCAGCTTTAAAAATGTTAGAGCTAACTGCGGGTAAAGTGGTTGCTAGTTTTGATACTCCATTAGGCTTTCGACATGGCCCTAAGTCTATCGTAAATAAAGAAACTTTAGTGGTGATGTTTTTCTCTAATGATCCTTACACTCGTCAATATGAGACTGACTTATTACGAGAGGTTATTCACGATAATGCATCAGGTAAGGTGATCGCGATCACCGCACGAAATGATAATACTTTCTCAAAAGAGAGTTTTGTTTATATTCCTGCGCTAGAGAACTGTTCAGATGTGGCGCTATTGTTCCCTTACTTGATGTTGGCGCAATCATTCGCATTTCACAGTTCCATTGCACTAGGGAATACGCCTGATAACCCGTCTCCGACAGGAGAAATCAACCGTGTTGTACAAGGCGTCACAATTTATCCGTTCTCACTTAAAACAGAAGACACACAGTCTGCTTTAAATTAATAAAATATAATAAGAGAGCTAATCATGAACACACCGAATATTGTCTGGACCCGCATTGATGAACGTTTACTCCATGGTCAAATCCGCATTACATGGGGTAAACATACGGAAGCAAACCTGATTTTAGTGGCTAATGATGACGCAGCAGAAGGCCCCAATGCCGCATTTATGCAAGCTGGAATGAAAGCATCAGCTGGTGGTGAATATGCTGTTCGCTTCTTCTCTATTCAAAAAACCATTGATGTTATTAGTAAAGCATCACCTCGTCAGAAAATTTTTGTTTTGTGTAATAACCCAACAGATGTTGCCCGTTTAGTGGAAGGGGGCGTGCCTATTACTCATTGTAATGTTGGCAATATGCATTTTCATGAAGGGAAACGCCAAATTGCGAAAACCGTGTCAGTCAATGAAACAGACATTGATGCGTTTAAAAGGCTCGTTGCAAATGGTGTAACTTGCACAATTCAAAACACTCCCGATCAGACACCTGTTGATGTGTTAGCACTCGCATCAGCCTGATAATTTCCTGAGCAAAAAACCTGCATTAGCAGGTTTGAGGATTATTTATGATTTTTGAAGCTTCTTTAGTGGCTTTATGGGCCTTCTTTTGCGGTATAGATAAGTATGACGTTGCATTAAATATTCACAGACCATTAATCACAGGGCCTGTTGTGGGTCTGATTATGGGGGATATGCAGGTTGGATTGATTGCGGGTGCAACGTTAGAGCTCGCATGGTTAGGACTAGTTCCCAATGCGGGGGCTCAGCCACCTGATGTGACATTAGGGACAATCGCTGCGGTTGCTTTTGCGGTAATGACAAAACAATCACCAGAAGTTGCAATGGGAATTGGGATGCCTATTGCTGTGTTAATGCAAATGCTCGTGATTGGTTTCTTTGCTGTGACCGCTTTCACCATGGGAAAAGCAGATAGATACGCAGAAAGAGCCGATGCAGCAGGTATTTCACGGCTACTGATCATCACGATTACGGTGCGTTCATTACTCTATGCTTTGGTTGCTTTTGTTACGGTTTATTTCGGTGAACATGCTGCTCAATGGATTGATGAAAATACACCAAAAGTCTTGCTAGAAGGCTTAGGTATTGGCGCGAAAATGGTTCCTGCAATTGGTTTCGCCATGTTGCTAAAAATCATGTGGTCAAAAGAAGTGGCAGGTGTGTTCTTTATTGGCTTCGTGATGACGACTTATCTGAAACTTCCAATTATGGCGGTCGCTATTTTAGGCGCGTCAGCCGCAGCACTTTACTTCTTCTTTAGTGGTAATAACAAAAATTCAAGTCAGCAGAATGAGGATTTCGAAGATGGTATCTGATAACAGCACCGCATTGAAAACGCAGGATAAACCAGAAACGGGTTCTTTGATTGATGGCATTGATGAATACCAAGATACCACTGTCAGAAAAGTTATCACTAAGGGCGATCTCTGGAAGTGTGCGTTCCGTGGCTTGTTTATGGAAGGTAACTTCAACTTTGAACGTATGCAAGGTGGTGGGTTTGCGTTCTCAATTATTCCAGCATTGAAAAAAATTCACGGAAATAACAAACGTGACTATGCAACATCATTAAAAAACCATCTACAGTTTTTTAATGCAAGTCCAAAGCTGTTTACCTTCCTATTAGGAACAGCCGTTGCAATGGAAGAAAACAAAGAGAAACCTTCTACTGTTAACGTGATGAAAGTTGCAGGCATGGGGCCAACTGGGGGTATTGGTGACGCTATTGACCATATGACCTTAATGCCACTGACATTAGCATTAGGTGCTTCCATTGCAATGGAAGGATCAATTGCAGGGCCTTTTGTTTTCTTCTTTTTATACCAAATTGTGCACTTTTTAGTGTATTTCGGGCTGATGTTCATGGGCTATCGCGCAGGTACGGCGGCGATGGTCAATATGAGTGATGCCACTGAAAAACTGGCTAAAGCCGCCAATATTATGGGGATCTTTGTCATTGGTGCGCTCTCCGCGACCTTTATCAAGGTGCAAACCACCGCCTCGCTAGAGCTGGGAGGGAAGGTGGTTGAATTGCAAACCGCGCTCTTTGACAAAATTATGCCGAATTTACTGCCTCTGTGCTTAGTTTTCCTGATGTACAAAATGGTTAAAAGCACCGGTTTTTGGGGAAAACCTCCGGTATTGATTTTCTCAACTTTAGCCTTTGGCGTTATCGGTCACGTATTAGGATTCTTATAACAGAGAGCCTTTTTCACCGCCGTTATTGTCAGTCGAAATACATTATTAACTTGCTATAAACGGGCAGGAGAGCCTTCTGCTGCCCGCAAGGAGTCACTCATGATAGGTCTTATTGTTTCAGGACATCTTAATTTTGCCTCAGGCATGGCTTCTGCTGTAAAGGCTATTGCAGGCGAACAAGAAGATATCGCGTTTATCGATTTTGTTGAGTCAATCTCTCCTGATGAGCTTGAAGAAAAAATGCGTGAAGCGATCGACTCAATGTCATGCCAGCAATATCTCTTTTTAACCGATTTACCCGGTGGAACCCCTTGTAATCGTGCCATGGCAATTATGATGCAAAATCCCGCCGTTGAAGTGTTAGCTGGGGTTAATTTACCCATGATTGTGAATGCAGCTTTTGAACGAGAAGGATGTTCAACCTCAGAACTCGTGCAAACGCTACGGGAAATTGGTCAAGACAGTATTCAAGATATTCGTGAGCAATTGGCTCAAATAGACAGTAATGATGCTGATGAAGAAGACGGCTTATGAGTCAGCAATATGCCATTTTAGCCGATAGAACCTTTACGCCAGAAGGTATTCGCTATCTCTGTTATGTCCGTGTTAAGGGTGAAAATATTGAATCAATCACCACAGAGGCGCCGACAGATTGCCCTATTATTCGCCTAAAAGGTAAATCATTATTACCGGGTTTTGTGGATATTCATATTCATGGCCGTGAAGGGGCGGATGTAATGGATGCCACTCAACAAGGGTTACAAACCATTGCGGATGCGCTTGTGAAAACGGGTGTCGTTGCATGGGTGGGTACAACCGTTACCGCGCCTATGGAGGATATTCGTGACGCGTTATCACAAGTGCGTGAGTTCTTATCAACGCCACAAACTTCGGGTGCATTGTTACTAGGCAGTTTTTTAGAGGGGCCTTATTTTACAGAGCGTCATCGAGGCTCTCACCCTGTTAAATATCTCAAAGCACCGACAATTTCAGAGCTAGAAACATTACTCGAAAGTGCGGGAGATACGCTATTGCGTGTTGCTGTTGCACCTGAAGCACAAGGCTCTATGGAGGCGATTGATTGGTTGGTCAAGCGAGGTATTAAGCCAAGTGTAGCGCATACCGCGGCAACTTATGAGCAAACTTCAGATGCATTTTTGCATGGTGCTGATTGTGGTGTGCATTTATATAACGGTATGACGGGGCTTCACCATCGTGAGCCTGGATGTTGTGGTGCAGTGTTGTATCACAATGTTTTAGCTGAACTTATTGCTGATGGTATTCATGTTCATCCTGTCATGATGCAATTGGCGTATCGCATGAAAGGATATCAGCAGCTTGCCTTAATTACTGATTGTATGCGTGCGGGTGGTTTACCTGATGGTGATTACACACTGGGTGCACAAATAGTCAGTGTGACTCAAGGTCAGGCAAAAACCGCAGATGGCTCTTTGGCGGGAAGCACTTGTAGCCTAGATAGTGCATTGCGAAATATGGTGCAACTAGCACATGTACCCGAATGGGAAGCGGTACAAATGGCGAGTGCAATTCCTGCCGAATATCTCGGTATCAGCGATCAATTGGGTTATATCAAAGCGGGTCGACAAGCCAGCTTTGCTGTGGTGGATGAGTGTTTTCATCTCACCGATACATTCATCAGAGGAAATCATATTTACTCTGTATCCGGGGAAAATGCATAGCCTTTTGGCTTATGCTCCCATCAGTAAAAATGAGGTATTTATAATGGAAATTCGTCAGCCAATTCATAGTGAACACGCTAAAAGGCTTGATACAGAAGGGCTTCGTAAGGAGTTCCTGATTGAGAACCTATTCTGTGAAGGGGAAATGAATCTCACTTATAGCCATATAGATCGCATTATTGTTGGCGGTATTGTTCCTACAACACAACCTTTAGCATTAATGGCAGGTAAAGCATTAGGCGTTGATTTCTTTTTGGAAAGACGTGAATTAGGTGCCATTAATATTGGTGGTGCAGGTAAAGTGATTGTTGATGGAGAAGTGTTTGAGATTGGCCCTCGTGAAGCCATTTATATCGGAATGGGCGCAAAATCTGTTGAATTCACTAGTGATTCTGTAGAAACGCCAGCGCGTTTTTATATGAACTGCGCACCTGCTCATCATACTTATCCAACGCGTAAAATTACGCAACAACAAGCTTCGCCAGAAAAAATTGGTAATGTAGAAAACTGCAACGTTCGTACTATCTATAAATTCTTACACCCTTCAGTGTTACCAACATGTCAATTATCAATGGGCATGACCGTTCTTGAGCCAGGTAGTTTATGGAACACCATGCCATGTCATACCCATGAACGCCGTATGGAAGTGTATCTCTATTTCGATATGAAAGATGACAATGTCGTTTTCCATTATATGGGAGAGCCAACCGAAACCCGTCATTTAGTGGTCCGCAATGAACAAGCGGTGATAAGCCCTAGTTGGTCAATCCATTCAGGTGTTGGGTCTGCATCCTATACCTTTATTTGGGGAATGGTCGGTGAAAATCAGGTATTCCACGATATGGATCACGTTGCAATGAAAGATCTGAAATAACCACGAATAGTCACATTTTTTCTTACCCTACAGATAAAAAAGGTGTGGCTATAAGGCCACATCTGAGAGGTTACTGATATGAATTTATTTGATTTAAGTGGCAAGGTTGCCATTGTCACAGGTTGTAATACAGGGCTAGGGCAAGGTATGGCCGTTGGTTTAGCGCAAGCTGGGGCTGATATTGTGGGTGTCGGTATTCAAGATGCACCCGAAACGCGTCAGCAAGTCGAAGCATTGGGTCGTCGTTTTCATTACATTACACAAAATTTAATGAAACAAGATGGATTACAAGCTGTGGTAGATGAAGCGGTTTCAGTTATGGGCCGTCTTGATATTCTGGTCAATAATGCAGGCATTATTCGTCGAGAAGATCTTTTGGAGTTTAGTGAAAAAGATTGGGATGATGTTATTGATATTAATCAGAAAACACTGTTTTTCTTATCACAAAAAGTTGCCCGCCAATTTGTAAAACAAGGAGAGGGTGGCAAGATAATTAACATTGCCTCTATGCTCTCTTATCAAGGTGGTATTCGTGTACCTTCTTACACAGCAAGTAAATCTGCGGTGATGGGATTAACTCGTGCATTAGCGACCGAGTTATCTCAATACAACATCAACGTTAATGCGATTGCTCCGGGCTATATGGCAACAGATAACACGGCTGCTTTACGTGCTGATGATGCACGTAATGCAGCTATTTTAGAACGTATTCCTGCAGGACGTTGGGGAACCCCTGAAGACGTTGCAGGCCCTGCGATTTTCTTAGCTTCTAAAGCCAGTGATTATGTTAATGGATACACAATTGCGGTTGATGGTGGTTGGTTAGCTCGTTAAATTCATGGAGAAATAGGATGGAACACGCTAATACAGAGGCTTTGCAAAAAGGTATCGTATTGCAAAATATGAAGCGAGTGTATCGTTACCAATCGGCTAATCAAGTTCGCAGTGTTCGCCGCCGTAGTGGTAAAACCCGTTTTATAAAGGATACGGATTGGGAACGCGGTGTTTTATGGAGTTGCGTAAGTGCTGCATGGCAGGCAACGCAAGACGAAGAGTACCTTAATGGTGTGTTAAATTACACGTTGCATACAGGATTTCGAACAGGACCAAATGCACGTTTTGCGGATGATCATGTCTGTGCTCAAGCTTATCTCGCCATAAGTCCGCTGTTTGAGCAACTTGAAGTGATTGAGCCAACCATTAAAGCATTCGACATTATGCTTAATGATCCTAAGCCGGGTCGTGAAGATTGGTGGTGGTGCGATGCGCTCTTTATGGCCCCTCCAGGGTTTGCTGCATTATCAGAAATAACGGGTGAGCGACGTTATTTAGATTATATGCACACAGCTTATTGGGATGCGATTGAGCATTTACGTGATCCTGAAACAGGACTTATTTTCCGTGATCATCGTTATATTCCTGATGGTCACGGAAATGAAATGCGTGAAGCTAACGGTGAAAAAGTATTTTGGAGCCGTGGTATTGGCTGGGTTTTAGCTTCAGTTCCTCGTATTCTTCAATATATGCCCGATGATTATCATGGTCGTGAACGCTATATTGTATTGTTTAAAGAATTAGCGACATCCATTCTAGGTTATCAACATGAAGATGGTTTTTGGCGAACCAGTTTATTAGATCCTGATAATTTCCCTGCGCCTGAAAGTTCAGCAACAGCGCTATTTTGTTATGGGCTAGCATGGGGAATTAATCAGGGAGTATTAGAGAAAGAAGTCTATTTCCCTGCATTAAACAGAGCATGGGCGGCATTACAAACCTGTATTCATGACAATGGCATGATAGGCTGGGTTCAACTTCCGGCATTTAACCCTCGTGAAGTGAAGTTTGAACATAATATGGATTATGGTGCTGGTGCTTATTTATTAGCAGGGAGTGAAGTGTTAAAACTTTCGTGAAATAGCTAGACCCTTGATATTGACGCTTCGTTTTCTTACACGCTCTATTATGCTTTCCGTGTAATATTTTCCTTATTAGGATGCCGACCAAAAATAGGGGTCGGCTTTTTTTTATATTTAAATTAATAAAATAAGAGGTAACAGTAATTTGTTACCTCTTACTATAAATTAGGGTGCTTAGATTAAACCGTAATAACTTAATTCGAAAACTGCGGGGGATTTCTCCCCCACAAGGTTAGTGTTTATTATTAATAAACTTAACCTGAACATTTATATATTCACTATTAATCGTGAAATTCTCAATTGGATTATTATAGAATAAGGTTATCAATGATACGGTGATATTTACACTAATAATAATCATACTAATAAGAGAATATTTGTTCATTTTCTTGACAGCTCCTTTATAAGGAGGCAGAATCAAGTTCTCGGGTTTGAGTCGGCCTCGGTTAATGTTTAAATAACGTAATCGGGGCTTTTCTCTTTCTGGCCTTTACAAAATGCTTGAACCAGATTGATCCAAGCACCCGCGCAGAGAATAGCAAAATATTTATTTGAGACAACACATTTATTATCAATAATAAATTATTCGATTTGTTTTCGTTATTTTAAATAAATAATTGATTCGCTAATGGGTGTAACTAATAAAATAAGAGGTAACAGTAATTTGTTACCTCTTATTATAAATTAGGGTGCTTAGATTAAACCGTAATCACTTAATTAGAAAACTGCGGGGGATTTCTCCCCCACAAGGTTAGTGTTTATTATTGATAAACTTAACCTGAACATTTATATATTCACTATTAATCGTGAAATTCTCTATTGGATTATTATAGAATAAAGTTATCAGTAATACGGTGATATTTACACTAATAACAATCACACTAATCAGAGAATATTTGTTCATCTTCTTGACAGCTCCTCTATAAGGAGGCAGAATCAAGTTATCACACTGGAGACGGCCTCGGTTAATATACAATATATTTTCCGGGGCTTTTCTCTTTCTGGTGCTTGCAAAATGCTTGAACCAGATTGATCCAAGCACCCGCGCAGAGAATAGCAAAATATTTATTTGAGACAACACATTTATTATCAATAATAAATCATTCGATTTGTTTTTGTTATTTTAAATAAATAACTGATTCGCTAATATAATAAACCCCTCGGTATTTTTATATCGAAGGGTTTTAATTGAAATATTAAACTATTTACTTAACTAAACTAATTACAATAGGTGTTGCTTGTATTGTCGTAGTAGTAATAAGCGTATTATCATTCTGATGTTTAATAATAACACCTGATTGAGATGTTGCTAATTTCCACACTCCTTTTACGGTAATTGTGCTACTTATTGGTTTAGAGTCGGCCGTTAACCATTGACGAGAATAAACACTGACTTCGACTTGATTTCTATTATTATCAATTTGGTCAGCTTCAATGCCTTGATATAAATTTAAATCAGGATTAACAATACTCAATGTTAACTGTTGGTTTTGTGCTTTAGCCATCACCATAGTAGGTGCATCACTCGATAATAATATTGCTTGAGGTGATTTTAATTGTGTCGCTTCAAAAAAAGCATACCCTTCTTCTTGGGTGATTTTATCTTTTACCGCATGCAATTGATTATTATGTTGCAATACAGTGTATTCAGGTGCTTTATTATCTTGTGACTCAATCGCTATCGCATACTCATAAGTCGCATCACTAGGTGCGTTACCATGAGAGATCACGGCTGTTGCAAATAGTTGTTCTGTTGGTTTTGAATTTCTATCATCAAGAGAATGCTGTTTTTGATAACTAAATTCTACGGTTTGTCCTTTAGTGAGCTTATATAAATTACCAGCAGGATCAATTAAAGTATCTGCATTATTTAAAGTTAATTGAGTACCTAATTGATTAACCTCTTTGCCATTAATTATCACAGATTGTAATTTAGGAACAGCAAATTGGAACAGTGTGGTTTCTGTTGTATGCTGTTTGTCCGTATTTTCAATGCCCGATCCTAATGCAATAACCCTATTATCAAATAAGAAATAGGATTTATTAGCTCTTAAGCTTTGTTGTTGATATTTGCTGTGACCATGTAATTTCATGGCAAACATACCGTTATTATTTAATGTATTTGCACCAGAATAGCTTTCTGTTGAAAGCAACATTTCTTCAATACCTGCACTCGGTAATTGGTTTAATTTTGCTTCAAGTTCATCATAAGGAAGATGAATTGTCGTGGTACCTGGATATCGATTCCAATCCCATCCTGCATGGCTAAACCCTGATTGTGCTAAGTTTGCGGGTATGATTTCCAATTGACCATACTGTAAGTAGCGTCCATAACGATTGTTATTTTCATAACTTTCATTACCAACAAGATAACGACTAAATCCGCGAGCGATAGCAAGCCAGCTTTGTTGTGGTGCTTGAATAGAGGCTCTACGCTGTATCGCCATCGAAGCATAGTTCATTGCCCATGCGCCAGTGGGTTCATTTTCAGCTTTAATACCTTCAAAACTGTCTTTGTTATCTAATTTTGCATAGGTCGCAGCCAATGTGGTATCTAATTTTTGTTTGCCATCAGGTGTACCGGCTAATGCCATCCATTTAAATGGTGCGATCCCTATTTTATGTAATCCAGTAGGATGGCGGCCACTTAATACCACGGGAATTTGTGTCTCTTTAGTGTAGATGCGCATTTTTAATAACACATCTTTTAAACGTTCATGGGCTGAAGATGAAAGACGGAAAGGGGAATCACTTAGCGCATAAACACTAGGAGCTAAACCACCAAAAGCATCTTTCGCATACGCTGGATAGTGCTGCGAGTGGTGAAAAATAGAACCATCAGGCTTGAAACCACCTGCAACACCTTTTGAACTTAGTATGGTTTTATTTAGCCAGTTTTGCAGTTGCGCTAAGGCTTGTTGGCGTTGTTGATAATCTGGCAACATCAGTAAGCTTTTTATCATCCACTGTAATTGTGTGTTGAGAATATCAACGTTTGCATCAACGATCTCATCGTCTTTTTCAAAAATTCGGCCTGTGGCGTTGTACCACATCATTGCCTGTTGTGTTGGTGCTAAAAGATGATTTTTTGCCAGAATATGACGACCAATAAACCATGCATCAAAAAGCTCTCTGGTTTGATATCCAACATGAGTAATAATTTGATAACCACTACCTCGTGTAAAACCTTGCTCAAGAACGTAACGAGTTCCTAATAAATAAAGATCTTCTAATTTTTTTCTATCGGCTACTGATAAGGAATTACTACGCAAGTAAATAGCAGTTTGCAGAAGCGTTTTACCTACATCTCTTAGCATATTAGTATCAAGTAATGCTTTTTTCGTCTCTTCACTAAATACGCCTTCAGCTTTCATAAAGTTTTGCCGGTTGGGGTGATCTAGTGCTTTTCCTGTTATTGATCCATCAGCGTGTTGTGTTAATTCTAATTTTTCCCAGAGTGCTAAATTTTTATCTAGCATATCTGAGGTAATTTTTTTATCGCTGTTAATTCCCTGATAATACTCAAAACGCTGATAAATTGATGCCATTTCAGCTTGATCATCATGAAACTCAGTATCGAAATTTAGAGTTGGATAATGCACTTTAAACATCTGATCGTACATCAGTAAAGCACTCCAGTTTTTACTGACCATGGTATTTACTGCATTATTAACATAAGGCACATTATCATCAGGAACTGCCCAGCGATTGTCTAACGGTACACTCATAATAATTTGGTCGAAAAAGAGAGTTCCAGCTTGATTTGGTGCCGTAATGACTAATTGATCTAATTTCCCTGTTGCAGTGCCTTTCATATCACGAAAGGGAACTGCAATACCTCGCCATCCTGTGAAATTAAGTTGAGCATCAAAACTTAATGCCACTTGATCATTTTGTTTGAATTGTAATGTGAGGGGCGATGATTGTGGTTTTTCATTGTAAATCCACATCATAAACGTGAGTGGTGTCGCGGTATCTTTATCATCCTGATAATTTACTTGATTATTAAGTGTTAATGTTGCTTGTGGTTGATATTGCCACTTGAGTGATTGAACGCCATCTTTGGCATGTTCTTTACTTAACGATAATTGATTGCTATTTGAAGTGACTAATGTATTTGGCATTTCACCTTCAAAGAGGTAAAGATCACCAAAAGGTTCATGAGAAAGAGAAGGTAATGCTTGTGCGGGTAAGGATAAGCAGAAACTTAGTGTAATAGCATGGGCTAAAGGATGTTTTATTAGCATAATCAGATTTCCTGCAAATAAAAAAGGAACGCGAATGCGTTCCTTTAAAGGTTAAATCAAGGGAGAGGTGAGAGTTTAATTTCTTGTGGAATACCAAAATAACTGGTGAAAGTGAGTTCGGTATTCTCACCAGAAACGCGATGTTTTACCTCACCATCTTTATCCACAGACTGCCATTTTCCATTAACGGTGACATTAATTGTGACAGGTGTTGCGGCTTTCTGCCGTGTCATATTTAAATCTGGTGTAACGGCACTGACAGTAAGTGTATTTCCTTGATGATGAGTCATTACAATCGCGGGTTTATCAACCTTTTTGATCCATTTATCTTCAATTGATGCAGATTGATAAAAGACATATCCCGTCACATTGCTGAGTTTATCGTAAATAATATGAACATCTTTATCTTTACGAAGAACCTGATATAACCCATTATTTTCATGGAACTTCTCTGCCATTTCTCTCATTTTTTCAGGAGTCGCATCTAAAAAGACCATATACTCATAACTGGAATCTTTAGGTTGAACGCTGTGATCAATCCACGCTGAACTGAAGTTCCCTTCCGTTGGTTGGCGATTTTTATTTTCAGCCGAGGTCTGGTGTTGGCGACTGACATTCACTTTTTCTGCTTGGGTAATTAAATAGCCATTACCGTTGCTATCGATGATCCAATCACCTTGTTTTAGCGTGGTTTGATAAGGGAAACTGTCAACTTTTTGCCCATTAATCCAGATGGTATTTAATGTTGGTGTAATGGCATGTTGGAATAACGTTGTTTCAACATTTTTATTTTTATCGCTGCTATTAATATTGCTACCGACAAAAATTAAATGGTTATCCGCCGCTAATACAGTTTTTTTAGCCGTAAAGTTAGGATCAAAACGCTCAAGATTAGCAGGATAAATAAGATCAAATGCCATCATGCCATATTTACCATCAAGGGCAGATGTTCCACTAAATCCACGCTCTCCACGTTGCATTAACGTATGAGGTTTAGGGCTATCTAACTCTTTAAGAGGAAGATGAATAGTGGTTGCTCCTGGCATTCTATTCCAATCCCAACCTTCTTGTTGATAGCCTTGTGAAAGCTGTGAGCCATTACTGACTATCTGGGCTACACCATGGCTTTGATAACGACCATAGCGGTTATCTTTGTTATAAATTTCAGATGACCAAACATTGGTGTTATACGCTTTTAGTGTCACCATTTTATCTTGCCAACGATGAATACCAAAGGCACCACCATTAAAGGCATAGAATCCTTGAGGAAGTGCTGCTGGTGCAATCTTTTCACCAAAAATAGCGCTCGATTCACTTTGCGTTTTATCACTAATGGCAAGATAAATAGAAGCGAGCGTTTTATCAGGTGATGGTTTTGCAGACATTGCAAGCCAGTAATAGCCTTGAGCAACCGATTTTAATGACGGTGAATTAAACGGGTGCCGCCCAGCTAAAGGTAATCCTACTTCAGGATTACTGTAGATCCATGCCGAAACCATGGCTTTTTTCAGGTTATTCCAACCACTTTCACCAACAGAAAAAGGTGTACCACGCAGTAAATAAATAAGCTGAGAGGCATTTTTAAAAGCAGGAAAAGAGTAACCCGGATAGTTACCTTCATGTCGCCATGCTGTACCATCAGGACGTAAACCATCTTTACCGCCTGGCGGTACTTGAGTTAATGCACCAGTAATGTAATGACTGAAAGTATTAACTAAGTTGATGCGCTTTTGATCATCAGGCTCTAGCAATAATAAAGCCAAGTGCTGACGAGATAAGGTGTTGAAATAGTCTAAATCTGAACTGTCTGCTCCTACCTTCATATCAAAACTACTTTTAAACTCTCGTGAATACCACAGTAATGAGTCATAAACTTGAGTTTGTAGATTGGCTTCTTTTAGGGCATCAGACATTAATAATGTAGATATATACCACCAACGAGAACTATATCCCCAGTGATGAGTTGTGACTAATGCACTCCCTTTAACAAAGCCTTGATCTAATAAATGCTTTGTCATTAATAAGTACATCTGTTTTAACTGGGCTTTTTGTGACGGATCTTTTTCAAGAACATAAGCACGACTGATATTAAACATTAATGTCGTGTAATTACCTAAAATAACGTAATTATCAAAAAGCGACTTATCTTGAGAATTAAGGTTTTCTGGTTGATAAATAATGGTTTGTTTATCCGTGATCAGATGTCGCCCTTGTATTCCACCATCCGCTAAAGTGTGAATGTTAAGTGCATCAAAATCACTTTTTAACTTGCTGATATTTTCTTCTAACGCGAGATTTGTTTCTTTTTCGCCACCCACAAATTCATTAATAAGACGTTGGCGAATAAGGTCAATTGCCGCTAAATTTTCAGGTGTTACAGGTAATTGAGGCTGTACAGTGTGAAATTGAATTTCTGGCTCTGATAAGCGTGTTTTTATTTGATAATCAGACCATTGATAGCGAGCATCATCGATAGAAAACATAATACGATCGATATATATTTCGCCTTGCCCCACATTAGACGGGGATTTAAATCGTATACTGTCAACATTTGCACCCAAAGCACGACCGACGCTATCTTGAGAGCCATCTGACGAGGTATTCATGGGATTTAATGTCATTTCACGGTTTTCAAGGTCGTTATTTAGTGAAATACCCACTGCGCGCCAACCCGTAAAATTCAGTTTTACTTTAAAGCCCGCTTGCGCTTCGCTGTTGGCGTTAAGTTTTTCACCAAAATCAACAGTGAGATAGCCATTAATCGGTTTTTCGTTATAAAGCCAAAATGATAAAACGGGTGTAGATGCACGTCCCCATGCTTTAGAGGCTTCTTTGTCTGTTGGTACAATCAGCTTTTTATGCAAAGTAAAACTACTGCCACCTTTCCATTTCCACAAAAGGGATTGGCTTCCCATAATGCTGCGCTTATCAGATAACGTTAGTGTTGAGTTTTTATCTGTTGTGAAATCAGCTAACGGATTATTTTGGGCAAAATGATATATTTCAGACTGCATCAGATTATTAGGATCAAATGCAGGATTGTTTGTTGCTGCCATTGCATTATAAGGGGCTGATAATAGCCCCAATGTCATGGTAAGTGCAGTAAAGCGAAATATCGGCATATTTATTCTCCTTAGAAACGCTGGCTAACAGTAAAACCAATGCGCCCTTCATTGAATTTGTCATAACGCTGATATCCCATCGTTGTGCCTAAATTTAGCGTGTTGGTAATATCGAGATTGGCACCTAATTCTGCACTAATAATGTCACCGCCAACGGCATTTCCTTTAATATCAAAAGTGCTTCCTCCAGTATTAAAATAAGTGAGGCTGTGGCGTTGATTAATATTATTTTCCCCCGCAATATCTTTGAAATAACGGAGATTAAGTGATGGTGTTAATTTGCCATAAGAGGTTTGATAGCTATTCCATAAAGCAACAGATCCTCCTAATTGATTAACTGCGTAGCGTTGACCATAAGTACGCATTGATAATGCCGAACCTGTTTCTTCCCACGAATCAATATTTAGCCATTGATATTGGTAAGTCAGCATTGGTTTAATATGGATGAAATCAAAATCAAAATAGGTTCCTGCATTAATCTGATAACCTAATTGCACACCAGAATAATCACCTTTTGCTTTGGTATTTCCTTGCCATCCGGTATTGCCGCCGATATCTCGCTCGCTATCGACAGTGTAATAACCAATATTTAAATTACCGTTTAGGAATAATGTGTCACTATACCAACCGGTGTAAGGCATAAATTCAAAATGGTTAATTTCTTTACTTGCGTTACGTTGTTTCGCGTCAGCTTTGGCGTAGTTATAAGCAAAAGAAACGCCGATAAGAGCATCTTGATTAATTTCGTAATCAGTACCGATTTGAATACCTGTGCGGTAAGTGTTGTAACCGTTAATGCCACCTTGATTACTTTGTGTACCGTAACCGTACAGCATATTAACCCAGCTATTCCAGCCAGCTTCTCTTTCTTCAATAGGTAATTGGTTATCATAGCGTAAATAGCGATGAGCAATATTATTGCGCATATCTTCAACCATGATTAATCCCGCTTGAATATCACTACCATCAGCGATAGGGGCTAAATCATTCGATAATGCGGCAATATTATTATCGTCATTTCCTGCGGCGACTAATAAACTCAGTGCTTCATCTGAAACTTGGCTACGCGTATTATTAAATTCATTTAATACGGTTGGAATAACAAAGTTTGCTGCTGCTAATCCATTTTCACTTACATTGCCACGTTCCGCTGCACTAATAAAATTATTGCCGCCTTCATAACTAATACCATAACGTGCAACTAACTGATTGCCACTAACGCCACCACTAATATTCGGCGGTGTGGTTTCTAACCATGAATCTGTTTTTTCTAATAAAGGAGAAACATCTGGTGCAATGGCATTAGCATCAGTAACGGTGATACCAGCTTCGTCTTTAATGGCGGAATTCGAAGAAATTAATACGATATCTTTGTTAATGATATTATCGACACTGGTTCCTTTAAAATCTAATTTTGCTTGGCTACCTCTTTTAAAGGTGACATCACCATCAACATGGAGAATAGCGTCATCAGTATTGGTATTATCATCAAGGCGGAAAATAAGCTGACTATTTTCCTTATTCATGAAATTACCTTCCCAATGAATTGTTCTATCTTTTCCTTGGATAGTTAAATTGCCATGATTTTCAACTAATGGAACACCTGTGATTTTGTATCCATCAAATAAAGCGTTTTGAGCACCACCTTGATAAGCAAAGTTTATTTTAGTGTCAACGTGACCATTTCCTAGAATATCACCGTGGATCTCACCATTTACATCACTTCTAAAACCTGTATTCAGTGTTCTAAAGTCAATAGCCGCTGTTTTTCCTCGAATAATGGCGCCGTCTCTAATATAAACACCAGTACCTCGTTTTGGAAAATCGCCTTCAACAAGTATTGCTGTACCATTTTCACTGGTGACGTTAGCACCATTTAAATTAATATTACTGCTAAAAGAGGCACCCTGATTTATTTTGATTGCACTGGCACCATCACCCGTTACGGTAATATTTTTTGTGATTGCTTGAGCTTTATATTCTGTTGATGAACCATTAAATACAACGCCATCACCTTGTGAAACTGTGACATCTTTATCTATTTGAGCATTATTGCCATTATTAACATTAACGGTTTCACAGATATTTAAATTAGGATCACAATCAGCAGCCCACGCAGAACCATAAATAGCTGATAAAATAGCAGCGCTCAAAAATAACAATTTTTTATTTTTCACAATATAACTCCATGAACAATTATATGATTTTAATTATTAGAATGTTGCTCGGAATGAAACTTTGAAATAATCCTGAGTTGATTTACTACCATCATTTTTATTTTCAACTCGTTCATTATAATATTCCGTCATGACTCGCCATTGAGGTGATATTTGATAAGCCATTTGTAGGGTATAACGGGTCATATCTTTTTCGACATAAACACCTTTATTTGTTCTATCTTCTATTTTTCCAAAAATAGATTTACGCATTGATGGAGAAACAATTAATCCTATCGGTGTTGTCCAGTTAACATACATACGTAATTGCTGATTGTGGTTTGTTTCTTTTGTGTCGTATTCTTCGTGTCGAATAGCTTGCTTACCACCATCAAAATAAGCAACGGTTGTATTAATATTAGGAGTGACAAAATAGCGTAGACCAGGTTCAATTTCCCAGCCTAAGTAATCCGTGTTTGTGACACCATTACTACGTTTATCTTCTTTCTTTTGTAAGCCAAATAAAACGCTACCCGTTAAAGCCCAATTTTTATTGATTGGAAATTGGTAATTGGTTTTTGATTCATAGAAATCAATAGTTAATCTACTTCCATTATCATAGTTAGTGAGATCTTGACGTACTTTTAAACCAGGTTGGATCCAACCATTATTTAATTTAAAACGATAGCTACCCTGTAAATCATAACGCTGATAACGGTTTTTATTGTCATGCTCACGTTGACGAAAACCAACATCGAAATACCAGTTAGACTTATCAGGATTAATATTAAAATCTACACGATAACCAGCATAGTTATTTGGTGTATCGTAATCTGCTGTTTCCCACGAAAACATGGCATTGACATTAGCTGCTTGAGAATGAAAAGAAGTTAAACCTAAGCCAAGAAGAGGTAAAAAAAGAGCAATACGAAGTTTGTTCATGGTATATATCCAATTCTTTATTCGCTTTTATTTGTGTCAATTTTTAGGTGTAGGACATCTTTCCCTTTGTTTTATTAAAAGGATTTTTTATATCAGCGAATTGGGTTTATATATAGCGCCATAATATTATGGCGCAGATATTTTTATTATTTTTCTTTACATGTTGATATTGTTTTATTTAATTTATTGGTTGTAGCCGTAATAAATTCAGTGGCGCGCCAAGAATCTCCTGTTTTTTCCAACCAAGGGGTTAATTCTTCTTTAATTAACTTCTCAATTAAAGGCATATTATCTTTGGCAATATTTTTCATTTGATATGGATCGTTCACATTGTCATATAAAGTATATTTTAATGGCTGTCCATCTTGTCTATCTATAACCAAAGTATGAGTTTTGGTTCTGACACCTCGTTTACCGAATGAAGGTTCACCATAAGGAATAAAGAGATAAAGCTGAGAATTTGCTGTGTCGCCTTTGCCTGTGACTACCCTATCTGCAAGATTAGTACCTTCTACGGAATCAGGGATCCATTCCGATAAACCAAGTAGTCCTAAGATAGTTGGGTAAATATCAGGTGCTGACATTAATGCATCGTCAGTGCCTGGTTTAATTTTACCCGGTAAACGAAACATCATAGGAACACGCATAGATTCTTCATAAGGATTATTTTTTGTTGCTTGTCCATTTGCCCCTAAGCAACTGCCATGATCAGAGAAGAAAACAACGAGAGTATTATCTGCAAGACCTTGTTTTTCTAATTCATCTACGATGCGACCAAATTGCTCATCAACACCGTTGACCATTGCCATATATTCTTTGAAATATTGAGGACCATAACCTTCTTGATATTCAGTATCCCATTGTACATTTGGGCGTGTATTTAGCTCTTTTGACGTTTTACCTTGATAAGCATCGAGGTACTTTTTCGGTACTTGATCATAAGGTGAATGAGGAGGGTTCATTGAAACCACTAATGCAAATGGTTTTGAATTATCTCTAAATTGATTGTTTTCATTTTTGAGGAACTTGATTGCCATATCAGCTTCATGTTCAGGTCCCCATTGATCAATGTAAATTGGCTTATCACGAGGGGTATCGTTTGCCCAATACATTGGTTTTAAATGTAAATCATAAGTGCCATAAGAATACCAAAAATCAAAACCATGACGTCTATCTGGTGCTGCCCATTCATTCCAATAACGACCTTCCATTGGATTGTTGTAACTTTTAATAAACGGTTCGTAAGGTGCGTCAAGGTGCCATTTACCAATATAGCCTGTGCTGTAATCGAGAGATTTTAAAACATCCGACCAACATTTTGCATAAGGCGATAAATCAATACCCACTTTTCCACCGTAATCATGAGCATTACCTGTAATGCCATTGCGTACAGGATATTGTCCTGTCATAAACATGCCCCGAAAAGGAGAACACAAAGGATAGTTTGATGCCATTTGTGTCATTACTTTGGCTTGCTTCGCAAATTTATTAAGATTAGGTGTAATTGAAGGATCTTCCCCCATAAACTGCAGAGCGTGAGCACGCATTTCATCAGGAAAAACAATTAATAAATTAGGCGCGTTTTCTGGGCGCGTTGGTTTGTTAGGCGTAGAGCTCCCTGAATTAGCAAGAACAGGGGTAGAAACAGACATTGCCGCACCGCTGGCTGCGAGTCCTTTGATAAAAGTTCTGCGGGAAACAGTCATTGCTTCCTCCTATTTTACGTTTACTTTCGAATTGGTGTCTTTTATCTTATTTATACTTTTGTATAAGATCAAAAAGTAAGTTAACGAAAGATCAAGAATTGAAAGGGAGATCACAGAATGATGTCAAATTGTAAGCAATTTGACAGCTAAAATAGGAGTTGGAATATTGTTAAGAATAGATTAATTTTTTATTGTTTTATTTATTATATTGATTTATATAGATATTATTTGTTTTGTGATGACGGTAGCAAAAATATCTAAAAGCCTCCCTTTTTAGCTGGAAAATAGGATAACAGAAAGTGTAAGTCTTTTTCTTTCGTTTGTTTTCATTGTCCTTTAATGATCCACCAAGATGTGCCTTTAAACTCAAAGTTTTTAACGACCTCCATGCCCAATTTTTGATGTGCTTTTAGTGACCGAATATTTTCGCTATTAACAAATGCGATAGGGTGCCCGCCATGTAAAGAACAGATCTGTTGGTAGAGCTTTTTTAATAGTGACTTTCCTCGGTGCGATTTATCAATACAAACGGGGCCGTAAAACCAATTGTTTTGTGTTATTTCTGGAAAGTGTTGGTTAATAGCTTGAGCAATTGGAGGGATCGAAAAAGAGGTAACAGGAAAGCTAAAAACAACAGCAATAATATTTTCCTGGTAAAGTGCAACAATGGCGTTAGTGCTATTTTGATACATCGCCTCAACTTTATTTAGAGGATATTCACCATATAATCCACCTTGTTGAGATTCAGAATTTGCCTGTAATAATAGTGCTACTGCACTTATATCTTTAGCAGTCATTTTTTGAAATATATAATTCATTTTTTATTCCTTTTTGCTCTGGCTTATAATCCTAGTATATAAAAAATAATGTATATTACAAAAAATATGTTAGAAATACTAAAGTTAAACTTATCAATTTTTCTTTAGATGATTTATTGCCAATTGAAATTCTTTTTTATAAAGAAGCAGTAATATTACTTAAATTATTACTGCTTTAATTATAAAGTTATTTTTTAATAATCTGATTATAGAAGAGAAAATTGTTTACCAACCATAAGCTAATCCACCACCAATAATGATTTCTTTTTCACTATTAATGGATGAATTTAATCGAAATGCAATATCGTTATTTGGTTTATATTGCACACCTCCAGCAAATGCTGTTCCTGTTCGATAATTACTGATGCCAATTCCGCCACTTAAAGTGTGATGAGAAAGGTAAGGAATGCTTGTCATTGCAACTGATGAAGCTATGCCAGCAAATACTTTTTTTCTAACGCGATAATTTCTTTGTCTAAATTTGCAATTGAGTCTGTGATTTCGGACTGTCTTTTTTTATAATAATTATCAAAATCATTCATATTGGTTTTTAGATTATTGATATCTGTACTAAGGCTTCTCTTTAGCTGATTGATGGTATTATTTGTTACTATTTTACTTTTATCAACCAGCTTTTTAGCTTGAGCAAAGTTAACGGCATCAGTATTATTTTTTCCCTCACTAACATTAACTAATCTAGAAGTGTGTTTATTTTCAATATTACCAAATGATACTGTATTTTCTTCCGTTGCTAATGAATTAGCGCCAATAGCAACTGAATGTGTATTTTTAGCTTGGCTATTTGTTCCTATTGCAATTGAACCGTTACCTGATGCATTACTTTTATCGCCTAATGAAATACTAGGGATATTAATGATTATTGGATCTTCTTTATTTTCTTTGATTAAGTTTGTGTGAATAGGAGAAATTTGGAAATAAGAAAACAATCAAAAATAATTTTTTAAATAACATTTAATTTAATCCTTTAATGATCTTTAGTGGTATGAATTAATGCTAAATGATTACTTTTCTCATCACAAATAAAACATTCTGTATTTACTCTTAAAAATAGTTTTAAATAAAATACTAAGCTATTTAATATTTGATCAATAGTTATAGTTCATTAAATAATATTTAAAAAAATTATTTTATAAAAAACTGCATCTTACTTAAGATGCAGTTTAGGATAAAAAAGTTATTAATGTTTTTTTCTAAAAGCAAAAGCGACAGAGATTGCTTGTAGCAGACACATTGTTGAAGTTTGAGAACGAAAGGTTTTTATTTGAGCTTCTTTAACAGTTAAACAAACATCGCTTAAACTCGCTAATGGGCTAATTGGACTATCAGTAACAATAATCTGTTTTGCTTCTTTGTAAGTTGCCATTTCACACATTTTTTGCATTTCATCTGAATAATACGGATGGAAATGAATACCAAAGAGCACATCACGATGTGTAATATTTCTTAATTGCTCTTTGTACATCCCGCCTAGACTGTTGACAAAAACAGTCTCACAAGGGATATGCGAGAGAGCATGAAAAAAATAACTTGCAGCACTGAATGAGTGATGAAAGCCACAAATATAAATTGTGTCAGCGTGTTCGAGTAACTGTAATGTTTTATTTAACATTTCTCTGTGAGTCTGATTTGCCAATTGTTGCAATGAATGGCTATTTGCTTGTGCAAATTCTTGCAAAATATAGGCTGGCTCATTCAGATTAGGAGGCTCCTCTTTATATTTTTGTTTATAAGTTAAATTTTCATTTTCATTTACCATTTCATTCATCAAGTGATTTTGAAATAATTGTTTCATTTCATTGAAGCCATTGAAATGAAATGCGTTGGCAAAACGAATTAATGTTGATGGAGGAACATTTGCTTTATCTGCAAGGATCGCAATTGTATCAAATGCCACACTGTTTTTATTATCAAGTAGATAATGTGCAACCTGCTGTAGCCTTTTACTTAATCCATTATAGCGGGAGCGAACTTGTTCCTGTAGTTCATTCAGATTTGTTGCAGTAGACATAGTACCCTCAATAAAAATACTATTGTAATTGTAGTGTTTTTTGCGTGGCATTTGAATGTTTTTAGCTAATAGTAATTAAAATGAAATATAGAGTTAATTTCAAGTAAATTAATGACCTAAAGGTAATTATTCGATGTTTAAAACTCTATTTTATTTATTCTTTATTAATTTTATTATAACCTTGCGAAATTAATTTTCTTTATTTGAGTTTAAATGAAATTATTATTTCAAATTAACTAATGTGATATTAATAATGATATTGACTTCATTAGAAAGATTTTATTTTATTTGACATTATTTGTTTTATTTTGTTGAAAATTTGGCTTAGATTATTATTTTTTATTATCAATGTTATCTCTATTTGAAATGTTAAGTGTTTTAATATCTTTGTGCGCGATGATTGATATTTATAATACGACGCTTGTTTTATTTGTTAATGATAGTAATTTATCACTATCTTAATTAAAATTTATTTTCATTGGTTGAAATTTTTATATGCAAAACGATCACTCGTGGATTAATTTATTAATGTACTATTGTCATGATCATTACTCAGAAATGATGCCGGTTATATTTTTTATTTGTATTGTTGGTATTATTTTTGGTGTTATACGCGAAATGCGCTGGTTATCCGTTTTTTTTACGGTTCCTCTAATTATTATTGTATTTTGCTTAATAAGTTCTAATTTAGGATAAGTGAAAGATACAATTGTTTTTATAGTTAGACAATTGTTGTATTGATATTATTTTTGATTATTATTTTTTATTCCTATTTTTATGTTTTTTGTTATGTATATAAACACCTGCCAATATACCTATCTTATTTTGAAAAAAACTGATCCAACAATGTCATTGATTAGATAATCAACAGAGTGACTAATAAGAGCTTATTACTTATTGATTATTATTGATAATGATAAGCAAATTATTTGTTGAATTATGGACTAACAATTTATCCTCAATACACTAAACTAGATAACATTATTTTAATGAATTAGAAACTATTGGATTTTTATTATGCAATGGCGAAATAATGCGTCTCGCTATGGGCACTTGTCACTCCTTTTACACTGGGGGTCGGCGCTTACTGTCTATGGTATGTTTGCTTTAGGGCTGTGGATGGTGACGCTAGGGTATTATGATAGCTGGTATCATTCTGCACCTGAAATACATAAGAGCATTGGTATTCTTTTATTTATTATTTTGATCGTGCGTGTGATATGGCGTTGGATCTCTCCGCCTCCTAAAGCTTTATCAAGTTACAGTAAATTGACACGCATTAGTGCTCATATTGCACATATGCTTTTATATTTAATCTTATTTTCTATTCTGATTAGTGGTTATTTAATTTCGACCGCTGATGGACAAGCTATATCTGTATTTGATTGGTTTTCTGTGCCTGCCATTTTTACAGGAGAAGCCGAACAAGCGGATTTAGCGGGCGATATTCATCTTTATTTAGCCTGGGCAGTGGTTTTGTTATCGCTATTACATGCTGCTGGTGCTTTAAAACATCACTTTATTGATAAAGATGTCACGTTAAAACGCATGCTAGGAATGCGGACTAAATAATTAAACTTATAAAATGAAATTATGGAGATAACAATGTTTAAGAAAGCTTTATTAGGTTTAACAGCAGGTGCGTTGTTATTAAATGCAAGTACTGCTTTAGCAGCAGATTATGCTATTGATAAACAAGGCCAACACGCATTTGTACAGTTCCGTATCCAACATTTAGGCTATAGCTGGTTATACGGCACTTTTAAAGATTTCGATGGTACATTTAGTTACGATAAAGAAGATCCATCAAAAGACAAAGTTGATGTTGTGATTAAAACAGGAAGCTTAGATACTAATCACGCAGAACGTGATAAGCACTTACGTAGCGCTGATTTTTTTAATGCAAGCAAATATCCTGAAGCTCGATTCGTCTCAACCCAAGTTACTCGTGATGGCGAAAACTATGTAGTAACAGGTAATTTAACATTAAATGGTGTGACTAAACCTGTTTCATTAAATGCAAAATTAATTGGCGAAGGTACTGATCCTTGGAAAGGTTACCGTGCTGGTTTTGAAGCAACAGGTAAAGTTAATCTGAAAGAGTTTAATTTTAAATCAGATTTAGGACCAAAAGCACAAGAAGCAGAATTAATTATCTCTGTTGAAGGTGTGAAAAAAGCGTAATTACTGGCTTTTTCATTGAGTTATTGTACTCAAAACAATCTAGATGATTTATAAACCGATGCATTAAGGCATCGGTTTTTTTATGCGTGAATAAGATTAATTGTCTTATACTTAGGAAATTGTTCTTGTTTTGTACTTAATTAATCAAAATTAATTAGCGATTTTATCTATTTTAAGGAAGAGCAAAAAGAGAAATACGAAGAAAATATTCTCCTAACCTAATCATTTATTTCACAGGAAAAGAGCCAATGATGAGAAAATTATGTCGTACTTTTTTAGGTACTCTACTTGTATCTGGATTTTTAATGGCGGGTATTACAGAGGTGGATGCCTGCACTCGAGTTGTTTACTTAGGCGATAATAACCAAATTATTACGGCTCGCTCAATGGATTGGAAATATGATATAGGAACTAATTTATGGATATTTCCGCAAGGTATGCAGCGCTCAGGAGAGGCAGGCGATAATTCGATTAAGTGGGTATCTAAATATGGTAGCGTTATCGCATCAGGTTACGATATCTCAACCACAGATGGGATGAATGAAAAAGGCTTGGTGGCTAATTTATTGTGGTTGGCGGAATCTGATTATCCAACATATTCCAAAGATAAACCCGCATTGTCAATTTCAGCTTGGGCGCAGTATGTGTTAGATAATTTTGCTTCAGTTGAAGAAGCCGTGAATGCATTAGAGAGTGAGCCTTTTATTGTATTGACGGATAAAGTTCCTGGACAAGATAGAATGGCAACACTGCATCTTTCGCTTTCAGATGCAACGGGAGATAGCGCCATTATTGAATATATAAATGGTAAACAAGTGATTCATCACAGTAAAAAGTATCAAGTGATGACGAATTCTCCTATTTTTTCAGAACAATTAGCGTTGAATAGTTATTGGCAACAAATCGGTGGAACCGTGATGTTACCAGGGACGAATCGTGCTTCAGATCGTTTTGCTCGAGCTTCTTTTTATGTGAATGCCATTCCTAAAGCTCAATCGAGTAAAAAATCTCTCGCTAGCGTATTTGGTGTGATTAGAAATGTATCTGTACCTTATGGATTAAGTACAGCTGAATCACCAGAAATTTCATCCACACGCTGGAGAACCGTGGCTGATCATAAAAACCAATTATATTTTTTCGAATCAGCATTATCACCGAATACCTTTTGGGTTAATTTAAAGGAAATCGATTTTTCAAAAGAGAGTGGGAAAGTGATGACATTACCATTAGGTGAGGAGCAATCAATCATCTATTCTGCTAATGCAACCCGTCATTTCAAACCCGCAGAGCCTTTTAAATTTCAAGGATTAGATAATATCCCTTTAAATAACTAGTGGAATATTCACAATACCTAATATGAAACTATCTGTAATACTACATGTAATAGAGACATCTAAAGTGACGAGAAAAATGATGTCTTTATTACTTATCTTGAATGGTATTTTTATCATTCACTCCATTTTGCTGTCTCGTGGTATTTATCTGGATTGGGAAATACACGGGTTTTCTGCATGGCTTAAATCATTAGGGCTATTAAAACTTCTCGATATACCAAAGGTGATGTTGGCTTGTGCGTTAATCTTGCTCTCAATATTTATGTATCTAGGGGCGAGGATCGCGTGGTGTGTTTCCCTGATTTTATTAGTTACCATTGTTTTTCTTGATGTTGCGGTTTATCAGCAAATTGGCATTCAGGCTTATTTTTCTTTTATTTTAGCGATTGGGTTATTAATCAGTTGGCGCGCATTTCCGCACCATAGTTTAACCAGTGCTGGTTTTGTGGCTTTTATCTGTATTTTTTCTTTGCTGTTATTCTCAATGTTGGGAAGTCTTTATATTGGTGATGAATTTAAGCCACATATTACAACGTTGATGGATGCGTTCTATTTTTCTATTGTCTGCATGACGACACTAGGGTTTGGCGATATTGTGCCAATTAGCACGAATGCACGTATTTTTACTCTCACTGTTGTTATCTTGGGAATAACAGTTTTTACTACTTCCATTGTGTATGTCATGGGATTTCTTGCGCGCGGTACTCGCGATATTGTTAAGAAAAGGATCGCTAAAATGCATAATCATTTTATTATTATTGGTTCATCGGCATTAGCTTCTCAATTAGAAAAAGGGTTAAGAGAACAAGGGAAACCTGTTATTGCGATTTGTACCGATAAAAGTAAAGCCTCTTATGACGCGCAAGCCAAT
Source organism: Proteus sp. Marseille-Q3619 (assembly GCF_965283115.1). NCBI lineage: Bacteria > Pseudomonadati > Pseudomonadota > Gammaproteobacteria > Enterobacterales > Morganellaceae > Proteus > Proteus sp. Marseille-Q3619. The sequence continues at coordinate 1,135,116 of NZ_CBDIMP010000001.1, read as the reverse complement.
ATTATTGAAGGTGATCCAACTAATCTTAAAACATTGCTATCTGCCAATATTGCGAAAGCGAGTTGGGTTGTTACTTTATCTGAAAGTGATGCAGAAAATACCTTTATTTTGCTGACTATCCAAGAATGTTCTAATGTTGATGCCAAATTGATCACCATTATTAATCAAGATGAAAATAGGGATAAGATCAGCCGATTACGTCCTGATATGCTGTTTTCTTTAGCATCATTAGGCAAAGAAATTATGATGAAAGTTTTATGTGGTGAATCTATTTCCTCCTCAGATGTGACTGATTTGCTTTTAAACAAATATTTAAAATCATAGTTTTGATAAAACCTTCTTTACGAATGATAATGATTGCCATAAGATGTATTTAAAATGCATCTTAATTGAGGTTGAATTATGGAACTTGTAAGTTATAAAACAATGCCAGAGTGGACTCGTACATCCATTCCTTTAGCGTTATTAGAACGTCACAATACAAAGGAAGGCACTTATGCCCAAATGCGAGTACTGCAAGGCAACATGACATTTGTTGTTTTTAATGATGATGGTTCACAAATTTCAGTTGAGTGTAATACTGAGGATCAGCCACCTTTAATTCAACCTCAACAGTGGCATAAAATAGATAAAGCCAGTGATGATGTACGTTGCCAGCTCTCTTTTTTATGTGCCCCAGAAGATAAGCTATTTAAAGAAAACGACTTATCATTACCGCATTCTGAAGTACGCTATATGGCAACGTTTACTCAGCCTTGCAAGGTGTTAGATTTAGGTGCTGGTCGTGGTCGAAACAGCTTCTATTTAGCGTCTCAAGGTTATGATGTGACGGCGTTAGATATTAATGCTTCACATATTGATGCTATTGAAACAGTTAAAACTAAAACAGGATTGGCTGTAAAAAGTGGCTTATATGATATTAATAAAGCTTCACTTACTGAGAAATACGATATTATTCTTTCAACCGTTGTATTGATGTTCTGCCAACGGGAACGTATTGAAAGTATTATTAAAAATATGCAGGAATGTACCAACTCTAGCGGTATTAATGTGATTGTTTGCCCTGTTGAAACGCCAAATAGTGATCCAGCTGAAATTCCATTTAAAACCTTTTTACGTCCAAACGAGTTAGCTGATTATTATAAAGACTGGGAAATTATTAAATATAATGAGGATCCAGGACATTTACATAAAACAGATGCAAATGGCAATCGTATCGCCTTAAATTTTGCTACTTTAATCGCACGCAAAAAATAGTTAAGAACTATCATCTCTTTTTAAATACCCCAAATAATGAACTGCACCCCAAAAGTTGGACACCAACTTTGGGGTATTTTTTATTTGTTTAAGCGAATTTTATTGTTGTGGTGATTTATCGCTTTTAATGTCGAGGGATTGGTCTGTTTGTTCTTTTTCTTCAGACTTTTGTAATATGCGTTCTAATAAAACCGTATAAATAGGGCGACCACCTAATAGTTGCGCCAACATCGTTGCACCTAAGCAGGTAATGATCATAGGCAGAATAAGTTGATAATTATCGGTCATTTCTAATACGAGGACGATCCCTGTTAGTGGTGCTCTTACCGTTGCCGCAAATAATGCACCCATTCCTGCAATAGCAAATGTACCGATTTGAATTTGATAATCGGGGAAAAGTAAGGTTGCAGTTAATCCGAATGCACTGCCAAATAGAGTACCTAGTGCCAGAGTGGGTGCAAATATACCGCCAGGAGCACCAGAGGCAAAACTGACAATAGATGTGATCGTTCGTAAAACAAAGAAAAGTAATAGCGCAATCAGGGAATATTGTCCTGTACTCAGCGCAGGAATAATACTAAATCCACCGCCAGTTATTTCAGGAATAATTAATGCTAATAAGCCACAAAGCCCACCGATGATGCCACCAGTTAAAACAAAGCGTGATGTTTTATCTTGATAGAAACGCTGAAATTGGGTTTGGACATAAAAAAGTAGCTTACTGAATATAACGCCAATAATGCCAAATAACATACCCAAAACTAAATACAGCCAGAGTGTGTTGAGTGGTGCGGATGAAAATTTACCGATATGAATAACACCGCCTTCACCATTAAATAGGCGAAAAACAATGCAAGACATAATAACGCCAATAAAGACTGCTTTAATTGAAATAAGACTGTATTTAAATTGAGGTCGCATCTCCTCAATAATAAATAAAATACCCGCTAGAGGTGCATTAAAAGCAGCGGTTAATCCTGCGGCTGCACCAGTTGCTAATAACGTGTGGCGTGACTCTTTATCTTTTACTCGAGAAATATCATTTACGAGCTGGCCGATATTGGCACCTAATTGAACCGTTGGACCTTCTCGTCCTAACACCATACCAGAGCCTAAAGTTCCAATACTGGCAATAAATTTTACAGGTAATACTCGCCACCAACGAACAGGGCGAATATCTATCATCGCACCTTCAATTTCAGGTATTCCAGAGCCACCCGATTCGGGTGAAAACTTCTTGACTAAATAATATCCCAGCATTGCTAAAATAGAGGAAAAAAGCAAAGTACTTATTGCCAGAATATAAGGATTAGTAAAGGTTTTAATCAGTTCTTCTTGTCGAAAATGAATCACCCAACTAACACTTTTTTCAAATAAAACACCCACTAATCCAGCTAGTGAGCCAACCACAGCGGATAGTAGTAGGATTTTTAGTGGTGCAAGATTGGTTTCTTGCGCTTTTCTGAACAGATTAAAACGACGTTCATTTTGGGTATTTTGTGCTGATTTATGATTATGCATAACTTTGACTGAAGTATTGTAACGATGAACCTAATGATAGCGTAATTTAATAATGAAGTGATATTTCTCACATAACTCAGTCAATTTTAAAATTAGTCGTTTTTTTTTCTAGCATATTTTCGCTTTTTCATCTTTAGTGTAATTGATAACAAAAAATACATATTTAGATAACATTTGGACGAAAAAGGGTAATTTATGGATTTTATCACTAATATATTAAGCGCTATAAATGGCGTGGTATGGGGAGTTCCGATGCTTGTCGGTATTCTCGGTATCGGACTTTTTATGCAGTTTCGACTTGGCTTTTTACCTATTAGGAAATTAGGTACAGGATTTAAGCTGTTATTTGAAAAAAATGATAAAAGAGGCGAAGGTCAGATATCACCATTTAATGCGTTGATGACCGCACTATCCGCCACCATTGGAACGGGTAATATTGCTGGTGTTGCAACGGCTGTTGTCTTAGGTGGTCCCGGTGCATTGTTCTGGATGTGGATGACTGCATTAGTGGGAATGGCAACCAAATATTCAGAAGCCGTGCTTGCTGTACGTTTCCGTGAAGTTGATAAATATGGAAACTATGTCGGTGGGCCAATGTATTACATCAAAAATGGCTTAGGTAAAAATTGGGTTTGGCTAGGTACTGTTTTTGCTGTCTTTGGGAGTTTTGCAGGTTTTGGTATTGGTAATACGGTACAAGCAAACTCTGTGGCTGATGTACTGGAAAGTAATTTTGGCATTTCGACGACAATCACCGCTATTGTGCTCGTTGTTTTAGTCGGTGCTGTACTTATTGGAGGCATTAAGCGTATTGCTGATGTTGCCGGTAAATTAGTTCCTATTATGACCGTTGGCTATTTTGGTGCAGGTATTGTTGTTTTAGCACTGAATGTGACTGCGATCCCAGATGCTATTATCCTTATTGTTAAATCTGCATTTACACCAGTTGCTGCTCAAGGTGGTTTTGCAGGTGCAGCTGTTTGGGCGGCGATCCGTTTTGGTGTTGCGCGTGGTGTTTTTTCAAATGAAGCGGGATTGGGTAGTGCACCTATTGCCCATGCAACGGCAAAAACACAAAATCCTGTTCGCCAAGGTTTGATTGCGATGCTGGGAACTTTTATTGATACCATCATTGTCTGCTCTGTTACAGGATTAACTATTGTTATCACAGGACAATGGTTAACAGGGCAAAGTGGTGCAACATTAACCGCCGCATCATTCTCTATCGCTATTCCGGGTGGTAACTATATTGTGGCAATTGCATTAGCTATTTTTGCATTTACCACGATTTTAGGCTGGAGTTTTTACGGTGAAAAATGTGTGCAATACCTGTTTGGACCTAAAGCTATTATGCCATTTCGTATTGCTTGGCTGATTGCGTTACCAGTTGGGGCAACACAATCATTAGAATTTGTGTGGTTATTAGCCGATACACTCAATGCAATGATGGCGATCCCTAACTTAATCGCATTAGCGTTATTAAGCCCTGTTGTTTATCGCTTAACAAGAGATCATATAAAAGATGTTAACGCTGATAATATTGAATTAGATAAAGAAACTCATTCAGTGAGCAAAAAAGAAGCCGAAGCAGAGTAACTCGTTCTTACTTATTGGCTAACAACACAACATAAAACCGCATACTTTATAGTGATAAGGATGCGGTTTTTTTATGGTAATAACTTGAGGTGTGAGAAATTATAGATAATAAAAAGCCTTCTGGGGAGAAGGCGAAGAGATGAGTATAGATATTATATTTATAAGAATTTAGAAAAGAGAGAAAATCTTATTCTTTCATACTGATGAAGATATTTTTCACTTGGCTATAAGCATCTAACATCATTATATGTGTTTCACGTCCTAAACCTGATTTCTTGTAACCCCCAAATGGTGCGTGAGCTGGGAGTTCGTGATAAGTGTTAACCCACATACGACCAGTTCTTACTGCTTTTGCAACACGTAAGGCACGGTTAATATCTTGAGTCCAAACACCACCACCTAGCCCATATTCAGAGTCGTTTGCCATGTCGATAACTTCATCTTCATTATCAAATGGGATAACACATAATACAGGTCCAAAAATTTCTTCACGAGCAACACGCATTTGGTTTGTGGCATTGATAATGATAGTAGGGCGAACAAAGAAACCATCATCATAACCTTCACCGGTGATACGTTCACCGCCTGTTAATACTGTCGCACCTTCTTTTTTAGCGAGTTCAACATAGCCTAAGATAGTATCCATTTGATCTTGGCTAACTTGTGTACCCATTTGCGTATTCGGATCAAGTGGGTCACCGACACGAATACTCTCAAATTCAGTTTTTAATGCTTTCAAAAATTCATCATGAATATCTTTATGTAAGAACAAACGTGAACCTGATTCACAAGCTTGTCCTTGGTTCATCAAAATTGCTAATGCTGAATATTTGACCGCTTTTTTCATGTTTGCATCAGGGAACACGATATTGGCTGATTTACCGCCTAATTCCAATGTTGCTGGAACCATTTTTTTCGCTGCGGCTTCTGCTACGGTATAACCCACATTGGTAGAACCTGTAAACGCAAGTTTATCAATATCTTCGTGTTCTAAAATAGCTTGGCCTACAACAGATCCGCGCCCTGTAACAATATTGATCACACCAGCTGGTAATATTTCATTTAAAATACGACCTAGCTCTAATAATGAAAGGGAAGTCAGTGTTGCTGGATTAATAACCACGGTATCACCTGCCGCAATCGCTGGTGCCAATTTCCATGCTGCCATTAATAATGGGAAGTTCCATGGAATAATTTGGCCCACAACACCAATAGGTTCGCGAATAACAAGGCTAATGGTATTTTCGTCTAGGACGGCACTTTCATCGGTATGAGAGCGTATCACGCCTGCAAAATATCGAAAATGGTCAATAGAGGCAGGTAAATCTATGTTTTTCGACTCATTGAGTGGCTTACCGTTATCAAGCGATTCAATCCAAGCAAAGCGTTCTTGCTCTTGCTCTAAACGATCTGCGATTTTTAATAAGAGGGCTTGACGCTCTGCAGGTGACGTTTTGCTCCATGTTTTGAATGCGTTACGTGCAGCGCTCACTGCGCGTTCAACATCTTCAGCACTACCAGATTGGTATTCACTTAATAATTCACCAGTAGCAGGGCTATAGGTTTTGGTTGTTTTTTGCGATGTGCTAGATACCCATTCTCCTCCAATTAACATTTTGTAGCTTTCTAGAGGGCGAAATTCTGATGGAACATTATTTAAATTAATCATTTTTAATCTCCAATGTAGGGGTGAGTATCTTTCAAATGTGTAGTTTCATTTCGTAATACTCGTGCTAATAACATATATCAATTGAAATAATTTGATTAGCTATTGATGCAATAGGTGATATTAACTATAAAAAATAGTAATGAATATTACTGAGTTAACAAAAAATGGATGAACTTAATCGTTTCATCTCTCAGTCTTTATATGATTAAACAAAAAACAACCATCAATAATTCTTAAATAATCCTTCTCATTTACATGCTTACGGTGTCATGTAATTAATCTTTTTTTAAAAAAAAGATTTTTGGCTTAAGCCAAATCAAAGGATAAAAAAAGGAATATTAAAAGGTTTGCTAGAAATTGCGTTAGATCAAACAACATTTAAATTGTTCAATATTGCACTTTCGCTCTTATAAAAATGGCGTATTCTTATGTTGCATCTTAAATGCAACTTATAAAAATAAAGCGTTATCTTTTATTAGAAGGAATACGATATGTATTGTGTGCAATGTGAACAAACAATGAAAACGCCTGTAGGTAATGGTTGTGCCTATGCGCAAGGTATGTGTGGTAAAACAGCAGAAACTTCTGATCTTCAAGATTTACTCGTTGCGGTATTAGAAGGGCTTTCAGCGTGGGCTTTAGCAGCGCGTGGCGTTGGTATTATTGATCATGATGTAGATAGCTTTGCTCCTCGTGCTTTTTTCTCTACGTTAACTAACGTCAACTTTGATTCTGATCGCATTGTTGGTTATGCGAAAGAAGCTATCTATTTCCGTGAAAGTTTGAAATCTCGTACTTTAGCGAAAAATGCAGCAATTCAAGTCACTAATCCAAGAGCTGAAATCCAATTAGCGGGTAACGATTTAGACAGTTTACAAAAACAAGCTCAGCTTTTTGCTTTAAATGCAGATAAAGCGCAAATCGGTGATGATCTTCATGGGTTACGTATGCTGTGCCTGTATGGCTTAAAAGGAGCTGCGGCTTATATGGAGCATGCGCATGTTTTAGGTCAGTATGACAATGAAATTTATGCAGAATATCACCGTTATATGGCGTGGTTAGGTACTGATCCTGCTGATATGAATGAGTTGTTAGAAAATGCGATGAGCATTGGTCAAATGAACTTCCGCATTATGGCTATTCTTGATAAAGGCGAAACTCAAGCTTACGGTAACCCTACACCAGTTACTGTTAACGTGCGCCCTGTTGCAGGTAAAGCGATTTTAATTTCAGGTCATGATCTGAAAGATTTGCAAATGCTACTTGAGCAAACTGAAGGTAAAGGGATTAACATTTATACTCATGGTGAAATGTTACCTGCTCATGGTTATCCAGAACTTAAAAAATATAAACACTTAGTGGGTAACTACGGAAGTGGTTGGCAGAATCAGCAAATTGAGTTTGCAAAATTCCCAGGTCCTGTATTAATGACTTCAAACTGTATTATCGATCCTAATGTTGGTAATTATGGTGACCGTATTTGGACTCGCAGCATTGTAGGCTGGCCGGGTGTAAAACATATTACTGGTGATGACTTCTCTGAAATGATTGAACAAGCACAATCATTAGAAGGTTTCCCATACAATGAAATTGAGCATTTAATTACAGTTGGTTTCGGTCGTGAAACACTATTAAATGCCGCTGATACTGTGATTGATTTAGTTTCACAGAAAAAATTACGTCATGTTTTCTTAGTAGGGGGGTGTGATGGTAGCCGTGGTGAACGTAGCTACTACACCGATCTTGCAAGAGAAATTCCACAAGACTGTTTAATTATGACTTTGGCGTGTGGTAAATACCGTTTCAATAAACTAGATTTCGGTACTTTAGAAGGCTTACCACGCTTACTTGATGTGGGTCAGTGTAACGATGCTTACTCAGCGATTATGCTAGCCGTTAACCTTGCTGAAAAATTAGGTTGTGGTGTGAATGACTTACCACTGTCTTTAATTCTCTCTTGGTTCGAGCAAAAAGCGATTGTTATCTTATTGACACTGCTTTCATTAGGCGTGAAAAACATTTATACCGGTCCAACAGCACCAGCGTTCTTAACTGACAATCTGCTGGCGGTACTAAATGAGAAATTTGGTATGCGCTCTATTACTACACCAGAACAAGATCTTAAAGATATTCTTTCTGCTTAATGTTTTAAATTCATTATCATTACCGAAGCCTACGGGCTTCGGTGAAGGATCAATATCCATGACGATGCCTACTTCTCTTTGTCCTAATCGTATGCAAGTTCACTCTATTAATCAGGAAACACCTGAAGTGTGGACGCTGAATTTAATTAATCATGACATTTATTCTTATAAACCAGGTCAGTTTGCACTGGTGAGTATCAATAATAGTGATGAAATACTGCGTGCTTATACCATTTCATCTTCTCCGGGATTAAGTCCATTTATCACTTTAACCGTTCGCCGTTTAGAAAATGGTGTGGGTTCAAGTTGGTTAACATCACAAGTAAAACCAGGTGATTATCTTTGGTTATCTGATGCTCAGGGTGAATTTACTTGTGCTGGTAAAGAAGGTGCGCGCTATTTAATGTTGGCAGCAGGTTGTGGAGTGACACCTGTTATGTCAATGACACGTTGGTTGTTAAATAATCAACCTAAAGCAGACATCACGGTTATTTTTAATATTCGTGAGCAAAGCCAGTTTATTTTTGAGAAAGAGTGGATCGAATTAGCAAATGCATATCCATACAATCTTAATTTTATCATGATGCCTAAATTACCTGATAATAAAGGATTATTTAGTGGCCGTATTTCTCAAGAAAAATTAGCTGCATTAGTGCCTGATATTGCGAGTCGTACAGTCATGTGCTGTGGCCCAAATAGTTATATGGAAGACACAGGACGTTTTGCAAGAAATCTTGGTGTACCTGCTGAGAATATCTTTATGGAACGTTTTGGTGATGAGCCTGTTTGTGTTGATGATAACGAACAATTAACCATGACTATTCGTCATCCATTATCACAAATTAAAGTTCCTGTTGGCATGACTTTATTATCAGCTATGGAAGAAAATAAAGTTCCTGTCTTTGCGGCTTGTCGAGCAGGGGTTTGTGGTAGTTGTAAAACTCGTATTGTGAGTGGTGATTATGATGTCAGTAGTACCAGTACATTAACGGCTGAAGAGATAGCTCAAGGTTATGTCTTAGCATGTAGCTGTCGTTTAAAAGGAGATGTTGAGCTCGCTTAACCTCTTTTTATTAAGTATTTCCTTCTATTTTCCTGTTTTTTTACCCTGTTAATTTATTAACAGGGTTTTTTATGTCTATTCTTCCCATTAAAAAACTGAATAATCTGGAAAATGCTTCCCTTTATTTTAAATTAAAGAAGGTTTTTATTTATTCAGAATAATAAAAATATTGGAAATGATGATTAACTAAAAATATATTTTAGTTAGTGGGGAGTTTCCTTATAAACATTCTGTTATTATTTAAACTATTGACTGGGTAAGGGGGGATATATGAAAAAATTGTTAGTTATTTGTTTATTTAGTGTCATGTTATCTGGCTGTGAAAAACCTCAACAAACCCTTGATGGCTCTAATGTAGAGTCGCTACGTATCTCAATTGTTGAAATGCGCAACTCACTTCCCCTTGATGAACAATCACGTTTTGATGAAGCAATAGAATTAGCGATCCTTAATGATATTAATTTTAATGATTTAGTTATCGCAGGTCGTAATAAAAATGCGGATATTATCACGCGTAAAATGTGCCAATCATTAGATGGTAAAACGGTAAAAGATATATTTTTGCAAGCAGAAGAAATAAGAGTACAAAAATTAGCATTCAAATAATCAATTAATAAACAGATTATCTTTTACTATACGATTTTAGCTTTCGTAGGAAAACTTCATTTCTTTTTATATATTAGTTTCGAATGTAATTACAATTTTTAATTGTATGATGAATATTTGAGGCTATTTTTCAATAGAACTTAAACAAAATCGTTATCGTGCTTTTCATTATATTGTGAGTGGTTATAATGCGCGCCGCATTCGCAAGAAAAGTGCAGTATCTCGTTAGGCGAGGCTCCTATACAAACACAGGTTACTGATCTGACGACGTCGAGAGACGCCCAAGATTAGGACAGGATATATCGACCGAAGGTATATCCCCATGTAACTTCCAGTATTCATTGGATACGTTGTATAGTGCTAAAACCGAGACGTGTAGATAGCTTTTGCATTCTCGCTTCTGGTTTCGCCCCTATGGAGAACTGATTTGCTAAACACAAACAGTAATAGGGAACCACAAAATGAAATTCAATACTCAAAATAAAATGGATGCTGTATTAGTTGCCGATGCATCCTTAAACACACCACAAAATAACTCAACTCAAGACCAATACAATCGTTTAAAAGATGATGCAACCGTTAGTGCTTATATGAGCCAGTCTTATATTGCGGTTTCTGTCGCTGATTCTGTTGAAAATGTGAAAGCTCAATTGGTTAATGATTTAAAAGATGAATTAATTCCAACCTATTTATATGTGGTGGATAAAGATAATTATCTAAATGGGATTTTGCCCGTTAAATCATTATTAACAGCGGCTAATGATCTGTTTGTGTCTGATGTGATGCGTCAAACCTTTTTCTCTGTCTCACCAGAACAGAATCGACATGATGTGTATCAACTGATTAGCCATAGCGGTTTAGACAGTGTACCAGTGATGCATTTTGGAAAATTGGTCGGTGTTTTACGTCCTCAAGATATTGCTGAATTAATTGAAGATGAAAATACACTTGATGCACAAATGCAGGGTGCAACTTCACCTTTAGAGCAGCCTTATTTAGAAACCAGTCCAGTAACATTATGGCGTAAACGTGTTGTGTGGTTGTTGATGCTGTTTGTGGCAGAAGCGTATACCAGCACAGTATTACATGCTTTTGAAGACAGACTAGAAGCCGCAATTTCATTAGCATTCTTTATTCCATTGCTGATTGGTACTGGCGGAAATAGTGGTACACAGATCACCTCAACATTAGTACGTGCTATGGCATTAGGAGAAGTGAGCTTACGTAATGTTTGGTCTGTATTAAGAAAAGAAATAACCACATCGATAATGGTTGCACTGACTATGGGTATTGCTGGTTTTGTGCGTGCTTGGTTCTTAGGTGTGGGTATGGAAGTGATGATTGTGGTTGGCTTAACGCTTATTTCAATCACGGTTTGGAGTGCGATTGTTTCATCTGTTATTCCAATGGTATTAAAGCGTTTAGGTATTGATCCTGCGGTTGTTTCAGCACCATTTATTGCGACGTTAATTGATGGTACAGGTCTTATTATTTACTTTGAAATCGCATCTCATGTGATGAGCGAGTTTGCTTAAGACAATCCCATATATTCATTCTCAAGATAAAGCCGATGTGAATTAATCAACACATCGGCTTTATTTTTGTCTGCATTTATTCATGCTTAATAAATTGCAAAATAGCCTGACAATGGCGGCAACGGTATTGTGTCTCTCCGCGTAATACTTTGTTATGGCGGCGAATGGTAAGCTGATGTTTTTCTTCACAATGGCAAGCATAAGGAAAGGTTTTAGCTTTAACTGCGCTGACATCAAAATGATGGGTTCGTTTAGCTGAAACTTGTAATACTGTTTCCATCATCCATTTCCACTCTTTCCCATGAGGTGCTACACGACCAAAATGGCGATTAACTAATAAATGCGCTAATTCATGAGGAATAACTTCTTCAATAAAATTCTGTTTATTTTCAATCAATAATGTAGGATTAATACGAATTTCCCAATTTGCATAATAGGCACTGCCTGCAATAGTTCCTCTCTGATTATAATGTAGAGTAGGTTCTGGGTAATTTGTATTAAGATAAAGATTAGCCTGCTGCAATTTTTCACGCAGTGTTCGCATAACGCTTTGCACTAAGGCGATGGGGACTCTTACCGTTTTCATGTTACAGAGCATATAGCGGCTTATACAAACACGCAATAAAAAGAAAACTTGCACAATATATAAATTAACATATTATTAAAAAGTATATTGATTATGGAGTTTACCATGACACAACGAGTTCAACCTGATTTATTAGATGCAATGAAATTGGCGGCTAATGAAGCGTCTAGCATGCTTAAGACGCTAGGAAATGGCGATCGCCTCTTATTATTGTGTCAGCTAAGTCAGGGCGAAAAAAGTGTGAGTGAATTAGAAGAGAGTTTAGGTATCCGTCAACCGACACTTTCTCAACAGCTAACCGTTTTGCGCAATGAAGGGTTAGTGAATACTCGTCGTGATGGAAAACGTATCTTTTATTCTATTGCTGATGAAAAAGTTCTCGTACTACTCAATACGCTTTATCAGCTTTATTGCCCTATAGCAGGTTAATTTATGAATATAGATTGGGTTCACTTTACGCCTTTAAGTGCGGCAATTGGTGGGCTTATGATAGGCGCTGCGGCCGCCATTTTATTGTTATTTAATGGTCGTATTGCAGGAATAAGCGGTATTTTGGGGGGCGTTTTATCAACAAAACAGCAGGGAAATGGTTGGCGTTGGGCATTTTTACTTGGCATGCTAATCGCACCTACACTGTTTTATTTTTTTGATAAACCCTTATCGCCAGTGATTGAAACATCACCTTGGATGTTAATTATTGCCGGAGTGCTGGTGGGAGCAGGCACACGTTTAGGCAGTGGTTGCACAAGTGGTCATGGTATTTGCGGATTAGCACGATTATCGCGTCGTTCTATTGTTGCTGTGTTGGTATTTATGGCAACGGCATTTATTACCGTTTATATTCAGCGCCATGTGATAGGAGGCTAAGAAAATGACTAAGTTTGTTGCTTTTCTTTGTGGTCTTCTATTCAGTGCAGGATTGATTGTTGGTGGAATGAGCAATCCGCAAAAAATTCTAGCTTTTCTGGATATCACCGGAAATTGGGACCCTTCTTTATTGATAATCATGGGAGCAGGGCTGGTTGTCAGTGTGATAGGTTACCAATTAACACGCCGTAGACAACAAAGTGTATTAGCATGCCCTTTAAATATCCCGACCAATAAAGTGATTGATAAACCCTTAGTGTTAGGTAGTGCGTTATTTGGTCTTGGTTGGGGATTAGCGGGAATTTGCCCAGGCCCGGGTTTGGTATTAGTCGGTGCAGGGTTTTATCAAGGTATTTTATTTGTCCTTGCCATGATTGTAGGTTGGTTGTTTGTTGGGCTTTTTCGTAAAGCGCAATAATAGCAGTTTGCTCTCATCATTTTAGAGAAAACGTTAAACGGGAAGCCAGTGCTTCCCGTTTGTGTATTTTATACATTGAACGTTATTTAAAGTCAGCATAAGGAATAAGAGGGTTTGGCGGTAAATCTAAATCACCGTTCCAACCATCAAATGAATAACGCAAGTACATTAATGCATGGCTTGGGGTATAGTTTTTGGCTTGTTGAATATCAATAGCTGCACCAATAAACCAATGCGGCGTAATACGATGTTCAACTAATGCTCTGGCGGTATAACCAAAGCCATTGCCAGAGTCTCCTTCATCAACAGCATCACGCTCTTGATAATAAAGCCTCATCATTTCTTCTCGATCTTCAGGGCTAAGTTCATTCATATAGCGATTAAATTTATCGAGAGAAACGAGATTTTTTAAAGGATAACGCTTTCTGTCATCCGTTTGGGAGTAAGACCAAGAAAGAGAGCCTGATAATTCCCAAGACCAATTTTCAGTACGTTCACGATAATTAATCGGTAGCCCTAAAGAGATATATTTTTGAGGGCTATAATAACCACCTTGACCTAAAGTGTACCCGCTTAAGTCTTTATCATAATGCCAAAGCATAGTACTTAACCCAACAGAAACGCGGCGGTTGTTCTCATTGATAAGTTTATAATAGTAGCCTCCCATTCCTCGGACACTGCTATTATCTTCAACATTTTTACCCGTGAGTTTATCGACAGAAACCTCACCCCAATAACCCTCTTTTCCGCCTAAGTCATAGCTTGCGCTTAAACGAATACCGCTTCTTCTTACACCGCCCCATGTTTGGTTAGTCCAAATATCTCGTTGACCACCAAAAGCAAGCATAGAACTATTAACAGGGCGACGGTGAATATCAAGTGTCCAGCCCACATTAAAAAGATCATGATTATAGGCGATTTTACCGACCCAATCAGTCACTTCAAAACCTAACGGTGTAGTACCAAGATCCCATTGCCATTGACCATTTTCCCAGCCAATTGCAGGGCTAACACCAAAAGATTTTTGCTCTAGGGGGAAACACCCCGTGCGGTAACAAGTCCCAAATTTCGAATCATAAGGTGATGTACCCAGTTTGCCACTATTAAGATTAACTAAGTCTGCACGCCAGAAAAAACGCCCATCATAAACAGGGTGATCAAGTTGTAACATGGTGGTATGAGCGCGTAGTTTTGAGTAGCCTTCGCTACCACTTGACCCCCAATAATCATGCTCAAGCGTAAATCGCCACTCTTGTTGGCGATAAAGCGCGTCAGCATCAGCGCGTAAACTGCGAGATAGCCAATTATCTTTTTCGTCATTACGCATTAATGTGGTGTACTCAATATTATCTTTTGGCAACCTATCTGTTATTCCATCCTTGATCATCGCTTGTTGATAATAATAGTGAGCTTGCTGACTATGTTGCTCATCGCGCTGAAAACGAGCAATATCACGTAATACTAAAGGATCAGCACTGTCTGGCTCTGTTTCAATTTGTTGTGCCAAATAAGCAAAATAGTGTTGTGCTTTTTCTGTATTACCTACTTCTTTTTCAGCATTGGCAACGCGTCTAATTGAGTTGCTATTAAACGGGTTGGGAGAAAGCGTTTCTATTTTGGCAAGGTAGTATTTTGCCTGCATCTTTTTCCCTTGTTCTAAGGCGATATCCGTCGCACCTAATAATGCAGTTTCATTATTGGGTTCTAAATTCAGTGCAGTATGGTAATAACTTAAGGCCTGATCGAGGTTATTTCGTTCTTGAGCCCAGTTCGCTAATAACAAATAAGTCTGAATTTTTTGCTCTGGTGGAATATGAGCAAAAAGATAATCAATAGCTTGTTGTTCTTGTCCTTTCGCTCGTAGAGACTCTGCATGCGTCACTATTTCACCAAAACGTAATCGACTATCTAACGCTTTCATGCTTTCACTGCGTTGAGATAAGGGGATCGTTTTTAGCGTATCAAGTGCTTGAGTTTCTCGTCCTGTTTTATTGAGATATAAAGCATAAGCATAAAGGCGAGATGGGGCATTAGGGAGACGACGATTAAGTTGATTGAAATACTCTTCAGCTACATAGCCTTGTTGGATGATTAATAAATCATCAGCAAGACGATAAATATTCCAAACATCATTAGGATAATCTTTAGCTATTGCCTTACGTTTTTCAATCGCACTGAGGTATTGCTCTTTATGTTCATCATCAGCCGCTAAATCTTGCCTTATACCGGAAATAATATAGCCATAATCTTCTGCTAAATTTTTATATTGTCTAGGTGTTAAGCCTGCAATAAATTGTTGCGCTTTTTCATGAGATTGTTGGCGATAAAGCTTTGCTAAACGATGTAGCGTTGCAGGGTGATTGGGTTGATATTTTAATGCCTGTAAATAATGATTTTCAGCAAGATCCCATTGCCGTTGTGCAACAGCAATATCACCTAAACCAAGATAAGGCTCAATTTCATAAGGGCTTAATTTATTAAGCTGATTAAAATAGCGTTCTGCTAATTCATAATCTTGTTTTAAGAGTGCGTCATCGCCTTTTGAAAGCAGATGCCAATATTGGTTAGCCTGCAACATAGATCGCCATTGACCACTATTATCATGGTTGGGCGCTAATTTCAGCGCTTGGGAAAGATAAAAAATAGCCGCACTGCGTTGATTAGCACGAGAATAACGGACACCTAAAGCACCAACAACATCAGCATTATCAGGTTGTTGTCGTGCTTTTTGTTTTAAGGTTGCAATAGGTAATGAGGTAACATCTATTTGCGGTTTTATTGTTGAAACTGGGCTTTTTACTGACTCTATGGCGTGTTGTTGCTGTTGCTGGTAGAGGCTCGCTATTTTCGTATTTTGCGGATACTGACGATAAATATGATTGAGTCGTTCTATTTTATCATCGCGAGACGATTGCATAAGTACTTGAATATACTCGAGTGATAAAGTCTCATCTGGAGGCATTCCTCGGTAAATTTCATCGTATAAATTTAACGCATCATCATAGCGGCCAGCTGTACGGTAAAGCTGGGCTCGCTGTAATTTTTGCCTATTAACATCCGTTGTCAGTGATAAGGTTTTTATTGCACGCTGATATTGCTCTGACTGTGGAAATTGAGTACCTAATTGGGTAAATAGCTGTTGTGCTTTTGCATTGTCCTTCTGTTTTACAGCAAACTGAATCTGCATTAACAAGATATTAGGGTCATTGGGTTTAATTAACGCTAAACGATATAGCGATTGAGCCACTAAAACTTCATTTCCTGTGGATGTACCTAATCTCACTTGCTCTTGTAAAAAGGCTTCTGTTGCCTCTTCACTGGCTTGCGTGACAGGCAAAAAGCCTGTCAGCAAAAAGAGAGCAATAACAGAGTGGCGATGTGTGTGACCAAATTGCCACATAGCTTAGTCCTTAGTCGCTAAACGACGTTGGCTTCTTATTTTCATTGCTCGCCAAATAAGAAGAGAGACAAGAATAATGCTGACAATTGCCGCTAAACCAAGCCATATAGGGTGAGAAGCAAATACATACCAAACTTCTTCCCACCAAGGTAAATAACCGACGAAATAAGTATCTCCCACACGCAAGCTATTTACGCCAGACTCTCTGACCAATACTACTGAACCATGCATAGCATCACGCTTACCACTATCACTGATCGCCTCATTTAACAGTTTGTAACCTTGCGTACTATCGGCTAATAATGCGACAACGCTACGCTGTGAAAAGAATGGAGATTGGAAACCAATAATTGCCCCCATCGATCCTTTTGAGGTCAGAGAGATCCGACTATCAGGACGTTTATCAGTTGGTTGATAACTTGTGTGGCTAAAGATACTGATTTCACGAGAAGGCAGAGTGATTTCACTACGTGCTTTATCAATCAGTACGTTCATCTGTTTATCATTATTTAATGCAGGTGGAATGGTTCCGATAAGTAGTAGATCAGCATCTCTTTTTTGCACTTCATCCAATGAACCAGTTAATGAAACATTTAATGCAGGATAACCTGTTTGAGCACCAATATTCCCCATTGAAATTAATAGGGTAGATAATTGTGTTGGAGACGGTTGCTGATTAACAAAAACCAAGGTTTCTGACAGATCCGCATAACGGCTAAATGGGAAGCCTGCATGGCTGTAAACCCGTAAGTCAGGCAGTGCAATATAGTGTCGATAATCACCTGTGAAATTAAAGCTAGATAAATCATCAATAGCGACAGCATTTGGTACAGGTTGATAAGTAATACATTGATCTACTGAGCCCCCAGGAATGGGATTGGTGTAATCAAAGGCAAATGTAATTTGGTTACGTTCACCCAGTTTTACGGCGGGTATATTCAATAAATTCTTATGCTCAATCCAGCCTTGAATAAGCGGTAAATAAGCGATGACAAGATTATCTTTTTTATCTTTCTCAAGAGGATAAGCTTTAATGAAATGGTCGTTTACTGAGATAGACATACGAGAGTCATCTTGAAATGCAGGAGCAGTATAGCGATAACGCAATTGCATTTGTAATCCCGTATTATTAAACATAAATAGATCAGGTGGTAACGTCATATTTAATGTAATAGGATTCGGTTTTAATCCGCGAGATTGCAACTGGCCTTCATAGTCTTGTAGCGTATTAAAGTAGATAGGTTTATTTAACTGTACCCATTTTGGCGCATCATAAGGTTCACGCGGGATCAATTTTTCTACTTCATTAATTGTGACGATATTCCCTCTGAAGATAACTTGTCCACGGGCTATTCCGTTTACGGCAGTGATCAAATCGTTATCATCACGTCCCATAATAAGAAGTAACTTAATATAAGGATTGGTTGGATGCGTCAGCATTTCGATGGTTGGTTCTTTCACATCGGGATGCTGTTTTAAAAAGGCGGGTTTTTGTTTATTGGTTGCAAAAACAATGCTGTGTTGATTTGGCAAAGCATCATAATAAACAGGATAATTTTGCTTACGCCAATCAACTTGAGTACCAAACCAAGAAGAGAGGATCGCTGCCGCTTTTTGTTGAGCTAAATTAGGTGACTGGCTGAAAACCATTGGCAGTGTTAATTCTCCAAAATCACGGCTATCAAAAAATGGTTCAGGGAAGTGCGCTAACTCATTACCTAAACGGAGTGATTGAAAGGTCAGATTGAGTTGACTGCTTTTACTTACATCAAGCCAAAGTGTTGTATTTGCTTGGTTTTCACAAATTTCACGATAATGGCCAATAAAAGAGAGTTTTATATGGTTAAAATCTTGAATAAATAAAGGATCGATAGGTATCGTAATTTGGTTTTTCTTACCCAAATCTTCTGGTTTTAAGGTAATAACTCCCATCAATTCATCATTTAAATAGACATTAAGATGAGATTCCACAGGAAGTAGTGACGGAGACGGTGTAAATTCTAAATCAAGAGTGGCTTTGGAAACATATTCATCACTACGGACACCAAATTCTAAATAGCCATCAGGGCTAACACCAGTCAAATGGAGCGCGCCATAACTAGGTGCTGTCTCTGCAAATTTTAATATCTTCTGGCGAGCAGAAGGCGTGATATCTGTAGAAGGCGATTGTGTATTTCTAGGCTCTGCTTGAGAAATAACTCCAGGAGCCGCTTCAGTTATTGTAACGGGTGGCGCTGAAATAGTGGTTTGCGTTTCTTGCGTTTCATCTCCATGAACTGAAGAAGTGAGCATAAATAAGGCAAATATGAGAAAACGTTTTTTCATTATTGTTACCCATGATCTTATTGTTTATTAATAAATTCCCAGAAAACTGAGTTTTTCCTTCAAGACTGATGAAATATTTGTGAAACATTAACGCGTTGAGGGAGTAACGATGAAAGCCACAGCAAAAAGAGACCGAGTAAGCGGAAAGTAGCGTAAATAAAGTAAGGAGCACGTTTTAACAAGGTGTTATAACCTTGCATACTGATAAAAATAATATTCTTGAGACTGCTTAAAGGTCTGTCGGTTGGAAGTTTATTTTGCCAATCTGCCCAAGTATCGGCTCGCTCAAAAGTACAAGCAGTAAACTCGATAGCTTTTTGCGTTGTCATTTCAAGGAGTTGTAATCCAATAATTTGCCCATCAATACGTGAAATATTGGCTTTAAAGGCATGTTCACGCTGATTTTGACTGAGTAATAGTGTGATGCTTTCATTTGGAGATAGTGAAAGTTTGACATTGTCAGGCAATAAAATTGCACAGCTATTATCAGAAAAATCATAGAGATAACATCGGTAGAGAGAGCCATTATCTAACAGCAACATGGCAGGAACTTTAACGCGAACACGAGGAAAATGGCGCTGTTGCTTTGTTTCGACAGAAACTGCAATTGCAACACCGAGTAAGATAAGGTTATAACAAACCCATAATAAACACATGGCAACAGCCCATGCTTCATCGGGATCGCCCGTTGCTATGCGCCAAAAAGCAAACAAAATACCTAGCAAGTTCAAGTTGAGAAAGAGTAAGTAAGGGCGGTTAATTCGCCAATCGACAAAGCCTTCTTCCATCACGCCACCTTTACCAGTTACGTTGAAAGTTCCTTTATGAGGAGAGATAAGGGTACTTAACACTGGACGAGTGGTGTACCACGCTAAAATCGTTTCATAAACCTCACCCCAAAATGAGTGGCGATAAGCGCCTTGTAACTTTGCACTGGCGAGTGAAATGTGGATCAAATACGGCACAACATAGAGAGCGATCGCAATCGCAGGTGCATAAATGATATAGGCATGGAAAATAAGAAACGTTAGTGGTGCGAGTAAGAAAATCATCCGTGGAATGCCAGAAAAAAAGTGCAACATGGCATTTAAGTAACAAAGACGTTGCGGCACGCTTAGTCCTTTACCAAACAAGGGATTATCAAGACGGAATATTTGCACCATTCCTCTTGCCCACCGAATACGTTGACCTATATGTGCGGATAATGATTCTGTCGCTAAACCAGCGGCTTGTGGAATGCGAATATAAGCAGATCTCCAGCCATGACGGTGTAAGCGTAATGAGGTATGCGCATCTTCTGTAACAGTTTCAACGGCAATGCCACCAATCTCATCCAATGCAGTACGACGTAAAATTGCGCACGAGCCACAGAAAAACGCTGCATTCCAAGTGTCATTACCATCTTGAACTAACCCATAAAAGAGTGTGCCTTCATTGGGTGTTTCACGAAAGTTACCTAAATTACGTTCAAAAGGATCTGGGGAAAAAAAATGGTGAGGTGTTTGTACCAAAGCCATTTTTTCATCTTTTAAAAACCATCCCATTGTAAATTGTAGAAATGAACGTGTTGGAATATGGTCGCAGTCAAAGATGGCGACAAATTCACCAGACGCGAGAGTTAAAGCATGATTGATATTACCTGCCTTAGCAAAATCATGTTTTTCTCGTGCGATATAACGAATACCAACTTCTTGAGCAAATGCTTTAAATTCAGGGCGGGAGCCATCATCAAGCAGATAAATAGTGAGCTTATCTTTAGGCCAATCTAAATTTAAGCTGGCATAGATTGTGGGTTTAACAACTTGCAGATCTTCGTTATAGGTAGGAATGAAAATATCAACGCTTTGCCATTGTGTAATGTCTTCAGGCATAGAAACAGGTTTTCGATGCAGTGGCCAAATACATTGCATAAAACTAAGGAATAGCACACACCATGCGTAAGTTTCAGCCAGTAAAAGCAGTAAGCCACAAAATAGGCTGAAATTATCAATCCAATAAAGGGTTGAATGATAACGCCACCATATGTATCGACATGCAATTGTTAGTGCCAACATAACCATTGCGATTGAAGAAAAACGCCCAGGAATATCGCGGATAGCTAAGGCAACTAGCCAAAGAACAATCACAAAAACGAACTGAAATGTAAGATCAAACGGTTGAGTGATACTGAGTAAAATAAAGAAAATGGCAAAAATAGCGATAATGGAATAGAGAGCATATTGCCAAAAAGGCGTGGTTTTTTCCTTATGTTCAATGATTTCAATCGCGATAGGAGAGACATGAACAAAGAGTTTTTTGTATGTTTTTCTAATATAGAAAATAAATTGTGTGGGCTTTTTAATCAGTAATTGCCCTACATAATGGCAAGCTAGCCAAATGCTTTGTAACAAATAGCGCAAGGGATCAAAAATTTTAGGGCAACGGGGATCAATATGAGGATATAGCTCTCGTTGTTTTCTGGCAATTTTCCGCCAAAAAGGGGATTCCATCCGTAAAAAAAACCACATAATGCCCATAAATAGCTCGCTAACAATAGCTGCGCTACGAGATGCACCGTTATGGCGATAAAACTTGTAGTAACGAATAAGAATATGTTGTGTCACATTCTTTTCGATTTTATTCGTAGCATCGTAAGATGATGGCATTATGACTGTCCTTCTTTCCTCTTAAATAACGAAAAACACCATTGAGCAAGTTGCGATATTTCTTCTACTAACATGCAATTAGCTCGGTAATCATATAAAGGTAAACGTGAGGCACAGGCCTCTAGTGAGGCTTCATCTCGATGAAGAACAACAGGGCATAATGGAAATGGTGTCGTTTGCCAAAATTGATAAAAATCTTGGTGAATTTGGCTGGTGGCACGAAATTGGTTAATTAATACATATTCATTTTCGGTAAATGTGTGCTGGTTAAGGCGAATATGACAGTTGCTTTCTGCCATTGATACGGTAAAAAAAATATCCGCTTTTTCTATCCAAGATGCGAAAAGGGTGTCTTGCGTATGCTGTAAATCCATTAAAATAATGGCGTCAGGGTGTAGCTGAATAAATGTCGTTAAAAAATGGGTAAGATGTTGTTTTGCTGAGAATGACAATTGTAAGAGCAAGTTATCCTTCATATTAACCAAACCAAAAGGTAACACTTGGTAGTGTGGTCGATAGTAAAAAATACTCTCCTCTATTGGCGTTTCTGCTAATAATGCCTGACTTAATGTGGTATTTTTTTGCTGTGCTGGAAAATAGAAAGACAAAATATTTTCTGTGCAATTATCAATAATCAGCACTTCTTTATTTTGTTGATTAAATTGCCGAGCAAGTGCAATTGCCGTGGATGTTGTACCCACTCCACCTCGGAGTCCTTTTAATACAATAAGTGGCATAGTTAGCCTCATTTAGTCATGTAATGAAATGCATTAAGTAATGGCCAGCGATAAATAAGCATATTATTTCCTTCTTCTTTATTAATATCCTGATAGTGATAGTTATTTAATGAAAATAATTTTTTTAGTTTATCAATGTCCTTATTTAGATTATTTTTTTCTATTTTCATATTTGAGTTAATAAAATTTTCATTTTTCATTTTAATAACCTCTGAATAAAATAATAATAAATTTATATCAAAATTAAAATCTTGATAAAATAGTATCTGATTAATGATTTGTTTTATTTAACTAAGGTTCTTGTTTTAGAATAGGCTTTAAAATACATTATTTCAATTACGTAAAAACACATAAAATAGATATTTATTATCTTATTTCTATAAAAGATGGCTGTTGATTTTCTTTTTTATATTTATATTTTTAAAATTTATTTGTTAAATAATAACGGAAAGGACTTAGCTACAAAGTAAGCAAAAAAAAGAAATGTAGATTAGCTGTTTATAACAATATATTAAATTATTTAAATTTTATGATCATTATTGTATCTTGATCAGTATCATTTTTCATAGAAAAATCATTATATTATAGTCTTTTATTGATTGGTTGTGTTTTTATATTGAGGTTCTTGTTTGCTTATTGATAAAAATGTTTATTAATTGTTATTCAGTGTTATTGATGTGTACTTTGTTTTGTTTTTGTTTCGAAATATAAAAATAAGATAACTCTGTGTTTCATTATTTAATGTAAATAAAGCATCATTTTTAAAAATAGGCGCTATTATATAAATAGAACGCTGAGTGTTTTATTTTAAAAATCATCTTAAATAAGTTTTCTAGCATTAATTTTTCTTTTATATAAGAGGCCAGTATTTTCTGGCGAGATTCTTTTTTTATTTTTTATTTAAGGGTTTTTACTTGGTTTTAAATAAATATTCTCTTATATGTTTATTTAGTAGTTAATTAAATATCAGAAGTAATAAAAAGACAGATGTGACTAATCATATAACTGTCGAATTGGATTTATTTATACTAAAGAGTAGGAAATTAAAATGAAAAAATCTAATACAACCCAGTTCAATTTTTTAAATTACTGGCATGGGTTGGGAGCATGGAATTTCTATTTTTTACTAAAGTTTGTTTTGCTTTGGTATGGTTATTTAAATTTTGATGCTTTTAGCAATTTACTTTTTCTTGCCTTTTTATTGTTCCCATTACCAAAAAATATTTGGCATAAAATGCGCAATTGGGTCGCTATCCCAATAGGGATAATTCTATTTTACCATGATACTTGGTTACCCAGCTTTTCAACGGTACTTGCCCAAGGTGGACAACTTAAACAGTTTTCCTTTGATTACCTTGTTGAGTTAACTGTTAACTTTATCAATATCAAAATGATAGGTGTCGCTTTTGTTTTGTTAGTCGGTTACCTTTTTATTGAACAGTGGGTAAGGGTATCTGTTTTTATTATTGCAGGTGTATTGTGGCTAAATATTGGTGGGTTTACTCATATTTCTCAAGGTATGGTGCCTTCTGTTTCAGCGAATACTTTTACGCAAGAAAGTAACATTAATACAGAAAAAAACACTGTCGTTGCCAAAGTGCCTGAGGTGTTACCCGCATCAGTCGAACCTCAAGTCCTCCCTGAAGTTGTACCGACTAAAGAGGTAGAAACTGCATCAATTAATACTGTTTATCCACCACAAAAACAGAAGGTTAATAATAAGGTATTGGATGATTGGCTCACACAATTTTATGGTTACGAGAAAAAACGTACGACACCATTTCCTGCGCAGTTAGCAGCCAATGCCCAACCTTTTGATATTTTGATTATTAATATTTGTTCACTTTCTACCGCTGATGCGGCGGCTGTTGGGCTACAAGAACACCCAATTTGGGGTAACTTTAATGTGTTATTTAGCCACTTTAACAGCGTATCTTCTTATAGTGGTCCTGCATCATTAAGATTATTACGCGCGAGTTGTGGTCAGACTCACCATTCTGATTTATACGATCCCGCAGATACGCAATGCTCGCTGATGGATAATTTATCATCGTTAGGATTTGCCAAGAAATTGGTACTTGACCACAACGGGAAGTTTGGTAATTACCTCAAAGAAGTTCAGCAACTCGGCAATCTTAATATCGCCTTACAAGATCAAGAGAATCTTTCTCATCAAATTACCGCATTTGATGGCACCAAAATTTACAACGATAAGGAAACATTACAACGTTGGTTGAAAGCGCGTGAACAGTCTAACGAAGACCGCACTGTGACCTTTGTGAACTTGGTATCACTACATGATGGTAACCGTTATGTAGGAGAAAATAGCGCTGCTGATTATGGCAAGCGTGCCTCCACATTACTTGATAATTTAGATAGCTTTATGGATGAACTAGATAAAAAAGGAAGAAAAGTGATGGTGGTGATTGTGCCTGAGCATGGTGCGGCTTTACAAGGTGATAAGACGCAAATGTCAGGGTTAAGAGATATTCCAAGCCAAAGTATTACTACCGTACCTGTTGGTATTCGTTTCACTGGAATAAAAGAGCAAGCATCATTTAACCCTCCTGTGATTGTTGATGAACCAAGCAGCTATTTAGCTATTTCTGAGTTTATTTCTCGTAATGTGAATGGGGATGTCTTTAACCAATCTGCTATTGATTGGGATGCATTGGCCAGTGAACTTCCTCAAACTGCCAATGTTGCGGAAAATCAAGCTACGGTTGTGGTTGATTATCAAGGGCAGTCTTATATCAAGTTAAATGGAGGAGAGTGGATTAATTATCCTAACTAACTTTTTATCGCTTTTTATAAAAAAAGCGTTTCATCATAAATCTATGTTCTCGTTTTCTCTTATTGAGATCCCCGTATGATTGCGGGGTTTTTTTATGGGTTTTATAAATAGAGGCCATAAAAAAACCACATCTATAAAGATGTGGTCTTATTAAAATCAATAACATGATGTTATTGGCAAGAGACTTATTTTAAGCCTGCCGCTTCACGTAAGATTTCAGCTTTATCTGTTGCTTCCCAAGGGAATTCAGGACGACCAAAGTGACCGTAAGCAGCCGTTTTTTGGTAGATTGGGTGCAGTAAATCTAACATTTGAATTAATCCGTAAGGACGTAAGTCAAAGAATTCACGCACTAACAGAATCAGTTGTGCTGTTGGGACTTTTTCAGTACCAAATGTTTCTACCATAATTGATGTTGGCTCTGCCACACCGATTGCGTAAGAAACTTGGATTTCACAACGATCTGCTAAACCTGCTGCCACGATATTTTTAGCAACGTAACGTGCAGCATAAGCTGCTGAACGGTCTACTTTCGATGGATCTTTACCAGAGAAAGCGCCACCGCCGTGACGAGCCATACCGCCGTAAGTATCAACAATGATTTTACGACCGGTTAAACCACAGTCACCCATTGGTCCACCGATAACAAAACGACCTGTTGGGTTGATGAAATATTTAGTTTGCTCATTTAACCATTCTGCTGGCAGAACAGGTTTAATGATCTCTTCCATCACGGCTTCATGCAGATCTTTTTGTGAAATATCTTCAGAATGCTGAGTTGATAATACAACAGCATCAATACCAACAACTTTATTGTTGTCATATTGGAAGGTAATTTGGCTTTTTGCATCAGGGCGTAACCAAGATAAAGTACCACTTTTACGGACTTGTGCTTGGCGTTGAACTAAGCGATGAGCATAAGTAATTGGAGCAGGCATTAATACATCAGTTTCGTTGGTTGCATAACCAAACATTAAACCTTGGTCGCCAGCGCCTTGTTCTAATGGATTTGCACGGTCAACACCTTGGTTGATATCAGGAGATTGTTTACCAATCGCACTGATAACTGCGCAGGAATTAGCATCAAAGCCCATGTCGGAACTGGTGTAGCCGATTTCACGAACAGTGTTACGTGTAATTTCTTCGATATCGACCCAAGCTTTGGTGGTAATTTCTCCGCCTACCATAACCATGCCTGTCTTAACGTAAGTTTCGCAGGCAACGCGTGCTTTTGGATCTTGTTCTAAAATTGCATCCAGAACGGCATCAGAAATTTGATCCGCGATTTTATCTGGATGACCTTCTGAGACTGATTCAGAAGTAAAAAGGTGTGTAGTCATTATATCTCGTTACCTTAATACAAACGGTTTAAGGATGGATGTTTTAACATCTAGACGTCCATTTTATGACTCTTCTCTCTTTAATTCCAGCTTTTTTTAATCAAATATAGGGATAAAGCAGAATCAAACAGTTAATCTTATTTTTTGTTGCCCGCTATTTTTGTGTTGAGAAAATAGGGAGTAGAGAAAAAAAAGTTTTTTGTACTTTTTGCTTTGCATTTTTAACTAACTAAAGGTATAAACTCGCGATTACTGTGAAATCTGAACACAGTGTAAACCGCAGGATTTCTGATCCTGTTTCTCTGTTAGGGAAATGGCTTACGGGTTTAAGCCATGTGTGGAGTGAATGGGTAATGTTCCATTGTCTACAGGTTAGTCTTTTCAAAAACCAAAACAGTACTCACCAATACTATACACGTAGTATATCTAGAGTAATTTCCTCTTTGAGCTCTTTCTCTTTAGAGCGAAGTTGTCTGTTACTTGCCAATAGGTAATTGTGTTAACTCGTTATAGGTTAACTCAAGAACTTTCTACTATTATGTCCTGCGTATAGCTGGATAATCATATAAAAATATATAGTGAGCCATTACTTCCAACTGTTATTTATCAGTCGTTTCAGATTTTTGTCAGATAATTGACTACTATGGTGACAGGCAAGGTATAAACTCATACTCCCTAAGGAGAATGTCATGAATGATAACATCGCTCGTAAGATGCAGCAGACCTATAACATTGCATATTGGGGGGGCGGTTACTATTTAGCGAATAATCGAGGAAATATTAGCGTTTGCCCTAATCCTGATGTTCCTGATGCTAATTTTGATTTAACCGAATTGGTTAAACGAGTTCAAGAAGAGCAACCGAACCTGCGTTTACCTGCACTTTTTTGCTTTCCACAAATATTACAACATCGTTTACGTTCGATTAATGCCGCGTTTCATCGCGCGCGTGAATCCTATGGTTATAAAGGTGACTATTTTTTAGTTTATCCAATTAAAGTTAACCAACAACGTCGTGTGATTGAGTCATTAGTGAATGCAGGAGAGCCTTTAGGTTTAGAGGCTGGCTCTAAAGCGGAATTAATGGCAGTACTTGCTCATGCCAATATGACAAGCTCTGTGATTGTTTGTAATGGTTATAAAGACCGTGAGTATATTCGCTTAGCACTCACAGGTGAAAAACTTGGGCATAAAGTTTTCTTAGTCATTGAGAAAATGTCTGAGATTAAAATGGTTCTTGAAGAAGCTGAACGTTTAGAAGTTATTCCACGTTTAGGCGTTCGCGCTCGTCTTGCTTCTCAAGGATCAGGCAAATGGCAGGCAAGTGGTGGTGAAAAATCAAAATTTGGTTTAGCTGCGACACAAGTTCTGCAATTAATTGATATGTTACGCCAAGCTGACCGCTTAGATAGCCTGCAATTACTGCATTTCCATTTGGGATCACAAATGGCGAATATCCGTGATATCGCAACGGGTGTTCGTGAATCTGCACGCTTCTATGTTGAACTGCACAAATTGGGCGTAAATATTCAGTATTTCGATGTGGGTGGTGGTTTAGGTGTGGACTATGAAGGTACACGTTCACAATCTGATTGCTCTGTTAACTATGGCCTTAATGAATACGCGAATAACGTTATTTGGGCGATTGGTGACGCATGTGATGAAAATGATTTACCGCATCCAACCGTTATTACTGAATCAGGTCGTGCATTAACGGCACACCATACCGTATTAATTTCTAATGTGATTGGCGTTGAGCGTAATGAATTTACGGCAATTACACCACCTGAAGATGATGCTGCAAGACCAATTGCAAGTCTTTGGGAAACATGGGAAGAGATGCAAACTAAGGGGCATAGCCGTTCATTACGTGAATGGTTACACGATAGCCAATTAGACTTACACGATGTGCATACTCAATATGTTCACGGCATGTTAAGCCTGACAGAGCGTGCATGGGCAGAAGAGCTGTATTTGAATATTTGTCGTCGTATTCAGTATGATTTAGATCCAAGTAATCGTGCTCATCGTCCTATTATTGATGAGTTACAAGAACGTATGTCAGATAAGTTCTATGTTAACTTTTCATTGTTCCAATCTTTACCTGATGCATGGGGTATCGACCAGTTATTCCCTGTATTACCTATTGAAGGGCTAGATAAACCTCTTGATCGTCGCGCAGTGTTACTTGATATTACTTGTGACTCAGATGGTATTATTGACCATTATGTTGATGGTGATGGTGTTGAAACAACAATGCCAATGCCCGCTTATGATCCAGAATATCCACCCATGATCGGTTTCTTTATGGTAGGGGCTTATCAGGAAATTTTAGGCAATATGCATAACTTATTTGGTGATACGGCGGCTGTTGACGTTTACCTTGATGAGAAAGGTAATCTGACTTACGTGCAAAGTGAAGAGGGTGATACGGTTGCCGATATGCTCCAGTACGTTAAGTTAAATCCTACCGTGCTGTTAGATCGTTTCCGTACTCAAGTAAAAAATGCACAGTTAGATGAAGCCTTACAAGAGCAATTCCTGACTGAATTTGAAAGTGGTTTATACGGTTATACGTATCTGGAAGAAGAAGAGTAATTCTTCACTTTCCAATGCAAGAGTGATGTTATTAAACATCACTCTTTATCTATCATATTGATTGTATGTTGCTTATTTTAAATAAGTAACAGAGGTAATAGCATGAAAAATAGTACGTTAGGTAATGAGACTGATAATTCATTGATCTCTAATGCATTTGGTTTTTTACGTTTTCCACTGAATTTTCAGCCTTACAGCAGTGATGCAGATTGGGTTATTACGGGTGTGCCTTTTGATATGGCAACATCAGGTCGCGCAGGCACTCGTCACGGACCGGGCGCTATTCGTCAAATCTCAACGAATTTAGCGTGGGAAGGTAACCGCTGGCCGTGGGATTTCGATATGCGTGAACGTTTAAACGTTGTCGATTGTGGTGACTTAGTTTTTAACTTCGGTGATGCACAAGATATGAGCGATAAATTACAAGCTCATACAGAGAAGTTATTAGCAGCAGGCAAAAAATGTTTAACGTTTGGTGGTGACCATTTTGTCACATTACCTTTATTACGCGCCCATGCAAAACACTTTGGTAAAATGGCATTAGTTCATTTTGATGCGCATACCGATACTTATGGTAATGGCAGTAAATTTGACCACGGTACAATGTTCTTCCATGCACCAAATGAAGGATTAATCGATCCTAACCACTCTGTTCAAATTGGTATTCGTACTGATCATGACAGTGATAATGGTTTCACTGTATTGGATGCTGCGCAAGTTAACGATCGTGGTGTGACTGATCTTGTTGATCAGATCAAAGGTATTGTTGGCGACTTACCTGTTTACCTGACTTTTGATATTGATTGCCTTGATCCTGCGTTTGCACCAGGAACAGGAACACCCGTTGTTGGTGGATTAACAACAGATAAAGCACTGAAGATCTTACGTGCATTACAACCGCTAAATATTGTTGGTATGGATTTAGTTGAAGTTTCTCCAGCTTACGATCAATCTGATATTACAGCGCTTGCTGGGGCAACAATTGCACTTGATATGCTTTATTTGCAGGCAGCTAAAAAGTAACTTTGCTTGATGCTAATAAATTAGTGAGGTACGAAGACGCTTTTATGCGAGAACGTTATCTCACTAATATTAAAAAATAATTTAAATTCAACTAAATAAAAAGTAGCTTCATATTATGAAGCTATTTTTTTAATAAAATAGTTAACTTGATTCGTTTTATTATAATTACGCATCTTACTTTAATGTGTGTTATTTTTTATATTTATATTAGTGGAATAATGCAATTATTTTTCAGTTAAATAAATTATTTAAATGGAAAATATAAAATGGAAGAAAATAAATTATTAATAAATAATGACGAATCATATTGCTTTACACTCATAAAAATAGAGAAAGATATCTTAAAAAAAGTAAACAATGATAAGATAAATGCATATTATTCATTAAATGATAAAAGAAAGAACACTAACGAAAATGTTGTTATTCTTCTGAGTGAAAAGGATGAAATAGAAAAGAACTATCTTAGATATGTAGATGAATATCATGCGGCTGGATATGATTTATTTATTGTTGATGTATCAAAAAATAAAAATGCAGGTTCTGATTTATTAGAACATCTTTGGTTACAGCATAGAGGGCAATTACCTCAAAATATTTTCATTCATGGAAATAACGATCAAAGAGAAAATGCGCTTTTATTATATAAAAATAATATTGCCAAGAATAATGAAATAAAAGGCATTATATTAAGTAGTTATCTTCCTAAAAATGAATTTATTTTTCCATCAGATTTAGAAATAAATACAAATATTTATTTCTCTTATGAAAATCCTGACGAGGACTATAACAATAATCTCATCTATAATGAATTATTAAATAAAAATAAAAAAGTAAAAAAATTAGCTTCACGAATAGAGAAGAATATAATAGCTTTTCAGAATTAAATAAAAAAGAAAATAATAAAATATTAAATTCATTGAGTTCTAATAATCATAGAAAAAGGAGCTAAACGAAGTAAAAATAGGCATGCCAATTAAAGATCAAGCGATATTTTCTCAAATATCAGAAGAAAAAGGGCTTATTATTGGTGTAAGACCTATCGATACTAATTCGACTTCATTAATTTCATCGGGAGAATATAGTAGTAAGAGCTTAGCTATCAAGGCGAAAAGTTCTGATTGGGGGCCTATGGCTGGTTTTATTCCTGTCGATCAATCACTGGCTAAAGGATCGGCGCAAAAAGATCTATTGAAATACAATAAAGCAGTAGCAGATGCAATAAATGCGGGCGTTGCATCAGTGAGTGAGCTTTATATTTCAGACGAAAGAGTGAATGAATTGATAGAAAGTAAAGTGATCAATTATCTTTATGATAAAAATTCACCTTTAAATTTTGAAGTCATACACAATAATAAAACACATGAGTTTTTTTAGAACCACAAATAATAGAAGGAAAACAGTATTATTTAGTTCAACACTATAATCGATTTGGAGCAGAGCCTGTATTGGTGATCGCTGATCCTATATCAAATAAACCGATGATTGCAGATTATGATCTATTTACGGTGATTTATCCTTATAGTCATTTAGGAACAAATACACGCGTTAATATGCCTGTATCTTGGGAGGAATGGAAACAAAGTGTGAATTACGCTGAACTCACTGATAAGCAAAAAATACTATACAATGATCAATTATTATATGAAAAAAATGAAGGACATCAATTAGGGTTTATTAGTCAGCAAATAAAAGAACTAAAAAATGAATTAAACGTAGCATTAGGGAGATCAATAGGGATGGAAATAGTCCATCATGGTGCCGATGATGCTAATCCCTTTGCGGTAATTCATGATAATTTTCCTGCCACTTTTTTTGTTCCTAAATCACTATTTGATAAACCGCTTAATTCAAAAAATCAAACATTACATGATTTTTTTTATATTAATAATAATGGTACCGTTGTATTACAATCACCAGATGAATTTTCAAAATTTCAACAATCTATGATTGATCTAGGTTATATTGCGCCTTTAAATGAAAAATGGAACGATGGAGTCAATAATAATTATTTTACAAGCCAACGAAAGATCTCTGCCACATTTATTGATACAAAAAAAGAAATAGGGCGAAAGTTAAGCATAGATAAAAAAGATAAATATACGTTAGAATATGAAATCTCACTTAATAAATTGAAGGAAGGTTCTTATGTTAAAAATAATAAACATTCACCTGAAATAGAACTTAATAATAATGCTAAGAATGAAATAACTTTATTATCATCAGAATATAATCATAAAAATGATCTTTTAAATAAGATGGATAATAAAAATCATCTTTTATCTACAAAAGATAAAATTGAATTTTATTCAAAAGTAAGCGATATAAAATGGTTTAAAAAATAGGTTATAAATTACTTGAATCATTGATTAAGACAGAAGGACTTTTTTGAATAGAACGAATGAAACTAATTTAATTAGTTTCTTTTCTTTATTATCTAAATATTCTGATATTGATACACCAATATACAAATCATTTACTGTTAAAAACAATGATATTTTAAGCAATAATTATGAAAAAGGAAATTTACTCGCTTTTGATGGTATTTTTCATGGCTTTAGTAATATTGAAAAAGTAAAGAAATCATCGTCTGATAATGTATATATTTCTATTATTGGAAAACACAGTGCGAAACCATTAACAAGTCTTCATTCAGGAAGTTCAGAAAGAGCAATTATTGCACCGGGAACACACTTTCGTGTAATAAAAAATAAAATTATCAATAATAAAAATTATGTTGTGTTAGAAATTGCTAATGAAATAAATCATCAAGAACCTGTTTTTGATTTATATGATGGAGAATTAAAAGGCATTGGTATTGATAAGTATAGAACGACATTTAACGAAAAAACGGAAAGAAAGATAAATTCTTCTCAGCTGAATAATATTTTTGGATCTTGGCGTGGTGAATCACTAGGATCAGCGACTATTAAAAATGTAGTAGATAAAATTATCGAAGGAAAAATTTCAGTTGAATATGCAATACATAAATATTTTAAAGAAATTTCAAAGGTTTTCTCTAGTGATAATAGCACCTTATTATCGAATAAATTATATCTTGCTGTTTATGATCCATTAATAAGTAAGGCGTTTAATCAATATGTGAATGAAAATATAACCTTAGAAACGTGGAAAAATAGCTATAATGTTAACTATTTAAACGATACTATAACTGATAATATAAATAGAATTAAATTATTAATAAATAATATTTATGATGTACCGAAATCGGTTGATTATTTAAGTGACGCATCAATTGAATTACTCTCTCATTATTTTAATGAACCTAATAAAAATAAATTGACGGTTGATTTATTGAAAATAGCTTTAAATGAAAAAGAGTATAATATTGCTATTAATGATGTTGATTATTTAATCTCATTAAATAGTAATAAAGATATTTTATCATCAGTTGGTATAAACGAAGTACGAACATTAAGTCAAAAAAGATCACATGAGAATAAATCAACTGATAATTTATTTGAATTAAGCTTAGGGCTTAATAATAGTGAAATTGTAGAGGATAAAATAAAAATCCATAACATTGAAGTGGATAAAAGACTACTTATCAGTTTAGGTGCGAAAATTAATAATAAAAAAATAGAGCATAGTGATATTTTTGAAAAAAATCATGATTATTCAAATCTTACATTCGATGCGGATAAGATAAATGATTATTTCTTAAGTGCTTCAGGAACTGATGATGATAAACAAGCTATTTCTATTATTAAAAGTTTATTAAATAATAAAGAAGAAAATATAAAAAAGTTAATTTCAATTGATGCTGAGCGTATTGATTACCTTGTAAGCTATGAGCGATTGGTTAAAATTTTAGAATTAGAAAAACGCGCATTTGATGAACATTATTGGGATAGCATTAGAAAACCTTCATTAAAAATACCTAGGCATATGAAAATATTGAGTAAGGTAGGTTATGCTAATATTAGTTATTCTATGTGGCAGTCTGTTAATAATACGTTTTCTTTAGCCGAACAACTCAATAATCCCAATCTATCTTTACAACAACGAAAAGAAATCATCACTAACTTGTCATTAATGTGGTCTGAAATGACATTTAATGGGGTTTCTGAAATTATTGAAATTGCAATAGCAAAAGGATTATTGCGATATCGACACAATCCTTTGGAATATGCGAGCAAGATAAGTACGCGAGTAGGGATTGCGCTTAATATTCTTTCAGTTGGATTTGATATTTATCATGCTTATGATAATTTCAGCCGAATTTCTGGTGAAACTGATGAAAAGCGAAAAATTGATTATATCGTTGATGGTTCATTCGCTATTGTTTCAGGGCTTGTTACTGTAGGAATTTCTATAGCTATACTTGCAGGTTCAGCAATTGCAGGACCTGTCGGTATTGCTGCTGGTGCTTTGATTGCATTAGCAACTTCAATTTATAGTGCCGTAAGATTAATTGAAGAGGCAAAAAAACAAACCAATTTTACGCCTATGGAGGAATTAAATAATGGTTTTTATGCCTTTCTTATGGGGGATATTACTCCAGATAAGAAAAATGAGATAATATATTTAGACACCGAAAATCAACTTGAAGAGATGATTGATAAAAAGGCGCTAACTCATCTTGAAGAAATAAAAAAACAAAGTCCAGATAGTAGTTATTTTTATACAAATGAAAAACAGATTTATCAAGAATATTATTATTATAAAGTTATTCCTACATTAATAGAAGAAACAGCCGATTCTATTTTAATGCCTTTAAAAGATTTTATTTCCCAGCGAATATTACAAAATATGAGCCAAAAAGAAGCTGAAGAGATTTCAGCTCTTACTCCTTATCTGAGTGCCAAAAAAACAGCGTATAAATATTATTTACCTAAAGAAGCGATTGCCACAGATGAAAAGCTTATTTTTGATATGGATTTTTATGTTAATGAGCTAAATCGGTATACAATAAAAATTGCTTCTGACGACGAGAGCGTTATTTTTGGCGAGATAGTGGATGAGGATTTTTTAAGAATAGTAAAACAACTAAAGAGTATGTGATTAATAAATTAGGAGAAAGTAAATTAGAGAATGGATTAATAAAAGCTAATAATATTGAAAAATACTATACTTCGGATTGGCATGAGAATACAGTTCTTTATTTTAACACACATAATGGTAATGATATTATTGCAGCGCCCTCAATAACTCAAAATACATTCGATATTTATAATGGCACTAAGCGATTAAGTGGCGGTTCAAAAGATGATGTATTTAATGTATTTACATCAGAGTCACCTTATTATGCGAGCCGTTTTTATGGTCGAGAAGGAAATGACACACTTCGTCTGATAAAAACTAAGGGCAAATACACGGGTTATAAAGTCGATTTACAACATAATTACGTTAAATTTCAAAATTCAGAAGATAAAACGAATAGCCAAAGTTTTCATTCAAAACTTTATCTTTATCAAAATGAAGGGCGTTTTTATTCGAAAAAACTTATTGATACAATGCCAAATATTGAGTTACAAGATCAGCAAGTTATTGCTTATTTAGACAGTATTGAAAATGTTATTGGCAGTGAAATGGGTGATGATTATATTTTGGGTAATGAAGAGGCTAATTATTTAAATGGTGCTGGTAGTGTTGATCATTTATATGGTAAAGGGGGAAATGATACACTTGTATTAAATGAAGGTTATGCTGAAGGCGGTGAGGGCAATGATAGCTATGTTATTTTACGATCTTCTTTAGAACAGAGTTATAATAAATTATTTGAAACTATTATTAATGAAACTAATAAGTTAGGAACTAGTGTTGTAAGGTTTAATTATTGTTTTGATGAAATAACATCAATAAAACGTAATAAAAAAGATATTATTTTTGATTTTAAAATTAATAATGAAAATCATGAGGGAAAATATATTTATCATTCTGTGACATTGAAAAATGTTTATGATGATTCAGTAAATAATACGCATTCACATCGTTATACATTAATAACTCAAGATGGTTTCACACTCACTTTGGATGAAAATACTAAAGATAAAATTTTATACAAATTTAGTTATTTAGAAAAATATAATGAATCAAAATTAGCAATTAAAGATTTTTATATTAATGAGTATGATAATTTAGTTGTGACTGCTTTTAAAAGTCAGAGTCGAAATATAAAATTATTGCCAGAATTTGAATACAGTGGTTTTTCATCTGGAACAAATTTACGATTTGGTATTCACGGCAATAACCAAAATAATCATTATGTCGGTATTGAGGCTGACTCATACATTAAATTAAGTCAGGGAAATGATACTTATCAAATAAAAACGTTTTTAACAAAAAATAACAATGAAAGGGTGAATATCTCACTATCTGATCATATTGATAAATTAACTGATAATGATGTAAGCTATTTCTTTTTAACCGATATAAATGGTTTTGATTTAACCTTTAAAGATGGTCTTTTATCTCATCGTTATCTTCCTGATGATTATTTAACGCTATGTTTCGAAACAAATCTATTAAATAAAATTGTTGATACCAACGCGACTATTCGATTAATAGATAAAGATAATGTTGTTTTTACATTACCAACTAAAGATAGTCATTCAAATTTGCTTATGCCTGTTGTTAATTTGAATTTAAATATAAGCAAAAGTGATGATGTATTGGTGATCCCTGAATCACTTAGTTTAAATAAAGCAGCATTATCTGCCTATGGTGTTAATTCGGTAATGCCTTATTCAACTCGATTGTCAGCAACACTTGCAGACAAACCAAAAGAACTCATTGATTTATTGCCTATTCTTGAGCTGAATGATGGGAATGATATTGTTGTTAATCATAATAATATGAGTTCAGTTATTGATGGTGGGAAAGGTGATGATAATATTCTTGTTAATAAAGGGCATCATATTTTAATTGCTGGGGAAGGTAATGATCGCTTGAGCGGAGGTGAAGGCAACGATCTGTTAATTTCTCAATTTGGTCATGATTATCTGAGTGGCGGTGAAGGTAGCAATGTATATGTGGTGCAAAAACGGCAAAGTCATGTGACTATTTATGATGAAGGAAAAAACAGCCATATTTTAGTGACTGGATTGGCGGAAAATGAAACATTGATTTCATCTCAAGTGGGTAATAATACACAGTATCAAACTCAAGATAAGCAATTTACGTTAATTGTAAAAATGGCAGTAAATGAGGTGAATGAAAAAGAACAGAAACCAGTTATTTCGATGACTGAAACATCCTCAGTGCTATCATTACAAGGGTTAGCAAATATTATCCAAGATATGGCAACATTCAATCAGCAACAATTTACTGTTGTGAACAATCACGAAACTATGTCGTTATCGACATGGTCACCTTTGGCATTAGTGGAAAAGCAGTTGTGATTTTTTAATTATTGAGATCCTATCACTTAAAAAAACAGCCCCAATTAAATTTGAGGCTGTTTTACCGATAACAAATAGCTTAAATACGATAACGTTAAAGCTGAAAATAACGAGCAAGCAGTGGCGCGGTAAAATTCTTTTTTAAATAAAAACCTCTGGGTAATGTCATAATACGTTGTCCATTTTCACCAATAGCTTCGGTTAATGCCTTGCTGTTAGCTGCTTTCGGGCGGATTTGTAAGACTTGCCCGTGGCGTGCGGTAATGCTTTCTACTTTACCCAACACAATCATATCCATTAGCTCTTCCCAATCATGACGTAATAATTCTTCTTCCGTCCTATTAGGGCTCCAAAGTAATGGAGAAGCGACGCGACGTTGTGCTAATGGTATTTCCCTTTCTCCTTCAACAGGCACCCATAATACTTTTGAGAGTTTACGTTTTACATGGCTATTTTCCCAAGTAATACCGCTGTTTCCGGTTAATGCTGCGACACAGACAAAAGTTGTTTCCAAAGGCATACCTAATCTATCAATTGGAATTGTTTTGAGTTCAATGCCCAACTCACTGAAGTCTTGCTCCGGTTTGCTACCTGCACTTGCACCTAAATAATATTCCAACAACATACCTACCCAGCCTTTATCTCTTTTAAGATCAATTGGGATTGGAAGTTGTGCAAAAGCGGCAAGTTCACCAAAAGTATAACCTGCAAGCGCTTTTGCTCGTTCGAATAAAACTTGCTCATTTTCGGGCGCTACTGGTGGCGTAAACATAGTTATTATCTTCTTGTATAAATAATAGACAGAAAAAACAGGTTATTGATAACGTATTTAGCTTTATTTCATTTAAATCATAATAGCATGATATATCATCATTTTTTTGAGTTAACTCGCCAATTGAAATTTATAATTCTAAGTTGTGCACGGTTATCCTGAAATCATAAACAGGCTTTTACACTAGGTTATCCACAGCTTTATGGGATAACTCACAGAAAGTGAGATCACTGTTCTGATTTACAGCCTTGACTTTTGCAGATATTTGCCAAAATTATCCTATTTTGCCTAACTAATCGGCATAACCTGTGGATAAAACACCCTGTGGCTATTTTTTGTTCGATTTGAGCGGGAGGGTATTTTAATTGTTTTATCCAATCGCTGAAATAGGCATTGAAATCTAGCTACTAATTTGAATTATAAGTGATATTTTAAAATTTATATCAACAGCCTTTCTAACAATATAAAAACTATACCCTGATTATCTCACTCTTTTTCACATAGATATCCACAGAAAAAGTGAATAAATCCCCTAAGCATTTATGTGAGTGTTTATAACTTTCAAGGTTTCTGTGAATTAACGCAAATAATGGCTAATCCGTATGCTGAAAAGAGACGATAACCTATTTTAATCTTGGTGTATCAATATCAGGTGTAAACCACGCTGATTTAAAATCAAACCAGCCAAAAGTATTCATTTTGACACCTCGTATGGTTCTCTGCCCTTGTAGCTCTAATAAATGGTGAAATAGAGGGTAAAGCCAAATATCTTGTGTTAGCTGGCGACACCACTCTTCAAGTGGCAAAGATTTTTGATGCCATAATGTAAGCTCTTGTGAGAACGATGCTCCCAAACATTGGTGAAAGAGGGGTAATTCATAAAGTGCAGCAAAAATTGAGAACTCTAAAGGCTTATAAAAATTCACTGTCGCTAACCAAATATCACTATTAGCTTCACCGTAATACCATTGTTCATAATCAAGTACTTGAATGGTTAATTCAATATCATACTGAGATAAAATACTTTCTATTAAGTCTGCAATAGTGCTGTATTCATGATGCTCTTTATAAAGCGTGACAGTGAGTTTTGTTAATGAAGCTGGTTTAGGATGTTGGCGTATTAATTTACTGTGATGCCAATGAAGTAATAAGCCATAAGCGGGAGACCAATGACGTTGATAGAAAGGATCACAATGAGTGAGCATATTAACAGGGGTTAATACACTGCTTAACCATTCCCTTATTTCAGTCTGTTGGCACTGTTTTGAGCGACTATCATAGAGAAGAAAATAACACCCTTCCTCTTTACGACTTTCTAATGAATCTTTATTGGTATCATCGTCTGTTAAATGAATAGTTGAACAAACCATCTTGTTATTCAGTTCGGGAACTACCCAAATATCAATTTCATCTAATAATGCCCGCAAGCCAAAATAGCGATTAAAGGCCTTGATTTGCAGCTTATGTTTATCATTAGCGATAACTTGATAAGCGCCTGTGCCAATAGGGTGTTGTGCAAAAGAGGGAAGTGATGCCCATTCTTGCGGCAAAATAACAGCTTGTGGACTCCCTAATAACGTTGCAAATTGCTTATCGGCTTCGCTTAAGTAAATGTCGAGCACATAAGGTTGAGGCGAGGAAATTTGTTCTATATGGGCATAAAGAGGATTGCAGTGTTTCATTCTCATTAAAGAAGTGCTGATATCTTCAAGTGTAAGCTCTCGACCATGATGAAAATAGATAGAGGGACGTAAATAAAATCGCCAATGTTGCTCTGTGAGCATTTGCCAATGATGAGCTAATTCCGCTTCTACTTCCCCATTTTCCTCTTTTAGATGCACCAACGAATTGAATATTTGGCTCATTAAATGTAATTCAGAGCGCCTTAATGGTGTTCCTGGTAATAAATTTTTAAAGGGACGGTAGTAAATAATACGTAGTAATTGTTGACCGGGATGAAAGCTTTTTTCAATTTGTGAGAGCACCATTTGGCGTACAGAATCTTTATCACCCATTAGTGCTACAAGCTTTTCAATATCATTATCTTCTATCAGTCTTTCGGCGCGATTTTGTTGGATCTCAAGTGCGTTAGAATGAAAAATAAGCGTGGATTTTTTACCTCGACCGACTTCTGCTTGCCAATTTATCCAACCTATTTCTTGCATTTTATTTAATAAAGAGCGGACATGACGACGTGTGCAATGCAGGGTTTGTGCTAATTCTTGTAACGTTGTTTCGGTTGCTTTTCCCTGAAAGGCTTGCCATAAGCGAATAAATTGTAACTCTAAGCGGGGTGAAGTCATAAAAGAGGAAATCCATTGATAAAGTGATCAATTTTAATTTCCTTATATTAGACCGATAATGCCTGTGTTTAAAGTTAGCTCTCATGTTAGTTATCACAAATTACGAATACTGACAGACTCCCCCATTTGAGCATTCGGTGATTACCGGCCAGTGATACGGATCACTGGCTTTTTTATTTGAGCAAAAAAAAGCCGTAAATGAATTTACGGCAAGAATGACAAAGTAAACATCACAGAAAGTAGAAGAAGGTGAAAAAATTGCTGTAGTTAGCGCATAAAGGTGGGTTGTTTTGCCTCGTAAGCACTAATATCATCTTGGTGTTGCAGCGTTAATCCAATGCTGTCTAATCCTTCAATCATGCAGTGACGGCGAAATGAGTCGATTTCAAAAGAGAAATGTAATTCACCCGCTCTAACCTCTTGTGCCACTAAATCTACGGTAATTGGTGTACCAGCATGTTGTTTTACCCAATCAAATAATTGTGAGATTTCATCGTCACTTAATTTGATGGGCAATAATTGATTATTAAATGAATTTCCGTAAAAAATATCAGCAAAGCTGGGGGCGATAACGGCGTGAAAACCATAATCAGTTAATGCCCAAGGTGCGTGTTCACGAGATGATCCACAACCAAAGTTTTCTCGTGCTAATAAAATAGAAGCACCTTGGTAAATTGGCTGATTTAAAATAAATGTAGGATCAGGCTGAGTGCCTTCGTCATCCAAAAAACGCCAATCATGAAACAGGTGTTTACCAAAACCAGTGCGCGTCACTTTCTGCAAAAATTGCTTAGGAATAATGGCGTCGGTATCCACATTTGCTGCATCTAAAGGAACCGCAATACCCGTGTGTTGAGTAAATTTATTCATTATGTTCTCCTTTAAGATGCCACTGCAAATGTACGAATATCTGCAAAATGACCATTAATAGCAGCCGCCGCCGCCATTGCAGGACTAACTAAGTGTGTTCGACCTCCACGACCTTGGCGGCCTTCAAAGTTACGGTTGCTGGTAGATGCACAGCGTTCGCCTGGATTTAATCGGTCGTTATTCATGGCCAAACACATTGAACAACCCGGTAAGCGCCATTCAAAGCCTGCTTCAATAAAGATTTTATCTAAGCCTTCCGCTTCCGCTTGAGTTTTAACAGGCCCTGAACCCGGAACAACAATCGCTTGAACATGAGAGGCGACTTTATGACCTTTGGCTATTTCAGCGGCAGCACGTAAATCTTCAATACGAGAATTTGTACAAGAGCCAATAAAGACTTTGTCGATAGCGACATCT
Organism: Proteus sp. Marseille-Q3619; assembly: GCF_965283115.1. Lineage (NCBI taxonomy): Bacteria > Pseudomonadati > Pseudomonadota > Gammaproteobacteria > Enterobacterales > Morganellaceae > Proteus > Proteus sp. Marseille-Q3619. The sequence continues at coordinate 1,093,270 of NZ_CBDIMP010000001.1, read as the reverse complement.
GTTAAGTTAACGCCTTCACTTAATCCCATATAAGCCAAGGCTTTTTCAGCAGATGCACGTTCAACAGGATCGTTAAAACTGTTTAATAATGGAACAATTTGGTCAATCGCAATGACTTGGCCAGGGTTGGTGCCCCATGTGACTTGTGGCGCGATATCGGCAGCATTGATAGTCACTGTGGCATCAAAGATTGCATCATCATCAGATTTTAAGGTTCTCCAATAAGTGACGGCTTCATCCCATGACTGATCTTTAGGCGCAAATTGACGCCCTTTTAAGTAGTCAAAAGTGGTGTCATCAGGTGCGACTAAGCCTGCTTTAGCTCCCATCTCAATTGCCATGTTACATAAGGTCATTCGACCTTCCATGCTTAATGCTTCAATGGCTTCACCTGCAAATTCAACGATATAGCCTGTACCCCCCGCACTGCCTAATTTGCCGATAATGGCTAATACGATATCTTTTGCCGTGATCCCAATGGCTGTTTTACCCTGAACTTCGATTTTTAATGTTTTAGCACGAGACTGTTTTAAGGTCTGAGTTGCTAAAACATGTTCAACTTCTGAAGTACCAATCCCAAAAGCTAATGAACCAAAAGCGCCATGAGTTGCTGTATGTGAATCACCGCAAACAATAGTCATTCCCGGTAAGGTTATGCCTTGTTCTGGTCCCATTACGTGAACAATTCCTTGATAAGGATGATTTAAGTCATACAACGTGACACCAAATTCTTGGCAGTTTTTCATCAACTCTTGCATTTGAATTCTTGCCATATCACCACAAGCATTAATATCTTTAGTTTGTGTTGATACGTTGTGATCCATCGTTGCAAAGGTTTTATTCGGTTGACGAACAGGGCGACCTTTTGTCCTTAATCCATCAAAGGCTTGAGGCGATGTCACTTCATGCACTAAATGTCGGTCGATATACAGAATGGGTGTTTCATCACTCACTTCTCTGACAACATGTGCATCATAAATTTTTTGATATAATGTTTTACCCATGTTATGCCCCTTCACGAATATATTGAGCGATACGATCACCCATTTCGGCGGTTGTGATTGCGTTACCATCACCCGCTAAATCTGCGGTGCGATAGCCTTTTGCTAATACTTGTGTGATAGCATCTTCAATGGCTTGAGCTGCATTATCTTCATTAAAGCTATAACGTAATAACAGTGCGGCAGACAGAATTTGTGCAATAGGGTTAGCAATGTTTTTACCTGCTATATCAGGAGCTGAACCTCCAGCGGGCTCATATAAGCCAAAGCGTTCTTCGTTAACACTGGCAGATGGCAACATTCCCATAGAGCCAGTGATCATTGCGCATTCATCAGATAAAATATCGCCAAAAATATTGGAGCACAGCAATACATCAAATTGAGAAGGATCTTTAATTAACTGCATTGTTGCGTTATCGATATACATATGCTGAATTTCAACATCTGGGTATTCTTTTGCGATCCCTGTTACCACTTCACGCCATAAAATAGAGCTTTGTAATACGTTAGCTTTATCAATTGAGGTTACTTTATGACGGCGTTTACGTGCTGATTCAAACGCAAAGCGTGCAATACGTTCAATTTCATAACGATGATAAATTTCAGTATCAAAAGCACGCTCTTGTGCACCTTCACCTTCACGACCTTTAGGTTGACCGAAATAGATACCGCCTGTTAATTCACGTACACATAAAATATCAAAACCACGTTGTGCAATATCGGCTCGTAATGGGCAGTAGGCTTCTAAACCTTCATATAAGCGAGCTGGGCGTAAATTGCAGAACAATTTAAAATGTTTACGTAATGGTAATAAAGCACCACGTTCTGGCTGTTCATTTGCAGGTAAATGTTCCCATTTAGGACCACCAACTGAACCAAATAAAATCGCATCAGCTTGTTCACAACCTGCTAAAGTATCTGCGGGTAACGGAGTACCATGATTATCAATGGCAATGCCACCGATATCGTATTCTTTTGTTGTGATATTGAGTGAGAAGCGCTCACTAACAGCCTTCATCACTTTTTGTGCTTGAGCCATGACTTCAGGGCCAATACCATCTCCGGGTAATACTGCAATATGATAATTTTTTGACATAATTAAACCGCTTCTTGTGTTGTGTGTTGTTTGCGTTTTTCTATTTCGACTTGCTCTGAGCGCCAAATGCTATTAATAACGTGGATCATGGCATTTGCTGATGAACCTACGATGTCAGTTTCTAAACCCATTCCATGAAATTTACGTCCTTGATATTCAACGACGATATCAACTTGCCCTAAGGCGTCTCTGCCTTCACCTTTAGCTGTTAATTGGTAAGTGACTAATTTCAACGGATAACCTGTTGCGCGAGAGATGGCTTGATAAACCGCATCGACGGGACCATTACCCGTTGCTGCTTCAGTAATTTCTTTATCACCATGAGTAATGCTGACACTCGCGGTAGCAACGGTTGATGAACCAGATTGAGTATTAAAATAATTCATTACAAACTCATCAGGCTCTTGTTGCTGTTGTCCCATAAATGCTAAAGCTTCCAAATCGTAATCAAAGACTTGGCCTTTTTTATCAGCCAAACGTAAGAAGGCAGAATATAAAGTATCCAAGTTATAATCTGTTTCACGATAACCCATCTCTTCCATACGATGTTTAACTGCCGCACGACCTGAGCGAGAAGTTAAATTCAGCTGCACTTCTTTTAATCCGATTGATTCTGGAGTCATGATTTCGTAGGTTTCGCGGTTCTTCAAAACGCCATCTTGGTGAATACCCGATGAATGCGCGAATGCATTGGAGCCAACAACAGATTTATTAGCATGAATTGGCGTATTACATAATTGGCTGACTAATTGGCTGGTGCGATAAATTTCTTTGTGATTAATCCGTGTCTGAACATTCATCATTTGCTCACGGACTTTTATCGCCATAATGACTTCTTCTAATGCGCAGTTACCTGCACGTTCGCCTAAGCCATTAATTGTCCCTTCGACTTGTCTTGCACCCGCTTGTACTGCGGTAATTGAGTTAGCGACCGCCATGCCCAAATCGTCATGACAGTGAACAGAAATAATAGCTTTATCAATATTGGGAACACGCTCAAACAAGTTGGTGATAATGCCACCAAACTGATAAGGCGTTGTATAGCCCACGGTGTCTGGAATATTAATGGTGGTTGCACCAGCATTAATTGCGCTTTCAACAATTCGACATAAATTATCGATATGAGTACGTCCCGCATCTTCGCAAGAAAATTCCACATCATCGGTATAGCGACGAGCACGTTTTATTGAGTTCACACCCATTTCAATAATATCTTCGAATGATTTCTTCAATTTATGTTCAGCATGCAATGCCGAGGTTGCTAAGAACACGTGGATACGAAAAGCTTCTGCGACTTTTAAAGACTCCGCTGCAACATCAATATCGTTATCAACGCAGCGTGCTAATGCACAAATACGGCTATTTTTGATTTCGCGTGCAATGGTTTGTACGGATTCAAAATCACCGGGAGAAGAAACAGGAAAGCCCGCTTCAATGATATCCACACCTAAACGCTCTAAAGCGTAAGCAATTTGTAACTTCTCTTTTACGCTTAAGCTCGCCTGCAATGCTTGTTCACCATCTCTCAATGTGGTATCAAAAATAATCACGTCATGGCTCATAATCTGTTCCTTTCTCTTTTTATTTGCTGTTTGCGCTCTCCCAGGTATAAAAAAACCCGCGACTAGCGCGGGTTTTCTCTCTAAGGGCTGGTGTGTTTCACTTTTTACCCATAAGCCGACCGCGCATAAAAGTTGCGAGTAGTAGTAGGCTTGATAGTAAAATTGCGTTTGACATGAAACATCCTTAGATAAGTTCTCAATAATCTGTATTTATTGATACCTAATACCAATAAAGATGTCAAGTGTTGGAATTTATTAATTCATTTGTCAGTATTATTTATAAATTTTTTATAGTGATTCTGGCTAATATCTAAATTTTTACTAATGATTATAACTATCAAGCATTCATTGATTGGGTTAATGTTCCATACGTTGTTTGAAAAAGAGTGAAATGAAAAATTAAACAATTGTTTGCTTTTTTTTTAATCAGCCAGTGGGTAGGGAAAAAAGAGGGTGTTAGGGGAGGAATAATTGACAAATGTGAGCAACGTTTTGAATGTAAGAATAAAAATCATTGTATTATAAAAGATAATAGATGTCGGATACCTATTTTAGGAATGAAAGTACATTATTTTATTATGATTTTTATCATACTTTGTTTTATTATTTGCAAGGCAGAAGGTAAAACAGGTTGTAATATATATTTATATAATCATTTTCTATACATGTAATTTTAATTTCAAAATTAATTTCTTATATGAAATATGTTTTTTTATTGATATGAAAATTATATGTTTAGTTATATGCATGGATGATGAATAATAAATTTTAATAAATAGTTTAAGTAATGGTTAAAGCTTATTTATTATTAATAATATATTTGTTAATAATATTTATTTGACTATTATGATAACATAGTGGAGTAAGAAATGACGGATTACACATCAGCAACAGTTACCAGCAGAGAATCAGCAGATATGCATTTACGTAATGTTGATCTTAATTTATTAACGGTATTTGATGCTGTTATGCAAATGCAAAATGTTACCCGTGCTGCACAAGTACTGGGCATGTCACAACCCGCAGTGAGTAATGCTGTATCTCGCCTTAAAGTTATGTTTAATGACGAATTATTTGTTCGCTATGGACGCGGTATTCAACCTACATTAAGAGCTAAACAACTTTTTGGCCCAGTAAGACAAGCCTTACAATTGGTTCATAACGAGCTTCCTGGAGCAGGATTTGAACCAGAACAAAGTGAGCGTATATTTAATTTATCTATTTGTAGTCCTCTAGATATAAAACTAGCACCCAAAATAGTTGAACAAATTAAAAATGAAACACCTAATATTAACGTTAATATTAAGTCTTATTTAAATAGCAATATAGAACACCAATTAAAATATCAAGAAGTTGAGTTCTTTATTAGCTATAAGGAATTTGAAAAAACTGAATTTCATTCACAACCACTATTTAATGACGAAGTTGTTTTAGTCGTTTCTAATAAACATCCTCGTATTAAAGAGAGTGTGACCCAAGAGATGTTATTAAATGAGCAACATTCCATTGTTTCTTTAGATGATATTGGTTCATTTAGTGCGCCTTATTATAAAGATACTCATTTGGAAGATTTAATCACTTATCAAGGAACCGATTTAAATAGTGTATTAAATATTGTATCTAGAACTTATTTAGTCGCTATTGCACCAAGATGGTTAGTTGAAAGTTATTCTGAGCAATTAGATATTAAAGCTGTGTCGTTACCTTGGGAAAAAACAGAGCGTCCTTGTTACTTGATTTGGCATGAGTCAACAGCGCGTGATAAAGGCCACTTATGGATGAAAAATTTATTAAGTGAAGTTTGTCAAAAATAGAGTGTTTTTGCTCATAATTAGTATTTTTTACTAATTATGCAGAAATAGTGGCAGATAACGTTAGCTATTCGGCTAATGACCAAAATGGCGTTTATGCAGTTAGGTAAACTAAATTGGATTGCTGTCACTATTTTTGCCCTTTCTTTGTAATAATGACTCTTATTCGTATTATACTGTGCTAAACCTATTTTTTTTCACTAATATTCTCCTCTCTATATTGTCATTGATTAAGTTATAACAATTACCTATTGTTATTTATCAGCTTTTCTTTTCAGCTTTTCATAAAAAATAAGATCATCATATTTAGTTTTCTCATGGTGATGAGATAGCTTTTTTTGACAAAACTTTTCATAACTCACAATTTTACAAATTTATGTAAAATTGAATTCCTTTATTTTGGTGGATCACTTAGACTTTTATTCGAGTCAGCGAACATGTGTAAGCTGAAATTGTAAGGGAGACATTTTCTCCATTTCGGTTTCATAACACGGTCGCTTTTCCATAAATAGCAGGAAAATTATGATAACTAATAATAATCTTCATGATTATCATATAATTAGAAGATTGCAGATGCAATTTTTGCACAGCGGGAATAAAATTGCTTATCGTCAGTGGGATGCTAAGCGCAATATCGAAATGTCTTGGGAGTTGGTTGAAAAGAAAACACGTGCGCTCTCAAATGCATTGTTAGAAATGGGTGTGGATATTCAAGAAAATATTGGGATCTTTTCTCAAAATACCATTGATTGGTCTTTAGCTGATATTGCTTCTTTGCAGCTACGTGCAGTAACTGTTCCTCTTTATGCAACAAGTAGTGTTGAACAAGCCGCTTACATTTTAAATGATGCGAATATTCGCATTCTTTTTGTTGGCGACCAAAAGCAATACGATATTGTTTCTGAATTATTAGCGTTATGTCCTCAACTTGAACATGTTATTGTGTTTAACTCTGATGTTGTGTTAAACGAAAATATACCTTCATGCTATCTGGAAAATTTAATTAACCAGTCAACATTTCAGCATGATGACGTGTTAAAACAGCGTATTAATGAATGCAATTTAGATGATCTGTTTACTCTGATTTATACATCAGGAACCACAGGTGAACCTAAAGGCGTTATGCTCGACTATACAAGTCTAGCATCACAACTTTATCTACATGATGAGCGTCTCTCGTTATCTGATAAAGATGTTTCTCTCTGTTTTTTACCTCTTTCTCACGTTTTTGAACGCGCATGGAGCTTCTATGTGATGCATACAGGTGCGGTTAACGTGTATTTGACAGACACTCATGCTGTCAGAGAGGCCATGAGTGCGGTTAAACCTACCGTGATGTGCGCCGTTCCTCGCTTTTATGAGAAAGTGTATAGCGCTATTCAAGATAAAGTGTCTCAAGCTTCAGTGTTTCGTCAATTTATCTTTAAATGGGCGATAAAGCAGGGTGAAAAACAGCGTGAAGCACAACTAAATCAACGTCAACAGGGCTTTATTTCCCGCTTATGCTATCGTTTTGCAGATAAAAAAGTGTTAAATCCAGTGCGCCAAATTTTAGGTGGGCGAGTTCGCTTTTTACCCGCGGCAGGAGCGCGTTTAGATGATGCTGTGATCCGCTTCTTCTTGGCTACGGGTATCAATATTAAATATGGCTATGGTATGACAGAAACCTGCGCCACAGTTTCATGCTGGGAAGAGAACAAATATAAATTAGGTTCTATTGGCACCCCATTGCCGGGCGTCGAAGTGCGTATTGGCGCAGAAAACGAAATCCAAGTACGTGGTAGCATTGTCATGAAAGGGTATTTCAATAAGCCTGAAGATACGGCGGATGCCTTTACAGATGATGGATGGTTACGTACTGGTGATGCAGGTGCACTTGATAGTGATGGCATGTTATTTATCACTGAACGTTTAAAAGATTTAATGAAAACGTCAAATGGTAAATACATTGCACCACAAATGATCGAAGGAACATTAGGGCAAGATCGCTTTATTGAGCACATTGCGGTGATCGCAGATACACGTAAATTTGTTTCTGCACTTATCGTACCTTGCTTTGATGCATTAGAAGAACATGCGCGTGCATTAAATCTAAAATATCAAGATCGTATGGAATTATTACGCCATACTAAAATTAAAGAGCTATTTGATGAACGTTTACGTGAAATGCAAAAAAACTTTGCAAGTTTTCATCAAGTTAAGCGCTTTACTCTTCTTGCTGATGGCTTTTCTATGGAATCGGGCGAATTGACACCGACATTGAAACTTCGCCGTAAAATTATTTTTGAACGCTATCGAAATGAAATCGAATTAATGTATCAAGATTAATTTTTATTGATGAAAAAGCACCTAAATGGTGCTTTTTTCTTTTGAAATTACTTATTGATAGATAACGATGATTGAAATAATTGATAAAAGACATAAACGGAAACGTTGACGCATACGGTTTTATCAGTAAATTGTGTTAAAATACAAACTCAGATCAGCATGATGACTGAAATTCATAGCAATATGTAATAAATAACACATTTAATAATTAAAAGAGGCTAATGTGAAACTGGATGAAATCGCCCGCTTGGCTGGTGTTTCACGAACAACAGCAAGTTATGTCATTAATGGTAAAGCGAAACAGTACCGTGTAAGTGACAAGACTGTTGAAAAAGTGATGGCGGTGGTCAGAGAGCATAATTACCACCCGAACGCTGTTGCCGCGGGATTACGTGCTGGTCGTACGCGTTCTATTGGTTTGGTTATTCCTGATTTGGAAAATACCAGTTATACCAGGATCGCAAATTACCTTGAACGACAAGCGCGTCAACGCGGTTATCAATTACTGATTGCCTGTTCAGAAGACCAACCAGACAACGAAATTCGTTGTGTTGAGCACTTACTGCAACGTCAAGTTGATGCCATTATTGTTTCAACAGCATTGCCGCCAGAGCATCCTTTCTATCAGCGTTGGGCAAATCGCTCATTACCGATTATTGCGTTAGACCGAGCATTAGAAAGTGAACATTTTATCAGTGTTGTTGGCGATGACTTAGAAGACGCCAAAATGCTGGCAACAGAATTAAAAGCATTCCCTTCGCAATCTGTACTCTATTTAGGCGCACTTCCTGAACTCTCTGTGAGTTTTTTACGTGAACAAGGTTTCCGTAATGTATGGAAAGATGATCCTAGAGAAATCACCTACCTATATGCAAATAGCTATGAACGAGAAGCTGCTGCGGCTGCTTTTTCTGAATGGTTAAATAACAATCCAATGCCTGATGCGTTATTCACTACCTCTTTCGCTTTATTACAAGGGGTTATGGATGTGACATTACAACGCAGTGGTCGTTTACCAACACAATTGGTTATTGCGACTTTTGGTGATCATGAGTTATTGGATTTCCTTGAATGTCCTGTTTTATCTGTCGCTCAACGACATCGTGATATTGCAGAACGTGTGTTAGAACTTGTTCTTGCGAGTCTTGAAGAAGAACAAAAACCGCAAGCAGGAATTACACGTATTCGTCGTGATTTATGTCGTCGAGGCAGTTTGGGACGTGCGCGTTAATTGATGTCGCTCTGTTGGTAATTATCTGCATTTATACTCATCCCTGTTTTATTAAATTAAAACGGGGATGTTTTATTTGATTTAAGAATGTCGAATTGCTTAGAGAATATTAAATTTGAGATTAATCTTAAGAGTTTTTTTACTATTTCTCTCATTTTACTAAGTTAGTCGATTGAATTTTGACATACCCATAAGTGATATTGCTTAAATTTAATGTGTAATTAATTTTATTTTGGGAAACTTAAGAAAAAAAGAAATAACTATCTTCATGATATTGAATTGTTTTTTTTCGTCTTGATGTTTTTGTTTATATAAAAGCAACCTCAAATTATTATGTTGGCTAAAGGTAAATGAACTGCAATAAATTAGTTTTTTATAATAAAAATCATGATTTACTTATTATGATTTCTTTATCTGGTTTTCTTCCTTGTAATCGCTATAAATAATTACTTTTCGTGATTAAAAATAGAATTTGAAAAATAACCTCTATTAATCATAGTGTTAATATTTCCTTTTTTCTTTTTGTCGATAATTTAAACATTCCAGAGTATCTACCAAATTACTGTAAATATAAATAAAGCTTCCTATATCTGGCTTGACAACGTTTTCATACCATCCGTAAACTCTATTTGTGGGGATTTGTGGGATAATGTGGTGTAAATTACAAAGCTGGGGGTAATGAGGATGTTTCGTGGAGCAACACTCGTTAATCTTGACAGCAAAGGGCGAATAACAGTTCCTTCCCGTTATCGAACAACGCTGAGTGAGATTTCTGAAGGTCAAATGGTTTGTACCATTGATCTCAATCAGCCATGTTTATTGCTTTATACCCTTCCAGAATGGGAAAAGATTGAGTTAAAATTAGCAGCTTTGTCCTCTATGAATCCTGCGGAACGTCGAGTTCAACGTTTGTTATTAGGTCACGCCAGCGAATGCCAAATGGATAGCGCAGGACGTCTTTTGTTAGCTAGCACGCTAAGACAGCATGCGGGGCTAACAAAAGAGGTCATGTTAGTCGGTCAATTCAATAAATTTGAATTGTGGGATGAACAGGTCTGGTACAAACAGATCGAAAAAGACATTGTAGCCGAGCAAACCTCACAGGAACCGTTATCGACACGACTATTGGATTTATCACTTTAAATAATGACAACGAATAATTTTAGTCATACCAGTGTATTACTGGATGAAGCAGTGAATGGCCTGAATATTAAATCTTCAGGTATCTATATCGACGGAACATTTGGTCGCGGAGGGCACTCTCGTCTAATTTTATCGCAATTGGGCGAACAAGGTCGCTTGATTGCGATAGACAGAGATCCACAAGCGATTGCTGTTGCTAATGAAATTGATGATGCTCGTTTTTCTATTGTTCATGGGCCGTTTTCAAATATTGAGCAGTATGTCACTGAGTTAGGTTTAGCAGGGAAAATTGATGGTGTATTACTGGATTTAGGTGTTTCTTCACCTCAACTTGATGATCCAGAACGTGGTTTTTCTTTTATGCGTGATGGACCTCTTGATATGCGTATGGACCCAACATCAGGGCAATCAGCCGCACAATGGCTGATGACAGCAGCAGAAGAAGACATCACATGGGTATTGAAAACTTTTGGTGAAGAACGATTTGCTAAGCGTATTGCTCGCGCCATTGTTGCACGTAACAAAACAGAAGAGCCTTTGACTCGAACCAAACAATTGGCTGATTTAATTAGCGACGCAAGCCCAGTAAAAGAACGACATAAGCACCCAGCAACACGTAGCTTTCAGGCAATTCGTATCTATATCAACAGCGAATTAGATGAAATTGAAAAAGCATTAAAAGGTGCTGTTTCTGTTTTAGCACCAGAAGGACGTTTGTCGGTCATTAGTTTCCATTCATTAGAAGACCGATTGGTGAAGCGTTTTATTCGAGATGAAAGTAAAGGGCCAGTTGTCCCTGCGGGTATTCCTCTAACAGAAGCGCAAATAAAAGAGTTAGGAAGTGCTCGCTTATCGAGTATTCACAAGATGAAACCGACAGGCGTAGAAGTTGAAGAAAATCCACGGGCACGAAGCTCTGTATTGCGTGTAGCACAACGTATTGAGGAATAAATGTCTACTGAACGACACTCATTACCGAGAGTTATAGGGCAGGATTTACTGCGTCATGGCAAATTACCTGTATGTTTACTGATTGCTGTGATTATTTCTGCGGTGTATGTCGTGACAACCGCACATAAGACACGTTTATTAACAGCAGAGAAAGAGCGTTTAGTGCTGGAGAAAAACGTATTGGAGATCGAATGGCGCAATCTCATTCTTGAAGAAAACGCACTGGCTGATCATAGCCGAGTAGAGCGTTTTTCAAGTGATAGTTTGGGAATGATCCATGTTGACCCAACAAAAGAGAACATTGTGGTTACTAAATAATTAAGGCAAGTATGAAATTTTCACGTTCGGCAAAAGCGAAAGCAAAGACAAAGTCAAATGCCAAACTACGCAAGCCTGAAGAAAAAACAGGATTTGTGAGTTGGCGTTTTGCGTTGCTTTGCGGTGGTATTGGTATCGCTTTAGCCGCGCTATTAATCCGTGTTGCCTATTTACAGATTATTAACCCCGATCCCCTTATTCGTGAAGGGGATATGCGTTCTCTACGTGTACAAAAAGTACCGACAGCAAGAGGCATGATCAGCGATAGAATGGGTAGGCCTCTTGCCGTTAGTGTGCCTGTTTTTGCCATTTGGGCAGATCCTAAAGTTGTATTAGATGCTAATCCCGATATGACGGATTCTCGTTGGTTAGCACTTGCTGATGCACTGAAAATGCCAGTGAATCACATCGAGCAAAAAATTGTCGCAACGCCTTCCGCTCGTTTTATCTATTTGGCTCGCCAAGTGAACCCTGAAATTAGTGATTATATTAGTAAACTAAAAATCACTGGGATTAATATGCGCCAAGAATCAAAACGCTATTATCCATCAGGCGAAGTAACTGCTCACATCATCGGTGTAACAAATATTGATGGTGATGGTATTGAAGGTGTTGAAAAAAGCTTTAACCAGTGGCTGACAGGTGCTCCTGGTGAGCGTGTTGTTCGTAAAGATGGTTTTAACCGTGTTATCGAGAATATCGCTCAAACAGACAGCCAAGCTGCTCATAACCTGATGTTAAGTATCGATGAACGTCTGCAATCTGTGGTTTATCGCGAATTAACCAATGCGGTTATTAAGAATAAAGCAGAGTCAGGAACCGCTGTTTTAGTTGATGTAAATACCGGTGAAGTGCTGGCGATGGCTAACAGCCCATCGTACAACCCAAATAATTTAACGGGAACGCCTAAAGATGCGATGCGTAATCGTGCTATCACCGATATTTTTGAACCAGGTTCTACCGTAAAACCGATGGTTGTGATGAGTGCGCTCCACAATCATATTATTAAAGAAAATAGTGTTATTAATACCGTTCCTTATCGTATTAGCGGGCATCAGATAAAAGATGTGGCGTTATATCATGAGCTTTCGATAACAGGAATATTACAGAAATCGAGTAACGTTGGTGTTTCAAGACTGGCGTTAGCGATGCCTGCATCTGAACTTGTGGATGTTTATTCACGATTTGGATTCGGGAAGCCAACTAACTTGGGGCTAGTTGGCGAAAGTAGTGGCATATTTCCAATAAAAAAACAACGGTGGTCCGATCTTGAAAGGGCCACCTTCTCTTTCGGATATGGGCTAATGGTAACGCCGTTACAGTTAGCGCGTGTCTACGCAACGATTGGTAGTTTTGGTATTTACCGTCCTCTTTCTATTACAAAAGTTGACCCTCCAGTACCGGGAACTCGCGTATTCCCTGAACCTGTGATGAGAACCGTCGTTCATATGATGGAAAGCGTTGCATTACCCGGTGGTGGTGGTGTGAGCGCGGCGATTAAAGGTTATCGTGTTGCGATTAAAACAGGGACAGCGAAGAAAGTAGGGCCAGACGGAAAATATATCAATCAATATATCTCTTATGCGGCGGGTGTTGCTCCAGCAAGTCGCCCTCGTTTTGCATTGGTTGTCGTAATCAATGAACCCAAAGCAGGGAAGTACTATGGTGGGGCAGTTTCTGCACCGGTGTTTGGCGCGATCATGGGCGCGGTTTTACGCACAATGAACGTAGAACCTGACGCATTGACGCCAGACGATAAAAATGAATTTGTGATTAAAAAAGAAGAGGATACAAGTGGCCGATCCTAACTTAAGTGACCTATTAGGGGCACTCGGGATACAAGCACCGTCATTGATGCTCAAAGACATGACACTCGATAGCCGAAAAGCGGCGAGCGGTGATCTTTTTATCGCCATCAAAGGTCATGAAACTGATGGTAGACGCTATATTCCTCAAGCAATTGCTCAAGGTGTTTCGGCGGTATTAGCGGAAGCACAAGATGTTGCAACGCATGGTGAAATCCGTGAAAGTCACGGTATTCCAGTTATTTACATTGATAATCTTAATGCGGAATTATCAAAGTTAGCGGGACATTTTTATCATCAACCTGCGGAAAAACTCAAACTGATTGGTGTTACTGGGACTAATGGAAAAACGACAACAACACAATTGTTAGCACAGTGGGCACAAGGTTTAGGTGAAACAAGTGCTGTGATGGGAACAGTAGGTAACGGACTTTTAGGTCATGTTGTTCCTGCGATGAACACCACAGGATCTGCGGTTGATATTCAATTAGAGTTACAGCAATTATTAAATCAAGGCGCGACATTGACCGCTATGGAAGTTTCTTCTCATGGTTTAGTTCAAGGTCGTGTGAGTGCATTGCCTTTTGTGGCGAGTGTATTTACGAATTTAAGTCGTGATCATCTTGATTACCATGGTGATATGGCTAACTACGAAGAAGCAAAATGGTTACTGTTTTCCACTCATTGCAGTGGTGAAAAAATCATCAATGCGGATGATGCCGTTGGTCAAAAATGGTTATCTCGTTTACCTGACGCTGTTGCCGTGACAATGGAAAATAAATTGCCACAAAATTGGCAAGGCCGTTTTGTTAAAACAACCCAGATTAATTATCATGATGCGGGTGCAACCATTCACTTTAGTTCTAGCTGGGGTGATGGTGAAATTGAAAGCCCATTAATGGGGGCATTTAATGTTAGTAATCTTTTATGCGCTTTAGCGACATTATTAGCACTTGAATATCCATTAGATGCGGTTATTAAAGCGTCATCTTCACTCACACCTGTTTGTGGCCGCATGGAAGTATTTAGTGCGGATAATCGCCCTACGGTTATTGTCGATTATGCTCATACTCCAGATGCTTTAGAGAAAGCACTTCAAGCTGCTCGTTTACACTGCACAGGTAAACTATGGTGTGTATTTGGTTGTGGCGGAGATAGAGACAAAGGTAAGCGCCCACTAATGGGAGCAGTCGCAGAAGAGCTGGCTGATAAAGTTGTTATCACCGATGACAACCCTCGTAGCGAAGAGCCACACGCTATCATCCAAGATATTCTTTCTGGTTTAATGGATCCCGGTCGTGCTATTGCCATTGAAGGTCGAGCTGAAGCAGTCACTAACGTGATCATGCAAGCCGATGCAAAGGATATGATTTTAGTCGCAGGTAAAGGGCATGAAGATTATCAATTAGTTGGCTCGCGCCGTCTTGATTATTCAGACAGATTAACCGTTGCTCGGTTGTTGGGGGTGATAGCATGATCCCTCTGTCTTTAGGAAATATTGAACAAATTAGCAAAGGCACATTGAGCCATATCGCTCAAAGCCAAGCGGACCAACTTATCATCAAATCGATTTCAACAGATAGTCGTAAAATTGATGAAGATTGCCTGTTTATTGCATTAGCGGGTGAGCGTTTTGATGCTCATGATTTTATTGCTGATGTAAAAGAAAAAGGCGCTGTTGCGGTGTTAGTTAATCGTGAGATTGATGTTGATTGCCCGCAAATCATTGTGAAAGATACCCATCTAGCAATGGGCGAAATTGCAGCACATATTCGTTCGCTAAGCCACGCCAAGATTGTTGCGTTGACAGGCTCTTCTGGAAAAACCTCCGTTAAAGAGATGACCGCTTCTATTTTGCGTCACTGTGGCGAAACCTTATATACCCATGGCAATTTAAATAACGATATTGGCGTACCTTTAACGCTTTTTCGTTTAACGCCAGAACACCGTTTTGCTGTTATTGAGTTAGGCGCAAACCATATCGGTGAAATTGCGTATACCGTAAATATGGTAAAACCAGATAGTGCATTGGTAAATAATCTCTTTTCTGCACATATTGAGGGATTTGGATCACTGGAAGGGATTGCACAAGCAAAAGGTGAAATCTTTACCCACTTAAAAGAGCAAGGTACAGCCATTATTAATCTGGATAGTAATGACTTACCTTTGTGGAAACACCATTTGAATGCGCGCCAAACGCAATGGTCATTCTCTTTATCAGCACAAGGTAAAGCCGATTTTTATCCATCAGATATCACGGTTAAGCAATTCACAACCAACTTCACGTTACATACCCCCGAAGGTTGTGTTGACGTCACTCTTCCATTACCGGGTCGCCATAATATTGCGAATGCTTTAGCGGCAAGTGCTCTTGCGCTATCTGCTGGGGCAACGCTTGAAGATGTTCGTCTTGGTTTATCGACATTAAAAGCCGTACCGGGAAGATTGTATCCTGTTGAATTAACAGCAGGAAAAATGGTGTTAGATGACACTTACAATGCTAACGATGGTTCGATGATCGCAGGCTTACAGGTTTTATCTCAATTACCGGGATATAAGATTTTTGTTGCAGGTGATATGGCTGAATTAGGTAAAGATTCAGAAAAATGTCACCGTGATGTGGGGCGTTTTGCTCAGAATGCCGGTATTGATAGTGTCTTTACTGTTGGACACCACAGCCATTTTATTAGTGATGAAAATCAAGGTGGTCAGCATTTTGCATTTAAAGCCGACTTACTTGCTCAATTAATTCCATTATTACAGCAGCATGATGTTGTTTCAGTTTTAGTAAAAGGTTCACGAAGCTCCGCGATGGAAGATATCGTGAACGCATTAAAGGAGTGCTTTGAATGTTAGTTTGGCTAGCCGAATATTTGGTTAAATACCATACATTTTTTAATGTGTTTTCTTATCTGACATTCAGGGCGATTGTTGGCTTATTGACGGCATTAATTATTGCGTTGTGGATGGGACCTCATCTGATTGCATGGTTACAAAAAATGCAAATCGGGCAAGTGGTTCGTAGCGAAGGACCTGAGTCTCACTTTAGCAAACGCGGTACGCCAACAATGGGCGGGATTATGATCCTGTTCTCTATCTCCATCTCCACACTACTATGGGCAAGATTAGATAACCCCTATGTTTGGTGTGTATTACTGGTTTTAATTGGTTACGGCGTGATTGGTTTTGTTGATGATTATCGCAAAGTAGTTCGTAAAGACACAAAAGGCTTAATTGCTCGCTGGAAATATTTCTGGCAGTCCGTACTCGCACTTGTTGTGGCATTTAGTATGTACGCAATTGGTAAAGATACGCCAGCAACACAGCTAGTCGTTCCATTCTTTAAAGATGTTATGCCTCAATTAGGTATGCTCTACATTTTACTGGCTTACTTTGTGATTGTGGGTACGAGTAACGCAGTGAATTTAACGGATGGTTTAGATGGTTTAGCCATTATGCCAACGGTATTTGTTGCTGCGGGTTTTGCATTAGTTGCATGGGCAACAGGTAACGTTAATTTCGCCAGTTATTTGAAAATTCCTTACTTAATGCATGCGGGCGAATTGGTGATTGTCTGTACCGCGATAGTCGGCGCTGGTTTAGGTTTTCTTTGGTTTAACACTTACCCAGCACAGGTCTTTATGGGCGATGTTGGTTCGCTTGCATTAGGTGGCGCATTAGGGACTATCGCAGTGTTATTACGCCAAGAGTTTTTATTAGTGATTATGGGGGGGGTGTTTGTTGTTGAAACACTCTCCGTTATTTTACAAGTCGGTTCATTTAAGTTGCGTGGTCAACGTATTTTCCGTATGGCTCCAATTCATCACCATTATGAATTAAAAGGCTGGCCTGAACCTCGTGTTATTGTCCGTTTCTGGATCATCTCACTGATGTTAGTGCTTATTGGTCTGGCGACATTAAAGGTGCGTTAAGATGGCAAATTATCAGGGAAAAAAAGTGGTTGTTGTTGGGCTTGGGATAACAGGCCTTTCTTGCGTTGACTTTTTTATCCGCCAAGGTGTTACACCTAAGGTTATTGATACACGCCAAAAACCAGGAGGCTTAGATAAGCTTCCTGTTGACGTTGAATATCATACAGGTAGTTTTCATCAAGCATGGCTTAACGATGCTGATTTAATTATCTCAAGTCCGGGTATTGCACTTTCGACACCAGAGCTTGTTGAAGCCGCAAATCATGGTGTTGAAATTGTTGGTGATATTGAACTATTTTGCCGTGAAGCCAAAGCGCCTATTGTAGCGATTACGGGCTCTAACGGTAAAAGTACCGTGACAACGCTTGTGGGTGAAATGGCAAGCGCAGATGGTATTCGTGTTGGAGTCGGTGGCAATATTGGTGTTCCAGCACTGACCTTATTAACCGAGCCTTATGATTTATATGTATTAGAGCTATCGAGTTTTCAACTAGAAACGACTCATAGCTTACAAGCCGCTGCTGCAACGGTATTAAATATTAGCGAAGATCATATGAATCGCTATCCGTTAGGATTAGAACAATATCGTGAAGCAAAACTGCGTATTTACGATAATGCTAAAACCTGCGTTTATAACGAAGATGATGCATTAACGCTACCTTTAGCGGGTAAAGATAATCGTTGTGTTAGTTTTGGTGTTGGACAAGGTGATTATCAGCTTGATAACACAAATCGCATTTTAAAAGTGAAGGGGGAAAAAGTCCTTTCAACGGCTGAAATGTACCTTTCAGGGCAGCATAACTATGCCAATGCATTAGCAGCATTAGCACTTGCTGATGCTGTGGGTATTTCTCGTAAAGCTGCAACCGAGGTACTGAAAACGTATCACGGTCTTGCTCACCGTTTTCAATTAGTTTATTTACATCAAAATGTACGTTGGATAAATGACTCGAAAGCCACCAATGTGGGAAGCACTGAAGCGGCATTACGAGGACTTGAAGTTGAGGGCACACTACACCTTTTATTAGGTGGTGATGGGAAATCTGCGGACTTCACTTCTTTATTGCCTTATATCAGTGGAGACAATATTCGTCTGTACTGTTTTGGGCAAGATGGACACGCATTGGCAAATCTAAGACCAGATGTCTCTTTATTAACAGTGACAATGGAAGAAGCCATGCGAGCCTTAGCTCCTTCTGTAAAATCAGGGGATATGGTGTTGCTCTCTCCTGCATGTGCAAGCTTAGATCAGTTTAAATGTTTTGAGCAGCGTGGTGATGAATTTGCACGTTTAGCAAGGGAGCTTGGCTGATGAGCGTATTCGCAATGCGAAGATTAAAACAGTGGCTAGTGGGCAGTTATCAAACTGAGAATACGGCATTTGTGCCGTATGATCGCACTTTGCTCTGGTTTACTTTCGGATTAGCGGTTGTCGGCTTTGTTATGGTGACATCAGCTTCAATGCCTGTTGGTCAACGTCTTGCAGAAGATCCTTTCTTATTTGCTAAACGTGATGGCATCTATATTGTTGTCGCATTTTGTATTGCGTTAGTCACCATGCGCATTCCAATGGCAATTTGGCAACGTTATAGCAGCTTAATGCTGTTTGGTTCGATATTACTTTTATTAGTGGTATTGGTGGTAGGGAGTTCCGTTAATGGTGCTTCACGCTGGATTGCGGTGGGACCATTAAATTTCCAGCCTGCTGAATTATCAAAACTTGCGCTGTTTTGTTATTTATCGAGCTATTTAGTCCGAAAAGTTGAAGAAGTGCGAAATAACTTTTGGGGTTTCTGTAAGCCGATGGGCGTGATGTTAGTACTGGCTGTTTTATTGTTATTACAACCAGACTTAGGAACCGTTGTGGTTTTATTCGTAACAACATTAGCACTGTTATTTTTAGCAGGTGCTAAAATTTGGCAGTTCTTAGCCATTATCGGTTCAGGAATTGCCGCTGTTGTTATGTTGATTATTGTTGAACCTTACCGTGTTCGACGTATCACTTCTTTCTTAGAACCTTGGGAAGATCCATTTGGAAGTGGCTATCAGCTTACACAATCTCTAATGGCATTTGGTCGTGGTGATTTGCTTGGACAAGGTTTAGGAAACTCAGTACAAAAACTAGAATATTTGCCAGAGGCACATACCGACTTTATTTTCTCCATTTTGGCTGAAGAACTTGGTTATATCGGTGTGGTTTTGGTGCTTTTAATGGTATTCTTCATCGCTTTTCGCGCGATGCAAATTGGACGACGTGCGCTGATCCTCGAACAACGTTTTTCAGGCTTTTTAGCTTGCTCTATCGGGATTTGGTTTACATTCCAGTCATTGGTGAATGTAGGCGCTGCAGCAGGCATGTTGCCAACAAAGGGATTAACCCTTCCTCTTATTAGTTACGGTGGTTCGAGTTTGATTATTATGTCAACTGCCATCGTGATGTTATTACGAATTGATTATGAAACACGTCTAGCACAAGCTCAGGCGTTTGTAAGGAGCCCGAAATGAGCGAGCGTAGACGCCGTTTAATGGTTATGGCTGGTGGTACTGGGGGACATGTATTCCCAGGATTAGCTGTTGCTCATTATCTACAATCTCAAGGTTGGGAAATCCGATGGTTAGGAACGGCAGATAGAATGGAAGCCGATTTAGTCCCTAAGCACGGTATCGAAATTGAATTTATTCGTATCTCAGGTTTACGTGGAAAAGGTATTAAAGCATTAATCGCAGCACCTATTCGTATTATTAAAGCGATTTTCCAAGCTCGCGCCATTATGAAGCGCTATCAGCCAGATGCTGTACTTGGTATGGGTGGTTACGTTTCAGGCCCTGGTGGTGTTGCCGCTTGGATGTGCGGGATCCCCGTTATTTTGCATGAGCAAAATGGTATCGCTGGATTAACCAATCGCTGGTTATCGAAAATTGCGAAACGTGTATTACAGGCTTTTCCGGGAGCATTTCCTAAAGCACCAGTTGTTGGAAATCCTGTTCGTGAAGATGTATTGGCACTTGAAGCGCCTTCAGTACGATTAAAAGAGAGAACAGGGCCTATTCGTGTACTGATCATTGGTGGTAGTCAAGGTGCTAGAATTTTAAATCACACCTTACCCGTAGTTGCAGGTTTACTAGGTGAACATGTTACAATCTGGCATCAAGCAGGAAAAGGTGGCGAAAGTGATACAAAAACACGCTATCAGAACGAATTAGCAAAAAATTCAGTTAAATCTGAATATAAAGTTACTGAATTTATTGATGATATAGCGCAAGCTTACCTATGGGCTGATGTTGTTGTGTGTCGTTCAGGTGCATTAACGGTCAGCGAAATTGCCGCAGCGGGATTACCCGCTATTTTTGTTCCTTTCCAGCACAAAGATAGACAGCAATATTGGAATGCACTGCCGTTAGAAAAAGCGGGTGCAGCGCGTATTATTGAGCAAAACGATTTAACACCAGAAGTCATTGCACAAACCCTGAAAAATTGGGATAGAGAAACCTTGTTAGCAATGGCAGAGAAAGCAAAAAGTGTTGCGATTACGGATGCCACAGAGCGCGTAGCGAATGTGATAATCGAAGTGGCAAAAAAATAAACGTAACTTGTAACCATTAACGTAGAGCGAAGAAGTAAATAGTGAATACACAACAACTGGCAAAATTAAGATCATTTGTGCCTGAAATGAGAAAAGTTAGGCATATTCACTTTATTGGCATCGGTGGTGCTGGTATGGGGGGGATTGCCGAAGTGTTGGCTAACGAAGGTTATGAAATCAGCGGTTCTGATTTAGCACCAAACGTAGTCACACAACAGCTCGTTGCCTTAGGCGCGACAGTCTATTTTAATCATCGCCCTGAAAATATTCGTGGCGCAAGTGTTGTTGTGGTTTCGACAGCAATCAGTGCTGAAAATCCTGAGATTATTGCAGCAAGAGAAGCGCGTATCCCTGTTATTCGTCGTGCTGAAATGCTGGCTGAATTGATGCGTTATCGTCATGGTGTTGCGATTGCCGGAACACATGGCAAAACGACAACAACAGCGATGATTTCAAATATTTATGCGCAAGCGGGTTTAGATCCTACTTTTGTTAATGGTGGGCTTGTTAAATCGGCTGGCACTCATGCTCGCTTAGGTTGCAGTCGTTATTTAATTGCTGAAGCTGATGAAAGTGATGCATCGTTTTTACATTTACAACCCATGGTTGCTGTCGTTACGAATATCGAAGCAGACCATATGGACACATATCACGGTAATTTTGACAATCTAAAAGAGACGTTTATTACCTTTTTGCACAATTTACCATTCTATGGTCGTGCAGTGATGTGTCTGGATGACGATGTCATTCGTTCTATTATTCCTAAAGTGGGTCGTTATATTACGACTTATGGCTTTAGTGAAGATGCTGACGTTCGTATTACACACTATGAACAAAAAGGTGCTCAGGGCTTTTTCACTATTTCTCGTGAAGGTATGCCAGATTTACAAGTTGTATTAAATGCACCTGGTCGCCATAACGCACTGAATGCAACAGCTGCGGTTGCTGTCGCCACAGAAGAAGGCATTGCTGACGAACATATTTTAGCCGCATTACTTAACTTCCAAGGTACTGGACGTCGTTTTGATTTCTTAGGTAACTACAGTCTTGAGCATGTTAATGGTCAAGAAGGTGAAGTGATGCTAGTGGATGATTATGGTCATCATCCAACAGAAGTTGATGCAACGATTAAAGCGGCGAGAGCAGGATGGCCAGATAAACGTCTAGTGATGATTTTCCAACCCCATCGCTATACACGTACTCGTGATTTATATGAAGACTTTGCAACTGTTCTCAATCAAGTTGATATTTTATTATTAACAGATGTTTATTCTGCTGGGGAAGCGCCTATTGCTGGTGCCGATAGTCGCTCACTTTGTCGAACAATTCGCCAACGTGGAAAGCTAGATCCTATCTGGGTTTCTGATGTGACTAATATTTCATCAATATTGGCGGGTGTATTAACAGATAATGATCTTGTTTTAGTTCAAGGTGCTGGAAATATTGGTAAAATAGCGCGTCGCTTAGCAGATACGAAATTACAGCCATCTTTCAGCGAGGATTAAGACGGATGTTTGAGCAAGTGAGCATCATTTATGGTGAAATGGTCAATAAAATAACTGTAATGATGGGGTGTTATGAGGAAAATAACACTGTATTAGCGGAAAAAATGATCGAGAATTCGCTTGCTCAAATCTGTGTTGAGAAAAAATTTCAGTTAAAAAGTAAGAAAAACGCAGAAAAATTCGCAATTTCTTCTTTTAAAGTAAATAATTCTCAACAGATTGAACAATTTAGTGATTTAATTATCAAACCTAAAAGTGTTCATAAAGTATATATATGTAGGAAAAGTATTAATCGCTGGAATATCGGACAAAAGGATGGGCGATTCTCTTGTTTAAACGTTGCTCAGGAGTTAGTGGGTTAATATGTCACAAGCAGCGCTAAATATAAAAGAACACAAAGAGAAGCAACATTCTGACAGACCGAGTAATGGTACTTATTTATCAGGATTAATCTTTTTCTTATGTGTGATTGCCACCATCATTTGGGGTGGAATACAAGTGGTTAACTGGATGAAAGACGCAAATCGTCTGCCAATCTCAAAACTTGTATTAACGGGTGAGCGACATTACACAACGAATGATGATGTACGTCAGGCCATTTTGTCTTTAGGACAGCCGGGTACATTTATGACACAGGATGTGAATATTATTCAGCAACAAATTGAACGTATGCCATGGATTAGGCAAGTCACTGTTCGTAAACAGTGGCCTGATGAACTTAAAATCCATCTGGTAGAGTATGTTCCCTTTACCCGTTGGAATGACACTTACTTTCTTGATAAAGAAGGACGTGTTTTCAGTCTGCCAACGCAGTTGGAAACCAAAGGAAGTTATCCTTTGTTATATGGTCCTCAAGGAAGCGAAAAAATGGTGTTGTCAGGTTATGTGGCAATGAGAGATCAGCTTCTTGCAAGTAACCTGAATTTAAAAGCAGCGTCAATGTCTGCCCGTCAGGGATGGCAATTAGTTTTAGACAATGATGTCCGATTGGAGTTAGGTCGTAAGGATAACGAAAAACGGATCGCTCGCTTTATTGAGTTGTATCCGATACTGCAACAACAAACAGATAAACGAGTTGATTACGTGGATCTGCGTTATGACAGTGGTGGTGCAGTCGGATGGGCTCCTTTATTACTTGAGAATGAATAAACAAGACGTGGCAGATGACACGATGAAGGCGAAGGCAGAACAATAATGATCAAAGCGACGGACAGAAAATTAGTAGTTGGTCTTGAGATTGGTACGGCCAAAGTAGCCACCCTTGTCGGTGAGATCCTGCCTGATGGTGTAGTGAATATTATCGGGGTGGGAAGTTGTCCATCTCGGGGCATGGATAAAGGTGGCGTTAATGATCTCGAATCCGTCGTAAAATGTGTACAACGGGCGGTAGATCAGGCTGAGTTGATGGCTGACTGCCAAATATCTTCAGTATATTTGGCGTTATCAGGCAAGCATATCAGTTGCCAAAATGAGATTGGTATGGTGCCAATTTCAGAAGAAGAAGTGACTCAAGATGATGTTGATAGCGTGGTTCATACCGCGAAATCCGTCAAAGTAAAAGATGAACACCGTGTTTTACACGTTATACCGCAAGAGTATGCCATTGATTATCAAGAAGGGATCAAAAACCCAGTTGGATTATCGGGGGTGCGTATGCAGGCTAAAGTTCATTTAATTACCTGCCATAACGATATGGCAAAGAATATTGTAAAAGCAGTTGAACGCTGTGGATTAAAAGTGGATCAACTGATTTTTGCGGGACTGGCTTCAAGTTTTGCTGTATTGACCGAAGATGAACGTGAATTAGGTGTGTGTGTTGTTGATATTGGTGGCGGTACAATGGATATCGCAATTTATACCGGTGGAGCATTAAGACATACTCGCGTTATTCCTTATGCTGGTAATGTAGTAACAAGCGATATCGCTTACGCGTTTGGCACTCCGCCAAATGATGCGGAAGCTATCAAGGTTCGTCATGGTTGTGCATTAGGCTCTTTAGTTGGTAAAGATGAAAATGTCGAAGTTCCAAGTGTCGGAGGCAGACCACCAAGAAGTCTGCAACGACAAACTCTTGCTGAGGTGATTGAGCCTCGTTATACCGAACTGCTCAATCTTGTTAATGAAGAGATTTTAAAAGTTCAAGAACAGTTACGCCAGCAAGGGATTAAGCATCATTTAGCCGCAGGTATTGTGCTAACAGGTGGTGCTGCACAGATTGATGGACTTGTTGAATGTGCTCAACGTGTTTTCCACACGCAAGTACGGATCGGTAAACCGTTAAATATTACCGGGCTAACAGATTATGCGCAGGATCCCTACTACTCAACAGCGGTTGGGCTCTTGCATTACGGTAAAGAATCTCACTTTGGTGAGGAAACTGAAACCGAGAAACGCTCTGCTGTCGGTGGTTTATTTAAAAAACTCACTGGTTGGCTAAAAAGAGAGTTTTAATAATCAGACAAATTTAAAAAGAGGTCGTTTGAGCAAGCGGCCCTGAGAAGGCACAAAACGGAGAGAAATTATGTTTGAACCTATGGAATTAACCAACGATGCGGTGATCAAAGTCATCGGCGTTGGTGGCGGCGGCGGTAATGCGGTTGAGCACATGGTTCGTGAACGTATTGAAGGCGTAGATTTCTTTGCAGTCAATACGGATGCTCAAGCGCTACGTAAAACAGCGGTCGGACAGACTATCCAAATCGGTAATGCCATTACGAAAGGCTTAGGTGCAGGTGCAAATCCTGAAGTAGGCCGTAATGCAGCAGAGGAAGACCGCGAAGGGCTACGTGCAGCACTTGAAGGTGCCGATATGGTCTTTATCGCAGCAGGTATGGGCGGTGGTACTGGTACTGGTGCTGCGCCTGTTGTTGCAGAAGTGGCTAAAGAATTAGGCATTTTGACCGTTGCTGTAGTGACTAAGCCTTTTAATTTTGAAGGCAAAAAACGTATGGCATTTGCGGAACAAGGTATTACTGAGTTATCAAAACATGTTGACTCATTAATCACTATTCCAAATGACAAGTTATTAAAAGTACTTGGTCGTGGAATTTCATTATTAGATGCGTTCGGCGCAGCTAATGATGTATTAAAAGGCGCAGTTCAAGGTATCGCTGAGCTAATCACTCGCCCAGGTTTAATGAACGTTGACTTTGCTGACGTAAGAACTGTGATGTCTGAAATGGGTTATGCCATGATGGGATCGGGTGCTGCGAAAGGCGAAGATCGTGCTGAAGAAGCAGCAGAAATGGCGATTTCAAGTCCATTATTGGAAGACATCGACTTATCTGGCGCGCGTGGTGTGTTAGTCAACATCACAGCAGGTTTTGACTTACGTCTTGATGAATTTGAAACAGTGGGTAATACCATTCGTGCATTTGCATCAGATAATGCGACTGTGGTTATCGGTACATCCCTTGACCCAGAAATGAATGATGAATTGCGTGTGACTGTGGTTGCAACAGGTATTGGTATGGACAAACGTCCAGAAATTACGCTGGTAACTAATAAACAGAATCAGCAAAGCGCAATGGAGAATCGTTACCAGCAAATGCAAAATAGCATGTCTTCTTTCTCTGCCGTAGAAGAAAGCAAGCCTGCCGCAAAAGCCGTTAACGAACAATCTACTCAGGCAAACAAAGAACCAGATTATTTAGATATCCCTGCGTTCCTGAGAAAACAGGCTGATTAATCGCCAAAAAGATTGGCATCTCCGCTTTTTGTGCTAAACTGTCCTGCCAATTATAAGTATAATGATTGGTAGGACGGATAACATTGCGAGATAAAATGATGATCAAACAACGGACATTAAAACGAATTGTACAAGCAACCGGTGTGGGACTTCACACGGGTAAAAAAGTTACGCTTACAATGCGTCCGGCGCCAGCAAATACTGGGGTCATCTACCGTCGTACTGACTTAAATCCACCGGTGGATTTTCCAGCAGACGCAAAATCAGTTCGTGACACTATGTTATGTACTTGCTTAGTCAACGAAGACGATGTGCGTATATCAACCGTTGAGCATTTAAACGCAGCACTGGCTGGTTTAGGCATTGATAATATCGTAATTGAAGTGAATGCACCTGAAATTCCAATTATGGATGGAAGTGCGGCACCTTTTGTTTTCTTGTTACTTGATGCAGGTATCGAAGAGCTTCGTACTGCGAAGAAATTCATTCGCATCAAAGAAACAGTACGTGTAGAAGATGGCGATAAATGGGCAGAGATGCGCCCATACAACGGGTTTAAATTAGATTTTACTATCGATTTTAATCACCCAGCCATTGATGCAAGTACGCAGCGTTATAAATTAGATTTCTCCGCTGAATCTTTTATGAGCCAAATTAGCCGTGCTCGTACATTTGGATTTATGCGTGATATCGAATATCTACAATCTAAAGGATTGTGTTTAGGCGGAAGCTTCGATTGTGCAATCGTAGTTGATGACTATCGTGTTCTCAACGACGATGGCTTACGTTTTGAAGATGAATTTGTTCGTCACAAAATGTTGGATGCAATCGGTGATTTATTTATGTGTGGCTATAACATTATCGGTGAATTCACCGCGTTTAAATCAGGTCATGCACTGAACAATAAATTGCTCCAAGCTGTATTAGCAAAAGAATCTGCGTGGGAATTCGTCACATTTGAAGACGAAGCGCAAATGCCAGTGGCATTCAAAGCTCCCTCAATGGTCTTTGCTTAATTCCTGCGAAGGAAAGCGCGTTAATTATCTCTAATTAACGTTCATCTTTGGCTGTACTTGTACTCTCTCCGGCAAGTGCAGCCAACCGTTCTAATCTCTCTCTTAATTTCTTTGGGCTTTTCTCAGCTAAATACTTCAATGATTGCGCACTTTCTAAACTTAAGTGACGTTTCTTTTTAGGCTCTTGTTCTTTTAATGATGATATTAAAGATCTTTTTTCCTGTTTTACGCCTAAAGACGGATTTATTTTGATGTCTATTGAGGATAAGGATGGTAAAATTTCTTGTCTCAATGCGGAAAGTAATGACGGGGTTTCATAACGTAAACGAGTTAACCAACTTGCGTTTGCAACTTCAATAATTAAAATAGCATTACGATAATTTGCGACACGGCACTTATCTCGTAAAGGAACGGGTAAAAGAGCCATGACGGCACGATTTAATTTTAGTAAAATCGTTGCGCGCTGTTGTATAAGTTGTAGTGTACTCTTGTTGGAACCTTCAAGTTCAATGAAGATTTTTTCCAATGATTGTGGGTAACTATCCCGCATAGATTTTGACTCCACAAAATAAAGATTAATGAGCAACGAAGGTTAATGAGTATTATAAGTTTTTGGCGACAGTTTGGCAGGCGATATTTTTGGTCGCATCTGCTTTTAGGGATGGTAGCAGCAGGTATCGGAATACCTTCGCTGTTGTCTGCTCATGCCGAAAATCCACAGCAAACAGATACTCCTTCTTCTCAAAACCGTCAAAGTCAGGCAATTATTGCGTTTGATAACTTATTCTTACGTCAAAGTGTACAGAATCCTGCTTCATCCTTCACCTTTAATTACTGGCAACAGCATGCAGTAAAAAATGTGATCAAACAGCTCTCTTTTGCATTCACCATTAATTCACCCGAATTGATGGTTAAAGCCAAAGATGAGCCGTTACCTGCTTCTAATGTTGCAGCGGTTATGCTTGATACGCTGTATGCCTTATTAACAGAGACTCCATCATCGGCACTAAGCCTCTTTCCTCTTTCTGGCTATGTTTTAGTACAGAATACAATTTCCTATCATACCGGATTATGGCTTGCACAAATCCGTGGTATTCGCGCAGGACCTTACCTAACAGCTTAATTGAGTCACTTAATCTAATAAGATTATGATTATCTCTGTTTATCAATAAAAACAGAGGCTGTTTTCGGCGTTTTACGCCATAAATGAGAATAAAGATTTATGTTAGGTAAAATTGTAACCAAAATTTTTGGTAGTCGTAATGATCGTTCAATCCGCCGTATGCGCAAGGTTGTTGCTGAAATTAATAAACTAGAGCCAGAATTTGAAAAGCTGACAGATGATGAGCTAAAAGCGAAAACAGATGAATTCCGTGAGCGCTTAAAAAACGGTGAGAAAGAAGAAGATATTTTACCAGAAGCGTTTGCAACAGTGCGTGAAGCCAGTAAACGTGTTTTTGGTATGCGTCACTTCGACGTACAGTTAATCGGTGGTATGGTTCTGAATGAACGTTGTATTGCAGAAATGCGTACAGGTGAAGGTAAAACATTAACCGCAACATTACCTGCGTACTTAAATGCGCTATCAGGTAAAGGCGTTCACGTTGTTACCGTCAATGACTACTTGGCACAGCGTGATGCCGAAAACAACCGTCCTTTATTTGAATTCTTAGGATTAAGCGTTGGTATCAACTTACCAAATATGGCGCCACCAGTAAAACGTGAAGCTTATAATGCTGATATCACTTATGGTACGAACAATGAATTTGGTTTCGACTACCTACGTGACAACATGGCATTTAGTCCACAAGAACGTGTTCAACGCAAATTACACTATGCATTAGTGGATGAGGTTGACTCAATCTTGATCGATGAAGCACGTACACCACTGATCATTTCAGGACCAGCAGAAGACAGTTCTGAACTTTATATCCAAATGAATAAAATCATTCCTCATTTGGTTTCTCAAGAAAAAGAAGACTCAGATACATTCCAAGGTGAAGGCGATTACTCTGTTGATGAAAAAACACGTCAAGTGAACATCACAGAACGCGGTCTGGTTAAAATTGAAGGTTTATTAGCAGATGCTGGCATGATGAAAGAAGGGGAGTCTTTATACTCACCGGCTAATATTATGTTAATGCACCATGTAACAGCGGCATTGCGTGCTCACGCGCTGTTTACCAAAGATGTTGATTACATTGTTAAAGATGGCGAAGTTATCATTGTTGACGAACATACAGGTCGTACAATGCAAGGTCGTCGTTGGTCTGATGGTTTACACCAAGCTGTTGAAGCAAAAGAAGGTGTGAAGATCCAAAATGAAAACCAGACATTAGCGTCAATCACATTCCAAAACTATTTCCGTTTATACGAAAAATTAGCAGGGATGACGGGTACTGCGGATACAGAAGCGTTTGAATTTAACTCTATCTATCGCTTAGAAACAATTGTTATCCCAACTAACCGCCCAATGGTACGTAAAGATCTGCCTGACTTAGTCTATATGAATGAGCAAGGTAAATTTGCAGCCATTATTGAAGATATTCGTGAACGTACTCAAAATGGTCAGCCTGTTCTTGTCGGTACCATTTCAATTGAAAAATCAGAAGAGATTTCTAAAGCGCTGACGAAAGCAAATGTTCACCATAACGTGCTGAATGCGAAATTCCACGCAATGGAAGCGGATATTATTGCTAACGCAGGTTTACCTTCAGCGGTAACTATCGCAACTAACATGGCTGGTCGTGGTACCGATATCGTGTTAGGGGGTAGCTGGCAAACTGAAGTGGCTAAACTGGAAGAGCCAACAGAAGAAAAAATTGAAGAAATCAAAGCCAAATGGAAAGAGCGCCATGATGCAGTATTAGCATCAGGTGGTTTACATATCATTGGTACTGAGCGTCACGAATCTCGCCGTATTGATAACCAGTTACGTGGTCGTGCGGGTCGTCAAGGGGATGAAGGTTCTTCTCGTTTCTATTTGTCTATGGAAGATTCCTTAATGCGTATTTTTGCTTCAGACAAAGTGTCTGGCATGATGCGTAAATTAGGGATGAATGAAACCGAAGCGATTGAGCACCCTTGGGTAACCAAAGCAATTGCAAATGCACAGCGTAAAGTAGAAAACCGCAACTTTGATATTCGTAAGCAACTGCTTGAATATGATGATGTGGCAAATGATCAGCGTCGTGCAATCTATACTCAGCGTAATGAATTACTGGATGTGGCAGACGTAAGTGAAACTATCGATAGTATTCGCCAAGACGTCTTCACTTCGATGATTGATAACTATATTCCACCTCAATCACTAGAAGAAATGTGGGATATTGAAGGCTTAACTGCATGTTTACAAAAAGACTTTGATTTAAATTTACCAATCAAAGAGTGGTTAGATAAAGAGCCAGAATTACACGAAGAAACATTACGTGAGCGTATTTTAGAAAAATCTATCGAAGTCTATAAAGCGAAAGAAGAGATCGTTAGTGCTGAAATGATGCGTAACTTTGAAAAAGGCGTGATGTTACAAACGCTAGACTCACTGTGGAAAGAGCACTTGGCAGCAATGGATTATTTACGTCAAGGTATCCACTTACGTGGTTATGCACAAAAAGATCCAAAACAAGAGTACAAACGTGAATCGTTCGCTATGTTTGCTAACATGTTGGAATCACTGAAATATGAAGTGATCAGCACACTAAGCAAAGTACAAGTTCGTTTACCAGAAGAAGTTGAAGAGTTAGAACGTCGTCGTCGTGAAGAAGCCGAGCGTTTAGCTAAACAACAACAATTAAGCCATGAAGTGACAAAAGAATCTCAAATGTCAGCAATCGATGGTCAAGTTGCTGCAGGTAAAAAAGTGGGTCGTAATGAACCATGTCCTTGTGGATCAGGTAAGAAATTTAAACATTGTCATGGTCAGTTAGGTTAATTTATTTTTCATAATAATAGCTGTGTAATGTACTGATTAAAAAAAGATCCACTTAGCCATAAGTGGGTCTTTTTTATTGATTACTGATCATACTTTACGTTCTATTTTGAAACGAACACATAAAAAAACCCCACTTATTATCCTAATAAGTGGGGTTTGGTTTACAAAAGAATAGGCATTACTCTTTTATAGGGTGTCTATTATTTTTCAGAAATAGACGATTTTGTGTTTACAGTTTCATTAACTTTAACAGGTGATTTTAATGACAAGTCACCACCTGCAAGTTGTTTCACTAAATCAACAGCAGATGATTTCAGATCAAGATCTGCACCTGCTTCATAGTGATGACCTTCAATATTGTTTAATTGAACGTTGCTACCGCTTAAATCAACCTGACCTTGCTCACTTTTAATTTCAGCACCTGTAAGTTTAGTTGTACCACTTACATTTAATGAAATGTCATTTTTGCTTGTTAAGGTTGTGGTTTGGGTAACGGCATCATTATCAATATGAGAAACTTTGATATCCGCATTCGCCGTATGGCCTTCAGCACCTGTTACGATATTTTTGATACCATTGCCTACTGTGCCAACACCTTTGTCGATTTTGGCTTTAGTTTCGCCGCTGATACCAGTTTTATCTGCAATGCTTGAAGAGAGTGAATTGTATTTATCAGAAATGACATCAGTGGCAGATTTAATTCCTGAATCAATAGTCTCTTTGATCGTATTTTCCAATAATGATCCACCTGCTTTGGCTGTTTTATCCACTTTGCTAGATTCAGGATCATTATTGTGGTTGTAACCCACATTTACATCGACATTAACGTGACGATCACTGTCTTTTTGACTAGTCACTGTAAAGTCACCGCCCACATTGCCAGTTACGTTATTTGCAGAAACATTGGCACCAGAAAGAGCGACGTTTTTATCACTATTTACGGTTAATGTGCCTGTTTCTACCGTTGCGTTTTGGTGTGTAGATTTTTGTTGATCTTCAACATTGACCAGTACTTTACCGCCGATATTATGGATAGAAGTGACTGGTTTCTCTTCAGTGACTTCTTTTGGTGTAGTCTTGGTCTGCTTTCCATTTAAGGAAATATCCGTTCCCCAATTGTTTTTGTAATCTGTTGACTGTGCTGACGTGATTGTCGTGTCACCCGATTGAGAGGTTAATTGTGCATCTTTACTATTAACTTGCGTACCTTGCAGATTAACGGAACTACCATTAACTGTTAAGTTACCTTGGTTAGTAATCATTCCACCTTCACGAGATATGGTTTTCTCATCTTGTTTACCAATAGCAAATTCAGCGCCACCTAAGCCATTGACAGAAGATGATTTTTCTCCCGTTTTTTGACCAAAGCCAGCTTGTAATCCACCAGATAAGTTTTTACCTGTTTCAGTACGTTGAGACTCAGTAGCTTGGAAATCAACTTTGTTAGTTGCAGTCAGAGAAACATCTTGTTCACTGGTTAAATGAGTACCTTGTAGAGTCAGATTATGACCTGACGTTAATTCGATACCTTGAGAGCCATTAACTGAACCCACTTGTGCGGTCGTCTGATCTTTTTGATGATTTGCACCACCAGCATTGAAGCCTCCACCATAGTTTTTACTGTCTGGTGTTGTGCCTACTTTGAGGTTTGCGCTGCCATTAACGCTATGTTGGCTTTCATTATGAGTATTAGTGGCTTGTGCCAGTGCTAAATCACCGCCAGCATTGATCACGGTTTTGCCATTTTGAGCATCAAACTGGGCACCTTCATAATGTGCTTCTTCACGTACATTAATGTTGATATTACCTTTTGAGTCAAATTGGCTACCTTTAGCTTGTGTTGTGGTTAAGCTTGTATCTGTGGTTTTACCTTCGCCTTTAATGGCAACGGTAATATCACTACCTGTTTTCGTGCTGACACCAACTTGACCACCACCTGTTGTTTCATGGAAAGACTCTTGGTGTTTGTTTTGAGCCGCTTCACTGGTGTGAGTATTTGCGGTTAGTGATACATCACCTTGTGTTGATTGGTAATGGGTACCTTGGTCACGTAAGTTGTTATTACTGTCAGAATTGATTTTACCCGCAGTAATTGATGTTGAAACCGCTTGGCTATCGCTTTGTGATTTCTGGCTACCGCCACCTTTAATACCGACTTCAACACCGACATTAGGTGCTTCTAAATTACTTAAGTTAGCAAGATTACTAATGGCATCTTTAAAAGTAACTTTTTTATCCATATCGGTATTGTTACCCGGTTTTGTGGTATCAATTCCGTCTTCTACTGCTTTTTTAATCGGTTTAGTAACACCACTGTAATCAAGATTAACACCCACATCGACACCGATATTTAAGGTATCTGTTTTAGATGTTGCACTGTCATTTGCCGCAAGATGATTAATATTTTCGCCTGATTCTTTATATGAACCGTCAACTTTGTGTGATGCACCTTGATGCGTTACATTATTGTTCGCAGTAATGGTTAAATCACCTGCAACTTGAGTTTCGCTACCTTTATTTTTGGTGATCTCAGTTGTTGTATGCTGTTTATCATATTGAAAATCAGCTTTAGAGCCCACTTTATCAACACCACCTGTGTAGCTAAAGCCACCTGAAATGGTTCTATCTGTGCTGTCTGTTTCTTTTTTGTTTTCTGTTGAAACAAAAGCAACATTGTCACCAGAAACAGAGGCATTACCTGCGGTTGTTTTTAAATCAGAACCTGCAAAAGTGACATCTTTATCCGCTTGAACTTTAACACTGCCGCCACTAATAGTAGATCCTACTTGTTCGGTTTCAGTGCTATTGTTTTTATTGGATGTATGAGTGATATGAAAACCTGCGCTATATTGCTTGTCTTCAACTTCTTTAGCATGACCGGTGATCTCTAATGATGTTTTTTCATCATTAATTTTTGTGGTCTGCTGTGCAGATTTAACGTTGATATCACCTAAAGATTCAATGCCTAACTCATCAGCACTTTTAATCAAGCTACCAATAACATTGACATCTTTCCCACTGATCACAGTTAATTGTGCATCAGAAACTAATTCACTGCCGGTTGAAACTTGTTGATTAGTTTCATTTTTATGGGAATTCTTAGTAATATTAAAGGCTGTGCCTGTACGCTCATCAGTTTTAGTGATGGTTTCGCTAATCGCATTATCAATAACAACATCACCTTGGGTTGTGTTAACAAAAGCCCCTTGGTTGCCTTTCACTTGGCTACCCGTGATTTTGACATTGTTATCTGCCGTAAGTAACAGTTGTCCGTCAGCCGTTAATTGTGTTGAATGGCTAACTTCTTGTTTGTTATTATTATTCTTATTATTACCACCACCGATACCACCCCAAACAACATGATTGTTGGTTACTGTTTTATCATTGTTGGTATTTTGAACATTAAGATTGATGTTCTCTTTAGCGTTAACAACAACATTCTCATTAGAATGTAATTTTGCACCTTGAGTGGTAACAGAGCCTTCAGCATTTAAGCCCAGCGTTTTACCTGCGGTCAGTTCACTCGCTTTTAAGGTTTCTGTTTGATGGCTATTGCTCCAGCTACCTGTTTCTAAACGAGAAGTATGGTTACGTTTATAGCCGTTTTCACTGCGACTTTCTTTTTCAATTAATCCATTGATATTAATATCTTTATTGGCATTAATTGCCAGCGTGTTACCTGCATTAACTTTGGCACCTTCAAGTGTTACATCACCTTTAGTTGCTGTTAATGTAGCACTATTTTTGGCATCAATATGGCTACCAACTTGCTGTACTAGCTCTTTTTCTTTAGTGACATCATATTGCCAAGAATAGAACCAACGATTGTCAGTATCTGTGTCTTTTTGTTGTAACTGTTTGCCATCAACAGTTAAATGAGCCCCTTGTAATAAAATATCATCACCCATTAAATCAGAGGCTTTGATTTGGTTTTTATTATCAGCGATTAAAGTGATGTTTTTACCTTTTAACTCTGTTTTTGTCAGAGTCTGGCTTGAACCACTGTTATTAACCGCGATACCACCACGGTAATTTTGATAGTTTTCACTACCATCTTTGTCGTAACTGTCATAACGAACTTGGCTATCCGTTTGAATATTGTCTGCTCTGACACTTAATTCGTTATCAGCAACAAATTTACCTGTTAATTTAACACCACTTCCTTCTGCGGTATTAATGATGCGGATACGACCCGATTGCATACTTCCAAAGAAATAGCTATCTAAGGCAGAAGCGGGTTTTTGTGATGAAAGAATATCAAAACGTTGAGAGAAGGTATTTTGACCCGTTAATGCAGAAATCTCTGCTGCTGTTATTTTACCTCGGCTATCAATGCGAGGTGCAATTAAATCTAAAAGGCCGGGCGCATATAATCCGTTTTTACCAATAGAAAGTAAATTTGTATTATTAAGCGTGCTATAACCTTTTAACTCACCGTTTTCAAACAGTGGGTTACCTACAACTAAAGAAGAGCGGCTGGTATTGATAAAACCACAACCATCACAGGTGATACCATTTGGATTAGAAAGTACATATTCCGCAGCGATACCAAAAACTTCTTGCTGGCCTAATAAGAACGAAGGATTACGACTAACAACTTCATTTAAAATTAAAGAAGCGGCTTGTCCATTTAAGTTACTATTGGCATTTAGCTGTCCAGCAAGCTGTGACTGTCCTGCCTCTAAAGAGTTGTTAAAAACAGCTCCGGGTTTACCTACATTAAAATCTTGATATTGGTTATGAGAGATACCTTCGTTATTTGGTGTAACGATATTAATGACTTGAGTGCCACCATTAACTGATGAAACATTCGGTCCTTGATTGCCCGCATCAGGAACAATACCGCCAGCATATGCATTTAGTGATACGAAAATAATCGCTAAAGATGCAGCAAGCCTACCCGAAGGAGAGAGCTTGAAGTTTTTTGATTTCATAGAGTTTTCTCCGTTTATTGCTATGAGTGTGAATCAAAATAAGTATGAAAATCTAACTAACACTTGAGTAGGGTCTTTGGTTTTATTGGAATTTGTTTGGTTGTAAAGCAAATGCCCCTTGGCAACTTCAATATCGAACTGTGCTTTTTGATATTGGAGGTTTAAGCCCGAACTTAGCCCATAGCCACTACGCCATCCTTCATAGTTACCATGTTGTTGAACACGACCAGCATCAAGACCAATTCGAGGGGTGATTGAAAATGTGTTTATCCGATAAGGATAAGAAAGCGTATTGCGCAAATAGCCGCCGTTATCGCCAGAAAGTGTGCTTTGATCAAAGCCACGGATTGCGTTTTTATCCGTTAAACTAAGCCATTCCACACCTGGTAAGGTGTCGGGGCTATATTGACCAAAGAAGGCGCTATTGAATAAAAATGTAGAATTCGATATAGCAAAACGATGTTGCCAATTGGCAAAAAGCTTAACTTTTGTAAAGCGATAGTCATTACCATTGCCAATAGCAACACGAGGTGACTCATCTGCACCAAACCAACCAATGGCTTTCTCAGCACTTAAATTAACGCTGATAACACCACTTGGAACAATGTGTAAATGGTTGATACCTAGCTCTACCGTTGTAAGAGCAGGGCTACTTAGATCAAGGCGGATTTGGCTGAAATAGTTGCGTATTCGTTTATGCGTTACCTGTATATTTAAGGCATCAATCTGTTTTTGACTACGATAAAAAGCGTAATCGCCCCTTAAACCAACTTGTGTGGTATCACCAGATAAACGTACGGTACGTGTTTGTAATGCTTGATGAAATTCATACTCGGAATAGCTACCAAAAGTACTGAATGTCAATGCACCATAAGGTAAAGAATAGAGTAGGGTGTAAGCACGATTAAAACGTGTATTGGGATTATCAGTGGTAATGCTGGCATTTAAGCTAACAAAATCAGATAACCCTAATGGGCTATCTAAGCTTGCATTCATTCTAACTAACCAGCGTCCTGAGTTTTTTTGCCCATAATTATCACTTGAAATATTTAGGTGCCACGGTGCTTGTCGCTGATTGGTGAGCTGAATAATAGAGCCACCTAATTGCGTACCAGGCAATATATCTAGTTTAACTTTATTCGATTGTAAGCGATTTGCTTGATCGAGCCCTTGATCCAATTTTGAAAGTTTAAGAGGCTCTCCTTCAATATGAGGGAAAAGTAATGCGGTATTAACGCCTCGATCGCCACCTTCTATTTTTTCAATAAAGCCTTCAATAACATACAATCCAAGTTGTTGCTCTTGATTCGGACGTAAAAATTGGACTCTGGCTGTGATATAACCATGTTGAAGATAGCGTTGGGTTAACTCTTTAATTAAACGGTTAACGTCAGCACTTTTTATACATTGCTCTGGTAATGATGTTAAGGAATCAAGATCTTTTTCATTAAGTAAAGTAATTCCTTGAACATAAACCCCATTAATAGGCAAACAATGTTCTGATTCAGTAATAAGTGTGGGGGTAGGTGAAACCTCTAATACATTTTCTTGAAGTTGTTGATAGCGATTTTGTTCAATAAGTTGATTTATTTCACGTTGGCTATCTTGTAATGCGCGCCGCGATTCTCCCATCGAGCCTAAATAACCGGCGTCATTTGCTGTTAATCCACTGGTTGAAAAACCACTTAATAGTGTTAATAAAATAACTTTTTTCTCATTTTACCTCAATATAAAGGTATTAATTCAAATATAAATAATATTGCTTAAATATAGAAAGATAATAATTAATGTTTTTATATTATCGTTAATTTTAGAATAATAAATACCGGCTACTCTCAATATGAAAAGAAATTAAAAATCGACGAAATAAAGATAAATTTTTATTTCTTTCGCTATTAAATAGCGACATAACTAAAATGATTGATATCTAAAATAGCATTACTTAAACAAATGATTCATTTAAATGGTATCTAGTGTATTGATTTTCATGGTTATAATCTTTCATGTTATTTTTTCTTCTTGCCTAAACTACCATCGATTCAGCTATGTTAATTACAATTTTTTCATTTTTTATAAAGAGAAAATAAATAATGAGAGGAGATTCGAAGATATAAAAAAAGCAGAATGCTAATTAGCTTTTCATTTGTTGGTTGGAAGTTTATTAATGTTTTATTCTGGAATAAATATTTCATGAATTATTATTTCATTTTAATGAATAAAATGATTAGCAAGAAAGTAAAAAGATTAGGATTTTATTGTTAAATCATTAATCATGATAAAAAGTATGGTTATTTAAATGCAACTTTCATTCTATGAAAATGCAATGTAAATACATGTATTACCACTTAATATTATCAATAAAAATTTAAGTTATAAAAAATAGTTTATTAAATAATAAAGTAAGTGATAGTGATCACGTTAATGTATCATTAATTATAAATAGTGTGATTTTTGTCCAAAATATACTATTGTTATATTACTAATCGTGTTTAACTGTTATATAAATTAGCGTGTAAATTGTACTATTTCCTGACGATAAGGGTTAAAGTATGTTCTCATCATTTAATGTTTTGATAATATTAAGAGGTTTCTTCAGATTGAAGAAATGGTTTAATATTGATTCTGAACTCGCCTTCTTCTTCCCTGAAAAATAATCCTTTTTTATATCCATCCAAAATAATTTAATACTCTTTTCCGTTTAATTTAAATGGGAAGGCTATTTTATTTATTTTTAATTTTATTATTTAATTTATATTAAAGGTATTATCATGGCTAAAAGAATCGTAGAACCATTCCGTATTAAAATGGTAGAGAAAATCCGTGTTCCTTCAAGAGAAGAACGTGAAGCTGCATTAAAAGAAGCAGGATATAACCCATTCTTATTACCAAGTCATGCTGTCTATATTGATTTATTAACAGACTCTGGTACTAACGCAATGAGTGATCACCAGTGGGCAGCAATGATAACAGGTGATGAAGCTTATGCAGGCTCAAGAAACTATTATGATTTAAAAGATAAAGCCAAAGAGTTGTTTAACTACGATTATATTATTCCTGCTCACCAAGGACGTGGTGCTGAAAATATTCTTTTTCCAGTATTATTAAAATATAAACAAAAAGATGGAAAAGCGAAAAATCCTGTATTTATTTCTAACTTCCATTTTGACACAACAGCAGCGCACGTTGAATTAAATGGCTGTAAAGCAATTAATATTGTGACTGAAAAAGCGTTTGATTCAGAAACCTATGATGATTGGAAAGGCAATTTTGATATTGCTAAATTAAAAGAAAATATTGCTAAACATGGTGCTGATAACGTTGTTGCCATTGTTTCAACAGTGACCTGTAATAGTGCTGGTGGTCAGCCTGTTTCAATGGATAATTTAAGAGAAGTTTACGAAATCGCAAAACAACACGGTATTTTTGTTGTTATGGACTCAGCGCGTTATTGTGAAAATGCGTATTTCATTAAACAGCGTGATCCTAAATATAAAAATGCGACCATCAAAGAAGTTATTTTAGATATGTATAAATATGCTGATGCATTAACAATGTCAGCGAAGAAAGATCCCCTGTTAAATATCGGTGGTTTAGTCTCAATTCGTGATAATGAAGAAGTATTCACATTAGCAAGACAGCGCTGTGTACCAATGGAAGGCTTTGTTACTTATGGTGGTTTAGCGGGTCGTGATATGGCAGCAATGGTACAAGGTTTAGAGGAAGGTACTGAAGAAGAGTATCTACACTATCGTATTGGTCAGGTTCAATATCTGGGTGATCGTCTACGTGAAGCGGGTATTCCAATTCAATATCCTACTGGCGGACATGCTGTTTTCGTTGACTGTAAAAAACTAGTACCGCATATCCCAGGTGATCAATTCCCAGCTCAAGCTGTGATTAACGCACTTTACTTAGAATCTGGTGTTCGTGCTGTTGAAATTGGTTCGTTCTTATTGGGGCGTGATCCTGCAACGGGAGAACAAAAACACGCAGATATGGAATTTATGCGTTTAACCATTGCGCGTCGTGTCTATACCAACGACCATATGGATTATATTGCTGACGCACTTATCGGTTTAAAAGAGAAGTTTAAAACGCTTAAAGGTCTCGAGTTCGAATATGAACCACCTGTATTAAGACACTTTACTGCTAGATTAAAACCTATCAAATAAATAATACTCCACAATAATAATGGCTCTCGTGCAATGCGGGAGCCCTATCCTTATTTCAGTAAGGACTAAAAAATGGAAAATAAGTCGGTAAATAAAGAACCCTCAATTATTGTAGGGGGATTTGTGTTGGGCGGCGCCATGATTGGTGCGGGAATGTTTAGCCTACCAACAATAATGTCTGGTGCTTGGTTTATTAACTCACTCTTTATATTATTTATTGTCTGTTTCTTTATGTTTCATTCGGGAATTTATATTCTTGAATGTATATCGAAATATGGCGCAGGAACAAACTACTTTCATATATCGAAAGAGTTATTACCTAAATGGGCGTGTTATCTCGCAAATGCCTCTTTGATATTTGTATTGTATATATTAATTTATGCTTATATCTCTGCTGCGGGTTCGATCATTTATGAAGCTTCATCATTATATGGCTTTAGTCTAAACCTTAGAGCGATATTCTTTGTATTTACCATAGTACTCGGAGCAACAATATGGTGGGGAGGCGCTTGTGCCAGCCGTTTAACCTCAATATTTTTATTTATTAAGATTGTTCTATTCGTATTAGCATTCTCGGGCTTATTCTTCAAAGCGAGAGGCGATTTATTATTTACTGCTACCTTTGAAGGCAAAAGTCAATTATATCTTTATCCTTTTATTTTTATCATCATTCCTTATGCTATAACCTCTTTTGGTTATCATGGTAATGTTTGTAGCCTTTATAAGCTTTATCATGAAAATGAAAGAAAGGTCGTGAAAAGCTGTATTATTGGTTGTGTGTTAGCACTGGTGATTTATTTGCTCTGGATGATTGGTACTATGGGAAATTTACCTCGTGAGCAATTTATTACCATTATCCAAAAAGGCGGTAACTTAGATGCCTTTATTGATTCTTTATACACTGTATTAAATAGTAAATATATTGAAGGCTTTTTATTATGGTTTTCTATTAGTGCCGTATTCTGTTCATTTTTAGGGGTTGCGATTGGTTTATTCGACTATATTTTAGCATCACTAAAATTTGAAGATAACAAAACAGGGCGCTTGAAATCTGGCGTTTTATGCTTCACTCCGCCTTTACTATTATGTTTACTTTTCCCTAATGGTTTCTTAATTGCAATTGCTTATGCAGGAACCGCGGCATGTGTATGGGCAATTATTTGCCCTGCGGTTATGGCGCTAAAAGCACGCCAGAAATTCCCAAACTCAGGCTTTAAAGTGTGGGGAGGCAATGGATTAATTTATGCTGTTATCGCTTTTGGTGCAGTGGGAATTATTTGCCAAACATTAGCACAGTTCGGTTTATTACCTATATATCGCTAATCAACCAAGATAATCAGGGAAAGAAAACCAGAGTAGCGCTATTGGATATACGTTATAATAACGTTAAGTTGTTATAATAACTGGACTATTCAATAGGTTGTCTATAATGGATAAAAAAAAGCTACATATTGCAGCGGGTATTATTTGTGATCAACACAATAATGTCTTTATCACCCAACGTCCTCTAAAATCGCATATGGGGGGATTTTGGGAATTTCCGGGGGGAAAATTAGAAGATAAAGAAACCCCAGAGCAGGCGCTAGTCCGTGAGTTACAAGAAGAAATCGGTATTGATGTAACACAATGCTCTCTTTTTGAAACGGTAGAGCATGATTTTCCAGATAGACACATTACGTTATCCTTTTTCTTAGTCACACAATGGGATAATGAGCCCTATGGTAAAGAGGGGCAAAAATTCAAGTGGATATCTATTGGATCGTTAAATGCTGATGATTTTCCGCCTGCTAACCGCACTATTGTGGCGTTATTGCAGAAGTAAGTAAAAGTAGAGTCGTGTTAAATAAGCGTTTATAAATAAAATAGCCACTCGATTGAGTGGCTATTTTTATGTTATTAATCAGAGTATTAAAAGTCTTTAGGCTCTTGTTGCGGAGCCTCGCTCCAATCATCACTGTCATTAATATCACTCTGGCTGGGAATACGTTTTGATTCATCCGCCCATTCGCCTAAATCAATAAGTTGGCAACGTTTACTACAAAAAGGACGATAAGGGCTGCTTTCATTCCAAACAACTTCTGTTTGACAGGTTGGGCATTTTACAATTAATTCTTCGCTCATTATCTCTCCTAGATTTCATTGGTGCGATTTATGCTCATATCAATAAACATAATGTTAGCAACAAGCAATCTCAAAAGGTAGCTCTAGAGGTACTGTTCCATTTTCACTATCAAGTGGTAAAAAGCGGATCGCATAGCGATTTTTATGCCCAGAGACTTGAGGATAGATTTGGTGATCAATGGCTATCTTAAGACGTAGCAATTCACCTTCTTCAGCGCTGTCTTGATAAAAACCACGGTGACTGAGCGCGGGCTTAAATGTATCTGATTGGCGAATAAGCATGAGCAAACTATTTAATGCATTTTGTAATGGCAATAAACCCGTTAACCAGCTTTGTAATCTTTCATCACGGGTTGTTTGAGGTAAGCTTAACCACAAATGTAATGCTGGCACATCAAAGTTACAGCATCCGCCAGGAATACTTAGGCGCTGTTTAACTAAACTGATGACTTTATCTTGTTTTAAATGCTGACCAATGCGAGGTGCTTGACTTAATACGGCTGCATTTTCAGCTAATTCATCAATAATTTGAGTGACAATCGCTTTATCAACATTAGGAAATGAAAGCCATTGCTGTAATTTTTTTTGTCTTTTTTCTAATTCTTTAAGTAATTCAGCGCGGATTTCGCCACGATCAAGTACTTCAATAAATTCTGATATCGCACGGAAAAACGAGAGTGCCGTGGGTAATGAATCAATTGCACTAAAACTGTTAATCTGAATCAATGAGTTTTCAATTCTAAGCCATGAACGCATTTTTTCATTGAGGGGATGTTCGAAGATGATTGTTGTGATGTCATCACTCATGGCAATTGTCCTGTAACGCTTGTTGAGCTAATTCTAAGTAATGCTGATGGAGTTGCTTAACTTTTCCAATCATATTTTGGCTATTATCGTGATTTTCAATAATATCATCAGCGACGGCTAATCGTTCCTGTCTTTGAGCTTGAGCTTTTAAAATATTGAGAACTTGCTCTCGACTTACGCCATCTCGTTTCATGGTTCTTTCTATTTGCTCTTCCTGTGTAACATCAACAACAAGAACGCGAGAGGCGAGATGCGTTAATTTATTTTCAATTAATAATGGAACAACCCAAATAAAGTAGGGCGCTGTAATTTGCTGTATCTGTTTTTGAGTCTCTTGCTGTATCAATGGGTGAAGAAGATTGTTAACCCAAGTTTTTTCTTCATTATTTTCAAAAATAATCTGGCGCAGCTGTGCTCGGTTTAACGAGCCATCGGGTAGCAAAATGCAGCCACCAAAATGCTGATGCAATGCATTTAGTCCTAAGGAGTTCGGCTCTACCACTAATCGAGCAATAATATCAGCATCAACAAGAGGTACACCTAATGAGGCAAAAGCATTAGCAACGGTAGTTTTACCGCTGCCTATTCCGCCTGTAAGAGCAACCGTATAAGCCATTTGTGTTTATCTGTTTTTAATGAATTAAAATTTACTATTAGTCCAAGTATTCTAAAGCCTAATTTTGTTTTTATCACAAGATAATAACTGCAATATTTGGGTTTTATTCGGTTATTATGATAGATGATTTTCTGCTACCCTGACACCCTACCTCATAATATGTAATAGAATTGCCATCAATCAATAAGTTAGTGCAATACAGAGTAACAGCATGTTACTCATAAAACTTGTGATTCACTGTATAGTATCACCTAACTGTAATATAGGAAGATACATAGCAATGATTAATGTGCCAATAATCAATGCAATGACCGTCATTAGCATTGGTTCTAACCAAGCACTTATTGTCTTTAATTGCTCATTGAGTTGATGATAAAACCAATCACTCAATTGTTGGCAAAAATAGAGCAACTGTCCTGAGCTTTCAGCACAAATAATAAACTGATAACAAATAGGTGTAAAAAGAGGCTCATTCTTCATAAATAAGCTCAACGATTTACCTTGCATAATGTGATCACTCATTTGAGAAAGGATTCGCTTATAAATAGGGTGTGTAAGTTGTTCTGTTCCTATTTTTAAGCTTTGTAATAAAGGTAATCCTGCTTGTTGTGTAATACTGATTATCTGAAAAATAAGATGTAGCTGCTGATATTTTAAAAGTTTACCTAAATAGGGAAGATGAAGAAAGAGAGCTTGTTCAGCAAAATAAAAGGGTGATAAAG
Source organism: Proteus sp. Marseille-Q3619 (assembly GCF_965283115.1). Classification (NCBI taxonomy): domain Bacteria; kingdom Pseudomonadati; phylum Pseudomonadota; class Gammaproteobacteria; order Enterobacterales; family Morganellaceae; genus Proteus; species Proteus sp. Marseille-Q3619. Next base: position 1,048,996 of record NZ_CBDIMP010000001.1, on the reverse strand, counting down.
AATAACGAATCAAACGATAAATAAATATTAACCCGATAAAGATAAACACTATCATGCAGATATAATCAGTAAGCCATTGTGAAAAATCAATAAGGGCGAGTGTTAAAAGAGGAAGTTCTGTATTAAAGGCGCTGTATAAAGATTGATATTCAGGTAAAACATAGAGCAACATAATACTGGTAATAAAAACTAATACAGTCAGTAAAAAAATAGGATATTTAAAAGCTTTTTTGATTCTTTTTACAATCTCTCGGTGTTTTTTTAACTGTATTATTTGCAGAGTAATCACTTCATCTAACTTTCCACTTTCTTCACCAATAAAAACAAAACGACTTAGTGAGGTTGGAAAATAAAGTGGATAGCGATTTAATTGTTTAGAAAGTGAGCCTCCTTGCATTAAGTTAAAAATAATATCTTCTAATACACATTGCCAATGTGAGTAACGACATTCATTTTTTAATAGTGTTAATGCAGGAAGAAGTGCTAAACCAGAACGAAGTAATAAAGCTAATTGTTCGAATAATTGAATTCGATATTGTTTATCAGCATCTTGAAATAAAACGATTTTATATAAACGGATTTTTATGGGAACTTTTTGTTGTTGAGTTAAGTTAATAAATGCTTCGTTATTAGAGGACGCCAGTATTTTTCCAGTGCACCATTCTCCTTGATAATTTAATGCATCATAGCGATAAATTAGCTGTAATCTCATTCAATATCTCCTAGCGTTTGATAAACCTCCTCAAGTGTTGTTATGCCTTGTTTAATTAATGAAAAACCTGAATAGAGTAGATGATAAAGGGATGAGTGTGTTTGCTTTGATGGTTCAAAGCATTCATAGATAGCCGTTCTTCCGTTATAGCCTGAACAGCATTGCTGGCAACCAACAGCTTGCCAATTTGGTAATTCGACCTCTTCTTTATTTATACTAATATGCTGTTTATTGGATAAGCATATTTTACAGTGAGGGCACAAACAACGAACTAATCGTTGTGAAATAATTAAACTAACACAGGAATGAATAAGATCTTTTTCAATCCCTAAGTTATATAGACGCATTAATGTGGATGACGCCGAATTAGTATGTAAGGTTGATAATACAAGGTGCCCTGTTTGCGCTGATTTTATTGCCATTTCAGCAGTAGATTGGTCACGTATCTCACCTACCATTATAATGTCAGGATCTTGGCGTAGTAATGCTCGTAATATTGTCGTAAATGAGATCCCTGATTTTTCAGAAATTTGAATTTGATTAATACCTTTTAGAGGTAATTCAATCGGATCTTCAACACTATTTATATTTAGGTTCTCTTTATTTAAATAGTGTAAACAACTATACAAAGTGAGTGTTTTTCCGCTTCCCGTTGGCCCTGTGACTAAAATCATTCCTTGCGGTAAATTTAAATATTTCTTTAATAGCGTTAAATGCGAGGGTTGAAAACCTAGATGATTTAATTCTGGTTGTTGTAAATTATTTATAAGTCGTAAAACAACTTTTTCACCATACAGCGTGGGGAGTGTCGCTATTCGTATTGAATAGTTTTTTTCATTATAAGACCAACTAAATTGCCCATCTTGAGGTAACCGCTTTTCTGCAATATTTAAGTTAGCAAGTACCTTTAATCGAGTGACTATTCCTTCAGAGAATTCATCTGGAGGAGATGATAATAGATATAAGTGATTATCTATTCTGGCGCGAATTCTTACACTGGTTTGTTGAGGCTCTATATGTAAATCAGAGACGCGTTTTAAAATACTTTCACGTAATAAATGCTCAATAAATTCTGTTGCAGAGTGTGTGATATCCATTCTTCACCTCTTTATACTTTTTGATTTATCTGCGTTGTCTTCAATATTTAAAGTGTGTAATAGGAACACTTAATATAAGTGCTCCTTTATATCTAACGCACTAATATGATTTTAAAATCTCACTGCACTGTTTTTGCAACGTAAGATTTGCTGCTGAACATTGTGTTTTCCATACTGGAATAAGGTCGTTAACTCCTTTCTCTGGCGACATTGTGATCGTCAGACCATCAAGTTGTGATTTTCCGGTTGCACTAATCACACCGTTTAACACATTAATATCGGACAAATATCGACTACGAAATTGTTGCGGCATAAAGGTTGAATCAGAATTACAGTGTTGAGGATCGTTTTCATAGCGACATAATTCTATCGCAGAACGATAGGGCGACAGTGTTTGCAATACATCGGTTAATGCTGCTTTTTGGATATAACCTTGATAGGCAGGAATAGCAACAGAGCTTAAAATCGAGATGATAGCAATCACAATCATAAGCTCCATAAGGGTAAAACCATTTTCATTAGAGTGATAATTAAGTACATTCATTTAGCGTCCTCCTTGAGTAATAAACACTAGTAGTATGAAAAAAAAGGACTTTATTGGCGAATAGATAAAATAAAATTTGAGTAAAATATCGAAAAGAAAAAGGAGAGATACATAGTTAATCTTTATTATTGAGGGAAAGTTCGCATTTATTGATGAGTATGCGTTAATAACATTATTGATAATGGCTAAAACAAAATAAAAGAGGGTTGATGTGGAAATTAAACAAGGTTGGCTAATCGATGCTAGACAAGTTCCTTCACCTAATCATGATAAGAGACCCGAAGGTGAGCAGCCTTCTTTATTAATTGTTCATAATATCAGTTTGCCTCCTGGCCAATTTGGTGGACCTTATATTGATCAGCTTTTCACCAATACATTATCAGAGCAAGACCATCCTTTTTTTAGTGAGATTGTTAGCTTAAGAGTGTCGGCTCATTGTCTTATTCGTCGTGATGGAGAAATTGTGCAATATGTGCCTTTTACTGAGAGAGCATGGCATGCTGGTGTTTCTTTATATAAAGGCAGAGAAAAATGTAATGATTTCTCTATTGGTATTGAGCTTGAAGGTACTGATGAATGCGATTTTACCCAGCAGCAATATCAACAATTAGTGAAGATAACTCAATCGCTTATTACTCTTTATCCTGCTATTGAAGAAAACATTACTGGGCATAGTGATGTTGCACCAAATAGAAAAACCGATCCAGGACCTCACTTTGATTGGGCTTATTACCGCAGTTTGTTAACAAAATAACCACCCAAATTGAATTTAAAGCTACTAATTATGAATTTAAATTCAAAATAATATTGCTGTCACGCTTCAGTTTGACTGTTTATGTGTTTAAAAAACGTTAAAAAATTTATTTTTAGCGTTTCTGTGTAATGCGATCTAGTTATCAATTTTGATGAATTTTTAAAATAATTTGTTAAAATTTGCAGGTTTTTATGATTTCGCTCAACAACTGTATGGACAGTTAGTGAATACTTTGTTACTTTATTATTCGTTATATTAAATTGGTATTACCAATTGACAACTCAATCACTAAGGTAATAGTTATCCAATAATGGCTTCCAGCAATATGGCTTATACAAAAATCCGCCAACCTAAGCTTTCTGATGTTATTGAGCAACAGCTTGAACATCTGATTTTAGAAGGTACTCTGCGCCCAGGCGAGAAACTCTTACCTGAGCGTGAACTGGCAAAACAATTTGACGTATCTCGCCCTTCATTGCGTGAAGCAATCCAAAAATTAGAAGCTAAAGGATTTTTACTCCGTCGCCAAGGCGGTGGTACTTTTGTTCAGCATAATCTCTGGCAAAGTTTTAGTGATCCTTTAGCTCAACTGCTTAGCGGGCATCCCGAATCTCAATTTGATCTTTTAGAAACTCGTCATGCACTGGAAGGTATTGCTGCATATTACGCTGCATTACGTGGTACTGATGAAGATCTTGAACGTATCAAAGCTAGCCATGATTGCATTTTGAAAGCCCATGAAGAGGGTGATTTAATCGCTGAGTCTGAAGCTGTATTGCAATATCAATTAATTGTTACGGAAGCTGCTCATAATGTCGTTTTATTGCATCTATTACGATGCATGGTGCCAATGCTTGAGCAAAATATCCGCCAGAATTTTGAGTTTCTTTACACTCGTAAAGAGATGTTAACAGCAGTAAGTGAGCATCGTAGTCAGATTTATCAGGCTATTATTAATAGAGAGCCAGAAGCTGCGCGTGAAGCATCACATCGCCATTTGGCCTTTATTGAAGATGTTTTGTTGGATATGAGTCGTGAACATACTCGCCGTGAGCGCTCTTTGCGCCGGCTACAACAACATCCTGATTTATTTTAGTAGCACAGATCCTGACCGCTGAGTCTGTACTATCTATCGCCCTGTGATTTTCAGGGGAAGCGGTAATAACAGCAGGGCCTATCTTCCCGTCATATCAGATGGGTAGAACGGGAAGATAGGCTCCCATAACCATTAAAAACAGATAACAGATAAGGAATACACCATGTCAGATATGCTGAAAAATGACGTGGATCCGATCGAAACTCGCGACTGGTTACAAGCGATCGACTCGGTCATCCGTGAAGAAGGTGTTGAACGTGCACAGTTCCTGATTGATCAGGTATTAAAACAAGCCCGTAATGGTGGTCTTAATATCGCTTTAGGCGGTTCTGTACACAGTGATTATATCAATACCATTCCTGCTGAAGATGAACCCGCTTACCCTGGCAATCTGGAATTAGAGCGTCGTATTCGTTCTGCTATTCGCTGGAACGCAGTAATGATGGTTCTGCGTGCATCCAAAAAAGATTTGGAACTCGGCGGACACATGGCGTCATTCCAATCTTCTGCAACTTTATATGAAGTGTGCTTTAACCATTTCTTCCGTGCGCAAAATGAAACTGATGGTGGCGACTTGGTTTACTTCCAAGGTCATATCTCCCCAGGTATCTATGCACGTGCATTCTTAGAAGGTCGTTTAACAGAAGATCAATTAAACAACTTCCGTCAAGAAATTGGTGGTAAAGGTTTATCTTCTTATCCGCACCCTAAATTAATGCCTGAATTCTGGCAGTTCCCAACAGTTTCTATGGGTCTGGGGCCACTATCTGCAATCTATCAGGCTAAATTCCTGAAATATTTAAATCATCGTGGCTTGAAGAACACCACTGCACAAACTGTGTATGCGTTCTTAGGTGATGGTGAAATGGACGAACCAGAATCTAAAGGTGCTATCACTATCGCTGTTCGCGAAAAATTAGATAACCTGTGCTTCGTTGTTAACTGTAACTTACAGCGCCTTGATGGCCCTGTGACAGGTAACGGTAAAATTGTTAACGAACTAGAAGGTATCTTCGCAGGTGCTGGCTGGAACGTTATCAAAGTGATGTGGGGCGACCGTTGGGACGAACTGCTGCGTAAAGACACTTCTGGTAAACTCGTTCAATTAATGAACGAAACTCTGGATGGTGACTACCAAACGTTTAAATCTCGTGATGGTGCTTACGTTCGTGAACACTTCTTCAATCGCTACCCAGAAACTGCTGCATTAGTTAAAGACATGACTGATGACGAGATTTGGGCATTAAACCGCGGTGGTCACGATCCGAAGAAAGTCTTTGCTGCATTCCAAAAAGCAAAAGAGACTCAAGGTAAACCAACTGTTATTTTAGCTCAAACCATCAAAGGTTATGGTATGGGTGAAACGGCAGAAGGTAAAAACATCGCTCACCAAGTTAAGAAAATGAACATGGATGGCGTTCACCATTTCCGTGATCGTTTCAATATTCCTGTTGCTGATGAGCAAATCAAAGACCTGCCTTATATTACTTTTGACAAAGAGTCAGAAGAGTACAAATACCTACACGCACGTCGTCAGGATTTAGGCGGTTATCTACCAGCTCGTCGTCCACGTTTTGAAGAAAAACTGGATATCCCAACACTGGAAGATTTCAGCCAATTACTGGAAGAACAATCTAAAGAGATTTCAACAACTATCGCATTCGTTCGTGCTCTGAACGTGATGTTGAAAAACAAATCTATCAAAGATCGTTTAGTTCCAATTATTGCTGACGAAGCACGTACTTTCGGTATGGAAGGTCTGTTCCGTCAAATCGGTATTTATAGCCCGAATGGCCAACAATATACGCCTCAAGACCGTGAGCAAGTTGCTTACTATAAAGAAGACGTTAAAGGTCAGATTCTGCAAGAAGGTATCAACGAGCTGGGTGCTGGCGCATCTTGGTTAGCGGCTGCAACATCTTACAGCACTAACAATCTGCCAATGATCCCATTCTATATCTACTACTCAATGTTTGGTTTCCAACGTATTGGCGACTTATGCTGGGCAGCAGGCGACCAACAAGCACGTGGTTTCTTAGTAGGTGGTACTTCAGGTCGTACAACACTTAACGGTGAAGGCTTACAGCACGAAGATGGTCATAGCCATATTCAATCGCTGACTATCCCTAACTGTATCTCTTATGATCCAGCATTCGCTTATGAAGTTGCTGTTATCGTGCAAGACGGTTTAGAGCGTATGTATGGTGATAAACAAGAAAACGTTTATTACTACATCACTACACTGAACGAAAACTACCATATGCCAGCAATGCCAGCCGGTGTTGAAGAAGGTATCCGTAAAGGTATCTACAAACTGAAATCACACGAAGGTGCGAAAGGTAAAGTTCAGTTACTGGGTTCAGGTTCTATCCTGCGTCACGTTCGTGAAGCAGCAGAAATCCTGTCTGCTGAATACGGTATTGGTTCTGATGTTTATAGCGTAACTTCATTCACTGAATTGGCTCGTGATGGTCAAGATTGTGAACGTTGGAACATGCTGCACCCATCAGAAACACCACGCGTACCTTACATCGCTCAAATTATGAATGATGCGCCAGCTGTTGCGTCTACTGACTACATGAAATTGTTCGCTGAACAAGTTCGTACTTATGTACCAGCAGATGATTACCGCGTATTAGGTACTGATGGTTTCGGTCGTTCTGATAGCCGTGAAAACCTGCGTCACCACTTCGAAGTTGATACTTCTTATGTGATTGTTGCTGCATTAGGTGAATTAGCTAAACGTGGTGAGATTGATGTGAAGGTTGTTGAAGAAGCAATCAAAAAATACAACATCAACCCTGAAAAAGTAAACCCACGTCTGGCGTAAGAGGTAAAGTGAATGTCTATTGAAATTAAAGTCCCAGATATCGGTGCTGATGAAGTTGAAGTCACCGAAGTGATGGTGAAAGTGGGTGACCGTATTGAGGAAGAACAATCCTTAATCACCGTAGAAGGCGATAAAGCGTCTATGGAAGTCCCATCACCACAAGCGGGTATTGTTAAAGAGATCAAAATTTCCGTGGGCGATAAAGTCCAAACGGGTTCTCTTATCATGATTTTTGAAGCAGAAGGTGCCGCGCAAGCAGCACCAGCACCAGCTGCAGCACCTGCAACAGCTGCGCTGAAAGAAGTTCACGTTCCAGATATCGGCGGTGACGAAGTTGAAGTTACTGAAGTAATGGTAAAAGTGGGCGATAGCGTTGCTGAAGAACAATCACTGATTACTGTTGAAGGCGACAAAGCTTCAATGGAAGTGCCAGCACCATTTGCTGGCGTAGTGAAAGAAATTAAAATTGCAACAGGTGATAAAGTGAGCACAGGCTCTCTTATCATGGTATTTGAAGTTACAGGTAGCGCACCTGTTGCTCAAGTGGCACCAGCACAAGCTCCAGCGGCATCTGCACCAGCAGCATCTGCTGTGAAAGAAGTGAATGTTCCAGATATCGGCGGTGATGAAGTTGAAGTTACTGAAGTGATGGTGAAAGTAGGTGATTCCATCTCTGAAGAACAATCTCTGATCACAGTTGAAGGTGACAAAGCTTCAATGGAAGTGCCAGCACCATTTGCAGGTGTGGTTAAAGAGATCAAAATTGCAGTGGGCGACAAAGTGAAAACTGGCTCACTGATCATGACTTTCGAAGTTGCCGGTGCAGCGCCTGTCGCTCAAGCACCAGCAGCAACCGCGCCAGCGCCAGCAAGTTCTGCACCAGCAGCACCGGCTAAAGCACAAGCGACTGCGCCAGCTGCGAAAGAAGAGTTTGTTGAAAATGATGCTTACGTTCATGCAACACCAGTTATTCGTCGCTTAGCGCGCGAATTCGGTGTGAATTTAGCGAAAGTAAAAGGTAGTGGTCGTAAAGGTCGTATCTTACGTGAAGACGTTCAGTCTTACGTGAAAGAATTAATTAAACGTGCTGAATCAGCGCCAGCTAATGCAGGTGGCGGATTACCTGGCATGTTACCTTGGCCGAAAGTTGACTTCAGCAAGTTTGGTGAAATTGAAGAAGTTGAATTAAGCCGTATCCAGAAGATCTCTGGTGCTAACTTAAGCCGTAACTGGGTGATGATCCCTCACGTAAATCTGTTTGATGAAGCAGATATTACTGAGGTTGAAGAATTCCGTAAGCAGCAAAATAAAGAAGCAGAGAAGAAAAAACTGGATGTTAAGATCACGCCATTAGTCTTCGTAATGAAAGCAGCAGCGAAAGCGCTGGCAGATATGCCTCGTTTTAACAGCTCTATCTCTGAAGATGGACAGAAACTGATCCTGAAAAAATACATCAATATCGGTATCGCAGTAGATACACCTAACGGTCTTGTTGTTCCTGTTTTCAAAGATGTTAACAAAAAAGGCATTATCGAACTGTCTTATGAGTTAGCTGAAGTTTCTAAGAAAGCGCGTGCAGGTAAACTGACAGCAGCAGATATGCAAGGCGGATGTTTCACTATTTCTAGCCTTGGTGGTATCGGTACTACCGGTTTTGCACCAATCGTTAACGCACCAGAAGTTGCGATTATGGGACTTTCCCGTTCTTCCATGAAACCTGTATGGAATGGTAAAGAATTCGTACCACGCTTGATTTTACCAATGTCACTATCTTTCGATCACCGTGTGATCGATGGTGCTGACGGTGCTCGATTCATCACTCTGATTAATCAGTACATGAGTGATTTACGTCGTTTGGTAATGTAATTTTAAAACCGGTGCTTAGCGCCGGTTTCTCTGATTACAGTGATGGGTTTTACAGTCATACATCTTAGGTTGTGAGATCCGTCATGTTAGAGCGCTTTTCAGTTTATTAACATTTCTGTAAACTGCATGCGGTATGTAAGTCTCGGTGTTAAATATGGATTATCGTCTGACTCGCCGGACAAATAAATAATGAGGTCACGATGAGTACTGAAATTAAAGCACAGGTAGTGGTTCTCGGTGCAGGCCCTGCGGGATATTCCGCGGCGTTCCGTTGCGCTGACTTAGGTTTAGAAACAGTTTTAGTTGAACGTCACTCTACTTTAGGTGGTGTTTGTCTGAACGTGGGTTGTATCCCTTCTAAAGCGTTACTCCACGTTGCTAAAGTTATCGAAGAAGCGAAAGCATTGTCTGAACACGGTGTTGTATTTGACGCACCAAAAACAGATATCGACAAAATTCGCATCTGGAAAGATAAAGTTATCTCTCAGTTAACGGGTGGCTTAGCGGGCATGGCTAAAGGCCGTAAAGTTACTGTCGTTAATGGCGAAGCACGATTCACTGGTTCTCACACATTGTCTGTTGAAGGTGCTGAAGGTGCAACTACCATCACTTTTGACAATGCAATCGTTGCTGCCGGCTCACGTCCAATCGAATTACCATTCATTCCACATGAAGATCCTCGTGTATGGGACTCAACAGATGCACTGCAACTGAAAACCGTACCAGAGCGTTTACTGGTTATGGGTGGCGGTATCATCGGTCTGGAAATGGGAACGGTTTATCACTCTCTGGGTTCTCAGATTGACGTAGTTGAAATGTTTGATCAGGTTATTCCTGCTGCTGATAAAGACGTGGTTAAAGTATTTACCAAACGTATCAGCAAGAAATTTAACCTGATGCTAGAAACCAAAGTAACTGCGGTTGAAGCAAAAGAAGATGGCATCTACGTAACAATGGAAGGCAAAAAAGCCCCAGCAGAACCACAACGTTACGATGCAGTATTAGTTGCTATCGGTCGTGTACCTAACGGTAAACTGTTAGACGCGGGTAAAGCAGGTATCGAAGTTGATGATCGTGGCTTTATCCATGTTGATAAACAAATGCGTACTAACGTACCTCACATCTTTGCTATCGGTGACATCGTTGGTCAACCAATGCTGGCTCACAAAGGTGTCCATGAAGGTCACGTTGCAGCAGAAGTTATCTCTGGTAAGAAACATTACTTCGATCCTAAAGTTATTCCATCAATCGCTTATACTGAACCAGAAGTTGCATGGGTTGGTATGACTGAAAAAGAAGCGAAAGAGAAAGGTGTTAGCTATGAAGTGGCTTCTTTCCCTTGGGCGGCATCAGGCCGTGCAATCGCATCAGATTGTGCTGATGGTATGACTAAACTGATTTTCGACAAAGAAACTAACCGTGTTATCGGTGGTGCAATTGTTGGTTCTAACGGTGGTGAACTGTTAGGTGAAATCGGTCTGGCAATTGAAATGGGTTGTGATGCTGAAGATATCGCATTAACTATCCACGCTCACCCAACGTTATACGAATCAATTGGTATGGCTGCGGAAGTATTTGAAGGTAGTATCACTGACCTGCCAAATCCAAAAGCGAAAAAGAAAAAATAAGCGACTCGTTTACTGAAAACAGTTTACTAAAGTTGTTTAAATGATAAGGGCTAAGTTCTTTATAGAACTTGGCTCTTTTTTTATGGTTTCTATTTAGAATATGACTGTTTTGTGAAGACTCATATCGATTATTATGTGCATTAGTCGTTTATTTAACCGTTAATTTCACTTTAGTGCTAATTTGGGCATTAAAAAAACTATAAAAAGTGTGGTTATTAACCCAAATCTTGGTTAAAAGTCTCTGTTATATATTTTGTTTAAGTGTTTTAATCTGAATAAGTGGATATTTGAATCTGATTAATGTTACTTTTATGTGAACGAATTAACATCGTGTTGAAGATTTGCTATGCTGATAGCCCTTAGCTGGGCATAATTTTACAATCTCTTATGTTTTATGCGAGCAAAAGATCCTCTGACCTGGCATCCTTCAACAGACAGGGTGCAGACAGCCGGGTTATACAAAATGACAAAGAAGCGAGGAGACAGTCGTGCTAGAAGAATACCGTAAGCACGTAGCAGAGCGTGCAGCTGAAGGTGTCGTTCCAAAACCTCTCGATGCCACACAAACAGCCGCACTTGTTGAGCTATTAAAAAATCCCCCTAAAGGTGAAGAAGAATTTCTTCTTGATTTAATTGTTAACCGCGTTCCACCCGGAGTTGATGAAGCTGCCTATGTTAAGGCGGGCTTTTTAACTGCCCTCGCGAAAGGCGAAACCACATCACCTCTTATCACACCAGAAAAAGCTGTTGAATTATTAGGCACAATGCAAGGTGGCTATAATATCCATGCATTAATTGAGTCTCTGGAAAATGATAAGTTAGCACCAATTGCAGCCAAAGCGCTTTCTCACACATTACTGATGTTTGATAACTTCTATGATGTTGAGGAAAAAGCAAAAGCAGGCAACGTTTATGCTAAGCAAATTATGCAATCTTGGGCTGATGCACAGTGGTTTACTGAGCGCCCTGCATTAGCGGAAAAAATTACTGTTACCGTATTTAAAGTCACTGGTGAAACTAATACCGATGACTTATCTCCAGCACCTGATGCTTGGTCCCGCCCTGATATCCCATTACATGCTTTAGCAATGTTGAAAAATGCGCGCGAAGGCATTGAGCCTGACCAGCCGGGTAGTGTAGGCCCAATTAAACAAATTGAAGCATTAAATAAGAAAGGCTTCCCACTGGCTTATGTTGGTGATGTTGTTGGGACTGGCTCATCACGTAAATCAGCAACTAACTCTGTACTCTGGTTTATGGGAGACGACATTCCGTTCGTTCCTAATAAACGAGGTGGTGGTGTTGTTCTTGGCGGCAAAATCGCGCCTATCTTCTTTAATACTATGGAAGATGCGGGAGCACTCCCAATCGAAGTCGATGTTTCTAAATTAAATATGGGTGATATTATTGATATTTACCCATACAAAGGTGAAATTCGTAACCATGAAACGAATGAGTTACTGGAAACCTTTGAGCTGAAAACTGAAGTATTAATTGATGAAGTGCGTGCTGGTGGTCGTATTCCATTGATCATTGGTCGTGGATTAACGTCAAAAGCGCGTGAATCGCTAGGTTTACCGGTTAGCACATTGTTCCGTCATGCTAAACCTGTTGAAGAAAGCAACCGTGGATTCTCTTTAGCACAGAAAATGGTCGGTCGTGCTTGTGGTCGTACAGGTATTCGCCCTGGCGAATATTGCGAGCCAAAAATGACCTCTGTGGGTTCACAAGATACTACAGGTCCAATGACCCGTGATGAGCTAAAAGACTTGGCGTGTCTTGGTTTCTCTGCTGATTTAGTGATGCAATCATTCTGTCATACCGCGGCCTATCCAAAACCAGTAGATGTTACAACACATCACACCTTACCTGATTTTATTATGAACCGTGGCGGAGTTTCACTGCGTCCTGGTGACGGTATTATCCACTCATGGTTAAACCGCATGTTACTGCCTGATACTGTTGGTACAGGCGGTGACTCACATACTCGTTTCCCTATTGGTATCTCATTTCCAGCAGGTTCAGGCTTAGTGGCTTTTGCTGCGGCAACAGGAGTAATGCCATTAGATATGCCAGAATCTGTTCTGGTACGTTTTAAAGGTGAAATGCAACCGGGTGTGACACTGCGTGATTTAGTTCATGCTATTCCTTATTACGCGATCCAAGACGGTTTACTGACAGTTGAGAAAAAAGGTAAGAAAAATATTTTCTCTGGTCGTATTCTTGAGATTGAAGGCTTACCAGAGCTTAAAGTAGAACAGGCATTTGAGCTTGCTGACGCATCAGCAGAGCGCTCAGCAGCAGGTTGTACGATTAAACTGGATAAAGCGCCTATCATTGAATATCTGCAATCTAATATCATCTTACTGAAATGGATGATTGCTGAAGGTTATGGCGACCGCCGTACTATTGAACGTCGTATTACATCAATGGAAAACTGGCTGAAAGATCCTCAATTACTTGAAGCTGATGCAGATGCAGAATATGCGGCTGTTATCGAAATCGATTTAAATGAGATCAAAGAGCCAATTTTATGTGCGCCGAATGATCCTGATGATGCACGTCTGCTCTCAGAAGTGGCAAACAGCAAAATTGATGAAGTATTTATTGGTTCTTGTATGACCAATATTGGCCACTTCCGTGCTGCGGGTAAACTGCTTGATCAGCATAAAGGTCAATTACCAACACGTTTATGGGTTGCACCACCAACAAAAATGGATGCAGCACAATTAACGGAAGAAGGCTATTACAGCGTCTTTGGTAAGAGTGGTGCGCGTATCGAAGTACCGGGTTGTTCATTGTGTATGGGTAACCAAGCACGCGTTGCTGATGGTGCAACAGTGGTTTCAACATCGACACGTAACTTCCCTAATCGTTTAGGTACAGGTGCGAATGTGTATCTTGCTTCTGCGGAGCTTGCCGCAGTTGCGTCATTATTAGGTCGTTTACCTGAGCCACAAGAGTATCTGGACTTTATGAGTAAAGTGGATGAAACTGCAGAAGATACTTATCGCTATTTAAACTTTGACCAACTAGAGCAATATACAGATAAAGCAGACCAAGTTATTTTCCAAACAACGGTATAACGATTAATTTATTGCTTTAAAGTATTTTATATGAACAAACGGGAGGCAAATGCCTCCCGTTTTTTGTTATTTTTGTCATAATAAGAATAAGATATTTTTTATCAAAAAGTGGCAGCTTAATAAGGGGCGTACACCATGGATTATGAATTTCAGCGAGATCTCACTGGCGGTATACTAGCCCGTTTTTCGATGGATCATGAAGCAATAGGCTATTGGCTGAATGATGAAATTCAGGGCGATATTAGTCTGATAGATCAAATTCTTGAAGAAATGGAAGGTATTAAAGGTAGTGAAAGACAGTGGGAATTAATCGGTAAAGAATACAGCCTTTCTATTGATGACGAAGAAGTAATGGTAAGAGCAAATACATTACATTTTGAAACAGATGAAATGGAAGAGGGCATGAGTTATTACGATAACGAGAGTATTGCTTTTTGTGGGCTAGATGATTTCGCTACTATGCTACAAAAATACCGGTTATTTATTCTGGAAAATAGAAAAAATTAACAAATCCTATATATTTTTGGAATAAATCTGCCACAATATACTATTGAATTACTCTTCTTTTTATTACGTTTTTAAGTTTAAAAGGTGGTCTAATGAATGAATTACCTGCTAGTTTAGATGAAGCAACGGGTTGGTTTGTCGCCAATCAAGATCTCTTTATTCAGTATGCAGTCAATATTGTTGCCGCATTTTTGATCCTATTTATAGGTTTATTTGTGGCAAAAATGATTGGAAAAGGTGTTGCTAGAGTTTTAACGTTACGTCATATCGATGCTACTGTCGTGACATTCTTATCTGTTTTAGTGCGTTATACCGTTGTCGCTTTCACTTTAATTGCAGTATTAGGCCGATTAGGTGTACAAACGGCTTCTGTTATTGCTGTATTAGGTGCGGCTGGTTTAGCGGTTGGTTTAGCTTTACAAGGCTCACTTTCAAACTTTGCTGCTGGTGTGCTTATTGTTATTTTCCGCCCAATTCGTGCAGGCGAATATGTGATTATAGGGGCTGTGGAAGGTACCGTTAGAGATGTCCAAATTTTCTCAACGACTTTGCGCTCAGCAGATGACAGAATTATTGTTATCCCAAATAGTAAGATAATCAGTAGCGAAGTGATTAACTTAACGAGAGAGCCTGATCGCCGCACTCAAATCATTGTTGGTGTAGCGTATGATGCTGACATTGATACGGTAAAAAAAGTATTAGGTGATGTCGTTGCTAAAGACAAACGTATTCAACATGATAAAGGCGTGACTATCCGTTTACATGAAATGGCACCGTCTTCATTAAATTTTGTGGTACGAGTGTGGACAAAAAATGATGATGCGTGGCCTGTCTATTGGGACTTAATGGAAGACTTTAAACGTACATTGGATGCGAATAAAATTGGTATTCCATTCCCACAAATGGATGTCTATATGCATCAAATACAAAGTGCGACGACTAAAGCAGAATAGTCACACTAAAATAGATGATTTAGAGCCACGTTAATAACGTGGCTTTTTTGTATTTATTGCCATTAGTTTTTCTTATTATCAATAAGAATGATTCATTTCCTCTAATATCAAAACCCCTCTATTATTCATCCAATATTAAACGAATAATTATTAGGATATTTTGCATGTTCACAACTTTTTTTCAGGGGTTTTTATTAAGTACAGCAATGATTTTACCAATAGGGGCTCAGAATGCCTTTGTTTTACAACAAGGAAGTAAAAAGCAGTTTCATTTGATGAGTGCATTTTTATGCGCTTTAAGTGATGTTATTTTGATCTCGGCAGGTGTCTTTGGTGGAAGTGCTCTACTTAGCCAATCAGAAATACTTTTATTACTGATCACTTGGGGTGGAGTCGCGTTCTTATTATGGTATGGCTGGAATGCATTTAAAACTGCTTTTTCAAAAGATATTGAATTGTCACAAAGCGAAAATCAGGTAAAAAGCCGTTGGCGTGTGATCGTAACATTAGTTGCCGTAACATGGCTTAATCCTCATGTTTATTTAGATACTTTTGTTGTGATAGGTAGTATTGGCGGGCAATTAACGTCAGAACTTCGTCCTTGGTTTACATTTGGTGCGGTATTTGCCTCTATAAGCTGGTTTTTTGCGTTATCACTCTTGGCAGCTTGGTTTTCCCCAATATTAAGCAAAGCGCGCGCTCAACGTATTATTAATCTGTTTGTAGGATGTATAATGTGGTTTATTGCTATTCAATTAGCTGCACAAGGATGGAAAACACTCTTTTAATCTTAAAGAACTTTACATCAGATATGCTAAGGTGCTTCTTAGCCATAAAAGATGGTCTTAAATTTTATTATGTCGGGGGTTTTTGTGAAATTAAAAGCAATTGTATTAGCATCCGTGTTTACGCTGGGATTACCTTCTTTTGCATTAGCGGCGTCTGAGCCAGAAGGGCCTCATATCACAACATCGGGTAATGCGACAATTAAAGCCGCTCCTGATATGGCAACATTAAATATTCAGGTTAACGAAAGAGCAAAAGATGCAGCTCAGGCTAAGAAACAAGTTGATGAGCGTGTTGCAAAATATTTTGCCTTCTTAAAAGAAAATGGTGTTGTTAAAGAAGATATTGATGCTGCTAATATCCGTACTCAACCAAACTATGAGTACGATAAAAAAGCAGAGCGTTCAGTGATTAATGGTTATACCGCAACACGTACTGTTAATGTTAAAATTAAGAAATTAGAACAGCTTAATACGTTGTTTGATGGCGCATTAGCAGCTGGTTTAAATGAGATTAATAACGTTGAATTTGGTGTCAATAATCCAGAACAATACAAAACAAAAGCACGAGAAGTTGCGATTAAAAATGCAATTGATCAAGCAACGTCAGTAGCAAAAGGTTTCGGTGCAGATTTAGGTGCTGTTTATAGCGTGAGCTATCGTGCGCCAGAAGCCACACCTTATCCAATCGCACAAGTGCGCATGGATGCAATGGCATTAAAAGCACAAGCACCTGCTGCTGTGCAAGAAACCTATGAACAGCAAAGCATTGAGTTTAAAGATTATGTTGATGTGGTTTTTGAATTAAAACGCACTAAATAATCATGTGGTGATAAAAACAAATAGGCTTCAATATGAAGCCTATTTTTTGTGTTAATAAGATGAAATAGCGTATTACTCTTCATCCTGTTTTAAAACTTTACGGCCAAAATCAATGAGTGCGTCTGTCACTTTTCTCATGGTTCTACTTTCTGGCGCAAATCGGTGCCAATAAAGCATACGTCGCTGGCAAAGCCCTGGCGTTAAATCAACCAATTCCCCGCTTTTTAGTTCATTAGCAATTTGCAGATGAGGGATCATACAACAGGTTGAACCTTGTTTAGCTAATTGCACAAAGGCTTCAGATGAGTTCACAATATGACACGGCACACTACCGGGTGATAAGCCGAAATTTTGTTGTAAAAATGCCTGATGCATATCATCAAGATGGTCAAATGCGACTGCTGGCGCTTTTAATAACGAAGATTTTGTTACGCCATTGGAAAAGTAGCGTTGAGCAAAGTCAGGAGAAGCAACGAATAGGTAATCGAGAGCGCCTAATTGATCGACAAGGCAACTTGGCAGTGCTTGTGGCTGAATACTAATTGCACCAACGACTTCGCCTCGTCTTAATCGTTCTTGAGTGCGAGTTTCATCTTCCACTTGAATATTGAGACGAATAGGCAGTTGCGTTAAGACGGGATGTAAAGCGGGCAATAACCATGTTGCTAAACTGTCAGCATTCACCGCCAAAGAGAGTAAAAGAGGCGTAGAACCGCTATTTTCATCACCTAACCATTGTTCTTCAAGTAATTCTACTTGATGCAATAGCGCTAATAATTTTTGTCCTTGCTCAGTGGGTTGAGGTGGAACAGTTCTGACTAATAGCGGTTGCCCGAATAAGTTTTCTAATTGTTTGATACGCTGTGAAACGGCAGATTGTGTAATACATAACTTTTGCGCGGCTCTTTCAAAGCCACGTTCTCGAATGACGGCATCAAGGGCTTGCAATGCTCGATAATCAGGGCGTTTCATTAACAGACTCTCTTCGATTTTATATTCTATTGCTTACTATGCCATATTTTTCGTTGTAATGAGTTAAAATGTTGCTTCTCAGTTTTTGATGTGTCTCGTGCTAGTTTTGAATGCGATATGCTATTCTTAGTCCATTAACGTGATAAATAAGGTTTTTTAAATGACTCAGGATGAATTGAAAAAAGCAGTAGGTTGGGCGGCGCTTGAATATGTAAAACCAGGCACGATTGTGGGTGTCGGTACTGGCTCTACGGCTTCTCACTTTATTGATGCATTAGCAACAATGAAAGGTCAAATCGAAGGCACTGTTTCAAGTTCAGAAGCATCAACTGCAAAATTAAAAAGTTACGGCATTCCTGTTTTTGATTGTAATGAAGTTGACTCTTTAGACATTTATGTTGATGGTGCTGATGAAATTAACCATCACATGCAAATGATCAAAGGTGGCGGAGCAGCATTAACCCGTGAAAAAATTATCGCAGGTGTAGCGAAAACATTTATCTGTATTGTTGATGAATCTAAACAAGTCGACGTATTAGGTAAATTCCCACTACCAGTAGAAGTCATTCCAATGGCGCGCTCTTATGTTGCTCGTGAATTGGTCAAACTGGGTGGTTTACCTGAATATCGTGAAAATGTGGTAACGGATAACGGTAACGTTATTTTAGACGTTCATAACTTAACTATTCTTAATCCTATTGAACTGGAAAACAAAATTAACAGTATTCCAGGTGTTGTAACCGTAGGATTATTTGCTAACCGTGGTGCGAATGTTGTTTTAATGGGTACCTCTGAAGGTGTGAAAACCATTAAGTAATTCTTTTTAAGATAGGTAGCGATGGCTACCTATTTTTTAAATTATTTTAGAAACTGCAAATTCAGTGATATATATCACACGACAGTTATATCTCTCTTTAAAATCCTGCCATTTTCAAAGTCAAAATCATTTTACTCGGTAGAAAATCGCTTTCTTTACCGCTTATTCTGTCATCACAGCAATCGGTTGTATTGCCACAAAATCTATTTTTGTTATGTTGTTGAGACAGGATTTTGTTTTTCATTAAATGTAATAACGATAGGGCAGGGTAAATGGTCAAAGTATCTTTGGAAAAAGAAAAAATAAAGTTTCTACTCCTCGAAGGTGTGCACCAAAGTGCAGTAGAAAATTTAAGAGCTGCGGGTTATACCAATATTGAATATCACAAAGGTGCATTATCGGACGAAGAATTAAAAGAAGCTATCCGTGATGCACGTTTTGTTGGTCTTCGTTCCCGCACTCATTTAACGGAAGAGATTTTTGCTGCGGCTGAAAAATTAGTTGCAGTGGGGTGCTTTTGTATTGGTACCAATCAGGTTGATTTAGAGGCTGCTGCCCGTCGTGGTATTCCTGTTTTCAACGCACCTTTCTCAAACACCCGTTCCGTGGCTGAGATGGTGCTTGGCGAATTACTGTTATTATTGCGTCGTATTCCTGAAGCCAATGCGAAAGCCCATCGTGGTGTTTGGGATAAACAAGCCAAAGGCTGTTTTGAAGCACGAGGTAAAAAACTGGGTATTATTGGTTATGGTCACATTGGCACACAATTAGGTATTTTAGCCGAAAGTGTGGGTTTAGATGTTTATTTCTATGATATTGAAAACAAACTGCCATTAGGTAATGCAACGCAAATTCGTCATCTCTCTGAACTGTTGAATATGTGTGATATTGTCAGCTTACATGTGCCAGAAACACCATCAACCAAGAATATGATTGGACATGAAGAAATTCAGCGCATGAAGCCGGGAGCAATTCTTGTCAACGCTTCTCGTGGTACGGTGGTTGATATTCCTGCATTGGCTCAAGCGTTAGAATCAAAACATTTATCTGGTGCTGCGGTTGACGTATTCCCATCAGAGCCGGGTGCGAATAACGATCCTAACGATCCGTTTGTTTCTGAACTTATCAAATTTGACAATGTGATATTAACACCACATATCGGTGGTTCAACTCAAGAAGCGCAAGAAAACATTGGCTATGAAGTTGCGGGTAAATTAGCGAAATATTCAGATAACGGCTCTACATTATCTGCTGTTAATTTCCCAGAAGTATCACTGCCAAGCCACGGCGACGATGTAAACCGTTTACTGCATATTCATGAAAACCGCCCAGGTATGATGAATAGCATCAACAAAGTGTTTACTGAAGAAAATATCAACGTAGCCGCGCAATATTTACGTACGTCAGGTAACGTGGGTTATGTTGTGATCGATATTACAACACAAACGAAAGCTCAAGCTGAGTTAGTGTTACAAAAAATCAAAGCATTACCGGGAACAATCCGCGCTCGTATGCTTTACTAATTATTAATAAATTATTCGTAATATATTGAAGGCTCGAAATATCGAGCCTTTTTTGTATCTTTTAATCTTTATTTATTGAATTTGTTGCTGCCATAATTGGTAATAGAGTGCTTGGTTTTCTAATAAATGGGAGTGAGAGCCTTCTTCTAATACCTGCCCTTTATCTATTACATAAATATAATCTGAATGCGCTAATGTATTAAGACGGTGTGCAATACTTATTACGGTTCTGTTTTTACAAATTTGAGGTAAATTCGCTAAAATTTGTGCTTCAGACTCATAGTCTAATGCAGATGTTGCTTCATCTAAAATAAGAATACGTGGATTAGTTAATAAGGCTCTAGCAAGTGCAATACGCTGGCGTTGCCCGCCTGATAAATTAGCGCCTCTTTCTCCTACTTGTGTATTAAATCCTAAAGGAAGTTGATTAATAAAATCTAAAGCGCCAGCAAGTCGAGCCGCTTCTGTTATTTCTTCTTCACTCGCATTCGGTTTTGATAAATGAATATTTTCAAAAATAGAGCCACTAAATAAAAAGCTCTCTTGTAAAACGATACTCATGCTTTGGCGTAGAGATAAAGGATCAGCGATAGCTAAATCCATGCCATCAATATAAATTTTTCCTTGTTGGGGCGTATAGAAACGTTGAATTAAGCGAGTAAGAGTACTTTTTCCTGAGCCAGAACGCCCTGTAATACCAATAAATTTCCCTGCTGGAATAGATAAAGAAAGTGACTCAATAACATCAGGTGTCTTGTCTGTGTAACGAAAATAGGCATTTGAAAAAGTAATGCTCCCTGTTATTTTAGGAACGGTAGCTAATCCTTGGTATTGGTGTTCTGTGGGATTACTTAAAATATCACCAATACGGCGCAAAGAAATGGATGTTTGTTGAAAATCTTGCCAACATTGCGCTAAACGTAAAATAGGTTGTGTAATATGGGCGGCAAATAAATTAAACGCGATAAGTTCACCTACGGTCATTTGTGCATTAATAATGAAATTGACGCCTTGCCATAAAATAATTGCAGTAGTGATCTTATGAATAATAAAAATAAATTGCTGAGCGAATAACGCTTTTTTAGCACCTGAAAAACGTTTATTGATGTGATCGGTCAACTTGTATTGCCACTTTTCTATAAAATGATTTTCTGTCGCCGTCACTTTAATGGTTTCTATGCCATTTATCGCTTCTGTCAGTAGACTAATATTATCTGCGTTGGTTTGATATTCTTGCTTTACCCAATAACGAATGATAGGTCCTAGAATAAGCCAAAATATAAAATAAAGAACTAAAGAACTAAAGAACTTAATGTTATCCACGTTAAGGTTGATGAATAAATAAACATCACAAAGATAAACACAGCAATAAAAATAAGATCAAGCACCATCATCAATGCTGAACCAGTAATAAATTGTCTGATATGTGAAAGCTCTTGTATACGAGCAATGATTTGTCCAGATGGGCGTTGAGTAAAAAAATGACTCGGTAAGCGGACGAGATGTTGATACGCTTTTCCTGAAAATTCAGCACTTAATTGACAAGATATAAATGCATATAACTTATCTCGCAAAAAAAGATATATGGGTTCCGTGATAGCAATTAAGACGAATAGACAGCCAAATAGATGTAAATTAGATAAATTTCTCCCCGTTAAAACGGTATCGATAAATTTTTCAAAAATAATGGGATTCACTAGAGCAAAAAGTTGAATGCAACAAGATAAAATAAAAAACAGGAATAATGATTTTTTCTGCTTTAGTATAGAAGGAATAAACCAATTTAGATTAAATTTTGATAATGATGAAGAGGGCTCTTTAGCAATAAGTTGTAATGTATTAAGCTTTTTTCTTTATCAATGATATGTTCGGTTTTTATATTATTTTTAGGATTTATAATAATTAATGTTTTTTCTTTTATTTTTTTTAATATATACCAAGAATCATTTATTTCTATAAGGGTATCTATAATAAGATGCTCATTATAATCGAATAAGCAGAAATCACCTTTTAATTCTAAAAGTTTAATGGCTTCAAGAATATCCCATTTATTAAGATGATCTTCTTTACCCAGAAAATGAATAACTTGCTCTTTTTTTATCTTTCCACTTTGTGTTTTTGAAAAATAAATTAGTCCATCAATAATTGATGAGTGATATTTTTTTCTTTCTCTAAATTAATATTATTCATGATATTCAGCATCTTATTATTTTTCTGTTAGTGCGTTATGACGGTAAACTTCTATTGGGCTTAAGAAATAGTCAATAACACGACGTCTATCGATAATAATTTCAGCGATTAAAGACATTCCTGGAGCAAGGTTATATTGTTGATTATTGCTTTCTATCATTTGCGTATTTAGTTCAATTGTTGCGGGATAAACTAAACCTAGCTGTTCATGTTGAACGGAATCTCTGGCGATATTAGTTATATTTCCTTCTAAGGTGCCATAACGAGTGTAAGGAAAAGCATCTATTTTTATCATTGCTTTTTGCCCTACATGAATAAAACCAATATCTTTATTGAGAATATTAACTTCTGCTATATTGTGCTGATTATCAGGGATTATCGTCATCACTTGTTGTGATGGTTGTAAGATACTGCCAAGTGTGTAATTTGTGATTTGTTGTACAGTACCAGCAACGGGAGAACGGACGATTTTTAGCTGTTGTCGTTTTTGGGCATGATTAAGATTTTGGCTATAAATTAATAGTTCACTTTCATACTGTTTATATTTATCATGCCATTCTAATTTTTTCTGCTTCTCCAAATTATCTAAATTTTCATTTAGTTTTTTCTCTTGACTCTTAATAAGTTGATATTCAGCATTCTTAATTGTAATGACTCGGTTTATTTCTAATAACTCTTTTTCATTTTCTAGATATTCCATTTGGCTAATTATTTTTTTATAAAGAGCTTTTTCTTAAGAATAAAACGTTGTTTAATATTTTCCTTTAATATATTTAATGATAATAGTTCATTATGGATCATGGTTTGATTTTTATTATTAACCTCGATTTCGGCATCAATTAAATTTATATTACTTTCAAATTCATCTTTTTCTTTTTGGTAACTGATAAGAATGGATTTTTTTGTTTTTTCATCTAATTTATTAAAATGATAAAGTTTTTGTGGAGATGTTTCTTGGCTTAATGCTTGATAACGAAGTTTAAGTAACAGCAGGCTATCTATTTTTTTCTGTATTCCCTTAACTTCCTCATCAACACCCAGTATATCGAGTGTTAATAATGCATCACCTTGATTTACTTTTTGTCCCTCTTTTACATGAAGGACAGCAAGGCGGCTATGCTCATAAATTTGAATAACTTGAGAATGCCCTGCAACAATAAGTTTACCTGTTGCAGATGATTGCACATTTAATTTACCTAAATAGGCCCACATAAGAAAAGCGATAACACTGAATGAAATAATTGACGCAATATAACGACTATATGGCGTTAAAGGTTTTTCAATAAGTGCAATATGATTAGGGTAGAAATCATAATTAATATTCTTTTTATTACGATGAAATACTTTAGAAAGTGCAGATTTTATATTTAGGTTCATACTCAACATCCTTGTTGACGTTGCCAAAGTTTTTTGTAGTGGCTATTTTTTGCAATTAATTCCTTATGTGTTCCTTCTTCAATAAGGTTGCCTTTTTCCAACACAATAATACGATGGCAAGTTCTCACCGTTGAAAGTCGATGAGCAATAATGATAACGGTTCTCTCTTTTGCAATAAGAGGAAGGTGCTCTTGGATAATAGCCTGAGATTCATCATCTAATGCGCTGGTGGCTTCATCAAAGATTAAAATTTTAGGCGAAGATAATAAGGCTCTTGCAATCGCAATACGTTGGCGTTGTCCTCCTGATAAGGATTGTCCTCCCTCTGCAATAATAGTGTCATAACCTAATGGTAGTTTTAAAATAAATTCATGAGCACCCGTTAGTTTTGCTACGTAAATAACGTCTTCTAAAGAGGCATTTTGTCGAGTGAGTCGGATATTATCAAACACACTGAGATTAAATAAAAAATTTTGTTGTAGAATAATACCTATTTGCTGGCGTACTCTATTTAAATTAAGTTGTGAAAGAGGAATATTATCAAGTGTGACATGACCTGATTGTGGAATATAAAGACCTGAGATCATGCGTGCTAAAGTACTTTTTCCTGATCCTGATGTTCCAACAATACCAATAATTTCATGTCTTTTTATATGTAATGAAATATTATTTAAAATAGCAGGCGTATGATTTTGATAATGAAAACTGACATTATCAAAGGTAATTCCCCCCTTAATATTTGTTTCTAATATTGAACTATTTTGTTCTTTAGGAAGGTTAAGTATATCTTGTAAGTTGTAGATTGCTGTTTTTGTTTTGATATATTTTCCCCAAACATCAATAGCTGTCGCTAAAGGTTGTAAGCAATAGCCAAGTAGCATCGTAAAAGCAATAAGCTGACCTATTGTCATTGAGAGCGAAATAACTTCACAAGCTCCTACCCATAAGAGTAGTGCAACTGTTGTTTTATTTATAAATGACACAATAAAGCGAGATAAATTATCAATATTTTGAAGCTTTTCGCTTTCACCTGTTAGTTTATGTATTTGTGTATACCATTGTTGTGTAAATCTTGGCTCAAGAGAAAGGCTTTTAATTGTCTCAATACCACCTAAGCTTTCAGTAAGAAAGGCAGTATTGACTGCAACTTTTTGATAAAGATGCTGAACTGCAAATTCTATTTTTGGGGCAAGTAATTTAGCTAAAATAAGATAAAGAGGAATTGTCGAAATAAATATTAATGTTAGCTTTAGCGATAATATTGCCATTGCAAATATAAATAAAAAAATAAAAGAAGAATCAACAAATAACAGTAACAGTGTTTTTGTTATAAATTCTCGTATAATATCTAATTCTTTTATTCGAGCAACAATGGCACCGGTTTGACGTGATTTAAAATAGCCGATAGGAAGTCTAAACAAGTGTTGAGCGAGTTTTAGACTTAACATTATATCAATTTTATTTGCTGTGTGTTGATAAATATATTCTCGAATTCCTTTTAGTGTCCCTTCTAGAATAGCAATAAAAATTAAACCAATAATTAAAACATCTAGTGTTGATAGAGACTGATGGATAATCACTTTATCCATAATAATTTGTATTATAAAAGGCGATGTGAGCATTAATAGTTGAAGAATGAGTGAGTAAAAAAGAATATTTATAAAGATAAGTTTGTATTTCTTTATTACTGTAAAAAACCATGAGAGACTAAAAAATGGATTTTCTTTAAAGCAAAGGTAATAACATTGTGTAATGTTTAATGAATTGAATTGGCTTTGACTTAGATTTTCTGTTTTATCTGTTTGCAGATTATAAATCAGATATGTGTTTTCATTTTTTTTTAATAATATAAATGTGTTGTTTTTATTATCTAAAAAAATAATGTGATGTTCTATTTTTTTAAAATAAATGATTTTTTTGTTTTTTTTAGTTTAAATTGATGTTCATTTTCTAATGAGTTTATAGTAGAGTCTTTTTTTATTTCTATTTCTCTCTTTTTAGTTAGATTGATAATAATACTAATACTTTTTATTAGGTGACTTTCTGTTTTATTATCCATGACAATAAAATACCTTTTGTATAGCTGAAAAATATAAAAAGGTATTTAATATTATTTTTTTTATCAAAAATATAAAAAAACACAGATGATAATTATTAATCTTAATCTAGTACTAATACAAAACTAAAAATGCCAGATCTTTTCTGGTGTAATAATTTCAGGTAATGGCACATCCCAATTTGCAATAGTAAGGTGAGCAACTTGTTGGCAAGTATGCGCTAATCCCATTGGGTAAAATGATTTTTGTTGCCAGTTTTCTAGTGTTCTATCGTAAAAACCGCCCCCCATACCTAATCGTTGACCTTGTTCATCAAAAGCTACTAACGGCGTAAAAATAATATCAATACTAGAGATAGGAATCACCATGTTCACATTTAAAGGCGGCTCTGAAATATTAAAGCGATTTTTTACTAATGTAGTAGACGGTGTGTAGCGTAAAAAAAGGAGGTGATGGCGATGAAAGGGATGCAATACAGGTAAGCAAACTTGTTTATTTAATGCCCATAGCTGGGAGATCAAAGGTGATGTATCAATTTCACCATCAAAAGAAAGAAACAGTGCAATCGTCTGCGCTTGTTTGATTTTAGGGTGAGTAAGAACTTGCTCGCATAGTTTTAGCGCAGCGTCCTGCTGTTGCTCTTGAGTGAGTAAGCGTCTCTTTTGGCGGATAGACTTGCGTATTTCATCTCTTTGCTGAAAAAGTGAGGCTTCTATCATTCATCAACCCATCAGTAAGTCGTTAGTGTTAATGATGAAGTATCATTAACATCAATTTATTACACTTTAGAGGTAAAAAAGAGAAAAGCCAAGATTGGATAAGGGAAAAGGGTATAAAAAAAGTTCTAAACATTAAGCATTTATAAAATACTCAGTGTTTAGAACTTAAATGGAGGTCTCCAAGATGCCGCCGCAAGCTGTAACCCTTGAACCCATGGTCCAAGGTGAACATAGTGTTGCTACCATTAGGCTGCCTGAACGAATCGGGTATGCTCACAAGCAACAGATCACCACGTTCTATGTGTTTCGAATATCGGCTCAGGGGACTGGCCCGCTGGCAAACATCTCAGAGAAATTTGGTGGGTGCGTTAAGCACCTTATCTATGAACTATTGTATTATTTTAATTGTAGAAAGCAACCTATTATCTGTGAATTTCGTGGTGTACGCGTGCTTTCTGAACAAATCTACTTCGCAGTTGAAAAAGTGCGATCATGATGCTTGCCTTGATCGTGTAAAGCTTGTTCAATGGATTGTTGTAGCATTTTTATCTTCTCTTCCATGTTGTAGGCATAGTCTCTGGTTTTTAACTTTTCTTCTGCCAACTCATGACTCATATTTAATGCCACGATAAAAATTAAGTGCTCTGTGTTGGAAACACCACTGCGTTCTTTGAGATCTTGTAATCGTTGTTCCAGTTCAGCAGCAGAAGCCAGTAAAGCATCTCTTTGTTCTGGTGGGCAATTGACACGTAATGAGCGCCCAAAAATTTGAAGATCAACGGGTTGTGCGGACATGATTCCTTCCTGACATAAAATCTGTGCTACGTGTTTAGTAGTGTATACGGTTATAACGCTGTATTAAACGCTATTACTGCAAAAATTCCAATGATTAACATGGCTTAACTGGTACAGCGACTTCTATTGATGGTAGCATATCTTGAACTATTCCCCTAAATGCGACGTTTATTCTTATGTCAAAACAGAACACATTACCGAATTATCAAACTATTGATGCATTATTACAGCAACATACAGTACCTTTAACCGCGGCTGAAATGCATGGTTTGATTACAGGATTTATTTGCGGTGCAGTGCGCGATAACAGTTGGAAAACCTTATTACACGATCTGACTAATGAGGGTTTAGCTTTTCCTAAAACGTTATCAGAGCCACTTGAAGAGCTTTATCACATCACCTATGAACAGCTCGATGACAGTGTGTTCAACTTCTCTATGTTAGTACCTGACGAATCTGAATCTGTTTTTCTAAGAGCCGATGCCCTTGCTGGATGGGTTAATCATTTTCTTTTAGGTCTGGGTGTTGCTCAACCTAAGTTGTCTGATCATAAAGAATTGACCGAAGTGATTACTGATTTGCGTAATATTGGTGCGCTAGGTTATGAAGAAGACGAAAACCAAGAAGAACTTGAAGATGCACTTGAAGAAGTCAGTGAATATGTAAAAGTATCCGTTCAACTTTGTTATATCACTTTTGTCGCACCAAAAGACAAAGGAAATGACAAACAAAATGAGCAACGTGTACTACATTAATTTCATCATTAATTAGATAACCATAAAGATAAATGAAAGACAGGAGTGGGTATGAATAAGCAAGAATTTTTATCCCGTCGTCAGGCATTATTAGCTCAAATGAAGCCTGCGAGTGCAGCTATCTTTTTTGCCGCACCACCAGCGCAACGTAATGCCGATAGTGAGTATCCTTATCGCCAACATAGTGATTTCCTTTATCTAACTGGTTTCAGCGAGCCTGAAGCTATTCTTGTGCTGATTAAAAGTGATGAAACACATAATCACAGTGTGCTTTTTAATCGCGTTAGAGATTTAACCGCTGAAATTTGGTTTGGTCGTCGCCTTGGACAAGAAGCTGCACCTGAAAAATTAGGTGTTGATAAGGCGCTACCTTATGAAGATGTTGGTGAGCAACTGTACCAATTATTAAACGGGTTAGATGTTGTTTATCATGCTCAAGGTGAATATGCGTTTGCTGATGAGATAGTCTTTGGTGCATTAGACACCTTAAGAAAAGGTTCTCGTCGTAACTTAAAAGCACCACAAACTATCATTGATTGGCGTCCAATTGTTCATGAGCAACGCCTATTTAAATCTGATTTTGAACTTGAATTACTGCGTAAAGCCGGAAAAATTACCGCATTAGCACATACGCGTGCGATGCAAAAATGTCAGCCGGGTATGTATGAATATCAACTTCAAGGTGAGATTGAACATGAGTTTACCTCTCATGGTGCGCGTTTCCCTTCGTATAACAGTATTGTCGGCAGTGGTGAAAATGGTTGTATTTTGCACTACACCGAAAACGAAACCAAAATGCGTGATGGGGATTTAGTCCTTATTGATGCAGGCTGTGAATATGAAGGTTATGCCGGTGATATCACCCGTACTTTCCCTGTTAATGGTAAATTTAGCCGTCAACAACGTGAAATTTATGACATAGTCTTAAAATCCATCAATGTTTCTTTGGAATTGTACAAACCTGGTACAAGTATCAAAGAAGTCACTGAGCATGTCGTGTATATCATGGTCGAAGGACTGGTTAAACTGGGCATTATGCACGGTGAAATCGAGCATCTTATTGAGACAAAAGCTTATCAGCGTTTCTTTATGCATAGCTTAAGCCATTGGCTAGGTCTTGATGTTCATGATGTTGGACATTATGGCACGGAGCGTGACCGCATTTTAGAACCGGGCATGGTACTGACCATTGAACCGGGACTTTACATTGCGCCAGATGCAGATGTGCCACAAGAGTATCGTGGCATTGGTATTCGTATTGAAGATGACATTGTTATCACGGAAACAGGCAATGAGAATTTAACGGCATCTGTCGTTAAAGATCCTGATGAAATTGAAGCTCTGATGGCAGGAAAAATTTAAGGCTAAAATCAGCATGAATGTGATTATTGTGGGTGGTGGAATGGCAGGTGCGACATTAGCACTTGCTCTCTGTGCATTAAATAAAGGTAAGATTTCAATTTCGTTAATTGAAGCAAGAGAGCCTGACAATGGGCACCCTGGGTTTGATGCAAGAGCCATCGCATTAGCACATGGAACAGCGAAACGGTTAGAGCAAATCGGGCTTTGGTCAACATTAAAACCTTTTGTCACTCCCATTAATCATGTTCATGTCTCTGATAAAGGTCATTGTGGTTTTGTTAATATTCATGCACAAGACTATGATATCTCAGCACTGGGTTATGTTATTGAATTGCATGATGCTGGGCGTCAGCTTTTTGCTAAGTTAAAAAAACAATCTAATATCACGCTTTATTGCCCCGCTAAAGTTGAACAAGTTCAACGTAATATCGATTCTGTTGAGGTAACACTTGATGATGGTTCGCAATTATCGGGTGATTTACTGATTGCTGCTGATGGTACTCATTCACCTATTGGTCACCAGTGCCATATTCAATGGCAACGAGAGCCTTACCATCAAGTGGCAGTGATCGCTAATGTCAAAACAGAAATTGATCCTCAAGGCAAAGCTTTTGAGCGTTTTACGGAGTTTGGTCCATTAGCCATGTTACCAATGAGTGAAGGGCGTAGCTCATTAGTATGGTGTCATCCTATTGAAAAATTGGATGAAGTTTCACAGTGGGATGATGAAACAACTATCGCACATTTACAGCGTGACTTTGGCTGGCGTTTAGGAAAGATAGAGCATATTGGTAAGCGAAATTGCTACCCTTTAGCGCTACAAAAAGCTAATCAAATTATTGGTCATCGTTTAGCGTTAGTTGGAAATGCCTCGCAAACACTTCATCCTATTGCAGGACAAGGTTTTAACCTTGGTTTACGTGATGTTATGGCTCTCGCCAATACGATCACCCAAGCGATTAATGCCAATACTGATATTGGTAGTTATCGAGTACTCTCTCAATATCAACAACTTCGCCAACAAGATAGAGAAAAAACAATCTCTATTACTGATGGGTTGGTGAAAGTGTTTGCAAATCGTTGTGTGCCACTGATTGTTTCTCGCAACTTAGGGCTAATGACGATGGAATTACTCCCAATGATGAGAGATAAATTGGCGCATCAAACACTTGGCTGGACAGACTAGAGCGTGTTGATCTTTGATGGTCAATTTTTATTCGAATTAAATATAATCGCTTTTTAGGATACTTTTATTATGAAATCATTTGATGTTGTTATTGCTGGTGGTGGAATGGTTGGGCTTGCATTAGCCAGCGGATTACACGGGTGTGGATTACGTATAGCGATAATAGAAAATCACCCAGTAACGACGCTTTTTCACCCACAAGATGATTTTTCATTACGCGTATCTGCTATTAATACAGCCAGTGAAATGCTGCTGAAAAAACTAGGTGTTTGGGAAAATTTGCAAGCATTACGAACAGCACCTTATCAAGGCATGGAAGTTTGGGATCAAGATAGCTTTGGCCGTATTGAGTTTTCAGCACAAAAAGAAGGATTCAGTCACTTAGGCTCTATTATCGAAAATAACCTTATTCGTGAAGTGCTTTGGCAAAAATGTGAAAGCCATAGTGATATTACCTTCTATTCATCAACACAAATTGAGCGTGTAGTGTGGGGGGAAAACGATGCTTTCATTACCCTTAATGATGGCGAAATGTTAACCGCAAGACTTGTTGTGGGCGCTGATGGTGCTAATTCATGGCTACGTAAACATGCTGATATTCCACTGACGTTTTGGGACTATGAACATCACGCATTAGTTGCCACTATTCGTACCGAGCAACCTCATGAAAATGTTGCGCGCCAAGTTTTTCATGGCGAAGGTATTTTGGCATTTCTGCCTCTTTCTGATCCTCATACTTGTTCTATTGTTTGGTCTTTACCAAGCAACCTTGCTGAACGTTATAAAAGCGCAGAAAAAAGCTTATTTGAGCGCACATTGGGTGTGACCTTTGATATGCGTTTAGGTCAATGTGAATTAATAAGTGATCGCATGACCATACCATTAACAGGTCGTTATGCTCGCCAATTTGCCGCTCCTCGCTTAGCGTTACTAGGCGATGCTGCTCATACTATCCACCCTTTAGCTGGACAAGGTGTTAACCTTGGTTTTATGGATGTCGCAGAGTTAATTGGTGAAATTCGCCGCTTAAAAGCTGAAGGTAAAGATTTTGGTGAATATCTCTATTTGAGACGATTTGAACGCCGCCGCAAACATGCAGCCGCGGTGATGTTGGCAAGTATGCAAGGATTTCGTGAACTTTTTGCTGGCAATAACCCTGTTAAAAAACTGGTTCGAGATATCGGTCTTTCGTTAGCGGATAGTTTACCGGGGGTAAAACCTAAGTTACTTGAGCAAGCAATGGGACTTTCTGATTTACCTGAATGGTTAAGTAATAAAAATTTCACTTCAGTTGAAAAAATCTAATTTCTCTCTTATTTCACATTACTTTTATTTATATCTGACTGAAGAAATAGAACTAAAAAAATCTATTTTTTCAGTCTATTCTTTGCACTAATTCCCTTTTTTCAGTAATTCCTCGCTAAAAATGAGCGCTGATACGCATAATTGCAATCATTAGTTCTGCATACCCATATGTCTACATTATGATTAGGAGACACAATACCCTATTTTAACTTATGGTTTATTTTTTCTCACAATGCTAAGTTCAAGGGGATGGTATCGTTTGCGTTGTACGTTAATTGCTCGTATTTGTTAAATCAATGTTTAAAAATAAACTTAAGTTTGAGATTAACACTATGATTTCAAATCAAGTTTAATTTTATATTTAACAAATTACGTTCTCTGAATAATCTAAAGTAAAAGTAGAAAGAGGGAAGAATGGCAAAACAGACTCCGTTGTATGATGAGCACGTAGCCTGCGGTGCTCGTATGGTCGATTTTCATGGTTGGATGATGCCTTTGCATTATGGCTCCCAAATAGATGAACATCATATTGTACGTCGTGATGCAGGTATGTTTGATGTTTCTCATATGACCATTGTTGACTTACATGGCTCACAAGTTAAAGATTTTCTACGTTATTTATTAGCGAATGATATCGCTAAACTCACCGAAAAAGGTAAGGCGCTTTATACCGGTATGCTAAATGCATCAGGTGGTGTAATTGATGATCTTATCGTCTATTACTTTGATGACTCTTTCTATCGTCTCGTTGTGAATTCTGCTACTCGTGAAAAAGATCTCGCGTGGATTGAACAACATGCTTCAGATTATGTGGTTAATATCACTGTTCGTGACGATTTAGCATTAATCGCTGTTCAAGGTCCTCATGCACAAGAAAAAGTACAAAGCTTATTAAGCGAAGCGCAACGCCAAGTTGTTTCTGCTATGAAGCCTTTCTATGGTGTAGAGCTTGGAGACTTATTTATTGCCACAACCGGCTATACCGGTGAGGCTGGCTATGAAATCGCCATGCCAAAAGAGCAAGCCGTCGATTTTTGGAAAAAATTATTAGCTGTGGGAGTTAAACCCGCAGGATTAGGTGCAAGAGACACATTACGCCTAGAAGCGGGAATGAACCTCTATAGCCAAGAGATGGATGAAACGATTAATCCACTTGAAGCAAATATGGGATGGACGATTGCATGGGCACCAGAAGATCGTCAATTTATTGGTCGAGAAGCATTAGAAAAATTACGCGCAACAGGCACAGATAAACTTGTTGGTCTTGTAATGCGAGAGAAAGGTGTGTTGCGTGCTGGCACTGCCGTACACTTTACTGATGATTTAGGTGAGTTAAGAGAAGGTATTATTACAAGTGGTACTTTTTCGCCTACATTAGGCTTTAGTATTGCATTAGCAAGAGTTCCAGCAGGTATAAAAGATAGCGCAATTGTATTAATGCGTAATCGTGAGATGCCAGTAGAAGTGGTAAAACCTGGTTTTGTTCGTTCAGGTAAAGCATTGGTATAACACGTACAATTATTTTAAATGGAGAGTAAGGTCAATGAGTCAAATACCTAGTGAATTAAAATACGCACAATCTCATGAGTGGATCCGTTCAGAAGGCAATGGTGAATACACTATCGGTATTACTGAACATGCACAGGAATTATTAGGTGACATGGTGTTTGTTGATCTACCAGAAGTGGGTAGAGAAGTCGCAGCTGGTGATGATTGTGCGGTAGCGGAATCAGTAAAAGCAGCATCAGATATTTACGCACCATTATCGGGTGAAATTATCGCAGTAAATGAAGAGTTAGATGGTTCTCCAGAACTGGTGAACAGTGCGCCTTACGGAGAAGGTTGGTTATTTCGCATTAAAGCAAATAATGAAAGCGAATTAGATGACTTACTTGATGCCGCCGGTTATCAAGAACTGGTAGATAGCGAAGAGTAAAACGAAGCGCCCCGTCAAATCAATGTCGGGGCGTTTTTATTTGTTAGCTTGTTATCGTAATGCTATCTCAACGCGCTTTAAGCCTTGTGCTATTTACCTATCCATTCATAGTGAATTCAGGAAATTACTTGCAATGACACAGACTTTAAATCAGTTAGAGTATCGCGATGAATTTATTCGTCGCCATATTGGCTCATCACCAGAACAGATTAAAGAGATGCTCAGTGCTGTTGGCGTCTCCTCATTAAATGAATTAACTCAAAAAATTGTTCCAGATAATATTCAATTAGAAACACCACCGAATGTGGGTGCAGGGGCAACAGAGCAAGAAGCCTTGGCTGAATTAAAAGCGATCGCCAGCCAAAATAAACGTTTTACTTCTTACATTGGAATGGGTTACGCACCTTCTGTATTGCCTCCTGTGATTTTGCGTAATTTATTAGAAAATCCAGGTTGGTATACCGCTTATACACCTTATCAGCCAGAAGTTTCTCAAGGTCGTCTAGAATCACTATTGAATTTCCAACAGGTTACAATTGATTATACAGGAATGGATCTCGCTTCTGCATCGTTGCTAGATGAAGCAACGGCCGCAGCTGAAGCAATGGCAATGGCAAAACGTGTAAGCAAACTGAAAAATGCGGATCGTTTCTTTGTCGCTGATGATATTCACCCTCAAACCTTAGATGTTGTCAGAACTCGTGCAGATACTTTTGGTTTTGAGGTTGTTGTTGATAAAGCTGAAAAAGTATTAGAGCTTGAAGGTGTCTTTGGTGTGCTATTACAACAAGTCGGCACAACGGGCGAAGTTCATGATCACAGCAAGTTATTAGCCGCACTAAAAGAGCGCAAAATAATTACTAGTGTTGCCGCTGATTTAATGGCGCTGGTGGTTCTCACTGCGCCAGGTCATCAAGGTGCTGATATCGTATTAGGCTCAGCGCAACGTTTTGGTGTCCCAATGGGTTACGGTGGCCCACATGCGGCATTCTTTGCTTGCCGTGATGAATATAAACGTGCGATGCCGGGTCGTATTATTGGTGTCTCTCGCGATGCTGCGGGTAATCGTGCATTACGTATGGCGATGCAAACGCGTGAACAGCATATTCGTCGTGAAAAAGCGAACTCGAATATTTGTACATCCCAAGTTTTACTTGCCAATATCGCGGCTATGTATGCGGTTTATCATGGGCCAGAAGGGTTAAAAACCATCGCTCAACGTATTCATCGTTTAACGGATATTTTAGCTGCGGGTTTACAACAAAACGGTATGGTATTACGCCATAAAACTTGGTTTGATACATTAACGATTGATACCGCCGATAAAGCCGCTGTATTACAACGCGCTAAAGATGCCGAAATTAACTTACGTACTGATATTGTGGGTGCTGTAGGTGTAACACTAAGCGAAATTACAACGCGTGAAGATGTATTAAAGCTTGTTGAAATTATTAGTGGTAAAGCATTAACTGGTGATATTGATGCACTTGATAAACAAGTTGCCTCCTCATCAGTATCAATTCCTGCTTCTATGCAACGTAAAGACACTGTGCTGACACATGAAAACTTTCATCAGTATCACAGTGAAACAGAAATGATGCGCTATATGCATCGTTTAGAAAATAAAGACTTAGCATTGAATCAAGCGATGATCCCATTAGGATCATGTACGATGAAACTTAATGCTGCCGCTGAAATGATCCCTATTACATGGCCTGAATTTACAGAGCTACATCCATTCTGCCCAGCCTATCAAGCGAAAGGCTATCAAGTGATGATTGGACAACTATCCAATTGGCTTGCTGCATTAACGGGTTATGATGCGATGTGTATGCAACCAAACTCGGGTGCGCAAGGTGAATATGCGGGCTTATTAGCGATTCGTCGTTATCACCAAAGCCGTGGTGAAGGTGCGCGACATATTTGCTTGATCCCAAGTTCAGCACACGGTACTAACCCAGCTTCTGCTCATATGGCAGGCATGACAGTGGTGGTGGTCGGTTGTGATGATAACGGCAATATCGATATTGCAGACTTAAAAGCCAAAGCAGAAAAACATCAAGCTGAACTCTCTTGTGTGATGGTGACATACCCATCAACGCATGGTGTTTATGAAGAAGGTATTCGTGAAGTCTGTGAAATCATTCATCAATATGGCGGACAAGTTTATCTTGATGGTGCCAATATGAATGCACAAGTGGGGATCACAACACCGGGCTTTATTGGTTCTGATGTTTCTCACTTAAACTTACATAAAACCCTCTGTATTCCTCATGGTGGTGGTGGTCCAGGAATGGGGCCTATTGGCGTGAAATCACACTTAGCGCCATTTGTACCAGGTCATTCTGTTGTTGAAATGGAAAATGTCACTACACAAGGTGCTGTTTCTGCGGCTCAATTTGGTAGCGCTTCAATACTACCGATTAGTTGGATGTATATTCGTATGATGGGTGCACAAGGGCTTAAACAAGCAAGCCAAGTGGCAATCTTAAATGCGAACTATATCGCACAACGTTTGAAAAATGATTATGACATTCTTTATGCTGGCGCTGATGGTTATGTCGCACATGAATGTATTATCGATATTCGCCCATTAAAAGCGAATTACGGTATCAGTGAAATGGATGTAGCTAAGCGTTTAATTGACTATGGATTCCACGCTCCAACCATGTCATTCCCTGTTGCGGGTACATTAATGATTGAGCCAACAGAGTCTGAAAGTAAAGTTGAAATTGATCGCTTTATTGAAGCGCTGCTTTCTATTCGTGCTGAAATTGCACAAGTAGATAAAGGCGTATGGCCAATTGATGACAATCCATTAGTTAATGCACCTCACACACAATATGAATTAGTGCAAGAGTGGTCACATAGTTATAGTCGTGAATGTGCGGTGTTCCCAAGTGAAGCAACGAAACAAAGCAAATATTGGCCAGCGGTTAAACGTCTGGATGATGTGTATGGCGACCGCCATTTACATTGTTCATGTGCGCCAATTAGTGACTATGAATAAGCTTTAATCTAGCTATATTCTTAAATTTAAATACCGATGGTTAAGTTAGCCATCGGTATTTTTTATTTAATAAATTCAGCATTGAATCGATTACTTCAGCCAGCCTTTTTTCTGTGCCTCTAATAATTGAGGGTAGAGATATTGCCAAAATTCAGGCCACTGTTTTTCAATAAACAGATTACGCGCTAATACTTGCTCTAAGCGGATATTATTTTCGACCCAGCTTTGACCTTCATTATGTAAATTCATCAGCATTGGCATGGTGCGATCAAGAATATTAGCAAACTGAGATTCTGGTGTTTCAGCCGCATCATATTCCAGCCATAAATTGAGGAAATATTCACTTTGTGGAGAAGGCAATAAAGAGAAAATACGTTTTGCGGCTTTTTGCTCGTGCTCTTTAATCGCTTCTCGAGCGGCAACGTCATAAACCATCACATCGCCAGCATCTATTTCAACGATATCGTGAACAAGGGCTAATTGAATAGCTCGTCCCATATCAATGTCACCCGCGTAAGGCTGAAAACTCATTGCTGCAACGGCAAAGTGCCAACTATGTTCTGCGGTATTTTCGGAACGACTATTGTCTAATACATTATTTTTACGATAAACACGTTTTAGTTTATCTAACTCCATAATAAAGTTAATAGTATCAGAGAAGGGGCCAAATGCCCCTTTTGGTAATTGTGTCATAAAAGTCCGTATTGGTTATGATAAATAAGAATTACTCTTCTTCTAAAGAATAAGGCAGTGGTTTAATGGATAAACGACTGATGTTATCGTCTTGAACTCGAAATACACTATCTAGCTCCATATCGTTATTCATAACAACTTCAGCCAAAATAGTATTATCAGCCATACGTACAGCGCTTAATACCGTTCCTGTTTTACGCCATTTATCTTCGCCTAATTGCCATTCAACGCTACCACCAATCTCAGGCAATTCAGTACCACCACCTGATAACAAATACATAGCACGTTTATTTGCGCCTCTGAATTTCGCACGAGATACCATCTCTTGCCCGGTATAACAGCCTTTTTTAAAGCAGATACTCAGTGGTAATGCTTGCAGATTTGTTGCTTGAGGTAAGAATTGCTCAATATTTGGAGTATCAATAACAGGATATCCAGCCTCAATATCTAAGGCTAACCATTGCTCACTATCACTGGTTTCTGCTTTTAATGTTGTTGCAAGATTTTTTGCCGTTTCTTCGTCTGTTACGATTAAAAAGCGTTCAGTAGGTAAAGGTAATTGCAGAATATAAGTATTATCGTGATTAACCACTTCGTTTGCTTTACGAGGGATATTTGGAAAGTAATCTGCTAATGCAAGAGCAGCACCTTGCCCTGCTAATCCTAATAAAACGCTATCTGTATTTTCAGCTAAGGTTACTTTTGAAAATACAGCATATTTTTTTAATTCAGCAAGTTGTTTTTGTGCGACATTTTTACGCAAAATATAAGCGAAACCGTCTTGCTGGTGGAATAAGCGAAGTGTACTCCACATTTTACCTTTTGCTTCACAGTGTGCAGACAATGTATGTGTTGTTGTTGGAAGTGCTGCAATATCCGTTGTTAGTTGACCTTGTAGATATTTTTCACTGTCAGCACCTGTTGCTGTTATCAGTGACCATTCATCTAAAGAAACCAGTGTTAATGGCAAATTGATTGCTGCATGAGGGCGTTTAGCCTGAGTAGAATTTTGAGTCATGATGTCACCAGCTATTAAATTAATCAGATACATCAGTTATGGTAAAAGAGTGGCAAGACAATGCAAGTCATTATTATTTTTAACGCACAGAAAATGAACTTGATAAATAACAAATGAAAGCGTGTTCAATAGGTTGTCTATGAGACTAAACCTGCAAACTGTGATCATTTTGATGTTAAAAATTTTGCGATAAGACTATTATCAATGCTAGGAAGAAATAGTGGTATTTCTTGATTTGAACAATGTAAAGAGCAGAGTATGACTATCGATATAGAGAATAAAGCACGAATTAACTGGGCATGTCGTCGTGGAATGCGTGAACTGGATATTTCTATCATGCCTTTTTTCGAGAATGAATACGATACGCTATCTGATAACGATAAAGCGCTTTTTGTTCGTTTACTAGAGTGTGCAGATCCTGATTTATTTAACTGGTTAATGAATCATGGACGCCCTGATGATGATGCGCTCTATTATATGGTGAAATTAATCCAAGATCGCAATAAAGCTAGAATGGCGGAGATCGTTGATGAATATTAATAAAATAGATTATCAAATCAGCGATAGATTCAATAGTAATTAAGATTGATTAAGAATGACGCTTTTATTTTCTCATCAAATAAAGGCGTTTTTATTTTTTATATAGAAATTTAATAATATTAATGACACTCTAAAATTTACTGAAATAAAAAATATAGTTGCGTTAAATTTGCGCACTACCTCTAAAAATGATCGCTTAAATCGCCTTTTTTTGATATTTTTCGCTTTATACTTAATAAATCAGGTATGCTGACTTTATTAAAACAGCGATTAAGAAAGAATAGAAATTTCGTACTTATTATTAAGTTATATTTTTTTGAACACATATTAAATCGAAAAAGTAACAATAAATAATTAAGCTAAAATATAAGATAAACTATTTGCAAGGTTAAGGAAGAAGTTACATTATAAATAGGTTGGTCTTTATTATCTTTAACTTATTTATATTCGTATAGAATTATAGCAGGAGTTAATATAACTCGTGATTTTATGGAAATCGCACCTCACAGTATCATGGTTTACTCAACTCTTCTCAACAGTTGCTTATGTTGCCTTTGAGATCGGTTTACTGTTGTATCCATGGCCTCCTGATTTTATTTATGTTTGGGTTCCATTGTTACTTTTCTTGATAGGTAGTTGGTATTTCACACAAAAGAATATTAGTCGTATCAAAGGGGATTTTATTTTACTGAATGGCAACCGAATTCAATGGAAACTGCATGAATGGCAAATAACAAAACGCCCTTGGATCAGCCGTTTTGGTGCTCGAATAACGTTAACCTCTATTCTAAATAAAAAGCAAATCACGTTATGGGTTGCTTTTGATAGTATGACTGAAAATGAGTGGCGTAACTTTTCTCAGTTATTGATGCAATATCCAGATATTTAATATCTGGATATTAAATTTATAAATTTTCTTCTACTTCACGTAGAATTTGCATACACCATTGTGATAAACGTTCATCAGTTTCTTCAAACTGGTTTACGTCATCTAATGCAAGACCAACAAAATGTTTACCATCATCAGATAAAGGTTTTGGGCTGACAAATTCATACCCATCAACAGGCCAGAACCCAATAAACTTAACACCACTTGGTAATAAATGATGGTAGAGCATACCCAGCGCATCAAGAAACCATTCGCTGTAATCAACCTGATCACCCATCCCATACATTGCAATAAGCTTATTTTTTAAATTTAATGTCGGCAATGTATCCCAAATATTGAGCCAATCTTCTTGGATCTCACCAAAATCCCAAGTTGGAATACCTAAAATAAGGATGTCATATTGTTCCATAAGTGTGATATCACACTCTTGAACATTATGAAGATCAACGAACTCTTCACCGAGAATATCACGAATTTTTTCTGCTGCCATTTCGGTGTAACAAGTGCTGGAACCGTAAAATAGACCAATTTTCATAAAGATTTTTAGGATATTTTTGCCAATAAAGGTCACTATTGTACCAGAAAAATTTTTTTATAAGGCATAATGTAAAGGCGATAAGCTAAAGAGAGGGAGAGTAAGACTGTGTCACAAACCAAATTATCGACAAAAAAGACAACTCATATCAATGAAGATACTGATATTATCATTGAACAATTTCTCGACAATATTTGGTTAGAGCAAGGCTTATCTGCAAATACGCTCAGTTCTTATCGCTTAGACTTACAAGCATTAGGACAATGGCTTGCACATCACGAATTAGACTGGTTATCAGTCACTACTTTGGATTTGCAATCCTTTCTCGCAACGCGTTTAGATGAAGGCTATAAAGCCAGTAGTGCCGCGCGTCTACTCAGCACAATGCGTCGATTATTCCAGTATCTGTATCGTGAAAAATTACGTTTAGATGACCCAAGCTCATTACTGTCAACACCTAAGCTTCCTAAGCGTTTACCAAAAGATTTAAGTGAGCGACAAGTTGATGATTTACTCAATGCCCCTTGTATTGATGAGCCACTTGAATTGCGCGATAAAGCAATGCTTGAAGTCCTTTATGCATGTGGGCTTCGTGTTTCTGAATTAGTGGGATTATCCCTCTCTGATATCAGCTTACGACAAGGTGTGCTACGTGTTATTGGTAAGGGCGATAAAGAACGATTAGTTCCTTTAGGTGAAGAAGCTATTTACTGGCTGGAGCAATATCTGCAATATGGAAGACCCACTTTAATGCAAGGAAAAACAGACGATATTGTTTTTCCTAGCTTAAGAGGGCAAAAAATGACACGCCAAACATTTTGGCATCGGATAAAACATTATGCTGTGATAGCAGGGATCGATACGGAAAAACTATCACCTCATGTGTTGCGTCATGCATTTGCGACACATCTCTTAAATCATGGAGCAGACTTGCGTGTTGTACAGATGTTATTGGGGCACAGTGACCTCTCTACAACACAGATTTATACCCA
The DNA here is from genome assembly GCF_965283115.1 of Proteus sp. Marseille-Q3619. Lineage (NCBI taxonomy): Bacteria > Pseudomonadati > Pseudomonadota > Gammaproteobacteria > Enterobacterales > Morganellaceae > Proteus > Proteus sp. Marseille-Q3619. Next base: position 1,007,645 of record NZ_CBDIMP010000001.1, on the reverse strand, counting down.
TGTTGCAACAGAACGCTTGAAAGCGCTTCATCAGCAACATCATCCAAGGGGATAGCCGCTAAAGAGCAGGCGTTAAATAGGAATTCAAATGAAAAAGAAATTATTCTGGTTGCCAATATTATTAAGCATGGCGTCAATGTCCGTGCTTGCTGACAATGCCTCAATTGAAGCGCAACTGGCTAAAATGCAAATTAAAGCAGAAAGTATTCAACCTACACCGATTGTTGGGTTAAATGCGGTGTTATCAGACAAAGGCATTTTTTATATTACAGATGATGGTAAGTATCTAACCGCGGGCCCTATTTATAATATCAGTAATGGTGAGCCAGTCAGTATTGCCAATCAAATTATTATGAAAAAAGTAGATTCACTTAAAAATGAAATGATTGTCTATAAAGCACAAAATGAACGTCATGTGATCACTATTTTTACTGATATTAGTTGCCCCTATTGCCAAAAACTTCATCAAGAAGTACCCGAATTGAATAAACAAGGAGTGACAGTACGCTATTTAGCGTTTCCTCGTAATGGCATTAGCAACAATATTGTGAGCAAAGAAATGAATGCTGTGTGGTGTAGTGGCTTCCCTAATAAATCATTAGACAGTGCATTTAAGGGTGACAAAATTATTGCGATTGATGATTGCAAAAAAATCAATATCAATGAACATTTTAAATTAGGCACCATGATGGGGATCCAAGGCACACCTGCTATTGTATTACCTAATGCTAGTATTTATGGTGGATATATTTCTGCACAAAACCTTGTTGAATTATTAGATAAAAAAGAGAAGTAATTACGTTTTATGGTCACTATTGAACCGACATTACGTCGTCGAATTGCACAGGTAACTCAATTACCAGATCACTTAGATCCCTTATTACGACAAATTTATGCTAATCGTGGAATAACCTCTGAAGTTCAACTAGAACGATCGTTAAAAGGCTTACTTCATTATCAAGCATTAACAGGAATAGAAACGGCAATTTCATTACTGATTGATGCATTACAGCAACAATCTCGTATTGTTATTGTTGGCGATTTTGATGCTGATGGTGCAACAAGTACCGCACTTGCGATTAAAGCATTACGCCAAATGGGATTTAAGCAGGTTAACTATCATATTCCTAATCGCTTTGATGATGGTTATGGTTTAAGCCCTCAAGTTGTTCATGACGTTGCTAAAAAAGGGGTTGATCTCATTATCACTGTGGATAATGGAATTTCCTCTTTTGAAGGTGTAGATGCGGCTCATGAATATGGTATTCGTGTCCTCGTTACCGATCACCATTTACCAGGACAAACCTTACCTGCCGCAGATGCGATTATTAATCCTAATCTGACAGATTGTTCTTTTTTATCTAAATCATTAGCAGGTGTTGGCGTTACTTTTTATTTAATGACGGCATTAAGAGCTGAATTAGAAAAACAAGGCTGGTTCGAGCAACAAAACTTAGCTCGCCCTAATATGGCGGATTTTCTCGATTTAGTTGCACTAGGCACAGTGGCAGACGTTGTTCCTCTTGATGAAAATAACCGTATTTTTGTTTATGAAGGATTACGCCGAATTAGAGCTGGACGTTGTTGTGTGGGTATTAAAGCGTTAACAGAAGTGTCTCGTAAAGAACTATCTCAATTGGTTAGTAGTGATTTAGGTTTTTCTTTAGGACCTCGCTTAAATGCAGCAGGGCGCCTAGATGATATGTCGGTGGGGGTTGCTTTACTCTTAACTGACAATATTGGTACTGCTCGTGAAATTGCCAATGAACTTGATGGATTAAATCAAACTCGGCGTGAAATTGAAGCGGGAATGCAAGAAGAAGCCTCAACCATTTTTCGCCAATTTATGGGCACTCAACATGATTTACCTAATGGTTTAGCGATATATCATCCCGAATGGCATCAAGGCGTTGTGGGTATTTTAGCCTCTCGTATTAAAGAGAAATTGCATCGTCCTGTTATTGCGTTCGCACCTAGTGGTGATGGTCTGTTAAAAGGCTCTGGTCGTTCAATTAGTGGCGTACATTTGCGAGATGCCTTAGAGCGATTAAATACATTAAATCCGGGTTTGATGGTGAAATTTGGTGGGCATGCAATGGCAGCAGGGCTTTCACTTGAAGAAGATAAATTCCCGTTATTTCAGCGTCATTTTTCGTCTTTAATGGCAGAGTTGGTTTCTGACGAGCAATTGCAAGGCGTTATTTTATCTGATGGTGAGCTAACAGAAAACCAGCTATCACTACCAATTGCTGAAATGCTAAGAGAAGCTGGTCCGTGGGGGCAAGCTTTTCCAGAGCCTTTATTTGACGGTAAATTCACGTTATTACAGCAACGTATTGTGGGTAGTAAGCATTTAAAAATGATGCTTCAGCCCGTAAATAGCCATCTTATGATTGATGCTATTGCCTTTAATGTTGATATTAATATGTGGCCTGATAACAGCATTAAAATGGTTGAGCTAGCGTATCGATTAGATGTGAATGAATTTAGAGGGCAACGTAATGCTCAATTGCTTGTTGAGCACATTTGGCCTTGTTAATGCGAATAAATTAAACAATTTACCGTGATATAGAGAGTAACGTTGTTATGGTAACAACTATCTGATAGACAGTTGTATATAAATGCTATAAACCCGCTGATATATCCGTTACAATATGCGGTTCAAAATTTATTCCAATTGTTTTTGAAAACAACATAAAGACGAAAAAATATGTTTGAAATCAACCCCGTAAAACACCAAATTGAAGAAGTCTCTGAAAGAACGAATGTTCTCAGGGGGTATCTTTGACTATGATGCCAAGAAAGAGCGTTTAGAAGAAGTTAACGCTGAATTAGAACAACCTGATGTATGGAACGAGCCAGAAAGGGCACAAGCATTAGGCAAAGAGCGTTCATCTCTTGAGGCTATCGTAGAAACAATCGATCAGTTAGAGCAAGGACTAGAAGACGTTTCTGGTTTACTTGAATTAGCGGTTGAAGCTGATGACGAAGAAACATTTAACGAAGCTATTGCTGAATTAGATGGTTTAAATAAAAAGCTTGAGCAATTAGAATTCCGTCGTATGTTCTCTGGTGAATATGACAGTGCGGATTGCTACCTTGATTTACAAGCGGGCTCTGGTGGTACAGAAGCGCAAGATTGGGCAAGTATGCTGATGCGCATGTACTTACGTTGGGCTGAATCAAGAGGCTTTAAAACAGAAATTATTGAAGAATCTGACGGTGATGTTGCAGGATTAAAATCAGCGACTATCAAAATTATTGGTGAGTACGCTTATGGTTGGTTACGTACAGAAACAGGTGTTCATCGCCTAGTTCGTAAAAGCCCGTTTGACTCAGGTGGCCGTCGCCATACCTCATTTAGTTCTGCCTTTATTTACCCTGAAGTTGATGACAATATTGATATTGAAATCAATCCAGCTGATTTACGTATTGACGTTTATCGTGCTTCGGGTGCGGGTGGACAGCACGTTAACAAAACAGAATCTGCGGTTCGTATTACCCACGTTCCAACAGGTCTTGTTACTCAATGCCAAAACGATCGCTCTCAGCATAAGAACAAAGATCAGGCAATGAAGCAGATGAAAGCGAAGTTATACGAGCTGGAAATGCAGAAGAAAAATGCAGACAAGCAAGTAATGGAAGATAACAAGTCCGATATTGGCTGGGGTAGTCAAATTCGTTCTTATGTTCTTGATGATTCACGTATTAAAGATTTACGTACTGGTGTGGAAACGCGTAATACACAAGCAGTATTAGACGGTGATCTTGATAAATTTATTGAAGCTAGCTTAAAAGCGGGCCTGTGAGGAAAAACATGTCGCAACAGCAACAAGGTGCGGAGCAGGCACCTGATTTAAATAACGAACTGCAAACACGCCGCGAAAAATTATCCGCTTTACGTGATAATGGTAACGCATTCCCAAATGATTTCCGCAGAGATGCGCTGTCTGACGAATTACATCAAAAGTATGATGCAATGAGTGCAGAAGAGTTAGAAGCAGCAAATGTGGAAGTTTCTATTGCAGGTCGTATGATGACTCGCCGTATTATGGGCAAGGCATCTTTCGCTACATTGCAAGACATGGGTGGTCGTATTCAGCTTTATGTTTCTCGTGATGATTTACCAGAAGGTATCTATAACGAGCAATTTAAAAAATGGGATCTCGGCGATATCTTAGGTGCTCGCGGTCGTGTTTTCAAAACGAAAACGGGTGAACTAAGTATTCATTGTCACGAAGTGCGTTTATTAACGAAAGCACTACGCCCATTACCAGATAAATTCCACGGTTTAGCTGACCAAGAAATGCGTTATCGTCAGCGTTATTTAGATCTGATTTCTAATGAAGAATCGCGTAAAACTTTCCAAATTCGTTCACAAGTCATGGCGGGTATCCGTCAATTTATGGTGAACAAAGGCTTTATGGAAGTTGAAACGCCAATGATGCAAACCATTCCTGGTGGAGCGAGTGCGCGTCCGTTCATTACCCATCATAATGCGTTAGATATCGATATGTATCTACGTATTGCACCTGAATTATATTTAAAACGTTTAGTTGTGGGTGGTTTTGATCGTGTATTCGAAATTAACCGTAACTTCCGTAACGAAGGTGTATCACCACGTCATAACCCAGAGTTCACCATGATGGAACTCTATATGGCGTATGCAGATTACCGCGACTTGATTGAGTTAACTGAAGAATTATTCCGTACATTAACTGAAAATGTACTGGGCTCTTCATTAGTGAAATATGGTGATCAAGAGTTTGATTTTGGTAAACCTTTTGCCAAATTAACCATGAAAGAAGCTATCTGCAAATATCGTCCAGAAACCGTAATGGCTGATCTTGATGATATGGATAAAGCGGTTGCTATTGCTCAATCTATTGGTATTAAGATTGAGAAAAGTTGGGGCTTAGGTCGTGTTCAGTGTGAAATTTTTGAAGAAGTTGCAGAAAGCCACTTAATTCAACCAACTTTCATCATTGAATACCCAGCAGAAGTTTCTCCACTGGCTCGTCGTAACGATGATAATCCATTTATTACTGACCGCTTCGAATTCTTTATTGGTGGTCGTGAAATTGGTAATGGTTTCTCAGAACTAAATGATGCACAAGACCAAGCAGAGCGTTTTGAAGATCAAGTTCGCCAAAAAGAAGCGGGTGATGCAGAAGCAATGTTCTTCGACCATGACTATATCACGGCATTAGAACATGGCTTACCGCCAACTGCAGGTTTAGGTATTGGTATTGACCGTATGGTGATGTTATTTACTAACAGCCATACTATTCGTGATGTTATTTTATTCCCGGCAATGCGCCCTAATAAATAATTGTTATTTTAAATAACTGTTATTTTAAATAAATGGTTAATTAGCGAATAGCATTAACGAATATCAATATAGTTATAAAGCCACCGAAAGGTGGCTTTATTGTTTTTTAAAACAAATGGTTATCTTTTTTTTGATGATTAAATAATCATTTAAATAAGAAGGGGATTGTCGTTCAATCAAGGAGGCGTATAATCAAAAAAATCGAATGCGGGCGTAGTTCAATGGTAGAACGAGAGCTTCCCAAGCTCTATACGAGGGTTCGATTCCCTTCGCCCGCTCCAACTTATTTTTTCTTCAAATATACTCTCAATATTGACCATTCAAAATTTATCTTCATTTAGCTAATTTAAGAATATTCTAAACCTTATTTTCCCCTTCAATTATCCTTTTATCTCTTTAATACTTCTTATTTGTTTTTCAAGTCACTAATTTTATAGTTTGTTGATTTTAAATGAATTTATTATTCTCATGTCAAATTATAAAAAATGATAGATAAGTAACATTTTTACTTCCTTCATCTAACTCTTTTTATGTATAGAAAATAAAAAACTAATTTATAAAAAACTTTAGTAAAAAATTAAAATAAATTGAAAAAGTGTCGATAAAAGTACATTACGCCCTATTGGGCTTACTTTATCTTGTTAGTTGAGAAATTCGATGCGGAAACTTCGTAACATTACTATTCGTCTGATGATGTTAGTCATACTGGGGACTTTATGTGTGCTATTTGGCGGTGTCAGTCTTTATAGCGCATGGGCGCTAGAGCAAATATCCAAAGGCAATCAATCTGATAATCAAATAATAAAACAAATGGCTGCACTCAGTCAGGGAAATGATCAGTATTTTCGATTCACTTCTCGATTAAATCGTCTCGTTGAGGAAAAAGCAGAAGGCAAAGACGTCGATTTTACGCAAGTACAATTGGCGATGGAAAATATGGGAAAACAGATCTCGTATATGAAATCTGTTTCTCCAGGGCCGATGGATGAAAAAGTATCAAAAGAACTAATGGACGTATGGCAAGCACTTTTTGAACAAGGAGTAAAAAAGCAGATGGAATTAGCGCTCAATGGCACTATAGAGCAATATGTACATCATGCAAAAAATGTAACACCTGCGTTGAGTCGAGAATTAGGTAATGTGAGTGAAAACTTTAATAATGCCGCAAATATAAAAATTGATAGTACGATTGAAGAAGTGGATAACCTTATTGAGGTGACACAAATTGTTATTATTATTAGTGTCATTTTAGGAGGGATTATTCTGCTCCTCACTGATCGTTATTTAGTCGCTATGTTACAAAAACCACTCGAAAATATTCGCCAACATTTTGTGAAAATTACAGAAGGTGATCTGAGTCAGTCACTAGAACCTTTTGGTAATAACTGTGCTGGGCGATTAATACCGTTATTAAATGATATGCAAAATAGTTTGCATGAAGCGGTAAGTACGATCCGAATGGGAAGTGATAGTATTTATCGTGGCGCATCTGAAATAGCCAAAGGGAATAACGATTTAGCTTCTCGTACAGAAGAGCAAGCAACGGCATTAGAGCAAACAGCAGCAAGTATGGAAGAGATAACAGCTGCTGTTAACCAGAACATGGAACATGCTTATCAAGCGAGAGAGTTGGCTGAAGTTGCATCAGTGACTGTTGAAAAAGGCAATGAATTAGCTGAATCTGTTGTGACAACAATGGACGGGATTTCTAATAGTTCAAGTAAGATTGCAGATATCATCAATGTCATTAACAACATTGCGTTTCAAACAAATATACTCGCTTTAAATGCGTCAGTGGAAGCGGCAAGAGCAGGGGCTCATGGTCGAGGATTTATGGTTGTCGCCAATGAAGTGCGTAATTTAGCAGGAGATAGTGCCAAAGCCGCTAAAGAGATTGAAGTCCTTATTGCTGATTCCACAGCGCGTGTAAAAAAAGGTGCAAAATTAGTGAGTGATATGGAAAACACGATGGAAGACATTTTGACGGGAGTTAAGCAGGTAACGTCAATAATGAAAGAAATCACTATTGCATCTGAAGAGCAAAGTAAAGGTATTGGCCAAGTGAGTGTAGCTATTACTCAAATGGATGGTGTAACACAACAGAATGCTTCTTTAGTTGAACAAGTTTCAGCGGCAGCTATTTCATTAGAAAGACAAACCGAAGAATTACAGTTATCGGTACAAAAATTCAATCTTGCTCATCGTTGATATAGCAAATATTCAGAAAGTGTGTGTCTAAGGTGGTAAGTTTTTACTCTTTAGACGCATAAACATAATAAATTTAAAATTTAAATTCTTATTATTCGTGCTTTTATTTAAAATTAGAAATAAGTTTAACTTGGTCACTGATTGAGTATTGAAAGGATAATGGTTTATAAATTTTCTCATGAGGAACAGAAAATCATTATTAAAATTAAGTGAGCCATAAATAATAATGTTATTTCGTTTATACTCAATCAATTAAAAAGTACTTTTTATTTCAACTTTCATAATCAATCAATGATTATGTTAAAGCTTTAAGCGATTTGATTTTTAAAGATGTAGATATAAATCCTCTCTAATATAAATAATAATAGAGAGGGCGATAAAGAATGTTGCTTTAATGTTTAGAGTATTTTTTATATACTGTTCGGTCTTGCTTATAATATTTTGGTATTGAGGATGATCGATATAAGCATCATTGATGGTCTTATTTATATCGTGGATCGCTATTTCTTTTTGTTTATCTGTCAAAGTCAATAACAAGGCTTTTAGAACTACTTTTACTGCTGCAATTTCATACTCTATATTGACAATTTTTTTCCATAAGATCCTCAAAAGAACGACAATTTATTGCTGTGTGATAAATTATTTTTATATTAATTAATTGTTTATTTAAATCCAAGAAAAAATTAAATTGATAAAAGAATATACAACTTTATCGCATTTTTCGTTAGAACAGTAACTGTGAGGATATTTGAGATGTAGGAAATAGACACTCAGTAAATTTAACTTAGCGTTGTGTTAATGAAAGAAAAATCACAGTATATCCTATACAAAATAATCAATAGGATACTATTAGTACCCTATAAGAATTAGGGGATAAATTTAATAGCAATAGAAAATATCGTTTTCATTAGGTTTGAATAAGCTTTTTCACATATTGCTCAGTTAAGTTAATAACTTCATTAAGCTGAGGGTATTTGTTAGATGTATCCTCAAGCACTATAGATATATTGCCCAACATATCTCTTCGTTGTTTATCATTTAGCGTGGAAAGTAAAGATTTGATAACAATTTTTAGAGCAGCAATTTCACATTCAATTTCTTTTAAATTTTTATCCATGATTTATCTGCCAGTATTTAATGGATGAATAATATAGATAATTTTTTTGTTTATCACAATTATAGAAGCATATTATTTAGATATGTATCGCACATTATGGCTAACGTTCTTACCTAATATAAATTATTAAAAATAATTATCAAATTTTAAGTTTTATATGTGGTAGTAGATTGAAGTCTATTGATATTTTCTGACTTTAGAACGAATAAGATAAATGATTAAATTTGATCTCAAGCCCGATTCTATTTAAATCACTTTATTTTTGGTTGTATAATAAACAGTTTTTAATTGTAATAATAAAGTATATCTTTTAAAGATAATCTATTTTTGTCTTTTGTTATTAAATGTTGAAGTGAGCAAGATTATTATCACTTTTTATCTATAAAATGTTAAAACTTTTATTTGTCAGTAGAGATATTATAACCAAATAAATTAAATTAACTTTGATGTTTAAAAAAAGAGCTTATGTTTTTCACATAAAGCTCTTTTTAGTTTATTTGATTATTGATTATTGATTATTGATTATTGATTATTTTGCTTTACAAAAGCCACGTATGCATCAACCCAGTTTTGCATAAAAGTTGCTGTTTTCTCTGAAAACTGCCCATTCTCAACCATTCCGTCATACCATTTTAGATAACATTCAGGTTGATTTAGAGTCGGCATATTTAAGAAGGCTAACGAATTACGTAAATGCTGTTGAGCTATTGCCGTACTAATATTACCAATTGAAACACCAATAATACCGGCTGGAATTTCATTCCAAGCATTCGTTCCATAAGGGCGAGAAGCTTGGTCTATCGCATTTTTAAGTACACCAGGTATTGAGCGGTTATATTCTGGTGTGACAAAGATGATACCTTGGCATGCTTTTATTTGTTGTTTGAAATCGATAACAGAAGAAGGGGTATGACTATCATCATCTTGGTTATAGAGAGGAAGAGCACTAATATCGATAAACTGACAGGTAAATTCTTGAGGAAATAACTTAATTAAAGCATGTGCTGTTTGTTTATTAAACGAATCTTTTCTTAAACTACCGACAACGATACCAATTTTAAAATGACTCATCTTAGTTCTCCTATTTGGAAGGATAAAATGAATATCAATACCGATATTAGATATTCATTTTTTGATTTTATCTCGGTATTAAAAAACAGCAACAAAATATAAGGGTATTTTTTACACGTAAATTACGTAAATAAATGATAAAATTAGTATTATTATTTTTATTATTATCTGGTATTATTCCATCAATATAAAAAACGATCAGTTTATATGACAACATTTTTACTCAATAAATCCGATATTCAATATTTGATGTATTTAGTGTGATGTAAGTAGTGTTTTAAGAAAAAATAAATGAAATGATAGAAACACTCATTGCAACCAAGGGTGTTAGCCTATTTATTTAGTATGCAGTAGGTAATAGAAAATTATAATAAAATGGCTTAAAATGCGACAACTCATATGCTCTTATTTAAGTCTGATCGGAATTAAGGAAAAATGATGTCCTTATTACAAAATAAAAAGAATGTCCTCGCTGTATTTATGGCAACCAGCGTCCTCGCCCTATCTGGGTGTGCGTGGACTGATCACACTCGTCCAATTGAAACGCCAGCGCTAACACAAACCACACAGCCTGTAGCAACTACTCAACCAGTGGCTGTTGCACAACCGCTTTCTATGGCGCCTGCAGCAGAGCCTGCTGATAATGGCGTAGATGCAAGAAAATTGGGGCTAGCACCACAAAGCGCTTGCATCAAACAACTTGATTCTTTGAAAACTTTTTCTCCATCTGACTATCAATCCATGATGAGCTCATTTAAAGAAATTAGCGAAATCAATGCGATGTACCGTAGTGTTCAAGGTACAGCAAGTAAAGATAGCTTAGATTTATTGAAAATGAGTATTGAATCAAAAACAGAAGTTTTATGTGCAAAAGTTCGCTATTTGTCGATTATGTCAGTTAATTCGACATTAAAAAAATTAGGTGAATAATTACTATGAAATTAAAGCAGAGTGTTTGTCTCGCTTTTATGCTGTTTCCAACACTATCGTTTGCCAATAATGAGTTTAATTCTGTTATTGAAGATTTTGACCGTTATTTTGAAACGCAAGAGCCAATTAAAATTGAGCCTAAAACATCTGCTACAATTTCATCGTCAACGAGAGCTGGTCAGGCTAATCGTGGAGTAAACCGCACCACAACAGCGACTCAACAAACAAAACCAGAGCAACGAGTTAAACCTTCTACGCGAGCTAAAACAGATAATCAGGCAGTCGAACCTGTTAAGACTCCTGATATCACGCTGGCAGAAAATTGCCCTGTGTTACCCGCCAGTTATTCAAAATTAAAGAGTGATTACACTCGTTATTTAACGCCGTTGCTTTCATTTGTTCCGATTAAACCACAATTTACACCAGAGGATCTTAATCGTTATAGCTACCGAAATAATGCAACGGTTTATAACCCGTTAGCTCTTTATTCAAAAGAGAGTTATACAAGGTCTCAACGTAATGACAACTTCTTGTTAGATATTATTCCAGGAACATTTTATTCTGTTACGGCCATCCCTTTTCACTTTGCATATCAGTTCAATCGCTCTGTACTCGATCATAAACAACCTCTTTTTAATAAAGAGCTATTAAATCGTTTAGCTGATACGAGAAATAAATACCAAAGGTTGTATCAAAAATACACTGAACAGGCAGCTATAACAAAAGAGCATTTGGAAAAACTTCAAAATGCCAATAACCAAATTAAACAACTCGAATTGACGCTGGCTGAAACAGAAGAAAAATTAGCTACGGCGAATAACTTACTTACTGATGACTCGTTAAAACAAGCTGTTTCCAAGCTACAAAGTGATTTGGAAACAATAAAAAAAGAGCGTGACTTATTAGTTAAGCAATTAGCCGAAAAAGAGAACGTATTACAAGCTACAACAGTAAAAAATACAGAGTTAGCAAAACAGCAACAAGATTTTGAAAAACAAGCAGGAATACTTAAAAGCTTAGAGGCGAAATATACTCAGCTTGATCAAGAAAAAGAGCAATTAGAATCTCAGTATCAACAGGCTCAGGCTCTGTTAAAAGATGATAGCGCCAAAAAAGAGATTGATAAATTACAAAGTTCACTTGAAAGCATAAAAGTAGAGCAAGAGAAGTTAATTAGCCAATTAAATGAAAAGCAGGCACTACTTGCTAAAATTGAACAAGAAAAAGAAGCTATACAAGCTCAGTATATTGAATCTCAGCAATTGCTGAATGATAACAATAAGCAAAAAGAACAAGAATTAGCTAATTTAGAAGCAGCAAAAAATAAAGAGATAGCAACATTAGAAAATTCGTTATCAACAATAACGACTGAGCAAGATAAATTAACGAAACAACTCACAGATGTACAAAATCAATTAGCAACAATAAAGAAAGAGAAAGAAGATGTGCAGACTCAATTTGCACAGGCTCAACTTTTGCTAAAAGATGACTCTGCGAAAAAAGAGATAGATAAATTACAAAGCACATTATTGAAGATCACGTCAGAACGTGAAGATTTATCTAAAGAACTTGCATTAAAAGTAGCAGAAGCAGAAAAGCAACAAGATGCTAATAGCAAACTTGTTGAGGAACAACGTAAAGAAATAGCACAATTACAAACACAGGTTGAAAAAAATAATCAGGAACAAACTCAACTTAATAAAACGCTTTTAGCTGTCCAGCAACAAAAAGAGCAGGCAGATGAAAAACTAAAAGCAATTCCAGAATTAAAATTACAGTTAGATAATAAAATAACTGAATTAGCTGATCTGAAAAAGAGCTTATCTGCGGGTGAAAAAGCCGTTGATAGTTTAATTACTGATAAAAATAATCTGATAGCTAAGTTAGAGAAAGCGCAAAGTGAGCTATCGAATAAATATCAAACATTAGATACACAATTTAAAGAGAATAATATCGCATTAGCTCAAGTCACCACGAGCAAAACAGAAAGTGAGAAAACGTTAGCATTGCTAGAAAAACAACTCTCTGAAAAGCAAAATACGACAGATAAGTTGAGTGCTCAATTAGCTGAAGCGAAAGTACAATTAGAAAAACAAAATACAGAAAGCACACAGCAAATTAGTACATTAAAGCAACAGCAAACAGAATCTATTGCTAAATTAAATGAGCAAATTAAAGCAAAAGATGCTGAATTAGCGAAAGTTAATACAGATACTAGTAATATTTTAAAAGAAAATAAAACGCTAAAAGAGCAGCTTGAGAAAATGGCGGGTGAAGGGCAAATGATTGCAGGGCAACTTGCTTATGCTTATTCGATTATTGGAAAAGATAATGCCCAGCGTAATAAATCCATTTTATCTGAGATCCAAAAACAGAATTACATACAATATGACGACAATACCTATTTTAAAATTTTAAAACAGGGTAAACCCGTTACATCAATTGCGGGCAAAACAGTTGTATTTACTATGCATGAAGAGCTAACGGATGGTACTGTGACGCTTAATTATGATAAAGCTAAGCCTCTTATCTTGCCTTATCGCCAATTACCACTACCATTGAATACCTTTATTGCCAAAGCAGGCATCAATGGTAAAGCTAAAATTTATATAAAACCAGGTGGTGGCTATGGGAAAAATGGTGTTCCAGGGCAAGTGCCTCCAGAGTCCATGTCTATTGTGACAATTGAAATCTTAGATATTAAATAGAATAATTAAAAGTTAACATCAGCTCTTCTCTTTTTATTTAGAGAAGAGCTGAAATTTTATTATCGCCATAAAAATTCATCGTTCTTTAAGCAAAGATCTCTTTCTAATAACCAAATTTTTAAACTTTGACAATTTTCAGGATTTTCAGGAATACTGTTTAAAATATTCCATAGCGGTTTTATCAATTCTGAGTGTGGTGTTACACCTTGGATATAATCTAGTGTGTTATTAATTTCAAGATTAAATACCGGTTCATTTTTCCAATTCTCTAAAAGTAACTTAATATCTTTTTGTAGTAGATCATTAATCACAATTAGTCGGACTTTATCTGCATTTAGTTTGATATTGATGTCATCTAAAGATAAAAAAGAATCACTTGTATTTGATAGCTGTTTTCTTTCGAATGACTTAATATTTTCACACTGCTTAATTTGAGACTCTAGCTCTCTTTTAGTTTTATAAAGTGTGAATAGTTGAGGGGTAATATGCTGAACCCACCAAATAAATAGAGGCTTTATAACAGCTTGAATTAAGCGCATATGTTCATTGATATTGACAGTAGCTCTCAATGATTTATCCCAATCCATTGGGGTTAACGTAGAATTTGCTTGTTGCGTATGAAATGAACGTGCCACGCTAACAACATCACGAATTTCTTCTTTAGTGATATCAACAAAACAGTATTTTTTTCGTAAAAACCAAGTGGATTGCAATAAATTGTCTAAGCTTTCACGACATAATACTCGAGATAATATTTTTATCTGATGTGCATTAACATCACATTCAGTGTCGCCGTTTTTATTAGACTGCAAAGAAAACTGTAGATCAAACAAATCATCTACAGTTTTTTTATCGCTGGTTGCCATCATTTTTTTCAGTAAAGCTAAATAGTCATAATAATGGGCTTGTGGGGTATGTTTATTTTCTTTGATCACGATATAGAACTCACTCATAAGAATAAATTTCAAGTATTCTAACTATGAATGACTTTTAGATATTATGATATTCGGTCGGATTTTTTATAATTTTAATCTGATGTTTCTCGCTTTACTTGGTGTCATATTAAAACGACGATGATAACTTTGTGTAAAGTAAGATTGGCTTGAAAAGCCTGACTCCATAGAAATATCAACAATACTCATTTCAGTAGTCAGCAATAGTTGATGTGCGTAAATAATTCTTCTTTCGCAGATCCATGTTCTTGGTGATGTGCCATAGACGTGGTTAAAAAGCTCTTTAAATGTTGTTAACCCCATACCAAATTCACGGGCAAATTGTTTTAGCTTCCAACTTTTTAAATGATTTTTTTCCATAAATATTTTCAAGCGATCAACTTGGCGATGACTGAGTTGACGCAATAATGCCATTAAATCTGACCCTTGTTCTGTTGACAGTAAAAGAATTAAAAGCTCTTCAATTCGTAACCGTGTGAACGCTTCAGGGCAGGATTGGGCGGTGAGATATTCAAAACCATTGCTACAAAAGTGAATAAGAGGAGAGTTTTGAAAACAAATAAAGGCACTAGAAAATTCTTCATCCCTTGCTATATTACACAAAATATCGTTGTATTTTGACATGAAATCTCTTAAGAAATCATCTGAAAGGGGTATCGCAATAATCTCTACAGGATCGGTACCTTGTGTTTTTAATGTGTAATTGCCCTGTTGTAAAAAAAGAACTTGATCTTGGTTTGCTGTGATTGTATCCGTACAGTTTTGCAAAATAAGTGTGTTTTTCCGAATAAGGAAGAGGGCTTTTTGTTCATTTTCTAGTATTTGATATTGTGGATAGAAAAAAGATTTTTTTTGAATCGCACAATCGTTTTGATTTTTTTGTCACATTGCATTGTATTCATAATTCGCCCAGAAATTATTATATGAGTATCACTGTATTTTTATAATGATAAATATAAGAACATTTATAAAAACACTTCTTTATTATTGAGTGCTATTAAAAATAAAAAGGAGACTATTTTCTTTAATTTGATGATGTTTTTTTTTAGATATTAGACACTGCATTTTGTTTTGCTAATTTAAGATAAGTCATTTTGTTAATTTAATGGGGTTTGGTATAAATTGCAAAAGAAAATTAAATAAGAAAAAATTTTTATTTTAGGCAATAAAGAATGGTAAGTGCATTTGTGTAATCAATAATTTACACTTATTTTTTAAAGTATTAAAGTTTATATATAACATGGAGTTATTCTTACTTAGTTTTCTTTACAGTGTAAATAAATAATAGATGAATTTAAAAGATAGGTATAATCATTGTTTTTTATTGTGGTTATTTTGTTGTTTGATTGTTATGTTTTATTTGAAAAGATAAAGTTATAAAATGTAAGTTAAAACTAAAAAAGAAAACTAGTTTTCCCTGTTATATTAACATAAGTTATAAAAATGGATAAGTAAAGATTAATGTTAACAAAAAATAAACATAAATCTCACACTTAAATCTGATTTCTTCTTGGTAATTTTTCATTTCCATTTTTACTGTGACAGATGTCTCATATTTTTATTTTGAAAAATTAGATTGTTCTGCGGCTTTATAATAAATATTTTTGAACAATATTTTTATAAAAAAAGAATATAAGTATAAAATGTTAATTTTTAATGCGAAATATTTATCTAGATAAGTGTTTGCTACTCATAATTTATTTACATTAAAGTTTGGTGATTAAAATAGATAATCTTTGTGTTTAATTAAATATTATTTAGTCTAAGGAACAAATCAAAAAACTAAAAGGTAATAATAGGCTTATTGCTGGCATTATGCTTGCCATCTATTTATTAGAATGGTGAATGCATAAGTGTATTTATTGTCAGGGAGATAAGGATATAGCTAATTATGGAGAATAAGCGAACACTGCGAAATATTATATTCAGCGGGATATGGATAATTTGGACTCTTGCCTTAATTGCTTTTTGGCGTTATCAAATGGCAGGCGAATTTTTGATTATTCTAATCCTAATTTTTAGCATTATTATTTATTATATGACGTTGAGGTTAAAAAAAACCGCTATGTTTAGTCGTAAAACTGAAACACCAAAAGCAGCAGAGCCTGTTGCACCAGTAATAACAGAAGAGAAAAAACCGATGCCAGAGCAGAAATTATACACGATTATTGCAAAAGGAACGGTATTCCAAGGCGATATTAATGTTGAAGGCGATATCCAAATTTGGGGTAAAGTAGCTGGTAATATTAATGTCAAAGATGGCGTTATTCGTGTTATGCATGCGGGACAAGTTGAAGGCGAATTAGCAGCACCAGATATTATTATTGACGGTTTTGTAAAAGGAATTTGTGCTGCTAATAACCTAGATATTTTAGAGCATGGTGAATTACGTGGTACGAGCCGTTGTGGCAGTATGTCTATTAAGCGTGGTGGTATTTTTACTGGGCAATCAGAGCAAGTTGAACATCAAGCAAAATCAGTTGCTCAACAACGCGTTGTTTCAATAAAAGAAAGCTCTAATGCAAATAAAGATAAAGTTGTTGCTCCAGTAGAAAACCAACTAAAAGAAAACAAAAAATAAAGTACCATTTTTCTTTTCATTGTTCGTTGCTTATCCTATTTTATCGCTATTATCTTAATTTTATATAAACAGAGAATAACGATGAATTTAGATACTCCCAGACTACACCTAAGAGAATGGCGTGAGAGTGATAAAGCGCCATTTTTTTCTGAAATCAACTCTTCACCTGAAGTGATGCGCTATTTTCCTTGCACTTTATCTCAATTAGAAAGTGATAATATGGTTGAGGTTATCCGTGAAAAATTTGTTCAACAAAATGGATGGGGAATGTGGGCAGTTGAATTAAAAGAGACTCAAGAATTTATTGGTTTTGTTGGATTAAATATTCCAGCAGCGCCTTTGCCATTTAATCCCTGCATAGAAATTGGTTGGCGGATTGCGAAAAAGTTTTGGCGAAAAGGTTATACTTATGAAGCGGCGTTAGCTGTATTTAAATTTGCTTTTGAGACTTTGGAGTTAGAGGAAGTTGTTGCTTTTACCGCGGTTTCAAACCTTCCATCTCAAGGTGTAATGCAAAAACTAGGTATGCATCAGTCTGATAATTTCTTTCATCCAGCATTAGATAAGACCCATCCTCTCGCTGAGCATGTTTTATACCGCTTGAAGAAATCCGATTTTACTTTTCAGTCGAACGAATAGTGCGTTTTTTTTCAGGAAGTGGAGGAACAGGTTTTTTATCGTCAATAAGATGGCGTATTGCTAAGATTGGATGATAAATTAACATTCGTGGACCAGCCCAACGCATGATTTGTTTCATTGTTTCTCGTTTTGCTGGTTGGTAACAATGGATAGGGCATTGTTTACAAGCGGGTTTGTCTTCACCATAACGACATTTATCTAATCGGTTATAGGAATAATTGATTAATTTTTGATAATAATCTGAGTCAGCTTCAGGATGTGAATGAGCATAAAGGTGAACCATTTTTTGAATGGTTTTTTTTTCACGATTTATTCTTTTTCCTGACATACTTTTCTCTCTTAGTTGTATGTTGCATTTGTTATGCATCTTATCATTAAGCCGATAGAGACGCTAAAATATTATTTAATGCGTAATAATAAAAAATTTACTAAAAAGGCTTTTCTTTTTTCTTAGAATATAATACTGTATTTATATACAGTCTATTTGCCTTTAAATGGTGAAACCAATGCGTGTGGAAATTTTATTTAATAAACAATCTAAGATAACCGACTCATTATTTCCGCTCTTAGAACACGAACTGAGAAAAAAGATCATTCCAGAATATCCAGATATGCAGTTTCGTATTGCCTTTAGCAGCATGAATTCGATTCAAGTTACAGGCATAAAAGATGAAACGAAGCATGAACACATAATGGAACTTATTCAAAGCGTTTGGGAAGATGATGGCTGGTTGCAAACAGACGATGAATAAAATGTAGTAAATAAAGTAATTACGATTGTCAGAACGAATTGGCTTTTTATTTGTTTATATAAAAAGCCAATGATATAGAAAAGGAAATCACTGGCAATCGAGCTTTAAAACTGTATATCTATCAATGATGACAAATCTTATTTTCACTCGTTGTAAATCCACCTTCTGCTGGAATAAATTTACCTTTCCTTTCTAAGAAATCAACTAATTCAGTCGCTGTCATATTTTCAGCTGAACAAGTATGAAAACGTGAGTCATTGCCGAATTGTTTATGGATAGCATCAATTAGCGATGTTTTAGTAAATGCAGTCTCTGAAGAAAGGATCATTTGCAAAACTTCATGACCATGTATTGATGACATATTGAGCCCCTAAAAAATAAAAGATACATTAATTATGCATCTTTATGGGGTAGTATCTTTGTTTTTAATCATAAAAAGCGATGACAGATTATCATCGCTTAAAAAGAGCCTTATTTTTCACATCGTTGAAGTATTTTTTGCATTTCATCTTTAAGATGAAGCTTTTCTTTTTTTAGTTTGGCAACTTCATCGTTATAGCCAGCTCCGTTAGGACCTTCTAATTTAGCAATTTCTTGATCGAGTCGATGATGTTTATCGTAGAGAGCTTCAAAGCGGGGATCACTATTTCTTAATTGAGAAACAAGGGCTTGTTGATCTGAGAACATATAACCTCCTATGAAAAGAAATTGGGTCTCTATTTCAGTATAATCATAGATAGCTTATCTGCACGGTGATGTATCACAAATTTACATTTCATGAAAAAACGTGATTTTTCTTTTTAAAACATTCAGAATTATCCACTCATAGTACTATTTACTAAGATGTTAGCATTCAAGCACTAAAAATATTAGTATTCAGATAATGAGCAATAAAAACATCTGACTAATTTTGTTAACGGCGAAGTGTTCGCTGTAAAAATGGAGAGAGTGATGAACAAAGTAATATTATCTTTAGTAGCCGCAATGTCTTTATCTGCGTGTGCACAAGCTACTGACAGTTTAGATAAAGTTGCACCTTATCCTAAGGCTCAAGAAAATCAAGTTCGTCATGTTATCGAATTAGAGAAAAAAGATAATGAAAGCAATTACCAAGTTGAATTAATTATTGGTAAAGAACTTAAAGTAGATTGCAACCATCAGTGGTTTGGTGCGGATTTAGATGAAAAGAATTTAGAAGGTTGGGGTTATAGCTATTATGTTGTTGGCGATTTAAATGGCCCAATGTCAACAATGATGGGATGTGCTGACAATACGAAAAAAGATGCCTTTGTACAGGCAAATATGGGATCAGATGCCTTTATCCGCTATAACAGCAAATTACCTATCGTTGTTTATGCACCAAAAGATGTTGATGTGAAATATCGCATTTGGTCAGCGGCTGAGACTACTCAAGATTCAGTTAAAAAATAACAGTCAATCTGATTTAAAATAGACCATCATTTGCTAAAAAGCCCTTTGTTGTTGAGACAAAGGGCTTTATTGTTATTTAAGCTAAATATTAACGTATAACTAAAACTGACATTTTGGCATGGCGTACAATTGATGATGCTGTTGAGCCTAATAAATAAGAGGAAACATTAGGTCTATGTGACGCAATCGCAATTAAATCAGCATCAATATGGCGGGCATATTCTAAAATTTCATCTTTTGCGTTACCAACACCAACATTACATATAATTTGCTCATCAGGAATTTTTGCATCTTTAATCATTTCTTGTAGTGCAACAAAAGCAAGACGAGTACGTTCTGACGAGTCTTTGAATTTTTCAGGAATAGCAGCAAACTCGATACCAAAGAAAAGTTCAGCATTAGGAATAACGGTGAGGAAGTGGATCTCAGGTTTACCCACCTTTGCTATTTGTTCAATGTGAGCGATTAGTTCCTGAGAAAGTTCATCTTCTAAAATATCAATGGGAACTAGGATTTTCTTATACATTACAAACCTCACTTAGCGTTAGTTTAAAATATTTACCATTATCGCCTAATAGTAAAAAATAGCTGTGATCTGTGTTTTAAATAAGAGTGAGAATGATTATTTACTACTTTACATTATTAAGCATTAAAAATTAAAAACAGTCTGAAATAATATTAACAATATAATGAAAATAAGTTATATACCTTAACTCGTTGACAGGGAAGCAATTAATAATGTCATGTTAAAAATAAATTTCTCTTTTTCTCATTAAAAATAGAAAATGCATAAAAGAATGATTATCAATTATATTATTGTTCTGTATCTATAAGATTTTATTGATAAAAATAAGAGACAGAAAGATTTAAATATGGCATATTAATAGACAATGACATCTCAATATGATGTCTGGACAGCAATCTTAGTCCCTAAACTGGATTGTTATTCAGAGTCGTCCTTTATCCTCACCAATGAGTTATGGAACCTGAAATAACCTATGGAACTCTATTTATTTATGGCAATAGAGTAGGCTATTTAAAACCAAATAAGATTATTATTATGACACATAATCACATTGATGATATTGAGTTGGATCGGGCTGATAATAAGCAGTCTGAAAAATTTAAGGCAGCTAAGAAAAGCACGTTAGTGAGTGTTTTTGTCAATATCATTTTATCCATTTGGCAAATTACAGTGGGCTTTTTTTCACACTCTCAAGGTTTAATTGCCGATGGCATTCACTCACTCTCTGATCTTATTGCTGACTTTGTTGTTTTAATTGCCAATAAAGGTAGTCAGAAACAACCTGATGCTGATCATCCTTATGGGCATTTTCGTTATGAAAATGCGGCATCACTTATTCTTGGGACGATTTTATTAATTGTTGGTTTAGGAATGGTGTTTTCTGCCATTCATAAAATTTTAGATCCCTCTACTATTCCTGAAGTTCATAGTGTTGCTTTATATGTGGCTTTACTTGCATTAGCTGCTAAAGAAGGATTATTTCGCTATATGCTTGCTGTTGCAAAAAAAGTGGACTCAAATATGTTAGTCGCAAATGCTTGGCATGCGCGTTCTGATGCAGCTTCTTCATTAGTTGTTGCGATTGGTATTATCGGAAGTTTGGCTGGATTTAAATTTTTTGACCCATTAGCAGCATTAATTGTCGGACTATTTGTCGGTCGTATGGGATGGCGTTTTACTTATCAAGCTCTACAGGATTTAATGGACAGAGGGGCTGATAAAGAGACGCTGGAAGAGATTAAACAGATGCTGGTTTCAACTCCAGGCGTGCAAGGCGTTCATGATTTAAAGACGCGTCGTTCAGGTGATTATTTACTCGTAGATGTACATCTTGAAATTAAAGGTGATCTCACCGTTAATGAAAGTCACGAGATTGTTGTTAATGCACGTAATAAGGTTTTGCAAAATAAACAGATCTTGAGTGTGATGGCTCACGTTGATCCTGCTTAAACTGATTTGCACATCTAATAAAAAAGGTAATGATAGATTTTCATTACCTTTTTTGTATCTAAAAAAACGCTATTTACTATTTTAGAAATTGACGCAGTTTTCTTTTATGTGATCACTTAGCGCCGCAATCAGATTATCTACTGCACATTCAGCCATCGCATAGCGAGTCTCTTTTGTTGCAGAGCCTATATGTGGAACAGCAACGACATTCTTCATCGTTAATAAAGGTGAAGATGAAGATAGAGGTTCTTTTTCAAAAACATCAAGTCCAGCACCTGCGATCTCTTTTTGTTCTAATGCATGGATTAGTGCCAATTCGTCCACCACAGCTCCGCGCCCTGCATTAATTAAATAAGCGTCAGGTTTCATCATCGAAAATTGTTTCTGTCCCATTAAATGATGCGTTTCTGGTGTTAATGGTAACGTGATACAGACGAAATCTGATTGCTGTAATAAGGTCTCTAAAGTGCAATGCTTTGCAGTAAATTTATCATTTACTTCTGTATATTCTGTACGTGAGTGATAAAGAATATTCATATTAAAACCAAAGTGTGCGCGCTGTGCTAAAGCTTTGCCTATTCTCCCCATTCCAATAATACCCATGGTTTTATGATGAACGTCAGTGCCATACCAATCAGGTGTGATACCTTTGATCCATAAGCCTTGTTTAATATTATCAGCAAGTTCAGGAATACGTCTTGCTACGGCAAGTACTAATCCCATCATGGTATCTGCGACGGTGTCTGTTAATACGGTTGGAGTATGCATTAGTTTAATATTACGTTTAGTGAGTGCATTAACGTCAACATTGTCATAGCCAACAGAAACCGTTGAAACGGCTTTTAAATGAGGTGCTTGATTAATAAAATTTTCATCGATGTTGCCACCAGCACCTAAGAGTCCTGACGCATTTGCCAATGTGGAACGAAAATCATTAGAGTCTAAAGAGAGCGTTTTAAATTGTTTGATATCAGCAAAATCAGCTAGTTTTTTGTACAGTTTTTCAGGAAGATCTTGATATAGCACGACAATCGGTTTCATTATATTTTCCTTATATACTCGTCATACTTCAAACTACAGCGTTGTTGACTGGGTTCACTCGCATTAGTCACATACTTCAATACTCGTCATACACTGCGTTCATTCGCACTAGTCACATACTAATGTAT
This sequence comes from Proteus sp. Marseille-Q3619, assembly GCF_965283115.1. Lineage (NCBI taxonomy): Bacteria > Pseudomonadati > Pseudomonadota > Gammaproteobacteria > Enterobacterales > Morganellaceae > Proteus > Proteus sp. Marseille-Q3619. Next base: position 984,779 of record NZ_CBDIMP010000001.1, on the reverse strand, counting down.
GCTCCTAGCAACTCATTTACTTGTCGCCTAGCTGTGCCTTGAATTATTTAGAGTATATATTCAACGTGTTTATTAATGGTGATTATTGTATGTAGTCGTTGACTCGTTTTTCCCCGAATTATTTAGAGGGGAGTGTTCTTACTCCGCTTAAACATATTAGCGAGGAAGTTAATAAGGTATGATAAAACCCATTGAATGTCAGTTTTATCATATAATTAGCGCATTAAATGAGATGTAATCGTTTACTTTTAATGTGTATTATTTTTAGTGTTAAGGCGAGATATAGTGTTACTTATTCTATTGGATTACTGTAATACAATTTTAAATTAGGATGTTGTATAAAAATTTAAAGCGCGCCAAAAGAGTGTAAACGTTTACACTAAATGTCGGTTTGATCACGAAATGATTTTGTTGATCTTGCTAAACTCTGTGTCAGTGAACAGAAACCGTCTTGCGCTTTTCCTTTGAATCAAAAGAGGTGAATGTGGAAATATTAGTGACAGGTGGTATGGGATATATCGGTAGTCATACTTGCGTACAAATGATTGAAGCAGGCATGACACCGATTATTTACGATAATCTTAGCAATGCGAATGAAGAAGTACTTAATCGTGTTGAAGCCCTAACAGGTAAACGCCCTCTGTTTTATAACGGTGATATTCGTGATGAGCAGCTATTAGCATCAATTTTTGCTAAGCATTCTATTCAGTCTGTTATTCATTTCGCGGGATTAAAAGCGGTTGGTGAATCCGTCCAGAAGCCAATTGAATATTATGACAACAATGTTAATGGCACATTGGTGCTCGTACGTTGTATGCGTGATGCGGGCGTAAAAAGCATTATTTTTAGCTCATCTGCAACTGTTTATGGTGATCCGCAAGCGGTTCCTATCACTGAAGATTCGCCAGTAGGGGGTACGACTAACCCTTATGGTACCAGTAAATATATGGTTGAGCGCATTTTATCTGACTTATTTATTGCTGATGAAAGTTGGTCTATTAGTTTGTTGCGTTATTTTAACCCAGTAGGGGCGCATCCATCAGGTACGATGGGGGAAGATCCTAAAGGTATTCCAAATAACTTAACCCCTTATATTGCTCAAGTGGCAATTGGTCGTCGTGAACAAGTGGCTGTTTTTGGCGATGATTACCCGACAAAAGACGGTACCGGTGTTCGTGATTATATCCATGTTATGGATCTGGCAGATGGTCATATCGCAGCATTAAATGTATTAGGTAAAAAAGCGGGCTTACATATTTATAATTTGGGAACAGGTAACGGTACTAGCGTGATTGAAATGATTGAAGCATTTCGTAAAGCTAGCGGTAAACCTATTCCTTATCAATTACAAGCTCGTCGTCCTGGTGATATTGCAGAATGTTGGTCAAGCCCTGCAAAAGCAGAGAAAGATTTACACTGGAAAGCCATTCGTTCAATTGATGATATGGCTGCGGATGCTTGGCGTTGGCAGTTACAAAACCCAAATGGTTATCTGAAATAAGACGTAAAGTATTCAGATAATCTTGAATAAATAAGAGAGAAGGCTATGTCGAAACTGATTTTTGATCCTGTTGAACATCCTCATCGTCGTTATAATCCGTTAACTGGCCAGTGGATTTTAGTTTCACCACATAGAGCGAAACGACCTTGGAATGGCAAAGATGAAAAGCCTCAGATTGCGACACTTCCCTCTTATGATCCTCACTGTTATTTGTGTCCAAATAACACCCGTGTCTCTGGCGATAAAAATCCAGATTACACAGGAACGTATGTCTTTAATAATGACCATTCTGCGTTGTTGCAAGACGAATATCATATTGAGCCTTCATCAAATCCTTTATTTCAAACTCAAGCAGTAAGAGGAATTAGTCGAGTTGTCTGTTTCTCACCTGATCATGGAAAAACTATTCCTGAATTATCCGTCAGTAGCTTACGTAAAATCGTTGATACTTGGGATAATCAAATAGAAGAACTCAACAAAGAATATCTTTGGGTTCAAGTATTTGAGAATAAAGGCGAAACGATGGGATGTTCTCAACCTCATCCTCATGGGCAAATTTGGGCGAGTGATTTTTTACCTAATGAATTAGCGCGAAAAGATGCACAATTAAAAGCTTATTTTGAAAAATACGGGCGAAATCTATTAATCGATTATGTCGATGCTGAATGTAAAGATGCAAGTCGTACCGTAGTTGAAACTGAGCATTGGCTGGCGGTAGTACCTTATTGGGCTTCTTGGCCTTATGAAACGATGTTATTACCTAAAGCGCATATTCGAAGAATGAGTGAATTAAATAGTGCTCAGCGAGATGATCTTGCTATTGCAATGAAAAAATTAACAAGTCGTTATGATAATTTATTCCACTGTTCTTTCCCTTATTCAATGGGATGGCATTTTGCGCCTTCTTTTAAAGATGATAGAAATATCGATCATTGGCAATTACATGCGCTTTATTATCCGCCATTATTACGTTCAGCCACGGTGCGTAAATTTATGGTGGGATATGAAATGCTGGCAGAATCGCAAAGAGATCTAACGCCAGAACAAGCCGCGAATAATTTACGTCAAGTAAGTGACATTCATTATAAAAAGCAACGTTAATGACCATGCAATATAGCAAGGTATTTTAATTAATCTGCTTTTTGCGCACGAAATAAATTAAATCAAGCATCTTATTATTTACATAATGATGTGGTGGGTTTTTTATACCCCTCATCCTTCAAGTTGCAGAGGTGTTGGCTACGCTCAGCTACCCGAATCACATACATGAGTATGCTCATCGGGATATCTTTGCTTGCCGCCTATCTGCAACTCAAATGATTTTGAGTATATTACTTAATTTTAAGCTAAGGATTTATTATGCAGGCACTTATTAATAATGTGACTCGTTCATTTTCATCTATTTTTGGTTACGCACCTACACATTTTATTCAAGCGCCTGGTAGGGTAAATCTTATTGGCGAACACACTGATTATAATGATGGGTTTGTTTTACCTTGTGCAATTAACTATCAAATGGTCGTTGCCGCAGCAAAACGAGAAGATAATATTATTCGTGTCATTGCTGTTGATTACCAAAATGAAGTTGATGAATTTAGCCTCGATAATACCATTGAGTTTTTACCTAATAAAATGTGGGCTAACTACGTTCGAGGTGTTATTCATTTTCTACAACAAGATAACTATTCTTTTCATGGTATGGATATTGCGATATCCGGAAATGTCCCTCAAGGCGCAGGGTTAAGTTCTTCTGCTGCGTTAGAAGTCGCCATTGGTCAAACGCTTAAAACACTTTATCAATTACCTATTAGCCAAAAAGAGATTGCATTAAATGGCCAAAAAGCAGAAAACCAATTTGTGGGTTGTAACTGCGGCATTATGGATCAGCTTATTTCGGCTTGTGGTGAAGAGAATCATGCACTATTAATTGATTGTCGTTCATTAGAAACGTCGGCAGTGACAATGCCCGAAAATATGGTTGTGATGATTATCAATACTAATAAAAAGCGTGGGTTAGTTGATAGTGAGTACAATACTCGTCGCCAACAGTGTGAAGAAGCTGCTCAGATTTTAAATGTAACTGCATTAAGAGATGCCACATTAGAGGATCTACTTGCTAAAAAAGCATTAATGAGCGACGTGGTTTATCGTCGGGCTCGCCATGTTATTACTGAAAATAGCCGTACATTAGAAGCGGCTGACGCCTTGCGTGAAGGTAATTTAACAACATTAAGTCAACTGATGATGCAATCACATCACTCAATGCGTGATGATTTTGAAATTACAGTCAAGGAGGTTGATTCATTGGTTGAAATTGTGAAATCGGTGATTGGTGATCGTGGTGGTGTAAGAATGACTGGTGGTGGATTTGGCGGTTGTGTCGTAGCATTAGTGACACCAGATTTAGTTGATAAAGTCATTGACTCTGTTAAGGCGCAATACGAAGCTAAAACGGGATTAAAAGAAACTATCTATGTCTGCTCTGCAAGCCAAGGAGCGGGCTATTCGGAGGCAAAATAATGGCGACTAATGAGCTTCGTTTTCTTGAACCTGAACAAATGACAGCACAACCCGCATCAGATGGAAAACCTGCGCAAATAGTAGTGCTTAAAAATCGTTTTGGTATGTCTATCTCTTTAATGGATATTGGTGCGACTTGGTTAACCTGTATTGTACCAGTTAATGGATATCGTCGAGATGTGTTATTAGGCTCGGCGGATATGAATGCCCATAAACAACAAACCGCGTATTTAGGTGCAACGGTTGGGCGTTTTGCTAATCGCATTGCAGGGGCAAAATTTGTATTAGAGGGGCAAGAATATAAAATTAGTGCGAATGAAGGTAAAAATACCTTACATGGTGGTAAGCAAAACTTTAGCCATCTTCGCTGGGGGATCACCGCGCAATCTTCTCAATCCGTCACTTTTTCACTAATTTCAAATGATGGTGACCAAGGTTTTCCTGGTACTGTAAAAGTAAGCGTGACCTATACACTGACAGATAATAATGAAGTGTGTATTGATTATCAGGCGATGAGTGATAAAACGACACCATTAAGTTTAACTAATCATGCTTATTTCAATCTTGCGGGTGAACATACTGCGCGCACTGCACTTGAGCATGATTTAAAAATTTGTGCGACTCATTATTTAAAAAATGGTAAAGGCAATATTCCTACAGGGGAGTTTGCAAGCGTAATAGGGACAGGGTTTGATTTTCGTAAATTAAAGCGTGTAGGTCTTGATTTTATGGCAGATGAGTGCCAAAAAGCCGCAAATGGTTACGATCATGCGTTTATTTTAGATAAGAAAGCGATTGATGATAAAACTCCTATTGCGACGGTGATTGCTCCTGAAGGCGAACTTAAAATGGATGTTTTTACAACCATGCCTTCTGTACAGTTCTATACAGGTAACTTTCTGGTAGGAACAAGAGGAAAGAGTCGTCATTACGGCAATTACTCAGGGTTGGCATTAGAAACACAATATTTCCCAGATGGCCCTAATCATCCAGAATGGCATGAAAACCAAGGTATTTTACCTGCAAATACCGCGTGGAATAGCCAAACAATCTATAAGTTTTACTCGTAACAACAAAAGGAAAGTGTAAACGCTTTCCTTTTCACTATTTATTTGATCTTTTTACTTTTTAAATTTTCCTTCTTCGCTGATAATCAAGCCACTTAAATTCTATTACTCTCTTTTTTCTTTGTTTGTAGATTAACGGTTCGTTATTTCTTAACCATGAATAAAGGTGATCCATAAGGGGTGGATATGGCGACTATCAAAGATGTAGCGAAAGAAGCGGGGGTTTCTGTCGCGACTGTATCTAGAGTCATTAATAACTCGCCGAAAGCAAGTCAGACATCTATTGAAACCGTTAATGCTGCGATGCAAAAGCTAGGCTATCGACCTAATGCAGCAGCAAGGGCTTTGGTTAGCCAAAGTACGCAAACTTTGGGTGTTTTAGTGCATGACGTTTCGGATCCCTTTTTTGGTACACTCGTTAAAGCGGTTGATAACGTTGCAAGACAATCAGGGAAACACATCTTGGTCTGTAATGGTTATCATGATGCTCAAGATGAGCGACAATCTATCGAGTTATTGATTAATAGTCGCTGTGATGGTCTGGTGATCCATTCAAAAGCACTCTCTGATGAAGAGTTGCTGGCTTATGCTCAAGAAGTTAAAAGCATGGTATTGATTAACCGTTTTATTCCTGAAATTGCCGAACGTTGTGTCGCTTTAGATAATTATAAAGGGGCATGGATGGCAACAGAGCATCTTATTCGTCAAGGTCATACTAAAATCGCATATATTTCATCTACTCATCATATTGAAGATACAACTCAGCGTCTTGCTGGTTATAAAGCTGCTTTAGAAGCTAATAATATCTCATTGCCAGAAAGCTATATTGAGTATGGTGAGCCTGAAGGTGAAGGCGGTGAAAAAGCAATGATGCATCTGCTAACGAAATCTATCGATTTTACAGCCGTAGTGACTTACAACGATTTTATGGCCGCTGGGGCTTTATCTGTTCTTGATGAAAATGAAATCCCTGTGCCTGAAAAAATCTCAGTTATTGGCTTTGATGACGTATTAATTGCACGCTATATTCACCCTCGTTTAACCACGGTGCGTTATCCCGTACAAATGATGGCAGAACAAGCCGCAACACTCGCTATCAGGCTTTCTAAAGGTGAAGTGCTTGAACAAAAACAACGTATTTTTTCGCCAACATTAGTTCAACGTAATTCCGTTTTTAATCTTAGTCACCTCTCTTAATTACCTAATTTTCTTTTTAATTTAATCGATCCTCTTAATGGTTTTTACATTAAGAGGCCATACTTAATTAATTTGTGTAATCGTTATCATTTGTAGGGCTTTTTCAACGATTATTTTAATATCTGAAATTTATAAAATAAAACTATCATCGTATTTTAAGCTTAAATTTTGCTTTACTCGTCATGCTAATTGTTTGTTTTCCTGTTTTATGATCCATTTACGTAACATAAGCGATAAATTTGTGAACAGAGTAACGGAAAAAGATTGTGAAAACGTTTACATTAAAATCCTATTCTCTCTATGGGTCTGAAAGGAAAATATTATGCATACAGAAGGTGTTGGGTTAAGCACAATAGACTATGCAATTTTTGCCCTCTATGTCGTCATCATTATTAGTCTAGGATTATGGGTTTCTCGTTCAAAGGATGGTGAGAAAAAAGGAACAAAGGACTATTTCTTAGCAGGTAAAACCCTTCCTTGGTGGGCAATTGGTTCTTCGCTTATTGCTGCTAATATTTCAGCAGAACAATTCATTGGTATGTCTGGTTCTGGTTTTTCCATTGGTCTTGCTATCGCTTCTTATGAATGGATGGCTGCACTGACATTAATTATTGTTGCTAAATACTTTTTACCTGTTTTTATCGAAAAAGGTATTTATACCATTCCAGAATTTGTCGAGAATCGTTTTAAAAGCCGTAACTTAAAAACCATTCTTGCCGTATTCTGGCTGGCATTATTTATCTTTGTTAACTTAACATCGGTACTATATTTAGGTTCATTGGCATTAGAAACCATCCTTGGTGTACCAATGATGTATGCCATTATTGGTTTAGCATTATTTGCTGTTGTCTATTCACTCTATGGCGGACTCTCTGCTGTTGCGTGGACAGACGTGGTACAAGTATTTTTCCTTATCCTTGGTGGCTTATTTACCACTGTATTAGCAGTCAGCTATATCGGTGGAGATGGCGGGATTATGGAAGGTTTGAGCAAAATGACACAAGCCGCACCTGATCACTTTAAAATGATCTTAGAAAAAGATAATCCGCAGTTTATGAACTTGCCGGGTATCGCGGTGCTGATTGGTGGGTTGTGGGTGGCTAACCTTTATTATTGGGGCTTTAACCAATACATTATTCAGCGTGCTTTAGCAGCTAAATCCATCAATGAAGCACAAAAAGGGTTAGTGTTTGCTGCATTCTTAAAACTGATAGTGCCTGTTCTTGTGGTTGTGCCGGGTATTGCTGCATTTGTTATTACGACTAACCCTGAATTAATGGCAGGTTTAGGTACAATGGCACAACAGCATATTCCAACTTTATCACAAGCAGATAAAGCTTATCCTTGGTTAACTCAGTTCTTACCAGTAGGTGCAAAAGGTGTTGTTTTTGCTGCACTTGCCGCTGCAATAGTTTCATCTTTGGCATCTATGCTTAACTCTATCGCGACTATTTTCACGATGGATATCTATAAAGAATATATTGGGCCAAAAGCTTCTGAAACCCGTTTAGTGAACGTGGGTCGTATTAGTGCAGTTGTTGCTTTAATTATTGCTTGCTTTATTGCACCATTATTAGGTGGTATCGATCAGGCATTCCAATATATTCAAGAATATACAGGCTTAGTCAGCCCAGGAATTTTAGCGGTATTCCTGTTAGGTTTATTCTGGAAAAAAACGAATGCAAAAGGCGCAATCATTGGTGTGGTTTTATCTATACCGTTTGCATTATTTCTAAAATTAATGCCATTAGGTATGCCATTCCTTGATCAAATGATGTACACCTTTATTTTTACTACTGTTGTGATTGCTTTAGTGAGTTTAACCTCGACTAAAACTGATGACAGTGTAGGAGCGATTGCATTAACAGATAAAACCTTTAAAACACAAAGCGGATTCAATATTGCTTCTTATGCCATTATGGTCATCTTGTGTGTGCTTTATGCCGTATTCTGGTAATAGCAAGATTGTAATTTGTTAATTTTCTAAATCTAAAAATACTCTACAAAACGATAAAAAGCAGATGGTTATGCCATCTGCTTTTTTTGTGCTCAAGATCCGCTATTTCTGTACTTAATCGGAATAGCACTAATTTGCTTTGATGCAGATTAAAAAAAAACACTAAATATGAAAAGAAAATCATTCTCATGAATATTTGATTAAGATAATATTAATCATTCTCATTACTATAACCGTTATTAATTCAGGGAACTGCTATGAACTTTAAAATGGGTGTTTTAACAGCCTGTATTTTATCTGCCTCTTATCCGCTGTATGCACAAGAAAACAAAGAAGAAAAACTTGTAGTATCAGCATCAGGGTTTGCTCAACAAATTACAGATGCACCAGCAAGTATTACCGTGATCAGCAAAGAACAACTCGCTAAAAAGCCCGTTCATGATTTAGCCGACGCCGTAAAAGGTGTTGAAGGTGTTAGCATTAATGGTAATGCTAATAAACAAGAAATCACCATGCGTGGTTTACCGGGTGACTACACCCTTATTCTTGTTGATGGTCGTCGCCAAAATAGCCGTGAGTCACGTCCTAATGGGAGTGGTGGCTATGAAGGTGGTTTTATTCCACCAGCAGAGGCGATTGAACGCATAGAAGTTATTCGTGGACCAATGTCATCTCTGTATGGTTCAGATGCAATGGGTGGTGTTATCAATATCATCACGAAACCAGTAACAAAAGAGTGGCATGGCTCTGTTGCACTTGGCGGTACATTGCAACATAACCGTGATGCAGGCGATTCCATTAATGGTGATTTTTATCTTTCAGGACCTTTAATTGAAGATAAATTAGGCTTACAGCTTTATGGCAGTAGCTATTTACGTGCTGAAGATAAAATCACTTATGGCCAAGGTCGTAATGACAATAAAAATATTACGGCAAAATTGGCATTCACACCGACTGATAATCAAACCATTTTATTAGAAGCGGGTCGCAATACGTTACAACGTACAACGACACCGGGTAAATCCATGAGCGAATTTACTATCCGTGGTGGAAAAGCGGATGAAAATAAAATGCTGGAAACCAATAATGACCGTAATCACTGGGCATTAACCTATAAAAATCAGTTTGATATTCTGCATTCAGAATTAAGTGTTTATCAAGAACAGACTAAACGCATCACCAAAACAGAAATGATTGATAAGGTGACAAAAGAGCGCGAGAAGTATTATGAAGATCGCCGCCCTGAAATTACCAATACTGTTTTTGATGCGAAATTTACTGCATTCTTGCCTGATAACGTGATGACTTTTGGCGGCCAATATCAATATTCACGTTTAAAAGATGAATCATCCACTGGCTCTGGTGTTAAACAATCCACCATTACCGCTGATCAAAAAGCGTTATTCCTTGAAGATGAATATAGCGTAACAGACAACCTCGCGTTAACTGGCGGTGTGCGTCTTGATGATCACGAATATTACGGTAATCACTGGAGCCCAAGAGCGTATGCCGTTTATCATTTAACGGATGAATTCACTTTAAAAGGTGGTGTGGCTAAAGCCTTTAAAGCACCAAGCTTACGTGAAATTAGCCCAGAATATGGCACTTCAACAGAGAAAGGTCGCGCGATTATGTACGGTAATCGTGATTTAAAACCTGAAACATCAGTTAGCCAAGAAATTGGTATTGGCTATGATAATGGAGATGGTGTTACTGCAAGTGTGACGTTCTTTAATACTGATTTTAAAGATAAGCTAACTAACTACGACACAGGTGAAATAGACCCAATTACAGGTTTAAAACTGTATCAATACGATAATGTCGGTAAAGCGAATATTAAAGGGATTGAAACCGCGGTTGGTTTCCCAATTACGGAAAGTTGGCATGTCAATGCAAACTACACCTATATCGATTCAGAACGTAAAAGTGATGATGAAAAATTAGCATCAGGTGAATCCTTAAAAGGCTATCCATTAGATTTAACACCAAAACATAGCGCCAATGCACGAGTTGATTGGCAGTTTGACGAAGCAACCAGTTTTTATGCCAATACCGCTTATACCGGTAAGCAAGTTTGGGCGGCACAACGTAATGGTTACACTGGGGCACGTTATCGTAGTGGGTACACAACCTTTGATTTAGGAATGACCTACAACTTTAATAAAAACACGATGTTTAATTTTGCAGTATTAAATATTACAGATGAAACAGGTCCTGCTGTAAATGATAAAGGCGGTAACTGGGTTGTCGATGAAGGTCGTCGTTATTGGGCGAATATTAAATATAGCTTCTAATCGAGCCTAAATTTAAATAAACCCCGTATAAGTATGGGGTTTATTTTTTTATGCCTCTCTATTATTTTCATCTTAATGGCTCACTTTTTAAATTACCGACAGAGTATCTGATTTATGCGAATACTAATGTTATGTGGAATGATTATGTTATCTGCGGTGGCTCAAGCTAGACCTAACCAAGAAGTTCCTGAAGTTGAGTCTCAGGTTCACTTTTATTATCAAATTACAAATAAAGAAGTGGCATATGAAGGAAAACAATATCGCCTCTTTCTTGCTATTCCTAAAAACACCACTAAGACAACGCTAATTTATAGCGTTGATGGAAATGCCCAGTTTCCGTTGATGATAAACGAAGCCATAAAGCAGAAAGACAAGCCGTTGCCTGCGATTATCAGTGTGGGATATGTGGGTGATAAAGCTTATTATATTACAGAGAGAACGCATGACTACACGCCGAGTGTAAAAGGAGATGCATTTAGCCGAGGTGGAAATGCAGAAAATTTTTATCAATTTTTCTTAACGCAAGTAAGGCCTTATGCGTTAGAGCAACTCGCTAAAGAACACGTTTCGATCACTCAGCAATCTCTGTTTGGTCACTCCTTTGGTGGCGTGTTTACCCTCTATGTTTTATTCAATCATCCAGAAACATTTCAACGTTATATCGCAGCAAGCCCATCATTATGGTGGGGAAAAGGCGAATGGGTGAAACAAGAGCAATGGCAAGCTATTCCTAATGATATTTCTATTGCAATAACCTTGGGTGAAAAAGAAGAAAACCCAGATTTAAGCCAATTAAGTGAAGAACAACAGAAAAATTATCAAGAGCGTAGTAGCTGGTTAACGCAACGTCAGTTATGTCAATATTTATCGGAAGCGGGAAAACAGTGTGAGTTTTATCTGTTTGAGGGCAAAGGTCACGGTGGTTCAATTCCTGATGCCATTAAAATTGCTTTAGAGAAAAGTGTGGAATAAACAAAAGTATCTCTTCATTTTTAGCTATCCTATCGAGTAACGATAGGATAGTAATGAATGTTTATTATTTTTATTTTATTTAGCACGTATTTACTCATAGTTTTCTTAATAAAAAATACTTATCATTTAATAAAAATAAATATTAGATTAGCGCTATTTCTTTTTGGTGGAAAAAGACGATAATCATGATTGATATAAATAAAATTGTTTTCTGACATTAGATTTTATAATTTTATTTATCATCATTTAAACGCTATATTCGCGTCTCCTGAATTTAGGGACGCCATCCACTGTTTTCACCTTTGTTTCTTTTATCTTTCCTAGATAAAAGAACCGCCTCTATCAGGCATCGAGAAAACAGCGCATCATCAACCGTTTTGACTGTGGAGACGAGGGTAGTGAAACAGAACACTACTTTGGTACGCAAAGGCGACAGTACATTAGTACCTGTGGCTGGGTTAACGGTATTTGCTATCGCGTCAGGCTATTTAATGAGTTTAATTCCACTCTCTATGAGCAGTTTTGGAATGGATACGCTCTATGCCAGTTGGTTAGCAAGTATTTATTTTATTGGATTATTAATAGGTTCAGTCATGATAGAACCTATTATTGCAAGAATAGGGCACAGTCTTTCTTTCGTTGTATTTTTATTATTGTTGGCAGTGACTGTCGGTGTGTTGCCTTTAATGCCTTATTTATCAGCATGGATGGTTTTCCGTTTTATTGGTGGTATGGCGGTTGCTGGTATATTTGTTGTTGTCGAGTCATGGCTATTAATTGGCGATAATCCTAAAGAGCGAGCTAAACGCTTAGGCTTTTATATGACCTCGCTTTATGGCGGCACAACATTAGGGCAATTGGCGATTGGTGCAATTGGTACGCAAGGCGCTATCCCGTTTATGGCGATATTAGTTTTATTACTCATTGCCGTATTACCGCCTCTGCTTTTTAAACAAGGGCAACCACAAGGGCACTCTCATAAAAGTTTATCACTCAAACAGATGAGCCGATTAAATAAAGCCGCTTTAGTGGGCTGTATGGTGTCTGGCGTTGTGATGGGTAGTATTTATGGCATGATGCCATTGGCTTTAAATCAAGGGCAATTTACAACAGACCAAATAGGTGTGTTGATGGCAGCAATTATTTTAGGCGGAATGGTGATCCAGCCTATTATTAGCAAATTGTCTGTGATGATCAGCAAGACACTGTTATTAGCGATGATGTGTTTAGTGGGCGTTTTTGCCATGGGACTGACTTATCTTTCTAGCGATTATATGGTGCTTATTATTGCACTAGCGTTATTGGGAATGTCTTCTTTTGCACTTTATCCTATCGCTATTACATTGGCATGCGATCATGTGAATGCGAGTTACATTGTCGCTATTACACAAGTGATGCTATTAAGTTATAGCATTGGCTCTGCTATTGGGCCTTTAGGGGCAGGAATGTTTATGGCGCAAGCCAATAACGGCATTATGAATTTCTTCTTTGTGGTGTTATTAGTGACGGCAGTTTACATGCTGTTTGCAAGTTTACGCCGTAAAAGTCATATTGTGTTGAACTAAACTGTATTCTCTTACTTTTTCTCTTTCTTATTTTTTCCCTTATTTATCAGCCGAGCTTACCCTAAAGGTGGCTCGGTTTTTTTATCTCTACTCTAAAAGCGAATCTAAAAACGAATTAAGACTTCCCTGATATTTTTATGCTGTGCTTTATCAGTATAAACAGATAACGTTATTTCTTTCTTAAATAATGGATTTAACTTTTTCATGGAGAACATACAGTGAAAATAATGGGAATTACTGTTTTACTCTTACTCATTACTCCCTTTTCAAGTGCACAAGCGCTAACTTCAGAACAAAATAAAAAGCTGGTGGAGTATGCGGCTGACTTACCAAGAGCCGTATTTTACGACTCTGATTATCGTAAAATAGACTACCCAATGGGGGACGTGCCTGCTTATAAAGGAGTCTGTAGTGATGTGATTATTCGTAGTTATCGTGGGATTGATATCGATTTACAAAAATTATTACATGAAGATATTAAAGCAAATTTTTCCGCTTACCCAAGTAAACGAATGTGGGGATTGAATAAACCCGATACGAATATTGATCACCGTAGAGTTCCCAATTTAGAGGTCTTTTTCACACGAAAAGGAAAAGTAAAACCAATTACAAAAAATGCCGAAGATTATGTGCCAGGCGATATTGTTAGCTGGCGTTTAGATAATGGGCGCCCTCATATTGGCATTGTAGTAAATAAGAAAAGCGGGGATAACCAACGTTATCTAGTTATGCATAATATTGGGTTTGGACAAGTCGCTGAGGATGTCTTATTTTCATGGAAAATAACGGGGCATTTCACTTACTAAATAGATAAACAAGGAAAATTTGGGTATCTGATTTTTTATAAAAAATAGAATAAAAATAATAACAGGAAAAATAAATCTAGAATTTAAACGACAAGTAAAATAATGCCCATACTGATTTTATATAAAGTATGGGCATTATTTCTGGGGAAGAATATTTTCATCAGAAATATTCATAATCATTCCTCTAAGCCACCGAGTAACATACTAACAACAGCAGTAGAACAGATAAAAGAAAGGAAAAGGATAAAAAAAGAGCTACTGATCATAATACCCTCCAAATATATCGCTATTTTTAAATAAAAAACCTCACTAAACACACGTTATTAATTCATTACCTTATATACTAGGTTATTTAAAAATAAAGTCAAACTAACGTATTATTTAATAATGATTTTTTGCGCTGTTATTTTATTTTTTATAAAAAGCGTGTTGGGTATTACTCAATGATCAGGAGGGGCTTAACCCCTCTGATGTCTTACGCGCTGTGCGGTAAGGTGATATGAGTTAATGGAGGTAAACCATAAGCCGCTCTCGCACGATCACAAGCTTCATTAGGAATGCCATTTACCCAAGATTGTTGAAACTCACGACAAGGAGAAGGACGTTGTTCGTAGATAGAACAGCTTACACACTCTCCAACTTCACCAATCAGTTTGTCACAGCGTGGTTTTTTAGAATTTGTTCCTTTCATGCAAGAGAGAAAAGGCGTTAATGGTTCTGTTAATTCATCTGGAACCACACCTCCACCACTTACCATTTCAGCCCAATAGAACGAAACTCTAAAATAGGCGCAACAAGCACCACAATGCATACAGGGATTATCCTGCATATAAATAAAATCGTTAGAATGTTTGCTCATACCAGATACCATTTTATCTGACGTTAAAGTGACAAAACGCACGTTTTAAGGGTGCGGTAGTTTAAGAGAGGCAAAAAAAAGACAGAGAAACGATGCTTCTCTTAGAGCAATCATTATGCGCCGAATGAAAAATATTTTTCAAGAGAAATGTTTCTATATATATATATTTTTATTACAAAACAGACTATTATTTTGGAAAAAAATTCTGAGTAGACTATATAACTTAATGGTAAGTGATGATGTTATTTAATCCTCCGTAAAAACCACACTATAAAGAGTATTAAAAGTAATCAGAAAATGAGATTTCGAATAAAAAAAGCCTTATCAGTTTTGATAAGGCGATAACAAAATAAGCGTAGATAACATGCTGTAAAAATGAGCTAATGATATCTACTAATCGATTTTTCTAAAAAGGGCCTTTAAAAATAAATAAAGCACCTGCACCAATTAAAAGAAAACCAATAAAATGATTTAATGTAAAATTTTCTCCCAAGTAAGTGACAGAAAAAATAGCGAAAATAGTTAATGTGATCACTTCTTGTATGGTTTTTAATTCTGCTGCACTGTAATAATTATGACCAATGCGATTTGCGGGTACAGCAAAGCAGTATTCAACAAATGCAATCAACCAGCTTAAAATAATGACAACAATAAGGGGTTTATTGCCATATTTTAGATGTCCATACCAAGCAAATGTCATAAAAACGTTGGAAATTATAAGAAGAATAATAGGGGTAAATTTGTAGAACATATTAGTGATACCACGGGTCGTTTTTAGGCAAAAATTGCCAATAAGAATAGTATGAGATTACTGCAAAAAAAGAGGGTTTTCTATTGCTATGCTAAGAAAAAAATAGTGAAAACTAAAATGGCAGACTTTTTTCGGTATAAGAAAGTTTGTTATTTTATCAATTAAATGCAAAGTTAAAGTAGGAAATGGCTATTTTTAAAATTATTGGTTGAATTTCAATCTATTGATATTGTGTTAAATAATATTTTCTTATTATTAATCGATTGAAATTTAAATTTATCAAGTAAGATGCGATATGTCCTAAAATGAAGCTATTCGCACTAATAGATATGATATTAGTTATTTTATACATTATGTTAAACATAAATTTTATTATAAATATCTATAAGGAATTCGCGTGAAGATAAGTTTATTTCTGATCTCTTGTAGTTTACTTACAGTGAGCTTTTTTTCTTCAGCACAAGGTAAATACGATCCTTTAGCGAAATGTTATGAAGTGACCGCAAACGAGCCAAGAACCGCTGTGCAAGCTTGTTTATTGGATGAGTTAAAACTGACAGAACAGCAAATGAATGTCATTTATGATAAAAGTAAGAGTGATCTTGAAGATATTGATTCTGTTGCAGCGAAAAGTGCCATTGATGCATTAGCCAGTTCTCAGCAGCATTTTATTCAATTTAGAAGCGCTGAATGTCAACGACAATCAGCATTATTAATGGGCGGTTCTGGGGCAGGGGATGTTTTACTCGCATGTGAAATAAAATTAAATCAATGGAGAGCAAAAGTTTTATTAAATAATTAATTGGTAAATAATAGAGAAAAACCCAAAAGCCATTAACTTATCTTTTGGGTTTGATTTAGGCGTCGATGATCGACTCTGACTGTTAGCTATTTTGTTATCGTTTTAACGTTATTTTATCTTGAATTAGCAATCTTCAATAATAAGATAAGCTGCATGAACAGGGCCATGAACCCCCCATACTTTAATCAATTCAATGTCAGCAGTAGAACTTGCACCACCAATTAAATTGATACAAGACGGCATTCTCACACCTTCTTGAGCCATCTTATGTAAACGCTCAGCAATTTGAGCTACACGAGGCAAAATATCGCTTTTACGTAGGATCACAATTGAGGTTTCAGGTAATAAACTCACGGCACGTCCTTTCTCTGGAGACGAAAATAAAACAATTCCACCAGATTCCGTTAATCCCGCTTCAGCAAAAACAATTCCGATTTGAGAGCGTTCAGCATGAACAATATTTTCACGCCCAAGTGTAGGGTTCCAAATATAAGTTTCGTATTTTTCGCTAACCGCTTTTGTGATGCCAAGTGCATCTAAACGCTCATCACCACTTATTACCACTGAGCCTTTACAATCATAACTTTCACATAGCTCAATTAGGCTATTAATAACTTCATCTGGTTTGCTAACAACACATTTCACCATTTGAGTCTGTGCAAAGTCCGTAAACTCTTTGCACAGTTCATCTTGAGTTAAATTAGTTAAGCGTGTTTTCGCTAAATCATTCACTGGTGTAGGCTGCGGCTGTGGCTTATGCGCAATAGGACGTCCTAATTTTTCAGCAATAGTTTGCAGAAATTCATTACGATTTTGTTCGTTTAACATATTATTTTTTTCCTTCTGCTTTATGGCGTTTAAACCAACTACGGAAGCTATAACCATCTGGTTTAGGGAGATCTCGCGATTCCATCCAATCATTAAGAACACTGATTTTGATTGGTGTAGAACCATTTTTGATCATTAATCCCGCCATTTTTGCACCGACATTCATACCCACTTTCCAAAGGGCAGGGTGTGAATTGAGGTAGTTAAACATACCTGTAACTCGACGTTCTGCTTTTGGTGTAAGGCCTGTTTCTGCCATCACACGGCGATGTTTTAAAATCAGTTGTGCTAAAGGAATTTTGACTGGACAAACTACATTACAAGCGTTACATAGCGAACATGCATAAGGGAGATCGTGGAAATCTTTATAACCCCCTAATAATGGTGAAATTACCGCACCAATTGGACCAGGATAAATTGATCCATAAGCATGACCACCAATATTACGATAAGCAGGGCATGTATTTAGGCAAGCACCACAACGAATACAACGTAAAATATCTTTAAATTGTGAGCCTAAAATTTCAGAACGACCATTATCGACAATCACTAAATGGAACTCTTCAGGGCCATCAACATTACCTGCTTCGCGTGGGCCCGTCACCCAAGTGTTATAACTGGTTAAACGTGAGCCAACGGCACTACGACATAACATGGTTATCAACGGATCAACTTCTTCAAAGGTAGGAGCCACACGTTCCATACCCATAACCGCTATATGGGTTTTAGGTAATGTTGTGGTCATTCTTGCATTACCTTCATTGGTGACTAAACAGACAGTACCTGTTTCAGCCACGGCAAAGTTACAGCCAGTGACACCAATATCAGCAGAAAGGAAATCTTGTCTTATACGTTGTCTAATGAAAAGCGTCATATCTTCGGGCGTTTCGCTGCCTTCATAATTGAGTTTTTCATTTAAGACTTTGCGAATTTGATAACGATCTTTGTGGATCGCTGGAACCACGATATGAGACGGTGGATCATTATCTAATTGAAGAATATATTCACCAAGGTCAGTTTCGATGATCTCAATGCCTTCATTTTGTAAGGCTTTATTCATTCCAATTTCTTCGGTGACCATTGATTTAGATTTTACAATCTTCTTCGCATTTTTCTTTTTGGCAACTTCACAAATATAACGAGAGGCATCTTCTGCTGTTTTAGCAAAATAAACATGGCCTCCGTTTTCAGTCACTTTTTCGGATAATTGATAGAGATAAGCATCTAAGTTTTCAAGAACATGGTTACGGATTTGTTCAGCGCGATCACGCCACTCTTCCCAATTACCTAGCTCCTTCACCATGATTTGACGGTTAGCCCCAATGCGTTCTTGCGCCATAACAACCGCATTACGCATGATTGTGTCTTTCATTTCATGTTCTAGACGAGGTCTGAAATCTATATCACTGGTTTTGATAGACATAAGCAGGCTCCCTTATTGGCTCATTAAAACTTGTGCAATATGCAACACTTTTACAGGACGTTTTTCACGACTTAAACGACCTTGAATGTTGATTAAGCAGCTTGTATCGGCACCAATGACATAATCAGGACTCACATCCATAATATGTTTGACTTTCTCAGTCACCATTTCGCCTGAAATTTCAGACATCTTCACGGAGAAAGTTCCCCCAAAGCCACAGCA
Organism: Proteus sp. Marseille-Q3619; assembly: GCF_965283115.1. Taxonomy (NCBI): domain Bacteria; kingdom Pseudomonadati; phylum Pseudomonadota; class Gammaproteobacteria; order Enterobacterales; family Morganellaceae; genus Proteus; species Proteus sp. Marseille-Q3619. The sequence goes on along the minus strand of NZ_CBDIMP010000001.1, from coordinate 966,015 downwards.
GGTTTCTGAGTTTGCAAAAGGTAACATTTCAAGACCTTCAACATGTTTTAACAGCGTTAAAGGCTCACTTACGACACCTAATTTTCTGGTTAAACTGCAAGATGGGTGATAAACCGCTTTACCTGGCAGACGAGCCCCAACATCGACAACACCAAGGGTGTTAACAATAAAGCTGGTTAAATCAATAAGGCGATCGGCAACACCTTGTGCCCGTAATGCCCATTGTGGTTCATCAGCAAGATAAGTTGGATAACCTTTAATGGCGTAAGTACAGGAGCCTGCGGGTGAAATAATGGGATAGTCGTTCACTTCCAACGTTTCAATTAACGATTTCATGGCGGGTTTTGCGTTATTTACATAACCGCTATTAAGCGCAGGCTGACCACAGCAACCTTGGCGTTCTTGAAATAAGACTTCGCAGCCTAATTTTTCAAGTAACAAGACGGTGTCTCGGGCTGAATCTGCTTTCAGCACATCACCAAGACAGGTCGCATAAAAATTAACTTTCATTAATCGAACTCCAAAACATCGCTCAGATGTTATTATTTTTACTAAAGATAAAATTCTTTTATTGCTTCGTTATAAGAGGAGAAGTGAATGAAATAAACACGCTCACTTCTCCTTATTAATTAGTTCATTAGATGATAAATAATACCGATCTTCGCCCCAAGAATAACGATGTAGGCGATACAGTATTTTAAGGTTTCACGCATAATGGCACTGCTTTGGCCATCCATTTTTGTCGCTGAAACAGCAATGGCGATGCTTTGAGGTGAAATCATTTTACCGCCCGTTGCACCAGAGGTATTGGCAGCGGCCAGAATGAATGGGTCAATATTAAGTTTAGCTGCTGCACTGGTTTGTAACTTACCAAACAGTACGTTAGAGTTGGTGTCACTACCTGTTACGAACGTTCCTAACGCACCGATCACTGGGGCAATAAAGATAAATCCTGCGCCTGTGAAATCGACTAAGGTTTCAGCGATACTGCCAATCATGCCACTGAAATCCATGACAGTTGCCATCGCTACGATTGCTGTGATGGCAATAATAGAGTTTTTCAGTTGGATAGTCGTTTTAACCAGAACAGAGATAAGTGTTGAAACACTTGCACCTTGAATGGTTCCCCCCACAAAGCTGGCGAGAATAATTAATACCCCCGGTGTACTTAACCAAGCAATGGTTTGATATTCCGTTTGTGTTTCACTTAATACAAATGGGATCTTTGTGGAAATCGCACTCGCCATACTTTGGAGCGTAGGGAATAAAGGTGAACACGCTAAAATAAAGATAAAAGTAAACAGATAAATAGAACTTGCTACTAACAACTCTTTGCCAGTATGTTTTTTGACATTTTTTTGTTTATCACCACTATTTTTCATGCGTTTAGCAAGGAAAATAACCACAATTAAGCTGACTAAGCTACCTGCAAACGCTGGTAATTCAGCACCTAAATTAGCTGCAACGATATATTGAGGGATCAGTGTACTGATACCACACATTAAGGTAATAAATCCGACACCTTTAATCGCTTTAATTCCGCCACCAGCAATGGCAACGATGACAAAAGGCAATACGATATTAAATAATCCCAACTGAATAATAATCGTTTTACTCAGTACTAATACATCAAGCCCAGTATTTTGCGCCAAAATTGAAACTGGAATACCGACTGCACCAAAAGCAGTAGGAACTGTATTGGCAACTAAAGAGGCAACTGCTGCTTTAAAAGGATCAAATCCAAGTGCAATTAAAATGCCGATAGGAATGGCAACCGCAGTACCATAACCCGCAACAGCTTCAAGAAAGCCACCAAAACACCATGAGATAAGCAGAACTTGCACTCGCTTATCATCACTTATGCCAGCCAGTACATCTTTAAGGACATCCATGCCACCTGTTTTTAGCATTAAGTTATAGCTATAAATAGCAGCAAGAATAACGATGATGATTGGCCACAATCCTTTAACTGCACCATAAAGGACAGAGACTGAAGCAAATTGAATGGTGTTGTTCCAATGGAAAATAGCAAGTGCAACAGTTATCACTAAAGATACAAGTACGGCATGGTGAACGGCTGATTTCATTTTTAAAATCATAAAAATCAAAACCGCTAAAGGCACAATGCCTAATAAGAATGATAGATAGTCTGACATGATTATTTTTATCCTTAAGTTTGCAATTGTTATCGTTTATAACTGCGTTGGCAAACCTATAAGTTGGTCATTATATAATTGTGTAGGGTACTAGGTTTTATTAATGCTCTACTTTGCTGAAACGATAAATCATAAATAAAAAAAGATAGTTACTAACCTAAACAATGAAAGATATCATCACTTAGGAAATTGTCAGGTTAGATTAGTTGGCTATTGTAGGGAATATTTATTGATATGTAATAGAATAAAATCAATTGTGTGACAAATATAAAAAAATTCCTTTTTTCTCATTATTTGCTTGTTAATTGTCGTGTTTTTTGACGCCCATCAATGTAATTGTATTGCTAATGTTGTTGCAAAATTTGTTTTTGATGAAAAAAAGAACGATATTGATGGTTTTAGCTATGTAATAAAAAGATAAATTGAAGTCTAAAATGCCATTTTTAGGGTAAAAAAAGACCATCAATCCCCAAAATAAATATTAATTAAATTAATGAATTGCTTTTTTGCTTATTTTATTAACAATAAACTAAAAATTTTTTATTTCGATATTTTATTGTTATAAATTTTATTGTCTTAATAATTTAAATTATCGTTTTTTTATTTTTATAACACTCTCTTTCATTATCAATGATATTTTATTTTGTATTTTTAATATTTTATTTTGTTTTTTTATATCTTGTTTTAATGTTTATTGTTTTCTTTCTTTTGTTTTTTTATTTCTTGCCTATTCTTTACGTGTTTTTTATTTATTAAAATATATTTATTTTTTTATTTCTAATTTATATCTATTTTTATCTAGTGTGAAAATAAATTATTATCATTGATTTGTTTTTATTTATCCTTAATATAATAATTTTAATTATACAAAGTTAATATTATTATATTAACTGTTTAAATGGACTTTAATATGATTCTCTCATCAATGATTAACTTCTTTTTGTATCCAGAGTCGCACAATTACTCGCTTTCAAACTAGATTTAATTGTAATACAAATCAGTGGGATAATGAATTTATGATAAGCAAAGTAAATAATAAATGAGAATGGTTCTTCCTAACGTTTCTCAATTAAAGATATGATTGACGTGATCTTGATCGTATTGATAAAAGTAAAAAGTCTATTTTTCTTATTCTTTATAAATGAGAAAGTACGAAATAAATTCTATTTGATAATAGGAAAATATTTATTTAAGGGGATTTCTTACCTTTTTAAAAGTGTTTAAGTTGACTGTTATAGAACAAAGATAAGATATGAAATATTTTTGAAGTAATAGTCTCATTTTTAGGTGAAATATTAATTTCATCTAGATAATTGTCATACAAATATTCAAGGTAAAAAAGGTGATTGAAAAGTGAGTTTACAGATAATTATTTTCGATTCAGCTACGTAATAATCTCTAACGGAATATTTTCTTTAGTGTGTAAATGTGTTGCTGCCTGTTTTAGCTCTATAAGCTTATCTCACAATAAGTGACATTATCCTGAGATTATTATGGGAGTATTAATAGTGAAAAGATTATTTTCATCATTAAATAGCGCTGTTTTGATAACGGAAATCAGCGATTATGTTAGCGATGTTTTAGGATTTAACATTTGACGCCATCCATAAACGTTGAAATAAGTTGGCAAAAACAAACAGTTTGTCTGATATTGGTAAAATTGTTTACATTTTATTGTCGACGTTGTTACACATGAAAAAAAAGAACCAAAGTGTGAACTAGGTTCATTTTTTAGTGAGTATGAATAGGGCGTTAAAGACTAAGCCAAGCTTCTTTGTGGTTCTCTTTTCACTTTATATTGAGCAAAAACCAGTAATAAACCAATGATCCCAACTAAGGCCGCACTTAAAGGGACAATGTTGCAACTGTATTTTAAAGCAACTCCGCCAATAACGGCTCCAATAGCGTTGCCTAAATTAAATGCACCGATATTTACTGATGAAACTAAACCCGGTGCATCATGGGCTATCTGCATTGTTTTTATTTGCAGTGGTGGAACAAGGGCGAAGCTCGCCACACTCCAAATAAAAAGAGTGATAATCGTTAAGAACAAATGATTTGAAACTAAGGGTAAAAGGATCATTGATAAAATCAGTAATATAAAAAACATCACTAATGTTCTATCAATTCCTTTTGCCGATAACTTACCCCCTAAGAAATTACCTACGGTAAATCCTAATCCAATCACAACAAGTAGCTATTTTTGCCTAAATGTAAATAATGAAATAAAGAATTATGCTAGAGTAATTTCAGGTTGTTATTTATTTGTCATTTACACTTATGTTGGAATATAGGATTTCATATGAATAATGTCAGATTAATTGCCACGATTGTGGCAAAAGAAAATCATGAAAATGAAGTGTTATCTGCTTGCAAAGCAATGATAAAACCAAGCCATAAAGATGAAGGATGTATCCAGTATGAACTTCATAAGGATACCACTCAACCAAGAACCTTTATTTTCTTTGAAATATGGGAAAACCAGAGCGCTATCGATAAACACAATGAAACGGCACATATGAAAGCGTTTGTTGAAAACCTAAAAGATAAAATTGAATTATTAGATATCAAATTTGTTGAAAAATTAGCCTAATTTTATTTACCCTCCGTTAATGTATCTTATTATTTTAAATAAAAATTTTATGTTTAAACCATGATTTAAGCAGATGTACATTATGTATATCTGCTTATTTTTTAAGTAGTCACGCTTATTTATACCATTCACACTATTTACAATAACTCACTATTCTCCCTTGACTATTAACTTAATTGCAATAATAAAAAATGTCCGTATCCTTAAATCCCAATATACTACCTGATAGCACTGGGACTTATTGTATGAAAGCAACGTCAGAAGAAGCGAGAGTATTCGTTGAAGTTGTGGAACATAAAAGCTTTACAAAAGCAGCTGATAAACTGAATCTGGCTAACTCAGCCGTTAGCCGAACAGTGAAGAAATTAGAAGATAAATTAGGTGTTAATTTACTGAATAGAACGACCCGCCAAATTGATCTTACCGTAGAAGGTGAACTTTATTTTCAGCGAATGAAAGTTATTTTGCAGGAAATGCAAGCCGCTGAAAATGAGTTATATGGCACACAAAATTCACCTAAAGGTTTACTGCGTATCGATGCGGCTACCCCTGTTGTATTACATATGTTGATCCCTTTTATTTCTATTTTTCGCCAACAATACCCTGATATTATTTTGTCATTAGTCTCATCAGAAACTTTTGTGAATTTAATTGAGCGTAAAGTGGATGTGGCCATACGAGTTGGCCATTTAACAGACTCAAGTTTACGTGCTCGCCCTTTATTTAATAGCTATCGTAAAATTATTGCTTCACCAAAATATATAGAGCGAAAAGGAATTCCGACAACAGCGCAAGCATTGAGCGAACATACTTGTTTAACATTTACTGAGCCTGTTTCATTAAATACATGGCCTTTAGAAATCGAAAAAAATGCATTAATTACGGTAACAGAAGGGATATCTTCAAACAGTGGCGAAACATTAAGGCAATTATGCGTGAGTGGTGAAGGGATTGCTTGTTTATCTGATTTTATGGTGAATAAAGATATTCAAGAAGGCAAACTAGTTGAGCTATTTAGCGATAAATTACAATCTATACCATTACCTTTTCATGCTGTTTATTATAGTGATCGCGTGGTGAGCCAACGTATCCGCGTTTTTATTGATAGTTTAACTCAATATTTATCTGACACATTAAAGCTGTAACTTTTAGCACACTAATGTCCTTAATTTCTTACAGTTTATCTTAGTGTGATAGTAAGACGATCCTATCAGATTAGAAGATATTCTTATTAATGTTATAACAGCCAACGGTTTAAAAAAATAGCCTGAGCAACAATAGACTTTTGCCTAAAAAGCAATAATCTCTATTATTAATATACCTAATCGTAGAAGTGGTTTATTTCAGTTTTTTATTCTTAATTATCTTTGTTAATTTTTAATGATAAGAAAATAATCCTGAATTTTAATTTTTTATAGATTTTGGTGTTGTGTGCGAATTTTTTTATTTCCTGTTAAATTAACTCTATTAAACGTATCGCAAGAGAAAATTTAGGAGTTGGCATGAATATTTTATTGATTAATGGTGGTCAAAACTTCGGTCATTCTGCTGGTCAATTAAACCGTACACTACATGATGTTGCTGCTGAGCATTTAGTTACATTAGGTCATAGCGTTAAAGAAACTCAAATAGAAGATGGCTATGATATTGACGACGAAATCGAGAAATTTCTATGGGCAGACACCATTATTTATCAAATGCCTGGCTGGTGGATGATGATGCCGTGGAAAGTAAAAAAATATATGGATGATGTGTATACATTTGGTCATGGCAAGTTATATGAGAACGATGGGCGTACGCGTCGTGATCCTAAAAAGCAATACGGTACAGGGGGGCTGTTACAAGGTAAGAAATACATGATCTCTGTAACGTGGAATGCGCCTGTTGAAGCCTTTAATGAATTTGGTAATTTTTTTGATGGCAGAGGTGTTGATGGTGTTTATTTCGCTTTCCACAAGTCACAACAATTTTTAGGATTATCTCAATTACCGACTTTTATGGTCAATGATGTTATTAAAGAGCCAACGGTTGATAATGATATTGCTGAATATAAAGCACATTTAACTCACGTCTTTGGTTGAGTTTATTTATTCGTATAGCCGTTTGGAACATACATAAAACACGTTTAAAGGTCACTATGATAGAAGACTAGTGACCTTTATTTTTTCAATAAACTTATTCAACTAAATATTAGATACTTTTAATCTGAAAGTAATTCACTAATTTATTCAGATTAAGTGCTTGTTCATTAAGTGAACTTGCAGCAGCTACCGATTCCTCAACTAATCCCGCATTCTGTTGAGTTGTTGAATCAAGCTGACTTATAGCGTTATTGATTTGCGATATACCATCACTTTGTTCATTACTTGCCTGTCCAATTTCACGCAATAGCGCACTGATCTCTTCGACATCAGCGATCATTTTTTGGATTTGTGAACCGGCTTGTTCAACTAATTCCATTCCTTCTTGTGTTTGAGTTGATGAATTATCGATAAGAGTGCGTATATCATTAGCGGAGTCTGCACTTTTTTGTGCCAGTAGTCTGACTTCACCAGCAACAACCGCAAAACCTTTACCATGTTCGCCCGCTCTAGCGGCTTCAACAGCGGCATTTAGTGCAAGAATATTAGTTTGGAATGCAATGGCATTAATTAAGTTAATAATATCTGTCATTTGAGATGATGAGCTATTAATGGTTCTCATTTTTTCAGTTATCTGAAGCATCATTTCGCCATTATGATGTACGGCGATTTCAGTTTTTTCAGCAACATTAATCGCATCATGAGTGTGATCTGCGGTGTTTTTAACAGTTGATGTCATTTGCTCCATTGAGCTTGCCGTTTCTTCTACTGATGTTGCTTGTTCTTCTGTTCTTGCTGCTAAATTTTGGCTACCAGCTGTAATTTGCTCTGCTGCCGACGAAATATTTTCAGCGCTGTTTTGTACATTTTGCACAACTTCTAATAGGTGCGTTTTCATTTCAGCAAGGGCTTGTAATAGTATTCCTGCATCATCATGATAATCAATATTCACTTCTTGTGTTAAATCACCATTGGCAATCGCTTTAGCAAAATTTATTGCCTTCTCTAATGGAAGTGTAATGCCTTTAGTAATAAACCATCCTAAAATACTGCCCACAATAATACTGACTAGGGTTAATAATACTAAAAATATTCTTTTCTCAATGAAATCACGTTCAACAGCGTTACCTGCCTCTGCCATTTTTTTGTCTTGTAATTCGATAAACTCTAATATTTTATCGCGATACTTTAACTGAATAGCGGAAGTTTTTGTGATCAGTTCATTGACTGCTGCGTGTTTGTTATTTTCATTAAATGCCTTCACCACAAAGTTTTGAGAGTTTATATATTGCTGACGGATCTCATAAACCTCAGCTAAGATTTTTTTTGATTCAGCATCGTGTGTTGTTTCGTCTAATTCTTTCAGCAATTGCGCAACTTTAGCGGTGATCTCTGCTTTTTTGCTCTCTTGCTCAGCCGCTAAACTTCCTTGCTCATCAAGCATAGTAAGTTGCTGAAATATGATAAATTCATTGAAATTATTAATCAGTAAGTTGGCTCTGACTGTGGCTGGATAGATATCATCAACGACATCATGAATATCTTTATTCGCACTATTTAAACCCATTAATGCGAAACTGGAACCCAACATAATTAGCATCACAAAAGTTGTAAATGCGATGGTTAACTTTGTACGAATTTTAAAGTTTTTAAAGAACATGCTTAACCCTGGATAAATAATAATTAATAAGTATTGGTAACTTATTTAAGAACAAACAGTATCGGTAAGCAGTGGCAGAACTTTAGTCATTAAACTAAATAAAGGGAGATAAAAAGGCTTACATTGATTTTTAACATATTATTTTTATTGTAAAAAAGAGATCTCCTCCATTTTTTTATCTAAATGTGCTGAGTATTTAAGTTTCATTTAGCTTTATAAATTTGGATGTAAAGTAATAAAAAATTAAAAAACTCTTTATTTTCTGTTAACAATTGTTTGGTCTATTTTAATTTTGTTAATTAATTTTGGGGCGTTTAGAAGGTAGAATAAAGATCAACAGAGTATAAAAATGGTTAAATATGCGCTATCAAAAACTTGCTCACCGCTGAAACACTTTTGGCTATGATAGACTGAGTGGCTTAAACTCGGTGAGTCTATGGTTAATATTAGATGTGTTTTGACTTCCCATATTTCTTATACTCAATTGACTTAAAGGTAACGCTGTATGCGCAGTGTATTGATATTTTTGAGCGTATTTATTTTAGGATTTAGTCATATGGCGTATTCCGATCAAACACTGGTTTTTATAAGACATGGTGAAAAACCTGATAATGATAGTGGGCAACTGACCTGTAAAGGGTTAAATAGAGCATTAGCCCTACCCGATGTGCTTATAAATCAATTTGGCAAACCTGATGCATTATTCGCCGCGGCACCTAAACAGAGTAAGTTAGGGAATTCATTGCGTTCACTCCAAACGATTTCACCTATCGCTATTAAAACCTCATTGCCTATTCATCTTCAATATCATGCTAAAGAGATAAAAGCATTACGTGAGGAACTGTTAAGTCAACAGTATGAAAATTCGGTTATTTTTATTGCATGGGAGCATGATAATTTAACCAAGGTTGCGCGAGATATTATGAAACAAGAGGGAGGCGATCCTAAATTAATTCCTAAATGGAAAAGTAGTGATTTTGATAGTATTTATATCTTAAAAATTATCCGAGAAGGGGATAAAAAAAGCGTCGTATTTGAACAAAGACAACAAGGGCTAGATGGCGTGTCAGAAGTTTGCCCTAATTAATGCGTATTTTATAACACTCTATTTTTATACACAGATTTAATGCTATTCGAAGCAATGCGGGAAATATATGCAAAATGAAGCTATACGCTCAGTAGAGCACGAGATCAAAGTACACCTTGTAAACTCATTTACTCGAAATAATAAAGGTGGCAATCCTGCTGGCGTGGTACTTAATCCTCCTAAATTAAGTGATGAGCAGAAAATTGCTATCGCGAAAGAAGTTGGGTTTTCTGAAACAGCTTTTGTTTATCAAGGTGAAGAGACGGATTTTAAGGTTGATTTTTTCACTCCTGAAGGTGAGGTCGATTTTTGCGGTCATGCGACATTAGCGGTATTTTTCACTTTATCTTCACTCAACTTATTGGCTTCTGGTCATTACACACAAAAAACGAAAGCAGGTATTTTAAGCGTCGCAATTGATGATGAAAATGTCGTTATGGAGCAAACACTGCCAGTTTCACGACAAGCTCCAAATATTGATGCTGTGGCTGCTGCACTGGGAATAAATAGTGAAATTATTTCAGCAACAGGCTTACCTATTGAGATATTTTCAACGGGATTACCCGATATTCTGATCCCCGTACAATTTGGGCAATTAGATACGCTAAAACCTAATTTTGAAGCAATTGCAAACTTAAGTCGTGAATTTAATACTATTGGTTTTCATGTTTTTGAGTTTAGCCAAGATAAAGAAATCACTGCTCATTGTCGTAACTTTGCGCCTTTATATGGCATCAATGAAGAGTCTGCAACAGGGAGTTCTAGTGGCGCTTTAGGCTGCTATCTTGTTAAGCATGTTTTCCCTCATCAAACACATTTTTTATTAGAGCAAGGGCGTGCAATGCAATGTTCCTCTCTTATTCACGTTATTATTGATTCAACAGAAAATACAATTAGTCGAGTCAGAGTGGGTGGAAAAGCGACAATGATAGGCACGAAGATTATTACTCTTTAGAGAAAATAAAAGATTTTTAATTTCGAAAACTTATTTAAAATTGAAATCCGATTTGATCCTAGCTATAAAATAAATCCAGTGTATCTATCCTAAAATAGGAAGAACCACTGGAAAATTATTTTTATAGTCGAGAATAAATATATAATTAATTAATTTTTATATAAAAACAATACATCCATTATTTCTTAATTTGTTTATTATTGATGGTTCTTTGGTGAAGTTGTTCCAACGTAAATCTAGTTTGGTGAGTTGTGTTAAATTAATCATACTAAATCAAACTCGTTTGGGGAAAAAATTGCCCGAGTATTACTTCCTGTGACATTAGCTTTAGATGTCGTTACATTACCTTTGCAGTACCTATTTTTCTACCATAAAGAAATATCATTGTGGGTATTTTGATATTCAAACTGAATATGAGATCACATCACCGGGCTTTAGCACTAACCAATTTGGCCGATGTGACTACGGTATATGGATAAAAAAATTTCTACAGAACGGTGGAAATTACTTTGTATTAGCAATTCAAAATCGAAAACCAAGGAACAGTATGGGTAACAGTAAAAACAGGGGCTATGGGGGTATATATTGTTGATTACCAGTTCTCTCCTTTTCGCAAGTAATGAGATTGATGGTTTCAATGATGGTGATAGAGTGTTGTTCGATAATAAGCCCGTTTATCAGACATATCTTGACGTTTGTAATAGGCTTACCAGTGATTTTCATAAAACAACATAAACAGATAGTTAAAAGTAATGGCGATATATAATGGCTACGCCATATGAGGTGGAGTGAATTAGCTGATTTAATTATTAAAGGTATGGAAGAGGCAATTGAGGTTAAGACTGCAGCTTATGATTTTGTGTTTTTTTATTCTTAAAGAATGCATTTAAATTAATATATGTAAACATAAATATAATTAATTTGTTATTAATTAGATAAAACAACTAAATTTTCAATTGTATTACAATTCCTTTTATTGAAATTGAATGATAATGATTATAATTATCATTCAATAACTTAATTAAGGAGTGTTTATTAAAAAAACGTTACTCTATCTAGTTGTTACCTCGATAGTTTTTTTTAATAATAAAGCTATATCTGAAGATGTTCTTTATGTGATTGAAAAAAAAGAAGAAAAAATTAATGAAAAAACATTAAATTCAGAACAATTGGAAAAAAATTTAATATTTAGCATGGAAGATATTGTTCGCCATCTTCCTGGTGTCGGTGTCTCATCCGAAGGACGTTTTGGTAATAATGGATATGCAATAAGAGGTGTTGATAAAGATCGTGTTGCTATACAGGTTGATGATATCCCTCAAGCAGAAACCTTCGATAATACCATTTATAAAGGTTATGGTTATTTTAATGGAAGTATGAATGATATCGAAACAGAACATTTAAAGTCTGTAATTATATCTAAGGGTGCTGATTCTATATTTTCAGGTAGTGGAGCATTAGGAGGGGCTGTAAAATACGTTACTAAAGATCCTGCTGATTTGATTAGTGAAGGTAATTGGGGATTTGTTTCTCGTAGTGTTTATACTTCTAAAAATAATGAAAAAATGCAAACGATAGGTATTGCAACTTCCCAACAAGATGTAGAAGGGATGCTCTTATATGTTTATCGTAATGGGCATGAAACTAATAATTATAAACATGAAAATGATATATTCGGTTCTGCTAGGGGAACACCAGATCCTCAAGAAAAAACGCGTCATTCTTTACTATCAAAAATTAATCTATTAGGTATTCAAAACCATAAAATAGGTGCTACTTTTGAATACAGTGAGGGTAAAACATATACAGATGAAAAATCTTGGTACTTATTTTCTTCCTATTATCGTACTGGTGATGATTTATCAAAAAGAATTAGATATACACTCTCTGATACGTGGACTCCAGAAAGATATATTGACAGTATGACGACAAGCTTTAATTGGCAAAAAATAGAACAAAAAGCATTTAGCTCTACGTTTGATGAACATTATAATGGTCATTATTATGATATTTTTGAAGAAAATAGTAGGAATATCATTCAATATGGTAGGTTTATTAATAATGAAATAGTATTAATGCCATTATCTTTATTTAATACAACGCACTCATTAGCACTACGAACTTCATATTCTACAAAAACAATTAACAATAAAAATATAGATACTAAATATCTAGGAAAGCCTAAAGTTCCTTATCAATCTAATTATAGCATCATCAGACCTGTATATACTCAAGATATTAGTATTGCTTTTGTTGATGAAATAAAAATGTTTGATGACAAATTAAATGTAGTTTTAGGCAGTAGATATGATAATGTTTCTCATCATACAGATAATGCTAAATTATCTTTAGCGAAAGATAGCGATCTCACTGATAATCATTATCAGGCTTTATCTTTGGCATTATCAACCAGTTATAACATAACACCAAATTATACTTTCCAATATAAAATTGGGCAGGGTTTTCGTATTCCAACAGCTCAAGAGCTTTATTTTGATTATGGAGGTAATGATGCTCGTAATCGCTTAGAGCCTAACCCTAATTTAAAGCAAGAAAAAGGATTAAGTAATGAAATATCATTAAGTTATAATAATGATAAATTATTTAATAAAGTAAATGTATATTATACTAAATACAATAACTTTATTGATCTTAAGCAGAGCGAAAAACAAGTTCCTAATCCGTGGTATGATCCTAATATGGGCGATAGTTATTGGAATAAGCCAACATTACCACAAAATCATCTTCAATATAGTAATGTTGCCTCAGCATACGTTTATGGTTTTGAGCTAACGAATGAAATTCGGCTTTCTAAAATATTCGGCTTAGATAATACATATATATTGCGTAATACATTTAATTATACACGCGGAAAAGATGCTTCTGGAGATTCATTACTTTCTGTACAACCTTTTAAATGGGTTTCTTCCTTATCTTATGATAATGCGGATAAAAAATATGGTGCAGGGATATTTATGACTTATTCAGCACGAAAAGAAGGTAATCAAGCAATACGGAATGGTCGTGAATGGCCATATCTTAGTGATTCTTATACTATATTTGACACAACAGCTTACTATAATGTAAATAAAAATATTGTATTACGTGCTGGGGTTTTTAATTTATTTAATAGAAAATATAGTACTTGGGATGCATTAAGAAGTCTGCCAGAATTTGGTACAACAAATCAAATAGATCGTGATCGTCTTGGTTTACAACGTTTTACTGCTCCTGGGCGTAATTTTTCTATGGATATATCATTGTATTTCTAATACTGAATTGATAGGCAACTATTTAGTTTATTACAATTTGTTAAAGCCTCTTAAATGAGGCTTTAACAAGATCATTTATATAATATTAGAATTAAATTGGTGGGTAGGTTATTTTATATATTAGTTGATTTATTTTTTTTCTGTTGCCAAAAGCGAAAAAGGTAAGTTAATCCAGTAATAATTAGATAAATAATAGGCTCTGGTGTTGGCGATTTTAATGATAAAAAATAATGAATACAGACTAATAATAAGAGTGGATAAAACAGACTATGTATTCTTTTCCATTCTTGATTAAATTTATTTTTTAACCAATCAAATGAACTTATAGCCATCAATAATAAAATTATCCAACATAAAGCGCCTATAATAAGATAAATACGGGAAAAAACTTCGCTAAAAAAGAAAGTAATATTTTCCCAACCTATTTCAAGTAGCAGATAACTTGCTAAATGTAAATTAGCCCAAAAAAAACACCATAATCCTAATAGTTTTCTTACTTGAAATAATGTGTTTAATTTTAAGTAAAAGGCAACCATAGGGATCAGAGCTAATATAATTAATAAACGTAACGTTGTAATTCCAGTAAAATGCTGAATATCTTTTGAAGGATCTGCGCTGAAATTTTGCGTATAAATTGTATAAATAAGCCAAGTGAAAGCCAATAAACCAATAAGATGGAATATGGTTTTTAATAACTTAACTTTTATTCCATATATTGGTTGCATTAAAAATTTCTCCGCAAATCTAAATCTTTATATAAATGTGCGACTTGGTCGCCATAGCCATTGAACAATAATGTTGGTTGTCTTGTAACTTGACCTAATCCACCTGTGCCTATAAAGCGTTCTGTTGCTTGTGACCAACGAGGATGGCTAACATCTGGATTAACATTTGCATAAAAACCATATTCATGCGGTGCTGAAAGATTCCACGTTGTTGGTGGGATTGACTCAGTTAAACGAATTTTGACAATGGATTTGATCCCCTTAAATCCATATTTCCACGGAACAACAAGGCGAATAGGTGCACCATTTTGGTTTGGCAAGGATTTTCCATATACCCCTGTCGCCAATAATGTGAGTGGATTCATCGCTTCATCGAGTCTTAATCCCTCGATATACGGGTATTGCAAACCGCCGCCAATGAAGCGACTATCTTGTCCGCGCATCTCCTGTGGTGCATAACGCGTTTCAAAGGCAACATATTTTGCACGACTATTGGGTTCAACTAAAGAAAGTAAGCTCGCTAATGGAAAACCGACCCAGGGAATGACCATCGACCATGCTTCAACACAACGCATACGATAGATACGTTCTTCTAATTGAAATTTATGATTAATATCGTCTAAGTTTAAAGTAAGTGGGCGATTAACTTCACCATCAATAGTTAATGTCCATTCTTCTGTTTTCATTGTGTGTGCATACTTAGCAGGATCGGATTTATTAAGGCCAAATTCATAGAAATTGTTATATCCGATTACCTTATCTTCATGAGTTAATTGTAATGAAGATTGATATTCTTCAGGTTGAATAAATTGTAATTCTTTACGGGATGATTTTGGTGTTGTTGGTTTGTTATCTTCAGTAAGCCATGAAAATAAATCGGCTTTTACAGTGGATGAAACCGCTATTCCAGCAGCGCCGATGCCTAATAATTTTAGTAAATTACGTCGTTTCATCATAAAAACAGATTCAGGTGTAATTTCTGATAGGTTGTTTTTCCTGTTTTTTTTCATGATGTTACCTCTACATAATTAAGAAGATATTTGATTGATAAATTAATTATGCAGAGATGTTTTATAAAAAAGCTGACAAAAAGATGACAATTTTGTCATATCGCGTAATTAGCATGGAAAGGTTAAAATAAATACATTATGTTTTCCAATACGCTCGTAACTGACTTTACCCTCATGTAATGTCATAATCGCTTGTACAATTGATAAGCCTAAGCCATTTCCATCTGTTGTTCTTGCATTATCACCACGCCAAAAACGAGTAAATATTTGTTCATGTTGATTCAATTCATCACCAATATTACTGATACAAATCAGTAACTGATTTTTTTCTTTTTTACATTGAGTGACGACTTGTGTATTAGCGGGAGAATATTTAATTGCATTTGATATGAGGTTCATTAATATGCGAGTAAAAAGTAAGTGATCTGCACTAACTGTTAATGTTGTAGGCTCTTTTAATAAGGTAATCTGTTTTTCTTCTGCATAAAATGAAAATAGGTTATAAATTTCATCAATTAGATCCGATAAATCCAAGCTTTCTCTATTTAAAATGATATTTTTATTTTCAGCACGAGCGATAAATAAAATATTTTCAATTATTTTTGCAAGTTTATCCAATTCTTCAATATTGCTAATAATAATTGATTCATATTCTTCTACGCTACGAGAGCGTTGTAACATAATTTCATTTTGAACTTTTATAGCGTTAATGGGGGTTCTGAGCTCATGAGCCAAGTCATCGGCTAATTGAGTTAGCTTTACAAAATCATTTTTTAACCTTTTTCTCATTATATTTAATGAGTCACCTAAACTTTTCAGTTCATTGGGAAGTTGTGAGATATTTATGGTTTGGCTAAGAGTATGTATGTCTGTTTTAGCCGTAATTTGGCTAAGAAAACGGATATCTCTCAATCCATGTTTAATTAACCAAAAACTTAATATTCCCATAAATAAAATAGAAGCTAATGAGATAATCAATATTTTACTTAAATATTCGCTTAGCATACTGATGCGCACAAAGGATGCTTTGGCGATCACTACATTTAATACGCCTATTGGTGATTCTATTGTAAAGTTAATAGCCGAAACAGGAACACCTGATTCTGTTTCCCAGGAGGTAATCATGTTTAAATCTATATTCTTTGTATCAGTGGTTTTTAGATGATCTGCAAATAAAATATCTGAATTAGTATCAACTAAAATTTTATTATTAGCATCCGTAATATAAATAATATCTTGTTGCATATCCATCATACGTTGAAAATAGATAGGTAATGTTTTGATATCAATTCCACTATTAATTAACTTTACTAATTGGTCTGCACGATTTACAAGTAAGTTATTATCACGAGATATTAATTCATTTTTAAGCGATTGATAAAGCGTTAAAGACATAAAACCTGCATTTGCAATCATCAATATGATAAATAAAAAGATAATTTTAAATCTCAGTGATTTTGTTTTCATTATTGACTCCATTTAACCTATATCCCATTCCTCTAACCGTTTCGATTAATTTGATTTCAAATCCATCATCAATTTTTTTTCGTAAACGACGGATAGCAACATCTACAATATTAGTATCACTATCAAAGTTAATTCCCCAAATCTCGCTTGCAATTAATGTCCTTGGTAATATTTCATTAATATGTAAAGCAAAAAAAAGTAATAAAGAATATTCTTGGCGAGTCATTGGGATCTGTATATTATTACGCTCCACTTCATGACGAGATAAATTGATTTTTAAGTCAGCAATTTCAATAATTGTTGAAATATTTTTTTGAACTCTTAATTGATTTTTGACCCTTGCCAATAATTCTGAAAATGAGAAAGGTTTTACTAAATAATCGTTTGCACCTAATTCTAATCCTTTAACTCGGTCATCTATAGCATCCCTTGCTGTTAAACAAATCACAGGGACTGACTTTGATGTGCGTAATATTTTTAAAATATTCCAACCGTTCATTCCGGGAAGCATGATATCAAGAATAATCAATTTGTAATCATTTTCTAATGCTAAATAGAGGCCATCACGACCATCATTCGTAATATCAATAGTATATCCAGCTTCTTCTAGCCCTTTTTTAACCCAATTGGCTGTTTTTTCGTGATCTTCAATTAAGAGTATTTTCATTATGATCCTCTTAAACTCTTTAGAATAGGTATTTTGTATTATTTTAAACCAGTCATATATAGGATTAATAGAGCTAATTAAATATGATAGTTTTTACTAAAAATGACCTTGTAATAATAGATTTTAGAGACTCATAACATTGTTATTAAATAGCTTTTATGTAAAAGAGTAAGTAACTAATTTTATTCCAGAAATTTTTTATGACAGTAGATTCACTCGTTTTTGTATTTTCATTCTTAAGAAAAAATTGTAAAACTTATATGTATGCGGCTAGGGTTTAGCAATAATTTATGATGAATATGCTATAAAAGTTGAAGAGGAAGAATGTATTTGCTTGGTCATTGAAACTAAAAAAGCCCACCGAAGTGAGCTTTTCTAAACTTTAAAATGCACGTGCATTGGGCGTGCACTTTAAAGTCTTTTTATTGTCAGTGTGTAGTCTTGTCGATTTCGCTAACTTCTTGTTTTTGAAGCCGTTGTCCTATCACTGACCCATCAAATTTGGTGGAGCTGGCGGGAGTTGAACCCGCGTCCGAAATTTCTACATCCTCGGTACTACATGCTTAGTCTATCTTTAATTTCACTTACCCACTGCGGACAGACGCGCCATGAATAAGCTAGCTTGATTAAGTTTAACGCTTCAACCCCAAGCTAGGCATCCACGCGATCTCTTTTGGGTTTGACCTCTCTTTATCCCCGTCTTAAGAGCGGAAGCTAGGGAGAGAGGGCTCAAAGCAGGTTATTAAGCTGCTAGTGCTTTATATTGATTGTCGTTTGCGACTATCTTTTTTGCGGCTTTTTACGAGGCCAACCGCCCCTCGGCATGCACCTTGGGTTTCGCAAATCCCGTCGAATCCAGAATCAGCCCCAAGTTGTTGACAGCGAGTATATCAGAAAAATACTTGTCATTGCTAGTACTTAACGCAATTTAGCGGTTAGCATTTTTCATAATACGTGCTTTGTCTAATTTCCACTCACGATCTTTAATGGTTTCACGTTTATCGTGATCTTTTTTACCTTTTGCAACGCCAATTTTGATTTTGCACCAAGCGTTTTTCCAATAAAGAGAAAGTGCAACAACGGTATAACCATCACGGTTGATTTGACCATAAAGGTTATCAAGTTCACGCTGTTTTAATAATAGTTTACGGGTACGTGTCGGATCACAAACGACATGGCTTGATGCAACATTTAAAGGCGTAATCGTTGCACCAAAAAGATAAGCTTCGCCATCACGCATGATAACATAGCTATCACTGATGTTTGCTTTACCGGCTCGCAGTGATTTAACTTCCCAGCCTTGGAGCGCCAAGCCCGCTTCTATCTCATCTTCGATGAAATATTCATGGCGAGCGCGTTTGTTTAACGCAATGGTCGCAGAACCAGGTTTGTGTGATTTTTTCTTTGTCATAATGTCCACATTATACTGTATGAGCAATAGAAAGAAATCATTTAACCGACTGTTTTCTTTTCAATTGCATAAAACTTAAGCTATATTCCATTAGATTTTTAATTAGTCACTGTTCAATGATATGATCCGCACAGTGTTGTCGTACAGGAATAACTATGCCTCAGATTAGTCGATCTGCTCTTGTCCCTTTTAGTACAGAGCAAATGTTTAAACTGGTTAATGATGTTCTTACTTATCCTGATTTTCTACCAGGATGCGTTGGAAGTAAACTGATCAAAAGCACACCAGAAGAAATGATTGCATCAATAAATGTCTCTAAAGCGGGGATCAGTAAAACATTTACTACCCATAATTTTTTAAAGACAAATGAACGTGTGGATATGCGTCTTGTTGATGGTCCCTTTCGTAAATTAACTGGGGGATGGGTGTTTACCGCACTTGATGATAATGCGTGTAAGATAGAGTTTCAGCTAGACTTTGAGTTCACCAATAAATTAATTGAGTTAGCCTTTGGTCGTATTTTTAAGGATTTAACGAACAATATGGTGCAGGCGTTTACTCACAGAGCGAAAGAGATCTATCGTGACTAAAATATGGGTAGAGGTAACCTATGCGTTACCTGACAAACAGTATCTTATCCCTGTGGAACTAACATTAGGGGATACTGTTGAACAAGCCATTATTGCTTCAAATATCTTAACGATTTGTAATGATATTGATTTGACTAAGAATAAAGTGGGTATTTATAGTCGACCAGCAAAGTTAAGCGATAATGTGCGAGACGGTGATAGAATTGAAATTTATCGACCTTTAATTGCCGATCCTAAAGAAATGCGTCGTAAACGTGCTGAGAAAGCACGACAAAAAGCGGATTAATATTATGCTTTTTGCCCAATAGGGGGGAGCATCATATATTGCATTGATAGGCCGTTTGATTACAGACAGATATAATAAAAGACAACACTGTTATAAAGCAATTTCTCTTTATAAAAACACACCCCAACGTCAAATCTAACGTATGGGGTGCAATTCACTTTTGCCAATCTTATACAAAACTAAGCTTTCTTAGCACTGTAATCGCATTACGATTTTGTTGCAGGTGCTGAGAAGTTAGGCATATTGCCTTGTTTATCAATCTTAGTCAGTATGCCATTGCTATCAAAAGTCAGGGTAAGAGTCTCTTGACGTACTTTCTGATGACCAGGCTCTTCACGGAAAACATAATACCAAGTCTGGCTTCCGAAAGGATCTTTTAGCATTGGCGTACCAAGGGCAAATTGAACTTGCTGCTGTGTCATTCCTTGCTGAACTTTTGCGACTTCGGCTGGCGTTAAATAATTTCCCTGATTGATATCTGGGTGATAAACCAGTCTCTCGAACATAGAGCAACCTGAAGTCATTACGACTAAAGATAAGGCGGCAACTTTTAACAGTTTAAAACGCATGGTTATTACATTCCTTTTAGGGTCATAGTGACGATGATAATCGACAACGCAGCAATTGAAAACCTTTCACACTCTGCCTATGACCCTAAATATCAATAAAAGTTTGTTAATCGTTATGCAGCCAACAAATCTTTCGCATTTGCTAAGGTATTTTTAGTGACTTCACTGCCTGCTAACAAACGAGCGAGCTCTTGTAGACGTTCTTTTTTCGATAGTAGTTTCATGGTTGTTTCAGTTTCTTCACCATTTGTCTCTTTATTGACAAAATAGTGTTGATGACCACAACCCGCGACTTGAGGTAAGTGAGTGACACACATTACTTGAGTTGATTCACCCAATTCGCGTAATAATTTACCCACAATAGCTGCTGTTGGGCCACTGATACCTACATCGACTTCATCGAAAATAAGAGCAGGTGTATCCATTTTCTTCGCCGTGATCACTTGGATTGCAAGTGCAATACGCGATAATTCACCACCAGAAGCAACTTTAGAAAGGGCTTGATGCGGTTGTCCTGGGTTTGTAGTGACATTAAATTCAACTTTTGTGGCACCATCGATTTGCAGTGAGCTATCATCAAAATGAGTATCAACAGTAAAATAGCCATGAGGCATTGATAATTGATGCATACTATTGGTGATAAGCTGGCTTAATTCATTCGCATACTGCTGGCGAACCTGATGTAACTGTTTTGCGACATCTAATGCAATTAAATGGTCAGCTTTAACTTGTTCGATTAACGCATCACAATCATCATTTTGACGAAGTAGGGCATTTTTTTCTTCAATTAATTGCTGATGAAGATCGTATAATTCTTCAGGTGCGACACGATGTTTGCGTGACAAACTGATGTACTTAGACATGCGTTTTTCTACTTCAAATAAGCGATTAGGGTCCATCTCTAGGCGATCGCTATAATGACGAAGTTCATCACTCACTTCACTAATTTGAATCGTTGCTTCTTCTAACATTTCTAGTAGTGAATTGAACTGACTTTCCATAGAGGTCAGTTCAGCAATTTCATGTTTAGCCACATTGAGCATACTTAAAATATTTTGCTCTTCGTTATCGCTTAAAATTTGTAAGCTATTTTGGCTTAAAGTCAAAAATTGCCCACAGTTAGAAAGACGTTTATATTCTTGATCTAATTCTGGGTATTCACCTTGTACTGGCTGAAACTCATTGAGTTCTTTTAAATGGTAATCAACCAGTTGCTGCCTAGCTTCTCGTTCTAAAGAGAGTTGTTGAAAAGCGGCTAAAGTTTGGCAACTTTGATGCCATGTTTGATAAGCCGACTTCATGCTTTTTAATAAAGCCGGTTCATGGGCATAGATATCAAGCAGTTGTTTTTGATAACGAGGCTCTAGAAGTTGTTGGTGAGCATGTTGTCCATGGATCTGGATAAGTAAAGAACCAAGCTCTCTTAATTGTGAAAGTGGTACGGAAGTGCCGTTGATAAAACCACGAGAACGCCCATCAGCAGAGATAGTTCTTCTTAATAGGCATTCGTTATGATCATCAAGATGATGTTCTTCAAGCCAACGTTGTGCTGATGGCGTGTCAGAGAGTGAGAATCGTGCACATAAATCGGCTCTAGTTGCACCTGGGCGCACCATATTGGCATCACCACGGTTACCTAAACATAAACCTAGTGCATCAATTGCAATAGACTTACCTGCGCCAGTTTCGCCTGTAATGGTGGTCATGCCACCAGAAAAATCGATTTCAAGTTCACGGACTATGGCAAAATGACTAATGGTTAATTGAGTCAGCATAGTGCCTCTCCTGTGTATAAAAACATATCTGTAATTACATACAGTATAAACTGGTTTTTTATACAGTAAAGTAGTGAGGCACAAAAATTAGAACATTTTTTTCGACCAACCTAATTTTGAGCTGAGCGTATTAAAATAATTGTAATCAGTCGGATGAACTAAATTGAGCTTTTGACGACTTCTCTTAATAATAACTTCATCACCTTCTTTAATGGGTAACACTAATTGGCTATCGCAACTGACTTCATAATCGATATTTGTTTGTGAGAATTTTAAGCGAATTTGGCTATCACTGCTGATAACTAAAGGGCGTGCTGACAAGGTATGTGGAAACATAGGTACAAGCGCAATAGCATCAAGATTGGGTGTTAAAATAGGACCACCGGCAGAGAGTGAATAGGCTGTTGATCCTGTTGGTGTTGCGATAATTAAGCCATCAGAACGTTGAGAGAAAGCAAAACGATCATCAATGTAAACTTCAAACTCGATCATATGAGCAACTTTGCCAGGATGAAGCACGACTTCATTGATTGCTGTACCAATGCGATTTCTTTGACCTTCAGCATAGACGCGTGCTTCAAGTAAAAAACGCTTTTCTTCATGATAGTGCCCAGCTAACACATTGGTTAATTGCTGTAAGGCATTATCAGGGTCGAGATCGGTAAGGAAACCTAAATTACCTCGGTTAACGCCAATTACTTTAATGTTATAGCGAGATAAAACGCGCGCAGCACCAAGCATATTGCCATCACCACCAACAACAATGACAAGGTCAGCAACTTTGCCCACTTGTGTTAAATCACCTGTTTGTGCATTTTCTAGTTTTAGTTCTTGTGCAACTTGTGTATCAATAATAACGTCATAACCTTGAGCCAATAGCCAATGATAGAGCATTTCATGCGTTGAAATTGCTTCAGGATGACGGGGATGGCCGACAATGCCAATGCATTTAAAGTGTTTTTCTTCTGTTACGGTATTATCTGGCATTTTTTTACCCTCGTTTTGCGCCAATTCCTTGAAACCCGTTTATTGATCCCCATAATAAACTAAATATGAAGATGAATACCAAAACTACGCGGAGATGTTCATGAGTAGTAAAGAACAAAATGTACATGAAGAGCAAGCCTCAAAAGAAAAAGAAGGAATGGGATCTGCAATGAATGAGTCTCAAGAGCCAACAATGACCGAAGAAGCACAAGCGGACTTTAATGCTCAAGCTGAATTAGTGGAAGCATTAGCGCGTGTTGGTTCTCTCGAAAAACAACTTGAGCAATCTCAAAAAACAGAGCGTGAAGCAATGATCCGCGCTCAAGCTGAAGTTGAGAACATTCGTCGCCGTACTCAACAAGATGTTGAGAAAGCACATAAATTTGCGCTTGAGAAATTTTCTAATGAGTTACTGCCTGTACTCGATAATTTAGAGCGTGCTTTATCTGCAGCTGATCATGAAAATGAATCGCTAAAACCTATGATTGAAGGGTTAGAGTTAACGCTGAAATCATTCTTAGATGCTGTTCATAAATTTGGCATTGAAGTGGTTGAAGAAAAAAATGTGGTATTCAACCCTGAAGTTCACCAAGCGATGACATTAATTGATAGCCCAGCACATGACTCTAATCATGTTGTGGATGTTATGCAAAAAGGATACACCTTAAACGGTCGTTTATTGCGCCCAGCTATGGTTATCGTTTCTAAGTAATATTGATTAAAACATTCGTTATCACATGAGTTATTACATGTAGATAAAGTAAACCGCACAATACGAAGATTATTCAATATTCTTGTTATTGTGCGGTTTTATGTTTTATAGGGGAATTTTATTCAATGGGAGCAAGATGCCAATTGATTGGTTTGCGACCTTGCTGCTGTAAAATATCGTTGGCTTGTTTAAAATGACCACAACCTAAAAAGCCTCTATGAGCAGAAAGCGGGGATGGATGAGGTGCTTTTAAAATAACGTGTTTATTTGTATCAATAAAACGTCCTTTTTTCTGAGCATGAGCGCCCCAAAGTAAGAAAATAACTCCATCTCTACGCTGATTGATCTGTTCGATTACTGCGTCAGTAAAGATTTCCCAACCATAGTTAGCGTGAGAATGTGCTTGGCCTTTCTCTACCGTCAATACTGTATTAAGTAATAAAACGCCTTGTTTTGCCCAGCTTTCTAAATAGCCGTGATTCGGGCGTTTAAAATCAGGATATTCTTTTTCAAGCTCTTTATACATATTAACTAATGAAGGTGGTGCTGGCACGCCTGGTCGCACTGAAAAAGAGAGTCCATGTGCTTGGTTAGGGCCGTGATAAGGATCTTGCCCCAAAATAACTACATTCACATTATCAAAAGGCGTAAAACGAAAAGCATTAAAAATATCTTCTTGAGGAGGATAAACAATTTTACCTGCGGCTCTTTGTTGTGCGACTTGAAACATAATTTGATGAAAGTAAGGCTTTTCTTTTTCAGCGCCTATCACATCATGCCAAGTTAATGGTGTAGTCATAACCTAAAATCCTTGTTGATATCTTATAGTGTCTAAGCTTACCGATTTCATCAAGGGAATGAAAATATTACGGGCTAAAAATAAAAATTAATTGAGTTCTCAACTTTTATTTGAAAATTCACAAAAAAAATTGCAAATCAGTGATAAATGATTGTTGATTTAAAACAACACTTTGCACCTTCTGGGATAAAGTGCTTATGAATTTTATTGATATTTATCAAAGAATGGCGCCATTTATACTGGTATATAAGTAGACAGAAACATTGGTTAGACCAAATACCCAAGTTCTGATATGAGATTGGAATTTGATTTTGCGCCCAAATTGGAGGTCGAAATGATTACTGGTATCCAAATTACTAAAGCTGATAACGACGATTTATTACACTCTTTCTGGTTATTAGATGATGAAAACGGCGAAGCTCGTTGCATCTGTGCTAAAAAAGGTTTTGAAGAAGGCCAAGTGATTAACCGTAAAGAGTTAGGCAATATCGAATATCGTGAAGTGCCTGTAGAATCTAAACCGGTTGTTCGTGTAGAAGGTGGTCAACACCTTAACGTTAACGTATTAAGCCGTGAAACACTGGAAGATGCTGTTAACAATCCTGAGAAATATCCTCAATTAACTATTCGTGTTTCTGGTTATGCTGTGCGTTTTAACTCACTGACTCCAGAACAACAACGTGATGTTATTACTCGTACTTTCACAGAAAGCCTGTAATTTTCACTAAAGTAATAAGTTAATAATAAGCTCGATATGAAAATATCGGGCTTTTTTTCCATACAAAAGAAAAAATAAAAAACCGTAACTATATTATATAGCTACGGTTTTTTTATAAGTTCAGAAAGAGTATAGATTATTCGTTATCAGTATTTGTTTCTTTTGCTGGTGCAGTAGGCGCAACATTTTTTTCTGTATGTTCAGCAACTGCTTTGCGACGTTTACCAATATTTTTACGATCGCGAGTTCGCACTTTTTCTTTAACTGCTTTTTTCTCTTCTTCTTTTTTCGCTTTGCGTTTAGCAAGTACTTTTTTAGAAGGTTTGAATGTTGCTTTCAGGCTTGGTGCTTTGGTTTCTGGACGTAGTTCAGCAACAACACGATATTTAATTGGCTCTTGAACGTAACGGCCAATTTTCCCTAATAATGGGTGATCGTGAGCTTCAACTAATGAAATTGCGATACCTTTACGGCCCGCACGTCCTGTACGACCAATACGATGCAAGTAAACATCCGCAGTACGAGGCAAGTCAAAGTTGAAAACGTGTGTGATATCATCTAGATCAAGACCACGAGAAGCAACGTCTGTGGCAACAAGCACATTCATTTTGCCTGATTCTAAACGTCTGATTGCATCGTTACGCTGTGTTTGCGCCATTTCACCTTCAAGGTAGCTGCATTTAATACCTTGTTTTTCTAACGCAGTGACAAGCTCTCTTACACGCTCTCTTTTACGAACAAAGACAATCGATTTTTTAACATCGTCTTGCTTAAGTAATGCAGCAAGCAACGCTGTTTTATGTTCAAGATTATCAGCATGATAATAGAACTGCTGAATTTTTTTACGTTCACGGCGAGAAGGATCGGCATTAAGCTCAACAGGTTCGTTGAGGATGCGCTGTGCAAAATCAATAACCGCATTACCTTCCAGTGTTGCAGAGAACAGTAATGTCTGTTTGCGCCAGCGAGTTTCGCCTGCAATAGTTTCGATATCGTTAGCGAAACCCATATCTAACATGCGGTCTGCTTCATCTAAAATCAGCATTTCCACTGCGCGGCAGTCAAAGTTTTCTTCTTTGATGTACTGTAATAAACGACCTGTTGTCGCAACAACGATATCTTGGTTCTCACTGAAGACTTCAGCGTGATTCATATAAGCAACACCGCCCGTGATTGTGGCGATATCTAAATGTGTGTGCGCACATAATTCTTTTGCCTGCTCGGCAACTTGCATAGCAAGTTCGCGTGTTGGTGTCAGGATAAGAATACGCGGTGGGCCTGATTTTTTACGTGGATAATCAAGCAAGTGTTGAATTGCCGGAAGCAAAAAGGCCGCAGTTTTCCCTGTGCCTGTTGGCGCAGAGCCTAAAATATCGCGTCCATCCATTGCAGCAGGAATTGCATCTGCTTGAATAGCTGTAGGACGTTGATATCCTTTTTCTTCTAATGCGGTCAATAAACTTTCATCAAGTTCAAGACTGGAAAATGTCGTGGCTGTCATTGTATACCTCTGTTTAGGGCGCGGATTTTGACATTATCCCCCGCTAAAAGCCAGAGGATTTACCGCTATCACATTATATATTACCGATAGACGAAGGTATTCGTTGTTTTTAAGCTTAATCTAAATAAGCGTGCATCGTATACAAATAGTTTAATGTTAAGATAGGGGTTGTAGAAACGTTATCTTATCATATATCTCTTTTTCCGTGACATGCTTGATAAGCAATAAAAAAGAGATTGCTGTACAAATCAATAGAGCCAATAGATGAATCAAAAGAAAGTAAAAAAAGCAGGATTACGCAAAGGTGGTTTTACATTTAAACAATTTTTTGTTGCTCATGATAAGTGTGAAATGAAAGTGGGTACAGATGGTGTTTTATTAGGGGCTTGGGCACCTATCGATAAGGTAAGAAGAGCACTTGATATTGGTACGGGAAGTGGACTAATTGCATTAATGCTAGCTCAACGAGCGACTAAAATTGAGTGTATTGATGGCATTGAACTTGATGAGAAAGCCGCATTACAAGCGACGGAAAATGCTCAGGAGTCACAATGGCATTCATTTATTCATATCCATCATAGTGATATTCATCATTATGCAGAGCAAGCGCAAAATAAGTATGATTTGATTGTCAGTAATCCTCCTTATTTTGAGCCAGCAATTGCTTGTCGTAATGATGTTCGTGAGCAAGCGCGTTATACCAAAACTTTAACGCATGAGGGATTGCTGGATAGTGCGCAATCACTTATCACCGAAGATGGTTTGTTCTGTGTTGTATTACCTTATTCTATTGGGGAGCAATTTATTGAAATTGCAGAAAAAAAAGAGTGGAATGTTGCGAAACGCGTTAATATTAAAGACAGTGCAGATAAACCTTATCATCGAATTTTGTTAGCATTTCAAAGACAAAATCAAGGCAGTGTTGCATGTAGTATAGATGAACTTATTATTCGTAATAATGAAGGGCACTATACCGACAAGTTCCAATCTTGGGTGACTGACTTTTATTTATATTATTAAATCTATATTTAATAATATCTTGTTTAAGATAATATATATTGTTGTAAGTAATCGTATATATTCAAATAATATCATTGTGTTATCGTTTTTTTATTGGCAGATTGCATTTGGGTTGGGTGATCACCATGATGATTTTTTTGTGATTCATCTCTTAAAATAATGATTGAATTGAACTTCATACTATTTTTGCGCTCTAAGTCTTGTAGCTCATAAAAACGAGAAGGAATAACGAGAGTAAATATGACGGAGTCATTTAAAAATAGTGCGAAGCTTGACTTCGGGAGAGTCCATCTCTAATGAGCGAGCAGTTAACGGACCAAATGTTGGTTGAAAAGGTACAAAATGGTGACCAGAAAGCCTTTAATTTGCTGGTTATCCGCTATCAACACAAGGTAGCAAGCCTGATTTCCCGTTATGTACCACAGGGCGATGTACCAGATGTTTCGCAAGAAGCCTTTATTAAAGCTTATCGTGCCATCGGTTCTTTCCGTGGAGATAGTGCTTTTTATACATGGCTTTATCGCATTGCTGTGAATACAGCAAAAAATTATCTGGTCGCACAGGGGCGACGTCCGCCTTCGAATGATTTAGATGCGAGTGATGTTGAAAATTTCGAATCACCCAATGCACTAAAAGAAATTTCGAACCCTGAGAATTTAATGTTGTCTGAAGAGTTACGGAGAGTGGTTTTTCACACCATAGAGTCATTACCTGAAGATTTAAGGGTTGCTATTACACTTCGGGAACTTGACGGGCTAAGCTATGAAGAGATAGCGGTCATTATGGATTGCCCTGTCGGAACAGTACGTTCACGTATTTTTAGGGCGCGAGAAGCTATTGATAATAAGGTTCAACCATTAATACAAGAGTTTTAATTGTGGGTGAACCATCATTGACTGAAGGGTACTTTTACATGCAAAAAGAAAAACTTTCTGCATTTATGGATGGCGAAGTTCTTGATAAAGAATTAATGGGTACAATTGCTCGTGATGACTCCATGAAAGAGACATGGCAACGCTACCATTTAATTCGTGACACAATGCGTGGTGATGTAGGTGAAGTAGTCCACTTCGATATCGCAAGTCGCGTTGCGCTCGCTTTAGAGAATGAACCTGTTCGCATAAGTCCTGAACAACAACAAGAGCAGCAACCTGCGCCATCACAATGGCGTCAGCACTCTTTCTTACAAACGTTACGTCCTTGGGCAAGTCAGTTAACTCAAATCGGTGTCGCGGCTTGTGTTTCATTAGCTGTTATTGTTGGTGTTCAGCAATATAATGGAAAAAGTGGTTCTGAAGATTTTCAAGTAGATACACCTGTATTTAATACTCAACCTATTATGGGGTCAGGTTCACCAGTAAGCTTAAATCTTCAAAATGATACTTTAGGTAAAGACCAGCAAACACGTTTACAAGAGCGTAATCAGCGCCTTGGATTAATGTTGCAACAGTATGAGTTAGATCGCCGCATCTATAATGCACCACAAAACGAAGCGCCAGTTAACGCTAAAGGTGAAACTCAACCTGCAGTAGCACAGTAATAATAAATGTTAATGTATAAATAACGTGTGGGAATGAAACAGTCGTAATGAAAAAATCATGGTTATCCACCTTATTGCTGGTGGGCAGCCTGTCAATGCCGATACAAGCCTTGGCACAACCTCAAACAGGTAGTGTCGAGGCTTTGTTGCAAAAGATGGGTCAGACAAGTCAAAGCTCTACCTATGAATTATCTTTTATCAATATCAATTCTCAAGGTATTGTTCCTATTCGCTACCGTCACACTCTTATCGATGGCAAACCGCTTGCACAATTAATGCAAATGGATAGTACTCGCCGTGAAATCGTTCAACGTGGTGATGAAATCAGCTATTTTGAGCCAGGCTTAGATGCTTTCAGCTTAAGAAATGATCATATCGTTGATTATATCCCTTCTATTATTTACCAAGATTTCAATGAATTATCAGGTTATTATAATTTTATTGATGCAGGTAGAACGCATATTGGTGATATTCCAAGCCGAGTTGTTCGCGTGCTATCAAAAAATAATGACCGTTATGATTATGTCTTGTTTATAGATGAAGAAAGATATCTACCTTTAAGAGTCGATCTACTAGATAAGAATAATGACATCATTGAACAATTTCGAGTGATTACAGTTAATGAAGGGAGTGAAGTCGGAGCAGAACTTAATTCGTTACGTACCGTCAATATGCCTCCTTTATTACTTGTACCAAAAGCTAAACCTTTGGTTTATAACTGGTCGGTTAGTCAATTGCCTGAAGGTTTTAAAGAGGTAAAACGCAGTAATCATCAAATTTCTGAAACTGAGTTTAGTCAGTCTATTTTATTTAGTGATGGTTTATTTGATTTCTCTATTTATGTTAATAAAAGTGGTCAACAGGTTAATTCGCCCGAACGCGATAAAATGTTGAGGTATGGTCGTAATACAATTTATACCTATGACAAAGAAGGTAATGAAATTACCTTTATTGGTCAGCTACCATTTTCTACGGCACAAGCAATAGTTAATAGTGTTGTATTTACGAAAAAGTAAAAGGGTATAAGTTATGGTTAAAGAGTGGGCAACAGTTATACATTGGCATGAAGGACGGGCGTTATTACGCTACGGATCTTCTTCTGGCTGTGGTAGTTGCCAAGCTCGCGCTGCGTGTGGCTCTTATTTATTAAATAAAATAGGGCCTGAGACAGTTCATCAACTCGAACTTCCCGTTGCACAACCTTTAGTTGAAGGGCAAAAAGTGGAAGTAGGTATTCCTGAAAATAATCTACTTCTTTCCGCAATGCTAGTGTATTTAACGCCACTTATTGGCTTATTTATTGTCGCAGGCATTGCGAGCTTTTGGCTTTCGAGTGAATTTGCTATTTTTTGCAGTGGACTTGTGGGTGGTGCTCTTGGTTTTTTATTTGCCAAAAAAGTGGCGACTTGGTGGAGCAAAGATGAAGGTTTTGAGCCTATTGTATTGCAAATAGGGCTTCCACCTCATGAACTTAAAGTTCAATTTCAAGAATAATGAGTTGATTAAAATAATGGGGCATCTGCCCCATTATTCTTGTCATGCTGCTTTTGTAATAATATCTATCTTAAATTAACACGTTTCTATATCTGGAAATTACCCGCAAAAAATTACAAATAAATGCAAGTCTTAGCATAAATGTTTGTGTTTGATGAACGTTTCTTTGAGTATAATGTCTCTAGTGTGTAGAATGCGTCATCAATAATAACTCCTGCAATATAGAGTTTTCGCTTTGTGTCCATGAATGACGCCAAAGCCAGATTTATAGAGCAAAGCAATAGAGAAAAATAATTTCAGAATGAAAAACATACGTAACTTTTCCATTATCGCACATATTGACCACGGTAAATCGACGTTATCAGATCGAATTATTCAAATTTGTGGTGGCTTATCAGATCGTGAAATGGCTGCGCAGGTTCTTGATTCTATGGATCTTGAGCGTGAACGTGGTATTACAATCAAAGCGCAAAGCGTAACCTTGAATTACACCGCTGATGACGGTGAAGTTTATCAGCTTAACTTTATCGATACCCCAGGACACGTTGACTTCTCTTATGAAGTATCTCGTTCACTCGCTGCGTGTGAAGGCGCGTTATTGGTCGTAGATGCTGGGCAAGGGGTTGAAGCGCAAACATTAGCAAACTGCTATACCGCGATGGATATGGATCTCACCGTCGTTCCTGTTTTAAATAAAATAGACTTACCAGCAGCAGAGCCTGAGCGTGTTGCTGAAGAGATTGAAGACATTGTGGGCATCGATGCCACAGATGCAGTGCGTTGCTCTGCAAAAACAGGTATTGGTGTCAAAGAAGTTATCGAACGTCTTGTTAAAGAAATTCCAGCACCTGAAGGTGATGCAGACGCTCCATTACAAGCACTGATTATTGACTCTTGGTTTGATAATTACCTTGGTGTTGTTTCATTGATCCGTGTGAAAAATGGTAAAGTCAGCAAAAACGATAAAATCAAGGTAATGAGTACGGGACAGGTTTATAACATTGACCGTATTGGTATTTTTACACCAAAACAAATTGATACAACCACGCTAAATTGTGGTGAAGTAGGCTGGGTTGTTTGTGGTATTAAAGATATTTTAGGTGCACCTGTTGGGGATACTTTAACAGCAGCGCAAAAACCAGCAGATAAGCCATTGCCTGGCTTTAAAAAAGTTAAGCCACAAGTTTATGCGGGTTTATTCCCAATTAGCTCTGACGACTATGAATCATTCCGTGATGCATTAGGCAAATTAAGCCTGAACGATGCTTCATTATTCTATGAGCCAGAAAGCTCAACAGCGTTAGGTTTCGGTTTCCGTTGTGGTTTCTTGGGTCTTCTTCATATGGAGATTATTCAAGAACGTTTAGAACGTGAATATGACCTCGACCTGATCACAACAGCTCCAACCGTAGTTTATGAAGTTGAAATGACTAACGGTGATATTGTGTTAGTGGATAGCCCGTCTAAATTACCACCACTGAATAATATCGAAGAAATCAGAGAACCTATTGCTGAATGTCATATGTTATTACCGCAAGAATACTTAGGTAACGTAATTACTTTATGTATCGAAAAACGCGGCGTTCAAACCAATATGGTCTATCATGGTAATCAGGTTTCATTGACTTATGAAATTCCGATGGCTGAAGTGGTATTAGATTTCTTTGACCGTTTAAAATCAACATCACGCGGTTATGCTTCTTTAGACTATAACTTTATTCGTTTCCAAGGCTCTAACATGGTACGTGTAGATGTCTTGATTAATGGTGATCGCGTTGATGCTTTAGCATTGATTACACATAACGATAATGCACCTTATCGTGGTCGTGAGCTGGTGGAAAAAATGAAAGAATTTATTCCACGCCAACAGTTTGATATCGCTATCCAAGCGGCAATTGGTAACCATATTATTGCTCGTTCAACTGTTAAACAGTTACGTAAAAACGTATTAGCCAAATGTTATGGCGGTGACGTTAGCCGTAAGAAGAAACTGTTACAGAAACAGAAAGATGGTAAAAAACGTATGAAGCAAATTGGTAACGTAGAGCTACCACAAGAAGCGTTTTTAGCCATTCTTCATGTTGGTAAAGATAAATAATTTAAGGAGAAAACATGGCTAACACGTTTGCCTTGATCCTAACGCTGGCAACGCTAATAACGGGAGTTTTTTGGGGAATTGAGCGCTTTAAACTCAAACCAGCCCGAAAAGCAAAACTAAAGCGTCTTCAAGAGATGACGCAAGGGACCGAGGATCAGCAAGAGTTAGCAAAATCAATTAATAAACCAAGCTGGGCAGAGACATTAGGCTCTTTATTCCCAGTTTTGATTATTGTTTTGGTTCTGCGTTCATTTGTGTATGAGCCGTTTCAAATACCTTCTCGTTCCATGATGCCAACCTTATTGGTTGGCGATTTTATCTTGGTTGAAAAGTTTGCTTATGGATTAAAAGATCCAATTACACAAACCACGTTAATTAATACAGGGAAACCTAAACGAGGTGATATCGCCGTATTTAAATATCCTCGTGATCCTTCTACTGACTTTATTAAACGTGTTATTGGATTACCGGGCGATAAAATTGTTTATGATATGGTGTCGAAAAAACTTCATATCTATCCAAATTGTGATAAAACCATTTGTAATGAAGAAATATCAGTAACTTATGGTACTGCTTATCCAAGTGAATGGACGTTATTATTACAAAATGTACCGGGTGGTCAGCGTATTAATGGTATGAAATCTATTCCAATTGAGGAGCCTATTTCAACAGCAACTCAATTACGTGAAGAAGAAAGAGTAGAAACTATTGATAAAGTCTCTCACCGCATCATGACAATACCCGGTGATATGACGATGCCAGAGTTTATACAACCCGGATTACCTGTTGGTACATGGATTGTTCCTGAAGGTCATTACTTTATGATGGGTGATAATCGAGACGGTAGTTCAGATAGTCGCTTCTGGGGCTTTGTTCCAGAGAAAAACTTAGTAGGTAAAGCGACAACAATTTGGATGAGCTTTGAAAAAGTAGAGAATGAATGGCCAACAGGCGTTCGTTTTAGCCGTATCGGTGGCATTAAGTAATTATTAACAAAATAGCGACAGCATTCCTTCTTATCTAAGTGTAGAATGTGTCGCTTCTTTAAATATGATTGGCTCCTGTTATTGACAGGAGCCAGTGCAAACGCAACAGTTCTGTTATCCAACTCGATAATTTCTCGTTGTCTTAAACAGATTTGTTGCGTGTGCTTCAAATTAAGTTATGGAATTGATCGCACATGAATACTTTATTAATAAACCAGTTACAAAAGAAACTGGGCTATACTTTTACGCAAAATGAATTATTACTACAGGCTTTAACGCATCGCAGTGCCAGCAGTAAACATAATGAACGTTTAGAATTTTTAGGTGATTCAATTCTAAGCTATGTAATTGCTAACGCACTTTATCATCGCTTTCCTCGTGTTGATGAAGGTGATATGAGCCGAATGAGAGCAACACTTGTTCGTGGAAATACACTCGCTGAATTAGCACGTGAATTTGAATTAGGTGAATGTCTACGTTTAGGCCCAGGGGAATTAAAAAGCGGTGGCTTTCGTCGCGAATCAATTTTAGCGGATACGGTGGAAGCTTTAATTGGTGCAATTTTCCTCGATAGTGATATTCAAAATATCGAAAAAATTATTTTAAACTGGTATGAGAATCGTTTGGCTGAAATTAGCCCAGGCGATAAGCAAAAAGATCCTAAAACTCGTTTGCAAGAGTATCTGCAAGGCCGTCATTTACCATTACCTTCTTATATTGTGGTACAGGTTCGTGGCGAAGCCCATGATCAAGAGTTTACGATCCATTGTCAGATAAGCGGTATCGAACAACCTGTCAAAGGGATGGGTACAAGCCGTCGTAAAGCTGAACAGGCCGCTGCTGAACAGGCATTAATACAACTGGAGCTTGAATGAGCGAAGAACAAACCTATTGCGGATTTATTGCGATAGTCGGTCGCCCAAATGTGGGAAAATCAACACTACTGAACCAATTACTGGGGCAGAAAGTTTCTATTACATCACGTAAACCGCAAACTACGCGTCACCGTATCATGGGTATTGATACAGATGGTGCTTACCAAGCGATTTATGTGGATACACCGGGCTTGCATATCGAAGAAAAGCGAGCCATCAACAGACTAATGAACCGTGCAGCAAGCAGTTCAATAGGTGATGTTGAATTGGTTATTTTCGTTGTTGAAGGCACCAATTGGACGCCTGATGACGAAATGGTGTTAAATAAATTAAAATCATTACGCTGCCCTGTTTTATTAGCAATTAATAAAGTGGATAACGTAACTGATAAAACCAAGTTACTTCCACACATTGGCTTTTTAAGCCAACAAATGGATTTTCTTGATGTTGTACCAATCAGTGCTGAAAAAGACATGAATATCGATACGATAGCGAAAATCGTACGTAAATGTTTACCAGAAGCGACTCATCATTTCCCTGAAGATTATATTACTGATCGCTCTCAGCGTTTTATGGCATCAGAAATTATTCGTGAAAAATTGATGCGCTTTTTGGGTGAAGAATTACCTTATTCTGTCACTGTTGAAATTGAGCAATTCGTTACCAATGAGCGTGGTGGCTATGATATCCACGGATTAATTCTGGTTGAACGTGAAGGCCAGAAGAAAATGGTTATTGGTAATAAAGGTGCGAAAATCAAGAAAATTGGTACTGAAG
This sequence comes from Proteus sp. Marseille-Q3619, assembly GCF_965283115.1. Taxonomy (NCBI): domain Bacteria; kingdom Pseudomonadati; phylum Pseudomonadota; class Gammaproteobacteria; order Enterobacterales; family Morganellaceae; genus Proteus; species Proteus sp. Marseille-Q3619. The sequence goes on along the minus strand of NZ_CBDIMP010000001.1, from coordinate 930,204 downwards.
CCCGTATGGATATGGAAGACTTATTTGAAAACAAAGTTCACTTAGAACTTTGGGTGAAAGTCAAAGCGGGCTGGGCTGATGATGAACGTGCTTTACGTAGCCTTGGCTATGTGGACGATTTAAAGTAGGTAACTGAAGTGGATGGCTGGCAACGTGCATTCGTTATCCATGCTCGACCTTACAGTGAAACGAGTTTATTACTCGATTTTTTCACTGAAAATGAAGGGCGAGTACGCATATTGTCAAAAGGTGCGCGAGGCCGTCGTTCACCCTTAAAAGGGGCACTTCAACCTTTTACTCCTTTGCTCATTCGTTGGAGTGGGCGAGGAGAAGTTAAAACACTTCGTGATGCTGAACCTATCTCTTTAGCATTACCACTGACAGGCTCTGTACTATACAGTGGCTTGTATCTTAATGAGTTATTGTCTCGCGTTTTAGAAAATGGTACGTCTTATAGTGTACTTTTTTTTGAATACCTCTCCTGTTTGCAAATTCTTGCTGCTAGCGATATCACACCCGAAGCGGCACTAAGACGCTTTGAACTTGCGTTATTAACACAACTTGGCTATGGCTTAGATTTTCTGCATTGTGCCGGAAGTGGAGAGCCTGTTTCAGATTCGATGACCTATCGTTATCGGGAAGAAAAAGGTTTTATTGCGAGTTTAGTGGTTGATCATAATAGTTTTACGGGATTTGAATTAAAATCCTTAGCCAGTCGCGAATTTCCTACTGTTGAAACATTAAAAGCGGCGAAAAGGTTTACTCGAATGGCATTGAAGCCCTATTTAGGCGGAAAACCATTAAAAAGTAGAGAACTTTTTAGACAATTTGCCATTAAAAAATCCCCAAAGAAAAGAGCATTGATGGCAGAACAGTAATATTGTCTTTTTCTTCTCTATGGAATGTGTAAACTAAGGTAATGCAACGTTATTTTTCAGGAGAAGAGCATGTCTGATATTCTACTTGGCGTTAATATTGACCATATCGCCACCCTTCGTAATGCCCGAGGCACAACGTATCCCGATCCTGTTCAAGCGGCTTTTATTGCAGAACAAGCTGGTGCTGATGGTATTACTATCCATTTACGTGAAGATAGACGTCATATCACTGATCGCGATTTAATGTTGATAAGCCAAACGGTTCAGACAAGATTAAATCTGGAAATGGCAGTTACTGAAGAGATGATTGAGATAGCTTGTCAAACTCAGCCTGATTTTTGCTGCTTAGTACCTGAAAAACGCCAAGAAGTGACAACAGAAGGTGGTTTAGATGTTGTTGGCAATGAAGCAAAAGTTGCTGATGCAATTAAACGCTTATCTTTAGCGGGTATCAAAGTTTCTCTGTTTATTGACCCTGATCATGAGCAAATTAACGCAGCCGATCGTGTTGGTGCACCTTTTATTGAGATCCACACTGGTGCTTATGCTGACGCTGAAGATGAAATGGCTCAAGAAAAAGAGTTTGTCCGTATTCGTGATGCAGTGACTTACGCCGCATCTAAAGGCTTAAAAGTGAATGCGGGACATGGTTTGCATTACCACAACGTACAACGTATTGCCGCATTACCTGAACTTTATGAACTGAATATTGGCCATGCAATTATTGGTAGAGCCGTATTTAGTGGATTAGCACCAGCGGTTGAAGAAATGAAACGCTTAATGCGAGAAGCGCGTCGCTAATGGCTATTGTTGGCTTAGGTATGGATATCGTTGAGATATCGCGTATCGAAGATATTATAGGGCGTTCTGGTGAACGCCTTGCTCGTCGTATTCTTACTGATACCGAATGGGAAATCTATCAATCCCATAAACAGCCAATACGCTTTTTAGCTAAACGGTTTGCAGTAAAAGAGGCGGCGGCAAAAGCATTAGGAACAGGCATCCGTTTAGGATTGGCTTTTAATCATTTTGAAGTGCGTAATGATGAGTTAGGCAAACCTACACTGCATTTTTTAGCGATTGCAAAAGAGATGGCAGAGAAAGCGGGGATAAACTCTATTCACGTAACACTTGCTGATGAACAGCGTTATGCTTGTGCGACAGTTATTTTAGAAAAATAGCTCTCTTAGATTTATCACCCACAAAATCATTGACTAAGGTTTAGAGCTTATCTGCATGGTGGATCAACACAAATTTTTCCCATAATTCATCTTGAGATTCAGTATGAGCAGGATCAGTGATGATCGTGTTAGTAATCGGACAAACCGATTGGCAAGTCGGTTTATCGTAATGTCCTACGCATTCAGTGCAAAGATCAGGATTAATTTCATAAATTTCATCCCCCATTGAAATCGCATCATTTGGGCACTCGGGTTCACACATATCACAGTTGATGCATTTCTTCGTAATTAGTAAAGCCATATCAGTCACTTAATATATAAATTATTAAATTTCAGTAACTTATATCTTGCACTTATATGTTACATGTATAATTATTACTAATACAATTTAGTAATTGTATTTATTTTTATCTTAAATTTCTGCATTGTTAATGATTTTATTTTACCTATTTAATAGGTGTATATTTTGCAGAGTAAAAAACCTCGCAAGAGTAACATTTATCTTATGAGTCGTAAAATATCAGATAGACTATAAAAAAATATTTTTTATTATGGGCATATTTTGTGGTATTCAGCACACCTAATACCCTGTTATTGATGTTAAATAATGCAATAACATAAGGGGTATTTTATGCCAACACTGTTTAATATTTGGACGTTTGCGCTTTTATCTTTGGGATTAGTGTTAACTCCAGGTCCTAATATGATTTACCTGATTTCACGTTCAATCTCTCAAGGGAAAAAAGCCGGATTTATTTCACTAATCGGTGTGGCTGTCGGCTATATTTTTTATATGTTATTAGCGGCATTTGGTATTACAGCCATTTTTATGGCTGTACCTTATGCTTATGATGCATTGAAGATTTGTGGTGCGATTTACCTTTTTTATATAGCTTGGCAATCTATTAAACCTGGTGGGCGTTCTATCTTTCATCCAAAAAAATTGCTTTCAGGCAATACAACAAAGCTCTTTGTTATGGGGTTTGTTACCAATCTATTGAATCCTAAGATTGCATTGATGTATTTATCACTGTTGCCTCAATTTATTAGCATTCAAAATGGCAGCGTTTTAAATCAATCATTAGTATTAGGTAGTATTCAAATTATTATTAGCATCGCAGTAAATGCATTGATTGTTATTGCCGCTGGCTCTATTGCAGGGTTCTTTATGCAAAGGCCTCGTTGGGCACTCATTCAACGTTGGTTTATGGCAACAATCTTAGGGGCTTTAGCTATCAAATTAGCCACAGAAGCGCGCGTAAACTAAAGTTTCATCTTGCTATCTTTGTCATAAAGAATTCAAGACAATCTCTTTAGTTATCAATAGAAAACAGGGTACAATATCCCGCTATATGATCATGAAGAGATATCCTTGTGAATAAAGTTAAAGATGATATTTATTGGATGCATAAAGCGATTGAGCAAGCGCAAAAAGCACAAGAAATCGGTGAAATACCAGTGGGCGCAGTGTTAGTCGTTGATAATAAAATCATTGCTAAAGGATGGAATCATTCAATTATCGATAACGACCCCACTGCACATGCAGAGATTATGGCATTACGCAAAGGGGGAAAGCATTTACAAAATTATCGTCTACTTGATACAACTCTTTATATTACCCTAGAACCTTGTGTGATGTGTGCAGGAGCGATTGTGCATAGTCGGGTAAAACGCGTAGTTTACGGCGCCTCAGATTTAAAAACTGGCGCAGCTGGTTCATTTATTGATATTTTACAGCATCCCGGAATGAACCATAAAGTTGAGATAACATCAGGTGTATTAGGTGAAGAGTGTTCACAGCTTTTAAGCCAATTTTTTAAAATGAGAAGGGCTGAAAAGAAACAACTTAAAAAGCAAAAAAACAGTCCAGTTATAATCAATACTGAACCAGCCATAAAAGAATAATACCTGTTTACTGATAATTAAGGGTATACGTTGCTTGTGCTTGGAATGGGCCAGTGAGCAATGTTTGATTTTTCAGTGCAGAGGGTGACGCCTCAACATATGTCATAAAATTAAACTGAATACGTTTATTATTAAGAAGTCGAGTTGAGCTCGGCTTTTTTAATTGGATAACATTGCGCTGAACATCTGTAAATACAATCCCAATACTTTTAGGATCTTCAGATCCTGTGCCAACAACAGCAAGGTGATCGGGCATTGTAGGATGCTCTTTCCCATCTAACGTAATCGTGACGCTTTTATAAATATCTTGACTGCAATTTTCTAAACTAATACTAAAAGCAACAGGTTCACTTTTTTGAAAAGTATAAAGATCTTTTGCTGATATCTGCTTGAAGTCAATTACTTTATTTTCATCACCAGCAACAATAGTACAACCATGTGCAACCACAACACCTTTAAATTCCATATCACCACCAATAAGCTCGGTCACAGCAAAAGCGGAAGGTGAAAGTAATAATAAAAGAGAAATAGCAGATTTTGTTATTGGGTTTTCCATTACATAAACTCCGCAACTAATGTGGCATGTGCTGAAAATTCACCTTCTGTAATTTTGCTACCTGTTTTTGCAATAGGAGCTGCTGTGACTTCCCAGTTTCCTTTAAAATTATTCAGTTTCCCGACAGAAAAATATTGATTAGGTGGCACAATCGCTCCTGATTTGTCTCTTAAAACAATACCTAAATTAGTTCTATCTACAGGTCCTGTTGTGCCAAGATAATTAGGGTTAAAACTAGCGATACCTGAGCTCCCAGTTTGAATTTTGAACATAATTCTACTGTTAGGATTAGTAAAACTTCCACCTTCACACTTGATGGGAATATTGCGCGTGATCTTGTAGTTTTGACCATTTAAATAGTCAGAGGTATTACCGACATTGCCAAAATCAAAGGTAATTGGAGAGCCATTATTAAATGTACATCTATCTTCCGTGGTTAATATTCCTGAACTAATCACTAATTTTGAAATTGGCTCAGGGCCATATTCTTGATATAAGCCATTACCTACACGTGCATACATTTGAGCTACAGCTTGTCCTGTTAATGAAACCCCATTAATAATCGGTTTTTTCAAGCGAAAGACTAATACACCACTACTTCCTGATGACATGTTGGGTTTTGGTGATTCAGGGACACGGCAACCTTGTTGCCCATTTCGATTGTTCGGTTTTTCAATAAAAGGAACAGTAGGAAGTGATTCAGGACCCCAAATAGAAAACTTGATCTGAACATCGACATATTCATTCAGTTCATAGTAATTATTACCTAAATAGCGTAGGTCAGAATTTGCCATATAATAAGTGCGAGAATTCGGAACTAAGGGATCTTTAGGGCAATAAACCGTTGCTAAGTATCTGTCAGGCAAAGAAAAGTTTACTGTGGCCGTTTCGCCAGGTCGGTTATTAGGAAATGTTGCGTTATTTAATGCAACTCTAAAAATATTAGGGCCTCCAACAGTGCGAACTTCACCATGAATATAAGCAGATGCCACAACTGGAGTACATAACATTGCGCCAGTAAAAAGTAATTTTAGCGTATTGAAATAAAAATTTACTGTTGTTAATTTCATTTTATTCCTACCGGCGTCAAGTTAATTAATATTTGGGTTGTTGTTCTTTAGGTGCTGCTTTACAGCTATTTTGTTGGCAAACAAATTTTAATTCTGGATGTCCGCCGTAATCATTTACATACATCATGTAAAATTGATTTATGTTGCTGGTTTTAACTGGAATTTCCAGTGATGATTTAGGCGCAACCATTAAACCAGGGAAGGTAGTTAACTTATCGCTATCCTCACCATTCAACTTATTAGAAAGCCCGATAATTGTGATGTAATAAGGTGTCGGATTTTCTGCAATAAATTGATTGCCTTGTTTTTTAAACACTAATTGATCTTGCCAAACCATGCCTGGCTTTTCAGGAATAATGGTGGTTGGGCGGTAGAATAATTTAATGCGAGACTGCATTGCCATTTGCAACACGTTAGCTTGTTTTGGTGCTGGTGGAATTTCACGCACATTTAAATAAAACAGTGATTCTCTATCTTGTGGCAAAAGACCAATTTCTGCTGTTTTGGTAATTCTAACCACGCCTTTTTGATCACCATCAAGACGCTGTAAAGGTGGCAATGCTACTAAAGGAGAAGCGATTTTTTGTCCGTGTTCATTTTCAACCCATGATTGCGCTAAGAAAGGAATATCAGGGCTAGTATTTTTTAGGTTTACGCTAGCTGAGTTTTCGTTGCCCATTAGTACAATGCGAGTTCTATCTAATGACACGCCTGCTTGAGTCGTACTCACAATGCTAAGTGCAATTAATGAGCCACAAAAAAGCGTTTTAAGTGTGTTGAATGAGTTCATACAATTATCTCTAGTAATTCATTTTATTCATTAAAATCCCTGACATAATAACAATTCATGTTTTAGTGGATCGTTAATTGCAGCTGGGATTGTAATCGTACACTGGGATTTACCACCCCAGATCACGTTTAATGATTCATTAAGGTTAACACCGGCGATATAAACTAAACCATCTTCCATCACCATTCCCATATTTTCACCGTTTTTATTGGTGATTTCGGCACCAAATGGCGGGTGTTTTTGATCGACTGTTTGTAAGATAGCCATTAGGCGCTCACCTTGGCGAACAGGGAATTTATAGTAGCCAATTGCGCCTTCAGTTAATGTGGCAGAAGTAATGGCTTTGTGTGTTTCAATATCTGAATCCATTTTATCAACATCAATACGAGCATCAACATTGTTATAACTAGTTAAGTCAGTTAATACCCCAATACCGAATAGGTTTGTCGTTGTGCTTTGATTATTAAATGGTACGCCTGCAACGCCATCAGTATCAACCATCATGCGAGCAGTACTTGATGTCATGCTACTGCTATGTAATGCAGCGCCGTGGCGTGTTGCAGTAAATCCGCCTTTAACTGTTGCACCTAGTGCAACATAATTATCTTGTTGATAGCTCGCATTGGCGTTAATTTCTGCATATTGCGAACGGTGTTGATAATAACCATCAGTATTGGCTTTATTGTCTGAGCTTAAACCTGCACGGACACGCCATAGATTATTATAATTGCTATTATCAGAATAAGAGGCCATTTGGTTCACTTTTCCGTTACTGTCTTGCAAGCTATAACCAATGCTTTTACCACTTCCTAATGGAACTGAAATATTAAAAGAAATACTGTCATCAGTATTACCTTTATGCTGAGTACGGAAGGCAGATAAGTTAGTATTAATCTGCTCTATACCCATAATAGAAAAATTACGGCTTACCGTAACACCATACTGTTCTTGTGTCTTTTTATCCCAATAGTTTTGGTGTCGATAAGAGAGATAAAGTGTTGTCGATTTTTCAATATCATCAGCCCAAAAAGTTTTGTTACCTGTAATGGTATACATCTCTTTTTCATAACCATTGTTATTAATATCGTTGTAACGCTCATCCATATATTGAGAGAAAGATCGGAATGTTTTCTCTGAAAAGCGATAACCCGCAAAAGTAATCGTACTATGGTACTCATCAAAGGTTTTAGCGTAGTTCAGTTTGAATGACATCCCATTGATATTTTCATTATCATAAGTTTTGCTATAAGACTGAGTAATATCACCTGAAAGCGTACCTAAACGCCCCATATCGTGACCTAAACCTAATGACCACGCATTGTAATCTTTAGCCGTCAACAAAACCCCACCATACAGCGACCATGTGTTGTTCATACCCCATGAAAAATCGCCTTGATAAAAAACAGGACCTTGCATTTTATGGTTGTTGAGCGATGACTGACCCATTGATGTGTTATAACGCACTGAGCCTGGGCGAGTCATATAAGGTAGATTGGCTGTTTGTACTTGGAATTCGCTTACTTTACCGTTTTGCTCTTCGACTCTGACATTTAATTGGCCTTGTACTGTATCTTGTAAATGTTTAATAGCAAAAGGGCCCGCAGGTACCGTAGTTTCATAAATTAGGCGACCGTTTTGCGTTACAGTCACTTTGGCATTAGTGTTTGCGATGCCATGAATTTCAGGTGCATAACCTTGCAAAGAAGGGGGTAACATTCTTTCATCACTTTGTATATTGGCACCTGTAAAACGAAAACTATCAAAAACTTGAGAGTTTAAATAAGTTTCACCAAGCGTTAATTTTGCAGCTAGGTTAGGTAATGGTTTATAGGCGTATATCTGATTCCAATCAAAGCTATTATTTGATGAATATTCAGATGAGTAGTTTCCTTGATATTCAGCACGTAGTCGCCATTCACCAAGGTTAATTCCAGCTTGCCCATATCCTGTTAATGAGTTGTTGTTATTGCCTTGATTTGGGCGAGTTGATGTACCTGTTAAGGTATAGTCAACTAATAACCCAGATACACCTGGGTCCCACAATTCAGGTGGTGTCCAATCCGCATCTTCATATTTCATTAGTGAGCGAGGCATAACAATATCGAGAATACCGCCATCATTTTTGATAGAGATACCTGGTAATTGACTAATATTGAAACAATCTGGTGAGATTTCTTCGATAAATTTTTGATTTTCTTCGTTAACTGTTAACTTTTTTAGAAGAGTAGGATCAATACAAGCGATGGAGTAATTGGGTTTCACTTCAACATAATTAATGTTTTGGCGAGGGAAGTCACGACCATTTATACGGATATCTAAGTAGTACATACCCGGAATAATGTAATTAGAGGTTGCAAAACGAGATAAATCGACATTATCTCTGTCTTCGGCATCTAGCATATGAATGTTAAATTCCACAGAATCATCAGGCTCGGCTTGAGCGAAAAACGCTAAGCACAATAGCAAAATGGCACAAATGTTTTTCCATATTGTGCTGTGAAAAAAAGAAATTAACATGAATAAACGCCTAATTATTAATAAAATAAAAAGTAATTAAATAATGAATATTTATTTTATTACTTTTTATTTTATTCTTATTAAATTGAAGTGTTTTATCAAATTTAACGCAGAGGAAGTCCCCTGCGTTAATGCAGTAATTAATTTATTATTTAATTAATTTAAATAAATAAAACGATTACTGATAATCAACTTGGAAGTTGATAACGGCTTGGAATTCACCTGGAGTTACAGTTGCGTCTGCTGATTCAGCTTGAACGTAAGCAACGAATGGGATCTTAGAAACACCATTAACTAATTGTACTGGTGTTGTTGCTGTGTTCCATTTTACTGATTTGCTGCCAGCATCCATTAAGCCGATACCTGCACCAGAAGCTGAGCCAGATACGAAAGATGCTAAGTCTTTATTTGTTGCATTAACAACACTTGGTGTATAGCTAACAGTAGCTGTTTTTGCTACGGTAGTATCACAGTCTTGTAATTCGATATCTTTTTTAACGTTACCTGCTTTCTGCATATTTGCTAATGCAGAAGTTGGGATTTCACTGAAATCAACAATAACAGGACTTGAAGAAGCTGCTAATCCACAAGCTGAATTAACAATTTCACCTTTTAATTGAATTTCGCCTTTAGTTGCGCCAACTTTTGGTGCAGAAGTTTCAGCAGTTGCAACAGAATTAATACCAAATACTAAAGCAGCAGCTAAAGCAATTTTACTCAGTTTCATTATAGATAATCCCTTGAAGATCGTGCGTATTATTATTTATAGAAAAATAATATTAGTGTCGGAATATAAAAATTGATTTGCATTATATTTCGAGTTGTTTCGAATAATGACTGGTTTATATGATATCAACAAAGGCATTCTATTTGATATAACATTTTGTTGATTTACTCAATTTTCATATTTAATCTTGCCTATTCCATATTAATAGAGTTTTATGTAGGTTTATTCTTTTTATTACTCAATTTATGGGTGAAAAAGTTTATCAGGCAGATAAATTTAATAGACAATGCAATTAACATTATTTTAACTTTACAAAAAGTAATGTTATTAACATTAGGTTAGAAAAATTAATAAAATCAATTATAGATTATCGCAATATATATAATTCAATAAGTTAGATGTTAATAATGACGCGTTTAGGTTAATTTTTATCGTGAAAAAAGTTTCTCCCAAAATAATAATCATAAAATGAATAATAACGTATGAGATAATTCCTACGTATTTAAGTTAATTTTTTCTTATATTTCACTTATTCTGATAGTCCTAAAATGACTAATTGGATCATTTTAAATACAATTTACTCATTAGGCGAGTGTTTTGGCTAATGAGTGTTACATTTTTTAACACATGAATTTTCCCTATTTTGGGTAAAAAATAGCATGACAAAATGTAACAATTTTTAATATTAAGAAAATATTAATTTAGGGATTGCTTTAATGGTTGGAGTGATTTTTGAATAGTAGAAATGAAATAAATAAGCCTCTATAAAAGAGGCTATGTTGTTTAATAGGCTGTTTTTAAGTACAAAAATTATTGATAAGCCATATCTTGAGTCAATGATAATGATGAGCTTTCTTGCTCTTCATCGTTATCATTCTCTTTATCTTTAGATAATATTTTATTTTTGCTCTCTTTGGCTTGAAGGTAACCGACAAGGCTAAGTTGATATCGTCGAATGTTTTCAACATAGCGATAAGCCTCATGGCCTCTGGCATAGCCATAAGGGAGGTCTGCATAATATTTCTTTTGGCTAAGTAGAGGTAATCTTGATTTTACATCTAGCCAACTATCAGGATCGGCATTTTGTTGCTCCGTAAGCCTTCTGGCATCAAGCATATGACCAAATCCCATATTATATGCTGCCAATGCAAACCAAATTTTTTCATCTTCTGGAATAGAATCCGGCAAGCGCGAAAGGAGATGTTTAAGATATTGTGCTCCTCCTCGAACACTCTCTTCGGGATCAAGCCTGTCAGTAACGCCCATACTTGATGCAGTAGGGCGAGTTAACATCATCAATCCTCTAACTCCAGTTGGTGATGTAGCATGAGGATCCCAATGTGATTCTTGCCATGCCATAGCTGCCAATAACCGCCAATCGAAAGTATCTGCATACTTTTCAAAAAGAGGCTGATAGTTTGGCAAAATAGAATCTATCGCTGTAATAAAAGAGATAGTATCGAAGTAATCAAATGTACCTACATGGCCAAAATATTTTTCTTCTAGTCTTGCTAACACATCTTCTTGAGATAATTGATTAAAGTAATCGAGCATCGCTGCATATAAGCTATTATCTTCACCATCAGGCAAATACCACGTTAGTGGACGGCTTTCAGTGACTTCAAACCCTACGGCAACATTAGGATGAATGCGTTGTTGTACTGCAACACTGATGGAATCTGCTAGAACATAGGTTATTTTACCTTCTGATAATGCTTCTAGCAGTTGCGAGGTCGTCTGATTATCTGATTCTTCCCATTCAAGCTCGGGGTATTGCGTCTCTTTTAATGTTCGCAATAAACTTGCATGAGCTGAGCCAGCAGTGACAACAAGTCGCCCATCTAACGAATCAAAACTACGTGGTCTTAATGTCCCTTTACGGTAAATAAGCTGTTGAGAAACTGAAAAATAAGCAGGGCCACTGCGTGTCGTATCTAATCTCTCTTTATTATAAAGTAATCCGGCGGCGATAAAGTCAGCTTTATTATTCTCCAGATCATCAAACATTTGGTTGATATTTGTCCGCATATTAACGACAAGTTTCACGCCTAGGTAATCTGCAAAGCGTTTCACTAATTCATAATCGAAACCTACGGGGTCCTTTTTATCGTTCATCGTTATCAATGGTGAAGGTATCGTACTAATTCTTAACTCACCACGAGATAAAATCTTATTTATCTGCGCTTTTTGCCTATCTGGCCATGTAATATTCAACGCGATAATAGCCGCTGAAAAGAGCGCTATGATAACGATAACGAAATAGTTTATCCTTATATTATTCAATAGGTTGGTTCTCGTTAACGTTGTTTATTGTTGTGTGTAAAATCGTCATTTTAACATGGATAAATTTCCAGTAATCGAGCATTTTGCTTAACATATTGGCAAGACGCAACTTGATTACACCAATTAATCATTAAAACACTCTAAGTTAAATGCCGTTATTTTGTTCACGCAAACGGTTTCGTCTGAGCGGTTATTCTATTATACTAGGCGCGTTTCCCCTGAATGATTGGTCAGGTTAGCTGCTAAAAGAGAGAACTCAATACTATGGAAATCCTGCGTGGCTCCCCCGCTTTATCCGCGTTTCGTATTAATAAATTACTCACTCTATGTCAGGAAAATGATCTTCCTGTACAAGGTATATACGCGGAATTTGTCCATTTCGCGAAAGTGGAAGGGCAGTTATCTGAAGATGATCAAACTAAATTACGTCAACTACTGCATTATGGACCTTCATTAACAGAACATGAGCCTGTTGGGGAAATGCGAGTTGTTACACCTCGCCCGGGAACAATTTCACCTTGGTCTTCTAAAGCGACAGATATTGCACATAACTGTGGTTTAGCCAAGGTTGTCCGAATTGAACGTGGTATCGCCTACTTTATTGAGTGCGGTACGATGACAGACAATCAGTGGCAACAGCTTTATGGTTTTATTCATGATCGAATGATGGAAACCATCTTCTTAAATTATCAAGATGTAAATGCACTTTTTGCCGAGCAAACGCCAGCACCACTAAAAACGATTGATGTGCTTGCAAAAGGCAAAGATGCACTAATAAAAGCGAATATCGAAATGGGATTAGCGCTGGCAGACGATGAAGTTGATTACTTAGTCGATGCTTTTAACCGCTTACAGCGTAATCCAACAGATGTTGAGCTTTATATGTTTGCACAAGCTAACTCTGAACACTGTCGCCACAAAATATTTAATGCTGATTGGATAATTGATGGTAAAGCTCAAGATAAATCATTATTTAAAATGATTAAAAATACGTTTGAGCAAACGCCTGATTATGTCATGTCAGCTTATAAAGATAATGCGGCAGTAATGGAAGGCTCTGTGGCGGGGCGTTTTTATCCTGATACAGAAAAAGGGCATTATCACTATCATCAAGAGCCTGTACATATCTTGATGAAAGTAGAAACACATAACCACCCAACAGCAATTTCACCATGGCCGGGGGCTGCAACGGGTTCAGGCGGTGAAATTCGAGATGAAGGCGCAACGGGACGCGGTGCAAAACCTAAAGCTGGTCTAGTTGGATTTTCGGTTTCTAACTTACGTATTCCGGGATTTGAACAGCCTTGGGAAGAAGATTTTGGCAAACCAGAGCGTATTGTTAATGCATTAGACATTATGACTGAAGGTCCACTAGGTGGTGCGGCATTTAATAATGAATTCGGTCGTCCGGCATTATTAGGTTATTTCAGAACCTATGAAGAACAAGTAAATAGCCACAATGGTGTTGAAATTCGCGGCTACCATAAACCCATCATGTTAGCAGGGGGTATTGGTAATATTCGTGAAGATCACGTACAAAAAGGCGAAATCACAGTTGGTGCTAAGTTAATTGTACTTGGTGGACCCTCTATGAACATCGGTCTTGGTGGTGGTGCCGCTTCTTCTATGACATCAGGTCAATCAGATGCTGATTTAGATTTCGCCTCTGTTCAGCGTGATAACCCAGAAATGGAACGCCGTTGCCAAGAAGTTATCGACCGTTGCTGGCAATTAGGTGACGATAACCCGATCTTATTTATTCATGACGTTGGTGCTGGTGGTCTTTCTAATGCAATGCCTGAATTAGTTAATGATGGCGGTCGTGGTGGTCGTTTTGAATTACGTGATGTTCTTAATGATGAACCGGGTATGAGCCCACTTGAGATCTGGTGTAATGAATCTCAAGAGCGTTATGTATTAGCGGTATCGCCTGAAAAAATGCCTCTTTTTGATGCGTTATGTCAGCGTGAAAGAGCACCTTATACTGTGATTGGTGAAGCAACGCAAGAGCGTGAATTAGTGCTCAATGATACACACTTTGATAATAAGCCGATTGATATGCCATTAGACATATTATTAGGTAAAGCACCTAAAATGTTGCGTGATGTAAAATCACTTAAAACAGAAGGTGAGTATCTCTCCCGTAAAGATATCGATTTAAAAGATGCCGTCTATCGTGTTCTTCATTTACCAGCCGTTGCTGAAAAAACCTTCTTAATTACCATTGGTGACCGTACCGTAACAGGAATGGTTGCGCGTGATCAAATGGTCGGGCCTTGGCAAATTCCGGTTGCCAATTGTGCTGTTACCACAGCAACATTAGATAGCTATTATGGCGAAGCTATGTCTATTGGTGAACGAGCACCTATCGCACTGTTAGATTTTGCTGCCTCTGCACGTATGGCTGTCGGTGAAGCACTAACAAATATGGCGGGTTGTGATGTAGAAGCGCTTAATCGCATTAAGCTTTCGGCTAACTGGATGTCAGCAGCAGGTCATCCGGGTGAAGATGCAGGTTTGTATGACGCAGTGAAAGCCATTGGTGAAGAGTTATGTCCAAAGCTAGGTATTACTATTCCTGTGGGCAAAGATTCGATGTCAATGAAGACGCGCTGGCAAGATAAAGATGGGAAAACCAAAGAGGTTACTTCTCCACTATCTTTAGTTATTACAGCATTCTCTCGTGTTGAAGATGTGCGTAAAACAGTGACGCCTGAATTATCAACACAAGCTGGAAACCGCTTGTATTTAATTGATTTGGGCAATGGTCATAATGCATTAGGTGCAACGGCACTAGCTCAAGTTTATCGCCAATTAGGTCAGAAAGCGGCTGATCTTCGTGATGTTGAACAGTTGAAACAGTTCTTCAATGTGATGCAACAATTGGTCAATGAAGGCAAATTGTTGGCCTATCACGATCGCTCTGATGGTGGGTTATTTGTCACTCTTGTAGAAATGGCATTTACAGGCCATTGTGGCTTACACGTTGATATCAGTGCTTATGATGAAGATATTTTAGCTGGACTCTTTAATGAAGAGCTCGGTGGTGTGATCCAAATTCGTGCTGAACATCAAGAAGTCGTCGAAGCATTATTTGCTGAATATGGTTTATCGGATTGTTTACATTATTTAGGTCAAGCAACAGAAAATGATGCCATTATTATCCAAAGTCGTGAAACGGAAGTTTACAACGAAAAACGCAGTACATTGCGTCTTTGGTGGGCAGAAACAACATGGCAAATGCAACGCTTACGTGATAATCCAGAGTGTGCGGATGAAGAGCATCAAGCAAAACAAGATCTCAACGATCCTGGGTTAAATGTGAAGTTAACCTTTGATCCAAATGAAGATATTGCTGCACCTTATATTGCAACAGGGAGCCGCCCTCGTATTGCGGTTTTAAGAGAGCAAGGTGTTAACTCTCATGTTGAAATGGCGGCTGCTTTTGACAGGGCTGGTTTTGATGCTATCGACGTTCATATGAGTGACTTACATTCATCACGACGTTCACTCAGTGATTTTGATGTGCTGGTGGCTTGTGGTGGATTCTCTTACGGTGACGTATTAGGTGCGGGGGAAGGCTGGGCGAAGTCCATCTTATTTAATTCTCGCTTACGTGATGAGTTTGCCCAATTCTTTGAACGCCAAGATACCTTATCCCTAGGGGTCTGTAATGGTTGCCAAATGATGTCGACATTATCAGAACTTATTCCAGGTGCAGATTTGTGGCCTCGTTTTGTTCGCAATCGTTCTGAGCGTTTTGAAGCGCGCTTTAGTTTAGTGAAAGTGACAGAAAGCCCATCATTATTACTACAAGGTATGGTGGGTTCACAAATGCCTATCGCAGTTTCTCATGGTGAGGGTTTTGCTGAATTCCGTAATGCTGAGCAACTAGCACAACTAGAAGCACAAAATTTAGTGGGATTACGTTTTGTGGATCACTACGGTAATCCTACAGAACAATATCCATTAAATCCTAATGGCTCTGTAAAAGGGATCACTGCTGTCACTACAAAAGATGGTCGCTCAACCATTATGATGCCTCACCCAGAACGAGTGTTTAGAACAGTCAGTAATTCTTGGCATCCA
This sequence comes from Proteus sp. Marseille-Q3619, assembly GCF_965283115.1. Lineage (NCBI taxonomy): Bacteria > Pseudomonadati > Pseudomonadota > Gammaproteobacteria > Enterobacterales > Morganellaceae > Proteus > Proteus sp. Marseille-Q3619. The sequence continues at coordinate 914,208 of NZ_CBDIMP010000001.1, read as the reverse complement.
GATAATTGGGGTGAAGACAGCCCTTGGATGCGTTTATTCCGCAATGCAAGAAAACAATTTGATTAATCAAATGTAATATTATCTTAGAGATAAATACATAAGGCCTCTACATTGTTAGAGGCTTTATTTTATTGATAATAAAAGAATTATTTTTTGTTGTGTAAAAACGGAGACACTTACCAGTTTACTTGTCTCTTTTTAGCGACATTTAATTTATTGAAATATAAGTAATTATTAAATTTAGGGTAACTCTGTCTGGATATGGAGACAGCTTGGTTGTTTTATAACTAGATAAAAAAGAGTTATAAATAAAATATCAGAGAGGTATTTTTATTTTTTGTTTATTTTCAGTTTGTTAAAAGATTTCTTTAAAAGTTGGCACGCCTTGTGCATTATATAAATCAGTTGCTCATTCAACTTTTTATGTCGGTCCACAATATGGGTGGGAACATACCACATAAGCCAGGAATGACGCCAGAGTAAGGTGCCTACCGTCCAACATCATGATACTCGTCTTCGGACCTTATCAAACACAGGGCGACACGTGGAGTGAGGCACCACCTTCATTCTCTTTTAGAGAAAAAAGAGATGAAATATTGACGAGCGGAATATCTCAATAAGATATTCCGCTCTCCCACTTCTAGAGCCTGTCGCATTTCCTCGTTTGTGTTTGTTCTCTTACCTAATTTTCCCAATGTCGGACTTTTTTCTTGTTATCAAGTCATGTAGCATCGCATTACTCTAATAGGTGTTGAGATGATTTCATTGAAAAAGTGGCGTGTTTTCCCCCGTTCTTTAAGACAGCTCGTGATAATGGCATTTTGGATGGTGCTATTACCTTTACTTGTGCTTGCTTATCAGGCTTATCAAAGTCTCGATCAATTAAGTAATCAGGCGGCTATTACTAATAAAAATGCACTCGCAGATACTGAACGAAGTGAAGTAATGCGAAATCTTGCGATTGAAATGGAAGGAAACTATCGTCGATATTGTGTTTTAAGAGATAAAACTGATGATGATATGTATCAGCAACGCTACCAGCAATACACCAAACTCTTCTCAACATTACAGCAAACCATTATTCCTCTTTCGGCATCTAAAGAAGCCGATGTACTTAATACTTCACTTGAAAAACTAAAATCGATTCAATGTGAAAGTAGTGAACCCACAAAAGAGATGCAACAAGCTTTAGAGCAATTTTCTTATGCCAATAACCGTATAGTTGTATTAACTAAAGAGATTATTTTTAGCCGTGGTGAACAACTTCAAATGGCAATCGCTGAAAAAGGGCGCTATTTCGGTTGGCAAAGTCTTATCGTTTTTGTGTTCAGCTTGATCCTCATTGCGCTATTTACTCGAATGATTATTGGCCCTGTTAAAGGGATTGAGAAGATGATCAATCGATTAGGTGAAGGTCGAACACTGAGTAATAATCTAGATACTTTTCAAGGGCCACGAGAACTGCGTTCATTAGCACAACGTATTATTTGGTTAAGTGAGCGTTTAGCATGGCTTGAGTCACAACGACATGAATTTTTGCGTCATATCTCTCATGAGTTAAAAACACCGTTAGCCAGTATGCGAGAAGGTACGGAATTATTAGCTGATGAAGTTGCGGGTCCTTTAACTCTTGATCAAAAAGAAGTCGTTTCAATTCTCGATAATAGCAGTAAGCAGTTACAGTTATTAATTGAACAACTACTTGATTACAATCGCAAACTTTCTGAAGTTCCTCAACAAATCGAAGAAATTAACTTGACTGATTTAGTAAATGATGTGGTATTAGCCCACAGTTTACCCGCGAGAGCAAAAGATATTAAAACGATAATTTCACTTAATCTAACCACATGTCGAGCAGAAGCGACGTTATTATCGCGAGTTATCGACAATCTCTACTCGAATGCGGTGCACTATGGTGCTGAATCAGGTAATATCTGGATCTCTAGTTATCAAGTTGAACAGAAAATAGTTATTGATATAGCCAATAAAGGAACACCTATTCCTGAATCTGAACAAAAAATGATTTTTGAACCCTTTTTCCAAGGATCTTTGCTACGCAAAGGGGCTGTCAAAGGAAGTGGTTTAGGTTTAAGTATTGCTCATGACTGTATCAAAAGAATGGAAGGTGAACTAAGAGTTGTTCCTTCTGACTATGCCGATGTCTGTTTTCGTATTGAATTACCGCTACTTTCTGAGATTAAATAATGCAAATCAGGTCACAAAAACAAGCATCTCCTCATCATGAGTATAAAAAAATAAATAAGAAGATGCTTGGTATTGAATTGTTATCTATGGCCCCTGCATCAACTAGAAAAATTGCATTAAATTGGAAGCAGTGTTTCTTGTTTATTCTGTTTCCACTGGTTCTTTCAGGGTGTACACCAAAGTTGCTCACTGAGACACAAGAGCCTGAGCCAGAAATCCCCGTTGTTAAACAAAAAACGATTGATTATCGTTGGGCTGAATGTAAAACATTAAGCTCATTTTATGATGAAGGCATCAATAACGCGCTTTATTGGTTACGTGCCATTGAATGTACAAACCGCATAATGACGACCGAAGCACAACGCCAAGCCAGCAGTGTTGTCGTCACTGGTTGGGATGATGCATTTTATAAAAGTATTCTATTAGAGCGTGCTGGAATGACGATTGCCGATCGTCGAACACAATTAGTATTATTAGAAAGCTATCAATTACAATTTCCAAGTTCTATGCGAGTTCTATTATCGACATGGATTGAGAACCAAACGCTTATTCTCTCTTTAGCAGAAGAGAAGAGTCGTTATCGTCGTTTAATCACAGATACAGATAATAGAATTGATGCACTAAGAAAAGAGAATAATGCGTTACAGCATGAACTGAGTGTCACCCTGAAAAAGCTTGAAAGCCTTACCCAAATTGAACGGCAGTTATCGAATAGAAAACAGAGTGGCTCTGTTGATTCGCTATCGCAAAATGAAGATTTAGCTGAGAGCGTAACGGAAACAGAAAAAGTGAATGCAGAGAAACCTGCTGCTGAAAAACCAGCCGTTGAAAAAACGAATGAAAAACCCGTTTCGACGCAATCGATAACAGAGAAGTCAAAAGGTGAGGAAAAACAACCGTCTGCAACAGTGGTTAAACCAGAGCCTTCCAAACCAGAATCTACAAAAACCGAATCTACGAAAACTGAGGCGGTAAAACCAGAACCTGTCAAAACAGATACTGACACACAAGGCTCAAAACCGACTGAAGCAGGTTCTAAATAAGGAGAATGTGCATGGCTGGCCATAAATCAGCAAATCTTTTACTTGTCGATGACGATCCTGGGTTATTAAAGTTACTTGGTATGCGATTAACAAGTGAGGGTTTTCATATCTTCACCGCTGAAAGTGGACAAGAAGCACTAAAACTTCTCTTAAAAGAAAAAATAGACCTTGTTATTAGTGATCTCCGAATGGATGAAATGGATGGTATGGCGTTGTTTGCTGAAATACAACGTCAGCAGCCGGGCATGCCCGTTATCATTCTTACGGCTCATGGCTCTATTCCTGATGCAGTGGCCGCAACACAGCAAGGCGTATTTAGCTTTTTAACTAAACCCGTTGATAGAGACGCACTTTATAAAGCGATTGATGAAGCACTTGAGCTTGTGACTATTGTTTCAGATGAAGAGTGGTCAAAAGATATCGTGACACGTAGCCCGCAAATGCTACGTTTATTAGAGCAAGCAAAGCTAGTCGCCCAATCTGATGTCAGTGTACTTATCAATGGCCAAAGTGGTACGGGTAAAGAAGTCCTTGCTCAAGCTATCCATCGTGCAAGCCCTAGAGCGAAAAAACCTTTTATTGCCATTAACTGTGGTGCTTTACCTGAGCAACTTCTAGAGTCTGAATTATTTGGCCATGCGAAAGGCGCTTTTACAGGCGCGGTGAGTAGCCGTGAAGGTCTATTTCAGGCAGCTGAAGGCGGCACATTATTTTTAGATGAAATTGGCGATATGCCAATGGCATTGCAAGTTAAGTTATTACGTGTTTTACAAGAGCGAAAAGTTCGCCCATTAGGCAGTAATCGCGATATTGATATTGATGTACGAATTCTTTCTGCAACGCATCGTGATTTACCTAAAGCGATGGAACGTAATGAATTTCGAGAAGATCTGTTCTATCGTTTAAATGTGGTTAACTTACGTATTCCGACATTAAGTGAGAGAGCAGAAGATATTCCTGTTCTTGCTAATCACCTATTGAGAGAGTCTGCTAAACGCCATAAACCTTTTGTTCGAAGCTTTTCAACCGATGCGATGAAATGCTTAATGACAGCAAGTTGGCCAGGTAATGTGCGTCAATTGGTTAACGTTATTGAGCAATGTGTTGCGTTAACAACAGCACCCGTGATCAGTGAAGCGCTTGTAACACAGGCATTACAAGGTGAAAATACGGCATTGCCCACATTTGCAGAAGCGAGAGGGCATTTTGAAATGACCTATTTGAGAAAGCTTTTGCAAATGACAAAAGGCAATGTGACCCAAGCCGCACGTATGGCTGGGCGCAATCGAACTGAGTTTTATAAATTGTTATCTCGTCATGAGCTAGATGCGAATGATTTTAAAGAATAACCTTTTCAGATAACGAATATATTTTTAAACTAACTTTCCTTTTATGCGGAAGATAGCGGAGAGACTAATTTTTATGAGTCGTAAACTAAAACTCACCATGGCTCAACTTAATTGGGTTGTTGGCGATATTGAAGGTAACTGCGAACGCATGTTATCTACCGTAAAAGCACAAGAAGATACCGATTTGGTCATGTTTTCTGAGTTGGCTTTATGCGGTTACTCTCCTGAAGATCTGCTATTTCGTCCTGATTTCCAACAGCGTTGTGAAACACAACTTACACGTTTAGAACAAGCAAGTAAAAAAACGGCGATTGTTGTTGGACATCCTTGGTGGCAAAACGGCAAAATTTACAACGCACTTTCATTTTTCTATAAAGGTGAATTACAAGCGCGTTATTTCAAACAACAATTACCTAATTATGGTGTGTTTGATGAAAAGCGTTATTTCCAACAAGGAAATGAGCGCTGTGTAGTGCCATTTAAAGGTTATCACCTAGGTTTGTTAATTTGTGAAGATATCTGGATCAATGAACCTATCGATGCATTAAAACAAGCGGGTGCTGATCTTGTTCTATCTATTAATGCATCACCTTATAACCGTGAAAAACCCCATGTTCGTACACAGCTTATTAAAGAACATTGCCAAAGAACACACCTTCCCGTGATTTATCTTAACCAAATTGGTGGTCAAGATGAGTTGGTATTTGATGGTTGTTCAAAAGTATTTGATGAACGCGGTACTATTACGCATCGTTTAGCTGCATTTGATGAACAAACTACCATCGTTGAATTTGACGAATTGAATATTGTTCCGATGGCAGATCCTGCTCCGGAACTTTCACCTTTAGCGCAAGTTTATCAAGCGTTAGTGCTTGCAACGCGTGATTATGTGATTAAAAACGGCTTTAAAGGGGCAATTCTAGGATTATCTGGTGGTATTGACTCTGGATTAACGGTTGCTATCGCAGCTGATGCCTTAGGCAAAGAGAGTGTTCAGGCTGTTATGATGCCATTTCGTTATACATCAGAAATGAGTATTCATGATGCAAAAGAACAAGCGGATTTATTAGGTGTTGAGTTTGATACGGTTTCTATTGAACCCATGTTTGATGCTTTTATGGCTCAACTTGCGCCTATGTTTAAAGATACTGTTGCAGATACCACAGAAGAAAATCTACAAGCTCGTTGTCGTGCGGTTATTTTGATGGCAATGTCGAATAAACGTCGTCGTTTAGTGTTAACCACAAGTAATAAAAGTGAATCAGCAGTGGGATATTCTACATTGTATGGTGATATGGCGGGTGGTTTTGATGTACTAAAAGATGTACCTAAAACATTAGTTTTCGAGCTTTCTAAATATCGTAATACACTTTCACCTGCTATTCCTCAGCGTGTTATTGATAGACCACCATCAGCAGAACTTGCACCAGGGCAAACAGACCAAGATAATTTACCTCCTTATGACATTCTGGATGCTATTCTTGAAGGTTATGTTGAGCAAGATAAATCTGTATCTGATTTAGTTGCAGCAGGATTTGATGAAGCGACAGTCCGTAAAGTGATAAAATTAGTCGATATTAATGAATACAAGCGACGTCAAGCCCCTGTTGGGCCACGTATTACAAGTCGTAATTTTGGTAAAGATCGCAGATACCCAATTACAAGCGGTTTTGGTCGCCACAACTGGTAATAGCAGGATAATACGATGAAAAAAATTGAAGCGATAATTAAGCCGTTTAAATTAGATGATGTAAGAGAAGCGCTCGGCGAAGTGGGTATCACTGGAATGACTGTAACAGAAGTGAAAGGCTTTGGTCGCCAAAAAGGGCATACTGAGCTTTACCGCGGTGCTGAATACATGGTCGATTTTTTACCTAAAGTGAAGATTGAAATTGTTGTCTCTGATGAAATTGTTGAAACCTGTGTAGATACAATTATGACAACGGCACAAACAGGTAAAATTGGTGATGGTAAGATTTTTGTCTTTGATGTGAGTCGCGTTATTCGTATTCGTACTGGTGAACAAGACGAAGAGGCTATTTAGTTATTAATTAATTTAAGCCAAATAATTATATTTTTCATTTTTATTAAAACCCGATATTTTTTAATCAAGATATCGGGTTTTTTCTTTTTTTGTGCATAATTAATTTTTTAATGTTTTGCCTATAATGCTATTTATATCTTATACAAGTCTATTGATGCTCCTGAGCAATTTATTTTACTATTTTTTATAAACTTTAAGGCACAAAATGTTATTCAATAACTTTTAAGGAAAGTTATTATCATCAATATTAAAAAATCATTAAGGTATGGGCAAAATAGTGTTTAATTATTTATTAAAGCGTCTCGCTTTATTTTTATGTGCAGCAGTGTTAATCGCTATCACTACGGGATTTATTTTTCTTGATATTTTGGTTCTTGATAATGGTATTTCTGAAACGTCGGTAACTGAATTAGGTCAAGAAATTATCGTTGCCATTATCTGTTTATTCTTTTTTGTTAAAGCGTGCCAAGGAAGTGAACAACAGGGAGCATTCACGCTTATTCTGGGCTTTTTTCTATGTATTTTAATTCGTGAGTTAGATGGTGTATTTGATCAGATTGCACACGGCTCTTGGGTTTGGTTCGCTCTAACGGTAACGTTTATTTGTATTGCTATTGCAATTAGAGAAGGCAAGAGAACGTTAAAAGGCTTAATTCACTTTATTACTCATCCAAGCCATGGAATGTTAGTTGCTGGTCTATTATGTGTTTTACTGTTCTCTCGTTTATTTGGAATGGGAATACTTTGGCATAAATTATTGGGTGAGGATTATAACCGTGCTGTTAAAAACATGGTGGAAGAGGGCAGTGAATTATTTGGTTATACGCTCTGCTTAATTAGTGTTATTTGGTACGGTCTTTCTGCTAAAGATCATGTTATTCCTGCGGCGATTGAAAAAAAATATCGATCATAAAAAGGCAGTGAAATAGCTAATAAAAACGCCGATAAATATAACTCTATCAGCGTTTTTTTTATTCAATTTAAAATCGAACTTTAATGAAAGTATTTTTACTGTAAATCTTGTGTAATAACAGCATGAGGACCAAAACATTCATAATGAAGTTTTTCACTATTAATACCTAATTCAATAAGTTGCTTAGCAACAGATTGCATAAAAGGTAATGGACCACAAAAATAGAAATGCATATCAGGAATAGTTAACCAATCTTCAACTTGTTTTAATGTCATTAAGCCTTCGAATTGATAATCTTTATTTTGCACGTCTTCCGCTCGTGGCGTGCGATACCATATCGCTTGTTGATAATGTGAAAGTTGATTGCCGACTTGATTAACTTCATCTTTAAAAGCATGAACACCACCATGTTCAGCTGCATGTAACCAATTGATATTAGCTTTATGAGCTGAAAGTGTGTGTAACATAGATAGCATTGGCGTTAAACCCACACCTGCTGAAATTAAGGTTACAGGTGTTGTTGGTGACACATCTAAATAGAAATCGCCCCCTGGTGCGGCGACTTGTAAAGTATCACCTTCTTGAATATGGTCATGCAGAAAATTCGATAAAATACCTTTATCTTCGCGTTTTACTGCGATGCGATAGGTTTTATTATTTGAAGAGTGAGTTAATGAATATTGACGTATTTCTTGGTTTTCAAGATGTTCATCACGGATATAAATGCTTAAATATTGCCCTGCTTGATAAGGAGTAACCGCAAGTCCATCTTCAGGCTCTAATTCAAAACTGGTAATTACATCACTTTGTTTTACTTTATGTTTAACTTTAAAGTTTCGTAATCCTCTCCAACTTCCATTTGTTTGTTCTTTTTGTTGATAAATTTGTTCTTCGCGATTGATAAAGACATCAGCCAATATTTGATAAGCCGCCCCCCAAGCATCTAGCACTTCTTGCCCTGGATTAAACATCTCATCAATTGTTGCTAATAAATTTTCACCGACGATGGGATAGTGTTCAGGAAGAATATTTAAACTGGTGTGTTTTTGTGCAATTTTTTCAACGGCAGGCAAAATGGTGGCTAAATTTTCAATATTCGTTGCATAAGCGCATATCGCATTAAATAAAGCTTCACGTTGTGCACCACTGCTTTGATGGCTCATGGTGAAAATATCTTTTAATTCTGGGTGGCGAGAAAACATTCGATCATAAAAATGGGCAGTTAACGCAGGGCCTGTTTTAGCAATGAGGGGAATTGTTGATTTAATTGTCGCGATAGTTTGTGCATCTAACATAATTGCTCCTGAAAAATTTTCAGTTTATTGTGAATTTTTATAAATTGTATTTTATATGCAACTTATCTCTTTTTGAGTATTTTGTAAATCTCTGTTTTTATTTTTTAACAAAAAATCTCAATTCTTAGAGAATGATGCGGGGTGTTTGCAAAATAAGGCGAGATGCACCTCAAAAAGAGGAATAAGTACAGGATAAAATGAGGTTGTTAAAAAGTAATAATATGCTGTTATAGTTGGATGGCAAACGATTGCGTATTTTTTCATTAGGGGCTATCTCAATGAAGAAAAAGAGTTTACACTGTATGCCATTCTTTCTCCCGCATGGGAGTTTGTCTTTAGTGAAGTTAGCTGAGTCAGGAGATGTGAATGTTAAAACGTGAAATGAATATTGCTGATTACGATCCAGAATTATGGAATGCAATGGAAGGTGAAGTGACTCGTCAAGAAGAGCACATCGAACTTATTGCTTCTGAAAACTATACCAGCCCTCGTGTTATGCAGGCGCAGGGATCTCAGCTGACAAATAAATATGCTGAAGGCTATCCGGGTAAACGTTACTACGGTGGTTGTGAGTATGTGGATGTTGTAGAGCAACTGGCTATCGATCGTGCAAAAGCATTATTTGGTGCAGATTACGCTAACGTACAGCCTCACTCAGGCTCTCAAGCGAATGCCGCAGTCTATATGGCATTATTAAAACCAGGCGATACCGTTTTAGGTATGAACCTAGCGCAAGGTGGTCACTTAACTCATGGTTCACCAGTTAACTTTTCTGGTAAACTGTATAACATAGTACCTTATGGTATTGATGAATCAGGTAAAATTGATTACGAAGATATTGCTATTCAGGCTAAAAAACATCAACCAAAAATGATCATCGGTGGTTTCTCTGCTTATTCTGGTCTGGTTGATTGGGCTAAAATGCGTGAAATTGCAGATAGCATTGGTGCATTCTTATTTGTTGATATGGCACACGTAGCAGGTATGGTTGCTGCTGGTGTTTATCCTAACCCAGTCCCTCATGCACATGTTGTTACAACAACAACTCACAAAACCTTAGCAGGCCCACGCGGTGGTCTTATCCTTGCTAAAGGTGGCGACGAAGAGTTTTATAAAAAACTGAACTCTGCTGTATTCCCTGGCTCTCAAGGTGGCCCTTTAATGCATGTTATTGCAGGTAAAGCGGTAGCATTAAAAGAAGCTATGGAACCAGAATTTAAAGTTTATCAGCAACAAGTTGCTAAAAACTCGAAAGCAATGGTAGAAGTTTTCTTAGATCGCGGTTATAAAGTAGTGTCTGGCGGAACTGAAAACCACCTGTTTTTATTAGATTTAGTCGACAAAGATATTACAGGTAAAGATGCAGATGCTGCACTGGGTCGTGCAAATATCACTGTTAACAAAAACAGCGTACCAAATGATCCACGTAGTCCATTTGTAACTTCTGGTGTTCGTATCGGTTCTCCTGCGATTACGCGTCGTGGTTTTAAAGAGGCGGAAGCTCGTGAATTAGCCGGTTGGATGTGTGATGTCCTTGATAATATCAATGATGAAGCGAACATTGAGAAAGTGAAACAAAAAGTCTTGGATATCTGCGCTAAATTTCCAGTTTACGCATAAGTTTGTAACGATATAATAAAACCCGTTGTACAAGCCCGCTTCGAGAACTTGTTCTTGGCGGGTTTTTTTGCATCTTAAAAATGGGGGATTGGATGGTTATTCCATCAACATTGTGGCTTGCCTTAGATTATTTTACCTATTTCTTTTCATACGGCATCTTTTTACCTTTTTGGTCCATATGGCTAAAAGGAGAGGGTGTCGATCCGGCAATGATAGGTCTGTTATTAGGTGTAGGTTTAACCGCACGTTTTGTTGGTAGCCTAATTTTAACGCCTGCGGTAAAAGATCCGTCAAAACTTATCACTGCATTGAGATTATTTGCTTTTCTCTCATTACTTTTTACTGTTGCATTTATGATGGGTAGCCATTGGGCATGGTTATTCTTTGTGATGACAGGATTTAACGTTTTCTTTTCACCTATGGTGCCTTTAGGAGATTCTCTAGCAGGAACGTGGCAAAAACAGTTTCCTTTTGATTATGGAAAAATTCGCGTTTGGGGTTCAATCGCTTTTATTATTAGCTCATCATTGCTAGGTGTTTTAATTGATGCTTTTGGGCATCCCATTATTCTTTATGGATTGATTGCCAGTACTTTTGCACTATTCCTGACATCTATGCTCCGCCCTAAAGTTATGCCACAGGGTAAAGTGAAAAAAGCAGAACACAGCAATGTGTCCTTTATGAAACTCATTTCAGATGGGCCAGTTTGGCGTTTTCTGTTATGTGTCTCTTTACTGCAAGGCGCACACGCAGCGTATTATGGTTTTAGCGCGCTTTATTGGGAAAAAGCAGGGTATGACACCGCAACAATCGGCTATCTTTGGTCATTAGGTGTGGTTTCAGAGGTGGTTGTTTTTATGCTGAGCCATCGTTTATTCCGTCGTTGGAGCGCAAGAAATCTACTTTTACTTTCTGCTTTTGCTGGGCTTTTACGTTGGGGATTAATGGGGAGTTTCACCGCATTACCCGCGCTTATTGTTGTGCAAATCTTACATAGTGGTACGTTTACAGTATGCCATTTAGCCGCTATGCGCTTTATTAGTGCGCGTCAAGAGCATGAAATTATTCGCTTGCAAGCCGTTTATTCTGCTTTAGCAATGGGAGGAAGTATTGCGATTATGACGATAGTTTCAGGTTGGCTATATGAGAAACTGCCAAATCAAGAATCATTAATTTTCTGGTTAATGGCCGCATTAACTATTCCTGCGATGTTTATAAGACCTCAAGTTAAACCTCAAAATAGTTAACTTGTTCTACATAAGAAAAAGTGCAATAAAAAAGACCATAATATTATGGTCTTTTTCTTTTATATTTTATTCGTATCAACGAGATTAACGTTTTAATGCATCTGTTAATTCGCTACGAATTTCAGCTAATAATGCTCTGACAACACGAGGGTTACCTGCAACAATATTACCTGTTTGTAGGTAGCCATGGTTACCTGTAAAGTCAGAAACAATAGCACCTGCTTCACGAGCGATTAATTCGCCACCTAAGAAATCCCAAGGTTTTAAGCCAATCTCAAAGAAACCATCAACACGACCTGCGGCAACATAAGCTAAATCTAATGCTGCTGAACCTGTGCGACGGAAATCAGCACAAGGTACAAACAGTTTGCCTAACATGTTCATGTAAGCAGCTGAATGTTGCTTGCTTTTGAATGGAAAACCAGTCGCAAGAACAGCACCATCTAAATCGCGAGCATTAGATCCACGCAGACGATAACCATTTAATTGTGCGCCTTGACCACGAACGGCTGAGAATAATTCGTTACGCATAGGATCGTAAACAACAGCCACTTCAGTACGGCCTTTAATGCGTACAGCAATAGAAACAGAGAAGTGTGGAAGACGTTTAATGAAGTTAGTCGTGCCATCAAGTGGATCAATAACCCATTGTATGTCGTGATCTTCACCGAGTAACTCGCCACTTTCTTCCGTAATAATGGTGTGTTTTGGATAAGATTTACGGATGATTTCAATGATTGCTTGTTCTGCGTCACGGTCAACGTTAGTGACAAAATCATTGGTACCTTTCTGATTAGTCTCTACAGATTCAGGATTTTCGTAATTTTTGGCGATTAAATTACCAGCCTTACGTGCGGCACGTATGGCAATATTCAGCATCGGATGCATGGTTATCTTCCACAAGATGTTAAAGAACGGGGATAAAAAACGTGCCAGAGTATAACAGGCATTCGTGTTTCTGGCTACAATTGTGATAAAATAGATAGATCACAAAGCAATTAACAAGAAATCAATGTTAGAAAATATTCGCATCATCCTTGTAGAAACCTCGCATACAGGCAATATGGGCTCTACAGCTCGAGCTATGAAAACTATGGGATTAACCAATCTTTATTTTGTTAATCCAAAAGAAAAACCAGATTCGCATTCTATTGCCCTATCAGCGGGTGCAAGTGATGTTATTGGCAATGCACATATTGTTAATAGTATCGATGAAGCGATTGAAGGCTGTGGTTTAGTCATAGGAACAAGTGCCCGTAGCCGTACACTTTCTTGGCCAATGCTTGCACCGCGTGAATGTGGTGAGCGCTGTGTCATGGAAGCTAAAAATAAGCCTGTTGCTATTATTTTTGGCCGTGAACGCACAGGTTTAACCAATGAAGAATTACAAAAATGTGATTTTCATCTGTATGTTCCGACTAATCCAGAATATGGTTCTTTAAATTTAGCGATGGCTGTTCAGCTTGTTAGTTATGAAATTCGTATGGCAGCACTTGCCCAAGAAGAAAAACAAGAGGAAAATAACCCATCAGAGATTGATTATCCACCAGCTGATGATATAGAACGTTTTTACGTTCACTTAGAACAGGTGCTTAATGAATCTGGCTTTATTCGCCCTAAACATCCGGGACAAGTGATGAGCCGTTTACGTCGTCTATTTACGCGTGCGCGCCCAGAAACACAAGAGCTTCATATCTTACGTGGTATTCTGACGTCAGTTGAGAAATGGGCTAAGAAATAGAGGACAAAGTTGATTAACTTAAGTCAACTTTTGGCTGAGTATAATACTTGACTAAAACACTCGGATAAATAGTTGACTAAATTACTCGGGAATGACACAATTTGATTATTGTTCACCACGGAGTATTTGTTATGAGACTGACATCAAAAGGGCGTTACGCAGTTACTGCAATGCTTGATGTTGCATTGCATTCACAGCAAGGCCCTGTCCCCCTCGCTGATATTTCAGAGCGTCAAGGGATTTCCCTTTCTTATCTTGAGCAGCTTTTCTCACGTTTGCGCAAAAATGAATTAGTCGCAAGTGTTCGTGGTCCTGGTGGCGGCTATTTATTAGGCCGTGATGCAGGGCAAATTTTTGTTGCTCAAGTTATTTCTGCGGTTGATGAATCTGTCGATGCTACCCGTTGTCAGGGTAACAAAGAAGGTTGTCAAGGTGGCGATCGTTGCCTGACTCATACTTTGTGGCGTGATTTAAGTGATCGTATAACCAGTTTCCTAAGTAGTATCAGCCTTGAAGAGTTAGTCAATAACGAAGAGGTTATGGATGTCGCCGATCGTCAAGACAATGAAAAACGCCATGCTATCAATGGTCGTTTACAAGAAACCATTGTTAATATGCGAGTTTAACGGCGATCTCTAGGTAGGCAAAAACAAAATTATTAAAGAAGATCCGTCGTCTTTGGAGTTAGTGAGCAATGAAATTACCCATTTATCTAGATTATTCAGCAACCACTCCTGTTGATCCACGAGTTGCTGAAAAAATGATGCAATGCCTGACTATTGATGGCATTTTTGGTAACCCAGCCTCTCGTTCACACCGTTTTGGTTGGCAAGCAGAAGAAGCTATCGATATTGCACGTAATCAGATTGCTGATTTAATCGGTGCAGATCCTCGTGAAATCGTATTCACATCAGGCGCAACTGAAGCTGATAACCTCGCACTAAAAGGTGTTGCTAACTTTTACCAGAAAAAAGGTAAGCACATCATCACTTCAAAAACTGAACATAAAGCCATTTTAGACACTTGTCGTCAACTTGAGCGTGAAGGTTTTGAAGTTACTTATTTAGCACCAAAAAGTGATGGTCTGATTGACCTGAAAGAGCTTGAAGAAGCGATGCGTGAAGACACTATTTTAGTTTCTATCATGCATGTAAATAACGAAATTGGTGTTGTTCAAGATATTGCTGCTATCGGTGAATTATGCCGTAGCAAAGGTATTGTTTACCACGTAGATGCGACACAAAGCGTGGGTAAACTACCGATTGATCTCTCTAAGTTAAAAGTTGATTTACTTTCTCTTTCTGCGCATAAAGTTTACGGCCCTATGGGTATTGGTGCGCTTTATGTCCGTCGTAAACCACGCATTCGTTTAGAAGCTCAAATGCATGGTGGCGGACATGAGCGTGGTATGCGTTCAGGTACATTAGCCGTTCACCAAATTGTAGGTATGGGCGAAGCTTACCGTATTTTGAAAGAAGAAATGGCTGATGAAACTAAACGCTTAAACGAATTACGTTTACGTTTATGGAATGGCATTAAAGATATCGAAGAAGTTTATATCAACGGTTCTTTAGAACATACTGCGCCAAATATTCTTAATGTGAGCTTCAACTATGTTGAAGGCGAATCATTAATGATGGCACTGAAAGATCTTGCTGTATCTTCAGGCTCTGCCTGTACTTCAGCTAGTTTAGAACCTTCTTATGTACTGCGTGCTTTAGGTTTAACTGATGAACTTGCACACAGTTCTATTCGCTTCTCTCTGGGGCGTTTCACCACTGAAGAAGAAATAGATTATGCAATTGAACAAATCCACAGTGCTATTGGTCGCTTACGTGATCTTTCGCCACTTTGGGATATGCATAAACAAGGTGTTGATATCAACAGCATCGAATGGTCTCACCATTAATCAGACGTTTTCAGGAGTTAAATCATGGCTTACAGCGAAAAAGTAATTGATCATTATGAAAACCCTCGTAATGTGGGATCATTTGATAATAATGACCCTACTGTAGGGAGTGGTATGGTTGGCGCACCTGCTTGTGGTGACGTTATGAAACTGCAAATCAAAGTTGACGATAATGGCGTAATTGAAGATGCGCGTTTTAAAACTTATGGTTGTGGTTCAGCAATTGCATCAAGTTCACTGGTAACAGAATGGATGAAAGGCAAAACATTAGATGAAGCCGAATCTATTAAGAACACAGCAATTGCAGAAGAATTAGAATTACCACCAGTGAAAATTCACTGTTCAATTCTCGCAGAAGATGCAATAAAAGCAGCGATTGCAGACTATAAAAGCAAACGCCAAGGCAAGTAATTGTCTTTTATAATAAAAAAATAAAATATTGGCGGATGCTGAAACTTTTTTTCAGTATCCGCTTTCGTTCTTTATGAGTGAGGTGTGCCATGTCAATTTCCCTTACAGAATCCGCCGCTAATCGTGTTCGCTCTTTCCTATCTAATCGTGGAAAAGGTGAAGGTTTGCGTTTAGGCGTAAGAACATCCGGTTGTTCTGGAATGGCTTATGTTCTTGAGTTTGCTGATGTCATCAATGACGAAGATACTGTTTTTGAAGACAAAGGTGTGAAAGTTATCGTTGATGGTAAAAGCATGGTCTATTTAGATGGAACAGAGCTTGATTTCGTCAAAGAAGGATTAAACGAAGGCTTTAAATTTAACAACCCAAATGTATCGAATGAGTGTGGTTGTGGTGAGAGCTTCACTGTGTAATTTGTGTTAAAACACAGTATTAACGTTAATTAATCCAAGAGTAGATGTATGGACTATTTCACACTATTAGGCATGCCTAATCGTTTTGATATTGATAAACAGCAACTTGCTACACGTTATCAAGATATGCAGCGTCAATATCACCCAGATCGTTTTGCAGGTCAGTCTGAAAAAGAACAGGCTCAAGCAATCTCGCTTGCTTCAACCATCAATCAGGCTTATCAGACCTTAAAAAATCCACTTTCAAGAGCTGAATACATGCTCTCATTACACGGTATCGATATTGCTAATGAGCAACAAACGATGCACGATACTGCATTTTTAATGGAGCAACTCACATTACGTGAAGAGCTGGATAACATCGAACACAGTGCTGAAGCCGAAAGTTTGTTAGCCGATTTTTCTGCACGTTTAGAAAAAATGTACACAGTACGCCATGATGAAATGGTCAAAACGTTAGATAATCAAACTTGGGATATTGCTGCAGATAATGTGAGAAAATTGCGTTTTCTCGCAAAATTAAAAGAGCAAGTAGAGCAACTTGAAGAACGCTTGTTTGATGGTTTTTAAGGGAAACTGTTATGTCATTATTACAAATTAGTGAACCGGGTCAAACTCCTGCACCGCACCAGCGCCGGCTTGCAGCGGGTATTGATTTAGGTACGACACACTCATTAGTTGCCACTGTACGTAGTGGGCAAGCCGAAGCGCTTTCAGACAGCGAAGGTCGCTATTTATTGCCATCTGTTGTGCAGTATCAAGTTGATAATATCAATGTTGGTTGGAATGCTAAAAAAGAAGCAGAAAAAGATCCTGCTAACACGATAAGCTCAATAAAAAGAATGGTGGGTCGCTCACTGAGTGATGTGACAAGCCGTTATCCAAACCTTCCTTATCATTTTCATGAAAATGACAACGGTCTGCCATTAATTAAAACCGCAGCAGGTATTGTCGATCCTATCCAAGTCTCCTCTGACATCTTAAAAACATTATCAGAGCGCGCGATACAATCATTAGGTGGCGAACTTGATGGTGTTGTTGTTACTGTGCCTGCTTATTTTGATGATGCTCAACGTCAAGGCACAAAAGAAGCGGCTCGTCGTGCGGGTTTACATGTTCTACGTTTATTAAACGAACCAACAGCGGCAGCTATTGCTTATGGTCTAGATTCAGGAAAAGAAGGCACCATCGTTGTTTATGATTTAGGTGGTGGTACTTTTGATATCTCTGTTCTGCGTTTAACTAAAGGCGTTTTTGAAGTCTTAGCGACTGGCGGTGATACTGCGTTAGGTGGCGATGATTTTGATATGATGCTGGCAGACTGGATAAGAGAACGTGCTGGTTTTGGACATCAAAAAGATGCTGTATTACAACGTCAATTACTCGATGTTGCATCAGAAACCAAAATTGCATTGAGTGATAACGATGTTGCAGATATCAACATTAATGGATGGAAAGGTGAGATCACTCGTGCTGAGTTTGAATCATTAATTCAATCATTAGTGAAACGTACATTATTATCTGTTCGCCGCGCATTAAAAGACGCGGATGTTGAAATAGATGAAGTTCTAGAAG
Organism: Proteus sp. Marseille-Q3619; assembly: GCF_965283115.1. Lineage (NCBI taxonomy): Bacteria > Pseudomonadati > Pseudomonadota > Gammaproteobacteria > Enterobacterales > Morganellaceae > Proteus > Proteus sp. Marseille-Q3619. The sequence continues at coordinate 896,443 of NZ_CBDIMP010000001.1, read as the reverse complement.
TGGTTATGGTTGGCGGTTCAACACGAGTGCCATTAGTTCGTCAAATGGTGGGTGATTATTTTAAACGAGAACCGTTAACCTCTATCGATCCAGATAAAGTGGTTGCCATTGGTGCTTCAATCCAAGCTGATATTTTGGTGGGTAATAAACCGGATAGCGAAATGCTATTGTTAGATGTTATTCCACTTTCTCTTGGTCTTGAAACAATGGGCGGATTAGTTGAAAAAGTGATCCCTCGCAATACCACTATTCCTGTTGCCCGAGCGCAAGAATTTACGACATTTAAAGATGGTCAAACGGCAATGAGTGTTCACGTTGTTCAAGGTGAACGTGAAATGGTGAGTGATTGTCGTTCTTTAGCTCGTTTCACATTACGTGGAATTCCTCCAATGGCTGCGGGTGGCGCACATATTCGTGTCACTTTCCAAGTTGATGCTGATGGTTTACTCAGTGTCAGTGCAATGGAAAAATCAACGGGTGTTGAAGCCTCAGTACAAGTCAAACCATCTTATGGTCTTAGTGATACTGAAATCGCTAAGATGATCCAATCTTCGATGGAAAATGCCCAAGAAGATTTACAAGCTCGTCGTCTAGCCGAGCAAAAAGTCGAAGCAGCTCGCGTGTTAGAAAGTTTAACTGCAGCATTAGAAGAAGATGCTCATCTGTTAAATGAAGATGAGAAAATGGCTATCGACAAAGTTGTAGATACCTTAATAGAGAGCGTTGAAGGAACAGATCCTGTTGCTATTGAAAACGCGATTAAACTACTGGATAAGCAAACTCAGGATTTTGCAGCGCGTCGTATGGATTCATCTATTCGACAAGCGTTGGCAGGTCATTCTGTGGATGAGATATAACTATGCCTAAAATTGTATTTTTACCCCATAGCACACTGTGCCCTGAAGGTGCTGTTGTTGACGCAACAGAAGGTGAGTCTATTCTAGATGTTGCATTACGCAACGGCATTGAGATTGAACATGCTTGTGAAATGTCTTGTGCATGTACAACTTGTCACTGTGTAGTGCGTGAAGGTTTTGATTCACTAGAAGAGAGCTCTGAGCTTGAAGACGACATGTTAGATAAAGCATGGGGTTTAGAGCCAGAAAGCCGCTTAAGTTGCCAAGCAAAAGTGACTGACGAAGATTTAGTTGTTGAGATCCCTAAATATTCGATTAATCACGCAAGAGAGCATTAATTTTAGGAGCCGAGCATGAAATGGAGTGACACGCGTGAAATAGGGGAAGCATTATTTGATCTTTACCCTGACACTGATCCTAAAACGGTACGCTTTACTGATATGCATCAGTGGATTTGTGATTTAGAAGATTTTGATGATGATCCACAGAAATCCAATGAAAAAATTCTTGAGGCTATTTTACTTGTTTGGCTTGATGAATTTGAATAATTGCTGACATCGTAAATTTAAAAGACTAGCTTATTGCTGGTCTTTTTGCATTATGGCCTTTTTCACTTTGCTTTATCAGTGATTTAAAAATAACCATAAAGAGGGAAGTATGGGGATTTTATTGTGCGATCTTCTTCGAGGAATATCATGTAAATACGTAAGATCACTGAATGATAATGGTGACCTCTTTGTTTTTGCAGTAAATTGATCACGCTAAACGGTAAATATCTGGTAGTCTGAATAGGTTAACTGCCACCAGTAATAATAAGTGAGACAATAAATGAATAAACAAATTATGCCTATCATGCTGTCAAATGAACCTGCTGCTGCATGTTGGGGTGAAAAAGCACTAATTAGCACTAGCGAAACCGGCATGACAATCCACTTAACGGAAGAAAACCGTTTAGGCGCTATTCAGCGTGGTGGACGTAAAGTTGATGGCCAAGGTATTCGTAATGTTGCACTTGTTGGCGAAGGCTGGGATTTAGAACGTAGTTGGGCTTTCTGGTTAGGTTTTAGAGCACCTAAAGGCGCTCGTTCAATCGAATGGCCACAATTAAAGGATGCAGATAAACACGAACTAGAATCACGTATTCGCATCGTTGATTGGGTTAGAGATACCATCAATACACCAGCTGAAGAATTAGGGCCTGAACAACTAGCACAACGCACAGTTGATCTGTTCTGTGGTCTTGATAAAGAAGATATTAGCTATAAGATCACCAAAGGTGTTGATCTGCGCGATCAAAACTATGCCGGTATTTATACAGTAGGACGAGGCTCTTCTCGTGATCCTGTCTATTTAGCATTAGATTTCAATCCAACAAAAGATAGCAATGCCCCTGTATTTGCTTGTTTAGTCGGTAAAGGTATTACTTTTGACTCAGGTGGTTATAGCATCAAACCTTCATCATCCATGAATTCAATGAAAGCCGATATGGGTGGTGCAGCAACCTTAGCAGGTGCTTTAGCATTAGCGGTTACTCGTGGTTTAAATAAACGCGTAAAACTACTGCTGTGTATCGCAGATAATATGGTCAGCGGTAATGCCTTTAAATTAGGTGATATTATTCGTTACCGTAATGGCAAATCAGTTGAAATCATGAATACAGATGCTGAAGGCCGTTTAGTTTTAGCTGATGGTTTAATTGATGCAAGTAATATTGCACCAGAGCTGATTATCGATGCAGCAACATTAACTGGTGCAGCTAAAGTTGCAGTAGGTAATGACTATCACTCTGTATTAAGTTTTGATGATAAATTAGCAGCAGAGCTACTGACTAGCGCTGAACAAGAAAATGAATTGTTCTGGCGTCTACCATTAGCGGATTTCCATCGTAGTCAATTACCTTCTAGCTTCGCTGATTTAAATAATATCGCAGCACCTTCCCATACTGCAGGTGCAAGTACTGCGGCTGCATTCTTATCGCACTTTGTCACTAACTACAAAAAAGGTTGGGTACATATCGACTGTTCAGCAACGTACAGAAAATCTTCTGTAGAGCAATGGGCGGCAGGTGCTACGGGCTACGGTGTACGTTCTATCGCGAATCTGTTATTAGCAAAAGCAAAATAATAAACGTTATTTGATTTGGAGTTTGTAATGGGTGTATCTGAACAATTTGAGGCACAAGAAATTGTTTCTGTTGAAGGTTCTTCTTTAAAGTTGAGTGTTCTAGAGCCACAACCTGAAAAATTAACAACCGCACTTAGCGAGTTTTTTGGTGAACATAAACCGATCCGCCGCGCCTTTATTGTTAATGCTCAGGAGCAAGATGATGAAGAGTCATTTTATCTTATTGGTTTAGAAATAACGGGTGAAGAAGATGTGATCATGCAGATACTCCCACAAGCGGCTGAATCGGCTTTTGAATATTTAGAAGAAGGACAATCTCTAGATTTTTGCTTTGTGAATAAAGATGAAAAAGGCGTGAGTCATTTTATGATCCACCATGTATCACCTTTTTATCAACGCAAACTAGGGGGATTCTTAAGAAAAGGCATCCCAATAGTTAATTTAGATAGTTAATACAGCCCGCTAAATTTAGGCGATATCTCATCAGGTATCGCTTTTTTTTATCTTATAATAGAAAATTGACTAAATTAGCAAATTGTTTGCATTTTTATATAACGCTTTGTTTTAGCTAGGCTTTATTTTTAAAGTAAAAATAAGACGACTTTGTGTTGTAATTTATTTCGTCTTACGCGGTAAAAGATAGCTTATTAAGTTATTCTTTATCTTATTAGTATAAAAAAATACATATATTATCTCTGCCTGCATAGAACATCGCATTATTCAGGGGTTGAATTAAAGGAAATGGATATGAACCAAAACCAATTTAGACAATATACAGAAAAGAGAGGCTATCGCTGGAGCTCTCTTGCTGTTGTATTGGCATCAGCATTGGCTCTTATAGGTTGTGATGATCAAACGGATGAAAACACATCATCTGCTGATAAGACGCAAAATACACAAGTGACAGAGCAAAAAGATACCGCTCAGAGCACATCAGGTATTGCAACTCAAACAAGCGAAAAACCAGCAGTTACAACAAAAACGAATAACGAAACTGCATTAAAAAGCAAAGAAGTCCGTGATGAGTTGGCAATGCGTTTTGCTGGAAAAGAAGTCACCGTATTAGATGCATCAGAATTACAGCGTGATGGTGCGAGCACAATGGTTGTGACTTTCTCTGTACCGCTTGATCCTGATCAAAAGTTTGATGATGTTATTCACCTTGTTGATACCAAAAAAGGGAAATTAGAAGGTGCGTGGGAGCTATCTGATAACCTAATGGAACTACGTTTCCGTCATTTACCACCATCAACAGAATTAAATTTAACCATTGATGAAAAAATAAAAGGTATTAATGAACGTACATTAACGACACCTTTTAGCCAGAAACTAACAACAGAAGAAATTTTCCCATCTGTTGGCTTTACCAGTAAAGGATCGTTACTGCCACTTGAAGCGGCTGAAGGTCTACCCATCATTGCGTTAAATGTGGGGCAAGTTGACGTAAACTTTTTCCGTGTTAAAGATGAGCAATTAGCCCAATTCTTAACGCAATGGGAAAGCCGTTCTAATATTAACTATTGGGAATCAGATGAGTTTTTATCTCAAGCTGATCTGGTTTATACCGGTCGCTTTGAATTAAACACAGAAACAAATACCCGTGAAAACGTGTTGTTACCGCTAAAATCAATAGATGCCCTGAAAAAAGAGGGGGCCTACATTGCGGTTATGCAACAAGCGGGTAAGTATTCTTATACGGTGCCAGCAACGGTATTCACATTTAGTGATATCGGACTGTCGATGCACAGTTATCTTGATACATTAGATATCTTTACCCAATCACTTAAAAATGGTTCTGCATTAGATAAAGTAGAAATTCGCCTATTAGATGAAAAAGGTGGATTGATTTCTAAAGCACAGACAGATAGCCAAGGGCATGCCACACTTGAGAAAAGTGATAAAGCACGTTTATTAATGGCTATTCGTGATGGGCAAACCAGTATGATTGACTTGCGTAAACCTGCGCTTGATCTGTCTGAATTTGATATTGGCGGCCCACAAGGTTATAGCAAACAGTTTTTTGCTTTCGGCCCACGTGATCTCTATCGTCCCGGTGAAACATTGATCGTTAACGCATTGCTACGTGACGGTGATGGTAATCCTATTAAAGAGCAACCTGTTAAAGTTGATCTGCTTAAAACAGACGGGCAAGTGTCTCGTAGTTTTGTTTGGCAACCTGAAAAGGGGCTTTATCAATTAAAATTAGTTATTCCTGCGGATGAAAATACTGGTACACGTACCTTACGTTTTGATGTAGGCGATGGTACACCTCGTTTCTATGAGTTTCAGGTCGAAGATTTTATGCCAGAACGTATGGCATTAGAAATCACTGGTAAGAAAGGTATTTTATTGAGTGGTAATGACGCTTATTTTGACATTAAGGGTCGCTATCTTTATGGCGCACCAGCTGCCGATAATCGCTTACAAGGGCAAGTCTTCTTAAAAGCCTCTCGTGAAGCTGTCAGTAAATTACCTGGATATGAATTTGGTACTGTAAAAGATGAAAACTTCAGCCGTCTACTGGATGAGTTTGAACTTAATTTAGACTCTGATGGTGAAGGTGAGTTAAGTGTTGATAGTGAACGCTACGCTGAGTTGAAATCACCTATCAATATCATTCTACAAGCAAGCTTACTTGAAGCGGGTGGACGTCCTGTTACTCGTCGTTATCAACAAGCAGTTTGGCCTGCCACTCATCTTGCGGGTATTCGTCCTGTCTTTCCTAAAAAAGAAGTCTACGATTATCGTACAGACAAATATAAATCAGGTTATAGCGTTGATGAAAACTCAATGGCTGAATTTGAAATTGTCTATACAGACCAAGACGGCAAAAAACTACCTGCTAATGATCTGAAAGTGAAGTTTATCTATGAACGCCATGATTATTACTGGCGTTGGTCTAGTTCGAATGGCTGGGAATCTGGCTATAACGAAAAAGATCTGCAAATGGATGAGCAAACAATTAAGATTGCGAAAGATGGCACCGCAAAAGTGGCATTCCCTGTTGAGTGGGGCTCTTATCGTATTGAAGTTGTTGATCCTAAAACAGAATTAGTTAGTAGCCTACGTTTCTGGGCAGGTTATTCTTGGATGGATAACTCTGGTGGAACAGGCGCGGTAAGACCAGACCAAGTTAAATTGAAACTGGATAAAGATGGTTATTTACCGGGCGAAAAAGTTAAGTTAAACATTGTTGCACCTCATCCGGGTAAAGGTTATGTGTTACTTGAATCAAGTAATGGACCTTTATGGTGGCAGGAAATTGATGTACCAGAAAAAGGGCTTGATGTTGAAGTGCCTATTAATAAAGAGTGGGCAAGACACGATCTCTATCTGACTTCTGTTGTTGTAAGACCAGGAGATACTTCAAAACAAGCGACAGTAAAACGTGCTGTGGGTATTTTGCATTTACCATTACAGGATAAAAACCGTCGGATTGATATTTCACTTGATGCACCTGAAAAAATTCGCCCTAACCAAGATTTAAAAATTCGTATTAAAGCGAATCCAGTTGCTGGTCAGCCATTACCTGAAAATATTAATGTATTAGTTTCTGCGGTTGATACTGGTGTATTGAATATCACAGAGTATAAAACCCCTGATCCTTACGATGCCTTCTTTGGTCGTAAACGTTATAGCATTGACCAATATGATGTTTACGGTCAATTAATTGAAGGGCAAGGTCGTTTAGCTAACTTGCGTTTTGGTGGTGATGGTGGTGAAGCCGCCGCATTATCTCGTGGTGGCAAAAAGCCATTAACTGATGTGCAAATCATTGCTCAACAAACAGCTCCTGTAAAATTAAATGCTCAAGGTGAGGGCGAAGTTTCTTTGCCTATTCCAGAGTTTAATGGTGAAGTTCGTTTAATGGCGCAAGCTTGGACTGCGGATAAATTTGGTAGTCAGGAAGGTAAAGTTGTTATTGCTGCACCTTTAGTGACTCAGCTTTCATTACCTCGCTTTATGGCTGGTGGTGATAATGCACTTTTATCGTTAGATTTAACCAATCTGACAGATGATGCACAATCTATTACCTTAAATTATACCGCTTCAGGTTTGGTGGGGTTAGGTGGCGCTGAAAGCAAAACTGTCTCGCTAACGAAAGGTGAACGTACTCAAATTCAAATCCCTGTAAAAGCGAAACATGGCTTTGGTCAGGGGGAATTTTCACTGTCTATTTATGGTATTAAAGTACCAGGTGAAGAGATTAAACCTTATCACAATACATGGAATATTGGTGTTCGCCCTGCATTCCCAGCAGAAACTATTCATTATGCAAGCACATTGCAAGATGGTGATACTTGGCGCTTACCATCAGAAATTTTAAGTCGTTTTAATAGCTCAACGCTTGAAGGTGAGTTATTACTAACAAGTCGTCCTCCGTTACAAGTGGCGCGTTATGTTAGAGAGCTATTTGCTTATCCTTATGGTTGCTTAGAACAAACAGTCAGCGGGCTTTATCCTTCACTGTATTCAACAGAAAAAGAGTTGAAACAGTTGGGAATTAAAACGCAAACTGATGCTGATAGAAAAGCGGCTATTGATAAAGGTATTGCTCATCTGCTGACGATGCAAAAGTCAGAAGGTGGATTCTCTTTATGGGATAAGGGAGGACGTGAAGAATATTGGTTAACCGCTTATGCGACTGACTTCTTATTCCGTGCGTCACAACAAGGTTATTCAGTTCCAGCTGATTCATTAAAACGTGCGAATGATCGTTTATTACGTTATTTACAAGATAAAAGCTTAGTTAACTATGAATATGCGGTTAATCAAGATGCAGCACGTTTCTCAGCAAGGGCTTATGCCGCGTTAGTATTAGCTAATCAGCAAAAAGCACCTTTAGGTGAATTACGTCGTCTCTATCTTGAGCGTAATCAAGCAGGAAGTGGTTTAGCCTTAGTTCAGTTAGGCATCGCATTAAAACTGATGGGGGATGGCAGCCGCGCTGAAAGCTTGATTGCTGAAGGTGTGACAACAACGCGTAAATATAATTATGGATTGGGCGACTACGGTAGCACCATTCGTGACCAAGCATTAATTATTGCATTGTTAAGTGAAAATAACCTTGAAACACAATCTCGTGATGCAAGTGTGATGACACTATCTGATAACTTAACAAGCCGTGAATGGTTCTCAACCCAAGAAAGTAACTCGTTATACCTTGCTGGGCGCTTCTTTATTAATATGGCAGAACAGCCTTGGGAAGTTGCTGTTAATCGTCAAGTTCCTGCAATCAGTAGCGATCGTGCAGTCAATGAGACATTAACATCAGCACAATTACAAGAAGGCTTAGAGCTAAATAATCGTGGTGGTGCTGCGATTTATTCTCGTATGAATATCGTGGGCTATCCTAAAGTGGCTCCTGCTCCTTATAGTAATATATTAAATATCCATCGCAGTTATTATGATTTGAAAGGAAATCGCGTTCATCCTAATCGCTTACAAAGTGGTGAAATGCTGGTGGTTAAACTGGAAGTTTCTGCTGATAGAGATGTACCTGATGCATTAGTTGTTGATTTATTACCAGCTGGTCTTGAAATCGAAAACCAAAACTTAGCATCAAGTAGTGCAAGCTTAAGTGATAGTGCTGCAGACTTGCAGGAATTTATCGATGATATGGGACAAGCGAATATCAAACATCTTGAGTATCGAGATGATCGCTTTGTTGCCGCTATCTCTGTTGATAAATATCGCCCAACGACATTGCTCTATTTAGCAAGAGCTGTAACACCAGGTAACTATCAAGTACCACCACCACAAGTTGAATCCATGTATGTGCCTTATTGGCGTGCAATAGGATCAACAGAAACCAAGATTGACGTTGTTCCTTAAATCTTGTAGCCCTTTCTTCGGAAAGGGCTTTTTCCTTTGAGTGATTGAATGAAACTAGGATATAAACGGCTTATTGCTGTTATCATTATTTTTTTGCTAACAACGCCAATTTTAGTCTGGATCGCAGATAAAATTTGGCCTCTCCCTGATCCTGAACCTCAAATTGCGACGATTGTTACAGCGCAAGATGGTACTCCTCTTTGGCGCTTTGCCGATAAAGAAGGGGTATGGCGTTATCATGTCAAACTCGCTGATGTCTCTCCTGAATATTTAGAAGCTTTAATCACTTATGAAGATCGCTGGTTTTATCAGCATCCTGGTGTTAACCCGATGGCGATATTACGTGCGGCGTGGCAAGACCTAAGTTCAGGAAGAATTGTGTCAGGTGGAAGCACGTTATCAATGCAAGTAGCTCGCCTTATTGATCCTCACTCCCGTACTTTAGGGGGGAAAATCAAACAGCTTTGGCGCACCTTGCAATTAGAGTGGTATTACTCAAAAGATGAAATTCTGGAAATTTACCTCAATAGAGCACCCTTTGGCGGTACGTTAGAGGGCATTGGAGCTGCAAGTTGGGCTTATTTAGGCAAATCACCCGCTGATTTATCTGCGGGAGAGGCGACATTAATGGCTGTATTGCCACAAGCACCAAGTCGTTTACGACCAGATAGATATCCTGAACGTGCTCAAGCTGCCAGAGATAAAGTATTAGATAGATTGGCTGAGTATCAAATATGGCCACAAGAAAAAGTTGATGAAATCAAAGAAGAGCAGGTTTTATTAGCGCCAAGGCAAACACCACAATTAGCACCACTGCTGGCTCGTCGTATGTATAACGAAAAGCGAGAGCCTGTTATTACCACCACGATTGATATCAATATTCAACGACAACTCGAAGATATTGCGAATCAATGGAAGTATCAATTAGCGGATAAAACATCCTTAGCCATTCTAGTTGTTGATCATACGGATATGAGTGTGAAAGGGTATGTTGGTTCTGCTGATTTTAATGACAATTCGCGCTTTGGCCACGTCGATATGATTAGCGCATGGCGTTCGCCAGGTTCAACATTAAAGCCATTTATTTATGCACTCGCATTAGATGAAGGGCTTATTCATGCAGAATCACTCTTACAAGATGTTCCTCGTCGATTTGATAATTATCGCCCTGGTAATTTTGACTCTGATTTTAATGGTGCGGTCAGTGCCAGTGAAGCACTAAGTCGTTCTTTGAATTTGCCAGCAGTACAACTTATCGAAGTGTATGGTGCAAAGAAATTTGCAGCGAAATTGCGTCATAACCATCTTGAAATGCGCTTTCCTTATGGTTCAGAGCCAAATTTAGCGCTGATCTTAGGAGGAACTGCAACACGAATGGATGAGCTTGTTTCCGCCTTCAGTGCATTAGCAAGGCAAGGAAAAACAGCACCGTTGCGTTTTAAGCCGGAACAAATAATAGAAAACCGAGTGTTGATGTCACAAGGTTCGGCATGGATTGTCAGACGCATATTAGCCGGAGAAGCCAGACCTCGCCCAGATAGTGCAATTTCACCCGTTGTTCCTTTAGCTTGGAAAACAGGGACAAGTTATGGCTATCGGGATGCGTGGTCTATCGGTGTGAATGCTCGCTACACCATTGGTGTTTGGGTGGGCAGACCTGATGGAACACCTGTTGCAGGGCAATTCGGCTTTGCAACGGCTGTCCCTATTATGAATCAGGTCAATAACTTATTAACTGGCTATTTCTATCAAAATAAACAAAGACCACCTACTGATTTACGTCCTAATAGTGTAACAGCAGCAACAATCTGTTGGCCGACAGGTAAGGCATTACCTAAAGAAGATAGTAACTGTCGAGTTAGTCGTCGAAGCTGGATCTTAGATAACACTATTCCGCCAACTTTATTGAATGATAGCCAAGAAGGTATTTTGGGGATCAACGAAAAAATTTGGTTAGATGATGAAGGTAAACGCACTGGGCCTAATTGTCCTAACGCAGAGTTAAAAGATATTGCTTTATGGCCGATAGCATTAGAAGCATGGTTACCTGAAAAAGAGCGCAGAGCAAAACGACTGCCACCGATTTCTGAAACTTGCCCACCAATTAAAGAAGATATTATTCCCTTGTTTATCTCGGGTATTCGTGCGGGTGATTTATTAAGGCCATTACCTGGTGAAACTAATCTCGAAATAACAGTTTCTACACAAGGAGGAAGTGGTATGCAATGGTGGTTTTTAAATGGTGAGCAAATAGGTAAAACAGAAAACGGAGAAACATTCTCTTATTTATTAGAGAAACGAGGTAAATATCAACTTTCTGTGCTTGATCTAAGTGGTCAAACGGATATGGTTAATTTTATATTTCGTTAAACTAAATCAATGGAATAAACGAGAACTGAGGGATTTTTCACTAAAATAGGTTTTTTAATAAAGATAATTAAACTATTTATCGAGTGTCATTTCGGTTCTTTTTTATTCTTATTTTCAAGTTTGAACATGGAATACGTCAAAAATGTGATTAGAACGATAATTTATAACTTTTTTGCCACAGTTTCTTAAAAAAAAGGATATTCAATCTGTGCAATTTATTTTTATCCTCCTATAATCGAGCCCTATTTTTTGCAGGGAATGCGGTTTTTGATTCGTTTTTCCATGATCTGCGATAAAAGAGATAACAAAAGTTATCATTAATAAAATAATTTAGAGGTAAGACATGGCTATTCAGCGCACATTTTCTATTATCAAACCAAACGCAGTGAAAAAAAATGTTATCGGCGCTATCTATCACCGTTTTGAAAGTGCAGGTTTTAGCATCATTGGCGCTAAAATGTTGCATTTAACGCGCGAACAAGCTGAAGGCTTTTATGAAGAACACAAAGGCCGCCCTTTCTTTGACGGTTTAGTTGAATTTATGACTTCTGGTCCAATCATGGTTCAAGTGTTAGAAGGTGAAAATGCGATTCAACGTCATCGTGATCTGATGGGCGCAACTAACCCAGACAACGCATTAGCGGGTACATTACGTGCTGATTACGCTGATAGCTTTACTGAAAATGCGGTACACGGTTCAGATTCAGAAGCTTCTGCTGCTCGTGAAATCGCATACTTCTTCACTGAAAACGAAGTTTGCGCGCGCTAATTTATTAGCATCTCTACGCGAAAAACAGTACAATGCGACGCCCTGTTTGATAATTAACAGGGCGTTTTTTATTATTGTTTATTATACAAATATATAAGTATCCCATTAGCATCAATGCTAATGCAGGCCGCATAGTGTAACAACGAGGCAATGTCATGACCCAATCTACCACTCCAGCGCCAAGCGCTTCTGTCGCTGTTTCTAAAGAAAATACTGTGAATCAAAAAACTAAAATTAATCTGTTAGATTTAAATCGTAAACAGATGCGTGAGCTTTTTGTCTCTATGGGCGAAAAACCTTTCCGTGCTGACCAAATTATGAAGTGGATGTACCACTACTGTTATGACGATTTCGATCAAATGACCGATATCAACAAGGTGTTACGCAATAAATTAAAAGAAATTGCTGAAATTAAAGCACCTGAAGTTTCTGAAGAACAACGTTCAACAGATGGCACGATTAAGTGGGCAATTAAAGTTGGCGATCAACAAGTAGAAACTGTGTACATTCCAGAAGATGATCGCGCAACATTATGTGTTTCTTCACAAGTGGGTTGTGCTTTAGAGTGCAAGTTCTGTTCAACTGCACAGCAAGGTTTTAACCGTAACTTGAAAGTGTCTGAAATTATTGGGCAAGTTTGGCGTGCAGCTAAAATTATTGGCTCATTAAAAGAGACAGGCCGTCGCCCTATTACTAATGTCGTGATGATGGGAATGGGTGAGCCATTACTAAATTTAAATAATGTTATTCCAGCGCTTGAAATCATGATGGATGATTTTGGTTTTGGTCTATCTAAACGTCGTGTTACTGTCTCTACATCAGGTGTTGTACCTGCATTAGATAAATTAGGTGATGCTGTGGACGTGGCTTTAGCTATTTCATTGCATGCACCAACTGATGAAATTCGTGATGAAATCGTTCCAATTAACAAGAAATACAATATTGAAATGTTTCTTGAAGGTGTTCGCCGTTATATTGCTAAATCAAACGCGAACCAAGGGCGAGTGACTATTGAATATGTCATGCTTGATCATATTAATGACAGCACCGAACAAGCTCACCAATTAGCTGAGCTTTTAAAAGACACGCCGTGTAAAATTAACTTAATTCCATGGAACCCGTTCCCAGGTGCACCATATGGACGTAGTTCTAATAGCCGTATTGACCGTTTCTCTAAAGTATTAATGGAATATGGCTTTACGACGATTGTACGTAAAACCCGTGGCGATGATATTGATGCGGCTTGTGGACAATTAGCTGGTGATGTTATTGACCGTACAAAGCGTACACTGAAAAAACGCCAACAAGGTGAACTAATTTCAGTAAAAGCAGTCTAATACAGTTGGATATCTCTTTCTTTGTGAAGTGTATTACATAATTACAATGTAGAGAGAACAAGGATGAATATATTTGAGGAATAAAACGATGATAAGGATATCATCAGTAGTTATAACTATTGGCTTGATGCTATTGACACTCGGTTGTCAATCATCAGCCAATCAAGAACGTGTTGCAGTGTCTACACGTTTACAATTAGGTGATGCTTATTTAGCTGAAAGACAATATCAAATAGCGCAATATCATTTCCAAAAAGTGTTATCAGTGATGCCAAATCATCCTGATGCGAATTTAGGAATGGCATTAACATCGCAGTTATTGGGAAATTCTATTCAAGCGTTAGATTATTACAAATTAGCGATGAACTCGAAGCCAGTAAATGTTAATGTATTAAGGCTTTATGGTAATTTCCTTTGTGAACAAAAACTATTAAACAATAATAGTGTGTTAATTGAGGATATACCGCCAGATTATTTGGTCTGCCAGCAAAGTGATAATAAAATATCAAAAAAATCGCGGTGATATACGTTAAGGTACTTTGTGCTTTTGCGAGTTCATCAATGTTAAACATCCAATAGCCACAGTGCCTAGATTGCTAATGAATACTGAAAACAAAACCGAAGAAGTGAAATTAACAGCAGGTCAACTTTTACGTCAGGCACGAGAAAAAGTAGGGCTAACACAACAAACTGTTGCTGATCGACTTTGTTTGAAGTTATCAACAGTGCGCGACATTGAAACAGATTCTGTTTCTTCTGATATTGCACCCACATTTTTACGCGGATATATGCGTTCTTATGCCAAGCTCGTTGGTGTTCCTGAAAAAGACATCCTTGGTTTTATCGACCAACAAGCGCCTGTTAAACAAATTAGAATGACAACCACACAAAATTACTCATTAGGCAAACGTCATAAAAAACGTGAAGGTTGGCTGATGAAAATCACTTGGGTGATTTTGATTGTTATGATTGCATTAGTAGGTGTTTGGTGGTGGCAAGGTCATCAGGCGGATCAACAAGAATTAGTCTCTATGGCATCTCAAGACGTAGGGCAAAATAGTACACAAGAAAACACCAACACGATAGATTCTCCTTTGGCAACCTTAGATAATATGTCAACATCTGAAGGTGATAATTTACAAGTATCTGCGCCGCCATTAGTTGATAATCAGGCTAATAATGTCGCTACATCACCAACGACTGAAACGACATCACCAGCACCAACAGAAGTGAGAACGGTTCCATTACCCGTCTCACCACTAACAACATCAACAACTTCTCGAGCAAATTCAACGCAAGAATCTACTTCATCGGAAGCACCTGCTATTGCGAATCAATTGGTTCTTATGTTTGATGGTGAATGTTGGTTAGAAGTTCGTAATGCTCAAAATAAAGTCTTATTTAATGGTATTAAGAAAGCGGGTGATCGTTTGGAATTTGATGGTGAGCAACCTTATAAACTAAAAATAGGCGCACCTTCTGTTACTCGCTTACAGTTTAATGGTGAATCTGTTGATTTAAGCCGTTTTACTGGAAAAATAGCGAAAATAACAGTACCGAGCGCTTAATCTGACTACACATTTGAGCAAGCATGGAAGCATGGGAGAATTAATCAATGCATAAAGAATCACCTATTATTCGTCGAAAATCGACACGAATTTATGTGGGCAATGTACCTGTTGGTGATGGCGCTCCTATCACGGTACAGTCGATGACAAATACACGAACAACAGACGTAGAAGCGACTGTTCGCCAGATAAAATCTCTGGAACGTGTAGGGGTGGATATTGTTCGTGTTTCTGTACCCACAATGGATGCTGCGGAAGCATTCAAATTAATTAAGCAACAAGTTAATGTGCCTTTAGTCGCTGATATTCATTTTGACTACCGTATCGCATTAAAAGTCGCTGAATATGGTGTTGATTGTTTACGTATCAATCCGGGTAATATTGGTAGTGAAGAACGCATTCGCCAAGTTGTTGATTGCGCCCGTCACAACAATATTCCTATTCGTATTGGCGTAAACGGCGGTTCACTTGAGAAAGATATTCAAGAGAAATACGGAGAGCCAACACCTGAAGCGTTAGTTGAATCGGCAATGCGCCATGTGGATATCCTTGATAAACTGAATTTTGAACAATTTAAAATCAGTGTAAAAGCTTCTGATGTTTTCCTTGCAGTTGATTCTTACCGTTTATTAGCGAAAAAAATTGATCAACCACTGCATCTTGGGATCACCGAAGCCGGTGGCGCAAGAGCGGGATCGGTTAAATCTGCGATTGGTCTTGGGATCTTATTATCAGAAGGTATCGGCGATACATTAAGGATCTCATTAGCTGCAGATCCAGTTGAAGAAGTTAAAGTCGGTTTTGATATTCTTAAATCCTTACGTATTCGTTCTCGTGGAATTAACTTTATCGCTTGCCCAACGTGTTCTCGTCAAGAATTTGATGTTATCGGAACAGTCAACGAATTAGAGCAACGTTTGGAAGATATCATCACACCTATGGATGTTTCTATTATTGGTTGTGTTGTTAATGGACCGGGTGAAGCTGAAGTTTCAACGTTAGGTGTAACTGGCGCTAAAACACGAAGTGGTTTTTATGAAGATGGCGTGAGACAAAAAGAGCGTCTTGATAACGTTAATATGATTGATTTATTAGAAGCAAAAATTCGTGCTAAAGCATCAATGCTTGATGACAGTATGCGCATAAACATAAATCAATTGGACAAATAATACTCAAAAAACTGGCTCATTAATCAATGAGCCAGTTTTACTATAGATTTCACATTGAATACTGATTGATTTCGCTTCTATAATCAGCCTAACAATCAATTAATAACTATTAGAGAAGAAAAGTGGCACAAAAAATCCAAGCCATTCGTGGTATGAACGACTATCTACCTGCTGACACTCGCGTATGGCAGAAAATTGAAAATACGCTAAAACAAATTTTAGCGGGTTACGGCTTTAGTGAAATCAGAACACCTATCGTAGAGCATACCCCTCTATTTCAGCGAGCAATTGGTGAAGTGACCGATGTTGTTGAAAAAGAAATGTATACTTTTACCGATCGTGGCGAAGATGCCCAAAGTCTGACATTACGCCCAGAAAACACAGCAGGTTGTGTTCGTGCGGGTATCGAGCATGGTTTGCTTTATAACCAAGAACAACGTTTATGGTATTTAGGACCAATGTTCCGTTATGAGCGCCCTCAAAAAGGTCGTTATCGTCAATTCCACCAGTTAGGTGCAGAGGTCTTTGGTCTACAAGGCCCAGATATTGATGCGGAATTAATTATGCTAACTGCGCGTTGGTGGAAAGCGTTAGGTATTGCAGAACACGTAACATTAGAACTTAACTCTATTGGTTCATTAGAAGCGCGTGCTAAATATCGTGAAGCGTTAGTTGCTTTCTTAGAGCAGCACGTAGATAAGTTAGATGAAGACTGCAAGCGTCGTATGTATTCTAACCCATTACGTGTTTTAGACTCAAAAAATCCAGAAATTCAGACTTTATTGAATGATGCGCCTGAACTTTTCGATTATCTTGATGACGAATCAAGAGCGCACTTTGATGGTCTTTGTGCTTTATTGGATGCTGTCGGTATTACATATCGTGTTAATCAGCGTTTAGTTCGTGGTTTAGACTATTATAACCGTACTGTTTTTGAGTGGGTAACTAGCGCATTAGGTTCACAGGGAACCGTGTGTGCGGGTGGCCGTTACGATGGCTTAGTGAAGCAACTTGGTGGGCACCCAACACCAGCAGTTGGTTTTGCTATGGGGATGGAGCGCATGATCTTATTAGTTCAAGCGGTTAACCCTGAATTTGTTGCAGATACTAATGTCGCTGATGTTTACCTTGCTTCATTTGGCGAAAAGAGTCAAAGCGCAGCATTAATGCTGGCTGAAGAAATTCGTGATCAATTACCAACATTACGTTTAATGACGAATCATGGTAATGGTAACTTTAAAAAGCAGCTAGGGCGTGCTGATAAACAAGGCGCTAAAATTGCTCTGATTTTAGGCGAAGATGAAATTAATGCCGGCACTGTTGCAGTGAAAGATTTGCGTTCAGGGGAACAAACAATCGTTGCTCGCAATGAGCTCGCTCAGCAATTGACTCTGTTATTAGGTTAAGGAGAGACTTGTGGAAGTTTATAGCACCGAAAACGAACAAGTTGATGCAATTAAACAGTTCTTTAAAAACTACGGTTTAACTATTGTTTTAGCCGCTGTTATTGGTTTTGGTGGTGTTTTTGGTTGGAAATATTGGCAATCACATCAAACAAATCGTCTGCAAGAAAGTGCAGGTGCTTTTGCAACAGTCAGCGAGGCACTTGCTAAGCCTACGCCTGAAAATATTGCATTAGCTGAAAAATTTGTTACTGAAACGAATGATATTTATGGCGCTTTAGCTTCATTAGAGCTAGCCCAAATCGCTATTGATGCTAATGATTTAGTCAGTGGTGAACGTCATCTAACGAATGCTGTGGCAAAAGTAAAAAATGACGCATTTGCAGATATGCTTAATCTTCGTTTAGCTCGTGTACAATTAGCATTAGATAAAACAGATGCTGCTTTAGTTTCGTTAGAGCAAGTGAAAGGCAAAGCATGGAATGGAATGAAAAATTATATCCGTGGTGATGTCTTAGCGAAAAAAGGCGATAACACAGGTGCTACAACCGCTTATCGTAGCGCATTAACTGATGAAAATGCGGGTGCTATTCGCTCACTGGTTGAACTTAAACTCAATAATTTATCCAATTAAAGGGATCTTCAGACATGCAACTGCGTAAAACTCTCCTGGTTGGTCTACTAGCATCTGCTTTGTTGGCAGGATGTTCTAGTGAACAGGATAATGTGACAATGTCTCCATTGCCTGAGGTGCAAAGCCAATTTACACCTAGAGCTGTTTGGGACAAATCAGTTGGAAATGGTATTGGTAAATACTATTCTCACTTGTCACCAACATGGGATGGCGCAGTTGTTTATGTCGCTGATCGCCATGGTTTAGTGAAAGCATTAGATGTAGAAACAGGTAAAGAGCTTTGGTCGCAAGATCTCTCTATTAAAACAGGTTTTCTTTCATCCAATGAGTCCGCATTACTTTCTGGTGGGCTAACAGTTTCAGGCACTCGCGTTTTTGTGGGAACTGAAAAAGCGAAAGTATACGCACTGAACACTGAAGATGGCTCCATTGATTGGGAAGCAGATGTCGCTGGCGAAGCCATTTCAAAACCTGTTGTTAGTGATGGTTTAGTACTTATTCATACCAGTAATGGTATGTTGCAAGGACTCGACTTGTTAAGTGGTGAGATTTCTTGGACTATTAACTTAGATACTCCATCATTATCTCTTCGTGGCGAGTCTGCACCTGCTGTTGCTTATGGCGCAGCTATTATTGGTGCAGATAATGGCCGTGTCAGTGCAGTTGTTCTTTCTCAAGGGCAGTTGATTTGGCAACAAAATATTTCACAAATTAAAGGCTCTACTGAAATTAGCCGATTAAATGATGTGGATATCACACCGATTATTGATGAAAATACTGTTTATGCAATGGCGTATAACGGTAATTTAGTTAGCCTTGATATGCGTTCTGGACAAATTCTTTGGAAACGTGAGTTAGGCTCAGTCAATGATATGGTGCTGTTGGGTGATAATCTTTACCTTGTTGACCAAAATGACAGAGTTTTATCTGTTCGTAAATCTGATGGTGTGACATTATGGACACAAGAAGATTTATTGCATCGCAATTTAACTGCTCCGGCTATTTTTGATGGTTATTTAGTGGTTGGTGATGCAGAAGGTTATCTCCATTGGATTGATACCAACACAGGTAAATTTATTGCGCAAAACCAAGTGAACAGTTCAGGCTTATTAAGTCGTCCTCAAGCGGTACAAGATAAACTGATGATCCAAGCTCGCGACGGTAAGCTTTATCTTTATAGTCGGTAATTAATTGCTGACAAATCTATTTATTTTACGGCTCCTTTAAAGGAGCCGTTTCGTCTTTTTAGTAATTACATGTAAAATACAATCAGGTTTGTGATTGTATTTTTATGAGGCATCAAAAAATGATACCCGTTATTGCCTTAGTAGGGCGCCCTAACGTGGGTAAATCCACGTTATTTAATCGACTAACACGCACAAGAGACGCATTAGTTGCCGATTTTCCAGGCCTCACCCGTGACCGTAAATATGGTCGAGCAGAGTTAGAAGGCGAAGAATTTATTATTATTGATACCGGTGGTATTGATGGTGCTGAAGAGGGTGTTGAAACCCATATGGCATCACAATCGCTACAGGCTATTCAAGAAGCCGATATCGTACTGTTTTTAGTTGATGCTCGTGCGGGCTTGATGCCAGCAGACCAAGGTATTGCAAAACACCTTCGTGGTGTTGAGAAAAAAACGTATTTAGTTGCGAATAAAACTGACGGTATCGATATTGATACTGCATTAGCTGATTTTTACTCTTTAGGATTAGGCGAAATCTTCCCAATTGCTGCATCTCATGGCCGTGGTGTTGCTCAATTGATTGAACAAGCACTCTTACCAATTACGGGTAAAGTGGTGGAAGAAGAGCTAGAGCTGACTGAAGAAGAAGAAAATGCGGCTTATTGGGCTGCATTAGAAGCAGAACAAGAAGCACAAGCGTTAGAAGAGGAAGAAGACGACTTTGACCCTTCTACATTACCGGTAAAATTAGCGATTGTTGGTCGTCCTAATGTCGGTAAATCAACATTGACAAACCGTATGCTTGGTGAAGATCGTGTGGTTGTTTACGATATGCCAGGTACAACCCGTGACAGTATCTATATCCCAATGGAACGTGATGAGAAAGAATATATCATCATCGATACAGCGGGTGTTCGTAAACGCGGTAAAGTAAAAGAAACAGTAGAAAAATTCTCTGTTATCAAAACATTACAAGCTATTGAAGACTCTAACGTTGCATTGTTGGTTATTGATGCTCGTGAAGGTATTTCTGACCAAGATCTTTCATTATTAGGTTATATCCTGAATGCAGGTCGTTCATTAGTCATTGCTGTTAATAAATGGGATGGCATGACACAAGACGATCGCGAGCAAGTAAAAGCCATGCTTGATCTTAAACTGGGCTTTGTTGACTTTGCGCGTGTTCACTTTATTTCTGCATTACATGGTAGTGGCGTGGGTAATCTTTTTGAATCAATTCAAGAGGCCTATGTCTGTGCAACGCGTCGCGTAGGAACTTCTATGCTAACTCGCATCATGAAGATGGCAGAAGATGATCATCAGCCACCAATTGTTCGTGGACGTCGTGTAAAAATGAAATATGCACATGCCGGTGGTTATAATCCACCTGTTGTAGTTATTCATGGTAATCAGGTCACTGATTTACCAGATAGCTATAAGCGCTATTTGATGAACTATTTCCGCCGTACTCTGCAAGTGATGGGTACGCCAATCCGTATTCAATTTAAAGAGGGTGAAAACCCTTATGCGGATAAGAAAAATAAATTAACACAATCTCAGTTGCGTAAACGTAAGCGTTTAATGTCACATTTGAAGAAATCGAAATAAGTTAATTTAACGTCAAAAAAATAAAAACTGAGTTCAATTTATAATGAACTCAGTTTTTTTATACCTAGAATTTATTGATTAGCTAGCATTTTTTCTATCATGAGTTGAGCAACAATGGCTTGCTCTCCACTTGTCGATGGCTCTGTATTATTCGTAACACATTCAATAAAGTGTTCCACCGCCCCAATAAAACCTCGTTGTAATAAAATGGGATCCCAATTTTCTGGATGTTTTTCAGTGAGCCTACTTCTGCTTTCACTGCGCCATAAATTCATATTTGTAATTTGATGGATTGCATCTTCATCAACAGCAATAATCTGCTCTTGCTGGCTTCCTGCTTTTCTGTGCATTGATGTTGTTATCCAGCAATCGTCGATTTTTAAATGGTGTTCAGCATAAAAAAGTGCATTTTCTTTTGTTTGGATAATACTACCACTTAATAATTTAGCGTTTGAACCTGCTAACCAAAGCGCCGTATCAACAACATGTAAATAGTCATCAAACAAGGTAAAACGTGTCTCTTTAGGGCCGACACTATCACATCGATGTTTATCAATTCTTAAAGAAGAAAGGTGGGTAATATTTTGTTTCAACTGATGATAAAAGGGGGCAAAGCGGCGATTAAAACCCACCATGAGTTTTTTATTTTTCTTGGCAGCAAGCTTAATAAGTGCCTCAGATTGGTGAATATGTTCTGTTAAGGGTTTATCAACATAAACATGTACACCTGCGTTTAATAAATAGTCTATAACTTCAAAATGACTTGAAGTTGCACTATGTACAAATATCGCATCACACTGTTGGGCTAAAGCACTTAAGCTAGTGAATAAAGGGATACGATAAGTGGCACAAATTATATTCCCTTTTTCCTGATTAGGTGAAAATGCGCCTATAAATTCCCACTTAGAAGCTTTACTTAAAATAGGTAGATAAACTTTTTGTGCAATTGATCCTAAACCGACCATACCAATACGCAGTTTTCCCATTATTCACCTTCTCATTTTTTCAATGTGTTATCAGTTTAAGACAATTAAAAAGTAGGTATGTTACTCATATTATCGTGCCATTCCACAAACAATAATTCAAAGCCAGCAATATGCTGAGAAAAAATTGACTATGTCTGTTCTAGCAATTGGTGCTGACCATACTATCCGTGATGCGCCTCAACTGACACTAGAAGGAAGAGCTTTACACTTATAAAGTGCTATCTTTGTTAATGTATTTCGGTAGTGTAATTTCTTAGAAATACTGATAAATTTCATCCACAATGTATTTGCGTCTTTCTTTTATTTTTAGGAAATTAATATGCTTAGAGTATTTGTTCTCTTTGTTCTTCTTGGGTATCAAAACATTGCATTAAGTAGTGATACATCAAATAATTTTTCTCTTGGACTCGTTTCTAATAAAGAAGAGGGGCTTTTTTTATACACCGATAAAGCCACACTTGCAGCTCAATCTGTTTATACATGTTTTAATGATGCTACTGATAAAAATAACAATCGTTGTTTATCATTAAAAGGTGATGACTTTATCCTTTCAGATAAACACAATGTGGTTTATGACTCTGTTGACGATAAAACAACTTACACATTTTTTTATAATAAAAAACTGACTCAACTTGCACATTTTATGGATGAGTTATCAATATCTGTTATTTATCCTAATAATCCTAAGCAAGAAAATATGGTTAAAATCACTGGTGCATTAAATCAAGCTGAAATTATCTTTAATACTAATAAAGTGAATATAACGAACTGCTACAGCTCTGAAGGGATCCATATTTTTAATAAAGACGATATAAATAAATATCACTTATATTATTATTTGGGATTTGATGTTATTTCAGATTGTCCCGATGCATTATTTGAAGAGTAAAAGCGCTCTCACTTCAATAAGATTAAACTTCATAAAAAATTAATTATTTCTTTAAAAAAATAGCTAAAATGCAATTGATTCCCATTCGTCTTAATGAGCTATTACTTTGAAAAAAACGATCATCATTGCATCAATTTTTACGCTTTCTGCTTGTGCAACACCTGAAAAATGGGAAGCAAAAACTACAAATCCATCACCGTTAGATATTGCTAAGAATATGTGTATGCAAGAAGCTAAAGCGCGATATCCCGCGAGATATGTGGCTTCAAGCCAGCCTTCTTTTGCTCCTATGAGTATAAATGGTAAAGATATTCCTAATTCAGGCGCAGGAGCATCTCTTCCTTCCGATGCTAATGAATGGGAACGTAAAGACTATTTCAATACCTGTATGAGAGCAGAAGGGTGGGAACACAAAAATAAAGTGACAGGTTTACTGGCTTTTTTGTTTAATTGATTTTAGGAAATATTTGTTATTAAACTTCTCGTTTGATTCGAGTAAAGCCACATTTTTAATGTGGCTTTACTCTCAATAAATTAAGTATTTTATACCCACTCTTTTTGGATCAAAAAGTCACTGTATAACTTTGCTTCTGGGGTATTCGGTTCGGGTGAGTAATTGTACTCAAAACGGACTAAGGGAGGCATCGACATTAAAATGGACTCTGTTCTTCCGCCGCTTTGCAAGCCAAATAATGTACCTCTATCCCACACTAAATTGAATTCAACATAGCGGCCACGGCGATAGAGTTGGAACTGGCGTTCACGCTCTCCCCAAGGCATTGATTTGCGCTTTTCAACAATAGGCAAATAGGCATCAAGATAACCAAGCCCAACCTGTTGGACAAATTCGAAACAATGGTCAAAATCTGGAGTATTTAAATCATCAAAGAAAAGGCCACCTACACCACGAGGTTCATTGCGGTGTTTAATATAAAAATAATCATCACACCATTTTTTATAACGAGAGTAATAATCTCCACTAAAAGGAGTACAAACCGATTTAGCTACTTTATGCCAATGAATAACATCTTCTTCAAACCCATAATAAGGTGTTAAGTCAAAGCCACCACCAAACCACCAAACAGGATCTTCTCCCTCTTTTTCAGCAATAAAAAAACGCACGTTAGCATGAGAAGTTGGAATATAAGGATTAAGAGGATGAATAACTAATGAAACACCCATGGCTTGAAAACGACGTCCTGCTAATTCAGGGCGATGTGCAGTGGCAGATTTCGGTAATGTGTCGCCATAAACATGCGAGAAATTGACGCCAGCTTGTTCAAAAAGAGCGCCATTGGTTAAAACGCGAGTACGACCACCACCTCCTTCTTTTCTTTCCCAGTTATCTTGCTGAAAAGTGGCTTTTTGGTCTATGTTTTCAAGAGAGCGACAAATCGTATCTTGTAGTGATAAGAAAAATTCTTTAACGCGATGAATATCAGGTAAATTCATAATAACCTACAATTTTTATCATATTTATTAAAAATAGAACTCCATATTGTCTATGTTCTCATTTTCAAGTTGATTCATAAACTAAACAAGCGATAATAAATTCAGATTTATGTGACCGATAATGGGCAAAACCATGGAAATACGTGTATTTCGCCAAGATGATTTTGAGGCAATTATTACACTTTGGGAGCGTTGCGATTTGATATCGCCTGATAACGATCCTGAAATTGATATTGAAAGAAAAATAAACCACTCACCAGATTTGTTTCTGATCGCCGAAGTCGCGGGTGAACTCGTGGGTAGTGTGATGGGGGGCTATGATGGTCATCGTGGTTCTTTATACTATTTAGGCGTTCATCCAGATTTTAGAGGAAGAGGCATTGCGAATGCATTGATCTCTCGGTTAGAGAAAAAGCTGATCGCGAAAGGGTGTCCTCAAATTACATTAGTTGTACCAGAAGAAAATGATGCAACAATTTGTATGTTTGAGAAGTTATTGTATGAAGATCAAAACCAAGAAAGCACAACTTATACTAAACGATTAATTGTTGATCAGGATTTTGATCTTTAATTGTGTTTAAAACCCCTGATATTTTTAGGGGTTATTTCTCTTCCCTTTCTATTTTATCTCTTTTTTCTTTGTTTCTATTCTTACATTTGTACTTCTTATTTTATGCGTAAAATCTGATATTGCCTTTTCTGTGGAACAAAATGTTATGTTGATGGTCGTAACTAGGCTTTCTTTTCATGTGGTTATCTAAGATCAAATCAGTAAATATTTTGTTATTCTGACTTATTGCGACAGTTTTAGCCTGATGATTGAGACGATACAAAGAGTAAGATAAGGTGTACTTAATAACCTCAATATCTATTTTAATGTGTGACGAAAAAGTTTAACGGAGAAATAAATGATGCCTAAGTTTTGGTTACCCTTGTGTTTGAGCACAAGTGTTTTGCTATTAAGTGGCTGTTCATCCATGGGAGGAATGTCTTTTTCTGCACTAAATCCGATGAATTGGTTTTCAAATGATACGTTAACAGTTTCTGCTAATGGATTAGGTAATATCACCAGCTCAACAAAAATAACAGAAAGTGAAATAAAAAATGCGCTAGGCGGTAGCTTCAATTATCGTGAAGGTATGGAGATGCAAGGTAGCGATATTACTGTTGTAGTCCAAGCACTTGAAGATAATAAAATCCAAGTGGCTTTCTATGGCAAAGAAAAAGGCACCGTTGAGAAAATAGAAGTCTTTGATGCTAAGGCAACAACAGATTGGGGAATAACGATAGGTACACCATTTAAAGATATCTATAAAAAAGCATTTGGTGTGTGCAGCAAAGGCCCTAAAGATGAAAAACAGAGAACTATTTTATGTCAATCCACAGAAGCTAAATCGGTGAGTTATGTCTTTAGTGGTCAATGGGATGGTCCTGATGGATTAATGCCACCTGATGAAGTTCTATCTAACTGGACATTAACGCAGATTATTTGGCAGAACAAATAGCCTTCACGCTATTCCTTATGCTATTCCTTATAAAACAAGGAAGATTTTATAATCAGACTGTCCGATTTTTGTTAAAAGGCAAATCTTCAGGAAAAAATATTCGATATAATTAACATCATTCTAGGTGTTTTGATTATTGATTAGGAAAGCAATATGTCTCATGCACAAAGTGGCATTTTAGTCGCACATAGTAAATTTGGTCTTTTTATCGAAGCAATGGTTGTCGGTGAATTAGAGGCTCTGCGTGAAGGATGTCAGAAATTCATGCAATCATTATCTGATTTACAAAAGCAATTTCCTGATGCATCACTAGGCGCAGTTGTTGCATTTGGTTCTGATCTCTGGAAAAAACTTTCCGATGAAAATAGCGCACCAGAGCTCAAACCTTTTCGCCCTCTAGGTAAAGGTTTAGCGCCTGCAACACAGCGTGATCTTCTTATTCATATCCAATCTATGCGTCATGATGTGAATTTCTCACTGGCACAAGCCGCAATTGCTGCTTTTGGTGACGCAATCAAAGTTGAAGAAGAAATTCATGGTTTCCGTTGGATAGAAGAGCGCGATTTAAGTGGTTTCATTGATGGCACAGAAAATCCACAGGATGATGAACGTTATGGTGTTGCACTAATTAATGACGGCATTGATGCTGGTGGTAGTTATGTTTTAGTGCAACGTTATGAGCATAACCTGAAAAAATGGGCTCGTTTTAGTGAATCAGACCAAGAAAAAATGATCGGTCGCACTAAAAAAGACAGTGTTGAACTTGATGAATCTGAGCGTAATGTGACATCTCACGTTTCTCGTGTTGTGATTGAAGAAGATGGTGAAGAGCTAGCGATTTTACGTCACAGCCTGCCTTACGGTACTGCAAGCGGTAAACATGGTTTATATTTCTTAGCTTACTGTGGTCGTTTATATAACATCGAGCAGCAACTATTGAGCATGTTTGGTGAATTAGACGGCAAACATGATGACCTATTACGTATGAGTAAACCTGTAACGGGAAGTTATTACTTCGCACCTTCTTATGAAGTATTAAAATCACTGTGATTATTATCTAGTGTTAAATACGCTTTATTAATGAAATGCCTGCTTTAAAAGCGGGCATTTTTGTCTGAATTTTTTTCATATAAAGAGTAATTGATGCAAATTTAATTAATTAGCCTGAGTTTTATTCATTTTTAATAGCTTATAGTTATATCAAATAACAAAAGCTAACTACACTGTTATAAATAAAGTCGATAGAGTAACCATTAGAATAAAACTTACAATGATGGGTACTTTTAATGAAGAAAAACACGATCAGAACCTTTGCATTACAAGCAACCGTAGCATTGTCTTTGGTGGTTAGTAGTTATGCAGGGGCGGCTCAATTACTTAATAGCTCTTACGATATCGCCAGAGAGTTATTCACACAGCTAAACAGCGATTTTAAAACACAATGGGATGCACAACATCCTGACGATAAAGTCACCATCAAACAATCACATGCAGGCTCTTCTAAGCAAGCACTTGCAATATTGCAAGGTTTACCTGCGGATGTAGTGACCTATAACCAAGTTACTGATGTGCAAATTTTGCATGATAAAGGCAAATTAATTCCTGCTAATTGGCAACAACGTCTTCCTAATAATAGTTCACCTTATTATTCGACCATGGCGTATTTAGTACGCAAAGGAAATCCAAAGAACATTACTTCATGGGAAGATTTAACGCGTGAAGATGTCAAAGTGGTTTTCCCTAATCCTAAAACATCGGGTAATGGCCGCTATACCTATTTAGCCGCGTGGGGAGCTTTTGAAAAAGCTTATGGTAACGATGAGAAAACACAAGAAGCGATGAAGAAATTCCTCAAGAATGTTGAGGTGTTTGATACAGGAGGCCGTGGTGCAACGACTTCTTTTATTGAACGTGGACTCGGAGATGTATTAATAAGCTTTGAATCTGAAGTTAATAATATTCGTCAACAATATGGTGAAGATGAATATCAAGTCATTGTACCACCTGTTGATATTTTAGCTGAATTTCCAGTCGCTTGGATTGATAAAAATGTTCAACGTAATGACAACGAAGCACTGGCAAAAGCCTATCTAAACTATTTATACAGCCCTAGAGCACAAGAGATCATCACGCAATTTAATTATCGCGTAAATGATAAAGCGGTCATGGCTGAAAAAACAGCACAGTTCCCCGCAACGTCACTATTTACGGTTGAAGAAGTATTTGGTGACTGGAATAACGTGATGAAAACACATTTCACGACAGATGGCATGCTTGACAAGTTATTAGCGCAAGGACGTCAATAATGTTTACCACAACCAGCAAACGGGTTTTACCGGGATTTGGATTAAGTTTAGGTGGAACACTGTTTTATACCTGCTTGATCTTGCTGTTACCAATGAGTGCGCTGGTTGTGCAACTTTCTGATATGAGTTGGGCCCAATATTGGGCAGTAATCACGCATCCACAAATTGTGGCCGCTTATAAAGTCACGCTATTAGCGGCGGCAGTTGCCAGCATTTTTAATGCTATTTTCGGTATGTTGCTTGCGTGGATCATTACTCGTTACCGTTTTCCAGGTAGACAACTACTTGATGGTTTAATGGATTTACCTTTCGCTTTACCTACGGCTGTTGCGGGCTTGACACTCGCAACGCTTTTTTCAACACAAGGCTGGTACGGTTTTGTATTGGATAAATTTGATATAAAAGTCATTAATACATGGATTGGTATTGCCGTTGCTATGGCTTTTACCAGTTTACCTTTTGTTGTAAGAACGGTTCAGCCAGTTCTTGAAGAGTTAGGCCCTGAGTATGAAGAAGCGGCTGAGACGCTAGGAGCGAGTCGTTGGCAGACTTTTCGTAAGGTTGTATTACCTGAATTATCACCGGCACTAATAGCGGGAACCGCGCTCTCTTTTACGCGCAGTTTAGGTGAGTTTGGCGCCGTTATTTTTATTGCTGGCAATATTGCATGGCAAACAGAAGTCGTTTCTTTGATGATTTTTATTCGATTGCAAGAGTTTGATTATCCTGCGGCAAGTGCCGTTGCTTCTGTAATTTTACTTGTTTCATTAGTCTTACTGTTTTCAATTAATGGATTACAAAGCCGATTTGGTCAACGGTTAAGGGGGCATTGATGTCAGATATTATGCAACAACGCTCGGTATATCGTCGCCAAATTGATTGGGTAAAGTGGGGGTTAATCTTTACTGGCGTTGTGTTATCCATTTTATTTTTAGTTGTGCCTATTGCGTGGATCTTTATGACCGCGTTTTCAAAAGGCGTTGAAATATTTACTGAGAATTTATTAGACAGCGATATGTTACATGCTGTCTGGTTAACGGTTCTCATCGCGATAATCACTGTACCTGTCAATATGTTGTTCGGTGTCAGTATGGCATGGCTTGTCACGCGCTTTCGTTTTCCGGGGCGCCAACTGTTAATGACGTTGATAGATATTCCATTTGCAGTATCTCCAGTGGTTGCTGGATTACTTTATCTGCTTTTTTACGGTAGCAATGGCTGGGCTGGGCAGTGGTTATCGCAATTTGATATCCAACTTATGTTCTCATGGCCGGGAATGGTATTAGTTACGGTGTTTGTCACTTGCCCTTTTGTAGTCAGAGAACTGGTACCAGTGATGATGAGCCAAGGTAGCCAAGAAGATGAAGCTGCCGTGTTATTAGGAGCGAGTGGGTGGAAGATGTTTTGGCGAGTGACGTTGCCTAATATTCGTTGGGCATTGCTCTATGGTGTTGTTTTAACGAATGCTAGAGCAATTGGTGAGTTTGGTGCGGTTTCTGTGGTGTCTGGTGCTATTCGTGGCGAAACCTATTCACTACCGTTACAAGTGGAATTACTTCATCAAGATTACAATACCGTTGGCGCATTTACGGCGGCTGCATTACTCGCCATGATGGCAATATTCACTTTAATGTTTAAAAGTGCATTGCAATGGCACTTAGCTCGTCAGCAATGACATCATTATTTACACAAAAGTAGAGGCAAAATATGAGTATTGAAATTAATAGTGTCACAAAATATTTTGATCGCACTGAAGTGTTGCATGATGTCAGTCTTGATGTGGCTTCAGGTGAAATGGTGGCGCTGTTAGGGCCTTCAGGATCGGGAAAAACGACACTTTTACGTATTATTGCAGGTCTTGAGCATCAAACCCAAGGAAGTATTCGTTTCGAAGGGCAGGATGTTAGCCGATTACATGCGAGAGATCGCAAAGTCGGTTTTGTTTTTCAGCATTATGCATTGTTTCGCCATATGACCGTATTTGAGAATATCGCTTTTGGTTTAACCGTATTGCCCCGCCGCGAGCGCCCTAGCAAAGACGCAATTCATAAAAAAGTTGAGCAGTTATTAGAGATGATCCAATTGCCTCATTTAGCTCAACGTTATCCAGCACAATTGTCAGGCGGACAGAAACAGCGTGTAGCCTTAGCAAGAGCATTGGCCGTTGAACCTCAAATTTTGTTATTAGATGAGCCTTTTGGTGCTTTAGATGCCAAGGTGAGAACCGAATTACGCCGTTGGTTACGTGAATTGCATGAAGAGCTTAAATTTACCAGTGTCTTCGTCACTCATGATCAACAAGAAGCGATGGAAGTGGCTGATCGCATTGTGATTATGGGAAATGGCAAAATAGAGCAAGTAGGGACACCACAAGAAGTGTGGCAATCACCAAAAAGTCGCTTTGTTTTAGAATTTTTAGGTGATGTGAACCACCTAAAAGGTAAAATTAATGGCGCTCAATTACAGATTGGGGGATATCACTTGCCATTATCTGTGACACCGCTTTATCAAGGTTCGGTAGATGTGTTCTTACGTCCGTGGGAAATTGCATTAAGTGTACATGCCAATAGTGTTTGCAGATTACCCGTTAAGGTTATTGAGGTATCACCCAAAGGGCATTATTGGCAGTTAATTTTACAGCCATTAGGTTGGAGTGAAACACCTATTACTGCAGTTTGGAATGATATTTCTTCGGCGCCAACAAAAGGAAATACCTATTATATGGGAGGTGCTCAAGCCCGTTTATATACGGGAGATACTCCCTTAAATACAGTATCGTTAGCTTATACCGCTTAATTTTATTAATAGCATAGCCTTTTATTATTTCTCACCCATGCTTATTTTTAGCGTGGGTGTTTTGGTTTTTACGAAAGTGTAGAGACTTATCGAATTACGTTAATGTTATTGCGTTAATAAGTTAAATGTGATTTCTTCATTAATACAGACAAACAAATGAGCAGGGACTTATTGTGGCAGGGTTAGAACAATTTATTGGTAATACACCATTAGTAAAACTACAACGACTTACACAAGAGGTAGACGCTGAAATCTGGGTTAAGCTTGAAGGCAATAATCCCGCAGGTTCAGTAAAAGACAGAGCTGCATTATCGATGATTGAACAAGCGGAATTACGCGGTGAAATAAAGCCGGGTGATACGTTGATTGAAGCAACCAGTGGTAATACGGGGATTGCCTTAGCGATGATTGCGGCGGTAAAAGGTTACCGTTTAAAGCTGCTAATGCCTGAGAATATGAGTAAAGAGCGTCAAGCATCAATGCAAGCTTATGGCGCAGAATTGATTTTAGTGAGTCGTGAAATCGGTATGGAAGGTGCACGAGATCTCGCACAACAAATGGAACAACAGGGTGAAGGTAAGGTATTAGACCAATTTAATAACCCCGATAATCCAAGAGCACATTTTATTTCAACAGGCCCTGAAATTTGGCAACAAACACAAGGTCGTATTACGCATTTTGTTTCAAGTATGGGAACAACGGGCACAATCACTGGTGTGGGAAGTTACTTAAAAACACAATCTAATAGTGTGCAAGTGATAGGCCTTCAGCCTGAAGAGAAAAGTCAAATTCCTGGTATTCGTCGTTGGTCACCTGCTTACTTACCGGGTATCTTTAAAAAAGAGTTGGTGGATAGTGTGATAGATATGTCACAAAAAGAAGCAGAATCAACGATGCGCCTTTTAGCTAGCCAAGAGGGTATCTTCTGTGGCGTAAGTTCTGGAGGGGCTGTTGCTGGCGCTCTGCGCGTTGCAAAAGAGAATCCTGGTGCGGTGATTGTTGCGATTGTGTGTGATAGAGGCGATCGTTATTTATCTACGGGCGTTTTCTCGTCATAATTCAAGTTGTAGCGTTGTTGACTGCGTTCACTCACCCTAGTCACATACTAATGTATACTCCTAGGGGCTTATTCACTTGTCGCCTAGCTACACCTTGAATTATTTAGAGCATTTTACTCGTTATACTTCAAGTTGTAGCGTTGTTGACTGCGTTCACTCACCCTAGTCACATACTAATGTATGCTCCTAGGGACTTATTCACTTGTCGCCTAGCTACACCTTGAATTATTTAGAGTAAGAACATCGTCGAATGAGTTAGCGTATTTTTGATCTTCGCTCTTGGATTTTTGAATATAAAAAACCGCCACATTATTGGTGGCGGTTTAAATAGAGAACATCACAGAAGATTATTTTTTAATCTGAATAATAACGGTTTCACCAACAGTAACTGGGCCTGTCATTTTGGTTAAACCTTGAATTTCATCCATATTAGAGATAACAACCGGAGTTAGAACTGATTTTGCTTTTTCTTCTAATACAGCTAAGTCAAATTCTAAAATCGTATCACCTACTTTTACTTGCTGACCTTCTTCAGCGATACGTTTAAACCCTTCACCTTTCAGTTCAACAGTGTCGATACCGAAGTGGACAAACAACTCGATACCGTTGTCAGACTCAATAGAGAAAGCATGGTTAGTCTCGAAAATTTTACCGATAGTACCATCGACTGGCGCAACAATTTTATTACCAGCAGGTTTGATAGCAATACCGTCACCTACGATTTTTTCAGCGAAAACAACATCAGGAACATCTTCGATATTGACGATTTCACCAGAAAGTGGTGCAACAATATCAATCGTGCCACTGCCTTTCTTTTCCTCTGAAACCAGTGATTTTAATTTATCAAACAGACCCATGAATCTTCTCCTAATTATTGTAGTTGGGACCGGGCTCTGGCTAATGCGATTAGCATAGTGTCTTTTCTTTAGTAAAAGTTTCTACTAAGTCCATCAATTCTTTTGCAGTTGGCTGAGCAAGTGCTTGCTCTGCTAGTGCTCTTGCATCATCGTAATTCGCATTACGGATCACTTTTTTGATGCGAGGAATTGAAATCGCACTCATACTAAACTCATCTAATCCCATGCCGAGAAGGAGCAATGTTGCTCGTTCATCTCCAGCAAGTTCACCACACATTCCAGTCCATTTACCTTCAGCATGTGATGCATCAATCACCTGTTTTATCAGGTTAAGTACTGCAGGTGACATTGGATTATATAGATGAGATATCAGCTCATTTCCACGGTCTACAGCCAGAGTATATTGTGTTAGATCGTTAGTCCCAATACTAAAAAAGTCAACTTCTTTTGCCATATGACGAGCCATCACTGCTGCGGCTGGGGTTTCTACCATCACACCGACTTCAATAGATTCATCAAAAGCTTTCTTTTCTTCACGAAGCTGGCTTTTCAGTATTTCAAGTTCTGCTTTCAATGCACGGATCTCTTCAACAGAGATAATCATTGGAAACATAATGCGTAGTTTACCAAAAGCAGATGCTCTTAAGATAGCACGTAATTGTGGATGAAGGATCTCTTTACGGTCAAGACAAATACGAATTGCACGCCAGCCTAAGAATGGGTTTTCTTCTTTTGGTAGGTTCATGTAAGGTAAGTCTTTATCGCCACCAATATCCATAGTACGAATAATGACCGCTGGGCTTCCTACAGCTTCGGCTACTGCTTTATAGGCTTGGAATTGCTCATCTTCTGTTGGTAAAGAGTCTCTATCCATAAATAAGAACTCTGTACGATACAGACCAACACCTTCAGCACCGTTACGTTCAGCACCAGCAACATCTCGAACTGTACCAATATTAGCGCAAACTTCGACTTGATGCCCATCAAGTGTAATAGCAGGTAAGTCTTTGAGTTTTGCTAATTCTTCTTTTTCGTGTAGATACTCTTCTTTGATGGCTTTTAATGCTTCGAGTTCCTCATCTGATGGGTTAATAATGATTTTGTTATTAATCGCATCAAGAACAAGATAATCGTCTTTTTTAATAGTTTGTGTCGCAGTAGATGTTCCCACGATAGCTGGAATTTCTAATGAACGAGCCATGATAGATGTGTGAGATGTTCTGCCACCTAAGTCAGTGATAAAGCCTAATACGTTGTCTAAGCTTAATTGTGCAGTTTCAGAAGGGGTAAGGTCAGTTGCAACTAAAATAACTTTTTCTGAGATAGCACTTAAATCGATAATTGGCATCTCTAAGATATTGCGCATTAAGCGTTTACCAATATCACGAACGTCAGCTGCACGTTCTTTTAGATATTCGTCATCTAACGCTTCTAATGCGGTTGCTTGATCTTCAATAACAGATTGAACCGCAGCTTCAGCGGTTTTTTTGTCACTTTTGATGAGAGTAACAATTTCTTGTTCTAACTCTTCATCTTCTAGCAACATGATATGGCCTTCAAAGATTTCGGCTTTATCCGCACCAAGGTTCTTTTCAGCACGCTCTTTAATAATTTCTAGTTGTTGTGCAGATTTGTTACGACCGTCTTTAAAGCGTTCGATTTGATTTTCAATTTCATCACTTTGGATCTTACGTTGGCTAATGATGATGGGTTCTTCTTTGAGGAGAAGGGTTTGACCAAATGCGATACCGGGTGACGCTAAAATTCCTGAAATCATAATTTATCCTACGACTTGCTGGTGATAATCTTAAAAGAATAGGATTGCAAAATACTGTTGTTTTAAAATCATCATTGAAATTAACTCCCCTGAATGGTTTCAGGGGAATAAATAGTGCGTTAATGCTTAATTGCGAATTACTCTAATTCCGCCATTAATTTTACCAATGCTTCAACAGCTTGTTTTTCATCTTCGCCTTCAGCAGAGATAGTTACAACAGTACCTTGGGTTAAGCCTAAAGTTTGTAATTTGAAAAGGCTCTTAGCGCTGGCAGATTTACCGCTAGAGATAAGCGTGATATCAGAAGAAAATGTTTTGGCTTCTTTTACAAATTGTGCCGCAGGACGAGTATGTAAGCCGTTTGGTGCTGTAATAGTAACTTCTTGCTGGTACATAGGATTTTTTCCTTTTATAACTCAATTGTTCACATTAAGTCAGGACTTAGTAAGTGTAGATGAATTTGTCCTGCTTTGCGTAGCAATATCAGATAATATTAAGCCGTAAAGCGTCATCTGATAAAAATAGTGTTCAGAAAGATAAAAGAGTTCGTTTTGTCATCTCGGTTATTTTCTGATTAATTTCGACCTTCGAAATAATTAATTGATTAAATACTAAACTCGAAGAAATAAATCACCTGTCTGGATAACAAACTTTGATCTCTACCACAAAAAAAGCACCATTGAGGTGCTTTTTTAATAAATATTTTACAATTGAGATGACGCGATTTAGCTGTCAGAAATGTCAGCAAAAAGTGGGGTGCTTAAATAACGTTCACCTGAAGAAGGTAAAATAACCACAATTTCTTTATTTGCAAATTCTGGTTCTTTTGCGAGTTTTACTGCTGCTGCAATAGCTGCACCTGAAGAAATGCCCGCAAGAATACCTTCTTTAGTCATCAGTTCACGAGCAGTATCAAAGGCTTCTTCGTTAGTGATTTGAATAACACGATCCAGTAACGATAAATCTAGGTTTTCAGGAATAAAGCCAGCTCCGATACCTTGGATTTTATGTGGACCTGGTTTTATTTCTTCACCTGCGAGAGCTTGAGTTATAACAGGGGAGCCTACTGGTTCAACAGCAACCATTGTTACCGCTTTACCTTGTGTCTTTTTCAAATAGCGACCAATACCCGTAATAGTACCACCAGTGCCGACGCCAGCAATAACAGCACCTACTTCACCATCAGTATCATTCCAGATTTCAGGGCCTGTGGTTTTTTCATGAATTTCAGGGTTAGCTGGATTACTAAATTGTTGTAGTAAAAGGTAACGCTTAGGATCGCTATCACGAATTTCATTGGCTTTATCAATGGCACCTTTCATGCCTTTTGCGCCTTCAGTCAGCACTAAATTAGCACCTAATGCTTTGAGTAATTTACGGCGTTCTACACTCATGGTATCTGGCATCGTCAGTGTTAATTTGTAGCCACGAGCTGCTGCAACATAAGCCAGAGCAATCCCAGTATTACCACTGGTAGGTTCTACAAGCTCAACACCTTCTTTAAGAATGCCTTTTTTTTCTGCATCCCAAATCATGTTGGCACCGATACGGCATTTTACACTGAAGCTTGGGTTACGAGATTCCACTTTAGCCAGAATGTTGCCATTTCCGAAATGTTTTAAGCGAATTAAGGGAGTGTGCCCAATAGTTTGCGAGTTGTCTTCGAAAATCTTGCTCATTTTTATCCTCGGTACATAATTTTTATAAGGTCAGATGAAATTACCATACGCCATCAAGCTAAAGATGGAAATAAGCTTTATGAATATACTTATAACTTTTTTCTCTTTTTATTCCAAAAGGTTCTAATCAAGAGTCAGTGAGACGATTCACAAATTAATAAATCAAGAGATGTACAGTATATTGATGGCTGATAATCTATTTTTAACCACATTTACTGCAAATACAGGGGTCATAATGGAAACCATTGAAGAGTTGATTAGTGCGCTTGAACTCGCCGTACCTGAATTAGATGCGCAAGCTTTGCGTGAAAATTTACCCGAGTCAGATGCTCAAGAAGATGTCCTTAATTGGCTATATGAATCACTCTCAGCTCAAGGATTAATGGACTATGTGGAGTGGACAGAATATTTCGGTGATATTCCTGATCTAAAATCGTTAGAGCACATCTCTTTGCCTGAATCGCCGAGTGCGTTGATTTTATCTCAAGTTGAAAATATTGACTGGGATGAGGTGAGTGTAGATCCTTATATGTTGCCTTATGAACTACCTTATTTGGAATATATTAACCACTTTTTGACAGAAAAAGGGTTACGATTGGTCGATATCACACCGTTTGAAAATGCTTATATTCTCTGTATTCGAGATGATGAAGAGATTATTGAAAAACTAGATGGCGCATTAAATATCTTTGAAATGGGTATTAATGAGCGTGAGCCGATGGATAGAGAAGAAACGAAAGATTATATTCGTTCATTAATTGAGTAGTCTGGTTAATAACAAAATAAGCCAAATCACATTTTAGAAAAACCATAAAATAAGACCCCGTCTAAGAATAAAACGGGGTCTTTTATATTTATCGATACGTCGCTAAATTAGGTTTACCACTGTCCATCTTGCACATGTTGTTTACGATAACGATCGCACCACATTGCTGTTGCACCACAGATCGCAACTGGCATGATGACTAAATTTAGAATAGGGATCATGGTAAAAATATTAATAATCATACCAAATTGAAGATTATTCCATTTATCCTGTTTAAGCGAAGATTTCATCTCTGCAAATGAAATTTTATGGTTATCAAATGGAAAGTCATTATATTGAATTGCCATCATCCAAGCACCAAAAGCAAACCATAAAACAGGCGCAACGGTTTGTCCGATAGCAGGAATAAAATAGAGCAATAACAAAACAATAGCGCGAGGTAAATAATAAGCTATTTTAGTTAACTCACGCTTTAAAATACGTGGAACATCTTTCAATATACCTGCAACACCCGTATCTGGTGGGGCAATACCAGTTATTTGGCCTTCTAATTTTTCAGCCAATAATCCATTAAACGGAGAAGCAATAATGTTGGCTAAGGTGCTAAAGAAATAAGTGAACACTAATAAGATAAAAATAACGGATAATGGCCAGATCAAATAACTCAACCACTGTAACCAATCAGGAATTTTTTCCATCATCCAATTGACCATGCCACCAATTTGACCATATAACCACCAAAAAGCGCTTCCGAGAATAATAATGTTGGCAAGTAAGGGTAAGATAACAAAACGCTTCAGCCCTTTGCGTGTAATTAAACGCCAACCAAGAGCAAAATAATGAAATCCATTTAAATTTTTATTCGTTTCTGTCAAATTTGTCATACTTCCTATTCTCTCCAGTGAGGGCAAGCTAGTATCATATAGGGAGATAATCAGCCTTACTAGTCATGAATTGTCTAAAAAACGCGCATAAGAGATTGATGTGTGTATCTTTGTGACAAGAAAATTAAGTATTGGCTTGCACTTATGAGCATTGGCAAATACTCTTAGTAAAAAGTAATATTTGCCAACGTGGCTATTAAACCTCAAGACAACAGAGATAGAAATGATGCAGCAAAATTTGCGTCTGATATTAATCGTTGTTGGTGCGATTTTAATCATAGCTTTGTTATTACACGGCTTATGGATTGGTCGAAAAGAGCGTTCTAAGCTTTTCCGTAATCGCCCAGTAAAACGTCAGAAACAGAATTATCAGTCAGATGAGAACGATGACGAACCACAATATGCTGAGGTTAGTCATCAGACATCAACTTTATCCTCTACTGAAAAGCGGGAGAGTGAGCCACCGATAAAATCGGAGCCTCTACATGAACCTGAAATTTCAGTGGTAGATAGAGATCCATTAATGTCTGAAAACCAAACAAAAGGGAATTCTCACGACACATCATTACAGCAAGAGCCAAGTCTTGGTGTTTTTGATGTTATTGAAAATGAGCCTGTACCGATTGTTAGGGATGAGCCAAAACAAGCTCCTATGGTTAATGTTGCGAGTGAAATAAAATCACACGTTAATACAGTAAGCCCATCAACGAGTTTTGAGCCTTCAATTTCAGAGACAACGGCTCATGTGACTCCTGTTGAAACTGAGGCTTCGCATCATGCTCCGGCTGAAGAGCCAAAAGTTGAATCTGCTCCGCAAGCAACAGAAGCAGAGAAAGAGCTGGTTATTGTTCTAAACGTAAGTGCACATCATGGTCAAATGCTGGATGGTGAAGTGTTGATGCAAAGTATCATTCAAGCTGGATTCCAGTTTGGTGAAATGAATATTTTCCATCGTCATCTCAATCCAACAGCCAATGGGCCTGTGTTGTTTAGTTTAGCGAATATGGTGAAACCAGGAACATTTAACATTGATACGATGGCTGAATTAACGACACCAGGTGTATCGATGTTTATGATGGTGCCATCTTATGGTGATGCTAATCAAAACTTTAAATTGATGTTACTTACGGCTCAACGTATAGCATCTGATGTAGGTGGTGTTGTGCTGGATGATGAACGCAAACTCTTAACACCACAAAAAATCGAGCTTTATAAATCTAGAATTCGTAGGACGCTGGATTTAAATCAATAGCTTTATATCTGTAAAAAAAGCCCCCGCTTGCGGGGGTTTTTCTTCTTTGGTGATAATCATGAATAAAAACACTCAACAAAAAATTGATAAACTTCGCGTTACTCTACGTCACCATGAATATCTCTATCATGTCATGGACGCACCTGAAATACCTGATGCTGAATACGATCGCTTAATGAATGAGCTAAAAGCATTAGAAGCTGAACACCCTGAATTAATTACCTCTGATTCGCCTACACAGCGAGTTGGTGCTTTACCTCTAACGGCATTTGAGCAAGTGAGACATGAAATTCCGATGCTCTCCTTAGATAATGCTTTTGATGAAACAAGCTATCTGGCTTTTGATAAGCGTTTACGTGATCGTTTAAAAAATAGTGAAGAGATCACTTTCTGTTGTGAATTAAAATTAGATGGATTGGCAGTGAGTTTACTTTATGAAAATGGAGTATTAGTACAAGCTGCAACGCGTGGTGATGGCACAACAGGGGAAAATATCACTGAGAATGTGAGAACAATCAAAGCCATTCCACTGCGTTTATATGGTGAAGATATTCCTGCTCGTATTGAAATTCGTGGCGAAGTCTTTATGAATGAAAAAGGCTTTGAATATTTAAACGAAGAAGCGCGCCGCACAGGCGGAAAAGTTTTTGCTAATCCTCGCAATGCCGCAGCTGGCTCATTAAGACAGCTTGATCCTCGTATTACAGCAAAACGTCCATTAACCTTTTTCTGTTATGGTGTCGGTGTACTTGAAGGTGGCGAATTACCTACAAGCCACTATGAGCGCCTACAACAATTTAAAAAGTGGGGATTGCCCGTTAGCGATGCTGTAAAACTTTGCACCGGCAGCAAAGCAGTACTTGATTTTTATCACCATGTAGAAGAAGTTCGCCCCAATTTAGGTTTTGATATTGATGGTGTTGTTATCAAAGTTGATGATATTGCATTGCAAGAGGAACTGGGTTTCGTATCAAGAGCACCACGTTGGGCTATTGCTTATAAATTCCAAGCTCAAGAGCAAATGACGATTATCAAAGATGTCGAATTCCAAGTAGGACGCACTGGAGCGATTACACCTGTTGCACGTTTAGAACCTGTTCAAGTTGCAGGTGTTGTTGTGAGTAATGCAACGTTACACAATGCTGATGAAATTGAACGCTTAGGAATACGCATTGGCGATACGGTCGTTATTCGTCGAGCTGGTGATGTTATTCCTCAGGTTGTCAGTGTGATTGAAGAAAAGCGCCCTGATGATGCTCAAGAGATTGTCTTTCCGACACATTGTCCTATTTGTGATTCTGATGTTGAGCGCATTGAAGGCGAAGCGGTTGCTCGTTGTACTGGCGGCTTAATTTGTGGAGCGCAACGTAAAGAAGCACTTAAACATTTTGTTTCACGTCGAGCTATGGATGTGGATGGAATGGGCGATAAAATTATCGACCAACTGGTTGAGAAAGAATATGTCAAGACACCAGCAGATCTCTTCCGTTTAGATGAAAAAATTCTATCTGGTTTAGAGAGAATGGGTGAAAAATCAGCTAAAAAATTGATCACTGCTTTAGATAAGGCTAAATCAACGACATTTGCACGTTTTATTTATGCACTTGGTATTCGAGAAGTTGGTGAAGCAACAGCAAGTGGATTGACAACACATTTCTCAACCCTTGATGAATTACGAAATGCAGATGTAGAAGCGCTAAAATTAGTCCCTGATGTGGGTGATGTCGTCGCTAAACATGTCGTTAATTTCTTCCAAGAGGAACACAATAAAACGGTTATAGATCAATTGATCAATGATGCCGGTATTACATGGCAAGCGCCTGTTATTGTGACTCATGAAGCGGGTGATAATCCTTTTGCTGGTAAAACCGTTGTGTTAACTGGGTCACTTTCACAGTTAACGCGTGATGAAGCAAAAGACAGATTAGTGGCGTTAGGCGCAAAAGTAAGCGGAAGTGTTTCTAAAAAAACTGACATGGTCATTGCGGGTGAAGCAGCAGGCTCTAAGTTAGTGAAAGCTAACGAATTAGGGATAACTGTTATCGATGAAGATGAAATGATACGATTACTTGATCAATCGAAATAATCATCCTAATATTTAATAAATGCTACTGGGAAACCTTCTCAGTGGCATTTTCACTTAAGCTAAATTTACATTTAATGTTTCTTAAGTAACTTTCAAAGTGTGATCAACCTATCTTATTTAATAAATAGTGTGTATGCGGTTTCATGAGATTGTGACAGTAGTCACATCGTAATGTTACGCGTTACATAAAATGCTCTACAAGATTTATTTTTATTTTTGGAGCATGCATGTCCTCTATCATTCACTTCGTTTTAGCACTCGCCGTTATTGGCGCATTAGCATTCGTTGCGAGTAACAACCGCAAAGGGATCCGTCTGCGTTATATCGTGCAGTTATTAGTTATTGAAATCGCATTAGCATGGTTCTTCCTCAACTCTGATGTTGGTGAAGGTTTTGTTCGTGGCTTCGCTGGATTATTTGATCACTTATTAGGCTATGCCGCACAGGGTACTGAGTTTGTATTCGGTGGCATGATGAAAGGTGGTTTAGCATTCTTCTTCTTGAATGTTTTATGTCCAATTATCTTTATTTCTGCATTAATTGGTATTCTTCAACATATCAAAGTATTACCTTTCGTGATCCGCATTATCGGTACTGTGCTTTCTAAAGTGAACGGTATGGGGAAACTGGAATCATTCAACGCGGTGAGCTCACTGGTTCTTGGTCAATCAGAGAACTTTATTGCCTATAAAGATGTATTAGGCAAAATGTCTCAGCGTCGTATGTACACTATGGCTGCAACAGCAATGTCGACAGTATCTATGTCAATTGTTGGTGCATACATGACAATGTTAGATCCAAAATACGTTGTTGCTGCACTGGTACTGAATATGTTCAGTACATTTATCGTTCTTTCTGTGATTAACCCATATTCTGTTGAAAATGAAGAAGATATTCAAATGGGTAGTCTGCATGAAGGCCAAAGCTTCTTTGAAATGTTAGGTGAATACATCTTAGCGGGTTTCAAAGTTGCATTAATCGTTGCTGCAATGTTGATTGGTTTCATTGCATTAATCGCTGCTGTGAATGCGATTTTCAGCATGATTTTTGGTATCAGCTTCCAAGATTGTTTAGGTTACGTTTTCTATCCATTAGCATGGGTAATTGGTGTGCCAGAACAAGATGCATTACGTGTTGGTAGTGTGATGGCAACAAAATTAGTGTCTAATGAATTCGTTGCAATGGGTAGCTTACAAGATATCGCTTCTGAGTTAACACCACGCTCTGTGGGGATCTTATCTGTATTCTTGGTCTCATTTGCTAACTTCTCTTCAATCGGGATTGTAGCAGGTGCGATTAAAGGTCTGAACGAAGTACAAGGCAACGTTGTTTCTCGTTTCGGTCTGAAATTACTGTTCGGCTCTACATTAGTAAGCTTCTTATCAGCAGCTATCGCAGGTCTGTTTGTTTAATCTCTGAAGATAAAACAGATAGCATGTGAATAAAATAACAATGTAAACAGCGTCACTTGTTAATCAAGTAACAGAAAATAAAGCAGTACCTTTGGGTACTGCTTTTTTTATCTTTAAATTGCCCTATAATCGGTTCTATTCCTTCAATGACAACGTGGTAGAAAACATGTTAGAGAAACAGCACCTTATCGATATAGCAAACACTCAAATGCCATTTGGTAAGTACAAAGGGCGTATGTTGGTTGATTTACCTGAAGAATATTTATTGTGGTTTGCAAAGAAAGGCGAGTTTCCTGAAGGTAAGCTTGGTCAACTTATGGAGATGACCTTAGCAATTAAAATTGAAGGTCTAGAAGGGTTATTAAAGCCATTAAAGCGGTGATGCTAATTATTGTTCATACCTGGTTTTTCAGGTGGTAATGCATTAATAATTTTTTGGCTTAATTCAATAAATAATGACAATACATTTTCTAATTCACTCTTTTTCATAAATATGCCACTCATGCATTATGTTAACTAAAGTTAATATGATCAGGCCATTCATTTTTTATGTTTGAATATGGGCATATCTGCGATATTAAAAAGTGGAGGGAGTAGAAAACAAAAAATCCCGAAGATTTCTCTTCAGGATCTTAAAATTCTGGTGGAGCTAAACGGGATCGAACCGTTGACCTCTTGCATGCCATGCAAGCGCTCTCCCAACTGAGCTATAACCCCACATATTGGATTGTTCTAGAAGTATATTGGTGGAGCTAAGCGGGATCGAACCGCTGACCTCTTGCATGCCATGCAAGCGCTCTCCCAACTGAGCTATAGCCCCAACATACTGGAACGGGCTTGATAATAGGCAACAAGCACAA
This sequence comes from Proteus sp. Marseille-Q3619, assembly GCF_965283115.1. Classification (NCBI taxonomy): domain Bacteria; kingdom Pseudomonadati; phylum Pseudomonadota; class Gammaproteobacteria; order Enterobacterales; family Morganellaceae; genus Proteus; species Proteus sp. Marseille-Q3619. The sequence goes on along the minus strand of NZ_CBDIMP010000001.1, from coordinate 853,015 downwards.
TACTGTCAATCAGTTAATCTCACATTATTTATTGATTGCTGAAAAAGAGTACAAAAAAAAGATACATTCCCCATTTTAGGAATGTATCTTTCTTAATAAGCAAGATTAACGTGGTAATTAAGCTTGGTTTTCTCTTTCAGTAATAAAGTCTAATGCTTTATTAATACGTGCAATGCTACGCGTTTTACCAATAGCGTGAACGGTAACATCTAAGCCAGGAGATTGGCCTGCACCTGTTACAGCAACTCGTAATGGCATACCCACTTTACCCATACCCACTTCTAATTCATCAGCAGTATCTTGAATGGCTTGGTGAACATTTTCAGCCGTCCACTCTGTAATTGCTGATAATTTATCGCGAACAACTTCTAGTGGTTGACGAGCTACTGGGCGTAAATGTTTTTTCGCGGCAGCTTCTTCAAAGGTTTCGAAATCAACATAGAAGTAATGGCAACTTTCAGCCATCTCTTTTAATGTTTTGCAACGTTCGCCTAATAATTTGATCAGCTCGACTAATGATGGACCATTGCTGGTATCAATATTTTGCTGTTTGATATGCCAATCTAAATGAACCGCAACTTTCTCTGCTGGCAATGTATTGATGTAGTGATGGTTTAACCAAAGTAGTTTATCAGTATTAAATGCGCTTGCTGATTTACTGATAGCTTCTAAAGTGAAGTGTTCAATCATTTCATCAATCGTAAAGATCTCTTGGTCACCGTGGGACCAGCCTAAACGTACTAAGTAGTTTAATAGTGCTTCTGGTAAATAACCGTCATCACGATATTGCATTACGCTGACTGCGTTATAACGTTTAGATAGTTTTTTACCATCATCACCTAAAATCATTGATACGTGAGCATATTCAGGTACAGGCGCACCTAATGCTTTGAGAATATTGATTTGGCGAGGTGTGTTATTGATATGATCTTCACCACGAATAACGTGAGTGATTTCCATATCCCAGTCATCAATAACAACACAGAAGTTATAAGTTGGAGAACCATCAGTACGACGAATAATCAGATCGTCAAGTTCTTGGTTACTAAATTCAATCGGGCCACGAATTTTGTCATCAAAAATAACAGAACCTTCTTGTGGGTTTAAGAAACGCACAACATGAGGCTCATCAGCGCTGTGATTATGGTTACCGCCACGGCAACAACCATCGTAACGAGGTTTTTCACCTTTCGCCATTTGATCTTCGCGTAGTTGTTCTAAACGCTCTTTAGAACAATAGCAACGGTATGCAGTACCCGCAGATAACATTTGATCAATCACTTGGTTATAGCGATCGAAGCGTTTAGTCTGATAATAAGGACCTTCATCCCAATTCAGATTTAACCAATTCATACCGTCCATGATTGCATCGATGGCTGGCTGTGTAGAGCGTTCTAAGTCGGTGTCTTCTATACGCAGTACAAATTCGCCCTTATTGTGACGGCTATATAACCAGGAATAAAGTGCGGTACGCGCACCACCAACATGTAGATAGCCAGTAGGACTTGGTGCAAAACGGGTTTTTATTTTACTCATTGGGATTGCCTTTGTACGTCTTACTTATATATAGATAAGTAATCGTGATTATCAAAAAAACGAAATGGTTGCCTTATTTTATCACTGGATGCTAATTCCTCAATGGCATTAAGCTTTTAACAGAGATAAATTTTTCAAATTGATGATTTTTTGTTTGACGAAGAGTATCCGTAGGATTACTTTGGTTAATTGCTGTGTCACTTATGGTGCTAAAAAAAGCATCTTGACTAAAAATAAAACGAACGATCATTTTCACGATAAAAAACTGATAAAAATCGTTGACTCATAGCGCAGTATCCCTATAATGCACCCCATCACGACGGGCGGTTAGCTCAGTTGGTAGAGCATCTCCCTTACAAGGAGGAGGTCGTTGGTTCGAGCCCAATACCGCCCACCATTATTTTCGTTGTGATAAGTTGTATGATTTAGTGTAGTTGGGCGGTTAGCTCAGTTGGTAGAGCATCTCCCTTACAAGGAGGAGGTCGTTGGTTCGAGCCCAATACCGCCCACCAATTACATTAAAGCGTGGTAGTGAGAATTTAGTCATCATGAAGTGGGCGGTTAGCTCAGTTGGTAGAGCATCTCCCTTACAAGGAGGAGGTCGTTGGTTCGAGCCCAATACCGCCCACCACTTCATCCGGTTATTTCGCGCAATATCACACATTTAGGTATGGGTCGTTAGCTCAGTCGGTAGAGCAGTTGACTTTTAATCAATTGGTCGGGCGTTCGAATCGCCCACGACCCACCATTCCTAAAAATACAACATAAAGTAGTGAACATTGTGACGGGTCGTTAGCTCAGTCGGTAGAGCAGTTGACTTTTAATCAATTGGTCGGGCGTTCGAATCGCCCACGACCCACCATTCACAAAGCTACTTACAGATTTACGCAAAATTATTAAATGGGTCGTTAGCTCAGTCGGTAGAGCAGTTGACTTTTAATCAATTGGTCGGGCGTTCGAATCGCCCACGACCCACCATTTAATAATAAAGCGGGCGGTTAGCTCAGTTGGTAGAGCATCTCCCTTACAAGGAGGAGGTCGTTGGTTCGAGCCCAATACCGCCCACCACTTCTTTATTCCTTCGTTATAATTTCTTCTTTGTCCTCCCTAGTACTTATCAAAAACAAGCAACAATAGTTATTTTGTTTTTAATACCTGTGTTATTGCAGTTTAGTTGTATTCTTTTAAGCCTTAATTGTTTTTTCTATATCTGCTGTTTTATCACCTTGCTCATGCATGCCCCGTTCATGGCTGCATATCCTTACCCACATGCTTTCCTAATCCTTGTATTGGCATATACCCTATACCCAAGGCAATACTTAGCGAAAAACGCCGTAAACCCTCGGCCAATACGGGCGGGGAGCAGTCACTCAGTTTCTTTATTACGCTTTTTTACATTCTGTCATGTCTTTATCATTTAAAGTGTAGGCGCTTAAAAAGAAAATCACTCTTCTATTGTTAAGTTAATCACTTTGGATGAGGGGGTGCTCAGTAGAAAGTATGTATTTATTTTTGAGCTGAAAATATTAAAAAAATTACTCTAACTGAAAAAGAAAGATCTACTCTATTTAGACGTAGATATAGGCATTTCCAGTTTATTAATAAAATTAAATAACCTTAGATGCGCTGTTATAAATTTTTTGAGCACTTTTTATGAGCGATATCTCTCATAAAATGAGTAAGTTAAAACATTTTAAATCAGCATTGAAAAATATGTGGTGCGCATTTTTTAAGAAAAAATTCAGAAGATTAAAAGATAAGAATAGGGTTTTATAGTTAATACTTCTTACTTTTTATAAATCATAGGATACTGCTAACAAGAAGAAAGATAAAATATAATGATGTTTTATCTTCTTTATTCTTCTTTTTTAAAGATATGATAGAGCGGGATATCTTGCTTAATTCTATGATTTAAAATAAATTAATTTCAAAATTTGATATCTATCAATTTTTTCATCATAATGAACTAGATAGTAAATGATATAAAGCAAAAAGCACTTGTTTCATCATTAATTGATTTGTCCTGAAGTGGTTAATTTCATTTTTTAAGAAAAATGGAGAAAATTGTGCATTTAGCAGGAATATAAATTATATAAAAATATTAATGTTTATTTTGCCCTAAGAATAACTCTTATATGGAATGAGTATAGTTACTTAGGACGTAAAAAGATTAATTTTTGTTTTTTTTAACAAAATTAGATCATGCTAAAGGCGATAATTAATAGTTCATTCCCTCGTTAATTTGGCTTAAGATGCGATGATTACATTATTTTTGTAATGTATCAAATACGCGTATTTGAGTGAAAAAGAAAGAATAGTATTTTATGCTCATAAAAAGAATAGTTTTTATGGTAATAAGTGTAGTATTCTAATAACTTACTGATAAAACAAAATATATTTATATTAACATTCACCTTTTTTCTATTTCATAAAGAAGGTTTTTAATCTAATTGAAAATTAAAATAAGTTATTCATTAATAAAAATTCAAAAAAAATGAGTAATTAAATCTATAATTTTTTATTCTAGAGTAATAAAGAATTGTAGGTTTTGTAATATATTTAGTTGAAAGAGTAAGGGTTTATGCTTATATAAATTAATTAACAAATGTTTAAAATGAGATTTATATCTATATTTCAATGCAATGCATGTAATTTATTGAAATTAAACTATAATATTGATTTTTTTGTAAACTCATCAGATTTCATTGATATTGCTTAAGTTATTTAATAAAAATAAGAAAATCGTTACCTTTATGAGGTTAATTTATTATTTTAAATAAATTAGACTGATATAAGTTGATTTATTTTTACACAATTCAAACAATCACACTTTAAATTAAGCTTGTAGTAGATAATAATTCTAATTAATGAGTAAAGTTTAAGGAAAAAAAAGCGTAATTTTATAAATAAAATATTTTAACTGCATGAAAATAAAGGGAATGTACCATTATCCTAGGTATTGTTTACTACTATGAGTAAATCATTGTACTTGTACTGTCTTTTTTTGACTAGTTGAAAGTGTTTAAATGCGTAGTATATTATTTACATATGATAAGTCATGTTATGAATTGTAATATTTCTTATCTACTAAAAATAATATTTTATTAAAACAAAAAGGTGTCCTCGATAGTATATATTTTTACATATTATTGCGCAGGAACACACCATTATAAAATTAGATATCAATCAAAGTGAAAAGCGAGAACAATATTATGAGTAGCAAGTATCCAGTCGCTTATGCAGTTGGACAAAAAATTAAGTCATTAAGAAAATCTCAAGGTTATACTGTATTTCAGTTAGCAAAAGAGATTGATATTAGTGAACAACAGTTATTTCGTTATGAGCGTGGTGTAAACCGTATTGATATTGATTGCTTAGTTAGAGTTCTTGAAGTACTAGGCGTTAATATTGGTAGCTTCTTTGAAGAAGTAACAGGTGGAATAGCTCAAGAAACTGAGCGTCATGAACAACATATTCCAGCTCATTTCGATAGCAAGGCTCTTTCTATCTTCTAATAATATTCTTAAATTAGAAAGTAACTCATTTTAGAATAACTAAATTGAGTAAGATAATTCTTATATGTAAGTGTTTCTCTCTGGTTAGTTAATAATAAGAATTTTCTTAATAGATGAAATAAAGCCTCTATATGAAACCAATGCCCTTATTAGGGCATTTTACGTATATAGAGAATGAGAATTTTTAATTTTCAAGAAAAAAGAATAATTTTATTACAAATGAACTGAGAGTTTCATACTTAGAGAAATATATTCTCGTATTTATTTGTATGAGAAAAAAACAGCTAATTAATACTTGTTTAGAATAAGCTTCCCATAAAATTACCTCTTATATTATCCACCACGATTTCACCTCCTGATAACATTTTTGAAGCTATTAAACGTATAACTTATGCCTTTTATACCAATAAATTTAAAAAGAATGAATTTTAATATGATAAAGACAAAATGTGTGCATTGGAGGGAATACGTTATTAGATCAAAATTTAAGTATTTATCATTAAATGACTATCTATGGATAATAGTAGTTAATATCACATTGGGATGGACTATTGTTGCCTCTTCGCTGTGAATATGAAGAGGCGGTAACAGTTAGTCTTTGAGAGGTTTAAGAATGTGTTTGAGTTGCTGATCGGTGAGGGTGATATTAAAAAATATATATAACGATACCCATCGCAAATGCAATGTATATCATTATATAAATATTTATATATCGAAAGGGGCGCCGACTATACACCGAATAACATGTAAATAAAATGATATATTTGCTAATAATAAAACTATAAAATTATTTCTGAATTAAGATCAAAAAAATGCCCGTTCAAACGGGCATTTTAGGAAATGAAACGTAACAGAAGGAATATTGAGAAATTAATGCTCTGTTTTTTCTGCTATGGAACCATGATCATCATGTTTCTGGTGACGGTGATGACCATCGATCATGCTACGGAATGTTTGAGTGAAAGTATCACCCAGTGTACATAAGTAGAAGTGTGCACAAATAAACATTAATGCCACTATTCCTAATACTAAGTGTGCTTTTAGCATCCAATAGCCATAACCGAGGACTTCAGGATATAAACATAATAAACCAGTAACAAGTAACAGTGGCACTAAGCCAAACATCACACCTAGGTAAGCGAGTTGCTGAAGTGGGTTAAATTTATCAGTTTCAGTTGCTGCGAAAGGATGTGGTTCGCCTTTCATTATACCGTAAAGATAAAAGCGAGCTTGTTTGATACAACGACCAATTAATCCGCTAAATCTTACTTTGTAATGCACACCGTTACTGGTTGTTAGATTGATAAAAATAAAACCAATCCAGAATGCGATAAGTACAAAACCACAGATCTTATGTAATAGCACCATTGAAGTGACATTTCCGATAGAGAAATGCCCTAAAAATCCGCTTAATAGTAATAGGATAAACAGTAAAGCATTACCCCAGTGCCAAAAACGAATTGCTTTAGAATATAAATAAACTCGCTCTTCTTCATAATGACCAGAGTGTTTTGGCGCAAGGGCATAGCGTAGTAAGCCATGAATAACTAATACTGCTATCATAGCAACGATTAATAAACCAGCTGCCATTAACCATACAGGCCAATAATCTGGCGTATAATGGAGTTCTGCTCCCCAGATACTAGTCATGCTTTATCTCCCTGATGGATTTCTTTACGACGGAATAAACTTGGTTTTCCGACATTATCTAATTGGTATTGATAAACGGATTTTTGTTTGATCCAAGCCTGAATTTCAGGTGAGTCGATGCGACCAAAAGCAAGTGCATCTGTTGGGCATACCGATACACATGCAGGTAATTCACCCTCAGCTAATCGAGTATCAGAACAGAAGTTGCATTTGTCTGCGATATGCGTCATTGGATTGATATAACGAACATGGTAAGGACAAGCACCAACACAGTAATCACAGCCGATACACAGCTCTTTTTTCACCTGAACGATACCATTCTCATCAATAAAAGAGGCACCAGTAGGACAAACAGAAACACAAGGTGCATCCTCACAATGCTGGCAAGAAACACGGAAAAATTGGTAATGTGGGTTACCTGCTTCGTCGTCATGAGGACCTTGAATTTGGACTTGAAGTCGGCTAAATCCTTCTGGAATGTCATTGATGACTTTACACGCAACAGTACAAGCTTGGCAGCCAATACAACGTTTCTCATCATGTAACATGACAAATTGTTTATCATTATTGTTCATCGTTATTTTTTTCCTTAAGCCCGACTAATTCTGACACCTGATGTATGCACATCAGTACCTGATACAGGACTAATTTCATGAGGTAATAAGTTGCCACAGTGAACGCCTGTTGTAGTCGCTGCTGTTTTCGCACCTGCTTTTGCACCTGATCCCATATAAACAAATACGGTGTCAGGGCGAATGCCTTCAGTGATCAAAGCATGTGCTTTTTCTTTGCCTATACTGTTTTCCAGAATGATTTCATCACCATGTTTAATTCCATGATTTTTAGCTGTTTCAGGGTGTAGCCAAACTGGGTTTTCCCACATTAATTCAGCTAATAATGGTACGTATTGTGTTGCACCATTAGTATGAACGGCGACTTTACCTTGGATAAAATAAAGCTCGTCTTTTTCTTTTAATGGGAAGTTGTGGAAGCGTGGAATACCATAGTTTTCTAAACGGCTTTCTAATTCTTCAGAGTAAATTTCAATTAAGCCACTTGGTGATTTAAATGAGAGGGATTTTTCCATCATATCATTGTCATCAACATGCTTAATCGCATCAGGATATTGTTCTACGAACGCTTTAACATAGGTAGGTTCACGTAATAGCAATGGAATACCATAAGATAAATAGCCTTTTTTATGGATTTCTTTATACAGTGCTTCATCGCCATTAACTTGATACAACTGACGAACGCCCATATTTTCCCAAGGAAAATATTGGCTTAGACCTAATTTTTTACCTAGTTCCATCCAAATTAACCAGCTTGGTTTTGTATCGCCAATAGGTTCAACAACTTGCTGGCGTAAGGGCATAAGCAGGATTTAGCCCTGAAACATCAGAAATCTCTTCATCACGCTCTAAATAAGTGGTTTCAGGTAACAGATAATCTGCATAAGCAGCACTTTCACTTAAATACACATCACAGCTAACAATTAAATCTAATTTCTGTGCTGCTTTTTCCAACTCTGGACGACAACTGACCGTTTGGAATGGATTATGACGAGACATAATCCATGCTCTTGTTTGATACGGCACACCTTCTAAAGTTGAATCAATAATGGACTGAACAATACCACCACCTTTATTGATGTATTTGAACTGAGGTGCTGTTGCATCAATGCGTTTTGCGGTAATTTCAGGCATACCTTTAACGCTTGGTTTCGCTAATTCAGGAGCAACATTAATGCCTGCTAATTTATTATATTTTGAAGCTGCTTTTTTCTGATACATACCGCCTTCACGTTCAATATTGCCGAGTAAGGCATTGAGGGTGAAGATCATTCTGCGCATATTGATTTCTTCTTTATTAAAGGTTGCGCGGTGACCAGGCATAATCAGTGCATGAGGTGCTTTTGCTGCTATTTCGCGTGTGATACGAACAATATCTTCAGCGGGAACATCAGAATGTGCTTGAGCCCATTCAGGTGTTGTATCTTGTAAAACGTCTTTTAATTGTGGAAAGCCAACGGTAAATTTCTCAATAAAATCTTTATCGTAAAGATCTTCTTTAATAAGAATATGGCTCATTGCCATTAAAACAGGTAAATCCCCGCCTGGGCGGATTGCGAACCACTCATCAGCTTTACTTGAAACGACAGATAAACGAGGATCAAAACTGACTAGTTTTGCACCACGCTCTTGGGCGCTCATTAGTTCGTGCGTTTCAGAGACTTCAATACCTTCATAAAGGTTATGACCGAAAGAGATAATATACTTAGAATTTGCTAAATCCATCGCAAGATCGCCACCCATCATCACTGATGCTGCAATGGCTTTACCCGCAGGGCAAGTCGATGCGTGTGTAAACGTGTTCGGTGAACCAAATGCGGCTGCCAAATGGAAAAGGTGAGAAGAGAGTGAACCTGATTTAGATGAAAAAGAGATACTTTCTGCACCATAATTTTGTTTTATGGTATTCATTTTTTCTGCAATTTCTTGATAAGCTTGTTCCCAGCTTATTACTTCCCATTCACCAGCACCTCTAGGGCCTTTGTGTTTCATGGGTTTGACAATCCGGTTTGGATCATTAACTAGGCTAACGCCACTTCCACCTCTTGCACAAACTCGGCTACTCTGGTGTTCCGCATTTCTATTTCCTTGGATAAAAACGGTCTTGTTGTTAACAACCTGAGCTTCTATTGGACAACGATAAGAACACATTTCACACAGGCTAGGTGTTAATTTTGACTGACCCTTAAGAGAATCTACTGGATTAAATGCAAGTGCACCCGGTGGCAAACTACTCACGGTACAACCCACACATCCTATTCCCATCCCCTTAATAAAAGAACGACGACTAATACTCATATAACCTCCAGTTTCTTCTTATAGCTAAATATTATATACAGACGGTTAAATAAATATTTGAAGGCGTCTCCATTTTATTAATCCATAAGTGATGACTTGGTTGTAAATAATAAATAATAGAGAATAAGACGTTAATAAATGTCACTAAATAATTTAACTAAAATAGACAAAATCAAATGATAATTATTTTCTTTCATTGGATACTATTATAAAAGTTTGGAGAAGAAATAGGAGATTTTAAGGGATATAACAGTTACAGATTGTTCTTTTAAATTCACTGGTTTATGGTATCAATCTATTTTATTAAAGTGTATTTAAAATATATGATTAATAATAATTAAAATTTGACAAAAAAGTCTATCGATATATAATAATTTATATATCGATGATTCGTTATATTGTAATTAATTTGTTATTTAAAAATGAGAATAAATAATATTTTTTATGTTGTTTAAATCCAGTTTCTTCTTAAATTATCTTCTTTTGAAAAACAGCTAACTTATTATTTTGATGATAAATACAAATAAAAAAGAAAAATAAATTGGTGATTAATGGTACAAAAAAGGCTCAGTAAAACGTGAACAGACTGGTGCTAAATACGAGACAATTTATAAATTATTGTTCATTATGTTTAAATATTAATTAATGATATTAATAGTTATGGAACTGTATCGTGATTGTCAAAAAGAGATATTTTTTGTTTTATGTGTCTTAATATCATTAATGCTAAGTGAAGGTGCGTAGGAAAAAGATAGGGTGAAATGTTAAAAAAATGGCGATTTTTTGAACGTTCAAAACCACCATTTGCCACTATTTTATGTGTAGCCATTATTGTTTTTTCGTTGTTTATTGCCTTCGTCTCTTCTATATAGAAATAGAAGAAAGGATTTAAAACAGCATGACAATTAAAACAAGACTCAGTAACAGAGGATAAACTCTTGCATGCCATTTGTCGGGAATACGAGATAAAAAGCGTTCAGAGATCTTCAAGCCAACCCAAGTGCTACAAATCAGAATAAGTGCAGCTTTTAGCCAAATATAACCAATAAAACCAGATTCACTATTTAAAGGTGACGTAAAAGAGAGGGCGACATAAGTGAATGTTGCAGTGAGTGCTAAAGGTAAGGTTAATGCATTGGCGATTGCTGCGGATTGTGCCATTGGTGTTCCTCTACGGCGCAATAAAGGTACTGTCATCACACTTCCACCAACCCCTAGAAAAGCGGCAATAATACCAATTACTGTGCCATTAATGCTTTCTTTTGCTTTGGTCACTTTTTTTGAGTTGTGAGTAGGAGCCATAAAACCAGGGCGAAAATAGCAGTCTAATATAGTGACAAAAAGATAACCAATAAAGATCCATTTGATCCACACACCTTTAACCGTTAAGGCGAGAAGAGCACCTAAGATCCCACCAAAAGCAATACCAATAAACAGAATGGACATGATATTCCAATCAAGCCTTTTTGCCTTATGGTGTTTAATGGTTGTGACTGTTGCAGAAAACAACATAATTAATGCAGAGGTAGCAACCGCGATTTGCATAGCATGTTCAGCAGGTAAACTGTCTATTCCCCAGAGTGTAAGAATCAGTGTATAGAGTAAGGGAACAGTGACAAAGCCACCGCCAAAGCCAAATAACCATGTTGTGATGCCTGAAATTAAACCAAAAGAAATCAGCCAGAGTGTCATTTCAAATCTCCTGTTGAGTCAGGAGATTAACAATATAGAATAAAATGATGGCTTACCCACGCGATAATGACAAGTTTATACGAATTTAGGACAATTTAAATATTATGCGTAATATCGATATCAACAGTGTGGATAACCTTCCTCGTGATATTTTAGCATTAGGCTCTGATTATCCTTATGACACATTACTTGAAGCTCACCATCATCGACGAGCTCAATTTTTATATGCCCCTAATGGGGTAATGAAAGTTAAAACAGAAGATGGTCAATGGATTGTATTACCTTACAGTGGCGTGTGGATCCCAGCAGAAAAGGTACATCAAGTGCTGATGTTGGGGAGTAGTACTTATAGTCTCTATATTGAGCCTAATAAAATTCCCCGTCACTCAGAATATTGTGAGGTTTTACAAGTTTCCCCTCTGCTTCATCAGCTATTACTTTCGGCCAATGAACTTCCTTTACTTTATGATTTAGGTGGACGAGATAGCGCATTATTGACTTTGCTTTGTCATGAATTAGCTCATGCTAAGCCATTGCCTTATTTTACACCATTACCGCAACATGCTTTATTAGATGAATTGTGTACTGAATTTATGTCACAACCTAATATTCGCACGACACCAGAAATGTGGGCTGAAAAATTAAATAAGAGCCTACGTACTTTTACCCGTCTTTTTCATAAAGAAACGGGTCTTTCTTTTCGAGACTGGCGTCAAAAAGCGTGTTTAATGTATGCGTTAACCGCTTTAAAGAGAGGTGATTCAGTTACTGAAGTTGCTTTAGAACTGGGTTATGAAAATCCGAGTGCCTTTAGTGCGATGTTTAATAAAGAGATGGGATATTCACCGAAATTGTTTTTAAAACAACTGAAAGAGTTTTAATAGAACAGACATATATAAGAACAAGCCATAATCATTGATGCTGATATTTATCAGATGGTTTTTAAGCCAAATTACATTGTTCAAAAAAGAAACAAAAAAATTCCTTCCAATATCAGTGCGTTAAAACTTGATTAATAGAGAGTGAGGGGGGTAAAATATAGCCCGTCCATAAGTTGTACTTAATTTTATTACGTATGTTCCCTTAGTTAAATGGATATAACAAGCCCCTCCTAAGGGCTAGTTACAGGTTCGATTCCTGTAGGGAACGCCATCTATTACCCATCCTGTAAATTTAGATATTATTCCTAGAGCTGTGTTTATCAGTTCACGCTATTATCACCCTTGTTTTACTTCTTCGTTCAATCACCAATAATAAATTTAGATTTTTATATGGACATAAAATCAATTAATGATATTCGATATCTGAAATTTTTATTTATTACTTATTTTTTTCTACTGGCGGGGTGTAACTCTAGGTCAATTGATATTCTTGTACCTCCTGAAAATTTCCATCAAGTTTCAGGAAAAGTTTATCGTTCAGGACAGCCAACACCGGGTGAAATGAAATGGTTAGAAGCCCAAGGCATCAAAACGATTATTAACTTACGCGAATATCATAGTGATGATGTAAAAGGTACACAATTAGAAACCTTCCAAGTAAAAATGAACGCTAATAGAATTACTGATAAGGACATTATTGAGGTATTGTGTAAAATAAATAGCACGTCTGATCCTGTATTTTTTGTTTAAAAAATAAATTACTGCTAGATTTTATTTAGTCTATTTATAAGGTTTATTTTTATGTCATATTATACAACGTTTCCAGCAATTATTATTACCATCACTTAGTGGTGGGAATTGATTGTATTTAAGAACTCTCCTGATGAGCGGTTTTTTTATTTAAATTCCTTATCTGGCTTAAAGATAAGGAGAGGAAAATGTTCACTACTGAAGAATTGGAACAACATACCCAATTGCTAACGCAATTAATAACCGATGCAAACCAAGCTGTTACTGACAAAAATCTTGAGTATTTAGTGAATTTTTATACTGAAAATGGCACGTTAGTGGTTAAAGATGATTTGCATATTTCTGGTAAGCTTTCACTAAAAAAGCATTTTTCATACCTAGATCCAGAAGAGCTATTAGCGATAAAAGAATATAATTAAATCACATCATGTATTTTTATATTAGCCTAATAATATTGGGCTAATATTTTAAATCCGCTCGATAAGGTAATCACAAAACCCGAATTATCTTATAAGATCAAAACCTAATAAAAGTACCACTTATCATGCATTGACAGTATTATGTCTAGAGTTTATGAATATGCGAACTATGATGCTGCTCATCATAAGATAATTAGCGGAGAACATTATGAAGTATCGCCTGTGCGGTGTTGCTCTTTCAGTCGCCTTACTTTCAGGATGTGCAAGTACCCCTAATAATGGGGAGGGGCGCTCTGACCCATTAGAAGGGTTTAACCGCCAGATGTTTGATTTTAACTACTATGTTTTAGACCCCTATATCTTACGTCCAGTTGCCGTTGTTTGGCGTGATTATGTGCCACCACCAGCAAGAAATGGCTTATCTAACTTTTTAGGTAATTTAGAAGAGCCTGCAAGTATGGTAAACAGCGTATTGCGTGGTGACTTTGAAAAGGGTGCAAAACATTTTGGTCGTTTCTGGATTAATACCGTTTTTGGTATGGGTGGTTTAATAGATGTTGCTGGCATGTCTAAAGAGACGATGGAAAAAGAAGTCCCAATGCGATTTGGTAGCACATTAGGGCATTATGGTATGGATTACGGCCCTTATGTTGTTGTACCGGGCTATGGTAGCTTTACTGTCCGTGAAGAAGGTGGTGATTGGGCTGATTTAACGTATCCTATGCTGAGCTATTTAACATTTTGGATGTCGGCGGGTAAATGGGCATTAGAAGGCATTGAAACACGAGCACAATTGCTCGACTCTGATGCAATTTTACAAAACTCGTCTGATCCTTATCTAATGATGCGTGAAGCCTATTTCCAAAGTAATGACTTCCAAGCGGGTACAGTAAAAGAAAACCCTAATGCGAAAGCTATCGAAGATGACTTAGATTCCATTGACTAACCTTTGTTGTTAGTTTTATGTATAAATGAAAAATGGTCTTAAAAAAGACCATTTTTTGTATAAAAAATACAGTGAAAATTAAAAACGGTAGTTAAAGTTCATACCGTATAACCATGCTTTACCTGATGATTCAAATTCATAAGCAGGCAATGGTAAATCTTCAGATAATTTCTCTTTGATTGTGACTTTTTTACCGTGCATATACGCTAAGCCCACGTCAACAGACATATCTTTATTAAATGCATAAGTTGTACCTGCACTTAACCAGAAGCGATCTTGGTCTGGAATGGAAATAGAACGTTTATCAGCAGGAACTGGGCTATCATCAAAGGCAATACCAGTACGGAATGTCCAGTTATCATCGTGATAATAGGTTGTACCTAAAGCCACACGCCATGCATCACGGAAGCCTTCTTCTTTCTTAAACAGTTGTTGACCATCACTCTTACGCGTTGCTCTTAACTCTTCGAACGCACTCCAACTGGTGTAAGCGAAGTTATAGTGAACAGCCCATTTTGGTGCGACGCGGTGGTAAGCTGCAAATTCCCAAATTTCAGGTAGGTTAAGATCAAGTTTGCCTTTAATGGTTTCACCGTTAGTGCCGACAATTCCCATTCCTTCGAGTTGTGGAATAGGGCGTAAATCACTTTGATATTCGCCGTCTTTAAATTTCACTTTTACTTTAGAGCGATAAGTGAAGCTAATGCGGTTACCTTCATCAAATTCGTATAATAGACCTGCGTTCCAGCCAAAGCCCCATGCATCACCTTTTAACTGAGCAAAGCGATCGCTAGGAGATAAACTTGATAAATAACTACCTAATTGTCCCATGCCAGGTTTTTGAGATAATGCACCACCTAACACTTTACCTGCTTCACCAACATGACGAGTAATTTCCGCATCAGCGTAAAGAGCATTTAACCCTAAACCTACGCTAAATTGGTTATTTACACGGTAACCTGCACTTAAGTTTAAGTTCATGGTTTTCAGATCAGTTTTACCGCCGATAAGTCCTGCAGGATAATCGTTAGGGAAATCTGTCGCTAAACCAAAGTTTGTTGTACCTGATGCGCCAATGGCCCATTTATCATTGATGGGGGCTACAAAGTGGATATTAGGTACTAATGCACTTGGTGCGATATCTTTTGCAGTGGTATCAGTACCTGTAAGAGGTGATTTACCTTTAACATCAACGCCTGGGTTAATAAGGATAGCACCGACAGAAAATTCGGGGCGATCAAACATAGTCAGTGCAGCTGGGTTTCGGCTACCTACGCTTGCGTCATCGGCAATAACGCCTTCTCCTGAAAATGCACGCCCTAGTGCTGAAGTTGAATATTCATTTAACTGAAAACCGGCAGCGCCTGCTTGAGAGGAGATTGCTCCTACAATGGCAGCTAGTGCTGTGCGAGTAAACAGGTTTTTACGGTTCATGACCTAAACCCTCATAATTTTTTTAAGTTAGTAACTTCTGATTAGAAGCGCTGGATTTTAGGTGCGGTTGTCGTTATGACAAATCAGACCAGTTGATTAAGTATAAAGTTGATTACCCTAAATGTTGCAAGTATGTTTTACAAATATTTCTATTTTGATTCAATAATTGGGATTTGGTTAACATATTTTTCACAAAATATCCCGATAAAGATGTTTTTGATTGTTAAATAAACAGAAAAATCAATTATTTTTGTAAAATTGTAATAAAATTTGAGCTAAAGCAGTTTATTTTATTTTTTTATGATTATGATAGATAATTAACATTTCTTTCGTTGGGAGACTAAAATGGCAGACGCAATTAATCGTTGTAGTGCAGAAGAAACCGCTGCTTGCTGTTGTGTAGATGTGGGTACTATTATTGACAATAAGAATTGCACAGCGTCATATCAGCATGTCTTCGCTGATAAAGTACAAGCGCAAGCAATGTTAGATCAACTCAGTGCAAAAGCACAATCTATCGCTTCAGAACCTTGCAAAATTAATCAACAATTTGCTGATGTTGATGGTGGTGTTCAACTAACCGCTGATTTTACATTCTCTTGTGAAGCAGAAAACCTAATTTTCCAGTTAGGATTACGTTAATCCTCTGAAATTAATAGATTTAAGGCTGTTGAAATTCAACAGCCTTTTTTATATCTCTCGATCACACCATTATCTTTTCTATCATTATTGTTAAGTTTCAGACATTTCATCGAAATATTGAGCGCTAACTCCCACTTCTCGTAAAATGACGTTTCTGAAAAGTGAAATTTTTGTTAACACTATTATCAGGTCAGACCTCTTTGGTGTTAGGAAATCATTTTGTCAGGAGCCGTTATGAAGTCATCAACGAACAGTGCTATGAAAGATCGCATCGCCATTGTCAGCGGGCTACGTTTACCTTTTGCTAAACAAGCGACTGCGTATCGAGGAATACCTGCGGTTGAATTAGGGCGTTCAGTGGTTCAAGAATTAGTGACTCGCAATGAAATTCCTCCCGAAATTATTGATCAACTTGTTTTCGGACAAGTGGTTCAAATGCCAGAAGCACCTAATATTGCTAGAGAAATTGTGCTCGGTGCAGGATTAAGTGTAAAAACTGATGCTTATAGTGTAACAAGAGCATGTGCAACAAGCTTTCAGGCGATTGCTAATGTTGCAGAAAGTATGATGGCAGGACATGTCTCTGTCGGTATTGCTGGTGGCGCAGATTCGTCTTCAGTTTTGCCTATCGGTGTTAGTAAAAAGCTTGCAGATGTTTTATTAAGTCTTAATAAGGCTAAATCATTAGGTCAACGATTAAGTTATTTAAGCCAATTACGATTTCGAGATTTGCTCCCTGTAGCGCCTGCCGTTGCTGAGTATTCAACAGGATTACGCATGGGAGACACCGCAGAGCAAATGGCAAAGACTTATCATATTTCTAGAGTTGCTCAAGATGAATTAGCACATCGTTCCCATCAATTAGCAACTAAAGCATGGGAGATGGGAAAACTAAATGATGAAGTGATGACCGCTTTTTTTCCGCCTTACAAAGAAGGTTTTCATCAAGATAATAATATCCGTAAAAACTCTGTTCTTGATTCTTACGCCAAACTAAAACCGGCATTTGATCGTCGACATGGTAGTGTCACCGCCGCAAACAGTACGCCATTAACGGATGGAGCAGCCGCGGTATTAATGATGAAAGAATCTGTTGCTAAAAGTCTTGGTTATCAACCTTTAGGTTATTTACGCAGTTATGCTTTTACAGCGACAGATGTCTGGAAAGATATGTTATTGGGGCCATCATATGCCACACCACTTGCGCTTTCTCGCGCAGGTCTTGCATTGAGTGATCTAACGTTAATTGATATGCATGAAGCTTTTGCCGCACAAACACTCAGTAATTTGACGCTGTTTGCCAGTGAACGGTTTGCTAAAGAGCAACTAGGATTATCCAAGGCGATTGGAGAAGTGGATATGGATAAATTTAATGTACTAGGCGGTTCTATTGCTTATGGACATCCCTTTGCTGCGACTGGCGCAAGAATGGTCACACAGACACTACATGAGCTTAAACGTCGAGGTGGAGGTTTTGGGTTAACCACTGCTTGTGCTGCGGGTGGATTGGGTGCGGCGATGATTTTGGAGGTGGAATAATGGAACAACAAACAACACTAGAAAAATCATCTGTTTTTCAGTTCTCAGTTCGTAATGACAAAGTGGGTGTTATCAGCATCGATGTTGTTGGTGAAAAAGTAAACACGCTAAAAGCAGAGTTTGTGCAGCAATTTCAAGATGTTTTAAGGCAAGCTCAGCAACATTCTGGTGTAAAAGGATTAATTATCACCTCAGGTAAAACAGACAGTTTTATTGCGGGTGCGGATATCTCCATGATTGCGGGTTGTAAAACTAAAGAAGAAGCGAGTGCATTAGCAAAAGCAGGACAGGATCTTTTTACTCAACTTGAAAACTACCCATTGCCCGTTGTGGCCGCTATCAATGGCGCATGCCTTGGCGGAGGGCTTGAATTGGCCTTAGCCTGTCATGGGAGAATTTGTTCTGATAATAGCAAAACGCGTTTAGGGCTTCCTGAAGTGCAACTTGGATTGCTGCCTGGCTCTGGTGGTACTCAACGCTTACCACGTCTTATTGGTGTGACATCTGCGTTAGATATGATCTTAACGGGGAGACAAGTTAATGCGAAGCGAGCCTTAAAATTAGGTCTTGTAAATGATGTTGTCTCACAAGATATTCTATTAGAAGTTGCTGCTAAATGGATTTTATTGGGTAAAAAAGAACAGAAAAAACATTCAGTGATGGATCGTTTCTGGGCTAATACAACGCTAGGTAGAAATATTCTTTTTGGGCAAGCGAAAAAACGTACATTAGCAAAGACAAAAGGCCACTATCCAGCAGCAGAGCGTATTCTTCATGTTATAGAACGTGGTCTTGAAAAAGATATTCAAGCAGGGTTTAAAGAAGAGGCAAATGCGTTTGGTGAACTTGCTATGACGCCAGTTTCATTTGCATTAAGACATCTCTTTTTTGCTTCTACGGCACTTAAGAATGAGACAGGATCATCCGAAAAACCAGATAATTTGCATCATATCGGTATTTTAGGTGGTGGATTAATGGGCGGTGGTATTGCCTTTGCCACGGCGACAAAAGGTAATTTGCCAGCAAGAATTAAAGATATCAGTGATAAGGGAATTGCTCAGGCACTTAATTATAGTTGGAAAGCGCTTTCAGCCAAAGTAAGTAAAAAAAGATTATCTGCACGCGAACGTCAGCGTCAAATGGGGCTACTCTCTGGCTCCTTGGATTACAGTGGTTTTCATCAATCAAATATTATTGTTGAAGCGGTTTTTGAAGATCTTGCTTTAAAACAGAAGATGGTCGCAGATATTGAAGGCGTGGGAAAAGGTAAAATTATTTTTGCTTCAAATACCTCTTCACTTCCTATTCATAAAATTGCAGAAACAGCAAAATACCCAGAAAAAGTGATCGGGCTTCACTATTTTAGTCCCGTAGAAAAAATGCCTTTGGTTGAAGTTATTCCACATGAAAACACAGATGAAAAAACGATTGCTACAACTGTCGCTTTTGCTAAAAAACAGGGCAAAGTTGCAATAGTTGTTGGTGATAAACCTGGATTCTACGTCAACCGTATCCTTGCTCCTTATATCAGCGAAGCATTGACATGCTTAGTACAGGGGGAGCCTATTGAGAATATTGATAAAGCACTTGTCCAGTTTGGTTTCCCTGTAGGGCCTATTCAGTTATTGGATGAAGTGGGTATTGATATTGGCACAAAAATAACACCAATATTAGTGAATGCATTTGGTGAAAGATTTGCCTCTCCTCCTGCTGTGGATGCCATTATTGCTGATGATAGAAAAGGTCGTAAAAATGGACGAGGTTTTTATCTTTATGCAAAACATGCATTACCTTTCTCATTCAGTAAAAATAAAAAACAACCTGATCCAGCCATATATCGACTATTACAAATTAAGCCTAAAAACCAACTATCTTCCTCTGAAATTACGGAACGCTGTTTATTATTGATGTTAAATGAAGCGGTTCGTTGTTTAGATGAGAATATTATAAAGCAACCACGAGATGGTGATATTGGTGCTGTATTTGGTATCGGTTTTCCTCCTTTTTTTGGTGGCCCATTCCGTTATATGGACAGTATGGGAACAACAAAGGTGGAAGAAAAACTTAACCAACTTGCCGATAAATATGGAGAAAAATATCGCCCTTGTGAGCGTTTAGTGGAAATGGCTAAACGAAATGAACGTTTTTACGATTAATATCATCTCTTTACCATTGTTTTTTCCTTTTGTGACATTTGTTTTGATTGAGGCGCTTAGGCGCCTTTTTTCTTGTACTTTTTGCGTCAGATTAATAATTGGTGAATTTTTAATGGAAAAAGAGGTCGAAAGTGTTAATTATAGCCAGATATGGCAAAATAGTTATTTGAAAATAAATTTAAAAACAAAGCTTTTTAAAATAAAATTCTGAAAATGATGTTAATTTGTAAACCAAGGGCATGATCTTAAAAAGATTAATAATGCTATTGCAATTAGGGTATTGACGATTTTATATGGGAACATATTGATTTAAACTGAATTAAATTAAGTATCTTACAAGTGTAAATACCAGTAATTACAAAAATAAAATAGGTTTAATAATTTACTATGCAAATTTTTATTATGCGCCACGGAGAAGCGGCGCTTGATGCTGCTAGCGATGCACTAAGACCACTGACTGAACGTGGGAAAAGTGAATCAATAAAAATGGCTGAATGGATGACAACGCAGGGACATACAATCGATTATGTTTTAGTTAGTCCTTATTTACGTGCTCAACAGACATTGAATGCCGTAAAAGCAGATTTAGCGCTTCCTAGTAAAATAGAAATAGATGATGGGCTTATCCCCGGTGGTAATCCTTCACATGTTGCACATTACTTACGTGCCTTGGGAGATACAGGATATAAAAATATTCTTGTTATTTCTCACTTACCTTTAGTTGGCTATGTTGTCGCTGAACTCTGCCCAGCTGTGTGTGCTCCTATGTTTTCAACATCAACCATTGCTTGTGTTGATTTTGACTTATCAAAAGGAGCAGGGGAGTTGCTATGGCAAGTGTCACCCTCAACATTGAAATGAAATTTAAATCAATTATCTAAGTAAGTAATTAACACCTTATTTCACCTGATAGGTGATTTAAGGGTTAATGCGATAGAATTTTTTGGGTTTAGCGGCGAGCGATATCGTCGTTTTCCACTAAGACTAATAATGCAGCATCGCCTCCCCATTCTTTTGGAGCTTGATGAAAAGCGATTACATCAGGGTGTTGTGCTAACCAAAGTGGCGTTTGTTGTTTTAAAATATGTTTGCCATGACCATGCATAATACAGGCACAATAAACATGCTCTCGTCTACATGCCGCAATTAATGCACCAATCTCTTGTTTTGCAATTAGTTGTGTTAATCCATGCAAATCTAGAAAAAACTCAGGTACATAATCACCACGACGTAGCTTTTTTAATTCATAAGCATTAGCGCCTTCTCTTAAATAGCGCATTGGGCCTTCTGTGGCTAAGTTAGGTTGAAATTCATCTGAAAAATAATAAGAGGCGTCAACTTGCTCTTGTTGTAAACGTTCAACAGCGTAGTGTGTCACTTTTTTACGTTTTGGTGAATGAAGTATTTTATCTTGAGCTAATTTCTTAGTGCCTTTTATCATCTCCTGAAATAACTCAATTTCAGAAGGTGGCAATGAAAATTTTTTATTCATTTTTTACGATTCTTCATAGTGTTACTGTCTTTATCAGGCAATAGTACATGAAATAGTGTTAGAGATAAAAAATATAGGCTATAAATTTAGCATAAAAAAAGGCAGGGAATTTACCCTGCCGAAATAGTCACATAGTTAGCAAATATAGGCTGGTTAACAAGTTGCTCTACTCATGATATCTGTGGAACATAAAACGTTGTTATATCTTCAGGTTGCGATAAAAAACGATAAATTGATATCAAAAATAGTCTTTAAAATTAGCTATTTGCTTTAAAATGACTGCATATCGAATGAAAAAATCCATAGGCGCATTTTAGTACACAGTTAATTCTTTCATGTACTAAGTATGGTTCAATTCCATTAACTTGCTAATAAAAGTTAAATTAAAAGTATAAAACACTAATCTTTATTTATGAGTAGATCGTAAATTTTGCTTTTGATTAGCTGATTGAAGTTTAAAACCATAGTAAGTCTATGGTTATGGCAAAGAGAATAATAGAGTAGTGATGTTTTTTTATGGTTTCCCGCTGATTTATCGCCATCTTCATGGCAAACTACAGACTTTCTATTTCTTCAGAGGACAACAGTTTTGGATATAACACTAAAAGAGGAAGCGGTTGCTGATCTAAGCACTATCCTAGATATGTTACGTTGGGCTATGAGTCAGTTTAATTCATCTGATATTTATTATGGTCATGGCACAGATAACGCATGGGATGAAGCATTACAGCTTGTATTACCAACCATTGCACTTCCTTTAGATATTCCAGATGCACTGTTATCAACCAAGTTAACAACTTCTGAAAAGATGGAAATCATTACGCTTATCGAAAGCCGAATTGAGCAAAAAATCCCAGTCCCTTATTTAACTCATAGCGCTTGGTTCTGTGGTCACGAATTTTATGTTGATGAACGTGTGCTTATCCCTCGCTCTCCTATTGGTGAATTAATCAATAACCATTTTGATGGTTTAATTCAGCAAGAGCCAACACGCATTCTCGACTTATGTACTGGAAGTGGCTGTATTGCGATTGCTTGTGCTCATGAGTTTGAAGATGCTGAAGTCGATGCGGTTGATATTTCTGAAGATGCTCTGGAAGTGGCTGAATTTAACATTGAAAATCATGGTTTAGTGCATCGTGTTTATCCAATGCAATCAGATCTATTTAACGCCATTGTTCCAACGCCTTACGATATTATTGTGACAAATCCTCCGTATGTCGACGTCGAAGATATGGGTGATTTACCTGATGAATACCAAGTTGAACCTGAATTAGCATTAGCTTCGGGTATTGATGGCCTAGATATTACGAGACAAATTTTACTGAAAGCCCCTGAATATCTGAGTGAGAATGGCATTTTAGTCTGTGAAGTGGGTAATAGTATGGTTCATCTTATTGAGCAATTCCCAGAAGTTCCATTTACATGGCTTGAGTTTGAAAATGGTGGACTCGGTGTCTTTATGCTGACTCGTGAACAGCTCGTCGAACATTCAGCGTGTTTTTCTAGAGTGTGCTGACTTTAAAATAAGCAGAAAAGATCAACACGCTCTACTGATAAACGTTGATGTAACAGCAATGAGACGGTAGATTGTTATTTATTGCAAATAACATATTGATAACATCACACAGTAAAAGATAGGAATAAAGGGATGGCAGGAAACAGTATCGGACAATTATTCAGAGTCACGACTTTTGGTGAGTCTCATGGTATTGCATTAGGTTGCATTGTTGATGGTGTACCTCCTGGATTGCTTTTAACAGAAGCTGACTTACAAGTTGATTTAGATAGACGTAGACCCGGAACATCACGTTATACCACTCAGCGCCGTGAACCCGACCAAGTGCGCATTTTATCAGGTGTATTTAATGGTGTTACAACAGGAACAAGCATTGGTTTACTGATTGAAAACACAGATCAACGTTCTCAAGATTACAGTGAAATCAAAGATGTTTTTCGTCCTGGTCATGCCGATTATACCTACGAGCAAAAATATGGTTTGCGTGATTATCGTGGCGGTGGGCGCTCTTCTGCACGAGAAACCGCAATGCGTGTTGCTGCTGGTGCAATCGCAAAAAAATACCTAAAAGAGAAAATGGGTATTGAAGTAAAAGGCTATCTTTCTCAGCTAGGCCCAATTACTTGTGATCTTGTTGATTGGTCTATCGTTGAAACCAATCCATTTTTCTGCCCAGATCCTTCTCGTTTAGAAGCACTTGATGAATATATGCGTGCGCTTAAAAAAGAAGGCAACTCGATTGGTGCAAAAGTGACGGTGGTTGCGGAGGGTGTGCCAGCAGGATTTGGAGAGCCAGTTTTTGACAGACTAGATGCAGACTTAGCACACGCATTAATGAGTATCAATGCTGTTAAAGGAATTGAAATTGGTGATGGTTTCGGTGTTGTGACATTAAAAGGCACTGAAAATAGAGATGAAATCACTAAGAATGGTTTCACTAGCAACCATGCAGGTGGCATTTTAGGTGGAATTAGCAGTGGTCAGCCAATTGTTGCTCATATCGCTTTAAAACCAACATCTAGCATTACTATTGCTGGTAAAACGATAAATCGTGATGGCGAAGAAGTCGATATGATAACCAAAGGTCGTCATGATCCTTGTGTGGGAATACGCGCTATTCCGATTGCAGAGGCAATGATGGCAATTGTGTTGCTCGATCATGCATTGCGCCAACGTGGTCAATGTGGTGACGTTGTACCTCCGTTAATGCAATGGTAATCATTCTACGTCAATAACGTAGTCGATAAACTGTTGTAAGTTTGATGTTAGCTTTAAAGGTGTGAGCGCCTAATTTTATTATGCTCAGATAGTGTTGCTGTGGCTTTTTTAAATAAATGAGATAAACACAGCAGCACGTCCTTCATTCCTAATAATTCGGATAGATAAATGGATTGGCTCTTTTCAGATGGCATCTACCTTCTTCTCTTCTTTGTTGCTTTAATCGCAGGTTTTATTGATTCGATTGCTGGTGGTGGTGGGTTAATCACTATTCCAGCTTTGTTATCAGCAGGGGTTCCGCCTGTTCAAGCTCTAGCAACGAATAAACTGCAATCGGTAGGTGGCTCGTTTTCAGCTACGCTCTATTTTATACGTCGAAAAGTTATTGATTTAAAAGCGCAGCGATTTGCAATTTTAATGACTTTTATTGGTGCGGTTTCTGGTGCCATGTTGGTGCAGTTTATTAATCCAGAAATCCTTAAACAAGCGCTTCCTATTCTTACCATAGCTATTGGTCTCTATTTTCTTCTTACTCCATCAATAGGCGCTCAAGACAGTAAACAACGTATTGGCTACTATACATTTGGTGCAGTGCTTGGTGGTGGTGTCGGTTTTTATGATGGTATTTTTGGACCAGGAACAGGCTCTTTTTTCGCTTTAGGTTATGTCATGTTACTTGGGTATAATCTCTCAAAAGCGACGGCTCATGCTAAGTTACTTAACTTCACCTCTAACTTTGGCTCTTTACTGTTTTTTATTATTGGTGGGCAGGTTATTTGGACTATTGGTTTAGTTATGCTTTGTGGGCAGTTTATTGGTGCTCGCTTAGGTGCAGGTTTAGTATTAACAAAAGGGCAAAAATTAATAAGACCTATGCTGGTCATTATCTCCTTTTTGATGAGCATCAAACTCATACATGACAATCATGGTGATACTATTGCACTTTGGTTTTCTGCACTTTTTAATTAGGAATAGATGGTTTTTAAATGTCAGCACATCATTATCAACAGTTAATTGATATCTTTAATCAATGTTTTAGCGAAAGTTTCCAAACCCGTTTAGTTAAAGGGGATGATGAGCCGATTTATTTGCCTGCAAATGAAGAGACACCTTATCACCAAATTATTTTTGCTCATGGTTTTTATGCTAGTGCATTACATGAAATATCACATTGGTGTATCGCCGGAGAGGCTCGTCGTCAACAAGTTGATTATGGTTACTGGTATTGCCCAGATGGACGAGATGAAACCACTCAAGGACAGTTTGAAGTTGTAGAAATCAAACCTCAAGCATTGGATTGGTTATTTTGCCAAGCTGCTGGTTATCCTTTTAATGTCAGTTGTGACAATTTAGAAGGTAACTTTGAACCTGATCGCTATGAATTTAGAAATAAAGTTAGAGAACAAGTACTCGCTTATTTACGAGATAAAAACACGCCACCTCGTGCACAGCTATTTATTAATGCGTTACATTTGTTTTACAATACCCCAGAGCTAACGGAAGAGATGTTTCCTTATCAGGAAAATCCTTTAGTTAATTAAGGATTGCGAGAATAACTATCGCCTATCCACTGTGAAGGTTTTACCCAATAGGGTGGAGTCTGAAGTAGTAAGGTTGCTAGAACATACGTATTTATGCTTTGCTAATACAAGGTAAATATAAAAAAGTAGCAACATTATATATTGAGGATAAATAATGCTTTCTGAGTATGAAGCGTACTTATTAGATAAAATTGATAGCCGTGTTGAACATGCCTCTGACGATGAGTTATTTGCAGGTGGGTATTTACAAGGCCATATTACACTGGCTATTGCTGAACTTGAGCAAGAAAATAACACACAGTTAGAAGCGTTAAGAACGCGTGTAGAAGAGAGCATTCAAAAGGCGATAAAAGCAGGCGAGCTTTCACCTCCAGATCAAGCGTTAGTTTTATCTACATGGCATGATTTAGTTAACTCAATTAATTAATTCGGCATGTCTACTAAGAGAACAACCGGCATAAATCGGTTGTTTTTTTCTTTCTTAAAATCTTATTAAGATCACAGCCTCTAAGTTATATTTAAGATATTTACTGTTGAATTAGATTGGTTTTTATACAAAAATTGATCCTTACTATTTATCAATTGTTTTTATTTGATTTTTCAAAGTCGATGTATCTCTCATTGATTAAGCATAATAGTGCTATCTTTTGTAACTCCTTGCCATTTCTGTAAAATTACTTTTAAATGTTTTTTAGGAATGTTTCTCGGGATGCAAATGATTTGCATAGAATATTTATGATAAGGATAACGATACGATGAAAAATTTCTTTAAAATAGGACTACTGACTAGCGCTGTTTTATTTTTATCTGCTTGTGATCAATTTGATTTAGATAATAAAAAAAATAAGTTTTATTACAGTAATCCAAGTGAAAAAGTCATTAGTTTTAGCGTCGATGATAAAGAATATCAGGTAGAGCCGGGTAAAAATGGCTACATAACGCTGTCACCTGGTGAGCATAATTTAAAAGATAGTGCCGGTAATGATGCTCGATTTATGGTTTATGATAATAATAATGGTGGCATATTAAATCCTGATAATTTTATGTATTACACCCTTTCTGAAGTTTATGCAGTAAAGGGAAAAACAGATCAATTTAAACCTGTCGATTACCCAGTTATTATTAATGGCTATGAATTTGAACTTCCAGTGCGTAGTACTAATGCCACATTAATTGATGGTAATGTTTTTCAGTGTACTTATGCCTTAGGCGAGCCATTTCCTAATGAAATTCGCACTCGCAATAAAAATAATGACGGTAGCATAAAAAACAAATGCTTTGATAAACCTGAATTTATTAAATATATTTCAGCGGAATACAGTAAAGATTTAGCTCCGTTTACTCAAGAAGATGAATATAACGATTCTGTTAATCTTGATTTAGACTATATGTTACCGACAGCAGAATTTACTGATCCTGATATTCAAGCTGAAGCAGAAGAGCTAGTTTCATTATTAAATCAAATTCAAGAAAGTGAAGATCCGAAGATCCATAACACATTAAAAGATAAACTTTATAAGGCGACACTCGCTGTCTCTAGCGCGTATGCTAATAGAGCCGTGAAAGACTCTGTAGAAGACAACAAGTATTATAATCAGTTTATGGAAGAGAGTGGTAAATTTCAATCTTATGGCATATTACCTAAAGATTAACGATTTAAAAAATAAGAAATTATTTTAGCTTTAACATAAGCCATCCAACGGGATGGCTTTTTAATAAATTAAGCATAAAAGTATAAAAACACCTGAGCTGGAAAAAGAGATGACAACAACACAAAACGAAATAAAAAATAACGATATTACTCTTCGCCCCACACAAATTGATGATGCAATTAAATTACCTGCTATCGAGCAATCAGCAGGGCAACTCTTTAGTACTTTAGAAGATTTAAGTTGGATAAGTGAGAGTGGCGTACAAAGTGTTGAAAAACATTTAGCCTTTATTAATCATAAAGGGCATTGGGTGGCTGTTAATAGTGAAAATGAACCAGTTGGTTTTATTATGACGATGCCATTACCTGAAAGTTTATTTATTCATGAGTTGTCAGTGAGTGAAGCTTGGCAAAATAGAGGTATTGGTAAATTACTTATTCAAAAAGTAAAAGATGAAGCAAAGGCACATCAATTTAGTGCCGTTACGTTGACGACATTTCGCCATGTTCCTTGGAATGCGCCGTATTATCAACGCTTAGGTTTTTCTATTTTGTCAGAAAGCGAAATTCCTCATTCTTTGCAAGAAATCTTAAATAATGAAGTTGAAAGCGGGGGTTTTGTAAAAGAAACGCGCTGTGCCATGAAATTTGAGGTTTAGTTTTTTTATACAAAGAAACGTTTTTTAGCTAATGGTATATAAGATAGAAAGGTGATATATTCGTCATTAAATGTAGCTACATTGTAGCTACATTTATGGCGTTTGGAGGTATGATATGAGTTATTTGGCTAAAATATTTTCTTTTATTATTAATAATCATTTCAATTAAGTGCTTCAATACTACTTATCACCTTGGCTATTTCACTTCAATCGGTTTTCCTCGTAGTAATGCTCTTACCCAAAAACGATTAGGGTGTAAGGCATTCAATACATCATCTTCAACCGGAAAAGGTTCATCAAAAATTTGACTTGCCAGAATTTCAGCTGATAAAGGCGCTGAACATAATCCGCGAGAGCCCAACGCACTGATAATATAAAGTTGATGATAAGCAGGAGCTAAAGCGGGTATTTGTCTTCTACGCTTAAATCTATCTAAGTGCGTGTATGCCACGCGCAATTTTTCGAAATCAGGTACTTCGCCTAATAACGGTAGGTGATCGCGAATAGTGCAACGAATCCCAATTCGCGCTTCATTTCGGCTAAAATCAACTTCTTTAACCCAAGGGGCTTTTGCTAAACACTGTATAAGATGAGCTTGGTTATTTTCTTGCTCTTGAGTCGAAATAGCTAAATCTAATCGATCGCGACGAAAGCTTGCTCCTACACAATGCAAATTATCTTGGTGATCAACAGGCGTAAAATAGCCATCATAACAAAGTACCGTTTTTAGTTTTGATAATGTCTTTGTTGTTGGAATATGGCTAACTTGACCTCTAACTGCGCTAATGGGTAATTTTGCACTTTGAGTAAAGTCTGTGATTCGGTGTCCATTTGCCAAAATAACGCAATCATATTGTGATTGAAATTGTGTCGCACTCACTCCATCGTGATGAACAATATCTAAGCACCAAGATGCTTTCTGCGCACTTATTTGAGTGACTTGATGATTAAATCGCAACGTTAAACCTAATTGTTCAGCGTATTTTAATGTATTGATCGTGAGCTCAGTCGGTGAAAGCCATCCCGCTTGTGGGTAAAACAATGCATCACAATTAACATCTACTCCGCTGAGTTTATTGATTTCATTTTCATCGAGATAACATGCTATTTGAGCAAAAGGTATAGAATTATCCATAATTCTCTGTGCTTTTTTACGAACTTTCTCGTTATAAATAATCTGTGCGACACCAGACCATTGATGTGAAAAAGGAATACCTGCTTTACTCAAATTGTCATAAGTGCGATGAGCAAATAGAAATGCGGTTGTGAAAAATTGTTCTAGTTCATCGGATTTGCCATTAAGTAAAGGATATAACACACCTTGTCGATTGCCTGAGGCATTAGTTGCAGGTTGTTTATCTTCACAATATAAGGTGACATTGGCGCCTCTTCTTAGGCACGAAAGTGCCGTAAATGTGCTGGCAATACCGCCACCTATAATTGCAATATTCTGTGCTTTGGTTGCACTTGGCCTTGCATAGTAAGGGAGAAACTCAGGGGATGGAGTATGTGGAAAAACACCTGTCAGCATCTCTCTTTTTTGACCAAATCCTTTGATTTTATTTATCTCAAAACCAGCACTTTGCAAACCTCGTTTGACGATCCCTGCGGCGGTGAATGTTGCAAATGTACCGTTTTCTCTCATTGAATCAGCCATCGATTGAAAGAGAGTTTCACTCCACATTTGTGGATTTTTAGAAGGAGCAAAACCGTCTAAGAACCATGCATCCACTTTGTTATGTAGCGCTTGGCGAGTTTGGGGTAACAAGGTGTTGATATCACCAAACCATAAATCCAATGTGATTGTTCCATCAGCAAGAATAATGCGGTGGCAACCTGCAATGGCTAATGGCCATTGAGAACAAAGCGCTTGTGAATATTTTTCGAGTTCAG
Source organism: Proteus sp. Marseille-Q3619 (assembly GCF_965283115.1). Taxonomy (NCBI): domain Bacteria; kingdom Pseudomonadati; phylum Pseudomonadota; class Gammaproteobacteria; order Enterobacterales; family Morganellaceae; genus Proteus; species Proteus sp. Marseille-Q3619. Next base: position 823,012 of record NZ_CBDIMP010000001.1, on the reverse strand, counting down.
GCCAATGGCGATGTGCGGCTCGTAAATCACTTTTAGTCAGAGGGAATTTTTCGAAACTTACATAATGAAGGCGTTTTAAACGAGAATTAGGAGACGTTTGTCTAAATTGCTCGAAAGCTTGCCATAGTGTTAAAAAATTAAGGCCAGTACCAAATCCTGTTTCTGCGATAACACATTCAGAGCGTACATGTGTACCAAAACGTGATGGAAAATGATTTCCATGTAAGAACACATGTCGAGTTTCTTCTAGACCGTCTTGGTTTGAAAAGTAAATATCGCCAAATTGTTCAGAGATAGGCGTACCAAGTTCATTCCAACTTAAAGACGCAGTATTTATCGGGCTATTATTCACGGAACTGCCTGTATTTCTCGAAAAAATTATCCAACATCTTAGCGCTGTTAGGTAGCTTGTGCCAGCCTTAAAGGGGAAAGCGTTTTATTAGGTTATCTGTATTTTTGTAAAAAAGATCCTGATCGGACTTGTTCGGCGTACAACTGTACGCTAAAGTGCTAGTCAGAAATCCCGCAGCTACAACTATTATTGTAAAGAGGTATGAATGAAGCGCGCAGTGATCACGGGTCTGGGTATTGTTTCGAGCATTGGTAATAACCAGAAAGAAGTGCTGGATTCTTTAAAGGAAGGTCGTTCCGGGATAACTTTCTCAGAAGAATTTAAAGAGATGGGGCTTCGTAGCCACATTTGGGGCAACGTTAAGCTTGATACTGAAGGTCTTATTGACCGTAAAATCCGCCGTTTTATGAGCGACGCATCGGTTTATGCCTATTTATCTATGCAAGAGGCGATAGCTGATTCAGGTCTGACAGAAGACCAAGTTTCTAATATTCGTTCTGGCTTAGTCGTTGGCTCTGGTGGAGGTTCTCCACGTAACCAAGTACAAGGTTCTGATGGCATGAGAGCTAAAGGCCTACGTGGCGTAGGTCCTTATATGGTAACTCGTGCAATGGCATCAGGTGTTTCAGCTTGTTTAGCAACACCTTTCAAAATTAAAGGCGTTAACTATTCAATCAGTTCTGCTTGTTCAACATCAGCACACTGTATTGGTCACGCTGTTGAGCTGATCCAATTAGGCAAACAAGATGTTGTATTTGCTGGTGGTGGTGAAGAATTAAGTTGGGAAATGACCTGCGAATTTGACGCCATGGGTGCACTTTCAACTAAATATAACGAAACCCCAACCAAAGCTTCTCGTACTTACGATAAAAATCGTGATGGTTTTGTTATCGCAGGCGGTGGCGGTATTGTGGTTGTTGAAGAATTAGAACACGCATTAGCGCGTGGTGCACACATCTATGGTGAAATCGTAGGTTATGGTGCAACATCTGACGGTGCAGACATGGTTGCTCCTTCAGGTGAAGGTGCTGTGCGTTGTATGCAAATGGCGATGCAAGGTATTGATAAAGTTGATTATATCAATACACACGGTACTTCAACGCCAGTTGGTGATCTAAAAGAGCTTGAAGCTATCACGGAAGTGTTTGGCTCGCATACTCCAGCTATCTCAGCAACAAAAGCAATGACTGGTCACTCATTAGGTGCTGCTGGTGTGCATGAAGCAATTTATAGCCTACTGATGTTAGAGCATGGATTTATTGCACCAAGCATCAATATCGAAGAATTAGACGATAAAGCAATGGGGATGAACATCATTACTCAACCAACAGAACAGAAGCTGGAGACTGTAATGTCAAATAGCTTTGGTTTTGGTGGTACAAATGCTTCATTAGTCATGAGCAAATATAAAAAATAGTTAGATATACTTATATTTACTTATTAAAAAAAGCAGACTTCATTTTAATGGAGTCTGCTTTTTTATTTGAAATTTATTATGAAAAATAATTTATTATTCTAATAAAGATATTTTTCGAATAAAAATCATTAAAAAAAGATTATATAAACAACGCTTAAAAATACCTTTCCTAATAGTTGCTCATTTTATTACTCCAATAAAATAGACAAATTTTGTTAATATATTGTTTATATTGAGAAAAATAAATTAGCTTCATTTTATTTCAATCGTTTAATTTAATTTGACCCAAAATTATTAAATATTTTGTTTTATATGGGGTTAGGAGAATGGAAAGGTTGAATAAGACAAAAAGAGCGCAAAAAAATTGATCTGGGTTATTTTATTACAAATAAGTAGAAGCTATTTAATATAAAAGTTGGTAATGTTTGCCACGGATACTTGTATTACTTTATATTTTATACTTTGATTTCTTGTGTCAGTTTTATTTATTAAACCTAACATATGAATGTGACCGGCTAAGAATTTAGCCGGCATTTTTTTTATTGTTGTCTTTTTGACATTGACTCACATCTCCTGATGACAATCTGCTTTTTTCTGAGCAGACTGACGTCGGAAATTCAGTGGTGTTCTAAGTTGTTGTACTAAGAGCACACCTAGTAACACAATACCACCACCCACTAAGTGATAACTATGCATTTCTTCACCGAGAAGCGCGATAGCAATCATTGCAGTAAATAATGGCATTAGGTTCATAAAAATAGAGGTCGTATTTGCACCTAATTTCATCACACCTAAAATCCACAGATAAGGTGCAAGAATAGAAGCTCCGATACCTGCAAAGATAACTAATCCAATATTATCTTTTGTTAACGCAACACTTTCGGCAAGAAAGAAGTTTGGCAATAATAACAGAACACCAAATCCAATTTGCACATAAAGTGATTGCCAGTTAGGTAGTGCAATTGACCATCGTTTTGTTAATACACCGTAAAGGGCGTATGACGCCGAAGCAATAAACATCATCAGCTCACCATAACCCAAACCTTGAGAAAGCAATTGAGAGGGTTCGCCACGGCTAATTAGCCAAACTAAGCCACTAATTGAAAGCACTGTGCCTAAAACAATACCTACCGTAGGTACAACACGTAAAACAAAAATGCTAATAATAACGGTTAATAATGGGATGAGAGAGTTCAGAATCCCCATAAATGTTGCGCTAACATAGTGTGCCGCATAATAAGCTAAACTTTGGTACATCACCATCCCTAATGCACCAAGAATAAATAATTTCCACCAATATTGTTTGACGGTTTTACGATGATGCCAAACTGGCATGACCAAAAAAGGTGTCATAATTAAAAAGGCGAGGAACCAACGATAAAAAGAGATTGCAGCAGGATCGATAACAGACGCGGCTGCTTTATTGACGACTGCATTAATGGACCAGATTAACACCGCTAAAAGCGGAAAAATTGCGTTTTTCATTGTTCTCACATCTATTTTTAAACCAGGTCGCTATTGTAAGTCTGTCTGATTAGATATATATAATGAAAACCAGACAATAGATAGGCCAATAAAGACAACATGACAAGAGATCAACATAAAGATGACAATTGAACAACAAAAAATGCAATGGTTATTGTCTGATCCAGATACAGTTCGATTTCGTGATGAGCAACTATTAGCTGAAACAGAGTTTGTTTATCATCAACATGATTTTGGTCAGTTACTTTATGTGATTTCTGGTGTCATGGATTTAGAAGCTGGAGGACAGCGGTTTTTAGCGCCACCAGAATTTAGTGTATGGATACCCAAAAATGTAGGGCATGCTAGTTACAATAAAAAAACACTCTCTTTTAAGGTGCTAGATATCGCGCCAAGTTGGTGTGATGGATTATTAGATAAACCTTGTTTGATTCAATTAAGTGCTATTTTTTCAACCATATTTTCCGACTTTTTTCATCGTGGTGTGTGTAAACCACAAACAGAAGAAGATTTTCGTTTAGCTCAAGTACTGATTGATCAACTTAAAGTTTCGCCAATACATCATACTTATTTACCGTCTTCTAAAGATAAATTACTTGCTCCCATACTTTCTGTATTAGAGCAGGATCCAGCGGATAATACCTCGTTAGAAGAATGGGCTAAAAAGCGTTATACCTCAGAAAGAACACTCTCTCGTCGTTGCCAACAAGAATTAGGCATGTCATTTAGTGAATGGCGTAAGCGCCTACGCTTTTTACATGCAATTTCTTTATTAGAACAAGGGAAAAGTGTGAATGAAATAGCATTTGATGTGGGATATAGCTCTTCATCCTCATTTATTGCGATGTTTCAACAATATGCTGGCACAACACCAGAACGTTTTCGTCGATTACCCAATTGTTAAGCCTTCTTTTCATATATTTACTTAAAATCTAGGCGGATTTTACTGTCAATAATAGGCTTTACTGTGAATAAGTGGCAAAATAGATCGCTTAATTTTGTTTTTCGATTGATTGTTTACACACATAAATACCAAATCAGTGAGATAACACCGTGAAAATTCTGGTTGATGAAAATATGCCTTATGCGGAACAACTTTTCCGCCAATTAGGTGAGGTAAAAGCTGTTTCTGGTCGCCCATTACCTACTGATGAGCTTAATGATTCTGATGCCTTAATGGTGAGATCAATTACTAAAGTCAATGAATCCTTATTATCAGGCAAGCCAGTAAAATTTGTTGGAACCGCGACTGCGGGTTTCGATCATGTAGATATTGCATGGTTAAAACAGCAACAAATTGGTTTTTCATCAGCCCCAGGTTGTAATGCTATCGCGGTTGTTGAATATGTATTTTCTGCTCTGATGATGTTAGCAGAGCAAGATAACTTTCAATTGACCGATAAAGTCGTTGGTATTGTTGGTGTGGGAAATGTGGGCGGTCGATTAGCAACACGCCTTCGCGCATTGGGTGTAAATGTTTTACTTTGCGATCCACCAAGAGCGGATAATGGTGATGATGAAGAGTTTCATCCCTTGGAAACATTGTTAGAAAAAGCAGATATTCTAACTTTCCATACACCTCTCAATAAATCAGGCTTATACAAAAGTTATCATTTAATTAATGAGAGCAACCTCGAAAAATTACCTGAAGGTCGTATTTTAATTAATGCGAGCCGTGGCGAGGTTGTTGATAATCAAGCATTATTGTCTGTACTTGAGAAAGGTAAATCCTTACGCGTTGTGTTGGATGTTTGGGAGCCAGAGCCAGATCTCTCTATTGAGTTATTAAATAAAGTTGATATCGCAACACCACATATTGCGGGTTACACCTTAGAAGGTAAGGCGCGTGGTACAACTCAAGTTTTTGAAGCTTATTGTGATTTTATTGGACAACCTCAAAAAGTTGAATTATCAACTCTGTTACCTGCACCTACTATTTCCACCATTTCAGTACAAGGTGAGTTAACACAAACACTTTTAAAACAACTTATTCATCTTGTTTATGATGTGCGTCGTGATGATGCTCCATTACGAAAAGTAGCAGGAATAAAAGGGGAGTTTGATAAATTACGCAAATTTTATCCTGTTCGTCGTGAGTGGTCTTCACTCCATGTCATTTGTGACAATCAAACTACGGTTGATATATTAAATGCAATTGGCTTTAGTGCTACATATAAAAGTACTACACACAAATAAAGCAAAATATTATTTTTAAAAATTTATGTTATTGGAGGATATCTTATGGGAGAAGGTTGGAATATTGCAGTTGTTGGTGCAACAGGCGCTGTCGGTGAAGCGATTTTAGAACTGCTACAAGAGCGTGAATTTCCCATTGGTGAATTAACGGCAATCGCAAGTGAAGATAGCATTGGAAAATCGGTGCGTGTAAACAGCAAAAGTGTTGCGGTTCAAGGTATTCACAATATCGAGTGGGCTGATATTCAATTAGCTTTCTTTGCCGCACCAACAGAAATCAGTGCGCAATATGCACAACAAGCGGCTGATGCTGGCTGTATTGTTATTGATTGTAGTGGCATTTTTGCAATGGATTGGGATATACCATTGGTTGTTCCTGGCGTGAACAGTGCAATGCTAGCGGAATACCGTACTCGTAATATTGTTTCAATAGCTGATAGCATGGTAAGCCAATTATTACGCGCCATTAACCCATTAACAGAATCTGCGGGTTTAACACGCCTTAGCGTGACAAACTTAATGTCTGTTTCTCGTTTTGGAAAACAAGCCGTAGATGAACTGGCAGGGCAAAGTGCCCGTTTACTTAACGGTATTCCTCCTGAATTAGGTCGTTTTAATAAGCAATTAGCATTTAATATTTTACCTTTAATGGTTGATGACGAAGGCTCTATACAAGAAGAGCGTCGCATGGTTGATCAAATTCGTAAAATTTTGCAAGACGAAGGTTTGCCTATTTCTATCACCACATTACAAGCACCCGTTTTTTATGGTAATGCGCAATCCGTGCAATTAGAAACATCTCGTCCAATGGGGAGTGATGAAGCGCGTGAGACATTACAAGAAAATGAAGATCTGAATATCAGTGATGAAAATGATTTTCCAACACAAGTGACTGATGCTTCAGGCAATGTGAGCTTGAATTTAGGTTGCTTCCGTAATGATTATGGTATGCCAGAAGCCTTACAATTTTGGTCAGTAGCAGATAACGTGCGCTTTGGCGGGGCATTAATGGCTGTTGAAGTAGCAGAGCAATTAATGCAGGAGCAGTTTTACTAATGAATGTGCAAGTGAGTGCTGAAGTGACAGAACAGCCCTTGACTGAGTCAGCGGTTGCCTCTGAAAGCACAACAATCAAAATTGCTTTAGGCGTTGAATATGATGGTAGTCGCTATTATGGCTGGCAACGCCAAAATGAAGTGCGTAGTGTACAAGAACGGCTAGAAAAAGCACTTTCACAAGTGGCTAATGAGCCTATATCGGTTTTTTGTGCTGGAAGGACAGATGCTGGTGTGCACGCAACGGGGCAAGTTGTCCATTTTGAAACAACGGCACATCGCAAAGATCCCGCTTGGACTATGGGAGTGAATACCCATTTGCCTGCGGATATTGCAGTACGTTGGGTAAAAACGGTTTCTGACGATTTTCATGCTCGCTTTAGTGCAACAGCAAGACGTTATCGCTATGTGATTTTTAATCATCGCTATCGTCCCGCTATCTTGTCATCAGGAGTGACACATTTTCATTATCCTTTAGACGCTGAACGCATGCATCAAGCAGCACAATGTCTACTGGGTGAAAATGATTTTACCTCTTTTAGAGCTGTCCAATGTCAATCTCGAACGCCATGGCGTAATGTTATGCATGTCAATGTTTCTCGATATGGTGACTATGTTGTCGTGGATATTAAAGCGAATGCGTTTGTTCATCATATGGTGAGAAATATTGTTGGCAGTCTTCTAGAAATAGGGTGTGGCAATCAGGATATTACTTGGATGGCTGAACTATTAGCCTTAAAAGACAGAACCAAAGCGGCTGCAACAGCCAAAGCAAATGGACTGTACTTGGTATCTGTGGATTATCCTGAGCAATTTGAATTACCAAAACCTGCAATGGGTCCACTATTTTTAGCGGATAACCCTATTGAGATATCTCAATCATAAAAACACCCAGTTTTCTGAGGATTTATGGAAATATTAACGCAATTTGTTGATTTAATTAAATTTCTAATTGATTTCATTTTACATATTGATGCACATTTAGCAGAGCTTGTCGCACAATATGGTACATGGGTTTATGCCATTTTGTTTCTTATTGTTTTCTGTGAAACAGGGTTGGTAGTAACGCCTTTCTTACCCGGAGACTCCTTATTATTCGTTGCTGGCGCTTTAGCTTCATTAGAAACTAATGATGTGAATGTTCATATTATTGTTTTACTGCTACTTTGTGCCGCCATTTTAGGTGATGCCGTTAACTATTCTATTGGACGACTTTTTGGTGAAAAACTGTTTAGTAAGCCTGATTCAAAGATTTTCCGTCGTGAATATCTAGATAAAACCCATGCTTTTTATGAAAAGCATGGTGGTAAAGCAATAATTTTGGCAAGATTCGTGCCGATTATCCGAACTTTTGCGCCATTCGTTGCAGGAATGGGTAAAATGTCATATCGTCACTTTGCCTTTTATAATGTTACTGGGGCAATTGCATGGGTACTGCTATTTACTTATGCAGGATACTTTTTTGGTGACTTAGATATAGTTCAAAAGAACTTAAAATTGCTAATTGTTGCCATTATTGTTATTTCTATTTTACCGGGCGTTATTGAGATCTTACGCCATCGTAGAGCGAGTGCAAAAGCAAAGAAAGAAAGTGATAACAAAGAGGTTTGAGCAGTTATCATCAGTTTTTGCCGTAGAATAGCCATAATAAAGAGATGCGCTGAAATTCAGTAAGCGGTATCATCATAAACTTTGCTAACCACACAGCCAGTGTATTGTGGTTGATACGCTAACAATAATTTTACTGGCGAAGGTCAGATTCAGACGAAAAGGTCCATTAATGAGCTGGATTGAAAAAATTCTAAACAAAAGCACTATCACAAGTTCACGTAAAGCCAATATCCCTGAAGGAGTTTGGACTAAATGTGACAGCTGTGGGCAGGTACTCTATCGCGCAGAATTAGAGCGCAATTTAGAGGTTTGCCCTAAATGTGATCACCATATGCGCATTTCAGCGCGCCGTCGCCTTGAGACTTTCCTTGATACAGGAAGTACAACAGAATTAGGTAGCGAATTAGAACCTAAAGATATTCTGAAATTCCGCGACTCTAAAAAATACAAAGACAGAATTAGCGCTGCTCAAAAGCAAACGCAAGAAAAAGACGCATTAATCGTGATGAAAGGAACGCTGAAAAAGATGCCAGTTGTTGCTGCATCCTTTGAATTTGCGTTTATGGGCGGTTCAATGGCTTCTGTTGTTGGGGCGCGTTTTGTTCGTGCGGTTGAACAAGCACTCGAAGATAACTGCCCATTAGTTTGCTTCTCTGCAAGTGGTGGCGCTCGTATGCAGGAAGCGCTGATGTCATTAATGCAAATGGCCAAAACCAGTGCAGCATTAGCAAAAATGCAAGAGCGTGGTTTACCTTATATTTCAGTTATGACTGACCCTACAATGGGTGGTGTTTCTGCAAGTTTAGCGATGTTAGGTGATATTAATGTTGCTGAACCTAAAGCATTGATTGGCTTTGCAGGTCCCCGCGTTATTGAACAAACAGTACGTGAAAAACTGCCTGCTGGTTTCCAACGTAGTGAGTTCCTGTTAGAAAAAGGGGCGATTGATATGATTATTCGTCGTCCTCAAATGCGTGATGAGCTGGCTGAATTACTGGCTAAGCTGACTCAATATGATTTAGTAGAAGATGAAGATGAAATCATCGGTGAAGAAATGATTGCTGATGAAATTGAATCTACAGACAACGAGCCAGAAATTAACATCGAAACGAATAAAAAAGAAGATGTCTAATATCATAACTGCTCCTAAAGCCACATCGCCTTTGTCGGTGTGGCTTTCTTATCTTGAACATTTACACTCTAGCGCCATTGATATGGGGTTAGAGCGAGTCGGCAAGGTAGGAAAAATATTAAACGTGTTACGTCCTGCGCCTAAGGTAATCACTGTCTCAGGCACAAATGGAAAAGGCACAACCTGTCATATGCTAGAGTCAATCTTGATAGCATCAGGATTGAAAGTCGGCGTTTATAGCTCCCCTCATCTTGTTCGTTATACAGAACGCGTTCGTATCCAAGGCAAAGAACTCTCCGAAAATGCTTTTTGTGATGTTTTTGCAGAAATTGAACAAGCTAGAGGCGATATCTCGCTCACTTTTTTTGAATATGGCACTCTGGCTGCGCTGAAGTTATTTCAACAAGCACAACTTGATGTTGTTATTCTTGAAGTAGGATTAGGCGGTCGGTTAGATGCTACAAATATCGTTGATGCCGATATTGCTGCTATCACAAGTATTGCCCTCGATCATACTGATTGGTTAGGCGCAGATAGAGAGCATATTGGTCACGAGAAAGCCGGTATTTTCCGAGCCAATCATTATGCTGTTGTGGGTGAGCCAGATATGCCTCATTCCATTGCACAAGTTGCCAATGAAAAACAAGCCAAGCTTTTCCGTCGTGGAACAGATTGGTCTTTTGTTATTGAAGGCGATCACTGGCAGTGGCGTTGTGCTGATTGTGAATTTGATGCGCTGCCAATCCCTAATATTCCGCTAGCCAATGCGGCGACAGCGATGGGGGTTATTCGTTGCTTGCTTAAATCTGATGACAAAGTCAGCCAAGCAATAACACAGCAAAGTATTGTCGACGGTATGTCTCGTGCACAATTACCAGGTCGTTTTCAGGTAATTTCTCAACATCCTTTGGTTATCTTTGATGTGGCACATAATCCTCATGCAGCAGGATATTTAGCGGAAAAGTTATCACAATTACCACAAAAATCTGATACTCAAGTGCGTATTGTTGTTGGTATGCTGGGTGATAAAGATATCGCAGGCACTTTAGCGTGCTTAACACCATTGGCTGATCATTGGTATGTAGCTCCACTTAATGAATTTCGTGGTGCTTCTGCGGATGTGTTAGCTCAACATCTCGAGAAACCAATGGTATTCGATAGTGTTGAAAATGCATGGCAACAAGCAATGTCCGATGCTGCTCCTAACGATATTGTTGTGGTTTGTGGCTCATTTCATACAGTCGCGCATGTGATGGAACTTTTGGAAAAGGAGAGTGTGGGTGGCAAGTAAATTTCAAAATCGCTTAGTCGGTGCCGTTGTATTGGTGGCAGTAGGGGTCATTTTTTTACCTGCACTGCTCGACGGCGATAAGAAATATAACGAAGACCAGTTCGCCTCTATTCCTTTAGTACCCAAACCAGGTGATGAGCAAGAAATAGAATCTATCGCCCCGATAGAGCAAACTTCAGTGCCTTCTACTCCATCAGAAGGCGCATCTGAAGGTATGCTTTCTGAAGCAGTGACAGGTGTCGAGCAACCTGCTGTTACAACACCTGAACCACCTGCTGTTGTACCTGTTACACCACCGGTACAACCACCACAACAGCCAACGCCTATACCAGAGCCTCAGGCTGTGGTTACGCCACCAGTACAACCACCAGCACCACCCGTACAAGAAACTCAGCCACCGAAAGGCGAGGCTTGGGTTGTTCAATTAGGTGCGTTGAAAAATGCGGCGAAGGTAGAAGAAATTATTGCGAAAATGCATTTCTCAGGTTATCCGGTATATACCGTACCCGCACGCCCTGTTGCTGGACAAGTGACTCGAATTTACATTGGTCCTAGTGCATCTAAGTCAGAATTACAGGCTATTTTGCCTCATTTAAAAGAGCTTACGGGCTTACAAGGTGAGGTAAGGGCATATAAGCCTTAATTTTTTCTAAACGAGTCATCAGATGAGTGATGTAACAAAGCGTTAACTTATTGCGGCGATTATGATTTTTCATATCGCCGTAAATTATTTTGAAATTAGCGAAAATTAGCATTACGCAAACGTTTTCGTTTTCTGTTAGAATGCTTCCGTATTAATGCGGAGCATCATTATTGGATAAAGAATTTATGGTCTGGATAGATTACGCCATCATTGCCATTATTGGTTTTTCCGCATTAGTCAGCCTGATCCGTGGCTTTGTTCGTGAAGCATTGTCACTCATCACCTGGGGTTGTGGTTTCTTTGTTGCTAGTCAGTTTTATCCTTATCTTGCCGTCTATTTTACCCGGTTTGAAGATGAGCTGGTTCGTAACGGGATTGCAATAGTTACGTTATTTATTGCGACACTGATTGTCGGTGCTGTTGTGAATTATGTGATTAGCTCTCTTGTTCAACGCACAGGGTTATCAGGTACAGATCGTGTCTTGGGGATCTGTTTCGGGGCTTTAAGAGGCGTGCTGATAGTTTCAGCATTACTTTTTGTTTTAGGCGCATTTACGCCTATGGCAGATAGCGCTGATTGGCAACGTTCTGAGCTTATTCCTCAATTCAACCATATTATTAGGTGGTTCTTTGACTACCTGCAAAATGCGTCAAGTTTCGTGTCGGAGAGAATATAACCTCTCCGTCTGGCTGATGAGGATCTATTCATGTGCGGTATTGTCGGTATCGCTGGAGCTAATCCAGTAAACCAATCAATTTATGATGCGTTAACGGTGTTACAACACCGAGGTCAAGATGCAGCAGGCATTGCAACAATAGACGGCAACAACGGTTTCCGTCTTCGCAAAGCGAACGGACTGGTTAAAGATGTGTTCGAAACTCGTCATATGTTGCGTTTAAAAGGTACTATCGGGATAGGGCATGTCCGTTATCCAACTGCGGGTAGTTCTAGTGCATCAGAAGCGCAGCCTTTTTATGTGAATTCACCTTTTGGTATTACGTTGGCGCACAATGGTAATTTAACCAATGCGCATTTATTACGTCGCCAATTATTTGAAACAGCACGTCGCCATATCAATACCACCTCTGATTCTGAAATCCTGCTCAATGTATTGGCATACGAATTAGACCGTTTTGACCATTTCCCGCTTGAGCCTGATAATATTTTTGCAGCCGTTGCGGCAATGCATAAAAAACTCCGCGGGGCTTATGCTTGTGTTGCTTTGATCATCGGTCATGGCTTACTGGCTTTTCGTGATCCCTTTGGTATTCGCCCTTTAGTATTGGGTAAACGTACCTTAGAAGATGGTCGCCATGAATACATGGTCGCATCTGAAAGTGTTGCGCTTGATACTTTAGGTTTTGAATTTTTACGCGATGTTGCACCGGGTGAAGCGGTTTATATCACAGAGCAAGGGCAACTCTTTACTCGCCAATGTGCTGAAAATCCGCAGTTAATGCCTTGTTTGTTTGAGTATGTTTACTTTGCTCGTCCTGATTCCTTTATCGATAAAATTTCGGTTTATAATGCGCGTTTACGTATGGGGCAGAAATTAGGCGCTAAAATTGCCAAAGAATGGGATGATTTACACATTGATGTTGTGATCCCAATCCCTGAAACATCTTGTGATATTGCCTTAGAAATTGCGCATATTCTCAATAAACCTTATCGCCAAGGCTTTGTAAAAAATCGCTATGTTGGTCGTACCTTTATTATGCCGGGTCAGCAAGAGCGTCGTAAGTCAGTTAGACGTAAACTGAATGCAAATCGCGCAGAGTTTCGTGATAAAAATGTTCTGTTGATTGATGACTCGATTGTCCGTGGCACAACGTCAGAGCAAATTGTCGAACTCGCAAGAGAAGCGGGTGCGAAGAAAGTCTATTTTGCCTCAGCAGCGCCAGAAGTTCGCTTCCCTAATGTGTATGGTATTGATATGCCAAATGCCAATGAGCTTATTGCTCATGGACGTGAAGTGGATGAAATTCGTAAATTAATTGGTGCTGATGGACTTATTTTCCAAGATCTCACTGATTTAATCGCCGCAGTACAAGAAGAGAATCCTGATATTAATCAGTTTGAATGTTCTGTATTTGACGGTGTTTATATTACGAAAGATATCGATCAAGATTACTTGGATTATTTAGAAAATCTACGTCGTGATGATGAACATAAAATTCGTGATCAGAATGAAATAGAAAATTTGGAAATCTATAACGAAGGCTGATTTTTCGGTAAGATACCTTCCTTATAAAGCGTCGATGCTAGTGTGTTCTGCATCGACGCTTGTTTTTTGAGGGTTAATCATCATAATGATTAACAAAGGTATATATTCTGAGGATTATAATGAAAAAGCTGATAGTTGGGCTAACAGGTGCCAGTGGTGCAATTTACGGCATACGTTTATTAGAGATACTAAAATCTGTGCCGTCAGTTGAAACACATTTAGTGATTAGCCAAGCTGCACGCCGTACGATTTCATTAGAAACTGATTATTCGCTAAAAGATATTCATGCTTTAGCGGATGTGATTTATGACGATCGCGATATTGGCGCATCTATCTCTTCAGGATCGTTTCGTGTCAATGGAATGGTCATATTACCCTGCTCAATTAAAAGCCTGTCAGGTATTGTTCATAGCTATGCAGATACCTTAGTCACTCGCGCTGCGGATGTGGTATTAAAAGAAGGGCGTAAGTTAGTATTATGTGTGCGTGAAACGCCACTGCATTTGGGTCATTTGCGATTAATGACACAGGCTGCTGAGTTAGGTGCAGTGATTATGCCACCAGTACCTGCCTTCTATTTTCAGCCTAAAACAATTGATGATATTGTTAATCAAACAGTAAATCGTGTACTTGATCAGTTTGAGATTGATTTACCTGATGATTTATTTCAAAGGTGGGAGGGCGATAAGCCCACTCGCTAAGTATACTCGTCATAATTCAAGTTGCAGCGTTACTCGTCATTCTTCAAGTTGCAGCGTTGTTGACTGCGTTTATTCGCACTAGTCACATACTGATGTATGCTCCTAGCGACTCATTCACTTGTCGCCTAGCTGCATCTTGAATTATTTAGAGTATTTACTCGCCATACTTCAAGGTATAGCGTTGTTGACTGCGTTTATTCGCACTAGTCACATACTATTGTATGCTCCTAGCGACTCATTCACTTGTCGCCTAGCTGCATCTTGAATTATTTAGAGTATTTACTCGCCATACTTCAAGGTATAGCGTTGTTGACTGCGTTTATTCGCACTAGTCACATACTATTGTATGCTCCTAGGCGTTTTTTCAAGGAATAGATTCACTTGTCGCCTAGCCGCATCTTGAATTATTTAGAGTATTTACTCGTCATACTTCAAGTTGTAGCGTTGTTGACTGCGTTTACTCGCGCTAGTCACATACTATTGTATGCTCCTAGGCGTTTTTTCAAGGAATAGATTCACTTGTCGCCTAGCTACACCTTGAATTATTTAGAGTATTTACTCGTCATACTTCAAGTTGTAGCGTTGTTGACTGCGTTTATTTGGTAGAATACCTAATCCGAATTAAAAGAGATTATTTTCCAGTGCTAATAATATCTTTTAATGCCTCTTCTAATTGTGGATAACGAAATTCAAAGCCTGCATTGAGTAATTTTTCAGGAATGGCTTGTTGTCCACCTAATACTAATGCCGCGCTTTCTCCCATCACTAGACGCAATACACTTTCGGGAACCATCATTAATGCTGGGCGATTAAAAGCTTTTCCTAATAGGCGAGTAAACTCTTTATTTTGTACTGGGTTAGGTGCTGTTAAGTTAAAAGCGCCTTTAGCATCTTGGGTCTTAAGCAAGAAAACAATCGCACTGACCATATCATCGATATGTATCCACGGCATATACTGTTTTCCGCTTCCTAATTTGCCACCTAATCCTAATTTGAAAGGTTTGCTCATTTTAGGCAGTGCGCCACCGAGAGTTGAAAGTACAATCCCTGTACGCAACAAGCAAACTCGTGTTAATGGTGTTTGAGCTTCAAGCGCAATACGTTCCCATTTTGCACAGAGTTCATGTGTAAACTCAGGATTTGCTGGCGTCTCTTCTGTAACTCGTGTATCACCTTGGTCGCCATAAAAACCTACTGCAGAGCCAGAAATGAAAACTGCTGGAGGAGAATCGCTAGCTTTAATCAAATCAACCAATTTCTGGGTTAAATGACAACGGCTATTAACCAGTTTTTGCTTTTGAGAGGGAGTCCAACGGTTATCAGCAATAGGTTCTCCAGCAAGATTAATAACGGCATCAAACTCATTAAGATTTTGTTTATCGTTGAGTTGAGTCCAGCAGGTGATTTCATTACAAAAATGCGAATAAACTTTTTGAGGCGAACGAGAAAGCACCGTAATATCATTATTGGCGAGCGCAAGCTCACAAACTAATGCTTTGCCAATTAATCCTGTACCACCTGTGATAAGTATTTTCATCACAATCCTCCTGATCTACTTGCTTGATAAAGAATAAATATCATCCTGATATATAAATTGCTTATATTAGCTAAAGAGTTTTTTCGTAGCTGGGCGTTGGTTAATGTTGTTTAGCCATTTATCAATTGCGGGATAATTTGCTAAATCAATATTGTGGTGATCGTGCAGACGAGCCCATGTATATGTGGCGATATCCGCAATGCTGTACTCTTTGCCCCCAAGGTAAGGTGACTGCGCTAACCTTTTCTCTAATACACTATATAAACGCTGTGTTTCTTCAGTATAACGTTTAATCGCATAAGGGACTTTTTCTGTGGCATAACGGGTGAAGTGATGATTTTGTCCCAACATTGGGCCAAATCCCCCCACTTGCCAAAACAGCCATTGTAGTTGTGTTGTTTTTTCTCGTAAATTTTGACTGAGCAATTTGCCACTTTTTTCAGCTAGATAGATAAGAATAGCACCTGATTCAAAAATAGAGATAGGCTCACCACCATCAATAGGTGAATTATCTACAATCGCGGGAATTTTATTATTGGGTGAAATTGCTAAAAACTCAGGTTTAAATTGATCGCCTTTACTAATATCGATGCGATGTAACTGATAAGGTATGCCAGTTTCTTCAAGAAAAAGCGTTATTTTTTGGCCATTTGGGGTATCTGCATAATATAAGTCAATCATTAAAAGCTCCAAAATAAAGTAGGCACTAAATAGACAATATAATCACAGTCTGCCTTTTAACATCATAAAAAGCAAAAAAGCGCAAGATGGATAAAACAAGTCACGTATGATTATTGTAGTGGTGAAAAATAGTGATTTTGGTATATTCAGGATAAAAATTACGATCGTTTAGTATCGGTTAAAAAAGGTTTGTTGAGGATGGAACAAGAAAAGACGGCATTGGTTGAATGGGTTGATATTGTTGATGATAAAAATGAAGTCGTTGCACAAGCAACACGTCAACAAATGCGAGCTGAAAATCTAAGACATAGAGCAACTTATATCGTTGTTCATGATGGAATGGGGAAAATCTTGGCGCAGCGTCGAACTGAAATAAAAGATTTTTATCCTGGTTGGTTAGATGCTACTGCGGGTGGTGTGGTTCAGCAAGGTGAGAATTTACTTGAAAGTGCGCGTCGTGAAGCAGAAGAAGAGTTAGGTATTGCTGGAGTCCCTTTTGCTGAGCATGGTCAATTTTATTATGATGATGAAAGTTGCCGTGTATGGGGAAGCTTGTTTAGCTGTGTTTCTCATGGACCCTTCGCACTGCAAGCAGAAGAAATTGAGGAAGTGTGTTGGTTAACTCCCTCTGAAATTACTGAGCGCTGTGATGAATTCACGCCTGATTCATTAAAAGCCCTCTCTCTTTGGTTAACACGTAACAACAGTACACGCCTAGAAAGTAGAGAAACTGTGGACTAAGGGGTGCTTTGCCCTAACTCAAATCGATAAGCATAGTTGATAACGGTATCTTCGAATATAGCGTTATCATCTTCGTCTCTTAAACGTTGTAAAAGTGCTATCAGATGTTTTCCTGCCTCTTTTCCCATTTTGTGATAATCAAAACGAATTGATGTGAGAGAAGGGGATATCTGATCACTATTTTCAGAGCCTTCTAAACAAGCGATAGCCAGATCTTGTGGGATCTTAATTAATCGACGTTGACACTCAAAAATCATACCTAGTGCAATACTCTCATGGCTACAAATGACCGCATCTAGTTCGGGTTGGCGCAATAAAATCTCTGTTAATGCTTGTCGACCGTATGCCATAGATGCGGGATCAGGTGTAGTGACACTTTGCTCAGCATTTAAATAATTTTTGAGTAACGCTCGTGACCAACCGGTTATTTGCTGGTGGTGCAGGCGTTGTCCTTGTAACGCACCAATATAGCCAATACAACGCTTTCCTCGGGTGACTAAATGGTTTGTTAAATCATATGCCGCTTGCTCATAAGAACAATCAATACTAATAGCGGCTTGTTCATCTGGTTGGCTGGCAACGCTGACAACAGGCACATTGGCATTACTGATATGCAAAAAATGAGTTGGGCTAAGCTGTGAACCAAAGACAACTAATGCGGCAGGATTACTTTGCAACAGCATATTAATCACATCACTGGCTTTGTGAGGTTGGTGCTCATAGCAACCCACTAAAATTTGATATTGATGGCGATTGAGTATTTGTTGTAAAGATTGCATAAAATCTGCACTGGCCCTATCTGTGAAGGAGGGCAACAGTACCGCAATAATATGACTTTGTGCTGAAGCTAAAGCACCTGCCGAGGCATTAGGAATATAGCCAAGTTCCTCTACTGCTTGATTAACTTTTTCTCGTAACTTATCAGAAACTAATTCAGGGGTTCGCAATGCACGAGAGACGGTCATCGATCCGACTCCTGCATGTTTAGCGACATCTTGTAATGTGACGCGACCTGTATTTCGGCGCTTACGTGTTTTGATCATTTGTTATTATGCTTGCCTAGCCTATTTTATTAACCGCAGATCCTACCTGAAATCTTCCTATTATGCTGAAACAATACAGTGTCAATTGTTGGCATTTTCTGCAATTAACATTTCATTAAAATGATAGCGCTATCACAATTACGAATGATCTATCTAGATAGCGCTACCATTAATGATTACTATCCTTAATAACGAAGCTCATAGAGAGTCTTATCGAGGTTGCAAGTATGCTTAAAACGTTATTAACGCCCGATGTGGTGCAAGTGGTTCCAAACGTTATCGATTGGAGAGATGCAGTCAAAGTGGCATGTCAGCCATTGATTGATAAAGGTTGTATTGAACCTCGTTATATCGATGCAATTTACAAATCACACGAAAAAATAGGGCCATATTATGTTTTAGGCCCCGGTATTGCGATGCCTCATGCTCGTCCTGAAGATGGTGTTAATCAACTTTCTCTTGCATTAACGATTGTTGAGCAAGGTGTTGAATTTGGTGCTGATGAAAACGATCCGGTGAAATTACTGATTGTTTTGGCTGCAACAGATAACGATAGTCATATTAATGCCATTGTGAAATTAGCCGAACTTTTTGATAACGATGCAGATATTCAAAAGCTATTTAATGCGAAAAGCAAAGCGGATGTATTAGCCGTTATCAACAATTATTAATGACGATTTAAATTACCGAGGGGAATATCATGAAAATTACTGTTGTGTGTGGAAATGGTTTAGGTAGTAGCTTAATGATGGAAATGAGCATCAAAAGTATCCTAAAAGATCTTTCTGTGAATGCAGAAGTCGATCATGTTGATCTGGGATCAGCAAAAGGTACTCCAAGTGATATCTATGTTGGCACCCGTGATATTGCAGAGCAACTCAATTCACAAGCGGTAAATGGAAAAGTTGTT
This sequence comes from Proteus sp. Marseille-Q3619, assembly GCF_965283115.1. NCBI lineage: Bacteria > Pseudomonadati > Pseudomonadota > Gammaproteobacteria > Enterobacterales > Morganellaceae > Proteus > Proteus sp. Marseille-Q3619. The sequence continues at coordinate 803,992 of NZ_CBDIMP010000001.1, read as the reverse complement.
TCACTGGATAACATGATTGATAAAGTGGCGATGAAAGAGAAGCTTTCAGTCGCATTACGTGAATTAGGCGCGTTATAAGGAGCCTATCATGGACTTTTTCCGCTTTCTAATGAGTGATGTGCTTTCAGAGCCTGCTATTTTAGTGGGTTTGATCGCATTGATTGGTTTAATTGCCCAAAAAAAACCAGTTACAGAATGTATTAAAGGCACCGTAAAAACCATTATGGGTTTTGTTATTTTAGGCGCAGGTGCAGGGTTAGTTATCAACTCACTGGGTGATTTCTCAACAATTTTCCAACATGCATTTGGTATTCAAGGCGTTGTGCCAAATAATGAGGCGATTGTCTCTATTGCACAAAAGAGCTTTGGTAAAGAGATGGCATTAATTATGTTTTTTGCCATGTTGATCAATATCTTAATTGCACGCTTAACGCCATGGAAATTTATTTTCTTAACCGGTCACCATACATTATTTATGTCGATGATGGTGGCGGTTATTTTGGCAACAGCAGGCTTAGAAGGCTCAGTATTAGTTGCGGTAGGTTCATTAGTTGTTGGGATTTCAATGGTGTTTTTCCCTGCCATTGCTCATCCTTATATGAAAAAAATTACCGGTTCTGATGATGTGGCATTAGGACACTTCTCGACTATCTCTTATGTTGTTGCTGGTTTTATCGGCAGTAAATTTGGTAATAAAGAGCATTCAACCGAAGAGATGAATGTGCCTAAAAGTTTACTATTTTTACGTGATACGCCTGTTGCCATCGCCTTTACAATGGGTATTATTTTTATCATTACCTGTTTATTTGCGGGCGATGCTTTCGTTCGTGAAGTCAGTGGTGGCAAAAACTGGTTTATGTTCTCATTGATGCAATCCATAACCTTTGCAGCAGGTGTTTATATTATTCTGCAAGGTGTACGTATGGTGATTGCTGAAATCGTTCCAGCATTTAAAGGTATTTCTGATAAGTTAGTCCCTAATGCAAAACCCGCTTTAGATTGTCCAGTGGTGTTCCCTTATGCTCCTAATGCGGTATTGGTCGGCTTTTTAAGTAGCTTTGCCGCTGGCGTTATCGGTATGTTCATTCTTTATGCCTTAGATTGGACGGTGATCATCCCAGGTGTTGTTCCTCACTTCTTTGTAGGTGCAACAGCGGGGGTCTTTGGTAATGCAACCGGTGGACGTCGTGGTGCTATTTTAGGTGCCTTTGCTCAAGGTTTATTAATTACCTTCTTACCTGTATTCCTCTTGCCTGTACTTGGCGATATCGGTATTGCTAACACTACATTTAGTGATGCAGACTTTGGTGTTATTGGTATTCTGTTAGGTATTATTGTTCGCTGATTGTTTTAAGAATTAAGATAGATAAACGCCTCATTGAAATTAATTCATTGGGGCGTTTTTTTATATGAATTAATATGTTTATTTTATGAATAATAATGCTATTATCCTGAGTGAATATTCACTGTGTGTATATTTTCGTACCTAATTAATTATAAAAATAGGTTTACATCACAATCACTAAGGAAAAAGAAGATGTCTTTTGGTATTCGATATCTTGCGTTGTTACCACTTTTTGTTATCACTGCTTGCCAACAACCGATTAATCACAATCCACCCGTGACTCAAACGGCGCAGGTTCAACCTGCAATCGTGAATAACTCATGGATTGAAATCTCACGTAGTGCGCTCGATTTTAATGTGAAGAAAGTACAATCACTTTTAGGTGATAAATCCTCTCTTTGTGCCGTTTTAAAAGGCGATGCATATGGTCATGATTTATCATTAGTCGCACCTGTTATGATTGAAAATAATGTGCAATGTATTGGCGTAACGAATAACCAAGAGCTAAAAGAAGTTCGTGATCTAGGATTCCAAGGTCGTTTAATGCGTGTACGTAATGCCACAGAGCAAGAGATGGCTCAGGCAACAAGCTATAACGTGGAGGAATTGATTGGTAATTTAGATATGGCTAGAAAATTAGATGCCATTGCTAAACAACAAAATAGAGTGATCCCTATTCATTTAGCTTTAAATTCAGGTGGAATGTCTCGTAATGGATTAGAAGTGAATAATAATGCAGGGCTTGAAGAGGCGAAGCAAATTGCTCAATTAGCTAACCTTAAAGTGGTTGGCATTATGTCTCACTATCCTGAAGAAGATGCTGATAAAGTAAGAGAAGATCTTGCTCGTTTTAAACAGCAATCACAAAAAGTATTGGATGTTACAGGACTAAATCGTAAAGATGTCACTCTGCATATGGCAAATACGTTCGCCACAATTACCGTACCTGAATCATGGCTAGATATGGTGCGTGTGGGCGGAATTTTCTATGGCGATACTATCGCAAGTACAGATTACAAACGTGTTATGACGTTTAAATCGAATATTGCTTCAATCAATTATTATCCTAAAGGTAATACTGTTGGTTATGACCGTACTTACACACTAAAACGTGACTCGGTATTAGCTAATATTCCTGTTGGTTATGCAGATGGCTATCGTCGAGTTTTTAGTAATGCTGGACATGCCTTAATTGGTGGCCAACGTGTGCCTGTTTTAGGTAAAACGTCAATGAATACGGTGATTGTTGATATTACAGATCTTAAAAATATCAAATCAGGGGATGAAGTCGTATTCTTTGGTAAGCAAGGCAATAGCGAAATTACGGCAGAAGAAGTTGAAGATATTAGTGGCGCACTGTTTACGGAAATGTCGATTTTATGGGGTGCAACCAATCAACGGGTATTAGTGGATTAAAGTAGGGTGCTTGTAACCACAAAACGCAACAACGTGTGATGAGAAATTGTGGGGGAAAGTTCCCCCACAAAGCTATTTATCGCAAGATAAAGTCGCTTGAACTACTGTGTGACCACTACGAATATTGAAAGAGCATAATCTTTCATGTCTAAGTAATGATAAACACAGTGCTGTCACACAGACAGCAATCAGCCCCATCAGGGCAAATTTAGCCATTTCTCTTGACACTCCTTTATAAAGGAGACAGAATCAAGTTGTCTGGTTTGAGACTGCCTCGGATTTTAATAAAATAGAATTCGGGGCTTTCGTCTTTTTGGCTCTCACTAATGCTTGAACCAAAATGATCCAAGCACCCACCTGCATACTAACAGAAACCTACCTCATTTCTATCTTTTTTTGAATAAAACAATATAAATAAACGATTGAAATCAATATGTTAGTTGTATTTGTATTGGGGAGGTATATGCGAGATTTTTCTTGACACTCCTTTATAAAGGAGACAGAATCGATGTTGACACTGCTTCGAATTTTAGTAAATTAAAAATCTGTAGAATAAAAAAACGCCAGATGAAATCAATCATCTGGCGTTTTTTTATTTGAAGCGAACTTCAGTAATTATGCGTTTTCTTGTTGGCTTGCTTGAATTGCTGTTAACGCAACGGTGTAGACGATATCGTCCACTAATGCACCACGAGAAAGGTCATTCACTGGTTTACGCATACCTTGTAACATTGGTCCGATTGAAACCAAGTCAGCTGAACGTTGTACTGCTTTATAAGTAGTGTTACCGGTGTTCAGATCAGGGAAGATAAATACAGTCGCTTTACCTGCAACAGGTGAATTTGGCGCTTTAGATTTAGCAACGTCAGCCATAACAGCCGCGTCGTATTGTAAAGGACCATCAATCATCAGATCAGGGCGTTTTTCTTGTGCTAAACGTGTCGCTTCACGAACTTTCTCTACATCGCTACCTGCACCAGAGTTACCAGTAGAATAAGAGATCATCGCAACGCGTGGGTCGATACCGAATGCAATTGCAGAATCTGCAGATTGAATTGCGATTTCAGCCAGTTGTTCTGCTGTTGGATCTGGGTTAATTGCACAGTCACCATAAACATAAACTTGTTCAGGTAACAGCATAAAGAACACAGAAGACACTAATGAGCTACCTGGTGCAGTTTTGATTAACTGTAATGGTGGGCGAATAGTGTTAGCGGTAGTATGAACAGCACCAGAAACTAGGCCATCTACTTCACCTTTTTCCAGCATTAATGTGCCAAGAACAACGTTATCTTCTAACTGTTCACGAGCAACAACCTCTGTCATACCTTTGCTTTTACGCAGTTCAACTAAGCGAGGCACATAGATTTCACGGACTTCTTTAGGATCGACTAACTCAATGCCTGTACCTAATTCAACACCTTGTGCAGTTGCTACACGACGAATTTCTTCAGGATCGCCTAACAGTACGCAAGTTGCGATACCACGTTCAGCACAAATTGCTGCTGCTTTGACAGTACGTGGCTCATCACCTTCAGGTAAAACGATACGTTTTTTCGCTTTACGTGCTAGTTCTGTTAACTGATAACGGAATGCTGGTGGTGATAGGCGGTTAGGGCGTTCAGAGTTCGCTGTCAGTGAATCAATCCATTGTGTATTGATATGTTGAGCAACGTAGTTCTGAATTTTTTCAATACGTTCATGGTCATCAGCAGGAACTTCTAAGCTAAAGCTTTGCAGATTTAAAGAGGTCTGCCAAGTGTTCGCACTAACCATAAAGATTGGTAAGCCAGTTTCAAATGCACGTTCACAAAGTTGTTTGATTGGTGCATCGATTTGGTAACCACCTGTTAGTAGGATTGCACCAATTTCAACGCCATTCATTGCTGCAAGGCATGCTGAAACTAATACATCAGGGCGATCCGCTGAAGTCACTAAAAGTGAACCAGGACGGAAATGCTCTAACATGTGTGGAATACTACGTGCACAGAAAGTAACAGACTTAATACGACGGGTTTCAATATCGCCTTTATTGACGATAGTCGCATTTAAGTGTTTTGCCATATCTGTTGCACGAGTGGCGATTAAATCGAAGTTCCATGGAATGCAACCCAGTAAAGGCAGTGGGCTATTTTTTTCGATGGTTTTTAAATCGACATTAGAGATAATCGCTTTACTTGAATCATCAAAGATTTCAGATAAGTCAGGGCGAGTACGGCCTTGATCATCAACAGGTGCATTTAGTTTGTTAACAATAACGCCTGTGATATTTTGGTTTTTTACACCGCCGAATTCAGCACGCGCAAATTCGATACGCTCTTTTAGCTGTTCAACAGTGTTGTTACCTAATGCAGTAACGAAAACAATTTCAGCACCTAATGTTTTTGCAATTTCATAGTTTAATGATTGTGCAAAAGGGTGCTTACGCATAGGTACCAGACCTTCGATGAGAATAACTTCTGCATCAGCGGTGTTTTCATGGTATCTAGCAACAATTTCTTCCATCAAAACATCTTTTTGGTTTGAGCTGAGTAGAGACTCAACATAATCCATGTTTAAAGGTTCTGATGATTGAATAGTGGAGTGAGAGCGGATAATCGCAGTTGTCTGATCTAACGCGCCTTTTACACGAGGTTGTGCAATTGGTTTGAACACGCTCAGGCTAACGCCTTTTTGTTCCATAGAACGGATAACACCCAAGCTGACGCTGGTTAAACCTACGCGTGTATCAGTTGGGACTAGCATAATTGTACGGGACACGGAAACCTCTTTAAATATCGGTTGCTCGTTATGTAAAACAGTACTGCCAGTATTACACTGGCAGTACATCAAAGAACTTAAGCGGTCAGGCGACTTGCGTCCTGAGCGATAACTAACTCTTCGTTAGTTGGGATAACAACAGCAAGACGGCTGTTATCGGTAGTGATAGTGCCTGATTTACCGAAACGTGCATCTAAGTTACGTTGATGATCAACTTCAAAACCTAACAGAGCCAGTTTTTTCAGTGATAATTCACGTACCATTGCTGCGTTTTCACCGATACCACCAGTAAAGATAATAGCATCTAAACGACCTTCCATCAGTGCACAGTAAGAACCGATGTATTTCGCTAAACGATGGCAGTAAACGTCCATTGCACGTTTAGCATCTGCTTTAGTGTCGTAGTTATCTTCAACATAACGGCAGTCACTAGTGACTTCTGTTAAACCTAATAGACCAGATTCTTTAGTCAGCAGTTTGTTGATGTCTTCAACGCTCATGCCTAAAGCATCATGTAAATGGAACACGATAGCAGGATCGATATCACCACTACGAGTACCCATGACTAAACCTTCTAATGGAGTCAGCCCCATAGAAGTATCAACACATTTACCATTAACGATAGCAGAAACAGAACCACCATTACCTAAATGGCAAGTGATTACGTTCAGTTCATCAACAGGTTTGTTTAACATTTTAGCGGCTTCACGAGAAACGAAGAAATGGCTAGTTCCGTGAGCACCATAACGACGGATGCTGTGATCTTTATATAAGCTGTATGGCAGAGCATACAAATAAGCTTCTTCTGGCATTGTTTGATGGAATGCAGTGTCAAATACAGCAACCATTTTTTCAATTAAATGAGGGAATGCCTTACGTGCTTCTTCAATACCAATAAGGTGAGCTGGGTTATGCAATGGTGCAAATGGGATTGCTGCTTCAATACCTTTGATAACGTCGTCAGTGATCACGACAGATTTAGTGAATTTCTCGCCACCATGAACAATACGGTGACCAATAGACGCGATTTGTGCAGAAAGTTCTGGTTTTTGAGCCAGAATAGTATTTACGATGAAGTTTAATGCTTCGCTATGAGCAGCGCCTGCGCCTAACGCAGCTTCGTGTTTTTGGCCATCCATTTTCCATTTCAGGCGGGCTTCAGGAAGGTTGAAGCATTCAGCCAAACCTGACAGGAATTCATCACCATTTTCTGGGTTGATAATTGCAAATTTAAGAGAAGAACTACCGCAGTTCAGTACCAGCACCAGCTTACTTGACATGGAATTACCTATTTATCTTGTTGTCGTAGTGTCTTTTATATTATAAAGACGGTGGTTAATAAAACGTCAATCATAAAAGCCTATCGCATTCCTATGATGACATTAATGACGCGCATCATGCTTAAAGTAAAAAACTTGATGCTAATTATAGTTGCCAATCATTAATTGGACGATTTTTATTCACCCATTAACTTTTCGCGTTAAAATCGGCGAAAAGGGTTGAAAATCACGCCGGCAAACAAAATATAGCGCTTTATTGCCACAAACCTTTAGAATGGGCACAGGATACAGAGTAAAGGCAACAAAGACAAAATATACTTAATTCTACTAAAAGATTTTTATTCTTTATAGATATTTTTTAAAAGTTACAAAAGAAATTGATTGAGGTCATTATGAGCGAACCGACAGTGACTCCCCCCGGCTTTTTTAAGAAGCTTCGTTTGGGTAACGAGTATTTAAAAACCTGGCCGGTTGAAAAGCAGTTAGCGCCTGTTTTCCCTGAAAATCGTATTGTCAAAGCCACGCGCTTTGGTATTCGCTATATGCCACCTATCGCCATTTTTACAATGACATGGCAAATCGCATTAGGCGGCAATTTAGGGCCAGCAATTACAACAGCGCTCTTTGCTTGTAGCTTGCCAATGCAAGGATTATGGTGGTTAGGCAAGCGTGCAGCAACGCCTCTTCCTGCTACGTTATTGCGCTGGTTTTATGAAATTCGTGAGAAATTTGAAGAAGCAGGTATCGCTTTAGCACCTGTTGAGCAAACACCGACTTACCTTTCTTTAGCCCATTTATTAAAACGTGCTTTTAAGCAACTGGATCGTTCTTTTCTTGATGATGTGTAGAACATTTGTTCTACCTTCTTCGTTTGTCATTATTGTCATCTGAATTACCCCGTTGAGATCAAAAAACGCGTAGTTAGCACTACTCAATACTTTTGATTAATGTCATGCTCTCCTCAATGATTTCTTTGGAGAATTAATGATGGAAATGACACACGCACAACGCTTGATCCTCTCTAATCAGTATAAAATGATGACTATGATGGATCCTGATAACGCTGAACGTTATCGTCGCTATCAGACAATTATTGAACGTGGTTATGGATTACAATTACGTGAACTTGATCGTGACTTCGATGAAATGTCAGAAGAGACTTGCCGTACCATTATTAACGTCATGGAAATGTACCATGCACTGCAAGTTTCTCGTGATAACTTAAAAGAACAAGAGATGCCAGATGCTCGACGTGTCGCATTTATAGGCTTTGATGCGGCGACAGAATCCCGCTATCTTAGCTATGTGCGTTTTATGGTGAATACAGAAGGGCGTTACACGCATTTCGATAGTGGCAGTCATGGTTTTAACTCTCAAACACCAATGTGGGAAAAATACCAAAGAATGCTTAATGTTTGGTTAGCATGCCCTCGCCAATATCACCTTAGCGCCGTTGAAATCCAGCAAATACTTAATGCGTAATTGCAGTACATAATGGTTAACGCATCACTATAAGGTAAAAGTAGGCATAAAATATGGCAATCACATGTAAAGGTTTTCTGTTTGATTTAGATGGAACATTAGTCGATTCATTACCCGTTGTTGAACATTGTTGGGCGTTATTTGGTGAGCGTGTCGGTGTATCAACACAAGAGATTAATGACTACATCCACGGAAAGCCTGCTATTGAGTCGATTCGCCATTTTATGCCTAATGCCACCGAACAAGAGATAACCGAGACATTTCGTTGGTTAGAGAAATTAGAATCAACACAAATAGAAGGTTTAGCCCCGCTTTCGGGGGCTATTGAGTTAATTAATCGCCTTAATGACTTAAATATTCCATGGGCGATTGTCACATCAGGTACGGTTCCGATCGCAACAACACGCCAATCTGTTACGGGTATTCCAGAACCTAAGCATTGGGTTACAGCGGAATGTATTAGTAAAGGTAAACCTAATCCTGAGCCTTATCTTTTAGGTGCCAAAAAATTGGGATTATTACCACAAGATTGTGTGGTTTTTGAAGATGCAGCTGCGGGGATCTACTCTGGTTTAGATGCGGGATGCCAAGTTGTTGCCGTTCATGCCCCTCTTTCTCTCCCTCGCCGTAATGAGATTCACTTAATTATTGATTCTTTAAATGATATTCAAATCGATAAGCAAGCTGAAAAAGTAATAATAACGCACAAAAGATAGTCTTTTCTTTGATCATATTAGAAGATTTATTGTTGTAAAAATGGTCTACTTATCAATGTAGTGAATTGATGTCTTAAACTGTTTTCACTTATTGCTGATCGAGGCCATTTTGAATAGCGAATTATTATGGGTTTTAAGCCTGCTATTGATAGCTATTGTCCTTTTTACGACCAACAAAATCCGCATGGATGTGGTCGCTTTACTTGTCATCATCGCATTCGTTCTTAGCGGTACACTCTCATTAAATGAAGCCACGGTAGGGTTTAGCGATCCTAACGTATTACTGATTGCTGCCCTTTTTGTTATTGGCGAAGGGTTAGTGAGAACCGGTGTGGCTTATCAAATGGGTGACTGGCTAGTTCGTGTCGCGGGTAGCAGTGAAGTTAAAATGCTTGTGCTATTAATGATATGCGTTGCAAGTTTAGGTGCTTTCATGAGTTCAACAGGTGTTGTTGCCATCTTTATTCCTGTTGTATTGAGTGTTGCTGCTCGAATGAAAACATCGCCAGGTCGTTTAATGATGCCGTTAGGCTTTGCTGGACTTATTAGTGGATTAATGACCTTAGTGGCAACACCACCTAATATGGTTGTTAACAGTGAATTAGTCAGAGAAGGTTTACCGAGTTTTCAGTTTTTCTCCATTACACCTATTGGTATCGCCGTATTATTCGCAGGCATTCTCTATATGCTGGTGGTACGTCGATGGCTAGGAAATAACGATAATGGTAAGCAAAAAGAAGCTTATCGTCGGACTTTCCGTGATCTTATTCGTGATTATCAGTTAGCTGGGCGTGCTCGTCGTTTAGCCATTCGTAAAGGTTCTCCGCTAGTCGGTCATTCTCTTGATGAATTACATTTACGTTCTCGTTATGGTGCAAACGTTGTCGGTATTGAACGCTGGAGGCGCTTTCGGCGTGTTATGGTTAGTGCAACCGGTGGCACTGAATTAAGAGAGCGTGATGTTTTATTGGTTGATATGTCAGCCAGTGATGTCGATTTACGTGAGTTTTGCCGTGAACAGCTATTAGAGCCAATGGTATTGCGAGGTGAATATTTTTCTGAACAATCTCGTGATGTAGGGCTTGCTGAAGTATCCATGAATCCTGATTCCGAATTATTAGGTAAATCATTAAGAGAAATTAAATTTCGTACCCGTTATGGACTAAACGTGGTTGCTATTCGTCGTGAAGGAAGTGCCTTACCGGGTAAAATTGTCGATGAGCCATTACGCCTTGGTGATGTGTTATTGGTGATTGGTGATTGGAAATTAATCCGTATTCTTTCGACGAAACCACGTAACTTTATCGTGTTAAATTTAGCAGCAGAAATTGAAACTGTTGCCCCTGCTTCATCTCAAGCTCCTCATGCACTGTTTTCGTTAGCATTAATGGTGGCGTTAATGGTGACGAATGAAGTGCCTAATTTTATTGCAGCCTTAATTGCTTGCTTGTTAATGGGTAAATTCCGCTGTATCGATATGGAAAGTGCTTATCGCTCTATTCATTGGCCAAGTATTATTTTAATTGTCGGTATGATGCCTTTTGCTGCCGCATTACAAAAAACAGGCGGTATAGAGCTTATTGTTAATGGTTTAATGGATGTTGCGGGTAGTGCTGGCCCTCAAGTGATGTTGGTGTGTTTATTTATACTTTGTGCATCAATTGGGTTGTTTATTTCCAATACGGCAACGGCGGTATTAATGGCACCAATTGCTATCGCTGCTGCGAATCAAATGAATGTGTCACCATTACCGTTTGCCATGGTGATTGGTGTTGCTGCATCCGCGGCATTTATGACGCCTGTTTCATCCCCTGTTAATACGCTTATTCTTGAACCCGGGGGATATAAGTTTGCCGATTTTATTAAGATTGGTGTGCCATTTACTATTATTGTGATGTTTATTAGTGTCTTCTTGATCCCGTTATTATTTCCATTCTAAATATTAATACTTTTGTTTTGCTGAAACGCTGTTTGTTAATTAATAAACAGCGTTTTTTATTTATTGAACGGTGGTTTTTTATTTGATGTATGTGCCATATCTATGGGTGTGTGTTTTTTGAAAATCTTTTTTAGAAAAAAAGTATAGTCATATTCTTGAGTTAATAAATAATTTTAATAAGAGAGAAATATATAATGCTTAATTCAATAGATGGCAGTGCACCTATTTCACATTCAAATAAAATTAATGAAGTTAATGGATCTGGTGAATTTAATGAAATTAATAATAGTATAAATGGCGTAGAAAATACTACGGAGGAATGTAAAGCTATTTTTAATAAGATTAAATCAGAAGAAATCAATAAAGTATTAATTAGTAAAATAAAAGAGTTAAAAATAGAAAAAAATATTCAAGGTAAATTAACAACAAGAGTGAATAATAAAAACCTTATTTTTCCGAATAAACCTAATGAAAATGAAACTCAAAGTGTTAGCAATGATTTAGCGCAGATAAGTCGGGCTATTACTGATAAGTCTGTTTTTTTTACTAAACCGATTAATAATCATGATGATACTAAACTTTTGGCTAGACAGGTATTATCAGATTATAATAATTTCACCTCATTAGCACCTGAGTTTCATAATAAATCATCAAAGGCAATGACTGATTTTTCTATTTTACTAGAATTACAAAATGCAGATGAGGCAATAATTTTTCATATATTAGAAAATAATGATAAGAATAGTTCTTCTTATGATGTAAAGCAGTATTTAAGGAAGAAATACAAAGAGTATATAGAAGCTAGAGAAAATAAACTAAATATCACAAATAGAGCGAAAAATATATTAAAAATAATGGAGTCAAATAAATTTGATAAAAAAATAGAAGATCTTTTTGAACTTGTTAATGATTTTAAAAATAAAAATATTGTTAGAAAAGAAAGTAATTTAAATATACATGATATCTTCCAAAATGTTGCTGAAAATTATATTAATTATGCTGAAATTCATATTAGTTTAGAGCAAGCCGAAAGCATTTTTGAACAAATGATAAAAGACACAGGATTAACTTTTGCCGCCTCATTAAACCCAGAACAGCGATTAGAGCAAGTTAATTTGGCAATTAACAAAACATTAAATGATAAGAAAAAAACTCAAATAAATAGAAATGATATAATAAGGCTTGCTATGGGGAAAGTAAAAAGTGTTAATAGAAGTAATGTATTTATTAGAGGTATGAAAGGAATAAGAAATTTAGTTATTGGTAAAGATAATAGCAAAATCGATAAACTAAATAAATTAACAGCAGGTTTGATCAACAGTTTTGAATCTAATACAGTAAGGATTTTAGCAGACAATATAAAGATAATGGAAAAGATAAATGAAGTGGCACCGGCACTGGTAAAGAAAATGGAACAGGAAAACAAAATAAAAAATGAAACAGAAATAGCAGATGGAACAGAAATAGCAGATGGAACAGAAACAGCAGATATGGATGATAAGAATATGTCTTCTGACGAAAACAAAGTTAATAATGAAGATTGATTCATATTATTAAATCAATAAAAATTAAAGTGCAGTTTCAATTTTTAAGGTGAGTGATTATTGTTAGCACTCACCTTTTTATAAAAATGGTTTACTTAATTGCTCACTCACTAATCTCATCCAGCGATAAACTAAACCCTGGTACAAACACCTTCATAAAATAGTCCATTTCTGGGCTATGCCTTTCTGCTAGGGTTTTTTCTAACCGATTTTTCGCTAAATTAAACTCACTATTGCCAGCGGCTAACTCTTCAAGACATTTTAAATAGGCACACAAGCTGTCTGCTTGTTTTACAATAAATGTTTCTTCCTCGCTATGTAATTGCTCATCAATAAGAGGGCGAAAGTCATCTTGTAATTCTTCGGGTAACATTTCAATTAGTTTTTGCTGCGCGTATTTTTCTATTTTTTTGTATTCATGAGCAATTTGAGGATTGTGATATTTAATAGGCGTTGGCATATCGCCAGTGATCACTTCGCTTGCATCATGATACATCGCTTGTAATGCAATTCGTTCGGCATTGATATTGCCATTAAATTTACGATTTTTAATCACCGCTAAGGCATGGGCAACAAAAGCCACTTGTAAACTGTGCTCAGAAACGTTTTCTTGGCGAATGTTACGCATTAAAGGCCAACGAGTAATGAGTTTTAAGCGAGAAAGGTGGGCAAAAAAGTAACTCATAATATCTCCCAATTGCGTGATTGAAGACATTATTGTGAGTGGATAATCAGTAGATGTAAACGGCAATAAAAAAAGAAAATAAAAAACGCAATATAACGGGCTGTTATACTGCGTTTTATTTTAATTTGATGCGTTTTATTGGTGATAACCCACAATAAAACGGCCAAATTTTTGAATTGCCATATCTAAATCATCTTCACGCGGAAGAGTCACAATACGGAAATGGTCTGGGTATGGCCAGTTAAAGGCAGTACCTTGTACTAATAGCACTTTTTCTTGCAACAATAAATCGAGGATCATTTTCTGATCGTCTTTAATACTGTAGCGATTTAAGTCAATCTTAGGGAACATATAAAGAGCACCCATTGGCTTAACGCAAGAAACACCAGGAATTTGATTGATCAGCTCCCAAGCTCGATTACGTTGTTCGTATAAGCGACCTCCCGGAAGGATAAATTCACTAATACTTTGATAACCACCTAATGCAGTTTGAATGGCGTGTTGCATCGGAACGTTAGCGCATAAACGCATAGACGCTAACATATTCAAGCCTTCAATATAGCTTTTAGCATGTTTTTTAGGGCCGTTTAATACCATCCAACCTTGACGGAAACCAGCAACACGATAGGTTTTTGATAAACCATTAAAAGTGACGGTTAATAAATCTGGTGCCATTGCGGCAATAGAGTAATGCTCTGCATCATCATAGAGAATTTTATCGTAGATCTCATCTGCAAAGATAATCAGATCATGCTGACGAGCTATTTCAACGATTTCCATCAGAATATCTTTGCTATATACCGCACCCGTTGGATTGTTTGGGTTGATAATAACAATGCCGCGGGTATTTTTTGTAATTTTACTGCGGATATCATCTAAATCAGGGAACCAACCTTGTTGCTCATCACACATATAGTGAACGGCATTTCCTCCCGAAAGAGAAACTGCTGCTGTCCATAATGGGTAATCAGGCGCAGGCACTAGCATTTCATCGCCATTATTCAATAAGGCTTGCATCGCCTGTACGATTAACTCGGAAACACCATTACCAATATAAATGTCTTCAACAGTGACATCACGCATATCACGAGCTTGATAATGCTGCATGATAGCTTTACGCGCCGAAAACAGACCTTTGGAGTCACTATAACCCTGAGAGCTTGGTAGATTGCGGATCACATCTACTAAAATTTCATCAGGTGCTTCAAAGCCAAAAGGTGCTGGGTTACCAATATTGAGTTTTAAAACTTTGTTACCTTCTTCTTCCAGACGTTTTGCTTCTTGCAAAACCGGACCTCTAATGTCGTAACAGACATGTTCGAGTTTGTTTGATTTTTTAATCTGATTCATAGCGCGTTTACCTAATAGGGTCTGACTCGTATCTTTATTGTGATTATGGCGACTTAGCGAAATTTATCGCCGATTGCTATTCATATAGAAAGATACAAATGAAAAGGCTGTCCCAGCAAATAACTGTTCTATCACTCTACTCTTACGTTACAAACTTTTGAAGATGCTAGGTAATTTTTGGTGTAAAAGGTCAGTTTATTCTTGGAATGTTATTTTGATGACTGATTATATTGCTTATATCAGATTTATGTTTCAGTTTTGAAAAATAATCTGGATTATTATTCTGTTGAAAGAGGGCTTTTTAGTGTGGTGATTAGAAAGAAGTTGATGTGATACACAGGTAGATGAAATGTTGCATAATCAATTATTGAATAATTTTATCGGATTTGTATTATCTGGCTTAATATATTAAATTTTCAAATAATATGGTTAAATCTATTTAATTCTATAGCAATCAATTAGTTTAAGTATAAATTAAATTTAAATCTTAAATTTAGTTTATAGGGGAAGATACTTAAATTCGAATGCATAGTTAAGATAATTTAAATTATTTTCAAAATGTTAAAATTTATGAATGAGAAAGCAATATAGTATGATCTAAGTCTAACTTGTGGTGACGGTATACAGTTCTTTCTTGTGAATGCTTGAAATGATAATAAAATTTAATTTGTTACAAAAAGATGCAATTCCTTTCCATCTAGGAGGTGTAAACGATAAGAAACAAATGTAAAGTATTCGGTATGTCTTTGCTCTCCTTTTCAGAGTAGAGTACTGTCTGAATCGGAAGTCTTTTTTAGACTTTTGATATAAAACACCAGGTATATGTAATTTAAAAATCAAAAATAAGTGAAGAATAAACAATGATTAATGCAAATCGTCCGATAATGAATCTCGACCTCGATCTGCTTAGAACGTTTGTAGCTGTAGCAGATTTGAACACTTTTGCAGCAGCCGCTGCTGCTGTATGTCGAACCCAATCTGCTGTGAGTCAGCAGATGCAACGTTTAGAGCAATTGGTAGGTAGAGAGCTTTTCGCCCGCCATGGTCGTAATAAACTTTTAACAGAGCATGGCCTACAACTGTTAGGTTATGCTCGTCAAATTCTGCGTGCGAATGATGATGCAACGGCATCATTAACGTATAGCGATGCAGAAGGGGAGCTACGTATTGGTGCTTCTGATGACTCTGTTGATACTTTATTACCGTTTTTATTAAACCGTATCGCATCAGTGTATCCACGTTTAGCTGTTGATGTTCGCATTAAGCGTTCTCAATATATTGAAACAATGCTAGATAATCATGAAATTGATTTAGCATTAACAACAGCACGTATTGGTCATCATCCTCGTACAGCGTTACGTACTGCACCAGTGCTATGGCATTGTGCGCCAGATTTTCAATTACAAATGAATGAGCCTATTCCTTTAGTTGTAATGGATGAAACGAACCCATTCCGTCAATTAGCGATAAACACGTTAGATGATGCTGGGATCCAATGGCGTATTGCTTATGAAGCAGCTTCTTTATCAGCTGTTCGTGCCGCAGTTAATGCAGAAGTGGGTATTACTGCACGTCCACTTGAAATGCAAAATGCCGATTTACGTATTTTAGGCGAAAGCGAAGGATTACCTCGTTTACCTGAAACACAGTATTGGTTGTATCGTAACTCTGATGAACAAAATGAAGCGGTGTTAACGGTATTCAATGCGATTGAAAACAAGAAAACACCTTATACCGTCACTGCATCTGAAGATATTAGCTCTACTGAACTTGAATAATCACATTAATAATTGTGTGAATTTTTAGCGTTAGAACACAAAAATTAAAGATTAAAAAAGAGTCAAATAAAACTGGATAGTGATGAATAGTGATAAACGGGAATAGATGCAATTAAGTGCGTTTATTTCCGTTTTTTTATTGCCATTTTTTGAAATAGTAACACCTTGTTAATAATTATGTTGTTTTATGTATTTATCTTTGTGACATTTCATTCCAAAACTACCTTAACTGTTTGTTAAAAAAATGTTTACCTTCCCCCTTGGTTAATCAGTTGTAGGATTTGTTAACAAATAAAAAGATTGTCTAGGTTTTAAGAGAATAAAAAAGTAAATCTAATCGGATATTTGACCTCCTCCACAATATTAGAAAGTTAATTTGTTAAAATTTGGATAAATTTTAAACTGATTAAGTATTTTTTCGACTATTTTGTGAGTTTGATCAAGAAAATAAGGCACATTTGCCTATATTGAGTCAGGTTTTTCCTGAGATACTGGTGTAGTAAAATCGAATTATCGGTTAGACTAAGCGTGTTAGCATAAAGTTTGTCGATTGACTGACACGTTTTAGCATTAGCCAGTAATTGAGTGTTAAAAATGAGTGTTAAATTTGTTAAATCGCGATGGAAAACTGAGGGATTTGTCGCAAAGTTTTCCAAAAAATAAGAAAGGTATAAATAGACTGTTATTATTTCTTTAATTAGCAAGTCTGTTTAATTCGCCTTTTTTTTCGTAATTAGAAATGTGGTGTAAACCGCCGGATAAGAGTTGGTTAATTGACACCACCTTTGATGAGTAAGCAATGAGTATGTCTACAACCACCGAAGTTATCGCCCATCATTGGGCATTTGCTGTCTTCCTCATAGGCGCATTGGGGTTATGTTCGCTCATGTTGTTGGGTGCCCGCTATTTAGGCGGACGCGCACAGGCAAGGGCAAAGCATGTTCCTTATGAATCTGGTCTTGATTCTGTTGGCAGCGCTCGTCTGCGCATGTCAGCTAAATTCTATTTAGTTGCCATGTTTTTCGTTATTTTCGATGTTGAAGCACTGTTTCTTTATGCCTGGGCTGTTTCCGTTCGTGAAGTTGGCTGGTTAGGCTTTATTGAAGCGTCAGTCTTCATCGCTATTTTATTAGCTGGATTATTCTATTTGGTTCGTATAGGCGCATTAGATTGGACGCCTGTTCGCTCTCGTCGTGAAACCGCGAGTAAAAGCCATGTTCGATTAACCAGCGGCAAACATCCGCAGCAGTAATAAGCGAGGCATTAGAAATGGATTATACGCTCACCCGCATAGATCCGAACGGTGAGAATGACCGTTATCCCCTGCAATCACAGGAAATTGTCAGTGACCCATTAGATGCTCACGTTCATCGCAGCGTGTATATGGGAAAACTGGAACATGCGTTGCATGATGTTGTGAACTGGGGACGGAAAAACTCTTTATGGCCATATAACTTTGGTCTTTCCTGTTGTTACGTTGAAATGGTGACGTCATTTACGGCTGTGCATGACGTGGCTCGTTTTGGTTCAGAAGTATTACGTGCATCACCTCGTCAAGCTGACTTTATGGTGGTTGCGGGTACTTGCTTTACTAAGATGGCACCCGTTATTCAACGTTTATACGATCAGATGTTAGAGCCTAAATGGGTTATCTCTATGGGGGCATGTGCAAACTCTGGTGGTATGTACGACATCTACTCAGTAGTGCAAGGTGTTGATAAGTTCATTCCAGTTGATGTGTATATTCCTGGCTGTCCACCACGCCCTGAAGCTTACATGCAAGCACTGATGTTATTACAAGAGTCCATTGGTAAAGAACGTCGCCCATTATCATGGGTTGTCGGCGACCAAGGTGTTTACCGTGCCAATATGCAATCAGAACGAGAAAGAAAACACGGTGAACGTATCGCAGTGAAAAACCTGCGTACTCCTGACGAAATTTAAAGGCTTTTGCCTAAGACGTAACCAGAGCAATGTGTTGCGATCATAGTAACCCTGATCAAAGTTGTGGTGAATAGAAATGACCGATCAGATAGCGCAAAAAGGCGCTCGGCCAGCGTGGGAAACGACCGATCATATTGATGATCAGGTGGTTAATGAACTGCGTCAGAAATTTGGGCCAGATGCGTTTACGTTCCAGCCTACTCGTACTGGCATGCCAGTTGTTTGGGTAAAACGGGAACAACTTATTGAGGTAATGCTATACCTCAAATCTTTACCAAAACCTTATGTCATGCTGTTTGATATGCATGGTTTTGATGAGCGTCTTCGTACGCATCGTCAAGGCTTGCCAGCAGCAGACTTTTCTGTTTTCTATCATCTGATATCAATCGATCGTAATAAAGATATCATGCTGAAAGTCGCATTAAGTGAAAATGATCTTAATGTTCCGACTATCACATCTATCTTTCCTAACTCGAATTGGTATGAGCGTGAAGTCTGGGATATGTTTGGGATTGTCTTTAATGGGCATCCAAATTTACGCCGTATTATGATGCTTCCTGATTGGGAAGGTCATCCGTTGCGTAAAGATTATCCTGCTCGTGCGACAGAGTTCGATCCTTATGTGCTGACAAAGCAGAAACAGGATCTGGAAATGGAATCGCTGACATTCAAACCTGAAGAGTGGGGGATGAAACGCGGTACTGAGAATGAGGACTTTATGTTCTTAAACCTCGGCCCTAACCATCCATCATCTCACGGTGCATTCCGTATTATTCTTCAGCTTGATGGCGAGGAGATCGTCGACTGTGTGCCTGACGTGGGTTATCACCACCGTGGTGCTGAAAAAATGGGTGAGCGCCAATCTTGGCACAGTTATATCCCATACACAGACCGAATTGAATACCTCGGCGGATGCGTTAACGAAATGCCTTATGTACTTGCAGTGGAAAAACTTGCCGGTATTGAAGTGCCTGAACGCGTTAAAGTCATTCGTGTCATGCTGTCTGAGCTATTTCGTATTAATAGCCACTTACTGTATATCAGTACCTTTATCCAAGACGTTGGTGCGATGACACCCGTGTTCTTTGCCTTTACTGACCGTCAAAAAGTTTACAACATCGTTGAAGCAATTACCGGATTCCGTATGCACCCTGCATGGTTCCGTATCGGTGGTGTTGCTCATGACTTACCTCGCGGTTGGGAACGCTTATTACGTGAATTCTTAGATTGGATGCCAAAACGTCTAGATTCTTACGTAAAAGCAGCACTGCAAAACAGTATCTTAAAAGGTCGTACTATTGGTGTTGCCTCATATAATACTAAAGAAGCATTAGATTGGGGTGTCACAGGTGCCGGTCTTCGTGCAACTGGGGTTGAGTTTGACGTGCGTAAATGGCGTCCATATTCAGGTTATGAAAACTTTGAATTTGAAATCCCTGTCGCAAGTAATGGTGACTGTTATGACCGCGTAATGCTGAAAGTAGAAGAACTACGCCAAAGCTTACGTATTCTGGAACAGTGCTATAAAAATATGCCAGAAGGGCCATTTAAAGCAGACCATCCACTGACAACGCCTCCACCAAAAGAGCGTACATTACAGCATATCGAAACCATGATTAACCACTTCTTACAGGTTTCATGGGGTCCTGTTATGCCTGCTAATGAATCATTCCAGATGGTTGAAGCCACGAAAGGGATCAACAGCTATTACTTAACCAGTGATGGCAGCACAATGAGCTACCGTACCCGTATTCGTACGCCAAGTTTTGCTCACTTGCAACAAATCCCAGCGGTTATCCGCGGTAGTCTGGTTTCTGACTTGATTGTGTATCTGGGAAGTATTGATTTTGTAATGTCGGATGTGGATCGTTAATCATGCAAAATGAATTAAACCAAAAAGATGATGCTGTGCAGATCGAAATCGTTGATGTAACACATTCAAAGAAAGCAACGTTTGTTTTAACTGAAGAAGAACGTGCTGAAATTGAACAAGAAAAACATCATTACGAAGATCCGCGTGCAGCCTCTATTGAAGCACTGAAAATTGTGCAAAAGAACCGCGGTTGGGTTGAAGACGGCGCAATTTATGCGATTGCGGATGTTCTTGGGATCCCTGCAAGCGATGTTGAAGGCGTTGCGACGTTCTATAGCCAAATTTTCCGTCAACCCGTTGGCCGTCACATCATTCGTTTTTGTGACAGCGTGGTTTGTCATATTACAGGTTATCAAGGCATTCAAGCAGCGATTGAAAAGCACCTTAATATCATTCCTGGTCAAACTACACCAGATGGTCGCTTTACGTTACTGCCAACCTGCTGTTTAGGTAATTGTGATAAAGGTCCTACTATGATGGTAGATGACGATACTCACAGCTTTGTTAAACCTGAAGAGATTGAAACGTTACTGGAGCAGTATCCATGACAGCAATTTCAGGAGCAAAACCGATTATTCGTAGCGCAGAAACGCACCCGCTAACGTGGCGCTTACGTGATGATCGTCAGCCTGTATGGTTGGATGAATACCGTGCTACAAACGGTTATAAAGCGGCAGAAAAAGCATTAAAAGGTATGTCACCGACTGAGGTGACCACTGAAGTTAAAGATGCTGGCCTAAAAGGTCGTGGTGGTGCTGGATTCTCAACAGGCTTGAAATGGAGCCTGATGCCAAAAGATGAAAGCATGAATATCCGTTACATCCTTTGTAACGCAGATGAAATGGAGCCGGGTACTTATAAAGACCGTCTCTTAATGGAAGAACTTCCACATCTGTTAATTGAAGGGATGATTATCGGCGCTCACGCACTAAAAGCTTACCGTGGCTATATTTTCCTTCGTGGCGAATATATCGAAGCGGCTAAGAATCTGCGCCATGCTATTGAAGAAGCAAAAGCAGCAGGCTTTCTGGGTAAAAACATCTTTGGTTCAGGCATTGATTTTGAACTGTTTGTTCACACGGGTGCAGGTCGTTACATCTGTGGTGAAGAGACAGCATTAATCAACTCATTAGAAGGTCGTCGTGCTAACCCGCGCTCTAAACCTCCATTCCCTGCAACATCAGGAGCATGGGGTAAACCAACTTGTGTCAATAACGTTGAAACACTGTGTAATGTGCCTGCGATTATTGAACATGGCAAAGATTGGTATATCGGCTTAAGTGAAGGTAAAAGCCCAGATGCGGGTACTAAATTAATGGGATTCTCAGGTCGTGTGAAATATCCGGGCTTATGGGAATTACCATTTGGTACAACAGCGCGCGAGATCCTTGAAGATTACGCAGGCGGTATGCGTGATGGTCTTAAGCTAAAAGCATGGCAACCGGGTGGTGCAGGTACTGACTTCTTAACAGAAGATCACCTCGATCTTCCAATGGATTTTGGCACGATTGCAAAAGCAGGTAGCCGTTTAGGTACAGCACTTGCAATGGCGGTAGATAATGAAATTAATATGGTTTCATTAACCCGTAACTTAGAAGAGTTCTTTGCTCGTGAATCTTGTGGCTGGTGTACACCTTGTCGTGATGGCTTGCCATGGAGTGTCGAAATCTTACGTGCGATAGAAAACGGTAAAGGTCGCCCTGGTGATATCGAAACCCTTGAACATTTATGTCGTTCTTTAAGTCCGGGACACACATTCTGTGCTCACGCACCGGGTGCAGTAGAACCTTTACAAAGCGCCATTAAATATTTCCGTGAAGAATTTGAGGCTGGCATTATTCAAGAAGATTATACCAATGCCAACTTGATCAGAGGTATTCAGCCTAACTTGCTGAAAAGCCGCTGGTAATTTTTCACGACACATTCTAGGTTTAACGCCTGCTGTGCAGGCCTTTGGGAAGCATGCTGACTATGGCTACGATTCATGTAGACGGCAAAGAATATGAAGTTAACGGGGCTGATAACCTGTTAGAAGCCTGTCTTAATTTAGGCTTAGATATTCCTTATTTTTGCTGGCATCCAGCGCTGGGAAGCGTTGGCGCTTGCCGCCAGTGTGCGGTTAAGCAGTATCAAAATGCTGAGGATACCCGCGGTCGTTTAGTGATGTCTTGTATGACACCTGCGACTGATGGCACGTTTATCTCTATCGATGACGAAGAAGCGAAGAAATTCCGCGAAAGCGTTGTTGAATGGTATATGACAAACCATCCTCATGACTGTCCAGTTTGTGAAGAAGGCGGTAACTGCCACCTTCAAGATATGACGGTAATGACAGGTCACACTATGCGTCGCTATCGCTTTACTAAGCGTACACATAGAAACCAAGACTTGGGACCGTTTATTTCTCACGAAATGAACCGTTGTATTGCTTGTTACCGCTGTGTTCGTTACTACAAAGATTATGCTGATGGTACTGATCTTGGTGTCTTTGGTGCACATAACAACGTATTTTTTGGACGCGTTGAAGATGGCACATTAGAGAGCGAATTCTCAGGTAACTTGGTTGAAATTTGTCCGACGGGTGTTTTCACCGATAAAACCCACTCATCTCGTTATAACCGCAAATGGGATATGCAGTTTGCACCAAGCATTTGTCAGGGTTGTAGCATGGGTTGTAACATCAGCCCTGGTGAACGTTACGGTGAATTACGTCGTATCGAAAACCGTTATAACGGGACTGTAAACCGCTATTTCCTTTGTGACCGTGGTCGTTTTGGCTATGGCTATGTGAATTTAGCAAGCAGACCTCGTCAGCCTAAAAAACGTTTAGGCA
This sequence comes from Proteus sp. Marseille-Q3619, assembly GCF_965283115.1. Lineage (NCBI taxonomy): Bacteria > Pseudomonadati > Pseudomonadota > Gammaproteobacteria > Enterobacterales > Morganellaceae > Proteus > Proteus sp. Marseille-Q3619. Next base: position 781,047 of record NZ_CBDIMP010000001.1, on the reverse strand, counting down.
GTAACTGGTTAGAAATTAACGCTGTTCAAGCGACTCAAGCAGCTGCGGATATGCTGAAGAAAAGTCAGCGTATCGTGGGTATTGGTTCCCCGCGTGCAAGCATTGAAAGTAACTTCGCATTACGTGAAGTTGTTGGCGCTGAAAACTTCTATAGCGGTATCTCTGCATCAGAGCAAAAACGTCTGACCTTAATGTTAGATATTTTACAAAAAGGTGGCGTTCATACTCCATCTCTGCGTGAAATTGAAGATTACGATGCCGTTTTAGTGTTAGGTGAAGATTTAACACAAACTGGTGCTCGTATGGCATTGTCTGTACGCCAGGCCGTGAAAGGTAAAGCGCGTGAAATGGCGGCAGCTCAAAAAGTGGCTGACTGGCAAATTGCTGCGATTATGAATATTGGGCAACGTGCAAAATACCCACTGTTTGTCACTCATGTTGATGAAACTCGCCTCGATGATGTTGCTGCGTGGAGTTATCGTGCACCCGTTGTTGATCAAGCGCGTTTAGGCTTTGCGATTGCGAATAACATTAACGGTGATGCACCTGCTGTTGATGGCATTGATGAAGCACTGAATAAACACATCGAAATGGTTGTTCAAGCACTTTCTCAAGCCAAGAAACCATTAATTATCAGTGGTAGCCATGCGGGGAGCGAAGACGTTATCAAAGCAGCCGCTAACATTGCTTTTGCATTAAAAGCGAAAGGTAATGAAGTAGGGCTTTCTTTCGTTGCTGATGATGCAAACAGCATGGGTCTTGCCATGATGAATGCACAGCCACTTGATGACGCATTAAAAATGATGCGTAGTGGTCAAGCTAACACCGTTGTTGTCATGGAAAACGATTTATATCGTCATTTTGATGCCGACGTGATTGATGATGCGATTGCTAAAGTAGATAACTTAATTGTCATCGACCACCAGCAAACTGACATTATGGCGAAAGCACATCTTGTTCTCCCAGCTTCTTCATTCGCTGAAAGTGATGGAACAATGGTGAGTCAAGAAGGCAGAGCACAACGTTATTTCCAAGTTTTCGAACCTTCTTTCTATAACAAAGAAGTGGTGATGCATGAAAGCTGGCGTTGGTTGAGTGCGGTTGATTCACAATGGCATGAAAGAACACTGGATTGGACACAGTTAGACAATGTGATTGAACATTGTGCGACGAGTCTTCCTCAGTTTGCTGGCATTGTTGATGCGGCACCAAATGCGTCATTCCGTATTCGTGGACAAAAACTGGCTCGTGAACCACATCGTTATAGTGGTCGTACATCTATGCTGGCGAATGTGTCTGTTCATGAACAGCGTCAACCAAAAGATATCGACACCCCATTTGCGTTCTCAATGGAAGGTAATAACAGCCCAACAGCACCTCGTCAGCAAATTCCATTTGCATGGGCACCGGGTTGGAACTCACCTCAAGCATGGAATAAATTCCAAGCAGAAGTGGGTGGCAGCTTACGTTTTGGCGATCCGGGTGTGCGTTTAATTGAATGTGGTGATAATACACTTGGCTACTTCACTGATATTCCTGCGCCATTTAATGCACAGAAAAATCAATGGACTGTCGCACCTTGCTACCGTTTATTTGGTAGTGAAGAGTTATCACAACGCGCTGAAGTTATCCAATCTCGTATGGAAACCGCTTATTTAACATTGAGTGAATCTGATGCCCAAGCATTAGCGTTAACTCAAGGTCAGCAAGCGATGTTTACTTACGAAGGCCGTGAATTCACCTTACCTGTGAAAATCAGTGCTCACCTGACTCAAGGTCAAATTGGCTTGCCGTTAGGTATGGCAGGTATTTCTCCATCGCTGGTGGGTGTATCGGTTCGTCAACTGCGGGGTATTGCATAATGAGCTGGTTATCTCCTGAAGTTACAGAGATTTTACTCACCGTATTAAAAGCCGTTGTGATCTTGCTTGTCGTGGTCACTTGTGGTGCTTTTATGAGTATGGGGGAACGCCGTTTACTGGGTTTATTCCAAAACCGTTATGGGCCTAACCGTGTAGGTTATGCAGGTTCAGCACAGCTAATTGCGGATATGATTAAAATGTTCTTTAAAGAGGACTGGATCCCGAAATTTGCTGACCGCTTTATCTTCACCATTGCACCAGTGATTGCGTTTTCATCTTTACTGCTGTCATTTGCGATTGTACCTGTTAGCTCAACATGGGTTGTTGCTGACTTAAACATCGGTATTTTGTTCTTCTTGATGGTTGCAGGTATTGCGGTGTATGCCGTGTTATTTGCAGGATGGTCAAGTAATAACAAATATTCCCTGTTAGGTGCAATGCGTGCATCAGCACAAACCGTAAGTTATGAAGTGTTCTTAGGACTTTCAATCTTAGGTGTTGTTGCACAAGCTGGCTCTTTTAATCTGACTGACATCGTAAACTCACAAGCAAATATGTGGAATGTCATCCCACAATTCTTTGGCTTTATTACGTTTGCGATTGCTGGGGTTGCTGTTTGTCACCGTCATCCATTTGACCAACCAGAAGCTGAGCAAGAGCTGGCTGATGGTTATCACATTGAATATTCTGGTATGAAATTCGGTTTATTCTTTGTTGGTGAATATATCGGTATCGTTGCGGTATCGGGTCTTATCGTGACGTTATTCTTTGGTGGTTGGCAAGGGCCTTTCTTACCATCATTCATTTGGTTTGCACTGAAAACAGGGTTCTTTATGATGATGTTTATCCTTATCCGTGCATCGTTGCCGCGTCCGCGCTACGACCAAGTGATGTCTTTTGGTTGGAAAATTTGCTTACCGTTAACGCTTATTAATCTGCTGGTTACTGCTGCAGTGATACTTTACAACGCTCAATAAGGGGTGATTGAACCATGACTTTAAAAGAGTTATTGACTGGTTTCGGCACCCAGGTACGAAGCATTTGGATGATTGGCTTACATGCCTTCGCCAAACGCGAAACACAGATGTACCCGGAAGAACCTGTCAATGTTGCACCACGCTATCGTGGACGAATTGTGTTGACGCGTGATCCTGATGGTGAAGAACGCTGTGTTGCTTGTAACTTGTGTGCAGCAGTCTGTCCAGTTGGCTGTATTTCATTACAGAAAGCAGAACATGAAGATGGTCGTTGGTATCCGGAGTTTTTCCGTATCAACTTTTCTCGCTGTATTTTCTGCGGTTTATGTGAAGAAGCTTGCCCAACAACGGCGTTACAATTAACGCCTGATTTTGAAATGGGTGAGTTTAAGCGTCAGGATTTGGTTTATGAAAAAGACGATCTGTTGATTTCAGGGCCAGGCAAATATCCTGAATATAACTTTTACCGTAAAACAGGTATGGCGATTAACGGCAAAGATAAAGGTGATGCGGATGATGAAGCTAAACCTATTGATGTCAAAAGCCTGTTACCGTAAGGAGCGATATTCATGGAATTTGCATTTTACATCGCGGGGCTGATTGCCATCCTTGCAACATTGAGAGTGATCACTCATACCAATCCTGTACACGCCTTGTTGTACTTAGTGATTTCATTGATTGCGCTCTCTGTGGTTTTCTTCTCGTTAGGCGCCTATTTTGCTGGTGCATTAGAAATCATTGTTTACGCTGGCGCCATTATGGTGTTATTCGTTTTCGTGGTGATGATGCTCAACTTAGGTAAATCCGTTGTTGATCAAGAGAAAAAGTGGCTACAACCGAAGTTTTGGATTGGGCCTGCGCTTTTATCTCTGACGCTATTAGTCGTGTTAATTTACGCCATTAGTAGTGTCACTCACGGCGAAATTGCTGGAGAGGTTATTGGCGCGAAAGAGGTCGGTATTAGCTTATTTGGGCCTTATATTCTGGCTGTTGAGTTAGCATCTGTTCTCTTATTGTCTGGATTGATTGTTGCTTACCACATTGGTCGTGATAAGAGCCATGATGATCTCGTCGAAAACGAAAACGCAGGGGAGCAAAAATGATACCTCTTCAACATGGTTTGATCTTGGCTGCGGTACTGTTTGTGTTAGGTTTTACCTGCTTAGTACTTCGCCGCAACCTGTTGTTTATGTTGATCGGACTAGAAATTATGATTAATGCAGCTGCGCTGGCATTTGTTGTCGGTGGTAGCTTTTGGGGTCAAACGGATGGTCAGATAATGTATATTCTGGCAATCAGTTTGGCGGCGGCAGAGGCAAGTATTGGTCTGGCATTGTTGTTACAGCTTCATAGACATCGCCAAAACATCAATATTGATACAGTCAGTGAGATGCGCGGATGAATATACTCTATTTAACCATTCTGCTACCACTGCTGGGATTTTTACTGCTCGCTTTCTCGCGTGGTCGTTGGTCTGAAAACGTATCAGCATGGATTGGTACAGGTTCTGTTGGTCTATCTGCCCTTGTTGCACTTTGGGCAGGTATGGATTTCTTTGCTAATGGGCAAGAAACGTATGTTCTGACTTTATGGAACTGGATGTCAGCAGGGAATTTCAATATTCCGTTTACACTGGTTCTTGATGGTCTTTCATTAACCATGCTGGGTGTGATTACCGGTGTTGGCTTCCTTATTCATATGTATGCATCTTGGTATATGCGTGGCGAAGAAGGATATTCTCGCTTCTTTGCTTATACCAACTTATTTATCGCAAGTATGGTTGTCTTAGTACTGGCTGATAATATGATGCTGATGTATATGGGGTGGGAAGGGGTTGGTCTATGTAGTTACCTGTTAATTGGTTTCTATTATAGCAATCCTGCTAATGGTGCCGCTGCGATGAAAGCGTTTATCGTAACGCGTATCGGTGATGTGTTCTTAGCTATCGGTATGTTTATCCTATTTGACCAATTAGGTACATTGAGCTTCCGTGAAATGGCAGTACTGGCTCCTGAGCAATTAGCAGTAGGATCAAGCGTCATTAACTGGGCAATGTTAATGGTATTAGGCGGTGCAGTAGGTAAATCAGCACAGCTTCCATTACAAACATGGTTAGCGGATGCGATGGCAGGCCCTACACCAGTATCTGCATTAATCCACGCCGCAACGATGGTTACGGCAGGTGTATACTTGGTTGCACGTAGTAACGCGTTATTCTTAATGGCACCTGAAGTACTCGAATTAGTTGGTATTATTGGTGCAGTCACATTAGTGTTAGCGGGCTTTGCGGCTTTAGTACAAACCGATATCAAACGTATCCTTGCTTATTCAACCATGAGCCAAATTGGTTATATGTTCTTGGCTTTAGGCGCTCAAGCATGGGATGCGGCAATTTTCCACTTAATGACTCACGCTTTCTTTAAAGCATTACTGTTCTTATCTGCAGGCTCTGTGATTGTTGCCTGCCACCACGAACAGAATATCTTTAAGATGGGCGGATTACGTAAGAAGATCCCATTTGTTTACGCCTGTTTCCTAATTGGTGGTGGCGCATTAGCGGCATTACCACTGTTAACAGCAGGGTTCTTCAGTAAAGATGAAATCTTATGGGGTGCGTATTCAAACGGGCATTTTAACTTAATGCTTGCAGGTTTAGTTGGTGCGTTATTTACGTCACTTTATACCTTCCGTTTGATTTTCATCGTATTCCATGGTGAAACCAAAACCGAAGCACACCAAGTTAAAGGGTTTGCGCATACTTTCCCATTAGCGGTATTAGCACTGTTATCAACATTTATCGGTGCGTTAATTACTCAACCGTTAGGTGCTGTTTTCCCTGAAGGAAGCGCATCGCATGAGGGTAAATATGTATTAGAAGCACTTTCTGGTGTGGTAGCGATAGTAGGCGTTGCCATTGCAGCATGGTTATACCTGAAACAGCGTCAATGTGTTTCTAAGGTTGCTAATACTCGTACAGGTCGTTTCTTCTCAACATGGTGGTTCCATGCTTGGGGATTCGATGCGCTGTATGAAGTGCTGTTTGTCAAACCTTATAAAGGGGCGGCGTGGCTTATCCAAAATGATCCTGTTAACCAATTCTTTAATTTATTCGGTTGCCTGCTTAAAGGTACCAATAAAGGATTAAGTTTCAGTGAGAATGGATTGGCACGTTGGTATGCGGCTTCTCTCGGTTTAGGTGCAGTGCTGGTTATCGCTCTGCTGCTTCTGGTTTAATTAAGGGACACATTGCGCCATGTTATTACCCTGGCTAATACTTATTCCCTTCATCGGTGGTCTGCTAAGTTGGCAGGCTGAACGAATCGGCTCGCAAGTCCCTCGCTGGGTTGCGTTGCTGACGATGGGATTAACACTCGTTATTTCTGTGCAACTTTGGTTGCAAGGCGATTATCAACTACTTAGTGCTGATGGAGCACCACGTTGGACAGAGTTTTTCTTTGTGCCGTGGATCCCTGCTTTAGGGATTAATATCCAATTTGCACTTGATGGTATGTCATTGCTGATGACTGTATTAACTGCGATTTTAGGTATCTTAGCGGTACTTTCATCGTGGAATGAAAATCAGCCATCACAAGGTGCTTTCCATTTTAACCTGCTGTGGATTTTAGCCGGTGTGATGGGCGTATTTTTAGCGACAGACTTGTTCTTATTCTTCTTCTTCTGGGAAATGATGTTGATCCCAATGTATTTCCTGATTTCTTTATGGGGACACAAAGGAAGTAGTGATAAAGCACACGTCAGTGCGGCAACAAAATTCTTTATCTATACACAGGCAAGTGGCTTGTTAATGTTGCTGGCCATTATCGGTTTAGCGGTTGCTTTCTACCGTGAAACAGGTATTTGGACGTTTAATTACGATACCTTATTACAAGCACATACGGTATTAGGCTCTGAACTGCAATTTATTCTGATGTTAGGTTTCTTCGCTGCATTTGCAGTAAAAATGCCTATCGTACCTGTACATGGCTGGTTAGCGGATGCTCACGCAGAAGCACCAACAGCAGGCTCTGTTGACTTATCAGGTATTTTGCTAAAAACAGCGGCTTACGGTCTATTACGTTTTAACTTACCACTCTTCCCAGAAGCGTCAGCGTTACTGGCACCTGTGGCGATGTGGTTAGGTTTAATTACCGTATTCTATGCAGCACTGTTAGCCTTCCGTCAGACTGATATCAAACGTCTTGCGGCTTACAGTAGTATTTCTCACATGGGCTTTATCGTGATTGCGATTTATGCCGGCTCTGTATTGGCTTACCAAGGTGCGATTATTCAAATGATCACCAACGGTTTGTCAGCTGCGGGTTTATTTATCATGTGTGGCATGCTGTATGAGCGTTTAGGTACGCGTGATATGAACCAAATGGGTGGATTGTGGAAAAGCATCCGTTTCTTACCTGCGTTTTCACTGTTCTTTGCGGTTGCCTCTTTAGGTATGCCAGGAACAGGTAACTTCGTGGGTGAGTTTATGATCCTATTTGGTACTTATGGTAACTTTAAGCTGATCACTATTATTTCGGTCTTTGGTTTAGTCTTTGCTTCTGTCTACGCGCTGTGGATGATGCAACAGGCTTACTATGGTTCACCGAAAACAGCTGAAAGAACCTATAAAGGGTTAGATCTGAGAGAATTCTTTATCCTGATCACATTGGTTGTTTTACTGGTTATTTTGGGCTTCTTCCCACAACCTGTATTAGACACATCAATATCAGCGATGGAAAATCTCCAGACTTGGTATTCCGCTTCTATTTCAACAGTAAGGCCGTAATTCGCCATGACAATAACTCCTGAACAATTGATCGCAATGCTACCGCTATTGATCGTCGGATTGACGGTGGTGGTTGTGATGCTGTCCATTGCATGGCGACGCGATCATTTTACCATTGCCACTTTGACAGCTACGGGTTTCATCATTGCGCTGGGCTCGCTCTATTACGTTAATGCATTAGGCGTAGTGGACGTGACCACGCTTTATCACGTTGATGGATACTCAAGCTTCTTTACTGCACTAGTGATCCTTTCTGGTATTGGAACTATCGCTTTTGCTTATCCTTGGTTAGAAGGCTATCAAGATAACAAAGAAGAATTTTATCTGCTGATTGCGATTGCGGTAGTTGGAGGGATTTTACTCTCGTCTGCCCACCACTTTGCATCGATGTTTATTGGTATTGAATTACTGACATTACCGCTGTTTGGTCTTATCGGTTACGCATTCCAACAACGTCCATCACTGGAAGCAGGTATCAAATATATGCTGCTTTCTGCGGCAGCCTCTTCTTTCTTACTATTTGGTATGGCACTTCTCTATGCAGAAGCAGGGGATCTCTCCTTTGCTGCAATGGGACAAAGTTTAAGTGATAGCAATATCCATAAACCATTAGTACTTGCAGGTTTAGGTATGATGTTAGTGGGAATTGGATTTAAATTATCTTTATTCCCATTCCAATTGTGGACACCAGATGTTTACCAAGGTGCACCAGCACCCACTGGCGCGTTCTTAGCGACGGCAAGTAAGATTGGTATTTTTGCTGTTGTTATGCGTTTATTCCTTGATGCGCCAGCTGCGGATAGTGAAACCTTACGAATGATCTTAGGTTTCATGGCAATTGCCTCTATCTTGTTTGGTAACATCATGGCGTTAACGCAAAAGAGCGTAAAACGCTTATTGGGTTACTCTTCAGTATCACACCTTGGTTATCTACTAGTGGCATTAATTGTGCTGCAATATAGCCCTGTATTAGCACAAGAAACCGCTGAAATTTATTTGGCTGGTTACTTGTTTGCAAGTCTCGGGGCGTTTGGTGCTATTGCAGTAGCGTCAAGTCCTTATCGTGAAGGCGAAATGGATTCACTGGAAGATTATCGCGGATTATTCTGGCGCCGCCCTGTAGTTGCTGTGGTGATGTCACTGATGATGCTATCACTGGCAGGCGTACCAGTTACATTAGGCTTCATTGGTAAACTGTATGTCATCATTGCAGGTATTAGCTCAAGCTTGTGGTGGTTAACAGGCATGGTTGTGTTAGGTAGTGCAATTGGCTTATTCTACTACCTACGTGCTGCGGCTATTGTCTTTTTACGCAAACCAGACAATGACAACACCCCAGCTATTTCAACAACATCACAAAATATGGCAATATTTGTTGCGCTAATCTGTGCTGTTGTTGTGATTGCCTTAGGGGTATGGCCACAACCACTTATTGAATTAACGAATTTTGCGATTATTGCTCCAGCAATCAACTAATCGTAATAACGAATCGTTAAATAATAAAACGGCTCTTTTATAGAGCCGTTTTTTAATTATTATTGATAAATATTTATTTTGTCTGCACTCTCATAATATAAAGAGAAATCATCTAAAAATGAGAAGATAGGAATAATAATCTCTTCATTTAATAAGATGTTGTTTTCTAAAATTGATATTTTCAAGGCTATTTCCCGCCAACTTTCAGATAGAAATGTTAACTGTTTAATCAATATATGAAGAAAGTAATCAATATCCATAATATTATAATGATGTTTCATATTTAATAATATTTTTTGCTGCTTAGTTTTTAATTGATGAAGACTTTTTATTTGTGATAAATAAAGCGAAGTAAGTTGATGCCGAGTTTTAACAACTTTACTATAAGAAAAGCCAGTATCTAACGTGGAAAATAAATTATTCAGTATTTTTACCAATGAAGATAAAACGTTTTTTTCTTGTGTTTCAATATTAAGAACATCAATTTGTTGTTGCTGAGGAAGTTTGTTTTTAAAAAGATCGAAAAAATTTCTTTTATGTAAGATATCTTCACTATCACGTATAATATCTAACTCATTTTTTGTTTTTTCTGATGTACTTTCTAAGGTAATAATCTCTTCTGAACATATTTTAACATCATTTTCTTTATCATAGATAAAAGGCATTACTTTATTTGTGAGGAATTTATTTTTTAATTTATTGATTTATCAATTGAAAGTGAATGACCATGTTCATTTATCATTTTCTCTATTTCATCTATTTCATTTGAAAATATATTGATTATTTCTTTTCTTTTTTTTCTAATTTATTTTTTATTTCATTATCAAGATTTCCTGTTTTTATCTCATTGTCAATTTCATTTATTGTTTTAAAAATATCATTAAATAAACTTTGCCTTAATCTGCTTTTTAAACTAAGTGAAAAATAAATAATGCGTTCAATATTTTTATTGTTTGTTTCTAATAGATTATTGACTTCTCCCTCAAGTGTACTATCTAGATAACATTTACTATTACTTAAAGAGAGAATATTTCTGTGCGCATGAAATAATTGATTATGTTTAAAACATTCTTCTAAATTGACGGGTTTTTCATTATGATTCATAACAATATCCTTTTGTTAATCTTTAGATGAATAAAATGTAGAAAGAGCATCATCAAAAGAGAGTAAGATTTCCTTTGAGTAACCAATGACCATATACCAAGGTGATAATTTTTTCTAGGTAAATACTAAATTTAATCAGCTCTAATGCATTGTTAATTTTATTAAAATGCGTTATTGATGTTTCTATTTCTGTTAAGATGGCTTGCCATACATATTCAATATGTTCTAACGCCATATTTGCATCTTCAATAAATTGCTCTATTTCAGATAATTCAATATAAAATGTATTTAAATGCAAAGATAAACCTTCATAGATATCGATGTCAGCATTGATTTCTTTCACCTTTTGAATAAGTTCATTTTTCTTTTTACGTATGGCTTCGGCTTTTGCCCCGAATATTCCACCTGTGATAATAACACCAATAATGCCAATCGCGAGTCCCGTAAATGCAAGACCTATATAGTGTTTATATTCATCTTTGAGCATTTCTATTTCTTCAACGAGTAAATCTCGTTCTTCAATAAGTGAACGACTATTATCTGTATAAAACTCATTAATAAATCTTTTCTTGTTAAGAATGTCGTGATAAATAGAATGATGATTGACATTCTGGCTATCTTTGCCTCCCATTATTTTACTTCTAAAGGTAGATAAACTGTCTTTTATTTTTATGGTCTTATCACGTTCATTTTCAATATCCTCTTTCATACTTTCTAATATATGAATTAATTGTGTTGAAACTTCTTTATCTTGAGATGTGTATCGAATGTTTTTTAACTCTTGCTCAGAAATGTCATTAATAATAGTAGATATTTTTGCTAATAAAGGCATTTGACTAATAAATAAAATGACATTTTCACCTGTAGAAGTGATTTCTCTACCCATTATTTCTAAATCAATTGCTTGTTGCTTTATTGCATATTCAATTTGATTCCATTCAAATGCATGCTCCCGTATTTGAATGAATAGAGACAAAATATTATCAGGAGAGAGTTGTGATTCATTTATTTTACTATAATGAATAAATTTGATGACATCATCTATTTTGTAAGGAAGAGAAAGTGCTTTATTAACATAAGACTTTATTTTTATTAAATCATGAGATGTCACAATACCAGGTAGTCGTCCATCTTCAATATCTATACCTAATATTAATCCCAAAGCAACCTTAGGAATATCGGACGTCTCAATAATTTTATCGACGTGTTCAAAGGTGGTTGTATCCATATAACCTCACTTATGTATGAAAATTTTTATCTTTACCACTTTATCTAATGAAGATTTGTTGGTTATTTCAGAAGTGCGAGTTAATACTTCTACTTTGTAACATGAAAAATACAAAACTTTGATAAATGTCTAAGGTTATAATTAATCAGTCCTTTGATAATTCGTATAGAGACGTATAATCTCCTTTTTAATTAGTTGTGGGTATTTGGAGTGGAAAAGGTTAATCCTGTGTTTTCGACACTGTACGAAAAAGTTAAAAATATAAATCTGACAGCACAAGGTAATCTTTTACATTTGAAAGTCACCTTGCCAGCAGAGGTTTCATTTTCATTGCTCTCATGGCTTGCTGCGCAGTCGTATTATCCTCAATTTTATTGGCAGCATCGTGATGAACATGAAGAAGTGGCAGCCTGTGGACAATTACGCTGTTTCAATCATATTCAAGATGCACACCAATTTTTAGCTGTGCACCAATCGGATCCCTGTATTGATGATGTACGTATTTGGGGCTTAAATGCATGGGATACTATTATTCCTGGTCGTATTGATGAAAAAAATGGCGATGACGCCTACCTTTTTCTGCCACGGATTGAAATTCGACGCCACCAGCAACAGCTTTCTGTTCATCTAAATATGTTGAATGAAGGTGATAAACAAAGCACCTTAGATTTTCTGCAAACCTTAAATCAAGCGCTGGATATTGAGCCGCTTGCTGTTTCTGTGGTTTCGGTGAATCACTCCTTAACGCAAGCTCAGTGGGTCGATTATCTCACTCTTGCATTAGATGAAATACGTCAAAATCATTTTGAAAAAGTAGTACCTGCAAGAGCAACTTGCTTGACGTTGGATAATCCGCTAAAAGCAATTCAATTTATGAAAGCAAGTCGTGATGTTAATCATCACTGCTATCATTATATGTTGGCTTTTTCACCTTCTGATGCATTTATGGGGTCAACCCCAGAACGATTATATAAACGTGATGAGTTAATGCTGTATACCGAAGCGTTAGCAGGAACGGCTGCCAGCTCTGACAATGAACAGCAAGCGACAGAATTTGCAGATTGGCTGATGAATGACAAAAAAAATCAGCATGAAAATCTGGTGGTGGTCGATGATATTTGTCAGCGATTACAAGGAGGTGTTGAAGGTATTGATGTTTCAGCAGCGGATGTGATCCGACTCCGTAAAGTGCAACATCTTCGTCGTTATATACATGGGAAACTGATTGATTCTGATGATATTGACTGTTTAAAACGACTTCAACCTACTGCCGCAGTATGTGGCTTACCTCGTAGTATTGCTCGCGCTTTTATTCGTCAACATGAACCTTTTGAGCGTCGTTGGTATGCGGGTTCAGCAGGATATTTAGGATTACCACACACAGAATTTGCCGTAAGCCTACGTTGTGGTGAACTGCATGATGATACTCTGACACTTTATGCAGGTGCAGGTGTTGTTGCTGGTTCAGATCCGCTACAAGAATGGACTGAAATTGAGAATAAAGCTGCGGGTTTACGTACATTGCTAGAAAAAGAAAATTAATTTATTACAGATAATCTTAAATTTATTAAAACCATCAAAATTTGATGGTTTTATTTTAAGCGCATTTTTAGTGCTACTTTTCAATTAACTATTGCGATTTGTTAACTAATTGATGCTATTCTTTAAGCCACTTGTGCTATTTATTCTTATTCTTAACGATAAAAAGAGTTCATTGAAAATAGAGTGGATGATTAGCCTAAATAATGCACTCTTTGAGTGTTTCTTTAACGATTTATTTAACGAAAACGACTGTTCATTGAACTAGGCTAAAGAAAAGTATTTAGGAACAGATATTATAATAGCAATTGCAGGTTTTCGTTGTTGGGATGATCAATGTCTAATAGTTCGTTTAATCGCCAATGGGCTAAAGTTATACTCGAAGCTTTGACTCGTCATGGTTTACGCCATATCTGTATTGCACCCGGATCTCGTTCGACACCTTTAACACTTGCCGCAGCCGCAAATCATAAATTAACGTGTCATACACATTTTGATGAGCGTGGGTTGGGGCATTTAGCATTAGGGCTTGCAAAAGCATCGAAAGAACCTGTTGCTGTTATTGTGACATCGGGTACCGCGGTGGCTAACCTATATCCCGCTTTAATTGAAGCAGGATTAACGGGTGAGCGAGTGATCTTTTTAACCGCAGATAGACCGCCAGAATTAATTGATTGTGGTGCGAATCAAGCAATTCGTCAGCAAGGTATTTTTGCAACTCATCCTTCAAAAACACTCTCTTTACCACGACCGACAACTGATATTCCCGCAAGTTGGTTAGTTTCTACACTTGATAATGCGATGAATACATTGGTTCATGGCGCATTACACGTTAATTGCCCTTTTGCTGAACCGTTATATGGTGATGATGTTAAAACATCTACGCCGTGGACTGAGGCATTGGGCCATTGGTGGCAAAGTGATAAGCCGTGGTTACAAGAATCCCTTTTTACCTCTGTATCGACGCATCCTCAATGGGATGTTATACGTCAGAAAAAAGGGGTGGTTATCGCAGGACGTATTAGCCCAGAAGAAGGTGTCGAAGTTGCAAAATGGGCATCTCAATTAGGTTGGCCTTTATTGGGTGATGTTTTATCACAAACGGGGCAACCGTTGCCTTGTGCCGATTTATGGTTGAATAATCCACAGACAAAATCAGAATTAAATAAGGCTGAAATCGTTATTCAATTTGGTTCAAGTTTAACAGGTAAACGCTTATTACAATGGCAAGTAGGGTGCTCTCCAAAAACGTATTGGATCATTGATCCTATTCCGGGGCGCTTAGATCCTGGTCATCATCAAGGTGAGAAATTTACGTTATCACCGATGCAGTGGCTAACGGCACATTCTGCGGTTGATAATTCACCGTGGACTAATGCATTAACTAATATAGCCAAACAAACCTATCAAAAAGTTAGTGAAATAACCGATTATTTTGGTGAAGCACAGGTTGCGCACCAATTAGATAAATTACTTCCTAATGATGGACAATTATTTGTTGGCAATAGTCTGATAGTACGATTAATCGATGCATTTGCTCAGTTACCACAAGGTTATCCTGTGATGAGCAATCGAGGCGCAAGTGGTATTGATGGCTTAATTTCAACATCTGCGGGTGCTCATCGTGCAACAGAAAAGCCAACATTAACAATATTGGGTGATTTATCTGCACTGTATGATTTAAATAGTCTAGCGTTGCATCAACAAGTTTATGCGCCTAATGTTATTATCGTAGTCAATAATAACGGTGGGCAAATATTTTCAATGCTACCAACGCCAGAGGCAGAGCGAGAACGCTTTTACTGTATGCCTCATTCACTAAATTTCAAACACGCAGCTGCAATGTTTGGTTTGCATTATGTATCACCAACAAGTTGGGATGCACTGTTAACGACTGTTCAGAAATGCTGGGCAGGGGCGCCAATAACGACATTAATTGAATTAATTGTTGATGATACCGATGGTGCAAAAACATTAAATCAGCTGGTAAAACAGGTAACATCTCATGACTTTAGCATGTCAGCGATATAATACCCATAATGAAGGGCCTTGGTTAGTTTGGTTGCATGGGCTATTAGGTGAGGGTTGTGAATGGGAGCCTGTCATTCAAGCTTGCCATGAATATCCATCACTTGTGATTGATTTGCCTCGTCATGGTGGTTCTGCTTCTATCAGCGCGAAAAATTTTGTTGAAGTGAGTACGTTGCTGACAGATACACTAAAAGAGCAAGGTGTTGACCACTATTGGCTAATTGGTTATTCGTTAGGTGGCAGAATTTCGATGTATCATGCGTGTTTTGGTGATACTACGGGATTAATGGGGTTGATTGTAGAAGGCGGAAATCCAGGTTTATATGATGCAACAGAAAGACAAAATCGTATTGCACATGATAAACGCTGGGCTGAGCGTTTCCGTAATGAACCTATCAGTGACGTATTGACACAGTGGTATCAGCAACCCGTATTTGCCGATCTAAGTGATGAGAAACGCCAATTACTCGTTGAAAAACGTTGTCATAACGCTGGTTTTTGTATTGCAGAAAGTTTAGAAACGCTTTCTTTAGGTAATCAACCTTGGCTTGTCACAGAGTTGCAGCAACTCACATTGCCGTTTATTTGGCTTTGTGGTGAAAAAGATAATAAGTTTCAATCTATTGCGCAGCAGTATTCGCTGCCATTAACGACTATCCCGCAAGCTGGTCATAATGCCCATCAGGCACAGCCTGTTGCTTACGCTGCGGTGATAAATCATGTTTTATCCCTCTTTGGTTAAAGGAACCTAATTATGCTTTACCCGAGCGAAGAAAAATTATATGCACCGATTGAATGGCAGGATTGTTCTGAAGGTTTTGAAGATATCCTCTATCATAAATCAGTCGATGGCATTGCAAAAATTACGATTAACCGCCCGCAAGTGCGTAATGCTTTCCGTCCTTTGACAGTGAAAGAGATGATCCAAGCATTAGCGGATGCTCGTTATGATGACACCATTGGTACTATCATTTTAACGGGTGCTGGTGAAAAAGCGTTCTGTGCAGGTGGTGACCAAAAAATTCGCGGGGACTACGGCGGATACCGTGATGATAGCGGTACACATCACCTGAACGTGTTGGATTTCCAACGCCAAATCCGTACGTGTCCAAAACCTGTTGTGGCAATGGTCGCGGGTTATTCTATCGGTGGTGGCCATGTGCTTCATATGATGTGTGACTTAACCATTGCTGCTGAAAACGCGATTTTTGGTCAAACTGGTCCTAAAGTCGGTTCTTTCGATGGTGGCTGGGGTGCTTCTTATATGGCACGTATTGTAGGCCAAAAGAAAGCACGCGAAATTTGGTTCTTATGCCGTCAATATGATGCAAAAGAAGCATTAGAAATGGGATTAGTGAATACCGTTGTTCCTTATGCTGACCTTGAAAAAGAAACGGTGCGTTGGTGTCGTGAAATGCTGGAAAATAGCCCAATGGCATTACGTTGCTTAAAAGCTGCATTAAATGCAGATTGTGATGGTCAAGCGGGTCTTCAAGAATTAGCAGGTAATGCAACTATGCTGTTCTATATGACTGATGAAGGTCAAGAAGGCCGCAACGCCTTTAATGAAAAACGTCAACCTGATTTCTCTCGATTTAAACGTAACCCATAATGCGAAACGCCAAACTCTATTCATTCAGCCTTCCTGTTGATGCAGGCGTTGTACTGCGTTATCAAAGGCTAAAATCGCGTGATGGTTTTCTTGTCTGTTTAGAGCAAAATGGCAAACAAGGATGGGGTGAAATTTCACCTCTTCCTGAGTTTAGCCGTGAAACTTTAGAACAAGCCCAAGAAGCCGCACAATCTTGGTTAACGGCTTGGTGTGCGGGTGAAAACCCTGTTTATAGTGAACTACCAAGTGTCGCTTTTGGTATTAGCTGTGCATTAGCAGAGCTTGAAGGTACTTTGCCACAAGAAGCGAATTATCGTGCTGCACCTTTATGTAATGGCGATCCTGATGATTTGATTTTAAGCCTTAATGATATGGACGGTGAAAAAGTCGCTAAAATCAAAGTGGGTTTATATGAAGCTGTGCGTGATGGAATAGTCGTTAATTTGTTATTAGAAGCCATTCCAGACTTAAAATTAAGATTGGATGCAAACAGAAGTTGGACGCCAGCAAAAGCCGAAGGATTTGCGAAATATGTAAACCCTGCATGGCGAGATCGCATTGCATTCTTAGAAGAGCCATGTAAAACACCAGAAGAGTCACTCGCTTTTTCACAGGCAACAGGAATTAACATCGCTTGGGATGAAACTGTGCGTGATGAAGGTTTTGAAATCAAACCTCAAGCGGGTGTAACAACGATTGTTATCAAACCTACATTGGTGGGAAGCATTGAACGTTGCCAATCTTTTGTTGAACAAGCACATGCTTTAGGACTAGACGCCATTATCAGTTCAAGTATTGAAAGCAGCTTTGGGCTGACTCAATTGGCAAGAATTGCGCAGTGGTTAACGCCTAATAGCACTCCAGGGCTCGATACCGTTGATTTAATTAAACAACAACTTATTCGTCCTTGGCCAAATGTGGATATTCCACTTATCTCTCTTGAACAACTAGAGACAGTATGGCAACAGTAGTTCCATTTAAACAATGGCCGTGGCATCAATGGGCACAACTCTACCCAAATGAAACGGCCATCATTTCAGGTGTTTCACCTATTACATGGCAGCAACTCAGTTGTCATATTAATCACTTAGCTAACAATTTTGCTAAACAAGGTGTTGATACACAAAGCACAGTGCTGTTGCGTGGAAAAAATAACCTTAATCTTGTTTTTGCATTACTCGCTGTTTTTCAATGTGGAGCTAAGGTTTTACCTTTAAATCCACAAATTCCAAAGTCTTTACTTGATGATTTATTACCTCATTTACATATTGATTTTTATGCTGATCTGAGTGAATCAACGCTAGATCTGGATGCGGCTTTGCTTGATCTTAATGGTGTTGAGTTTAATAACGCACCACGTCAACATAAAAATGAAATAGAAGATGTACAGTGGGAGCCATCTCGCATGGCAACGCTTATTTTGACATCGGGTTCATCGGGTTTACCTAAAGCGGCTGTCCATACTTTTGATGCGCATCTTTGCAGTGCGGAAGGTGTTTTATCATTAATGCCCTTTGATAAAGGTGATAGCTGGTTGCTCTCTTTACCTTTGTTTCATGTATCAGGACAAGGCATTTTTTGGCGTTGGTTGTTACGTGGCGCAACGCTGGTGGTGCGTGAAATGCATCCTTTTATTGATGCATTACAAGGTTGTACTCATGCTTCTTTAGTCCCTACACAGCTTTGGCGTTTCTTACAAAATAAAGCGCAACAAGATAGGCAACACTCGATCAGCTTAAAATCTGTTTTATTAGGTGGCGCGATGATCCCCATTGAATTAACGCAAGAAGCAGAGCATTGCGGAATTCAATGCTGGTGTGGTTATGGCATGACCGAAATGGCATCCACTGTTTGCGCCAAACGCGCAGATGGTAAAGCGGGAGTAGGGCTACCATTAAAAGGCAAAGGTGTAAGACTAATCGATGATGAAATTCAGATTAAATCAGACAGTGTTGCTTTAGGTTATTGGTTTGATGGTAAATTAAAACCGTTATCACTCACTGCGGATGGCTGGTATTCAACACGAGATAAAGGTGACTTTATCGCTGATGAATGGTGTGTTTTAGGACGCTTGGATAATCTCTTTTTTAGTGCTGGCGAAGGTATTCAACCAGAAGATATAGAAAAAATTCTTAATACACATCCAAGTGTTAGTCAGTCTTTTGTTGTCCCTATTGATGATGCTGAATTTGGGCAACGTCCTGTCGCGGCTGTCGATGCTGATATTGAAATAATCAATCAATTACCACAATGGTATCACTCTCGATTAGCTGGATTTCAACGACCCGTTGCTTGCCTGCAACTCCCTGAAAGCCTAAAGAATGGCGGAATTAAAATTTCCCGTAAACAAGTGCAAGAGTGGGTGAAAGGGCAAATGGCTCTTAAGAAGATATAATTGTTATTTATTAATACTAAAGGCGAAGTCTTTAATTCATATAATTAACTATTTCTTTAATATAAAAATATGCCCCTAGCTTTTAACTAGGGGCATGAGTGCCGAGTTGCTCACAGGGCTTCTTATTATGCGGTTATTTAGCGTCTTTTTTTGCTAATGCTTTCATTGCTTTTTCAACACCAGCACCATATTCAGGATGGACTTTCTTAAATAGGGCAATTTGACGTTTTTGTGTATCTTTACTTGCTTGAATTAATTCGCCTGCGATGCGAGCAAACATACGTTGGTGCTCTTCATCACTCAGTAATTCATACAGTGCACGAGGTTGACTGAAGTAATCTTCATCTTCACGATGATTCCAGTGATCTGCCGCGCCTTCGATAGATAATGGTGGCTCTTTGAAATTAGGCTGTTCTTGGAACATACCGCCATTATTTGGCTCATAGGTAATACCGCTGCCACTATTACCATCAACACGCATTGCACCATCACGATGATAATTGTGGAATGGGCATTTAGGGGCATTAACAGGGATCTGATGATGGTTAACACCTAAACGATAGCGATGTGCATCACCATAAGAGAATAGGCGACCTTGTAACATTTTATCTGGTGAAAAACCAATACCAGGAACGATGTTGGCTGGGCTAAATGCTGCTTGCTCTACATCAGAGAAATAGTTTTCAGGATTACGGTTTAATTCAAAATAACCCACATCGATTAATGGATAATCCGCATGAGGCCAAACTTTAGTTAAATCAAAAGGATTATAAGGAACTTTTGAAGCTTCTTTCTCTGGCATTACTTGAATTTGTAAATTCCAACGTGGGAAATCACCGCGCTCAATAGCATCAAATAAATCACGTTGTGAGCTTTCTCTGTCTTGACCTACTAGCATTTGCGCTTCATCATCCATCAGATTTTTAATGCCTTGTTGGCAACGGAAATGAAACTTAACCCAAAAACGCTCGTTATCTTTATTAATAAAGCTATAAGTGTGACTACCAAAACCATGAATAAAGCGATAACTTTTTGGTAAACCGCGGTCGCTCATATCAATGGTCAACTGGTGTAATGCTTCAGGTAAATGAGAGAAAAAATCCCATTTGTAAGCTAAATTACGCAGATTAGTTTTAGGGTCACGTTTTACAACGTGGTTTAAGTCAGGGAATTTCAGGGCATCACGAAGATAGAAAACGGGCGTGTTATTACCCACCATATCCCAGTTACCTTCTTCGGTATAAAATTTTAACGCAAAGCCGCGAATATCACGTTCAGCGTCTGCTGCACCTCTTTCACCCGCAACAGTGGAAAAACGAGCAAACATGTCTGTTTTTTTGCCCACTTTAGAGAACATTTTAGCACGAGTATATTTCGTAATGTCGTGAGTCACTTTAAATGTACCAAAAGCACCAGAGCCTTTTGCGTGCATACGTCTTTCAGGAATAACTTCACGATCGAAGTGAGCAAGCTTTTCTAGAAACCAGACATCTTGAAGTAACATTGGGCCGCGAGGGCCTGCTGTCATCGAGTTATTATTGTCTACAACTGGCGCACCAGATGCCGTTGTTAGCTTTTTCTTTTCCATCACATATCTCCAGTTTATGAAATAATGAACGTTCTAAAAAATAGCATGTGTGAATAAAACGAAGCGAACAGCCTTATACTTATTATGGTTAATATTGACTGTAATTCCACTTTAGCAATAATAAACTCATTAATAAAACCAATTAGACCAATAACATTGATAGACGTAACTTATTTACATAGATTGAAAATTCTACAGATTAGCTTTCAATTTTAGCTAAAGTTGTTTAATAAATTTGTTGTATAATTATAAGTTAGGACAATTATTTGCTGGAGTAATAACAATGAAAAAATATTTATTGGTCGGCGCTGTAAGTGCGTTATTTATGGCTGGTAATGCAAATGCAGTATCAATGAATATTCAAGCGGGTAAGCATTACACTGATGTTCGTGCGGGTTTAGGTGATCCTAACGCAGGGCTATCTTTTAATGGTAACTGGGCACGAAGTGATCATGATGGTCAGACGGGTAGTCTAGGTGCAAAATTCGCATTACCATTAGGACCTTTCTCTGCGAGTGTTGGAGGTAAAGCACTCTACTTATCACCAAAAAATGGTGATGATGGTGCTGCACTAGCGGGTGGTGTAGGTTTAAACTGGAATGTATTCCCTTCATTGAATGTTTATGGTGAAGCTTATGCTTCTCCTGAAGGATTAACCTCTGGTAGCAAATCTTATTATGAAGCTGATGTGGGTGCTCAATTAACAGTATTTAAACCACTGCATGTTAATGCAGGTTACCGTGTAATTGAAATCGAAAACTCACATAATAGAAGTAATAATAAAATTGCTGATGGTTTCTATGTTGGCGCTGGTTTAAGCTTCTAATTTAGAAAAAGCAGATAAGATCAAATAAAAAGCAGGTGTTGAAAAATCAGCACCTGCTTTTTTTGTTGTTAGTATAAGTGAGTATTTAGCCGACTTGTGGTAATAAACCAAAAGTGATAGCGATTTGAATACCAATAACCACCAGACCACAAATAAACACAATACCTAATGCACCTTTCCCGCCTTTAACTTTGTATTTATCTGCACCGTTTTGTTCTTGTCTAACTTTCCATACTAATAAAGCAGGTAGAAGCAACGCTAAGATTGACAGGGCAATAGCGGCATAGGCTAATGCTTGTACAAAGTTAGGAAAATAAAGCGCGCATAGTAAAGGAGGCGCAAACGTTAATAGGCTTGATTGTATACGCCCAGTTGCACGATTACTGCGTTTGAATAGGTCAGCAAGATAATCAAATAGGCCTAATGCAACACCAAGGAACGAGGTAGCTAAAGCTAATGCAGCAAATAGGTTAACTGCAATATTCACGCGAGGTGTAGCAACAACATCACGGATAGCAGTAAGCAGACCATTTAATCCAGATTGTTGCGCCATAATTCCCATAAAAGTATTTGTTGGGATGGCACCTAAAGTGGCAATTTGCCATAAAATATAAGCAACAAGCGGAATAGCACTACCAATAATAAAGATAATACGTAGCTTTTTAATATCGCCGTTCATGTAACTTACAATACTTGGCACACTACCGTGGAAACCAAATGAGGTAAAAATAACAGGAATAGCAGAAAGAATAAGCCCATACGCCACAGGCATTGAGGTTAAGTTTACTGATTCAACGTGAGGTAACATCACAATCAGCATAAATATGAGGAAGAAAACTTTTGCGGTAAACAATAGGCGGTTAATCATATCAACCGATGTTGTACCAATTCCTACCACCGCTCCACCAATCACTGTAAAGATAATGATACCTTGTGTGACAGAAAGCTCATGACCAATCCAAGATGAGAGTGTGGATGAGAGTAGTTCACCTGCACCACTAATATAAGCAGTTGTTAGCGCATACATTAATAGTAATAGTGCAAGTCCTGTGATCACTTGACCACCAACACCAAGGTAGCGCTTTGCAATAGAGCCAAGACCAGTATGAGGATCATTGTATTGATAAACTTCCACCAGCAGTAACGCGGTATAGCTCATCAATAACCATAAGCCAACAAGCAATAGCATCATGGTGCTAAAACCAATACCCACGGCAGCCAGTGGCATTGCCAGCATACCTGCCCCAATTGTTGTTCCTGCAACAATAAAAACACTGCCTATAGTGCGATTCTTCACAAAATCCTCTGTTCTCTAAACTATTTTATTTATTTAAAAAGCAGGGTATAAGAATGGTAAATTTCTGTCAAATTTTAATTACGTATACTGTAATGATTAGTTTACAAAAAGGATTTTGTGAATAAAAAAACGCCAATTATAAATATGAATTGGCGCTTTAAGAGAGATATTTATAGGAGCGTTAATCGTCAAGCTCTACCATTCGTCTTATTTGATCACGATTAATTTGTTTAATTTGCCCTGTTTCTGAATCTTTGTAGGTAATTAATCCAGTTGCTTCATCTTCTTGGGGTTTATCTGTCGTTAAAATTGTTTCCCCATTAACTGTTTCTATTTTTTGTGGACTTGAACAGCCCGCGACGAGCAGAATTGATGTGGAAATAGCAACAGCGGAGAAAATAGAACTTAATTTCATAATACTTTTCCTTTTTTATCAATGTTATTTGTAACTTTAGTCAAAGATGAACAAGAGTGTTAGGAAAAAGCCAAAATTAAGATAATTCAAATTACTCAGAGCAAATTTCTATTTCGATATCACTAATGGGATGGCAACT
The DNA here is from genome assembly GCF_965283115.1 of Proteus sp. Marseille-Q3619. Classification (NCBI taxonomy): domain Bacteria; kingdom Pseudomonadati; phylum Pseudomonadota; class Gammaproteobacteria; order Enterobacterales; family Morganellaceae; genus Proteus; species Proteus sp. Marseille-Q3619. The sequence continues at coordinate 757,775 of NZ_CBDIMP010000001.1, read as the reverse complement.
ACAGGGGAGTATTTCATCGGCTTGGATAAACGCTAAAGGCTCATTGCGATAACACACTTTGCCTTTCACTAAGCGTAGACGACAAGAGCCACAATAGCCTTCACGACATTGGTATTCGACTTGGACTTTCCCATGCTCTAATGCATCAAGCAAAGAAGGATGGGTGTCAGTATGAAATTCTAAAGGTGTTGAAAGACCCTGCTGATGCAGGGTCACTTTATGAGATGCCATAACGTATCGGTGTTATTTCTCAGTATTACAGTTCAAAGTTACTTAGGTCATCAGTATCAACTTGTGAATCGATTTGACCCACGAGGTAAGAACTGACTTCAACTTCTTGAGGTGCAACTTGAACGTTGTCAGACACTAACCATGCATTGATCCATGGAATAGGGTTAGAACGTGCTTTAAATGGTAATTTAAGACCCACTGCTTGCATGCGAATATTGGTGATATATTCAACATATTGGCAAAGGATATCTTTATTTAAACCAATCATAGAGCCTTCAGAGAACAGGTATTCCGCCCACTCTTTTTCTTGCTCTGCCGCTTCAACAAACAGGTCATAACACTCTTGCTCACATTCAGCCGCAATTTCTGCCATTTCAGGATCATCTTGACCTGAACGCAGTAAATTCAGCATGTGCTGTGTTCCTGTTAAATGCAAGGCTTCATCACGAGCAATTAATCGAATGATTTTAGCATTACCTTCCATTAATTCACGTTCCGCAAAGGCAAATGAACAGGCAAAGCTAACGTAGAAACGAATCGCTTCTAATGCATTGACGCTCATTAAGCACAGGTAAAGCTGTTTTTTCAGTTTACGCAGTGTAACGTGTACCATCTCGCCTTTGACTTCATGATCACCTTCACCAAACATATGGTAAAGATTAGTGAGTCTGATCAGTTCATCGTAGTAAGAAGAAATATCACGCGCACGTTTTAAAATTTCTTCATTTTCAACGATATCATCAAACACAACTGACGGATCGTTAACAATATTACGAATAATATGAGTATAAGAGCGTGAGTGGATGGTTTCAGAGAATGACCATGTTTCAACCCATGTCTCTAACTCTGGGATTGAGATTAAAGGTAAGAATGCCACGTTAGGGCTTCTTCCTTGAATCGAATCCAACAGCGTTTGATATTTTAAGTTACTAATAAAAATATGTTTTTCATGATCAGGTAACGCATTATAGTCAATACGATCACGAGAAACGTCCACTTCTTCTGGACGCCAGAAGAAGGAGAGCTGTTTTTCAATTAGCTTTTCAAAAATAGGATATTTTTGCTGATCATAACGCGCTACGTTAACAGGTTGCCCAAAAAACATGGGCTCCTGAAGTTGATCATTTTTAACTTGTGAAAAAGTAGTATAAGACATAGCTTCCTCAATTAAATTTTACACGCGCCGCCTTCACAATCTGAATCTTCCGTCTCAACGACTTCTTCCAGATCACCCTGAACATCGTCTGCACCGTCACGGGTATTGTGATAATAAAGTGTTTTCACACCATATTTGTAAGCGAGCAGCAAATCTTTCAGCAGTTGGTTCATTGGAACCTTACCGCTAGGGAAACGAGTAGGATCGTAGTTAGTGTTTGCAGAAATCGCTTGGTCAACGAATTTTTGCATAATACCGACTAACTGCAAGTAACCTTCAATACTTGGCATTTGCCACAGTAATTCATAAGCGCCTTTCAAACGCTCATACTCAGGAACCACTTGACGTAAAATACCGTCTTTAGAGGCTTTAATACTGATATAACCACGCGGTGGCTCGATACCATTTGTCGCATTCGAAATCTGTGAAGAGGTTTCTGATGGCATCAGCGCGGATAGTGTTGAGTTACGTAAACCGTACTCTTTAATGTCTTTGCGTAAGCCTTCCCAATCGTAATGCAGTGGTTCATTGGTCAGTACATCTAATGATTTTTTATAAGTATCAATAGGTAAAATACCTTCAGCGTAAGTAGTTTCATTAAACCATGGGCATGCGCCTTGTTCTTTCGCTAATTCATTAGATGCTTTTAATAAATAGTATTGAATAGCTTCAAATGCACGATGGGTTAAGTTATTTGCACTACCATCAGAGTAGCGGACACCGTGTTTTGCTAAATAATAAGCAAAGTTAATAACACCAATACCTAAAGTACGACGACCCATTGCCCCTTTTTGAGCTGCCAAGATTGGATAGTCTTGATAGTCTAACAATGCGTCAAGTGAACGAACGGCTAAACGAGCAAGTTCTTCTAAATCATCAAGATTTTCAATTGCACCTAAGTTAAATGCAGATAACGTACACAGTGCAATTTCACCATTAGGGTCTTTAATATCATTTAATGGTTTAGTTGGCAGTGCAATTTCTAAGCATAAGTTTGATTGGCGAATTGGTGCAACAGCCGGATCAAATGGGCTATGTGTATTACAATGGTCAACGTTCTGAATGTAAATGCGGCCAGTTGAGGCACGTTCTTGCATCATTAATGAGAATAACTCAACCGCTTTAACTTGTTTTTGGCGGATGCTTTTGTCTTTCTCATATTGTACATATAAGCGTTCAAATTCGTCTTGGTCTGCAAAGAATGCATCGTATAAACCAGGAACATCAGAAGGGCTGAATAAAGTAATATCCTGACCTTTGATTAAACGCTCATACATTAATTTGTTTAATTGCACGCCATAATCTAAATGACGAACACGGTTATCTTCAACACCACGGTTATTTTTCAGTACCAGCAGGCTTTCAACTTCTAAATGCCATAATGGGTAGAATAAGGTTGCCGCACCACCACGAACACCACCTTGTGAGCAAGATTTCACCGCAGTTTGGAAGTGTTTATAGAAAGGGATACAGCCTGTGTGGAACGCTTCACCATTACGAATAGCACTACCTAATGCACGAATACGACCTGCATTGATACCAATACCCGCACGTTGAGAAACGTATTTCACAATAGCACTTGATGTTGCATTGATAGAATCAAGGCTGTCGTCGCACTCAATTAAAACACAAGAGCTAAATTGACGAGTTGGTGTTCTTACACCCGCCATGATTGGTGTTGGTAATGAAATTTTAAAGGTTGAAATCGCATTATAGAAGCGTTCGATATAGTCCATACGTGTTGCTTGTGGATAACGAGAAAACAAGCAAGCAGCGACTAAAACGTATAAAAATTGCGCACTTTCGTAAATTTCACCTGTAATACGGTTTTGAACGAAGTATTTGCCTTCTAATTGTTTAACCGCAGCGTAGGAGAAATTCATATCACGTTGATGAACAATAAAGTTATTCATCTGTTCGAACTCTTCTTGCGTGTAATCTTCGAGAAGATGGCGATCGTATTTGCCTAAATCGACTAATTTTTTAACGTGATCATACAGAGCTGGTGGCTCAAATTGGCCATACGCTTTTTTACGTAAATTAAATACGGCAAGACGGGCAGCGAGATACTGATAATCAGGCGTTTCACCAGAGATTAAGTCTGCAGCAGCTTTTACCAGCGTTTCATGGATATCAGCAGTTTTGATACCATCATAAAACTGAATCTGAGAACGTAATTCAACTTGAGATACAGAGACATTTTCTAGACCTTCAGCGGCCCAGGCGATAACACGGTGAATTTTGTCTAAGTCAATGCGTTCTTTATGACCATCACGTTTTGTGACGAGCAGGCTGTGATTCATGAGCGATGCACCTTTCTTGCATTAGTGTTACCTGAAATTTTATACCGCAAAAAAACGCTCCCGATGACAATTTGTGTCAAGGAGTCTTGTGGTGTGAAATTTAAGGAAACACAATATATAGGGGTTGGTTCAAATGGTGATAACAAGATAAAGGTAATTGAGAGATTGATCAAGTGTACAAATCTGATAGTTTCTGTGGATAAATAGGGGATAAATTTTTTAATAACTGCCTGTACCCTGCATAAATACAGGCAGTAAGAAACACAAATTCAAGTGACAACGATGTAAAGTCAATTTTAAAAAATGTGATCGTTTGATGTTTTATTAAACCAAATCAAACTTTCAGTTTCATGAATTCGAGTTATGTGTCGATTGTGTGTGCACCATATAATTCACATCGACATTTGGCGCTAATCGGAATTTGTCAGTGATTGGGTTATAATGTAAACCAATCATATTTTTGCTACGTAAATCGGTTTCATCGACCCAACTAAGCAATTCTGATGGGCGAATAAACTTATTAGCATCATGTGTGCCTTTAGGTACCATATTCAGAATATACTCCGCACCTACTACCAGCATTAGCCACGCTTTTTTATTACGATTGATGGTTGAGAAGAAAACATGTCCACCAGGTTTTACCAGTTTTGCACAGGCTCTTACCACAGAAGATGGATCAGGAACGTGCTCTAACATCTCCATACAGGTAACGACGTCGTAAGTTTGTGGGTTGTCATTCGCGTGGTTTTCAACGGTATCTTGAATGTAAGTGACAGGAATACCCGATTCCAGTGAGTGTAAACGTGCAACTTGTAATGGCTCTGTACCCATATCAAGTCCAGTTACTTCAGCCCCAGCGCATGCCATACTTTCAGACAAAATACCGCCACCACAACCGACATCTAGGACTTTTTTTCCAAATAGGCCGTCTGCGCGTTCTTGAATATAGTTGAGTCTTAGTGGGTTGATGCGGTGTAATGGCTTAAATTCACCTTCAAGATCCCACCACCGTGATGCGACGCTTTCAAACTTGTCGATTTCATGCTGATCCACGTTAGCATGTAAAGAGGTTGTTTTATCATTCATCAGAAAGTATTACTCCTATTTTCATATTGCCATGATTCTACCAACGTTAGACGGTGAAATCGAAGAGAATAGCGAAAGGATCATTAATTTAGTCGTTTCCTTTTTCCAAAAATTGGCGATTTGTGGTATAGTTCTAAACCTTTGAATCCGTAGTATGAGGGACAGTGGCTCCATGAGCGACATTGCCAGAGAAATCACACCAGTTAATATCGAAGAAGAGCTGAAAAGCTCATATTTGGATTATGCGATGTCTGTTATTGTAGGACGCGCATTACCCGATGTTCGAGACGGACTGAAGCCAGTACACCGCCGAGTGCTTTTCGCGATGAATGTACTAGGAAACGATTGGAATAAACCTTATAAAAAATCAGCCCGTGTTGTTGGGGATGTTATCGGTAAATATCACCCGCACGGTGACAGTGCTGTTTATGAAACGATTGTTCGTTTAGCACAGCCTTTTTCTATGCGTTACATGTTGGTTGACGGGCAGGGTAACTTCGGGTCAGTTGATGGTGACTCGGCGGCTGCGATGCGTTATACCGAAGTTCGTATGGCGAAAATCGCCCATGAACTGCTGGCGGATTTGGAAAAAGAAACGGTTGATTTTGTTCCTAACTATGATGGAACAGAACATATTCCGGCAGTAATGCCAACCCGTATTCCAAACTTGTTAGTCAATGGTTCTTCAGGGATTGCGGTAGGGATGGCAACAAACATTCCTCCACATAACCTAGGCGAAGTTATCGATGGCTGTCTTGCTTACGTTGATAACGAAGACATCACGATTGAAGAGTTGATGGAACATATTACGGGGCCTGATTTCCCGACTGCCGCTATTATTAATGGTCGCAGAGGAATTTTAGATGCTTACCGTACTGGTCGCGGAAAAATTTATATCCGTGCTCAGGCTGATATCGAAACTGATGAGAAGACAGGCCGCGAAACTATTATCGTGACAGAAATTCCTTATCAGGTGAATAAAGCTCGCTTAATTGAAAAAATTGCAGAGCTTGTTAAAGATAAGCGTATTGAAGGTATTAGCGGCTTACGTGATGAGTCTGATAAAGACGGTATGCGTATTGTCGTTGAAATCAAACGTGATGCTGTGGGTGAAGTGGTATTAAATCACTTATTCTCACAAACACAAATGCAGGTTTCTTTTGGTATTAATATGGTTGCGCTTCACCAAGGCCAGCCAAAATTATTAAATTTAAAAGAAATTATCTCTGCCTTTATTCGTCATCGTCGTGAAGTTGTTACTCGTCGTACTATTTTCGAATTACGTAAAGCACGCGACCGCGCTCATATCTTAGAAGCACTGGCTGTTGCCTTGGCGAACATTGACCCAGTTATTGAAATGATCCGTCAAGCACCAAATCCAGCAGAAGCAAAAGCGGCGTTAATTGCACAACCTTGGGATTTAGGTAGCGTTTCTACCATGTTAGAGCGTGCTGGTGACAGCAATGTTGCTCGTCCTGAATGGTTAGAGCCACAATATGGTGTGCATGACGGTAAGTACTATCTAACAGAGCAACAAGCTCAGGCTATTTTGGATCTGCGTTTGCAGAAACTGACCGGCCTTGAACATGAAAAACTGTTAGATGAGTATCGTGAGTTATTACTCCAAATTGCTGAGCTATTGCATATCTTAAGAAGCCCAGAGCGTCTGATGGAAGTCATTCGTGAAGAGCTAAATGCGATTAAAGAGCAATATAACGATCCTCGTCGTACTGAGATCACTGAAAATACAGCAGATATTAATATCGAAGACTTGATCAATGAAGAAAATGTTGTTGTGACACTTTCTCATCAAGGTTACGTTAAATATCAGCCACTTACCGATTACGAAGCACAGCGTCGTGGTGGTAAAGGTAAATCAGCAGCAAGAATTAAAGAAGAAGACTTTATCGATCGTCTGTTGGTAGCTAACACCCATGACACCATTCTGTGCTTCTCAAGCCGTGGTCGTCTCTACTGGATGAAAGTTTACCAGTTACCAGAAGCAAGTCGCGGTGCTCGTGGTCGCCCAATTATCAACTTATTACCTCTTGAGCAAAATGAACGTATTACGGCTATTTTGCCAGTGAGAGAGTATGAAGAAGGTAAGTTTGTCTTTATGGCAACAGCAAGCGGCACCGTGAAGAAAACACCTCTGCAAGATTTCAGCCGTCCTCGTAGTGCAGGTATTATTGCCGTCAACTTAAATGAAGGTGATGAGTTAATCGGTGTTGATTTAACCGACAGCACTAACGAAGTTATGTTGTTCTCTGCGGATGGTAAAGTGGTTCGCTTTGCAGAAGATTGTGTTCGCCCAATGGGACGTACTGCAACTGGTGTTCGTGGTATGAAACTGAGCGATGACGATAAAGTGGTTTCACTTATCATCCCTCGTGGTGAAGGTGATATCTTAACCGTAACTGAAAATGGTTATGGTAAACGTACTGCTCAAAGCGAATACCCAACGAAGAATCGTGCAACACAAGGCGTTATCTCTATTAAAGTCAGTGAGCGTAACGGTAAAGTTGTTGGTGCAATTCAAGTTGAAGAAACTGACCAGATTATGATGATCACGAATGCGGGTACATTAGTTCGTACACGAGTTTCTGAAGTCAGCATTGTTGGACGTAATACACAAGGTGTTACCTTAATTCGTACAACCGAAGGTGAGTTGGTCGTTGGCTTGCAACGTGTTGAAGATGAAGATGATGCATTAGATGACGATGAAGTTAATGAAGTTATTAACGAAGAGTTATCAGAAGCACCTGATTCAGATTTAGCGGACGATGCAGACGAAGAATAATATTTATCATTATTGTGATGTATAAATAAAAGAAAGCAGGCATAATTGCCTGCTTTTTTTATATGGTAGGATCAGTTCATCATCAGAAAAAATTATCTTGATGATAAAGATCATATCATTCAGACATACAGTAACTTCTGCTAGAATAGAATAAGTTTCTTATGCGGTAGGCATTATTGATTAGGGTGGTTGTTTGAGATATCTCTCGTCCTTTAAAACATCGTTAAAAATTTCCCGCTACCTTTTTCGTGTATTAGGTATCATGTTGTGGGCGATGGGTGCATTGTTAACCATGTTTTACCTCATCAATATTTTCAATGACACAAAGTCAGATATTCGGCAAGAGTATAGTAATAACTACACCAATCTCCTTGGCTTCTTTAGGCAAACCTCTGGCACCATCCGTGATTTACAATACCTCGCAGAACGACATCAAGAACAGATCAATTTAAATCCGAGTATGAAAAATTCATTATTTTATGAAGGACCTTTTTCACTTCATAAACTTAATGACACTGCGGATTGTGAATTGTTTAAAGGGCAAACGAATAACTATTTTCGCTCATTTAACAGCATCTTATATTATTGGAAAGATAATACGCCCGCCCTGCAAGGAATAAACCAAGTCTTTATGGTTGGCTCCCATAGCATGTGTATGATTAACTTCCCTTTGCGCGCATCCCCTGTTGATACTGAAATGTTGAAAAAGATGGTTTACGAAAATACACGTAATTACATCAATCAACGCGCACAAGGTAAAGAGGTTAACCAATATTGGATAGTGCCAGATGCAAAAGGAGATAGCGGCATTTTATATGTTATGTCGCCAGTTTATGCCTCAGGTAAATTTATTGGCTTGATCGGTATTGAAAGGGCAATTCGCCTTGAATATTTTTCTCCCGCCAAAGACAGAGTGATTTCAATTCACCTTCTTAATAGTAGAAACACCACTGTTTTAAGCTATCCAGCAGAAAATAACTATCATGCCGTTAAACAAGTTCCTGATGTTAGTGCCCCTTATTTTGGTTTTGATGAAGACTTTAGTGACTTAGTTGCTAAGCGTAAATTATTGCCTTCATCTTTTAGTGTGGTGTATTCATTACCACTCAAACAAATTTTAAATGAATTTAAATTTACGATTTTTAATGCGCTGATCTTAAATATTATTTCAGCCATTATGATTTTTATCTTCGTATGGATCTTTGAGCGAAAAATATTCTCCCCAGCTGAAAACAATGCTTCTCGTCTAGAAGAACACGAGCAGTTTAACCATAAGATTGTGGCATCAGCGCCAGTCGGGATTAGTATTCTTAGAATACGTGATGGCATGATCATTTTAAGTAACGAACTCGCTCATAACTATTTTCGTTTACTTAGCCATAGCGATAAACAAAATATCCTCTCTATTATTGCTGAGAAAAGTAGCAATATGGTCGATGTAGTGACCAACAATCGTAATCATCTGCAAATCAGCTTTGTTAATTCACGTTATCAAAATGAAGATGTGGCTATCTGTGTTTTAGTGGATATCAGCGCACGGGTTAAAATGGAGCGCTCATTACAAAACATGGCGACAGCTGCGGAGCAAGCTAACCAAGCTAAATCGATGTTCTTGGCAACTGTCAGCCATGAATTACGAACGCCACTTTATGGCATTATTGGTAATTTAGAGTTATTACAATCTCTTACACAAAGCGATGATACTGCTCGATTATTAAAAACGATGGATAACTCCTCATCGTTATTACTAAAAATTATTAGTGATATCCTCGATTTCTCGAAAATTGAGTCTAAACAGTTAAAAATTGATATTAAGCCATTTAATTGTCGCCAAGTGCTCTCTTTTGTTATCTCTAACTATTTACCTTTGATTGCGAAAAAAGACTTGGCTATTTACTGTTTTATCGAACCTGATGTACCTAAAATTGTAAATAGTGATCCTGTTCGTGTGCAACAAGTTATCTCTAATTTATTGAATAACAGTATTAAATTCACTACGACAGGGTGTATTACCTTGCATCTTTATAAAGATGATTATTATCTCTATTTCGATATTCACGATACAGGGCGAGGGATCAGCGACAAAGCATTGCATGAGCTTTTTGAACCATTCTTCCAAGTATCTCAAAATACAGAAAGTGCATCAGAAGGGACAGGATTAGGTTTAGCTATTTGTGAAAAGCTAATTAACTTAATGGATGGGGATATCAGCGTTGTTTCCCAAGAAAATATTGGTAGCCGCTTTACAGTTCGTATACCTCTTTATGGTGCTTTAGAAGGAATTGAGCCTTCTTCTAAACAGAATATTTATAAAGAAAGTAATGTTCGCTGTTTTATTGATATTAAAAATCTCTATTTAGAAGGTTTTATTGGTCGATACCTTCGTTATTTTGGCTTGAGCTGTGAATTACTTACTGAAGAAGTGGTGTTATCTTCGACCGATTTTATTATCACAGATTACGATATACCAAGAAAAGATAACTGCCAATTTATTAGGATCAATGAGCATTATTTTGAGCCGTCGAAGAAAACAGCTGGAAACGTATGGGTCTGCGGTACTTATAAATTAAACGAGTTAACAAAAATAATACTGCAATTGCCACAAAATAAAGTGGAAGCAAATTGTGTGGATATGGTGGAGCAAGATACTGATTGTAGCTTACAAACCTTAACGATTCTTATTGTCGATGATCACCCAATAAACCGCTTATTGTTGACCGATCAACTGAAAAAAATCGGTTTTAATACAGTAACAGCAGAAGATGGTTGTGACGCATTAACGTATTTAGCTAAAAATCATGTTGATATCGTTCTGACGGATGTCAATATGCCAAACATGAATGGTTATCAGCTGGCAACACATATAAGAGAAATAGGCAGTAATATGCCTGTGATTGGTGTGACGGCGAATGCGATTGCAGAAGAGAAACAACGCTGTATTGATGCAGGAATGAATGATTGTGTATCTAAACCTGTTTCGCTCTCTATTTTAAGAGAAGTGCTGGTGAAGCATATACCTAAAGAATAATTCTAGATCGTGAACAATAAAGCGAGTTAAAAACCAAGGCTAATTTATTAGCCTTGGTTTTTTTAAGCCAAAATAAGGTAAAAATGACGTAATTACAAAGCATTTTGATAGATAAAATGAAGCAAAGTACAGCCATAATAAGACAAGCTGATTAAAAGGAGAGTGAGGGAGTCTCTGTAACAGCCTATAAGCGAAAAAACTAGTAAAGGTACGATATAAGCTATGCTGCTTATAAGGTGCTTCTGAACAGGAAATATTTGCAAGAAAAGAGAAAGGCAAACCCAAAGAAAATGAGGGATAAAGAGTAAAAATTAAAAAGCAGAGAAGCTCCCACAAAGGGATGAGCTTCCTGATTTTATCGGTGCGACTAGGGTAACTACGGTGAAATTAATCCGGGCCGTTAATTTCCTTATCAATAGTCACTGATGACAAGTAATTAAGTAATGCGATATCGTTATCGACACCTAATTTCATCATGGCTGATTTTTTCTGACTGCTGATCGTTTTAATACTACGATTAAGTTTTTTCGCGATTTCAGTCACAAGAAAGCCTTCAGCAAATAATCTCAGCACTTCACTTTCTTTTGGTGATAAACGTTTATCGCCATAACCATTTGCATTTACTTTTTCAAGTAGCTTCGCAACGCTTTCAGGCATAAATTTCTTGCCTTTTTGTAGTGCAGCCAATGCTTTTGGTAGATCAGTCGGAGCACCTTGCTTAAGCACAATACCTTCAATTTCAAGATCAAGAACTGCGCTCAAAATAGCTGGGTTGTTATTCATTGTGAGTACGATAATAGACAAATTAGGATAATGTCTTTTGATGTACTTAATGAGTGTAATACCATCACCATACTTATCGCCAGGCATAGACAAGTCAGTAATTAAAGCATCCACATTTAACTTAGGTAAGTTATTGATAAGTGAAGTCGAATCTTCAAATTCACCTACAACATTGACCCATTCAATTTGTTCTAAAGATTTACGAATACCGAATAAAACGATTGGGTGATCATCGGCAATAATAATATTAAGGTTATTCATGTTTAATTGTTACCTTGCTGCAGCAACTGTTGAATCCATTTATCCAGTTGAGTGATACGTTCTTTGATCTCTAATTCATTATGATTTTTTATGTCATGCTCTAAATATTCACAGCTTTCTCTGAGATATTCTAAATCTAACATGGCAAAAACCCCTTTTAGACGGTGAGCTGTCTGGGCTAGAGAATGAAAGTCTTTATTTGTTGCTTCTAAGTGTAGTTTTTCAACATCAATAGGAACAGTACTGATAAATAGTTCCTTATAATCACTACCATTCAACTTCTTCCTATAATTATTAAGAATTACTTCGTATTTATCAAGGTTATTATTTTCATCCCAAATACTCTCTTTAGTTGTATCTAGGGAAAATGACTCATTTTCTTCAATTAAATAAGTAATAGCCTCTATTAAAGGATCACCGAAGTTATAGTTACACTTTATTAAATCTTTTGATATTTTTTCAAATCCAACAATAGAACTCATTAATAATATTGTTGGAGATTCAGGGTTATCATTCGGTGTATCCTTAAGTATGATATCGTATTCAGGATAAAGATTCTCTCTATTTTTATCAAAGTATGTGGCGCCATATTTATCAAGCTGTTGACAGATAATTTTTTCTATTTCAGGATTTTTTATAGCGAGTTTTGCGTTTATTCCCTCTAATAATACGTTAAATGTTCGTTCTTCAGTATCTATATGCTGGTATGGGAGTGCAATTTGGAAATGAGAACCAATACTTTCTTGGCTCTTAATCGTTAATTCTCCTTGTATTTTGTTGCATAGCAAATGGCATAAATAAAAAATGATACCTGAATTAGAATAATATTTGTCTCCCATTGCTTGTCCTAAGAATGGGTATTTTATATTAGCAATATCTTGAGGTGTAAGCCCGCTTCCACTGTCAATAATATCTATAAGTATTTCTTCTTTATCTTTATTTTTAACTAAATTCAGATTAACGGTTATCTTTCCATAATTAGTCGTGCTAATGGCATAATTAATCAATGATAAAATAATCTTACTTAAAGCGGGACCATCGTTAATTAAAAGTAATCCAGGTCTTATATTATTGTGGAAATAAAGTGTTAGGCCTTTTCTTATCATAAAAGGTGATGCTGTTATCAGAATAGATTCAACTAATGTTGATAGTTCAAATTCATCCTTATGAATTTTCCATTCTTGGTTTTCTAACTTATTAATTAATGTAATGTTTTCTATCCATTCGGAAATGTAATTTGTTTTCTCTAATAATAAGCTAAGCAATTGTTGATGAGTGTCTTCGGGTAATAATTCTTTAAATTGATAAACCATCTCATTTATATCTTTGATAGGACGCATTAATTCTAATGACATATTAGATAAGATCTTGCGTCGTGCGATGGTATTTTTCTCATATTCTTGCTGTGCAAGTTGTAATTTTTTATTGATTAGCGCTTCGTTATCTTTATTCAGAAATATGAATAATGATGTATTGTCAATATTGTTATTATTACTTGTTCTTATTTCATAAATTTCGTTGTTGATAGCCGTTTGAATTAAGCCATTGTGCTCAACTGCCATTTGGCGGATCTTAGATAAATCGATATGAGGCAGTAATTTTTCCGCATGACTATTACTAATAATCTTATGGTTAGAGGAAAAATTATAGACTAGTAATCCTATCGGAAGGTTTGAAATGATGTCGTTTGTCATCTCTTCTTTGATCCGTAGATTACGAGTCATCGAGATATAAGGAAAAACGTACTTATTACGGATATAAATATGGCCAAAAACGGAGATAGAAATAAATATCAGCAGACTGATTAATAACCAAATATTTTTGTAGGCAATCTCTTTTATAATCGACTTCATAGGGTATTCATAAGAGAGTGAATATGGGATCCCAATAATCGGTTGAGAAAAAATCAGTGAAGAGCCATCGGTTGATATTTCAATGTTATTTTTGTCATAAACAGATTGCTGACCTGTCGGAAGTAATCTTAAGTAGTGTGGAGATAGCTCTGAAGGCAAGAAATTATTGATAGGCAGATCAAACGCCACTACGCTGGTTAGCTGACCCGGTACATTAAACATAATACGATAAGTATAGTAATAAATGTTTTCCGTAGACATTTTCCTAATAGGAGAAAGGCTCTCTTTTTCATCTAATGCAGTTGATTGCATCAATAACTCAGACCGTTTACTTTCAGCTGTTAATGTTAAATAGCTTTCTTTGTAACGGATCTCCGGTTTAAGCACAGAATGAGTTGTAATTAAGATAAGATCATTCCCTTTACCATTTAGATAATAAAGTGAACTGTAATCATTACGCACACCCCAAAGAATTTCGAGTGAATTTGCAAATCGTTGTGCTAACTGAAAGGTTTGCTCATTGGGTTTACCAAATATAATGGAATCTACGGTTTGGTCTCGTCCTTCAAGCCAAAATACATCAGAACGCAATTTTATTGGATTAAGTCGCAATACAGGAAACATCGAGGTATCGGTTATTTTATTTGATAACTGAAAAAGCTGATTAGAGTGGTAACGATAATCTTCAACCTGTCGAGAGAATTTGAGAGTTGTATTGTTGATAGCGTTTTTTTTGCTATCTAGCCAAGTGTCAAAATAACTGTAAGCGTAGAGAAAAAGCGATATGACCATAAAAAGAAGAAATAGGGCATATAGACGAGTTAGTGTATTTGGCTTGAGTTGGTTCAATGTACGCATTCAGTTTGCGAGCCTTTAAGAGACAATGTAATTAAAAATAGAAAATTGAATAAACAATCACCATTATTCAGCCATTATATTAACAGGTTATCCTTTTAAAAGGGATATTCGGATGAACTTTGAGCAAACAAACAAAAAAATCCAATTTTTTTACAATCGGAGCTAGACAGCGGGGTCAGAGATAGGCATAATTCCGCGCTATGGAAGGATGGCCGAGTGGCTGAAGGCAGCGGTCTTGAAAACCGCCGATGGGAAACCATCCTAGAGTTCGAATCTCTATCCTTCCGCCAGAATTAGCCGGCTTAGCTCAGTTGGTAGAGCAACTGACTTGTAATCAGTAGGTCACCAGTTCGACTCCGGTAGCCGGCACCATATAAGAACCCGTTATCTCGTAAGAGGTAGCGGTTTTTTTCTTATCTATAATTCTCTTTTTTTATTTTTCCTCTTATTTATTTTTATTTAAACCCTTACGGGGTACTCCGTTTATTTCTCAATATCACTCTGATTTTTTATCTTTAGTTATCAAAAATTAATCAATATATTAGTGAGTTAGCATTTTTTAAGCAGAAAGCGTTTGAAGATTGAGCAAACAGATAAAAAAGTCATTTTTTTTACAATCAGGACTAGACAGCGGGGTCAGAGATAGGCATAATTCCGCGCTATGGAAGGATGGCCGAGTGGCTGAAGGCAGCGGTCTTGAAAACCGCCGATGGGAAACCATCCTAGAGTTCGAATCTCTATCCTTCCGCCAGAATTAGCCGGCTTAGCTCAGTTGGTAGAGCAACTGACTTGTAATCAGTAGGTCACCAGTTCGACTCCGGTAGCCGGCACCATATAAGAACCCGTTATCTCGCAAGAGATAGCGGGTTTTTTCTTGGATCAATTTTAATATTGAAATGATATAGTAAAAAAACACCACATAAAAAGATGGTGGTGTTTTTGTGTATTATCGTGATCACCACCCCATCACAGACCAATTAAATACTCGTCCCAAAATTTTCACTTCTTCTAATGTCGAACGCTCATC
The DNA here is from genome assembly GCF_965283115.1 of Proteus sp. Marseille-Q3619. Lineage (NCBI taxonomy): Bacteria > Pseudomonadati > Pseudomonadota > Gammaproteobacteria > Enterobacterales > Morganellaceae > Proteus > Proteus sp. Marseille-Q3619. Next base: position 742,389 of record NZ_CBDIMP010000001.1, on the reverse strand, counting down.
TGGGTAATCAATAGTATTATAGCTACGGATGATAATGGTGTTATTGGGGAGTCGGTGTAAAATTTTAACTCTCAAAAGATCGCCTTGTTGAATAGCATAAATACCACCATCAACAATTTTTGTATGTCCTGTACTGATAGTGACAATCGAACCATCAGGAATAACTGGGGACATACTGTCACCATGAACTTTAAAAGCAACGGCATCACTAGGTTGAACGCCATAGCGATTAAATGTAGAACGAGAAAATCTCAATAATTCCACCTTTTGATTATCAGTGGTACAACTTCCGAAACCTGCAGCCAATTCAATAGTAGTATAGAAGGGGATCTCAACTTCATCTCGTTCTATCGGCGTATTATTATCCCAATCATCAACAGGTGTCATTTCATTTACTGAAACACCATCGTTTCTTTTTGCTCCTCGCCCATATTCTAACCATTCTGCTCGAACATCGAGCCATCGGCTTAATGCTAAGATATTTGTTGGATCAGGAATTGACTCATTGTTCAGCCATTTCCATACAGCTGGAGCACTGACTTTTATACCTTGCTCAGCGAGTGCATCTGTAATTCTTTTACCTAATCCACGTCCTGCAATCCCTGAATCTAAGCAAGCTTCTTGAAGCCTTTTTGTGAACTCCGTTTTATTATCATTTTTAATCATTGGTTAATTTCCTTTGCTACTTGACGTCACTTTAGTTAAAATATAGCATTAACTATTAGTTAATAAAAGTACGAAAAGTACAAAAAATTAACTAAATAAACCAATGCAAGAGTGGTAAGTAAAAATCACGTTGAGATAACGCCGTAAAATGCGGGTGATTTAGATGCATAAATGCCATGCCTTGTCGTGGTACATGGATGACCAATTAGTAGTGATAGGAAATCAAAAGGAGCATTAAATGAGACTAGCAGACTTACCTAAATATTTTTCACCAAAAAGCATTGTATTAAGTGATGTAAGAACAGTGAAGGCAGTAGATTCACTGTCAGTGACTGATGTGATGACATCAATTAGTTTAGTAACTCGAAAAGGGCGAATGGGCATAGAGTTATTTTTAGCTAAACATAGTATTAATCATCCCAGTGAAGCAATAGAAAGCCTTTATCAATATGCACTAACTCAGGCTTATCAATATAAAGCCATTGATAAACTTAATGAAGATGTGAAAGTTAATGTTTTACACATTATTGCTAATTATGCTTTCCAAGATTACGCAAGAAGTGCCGCAAGTAAGAAAGCGTGTCCTGATTGCAGTAATGGATTTATTGAAGTTGACGTTTTTACTACAAAAAGCTACACCTCAAAATCTGTTAAAGAGCTTGAGCGAAATTTTAAAAATGAGCTTAAAGTTAAACCCCAAAATAAAACTTCTTACCGTGAAGTAAGAGAAACAACTCGAGTGGTTTGCCCTACATGTAAGGGGAAAGCTGAAATTCGTTTAGCATGTCGTTGTCATGGACGTGGTCAAGTTTTAGATAAAAAAGAGAGTGAAAAGCAAGGTATGTCTGTTTTCAAACCTTGTAATCAATGTTCAGGACGCGGATATCCTCGTTTAAAATTCAGCGAAGTATTAGAGCAAGTACAAATGGTGGTGAGTGTTTCTAAAACTGTTGCGTACAGTAACTACAAGCCGTTATTTGAACATTTAGTTGAAGAATGCTTTAAAGAAGAGTCCTTATCAGAAAAAATTCTGCAAGAAGTGACCATTAGGTAATAATTTTCTCTATTTATTTATTTTTGTAGAAAATAGTTATTGATTTTTAGGAAAAATAAGCATACTATAACTCCACAGTGAGATATTTGTATCTAAAAACCTCACAACAGAATATAAAAAGCCCCACTTTTTGAAGTGGGGCTTTTTTGTATCTCTATTTTCTTAGCTAATATAAATTAACGATATCTGTTAAATTTTATTTTCAATGGAAGACCACAATGTGGTCTTTTTTATATCTGCCATTTATCTAATTAGATAAATAAAACATAAACATACTCATGTTAAAACAGTGCTTAAATTTAAGTGCTGTGGATGAGTATATTATTTATTACAGTTCCTCCTATTGGAGGTAAGCCATGAGAAACAATGAAAGAAAATCCAGATCTATGGGAACAGATATTTATTGCCCTTTCTTCAATGAAAGAGCAAGGAATATCAGCCTCTCTTGCTGGAGGAATGGCTATTCTTCGAGGTTTATATAACGGCGGAGGATGGAAAAAAACCTCTATAGATGGGCTGATGTGTGCAATGTTTGCTTGGTTTATTAAAGATATTCTAATTTTATTTAATATTAATCATGAGTTTGCTTACTTAGCCAGTGTGTTTATTGGTTATGTCGGAGTAGATTCCGTGAGTAAACTCCTTAAAGGAAGAGCAGGAGTTAAAAATGGCTAAAATAGCACGAGGTGAGCGTAATAATAACCCCGGTAATATCCGGCACGGTTCGAAATGGCAAGGATTATCCATAGAGCAAACCGATAAAGATTTTTGCCAATTTATTTCACCTGAATATGGAATACGAGCCATCTACAAATTATTACAAACGTACCAAAAAAAATATGGGTTAAATACCATTAAAACAATTATCAATCGTTATGCTCCACCTAACGAAAATAATACGGTAGGCTATATTAGTCGAGCATCAAAAGAAATTGGTATTGAGGCTGATAATCCAATTAATACACAATTAAAAAATGTCGCTATTCCTTTAGCAGTAGCGATTGTTAATATTGAACTTGGCTATCAACCTTATTCAGAAAAAGTTTTTGAAGATGCTTGGTTGTTATTATGAATTATTTATTAAAGATAATGGCAATAGTGATTTTATGCCTAGGTATAGGATCGATTTGGTTAATTGATAAAAATAAATCCTTGAAACAGGAATACAATAATATTAATCAATCTCTTATTCAACAGATTGCAGAGAATAAAGATTATCAATTAAGAATAAGTCAGCTTAATCAACTTGATAATCGTCATTTACAGGAACTTGTGCATGCAAAAAAAGAAATTGATCAGTTGCGTGATATTAGTGAACGTACTCCTGAGCGGGTGTATATCAAAGCAGAATGCCCCAAAATATCAGCCAATTCCACCGCCGGCTTGGTTGATGCAAGCACCGCCAGACCTACTGACACCGCTATCCGAAATTATTGGGTACTCAGAGAACGAATTGCGCAATCAGAACATATCATTTTAGGTTTACAAGATTATATTCGGCAAGAGTGTATTAATTAAAAATCACTTTAATTAATTTATAATCAATAAAAATTATTTATAAAATAGATTGAATTTTTATAAAGAAAAGGAGAGTTATATTAAGGAGGTGAAATGAAAGATAATGATATTAATATTGCCATTCGTGAACAACTATTAAAACAATTTAGATCAGCAAGTATTAATGTTGATGTTATTGCTGGTTATCAACCAGATAAAAAGCAAGATAATAATATTATTATGTTTTTTCCTATAAAGGAGGTTGGCCAAGGTTGGCAAAAAAGAAATTATAATATTCAAGGTAATAATGCAAACCATAAAGAACAACAACTGTTCGAATTAACATTTCAGGTTCAAGGTTTTATTAAACAACATCCAAATTTAACAGCAGGTGATTTAATTCGAATGACTCGGATGATTATTAATTCGTTGTCTTTTGTCGAATCAATGAGAAAAGAGGGAATAGGGATACAACGTGCGAGCGAAATTAGACGAGCGCCGATAATAAATGCTGGAAATAGCTATGAGCATAATCCTTCATTTGATTTTAATGTCACTTTTTCCAGTACGTTATCTTTAGACACTGCTGCAACAAATTTACTTATTTCTAACTTATATCGTATTTAAGGATAAATATGTCTATTAAACAAACGCGCTATATTGATATTGCGAGCGCGGTTATTGGTGCATCAGCCGCACCTATGCGCAAACTTACAGCTCGTATTTTCTCAACAAACCCTAAAATTCCAGCAGGGAAAGTACTTGAATTTGCTAGTGGGCAAGTGGATGAATTACTTGGTGCAGGATCACCAGAAGCGAAATTTGCTCGTCAATATTTTAGTTATGTTAGTCCCGCACCTATTAGTAAACCTAAAGAGCTACAAATTGCTTCTTTTGAACCCGTAGGTCGTGCTCCGACATTATTTGGTACACCAGCAGCAACTCTTGATAAATTAAAGTTAATTGAAGAGGGTGCATTTACTTTGACTATCGGTGATATCTCTAAAAATATTACTGATATTTCCCTAAAAGATGTTGAGTCTTACGCTGATGTTGCTTCTCTGATCCAAGCTAAATTAAACGCTGAAAGCGAACCTCAATTTGCCAATTGTTACGTCACTTTTAATGCACTTGATGGTGCTTTCTTGATGAGTGGTGGTGTACAAGAAAAAGCGAAGATCACCATAGATCACTCACCTTTAGCTGATGCTATGGGGTTAAGTGACGGAGATGCATCTGAGGGTAATGTGGCACAAACAGCGCTTCAAGCATTTATCGCTGCCGAAGCGATTTCTGATTCATTTGGTAGTGCGACATTCTTAACCGAGCTTTCAGTAGAGCAAAGTGTTGAGTTAGCAGAGTATATTGCGGGTGAAAATGTAAAATACCAGCTCTATTTATCAGTTCCAGATAAACAAGCCGAAATTTATAGTAAAGCATTAATCGGTACCGCATCAACGGGATTAAATTTAAAAACAGATGATGACTTTTTTGTTCAAGCTCTACCGATGGCAATTATGGCTGCAACAGATTTTGATCGCACAAATGCGACGACTAACTATATGTATCGTCAATTTGGTATCACTTTCCCATCTCAAGTTAAGACCGATATTGCGGCGGATCGATTAGATAAATTACGCGTGAACTATTACGGTGAAACAGCTGTTACTGGCACTGATATTAGCTTCTATCAACGTGGTTTTTTATGTGGAAATGCTTCTAATCCATTAGATATGAGTGTTCATACTAATGAGCAATGGCTAAAAGCCCATATCGCACAGCAATGGTTAAGCTTATTGCTTTCCACTCGTGGTATTCCAGCGAATAAAGATGGTGAAGCAAGAGCGATGATGGTTATTGCGGGTGCAGTTACGAAAGCATTAAATAATGGCACTATTCTTACGGGTAAAACGCTGGCTGAAGTACAAAAAATCGCAATTACAGATGCAGCAGGTGATGATTTAGCGTGGCACGATGTACAAAATAAAGGTTATTGGTATAACGCTGAAATCGTTGAAGAAACAGGTCCTTCTAATTTACCAGAATACATCATGAAATATGTATTAATTTACGGTAAAGGCGATTGGGTTCGTAAAGTTGAAGGCTCACACAATTTAGTTTAAGGAACAAACAATGAACGATATTTCAGCAACAGGTTTAAGTTTAATTATTCAGGCAAGTAACACATTTCCTGCAGGTATTCCTATTACCACATTTTCAGATGATGGTGATCCTTTAGATTTACCAGCAGTAGATATCACTCAAACCGCAGTAGATATTAATGGTAATTTAGTGAGTTGGTCAGCGCCTACACCTCAAACTGTGACGGTTAATGTATTAGCAGGTAGTGAAGAAGATGAAAACTTGGCTATTTTGCTTGATGCAAATACAGCAAGACGAGGACGTCGTCATGCAAGCGATATTATTACATTAGTGGCTTCTTATGGTGATGGTTCTATTACCACTGCTCGTAATGGTCGAATTACTAATGGTAGTCGTGGTAATTCAATTGCGAGTGCTGGGCGTCTCAAATCTAAGCAGTACACCTTTATTTTCCAAGATTTTGATCGTGTCAGAGCACGTTAATTTTTAGCGTTATTCTTATTCATCTAATGGCGGCTTCGGCCGCCTTTTTTATGGGATTTAATTATGTTAATTAAACCAAAAGAGATCACTGTTATTGATAGTGATCGTGAAGAACATACTTTTATTATTAGCCGATTACCTGCAACGATTGGACGAGAAATTCTCGCTAAATATCCTTTATCGAATGCACCTAAAATTGGTGATTATGAAGTCAGCAAAGAAGCCATGTTAAAAATGATGGCTTATGTGGCAGTTGAAAAAGAAGGGCAAGAGATTTATCTAAAAACCAGCACATTAATTGATAATCATGTGCCTGATGGGGAAGCCTTGATTCGTCTTGAACTCGAAATGCTGAAGTACAACACCAGTTTTTTCGGCAAAGACGGGAGCCTAAATTTCCTACAATACCTTCTAGGCAAGTTCAGCGGTTCTCTCCCGTCGATTATAAAAACGCTGATGGCTTCTTTGCAGTCATCATCTCCGCGGGTTTCGCCTCCTTCACAGAACTCAAAACAACTATAGATCTAGAGGAAGCCTTTGATCTGTGGGAGATCGCGATTACTAATCGTTATAACGAGGCGCTAGCGGCGTTAAAGGAGAGATAATGTCTCTATTACAGGTATTTTCTCAGGTACTGATGTTGGAGGCTGAAGTATCTGATAGTGCATTAGCAAATATTAGAAAATCAGCAGATGAAATTCTTGTTGAAATGAAAAATATTGAACAGGGGGTTTCAGGAGGTATTACTAGTTTCTATAACTTTGTTCAAGAAATTCACTTCAATCTTGGGGAATTACCCGAAGATCATGACATAAGTATTTCATTCAATAGTGATGAAATGACAAGTGCTTCTGTAACTATTGAAAACTCAATTCAAAGCATTGTTAAAAGCGCTCTAATGGGAACGCAAGAGTTTGATAAATTCTTGCAAGAAATCTTAGTGGGCATGCTGGGTTTATCACTGAATGAGCCAATAAATATTGATCTTAATATCAGTGAAACTCAAGATAAAATTAATTCAGTAACACAAAGTATTGATACCCTAAAAGATTCTATGTCGGTTTTAAATTACCAAAGAGAATTGATCAATAATAGTGGCGGTGATGAAGCGCATATTTTAGCAAACCTGAATACTGAATATGAGGCAATGGAGGCGCAATTATCTTCACTTAATGGTGAGTTGAATTCTTTAACCGAAACTGAAAAGAAAAATAAAGAAAGTAAAATTGTCATCGATGCACTGATTAAACAATTAGGTGCTGATTACGATACTTTTATTACTACAATGCAAACGCAAGGCATTGAGGCGGCAGTTAAAGAAGCAAAGGCCCAACGTCGATTAGGTGATAGTGTTGATGAAACAGGTAAAAGCTATCAGAAAACCACAGCGAAAATGAAGGACTATATTCTTAACGCCATTGGCGCTAAGGATATTACGGGGACTTTGCAAAAGGTTTTTTCTGCTTCATTAGATCGCGCCAAAGAAATAGAGTCGCTAGATAAACTGAGTGAAAAAATAGGTATCGCAGCTATCGATATCGATGCATTTTCAGGTGCTATGGCTGAAATTGGGGGCACAAAAGAGGCCGCTCAAGCTGATTTGACGGCAATGGCCAATGCATTTAATGATACAGAAGATCCTATCGAACAACTTTTAAAAACCGCAGATAAAGTCAAAGGAATGAGCTTTGATGATGCCCAAAAAGAGCTGGAAAAACTGGGTGTTGTCGATGAAAAAACCATTGAATTGATGATGAAGGGGCGCGAAGAATTAGAGCGCACAATGGGGGTTCAAAAACAATTTTCTGGTATTAATGATGAAAGTATCGAAAGTTCTATTCAGCTTAATGCAGTAATGAATAAGTTTGATCAATTAGCGGCACAATTAAAAAATAACTTTTTAGAGATAATTATTCCCGTTCTTGCAAAAGGAATAACGTGGTTTGATAAATTAGTTAATTTTTGTATTGAGAATAAAGACTTTGTTATCGGATTCTTTTCAGCTATTGGTAGTGCTGTTGCCATTTTTTATTTACCTGCAATGGTGTCTGCGGCAGTTGCTACACTTGCAACGGCACTCCCTATATTAGCTATTGCTGCTGTTATTGGCATCTTAGCGACGGCATTTAAACTCGTCTATGACGATATTATGAATTTTATTAATGGTAATGATTCAATGATAGGCAGTATTTTGGATCAATACCCCGCGCTTAAAGACGCAATTATGGTTGTATGGGCAGCATGGCAAACCTTTGTTGAATCGTTAAAAATTGCCTCAAGTGCTATTGCTGAATATTTTATTGCCGCTTGGAATTTTATATCTGAATCATTTAATCAATTTATTATGGTTCTTAAAGCGGGCATTAATAATATTATTGAATGGGGTCAATCGATTATTAGTGTCTTTGTTTTTGTTTCTGAGGCTATCGTCGGTGTATTTAGTTGGATGTGGGAATATATAGAGAAAATATTAGGTTGGGTTAATGAAGGTATTGATTCCATAAAAGGGATTTGGCAATCAGCAAAAAGCTTTTTAGGTATGGAAGATACAGAAAAAGAAATCACTGTTGTTCAAAAGGTGGAACGGAAATTATCTGATGAAGGCAGTCTCAATTACACCATTCCACAACCAAAGCCAGCAATACCCTATTATAATCCAGTACAAGATGTAAATGCGTTAAATAATGGATTAACACTGTCATCAACAAATCGTTTAAACCCGATGACCAGTCAAATGATCAGTAACCAATCAAGCGTTAAAAATGAAAGTAATGTTCAAATTGGTGAAATCAGAATTGAAACACAAGCCACTGATGGCCCAGGTGTTGCGAAAGTGATTAATGAAACACTGATAAATGAAGCGGCTAAAGAAATCTCAGAGCACCACTCTAGCGGAGGTAAGGTTTAATTATGATAACTGAAGTTAGAATTTTTGATTTAGAGTCATTCGCAACATTATTTGATAGCGTTAATCCGATGGAAGTTTCGATTACTGATAGTCATCAAGTCATTAAATTTGCGGTTGAAAATGGTGAAAATCGTAGCGACCACATCATTGTTGACCCTATTAGTATAAGTGTCGAATTACTATTAACGGGTGATATTGTGAATCGTTACTCTATTATCAAGCAGCTTTATGACGAACACACACTAGTGGGAATTCAAACTAGAGTCAAAACCTATCAACCGATGTTGTTAGAGAGCCTCAGTCATGATGAAGATCCCCAAAAAGTGAATGCCATCGAATTAAAACTCAAATTTATAGAATGGAAAACAATAGAGCCTGAATATAATAAAAAATCTTCTAAATCGACAAAAAAACCAAAGCAAACCTCAACAGTCAATCGTGGAAATGTCAAAAGTAAAAAATCAACACAAATAGGAAAAAAAGAAAAATAGGAGGTAGATAAAATGCAAACTATTCCATTACAAGCTATTCCTAATCAGCGATTTTCTGTCGAAATAGCTGGTGTTGATTGGATTTTTACGTTGAAGGTCGCTAATCAAACCATGTTTTGTGATATTGAGCGAGATGGTGAAGTGCTTATTACAGGTATTCGCTTGGTCGCTAATACACCTATTATTCCTTATTGTTATTTAAGACAAGGGATTAATTTAGTTTTTTTAACAGAAAATGATGCTTTACCGTGGTATGAGGAATTTACAAAAACACAATCATTAGTGTATTGGAGTAATGAAGATGGATCTTCGGCGAATAAGGGTGGGGATTGAGGTCGGCGAAAGGCTTCAATGGTATGAAGGATTGCGTATATCAGCAGGAGGAAAAAAATATGCAAATCCATTACAAAACGAATGTAAAATCGCTATTACAGGGCTTAATGCCGAGACAAGGGATTATTTGCTGACGGAAACCAGTCCTTATAATAAAAATAAGCAAGCTCGGCGGCTTTATTTAGAAGTTGGTCGAATTAACTCTGGTTTATTTTCGCTTTTTATTGGCGATATCGTCAGTGCAGAAATAGACTCTCCTCCGAATGTCACCGTAACGTTATCTGCAAAAACTAGCCATCATTGTTCTGGGAAAATTATTTCTTCTAGTGGTGGCGCAATTCAAAAATTGAGTGAAATCGCGTTAGTTATTGCTAATGATTGTGGCGTGAAATTGGATTTTCAGGCGACCGATAAAAATATTGCCAATTGGTATTATTGTGGCTCTGCATTACATCAAATAGAGCGTTTACAAGAGTCGGGAAATGTTAAAGCTTTTATTGATGATGATACGTTATTCGTAAAAGATGATGATAAAGCATTAAAAAGCCGATTTCGTATTTTGAATATGAATTCAGGCATGATTGGCATTCCTAAAGCCACGGAGAGTGGATTGACGGTAAGTTATCTTATCGATAGTACCTCTGAATTAGGTGGAATGCTTCGCCTTGATAGTAAACTAAATACCTCACTAAATGGCGATTACATTATTGAGCAGCTTGAATTTAAAGTTGCCTCTCATGATGCTGATTTTGCCTATACCGCAACATGTAAACGAGCTTAACTATGAGTAAACCCAATAATGATATTGCCAGTGTTGGTTCATTGGCAGGGGCTTTTTCGTCTGCATTTCGCCATTTAATGATGAATACAGATGATATGTTACCCGCAACTGTCATTAATTATGATGAAAAAACCAATCGAGCCATGATAAAGCCCTTGGTCATGATGTTGACTACGGATGATGAAAAAATCTCTCGAGCCCCTGTTGCTAACATTCCTGTGTTTCGATTTGGTGGCGGTGGATTTTTTATTAGAGCCCCCATTAAACCTGGTGATTTTGGCTGGTTAAAAGCCTGTGATCGTGATATTAGCCTTATTTTTCAACGTGGTGGTTTAGAAGATCAACCCAATACAACACGATTACATTCGTTTAGTGATGCTATGTTTTTTCCTGACACGATCAAAGGATGGGCTATTGATGGGAAGAACATTGATGCCTTAGTTATTCAGTCAATGGATGGTTCAGTCTGTTTCTCTCTTCATAACGATAAAGTTGTATTAGAAACCCCAAAATATGAGATCAACGCACCTGAAACGATATTTACTGGCAATGTTACTGTTAATGGTAATTACGCTGTAAATGGTAATAGTGATTCACAAGGTGGGCTGATGCGCCATAACGGAAAAGATATCGGCTCAACACATACTCATAGTGGGGTACAAGCAGGGAAAGACAATACAGGGAGTCCAATATGAGGACATTTTCAATAAACCAGCAGAATGATTTTGCGATAGGTGCTGATGGTAACCTTCAAATTTGTGACAACGATGATGCAGTAAAAAATCTTTGTCAGCATTTTATTAAGGCTGTCCGTGGTGAAATGCTACATAAAAAAGATAAAGGTATTCCTTATTGGTCAGCAACATTTAGCCGACAAGTTGATCTTCCTTTATTTGAAATGGCGTTTCGACAACGTATTGCTGAAATAGAGGAAGTTGTCTCTATCACTTATTTCCATGCTTTTCTAGAAGAAGGAACATTGAAATATCAGGCAGATATACGCACGATATATGGAGGATTTACATTGAATGGCTGACTATCGTTATATCAATAATAAAGGTGTGATTGTTCCTGATACATCAACATTACGAAATCGTGTAGAAGACGAATTTCGTGCTGTATTTGGTCAATCCATTAATTTATCGCCAGAAACTCCACAAGGAGTATTGGTGACTATGGAAATTGAAAATCGGGATGCGATTGTTCGTAATAATGCTGAACTGGCAAATCAAATAAATCCAGATATTGCTGGTGGTATTTTTCTCGATGCAATATGGGCATTAATGGGCGGCGAGCGTATTAATGCCACACATTCTTATTTAAGTGATGTCGAGTTTACGGGTATTCCCGGTACTATTATTCCTAAAGGTTCTCAGGCACTCACAATAATGGGGGCTGTTTTTGAAACGTTATCACCATTAATTATCGCTAATAATGGAAAAATTAAAGGCGATATGCGAGCCAAAGAATATGGTTCTATTAGTTGTGGTATTGGGCAATTAAATAAAGTGGCAAGTTCTGTATTGGGATGGGAAAAAGTGAATAACTTAACCCATGCAGTTGTTGGTCGTCATGCTGAGTCAGATATAAAGGCAAGGCGTCGGCGTAAACAAACACTCGCTAAAAATACAGTCAGCGTCGCAGAAGCAATTACTTCTTCGCTATATGAATTAGAGGGCGTTAATTCTCTTTCTTTTCGTGAAAATTTTAATGATAAAGCGTTAATTGTTGATGGTATTTCATTATTACCGCATAGCATTTACGTGTGTATAGAAGGTGGGGATAGCCATGAAATTGCTAAATCATTATTAAGAACAAAAACAATAGGTGCTGCATTTAATGGTGAGATTGAAATAAAGGTAATAGAGCCAGCAAGTGGTCAAGAATATCCTATTAAATTTTCACGACCGAAAGAAATACCGGTGTTTTGCCGTGTTTCTGTAAAAAAATCCAATATTGATGCACAAACCATTATTCCTAATGCTTTAGAGAAGTGGGTACAGGGTGAAATAGATGGAGACAACGGGCTGGTGGTCGGGCGAGAAGTTTCTCCTTTTGAAATTTCAGCGGCGGTTAATGCGGTGGAGCCTCATTTATTTGTCACTAAAGTGGAGCTTTCAACAGATGGAAAAAATTGGAATGTTGCATTAATTCCTATTGGTCTTAATCAAATTGCCCGATTACCAAAAGGGGCGGTACAAGTGGTGATCGTATGAATATTCAAGAATTTGATTTTCATTCTGATCTACTAAAAGCGATCCTCTGGCAATATGAAAATACAGATAAGCTAAAAGCATTAGCACATTTAAAAGCGGCTTACTTTAATCAATCTACGGTTTCATTTTGGCAAAACTGGTATCGAGATGTATTTAATATTGATACAGCTAACGATTTTGGTTTATCAGTATGGTCACGCATTTTAGATGTACCTTTAGGAATAGATATTCCTCCTAGTGATAAAAATAAAATAGGTCTTGGTTTTGGTAAAAATAAAGCCAATTTTAAGGCAAACTTTAGACGAAATGCGGATTACACTCTATCGCTGACTTTAGATCAAAAAAGAATGCTGGTGAGAATGCGTTATTTTAATCTCACTCAAAGTCCTACCGTGACCAATATTAATGAGTTTCTTAAACGTTTTTTCTGGCGTGAAGATAGCAAAGTCTTTGTGCTCGATCCTTTTGATATGACGTATATGTATTATGTTTTTAATTTTAATCCAGATGAACGTTTACGTCTTTTATTAGAAAACTTCGACTTAATGCCGCGTCCTTCTGGCGTGGGCGTCAAATATCGTATCGTAACCAAGAAGGCCTTTGGTTATGGTCAATATCGTAAAAACTTTCTGAAGAGTAATTTCGGAGAATAATTCTTATGACTAAAATATTTAAAACCCCCTTTGCAACACAAGGGGATAAAACAGTTGTGCCTGTTGAAATTCAATCTGATGGTTCTGTGTCTTATACACAAGGTTATGGTTACGATTATGAACGTGACCAAGTTACTGATCCCGCAGCAAAAGATATTGAACGTGAAAAAATGAATAGTTTATTTCACGATATCACTGAGTCTATTGGTGAAATGCAATTGCAGGGTTTTGCTAAGTGGTCGGAAGCAGGCAAACCTTATCCTATTCGTAGTGTGGTTTATCATAAAAATAAAGCTTGGCAGTCTAAAATTGAAAATAATAATGTTGAGCCAATTGCTGGTAATGCATGGATTGAATTAAAAGCGGATATTACAGCGAATGAAGTTGGCGCTTATTCTAAAGACGATGCGGACAAACGCTTTCAACCACTAGGTAAATATCAAGTTGAAGGTCATAGTTATTCTAAAGCCGAAACTGATACGAAATATCAACCGAAAGGGAATTATGCCCCTGCGGGAAATTATGCCACTAAGGGCGATAGCTATACCAAAGTAGAATCTGATGGTAAATATCAGCCAAAAGGAAGTTATCAACCGTCGGGCGATTATGCGACTAAAGGTGAAAGTTATACTAAAGCAGAATCTGATAGTAAATATCAGGGGAAAGGGAATTACCAAGTAGCGGGTTATAGTTACTCAAAATCTGAAGCGGATAATAAATATCAAGCGAAAGGCAATTATGTTACTGCGACACGTAAAGTTAATGATAAGCCATTGAGTGGCGATGTGACGGTAACATCGCAAGATATTTTTTCTAATCAGGCGATTTCAATTGGCGCTAATCAAAATTTAAATAACTATAAAACAGCGGGTATTTATTTTCAGCCAGCGAATGCAAATGCGACTACAAATTTAAATTACCCAGAAACCATGGCGGGTACATTAATTGTTTTAAAAAATGCTGGTATTACTCAACTTTATTATGTTTATAACACGAGCCGTATTTATTCTCGTAGCCAGTATGATAAAGGTAATTTTACACCATGGGCAAAAGAGTTTAATAGTCAAAATAAACCGACCGCAGCTGATGTGGGCGCATATTCCAAAGGTGAATCAGATGGAAAATATCAGCCGAAAGGGAATTATCTAGTATCGGGTTATAGTTATTCTAAGGGAGAATCGGATGGTAAATATCAGCCAAAAGGGAATTATTTAGTTTCTGGATATAGCTATTCCAAAGGTGAGTCTGATAGTAAATATCAACCGAAAGGGAACTATGCATTAGTAGGTAATAGCGGTTCTAAAAATACAGCTAAAAAAGATGTTAACGGATGGTTGAAATGCGGAGATACGGGAATCATTCAACAATGGGGTAAAGAAGAATGGTTTCATGATGGAAGATCGTGGGATTATAAATTCCCTATTCCTTTTCCTAATACAGTTTTCGTTATTGTTGTGACAAATAATAGTGGATGGGGAAGGTTAGGAACGAGCCGGCATACTAAAGAAGGGTTCACTTTGGAAGGTGATACTGAAAGTGCATATTTTTCCTATATAGCTATAGGATATTAAAATTTAAGTACCCAATCAAGAGTAAAAAAATCACCTCTGATTAATTTATAATGAATTATAAATAATATATAGCCAAGTTGTTTATTTCTTGAAATTAACACCGAAATGAGCAGAGGGCTGTGGCAAAGCATTCATTTCTTATTTTCAATAAATATCGCTACTGAGAAGTTTTTCACTTCAAATAATAAAATGAGAAACTTACTTATTTAGTTCAGAGTTATTTAATTTGACTATATTAAAAGTCGTGATAAAAACGATCCTGAAATAATTTTTTTATAAAAAAGCCACCTATATTATAGGTGGCTTATCAGCAATAAGATAAAACTACTCTTTTATTTTTCCTTTATCCTTATCATCTACTTCAATAGGAATATAATAATTAACATCTTTTAATAGTGATGCAGGTTTGTTTAAAAGAATTGAAATAGGATATTCATCTTTAAAAATATACTCTTCAATATCTGGAGCACCGTTCTTTCTTGGTATATTGAGTTTTCTAAGTAAAATACCATAGGTGTTATAGATGATATCTTTATAATCTAATTTTAATAATGCTTCAGGAATACTAAATTTTAAATATCTTGTGTTTTCTATCTGAGTTCGATGAGTCAATTGAGCATTATAAATTTCAGGCGTATTACCCATCATAGTTGAATATTTAACGGTTAATTCATCATTTTTCTTAGATAAAATATTATGTACCGCATAGACTTTATCATGTTTATAAAGTGCATTTTGAAAGAACACTTTCCAGTAATCTTCCCGCGCTTTTTCTGTACTAAAATTCCAATCAATCATATTCGCTTTATAGGTATGCTCTATACCGATCAGTGGAAGAGAGTCTATTGTGACAATTTCAATATCGAGGTTAAAACCACTAAATTTTCTTAACGGTAGTGTAAAGCCGTGAGCTTGCCAATTCTCTTTTCTACGATAATTATAAGGCGTTATATTAAACAGTTTTTTAAACGCTCTTGAGAATGTCTGCTGAGAATCAAAACGATATTTTAACGCAATATCAAGTAGTGGCGTTCTTTGTAAACGTAATTCGACTGCAGCACACGAAAGACGCCTTGCTCGAATATAAGAGGCTAATGTCAGACCTGTTTGTTCTTTAAACATACGTTGAAGATGCCATTTCGAATATCCTGATTTCTGTGAGACATTTTCGAGTTTGAGATCTTTTTCTAAATTCTCTTCAATCCAATAGATAATATCTGTAATGACATTTTCGCTAAACATATTTAGGCTCTGATTAATAATTTATTTTCGGTAATATAAAAAGAAAGGCATTTAACCAATTTACATTAGATACTGTAATGAAATTAAGTTTGATTGTAAATTTATAAAAACATTATAACTTATAAAGTGTATTTAAACGGGTATCTATATTTTTGAAAAATTGATTCAGCTTTAACTGATTGATATATATAGCGTAATTTGATGTCATTTAAGTTTTAAACCAACAATTAAATATTTTTTCTTTAATAAAATCTAAGCTAAATGTGTTATTTTTATAATTAAATTAATATAAGTAATTATCCGTAGAATAATAAATAGTTATTATTCTAATTTAATAGAATATAACTACATTATCCGTTTTGTTTTGGAAAATTAACTAAAAATAGAGAAGATAAGTGCCATAGGGAAGCTAAGAGGCCAAGTTAAGGCTATTAATAATGCACTTAAAAGGCGCATGGCTAGGCTAGGATCTTTGGTTAAAAAGAAAGTAATAATAAACGATATTACAGCCCCAATAAGGTAGCTTATTCCAATAATAGAGATAGCAGACATAACAGATCATTCAGTAAATAGACTGCAACAATTGTACTCCAAAATTGTTAAAGAAACAGAGGAATAGGGCAAACTTTTCAATAAATGTCATTACTAATGTGCAAATTTTAAACATTCATCTCATTTTTGATCTCCGATTTCTTTACGGTGTAGTCACACAAGATAATAACAAGGTTAAAGCCTAAAAATCAAAAAAATAAAATGTAGTAGATTGATTTAGCTTATTATTTGTAACAACCTTTATTGTTTTGAAAAGAGGGTTATTAAAAATAGAACAAAATGGTATCGATCTTTTTTAGTGGTTTTATTATAAAAATTAAAATTTTTAAATGCTGATTTTTAAGGCAGGATAGTGATGAAGAGATAAATTCAATGTTTGTAAAATGCACAGGTTAATTATATTACATCATGATATCGACAGAATGTAATAAATGGGATGAATGCCATTTTATACATACTTGTAGATAAATGAGCTTATGGATGGCGCGACTTAATGGATTTAAGCGTTAGCTAGGAAGCATTTAAAATCCCCTTTTAAGATTGAAAAGGGGATTTATTTTTATATCCTTTTCGGATAGGGGTTAATAGCCGTCACTATATTAAAATGGTAACTTACCAAAGTAGTAACCCGTCAATAACGTTTATTTTGATGAAAATAAACGCTGTTTTGATTAATAAATAACTAGCGTGGTAGTTTTTATGATCCCTTATCAATCAACTTTGACGTTTTGGTTTGAAGAATGCACACCAGAGCAATGGTTTAAAAAAGATATTCAGTTTGATAAAGAAATTAGCCGTAGATTTGGTGAATTATGTTTAAGTGCGAGTCGTGGCGAGCTGGCATCATGGAGAGAAACGATAGAAGGGCGCTTAGCTGAGATTATTATTCTTGATCAGTTCTCACGTAATATTTGGCGTGATACGCCAAAAGCTTTCGCCCAAGATAATATGGCATTAATCTTAGCGCAAGAAGCTACCCGGTTACCTGAATACCTGACTTTAACACCCGTTAAACGTAAGTTTATTATCATGCCATTTATGCATTCAGAATCACCCAAAATTCATCAAGATGCGGTTACCTTGTTTTCTCAGCTTAATGATGAAAATACATATCAATATGAACTGCGACATAAAGAAATTATTGATAAATATGGTCGTTATCCTCATCGTAATGAAATTTTAGGCAGAACATCTACACCCGAAGAATTAGATTTTTTACAGCAACCTGGCTCTTCATTCTAAAAAAATGCATACCTAAAAAGGTATGCATCTTCGTTTATTTCTCTTACGGATTACTTTGTAAGAAAATTAAGACTACATTGTAATATGCCATAAGTTATAGAAGGCAATACGACCTGATAACTCTGCAATAATAACTGCGGCTGCACAAGTTGCCAGCGTCATTTTTGATA
Source organism: Proteus sp. Marseille-Q3619 (assembly GCF_965283115.1). Lineage (NCBI taxonomy): Bacteria > Pseudomonadati > Pseudomonadota > Gammaproteobacteria > Enterobacterales > Morganellaceae > Proteus > Proteus sp. Marseille-Q3619. The sequence continues at coordinate 724,427 of NZ_CBDIMP010000001.1, read as the reverse complement.
CTTGGGCTTTTACTGCAGTAAATCCTACGATAACCACACCTAATGCTAATACGGCTAATTGGAATCCCCAAAATAGAGATTGATCAGCGCTCAGTTCTGGACCTGTAAAGCCAAGGAAACTCACATAACCAGAGCGAGTAGCAAAAGTGATAATGGCACCGATAATAAAGGACAATGCGCCTAAACGTCTTGCACCTGTTGCCATTGCTAATACACCACCGCCAACTAATAGCGTCATCCAAAATTGCAATGTGGTGTAGTCTGTGTTCCAGTTAGCAATTGTAGGAATATGGTAAACTTGTGGAATTGACCAAACAAATGCTAGACCAAAAACAACGGTAAGTAGGTTACAAATTTCACGTAAGCCCTTCCATTTTTTCATCATAGTGAGTGCAACAGTTGCAAAAGCAAAACCTGTAAACACACCACTTAAAAACGCTTCATTACTCATTGGAGAACGGCCAACGCCTAAGAGCATATTGAAAAAACGCAGTGGCTGACCAACGTGTAATCCACCAATACCTAAGCCAACTAATGTTAAAATCAGGGCTAAAATATTAGCATTGCGTAGTTGGTTTTCATCAATTTGACCTAATTTTTTACTGATATAAGCAATAAGAAACAGGCCTGCTGCTGACGAACCTAAAACAGTAAAAAAGACTAGAGGAAGTTCATGCATGGTTTATACCTCCGCCGCATTTTGAACTGAGCCGGTTTTATCACCAGAAGGTTTCGCTTCTTTGTGAGCTTTGATCACGATATTTGGATTGGTCAAGCTAGGATCAGGCATTGGTGCAATACCACATTCAGTACCATGTTTTGCTCTGATCACTTCAATATCATCAAAATCAAGTGCACGTTGAGGACAAGACTCAACACAAACCGGTTTCATGCCTTGTGCTACACGTTCGTAGCAACCATCACACTTAGACATGAGTTTTTTCTTCTCATCGAATTGTGGTGCACCATAAGGGCAACGCAATTCGCAATAACGGCAACCAACACAAATATCTTGGTTAACAACCACTAAACCATCTTCTTCACGTTTATGCATAGCGCCAGTTGGACAACCTGCAACGCAAGTAGGGTTTGAACAATGGTTACAAGAAATGGATAAATAATAACTATAGATATTTTGTGTCCAGATCCCGTCTTGTTTTGCCCAGCTACCACCACCGTATTCATAAACACGGCGGAATTTAGGGCCTAAATCTAAATCTTTTTCATCCTTGCAACTGACTTGACAGGTTTTACAGCCAGTGCATTTAGTGGAGTCAAAATAAAAACCATATTGCTTCATGAGTTAACTCCTTATGCACGTTTCACTTCAACAAGGTTTGTATGTTGTGGATTTCCTTTAGCAAACGGCGATGGGTGCCAGCTTGTTAATGTATTAATACATCCACCTGTATCTACACCTGTTGTATCAAGTGAGCGCCATGCACCTTGCGGTACTGCAATCACACCAGGTAATACACGATCTGTAACTTTGACGAGAATATTTAAACGACCACGAGCATTATAAATCTCAGCAATATCGCCAGATTTTAATCCACGTTCAGCTGCATCAATTGGGTTTAACCAGAATTGATGAGGAATAGCTTCACGTAACATAGCAACGTTATAGTAGCTTGAGTGAACGTGCCCTTTATCGTGGAAACCCGTCATTTGCAGAGGGAATTTCTCTTTAAGCTCAACGTTTTCAACGCCTTCTTCATTTTTACAATATTCTGGAATTGCAGGAATACGATCGCCTTCTGGTAAAATCCAGCCATCGGTATCTTGCATAAGCTTTTCAGAATAAATTTCAATCTTACCTGACGCTGTTTTTAATGGATTCGCGATAGGATCTTGACGGAATGCTTCAAGTGCAACGTATTGATTACGGTTAGGTAATTTACGATCGATAATTCCTACATCATTAGTTTCTGCAAATGTAGGCAGTGCTGGATTTTTCTCACGCATTTGGTTATAGCAATATTCAATCCACTCTTCGTAAGTACGTCCTTCGGTGAATTGCTCTTTGGTGCCCATCTTTTCTGCAATATCAGTTAAGACATCATAGCAAGGGCGGTTTTCCCAAAGTGGCTTAATCGCATTTTGCAAACGGACGACATAGTGGTAAGCACCACTTGCGTAAGAGTTATTGATAAGATCGTTTGTCTCAACGGTTGTCACATCTGGCAGTAAGATATCAGCGTATTTTGCAGATGGTGTCATGTGGTTATCCCACACTAAAATAAACTCACATTTTGATTCATCTTGCAGTAAATCATGTGTTTTATTCAAGTCAGCGTGTTGGTTACCAATCACGTTACTGGAATAACACCACATAAATTTAATACCCGTATCGAGCTTATCTTTATTTCTGACACCCGCATTTTTGCTGGTAAGTTGCTCACCGCGAGCAATTGCTTCAGACCACATAAATGTTGGGATCAAGGTCTTAACTGGGTTAGGTAGAGCAAAACTTGCAACTGGATAAGCAACGTTACCACCCCAACAACCTGTATTTGTACCAGGGCGACCAATATGACCTGACATTAATGGTAGCATCATAATCGCACGACAGGCTTGTTCACCATTTGAAGTACGCTGAATACCCCAACCTTGAGAGATCCACGCAGCTCTTGCACCGCCAATTTCACGCGCTAATTGGATAATACGTGCAACAGAAATACCCGTTAATTTGCTTGCCCACTCTGGTGTTTTTGCAATGCCATCAGGGCCATTACCTAAAATGTAATCTTTATAAGAGCCATTTTCAGGTGCTGATGCAGGTAATGTTTGTTTATCCCAACCGACACAATATTCACGTAAGAAATCTTCATCGGTGAGGCCTTCTTGGATCATCACATAGCCTAATGCAGCGACTAACGCAGCATCAGTACCCGGATAAATAGGGATCCATTCTGCACCTAATGTTGTCACACTGTCAGTACGGCGAGGGTCAATAATGATAACTTTACTTTTGCTCTTATCTAACGCATTTAACGTTTCATAGAACTGACCACCACCAGACATACGTGTTTCAGCAAGGTTATGACCAAACATCACAACTAAATCTGAATTCTCAATTTCTGTTAACAGTGATTCCAGCATGTCGCCATAAACATAAGGCACAATACCGGTTAATTGAGAGTATGAATAAGTACCATAGTCACTTAAAAAACCACCAACAGTACTTAATAAGCGTTTACATGCCGTTCTACCATGTAAGTTTGCACCTGTAGAGCCTGTACCATATTAGTAATAAATAGACTCATTACCGTATTTTTCGATGGTATATTTTAATTTTTCCGCGATGATTGAAGTGGCTTCATCCCAAGAAATACGCTCAAATTTACCTTCACCACGCTTACCAACACGCTTCATTGGGTATTTTAAACGATCGGGATTATACGTTTTCCAACGTACAGAACGACCACGCAGACACGGACGAATTTGGTGAAGACCAAATGTTGAATCGTCATACATAGTTTCATTAGAAATACGACGAATAACGCCATCTTTCACATGAACTTTTAATGGACAACGGCTACCACAGTTCACTAAGCATGCACTGTATTTGATAGTTTCAGATGTCTCATCAGGACGAATACCCTGGGGAGTTTGAGCATTAGCAGCGAATGGTAATGAAACCGTTCCTGCAACAGCAGCAGCACCAGAAATAACAGCTGCAGACTGAATGAATCCACGCCGACTCATTTCAGTAATAGAAGTATTATTTTTAATTTTTGACATTGACATTACCCTAACATTTTTCACAACAAGTAAAGTTGTATATATATGTTAAGTTATAACCCTTCTACCTATAATGATTTATATCAATATAAAAAATGTTAATAACGTTATCTAAAAAAATAATTATTAAACAAATGGTTACATTTTTTGATAAATACCACTTTAGTGGTAAATAAAATATCAAATAAATAGGATTAAACAATCAATCGATGTATAAAAAGTAATATAGCGATTATTATTAATATATAGAAAAACAAGATTGTTAACATGATAACAAAATAAGAGATTAAAAATATTTGTTAATAAGAAAAGTAAAAAAGAAGAATAATTCTCCTTTTTTACTTTATACAAAAATGATTTATTACGGATTATTTTCGACAGGTAATCTGAGTGCTCTTACATCATTTCCGGTTGGAGATTGGTGAACTCTTAAGCCAAATTGAGGCAAAATAGCAAAGATATGATCAAAGATATCTGATTGAATCGCCTCGTATTGAACCCAAACGGTGGTGTTCGTAAAAGCGTAAATTTCAATGGGAAGCCCATCCGAGGTTGGGGCTAATTGTCTTACCATAATTGTCATTTGCTTATGAACATTAGGATGGTTTTTTAAATAAGCTTCAACATATGCACGGAAGGTTCCAATATTGGTCATGCCACGTTGATTTAATGGTGTTTGATATTCATTGCCCAAGGTTGCATTGAATTGATTAATTTCACTTTCCTTATTTTTTATATAAGGAGCCAACAAATGGGCCTTTTCTAGATCATCAAGTTGCTTTTTATCTAAAAAATGGATGCTGTTAATATCAAGAGCAAGACTTCGTTTAATACGACGTCCTCCTGATTTTGTCATTGCTTGCCAGTTTTTAAAGGAATCTGAAATTAGAGAATAAGTTGGAATAGTTGTAACTGTATTATCCCAATTACGCACTTTAACCGTTGTTAAACTAATATCAATGACGGCGCCATCAGCACCATATTTAGGCATTTCTAACCAGTCACCAAGGCTTATCATGTTGTTTGCAGATAATTGAATACCAGCGACTAATCCCATAATAGGATCTTTAAACACCAACATTAATACAGCCGTCATGGCGCCTAAACCACTGAGTAAAATAAGAGGTGATTTGCCAATAAGTAGGGAAATAATCATTATCCCAATCAGCACAGAGGCGGCGAGTTTTAAGCTTTGAAAAATACCTTTTAATGGTAATCGGCCAAATGAGGATGAATTTCTCATGATCTGCATACAGAGATCCATAATAGAGAAAAGCATTAACAAGCCAAAAATTAAGCACCACGCTTGGGCGCTGGTGGTGAGGATCTCTTGTGTTTTACCTGCTCCCATCCACACCAGCGCTTGGATATTAACAACAACGCCTTGGATTAAAAAAGCAAAACGACTAAATAGTTTATTTATTTCTAGAGAAAGTTGCCATTTCTGATCGTACTGACTTATGGCTTTGGAAATTTTAGGTAAGACCAACTTGTGCAAAATAAAATGAAGAATGATTGCGACAAGAAAAATAATGGCTAAAACGAGTAGGAGAGAAGCGACTTGGGCATACTCTTCATTGAATTGACGTATCCATGTAAGCAGTTGCTGCTGCATAAAATATCCTCATAGTTAATGTGGGTCGTATATTAAGAGTATAGAAACGAGAGCTTAGTTCAAGAAGGTGAATTTTTTGTTACGACAAATGTGAGGGTAAACGAGATGATAATTAAGCGTAGCAGAGTGAATAAAAGCCAGAAATAGTCTTTTGTGCGATGAGGGTGCTATTTCTGGCTTTATGCTGTATTTTATTTTAAATCAAATAATTACAGTAAACGAGTTGATGATAATTTTACAACAACTTGGTGCAGGTTAGTAATAAAAGAAGTCATTGATTTCATATTAAGTGTCCTATTAATAAAATGTGATTCATGTCACAAATATTTTCTAAGATTGATTTTAATCACATTTCCATAACAGTCAATAGCTTTATACAAAAATATTTTAAAATTTAAATTATTTTTTATTTTAAAGATGTTTTTTATCGATCAAGTAGAGGGTTTTCTATTGAAAACTTTCTTTATCTTATTGTTTATTTTCTCTTTTTTACTTTCATCTAACAACAATGCTTAGTTGACTTTTTTCTATTGTGATTTTCACTCAAATTTTTTGCTTTAAGCTAAAAATGGAATCGGAAAAAGAAAGGAAATCACTCAATGAATATCGAAACAAAAGAAGAACGTTTACAAAAAATTTTACAAGGTGAGAAAAGCGCAATAGCACTAACACCACCTGTTTATGGTGCCCATGCTCAAGCCGTTATTGATGCTGATGTGGATATTAAATTCAATCAGATAAAATCATCTCCTGATGAGCCTGATAACGAAGTAAAACTGAATCGAGTTATCAAATATGAAGTTAGTGTAACGGGGATTAATCTACGTTTAGCTGAATGGCGTACAAGTCCGAAAGGTATTTTAATTTTACCAAACAACAAAGATGTCTACATCACAATAGTGGATAACAGCAAAACAGAAATCTCTTTAACGGGTAATCGAAGTGGTGTGGCGTCATTACAATTGATCTTAAAAGATGAGGATAATGAGAATATTGTTTATTATGCAACACCAATACAAATTCGTGTTACCCCACCTAAAACCAATCCTAACACTGACTGTTCATCGAGTAATTGTGAACAATTTGATGACTTGTTGACAATACGTTCAGAATCTATGCAATGGCCAAGTCAGTGGGAGAGTGTTTCTAAAAGTTTTGTGGTACATCTTCAAGATAAAGAAGGTGAAGATGTTCAAAATAAAGAGGTTAAATTAACTTACGATGTAGAGAATAGTACATTGGCTGTTGAGCCAGAAATCTATAATTCTGATGGCGAGAAAATTAATATTAGCAAAACGAATAAATACGGTATTGCGAATTTTAAAGTCAAATTTAAAAAGAGTGAACCGAAACAAGTCGCTATATTTCATGCCGAAACTGAAAATAGTGAAGATCTAGATAAGCCAATTAAATCCAGAGATTATTATGTTGAAATGACAACGGAGAAATTACCTTCTCCTAAAGTGCCTGCAACATTAAATGGTATTCTCAGCTATCATAGTGAGAACTATTGCGTTAACGCTAATCTTATTTTAGGTCGTGATATTAGTGAAAGCACCCAAGTTGGATTTTATTTTAATGATCAACTTAAGATGTTGCCATGTACTGATAAATCAGCCGTTTCTGTGAGATTAGAGAACCAGTCATTAACAAATGGCATTCATTACATTTCTTTCTTCACTGTTGATATCTTCGATAATATCTGTTTTTCTCGACGTGAGCGTATTATTGTTGATAACTCTTTAACTGGGGAATGCAGTAAGCAAATTAAAAATATTGCACCCAAGCCTTGTATTAGTGTCACTATTCCTCAGATTTGTGATCGCTACTTTAATTCTGTCAATATTAGACTTGTTCCTTCTTTATGTTTACAAATTAAAAATCGTGTAGCGAAAATGAATATCCAAAAAATGGTTATCATTTTTAATGGTTATTCTAAGGTAAATAGCAGTGAAAGAACGTTGGTATATCGCTCAACATTAGAAATCTACGCTGATGATCCTCGCTTAGGTAATTTCTTACACGATACAACACCTAATAACGATCCTATTAATATGGTTGAAATCGTTGAGCCTGCATTAGAGAGTATTTTGGCTGATGCATTGCCTAATATTGAAGTAGGGCAACTCGGTATCCAAGTGATGGTATTTGAAAAAACAGGAAATTGTTACCTCTGTGGAGAAAATATGTACACGGTATCTCTGCGCTTACCTTGTGCTTAATACAAATCTATTCTGTTTCCTACTTAAGAGCCACCTTGTGTGGCTCTTTATCTATGTTTCATCAATAAGATTATTATCACTAAATAGTGAATTAGTGAGTCATTCGTTTTATCGCACTTATTATCGATAAAATGGTGATAGAGCTTAAAATAAGTTGTATACCAATTAACGCCATGACGAGTGCGACTGAGGTTTCAGGGCCAAAAGCAATTAAGAAATAGGCAATCACTAAATCTAAAAATCCAACCAAGATATTAAACCAGCCATAAAAATTATCTTTGATTTGTTTAAAGCCTATATTTAGACGCAGTATACCCGCAAAAATAAATAGGAAGCCGATAAAAAAGGCGAGACTAAGCATACCTTTTAGTGGATCAGTGATAAAAATATAGCCAAGCAGAAGATAAATAAAACCCGCTAATAACGTAATCAACATTGACCAACCAGAAGAAATTTGAGCATTAAAACCACCAATAATGCTGGATATCGCACAGGCAAAAAATACAACACCGAGTAATACACTGATAACAATGCCAGAAGAAAGAGGGTTAATTATACAGATAAAACCTGCAATAAAGCCCAATGTGGCAATAACAGTCATTAAAGTACATTGTTTTTTAACCAGTTTCTCTGTTAGCTGAGATAAATTATTTTTATTAATATCTAACATAGCCACCTCTTATCCTTATATTTGATACATAAGTTAAATTATAGCAATTTTTGCTTATATAACATGACTTAGTTACATAAAACTATAATTAAAAAGAGGTAGGGATGAGGGGAGCATCTTTAAAATAGAAAATTGAAGGAGTAAGGTAGTGAATTGAGATAACTTGTTAATAAAATTTATAACGGAGGTAAAATGTCTGATATCGTGTATTTAGACAGTCACTTTGTACCTAAAGAGCAGGCTAAAATATCTGTTTTTGACCGTGGTTTTTTATTTGCAGATGCCGTTTATGAAGTTACTGCTGTTATTGATGGTCAGCTCATTGACTTTAATGGGCATTTTCAACGCTTACAGCGTTCATGCAAAGAATTAGGTTTATCGCTTCCTATTACCAAAGAGTTGCTAGTTGATGTTCATCATGAACTTATCGAAAAGAATAATCTTCATGAAGGGCTTATTTATTTACAAATAACACGAGGTGCTGATTCCTCTCGTTTTTTTGATTTTCCATCTTCATCTGTTCCTTCCACAATAGTTGCTTTTGTACAACATTCAACAGTTGTTAATCATCCTAATGCAAAAAAAGGGATTTCAGTAATCAGTGTTGAAGATATTCGTTGGCAACGTTGCGATATTAAAACAGTGGCATTATTAGCGGCGTGTTTAGCAAAACACCATGCACATCAACAAGGTGCTGACGATGCTATTTTAATTAAAGATGGCTATATAACAGAAGGCAGTTCAAGTAACTTTTTTATTGTTAATCGTGATAATGAAATTATTACACGTCCGCTAAGTCAGGATATTTTGCCTGGTATTACACGCCAAGCGATTATTCAATTGGCGCAAGAAGAAGGGCTTAAAATAACAGAACGCCGATTTACACTTGATGAAGCGAAAAAAGCAAAAGAAGCTTTTATTAGCTCCGCGACTACATTAATTTGGCCAGTTATTTCAATCGACAATGAAGATATAAATCAGGGAGCCGTTGGGCATTTATCTCAACGATTACGAGATATTTACCTTGATAAAGCACTTAAAAAATAATTGTCTAGATAGACATTCTCTATCGAATTTATCGCACTGCTTTCAGATTTTTATTGCTATATAGCAGTGCGATAAATTTACCATTTACTATGTTAATTCGTTTTACTATGTTAATTATGATGCTCAATAATCATGACGGCAGTTGTATCTGGCTCTAAAGCTCGTAATACATGAGTGACGTCACCGGGATAGCAAATATAATCACCGGGTTGTAATTCTTGTTGATTATCTAAAGTACCTACCATTGCGCTTCCACTGATAATAATAATATGTTCAGTCACATTTTTACTGTGAGGATCAGAGACTCTATCTTTCCCAGGTTGTGCAATCACGGTGTATATATCGCGCTTTGCGCCTACAGGACAGGATGAAAGTAAAAAAGCATGATAGTACGCTTTTTCTGCGCTAATTTTAAAGCCATCACCTTTACGGATCACCTTAACTTCAGGTTGTGGTGCTGAAATAAGTTGAGAAAAAGGAATATTTAATGCAACACAAATTGCCCAAAGTGTTTCAATACTTGGATTTCCTTGTCCCGCTTCTAATTGAGATAATGTTGATTTTGCAACACCTGCTCGTCTTGCTATTTCAGCAAGTGAAAGACCTGCTTTTTTTCTTTCTCTAGCTAGTGCTTGAGAAATAATTTCAATAGGCGCACAAGGCGATGACATCATAGCTTCCTTCAAAAATCATCTTGCAAAAAAATAAATCGTTCAACATAATGAACGAATTGTTCGATAAAAAATACTACATTCTATGCAAATTAACAGTCGTCTTGATAATAACGTACTTAGAGATATTGTGCTTGTTTCATTAGCTGACGGTATTGTCGGTATCTCTTATGGTGCTTTAGCTCACACACAGGGTTTTGATTTTTGGGTGCCGTTGGTGTTATCCATTTTTGTTTTAGCGGGCGCTTCTGAATTTCTTTTTATTGGCGTTGTGGCGATGGGAGGAAGTGCAATATATGCGGCTCTTGCGGGATTAATGGTGAATGCACGACATATTCCTTTTAGCATGGCAGTAAAGGATTTACCGGGAAAAGGGCTTAAATCATTATTAGGTTTTCATATATTAAATGATGAGAGTGTTGTATTTGGTTTATCTCAACGTACCGCTGAACAAAATAAATTAGCATTTTGGGCTTGTGGGTTAGGAATTTTACTTGTTTGGCCTTTGGGAACCATGCTTGGTGTTTACTTGGGGTCATTTATCGTAGATATAAAGATGCTAGGGCTGGATGCGATGTTTCCAGCTATTATTCTCGCATTAAGTTTGCCAGCATTAAAAAATAAACTAACACGTCATGCTGCAATCATAGGGAGCATTATTGCACTCGTAACCACATTATTCCTTCCTGCTGGAATACCTGTTTTATTATCGCTATTAGGCGTACTGTTTGTGATAAGGAAAATATAATGTCCACAGCTTCTATTATTACAGGAATTATTATTCTTGCTGTTGGTACATACGCCATGCGTCTTTCTGGAATATTACTCAATAATAAAGCAGGTGTATCAGAGAGGGTTAAAGAGCTCCTCTCATTATCTGCGATTGTTATTTTGTTTTCGGTAGCGATGACATCGACATTTTTTGATGGTGACCAACTTGCTGATATTTCAAAAATTATTGGTGTTGGTGTTGCGGGAGTACTTACTTGGCAGAAAAAGCCCTTTATTATGATTGTGCTTAGTGCAGCAATAGTAACAGCAAGTCTACGTTGGTTAATTAATCTTTGGGGATAACACTCATTAGAGCCTCATCGCGATAAAATAAAAAGGAGGTATAATTACCTCCTTTATTCTGGAATATCGGTTATCTATCTATTTATTAATCGTTTTCTGATGATTTAGCTTCTAAAGGTAGAACAATAATAAAGCCAATTCCTTTATTATTCAGTCCTTCAGTAACAATTAGTGATGCTTGAATTTTATTAGCGAGATTTTGTGCAATAGATAGACCTAATCCGCTACCTGTTTCGTTAGAGCCAGGAACGCGATAAAAACGTGAAAATAGAACATTAATATGTTCTTTTGCGACACCAGGGCCATTATCACGCACGATAACATGTATCCCTTCGGCGTATCGATTCTCAATAGTTACCTCAACTTGGCTACCTTCAGGGCAATATTTAATGGCATTATCAAGCAGATTATTAAATATAGAGAGTAAAGCCTGTTTATCTGTTTTAAGTATTAAACTTTGGCCTTCATTAAGTGATAACTCAATATTTTTAGTAATCGCATAAGGAACGCGTTGCGCTATTGCATTTCCAATGACGTTATAGATATCAATAGATTCTATTTTTAATGGGAAATCGTCACATTCTAATCGTGCCAGATCTATTAATTGATGAGAAAGTGCTGCTGCTCTATCAAGAGATTGTTTCATATCATCAATAATTTCTTCACGCTCTTGCTGATCATCGACTAAAGAAAGCAGATGTAATTGAGCAATAACCGCAGCTATTGGTGTTCTTAATTCATGGGCGGCATCTGCCATAAATTGTTTTTCACGAATATTAGCAGCGTCAATTCTTGCCATTAATTGGTTTAGTTCTTTAAAGATAGGGCGAATTTCTTTAAATTGCTGACTGACATTAATAGGCGTTAAATTACGTGGTTTACGATTAGAAATAAGTTCTGCTGCTTGTCTTAAAGGGCGTAAACTAAAATAAGCAGTAATTAAGATTGCAAAAATAACAGTTGCGAGAATAAATAGAAAAGGAACAAAGGTGCCTTCAACAGGGTTACCAATAACATGGCCTCTGTCTTCAACAGATTCACCGATAAACACTTTTATTTTATGTTTTTCTCCCCAGCTAAAAGAGAGTATCCACTTTTCACCTGCGACAGACACTTTTTCTGATGCTAATGAAAGTACTCTTGTAGGGATAGGCAACTCAGGACGATTAGTATAAATCAGAGTATTATTTTCATCTAAGGCAATAAACCACGGTAAATATTGTAGTTCATCATCTTCACCATTAAGCATGGCGTCGATATACATGCCTTGTAAATTATGAGCGACTTCTTTGAGAACTTCAGGCTGGTCAGCAACAATCTCTAAGGTATTAGCAAAACCCTCAGCAATAATTTCTTGCTGTTTGTTATAAACTTTTTCGAACTCAGCAAGATAATCAAATTGTATCCAAGCTAACCAAACTCCCCAAAGCATAACGATGGAGATAATCTGAAGGACAATGGTGTAAATAAAGAAGGAGCGGATCTTCATTTAATTAGTTTCTTTTTTTAATAAATAACCTACGCCACGAACCGTGATAATACGTTCTTTGCCTATTTTTCTCCGTAAATTATGCATATGTACTTCAAGGGAATTGCTCTCAATTTTATCGTCTAAACCAAATAAACGCTGTTCCAACTCTGATTTACGCACCACATTGTCAGTATTACGCATTAATTCATATAATAGTTGGTATTCTTTACCTGATAATAAAAGCAATTCGTCATTTAAAGTGACTTGATGGTTTGCTGGATTAAGCTGTAAATCGCCAATAGACCATATTTGTGAAGAGAAACCGGCCATTCTACGACTAACCGCTTTTACGCGAGAAATAAGTTCAGGCATAGCAAAAGGCTTTGGTAAAAAATCATCTGCGCCTGAATCTAATGTTTGTACTAAATTATCAATTTGAGTGCGGGCAGTTAAAATAATAATCGGAATTTTCTCGCCACTTTTTCTAAGTGCAATCAGTTCATCTTGCCCATCACCATCAGGTAGACCTAAATCTAATAGCATTAAATCAAAAGGGCGTTGACTTAATTGAACACGAGCATCCGCAAGCAATCTGACCCAACATGGTTGAAAACCAGCAATTTCAAGCCCGCGACAAAGCGCTTTACCGAGTTGTAAATCGTCTTCAACTAATAAAATATTCATAATAATACCTACCTAAAATCGTCTTAAGAAAGTATAAGAGCCAAATAAAAATTGAGCAATATAATAAAATGTAAAGCAAGGTTTGATTAATGAACTCTTAATGTAAGATAAATTTTTATTTAATACGGTTTACTAAAAATAAATGACTAGAATTTTTAGGAATGGATTGAGATAAGTATGCTATTTATTTCATATTTATCACGTTAAGGCATTTAATGTTAAATTTAAAGATCTATTTTAGATAGAATTAGTATAATTAACCCAATGTGAATAATAAATACCTTGCTCTATTATGCTAAGGTAACTTAAATACTTTATTTAAGTTACTTTGGATTTTAAAGTGAAGATTATTAAAAATTAACATTAACTAAATAAGTTTTTATATTTAAAATAATATAAATATAAAATATCAATTTTATTGAATAATATAACTATTAAATTCATGTCTTATTCTTTTATTGAAAATGGATAACTGTTTTAATATATCCCTGTTGTGCAACATTTTTATTAGATTTAAATTATTTACTCTATTCATCTATACTCTTGCAGTAAAAATTAACTACTTGAAAGGAATTTATTTTTTAATAAAAGGAATTTACATGAAATTAGATGGTGTTATTTAGTATAAATTAAATCATTCTGTGTCAGAAATGCTCCCAACCCTCTGGGAGCATTTCACATGATGTTATCACTGACAAAGTGAGTTATCCCACAACATTAAGTTAAATGGTAAATTTAATGGCGCCACTAATTCATTCACCGTGGTTTGAAGCTCTGCTTTTACTTGAATCAGCCTCTGTTTATCTATATCAGGAATAAAGTTATCTTTTGCTGGTAAATCATCTAATGTGTACTCTTCCACCAAAACGCCATTAGCCCAACGCTGAAATAGCCAATAACTTTCTGGCATCAATGTATATTTTGTACCGTCAATAATTGTTGTTTTATCTTCCTGATAACGAAAGGAAATAAGCTGATTTGCAACGTTATCCCAAACCCAACCTTTGTATGTTCCATCCTCTAATCGATTTATCGACCAATGCATATCATCAGGTTGATAAAAATACAGCTCAGTTAATACAACATAAGGTGTGGTTTTTGTTGATAATGAGGCCTGAATAAGACCATCAGTAAAATAAGAAATATTAAGTGTTTTATTATCAATGTTCAGTTCAATACTGCAAGTATCCCAATGTGTTATTGTTAAACCTTCTTTAGTTGGTTTTTCTGGAATGGAAATCACGGCATCTGTTGCATCATCTTCTGCTGGTGGGTAGTAATGACCTGTAATATATTCACCGTTATTGTCATAGAAGTACCATGTCGCTAAAGGTGAGTTTTGAAAATATTTATTAATGATCAAAAAAGAGAGTAGTGCAATCGTCAAAAAAAGAAATATAAATCGTATTTTTTTAGCCATTTTAATTAATTGCCTATTTTCCGTTTGCTGGTCAGAATTCTATAAATTCATAGAAATAAAAGCGAGACATTTAATTAATAAACGTAATATACTTTCCCGTAATTAAGATAATAAGTGCACTTTAATGACCTTAAGACAAATACTTAGATAAGGATATTTTTCATGATTAAAAATAAAGTACTTGCAGCACATTATTTTTTAAAGGGAATGGACAATGATAATTATTATCCAACACACCTTGTAAAGAAAGGGCAAGATTTACTAAAAGCACTTTGTGTAAAAATAGAAGCGACTTCACCTAAAAATTTGGCAGAACTTTATATTTTAACGCAAGAAACAACAGATCAATTTAATGAGTTAGCTGAAGAGTTTTATGAAGAAAATAGCGAAATTGAAACAGTAGCAAGAGAGTGTATTGCTGAGGATTTTTGCGTTATCGCTGATGAATATGGTTTTGAAAATGCTGATATAGAAGAGTTAATTGCAACACGAGATTGGTAGGGAAAAGATGAGAAAACCGTATCGTGTTTTCTCATCTTTCACTAATCTTAATTTTATCAATTATCACCTAAATGATAATGAGAATAATTTAGTTGACAAAGAAATATTTATTAATAAACTAGCTCTCAGTTTGGTCAAAAAGACTCGTAAGCGTTTACGTTAATCAACGCATATAACTTTTTTAGCCTGTTGTATCGGCAGTTATGTGCTGTTGTACAATCGTATTATTGGAGTCTTTATCTATGTCTTTTCATGACAAAAATTACTTTTTAGGTATTCCTAAACTTCCTACTCGAGCAATGATTTTTCTTGTTCCCTTTTTCCTTTCTTTTATCATGTCAGGTATTGTTGCTTTTATTAGTACCGTCAAATCGTTAGGAATGGGAACGTACGTTATCTCCCCGTGGTTAACTTCTTGGGGGATCTCTTGGATGATTGCTTTTCCTACTGTTTTATTCGTCTTGCCGATCGCAAGACGCTTTTCACTGTTATTGGTGAAACCAGCCAAATCTAATGATTAATTAAAAAAGAGATCAGCAATTGATGCTGATCTCTTTGTTTTTCACAATGTGAAGTAAACCATCGCCTAAATGAATAAGATCCGATAGCCTTAAACTTGTATATTTAAATGGTATATCGAAAAGCGAAGATATTTTTCTTTGCATAAATTCTTATTGATAGCAGGAGGCTTTAAATGAGTTTGTTGTTCTCCCCTAAAAAACTAGGCCCCCATCAGTTAGATAACCGTATTATCGTTGCACCTATGTGCCAATATTCAGCACAAGAAGGTTACCCGACAGCATGGCACACGATGCATTACGGGCAGCTAGCATTATCAGGTGCTTCGCTAGTGATTGTTGAAGCAACAGCGGTTGAGCCTAGAGGTCGTATTAGTTATAAAGATTTAGGTATTTGGTCTGATCAACATGGCAGTGAATTAAAAAAGCTTGTTGATAATGTTAAGCAATATTCATCTGCAAAAATTGGTATACAGATTACACATGCAGGACGTAAAGCATCGACCGATTTACCTTGGAATGGCGGAGCGTCATTAGCGCCAGATTCTCCTAATGGATGGCAGAAAGTTGCACCTTCAGAAATTCCTTTTGGAAAGAATCATCAGCCTCATGCTCTGGCTATTGATGAAATTGAAGAAATAAAACAAGCTTTTGTTGATGCCGCGAGAAGAGCGGAGTCAGCAGGATTTGATGTAATTGAGATCCACGGTGCTCATGGATATTTATTGCATGAATTCTTATCTCCATTATCAAATCACAGAACGGATCAATACGGTGGCGATTTTAATAATCGTAGTCGGTCATTAGTGGATGTCTTTGTCGCTGTGAAAAATGCAGTTTCTGATAATGTTTGTGTTGGTGTCAGAATTTCTGCGACAGATTGGGTTGAAGGCGGTTGGGACTTAGAAAGTGCGATTGCGTTAACACAACATCTTGAAGAATTAGGTTGCCATTATATTCATGTTTCTTCTGGTGGATTATCAGAAAAACAAGAAATTAAACTAGGTCCTAATTATCAAGTACCATTTGCTCAAGCAATTTATAATGAAACGCAACTACCTGTTATTACTGTTGGTCTAATTACTGAGCCAGAACAAGCCGAAGCCATTTTACTTACAGAGCAGGCTGATTTTATCGCTTTAGGCCGAGGTATTCTTTATGATCCTCGTTGGCCTTGGCATGCGGCGGAAAAACTCAAACAAACCATAAAAGTGGCGCCTCAATATTTACGTTGTGCGCCTCATGGTAGCAAAGACTTTTTTAAATAGTGATACCAAGCCACGGGGAATAACAGTGTGTTATTCAGGGGAACCGTGGCTTTTTCTTTAATAACCGTTATGATGATGCGCATAAATAGCAAGCATAATTGAATTGCGTTGTAATAATTGGTCGTAAATAAGATGAAAAAAAATCCCTTATTGCTTCAACCAAGGATTGCTTAAGACGATGTGTTTTGAATGCGAACACATCATCAGAGAATTAAGCATTCTTTGATGACTCATTAATTTATTGCGAGTCATATTATGAAAAATAAACATTGGTCGCGTGTAGAATACCTACACGAAACGGTTAAAAATAAAAATATTATCATCAAAGGACAACACAGCTATTACAGTGATTGTTGGGATGAGGGTTTTGAAACCTCTGTTGTTCGCTATCTTTATGGTGATGAAGTTAGCCTGCAATGGGAACCATTGTGGGAAATTGATAAATTATATGTTGGCGATTATGTCTGTATTGGTGCGCAAGCCGTCATATTAATGGGAGGAAACCATACACATCGTATGGATTGGTTCTCTCTTTATCCTTTTATGGATAAAATTGAAGAGGCATATATTGGTAAAGGTGATACTCATATTCATGATGGTGCATGGATAGGAATGCGTGCAATGATAATGCCTGGTGTGACGGTTGGAGAAGGTGCTATTGTTGCGGCTAATAGCGTTGTTTCCAAAGATGTTGAACCTTATAGCATTGTTGGAGGAACACCCGCACGACATCTTAAATATCGTTTTGAGCCAAAGGTTATTGAGCAACTTTTATCTTTAAAAATTTACCAATGGTCAGAAAAGAAATTTGATGCTCTGAGGCCTTATTTATGCCAATCATCAATTGATAAATTATTAATTGCAGAAGCGAAATTTATTGAGTAAAGCAAAATCCCTAAACGTAACTATGTTTAGGGATTTTTACTTAGATACTATTTTAATATAAATTAATTATATCACTAAAAGATAAAAAATAACGTTGTTTTTTTATTTGATCTCTATCTCAAATTCCAGAATATTTTAATTTCATTAAAATACTTATTATTTTAATTTTTCATGTTTATTTTTATTTTTCATTATTTATGATTTTTCTTTAGTGATTGATTTTATTTTAAAAATAAAAATTAGTTATTTGTTTTTTTATTAAATTTAAAATTATCTAATGATGTTACTATTTATATTTAATAGAATCGTCAAGAGTTATTAAGTTATTTTATAAGATATATAATGTGTAAAAAATAAAATACATATTACTCTATATGTGAGTTTATTAATTTTGGAGTGATATAGGTATGGCTTGTAATATAAATTTTAAGATAAAACTATTAGTTATTATATTATTTTCATCTACTTCTTCCTATGCCAATAATACCACGTTATTAGGTGGAAATAGTAAAGCTGATGGTAATGAATCGACCGCGGTTGGATATAATACATGGGCACATTCAGATCAATCAACCGCAATTGGCGCTAATGCGGGAGCAGAAGGTAAAAATGCAACGGCAATAGGTCATAAAAGTACAGCAATAGGAGATAATGCGATGTCATTGGGAAGTGGTGCAATGGCAATCGGTGACGGTTCTCTTTCTATTGGCTCTCAAGCTTATAGTGAAAATAAAGATTCAATTAGTATAGGGAAAGGGGCAATAAATAATGCTGAAAATGGGGTTATTTTAGGTAGTGGCAGTCGCCTTTCTGATAATGCAGATAATTCAGTTATTATTGGTAGCAAATCTTCAGGATCAGCAAGTAATGCAATTATATTGGGCGATAACAGTAGTAATAATCGCAATAATACATTATCAATTGGCAGTGATAAAAATCAGCGACAAATTATTAATGTAGCAGCAGGTACAGAAGATAATGATGCTGTTAATGTTTCTCAATTAAGAAAAGAAAAAGATAATATTCTTATTGAAGCAGATAAACGTATTAATGACAATAATCAGAATATTTATAATAGAATTGAGCAAGAAAAAGATCGCATTCTTAAAGAGACAAATAATCAAATAAATGATAACAATAAAATAATAAAAGGCGATATTGCTAAAGCAAATGAGGAGGTACTAAAAAGAAGTGAAACAAAAGCAAATGAATTAGCCAATAGTGCAGAGAAGAAAGCAAATCAATATACTGATAGTAAAATAGAAAAACATCAAGAGAATACGATTAATTATATCAATGAAGTAAAAAACGAATTTCATATCTATAGTGAAAATAAATATGATGAAATAAAATCAGGCGTTGAAGATTATACTAATAATCGAGTGGATGAAATGAAAGGTAATATTGAGAAAAATACCAATGATAAAATTACCAAGTCTGAAAATAATATTAAAGAATATACCAATAATAGAATTGTTGAAGTTGAGAATAGTGGTAAAGAATACACTGATTTTAAAGTCAATGAACATCATGAAAAAACAGTAGACCATATCAAGAATACCCGAGATGAAATAACGTCATTGACAGAAGGGCGAGTTATAAAATCTGAAAAAAATGCCAATAATTATACTGATATAGAAATCAGTAAAATTTCCTCAGGTATTGAGGGTGCAATAAATAGAAATAACGAAAAAATTACAAAAGAGCGTGAAAAATATATCACTCAAAAAGGAAATGAATATATCAATATCACCAATACTGTTATCAATGAAAGAGATGAGTCCCTAAGAGAATACATTGATTCGTCAAAAAAAGACTCTATTTCTATTGCGAATGAATATACCAACAATAAGATTAAGAATATCTTTATTGATAATGATGTTGCGCTCAATAATATGGATAACAAAATAGATAAAGCTGACAAAAGGGCAAGTGCAGGTATTGCCTCTGTTGCGGCAATGGCCAATATTCCTTATGTGACTAATCATACTTTTAGTTTAGGAGTGGGTGTGGGTAATTATCGCGATGCTAATGCCCTTGCAACAGGTGCTCAGTATCAAATAACAGAAAGTGCCATTATTCGTGTCTCTGCTTCATGGAATACAGAAGATCGCGGTGTTGTCGGCGGAGGTGTTTCTTATGGTTGGTAAAGCACTTTTATATTGTGCTCAATAGAATGAAAAAATAGAGATAAGGCTGTTTCTTTTTTATCTATCTGCTGGCTTTTATGGCTTGGATTTGAATAATAAAGGTAACAGCCTTTGTTTTCTATAATGAGTAAATTATGATCTTTCTTCATTCGGGTGGTGGCGCTTTTGAAAAACAAACAAGAGTTAATCAGACCGCAACAGAAAAAGCACAAGAGATTGCTAAAAGTAAGATAAAACAAGTGGTACAACTTAGATCACTTGCAGACTTTCCTGTTGATATTAAACAGATTGGGGTGATATTACTGATTGAGCCCACTATTGAGTTAGCGCTTGAAGTGGGGCGACAGTATTCACAATCTGCGGATATTGTTATTGCTGAAAGTGCAACTGTAGGAAGGAAACTGACCATTTGTCAGATTGAATTTGCAGTAACAAAAATCTGTGTTCTCTGATTTTTGAACTTAATCAGTTATCCACATTAACTGTGGATAACTCTTGTCTTACATGTTAGTAATCTTATTATCTATTGATTTTATTGGATATTTTATATTGATTGAAAAATATCCATTTAAATTAATGTTCTTAATGCTTTGTTATTATTAAAATAATAAATCACATAATAAAATAATACAGTTTTTAATTAATAGAGATACAAAGTATGACAAATCTCTCTATAAGATGCTATTTATCGAATAATGGCGTTGGTTTACCGTCATGATCAACCGCAACGAAATTAAACTGACCATGGATAACTTCTTCACGGCCTTCTGCATACATATCTTCAAGAAAAATAGAAACATTTACCGTCAAACTTGTACGTCCAACACGAATAACTTCACCCACTAATTCAATAATCGTACCCGATGGAATAGGGTGGTTAAAATTTATTTTTTCAGTTGAAACCGTCACTAGGCGTTTACGGCTAAAGCGGGTGGCGGTAATAAATGAAACTTCATCCATCCAAGCTAATGCAGTACCACCAAAGAGTGTTGAGTGATGATTAGTCGTGGTGGGGAATATGACTTTAGATACACGAGTGACTGAATTTTTAATTTTATCTTGTAGCTCAGGAGATAAGTCAGAGATGGACATAACAATAAAGCCTTCTTCTTTTATACTGTAGGGAGAAATTCCTCACAGTATAAAATAGAGTAAATTGAAAGCAAAGTAGATGAATGGCTGATTATGCCGTCTGTAATTAAAAGGTTATTTCACCAGTTAAAAAGAGTGCAGCATCTCCTGTTAGTAAAACTCGATTATCTTTTAATTCACAATCGATATTTCCACCTCGTTTTGAAACTTGTCTTGCTTGTAACTGTGTTTTATTGAGTTTATTACCCCAAATTGGGGCTAATACACAATGCGATGTGCCTGTAACAGGATCTTCATTCACGCCTTTCACGGGTGCAAAGAAGCGAGAAATAAAGTCAAAAGGAGCATTACCTTTAGATGTGATAATAACGCCAGGTAAAGGCAACTGTGCGATTTGAGTGAAATCCGGTTGGTAGTTAATGACGGTTTCTGGATCAGATAAAAAGCAAACATAACGCTCGCGCGCTTGCCAAACTTCATCTATTTGTAATACTAATTTTTCTTCAAGCGCTGATTTTATATCGTTATTTAATGTCGCGGATATAGCTGGAAAATTAAGTGTAAAGAGAGAGCCTTGGCAAGAAATAGTGAGCTCACCTGAAAGAGATTGGAATTTAAAGAGCTTATTAGGAGACTGTTTTATCGTTTTTAGTACAAAAGCTGTGGCTAATGTTGCGTGTCCACAAAGAGGAACTTCAATTTTAGGTGTAAACCAACGAATATGATCACCAACTAAAAAAGCGGTTTCAGGTAAATTAATCTCACTAGCAAGTGTAATTAAGGTGTCATCAGGTAACCACTCGTCTAACAAAATGACAGCTGCGGGATTTCCTGAAAAAGGCAGAGAGGAAAAAGCATTAACATAATAAATAGGAAGAACTGTCATCGTATTACCTTAGTGATAAACTGCCAATGAATAGAAGGTAATGAGATTAAGTGTTTTAAATATTGGGTGCAATACTTAAAAACAGTGTTACAAATTGTAGGATATAAAAGCAAAAAGCCATGCCTAAGTAATTAGGCATGGCTTTAATAATTAACGCATTAGATTAAGCTTGTGCTTTCTCTTTGCTATCTGCACTTTGTAAAAGTTTACGAACTGGAATAATCAGTGCAGCAAGAACAACAGCACAAATAACCAGAGCGATAGAAACATGAGAGAAGAAATCAGGCATTACATCCAGTTTGTCTGGACGGATATTTCCACCCATTAAACCTGCTGCCAAATTACCTAATGCACTTGCACAGAACCATAATCCCATCACCTGACCGCGCATTTTAGCTGGCGCTAAAATAGTCATTGTGGCAAGCCCAATTGGGCTTAAGCATAATTCACCTAATGTCAGTAATAAGATACTGCCAATTAACCAAAGTGGTGAAACGCCTTGTCCTGTTGCAATAACGCTTTCAGATGCAAACATCATGACGGTAAAGCCACCCGCTGCAAATAAAATACCAATCACAAACTTAGTCATACTGCTTAAATTCATATTCTTACGTGCCATCATTGGCCATAACCAGCTAAATACAGGTGCAAGAATAATAATAAACAGGGCGTTAACAGACTGGAACCAAACTGCTGGGATCTCAAAACCCATAAAGTTTAAGTCAGTGTAGTCGTTGGCAAATAAGTTAAATGATGTTGGTTTTTGTTCGAATGCAGACCAGAAAAGGGCTGCTGAAACCAATAAGAGGAAACAAACAAATAAGCGAGAACGGTCACTACTACTTAATCCAGCAAATAGGAATAAATAGATAAAATAAGCGATAACACTACCTGAAATTACATAGACCATAAAGTTAGCCACAACAACTGGGTTAAAAGGAATAACACCAGAAATAATAAGACCAACAATTGCTATAAGAACGACAGATAACGCTAAGATCCATTGACCGACATTACGACGAACAACGGTTGGGCGATCCCAACTTGAATCTAAACCGACTTCGCTATCAAAGCGACGCATGGTAGGTACTGCGTAAAAGCGGAAAATCAGTAACGCAACAAGCATACCAATCCCACCGATACCGAAGCCCCAATGCCAGCCATAATCACGTACTAAGAAACCCGTGATGAGTGGTGCAATAAATGAGCCCATATTGATACCCATATAAAATAAGGAGAATCCACCATCACGGCGAGTATCATCCCTTTTATATAAGGTTCCTACCATCACAGTTACGCAGGTTTTAAATAGCCCTGTCCCCAATACAATCAGTAATAAACCGATAAAGAACAGATCTTGTGACCAAAACGCTGAAAGTGCGATGGATAGGTGCCCTAACGCAATAAAGATAGAGCCATACCATACAGCTAGGCGCTGGCCTAACCAGTTATCAGCCAGCCAACCTCCTGGTAGCGATGTTAAATAAACACCGCCTGCGAAAATACCCACAATAGCAGATGCCTGCTCTCTGGGGATTTCCATGCCACCCTCATAAACGGTTGCCGCCATAAATAGAATTAATAATGGGCGAATACCATAGAAAGAAAAGCGTTCCCACATTTCGGTGAAGAAAAGGGAGCTTAATGGATATGGGTGGCCAAAGAAAGTTCGGCTAGATTTTGAGTGAGTAGATTGCATCTTAAATTCCCAAAAAAAACCTCTACAGGTCGTTTGCAAGTAAAAAGAACAAAATATCAGCTAGTGGCGAAACAAAATTATTTCATTCTGTTATCAATATCCACTGCATTTAATTAATATATTTTTAACATACTTTTGTCAGAATTTAGTGACTAAAAGTATATTTAATACTTTATAAACCATTTTTTGGTGCAAAAGTCGATAAAAATCTCATTTTGCAATAGTTAACCTTGCAATTTTTTGAAAAAAGAGGACAAGAAGATTTTATAGGTCTTAACAAATAGGTGGCAAGAATATTCTTAATAAACAATAAATTACAAAAAATAGAATAAAAAAAATAACAATTAGGCCTTTAAATGTAAAAGTGTAATTTTTTGAAGAAAAAAAACTATTAACTAATCTAATTTGTAGATTTTTTGACTACTTTTCTTGTGGTGTTCTAAAGCTTAACCAAGAATAAATTAGATTAAAAAAGACAACGGCTGCGGTGAAATAAAAAACAGCTCTAAATCCATAGCTTGCAGCGACAAAAGCCCCCATTAACGGTCCTGTAACATTTCCAACATCTCTTAGTGCTTGGTTATAGCTGAAAATTCGACCCGCAATAACAGGGGTAATGTTATAAAGAATAAGCGTTTGTACCGCAGGTAACATGGCTGCGTTGACCGCCCCAAGTAAAAAACGTAGCGCGCCAAGCTCCCAATAACTACTGACTAGTGCCATTGGAATTAACATAAAAATAGAGAGTCCGAGGGTAAAAAGAAGGACTTTATCAGGACCAATTCGGTCACCTAATTTACCAAAACGAGGTGCGCTAATAAGTGCAGCAATACCGGGTACCGAGGCGACAACACCACTAATAAAGGCAAGGTTGCTAACTGAACCTGTTAATTCACGAATATAAAGTGTCAAAATAGGCGTAACAGAGCCCGTTGCTACTTGAATGATCATCGTAGTGAAAAATAGGCATACAACAAGTCTTTTATTTTTAAGTGATGAGAATACCTGTTTGGTGGTCAGTGCGTCTTTTTTAGAAACAGGTGTAAAGTTTTCACTTACAAAAAAAAGGGTGACTAAAAAGCAAATAAATAAAACGGCAGAAGTAATAAAGAATACAGGACGTAAACCATAGAGGTCGGCAAGCATACCGCCAATTAAAGGACCTATTAATGCGCCACTCACTGCGCCTGTTGAAAGTGTTCCTAATGCCCAGCCGCTTTTTTTAACTGGAACTTGAGTGGCAATTAACGCATTTGCATTCGGAACAAAGCCACCTAATATACCCAGCAAGGCTCGCAGTACTAATAATTGCCATATATTTTGAGCAAACCCAATTAATACCATCACAATCGCCATACCAAGGGCAGAACGTAGCAGCATTAATTTTCAGCCTTTTCTATCTGATAATTTTCCCCAAAAAGGTGCTGCAATGGCAGAAAAAAGGAAAGTAATACTAAATGCAACACCTGTCCAAAGGTTAAGCTCTTCGTGATCGGTTATACCCAATTCTTCTACATATAAAGGAAGAAAGGGCATGATCAAACTAAAACCGGCGCCAGTTAAAAAACAGCCAAACCAGACAATATAGAGATTACGTTTCCAAGAGTTATTTCGGGGCTTGAGATCCATGTTACTCCTTTAGCCGAGAACGAGAGAGTAAACCAAGAAAATAGACTGACAATAACCGTAGCGATGTTGAGCGTGGCAACAACAAGTCGGTTTTCTTATTTTATGATGAATAAGAATATAGCCATGATACAGAATAAGTGCGATAGGTCTTGCTCTTATAATGTGTTTTGCAGGAGTTTATAGCTTACACTGTTATTGATTTTATTATTGTTATTTCAGTGCATTATAATATAACAAAGTGGCTGTTTTATTTCAAAACAGCCACTTTGTCGTTAGTGTACTTAGTGTACTTTTTTTATTTCGTTATATAAAGAAGCGTCACCTTCTGGACGAGTTTTAAAGCGACGATGTAACCACATATATTGGTCTGGCGCGCGTAAAATCTCTTGTTCAACGACTTTATTCATCGCCTTCGCGCTATTTTCCTCATTATCAATAGGAAAATCAGCAACAGGTGGCGATATAATTAATTCATAACCCTTGCCTTCAGGTAAGCGTTTTGGGGTAAATGGAATTAATGCGGGCTTGCTCGTTTTTGCCAGAATATAAGTTCCCGTTGTTGTTGCCGCTTTATCAACTGCAAACAAAGGCACAAAAACACTTTTACGAGGACCATAATCATGGTCAGGTGCATACCAAATAATTTCACCTGCTTTTAAACTACGGATCATGCCTTTGACATCTTTTCTGTCAATCATAAATTTATTAGAACGTAATCGACCCCATGTTTGTAGCCAGTCCATAACGGGATTATCGTTAGGGCGGTAAACGCCGACTCCAGGGTTATAAATACCAAAAATCCTAGCACCAAGTTCAAGTGTTAGAAAATGGATGCCAATAAGTAAGATCCCTTGTCCTGAGTCTTTAACCTTTTGGATATTTTCAAGCCCGCTGACTTTAAACCAACGTTTGACACGCCATTCTGGCCAAAACCACGCCATACCTGTTTCGAATAATCCCATACCAACAGATTCAAAATTTTTATTAACTAAGGCTTCTCGCTCACTTTTCGGCATCTGTGGAAAACAGAGCTCAAGATTACGTTCCGCTATTTGGACGCGTTTTTTTAAAAAAACTTTCGAAAAACGGCCTAGGCGCGTACCTAGCCAATAAATGACAGGATAAGGAAGGAGAACCAGAATATAGAGTAATCCGATCCCGAACCAAGTCAGCCAATATTTAGGCTGCAAAAATGATTTTTTAAATGGAGGTGACTTTATCATAAGCCTATCTATTTACTATTTTTCCAATGAATATCTTATATTGTGACACTTTTTGGTGCAGATCAGAAATTTTGTCATAAATTAGGTGAAATTATTTCGATGCCTTGTAATGCCGTCACCAATTCGGCAATATTTTTAGCTGCCATTTTGTCCATCACTTTTGCTCGATGAACTTCGACAGTTCTTATTGAAACACAAGCAACTTCTGCAATTTCTCGGTTCATTAATCCTTGAATAACATAATAGGCAATATCTTTTTCTCTTGGGGTTAATGAAGCATAACGGCGACGAATATCATGTGCGGTAAAACGCGTATTGGTTTCAAGAAATGCTGCATCTAAAGCAGATAACAATGCATTGCTATCAACGGGTTTTTGTAGAAAGTCGATAGCTCCTTTTTTGATCTCTTCAACTGCCATGGGGATATCGCCATGACCAGTTAAAAAAATCACAGAAAGGGTGCTGTGCTTATCAATTAAATGCTGGTGGACTTGCCTGCCATCGGGTTTTGGCATTCTCATATCTAACAATACAACACCTTGCTGATAGAGATTGACATTGTTGATAAAGAACTCGCTATCATTCCAGACATGGGCTGAATAACCTAAGCTTTCTAATAAAAACTGACAAGCATCAGTGACAGCAAGATCATCATCAACAAGATGAATTATTGGCATTTTTTCTCCGTTATTTATTTTTGTTAGGGAAAATAAGTGTGATTTTTATTCCAACTTTATTTTGTTCATTCTTTTGGTTTTCAATATGAATATCAGCACCTTGAGAAAGCAATAAACGTTGGCAAATCACCAAACCTAACCCAAGTCCTTCCGTTTTTGTTGTTTGGAATGGGGAAAAGGGCTGTTCAAGTTGGCTGTGGCTCATTCCACCCGCATCATCTTCAATGACTATAAGTAACCTATCAGGAGCCTTATGGGTGCTAATTTTTAGTTCGTTAGCGCCAGCTTGGAGACTGTTGGTGATTAAATTCGATAAAATTTGCTCTAATAATGTTTCGGGTAAACACAGGGTATCATGTTCATCAATATGGGTGATCAGTGAAACCTGTGGGTATTTGTCTTCTACACGTAAAAGTTTCCAAATATGTTGGATACACTCTGCAATATTTTGATGAGAAAGCAAAATAGTATCAGTGTTAGGTGTTTGTTTTCCAACCCATAAACGCAGATTTCTAATGATATCAGCGCCGCGTTGCGCCTGCTTATCTATTTGTTGCAATGCAGGTAGCAATGGGTGCGATTCATTCTCTCTTTTGAGGCGAATAACGCTCCCTTGCGCATAGCTTTTAATAGCAGAAAGTGGCTGATTAAGCTCATGAGCAAATCCTGATGCCATTTCTCCCAATATATTTAAGCGTTGAGCGTGTTCTAACTCTTCTTTTTGCTGTCTTAATCGATTGTGAGCGTGTTCCAGTTGGCGACTACGACGCCTAACTAAATAGCTGATCCAGACTTGGTTTAGGATGAGAAAAAGGATAGCAGCCAATGAAAGACCAATAATAAATTGGTGCTGAATAGCCCAACTTTGCGCATCTTGCCAAAGCTGTCTTTGGCGAGGATGTTGGTTGACTTCCCTTAATAACTTTTCAACTTGTGTATGTGAAGCAGGGGCTCCCCATTTCATCGGTTTACTATCATCGGTGAGTAAAACGCGAGTGACTTTATCAACAAGTTCATCAGGTACAGTATCTAGTGCTGCGAATGACCAATTAGGGTAGAGCGGTGTACTGGTTAAACATGGCGTATTGGTTTGATAGGAAATCAAGGGGCGGTAATCACTTTTACGAATAAGCCCTTCGCTATCCATATTTTCCAGTAAACAGACGGGAATAATTGCTGCATTAATATCTTCATCTCGTAATAGATAAAGTAAAGCATCAGCCGGAAAACCCGTGAAACGCAATGTGAAATCTTTATCAGGATCAATACCGTCTTCTCGTAGCGCTTTGTAACCTAAAAGATAGCCGCCAAAGGCATCAGGGGCAATGGCGCCAACGCGTTTTCCGATTAATTCATGTGCAGAAGTAATCGGGCTATCGTTACGGACGAGAATTAGGCTCCCAATGACATTTCGTGTCGTGTTATCAGGCTCATAGCCAGAACGTAAAGAGAGCAACCAGCGTAATGGAAATGCATTATCTAATTGAATAAATTGCGCAGGATTTGTGAGTAAGAAATCAACACTTTTCTTCGCAACTGCTAATTTCATCTCCTCCAGATTTAATGGCATTAACACAAAATTTTCTGACGGAAATTGTTCATTTAATGTATCAACAAGTGGATGCCAGTGTCTTTGAGTGGACGCATCACCACGTAGTGCTAAAACACCGATTGTCCACTCTTTTGCTGTGGCTTGTAGAGGAAGTACAAAAAAGAGCAGTAATAACCCGATACTTACTGCGTTTCTTATCCCAATTGTCTGTTTTATCGTCATAAATATCTAATGTTAAATATTGTCTTGGATCAAGTTCGCACTTGGTATGTGGTAAACCACAATAGGTGTCATCTTCAGTAATTTTTACAATGCACTTATAACAAAACACATACTTTTTAATTTCTATTTCCTTCACTCATAGTGAGATTGTGTTATTGAGTGATGCTGGAGACAAATATGGATCTTGGAAAACGAAAATTTTTACAACAATTAGGGGTCCTTACTGCAGGTGCTTCACTGGTTCCTCTAGCTGAAGCCGGCATTAAATTATCACCTGAGCGTCGTGAGGGCTCGGAAGATAAACGCTACGGTATGCTGATTGATTTACGCCGTTGTGTAGGATGCCAGTCCTGTACTGTGAGCTGCAACATCGAAAATCAGACGCCTCAAGGACAATTTAGGACGACAGTAAACCAATATCAGGTTGCTATCAAGGGGCAAGAGGGGATAACCAACGTCTTACTGCCTAGATTGTGTAACCATTGTGATGAACCACCTTGTGTGCCAGTTTGTCCTGTTCAAGCGACTTTCCAACGTAAAGACGGCATTGTCGTCGTTGATAATGAACGTTGTGTCGGTTGTGCTTATTGTGTTCAAGCATGTCCTTATGACGCACGTTTTATTAATCACTCAACACAAACAGCAGATAAATGCACTTTCTGTGCACATCGCCTCGAAGTTGGATTATTGCCTGCGTGCGTTGAATCTTGTGTTGGCGGTGCTCGTATTATCGGCGATATGAAAGATCCTAATAGCACTATCAGCAAAATGCTACGTACACATGAAAAAGAGCTTAAAGTATTAAAACCAGAAAGCGGTACATTGCCACAAGTTTTCTATCTCGGCCTCGATGATGCATTTGTACAACCGTTAGCAGGTCAAGGACAACCCGCATTATGGCAGCAGGAGGTTCACTCATGATCCCGCAAATTTCTCAAATTCAAGAAGTCATCGCGATCCCTCAAGAATATTTTTGGTTACCTTGGGCTGTGCAATATTTCTTTTTTATCGGTATTGCTTGTAGTGCAACGCTTTATGCGTGCTGGCAGTGCTGGAAAGGCGGTGCAGGTAATCAACGTTTAGAAGCGGTTGCTGTCTTTATTGCGGTAACCGCTGGCATTACGGCACCTCTTGCTTTAACGGCAGATTTACACCAAACAGCACGCGTGTGGCATTTCTATGCTTATCCAACACCGTGGTCTTGGATGGCATGGGGATCACTATTACTGCCGTTGTTCTCAGTATTTAGCATGCTTTACTTTGCTGCGATGGTCGTTCGTTTAGTCTGGAAGCGTGAATACAAATTAACTCGTTGGGTAGCATTAGCTTGCTCATTAACTGCAATTGGTTTGCTGTTATATACAGGTCGCGAAGCCTCTATCTTAAAAGCAAGACCTGTGTTGTATACCTACTGGTTACCAATACTGTTGTTCTTTAGTGCAATGCAAGTACTACCGACATTACTCGCATTAGGCACACGTCGTGAACCTGTACATCAGCGTGAATTAGCGATGTGGTTTGTGAGTTCACTGATGTTATTAGCAGTATGTACGGGCTTTTGGGTTGCAGGCGATACGATTTCAGGTCAGGCAATTAGAGAACAATTAGTAATGGGAAGCCTTGGCTGGTGGAGTGCCATGGGCGTTATCGCTCTATGGAGTATCTCTGTTGCGATGGGACTTTTGATGGCAAAACAAGTACGTTCGGTTGCGTTTATTACCATCATGGCATTTGTATCAATGGGACTTGCGTGGGTATTACGTTGGTTGATGTTGATGGGTGCTCAATACATTCCAAAATATAACATAATTACAAACCCTTATGAGTTTACGCTAGGTAATGATGGATTGATGGCAATTGTTGGTACATTTGGATTGTGGATAGCGTTAACTATTTTATTTAGAGAAAGTATTCGTTGGGTTGTCAGGAGAGTGCAGCATGGCTAAGTTTACAAGACGTCAATGGCTTAAAGGTGGGTTAGTTATCGGTGGTATTGCCGCATTTGCTGCCAGCTACCGTGATGTTGCTAAACGTGCCATAGATGGTTTAGTTGATGGCACATCAGGTAAAGTGACACTTGATAGGATCAACGGAAACTCTTTATTACCCGAAGGTAAAGTTGTAAAAGACGCAAAATGGCAAGCGAATACAGAGCAATCTGTTTGTATGACGCAATGTTTTGGGTGCTGGACACAATGCGGCGTTCGTGCCCGTGTTGATAGAGCCAATAATAAAGTTTTACGTATTGCAGGTAATCCTTATCACCCACTTTCTCATGACCATCATTTTGGCTATAACATGCCAATTAAAGAAGCATTTGAAAAAATGGGTGGTGAAAGTGGTTTAGAAAACCGCTCTACTGCGTGTGCTCGTGGTGCAACCATGATGGAAAGCCTTGATAGCCCAACACGTATTCTTGAGCCGATGAAACGCGTGGGTAAGCGCGGTGAAGGTAAATGGAAACGCATTAGTTTTGAGCAGTTGATCCAAGAAATTGTTGAAGGTGGCGATCTCTTTGGTGAAGGCCATGTTGATGGTTTACGTACCATTCGTGATTTAGATACTTTAATCGATCCAAAGCAACCCGCTTTAGGCCCTAAAGCTAACCAATTATTAATGACAAATGCGGGTGATGATGGGCGAGATACGTTTATTCGTCGCTTTGCTCAAAACTCATTTGGTAGTAAAAACTTTGGTGCTCATGGCTCTTATTGTGGATTGGCGTACCGTGCTGGCTCTGGTGCGTTAATGAACGATTTAGATAAAAACGCCCACGTTAAGCCTGACTGGGATTACGTTGAATTTGCACTGTTTTTAGGAACATCTCCAGCACAATCAGGTAACCCATTTAAGCGTCAAGGTCGTCAGTTAGCTAACGCACGTATTCGTGATTCGTTTAACTATGTGGTTGTTGCTCCTGCTTTACCTTTAACAACAACATTAGCTAACGATCATGGACATTGGGTTCCAGTTCAACCGGGAACGGATGCCGCTTTAGTTATGGGGATGATCCGCTGGATCATTGAAAACAATCGTTACAATGCAGAATATCTGTCAGTACCAAGCGAAGTTTCAATGAAAAATGTGGGTGAGAAGAGCTGGACGAATGCGACCCACCTTGTGATCAGTGATGAAAAACATCCTTTGTCAGGACAAATGCTGACAACTGCACATTTTAATGATGTTGCAGAAGGGGAAGAGCAAACCTTGGTTTTATCACTTGAAGGTGAATTAGTTCCATCGACCCAAGTTAATAAAGCACAATTGTTTGCTACGCATACTGTGACATTAAAAACGGGTGCTACCGTTACGGTTAAATCAAGTTTCCAATTACTTGATGAAGCGGCTAAACGTATGACACTGGCAGAATATAGTGAGCGTTGTAAAGTACCAGAAACAACAATCGCTGCATTAGGTCGTGAATTTACCGCTTATGGCCGAAAAGCGGCGGTTATCTCTCATGGCGGTATGATGGGCGGTAATGGTTTCTATACTGCATGGAGCGTGATTATGCTTAATGCGCTAATAGGTAACTTAAACCTTAAAGGTGGAGTATCTGTTGGTGGCGGTAAGTTTAATGGTGCAACCGATGGGCCATGTTACAAAATGGATAGCTTTAAAGGTAAAGTTAAACCAAAAGGCATGGTGTTATCACGCAGCAAAGCAGCCTATGAGAAATCTGATGAATACCGTGAGCGTATAGAGAAAGGGGAATCCCCATATCCAGCAAAAGCACCTTGGTATCCGTTTGCTGCTGGACAATTAACTGAGCAGCTAGGCTCTGCATTAGCAGGTTATCCTTATTCATTAAAAGCATGGATAACGAATATGACCAACCCTATTTATGGGATTGCGGGTATTCGCCAAGTGATGGAAGAGCGCTTGAAAGATCCGAAGCACCTACCTTTGATTATTGGTATTGATGCTTTTATGAATGAAACAACAGCGTTGGCAGATTATATTGTTCCTGATACGCATAACTTTGAGAGTTGGGGATTTAGTGCGCCTTGGTCTGGTGTTCAAACTAAAGCAAGTACAGCACGCTGGCCGATTGTTGAACCTCGTGTTGCAAAAACAGCTGATGGTCAGCCAATTTCAATGGAAACATTCTGTATTGCTGTTGCAAAAGCCTTAGATTTACCAGGCTTCGGTGAGAAAGCAATCGAAGATATGGATGGTAACTTCTATCCAATCAATAGTGCAGAAGATTACTATTTACGCGTTGCCGCTAATATGGCGTTTATGGGGGAAAAACCTGTTGCCCCTGCAACCAATGAAGATATTTTATTAAGTGGTGTAGACCGTATTTTACCTGCGATAACATCAACATTAAAAAATGAAGAAGTTCTTCAAGTTGCGTATATCTATACACGAGGGGGTCGTTTTGCCCCTTATGACAAAGCGTGGAATGGTGAAGAAACGGGGCCTCAGTGGAAAAAACCATTACAAATCTGGAATGAAGAAGTGGCTAAAAACCATCATGCAATAACAGGTGAACGTTATAGTGGTTGCCCGACTTATTATCCACCACGTTTATCGGATGGTAGTGATATTCATCAGCATTATCCTGAAGAGCAGTGGCCATTAAAATTGATGTCCTTTAAGTCTCATGTGGTGAGTAGTTCAACAGGCATGATCCAGCGTTTAAGAATGGTAAAACCGAGTAACTTAGTCGCAATTAACCCTCAAGATGGTAAAAAATGGGGTGTTAATCATGGTGATAAAGTTCGCATTGTTACACCCGGTGGACAAGTGGAAGCTGAGATTAGTTTACTTGATGGCGTAATGCCGGGCGTTTTAGCGATTGAACATGGATATGGGCATCAAGAGTTAGGCTCTCGTCAGCATTATTTAGATGAACAACCATTACCGATGGATAAAGGCATTGGCAACGGTATCAACCTTAATGATTTAGGGTTTGCTGATCCAACACGTCAAATCACTAATACATGGTTAGATTGGGTATCTGGTGCATCTGTGCGTCAAGGTTTACCTGCTAAGATTGAGCGCATAGTTTAATTATCGATTTGGTATTTTAAATAATCACTTCACTCTTTATTAAAAGAAGAGTGAAGTGATTGAATAACAAATCAGTTTACTTTATCTTTTATAAGATAGAGCTATATCAGTTTAATTATTTTAATATCATATGTATCCTACATACATAGTATTATAATAAATTTAAGGTGGTCAGCACGCATATTAGCCACCTCATTTACAGGGAGTAATAATAGGAATTGGATTCCTTTTTTCTTCTGTTTATTTTTTTTATTGAAATGTAATAGGATTATTTCTCATATATGTATTTTAAAATATTATATATGAAAAATAATTCAATTCGATTTTTCACATTAATTTTTTCGGTAATATGCCTTTTGTGTGAATATACTGTACTACTACTAATGGTTAGTTTCTTAGCAATTTGATGATTAGGTATTTCATTCATCCAATAATTAATAATTTTTTGTTCTTGTGAACTAAAAATAGAACATAATGAATGTTTATAGGTCGGAAAGTAAACTTGGCATCGAGAAGTGAACAAAGATGTCTTTTCAAGCACCCAAGGAAGTATCTTCTTCTGAAGGATAAAACAGTTATTTGTCAATGCGATAGGTCTTTCTTTGTCTGGATAGTTAGCATCAATATAAAGATAAAGCCGACAGCTTCTTGTTGAAATAAAAAAAAGTTGCAAGTGCGGGCAATGTGCTACTTCTCGACAATATCTTGTGAGATCAATAAATATAATATCTGGCATTGAGTGATTAATATAATTATTGGCTTCTTGTATAGATGATGTGTCAATTATCTCATGTCTTACATTTCTCTTCGAAAAATAATGTTTTATACCATTACGAGTAAAAAAACATTCATCAATAATTAATACTTTCACAAATAACTTCCTTGTTTGTAGCTGTTTTAATTTATTAAAATAAAGATAACCTTATTTTATGTCAATTCGGCTTATATGTTATTTTTCTGAAGATATATCGAATAAAAAGGTTATGATTATTTTTTCATTAAATGAAAGTTGATTTATTAATATCGACAATTATTTGCATGCAGTAAGAGCTGGTTTATATATTGATATAAATAATATGTGATAGGGGATTGTAGAGAGATAAAATGAGAACAGGAGTACCAAGTACTCCTGTTTTACGTTCGCTAACTTTTCTAGATCTTTTTATTAATGTTTGGTGTTGTCTGAAACAGAATCTTCAGATGATTCAATTTTATCAATGCCAGCTTGAAGAATATGAATCAACTGCTTAGCTATGTCTGTTGTGAGCCAAAGTGTCTTATCTACAACTGCATTTTCTGGATGATGTTCGTTTTCAGGAAGATAATGTAAACGCAACATCATGGCATCGTAGATGTCAACGGTACTGATGTCCCAGCCTACAACAGGATGTGTCTGAATAACTTCATTTTTTCTACTCATAATACCTCCTAATCATACAACCGGTTTTGACTAAGAGAGAAGCTCCCACACAAAGTGGTTACTTTTCAGTATACGAGATTTATCGTGATTAAAAAGATAAATTTTGGTTATAACAAAAAAATGTGTACTGGCTCTGATAAAAGAGTAATGCACCATTAACAGTCGAACAAATGTTATATGGTGCATTTTAGATAAATATCAAGGGGGAGAATTAATCGACAGTGATATCCCAATGAATATTTTCATTCGCTAAGAAAGGAATAAGCGCTTCATTACCACAAAGGATTTGTGCTGGAGCCTCAACAGTTTTTTCAGTTAATGTGATTGTCCCTTCATTAACGGGTAAACCATAAAAACGTGGACCATTTAGAGAACAGAAGGCTTCAAAGTGTTGTAATGCATTGAGTTCTTTAAATACGGTTGCGTAGGCTGCCAGTGCGGTTGGTGCATTAAATACCCCGGCACAACCACAAGATGATTCTTTGCGGTGTTGTAAGTGAGGTGCTGAATCTGTACCTAAGAAAAAGCGAGAGTTTCCTGATGCAACTGCTTCTCTTAGTGCTTCTTGGTGAACGTTGCGTTTAAGAATAGGCAAGCAATATAGGTGAGGTTTAACACCGCCAACCAACATATGATTGCGGTTAAACATCAAATGTTGCGGAGTAATGGTAGCACCGAGAAATTCATTTCCTTCTAATACATACTGAGCGGCTTCTTTAGTTGTAATATGTTCAAAAACAATCTTTAGCTCAGGAAATTGCTTGCGTACAGGAGACATAACGCTATCGATGAAACGTGCTTCTCTATCAAAAATATCAATGCTTGAAGCAGTTACTTCGCCGTGGATCAGCAATGGCATACCGATTTTTTCCATCACACTTAAGATTGGATAAATCTTTGTGATATCGGATACACCATGACTTGAGTTAGTTGTTGCATTCGCAGGATAAAGTTTACAAGCAGTAAAAACACCTTGTAAGAAACCTTGCTCTACTTCTGAAGGCAATGTGCTATCTGTTAAATAGCAAGTCATTAACGGTTCGAAGTTATCGCTGGCAGGAATAGCCGCTTTGATGCGATCACGGTAAGTGCGAGCCGCTTCAATCGTTGTAACAGGTGGAACAAGGTTTGGCATGACAATAGCTCTGCCAAAATAGCGACTGGTATAAGGAACAACAGTTTTTAGCATGTCATCATCACGAAAGTGAACATGCCAATCATCAGGACGGCGAATAGTGAGGGTGATAGGTTGTGCAGTGGTCATATACCGGCTCCGTGTGTCTTAGGAAAATCGAAAGATCAAGGATTGGATTGGACTAGATAGTCAAGCCGGAAACGAATGCTAATACGAAAACGATTAAATAGCTACCATTTAATCGTATTTTTTTATTATGTTTTTGAAATTATGTAAGGTGAAACAGAGAATAAAATCAAGAGGTTACGAGGGTGACACAAAAAGAAATGGCTCCTCCAACTGGACTCGAACCAGTGACATACGGATTAACAGTCCGCCGTTCTACCGACTGAACTATGGAGGAACATCATTAAGTGGCGTGTATCATATAGTGGGTGATTTGATATGTCAAAGGACAATCGACGATATTTGTTTAAGTGCATAGATAAACAACATATTGTGTGTTTCTAAAACAGATAATCTAATAATGAGGTGGTGAACTCGTTTAAATGGCTATTTTTTTCACACTGAAGAATAAAAATAAAGATAAAAAATAAAGAGATAACGTATTTGAGACCATGTTGGGCTTTGAAAAATAAAATAGATAGAAAAATGAGAAAGGTATTGATAATAGAGAAGGTGGAAAGCAAAAAGCCCGCACTGTAATAGCGCGGGCTTTTCTAAATTTGGCTCCTCCAACTGGACTTGAACCAGTGACATACGGATTAACAGTCCGCCGTTCTACCGACTGAACTATGGAGGAAGCGAGTTCTCGTGAGAACGAGACGAATAATAGCGAGGGTGATGAACTTTGTAAAGTAAAAAAAGTGAAATAATAGTTTAAGTGGTTAAAAAATAACTAATTTATAGTTTTTAAATCAAATAAGGTGGTTTTACGTTTAAAAAACAGTCAATAGAACTATGTTGATTGAAATAGTTTTATAAAAAGGTGTTTTTTTATTGATGATTTTGAGTTAACACAGAACAGAAATAACAGATGCATAAGATGAATATGTAGAGGATACAAAGGAAATAAATAAGAAATAGAGGAATAAAAATCACTGATGAGTAGAAAGCAAAAAGCCCACACTGTGATAGCGTGGGCTTTTCTAAATTTGGCTCCTCCAACTGGACTTGAACCAGTGACATACGGATTAACAGTCCGCCGTTCTACCGACTGAACTATGGAGGAAGCGAGTTCTCGTGAGAACGAGGCGAATAATAGCTATCCTCGCTCACCTTGTAAAGTAAAAAAAGGAAAAAAATAACCGTTTGCTCAAGAGTGCATCAGATTGTTTCTTTTTTGACAAAAATGTATAAAAAATAAATGGTTATCAATAGAAATAATATTCGAAATTTCATTTCTACTCGCTGAAATGTGTCTTACATTGGAAAGAAAAGATAAAGCGTTTTTTTAAAAGAAAGTTTTTCATACTGTTTAGTTATACAATCTGACGAATTTAAAGACTAATTGAAGATCCCGAGACGATGGATACTACGAATTTATCAGTACCGATGGTATTAGAGTTTGAGCAATTTAAAAAAACACTTCTTCTATATACAAAAGATAAAGAAGGGGGATGGGATACCTCTGTTTCTGGTTTAGCGTTATGTCGGTATACTTCTATTACAGAGTCTGAAGGCTGGATGTATGAACCCAGTTTGGCTATTGCTGCACAAGGTGCAAAGCAAATAACGATAGGGCTAGAGACAAACTGTTATCGTCCTATGAATATGCTTTTAACATCATCAGATATACCTACTTTTGCTAAAGTCTGTGAAGCGTCAAAAGAAACGCCTTTTTTAGCAATGTTGCTAAAATTAGACCTCGCTCTATTACCTGAACTGCTAGCTGAAAATAAGTTTGAATTACTACAAGAAAATAACGAGATCAGCGCTCAACAAATTGTTCAAGCAACCGCGCCAATTTTACAAGCAGTAACAAGGCTTATAAAACTAATAGATACACCAGAAGATGCACCTTTTATTGCACCTTTGATCCAAAAAGAGATCCTTTATTACTTATTAAGATCGAATGATGGTGCGCGTCAGCAATTGTTAGCATCACAACATCCTCAGTGTCGGCAAATTAGTCATGCGCTTGATTGGATTAAACAACATTATCACGAAACAATTCGGATTGAAGATCTTACAACGTTAGTGGGTATGAGCACCTCATCATTTCATTTTCACTTTAAAAAACGAACTGGCATGACGCCGTTGCAATATCAAAAGTGGTTACGGCTGAATGAAGCAAGAAGGATCATGCTGATTGAAATGAGTGATGTTTCTAAAGCAGCATTTATCGTCGGTTATGAAAGCCCCTCACAATTTAGCCGTGAATATCATCGATTATTTGGTTTATCACCTTTAAAAGATATTCAACGATTAAAAGAATCAGAAACTGAAACGGTATCTTTGGATTATTAGGCAAGAATAATGGAGAAATGAGTTAAAGCAGTGATGAGTAATTGCGTTAC
Organism: Proteus sp. Marseille-Q3619; assembly: GCF_965283115.1. Taxonomy (NCBI): domain Bacteria; kingdom Pseudomonadati; phylum Pseudomonadota; class Gammaproteobacteria; order Enterobacterales; family Morganellaceae; genus Proteus; species Proteus sp. Marseille-Q3619. The sequence continues at coordinate 685,414 of NZ_CBDIMP010000001.1, read as the reverse complement.
AGTTTGCTTATTAAATATGTGTATACAAGGAGTTTAGAAGTGACTAACGTTTTTATTATTAATGCTGCAAAAGAGTTTGATGGTTCTGAAGGGAAACTCAACGATCATTTAACGCAAGTCGCCACAGATTTGTTGTCTTCGCATCAGATAAATGTGCAATCAACACGCATTGATGATGGTTATGATAATAACGAAGAAGTTGATAAATACTTATGGGCCGATGTCATTATTTATCAAATGCCAGCATGGTGGATGGAAGGCCCTTGGATCTTAAAAAAATACATTGATGATGTATTTAGTGCTGGGTACGGCAAAATGTATATTGATGATGGTCGTACACGAAAAGATCCTTCGAAAAAATATGGTTCGGGTGGATTATTACAAGGCAAAAAGTATCTTCTTTCTGTAACTTGGAATGCACCTTTTGAATCTTTTGAAGAACAAGAACAGTTCTTTGAAGGAAAAGGGATTGATGCTGTCTATTTTCCATTCCATAAAGCGAATCAATTTTTAGGTATGGAAGGATTAAAAACCTTCGGAATGTTTGATGTGGTGAAACAACCGCAAATTGAGCAAGATGTTGAAGCGTATAAAAAACACCTAAAACACGAAATTGTTGGAATAGCAGGTTAGGTCTTTATCGTACTAGATATAAATTAGCTATTTATTAATCAAGCAAGATAACGATACAGATTGGATTTAGGTAGCTGATTTAGATGATAAGAATGTAGAAAGCAAAAAGCCCGCACTGCAATAGCGCGGGCTTTTCTAAATTTGGCTCCTCCAACTGGACTTGAACCAGTGACATACGGATTAACAGTCCGCCGTTCTACCGACTGAACTATGGAGGAAGCGAGTTCTCGTGAGAACGAGGCGCATAATAACGATGATATATCAGAGTGTCAACGTTAAAAGTGGATTAAATATCTGTTTGGTTGGTTTATCAACAAAGTGGCTAAATAATAGAAGTTATTCTCCGTGTTTTTGTGTGTAACACGGAGGATCAATTAGGTTTGAGGGGATAATTGTGATGCTGAAATTGATTGTTGTACGGGATCAAATGCCATCAGGTACACATCGTAAAAATGAATTTCTTGTTTTTTACTAATAATCTCGCGAATGTCTTCTTTTATTTGTTTAGATATTGCAGGGTGCTGGTGAATTTCATTTATGGCTTCATCAGAGAGTTTTTCAAAGGTATACCATTCACCGTTATAGCAAACTCTCAAATCGAGAACACCAATATCTTCAAATTTATAGATAGGTTTTATATCAAATAACAAGATACCTGCCATAACTAAGAACATGACAGTAAAGAGAATGAGCGAGATAACACCAAAGTAAGGTGAATAAATTAATAACGCAGCGAGCAATATATAAGAGAGAACCATGCTGATACATAACCAGATATGGTTTTTTAAAAACTGACTATTAAAATGTGGTTTCCCGTCTCTTTTTTCTGCTGTATTGATCCGGTCTAAATCACGCTCTAAGATTTCTTTTAATACATTCATTGTAAACACCTTAAGAGATGAATGTTGCAAACTTGTTTCTTATTACTAGATTATCACGGGGACAAGATAAGCGGGTAGAACAGTTTTTTTAAATTCTGGTATTAACTGTTATTGTTAGACCATTAAGAATATTCTTAGTCATTGTTAATAATAGAGATAAAATATCAAATAAATTTTATGCACAGTGATAAAAATAGAGGAAGAATTGTATTTTTAATGTGCAATTCGCATTTTTTTAATCTTTAGACGCATAAAACTATTGCTATTAAACTTGTCTCATGCGTTAATGAGTAAGGCCTCAATACAGACCTGATTTATGATTGACATTCTAAGTTAATGAGTTTTAAACAGCATCGCTTTTTGACCGTTTTCTTCATGTGTGCCCATAAGTTATAGGTAGTTCAGGCCAGTAGATGCCGAGAAGGCAACGTTTTATTGATATATAGGAAAGTCACATGTCTGACAAAATGAAAGGTCAAGTTAAGTGGTTCAACGAGTCTAAAGGCTTTGGTTTTATTACTCCAGCAGACGGAAGCAAAGACGTATTCGTTCACTTTTCTGCCATTCAAGGTAACGGTTTCAAAACTCTGGCTGAAGGTCAGAACGTAGAATTCACAATTGAAAACGGTGCAAAAGGTCCAGCAGCTGCTAACGTAACAGCTCTGTAATTTAAAGCCTTTTAAAAATTTTCTTCAAGCCTGTCACCTTATGGTGGCAGGCTTTTTCTTTATGGGTAAAATAAAGAAAAAGAGAATGATAATATTTATCAGGAGAGAAAATGCAGGTTAATGATAACGTTGTTGTGAAAACTGATGGTATTGACGATCGTGAAGGAACTATCCTACTTATCGAAGAATTTAATGAAGGCATAATGTATTTAGTATCACTCCCTGAATATCCAAAAGGAATTTGGTTTTTTAATGAAAAAGAGGGCGGTGAAGGAACATTTGTTAGACCAATACAGCAAAAGTGACTGACGTTTAGGTACGGTTCATTTACATTTTCAAATCAGCTACTTATACTTTTGCCAAATTTTAGTTAGGAGAAAACATAGTGGAGACAGAAAGTTGTAGGTTAATGATAACCCCATTAACTGAGAATAATTTTATTCAAAATAATAGGTAAGCTGTTTTCTTCACTAAAACTGCTTACCATTTTGGTGGGCAGTGCATTGTAATATTCCTTTCTTATATATTCCTATTATGCACTTACCCAAATAATTTCCCTTATGCCGCTAACATAAGAAGGGTAACTTCATGTGCTACATTTTTTTCTCTTTATTTCCTCCACCTAAGGCGATGAATTAATTTCAACACTCTGAACTATCAGAGCAAAATTTTCATATCGATTTTAATCATCATGTAGAGGAAATAAACATGACGATGACGCCTTATATTTTAAATCTCATGATTGCAATGTGTCTTGGTGCTTTGATTGGTGCTGAACGTCAATGGCGACAAAGAATGGCCGGTTTAAGAACAAATGCTTTAGTTGCAACCGGTGCCGCTGTTTTTATTTTAAGTTCAATAGAAACTTCGCCAGATAGTCCCGGTCGGATCGCAGCTCAAGTTGTTTCAGGTATTGGATTTCTTGGTGCTGGTGTGATCATGCGTGAAGGAATGAATATACGTGGACTTAATACTGCCGCAACGCTTTGGTGTTCAGCAGGAATTGGCGTGTTATGTGGTCTAGGTTTATATCAATTGGCAACTATAGCAACACTTCTTATTCTTTGTGCGAATATCTTACTACGAGAAGCAGCTCAGCGGATAAACGCTCAGCCACAACATCAAGCAATAGATATAGAACAACGCTACTCAATACGAATTATTTGTCATGAAGAAGATGAAGTTTTAGTTAGAACACTCATTTTACAAGCAATAAATGGATTACATGTTCGATTACAGTCTTTAAGCAGTGCTGATACATTGATGCCTAGTCAGCTAGAAGTGTGTGCTGAATTGCTAGCAACACCTGCCGAGCAAAAAGAGATAGAAGCGATTGTTTGCAGAGTAAGTTTAGAAAAGAGTGTCAGTGCAATTAATTGGAAGATAGCGGCAGAGCATCCTGCTTGACGGATCTTTTTAAGATAATGTCTTTCTAATCGAGGTGCCCTATATTGAATATAGGGCGCTTTTTTGTCGTATAGAGACTAGATAGATATCAAATTACAAAATTATTTCAAAAAGGAATATGAATATTGATAAAAGTTATAAAGAATATAACTTTGTAATTTGTAAGTAATAGATCTGTCATATTTCAAGCTGTTGTGTAGCCGATAATGTTTATTCGCACCAGCCACATGTTTTGTCTGTTCTTAGTAAACCATTCATTTTTGCCTATCTAAGTCTCAAATTATTAAGAGCATCAACATAATACTTAATTCTAAAACTCGCTTCTCTGATGAGAATAATGAGATCTTAATCATGGACTACGTATTATTACTGATATATAGAAATAAAGTATTTTGTTCATGTAATTATTATTTTTTGTAACTATTACTTTATGGAATAAAAAATAGAAAAATGTGCTCAAAAAAAACTAATTAAAATACGCAATAGGGTGGGATATATTCATTTTCGTTTTAATAAAAACAAACATTTTTACCTAAATTGATTAATATACAATTATTTGTATTGTGGTTAACCCGTATATAATGAGTTATGAATGAAAAATGTTGAACAGAGTTTGGATGTATTTGACGTTATTTCTCATCTTTATTAATCGCTCTTTTTAGACTGATTTGATTTATCTCTGTTTATTTTGTTTTTAATAAACAGGAAAAACTAAAATCAAGTAAGCGATTGCTACCCATAGTTTGCTTATTAAATGAGGTACTTAGGAGTATTGTAGGACAAAAAATCGTTATTAAGGGGCTTAGCGCAGTATAGAATTTTGGGGAAAAAGCGGTGTTTTTCATTGATTATATTGGATTTTTTTTTAATACCTAAATTATACTCTCAAATTATTTCAATGTATTTGGCGAAAATTTTATCAATATTTTCTATTATATTTAATTTAAGTGTGATTTTTTGAGTAATATTTTTAATTTAATCAAATTAGACTTTCAAAAAATGAGGAAGAATTCAGGAAAACGGTGAGTTTAGACCGCTACAGTAAAGCTGATGAATTGCTGTGGTATGTTGTTTGTAATCACTAATCAATTATGAATGAAAATCTTTTGAAAAATTGTAGGATTTTTTGTAAAGGTCATGTAGAAAAATTGATACCAATAAGTAATCTTATAATAAGAGTAGAAAAACCACACCACTCTTTCCATTCAATAAAATAATAATTTCAAAATTATATTGTTTATAAATTTGTCAAGGACGTAAATCTTACTTATTACAGAAGGAGAATTATCTTAGTATGAAATAGATGCGTCATTAGTATTTGCTGTGAAAATATATATAAAGGATAATTGTGGCTCCGATCTTTTTCGATTTACCAAAAATGATAAAAAACTATAAGAGGAACACTAATTTAAAAAATTGCTGGTATAAAAGGGTGAACAATCATTTCATGTTTGCTTACTAAAAAACGATGTAACTCATTTCAACAGAACTGAAAGCAATACACAAAGTGTTTGCATTCACACCATGAATAATCTCAATTATTACTTTTGAAAAATACGGTTACAATATTTTTCAAAACCTTCATTTTCCAAAAATTTAGAACACATTTGAGATATAGAATACTAAGCTCTGTTATTGGTTTTTAAGACTAATCTAATAAATGAGATATAAGTCTTGATTATTTAGATACATCAATATTTTTATTAGGTTTTGATAGAGAGGAAAAGTCTTTTTAAACGTAAAATTACTCATAAAAAGGCTAATAAGATGAGTCAAATTAGTGGTTAGAATAGAGGAATATTTAGAGATATATTTTAGCGCTTTAAGTAAAGATATACCGATATTTGAATCTTTATACTCTCTAAGCCCATCAACATCAACTTTTGTTAAGTAATGGTGTTGTTACTAAGTCAGCACTTTTGGCTCTGTAATGTCTTGATACTTGTGCTAGCTAGGTTGAAAAAAGAGGCTAACCGCATGATAAGAGGGAAAGTGAAACAATGCTCATCATTGGTAAGAGTAAAACCAATTACTGCTAGGGGCTGTTTTGGGCTAAAAGGTAACATTTGATATTCTTTAGTTCACACTAATGCTAATAGAGTAATCAATAAGATGTTATTTTGATCATATTTGTTTTCCTGCCTTTACATTGAAAAAGTTGATGTGTACAAGTGTTAACTTCAGGTTGCCATATTTGCCATTACAGCCGTTTATTGTGCGGAGATAATGCTGATAACAGGAAAAAACAGAATTTATATTTTGCCTTATTATTTTATGAATTAATTACTTTGTATTGGAGATCTTGGGATCTTTTTTTTATGAAATTGAAATTTATATTTCAAAAAGTGTCTTTTTTTATAAAAAAAAGTGTGGTTATATAAGACATGATTTATAAGCCTGCTTTTTTTCTCTTATTTTTTTATTGGTTATTATATTTTTAATTAATTGTAGATTATTTTATTAATATATATCTATATTCAGTGAAAAATAAGAGAGTTTTAATTTGATTTTTTATATTAATAAATTATGACTTTATTTTATAAAAAAATGCTTGTTTTTTTAAATTTAACTTAAGTTAAATGTTGTATTATTTTTATATTCCATAATTAATTGATAATTAAATTACGGTTTTTTTTATTTAATTAAATAAAAAGTATTCTTTTGTTTTTATATTAAACTTGTGGCAATTTTAAATTTAAATTGTTCAAAAAATACACCGCAATTCATAAATAAAACTTACTTATATGTGGATATTATTTCTCTGTGACTAATTTACAGCCAATAAAACTCTTATTAAGAGTTCTGTAATTTAAGTGTTAAATAGTGCCTAATAATCATTAATTAAATTTTATTATTACGGTTGAAACTTTAATAATGTGGAAATAAATATTCAATGATTTAAGGGGGAAGATGCATAACTAAGAATTTAATTTTATATGACTTATCGTTCTGCTTAATAAATACATCAAATTATCACATTGATTTTAAAGGATAATTTAATTTGTAAAATAATAAAAAAATTTAGGATAACTATAAATAATTAGAATGGGTTGTTTTTTAAACAAATTGTAAATAAAAAGTGATCATTTCTGAAGGTTTACGTAAATGATGAAAAAAATAATATCTATAGAAATACTTATTAAATTTGGGGGGCTTGTTTAGATAAAGATGAGGAGGAGATATATCAATATATGTTACTGTGATCAAAAAAATCTACAATTGCGGATTTGTCAAATTTTTATGCTGTATTTTTAGGTTTATAAGTTTAATAGATCGTATAAAATAAAAAATTATCATTAATATTTTAATTTGGGTAGATTAGCTTATTAATTTACACCAAGTTTTATTACTTTTATCACTTGAATAGTTAATGAACTAATTCCATAATAATGATTATCTTTTTGTGATGTGACTCACATAGTATTTAAATTAGACTACTTTATCCGTTGAATAACTTAATCGTTAAGGAGTAAAGTTGTCGCGTTAGGATTATTCTTAACGAGCTATATTGGCGAGCATTTAAAGTTTACTTTTAATTTAAATGTTTTTTTCGCTACTTTTGAAAATGACCGTAACTAAGTAATACAAGGTAGTGTTACTACGTGTCATGTTCATAAAATGGGGCCTGGAAATTTAATATTACATTTATATTAATTTCCTCGGGATTTCTCATTAGAGAGATCCTCTTTGTTCAATATAATCGGACGGGATGTAAAGAGATGAGTACGGTTGAATTGCTTAAGCATATTTATGACATAAATTTATCGTATTTGCTTTTAGCGCAAAGGTTAATTAACCAAGAAAAGGCTTCCGCAATGTTTCGGCTTGGGATTAGTGATGCGATGGCGGATGCACTGGCAGAGCTTACATTGCCTCAATTGGTTAAGTTGGCTGAAACAAACCAACTAATCTGTAATTTCCGGTTTGAAGACAGCGAAACAATAGAACAACTCACTAAAGAATCTAGAGTGGATGATTTACAACAAATTCATACTGGTATTCTTCTTTCTTCTAACTTGTTTCGTCAGTTATCGGAACAAGATACTACTGCGACAAAGAAGCGGGCATAACAATGAGTGAGAAAAGTATCGTCCGAGAAGCGAAAGATATTCGCTTAGCAATGGAATTAATCACCTTGGGTGCCCGCTTGCAAATGCTTGAAAGTGAAACTCAATTAAGTCGGGGGCGTTTAATTAAATTATACAAAGAATTAAGAGGGAGCCCCCCTCCAAAAGGAATGCTGCCATTTTCAACGGATTGGTTTATGACATGGGAACAAAATATCCATTCCTCAATGTTTTATAACGCTTATCGCTTTTTATTAAAAAATGGCGGTTGTGTTGGTGTTGAGGCTGTTGTTAAAGCTTATCGTTTATACTTAGAACAATGTCCGCCTGTTAAAGATCAAGAACCTATTTTAGCACTAACAAGAGCATGGACATTAGTACGCTTTGTTGAAAGTGGCATGTTGCAACTTTCTGTTTGTACCAAATGTAATGGTTCATTTATTACACACGCACACCAACCAGCTAGCAATTATGTTTGTAGTCTTTGCCAGCCACCTTCTCGCGCAATAAAAAAACGTAAACTTTCCGCCAATCCTGCCGATATTAACTTACAACTGTTGGATGGTCTTGAACAGTTTGCAATGTGATTCGAGATTGAAAGTTAAATATCAGGTTATAGAGCTTAGTTATCTATAACCTGAGCCGTTTCCTCTTCCCCTCCTATCTCTTGCTGCTATGTTCGCCATTCTCTCTATAACGAAATTAGCTAAAGGGATATCGCGTGTTAGTACTCTTAGGATATATCGTGGTTATGAGCGCCGTCATCGGGGGATATCTTCTCGTCGGTGGTAGTTTAGGCGCATTGTACCAGCCAGCCGAATTTATAATCATCTTTGGTGCCGGTATCGGTGCTTTTATTGTAGGTAATAATGGTAGAGCAATTGTATCAACAATGAAGATCCTACCTAAATTACTTCGTAGTACAAATTACAATAAAGCGATGTACATGGATTTAATGGCACTCATGTTTCGTTTATTGTCAAAAGCTCGTCAAAACGGGATGTTGGCATTAGAGAGAGATATCGAAAACCCACAACAAAGTGATATTTTTTCTCAATATCCTCGCATTATGAAAGATGCTTATATGCTCAGTTTTATTACTGATTATATGCGTCTGATGGTGACAGGAAATATGAACCCTTATGAAATTGAATCTCTGATGGATGAAGAGATTGCAACTTTTGAGGAAGAGAGCGAAGTCCCTGCAACAGGTTTATCAGCGATGGGTGATTCACTACCTGCGTTTGGTATCGTTGCTGCGGTTATGGGTGTTGTTAATGCGTTAGGTGCTGCGGATAGACCTGCGGGTGAAATGGGCGTATTAATTGGACATGCAATGGTTGGTACTTTCTTAGGTATTTTATTAGCTTATGGCTTTATTTCACCATTAGCTTCTAGACTCAGACAGCGCTCTAGTCAGCAAATGAAAATGATGGAGTGCATCAAAACAACATTGTTATCTAGCATGAATGGATATGCGCCACAGATAGCGGTTGAATTTGGACGTAAAACCCTCTTTCTGGCAGACAGACCTTCTTTTATTGAATTGGAAGAACATGTACGTCAGGTACGGACACCTATGCAGGCAAATCCTGATGCAATGAAAGAAGAGTAATTATGAAGAGTAATTCACAGATCATTCGAGTTAAAAAGCGAGGGAGAAAGCAACACAATGCTCATGGTGGTGCATGGAAGATAGCTTATGCTGATTTTATGACCGCAATGATGGCTTTCTTTCTGGTAATGTGGTTACTTTCAATCTCTAGCCCACAAGAATTAACTCGTGTAGCCGAATATTTCCGCACGCCATTAAAAGTCGCTATTGAAAAAGGGCGATTTAGTGGGGATGCAACCAATCCTATTCCTGGAGGAGGGCGTGATCCTGTCTATAACGAAGGTGATATTTTGCCAAAAGGCCAGGAAGATAAACAGCTCAATGAAAAGCAACAATTTCGTCGTTTGAAAGACAGTTTAGAGCAAGTCATTTTAAATGATCCTCGGTTAAAAGATCTGAAACCTCATTTATTAATAGACATGATGGATGAAGGGTTACGAATTCAGATTATAGATAAAGAAAGCCGACCAATGTTTAGAGTTGGTAGTGCCACCGTTGAACCTTATATGAAGGATATTTTGACGGCAATAGCACCTATTTTAAATGACACGCCATACAAAATCAGTTTATCGGGTCATACCGATGATATTCCTTATGCAAGTGGCGCTTTTAAATATAGTAACTGGGAGCTATCGACAGATCGTGCGAATGCCTCTCGTCGAGAGTTAATTGGTGCAGGATTGAGTGAATGGAAAGTGCTACGTGTTGTTGGCATGGCCTCAACTGTTCATTTAGTCAAAGAGGATGGTTTTGCACCTGCTAACCGACGGATCAGTATTTTGGTCTTAACGAAGCAAGCAGAACAAAAAATTGTACAAGAAAATGAGCGGGTTGCACCGACAGTAACAGAGACTTCAGAAATTGAACCTCTACTTTCAGGGCAAGAAACCCCACAAGAAAAAGCAGGAAACACACAGACGGGTTCGTCTGTGTCTTCTGCATCTGAGCTTCCCGAATCAAAAAAGGAAAATGTTGAAACAGGAGTTTCTGGGGAAAGTTTGCCATCACAATCGACAAATATTACTACAAAGCAGGGAACTGCACCCTAATTTGTTAGTAATCGCGTAAAGGTGAATGAGTAACGATGGATATTACTGAGTTTTATCAAACATTTTTTGATGAAGCAGATGAGTTGTTAGCTGATATGGAACAGCATTTACTGTTACTTGATCCTGCAAATCCAGATCAAGAACAGATGAATGCGATTTTCCGTAGTGCACACTCCATAAAAGGAGGAGCTGCAACATTTGGCTTCGTTAAACTTCAACAGACCACTCATGTGCTTGAAAACTTGCTCGATAGTGCAAGACGTCATGAGATGGCGCTCACCGACGACATTATTAACCTGTTTCTGGAAGCGAAAGATATTATGCAACAGCAATTGGATGCACATAAAAACTCACAAGAACCTGATGAGGAAACATTTAACTATATTTGTGAGAAGTTGCGTCAGCTGGCTCTCGATGTAAAAGAAGAACAATCCGCTCCTCACGTTGAGGCTGTTGCTGGATCTGAAGCTTCAGACTCACAGGCCACAATGACTGAAACTCCTGTTTTGTCATCTGACGTTGAAAATGTGCAAAGTGAAGCCGTAGAAACTATGGTCGAAGTCGCATCGACGATGGCGGCTGATGGACATTATTATCATCATATTATTTTGTCTGATCTTAAAGAGACAGATATTGATTTAATGCTTGATGAATTAAAACATCTTGGTGAAGTTAGCCAAGTTGAAAAACAGCATCATGGTCTTGAAGCAATATTGAAAACCACTGCAACAGAAGAAGATATCAGCGCTGTACTTTGTTTTGTGATTGAACCTGAACAAATCTCGTTTAAAAAAGTGGCTGCTGCAGAAAAAGCACCAGAAAAAAACACAGTTACAGAAGAAAGTACAACATCAGTTGATGATGCTCATGTTGAAATCCAAGTTGAGCAACCAGCGCCTGTACAAAAAACCGTTGCTGAAGAAGTGACGCCATCGGTAGAACCTGCTAGAGCACCAGCAGCACCAGCGAAAAGACCTGTTGCAGCTGCTGCACCGAAAACAGAATCAAGCAGTATTCGTGTTGCCGTTGAAAAAGTTGACCAATTAATTAACTTAGTGGGTGAACTGGTTATCACTCAGTCAATGTTGGCACAGCACAGTGGTAGTCTTGAGCCAGCAATATATAGTGATTTACTAAGTTGTATTGCTCAGTTACAGCGTAATTCTCGTGATTTACAAGAATCTGTTATGTCAATTCGTATGATGCCGATGGAATATGTTTTCAGTCGCTTCCCTCGAGTTGTGCGTGATGTTGCAGGTAAAATGAATAAGAAAGTTGAGCTAAATATGATTGGTAGCTCAACAGAACTTGATAAAAGCTTAATTGAAAAAATTATCGATCCTTTAACTCACTTAGTACGTAACAGTCTTGATCACGGTATTGAAATGCCAGCCGATCGTGTTGCGGCAGGGAAACCGGAAGCGGGGCAATTAACCCTGTCTGCGGAACATCAAGGCGGTAATATTTGTATTGAAGTGACTGATGATGGTGCTGGATTAAACCGCGAACGTATTTTGAAAAAAGCGATTTCCTCTGGGCTTGCAGTTTCTGAAAATATGAGCAACGAAGAAGTTTCTATGCTGATTTTTGCACCAGGTTTCTCTACCGCAGAAGTAGTAACAGATGTTTCTGGTCGTGGTGTGGGTATGGATGTTGTAAAACGAAATATCCAAGAGATGGGTGGTCAAATTCAAATCAGTTTTGAAGTGGGTAAAGGAACGCGCATTCGTATTTTACTTCCACTGACATTAGCAATTTTAGATGGTATGTCCGTTAAAGTTCATGACGAAGTCTTTATTTTACCATTAGGAACGGTAGTCAGTTCTTTACAACCGGAAGAAGACGATATTTATCCATTGGCTGGCGATGAGAAATTATTGCAGGTCAGAGGGGAATATTTACCACTGATTGAACTGCATCGTACTTTTAATATTGAAGGCGCTCAAACTGATATTACCCAAGCAATTGCGGTTATTGTTCAGAGTGCCGGACGTCGTTATGCTTTATTGGTAGATCAATTAGTTGGCCAGCATCAAGTTGTTGTTAAAAATATAGAAAGCAATTACCGAAAAGTTCCTGGTATATCTGCTGCAACAATTATGGGCGACGGTAGTGTGGCTTTAATTCTTGATGTACCAGAATTGCAACGTTTAAGTCATACACAAATGACGAATAAGAAAAAGAATACAACTGCAAGCGCAGTCATTTAATAGTGAGGATAAAATAAGATTATGGCTTCGGAACATTTCGAGAAATTATCCGGTGAAACTGTTGGACAAGGATTTCTAATTTTTACGCTGGGCGATGAAGAATATGGAATTGATATTTTAAAGGTTCAAGAAATTCGCGGATATGACCAAGTTACACGTATTGCTAATTCACCTAGCTTTATTAAAGGCGTAACTAATTTACGGGGCGTTATTGTTCCGATAGTTGATCTGCGTATTAAATTTTCACAAGAAAGTATAACTTATAATGACAATACTGTTGTTATTGTGGTTAACTTATTAAATCGAATTGTAGGAATTGTTGTTGATGGCGTTTCTGATGTTCTTACGCTAAAACCAGAGCAGATCTGCCCCGCGCCAGAGTTTGCGGTCACAATGTCTACTGAGTATTTAACAGGTTTAGGTACTTTAGATGAAAGAATGCTTATTCTTGTGGATATTGAAAAATTACTCAACAGTGAAGAAATGGAATTAGTCGATAGCGCAACAATTCAAGCTAAATAAGTTTTTATTTTTTAAAAAATAATCTAAATACTGTTCCGGTAATTTTGCCGGAATAGCTATTTCTATCTTTTTTATTTTATTAGCGAGTGCTAAAGCATCAAATTAACTTTAAGTAAAATTAAAAGATAAAAAAGAACTAATAATTTTAGTTAAGTTCTATTTTATTATTTATTAACTTATAAGTAGCTATCACCTAGCTATAATATTTTTCTACTGACGGAAATAACTTTAAAGTTTTTTATACTTATAATTTTAATTAAAAACAGTATTACCACCGCTTTTTAATGGGGCAAAAACATGACTAAGACGAAATGAGACCTATAAAGTTTCTCTTAAGTCTGCCGATAACTTGCTCATTACCATTTATTATAAAAAGGGAAACTATGTTTAGCCGAATGAAAATAGTGACTGGATTATTATCCATTCTTCTGTTGTTTGGTGTTTTGCAATTTGTCTCAGGGGGTGTTTTTTACTCAAATATCGTTGAGACAAGGAATGACCTGAATAAAACACTAATAATACAGGATCAACGTGAGCGTCTAGATGAAAGCTGGGCTAACTTACTACAAGCGCGTAATAATATTAATCGTGCAGCGATTAGTTTTTTATTACAAGATAAAAATCTTAATGTAGATGATTCTCTGTCTGTTGACTATTTGACGGGGCTTGCTCGTAAAAATATGTCTCGTGCAGACGAGAAATTTAAAGAATTTGAAAAGAATATTACCGCTTATCAAGTTCACTCAGAAGATGATGTTCGTAGTTTAAAAGGACGTTTTATCGAATATTTCTCTGCATTAAACCAACTAGAAATTTTACTTCAAGATAGAAACTTAAAAGACTTTTTTGAGCAACCAACTACGGGTTATCAAGACGCTTTTTATAAAGAATATCTTGCATATGTCATGCGCAATGAGAAATTTAACGAAGAGTTAAATGTGGCACTAGAAGCCTCTCATCAACGTACTGTCATTACTATGGTTGTGTTAGCTATTATCGTTATCTCTGCATTAATTCTATGCTGGTTTGCATTACGTAATGCCTTAATTAGACCATTAAATTCACTTCTATTAAGTATTAAAACCTTCTCTGAAGGTGATTTACGTCCAAATATCGAAGTGAATGGTCGCAATGAAATGAGCTTGTTAGCAAATGGTTTAAAACATATGCAACAAGAGCTTATTCAAACTGTTCGTGGTGTCTATCAAAGTACGGAAAACATTTATAACAGTACAAGTGAAATTGCTGCTGGAAATAATGACTTATCTGCTCGTACAGAAGAGCAAGTGGCTTCGTTAGAAGAAACTGCTGCAAGTATGGAACAGTTAACGGCGACCGTGAAACAGAACGCGGACAATGCTCGCCAAGCAAGTAACCTTGCTAATGACGCCTCAGATATTGCCCGCCAAGGCGGAAAAGTTGTTGCTAATGTGGTGCAAACGATGCACGACATAGCCGGAAGTTCTCAGAAAATCACCGATATCACAGCTGTTATCGATGGCATTGCATTCCAGACCAATATTTTGGCACTGAATGCGGCTGTTGAAGCAGCAAGAGCTGGTGAGCATGGTCGCGGATTTGCGGTAGTTGCCGGTGAAGTTCGTAACCTTGCACAGAGAAGTGCAGAAGCTGCTAAAGAAATAAAAACACTGATTGAAGATTCTGTAAATCGTACTGAAACGGGTTCTGTACTCGTTGAAAGTGCGGGTGAGACGATGACGCGTATCGTGGATTCAGTAACGCGTGTTACTGACATCATGGGCGAAATCGCTTCTGCATCAGATGAGCAAAGCCGAGGTATTTCACAAGTTGGCCTTGCGGTTTCTGAAATGGATCGTGTCACTCAGCAAAACGCCTCTTTAGTAGAACAATCTGCAGCCGCTGCTGCTGGTCTTGAAGATCAAGCAGTTGCATTAACCCGCTTAGTTTCAATCTTCAAATTACCGGGTCAGGAAGAAAAAACGCTAGAAAGAAAGGAATCGGATGCAACCCCTGTAGTTAAAGCCGCTGCTCCACTTATAAAACCAGGAACCTCAGAAAAGAAAAAGAGCAGCAGTGTTGAAGATCCCGCTAACTGGGAAACTTTCTAACAACAACAAGTGGCTGACAAGCGGTGGCTTTTAACCACCGCTTTAAACGAGGTGAAGGCATGTTTAGGTTTCGCAAATTAAAGATATCCACCAGTCTCTATTTATTACTGATGATGTTTTGCGTTATGCAGGTGATTTCTAGTGGTATTTCGCTAGGGATCGTTCATTTGAATAACGAACAACTCACCAAAGTAGATATAGATACATCTAAGCGAGATGAATTAGGATTAAGTTGGGCATCTTTAATACAAACACGTAATGCGATTAATCGTGTAGCTATTGCAGTGAAAACTGAACAGTCAACGGATTATATTCAATCTATTGAATCAATTGCACTTTCACGTTTGGAAACGGCGAATACTCATTTTCAAAATTTCCTTGCTGAGATAAATAAAGAGGCAATCCCAACAGAAGAAAAAGAAATCGTTGAAGCTGTAAAAAACGATTATCACGTTTTATATGGTGCATTAACTGAATTACATAGCATGTTAAAAAACAATAACTTCCAAGGTTTTTTAGATCAACCAACGGAACGTTATCAAACAGCGATGGAAAATTCATTTAATACCTATATGAATTATGTTCAGAGCGAAATTACTGAATCTATAGAGCAAGGACATCGCTCTTATACTATCGCTATCTTGATGTTTATCGGTGCAATAGCGATGGTTATTGTTGTATCACTCGCCGCTCATCGCTGGCTAAGTTTTAATATCATTAAGCCTTTCGCAAGTTTAAGTCATTATTTTAATGATGTTGCTACCGGTAAATTAAATCGTGAAATTCTTGTCTTCACCGATGATGAAATAGGGGATGTGTTTAGACGACTACGAGATATGCGTGGTGAGCTCGCGCGTTCTATTCGTACCGTTCGTGATAACAGCCATGCTATGTATTCTGGTATTCAAGAAATTTCCAAAGGAAATACGGATTTATCCTCAAGAACTGAACAACAAGCTGCTTCGTTAGAAGAAACTGCGGCAAGCATGGAAGAGTTAACAGCAACGGTAAAACAAAATGCTGATAACGCTCTGCAAGCGAGTAAGCTCGCAGAATCTGCTTCTGAAACAGCCATACGTGGTGGTCAAATCACGCATAGTGTTGTTGAAACCATGGATGCGATTACACAAAGTTCTCAAAAGATAGGGGCTATTATCAGTGTGATTGATGGTATTGCGTTCCAAACCAATATATTAGCACTTAACGCGGCGGTTGAAGCTGCTCGCGCGGGTGAACAAGGACGTGGATTCTCTGTCGTTGCTGGAGAAGTTCGTAACCTTGCTCAACGTAGTGCTGATGCTGCAAAAGAAATTAAATTGTTGATTGATGAATCTGTTTTACGTGTCTCTCAAGGTTCTCAACTCGTTAATAATGCAGGGCAGACAATGGAGGAACTCGTCACATCAGTAAATAAAGTCACTGAGTTAATGGCAGAAATCGCCTCAGCTTCTGATGAACAAAGCCGAGGTATTCACCAAGTCGCTGATGCAGTCAGTCAGATGGATCAGGTGACACAGCAAAACGCTGCTTTGGTGGAGCAATCAGCATCTGCTGCCGCAGCATTAGAAGATCAGGCTAATAACCTTGTTAATGCTGTATCGGCATTCGAGTTGCCTGACACGGATGAGGATAATAATTCTTCATCCCTAGAAGGTAATGGGTTGAAAAAAGCAGATAAAAAATCATTTTTTAAAAAGACCCATTAAAAAACAATGAAACGTAATGTTACTGAAGTCTTATCAGATATCGCTGCTCAACCGTTGGATATTTTTACCCAACGGTTTATGTTGTCCGATGATCAGTTCCAATCTATATGCCAATTGATTTATCAAAAGGCAGGTATTGTGCTGACTAACAACAAAAGGGAGATGGTTTATAACCGTCTCACTAGGAGGTTACGTGAATTACGGATGAATAACTTTGGTGACTATCTTGCGTTTCTTAAAAGTGATGTACGCAACCCTGAATGGCAAGAGTTTGTAAATGCATTAACAACCAATCTCACCGCATTTTTCAGGGAAGCGCATCATTTTCCTATTTTGGCAAAACATGCCAGAAAAAGAGCAGGAGGCGTCTACCGAGTATGGTGTGCAGCTGCATCTACTGGAGAAGAACCTTATTCAATTGCGATGACTTTACGCGATGTTTTTGGAAATAACCCTTATAAAACCAAAATTATTGCCAGCGATATCGATACTAATGTGTTGGATAAAGCACGAAAAGGTGTTTACCGACAGGAAGAGCTTAAAACATTAAATAATGAATATTTGAAAAAATATTTTCTCAAAGGTGTCGGCGATTTTGAAGGATACGTGAAAATTAGACAGCAAATTAGCGAGATGGTCTCTTTTCAGTATTTGAATTTACTCGATAAGCAATGGGATTTAGAAGGCAGTTTTGATGCGATTTTTTGTCGTAATGTCATGATCTATTTTGA
Organism: Proteus sp. Marseille-Q3619; assembly: GCF_965283115.1. Taxonomy (NCBI): domain Bacteria; kingdom Pseudomonadati; phylum Pseudomonadota; class Gammaproteobacteria; order Enterobacterales; family Morganellaceae; genus Proteus; species Proteus sp. Marseille-Q3619. The sequence continues at coordinate 667,835 of NZ_CBDIMP010000001.1, read as the reverse complement.
CAAAGCGACACAACAAACCTTACTTAACCGCTTTACCTCATTACTTAAGCCAGACGGAATGCTGTTTGTTGGACATTCTGAAAATGTAAGCCAGCTTAGCAAGGATTTCTACTTGCATGGGCATACCGTTTACGGGCTGACACCAGCAAGGAGAGGTTATGAATAAAATAACGGTACTCTGTGTTGATGATTCGGCGCTAATGCGTCAAATCATGCGAGAAATCATCAACAGTCATAGCGATATGGAAGTTGTTGATTGTGCACCAGATCCTATAGTGGCTCGTGACTTAATAAAAAAGTACAACCCACAGGTATTAACGTTAGACGTTGAAATGCCACGTATGGATGGTATTGATTTCTTGGAAAAACTGATGCGATTAAGACCAATGCCTGTCGTTATGGTCTCATCATTAACAGCAAAAGGCTCAGAAGTGACGTTAAAAGCGTTAGAACTGGGCGCAGTTGATTTTGTGACTAAACCACAGCTTGGTTTGCGTGAAGGTATGATGGCTTATAGTGAACTGATTGCCGAGAAAATTCGTGCTGCTGCACAGGCACGAATTAATCGCCGAGAAGTACAAGCACCGCCTTCTAAATCATTGTCATTTACACCGATGATTTCGAGTGAAAAGTTGATTGCTGTAGGTGCATCAACTGGTGGCACAGAGGCTATTCGTAATTTTCTAGAACCATTACCTATTACCAGCCCTGCGATATTAATTACGCAACATATGCCCGCAGGGTTTACACACTCATTTGCAGAACGATTAAATCGTTTATGCCAAATTAGTGTAAAAGAAGCAGAAGACGGCGAACGTGTATTGCCTGGGCATGCTTATATTGCGCCAGGTGATTATCACATGGAGCTTCGTCGTAATGGTGCTAACTACCAGATCCACATTAATAAAGAGCCTGCGGTCAATCGTCATCGTCCTTCTGTCGATGTGCTATTTAGGTCTGTCGCAAAATATGCGGGACGTAATGCCATCGGTGTGATTTTAACCGGAATGGGAAGTGATGGTGCTGCTGGTTTATTAGAGATGCGTCGCGCTGGTAGTTATACCTTTGCACAAGATGAAGCGAGTTGTGTCGTCTTTGGTATGCCTCGTGCTGCGGTTGAATTAGGCGCAGTAGACGAAGTGAAAAGCATAAGCGCAATGAGTAAAGCCGTACTGATGAAAATCAGTAGCACGCAATCATTGCGTATCTGATTAAGTTCAGTTTAAAAAGCAACACAGTAATTTGCCGATATATTTTGAAGGAGTTTTCAATGGCAAGTAAGGATCTGAAATTTTTAGTGGTTGATGATTTTTCAACAATGCGCCGCATAGTTCGTAATTTGCTAAAGGAATTAGGATTTACGAATGTAGAAGAAGCAGAAGATGGTGCTGACGCGTTAGCTAAATTACGCAATTCGGCAATTGATTTTGTGATTACAGACTGGAACATGCCAAACATGGATGGTCTAGAGCTTCTTAAAAATATTCGTAGTGACGCGGGACTTGCAGCAACACCAGTATTGATGGTGACCGCTGAAGCTAAAAAAGAAAATATCATTGCAGCAGCGCAAGCTGGTGCAAGTGGATATGTTGTTAAACCTTTTACAGCAGCAATTCTTGAAGAAAAACTAAATAAAATTTTTGAAAAACTGGGCATCTAAGGAGTCGCAATGAGTGGGAATCCAATTATGCCGAAAGATAATATTGAAATGACATCTGATATTATCAGCCGGATCGGACAATTGACGCGGATGTTACGCGACAGTTTGCGAGAATTAGGATTGGATAAAGCAATAGCCGAAGCAGCAGAAGCCATCCCTGACGCTAGGGAACGACTGGACTATGTTGCTCAAATGACCGCTCAGGCAGCTGAGCGTACATTGAACTGTGTCGAAGCTGCGCAGCCTAAACAGGATGCGTTAAGTACCGATGCGACTAAGCTTACTGAACGTTGGGACCAATGGTTTGAACAGCCAGAAGAGCTGAAAGATGTACGCTCTCTTGTAACCGATACCCGCAATTATTTGCGGGATATCCCTGAGAGTACGGCTTTTACTAACAGTCAGTTATTGGAAATTATGATGGCACAGGATTTCCAAGATCTGACCGGCCAGGTAATTAAGCGCATGATGAGTGTCGTTCAAGAAATTGAAAAACAACTTGTGATGGTCTTAATGGAAAACCTGCCACCAGAGCAACTTGAAAAGTCTAATGTGAAGAAAGAGACTGACTCTTTATTAAATGGTCCACAGGTTAACAAAAACAACGCTGGTGTGATCAAAAATCAAGATCAAGTTGATGATTTACTGGAAAGTTTAGGTTTCTAACCTTCTAATGAGTTTTAGGGCGATAAGGACGTTGAGATATGCAGGACGCATTCGCTCTATGCTCAGCTCTTTTAGGATGATGTATTTTATGGATAAAAAAGTACGTAATAATGCTTTAATAGCCCACGCTATTGAAGAAAATGTAAGCCGCTTTTTCTAAGCGGCTTTTGATGTTGTCGATATAATAATCAAAAGTAAAATTACTCAATTTTACTATGAATTTTGCTGATTTCCTTATTATCAGCGTCAATATTGCTTATATCTCCATTTTTATCATTGGGTTGTTTTTCCAGTGCATGCCGTCATAGCCCAAAAAGCCCCGTAAATTTGCGATTGTTCAGCCCATCAATTTCCTCTGAATTTGTCATGCTTAGAGTCATTTCATTCATGCTTTTAATCTCAATATCTAAATCGGACAGACTGTGGCTGAAGATAGCGATCTCGAAAAAACAGAGGAACCCACACCCCATAAACGGGAAAAAGCCAAAAAGGATGGACAAATTGTCCGTTCTAAAGAGCTATCGTCCGTATTAATGATCTTGGGGGGCGTGAGTTTGCTGTGGATGAGTGGTGGATTTATCACTCGTGGGCTACATGCCATGTTAACAGAAGGATTTACGTTTAATCATCACCTTATTGGTAATGAGAATTTGTTGATCCCTCGATTTGGTAGCTTGATTAAACAAGCTGTTTTTGCGCTATCTCCCGTGTTTTTGGGATTAGTGCTTGTGGCAATTGGTGGCTCTGCCTTATTAGGCGGGATTAACTTTAGCAGTAAATCCATTAAGTTTGATCCAAAAAAATGGAACCCTATTTCTGGGTTAAAACGTATGTTTTCAATGAATGCGTTGGCTGAGTTATTTAAAGCGATACTGAAATCAACTTTTGTGGGGATCGCCGCAACCGTTTTTTTATGGCACAACTGGAACGATATTCTCCATCTGATCACACTGCCACCGCTTAGTGCGCTAGCCAATGCGATGCAACTGCTGATTTTTGCCGTTTATATCACGGTTTTTATGCTGATCCCGATGGTGGCTTTTGACATTATTTTCCAAATTCGTAGCCATTTGAAAAAGCTACGTATGACGCGCCAAGAAATTAAAGATGAATTTAAGCAACAAGAGGGTGATCCTCAACTTAAAGCGCGTATCCGTCAGCAACAACATGCGATGTCTCGTCGCCGAATGATGGCGGATGTACCGAAAGCAGACGTTATTGTTACGAACCCAACACACTATGCTGTTGCACTGCAATATAACGACAAAATGACGGCACCTAAAGTTTTAGCAAAAGGTGCAGGGGCTATTGCGTTAAAAATCAAAGAGATTGGTGCAGAAAATCGAATTCCGCTTCTAGAAGCGCCACCGCTTGCTAGGGCGTTATATCGTCACAGTGAAATAGGTCATGCAATACCTTCAACCCTTTATGCTGCGGTTGCCGAGGTGCTTGCATGGGTTTATCAACTGAAACGATGGAAAACCGAAGGTGGTTTAAAACCTAAACAACCTATGAACTTGCCAGTGCCTCCCGCACTGGACTTTGCTGGAGAAGATAATCGTCATGGCTAATTTGGCCTCATTACTCCGCTTGCCGGGAAATTGGAAAAGTTCTCAGTGGCAGATACTGGCAGGGCCAGTGCTTATCTTGTTGATACTGTCAATGATGGTATTGCCATTGCCACCTTTTCTATTGGATTTATTATTTACCTTTAACATCGCACTTTCCATCATGGTGCTGTTGGTCGCAATGTTCACTCGACGTACTTTGGACTTTGCTGCTTTCCCTACTATTTTGCTGTTTACTACGTTGTTACGTTTATCACTAAACGTAGCTTCAACACGTATCATCTTAATGGAAGGGCATACAGGGCCAGATGCTGCGGGACGCGTTGTTGAGGCCTTTGGCCATTTCCTTGTTGGCGGTAACTTTGCTATCGGTATTGTAGTCTTTATCATCCTTGTTTTGATTAACTTTATGGTTATCACTAAGGGTGCGGGACGTATTGCTGAAGTAGGTGCGCGTTTTGTGCTAGATGGAATGCCGGGTAAACAGATGGCAATCGATGCTGACCTGAATGCAGGCATTATCAACGAAGACGAAGCAAAAAAACGCCGTAAAGAAGTTTCATTGGAATCCGACTTTTACGGTTCAATGGATGGTGCGAGTAAGTTCGTTCGTGGTGATGCCATCGCAGGCTTAATGATCCTTGTGATTAACGTGGTGGGTGGTCTTATTGTCGGTGTCGCTCAACACGGGATGGCATTAAACGATGCGGCAACGACTTATACTCTTTTAACCATTGGTGATGGTCTGGTTGCTCAAATTCCTGCATTGATTATCTCAACAGCAGCGGGTGTTATCGTTACTCGTGTTGCCACAGATGAAGATGTTGGGCAACAGATGGTTACCCAACTGTTTGACAATCCTCGCGTTCTAATGTTAACCGCGGGTGTGCTAGGTCTGTTAGGTTTAGTGCCAGGAATGCCTAACTTTGTTTTCCTTTTCTTCACCGCAGCATTAGGTGGATTAGGTTGGTATATCTTACGTCGTAACGCTAATCCTGAAGTGCAACAACAAAAAGAGATGGAAGAAGTTGAAAAACAAAATCGTGTTGTTGAAGCTTCATGGGAAGATGTACAACTTGAAGATCCATTAGCGATGGAAGTAGGGTATCGCTTAATTCCAATGGTAGATAGTCGCCAAAATGGTGAGCTGTTAGGCCGAATTAGTGGTATTCGTAAAAAGTTTGCTCAGGAAACGGGATATCTTCCTCCTGTTGTTCATATCCGAGACAATATGGAATTAAGGCCTTCTTCTTATCGCATTCTAATGAAAGGGGTTGAAATTGGTCACGGTGAAGCGCATCCAGGTCGTTGGTTAGCAATCAATCCGGGTAATGCCGTTGGCTCTTTAGAGGGCGATATTACTCAAGAGCCTGCATTTGGTTTACCTGCTGTTTGGATTGATGACAGCTTAAGAGAGCAAGCTCAGGTTCAGGGCTATACCGTTGTTGCTGCAAGTACTGTTATTGCAACGCACTTTAACCATGTATTAACGAAATATGCATCGGAATTATTTGGTCGTCAAGAAGCACAAATGCTGTTTGATAGGGTGAGTAAAGAGCTCCCTAAAATGACAGAAAATATGATCCCAGATATGCTTTCACTCACTGTATTGCACAAAGTATTGCAAAACCTGCTGTCTGAACAAGTGCCTATTCGTGATATGAGAACCATATTAGAAGCCTTAGCAGAGCATGCACCAGATCAGAAAGATCCGGCTGAATTAACGGCGGTTGTCCGTGTTGCACTTCGCCGTGCGATTACACAACACTGGTTTGGCGATCAAGATGAAATCCAAGTCATTGGGTTAGATGCAAGCTTAGAGCGTATCCTTGTTCAAGCAATGCAAAGTGGCGGCGGTTTAGAGCCAGGATTAGCTGAAAATATTGAACAACAAGCAGCGGATGCGGTACGTCACCAAGAGATGTCTGGTGGAGCTCCTGTATTATTAGTCAATCATGCGTTACGTTCATTATTGTCACGTTTCTTACGCCGTAGCCTGCCACAATTAGCTGTATTGTCGAATATGGAAGTCAGTGAAGGTCGTCGTATTCGTATGACATCAATGATTGGTGGACAACCTCATTAATCATTCTCCCTAATATGTCATTATCTAAATTTAAGACCACTTTATTAAGTGGTCTTTTTTGTGTTTGTAATGGTTGATAAAACTGAAGAGTGCAAAGGGTTAGAACATGGTGTTAGCTTTTTCTTCACAGTAAAGGGAGAGAAGTCGGTGCATCAATAAATAGATAGCTTAGCGAAAAAAATGATGTGCCACGAAAGGATAATAGATAACAGTGCTAGTGTGATCTGCTGGCAGCTTAAAGTGAGTGGTGTTTTATTGGCAAAGCAAAACGCTATCAATATTGATAGCGTTTCGTGTGAATTCTGATAATTATCGAAAAAACCTAAACCTGAATTTTACGCCCAGCCAGTGTTGAACGCTGTGCTTGCCCATCAGAACCATAAAGGGTTGGGCTGTGGTTCTTCTGCAAAAAACGGATAGCATCACTATTACGAGAGATGTGTTGATCGAGTAGTAATCCGTTATGTTGATTTAGATATCTTAACTCCGCCGTGATGTCTATTATCTGTGTCCATAAATCAGATAAGAACGGCAACCCTGTATAAGGTTTTTCTACACCAGCTTGTTGGCTTAGCGTATGACGCTGTTGGTCTGTATGACCTAAAGCAGACAAGACAAAATTCTTCTGTTCAGTCACTTCGTGCAGGGCATTGATATCAATATTACCTGCGCATAATAACTGTTGTTCAGCACGTAAAATACCTGCAATGGTATTAAGCTGTGATAATTGAAGATCTAAAGTCTGGCGGAGTTCTTCCATCATAATCATTAAAATATTATTGAGTTATGCTTTCAGCAGCTTCACGGAAAAGAGCATCCGCAATTTTACCACTGTCCATGGTTAATGTTCCGTTGGCAATTGCTTCTTTCAAGCGAGCAACTTTCTCAACGTTAATGTCTTTATTTCCAGGTTGAACAAGTTTCTTCTGCGCTTCACTAAGTTTTACAGAAGTGTCGCCTGTTGCAGTTTTTTGTTCAGTTGTTCCCGATTTACGAGAGCCCTGAGTGATTTCACTCGGGTTGCGTTGTGTAATTGCGTTAATCGGAAGCAGTGGATTCGCGCGTTCAATACTCATAGGAAAATCCTTTGTTAGGCATCAATTAATAGTCAGATGAAGCCATTGTAAAACAACCTATGTGTTTTCGCCTATCATCTTGTTTCTTTATATCGGCTGTGAAATCAAAAACTTTAATCTTAGTCGATACTTTAAGCTGTAGCGTTGTTGGCTACACTCACTCGCTCTAGTCACACTACTCGTCATACTTCAAGCCGTAGCGTTGTTGACCGCATTCACTCACACTAGTCACATACTTATGTATGCTCCTAGCGATTCGTTCATTTGTCGCCTAGCTACAACTTGAATTATTTAGAGTATCTATATGCGATGTTTTAAATTATTGTCTAACTACAGCTTTAATTATTTAGAGTGAAAAATGTAGCGCAAGAGAGTTTACCTTGGCTTGCCATAACTGAAACGGGTAACAAGCAATTTAATATAGGCTTATTCTGCTTATCAGCTTTTTAATCCATTAAAGAGGGATGCGTACAGAGCCGTTTTCAAGTGCTTCGCCAGTGACAATTTGACCTGATTTAACTCTCACTCGAATGGTTTCGTTGGCAACCGCGTTGTTTACGGCTTTACCTTCATAACGGATCTGAAAGTGAGGGCCTTGTGCAAATACGGTGACGGTTTGTCCTGCCAAAATAGCCCAAGGGCGACGAACCATTGTGGAGGTTAAAGGTTTTCCTGCGGATATTTGTCGCATTGCGATCGCATTTTTAATTAATGCGGGATCACGTAATACATCATAAGGTAATTTTTCTAATTCGCCCGTTGCCATACTAATAGCAGAATTTTCAATAATATCATCACGATTGATGTCTTTTTTCGCGATTAAGTATTCACCATTAACGCTAACATCAATTTGAATAAAACGACGTTGTTTATCGCACTGAATTGGGATTGAAAGACGTCCCCAATTACGAGAGCCCGCATGACGTTGGATCTCTTGTGTTTGACAGATTGGCCATTTATCTTCGGGCGTTAAAACTGTCACAGTCACTTTATCGCCTGGTTGGTGAAGTGCGACAAAGAAATCTTGTAGTTCTTCAGGCAGTGATTTCGCGATACTCACATTCACCATAAAGAAAAAAGAAAACAGACCGATAAGAGTTCTAACTAACATAATTTGTATCACCTTACAGAGTTGATGCTAATTGTGCGTTTGTCATTATTTAGCAATAACAGTGTACATCGACTTTGCATGCCTTAAACGCATAAATAGCAATCCAATTTACGCCTATTCCTCCAATCATCTTTTTTTTGAGCGTTTATTCTGTCAACTGAAATTGTTTTATCAGCTGAGGTAAGTGGCTTAGCCACCAAGGATAGAAGATGCTCGATAAATTAGAAAATACGTTTCATTTTCAACAAGAAGCGCTCTCAATACGCAATAAACGCCAAGAAATTCTTGCTGCGAATATCGCAAACGCAGATACCCCAGGCTTTCAGGCTCGTGATATTGATTTTGCTTCTGAATTGAAGAAAACCATTGAAAACGGACGTACTGGTAGTCATGGCATGCAATTGGCGATGACATCAGAGCGCCATATCCCGATCAAACCCGGTTATCGCTTAGAAGCGGACTTACTCTATCGCGTGCCTCATCAAACTGCGATGGATGGTAATACCGTGGATATGGACATGGAACGTAGTAATTTTGCTGACAATAGCCTTAAGTATCAGGCTGATGTGACATTTATTAATTCACAAGTTAAAAGCATGATGTCTGTATTGCAACAGTAGGGTAAAGAGCATGTCTTTATTTAGTATTTTTGATATTTCAGGTTCAGCACTTTCAGCGCAATCTCAACGTTTAAACGTAAGCGCTAGCAATATGGCAAATGCCGACAGTGTTGCGGGCCCAGATGGTGAACCTTATCGTGCAAAACAGGTTGTTTTTCAGGTAAACGCACCTGCTGGTCAAGAAGTTGGTGGTGTTCGTGTCACTGAAGTGGTGGATGATCCTGCTCCATTTCGCATGGAATATCAGCCGGGACATCCTTTTGCCGATGAAAAAGGGTATGTACGTATGCCGAATGTTGATGTTGTGGGTGAAATGATTAATACCATTTCTGCTTCTAGAAGCTACCAAGCTAACGTCGAAGTGATGAACACGGCAAAATCGCTGATGCAAAAAACACTGATGATAGGTCAATAGGGAGAATAAATTGTGGGTATTTCCTCCTCAATGAATGAACCTTATGATAATACCATTATCGGGGATACACCTTCTTCATACCATACGAAAAAAAGTGGTAGTGAGGATATTAAAGGGAATTTCCTGACACTTCTCATCACGCAGATGAAAAATCAAGATCCAACAAACCCAATGCAAAATAATGAGTTAACTTCCCAGTTAGCTCAAATTTCAACCGTTGAAGGCATTGAAACACTGAATAAAACAGTGAATAACATTGTTGGACAGATTGATCAAAGTCAGGCGTTGCGCGCTTCTTCTCTCGTTGGCCGTGGTGTTATGGTCTCTGGGAATAAAATTGTTGTCTTTCAGCCAACCGACGGTAAAGGTGAAACTGAAAAGCCCGGTGATGGGGATGACACAATTCCAACACCTGATACTCAAAATGAAAAAACGCGCCAGCAAATGGGAATATATAAATCAGGTGATACTGACCCAACTGCGCCTAGCGATGAACACCTATTTTCAACACCTTTTGGTTTTGAATTACTCAGTCCAACCGATTCTCTTACGATAAACATCACTAATGCCAGTGGTGCTACCGTTCGTACAATCCAAATGGACAAAAAGATGCTACCGGATGTTTATAACTTCTCTTGGGATTGTACTGATGAAGATGACAATCCTGTTCCAACTGGCAGTTATAAATTTACCGTTAACGCCACGCTTAATGATGCTCAGGTCCCTGTTAAGACACTGAATTATGCGCTGGTGAATAGTGTGTCCATGGTGGATGGTGGTGCCCGCCTTGATGTTGGCTTAGGTAATACCGTTTCATTGGATGAAATTCGTCAGGTTCTTTAACTAACACATATTCAACTTGGAGGGCGCATGTCCTTTTCACAAGCAGTAAGTGGTTTAAACGCAGCAGCCGCTAACTTAGATTCTATCGGTAATAATATTTCTAACTCCGCAACCTATGGCTTCAAAGGTGCGACTGTCTCTTTTGCTGACGTTTTCGCCGGCTCTGGTGCAGGTCTGGGTGTTAAAGTGGCAGGCATTAGCCAAAACTTTAAAGACGGTAGTATCACAACCACTAACCGCCCAACAGACGTAGCGATTTCTGGCGGTGGTTTTTTCCGTATTGAAGATCAAAACGGTGGTGTTTTCTATTCACGTAATGGTGAATTCGGTAAAGATAAAAATGGTTTCCTGACTAATATGCAAGGTATGCGTGTAACAGGTTATCCAGTACAAGTTGTTGATGGTAAAAATGTTGTTCAAAAAGGGGCAACACCAACACCTATCGTTATTCCTACCGATATGATGAATGCCAGTGCAACCGATAAAATCAATATGGCGGTTAACCTGAACTCAGGTGAAGAAAAACCTGCTAAAACGACGTTCGATCCTAAAGATAGTGATACTTATAACTTTAGTACTAACGTGACAACCTACGATAGCTTAGGTAATGAACATAATCTGAACTTATTCTTTGTAAAGACAAATGACAATGAATGGAAAGTTTATGGTCAAGATACATCGACTAAGGCTGCTGGTGGTGCGCCAACACCTGCTCAAGATTTAGGTACTTTAAAATATACCAACGCGGGTGTGCTAGATAGTTATACAAAGACCGATATGAATATCGCCTCTTTGAATGGTTCTGCTGTAGGCAAAATTGAACTTGATTTCACCGGTAGTACTCAGCAAAAAGTATCAGAATCAAGTGTCTCTAAATTAGCGCAAAATGGTTACCAAGCGGGTGAATTCACTAACTTCCGTATTGAAGTTGATGGCTCCATTATGGCGACTTACTCAAACCAACAAAGCCAAGTTGTTGGTCAAATCGCACTAGCTAACTTTGCAAACCCAGGCGGTTTAAGCTCACAAGGCGACAATATGTGGTCTGAAACTAACGGTTCAGGTTCACCAATCGTCGGTGTAGCGGGCTCTGGTGTATTCGGCAAATTAACCAATAACGCATTAGAAGCGTCTAACGTGGATATGAGCCAAGAGTTAGTCAACATGATCGTTGCTCAACGTAACTATCAATCAAACGCACAAACCATCAAGACTCAGGATCAGATCCTGCAGACTCTGGTTAGCTTGCGCTAATAACGCAGGAAATAATCTGTTATGGATCATGTGATTTATACCGCGATGGGCGGCGCCAAACATTCGATGGAAAACCAAGCTGTCGTGGCGAACAACTTAGCAAACGCATCAACGCCGGGATTCAAAGCGCAGCTTAGTGCAATGCGAGCCGTACCTGTCAATGGCGATACCTTACCGACTCGTACATTAACGGTAGCCTCAACGCCAGGTAGCGATCAGAGTCAAGGAACGATGAACTATACCGGCAGATCAATGGACGTTGCTTTAAGTGATAACGGCTTTTTGGCCGTTCAACTTGAAGATGGCACAGAAGCGTATACCCGAAACGGGAATATCCAACGCAACGCTGATGGCATGTTAATGGTACAAGGGCGTTTGTTAATGGGCGATAACGGTGCGATTGAAGTGCCTGCTCAAGCAAACGTCAGTATTGCCAATAACGGTATTGTGACTGCGCATGTACCGACTGATCCACCGAAAATGTTGGGTCAAATTGGTCGTTTGAAAATGGTAAAACCAGAGCAAAACGATTTAGTTCGTGGCGATGATGGTTTATTCCATTTATCCCCTAAAGGGACTGCGCGTGCCGGTGAGGAATTACCTGCGGATGATAGCGTGAAGGTGTTAGCTGGTGTTTTAGAAGGCAGTAATGTTAATCCAGCAGAAGCCATGGTCGATATGATAGCAAACGCAAGACGTTTCGAAATGCAAATGAAGGTTATCCATAGCGCTGATGAAAACGCGCAAAAGGCTAACCAATTGCTATCACTGAGTTAAATAGTGTAAGGGGAAAACCATGATCCGTTCTTTATGGATTGCTAAAACTGGGTTGGATGCACAACAAACTAACATGGATGTGATTTCCAACAACCTCGCAAACGTCAGCACCAATGGCTTTAAACGCCAACGTGCGGTTTTCGAAGATTTACTGTATCAAACGATCCGCCAGCCGGGTGCAATGACATCAGAACAGACGAATGCACCGTCAGGTTTACAAATTGGTACAGGTGTTCGTCCTGTTGCTACTGAGCGTTTACATAGTCAAGGTAACTTGGCTCAAACAAACGGTACTCGTGATGTGGCGATTAAAGGACAAGGTTTTTTCCATGTTCAGTTACCTGATGGTACCGATGCTTATACTCGTGATGGTTCTTTTCAAATGGATCAAAATGGGCAATTAGTGACAACTAGCGGTTTCCAAGTTGTTCCAGCCATCATTTTGCCTGATACCGCCAAAAAAGTGATGATTGGTCGTGATGGTACTGTCAGTGTTGAAATTGAAGGCTCACCTGCACCACAACAAGTGGGTCAATTGACGCTAACAACCTTTATTAATGACAGCGGATTAGAAAGTGTTGGTGAAAACTTGTACTTAGAAACTGCAAGTTCTGGCGCACCTACTGAGAATGCCCCAGGTATCAACGGCGCAGGCTTGTTGTATCAGGGATATGTTGAAACCTCTAACGTTAACGTAGCTGAAGAGCTGGTCAATATGATCCAGACTCAACGTGCTTATGAAATTAACAGTAAAGCGATTTCAACATCTGATCAGATGTTACAGAAACTAACGCAACTCTAATTTCGTTTGTTCATTAGCCTGACAGGGGTTCCTGTCAGGCGTATTACTAAAAGAGTATCGAAGATGGATACAAAGGTCATTACTGACAATTCTGGGGCAAGAAAGCTTAGTGTCAGATGGCGTCGTCATCAACGTTTAGGTACCGCCCTGTTGGTACTGACACTGGCGGGATGCGCACATATACCTAAAAAACCGTTGGTAGAAGGTAACACAACGGCGGTTCCAACGGCACCAACAGCACCTGCACCTAATGGCTCTATTTTTCAGTCAGCTCAGCCTGTTTATTTTGGCTATCAACCTCTATTTGAAGACAGACGTCCTCGGAATATTGGCGATACGCTAACGATTACATTGCAAGAAAACGTGAGTGCAAGCAAAAACTCATCCGCAAATGCGAGCCGTAATGGCAAAGCAGGATTCCTTGCTTCGATCACGCCAAGATTTTTGGAAGGATTGTTTGGTAATAGCCGTGCTGATATGGGAATGGAAGGAAACAGTGACTTTGGCGGTAAAGGTGGCGCAAATGCGAACAATACCTTTAAAGGCACCATCACTGTTACCGTCGATCAGCTTCTTGCCAATGGAAACCTGCACGTTATCGGTGAAAAGCAAATTGCTATCAATCAAGGTACTGAATTTATCCGTTTTTCAGGTGTTGTGAACCCAAGAACAATCAGTGGTGCTAATACCGTAAATTCAACCCAAGTTGCTGATGCTCGTATTGAATATATCGGAGACGGTTATATCAATGAAGCACAGTCTATGGGATGGCTACAACGCTTCTTCTTAAATGTATCACCTTTTTAATGAGTAGGGTCCAGATGAAAAAAATAGCGATGAGCCTTTTCTTTATCGTGATGACATGTGTCGGTTTTTCCGCTCATGCCGAACGGATCAGAGATCTCACCTCTGTTGAAGGGGTAAGAGAAAATGCGCTGATTGGTTATGGTTTGGTTGTGGGATTAGATGGAACGGGTGACCAAACAATGCAAACCCCGTTTACCACGCAAAGTCTGAATAACATGCTCTCACAATTGGGGATCACAGTACCACCTGGCACCAATATGCAATTGAAAAACGTTGCAGCGGTAATGGTAACTGCAAAATTACCGCCTTTTGGTCGTACAGGGCAATCAATCGACGTCGTTGTTTCATCCTTAGGTAACGCCAAAAGCTTACGTGGTGGTACGTTGCTGATGACACCATTAAAAGGTGTCGATAATCAGATTTATGCTTTAGCACAAGGCAATATTGTTGTCGGGGGAGCAGGCGCATCTGCGGGTGGTAATAGCGTTAAAGTGAACCAGTTAGCGGGTGGACGCATTAGCAGCGGCGCTATCATTGAACGTGAACTGCCTTCGCAATTTGGTCAAACAGGTCTGCTGAACCTACAACTGAATGAAGAAAACTTCACTTTGGCACAACACATCTCTGATACCGTTAATAAATTACGCGGTGTAGGTACGGCTATTCCTTTAGATGCTCGTACAGTTCAATTGCGTGTTCCTATTGGTAAAAGTGAACAAGTGCGTTTTCTGGCTGAAGTTCAAAACCTTGAAATTAAACGTGTTGTTGCAGATGCGAAAGTGATTATTAATGCAAGAACAGGTTCTGTTGTTATGAATCGTGATGTGACATTAGGAAGCTGTGCTATTGCTCAAGGCAACCTTTCCGTTACGGTTGATAGCCAAGTTAATGTAAGCCAACCTAATACTCCGTTTGCAGGGGGTAGCACTGTTGTAACGCGTAATACTAGCGTAAATATGAGTGAACAAGGTGGCTCATTACAACAAGTGAATGCAAGCGCAAGCTTAAACGAAGTGATCCGCACATTAAATGCACTTGGTGCAACACCAACAGATTTAATGTCAATTTTGCAAGCAATGGAAAGCGCGGGTTGCTTACGTGCGAGACTGGAGATTATCTGATGAAAGATTTATCTCTGCTTTCTTCAATGCCGACGATGTCTGCGCCGGCATATGACAGTAATGCATTGAATAAACTTAAATATCAGGTTGGGCAAAATGCTGATCAGCAAGGGCTGCGCCAAGTGGCGCAGCAACTTGAAGGTGTTTTTGTTCAAATGATGTTAAAGAGCATGCGTGATGCTATTCCTCAAGAAAGCATGTTCAACTCAGAAAGTACCAAGATGTACACCTCTCTTTATGATCAACAAATCGCTCAAGACTTATCACAAAAAGGCTTGGGCTTTGCTGACATGATAGAAAAACAACTTTCTGCCAAAGTCACGCTAGACCCAAGTGAAATGGCGGGCAAAACACCTATGCCATTAGATGGTAGTGATATATTTCAATCCATGCCAACGCAAGCATTGGGGCAAATTTATCGTGCGATGCAGCCTTATCAAAATGCAGTTGAAAGCACGATTGGCAAGCTTAAGGGCTTATCTGAAAGCAGTGCTTCTTTTGCATCAAAACTGTTAGGGCCTGCAAAACAAGCCACAGAAGGTACTGGTGTACACCATCTTTTAGTTGTTGCTCAGGCTGCACTTGAATCAGGTTGGGGTAAGCGTGAAATTCTAACAGGTGACGGTAAACCGAGTTATAACCTGTTTGGTATTAAAGCAGGAAGTAGCTGGAAAGGGCCTGTTACGAATATCATGACAACTGAAGTGATCGATGGTAACTCGATTAAAATGCGTGACAATTTCCGTGTTTATGGCTCATATGTTGAAGCTATTCAAGATTACCTTAGATTGATCACTGAAAGTCCTCGTTACGCTAAAGTACCTCAAGCTCAAACTCCGGAACAAGCGGCTTACCGTATCCAAGAAGCAGGCTATGCTACCGATCCGGGTTATGCCAAAAAACTGGTTTCAATTATTGGCCAATTAAAAGGAAGTGGTGAGCAAGTTGCTAAAACTTATACTCACGATTTAAGCGACTTATTTTAATCATTTTCCCCTCAAGTTTAGAGGGGAAGAACCGATAATAAAGACCAGAGCATCCATTTAACTTGCCAGCTATGCTCCGTGCATACGGGTGATGACTAAACGTAAAAGGATAGACAAATGTCCAACAGTTTAATTAATACAGCGATGAGCGGACTTAATGCGGCACAAGCTGCGATGAGCACTGTGAGTAATAATATCGCTAACCAAAATGTGAAATGGTACAACCGTCAAATGACTGTTTTTAATGAAAACAGTGGCACAATGACCGGTAATGGTTATATCGGTAATGGTGTTAATGTTAGCCGTATTCATCGTGAGTATAACGAATTCCTTGCGGGTCAAATGAACCGTGCAATGGCAAAACAAAGTGCTTTAAACAGTTATACCCAAAATATCTCACAAATTAATGATTTGTTAGCAGATAAAGGGAATGATGTTTCGAGTGCAATTGACGAATTTTTTACAAGCTTACCTAACGTTACCAATAACGCAGAAGATAACCCTGCACGTACAACGGTGATTGGTAAAGCGGAAGCAATGGTGAATATGTTTGCTAAAGCAGACCAATCATTGCGCGATCTAGAAAAAGATATTAATAGTCAGGTCACTAACACCTCTAAAAATATCAATGAATATACAAAACAGATCGCAAAACTAAATAACGAAATCAGTCGTGCTAAAGGCTTTAATGGCGCTGAACCTAATGATTTATTAGACCAACGTGACCGTTTAGTTCAAGAGCTAAACACACTGGTTGATGTACAAGTGACTCAACAAGACGGTGGTTTTGTTAACGTCACATTTGCTAATGGTTTGCCATTAGTGTCTGGCACTCGCGCTTATGAAGTTTCTGCTATTCCATCTAATAAAAACAGCGAACGCCTTGTTATTGGTTATAGCAACGGTATTGATGAAGTTCGTGAAGTGGATGCAAAACGCATTAAAGGTGGCGAGCTTGGCGGTGCTTATCGTAGCCGTGAAGAAGTGTTAGATCCAAGCCGTAATCAATTAAACCAATTAGCGTTAGTGTTGGGTGATCAATTTAATAAACAACATGAGCAAGGTTTTGATTTAAATGGCGACAAAGGTGAAAAATTCTTCGACCTTGGTGGCGCTCATGTGATGACTAACGGTAAAAATAAAGGTAATGCAACCTTTGACGTCAAATACACCGACACCAAAGAAGTGAAAGCGGCTGACTATACAGTTAAATATGACGGCAGCAATTGGAATGTGACGGTAGAGCCTGGTGGTCGTAAAGTTGCAGCCACATTTGATGCAACAAAACAAGAACTGACTTTTGAAGGGATGAATATCAAAGTCAATGGTACAGCACAAAAAGACGATTCTATTGTCGTTCAATCCGTGGGTAACGTGATTGCAGGCATGAAAGTTGCGGTAACTGATCCTAGTAAGATTGCTGCTGCAGGTGCTGATAATACTGGCCCAAGCGATAACGAAAACATGAAAAAATTGTTTGAGTTACCTGACCAGAAAATTATTGATGGTAAAACAACGATTGCTGGTGGTTATGGCTCACTGATCAGTATGGTCGGTAATAAAGTAAATACCGCTCAAGTAGACTTTGATGCTCAGGTTTCTATTACTAAAAGTATTGTAGAACAGCAGCAGTCTGTTTCTGGTGTGAACTTGGATGAAGAGTACGGTGAAATGTATCGTATTCAAGAATATTACATGGCAAATGCGAAAGTTATTCAAACAGCGAACAGTATGTTTGATGCGATTATGCAAGTTCTCTAAGCCTTCATCAGAATAAGGAATAACACGGTGCGTTTAAGTTCAAATCAAATTTTTAGTCAGCGAGTGGACAATATCACCAGTTCGCAAAGCAAATGGATGACTGAAGGAAATAAAATCTCCAGTGGTCGTCGTGTTGAAAAACCATCAGATGATCCAATGGCGGCTTCTCAAGCGGTGATGGTTAAACAATCTGAATCGCGTAATCAGCAGTATGCGACAGCGCGTGGATTTGCAAAAAACAGTATGTCTTTGCAAATGAGCTTAGCAAGCCAAATGGTGAATATTACAACCAAAATTCAAGAAACACTGGTTGCAGCAGGTAATGATGCAACATTAAGTGATGAAGACCGTTCGTCTTTAGCTGAACAATTAGCTGGTTTAAAAGACCAGCTAGTGGGTATTGGTAATACAAAAGATGGTGTGGGGCGTTATATTTTTGCAGGCTTCCAATCAGACAAACCTCCTTTTGTAGCTGATGCAACAGGCAAAATCACCTATCAAGGCGGTGATAAGCAAATTACCCAAAAAGTAGATAGTAATATTGAAATGGTCACTAACTTTACAGGGATCGAAACATTACAATCTTCAGGTAGTAAAGGGACAGAGCCAGACATCTTTAATGCTCTTGATGATGCGATTACAGCATTGCGTGAACCTTTAACGGGTAAACCACAAGCTGATCGTGATGCTGCGTTAGACAAAATTGATGCTGCAAACCGTATTAACCGTGCGACGCTAAATAATATTTCAAGTGTGGAAGCGAAATTAGGCTTACAACTTCAAGAACTTGATAATTTGGATGATTTAGGTGCGGATACGTCTTTAAGAAATGCAAAACGTTTAAGCGAACTGCGTGATTTAGACTGGACACAAGCAATTTCAGATTATTACCAAGAAGAGTCTGTATTACAAGCTTCTTATAAAGTCTTTAACGACATGAAAGAGATGTCGATGTTTAAGATGTATCGCTAATTATTTAGTTCGGTTCTAAGACATTTTGATATCACCCCTGGTATTTATTTATCAGGGGTTTTTTTTATTGAATACAACAGATGAGTTCATTTCTTTAATGCTAGAAATAAAGTGTCTTTTTGTGTTGAAGAGGCTTTAAAACCATTATGAAGATAAAACTGTTTTGCATTTTCTGTAAGAGCATGAACCATAATCGCTTTAACGCCAATATTTTCAGCAACATGATAAAAGAATAATAGCCAACAACATAGTGGCTATTTTCTTTACAGACCATAAAAGTACGAGATACACCCAATAATTGGTTTTTGAAACCTCTTTGCTTTATCCAGTTATCTAATACAATTTCACTACTATAAAAATCAGCGACTTCATGTGAACTTGATAACGGCTCAGGCGCTGTTACTTTTCCCATAATGGTTTTCTCATTAATAACTTTTCAAGAGCAGGTTCAATATCAACCGGCGCATCAATAATTTCTATAAATTCCGCATATTGAGCATCATTTAAATTAAAGGTTCTACGGTCTAAAATGACATCCTCAGCAGCTTGACATGCTGTTTCAAGAATAAAGTCAGTACGAGATTTATGGAGAATTTCAGCGACAGTATCAATAAGAGCGCGTTGTGATTCTTTAGCGCGAATATTAAGTTGTACATCTGATTTCATATCACGCCTCCTTGTATAGCAAATGATATACAAGGGTTGTAGAATAAATGACCATTGATGGCTAGAGTGAAAACAGATTAATTTTAATGAGTGAGATGAAAAATAACTAATTAAAAGTTAATAATCCGAAATCTCAAGAAACCAACTGTTGCAATATCAATGTAATACGATTAAACGTATCGCTAAAGACACGCTCTGTAAACACAGGTAATGCAGGCATAATCATGGATAATGCTAACATACCGATAGTCAGCGTAAGAGGGAAACCAACCACAAAGACAGAAAGTTGTGGTGTCATTCGGTTTAGAATACCTAATGAAAGGTTGAGCACTAAAAGTAGAGTGATTAATGGCATGGCTAACATCATACCGTTAATAAAGATAGTACCACCACTTTGAACTAAAGTGAGAATACCTAATGAGTTAAACGTCTGATTTCCAATAGGAACAACATAGAACGTATCAACTAATATAGACAATAGCCATAAATGTCCATCAAATACCATAAATAATAGCATTGTTAGCATATTAAAAATACGTGCCAGAATAGGCATATTAGGGCCACCTGATGGATCGACGAAGGTGGCGAATGAAAGCCCCATCTGTAAACCAATCACTTCACCAGCATGACGAACAGAAGCGAACGCCAACTGCATTGATAACCCTAGAATTGTGCCAATTAGAATTTGTTGCAACAGTACCCAAAAGGCAATAAGCGAGAATAAAGGTACATTGCTTTGCGGTAAGCCTGGTGCAACTAATGCGGTAATTAAAAAGGCGAGCGCAATGCGAAATTTTTTAGGTGTCTGCTTTTCACTAAATAGCGGTGCAGTGCTAAAAAGGGCGAGTATACGCACAAATGGCCAGAAAAAATCACTAATGTAGCCGTTAAGCATTTCACTGGTCAGGGTTATCATTGCTATTAACCAATCATCCCAGGAATGCCAGTAAATAAGTTATGCATATAATCGACAAGTAAACTTAACATCCAAGGACCAGCAACTAAAATAGCAGCTAATACAGCAAGAATTTTTGGAATAAACGACAATGTCATTTCGTTTATCTGCGTTGCAGCTTGAAGCATACTGATCACAAGACCCGTCACTAGAGCGGACAATAAAAGAGGGCCAGCTAGTGATAAAGCGATTTTCATCGCTTCAGTACCTAGTGCTAAGACGGATTCTGGTGTCATGGGGTTACCTCTGCGCTAATTGAAAAAGCTTTGTGCAAGCGAGCCTAGTATTAATTGCCAACCATCTACTAAAACAAAAAGCATGAGTTTAAATGGCAATGAGACGGTGGCAGGTGGCACCATCATCATACCTAGCGCCATCAACACACTGGCAACAACTAAGTCGATAATAAGAAAAGGAATAAAAATCATAAAACCGATTTGGAAGGCGGTTTTTAGCTCACTCGTAATATAAGCAGGCACCAAAATACGCATTGGTACACTTTCGCGAGTTTCAAACGCAGGCGCATCGGCAAGACGAGCAAACAGAGCTAAGTCAGTTTCACGCGTTTGTTGCATCATAAACTGACGCAAAGGTTTAGAGCCATTCTCTAAGGCTTGCTCGAAGGTAATTTGATCTTCAGTAAATGGCATATAGGCATCTTGATAAATTTTATCAAAAACCGGTGCCATAATGAAAAAGGTCATAAATAACGCCAAACCAAGAACCACTTGGTTTGGTGGTGCAGAAGGTGTACCTAAAGCATTACGTAATAATCCAAGGACAATAATAATGCGGGTAAAACTTGTCATCATCAGCAAAACAGCAGGAATAAACCCCAACGCTGTAATGAAGATTAATGTTTGTACTGGTAATGACCAACTTTGACCACCACCCGGTAAAGGCTGTGTAATAACACTCGGAAATTGGGCAAACGCACTGGTAGGTAACAAGATTAAAACCAGCACACTAGCGAAGAGACGCCAACGCTTTAATGCGTTAAAAAAAGTGACACACTGATGCATTATGAGTTGCCTTTATCTCGCTTTAGCGTTTTTTGTAATATTTGAGTAAACAATGGCGATGTTGGTGATGAGTTCGCTTCCTGCGAGGCTTTATCAGGGACGGGTAATTTATGCAGCAGATTTACCTGCGATGCAGTTACACCTAATACGAGCCATTCCTGTTCTACTTCAACCACCACCACACGTTCTTTCGCACCTAATGAACAACTTGCTTTAACGCTAAGTTGTGCTGTCGTTCCTTTAAATGAACCACGGGCAAAGCCAAAACGGCGAAATAACCACATAGCAACAATAATAAGAACGATAATGCCTGCAAGTGCCGTGCTAACTTGAGCAAGGCTTTGACCTACAGGCAATGGTTGTGTAGGTGTTTGAACAGTTTGTGTTGTAGCGGGTGCGGTAGTATTTACCGCACCTTGGCTGGAAAAGGAAGGAAGCTGTTCCATAGATTAACGGCTCAGACGACGCATACGTTCTGATGGCGTAATGATATCGGTAATGCGAATACCGTATTTATCAGAAACAACTACAACTTCACCTTGAGCGATTAAATAGCCATTGATAAGAATATCAAGAGGCTCACCAGCTAAACCATCCAGTGAAACGACAGAACCTTGTGACAGGCTCAGTAATTTTTTAATGGTCATTTTGGTACGGCCTAACTCTACTGTTAATTTGACTGGAATATCCATAATCAAATTGATGTCAGATAGATGGTTCAGCGTATCGTCTTCAGGTAAAAGATGTTCAAATAGATCGGAACTATTATCCTGGCTTTTCCCAGTTTGCTGTTCCATTGCATCAGCCCACATATCCTCAGCCGATTGTGAATTATCAGTTGGGCGATTTGCATCACTCATTGGTTTGTTCCTCATCCAGAGCGTTTAAAACAGGGTTAATTAGGTGTTCAACACGAAGGGCATATTGCCCATTTACTGTACCGTATTGGCTTGTTAATACGGGCACACCATCAACATGTGCAATCAATCTTTCTGGTCTATCAATTGGGATAACATCCCCAGCTTTAAGTGTTAGCACTTTTGATAAACGCAGTGGGATGTCAGCAAAGTTTGCGACCAGTTCTAGCTCTGAATGCTGAACTTGGTTGACTAAACTATCTAACCAAACCCCATCTTCTTGACGAACATTTTCAATTGGTGGATTAATTAGTCGTTCACGTAATGGCTCAATCATGGCAAATGGAATACAAATACTAAATTCCCCAACCATTGAACCAATTTCCACCTGAAAAGGTGTTGTAACAACAATGTCATTCGGTGATGAGGTGATATTGGTAAATTTCACCTGCATTTCAGAACGAACATATTCCACCTGAATTTTGAATATGGAATCCCAAGCATCACGGTAGGCATCAAGTGCCAGTTTCAACATTTTGTTGATGATCCGCTGCTCTGTGTTGGTAAATTCACGTCCTTCCACAGGGATTGGAAAACGGCCATCACCACCAAACAGGTTATCTACCGCGATATAAACCAGATTGGGTTCAAAGGTAAATAATGCTGTTCCTCGTAAAGGCTTTAAATGCACCAAGTTAAGGTTTGTTGGCACAGGTAAGTTACGAGCAAAGTCGTGATAAGGGTGAATTTTAACGCCACCAACAGTAATGTCAGGACTCCGACGGAGCATGTTAAACAGCCCCATACGGAATTGACGTGCAAAGCGTTCGTTAATAATTTCTAACGACTGTAAACGTTCTCGAACCACACGACGTTGCGTGTTGGGGTCATAAGGCTGAATATCCGGTTCATTCGGATCCTTCGCTATCGCAGGTTCCCTGTTCGCGCTTTTTTTGGCGTCGTCACCTGATGTGTCATCATTCAGCAGAGCATCAATCTCTGCCTGTGAAAGGATATTATCGCTCATAATGATTATCGCAGAATAAACGTGGTAAACAGTACATCGGAGAGGATCTGTTCAGATTCTCCCGGTACGAGAGTCGGTCTCAGCGTTTCTTTTACATCCGTCATTAGCTGGAGTTTTCCATTGTCTGTCGCAAGCTTATTAGCCTGTTGACGAGAAAGCAGTAATAACAAGCGGCTACGAACCTCAGGTAAATAATCATGTAGACGTTTACGAGTTTCTTCATTATGTAATCTTAATGTGATCCCTATGTAGAGCACTCTGTCTAAGTGTTCTTCGTCATCAATTAAATTTACTGTAAAGGGTTCTAATGACATAAAAACGGGTGCTGGTATAACTTTTTCCTGATTTGTGCCCGCTGAACCTGATTTAGCATGCTTCAATGCCCACCAACTATATCCACCGAATGCCGCTGCAATAATGGCGATCACCAATAATACGATGATCAGAATTAAGCTATAGCTTTTACGTTCATTGCTGTAATTAGACATGGACAGTTAAATTCCTGTTTTGTAGTGGATACGTGTTCACTGTTGTGGACTTCCATATCCATCTAAATCAACCTTAATTATCCCGCTATTTCTGTTTTTTAATTGCAGAAACAGATAGGGAAAAAACCATTAACTCTTACGTTTATTGACATAGGGTGTCCTCCCAATACATTTGTATTAGGCAAAAATATCAACACCACCACGAGCAGATGCTAATTCTTGAGGCGTAAGGGTTATCTTTTGTAGTGCCGTTTCAGAGGCTAATTGCAGAGAATTACCCTCGCTTCCTTGATGATTATCGGCACCATCTCCACTAAATTGAGAGGAATCTGACATATTTTGTTGTTGCCAACTGTCATGAGTGTCGCTAGACACCTGACTCTGCGTGAGCTGGATCCCATTTTCAGAGAGAGCTTGACGCAATTGATGCATGGCATTTTCTAATACAGAACGAACTTGTCCGTTTTGTGAAGCAAGGTGCAACTGCGCTTGCCCATCTTCTATTTTCATGCGGATATGCAATGAACCTAGCTCTTCAGGGTGTAAACGTAGCTCTGCCTTTTGTAAGCCATTACGGCTAAACATCACAATTTGTTGATTTAGTTGCTGTTGCCACTCTGGTGTTCCCACTTGTGCATTTAATACCTGTGCTGCCATCGGTGAAAATTGCATTTGTGGTTGTGTTGAAGAGTGAGCATGACCCGTAATGCTTTGCGAAGCCAAAGAAGAAGAGGTAGAAAGGGTGTTGTGAAGATCGCTTTCTACAACACGATTACCTGTCACCATTTGCTGAGCAACATTGTCCGCTAATTTTGCATTTGCAACTTGCTTATCGCCGTTTAGCAATGCATTCACTTTTTCTGCTGTTGGCGTTAAAAGTGTCGCAATGCTATCTACTTTTTTCGCAGAAGGCTTTTCTGTTTGATTAGCAGCGACAAGCGTACTTTCTGTTGCTAATGTTGCCGTCTCTGGACGTAGCTGGGTTAACAAGGACTTTTCATCTGATTTTGATAGATTAAGCTTGTCGGTAAGGTTGAAGTCCGACATATCACCATCTTTTGAAATAGTGCGTGCTAACGAGGCTAAATCTTCACCACGTTTAACTGATTGAGGCTGTTGTAATGCTTGAGTCAGTTGCTCTGAGGGAAGGGTAAGCCGTTTTAATCCAGGTAGTCCTGCTAACTGAACGGGAAGTTCAGCGGCAAGTTCTTCTGCTGACATTAATAAAGAAGGGGTTTTATTTTCAACAATAGCCGCAAATTGTTCATTATCTGGCAAAGTCAGAGTCAATTGAGATTTTTCAAGAGATGACTCTTCTATCACATTGGGTTCTGTGGTGACAGACGCAAGATGACTACCGTCTTCTTTTGTTTTGTCTTCATCAGAGTGTGAATGTGCTTTGTTTTCTTTCGTTGAATGGTTTGTGATATTGGTTGTCTTTTTATCACTCTGTGTATTTTGGGGTTGAGAGCCCAAAAGCTGAGCAAATGTCGGGGCATTATCACCGGGCTGACTATTTGAAGCGGATGTCGTTCCCGAAGAGGCTGCAGCGACATCCATGGTCAGAAGCGTTATCTCCATCAAGTTGTTCTCCGTAAAGTACTACGCTGTGCGTACTCGTCCATTTGTTTCTGTTCAATACGATCAAGATGTCGCTTACGGCTATCTTCAGCACGTTGCTCCAAAGTCTCAAATGCATTGAGTCGTTGCTGTTTTTCTCTCCATTGTTCAGTTGCAAGATCGAGCTGCGTCTGCCAATGTTGAAGTTGTTGTTTATGTTGTTCGATAGTCAATTCGAGCGTTTTGAGAAATTGTTGGTAGTTTTGCCACGATGCTGACGACATCCCCCCCAAATTCAACGTTTCATTTAGACGTACACGGTATTCATCCTGATACCCAATCAACATATTGAGTTGCTGTTCCATTTGTTGATGACTCTGCCGGACCTGAGCCAGTTGAATAGCGGCTTGTTCAGCCGCTGTCTGTGCCAGTTCTCTCAGTGTCACTAAAGGTGACTGCTCCCGCATTGGAACCCTCTTTACTTTCTCTGATTATGTTCAGAATTAGTTTACTGTGATCAGTTGATTAAGTTGCTCACATGCACTTTGATAACTGCATTGCTCTTGGATATCTTGTTGTAAGAACTTCGCGAGGGACGGATAAAGTGCAATGGCTTTATCAAGCATAGGATCACTACCCGCAGCATAAGCACCTACGTTAATTAAATCGCGGTTACGTTGATAGCTAGACAAAAGCTGTTTAAATACTTGTACGCGACGATAATGTGTTTTATCAATCAGTGATGTCATTGCACGGCTAATAGAGGCTTCGATATCGATAGCAGGGTAGTGCCCAGATTCTGCAAGAGAACGCGAAAGCACAATGTGACCATCTAAAATCGCACGAGCAGAGTCTGCAATTGGATCTTGCTGATCATCGCCTTCAGTTAAAACAGTATAGAACGCCGTGATAGAACCACCACCATCAACGCCATTTCCCGCACGTTCGACTAGTGCAGGTAATTTAGCGAAGACAGAAGGTGGATACCCTTTGGTTGCAGGCGGTTCGCCTACAGCAAGAGCGATTTCACGTTGCGCCATACTGTAACGTGTGAGTGAATCCATAATCAGTAAGACATGTTTTCCGCGATCACGAAAATCTTCTGCAATACGCGTTGCATAAGAAGCACCTTGCATACGAAGAAGTGGTGATACGTCAGCAGGTGCTGCTACAACCACAGAGCGTGCTAAACCTTCAGTACCGAGAATATTTTCGATAAAGTCTTTAACTTCACGTCCACGTTCACCAATTAATCCAACAACAATGACATCAGCTTGGGTAAAACGCGCCATCATACCTAATAGCACACTTTTACCTACACCAGAGCCTGCAAAAAGCCCCATACGCTGACCACGACCCACGGTTAACAGTGAGTTGATTGCACGCACGCCTACATCCAGTACATCCGTAATAGGGGTACGTTGTAGTGGGTTGATAGGTGGAGTGATCAGTGGCGCACGATAACCTGTATCGGGTGGCGGTAAACCATCTAAAGGATAACCAGAGCCATCTAAAACACGCCCTAACAGCGCATCTCCAAGAGGCAATTGGCGACCTTCATTTTCACCACCCGGAGTGGCCTGTGCATAAACACGAGCACCCGGTGTTAATCCCTCGACTTCCTGTAAAGGCATTAACAACATTTGGCTACCATTGAACCCAACGACTTCACTTTCAACTTCTTCAACAGTTTTACCAATGGTACGTTCTATTAAACACGTAGAGCCAAGGGGCATAACAAGCCCCTTAGCTTCCATGACTAAACCTGTTGCTCTGGTTAAACGACCATATTGACGTACACGCGGAATTTTATTTAAACGTGCTTCTGCATCACTGAGTTTTTCTAACCAACGCCCCAATCTTGCTGTCATTACAACGCCTCCGGAGCAGCAAGACGACAAAGCTCATGCCAACGAGTTGCAATCGTGGCATCAAGATCGCCATCATTTGTCACAACACGGCATCCACCAACATGAATACTGTTATCGGCAACCACTTTCCAACCATGAGCAGAAAGTGAATCACCCAGCTCTTTTTCAATTTGTGGAATATGTTTTGGGTTAACTCTTAACTGTGGGTTATTTGAGAACATTTGTTCTTGTTGCAACATTAAGGTTATCTGCGCCAGTAATGCAGACCCATCACAAACAGCAGGCTGACCTAGAACTTCTTTTGCCGCTGTGAGGGCGATTTGCATTAAACGTGAAGCAATAACACTGTCTAATCCATTTAAAGAGTGCCTAAACTCAGCCAACAATCCTTGCCATTCATTAATTAATGGTGATTGTTGAGCAATGCCTTGGCGAATACCTTCTTCAATACCTGATTGTAATCCAGCCTGATAGCCTTCCTGATAACCCTGGTTTTTCCCTGCCTCAAAGCCTTCAGCGTGACCCAATTTTTGAGCCTTTTCTTTCATGTCATCAAGCATATTAATTTGCTCAAGGACTTTCTGTTGCTGAACGACTTCTTTTTCCTGTTTTTCGACTTCCTTTTCGTCTTCTGTCGTGTCCTCGACATTTAATGCCCAATCAGTGAGTTCTTTGGGAACCCAAGGCTTCCAGTTAGTATCAGTATGTTTATCAGACATAGGTATCGTCTCCTCCATGAAGAACAACCTCACCAGTCTCTGCTAATTTGCGTACCACAAGCAGAATTGCTTTCTGCTCTGCTTCCACTTGAGACATACGAACAGGGCCGCGAGAACTCAAGTCATCACGCATGATCTCAGCAGCACGTTGTGACATATTGGCAAGGAAGTGATCGCGCAGCTCTTGATCGCATCCTTTCAATGCCACAACCAAGGAGTCGGATTCCACTTCCTGTAGAATGCGCTGAATTGAACGGTTGTCGATATCGATAAGGTTTTCGAACAGGAACATTTCGTCGATAATTTTTTGTGCCAATTCGCCGTCGTAATCGCGAACCGCAGTAATGACATTCTCTTCTTGCTGGCTCTTCATCAAGTTGATGATTTCAGCAGCAGTACGAACACCACCCATTTTACTGCGTTTGAGGTTTTGACCATCAAGCAGGTTATTCAGTACTTCAGTTAACTCTGCTAATGCTGACGGCTGAACACCCCCAAATGTCGCGATACGAAGCATCACGTCATTACGCAGTTTCTCATCGAACAGTGCCAGAATATCTGCCGCTTGACCTCGTTTAAGGTGAACCAAGATGGTTGCGATAATCTGCGGATGTTCGTCGCGGATAATATCGGCAGCCATTTGTGGCTCCATAAAGTTAAGTGTTTCAATCCCTGTTGAAGTTTCTCGTGTTTCAGAGATCTCATCTAACAGGTTATTAGCGCGTTCTTCACCCAAGGCTTTAACAAGAACAGAGCGCAAGTAGTCATTTGCATTCACGTTCAATGCGGCATATTGAACCGCATCTTCTTCAAAGCTTGCCATAACATCAATTAATTGCTGATTTGAGATATGGCGCATTGATGACATTGCAATACTGAGTTGCTGAACTTCTCGTGTACTTAGATGTTTAAATACTTCCGCCGCTCGGTCTTCACCGAGAGTTAGTAACATAACGGCGCTTTTTTCGGTTCCAGTTAAGTTATTACTCATTGCTCTTTACTCATCCATTGACGAATTACCATTGCGACGACACGAGGATCTTTCTCTGCCATTTCACGGATACGTTGGCTCTGCAATTCGGCACTCACACGTTTACGTGCTTGTTTACGTCTTGCTTCGTCATCTAATTCTGCTTCATCAACATCATCTTTAACTTGTAGCTTGGTTTTCAGCACGGCTTTCTGTGCAGCAACTTCAGCTTCACGGCGTTTTTCAAGCTGTGGTTTCACCAGTTTGCGCCATAAGATCCATGCGATGATGACAAGTAATAACCAGCGACCTAAATCTAATGCTTTCGCAAGAATATCTGGGTTTTCCCATACAGGAACGGTGATCACTTTCTCTTCAATATCGTTAAACTGTGAGTTCACGACACTTAAAGAGTCACCACGCTCTTGGGAATAGCCCATCGCTTCACGAACAAGCCCTTCAATTTGCTGAATTTGCTCATCAGTTAGCGGAACAAGTTTAGTTTCAACAACAGGCTCTTCGCCTTCAGTGGCTTCTTTTTTATCTTCAACTGTTTTGTAGTTCACAATAACAGCGACAGAAAGACGCTCGACATTACCTACTGGACGCTTGATATGGCGAATTCGGCGATCAACTTCATAGTTGGTTGTTTCATCTAAACGGCTATTACTGTTTGGATTACGCGTTAATGTGCGATTTGTACCCGTTGCATTGGCGTCATCTGCTTTTTCACCTTCTTGCGCTTTTGGCGCTTCAATAGGTGCTTGTGGTGGAGCAACAGGTTGATTAGATAATGCACCAGGAACACCGCCAGCTAACATGCCACCGTTTTGCTCACTTTGGCTCAATTGTTTTGAACGCACTGCAGCTTGATTTGGTGGTTGGTTTGGTTTGTACTCTTCAGCAGTCTCTTCTGTATGAGAGAAATCAACTTGAGCAGTCACCTGTGCATGAACGTTTCCACGACCCACAATTGGGCCTAATAACGTTTCAATACGTTGCTGATAACGGCTTTCTAGCTCTTGAACATATTTCAGTTGGATAGAGTTAAGATCACGACCTAATGCATCAGGTTGTGTCAATAATTTGCCGCTTTGGTCGACGATGGTCACACTGCTATCAGGCATACCTGCAACACTGCTCGCAACGATATGCACGATGGCATTAATTTGACCTTCATCCAGCGCTCTACCCTGTAAAAGACCCACCGTAACGGATGCAGAAGGGGATTTCTGTTCACGAACAAAAAGAGATGGTTTTGGTAGTGCTAAATGAACTCGGGCATTTTGTACAGGACCTAATGTCTCGATAGTGCGAGCAAGCTCACCTTCAAGTGCACGTTGATAGTTAATCTGTTCACTAAATTGGCTGATCCCGAACTTTTCTTTATCTAACAGTTCAAAACCGGCAGCACCGCCTTTTGGAAGCCCCGCTTGCGCGAGTTTCAGGCGTAATTCATGAACCTGATTGTCAGGCACCATAATCGCTGCGCCATTTTGTGACAAGCGATAAGGTACATTCATCTGTGTTAACTGTGTGACAATTTCGCCACCGTCTTTATCGCTAAGATTACTATAAAGCACTTTATAATCAGGGCTTTGTAACCATAAAAATGCAGCAACAAAAATGGCAATAGCCGCCGAACCCGCAATAATGAGCGGAATTTTCGGATCGGCTTTTATCCGGTTAATAATGGCGTTAAAACCCTTATTCTGGTTCACAACGTCGGTTTTTTCGGCATTCATAGACAATCCTTGCCTTGTAGTTCGGGATGAATACTAAAAGCGTGGCGTAACAAAACAGACTCCCCTTACGCAAATAAATAAACCTACTCTCAGGTGTCTCATTATTGGCCTTTTGCGTTTCATTTAATGGCGTAATTAGCCCTTAACTTTTGCGTTAATTACTCGCTTTGGAATGAAGCCCCTGTGTTAGGGTATAACTCGGTAAGCGTGTTGGTTCACTTCCTTACTATGACATTGATTCAGTAATTGAATTAGATGATTAACGCAGAGGTTTATATGTCAATTCCAGCTATTGAAAGTGTTCTGGATAAAATGCAAATCCAGACTTTGCAAGCATCCAATATTGCGAAACCCCAGCCAGTACAAGCAGGATTTGCAACTCAGCTTGTTCAAGCCGTGGGTAAAATTAATGAAACTCGAATGAATGCAACCAACAAGGTTCAAGCGTTTACCTTAGGTACACCAGGTGTTGAATTAAACGATGTGATGGTGGATATGCAAAAATCCAGTATTTCATTACAAATGGGCATACAAGTACGTAATAAGTTAGTTGCCGCTTATCAAGAAATCATGTCGATGCAGGTGTAGTACCTTATCATTTGATAAAGGTGACTTTTCTTTTATATAACGTGATAAGAAACACCTAATCAAAATAGAG
The DNA here is from genome assembly GCF_965283115.1 of Proteus sp. Marseille-Q3619. Classification (NCBI taxonomy): domain Bacteria; kingdom Pseudomonadati; phylum Pseudomonadota; class Gammaproteobacteria; order Enterobacterales; family Morganellaceae; genus Proteus; species Proteus sp. Marseille-Q3619. Next base: position 636,772 of record NZ_CBDIMP010000001.1, on the reverse strand, counting down.
TGGGGCATCTTGCTCAATATCATTGAATAGATGATATAAGCTTTCGAATGTGATTAAACATTCGAATACTTATACTATTGTTTGCTATTTATGATAATGAGTGCCCCTTTGTGCAGATAGGATAGTCACATCATTTTATTGATGTGCGCTTTTGCACATCTATATCAAAGTAACTCACTCTTTTATCTCTTCTTATATTTCAAAAAAGATCAAAAGTAATGGTTAAATAAGTTACTTAACCTATTATTCGATAGAGTAGTAATGATATGAACAATATTGGAGAACGTTATTGTGGTTGAAGTTATTTTTTCTGTCCATCCAGAATCAAGTGCACCTAGAAATGTCAGTGGTCAAATATTAAGTAAAGAATATGGCTCGCTTTCAGATTTTGAATTGGCAAAAATAGATGAAATGATCTGTCTTCAACATGGTGAGGACGAAAAGGAGATTTCATTATGGAAAGTAAAAAATGTAAAACGAATTATACGAAAAAACAAAGACGTCTATATAGTTTCTTGCTTTTTCCATTTTGAGTTTAAATAAGTCTGAGACAGAACTCATTATTTTGAGTTCTGTGTCCAAATAAGATAAATGAGCTAATTTAAAAAGTAGAAACGTCATTGACAAAAATACGAATTAAATAACAAATCCATACTAGACCTTCCTTTTAGAGTCAGCCCTATTATCTTCTTAAACGAGATTTAAGGAGATAACTATGTGGAAATTACTAAGAGATAATTGGTTTATCTGTGCCTTGATGAAACCGTAATTGCCAATCACTATGATGGTTTTTTATCCAGACAGATGAGTGGTGAGTCTGCTTTATTTTTTTATTTGATAGCTGGTATAAGTTAACAGCATCACAGCATCACAGCATCACTTAGTTGTGAACCTTGATAATCTTCTTAATAAATCGCTATATTGCTATTGTCGTTTGTAAGATTGTTAATTGTATCTGTTTTATTAACGCAAACGTCAAAACGACAAAATTCCATAAAATCATCATGCAAAAGTTGAATAAGTACATCTGTATTTTTCGGTTGGTGCCCTTGTGAAGTATTTTCTTTTGTTGGAGGGCAAAACTGTACTGCTAATATTGGTGATAATGGATTGCTACTCTCTGAATTTCCTTTAGAAGAACTGACTGCGGGTACTCAATCAGTCATTGTCGTCGGTTGGCATGACGGTGAACGTAAACGTTTTTCGACTTATTACCAAGGGATTGATTTTGAAGGTAGTATTTATTGGATCACAAAAGATCCTCAAACAGGGAAAAAAACGAAGCATTATAGAACGAATACCTATAAAACAACCGAGTTAGGCGAGTTGGTTTTGCTGAGAACAGATGAACGTGAACAAGATATTTCTTGGCAAAAAGACTAATGTTTGCTCAAAGAAAATTTAATACGCTCCAAAGCTCAATAATTTTATTGGGCTTTTTCTAATGGTAAATATTTAATAACATTTTAAATAACTAAAAATAAAACCAGCTCACATACCAAGATGAATAGTTATGATAGTAGTAAGGTTTTTATAACTTAATGAAAAAATAATGGGATTACTGATTAAAGCACTGATAGGTGCGTTTGTAGTGGTATTAATCGCCGTTTTATCGAAATCTCGTCATTACTATATTGCGGGATTGGTTCCGTTATTTCCAACTTTTGCGCTTATTGCACATTATATTGTTGGCTCTGAACGTTCTATTGATGCGTTACGAACCACAATTATTTTTAGTTTATGGGCTGTTATTCCTTATATGATTTACCTTATTTCACTCTATGTGATGATCAACTATGTAAAACTATTTACAGCATTGGCTACGGCGGTTATTTGCTGGATTATCGCGGCTTGGTTGCTTATTCAGTTATGGAATAAACTTCATGGATAGAGTATTTACTCTTACCTATTTATTACTACGCCAAAAAATAAAGATAGAGAGAATATGAGAAAAGCACTACAACAAAAAATAATTCAAATATGTAATGACAAAATTTCAGCTAAAGGAGAGGGCGTGGGATTATCATTTTATGCTTTTTTTGCTAATAAAAATGACAACCCTGAATTAATTATGGAAGTTGCAACATGGTGGATAATGATACATAAATTTGATCACTTTGAAAAAGCAGTAAAAATAAAAAAATTAGTGCAATCAGAAATGGAAGATCACGGCTAATTTTCCTAGGATGAAGTTCATCTTTTTATAAAACGATTTTATTAAACTAAAAATTATTGATTATTATCACATTAAAGCCGGTCATAAACGGCTATGGTAATTACATGATTAATAACGTAAACGGTGATGATATGGAATATTGGTTTATTGCGTATAAAGTGCGTTCCAGAAATGGTGATACCTACGCCGGACATAAAATTGTAGAAACAGAGAGTGGGATCACACCCCATATTGCGTTAGAAAAAGCATGTCAGGAAGTTGCTGAAGGAGCACAAGCTGATATTCCTGCGGTGAGAGTAGTTGCTTTTAATCGTTTATAAGACATTCTACCTAATAGAAAATCCTACATTTAATTAATGTGGGATTTTTTTATCTAAATCTAAGAATTGGTTATTTAATGTACTTTATTTATAAACCGATTTAGTAATCGAAATAATAAAAAATAAGGTGTTCATTTATATAATTTAATTACATTGATCTGATAGCGCTTTTTTGTTTCTTTTACTTAAGTAAGATTCAATTATGTGATCTCAGCTCTACTAATTTATTTTTACTCATTGAATAAAAAAAGGCTTATGGTTAATGTGCATGTGGGCTAAGGAATAGCTCAATACAAGGAAATAAGAATCATTATTTTGATTTTTTAGTTATTAATAAAAGGAAATTTAATTATGACAGTATTAACCGTTTATTTATGTGGTACCGGATCTAACTCATTTGATAATAATAATCCGACCTTCTGGCAAGGCGAATTAGTCTCCACTTTAGCGCAAAACAACCAAGGAAGAGAGTTTGCACAGTGGTTTATTGTTGATGGCCCAGGTAGTGGTAATCTGCAAGAAGATGATTTATGGGTTGAAAGTCCTAATTACTCTGATATCAAGGGTTCGCTATTTGGTAGTGGTTGGGAAGAAAACGTGAAGCATGCACTTTGCTTAATGAAAGGTAACTTTGATTGGCAACGTGAAAAGTTAACCGAAGAGCAGTATAACCAACTGAAAAAAGCGGGCATTCCCATTGAAGATGTCAAAGTAACAGGCTCTTTTTTATGGCGTAAATATGACTATGGCGATCGTCAAGTCACTCAGCAACAACTTCAACAGCAAATTATTCGAATCTTCCGTAAAGATGGCATTATTCCAACACAAGTTAACTTAGTGGGTTGGAGTCGTGGTGGTATTACTTGCCATATGTTAGCGAATGCGATGTTGGCAGATCCTCAATTAAAAGATATTCCTGTGAATATTTTTGCTATTGATCCTGTTCCAGGGCCACTGAATTTCCAACCTGAAAAAGTCACGCTTGGTAAAAACGTTAAAGAATATGTCGGATTTTATGCAAGAGATGAACGCTCTAAAGGATTTACTTGCGTGATCCCAACCGTCGCTGCTGATACAAAAATGCATATTTTCCCTATTTCAGGACGCCATGCCACATTAGTGGGTAATGCTTCTATTGATGGTAGTGAAGGCGAAAATGCATTATATGCACCGGGTCTAGTGGTTCGCCACTTTGCAGAAGTCTGTTTAACTCGCTGGGGCTGTGATTTAGCAAATAAATTAGCCTTAACTGATACACAAATTACAGGCTATCACACCGATATTGCTAATGATGCAGATAAATATATAGCAATGCGTCGTAAAACCTATTCTATCCATGAAAGTACGGGTAAAGATGAACGTAAAGTTTCATTAGGTAAAGAGGGTAAAGCATTCTCTGAGATCCACGGTGGACAATATAATCCATCAGTAGGTTTAACCGCAGATTACTTATCTAATCAGCAACTCTATGATGTGATTAAATAAATTATTATTTATCAGATTATTATGAGCTAATAAATATCCTCCGGCATAGCCGGAGGTTTTTAATATGCGCCTATAAGGCTTTGTTACCTGCCGCGTCCTAACAGACGCATATAACGGCTCTGACATTTGCATCTATATGTTACTTACTGCCCGTAAACGGGCTACCTGGATATGGAATCGATAATTGCTCTCCCATTTTATCTTCTTCCAACTGATGTTTTATGTATTCCCGTATTCGCGAGGTATTCTTACCTACTGTATCCACATAAAAACCACGGCACCAAAACGCCCTGTTTCTATACTTGAATTTTAAATCGCCAAATTGTTCGTACAGCATCAGACTGCTCTTACCCTTTAGGTAACCCAAAAAACCCGAAACACTCAACTTTGGCGGTATTTCCAGAAGCATATGAATGTGATCTGGGCAACACTCCGCTTCCAGAATATTCACATTTTTCCATTCACATAATTTTCTGAGTATGCTACCTACTGCTCGGCGTTTCTCGCCGTAAAATGCCTGTCTTCGATATTTTGGTGCGAAAACCACATGATATTTACAGTTCCACCGTGTATGCGCTAAGCTCTTTTCGTCCTCCATTGGGACCCCCTTTTGATTTTTTGTTGAACTATTGCAGTTGCCAGACCGCAATATGTTTTAACAAATCAAAAGGGGTTTTATAACTGGCTTATAGCTGTAAGCTTTCCGGAACCCCCGGCCTAGCCGGGGGTTTTCTGTGCACAATAAGTCGCCCACAGTGAAGTGGGCGATTCTAATTTCAATCATTATCACATTATTTATCACAGTTTCTGACTAGGAAAATGAGGGGTGATTTAATATACTACCCTTTGAGAGCTAACAGAATTCCAATAGACATAGACAGACTGTAGGAGGTTTCTATGCCTGAGTTTACTGTTAGAGTTGAGTTATCTGATCCTGAAAATGCAGACTATGTGTTATTAACACAAAAGATGGTAAAAGAAGGATTTAAAAAAGAGATTGATGGATTCAAAGGTAAATATGTTCTGCCTCTTGCAGAGTTTAATTACCATACTGAAACTAAAGATCATAAAGAAGTTATCGAGTTGGCTTTTTCAATTGCAGAGAAAATAACCTTAAATCCTGCCATTTTAGTGACAGAAGTAAAAAATAGAGCGTGGAAAGGGTTAGAACGACTTTAAGATTATCTTTATAAAATAGATAAGCAAAGTAATAAAGGCTCGTGGGGAGTCTGAACGTATTGAGATTGATAGTTTTATCGTCTACTTTTCTATATTGAGTATCTATTCTTTTGCGTTTCTCACTATAAAAACGCACTATCAACATTATCATTTCATTATTTATATTAAACACAAATTTTGTCGATGATATCGCATTATCATTGATTGTTTTGTTATCACTTTTAAACCACGGGATAAAGCGTATGAATTGGATTTTAAAATCATTTTCACAACTCACCACAGAGGAGCTTTACGCTATTTTGGCATTAAGAAATCAGGTTTTTATTTGTGAACAGCAATGTGCTTATCAAGATCTGGATGGGTTAGATCAAAATACATTACATCTGTTTGCGAAAGGGGAAGAGGATCAGCAACTGATTGCTTATGCACGCTTATTACCGCAAGGTATCGCATTTAAAGAAGCCTCAATAGGGCGAGTGATTGTTGCTCAACATCAGCGAGGAAGTGGTATTGCTCATCAGTTAATAAAAGAGGCGATTGCAACTACGTGTCGTCAATTTAATACCCATACAATAAAAATAATGGCACAGACTTATTTAGTCTCATTTTATCAATCACATGGTTTTGTTATCGATTCAGAAACTTATCTTGAAGATAACATTCCACATATTGATATGGTGTTAGTGCAATCTGTACAATCTATGTCTATGTAATCAAAACCAAAAGAACAAAAATGGTAAATGTTGATTTTCACGTTACCGATAACAAATTAAGCTGAATAATAAGAGATGTTATTTTCTAAATAAAGACGCCATTAGCTAATAAAACCGCTTTTGGCGCAGAGGAGAGTTATTTCAGGTTGAGATCAGGATAATAACTATGTTCTGTAAACTGACCATAGCTATTTTGTACCCTCTGCTCTTGTTCAGTCTGTCTTATTAATATGCCAAGCTCATCTAGACGAGCCCGTAATAAATTTCGCGTCTCATTTTCGTTTTCTAAGATTTTCTTTAGCATATCTGTGAGGCGTTGTTGTAGTCTCAGCTCACCGTCAGCAGGTTTTATCATCTTAGTGATACTTTCTACGCTTTTTAAATAATCCATTTCCATTTCTATCAGCTTATCCCATTGCTGATCTTTGGCAAGCGTTAACATTTGCTCACTTGATTTTAAAACATGCTCGTAAGCCGCCATAATATCCATATTGTTATCCACTCTAATTTAATAAGAATTAATCTGTGTGCCGATTTGTTGCCAAGCATCAGAAATTTCAGTTAAGAGCTTGATGACTTCATGAATTTTTTCTGGATTATTTTTTAAGTTAGCATTGAGTAGCTGATTAACCATATAGTCATAAAGGAGCTCCAGATTTTCTGCAAGCTCGCCACCTTTTTCTTTATCCAAACCTTGCTTTAACCCGTTACCAATAATATTAATGGCTTTAGAAATATTTTCGCCTTTACCTACGATATTTCCTTGCTCCATTAATATTAATGCACGGCGAAGGGCGCTAAGCGCCCCATTAAATAGGATCTGGATCAGCTGGTAAGGCGTGGCATTTAAAATCTCGCTTTCAACGTCGATTTGAGCATACATTTTACTGGCTGATTGTTGATACATATTATCCTACTTTTAAAAATTACATTAATAAACGGCCGATTGATGCACTAGAGTTAGTCATGGAGTTCACCATTTTATCTAACTGTTGGAACTGATTTTTATAACGTTCCATCGTGGCGGCAATATTGCGTTGAGTGTTTTTAATTTGGTTATCTAACGTTTTTTTACGTTTTTTTACACCATCAGTGGCAATATCTAAGGTGCCATCTGTAGATTGCAGTGTTTTCTTTAGGTAATTATAGGTTTGAGTACCAAATCCTGTCTCTTTACCATCACCCATAAAAAACTCTTTGACGTTAGCTGGCTTTTCTTTTAACGCATCATCAAGTTTTTTATTGTCGATTTCTAATGTGCCATCGACTTTAAATTTAATACCCATTTTATTAAGGGTATCTAATTCAGATGTGCTTTGTGAGCTAGTAACAAAGCTTTTTAGCTCAGACATAATCATACGGCTGGTGCTATCACCTAATAAAACCCCGTTGTTTTTAGACGATTCTTCGCCTTTTTCAACTTGGGTGTATTTGGTTAAATCTTTATACGTTGTGCTCAGTTCGTTATAAGCATCAGTCCAGGCTTTAATCGCCTTTTTCATTGGTTCAATGTCACGCGCTACATTGATAATTTCAGGCTTATCGACACCATCTTTATTATTGTCAGTGGTTTTTTTCAGATTTAAAACGATCCCTTCAGGCGCATCTTTAATCTCATTAGTCTGACGTTCAATCGCAATTCCGTTAACGGTTAATTTCGCATTTTTAGCGTCAACAATTTGTCTCATGCCTGATGTATGTGATGCATCGTCTTTGGCCGTTGAATTCGACAGGAATTGATTTAACTTATCATCACCTTCAACGGTGATTTTCATTTCAGATTTAGTACCTTCTTTACGTGAAGTTAGCACTAAATAGCTAGTATTATCATCAGCTTTAACAATAGTCGCTGAAACATTACCTTCTTTTTTATTGATAGCATCACGTAATTCAAGAATTGAAGTTTGTTTATCTTCTAATTCGATACGTAATGGTTTTTCTTCGCCGGGTTGTGTAATAACTAATGTCCGTTTATTACCTTCACCTAAGGTTTCCCCAAGCGGTTTCTTTACATCACTGACTGCTGTAGATTTTAATGTTTGAGCTTGAGCTAATTGGGTAACAGAAACGGTGTAGTTACCGACACTTGCTTTACCATCAGTGGTAACTTTAAAAGCATCAAATTCATCTTCAACTTTAGTACCTACAATTTTGTCGAATTTTTTTAAATCTTCTGATGCTTTTTGTAATTTATCGAGCTGTCCGCGCATTTTACCGTAAGCAGTAATTTGAGCGTCATAGCTTTTCATCTGTTTATCAAGGGGTTCAAGGCGCTTATTTTCCGCCGCTTCTAATTGTGCCAATGTTTGACCTAGAGGCATCCCTGAGCCTACGCCTAGTGAAGCAATACCAGCCATACTGGTCTCCTTTCTGTGTTCGTAAAATGATCCTCAAAAAATGTTATCGGTAGAATCGGCGAAAAGTTTACGTCTATTTAGTATTTTTGATGAGTGAAACAGGCTGCCATATAGAAGCCTTTTATTGCCATTGATGACCAAAGTCGAATTTAGATGGGTTAAAAAAACGTTGAGACGAAAATTGATAAAAAATAAATAAAAAAATGATAATTTAATTTCTTTATTTATCATTAACTTGATATCGATTCTATAAAAAATCGCAGAAATTTTTGTAGGAAAAGTTAAAGGTTGTATGTGGAGTGCCGATAAACTTGTTGCCGGTGATTAACACCGAAAATGAATAGGCAAACTTTTATTTTATCGACTTGATTTTAAAGGAATCTAGCTATGGCACAAGTCATTAATACCAACTATCTGTCTCTGGTAACTCAAAACAACCTGAATAAATCTCAGGGAGCTTTAGGAAGTGCAATCGAGCGTCTGTCTTCTGGTTTACGTATCAACAGCGCGAAAGACGATGCAGCAGGTCAAGCGATTGCTAACCGTTTCACTTCAAACGTAAATGGTTTAACTCAAGCAGCACGTAATGCGAACGATGGTATCTCTATCGCTCAAACTACTGAAGGTGCTTTGAACGAAATCAACAACAACTTACAACGTATCCGTGAGTTAACAGTTCAAGCTAAAAACGGTTCTAACTCAGAATCAGATATCAAATCAATCCAAGAAGAAGTTGGTGAGCGTTTAAAAGAAATCGACCGTATTTCTGAACAAACTCAATTCAACGGCGTTAAAGTACTGAGCGGCGAAAAAGAAAAAATGACCGTTCACGTTGGTACTAACGACAAAGAAAAAATTGAATTTGATCTGAAAAAAGTTGACAGCAAAACGCTGAAAGTAGACTCATTAGAAGTCGGTGCAGAAATTTCAGGTATGTCTAAAGACAAATTTGATGCATTAATTGCTGGTTTAACAGACACTGATTTAGATACATTAAAAGTTGGTGCTGGTGATGCTCCTACATTAGCAGCTGGTGGTACAGCTAAAGTTACTGTAGATGGTAAAGAACATGATATGACTGTGACTAAATTAGCAGCAGATGCTGATGGTCAACAGTATATTCAAGGTACCGTTGATGGTAAAACAGTAACATTTAAAGCCACTGCAACAGGTGCTGGTGAAGCTGGTAAAATTTCTTATAACGTTGGCGAACAAGTTAAATCTTTAACAGCTGATGAATCAAAAAAAGCTGAGAAATTAGAAACTCAACTGAAAACGTTAGACGAAGCTATCAACACTGTTGATGGTATGCGTTCTTCTTTAGGTGCGATTCAAAACCGTTTTGAATCTACTATCAACAACCTGAACAACACTGTTAACAACTTATCTGCTGCACGTAGCCGTATCTTAGATGCTGACTATGCAACAGAAGTTTCTAACATGAGCCGTGGTCAAATCCTGCAACAAGCTGGTACTTCTGTACTTGCTCAAGCAAACCAAGTACCACAAACTGTTCTGTCTCTGTTACGTTAATTCGTACTCTGACACAAAAGATACCTTTCTATATCAAAGACCCTCATCTGAGGGTCTTTTTTTGTTTTTTACGTTAAAAAATATTCATACTTTTCTTCTAACACTAAGCAGGGGATATATACTGACCATAGTTCCATTGTCTTAGCAACTCACTTATTTATTGCCTAACTACATGTTGAATTATTTAGAATATAGGCTCTCAGTATTTTATATTTAACCCCACTCTTTTTTAGTTTTATTTTTTCTTTCGATCATTTCCTCTTTTTTTTGCAATCAATTATTCCTTACAAATTAACTAACTGGCTTTTATTGCTATTTTCTTGACGTCAAAAATCGTAAAACTCTCAAAATTGATGACGATAGTGTTTAGGCAACGTTATTACAGTGACGTAATAACAAACCTATTCATTAAAAACATTTTAAAATCAAGTTGAAGGAATATTGTATGGCACAAGTTATCAATACAAATTATCTGTCTTTAGTGACTCAAAATAATTTAAATAAATCTCAAGGCGCTTTAGGCACAGCAATTGAACGTTTGTCTTCTGGTTTACGCATTAATAGCGCAAAAGATGATGCGGCAGGTCAAGCGATTGCAAACCGTTTCACTTCAAATATTAACGGGTTAACACAAGCTTCTCGTAATGCCAATGACGGTATCTCTGTTGCTCAAACCACAGAAGGGGCATTGGATGAAATTACTAATAACTTACAGCGTATTCGTACATTAACTGTTCAAGCAAAAAATGGAACTAATTCAACGTCTGACATTTCTTCTATTCAAAATGAAGTTACTGAACGTTTAGCAGAAATTAATCGTATTTCTGAACAAACTCAGTTTAATGGCGTTCATGTATTGAGCGGTGATACCGAAATGACTATTCAAGTCGGTGCGAATGATAAAGAGGCGATCAAATTTAAATTAGATAAAATCGATAATGGCACTTTAGGTGTTGAAAACGATAAATTGTACACTGAATCAACCGTTAAAAAAGGGGTGACTGAAAAGGGAACTGCCGTGCCAACAGCTGATCTTGGTAAGGTGGTAACTGGTGCAACTAAAATGTCAGGTAGTATGACTTTATTTACCTATAAGGAAGACGGTAAAGAAATTAAAGGAAAATATATCTTTAATGATGGTACTAAAAACTATTTAGTTTCAGCATCAGATTTGGAACTGACTGGTGTAACAACAAAAGATGAATTGAATATCAAAGCGTCATCAAAAATAGCGGCTAACGAATTTACCGCCAATGCGGGTGTTGATGTTAAAGTATTAACAGTAAATGATGATGCGTTAAAAACATTAGATTCTGCAATTAGTAAAGTTGATGAAGGGCGTTCTAAATTAGGTGCAGTGCAAAATCGTTTTGAATCAACAGTGACTAACTTAAATAATACCGTCAATAATTTATCAGCTTCTCGTGGTCGTATTTTAGATGCAGATTATGCAACTGAAGTCTCTAATATGAGTCGTGGTCAAATACTGCAACAAGCGGGTACTTCTGTCCTTGCTCAAGCAAATCAAATTCCTCAAAACGTATTATCACTACTTCGTTAATTTCAATCTTAAATAATCCTCAAATCACACCCACTGCAATTTTTTCAGTGGGTGTTTTATCATCAAAACAATCGTTTTTTTAATTAATCATTCATGAGTATTTTAACTTACGCCCAAGAAGCTAAAATATCACAAAATAAAATACTATGATTTATATGTTATTTTTTTATGAACAGAATGCATATTCAATACGTCGATTTCTTTTAATGAGCTAAATTATCAATTTAATTAACGGTTTTTCTAAGGATTAGTCGGCGATCATTTAAGGTAAAGTAGTTCTCGTAATGCAATGACAAATTATTATCAATGAAAACCCAATTTTTACTGAAAATTTGGCATAGGTGAAAAAGAGGCGCTTTTGCTTCACTGTTCAGTCGATTGCTAAATTTATTTAGCCAGATAATGGTTTCCGGTCTTTTATCCAAAGGTGTCTTTTGTTGTGAGTGATTTGTATACCGCCGAAGGCGTGATGGACAAAAATAGCCTCTGGGAGCGATATGTCCCGTTGGTTCGCCATGAAGCATTACGATTACAGGTCAAGTTACCTGCGAGTGTTGAATTGGATGATCTTTTGCAAGCAGGTGGAATTGGGTTATTAAACGCTGTTGAGCGTTATGACTCAATGCAAGGCGCTGCCTTTACCACTTATGCTGTTCAACGTATCCGTGGCTCCATGTTAGATGAGCTACGCAGTCGAGATTGGGCGCCACGCAGTGTGCGTCGCAATGCAAGAGAAGTTACCCATTCTATTCATCAATTAGAGCAGGATCTAGGACGACCCCCATTAGAACAGGAAGTTGCTGATCATTTGCAGATTGAGTTAGCAGAATACCGGCAGATCCTATTGGATACGAATAACAGCCAATTGTTCTCTTATGACGAATGGCATGAAATTTACGGTGAAAGCTGTGAACCGTCTCAAGACGAAGATCATGATGACAATCCATTACAGATGTTATTAGAAAGTGATATTCGCCAAAGAGTCATAGACGCGATAGAATTGCTTCCCGAAAGGGAAAAAATGGTTCTTACTCTGTATTATCAGGAAGAACTTAATTTGAAAGAAATAGGCGCAGTGCTTAATGTCGGGGAATCCCGCGTGAGCCAGCTACACAGCCAAGCCATAAAAAGGCTGCGAGCACGCTTAAACCCAGAGAAATAGAAGTTTTGCTTATTTTTGTTTTTGTTTATTAAGACTACAACACAGGGCTTTATCTCTTATGTCTGTTTCAACACAAAAGAAACGGCCGCTAAGCCGTTACATTAAAGACTATAAACATAGCCAGACTCATTGTCTGCATTGCCACAAGGCGCTTGATCGGATCTCTCTCGTATTCAATCGCCAAGTCATCAATAAAGAAGCCATTTCTGAAATGACAGATTTAGTTGATGATGAAACGTGGGGATCGTTACAAGAGAAGTTTTCTGCGCTATGTCGTTTCTGTAGTGAGATTTACTGTAATAGTGAAACTGACTACTTTGACATTATGTCTTTTAAGCAGTATTTGTTTGAACAAACGGAGATGAGCCACAGTACTGTTCGTGAGTATGTGGTTCGTTTACGTCGGCTCGATGAATTACTGACTTCAACTAATTTTCCGCGTCAAGAATTTACGACAGAGAAAATTCAGTCAGACCTGAGTAAAAAGCTCACTCCCTCTGCATTTAGTAACTACAACATTGCGCTACGTAAGTATGAGCAATATCTCGATTGGTGCCAAGAGCCACCATCGATGAGTAGCAGTCACTAATTGCGCTCAAGAGAGACCTTAAAAGGAGTAGCCTAGCCTACTCCTTTTTCTTTTGTCGCTGATAATCACACTTTATTTACCTTTCTGCTTTTCCTCTTATCTTAAAAAAGTTTTTTGTTTATCCTTTAATAAGGATATTTGCACTAATAACCTATTTTTAGATAAAAAAAAGCGCCCACAGTGGGGCGCAAGTTTCAGGTATTCATAAAGATATAATTAAATCAACTTCTAGGTTGACTTGGGCGTAAGTATATTTACGAAAATAACTCGCCGCGAATAATAAATATAAAAAGAGTGAGAGTAGTCACAGCATTCAAAAAAATAATATTTTGGGCTATCTCTTTAGAAAAATGGAGTAACAAAAGAAAAAACCACCTTTAAGAAAACAAACTTTAAAGGTGGTCTCAAAGACAAGGAGAGAAAGAGATGGAGTAATTAACTAATTGTCATTAAGCTTGCATTACCTCCCGCAGCAGCGGTGTTAATACTCAATGCTCTTTCATGTAATAAACGCTCTAACAATAGACCTATCTCACCACGAGAAAATCCTTGAACAGAAATTATCGCACCTTTGCGTTGAGCAATTTTCTGGCAAGTTTCACGCAATTGATCACCATCACCATGGTAAATCACTGCATTTATTTTCAGTGACTCATCATTCCAATTTTCAGTCAGCGTAATGGCTTTTCTAACAATATCAGGCAATTCACGATATGTTTTTTGTGAAAATAGGCTATTAACGACAACGGCATGACAACCAGAAGCGAGAACAGCGGCAATTTGAGTGAATACATCTTGTTCGTTATCTGAAATACAAAGTACGTTACCACAAGGGACTAATTGATAAGTATTACGTTCACCTGTAGGGCCTGGTAATACGCGTAATGTTCCTGCTTGGGATGCAAGAGCATATTTTTCTAAAGCTTCATAATGTGATTTATCCGTTCTGCTTGATAGCCACTCCATATACTTATGATAAGTCTGTAATAACGAATTACGCATAGAAGTATCAAGAGGAAGTGTTTCATCTTGGCGTGCTAGTGTTTGCGCTGCGGCATTTTCAGGACGTTTAGATAACAAGCGATACAGATAAACAGGACCGCCTGCTTTTGGTCCTGTACCAGATAATCCTTCACCACCAAAAGGTTGAACACCCACAACTGCACCAACCATATTGCGGTTTACGTATAAATTTCCCACTTTGGCATTTGAGGCAACATAAGCAATTGTTTCATCAATACGCGTATGAACGCCCATTGTTAGCCCATACCCTGTTGCATTAATCTCTTCTAGTAATGCAGGTAAATCTTGGCTTGCATAACGTACAACATGTAACACAGGGCCAAAGATTTCTTTCTTCAATGAACTGACTTTATCTAATTCAATTAAAGTCGGTTGAACAAAGGTACTGTTATTCTCGATGTGTTTTGACAGACTATTGTGTGACGCTTGATAAATATCGAAGCCTGTTGTGCGCATTGATTGGATATGCTTCTCTATGCCTGATTTTGCTTCTTTATCGATAACAGGGCCAATATCTGTGGATAGCAAACTTGGATCACCGATTGTGGCTTGTGCCATCGCACCTTTAAGCATCTCGATAGTATGATCAGCCACTTCTTCTTGAATACATAATAGGCGTAAAGCAGAGCAACGCTGACCCGCGCTATCGTAAGCAGATGCCATAACATCAGTCACCACTTGCTCTGTTAATGCAGATGAATCAACAATCATAGCATTTAAGCCACCAGTTTCTGCCACTAAAGGTACAGGGTGACCTTCACTGTCTAATCGACCTGCTAAGGTCTTTTGTAAAATATGAGCCACATCTGTTGAACCTGTAAACATCACGCCACGAACACGCTCATCAGCCACTAAACGTGCACCAATGGTTTCTCCTTGTCCTGGTAGCAGTTGTAGTGCAAAAGAAGGGATACCTGCTTGATGGAAAAGTTCAACGGCTTTTGATGCAATTAAAGGTGTCTGCTCTGCGGGTTTTGCAAGAACGGTATTACCTGCTGCTAAAGCTGCCGCAATTTGTCCGCTGAATATCGCTAATGGGAAGTTCCAAGGGCTGATACAAACCACAGGCCCTAAAGGACGATGTGTGTTGTTATCAAAATCATGAGCGACTTGAGCCGCATAATAATAGAGAAAATCAATGGCTTCACGAACTTCAGCAATCGCATTGCTATAAGTTTTACCCGCTTCACGCACCAATATTCCCATAAGTGATCCCATTTGCTGCTCCATTAATTCCGCAGCACGGATCAAGAATGAAGCTCTTTGCGCTGGTGGTGTTGCAAACCAGATCTCACCGTTTTCTTGAGCAATGGTTAAGGCAAAATCTGCCTCGGCTTCTGTGGCTTCTCTTACTGTACCTACAATATCCGCATGATTGGCTGGGTTTAATACAGATTGAGGTTCTTGTCTTTTTTCTGAAGAATTAAACGTATCACCTAATAAAGGTTCGCAATGTATATTTTCGGTTGCTGATGTTAATAAGGCACTAGAAAGCGAAGCCAAGCGATGTTCGTTTGACATATCAATGCCCGGTGAGTTTTTGCGTTCATCACCATACAGTTTATTAGGAAGCGGAATTTTAGGATGAGAAAGCCCAATTTGGCCTTCTGTTTGAGCCATTCTATTCACTTCTTTGACCGGATCTGCCACCAATTCATCAAGAGAAATTGTGGTATCAGCAATTCGGTTTACAAATGAAGTATTCGCGCCATTCTCGAGTAAACGACGTACCAAATAAGCAAGTAATGTTTCATGAGTCCCTACTGGTGCATAAATACGACAAGGGCGACCTAATTTTCCGTCTGCTATTTTACCGACAACTTGAGCATAAAGGGGTTCACCCATACCGTGTAAACACTGGAACTCATATTGTCCAGGATAATAGTTTTGACCTGCTAAATGATAAATTGCTGACAGTGTGTGTGCATTATGTGTCGCGAATTGCGGATAAATAAAATTAGGTGATGCGAGTAGTTTTTTCGCACAGGCAAGATAAGAGACATCGGTATACACTTTGCGAGTATAGACTGGATAATCTTCAAGACCGTCAATTTGAGCGCGTTTTACTTCGCTATCCCAATAGGCGCCTTTTACTAAACGGATCATTAAGCGACGACGACTACGGCGTGCCAAATCAATCACATAATCAATAACTAATGGACAACGTTTTTGGTAAGCCTGAATAACAAAGCCAATACCATTCCAACCTGCTAATTCAGGTTCAAAACAGAGTTTTTCAAGTAAATCGAGTGAAATCTCAAGTCTATCTGCTTCTTCCGCATCAATATTAATACCAATATCGTATTGCTTTGCTTGTAATGTTAATGAGAGTAGGCGAGGGTAAAGCTCTGACATAACTCGCTCATATTGAGCACGGCTATAACGAGGATGTAATGCTGAAAGCTTGATAGATATTCCCGGGCCTTCATAAATACCTCTGCCATTAGAGGCTTTACCAATTGCGTGGATCGCTTGTTGATAAGAAACTAAATAATCCTGAGCATCTTTTTCTGTTAATGCTGCTTCCCCTAACATGTCATAAGAGTAGCTAAAGCCTTTTTCTTCAAGTTTACGCGCATTCGCGAGTGCTTGAGAAATAGTCTCACCGGTCACAAATTGCTCACCCATTAAACGCATCGCCATATCAACACCTTTACGGACTAATGGCTCGCCACTTTTGGTGAGAATGCGATTTAAAGAGTTAGACAGTTTTTCTTCATTATGTGTAGAAACTAATTTACCTGTGAATAATAAGCCCCATGTAGCCGCATTCACAAACATAGACTGACTTTGTCCTAAATGTGAACGCCAGTTTCCATGACTGATTTTATCGCGGATAAGTGCATCACGAGTGGCTTTATCTGGAATGCGCAATAAAGCTTCTGCTAAACACATAAGGGCAACACCTTCTTGTGAAGAAAGTGAGAATTCCTGCAATAGACCTTGAACTAACCCTGATCGTCCAATACCATTTTTCTGTTTACGTAATTTTTCGGCAATGGAATAGGCTAATTTATGCGTTGCTTGTGCCTCATTTTCAGGTAAGGTCGCTTGTTGTAATAGCATCGGTACTGCTTGTATTTCAGGGGTGCGATAGGCAGAAGTAATTGCTGAGCGTAAAACAGACTGTGGGTGAATATGTTCAGCAAATTCCAAGAAAGGCTGATAATGAGCGGTTGGTGTTTCAGTGCTTTCATCAATATCTTGCTCTGTAAATGTTGAGTTACCAAGATTAACCTGATCATTTTCAACTTGTTCTAGATAATTGAAAATAGCCTGTTTAATTAACCAATGCGATGTTCTATCTAGTTTCTGTGCAGCTTCTTTTAATCTATTGCGGGTTTCTTCATCAAGTCTAACACCCATTGTTGTGCTACTCATGCAGTGCTCCTCATATTCTATTTCTAATTCACAAGTACAGTTACCCGTTATTTTTATTAATATCATTCATGTTGCAACTTTGTGCAACATTGTTAACAATTTATTTATAAATAATGTGAAAGTAGTCAGGTTTTGTGGGTGATTAAAAGTGATCTAATTTATTTTCTCTATATATTTATATATAAATCAATAAATTATATTTATTTTGTTGATGTTTATATTTATAATACACCCTCGAATTAAGACAAATAGTGTGAAGTCATATACAAAATTTAAACATTTAGACGTTAATTTCTTGTTAAATGCAGTTAACCTATTCTAGGATTGATGTGAATGCTTTATCTGTTGCTGTAAGAAATTATTTTAATTAAAAACTGAAAAGATCATTAATGCGCAACGAAGTGCAACGTTCCTGTACAAGTCAAAAGCATACCGATGATCGGAAACAGATTTATGGAGAACTGCAATTATGGCTTTAACTTCGCCAATGCTAATTACATTTACGATCTATATCTTGGGTATGCTTTTTATTGGCTACCTTGCTTATCGTTCAACAAAAAACTTTGATGATTATATTCTTGGCGGTCGGCGATTAGGCAGTGTAGTCACTGCGTTGTCAGCGGGTGCTTCAGATATGAGTGGTTGGTTATTAATGGGATTACCTGGCGTGGTATTTTTCGCTGGTATTTCAGAAAGTTGGATAGCTATTGGACTCTGTTTAGGCGCGTGGCTAAACTGGCGTTTAGTTGCAGGGCGTTTACGTTTGCAAACTGAAAAAAATAATAATGCATTAACGTTGCCCGATTATTTGACATCGCGTTTTGATGATAAAAGCAAAATGCTACGTATCATTTCAGCGTTAGTTATTCTTACCTTCTTTACTATCTATTGTGCATCAGGCGTGGTTGCTGGTGGAATGCTGTTTGAATCTACGTTTCATATTCCTTATCACGAAGCGATGATTTATGGTGCGCTTGCAACTATCGCATATACCTTTTTAGGTGGCTTTCTTGCTGTAAGTTGGACAGATACCGTTCAAGCGACTTTAATGATCTTTGCTCTGATCCTAACACCTATTATTGTTATTTTCTCAGTGGGCGGCATTGATACTTCTGTTGCTATCATTAAAGCAAAAGATCCCTCTTATTTGGATATGTTCAAAGGGCTTGATTTTATTGCGATTGTTTCGTTATTAGCATGGGGATTAGGTTATTTTGGGCAACCTCATATTCTTGCACGTTTTATGGCGGCCGATTCTAATCAAACTATTCGTAAAGCACGTCGTATTGGTATGACGTGGATGATCCTCTGTTTAGGTGGCACGGTTGCGGTTGGATTCTTTGGTATTGCTTACTTTGAAATGAATCCAGCACAAGCGGGCGCTGTAACAGCTAAAAATGAACGTATTTTTATGGAGCTGGCTTCACTGCTCTTTAATCCATGGATTGCGGGTATTCTGTTGTCTGCAATTCTAGCTGCGGTAATGAGTACATTAAGCTGTCAATTATTAGTCTGTGCAAGTGCGTTAACTGAAGATTTATACAAGCCATTTATTCGTAAAAGTGCAAGCCAAAAAGAGTTAGTTTGGGTAGGGCGTGGCATGGTGTTATTAGTTGCGATAATCGCAATCTTCTTAGCGCGTGATCCAAACAATAAGGTGCTTGATTTAGTGAGTAACGCGTGGGCAGGTTTTGGTGCCGCTTTTGGTCCTGTGATCCTCATTTCTGTAATGTGGAAACGTATGACTCGTAATGGTGCATTTGCTGGAATGTTGATTGGTGCTTTAACCGTGTTAGTGTGGATGCAATATAAATGGTTTGGGTTATATGAAATAATTCCTGGTTTTATCTTCGCCTCTATCGCTATCGTTGTCATCAGTTTAATGGGTAAAGAGCCGAGTAAAGAAAACCAACAACGCTTTGATGAAGCTGAAACTCAATATCGTAATACATAATAAAATATAGAAAATTAGAACAATAAAAGGCCACTTTATTTAATAAGATGGCCTTTGTTATGTAAATTTATTATAAATTTAAAAGAGAGTATAATTTATAACACTAGTAACTTATTCATAATATTCAAATTTATTATATAAAATTGCTGTGCTGGTATCGATTATTTTGCCATCTTTTCTAACTTCACTTACCATATTCCATGTTAAGCAATTATTATATTTATCCCATTCTTGGCAAGTACTATCATACTCTCTTATATCGTCATACAAACTCGTAAATATTTGTATTTGATGTAAGATTTTACCATCTTCGCCATAATTAAATTCTAACATTACTTCATTATTATCAATTGCTTTTAAGAGGCGGCCTTTATTATCATAAGAATAATAAATTGTACTCCCTTGATTTTCAGCGCTAGATTCAATAATTGTTTCTGATGCAATCTTACTGTCATCATAAACAATTTTTGAAAAATCGGTTCCTATAAGTGTTCCATCTCCATCATAGAAATGAGAAGTTTTATTTATTAGCTGGTTTTGACTATTTTTACCATATATTTCATTAAGATAGAGAGTGTAGACTTTGTGTAAGCTCTTCAGCTGGTATTTATATTTGATATTATAAGGTGTTGACATTCTTACAAGATTTGTTTCAATTCGCTCATGAATATATTCTTGCGTAGAAGAATCAAATTTAGTGAGAGAGCCACATTCATCAAATTGTATTTCACCTTTATAGGCTTTAAATCGACCTTTTTCAGGTAATGTACTAGTGATAATGATGGATTTTATAGGCCCATAATAAAACTCTAACAGAGTGGGCATATTATTAGACTGGTTCACCTGTTTTTGTAGATCTTTACAAGATGTTGATGTCGCAAATGCTGGGAGTGAAATAAAAAGTGTGTATAGAGAAAAAATAAAAAGAAGTGATAATTTCATATAATGCGTCATCTTAAATTTTATTAAAAGAGAACATGTTATAAAGCATATTCATCATTAATTGATTTAAGTAGTTTTACATAAATTGTTTTTTAATGAAAGTATCAAGAATAAGTATCTAACCATAGATAAGAAGATATGTAATAAATATAAAAACCAGTCTATTTTTGATAGTCTGATTTTTATATTATTAACTTAAATTTGATACGAAAATATAATGTAAATATTATTCGTAGTAAATAAACTCGTTATGAAGCATGGCTTTACTGAAATTAATCACTTCATCATTAAATTTAATCGTACTTTCAAGTTCCTCTTTTGAACAATTAGCAAATTTGTCCCATTCAAGGCAAGTAGTGATAAAGGCTTTATCTTCTCCATTAACGCCTTTGATATAGTTTGATTGAGTAACGACTTTTCCTTTTGGATCATACTGATACTCTACGTTTATTTTACCGTCTTCTATTACGGATTGTAGTTTTCCTTGAGGATTATAGGTGTACTCTGTTGTGATAGTCTCAGTTGTAGGATCAGATGATTTACTTGTTTCTTTAATAATGCGCCCATCTTTATAGTCGAATTGGCTGGTGATTGTATCCAGTAAAGTGCCATCATCTGCATAATATTGAATTATTTTTTTGTTGAACCGATTCTGTCCATCTTTATGATAGGTTTCTTGCATATAGATAGAGTGTGAACCATAGCCATTTTTTATCTGAAATTGATATCGGATAACAGAAGGATTATTAGGCAATGTTCTTATTAAATTAGTTTCTACATTACCTTCAAAGTACTCTTGCATTGATGTGCTATCTTTCAATAACTTTCCACATTCATCAAAGTAAATTTCACCTTTTAGTGCTTTAAAACGCCCGTCATGGGGTATAGTGCTTGTCATCGTGACTGATTTAACAGGGCCGTTGTAAGAACTGAGCAATATAATGTTGCTATTGGCAATATTGGTTTGCTTTTCAATATCAGTACATTGAGTCGTCGCAGCGGTTGCTGGCAATGAGGATACCGCATAAAGGGAAAGGGAGATAAGGAGTTGTTGTAATTTCATAAGACCGTCCATGTATATTATATACTCGTCATACTTCAAGCTACAGCGTTGTTGCCTACGTTCATTCACACTAGTCACATACTTATGTATGCTCCTAGTGACTCATTCACTTGTCGCCTAGCTGTAACTTGAATTATTTAGAGTATAAGTAGTACATAAAATATAGGTCTAGTATAGATAAAATCCTATATAATTCAACGATACATAAAGGTAAGAAATATATTTTGGTACGATCAAAATTGTTTTTTGGGGCGTGAATATGTTAAACGCATTTTCTTTTATGACTGATACGGCAACTCTAGCCATTTTTGATTTAAAAGCGATCCGGCATAGAAAATCAGATACAGCAGATTGGTGGAGCATACCTGATGATGAGCTAGATGAAATGAACAAAGGTAATATCGCATTTATTGGTTTGGGTAATGATGGTTTCTACACTATTAATCTATGCGATAAAATTGAAGATCCAGATGTAAAAATAAACATACATTGTCCATCTGGTGAAATCTTTCTTGGTGCGGGAGAGGATACAACTGGCGGTAATTTAGAGCCAGATGATCCACAATATCGTGCAGGGGAAATTATTTTTCTTCCAGTAGGATATTATGACGTATCATTAAAAAAGGTAAACAGCCTACTTTTTATTTCTATCATTTACAGTAAAGTGAGAATAAATAAATTTGAGAATGTTTTACGTTTATATTAAAGGAGTATATAAATGATAACGTAATGGTAACAATTTGAAAATACTATTATTTTAAGCGCTATTCTTGTTTTTTTATTAATAAGTTAATAAATGTAGATTAAAAAAGTATGGTTATATTAAATACAATATAACGAATGTGGTGATTATAAATAAAGTTAATCAATTTACTAAATTTTAATTTATTAATATGGTTTAAATATCACTAAAAGAAAAAATAATATTTCAATAATAAAATAAAGAATGGGAAAGATTTTTTTAAATTTAATTAATCAATTTATTGTTCTTGTTTTATTAAAAATGACAAATGTCAATTTGAACTGGATTAATATAATTTTTAATATTAATCCTAATAAAATTAATAAATATCTTACCAAAAATACGTAATAGTCATATTTAGATTATAAGAATATACTTAAAATAGAAAAATGTATACGTATTAACCTCTATACTCGGTGAATTTAGTTGCATTTTATGAGTAAATAAGCTGATAATTATACATACTTAAATATTAGTACGTAATAAACATGAAATAAGGTTATTAATAAACTTATTTCGTGTTCGCCTTTTTATATTACCAATACAATAAACTAGTCTTATTTTGATATATTACCGGAGAGTTTTATTATGAATAAAATACTTCTTGCTACTGTTATAGCAGGTATTTTTTCTTCTACCGCTTTTGCAGCTTCTGATAATACCATTCGTTTCCAAGGTGAAGTTTCTGATGAAACTTGTACTGTAACTGTGAATGGTAATTCTGCACTTCCTGTTGTTTTATTACCTACTGTTCCTGTTACAGCATTAGACACAGCAGGTAAAACTGCAGGACAAACACCATTTACTATCGCAGTGAGTGGTTGTACTGGTTCTAAACCAACAGATACAAATATTAAAACCATTTTTATTGCTAATAATCTGACAACAGAAGGTCGTATTGGTAATACAGCAGCAAATAACAATGTTAGCTTAGAAATTATTGATCCTGCGAAAACAGGCACCAAAATTGATTTAACTGGTGTAGGTAACGAAGGTTTAGTATTAAAAGCAAACGAAAAAGCAGCATCTTATGATTATGCTGTACGTTATTATGCCGATGATGTTGCAACAGCAGGTAAAGTAGAAGGTAGTGTGCAGTACTCTATCTCTTATCAATAATGCTTATATGTCTCCTTTATATAAAGGAGACATTTTTCTATTTATATAAGAGGAAGATAAGTAATGAAAAAAATAATACTGCTAATTGTCGTATTTTTCTTAAGTTATAGCACAGCATCATATTCTAGTGTCACTATGCTAAAAACACGTATTGTTTATTCATCGGATTCACGCTTTGAAGTTTTAAAGTTTATGAATAACGATGAAATTCCCTACATTATGCAAATATGGGCGGATAAAAATAATCCTAATTCGACCCCGGATAATGCAGATGCGCCTTTTGTTATTCAGCCCCCCGTGTTTCGTATCGATCCTAAAACAGGGAGAGACGCACGATTAATTTATACTGGTGAAGGTTTGCCACAAGATAAAGAATCTATTTTCTATTTAAACGTAGCACAAATCCCACCTAAAGATTTGAATAAAGATATAAAAGAAGGAAATAGCTTTACGGTTATTGTGCATCATCGATTAAAAATATTTTATCGCCCAACAGCGATTGTCTCTCAGTTAAATAATATCGAGAAACAAATATCTTTCTCAAAAGAAAGTAATGGCAATATAAAAGTTAAAAATGATTCACCTTTCTTTGTGTCATTTGCACAACTTGAGGCCACTAATGCATCGGGACAAAAATTTATATTTAAATCAACTATGGTTTCTCCGTTATCAACGGAAGTATTAGTCGCTGAAAATGGCGGAAAGCTTTCATTTTCACCCGATAAAATAACCTATAAATACCTTAACGATCTAGGTGGACAAAACAGCGTGACAGATTTAATTCATTAATAAAAATGGCATTGAAATGAAAGTCATAGAAAAAAGTACAGCACAATTAAATAAGAGAATAAAAGTCGTACTCTTAATCGGCTCATTTTCTCTATTTATTCAATCAATGACTTCTGCATTTGCTGATGATTATGAATTTGATCCTTCTTTATTATTAGGTAACAAAAATAATATCAACATTAATCAGCTTCATGATAGTAATTATGTAGAGCCTGGTGATTATGATGTTGACATTTACATTAATAATCGTTTTTTTGAAAGAAAAACTGTGCGTTTTCAACTAAATGATAAAGGCAAAGTGACACCTTGTTTTAATCAACAACAAATTGATGAAATGGGGATCTTGCTGGAGAACGAGATCAGTCAAGATAATAGTCAATGTTTAGTATTAAACCAAATTAATACAAACATTGTAGATTCGTTTGATGCTTCTAACTTTAGAATAATGATTGCAGTGCCTCAAATCTTATTAAAACGAAGACCACAAGGCTATGTCAATGAAGACGATTTAGATGCGGGCAACACTATGTTGTTCACCAATTATTCGGGTAATTACTATAAGAATAAATCGAACGGACAAACTTCAGACTATGGTTTTGGTAGTGTCAATATGGGCGTAAATCTGGGAACTTGGCAATTTCGCCAACAAGCATCTTACTCTTATAATTCATCAAAATCGGGAAGTAATAGTGACTTTAATTGGATAAGAACTTATCTACAAAAACCATTACTGACATTAAAGTCAATGTTAGTTGTCGGCGATATTTATACAACAGGCGCACAATTTTCTAGTCTGGCATTTAAAGGTATTCAATTAATGTCTGATGAAAGAATGTTGCCAGATTC
Organism: Proteus sp. Marseille-Q3619; assembly: GCF_965283115.1. Lineage (NCBI taxonomy): Bacteria > Pseudomonadati > Pseudomonadota > Gammaproteobacteria > Enterobacterales > Morganellaceae > Proteus > Proteus sp. Marseille-Q3619. Next base: position 611,838 of record NZ_CBDIMP010000001.1, on the reverse strand, counting down.
TCAAAAAGGTTATGCACCTATTATTCGTGGTATTGCGACGACTACCGCCCGTGTAGTGATAAAACAAAACGGCACTGAAATTTATCAAACAACGGTATCACCTGGACAATTTGAAATAAACGACCTTTATCCAACCAGTTATGAAGGGGATTTATTAGTCGAAATCAACGAAAGTAATGGCAAAGTTTCTTCTTTTACAGTGCCATTTACCGCATTACCTGAGTCAGTAAGGGCTGGTCGCTTTAAATATAACTTTACTGCGGGTGAAGTGAATAACTTTGGTTCAGAAAATAGTTATTTTTCAGATGTTGCTTTGCAATATGGTGTGAATAATACGGTAACGCTAAATACAGGGATGCGTGTAGGTCATCAATATCAGGCAGTATTTGTCGGCTCTGTTATTGCTACAAAATTAGGGGCGATAGGTTTTAATTCAGCCTTTTCAAATGCTGAAGTCGGCGGTAATAATTATCAAGGTGGACGATTAGGTATTAGTTATAGCCGTACTTTTAGCCCAACCAATACCGTTATTACACTCGCAGGTTATAAATATTCAACAGAGAATTTCCGCGAATATAATGATGTCTTGGGATTGAGAAAAAGTGTAAGCAATGATATGGAATGGAATTCCAACAGTTATAACCAAGAAAGCCAGTTTACACTGAGTGTTAATCAGTCTCTTGATAAGTGGGGGCAACTTTATATTTCAGGCTCTATCAGTAATTATTATGGTAATAAAGGACATGATGCCCAGTATCAAATCGGTTATTCCAATACCTATAAAGATATTGCTTATAGCCTCGCCTATAGCCGCCAAAAAACGGGGCAAATGACGGCAAATAATACTTTTACATCAATAACAACCGATCCGATATCGGAAGATATGGTGATGTTATCTGTTTCTATGCCATTAGGACGCTCTGATTATTCGCCAATGCTATCATTATCTTCTAGTCATTCTAGTGATGATTCAAGTTACCAAACGAATTTATCAGGACTTTTAGGGGAAGATAAAACACTTTCTTATAGTGTAAATGCAGATTACGACACACAAAATAGAGCGGTAGGCAGTGGTTTGCATTTAATTAAACAGCTTCCTTTTACTACGTTATCAGGCAGTATCTCTAATGGTAAACGTTACACTCAAGGTAGCGTGGGTATTCAAGGTGCGTTAGTTGCACACAGTGGCGGGGTAACATTAGGGCCTCGTATTAGTGATTCTTTTGCTTTAGTAGAAGCAAAAGGTGCAAGTGGTGCGAGGGTGAGTAATGGTATGGGGGCACGCATTGATCCTTTTGGTTACGCTATTGTGCCTTCCCTTGTTCCTTATCAATATAACAATGTTAGTTTGGATGGGAAAAATATTAGAAATAATAATATTGAGCTACTGGAAAACACTAAACAAATAGCACCGTATTCAGGTTCAAGTACCAAAATCGTTTTTAAAACCCAAGTCGGATATCCTGTATTGATTTCGGTTAAGCCTGAAAGTCCATTGGTATTAGGTGAAAATGTTTATGATAAAGATAGGCATATTGTTGGCATGGTGGGACAAAGTAACCAGATTTATGTCAGGGTTGAAAATAGAAAAGGGACACTGACCGTCGGTAAAGATGAAGATAGCTGCCAAATCGATTACTCAATACCAGAAGAAAAAGAAGCCGATAAACTCATTTTATTATCAGGTCAATGCTTATGAAATTAAATCGCTGTTTACTTTCTTGTCAGTTCTCTATTTTATTGGCGTTGATGCTATTTTCTTCTTTAGCTTCGGCAATATGTTATAAAATAACAATCACCACGACGAATCCCAATAGTGTACTTTATACCGAGCCTGGTAAAGGTTCAGCGAAAAATTGGCAAGGTGCACGGGATGATTCAGGATCAATGGGAAGTACCCCTAAAGTAATTAATGTTAATAACGATCAGTTTCAAATTCCAGGTACATTAGTGGCGAGTGGCTTTGTCTCTTTTTTTGAGGCGGGTTATGAAGTTTATGATCCTGAACAAATATTATTTCGTTGCACAGCTGATGAAGAGGGTAAATTAAGAGAGTTCTATTCAACGAATGGTGACTATAACTATGGTGGCAAAAATTTAGTTAATCCAGCTTTAGGATTACAAGAAACATATATTAGTCTCGCAAGAGGATTAGGTATCCGTATTAAAAATACTGTTACGGGTGAATATTATAGCCGCTATTGGAAATCGCGACCATTAACAAATTTAGAAAGAGATAGCCAAGGGTGGATCTTAGTAAAAGCAAAAGACTTCTCTAATATGGAAGTGGAGTTATTTAAGATTAACTATGAAAGAACAAGCGATATGCCACCCGCACAATCAAGTAGCGGACTAATTACATTTATTAACCAACCAGCAGGTTATATCGCTTTTCAAAGCTCTAACTTCTCTTATTTATTAAAAGATGGTACAGATCACGCTACAAATTATCATGGCTTTTATGCTTATTGGCCTGCTGCTGTAAATATGTCTCGTCGTATTTATATTCGTAATGTGTCCACTTGTTTTGTGCGAAATGTTACGCCTTATGTTTCATTCCCATTGGTCACTATTAATGAGTTAGCAAGTGGCAAAAAAGTGACTTTACCTATTACTATTGATTTTTATTGTCAATTAGCACCACCTGCGAACGATGGCATGAGTAATATTTCCAGCGGAACGGGAGCAGGGCAAACCGCAATGGGATTTTTACCTAGACCTACAAATGTTAACAAGGCAATTGAATTAGGATTAACAGTACCTAATGGTGCCGCAATTACTCATTTAGTGACAGACGGTTATGGTACTGACTCAAATATGGAAAAAGGGGTTGGTGTAAGAATATATCGCCCATCAGGTATGCCATTAAACTTGTTATCAACATTAGCTAATGAAGGGCAAGGTGAAGGTTATGGTTGGTATCCTATTTATGATGATGCTAGTTCAGTCTCATATAATAATGGTATTGCCGATTTAACTAAAACATTATATGCCTCATTAGAAGCGTTACCGAGAGAGAAAATAACTGCTGGTAAATTTAATGCGACATTACAAGTAATTATACAGGTGCAATAAATATGAAAAGGATCAGTATTTTTATTCTGTTACTGTGTTTTTCGTTTATCGCCAAAGCGAATTTAGCATTAGAGGGGTCAAGAGTGATCCTTTATCACTCAGACAAAGAAACATCCTTAAATATAAAGAATGATGGTGAGTTTCCTGTGGTGGTTCAAACATGGGTGGATGATGGCAATCCAGAAAATACTCCAGAAACCATAACTGATGTTTCCGCTTTATCATTACCGCCAGTATTACAATTAAAACCGAGTGAATCACAACGAGTACGAGTAATTAATAAATTTACCAATACAGATAAAGAGAAAGAGACACTTTACTGGCTTAATTTATATGAAATCATGCCTAAGCCTGCGAACAAAAAATATGATGAAGGTTTAATTAATGTCGTTGTCAGATTACAAGTAAAAGTATTCTATCGCCCTGATGATTTAATTATGGTGATTTCCGATGTCAGTAGCGCTCTTATTTTTATGAGATCAGATAAACAGTTAACAATTGAAAATCCGACACCTTTTTATGTCACTATTAAATCAGCATCTGGCGAAAATAATCCTAATATTCTCATTCCTATGATAGCGCCATTTTCAAAACAACAAGTTACATTAGAAAACAGTCAAATAAACCAAATTAGCTATATTCTGATTGATGATTTTGGTGGCGAATTTAAAGATAAAAAAGAGATAAAGTAGATTTTCTGGTGGTTTGTATTGGATTATGTAATTAAATTAGACTAATTGTTTGTTTTAATTAGTCTCATTAATTATAAAAATTGAATGAAATATAAGCCAATGTTATTTTTTTAATTACCGTATTATTTTGAGTTTCTAGATTAAGATAAATGCGCCATTTTGTCGCCACTTTCTTCCAGATACAAAAAAGCCACTTATTGCTAAGTGGCATAAATGTCTGATTTATCAGCTTAAATTTGGTGGGTCGTGGGAGGCTCGAACTCCCGACCAATTGATTAAGAGTCAACTGCTCTACCGACTGAGCTAACAACCCGATGCACTGATTATTCTCCTCTCAAATGCGATGGTCAAGTGCTTATTTTGATTTTTTTTTCAAATGGATAAAATATCGCCGATTAAATTAAAGAAAGGATCTTATCTGGTTATCAAAGCATCATTCATTTTACTAAAAGTGATCTTTTCATTACTTATACTGAGATTTGTGTCACAATAATTTCGCAAACATATTACCGCGTTAAAAAATAAAATAGCGGTAAAAACAACATCGAAAATATGAAAACACTTCAGGTATTGTATGGAAGATCAAACAGAAATTTCTCCTCCCGTTAGAGTGAAAAATGCTACTCTACAGCGCGGGCTAACAAATCGTCATATTCAATTAATTGCTATTGGTGGTGCTATCGGTACTGGTCTATTTATGGGATCAGGGAAAACCATTTCGTTAGCTGGACCATCAATTATTTTTGTTTATATGATAATTGGTTTTGTCTTGTTCTTTGTGATGAGAGCGATGGGCGAGCTGTTGTTATCAAATTTAGAATATAAGTCATTTAGTGATTTTGCTGGTGATTTATTAGGGCCGTGGGCTGGCTTTTTTGTTGGCTGGACATATTGGTTTTGCTGGGTCATTACGGGTATTGCCGATATCGTCGCTATAACGTCCTATATTAGTTATTGGGCTCCTAATTTTCCTGAATGGGGAACATCCTTTATTTGTGTGCTGACATTGCTTATTTTAAATTTAGCAACAGTCAAACTCTTCGGAGAAATGGAATTTTGGTTCTCCATGATAAAAATAACCGCAATTGTCTCTTTAATTATTGTTGGTATTGTTCTTATCAGTATTGGGTTTGAATCGCCAGCAGGACACACAGCAGCACTAGAGAATATTTGGAATGATGGGGGAATGTTCCCTAAGGGGTTAAGTGGATTTTTTGCTGGATTCCAAATTGCTATTTTTGCGTTTGTTGGGATTGAATTAGTCGGGACTGCGGCTGCAGAAACTCGTGATCCAGAAAAATCCTTGCCGAAAGCTATCAATGCTATTCCTATCCGTATTATTACTTTTTACGTACTAGCATTAGCAATTATCATGTCGGTAACTCCATGGCGTTCTATTTTGGCGGATAAAAGCCCATTTGTTGAGTTATTCGTTATGATAGGAATACCTGCAGCTGCAAGTTTAGTAAACTTCGTGGTATTAACGGCAGCAGCCTCTTCTGCAAATAGTGGGATATTTTCCACAAGCCGAATGTTATTCGGTTTATCTAAAGAAGGCGAAGCACCAAAACAGTTTAGCCAATTATCTAAACGTGCAGTACCTGCCAATGGACTGTTATTTACTAGCTTATGTTTGTCATGTGGAATTATATTAATCTACTTTATTCCTGATGTTATGCACGTATTTACCTTGGTAACAACAGTCTCTGCGTTATTATTTATGTTTATTTGGAGTATGATTTTATGCTCTTATTTGGCATATCGTAAAAAACGCCCACAATTGCATGAAAAGTCTATCTATAAAATGCCTTTGGGAATTATTATGTCGTGGCTGTGTCTTGCATTTTTTGCATTTATGACGTTGCTACTCGCTTTTGAACATGATACCCGCCAAGCATTAAGTGTGACTCCATTATGGTTTATTGCATTAGCAATTGGCTATCAGTACGTTAAAAAACGTAAACAAAAATGGCAATAGAAAAATAAATTACGCATTCTTTTTTTATTAAATGTATAGCCTTATCAATCGATGATAGGGCTATTTTTTTGATTAAAAATTAGGTGTTATTCAAGTGAGTTAATATATTTTTAGAATATGTTAACTATATCCAGCAATTTTTTTAAAATACACTATCCTACAATTAAAATAAAAGGAGACGGTATGTATAAGAATATTTTGGTTCCCATTGATATTGATGAAGATAACCTGATGAACAAAGCAATTCCGTTAGTGGAAAATATTGCAAAAAATGAAGATCCTTATGTTCACTTTTTGTATGTGTTACCTAAACTTCCACAATCTTCTTATTATCGACTTGTTATGAATGGCGATCAATTAGATCAAGGATGCTTAAAAACGTCAGCGGAAAAAGAGCTTAAAAAAATAATCGAACGTTTTGATTTACCTGATGACAGAATGCAAACTCACATTTGTATTGGTACACCACGAGATGCAATATTGCAGATTGCTGATGAGGTGAATGCGGATTTAATTGTGATTGGTTCGCATAATCCTGAAGATGACTCTTATCATATCGGTTCAACCGCCGCAGATATTACACGTTATGCAAAACGTTCTGTTATGGTAGTAAGATAATAGAGCCGTAAGATAACTCTAATGTGTTTATAAGTGAAAAATAAGAATATTTGCAGAGTTTAGTGATATCGCTGTTATGTTTTGTTCGCACGTAACAGCGATTATGCGATTAAAAAGGTAAAGCAATCGCACAAATCAGCAGCTTTTATATTTGGAACAAATTCTTTTTTTAATTACTATTACGTTATCTTCTGATAATAATTAAAAAATCCCTATGTTAACGATCACCGCATTACTAGAAAACAAATCGATTAATCCTGAACTTAACCATTATCCTGGTTTATCATTGTTGTTAGAAGATGATGAGTGCCAAGCTAAAATTCTCTTTGATACTGGAAAAGACCTTACCTTTATTTCAAATGCAAAAAAAATGGGTATTGATTTAACCACATTGAAAACGATTGTTGTGTCTCATGGGCATTATGATCATTTTGGTGGACTTACACATTTGCCAGTAGATTTTTTCACCCATAAACCACGAATTATCGCCCATCCTCATTTATTTTCTGTTCGTTATTCAGCCCTTTTTTTAGGTAATAAAAATATTAAATTTAAACGTTTAGCACCTTTATTTGATCGAGCAAAACTCGAAGCGCAGTTTTCTTTTGAATTAACACAAGCACCGTTAGTAATCGAAAAAAGTTTTATCTATTCGGGACAAGTGACTCAACGTCAAGTGAATAAACGCTATGGTGTTATTATTCATGAATCAGGTGAAGAAGATGATTATGTTCTTGATGATAGTTTTCTTGTTTGGCAAGGAAAAAAAGGCCTAGTGATTATCACTGGTTGTAGTCATTCTGGTATTGAATCCATCATTGGGCACGCGAAAAAAATAACTGGAAATAACCAAATTCAAGCGATTGTCGGGGGATTGCATTTACGTTGTGCAACACCATTTGCTTTACAGCGTGCTAAAAAAGCCATAGATGAAAATATTGATGTGTATGGATGCCATTGCACAGGGGGATTAGGGCGAAAATATCTTAATGCAAAAGATTTCAATGCAGGACAATCTTTATCTTTTGAGTAGTATTTAATGGAACGAAGTCTCTTAAAAGAGGCGAATTTTTTGTTTTTTTGGTCTGCATTCTAACAAAATAAGCTATTGAAACAAAAAAATTAAAGTGCATTTAGTGCTATTTATAATGAAGAGAATAGTAGAATAGTTATTGGCAATAAATGATCTAACTTTATTGCCAAAAGAAAAGTGTATTGGTGATTTTACTTGCGAATAACCATTACTGAACGCGACGTATTGTTTACAATATAATCCGCTGTCGAACCCAGTAAAATATTACGTTTATTGCGTGAACTTGAACCAATAATAATGGTATCTGCATCAATTTCATCTGCTAACTCTAGAATATTATAATTAGGCGTACCAATAACGGCATGGCATTGGTATTGCTCTTTGGGTAAGTTAAATTGTTGTTTTACGCATTGCTCTAATTTTTCAGTCAATAAAACTAAAGCTTGTTGCTTTTTCTCAATGACCGACGAGCTGTCACAATTAAGCCCATAAGCTTCTAAAGAGCGCAAATTAGGCATAACTGTAATGAAATGGAAATAATTTTCTGGTTTCCTAGCTAGGAAGTGAATATCTTCGATCATGCGCTGAATTCTGCTATCTTCTAATAAATCAATTGCAACGAGGTATTTGTTAGCCATAGTGTGCCTTTTCAATAAATTAGCCCTTAAATTAAGTATAAGTAAATCGGCTTACAAGTTGAAATTTAAAAGTAAATATTGCGATTATTGCATCATTATTCTTGGTTTTTTGGCTCTAAAAGATAAAAAAATGGTGTGGTGAATGCGTAAATCCATTAAAATTTAGTAAAATTGTCTAATAGATCTTTTATTATTTTTACACATCACGGAATGATCCCACTAGGTTATAGTTTATATGAGAAAATCAAGCGAAGACTTACTGAAATGTATTGCCACTATATTACAGTGGGTGCTTAATATTGGGTTACTTATTTTAGCGATTGTATTGGTCAGTTTTCTTATCAAAGAAACATATGTAATTGCTTCATTATTATTTAATTTAGGTGCAGAAGAGTCGTCTTATCAATTATTAGAAGGCATTTTGATCTACTTTCTTTATTTTGAGTTTATTGCACTTATTGTTAAGTATTTTTTATCTGGTGGGCATTTCCCTCTGAGATATTTTATTTATATTGGAATAACAGCAATAGTGCGTTTAATTATTGTTGAGCATAAAGACTCCGTTGATACGCTAATTCAATCAGGTGCAATATTGTTGTTAGTTATTGCGTTATTTATCGCTAACACTGAAAAACTAAAACGAACTTAATTCGCCTATAAGTTGTGCTTAGTAAGCTACTTAGCATAGAAAGCATGACTTAAGATTAAAAATAAAGAGTAAGGTTTTCCGCAAGATTGGGAGAGGTATGTTATTATCTCTCCCAATTCTATTCTGGGTTATACAAAAATATTACTATGTCTTATCAATGTCCATTATGTTATCAGGCGCTTTCTCTTCAAGCTCACAGTTGGGTCTGTGAAAATAATCATCAATTTGATTGTGCTAAAGAAGGGTATGTCAATTTGTTGCCAGTGCAATTTAAACGCTCAAAAGAGCCTGGTGATAGTGCTGAAATGATTAACGCACGCCGTGAGTTTTTAGATGCAGGTTTTTACCAGCCAATGCGAGATAAAGTGGCTGAGTTAATACAAACATTATTGCCTGAAGATAACAGTGTTGTATTGGATATTGGTTGTGGTGAAGGTTATTACACCAATCAATTTTATCAAAATCTAAAATTACATAATCCACAAGTTTATGGCTTAGATGTTTCTAAGGTTGCAATTAAATATGCAGCTAAACGCTATTCATCCATTCATTTTTGTGTAGCTTCAAGTCAACGTTTACCTTTTTGTGATGCTTCTTTAAATGCGGTTGTGCGTATTTACGCCCCTTGTAACAGTGATGAATTAGCAAGAGTCATTGTGCACAATGGTTATATTATTACTGTTACACCAGCTCCTCGTCACCTTTATCAGTTAAAAGCACTGATTTATTCAGAAGTACATCTTCACCCATTAAAAGAAGAACATTTTGATGGGTTTAATAAAGTGTCTGAACATCAAGTTGCTTATATGATGAATTTAAACGGTAAGCAGGCTTTTGATTTATTACAAATGACGCCGTTTGCATGGCGTGCAAGCGAAGAAGTAAAACAAACATTAGCGGAAAGTAAAAACTTTGAATGTGAAACAGACTTTTTAATTCGAGTCTATCAACGTCATGCTTAATAATGTGAAATAATAATATTTTATTAAGTTAATAAAAAAGCTTAGGTCGTGATATTTCAAACCTAAGCTTTTTAATATGCTTTATTAGTGATTATTTGGCGTACATAAATAATTCTAAGTGTTCGAATACAATATTAAAGCCGATAGCAATTAATACGATCCCGCCAATAATTTCTGCTTTTTTTCCAAGTACTGGGCCAATGTAGCGCCCAATTAGCATACCCAGCGTAGCCATGATCATGGTCATCATACCAATCGTCATTGCGGTATGAACAATATTGACTTGAAGAAACGCTAAACCGACACCAATTGCCATTGCATCAAGGCTTGTAGCAATACCTGTGGCGATTAAAGATAGTGAGCCGTGGCGTTGTGGGGCTTCTTCTTCACAAGGACAATCATCGCCACGTTTTAAGCTTTGGTAAATCATCCGGCTACCAAGAACAAACAGTAATCCAAAGGCAACCCAGTGATCCCATTGAATAATATATTGGCTAGTATATAAGCCTATCGCCCAACCAATAACGGGTGTGCTGGCTTCAATAATACCGAATATAAATCCAGTGCGGAGTGCTTCGCGAAAACGAGGTTTGTGTAATGTGGCTCCTTTACAGACAGCAACAGCAAATGCGTCCATAGAAAGGGCAAGGGCGAGAATGATAGTAGCGTAGAAACTCATAATAAAGCCTCGGTTGGGGTATTTCCATATACACACAATTGACCCCCAACCAAAGAAGTACAATTATGTGTCTATGGTCTTGCCAACCGTATTACGGCATCTGCACCACGCTAGATGAAAATAAGCGAGTATGTTGATACAGATTTCTTAAAATAATTATTCTTATTTTAAGACAGGCTACTCCCCAATGACTTGGTGCAGAAGATAACATATTATTTTCGAAAGGCAACATATTATTTATTATATTTCAAAGATGATATTGATAATAATTATCATTATTAAATCAGGTTGTTTTAAATATATTTTAAACGATCTTCAAATGTTAAAAAAATGATAAAATTCAATATGATGAATTATTAACCATATAATAAATGATGGGTTTTAATTATTTTTATAATAAGAAATTAATATTTTATAGAAATGAGTACACCTAAAAATTATAAGCTCTATTTCCTACAAAATTAAATAAATATTAAATGAGCCTATATTTAATAAGTATATTTAGTGCTGGAATTTAATATATAAAAATAAAAAGTTTTAAATTATAAAAAGATAGATTGCTTAATTTCAAATGTATATTTAATAATTATTTTCTTTAGTTATCTAAGGGTTAAGCGATGATTAAAAATAAAGTAGCTGAAATAAAAAAGCCATTCAAAATGAATGGCTTTTCGTCTAAATAGTGTTAATTAGTCACACTGTACTTTGATTGCAAGACCACCGCGTGATGTTTCGCGGTATTTAGCATTCATGTCTTTACCCGTTTCATACATGGTTTCAATGACTTTATCGAGAGAAACACGAGGTTCACTGGTACGACGAATTGCCATACGCGCGGCATTGACTGCTTTAACAGAAGCAATGGCATTACGTTCAATACAAGGAACTTGGACTTGGCCTGCAACTGGGTCACAAGTTAAACCAAGGTTGTGTTCCATACCGATTTCAGCAGCGATACAGACTTGTTCTGGACTTCCGCCTAATAATTCAGCAAGACCCGCAGCTGCCATTGAACAAGCTACGCCAACTTCGCCTTGGCAACCGACTTCAGCACCTGAAATAGAAGCATTCATTTTGTAAAGAATACCAATTGCACCGGATGCCAAGAAATAGCGTAAGTAGGTTTCTTGTGTAACAGGCTCTATGCAACGATCGTAGTAAGCCAATACAGCAGGAACGATACCACATGCACCATTTGTTGGTGCTGTAACAACGCGTCCACCTGCGGCGTTTTCTTCATTAACCGCCAGTGCAAACATATTGATCAGATCAACGACTTTCATTGGATCGTTTGACAGGCTGTTGCTTGATGTTAATAAGCGATTTAATGCGGCAGCACGACGAGGTACACGTAATGGTCCCGGTAATACGCCTTCTGTATTTAAACCGTGTTCAATGCACTCTTGCATTGTTTTATAAACATCAGCGAAATAAGCATTAATTTCTGCTTGAGTATGCAGATCTAGCTCATTTTTCATCATTAAGCTAGAAATGGATAAACCCGTTTCTTTACAGTGTTTTAATAACTCTTCTGCACTAGCATAAGGGTATGAAACAGGCTTGCTATTTAATGTTGATTTACCGAAGTTTTCTTCATCAACGATAAAACCGCCACCAATAGAATAATATGTTTTTCTATAGACTTCTTTGTCGCCAGCAAAAGCATGGATTGTCATACCATTTTCATGTAATGACAGGTTGTCGTTGCTAAAATGCATACTTTCTGCTGGGAAATCGACCACTTTTAAGCCGTTTGCTAATGAAAGCTTGCCAGTTTCTTCAACTTCACGAATAAAACCGGGAATGCTGTCAATATCGACAGTAGCTGGTGCATTACCTGCTAACCCCATAATAATTGCGATATCAGTATGGTGACCTTTGCCTGTCAAAGACAAGGAGCCGTAAACATCAACAGCTACACGAGTGACAGACGCAATCAATTCCTGGCTGACTAAATCATCGACAAATTCTTTACCCGCTTTCATTGGCCCTACGGTGTGAGAGCTAGATGGTCCGATGCCCACTTTAAACATGTCGAAAACGCTAATCACGTCAGACTCCTTAATAATAAGAGAGAGGGTTAAAAAGAATAAAATATAGTTATTTATAGTAAAGGGATCGTTTTTACGATTATATCGTCCCGTTAATGATGTAGTTTACAACATTTTTTTAAAATAGCTAAGTAGAGTTGTGAAGGCGGCGATAAAAAGCACAAGCTGAATATAAAATAGCGTGCTAAGTAATATGCAAAGCGAGTCTATGCAAAATAGCAGCGGTTAATCCCCAGACGAGATGTCCATTATAGGGATAAAAGTAGATACGATGATTTTCACCAGCACGATGAAAATCTAAAGGTTGATAATGTTGGGCATTAAGTACATGACTTAGTGGCATTTCAAAGATAGAGGCAACTTCCGCTGGATTATGGCGTAAAGGTAAACCCGCAGGAATAACACCCACAATAGGGGTAACTAAATATCCGCTAGAACTTTGCAAAGGGGCTAATTGACCAATAACGGATACGGCATGGGGTGGAATAGCCACTTCTTCATGCGCCTCCCTTAGTGCTGTTGCAATAAGGTTGCTATCTTCAGGATCGCGTTTACCGCCGGGTAAAGCGACTTGCCCTGCATGAGAGCGTAACGTTGATGCACGCTCAGTTAATAATAATGTTGGGTTAGGTTTATTGATAATCGGCAGCAGGACAGCTGCCGATTTTTGGGCATGAAGAGGCTGATTTACCTTGTCATCAGGTAATGTGAGTTGAAAACGATTGATAAAAGTATCAATGGGTGTCATCGATAGTAGACTCACTTAAAACAGTTAATATTTGCCCAAGTTTATCGAATGTTTCTTGGTACTCTTTTTCAGCAACGCTATCAGCAACAATACCACCACCTGCCCAACAGTAAATTTTATTTTTTTCAGTTAATAAAGTGCGAATGCTGATATTGGTGTCCATTGTGCCACAAAAACTGATATAACCAATTGCACCACAATATCCATGGCGACGATGAGGCTCTAATTCTTCAATGATCTCCATAGCTCTGATCTTCGGCGCTCCGGTAATTGAACCACCAGGGAAAGCCGCTCTTAATAGATCCGTTGCTTTTAAATGCTCAGGAAGCGCTGCGGTGATAGTACTGACTAAATGGTGTACTGCTGGGAAACGCTCGACAACAAACAATTCAGGAACCTTAACAGAACCTGTTACTGCAACTTTGCCAATATCATTACGCATCAAATCTACAATCATTAAGTTTTCAGCGCGATCTTTACGTGAATTTGCTAATAATTGAGCTTGTTCATCATCTTCTTTTGGCGATGCTTTACGAGGTAGTGTGCCTTTTATAGGACGTGTTTCAATTTTATTATCAACTAAATGAATAAAACGTTCAGGTGAAACACTAATCACAAAGTTATTTGGCAAACACATAAAAGAAGAAAAAGGTGCTTTATTAGCTTGATTCAATGTTAAGAATGCGTTCCACTCACTGCCTGTATAGCTTGCACAAAAACGTTGAGCTAAATTAACTTGATAGCAGTCACCCGAAAGTAAGTATTGATGAATTTTAGCAATTTTCTCGTTATATTCATCACTACTGATGTTTGATTGCCAATCTGTTGTTAAGGTGAATCGTGAATCAAGAGCTGTGGAAGTTTGGCTTTCTAACCACTGTGAGCGCTCATCAATATTGTGATAGCTAATTAAAGTGGCTTTTTTTAAATCGTGATCAACAATAAGTGCCCAATCATAAATACCAATTGCCATATCTGCGAAACTAAGTTCATTTTTCGCTATTTCAGGTAAATTTTCAAAACGACGACCTAAGTCATAACTCCAGATACCTAAAGCGCCACCCAAAAAAGGCAATGACTCACTTTGTTCTGGGTGAAAATCGAATTGTTCCAACGCAGATTGAATGAGAGTGAAGGGATCTTTTTTAGAACGTTTGACTGTGCCGTTTTTTTCTTTAATCGTTGTCGTTTGTTTGCGAGTTTCTAAAGTCACAGCAGGATCGGAGACAACAATATCAAAACGATTATGAGGATGTTCGGCAAAGCCAGAATGAAGTAAACTAGACCAAGGCAATGACGCAATAGGAGAAAATACCCGCAATGCTAGATCAGGGGTATAAGTTAGTTCGCGTTGTTGTAATTGCATATCCATCTTATGACCATGTAAACAAAGTGTGTTGTATTATTTGCACAATAAATTGTAATCAAAAAGATTACATTCATGTAAATACAAAATAGACGTTAATAAAGATAAGAGTAACATTATGTTTCTAGGAATGCCTACATTAACACATGAAGAGCAACAAAAAGCGGTAGAAAAAATCCAATCTCTTATGGCTGAGGGAATGAGCAGTGGAGAGGCTATCCAATTAGTAGCTCAAGAGTTAAGAGAGAAACACGCGACCCGTGAATCTGTTTCTATTGTATTTGATGATGAAAATGAATAAAACAATTTTTTAACAAATGTCACAATTGTGTTATTAACCATATGCTATGCTTAATGAAAACACATCCTGTTTTAAGGGATATTTTCGGGAGGTTATATGACATTAAGCAAGCTTGTGAGTCAAACAGGGATACTTGGAGCAGGTCTTTTACTTGCCGTTTCTTTTGGAGCATCTGCAGAAAGTATCGAAAATGTGAATAAAGATATTGTGCGCTCTGCACCATTTTCGAGTTGTGTTAATTTAGATAACAATCAACTTGTTACAAGAGTAAAAAATGATTATTTACAAAATCGTTTACCTCGCTGGCAAGATGATAAAAATGCATTAGGATCAAAACCTGTTGCAAGTATTAATGCTAATGAAGTTATCAAGATGGATAATAACTATCAGATGGTATTGAATGTAAGAGGGGCGAGAACAGACCTTCGTTACAATGTTCAAGTCAATTGTGATGACAATACTATTACTTATGTTTCCCCTAAGTAATAGATAGGTGATAGTGAGTTGTAGTTAATCGATTGAAAGAAAAAGAGATAAACCAAGGTTTATCTCTTTTTTTTTACCATTATCAAAATAACGGAGAGTGTTTGACTATTTTTTTACTGGTGGGTCATAAGGTAAACGAGAATAGTGCTGGCTTCTTGCACGATAAAATACCAGCCTTTCTTGAAAGAAGGCTTGAAAAGCTTGAGGTTGTTCTCTTAAAACAGCATCTGCTACAACAGGCATGTTATAGCGCTCTTTAAAAGCAACGCCTGAAGCGGCTAAACTTATATTTAGCTTATCTTTTTCTTCTTGTGTTAATTCTGAAAGGTTATAACTCATTATCTTTCCCTCTATAACAATATAAGTAAGGTAAAAGAGCGCGCTTATTAATGCAAGTAAATAAAGATATTAGTCATTAATGTGTAGTAAAAATGATGTGCTTTATTTGGGTCGATTTTTAATCAAGGTCATTAAATATAACAATAAAAATCTATTCTTCTTTAATTGTTATACCACTTTATGAGTAATTCAAATAAGGCTAATGATAAAATGAGTATTTTTAATCCTTATTAAATAGATTTTAAAATAGAGAAAAAGCAGTTTATCTCTGAAAAGAGTAAATAATATGAATGTTTAATTTGATTTAGATCAATGAAAAGAGTGATGGATTTTGCATTAAAAATAGGTAAATAATGTTAATTTATTAATGAGATATTTCATGTTTTTTTATTTTGTATTGTTTGACAATGAGTTATGATAAGGCACTGAAATATTGAGATAAAAAAATGCCCTGTTGGGGAAACAGGGCGAAAATTAATACAACACCAGGGAAAAACATAGTATAAATAAAATTAACCAAATGGTTAATAGGTAAACTTACGTGATTCTACATTTTTTTATTAATATAAAATAAACTTTAATTAATGTTCAAAAAAGAATAAGGTTATTAATGAATAGCTAGTGAATAAAAAAAGAGAAGAGAAAGCAATCAACAGTATTCATTAAAAATGAAAGATAACTAACCATGCTATAATTAATGCATTAGGAAAGTATGATAAAATAAAGATGTAAAGTTTATTTTTTATCTTATTTTAATATCTTATTAATATTAAAGCATTTTATTGACATGGCAATATAAAATATTTATTGTTAATTGTTATAAAAATCTTTATTTCTTAAATGTTAATTACTGAGATGTTAAATCTTACATTAAAAAAATCTTAATTAAACACTTTAATAGTTCATTTAAATCTTATTTTAGATAAATAGAAAAGATTATTAACTGATGTTTTTTTAATCTGTTTGTTCTTTTTTCTAAAATGACTGATTAACTTAATGACTAAAGTATTTGCTTTACTTTTCCGAGTTAATAAAATAAAGAAATAATTATTTATCCTAATGATATGTATGGTTTTTTTATTTTTCAATATTGTTCATTTTAGTTAACGATATAATTAAATTAAAATAATAATATGTAAAAAAATAAACAAAAAATATACATGTCACGCAATATTGTGTTACATTTAGTTCGCTTTTCACACAGTAATTTTTGATATTACTTTAAGACGGATTCGTATCAGTAATTGTCTCAATTACACGATATCTGCTTACTTTTTTATTTCAATAGCGATGTAAGGATAGGTTATATACGTTATTACATAAGGGGATTGATTTGACAGGGCTAATAAACTTTGCGAATAACATTTTATGGGGATATGCTCTTATCTACTTACTTCTTGGAGTAGGTATTTACTTTACTATCCGTACTGGATTTATACAAATCCGACATTTTAGTCATATGTTCTCTATTTTAAAAAATAGCCATAAGTCAGATAAATCAGGAATTTCTTCCTTTCAGGCATTATGCACTAGTCTAGCTGCGCGGGTAGGTACTGGAAATTTGACGGGAGTCGCGATTGCTTTAACTGCGGGTGGCCCTGGCGCTATTTTTTGGATGTGGGTAGTCGCTTTAATTGGTATGGCGACATCATTAATAGAAAGTACACTCGCACAACTTTATAAAACAAAAGATGATGATGGTAACTACCGTGGTGGTCCTGCTTATTATATGACAAAAGGACTGAAAATGCGCTGGATGGGTGTTCTCTTCGCCATTTTCTTAATTATCGCTTTTGGCTTAGTTTTTAATGCTGTTCAAGCGAATTCGATTGCTCAAGCTACAGCTTCTGCCTTTAATTTTGATCCACTTTACGTGGGGATCTTTTTAGTACTAACCAGCGGATTTATTATTTTTGGTGGCCTGCGTTGGATTGCTCGTGTTGCTGAATTAGTTGTTCCTGTCATGGCAACAGCTTATTTATTATTAGCATTTTGGGTTGTTGCAGATCATATTGAACGCTTACCCGAAGTTTTTATTTTAATTTTTAAAAGTGCCTTTGGATTACAAGAAGCGGCTGCTGGTGCCATTGCTTACGGTATTAGCCAAGCGATGACACAAGGTATTCAACGCGGTCTCTTTTCTAATGAAGCAGGTATGGGTTCTGCACCGAATGCTGCTGCTTCAGCAACACCTTATCCACCGCATCCTGCATCTCAAGGCTATATTCAAATGCTAGGTGTTTTCATGGATACCTTGGTTATTTGTAGTGCCACTGCGGTGATCATTTTATCATCAGGTGTACTAGACAGTTATCCAGAAGGTATTAACGGTATTCAATTAACACAATTGGCCTTGTCATCTAGTGTGGGTGGTTGGGGAAGTACTTTTATTGCAATTGCAATTTTCTTCTTTGCTTTTACCTCCATTATTGCCAATTATGCTTATGCTGAGAGTAATATGATTTTCCTTGGACGTAATCACACAACAGGGCTATTTCTTTTACGTTCAGCGGCTTTAGCTATGGTGATGTTTGGCGCTTTAGCGGATATGCCTCTTGTTTGGAAAATGGCCGATCTCTCAATGGGATTAATGGCAATGACTAATTTAATTGCAATCATCTTGCTTTCTGGTGTCGCCTTAAAATTAGTTAAAGATTATAACCAGCAACGACAAGCAGGTTTACTGCCTACATTTGATATTCGCCAATATCCAGAGTTACAAGATGACATTGAGGAAGGAATTTGGGATGAAAATATTGTTCCTGATGAACCTTTAGTTCGATGTGAAAAAGTGAGCAATAACTAAGGCACTAATAAAAAAGCGTCAAAACTCAGAACCTATATTCTTTAATATGGGTTTTTTTATTACAATTTAACTTTGGGAATAATCAATCAAGGATCAGAAATGAGGTCTAGTCGGTATTATATAGGATTACTTATTGCAATAAGCCTCTTAACCAGTTGTGCCAAACAACCAGTATTTATTGATAGAGGTGAATATATAGTTAAAGTTATTCCTAATAAGCAGGAAGCAAATGACTGTGTAAAATATCTGGTGATGCACTATACCGCGCTAGATGATGAACGCTCGCTTAAGGTTCTTACTGGGGGGCGAGTCAGTAGTCACTATTTGATCCCTACACATCCTTCATCTATTGATGGAAAGCCAGTGATTACTTCTTTAGTGGATGAAAGGCAAATTGCATGGCATGCGGGTATTAGTCAGTGGGGAGACGCAACTAGCCTAAATAATTGCTCTATTGGGATCGAGATAGTCAATCTGGGTTACCGTGATAATGGCAAGTTTAGGTATTGGTATTCTTATACAGCGGATCAAATCGTGACGATTTCAGCGGTAATGAAAGATATTATTGAACGTTATGATATCGAACCTCAAAACGTTTTGGGTCACAGTGATATTGCACCTCTCAGAAAAGTTGATCCGGGTCCTTTATTTCCTTGGGAAAGATTAGCCAGTCAAGGTATAGGTGCTTGGCCTGATAAGCAATTAGTGAAAACTTATTTAGCAGGTAGAGATCCTTCAGAGCCTGTTGATGTTGCGAACTTCCAAAAGTTATTACAGCAATATGGTTATCAAACACCAACGAATGGTGTGTTAGATAATAATGCACAAAAAGTAGTGAAGGCTTTTCAAATGCATTTTAGGTCGAGCAAAGCAGATGGTATTCCTGATGCTCAATCAGAGGCGATTTTAAAGGCATTGATTGAGAAATACCGAACTTAAAGTTTCCTGTGATGAGCTGTACTGAATAGATAGTAAAAATGCAGGTAATAGAAAAGCAAAAAGCGTCTCCAATATAAAATTTGGAAGACGCTTTTTTATCAACTTATAATCAGCATTACAAATTAGGTGATATATGCTGGTTATTTCGCTGTATTTTCTATTGGAAGACTTTCTTCTTTAAAATTTAAGCTAACAACTAGCGAGATTACAAATGCAATCGCACCTGGTAATACCCAACCTAAGCCATAATCAGACAGTGGGATATAGCTAAATAATTGCAGTAAATCAGCATTTAACCATTTCAATTGTTTCAACGTATCGAAAAGGCTCATCAAAACAATGATTGCAATTGTAAAGCGATAGGTAAAGCGAGGCGCTTTTAATTTATTACGAATAAATTGCAGTAATACCAATGTGACTGATGTTGGATAAATCATTAATAATGCAGGAATAGTCACTCGTAATAGTGTATCAAGACCAAACGTTGATACAACTGTGGTCATTAATGTAAATACCACAACCCAAAAGCGATAGCCTAAACGATGATGGAATGTCGCAAAGTAGTCTGCCGCAGCACTTGTTACACCGACAAGTGTTGTCATACTGGCTAATAAAACAATACCTCCCATCAACCAAGTACCCACAGAGCCAAATAACGCATCAACATAACGTGAGAAAATCTGGCCACCGTTAGTAGCATTGAGTGCTGGATCAGCAAAAACAGAAACAGAGTGGCTTGTTGCACCTAAGTAGAAAAGGCACAGATAAAGTGCTGCTAATAGTAAGACTGAAATCATGCCTGCTTTTATGGTAATAAAACCGATCTGGTGTGGTTCAGTAATGCCTTTGGTATATAAAGCACGAGCAACGATACCACCAAATGCCATAGCAGAGAGGACATCCATGGTTTGGTAACCATCAATAAAGCCAGAGAAGAAGCCATTTACCGCATAAAGGCCTGTTGGTTCACCAATTGGGGAAATCGGTTTAGCCACAACAGCAATGCCCACAACCACCAGCAGAATTAACAGTGCTGGTGTCATAAACTTACCAATGGCGCTTATCATTGTGCCTTGTTTGAGCATGAAAAACATACTTGTGATATTGAAAACAAGTGCGAAAGTAAGGTGTGTTGCCGTATTTTTCTCAATAAGCCCTAAAGGTAAGAAACCCATTTCATAAGCAGTATTGGTGACACGAGGCATCGCAAAAGTAGAACCTACGATAAGATACAGTGCTACCCAGAAAATCACAGCCACCCATGAAGGCAAATCGACAGAAAGGCGCTCTCCACGTCCACGAATTGCGACGATAACCAAGGTAAGAAAAGGGAGTAAGACACCTGTAACAAGGAAACCTAAAGATGTACTAAACCAGAGGCTTCCTGATTGGAAACCCGCCATAGGAGGGAAAATAATATTGCCAGCGCCAAGGAAGAGTGCGAAAACCATCATCCCAAGAACGAGCATGTCTTTTGTAGAAAGCATAACTAAAACTACCTGTCTGTGAAGAAAATATATTAATGATTTATATTTGTTATTCTATATCTAGCCTAATTAACAGCTTAATATGTTGTGAAAATGCAGTTTGAATAACGAAAAGTGAATTGATAGTAACAAATTCTGAAGGATATGTAAGAAGAAAGGCAGATTTAACGCTCATTTAACAGTAATTATAGAATAATAAAAGGCTATATTTTTGGTCGAAAAGCAGTGTGATCCTCTGCTAAGGATCACAATTGCTATATAATTTTGTAGACATTCGCGATAAAACACAAAAAAGATCGTGTTTAAATAAATTTATCGATAGCGGCTGCAACACCGTGCTCTTCATTAGAAAGTGTGACGAATTTAGCGACTTTCTTCACTTCTTCAGGCGCATTTCCCATCGCAACACCTAAACCTGCATATTTTAGCATTGCCAAATCATTACCTTGATCACCAATACACATGATTTTTTCTGGTGTAATTTTCAAATGTTCAGCAACTTTTTTAACCGCACTCCCTTTATTGACATTGGTATTTAATACTTCAATAAAATAAGGGGCACTACGTAATATGCTGTATTGTTCATAAATATTAGTAGGAAGATATTGAATAGCATTATCCAAAACGGCAGGTGCATCAACAATCATAAACTTACTAAAATACATATCAGTTTGCATTTCATTCAGTGGACGATAATAAAGCGGAGTCCAAGATAAAAAGGCTTCTTGGCAGGTGAAATGGCTAATATGACTGTTGGTAGTATAAATCTTATTATCGCTGATAACGTGAAAATGGACGCCAATCTCACGAGCAAGGTTTTCAAAATAGAGATAATCTTCAAAATTGAGCAGATCTTGAATAATCACTTCACCATTATCTGCTTGATGGATTTGGCTACCATTATTGCTGATGCAGTAACAATCAGAGGTATCAAGACCGAGTATTTTTAAATAGGGAGAGATGCCATTGAAGGAGCGTCCTGAAGCTAATACAATCTTAACTCCCGCCTCTTTTGCTCGCTGAACTGCTTGTTTTACTTCTGGCGTAATTTCGTGTTGTTTGTTAAGCAAGGTTCCATCTAAATCAATCGCGATAAGCTTAATACTCATTAGCATCCCCATATTAAATAAAAGCAATTATGATAAAGGAAGGGCGAAGCGGTCTATCATCACATAGCTTGAGTATTATTTATGTGACATTAAAGGCTATCTGTATAATGCCACATAAATGGAAGGGTTAATCACAACAAGGTGACTGTAAATGTAAAGGCTGTTTGGTTTCTAAAACGATCTCTTGATTTTGCCGGAAGTCGAAAGGCGTGATGCCATACTCTTTACGGAACATATAAGTAAAGTGAGATTGTGAACCAAAGCCAAAATCAAGGGCGATATCGAAGATAGAGCGCTCACTGGTACGTAATAAGTGAATAGCACCAGCTAATCTACGCTGACGGATATACTTTCCTAAAGAGGTGCCCGTGACTTCTTTAAAGATTTTCTGCATGTGCCAAAGAGAATACCCAGAATAAGCCGCCAACTCTTCAAGATGGATAACACGGCCTAAATGTTCCTCAATCCATTTACTTAGGGCGCAAACCAATGCGAGATGATTATCTTGTGGCATTACAGTTCCATTCTATCAATGAAGTTAAGGTAAAAATCAAAATTAACTCCCTAATCTTATACAAAAAATAGCAGACAGAGAAATCCATATTAATGGATAGCTATCTCTAATCGTTGGCAAAATGTGTACTTAAATAATATAAGGTCATTTTACATACAGTTTAGAGCGAAATAATGCAAATTATCTGAAGTCTGTCGAGGAAGCGTTTACCTTTCATAATGAAAGTTATGCTAAATTTACTCATAGAGATAATTGATTGCGAATTTTATAACAACAACCCCCTGTCTTGTTATCGTATTTAAGCGAATGCTTATAATGTGATAAGTCATACTAACAAAATGTATTTAAAGGATTTTAAATTGAACGCAAAGAAAATAATTATTAGCTTAATTATTGCATTAGTCATTACCTTTGGCCTCTATCTTGTGGCTTTAGATAATTTTTGCGATCGAGGAGAGGATTTCCAACAAGGTCTCTGTCGCTTTACCACATTATTCCCCTCTAAACATCACTAAAAGATAGCTTTTCTTATTATTTTTCGCCTAGCATAAAATGTATTTGTTATTCAAGTCAGAATAGTGTTTTAATGGTGGCTTGAAATAAACAAAATCGTAAATATTAGTTTACACGTTAAGTTGATAAAATAATAAAGAGAAGAGGATGTATGGCGAGAGAGTCGCAACAGACAGAACTTAAGCGCGGTCTGAAAAATCGACATATCCAGCTAATTGCGCTGGGTGGTGCTGTCGGCGCTGGTCTGTTTCTTGGTATAGCGCAAACTATTAATATGACAGGCCCATCAGTAATATTAGGATATGCTATTGGTGGTTTTATTGCGTTTATGATCATGCGCCAATTAGGCGAAATGGTTGCCGAAGAGCCTGTTGCGGGTTCGTTTAGTCACTTTGCTAATAAATATTGGAGCCCGTTTGCTGGCTTCTTATCTGGCTGGAACTATTGGGTGATGTTTATTCTTGTCGGTATGGCAGAATTAACAGCAGCAGGTAAATACATTAACTATTGGTTACCTGATATTCCTGTTTGGGTTTCCGTTGCTATCTTCTTTGTAGCAATCAACTTAATCAATTTGATCAACGTTAAGATGTATGGTGAAACAGAGTTCTGGTTTGCCATTATTAAAGTGTTGGCGATTGTTGGTATGATTTTATTTGGGAGCTACTTACTGGCAAGTGGTAATGGTGGCCCTCAAGCTTCGGTTAGCAATTTATGGGAGCTAGGCTTTTTCCCTCATGGCTTTACGGGCTTTATGTCTGCATTAGCCATTGTTATGTTCTCTTTTGGTGGACTTGAGCTGGTGGGGATCACCGCGGCTGAGGCGGAAAACCCAAAAGTGAGCATCCCAAAAGCGACTAACCAAGTTGTTTATCGTATTTTAATTTTCTATATCGGTTCGTTGTTAGTGTTACTTTCACTTTATCCTTGGACTCAAGTTGTGAAAGGTGAAAGCCCGTTCGTACTGATTTTCCATAACTTGGATAATTTCTTAATCGCGAATATTTTAAATGCCGTGGTATTAACTGCTGCACTGTCTGTTTATAACAGTGGTGTTTATTCTAATAGTCGTATGCTTTATGGCTTGGCAAAACAAGGTAATGCGCCACATGCGCTTTCTCGCATTAATAAACGTGGTGTACCGGTAGTGTCGTTACTATTGTCAGCAATTGCGACTTCATTAGGTATTTTAGTTAACTACTTATTACCTGATCAGGCACTAGAACTATTAATGGCGTTGGTTGTAACCACGCTAGTACTTAACTGGATAATGATCTGTTTAGCGAATTTAAAATTCAGAGCGGCAAAAACAAAAGAGGGTGTAGAGCCTTTCTTTAAAGCACTTTGGTATCCATATGGTAACTATATCTGCCTGGCTTTCTTATGCATGATTTTAGTGATTATCTTATTTATGCCACAAGTGAATATTTCGGTAATTTTAATGCCATTCTGGATTGCGTTCTTATGGGTTGGATTTAAGATTTCCCGTATGAAGAAAACACCTAATAGTACTCAAGTAAGCCAAGATATTTAAATGTTACTGACTTATTTGGATAATAAAAAACGCATCATTAAGATGCGTTTTTTTATGTTCTATTTTTATTATTTGCAATTATTTTGAACGGAAAAAATAAAAAATTACTGCCAACGTAACCAAGCAAATAACACGTTACCATTGTTATAAGTACCAGGCACATAAGTGGCTTGTAATGAAAGATGTCCGTAACCGACAGACACTAACGGTAACGGGAGTGGCATAGGAATATAGTTGTATTCATGGCGCGCTGTAATACTTAGTGTAAAACCTGCGCCCATACGAAACCCATCTTTATCACCAGGATACCACATTTTCTCAAAACCATAGCCCATAATAGGCTGTACACGGTTATTAGAGTCCATAAATGCCATCGCATAAAGAGAGTGCCAATCACCATCGTTGTCATAACGATATTTACCCATACCAAAGCCCCAAGGTGTTTCGTTATAGCGATCCGTTTTTTCTTTATCGTAAGTAAAACGATTATGCCAAGTCCATACAGGCAAATAGTAGTTATATTGGTCATTGTCCCAAGTTTGATTGACATTACGTTTGAATTTTCCCCAGTAGCTTTCTTCATTATTAGATTGAGATGGATTACTGGTGATTTGTTGGTTTTCTGTCGTAATAATCTGATGGGTAGTGGAATTATTTTCAGAAGCGAAAGCAGACGTTGTTAATGCAAGAGACAACAGCGTTGTGGCTAATACGCTAGGGTGAAAATAGGATGATGACATAATATAACTCCGAGTACGGCATAAACAGTGATTCTGGTGATGACAAATAAACATTACTAATAGTGTTATTTAATCGACAAGTATTTAAGATAAGAGGTATCTGAAACTTTACTTCTTAAATAAAATCTTAAGGGATAAGAATCGGTTATAAAGAAAATAAATAGATTTATTATATTTATGGATGTAATTTTTTCTGATATTAAATGCTGTTTATTTTTATAATAATGTATTGTTTTTAATGAAAAATTAAGTTTTTATTAGATTGCTAATAAATAGCTGATAAATAAGGTTAAAGAGAAATAATTTTAGGTTGATCATTTTCAACAGCAAAATTCCATAAAATAGCTATTTTTATGACTTAATGAAAATATTGAGATAAATTTAATATCAATAACATTAGGTTATAAAAAGAGATTAATTTCCAGCGGATAATAGAGTAACGAATAAGAAGAGTTAAATAAAAAAAAGAAAAAAACAGAGGTTGGTTTATAAAACGTTTAGTTTTAAGCGTTAACAACAGGAGTGCAGTTTGTTTTTTATACAGATAATCCTATGTTGAGAGAGTGCAAATTAAAGAATTGTTGCTTACACACTCTCAACGTGAAGAAAGCATTTATTGAGATAATTTTTCTTGGCTAATAACAAGGAGCCGGTGAGTATGAGTATCACGATCCTTACCCCAGCAGAAAGCGTCCCAGTTTTCATAAAGATCATCAGTATCTTTCACTACTGTTAGAGGGCGGTTTTCTTCTGTTCCATCTGAAATATAAACATTAAGGTGAGCAGTAAAAGCCCAATCAATCATTGTTTCCCAAAAACGCTTACCTGCACCGGTTTGCTCTTCATCAGAAACAACAATGTTGTATGTTTTAAGTAAATAACTAAAGAAGTGTCTAGGGAGATATCTTGTCGCAATATCATGTTCTTCAGAAACAGTTCGCCATACTTTAACTTGGGTACATGTTGTTTTACTAAATATAATGTCTTTGCGAAAAATAAGTTCTACAAGATAAACTGTTTCAGGTGCATTGGTAGTTGAAATTAAACGATATTGATTGCGTTTTAAAGATTTAACAAAACGATACCCATTAGGGATGCTATATTCTGGTAATACAAAGTCTTCCACACCTTTTTCAAGGAATTCTTTTGTATGATCAATATTTCTAGAGTGAATTTTCAACTTTACATTAAAATCTGCATCAGGAATAAGATAAAGCATTGATTGTCCATTATTCTGTTGCGATGGTTCATTTTTCATTTAGCCCCTCCGCATTGTGTGATTGTCCAGAAATGCATTATAAATACCTCATCTAGCAGATAATATATCGATTGTCGTTAAAATGAACAAAATAATTTATTTTATTCTTATTATTTAAATATATCTGCAATATATTCCTTAAATTGATGTGTCATGCAATAGAAGCCATCGGCTTAGTATTTATTATATACAACCTTAGCTGATTTATCTTACTGAATCACAAATCTCAACAATAGAGAATCTATAGATTGAGATGAGCTATCAAGCTAGCTTCTTTATCTTGAGCATGCGATACTCGTTATCGCCTGAATTTACAGGCTTTGGCTCGGGGCGCCTTATGGCTGAGATGAACCCGTATAACCTGATCTGGATAATGCCAGCGTAGGGAAGTCAAGGTAACTCTGCTGATTAACAGAGCCCGACTTTTCTGTAACTGGTGAAAGGAGGAGTTAATCAGTGAGATTCAATGCATTGTCTATCGCAGGCACCGATCCTAGTGGTGGTGCAGGTATTCAGGCCGATCTGAAAACATTTTCCGCACTGGGAGTATATGGCACAACCGTAATGACGGCACTGGTTGCCCAAAATACCTGTGGTGTCCGTAGTGTCTATGATTTATCCCCTGATTTTGTTGCAGCTCAATTAGATGCTGTCTTGTCTGATGTTCGAATTGATAGTGCCAAAATTGGCATGCTCTCTAATGCCTCAATTATTGATGTGGTTTGCGACAAGCTTCAGCAATATGCGATCCCTTTTGTTGTACTTGATACCGTGATGATTGCAAAAAGTGGTGATCCTCTATTACAGCCTGATGCGGTTAATAAAATGGTTACTCAGCTTTTGCCTCTGGTTGATTTGATCACGCCTAATTTACCTGAAGCGGCAGCGCTGCTAGGTTGTGAAGTTGCTCAAGATGAAATAATGATGAAGCAACAAGGCTATGCATTGCTAAAACAAGGATGCAAAGCCGTGTTGATGAAAGGCGGGCATTTAACCGAAAATGAAAGCCCTGATTGGTTGTTTACTCAAGAAGGTGAGTGGCGATTTACCTCAAAACGCGTTAATACAAAAAATACGCATGGGACAGGATGCACACTTTCAGCCGCTTTGGCCGCTATTCGTCCTCAAGTTTCTAACTGGCAAATTTGTGTTGAACAAGCAAAAGCCTATTTACAACAAGCATTAGAACATGCCGACAGTTTAGAGGTTGGACAAGGTTTTGGTCCTGTACACCATTTTCATCGCTGGTGGTGATGTAAAAAAGCCCCTACAAAAGGGGCTTTAGCGTGTCGCAGAATTGTTTTTTTAAGCAATAGTGACAGATTTATTTAGATAAACATCTTGTACTGCATTAATTAGCGCAACGCCATCTTTCATTGATTTTTTGAAGGCTTTACGACCTAAAATTAAACCCATACCACCCGCACGTTTATTGATAACCGCAGTGCGTACAGCATCTTCAAGGTCATTATTACCTGAAGCGCCACCAGAGTTAATTAACCCTGCACGACCCATATAGCAGTTTGCTAATTGATAACGAACTAAATCAATTGGGTTTTCAGTGGTGAGTTTGGTGTAAACACGCTCATCAGTATGACCAAAACCAATCGCTTTAAAGCCACCGTTATTTTCAGCCATTTTTTGTTTAACGATATCAGCACCAATTGTAGCGGCTAAATGGTTCGCTTGGCCTGTTAAGTCTGCACTTGCATGGTAATCAACACCGTCTTTTTTAAATGCAGGGTTACGTAAATAGGCCCACAATACGGTGACCATACCTAATTCATGAGCACGTTCAAAGGCCATTGAAATCTCTTCAATTTGGCGACGGCTTTCTTGTGAACCAAAGTAAATGGTCGCACCCACTGCAACAGCACCCATTTCAAATGCTTGTTCTACACTGGCATACAGTGTTTGGTCATATTGCGCTGGGTAGCTTAAGGTTTCATTGTGGTTTAACTTCACAAGGAAAGGAATTTTGTGTGCATAACGACGAGAAACAGAAGCAAGAACACCATAAGTAGAGGCAACACAGTTACAACCCGCTTCAATAGCCAACTCAACAATATTTTTGGGATCAAAATAGAGTGGGTTTGCGGCAAAAGAGGCCGCGGCAGAGTGCTCAACACCTTGGTCAACAGGTAGAATAGACAGATAGCCCGTTCCCGCTAAACGTCCGTGATTAAACAGGGTTTGCATTGAACGTAACACGCTATTAGGGCGATTGTTATCAATCATAACACGATCAACAAAGTCAGAACCTGGCAGGTAGAGATTTTCGCTTGGGATGGTTTGGCAACGATGTTCTAATAATGATTTTGCATCAGCACCTAACAAACTTACTATATCAGTCATTACATACTCCAGTTCATGATGAGATGAGAGTGATTGTCATTTATCTACACTAAGATAACAAGTCACATTGAGGCGGTAACCGGCAGTGGATCGCTTCAGGTAACACAATAAATTCAAATTTATTCCCTAAAAGTGGTTCTCCATCTAAATTAAATACCATTTCATGAGAAGCACTAATGTTTACCCAGCGACTGTCGCGCTCGATAATCTTGTCGTTTTTTTTACGATCAAACAGACTATTTAAAAGAGAAGGGAGTAATTCGTGTGCTTCAACAATGGTGATATTGAGTTTATTGTCGTTAATTAATGCTTCGGGGCAGAGTTGTTGTCCTCCTCCTGCTTGACGCCCATTACCAATACCTAAAATCAGTGATTCACCTTCCCAGTGAAAATTTTCAGCTTCAATTGTGCAATGATCCGCTTTTAAAGAGTCAATACTTAAAAGGCCATTAATAAAATAGGCGGCCCCACCTAATGCTGATTTTAAGGCTTCAGGGGTTTCTGTTGTGATTTTTGTTCCAAAGCCGCCAGATGCCATATTGATAAAATAGTGAGTCTTATTCACAGCGATAACATCAATTGGTACAGCGCGACCTTTAACGGCTAAATTAAGTGCATTTTCCATATCACGAGGGATTTGTGCGCTGGTCGCAAAATCATTTGCTGTGCCTAATGGAATAATACCTAGAGTGGGAGGAGATGAAGCTGAAAGATGAATTAATTCAGATGCAACACGATTAATTGTACCGTCACCACCAGCTGCAATAACGTTTTCAGCATTTATATCAATAGCTTCTTGTACAAAACGTCGCACATCACTCGATTCCCAAGTCACTCTCACTTGGAGATCAAAACCTTCATCACGTAATTGGTAAACGGCTTTTCTTAATGCGCTATTATTCGCGCTTTTTCCATTAATGATTAGCAAACTAATTTTACTCATTGATGAGTTCCTTTAATTGAATCACTCTTTTAAAGGTAATTGATATCGAGAAAATTACTATGTTTTTTACAAATGATAACGAAAAAAGGAGTGTGTTTTATACAAAAGGGGGATTGATAAGAAGGGGACAAAAAGAAAAGGCAAATCCAAGGGAGATTGGATTTGCCAAGGAGGTGGTTCCTAGTCTTACTGTATTCATTCTAGTTCTTTATTTTTCGGAACTGATGATACGGTAAACAAATCATTATTGATGTGATCTGTATTTGAAATTGACCACTTTAAATCAGATTATGACGCTTTACTTCACTTCTACCGCATCAATTTTATGTGGTTGACGTGTTGTTGTACCTTGTAGGTTGCGGATCAGCAGTGCAAAATCTAAATCAACATCTTCAGGAACAGATAAATAAACCATGTGACCATTACCTGGTGCAACATCCGTTGGTTGCTGTTTTTTGTTAAACAGCGCTTCTAGCGTAAATTGAATATTTCCAGTTGGTGTCATTAATTCTAGGCTATCCCCTAAAACAAATTTATTTTTAACATCAACTTCAGCT
This sequence comes from Proteus sp. Marseille-Q3619, assembly GCF_965283115.1. Lineage (NCBI taxonomy): Bacteria > Pseudomonadati > Pseudomonadota > Gammaproteobacteria > Enterobacterales > Morganellaceae > Proteus > Proteus sp. Marseille-Q3619. Next base: position 581,468 of record NZ_CBDIMP010000001.1, on the reverse strand, counting down.
AAACCGTTTACGCGTTTACCTGTAAATTCACCGACAAATTGTTGAGTGTCAGAGACAGAATAACCATATTCATAAGTTTGGTACGCATCATGGGTATGACGACGTAAGAAACCTTCTGTATAACCGCGGTGTGCTAAGCCTTCTAATGTCGTTAGCAACGTTGGATCAAAAGGTTTACCTGCAACAGCATCATCAATTGCACGACGATACATTTGTGCAGTACGGGCACAGTAATAGAAGGATTTAGTACGACCTTCAATTTTCAGCGAATGTACGCCCATTTGAGTTAATTGCTCAACGTGTTCAATCGCGCGTAAGTCTTTAGAGTTCATGATATAAGTACCGTGTTCATCTTCAAACGCAGTCATATATTCACCAGGGCGTTTTGCTTCTTCGATTAAGTAAACTTTGTCTGTTGGCGCGCCAACACCTAAAGTAGGCTCAACGTTTTTAACTGGGATTGGCGTGTATTTTTCAACGATATTACCAACCTCGTCTTCTTTGCCTTCTTCGACTTTATATTCCCAACGGCAAGCATTAGTACATGTACCTTGGTTCGGGTCACGCTTATTGATGTAACCAGATAACAGGCAACGGCCTGAGTAAGCCATACATAATGCACCGTGAACGAAAACTTCTAATTCCATATCAGGAACTTGCTTACGAATTTCAGCAATTTCATCAATAGAGAGTTCACGAGAAAGGATCACGCGAGTTAATCCCATTTGACGCCAAAATTTTACGGTTGCCCAGTTAACGGCATTGGCTTGCACTGAAAGGTGGATATCCATTTCAGGGAAGGCTTCTCGTACCATCATGATCAAACCCGGATCAGACATAATCAGCGCATCAGGACCCATATCAATGACGGGTTTTAAGTCACGGATAAAGGTTTTTAATTTAGCATTATGAGGTGCGATATTAACCACAACATAGAAGCGCTTACCTAATTCGTGGGCTTCTTGAATACCTTTAGCAAGGTTTTCGTGGTTAAACTCATTATTACGCACACGTAAGCTATAACGTGGCTGACCTGCATAAACGGCGTCTGCGCCATAAGCAAATGCATAGCGCATATTTTTTAATGAGCCAGCAGGAGAGAGCAATTCGGGTGTAAACATGGTTAATTTCCTGGTTCTGATTTCAAGTCAGTCCCCCACACATTGGGTAGGGGTATATCATAAAGGGGGGGATTCTAGCGCTTAAGTGTAGCGAGGTTCAATGTATTCCTGAAAAAATATCATCGAAAACGGTAAGCTTGGGTTTCCCAACGATAACCTTGACCATAAATTGAGCGAATAAATTCAATTTGATCGTTAAGTTGCTCAAGTTTACGTCGCAAGTTTTTAATATGACTATCAATGGTTCTATCCGTCACAATGCGGTAATCATCATAAAGATGATCCATAAGCTGATCTCGCGTTAATATCTTGCCTGGTTGTGTGGCTAAGGCCTTTAATAGGCGAAATTCAGCGGTGGTTAAATCGAGAATTTTATTATTGTATTGAATTTGATAAGCCTGTTCATCAATCACAACTAACTTATCGCTCTGAACAATATCTTGAGGACGATAATAACGACGCAATAAGGTTTTGACTCTGGCGACCACTTCTCTTGGGCTATATGGTTTGCAAATATAATCATCAGCACCAATTTCAAGACCTAATAATCTATCGACTTCTTCTGTTTTGGCAGTGACCATAATAATGGGAATGTCGGAGAATTGGCGCAACTCTTTACAAATTGTGATGCCATCTTTTACAGGTAACATAAGGTCTAACAAAACTAAATCATAGTGCTGCTGTTTTACACAATGGCTGACTTCCGCGCCATCGGCTAACCAATGTGTTTGATAACCTGATGCTTGCAGATAATCAATGAGCAATTGTGCAAGTTTGGGTTCATCTTCAACAATTAGGATTGAATAGGGTGATTCAGTCGTTGTCATTTATCAGCTCAATAATTATTAGCGCAAAATGATAAGGCTTAATTATCATCAGAATATGCAGGTAATTCTATAAGGATTTTCATGCCACCTAAAGAGGAAGGCATGGCACTTATCTTACCATTATGAGCTTCAATAATATTTTCGCAAATCGCAAGCCCTAATCCAGATCCACCACTTGCTCGATTTCGTGAACTTTCAGCACGATAAAAACGCTGAAAAACCGCTTTATATTGCGATTCATCAAGCCCTGGTGCGCTATCTTCTAATGAAATTAGCACACTATTATGGCCTTTCTTGGTGCTGATATGCAATTGACCTCCAGAATAGGTATAACGCACGCTATTTTCTAGCAGATTGTGAAAAAGCTGGATAAGCCTATCTGGATCGGCTTGTACAATCAGCGACGATAAATCATCTAACTCGGTGAATAAGGCAATATCTTTGGTTTGGTAAGTGTGACGATAAGAGGCTACCGCTAATAAAATTACTTCATTAATATCAACAAAGTCTTTGCGATAGGTTAAAGAGCCTCTGTCTGATAATGAAAGCTGGTGGAGATCATTGACGAGTTTAGTCAGATTCGTCACTTCAAATAACAGAGAATTTAAGGTTTCGGCTGTGGGTTTTCTCACACCATCTTGTAATGCTTCAAGCTCACCTTTTAAGATAGCCAGTGGTGTTCGCAATTCATGAGAGATGTCGGCCATATAATCACGGCGAATTTGCTCATTTTTTTCTAATGTACTGGCAAGTTGGTTAAAGTCAGTGGCGAGTTGGCTGATTTCATCTTTACTAGTAGGATGAACCCGAACAGAGAAATCGCCCGCAGCCAGTTTATGGGTTGCTTCAACCAAACGCTTAACAGGGCGTATCATACTGCGAGAAAGAACCAATGTGATTAGCAGTGCAAACAGAACAGTTGCACCTGCAATGATCCAACTGGTACGCAGTTGTTGCTTATCAAAACTGATATCGGCTTCACTGCTGATTTTATCTGCGGCACTGACAATCACCCATCCAACAATTTCATCGTGAAAGGTAATAGGCTTTTTAAATGTCTCTGCGGGAAATTGATTGTCATGTCCAAATAAGCGCTTCATGTCTTTATCTACAATCCAAAACTGTGTACGCCAACCGCGAGGCGGAGGGCCATCACCACTTTGGCTTATCTGATCAATGGTTCTTAATATTTGATAGACAGAATGTTCATCTTTGTATAAAAAATGCCAATCACCAGCTAATTCATATTGTTCAGTTAAGGCTTCTGCTAGATGAGTTGCTCGCTGTTCACTGTTTTTCTTGATATAGCCAATAAAGCCTTGTTGAAAGCTACTACGAATACCAATATGCATAGCAAAGACAACCACCATGCACGTTGCGAAAATCACCAGAAACAGCTTGCTTCTCAATTTCATGCATTTGCCTCTTTTTTGCTGATACGTCGTTGTTGCCAACGTTCACGCAATCCATCAAAAAATAGATAAATAACAGGGGTGGTATAGAGCGTTAATAGCTGGCTCATTAATAAGCCACCGACGATGGTAATACCCAAAGGTTGTCTTAATTCTGCACCATCACCACTGCCTAACATTAACGGCAAAGCACCAAATAACGCCGCAAGTGTCGTCATAATAATAGGACGAAAACGCAATAAGCTGGCTTGAATAATCGCCTCTTTGGCAGGCAATTTACCTTCACGCTGTGCGGTAATTGCAAAATCTACCATGATAATGGCGTTTTTCTTCACAATACCAATAAGCAACATAATGCCGATAAGTGCAATTAGGCTAAAGGGGGTATCGAAAAGCTGTAACGCCAATAATGCACCTACGCCCGCAGACGGAAGGGTAGATAAAATGGTTAGTGGATGAATATAGCTTTCATACAGCACACCTAACACTAAATACACTGTGACTATTGCTGCCAAGATAAGAATAAGCTGTGACTTTATGGTTTCTTGGAAAACCTGTGCAGTGCCCGCAAATGTGCCTCTTACCGTATTGGGTACTCCCAATTCAGTCATTGTGCGTTCAATAGAATTAATGGCATCAGCTAACGTATAGCCTTCAGGTATATTAAAAGCAATAGTTGACGCGGCGGATAATCCTTGGTGATTCACACTTAATGGTGCGTTAGCAGGATACCAACTGGCGAATGCGGATAATGGAATACGTTCACCTTGTGAATTGACCACATACATTTTATCTAATGCAGAGACATCTTGGGTATATTGTTCAGAGACTTCCATCACCACTTTATACTGATTTAATGGCGCATAAATGGTGGAGATCTGGCGTTGACCAAAGGCATTGTTAAGCAGATTATTCGCATCACTGACATTAATACCTAATTGCGACATAGTATCGCGATCGTAAGTCAGAGCCATTTCAGCGCCTTTGTCTTCTTTATCTGAGTTAACATCCACAAGCTCAGGTAATTCGCCTAAGGCTTTACGTACAATAGGCTCCCATTTACGCAACTCGCTTAAATCATCTGCTAATAATGTAAATTGATAACTGGCATTGGCTTGACGCCCACCCGCTCTTACATCCTGTACGGGCATTAAAAAGAGGTTGGCACCGGGTTCATTAGCTAATTTTGTGCGTAAACGATTAATGACTTGATTCGCGCTGTCAGTTCTTTCTGACAACGGATTGAGGGAGATAAACATAAACCCACTGTTAATGCGACCGCCACCAGTAAAACCGGTCACGCTATCCACGTCTTTATCTGCATTAATTTCCTGCATAAAGCGAGCCATTTTTTCTTTCATCGACTGGAATGAAATACTCTGATCCGCTCGCACAAATCCCATTAATCGACCTGTATCTTGATCGGGGAAAAAGGTTTTGGGCGCGCTAATATATAAATAAACATTTAAACCCAAGGTTGCGAGAAAAATTGTCATAACCCAGCGCTTATGGCGCAATGCAGCTTGTAATGTGACGCTGTAACCTTGTTGAGCGCGGAAAAGTAACTTACCAAAACCTCGTAAATGCGACTGTGCTTTCGGTTTCATCCCTTTTAATAAATGTGCGCACATCATGGGGGTTAGCGTTAACGAAACAAACAAAGAGATAGCGATTGCTGTCGTTAACGTAATGGCAAATTCTTTAAATAATCGCCCAACAAGACCATCCATTAACAGTAATGGAATAAAAACGGCAACAAGAGAAATGCTCATCGAAAGTACGGTAAAACCCACTTCACTGACACCTTTTAGTGCGGCTTGTTTAGGCTTTAAACCATTTTCGATATGACGAGAGATGTTTTCAAGTACGACAATCGCATCATCAACCACAAAGCCTGTAGCAACCGTTAATGCCATTAATGAAAGGTTGTTTAAGCTAAAGCCACAGAGATACATTGCTGAAAAAGTACCAATTAATGAAACGGGTACAGCAACAGCAGGGATCAGAGTGGCGCGACCTGAGCGTAAAAATAAGAACACCACTAAAATGACTAACGCCACCGCAATGGCTAACGCACGTTCAACTTCAGCTAGGGATGCGCGAATAGTCGGTGTTCTATCTTGTGCAACTTTTAAATCAACACTGGCAGGAATAAGCTCACGCAATTCAGGAAGTTCATCACGAATACGATTAACGGTTTCAATGATATTTGCACCTGCTTCACGGCGAATAACCAACAAGATAGCAGGCTCACCGCCACTCATACCCGCAGCGCGTGCGTTTTGTACAGAATCAGTCACTTGTGCCACATCACTTAGACGCACAACTGCATCTTGATTGTAATGCACAATAATTGGGCGATATTCAGCGGCTTTGCTTAGCTCATCATTGGTTTGAATTTGCCAACGATTGTCATCATTATTCACAAAGCCTTGAGGTCGTCGGACATTAGCTTGGTTTATGGCTTTTCTGACATCATCAAGGCTTACGTTTTGATTGAACAATGCATCAGGATTAAGTGCGACACGAACCGCAGGTAGTGAACCGCCACCGACAGAGACTTCACTGACGCCTTCAATTTGTGAGATTTTTTGTGCCAATCGTGTTGATGCTAAATCGTAAAGCTCACCCGTGTTTTGTGTGTCAGAGGTGAGCGTTAAAATCATAATCGGTGCATCAGAAGGATTCGATTTATAATAACGTGGGCGGCTTGGCATCCCTGAAGGTAGCAAGCTTTGTGATGCATTTAATGCCGCCTGTACATCTCGTGCTGCCGTATTGATATCTTTATTTAAATCGAAAACCAGTGTGATATTGGTACTCCCTAGCGAACTGCTTGATGTCATCTCATCAATCCCCGCGATACGCCCTAAAGAGCGCTCAAGCGGCGTAGCAACCGAGGATGCCATCGTTTCAGGAGATGCCCCAGGCAATGAGGCATTGATATTAATAACGGGGTAATCCACCTGTGGCAAAGGCGCCACAGGAAGTAACATAAAGCCCAATACACCGCAAAGTGAAATCGCTAAACTGAGCAACGTGGTTGCTACAGGTCGTTGAATAAAGAGGGCGAAGAACTTCATGATACAGCCTCGTTATTATTTTCAACGTGTTTATTGCGGTTGATATAGAGCGATAATTTATCAAATAACAGATAAATTACAGGTGTCGTAAATAGGGTTAAGATCTGGCTCATAATTAAGCCACCAACCATACAAACCCCTAATGGCTGACGTAATTCTGCCCCTACACCCGTACTCAACATTAAAGGTAAAGCACCTAAAAGCGCCGCCATTGTGGTCATTAAGATTGGGCGGAAACGTAATAAACACGCTTGATAAATAGCTTCGTAAGGCGTTAAACCTTGTTCTCGTTCAGCGGCAAGGGCAAAGTCTATCATCATGATCGCATTTTTCTTTACGATCCCGATAAGCAAGATGATCCCAATAATCGCAATAATATCAAGCTCATTGCCTGCTGCCATTAAAGCAAGTAATGCCCCAACACCCGCTGTTGGCAGCGTAGATAAAATAGTAATAGGGTGAATAAAACTCTCATATAGCACGCCTAATACAATATACATTGCTACAATTGCCGCGATAATCAGCCACAAAGTACTCGAAAGCGCGCTTTCAAATGCCAGTGTCGCCCCTTGGAATTGGGTGGTAATATCTTTTGGCATAGAAATCTGCTCTTCAGCCAATTTCACTGCATTCACCGCTTCTTCAAGAGAGGATTGTTCAGCGACATTAAATGAGAATGTGGCTGAAGGAAATTGTTCTTGATGATTAATAGAGAGCGGTGCCAAGCGTTGCTCTACGGATGCAATAGATAATAAAGGTACCATCGCACCATCTTTACCCGTTAAATGCACGGCTGAAAGTGCCTGTAATCCATCTCCGCTGCGAATATCTTGTTCTAATACCACGCGATACTGATTTGCTTGAGTGTAGATAGTGGAAATTAAACGCTGACCAAACGCATTATAAAGTGCATTATCAATATCACTCATTGAAATACCTAAACGGCTTGCTGAGTCTCTATCCACTTTGATATACGCCATCATGCCGTTATCTTGCCAATCACTGCTAATATCAGTCAATTCAGGGCTATCTTTTAATGCTTGAGAGAGTTTTGGTACCCAAGAGGCCAATTCATCTAATGATGTTGCTTGTAGCGTAAATTGATACTGAGTACGAGAAACTTGCGTATCAATCGTTAAATCTTGAGTTGGTTGTAGATAGAGAGTCATTCCTGAAATAGAAGCAATACGCGCTTGTAAACGAGGAATAATCACATCTATTCGGTCTTCACGCTGATCAAGAGGCTTCAACGTAATTTGTAAACGACCGGTGTTTAAGGTTGCGTTGCTTCCATCAATACCCACGAAACTAGCAATATTATCAATAGCAGGATCATCAATTAATTTATCAACGACCTGTTGCTGTTTTTCTACCATTGCTTGGTAAGAAATAGATTGTGAGGTTTCAATGGTGCCTTGCAATAGCCCGTTATCTTGTAATGGGAAGAAGCCTTTAGGAATAAACATATATAGCAATACGGTTAGTACTAATGTGCTAAGTGCTACGCCAAGCGTTATCCATTGATGGTTTAAAACACGTTTGAGCCAAACTGCATACACTGCAATCATTTTTTCAAAGAAACGCTCGCACGCCATTTCAAAACGGTTGTGTTTGATTTCATTTTCAGGCTTTAGCAATCGAGCACACATCATTGGCGTTAATGTGAGCGAAACCACCGCAGAGATTAGAATGGCAACAGCAAGGGTGATTGCAAACTCTCTAAATAGACGACCAACAATATCTCCCATAAATAATAGGGGGATCAGTACGGCAATCAGCGAGAAAGTTAGTGAAATAATGGTAAAGCCAATCTCGCCAGCTCCTTTTAAAGCGGCTGTTAACGGTTTATCACCACGTTCGAGATAACGGGAAATATTTTCAATCACAACAATGGCATCATCGACAACAAAGCCTGTGGCAATGGTTAATGCCATTAAAGTGAGGTTGTTGACAGAGAATCCACAAAAATACATCACCGCAAACGTACCTACTAATGAAAGCGGTACGGCAATACTTGGGATTAAGGTTGCGACACCATTACGTAAAAAGAGATAAATGACCATTACCACAAGGGCGATAGCTAAACCAAGTTCAAACTGCACATCTTTAACTGAAGCGCGGATCGTTGTAGTTCTGTCTGTTAAGATCTCAACATTAACGGACTTTGGTAAATTAGAGACTAAATCAGGCAATAAATTACGAATATTATCAGTGGTATCAATAACGTTAACACCAGGTTGTCGTTGAACATTAATAATAATCGCTTGCTCATTATTCGCCCATGCCCCTAATTGATTGTTTTCAGGTGCTTGTTCAATAGTGGCAATATCAGATAAACGGATTGGTGCGTCATTTTTATAGGTAACGATTAATTGACGGTAATCTTCTAATGATTTCATCTGATCATTAGCAGATAACGTCACAGAGCGAGTTGGCCCATCAAGGCTCCCTTTCGCTGAGTTAACGTTCGCATTATTGATTGCTACACGAATTTTTTCGCTATCTAAACCGTAAGATGCTGCGGCTTGTGCATTGAGTTTGACTCTAACAGCAGGGCGTTGACCACCCGCTAGTGCCACCAAACCCACGCCATTAACTTGTGAGATTTTTTGCGAAATACGGGTTTCAACCATATCTTGCAACTGTGTCATTGGTAATGTTGAGCTAGTAACCGCCAAGGTTAAAATAGGCGGATCAGCCGGATTGACTTTGCTGTAAATCGGCGGATAAGGTAAATCGGATGGTAGCAGATTAGTCGCTGCATTTATCGCAGCTTGTACCTCTTGCTCTGCAACATCTAATGGTAATGTAAGTTGAAACATCAGTGTGATCACTGATGCACCACCAGAGCTTTGTGACGACATCTGTTTTAACCCAGACATCTGCCCAAATTGACGCTCTAATGGCGCGGTAACCGCGGATGTCATTACATCAGGGCTTGCACCGGGGTAGAGTGTAACAACTTGAATTGTTGGGTAATCGACTTCTGGCAAGGCAGACACTGGCAACATGCGATAGCCAACAATACCCGCTAACAGTATGGCAACCATAAATAAAGTTGTTGCAACAGGGCGCAGAATAAATAAGCGAGAAGGACCGCCACCTGTACCGTGTGTTTTTTCTGTCATTACGCTTTCTCCGCGACAACACGGTCATTTTCTTTATTTTTTGGTGCTGTTGGTGTCACGATATCGACTTTTGCACCTTGTGTTAATCTATCCACACCATCGGTTACAACACGTTGATTTGCTGATAAACCCGAAGCGATAACCACTTTTTCTGCATTCTGTAATACAACATCAACACGTAATTTGCTCACTTTATCTTCGCTATCAACAACCCAGACAAAGTGACCTTCATTCCCCATTTGCAATGCTGCATTAGGAATAACCACCGCCTTTTCTAATGTGGTGACGTAAAGGCGTACATTTACAAATTGATTAGGGAATAGAGTATTTTCTTGTTGAGGGAAACGGGCTTTTAACTTTATGGTGCCTGTCGCTGCATCAATTTGATTATCAACACTAAATAGTGTGCCTTGTGCTAATTCAAATTGATTATTTCTATCTAACGCCGTAACAGGCAAATCTGCATTGTTTTTACGTGCTTGAATAACATTCGCTAAATCTTGTTCTGGCAAAGTAAAAAGCACATCAACAGGGTCCATTTGATTGATAACAACGATAGGCGTGGATGAACCACCAGAAATATAGTTTCCTACATCAACTTGCTTTAAACCCACTCGGCCTGAAATAGGTGCCGTGATTTTGCTGTAGGTTAATTGCAGTTGTGCATTGCTGATAGTGGCTTCATCAATACGAATACTGGCTTCAGATTGTTTTACTAAAGCTTGCTGATTATCTAACTCTTGTTGTGAGACTAAGTTAGTTTTCGCTAATTTCTGATAACGCACTAAATCAAGGCGTGCATTTGCTAATGTGGCTTGATCTTTTGCTAGCTGTCCTTTGGCTTGGGCTAATTGTACTTCAAAAGGGCGCGAGTCAATTTCAGCTAAGAGATCGCCTTTTTGAACTTGTTGGCCTTCGGTGAAATGTAGCGCCATTAATTGACCTTCAACACGGCTAGTGACGGTCACGCTGTTAGTGGCTTTTACTGTACCTAAAGCAGATAAAAATTGAGGGATATCTTCTTGTGTTGATGTTGCAACTTGAACAGGCGGCAAAGGAGGACGACGAGATCCTGATGTACCTCGACTCTGGGTGTTTGTTGCTTGAGTCCCTTTATTTTCGGGCGACGCTGTTTTTGCTGCATTAAATTGCCAATAGGCGTAACCACCTGCGATTACGACGATTAAAGCGATAATGAGAGAAACTCTTTTTTTAGCATTTTTGTTTTTATTCATTACTTTTGTGATCTCACTGGCAACTAGCTAATCAGAAATACTGAAATGAAAATCTGGAATGGTGACATTCTACCTGTTTATTCACAGTTAAAAATGGAGGAAATATGGAAATTAAGTCAAGGAATGTGTTTTGTTGGCGTTATTTTAATCAGTTAAAACAAATTGCTACTGGCATTATTTTACCGTTGTTATTCTATAAGAACTAATTTAGCAAAATATAGGTAAACAGTAGCGTAGCTTAATTGTTTATATAGGGATAATTAAGTGAAAAATAAATTATTGATTATCAGTGAGTTATTTTGTTTGATGTTTTTTTAATCGCATAACTATTTTGTACAAATGCCTGTAACTATGATAAAACGCAATAGTTAGTTATAATTCTTAGATAATTATGCTTTCCAGTGATAGAATGCCAACCTTGTTTTTCTCTGCGTTGAACTCTTTTCAAAGAATAACAATCCAGTATGAAATTCACCGAGCTTTAACTCTGTCTTAAATAACGAAATTTTTGTAAAAAATTAGCCTAAATATAAAGGCGTAATAGAATAATTAGAGGTTTTTAGTGTCAACTGCAAACACACCTGACGATGGACAAAAACCGAGCCTGAATGCATTTAAACAGCCTCGCGCGTTTTATCTTATCTTCTCAATCGAGTTATGGGAACGTTTCGGCTATTACGGTCTTCAAGGGATCATGGCCGTTTACTTGGTTAAAATGCTGGGCATGGGTGAAGCGGAAGCTATCACTGTTTTTGCTGCATTTACCGCGTTGGTCTATGGTTTTGTTGCTATCGGTGGATGGCTTGGGGATAAAGTCCTTGGTACTAAAAGGGTTATTATTCTTGGTGCAATCGTACTGGCAATTGGTTATGCAATGGTGGCATTCTCTGATCACGATAAAGACGTGATTTATTGGGGACTTGCAACGATTGCAGTAGGTAATGGTTTATTTAAAGCTAACCCATCTTCATTATTAGCAACCTGTTATGAGAAAGATGATCCGCAATTAGACGGTGCATTTACCATGTACTACATGTCTATCAATGTGGGTTCTTTCTTCTCTATGTTAGCGACACCATGGTTGGCGGCTAATTATGGCTGGGATGTTGCATTTGCACTGAGTGTTGTGGGTATGCTGATCACACTAGCAAACTTTGTTGTTTGTCGTGGTTGGATAAAAGATAAAGGCTCTAGACCTGATTTTGAACCGCTTAACTATTCAAAATTATTATTAACGCTGGTGGGTATTGTTGCACTGGTCGCTGTATCCACTTGGTTGCTACATAATAATGAAGTGGCAAGTTGGTCTTTAGCAATCATCTCATTAGGTATCATCCTGATTTTTGCGCGTGAAACGTTCATGATGAAGGGTGCGGCTCGCCGTAAGATGATTGTTGCATTCTTGCTGATGGTTGAAGCGGTTGTATTCTTCGTTCTTTACGATCAAATGCCAACTTCTTTAAATTTCTTCGCGATCCATAACGTTGAGCACTCAATCTTAGGTTTCAGCGTTGAACCTGAACAATTCCAATCACTTAATCCATTCTGGATCATGTTAGCAAGCCCGCTACTAGCGGCTGTATATAACTTTATGGGTGATAAACTACCTATGCCATATAAATTCACTGTGGGTATGTTCTTGAGTGCGACCGCATTCTTAGTACTGCCATTAGGTGCTAGTATGGCAAATGAAGCAGGTATTGTATCTTCATGGTGGTTAGTCGCAAGTTATGGTTTCCAAAGTATTGGTGAGCTGATGATTTCTGGCCTAGGTCTTGCGATGGTTGCTCAACTTGTACCACAGCGTTTAATGGGCTTTATTATGGGCGCTTGGTTCTTAACTTCGGCAGCCGCTGCAATTATTGCAGGTAAAGTTGCGAGTTTAATGGCAGTACCAGAAGACGTACAAAGTGCTCATGCTTCATTAGAAATTTATAGCAGTGTCTTCTTACAAATTGGTATTGTAACAGGTGTTATCGCAGTTCTAATGCTGATCACCGCACCGATGCTAAGTAAAATGACACAGTAATTTGTGCTCTTAAAAATAAAGGATGCCATAAGGCATCCTTTTTTGTATCCGAATGAAAGCAAGTTCAATTTTTATCGTGTACCTTCTATTTTAAACAAATAAATGACTATTATTTGCACTTGTTCTTTACACTTTACTCATCATATAATAAATAAAGTGTAAAGGAGGCGTTATGAACAGCACAATGCAAAAAAGATCAACACAACAACTCTCAGTAGAGAGAGCCGCTGTTCTTAAAAGAATGGTTAATTTGACAAAAGAGTTAGTTGAAGCCTTAGCAGAGAAAAAAAAATTAACTCATGCTTTGGAGATGACTGATAATGAGTTAGCTAAGCTTATTTTTGAAACTCAACTTGAACGAGCCTGTGAAATATCACCGAGAGAACAACAAAAAATTGCTCGCTTAAATGAAGGCGCGATTAAATTTTCAGAACAACTAACAGCATTAGGTGGAACTTGCCGAACAAGCCAAGCGGCTGAAATTTTGGGTGTTAAACGTCAAACGATTAATAATCGTCTGAAAACCAATAAATTATTAGCGGTTAAAGTAGGCGGAGAATACCGATTACCACTATTTCAGTTTGATGGTAATCAATTAATTGATGGGTTAGAAGAAATTTTGGTGTTATTGGGTGATCTGAGTTCAACAGCAAAAGTGTCATTTTTAACAAACATGTATTTTTTTGATGATGATGATAAGAATCTGAATATTACTGAAATATTAAAAAAATACGGTCGTATGAGTGAACAAATGCAGGAAATAATTCATCAGACTAAACTTTTTGGCAAACATACTTCTTTTTGATAAACAGCTCAAGTCGAGCTGTTTACTCATCCGCATTAATATCAAATCGTAATGTTTCTGTAATGATCTCAATACCTGAAATATCATCATATTGCCAATTCTGAGGAAAATTTTCTTTTTTATCATCATGATAAATATCGAGAGAGCAGTGTGATATTTCTGCTAAAGGATTAATACGCTCTTTTCTAGCCCAAAACGCAGTACACATTCCCAAATAGTGTCTTGAAGGATAGGTTATACCATCATAATCAAGTTCAGGTGTATTGGCAGCCCAATCAACAATAGTTTGAGTAAAATTATAGCATTTACCCATAGTTTTATCCGCAGTGATATGAAGTATGCCCTGTAATTTTGACATATCAATGAGTTTTGTTTTTCGTGTGGTACTGAGTGTATATATTTGTGCTTTTTTTAAGTCGCTCAATCCAAGAATAAAAGTTTTGTTATTTTGATAAAGACCTAACTGATCACTTTATCAATCTGCAATGCAACATCTTTTTCTCTTGTGGTGGGTTTTACAGCCGTCCAACCTTTATAAGCTAAAGGTAAGAAAGCGACTGCAATAGCTAATAATGATACGCCTGCAACATAATATGCACCTGCCATTGCAGTTTTTTCTAACCATATTCCTGTTAACATTGGCGTTAATCCACCGAATAAGGCATAAGCCATATTGTAAGCAAAAGACAAACCAGAAAAACGAATTGATGGTGGAAATGCTCTTGTGCTAACAATAGGTGTAGTTGCAATCGCCCCAACAAAAAAGCCCATCAAACCATAGTTAAAAGCTAACTGAAAACCTGACATTGCTGCATCTAAACTGCCATAGAAATGGAATGCAGTCACAATCAAACCACCCCATGATAATGTCATTGACGCGCGTGTTCCTAATTTGTCACTAATCCAACCCCAGAATATGCAACCTAAGGTTAAGGTTAATGTTGCAACGCAGTTCGCTTCTAATGATGTCGTTCTATCAATTTTGTAGATCCCTTCAACAATGACACCGGGGGTCATCAAAATGGTGACAACAATAGCTGTTGATAAAGACCATGTTAATGCAGCAGTAATTAAGCACGCTTGCTTGTGATTTTTAATAACTGAAACCACAGGCATTTCTTGTGCTAAGGCTTTTTTTGCAGCCATCTCTTTAAAGATAGGTGTTTCTTGTAAGAAGCGACGTAAGTAGACAGAAATCAAACCGAATACGCCACCTAAAATAAACGGTATACGCCATGCAAAGTCATTTACTTCTTGGCTGGTATAGCTACGTTGAACGATAATTGCCACGATTGAACCTAATAAAATACCGCCTGTAATGCCTGAGGTTAATGTTCCTACACCTAAGCCATAACGTTGTTTTGGCGTGTGCTCTGCGATAAACACCCAAGCACCTGGCATTTCACCACCAATGGCCGCACCTTGCATAATGCGCATTAATAACAACAATAATGGTGCAGCAACACCAATACTGGCATAAGTTGGTAATAAACCAATAACTAATGTTGGTACAGCCATTAAGAAGATACTTAAGGTAAACATGCGTTTACGTCCAATAATATCTCCGTAGTGTGCCATAATAATGCCACCCAAAGGGCGAGCAAGGTAACCAGCAGCAAAAATACCTAATGTCTGCATTTGTGCAATAAAGGCGTTATCACCGGGAAAGAACAAGTGGCTCAATGTTTTCGTAAAGAACACGAAGATCACGAAATCATAGAACTCCAACGTTCCCCCTAGCGAGGATAAACCCAACGTTTTATAGTCGTTGCGGTTCAATGGTCTTGCCGTAGGTTGACTCAACGGCTGAGTGGAGTGTGATTGTGATGTCATAATTACAACCTATAATAATCATCGTGATAAAAAATAATGCGTAATAAGATCACAAGTAAATTCTTTGAAAATTAACGAATAAAATAGGGTGAAAATAAATAACATCGAATGGTTATTTATAGGCTATTTATGCGAGAAAGAATAATGTTGTGATGATGGTTTAAGTTATAACAGGAAGCTCTTAATAATGTAAATAGATGAAATCAAAACAACATTACTGGCTTAAAATCAATGCATTTTAGGTTTTTAGTTTCATTTAATAGATAAAGATCATTGTTAAATTCCGTTTAATTAAATTTCAACAATATATAATAAAATTATTATATAAATTTAAAATGAATAATATTTTAGTGTTTTTAAATAAAAAAGGTTTTGTGTTGAATATATTTATTCAAGTCTAAATAAACAAGTGAATAATAAATTAAGGTATGAGTTAATTTATTATTATTCTATAAATTAACTTATTATTAGATAATTAAGAAAGCTAATAGTATTAATAATGAAAGATATGATCTGATAGAAAATGAAATATTAGAATATTCTACTGTATGTTAAATGTCGATGCATTGGAATTCAATTTCAATAATATTTAATTTTTGGAATTAAAATCCAATGAAATTTATAATGATAATTTTATTTTTGTGTTTTTATGCAAATCGTGGCTTTGGTGCGCTTTTCCGTTAAGTTAAAAATAAAAACAAAAAGAGGCATCAAAAAAATTATTCTTGGTTATAATTACATCAGTAAGTCAAATTGAACTGTCGGAGGATTTATGGTCTCTATTTCAATGAGTGCTGTTCTCTTAGCTGCAATTATTTTGTTCGCATCACTTTCTATCGTTGCATTAGGTGGTGGTTTAGTACTAAAAGCCATGCTTAATGACTCCAATCAAAATGACAGTTATCTATTAAGTGCCTCTGTTAAAAAGACTTTTATTACTTCATTGGTTATTGCATTGTTGCTTGTCTATTATTACCTATCAACAACGGCTTAATATTTGTTTGATTGATATAAAAAAACGCCACTGCATTTTATTATCAGTGGCGTTAGTGTAATGAGAAGATGTCTTAAACTAAGAAGATAGTTGCTAAACCTAAGAAGATAAAGAAACCACCTGTATCCGTAATCGCGGTTATCATAACGCTTGAACCAATGGCAGGATCTTTACCAAATTTTATCATCGTCATTGGTATTAATACGCCCATAATGGCAGCCATTAACAGGTTGAGCACCATTGCCATTGTCATCACGGCACCCATTGCAAGGTCACCATAGAGAAGGAAGGTGACAATTCCCATGATCCCTCCCCACACAATACCATTGATAAAGGCAACACCAAGTTCTCTTAAAATTAAGAAAGAAAAGCTTCCGGTTTGAATCTGGTGTAGAGCTAATGCACGGACAATCATTGTGATGGTCTGATTACCTGTATTTCCCCCAATACCAGCAACAATTGGCATCAGTGTTGCTAAAGCGACTAATTGGGAAATGGTGTGTTCAAACACGCCAATAACACGAGAGGCAACGAAAGCAGTACATAAGTTGATAGCAAGCCAAGTCCAACGTGTTTTAACCGCTTGTCCGACTGGTGCAAAGACGTCTTCTTCTGGGCTCAAACCACCCATACGACGAAGATTGGTATCGCTCTCTTCATGCATGTTATCAACGATATCTTCAACAGTTAATCGCCCCATTAGAAGACCATTACTATCAACAACAGCCGCAGAAATTAAGTCGTAACGTTCGAACGCACCCGCCGCGTCTTCGCCTTTTTCCTCAGGCATAAAGCTCACGGTGTCTGTTTTCATTACATCAGAGACAAGCTTATCAGGAGATTGCGTTAAAACAGTGGTTAATGGAAGCTCGCCCAACAGATGATTTTTATTATCAATAACGAAGATTTTATCCGTTGCTTCAGGAATAGAGCCCCGTTGGCGTAGATAGCGCTGTACCGTTTTTAACGTAACATTACCTCGCACAGTGACGAACTCAAAATCCATCATCTGGCCGACGCTGTCTTTTGGATATTGAAGAACTTCTCTTATTCTATTACGCAGACTTGGTTCTAAATAGGTAAGAAGTCGACGCATCGTATCGCGAGGTAAGTGCTCTGCGATGTACGCTTGCTCATCCACATGTAATGTGGCGACCGATCGTAATAATTCACGGTCAGTCATATCTTTAATTAAGCTGTCCCAAACGGCGACAGAAGCTTCGACTAAAACAGCACCACGTTCATTATTATCAACCAAATGCCACAATGCGAGACGTTCGTCATAGGGAAGGGCTTCAAGAATATCTGCAATATCTGCCGCGTGTAGATCTTGTAGTAATTCTCTAACAGTGGTGATTTTTTCATGAAGTTCATGGTGGCTCAGCCTATCATTTTCACTTGCTTCACCTAAAACGGTTTCAACAAAATGATCATCTTCGAGAAAGATGCTCAAAATTTGCTGACGCAGGTGTGCCACTTTTTGTGAATACGGATTGATGGCAGCCGCAGTATCATTGTTGATAGCTGGTTGAGACATGTTATTCCTTTTTAATTCTTACGAGGGAGATAACCATTGACACTAATTATTCCATTTTAGGATGATTATCGGTCTTCTCCGTATAAAAAATATGAATCTTGAACAATATTGCGTTGGTGATGTTCATATTATCGTCACAAATCAAACCTATGTTGTTATGTGATAGTTGTTGTATGATAGATGCAACAAAAGACGCATTGACTAGCGTCTTTTTCTGTATAATATCATATTGTTAAGCAGATTCCTCTTTTATATCCAGTTTCCACCCCGGAACTGACTGCCAATGTTCTTGTTCTTTTTCTAAATCCAATTCCATCAATGTGTTATCAGAAAGATAATTTGCAGGAAAATAAAGTGTCCAATGATTTTCATCTGTAACTAAACGCAAAGATGCAGGTTTTGTCGTCGATTGTCGCTGATTATTAAGTAAAGTTGCTAATCTTAGTATTTGTACGAGTGGAAAATACTGTTTCTTTTTATAAAGATTAAATTTAGGCAACTCATCTAACTTGATCCCTTTCCGGTGATAGCGAACGAGAGTTGTTAATAACAGTTGTTGCTCTTGATTAAAGCCAGGTAAATCAGTATTTGAAAGAATATAAGCAGAATGGCGATGTAACCCACTTAAATTAATACTTAATCCCACTTCATGTAACATAACAGCCCAAACTAAAATAGCCTCTAAATCAGGGCGAACTAGCTTAGGATTTTGCTGTGCCCATTGAGCGTAAAGAGATTGCATAGTTTCAAGAACACGTTTTGCTTGTTCTCTATCGATATTATAGTGTTCTGCAAGGCTTTTAGCTGTGCGCTGGCGAATATCTTGATGGCGAAATCTACCTTCCATTTCATAAAGCACACCTTCACGTAATGCACCGTCAGATAGGTGTAGGGCTTTTAATCCTAATGAATCAAAAATACCGCATAAAATCGCCAAACCTGGTACAAAAACATGTTTACGTTCATCGGATAAACCTGGAAGGGCGATATCTCTAAATTTCTTAAATCGTAAAACTTGTTTAGTGAGCATTAGTAGGCGTTCTGGAGTAATAACACCGTCTTTTTCACCAAACTCAACTAAGATCTCATGAGCCGCTTTAATTGTTCCTGATGCCCCTAAAGCCACATCCCAGCCAGTCATTTTGTATTGCCATGCAATTTTTTCCATTTTACGCGCTGCTTTTTCTCGTGCTTTACGAAAAGCAGATTCGCTAATTTTTTGTTCTGGGAAAAATTGACGGCTAAAACTGACACAACCCATGCGTTGGCTTTCGATTAAAATTGGCTCAAAATTTTCACCAATAACCAATTCTGTTGAGCCACCACCGATATCGATAACGAGCTTTCGACCTTTTTCAGATTGAGTGTGCTCCACTCCCATAAAAATAAGTCGGGCTTCTTCATGCCCTGAAATAATTTCAATAGGATAAGGAATAACTTCTTTGGCTCGTTGAAGAAAGACTTTCGCATTAGTGGCGACACGCAAAGTGTGTGTTCCCACGACGGTGACATTTTCTGCGGGAAAACCCTGTAACCTTTCAGCAAAAAGGGAAAGGGCGGAGAGCCCACGTAACATAGCCTCTTCGCTTAATTCGTTATCATCATCAAGTCCATCAGCAAGATAAACTCGCTGTTTTAAACGACTTAAGACTTGTAATGCGCCATTAACAACACGCGCAATTATCATATGAAAACTATTAGAACCGAGGTCAATAGCCGCAATTTCTAAAGGACGTGGTGAAGAGTCATCTTGTAATAAAGGCATAAAATTACGCTCGTGAACCGGGTTGTTCTAACAATTTAATATACTCATAGACAGCAAGCTGGGAACGGATCTTACGTTTATTTCCACGAGGAACATAGCTATTTGTTAAATCTTTATCGATATAACGTGCTTTTACGGTGTCATTAAATTGAATATCCAGTATATCAAGAACGCGCTGTTTAAGTTGAGGATCAAGCAAAGCCACTGCAACTTCAATGCGATAATCAAGATTTCGCGTCATCCAATCGGCAGAGGAGAGAAAGATTTTTTCATCCCCTTTATTGGTGAAAACATAAACACGATCATGCTCTAAAAAGCGGTCAACAATACTGGTTACTTGAATGTTTTCACTAAATCCTGGCTGATTAGGCACTAAAGAACACATTCCTCGGACTAACAGCCGTACTTTTACGCCTGCTTCTGAAGCGTCATAAAGGCGATTAACTAATTCTTCATCAACTAAATTATTCACTTTTAATGTAATACCCGCAGGATGCCCTGCTTGTGCACTATGAATTTCATTGGTGATTAATTGATTTAAAAGGGTGCGCGAGTTTTGTGGCGAAACCATTAAATGCTCAAAGGTGACAGGGCGATAAGGGTTTTCAATAAAGCTAAAAACGCGACGTACTTCATTGGTAATTTCAGTGTTAGTCGTTAATAGTGAATAGTCAGTATAAAGACGCGCTGTTTTTTCGTTAAAGTTCCCCGTACCGATATGAGCATAGCGAATGATTTCACCATTTTCTAAACGTGAAATGATAAATAACTTCGCGTGAATTTTTAAACCCGGTGCAGAGAAAATAACGTGAACGCCCGCTTCAGTCAGGCGTTTTGCCCAGTGGATATTCGCTGCTTCATCAAAACGTGCTTGTAACTCAACAACCACTGTGACACGTTTGCCATTATGCGCAGCGTGGATCATCGAATCAATAATTCGAGAGTCTTTAGCAACACGGTAAATATTGATTTTGATTGAGATAACACTTGGGTCAAAAGAGGCTTGGCGCAACAATTCCAACACATGCTCAAAGGTATGATAAGGATAATAGAGCAAAACATCACGCTCACGTATCGCATCAAAGCCATTACGGAAGTTATCAAACCAAATATGGCGTAAACGTGGAATAGGTTTATTTAACAGAAATTTACTACCCTCATTTGGGAAGTTAATAAAATCTTTAAAATTATGATAACGACCACCAGCAATGACGGAGTCATTATTCGATAAACCTAATTTACTGCGCAGCAACGCCACCATTTCATCAGGCATATCGCGTTGATAAACAAAACGGACAGGCTCTGCGGTAAGACGTTGTTTTAATGTTGATGACATCATTTCAAGTAAACTTGATTCCATTTCTGTTGCAAGATCGTATTCTGCATCTCGCGTCATTTTCATGGAATAAGCACTTAATGAGTCATAATCAAAGAAGCCTTTAAACACCTCATCAAGACAGTAGCGTAAAATATTATCCAATAAAATCATGGATTTTTTCTTACTACGTCCTTGTTCTGTCGGCAGAATAACAAAACGAGGTACTTTATCTGACGGAATTTCTAACAGGGCATAATGAATAATTTGCCCTTGTACAATTTCAACCGCTAAATAGGTGTAGTCATCTTTAAGAAACTCAACCAAGTCTGTTTCAGGATTAATTAAAATAGGCGTGATGTGTTTTCTTAAATTTTGACGGAAATATTGGCGTAACCAGATTTGTTGATTAGGTGAGATTTGGCGTTCATTAATTAAAAAGATTTGGTTTCGCGCCATTTCAAGTAACAAATCATTATATAAAGCATCAAACTCTTGGTCGGCTTTAGCTACTTTTGATTGAATTTTCTTTATAAGATGGCGAGCATGGCTTGACGCGGAGCGTGAGCCACGTTCTTCATTAATCAAAATACGGCGTTTTACATCGGCAAAACGAACCTTGTAAAACTCATCAAGATTATTTGAATAGATCCCCAGAAACCTGACTCTTTCAATTAACGGGTTTCTTTTATCAGCCGCTTCTTGTAATACACGTTCATTAAATGCAAGCCAACTGATCTCTTTATCAATATAGAGTCGTTCCTGGGACATCTGAACTCCAACAAGGGTTAAAGTTAAAACTTAATATCTGAATAAATCAGACGTGTTGCTTAATAGTCGCACCCGGTTTAACAAAATTCTCGGGTTTCGCCTCTTTGGCTTTTTGTTCAAAATAAGGTGCTTGGAAAGTACACATTCTAATCGCAGAACGGTAGGCACCGTTAACAAAAAACTCATCTATTAAATCACCTTCTTTTTTAAAGCCAAGCTTTTCATAAATATGAATCGCTTTAGCATTCTCTTTATCGACGATTAAATAGAGTTTGTATAAATTAAGTACAGAAAATGCATAATCCATCGCAAGTTTCGCCGCGCGTGCAGCATATCCATGGCCTTGATGCGCAGGAGCAATGATAATTTGGAATTCAGCACGACGGTGAACATAATCAATTTCAACCAACTCGACAAGTCCAACTTTAGTGCCGTCACTTTCAGCAATAAAACGGCGTTCACTTTGGTCGTGAATATGTTTTTCATAAAGGTCGCTTAACTCGATAAAAGCCTCATAAGGCTCTTCAAACCAATAGCGCATAACGCTGGCGTTATTATCAAGTTGATGGACAAAAGAGAGATCTTCTCGTTCGAGAGGACGTAATTTTATAGGTGGAACTTTCTTACCACCGGACATAAGCACCTCGGTGAATGCATTGAATAAAAAGAGAAAAGGGTGACACAAAAAAAGTCACGTGGGCTACAGTGTAGCACAATGTGACTTTTTATCTTAAACGAAATAGTCAACCAAGGTTGTCGAAAAGCGCAATATCATCGAGAACGGCTTGATTATTCTGCATTTTTAATCGCTCGTCAGCTAACCAACCGATCGCTAGTGGATAAATACGATACTCTTCTGCTTGTATTCTTGTTTGTAATGATTGTTCAGTATCATCTGGTAAAACAGGAATGCGAGCTTGAATAATCATGGGACCACCATCAAGTTCTTCTGTAACAAAATGGACGGTAACGCCATGAAAAGAGTCTTTATTCGCTAAAACTTGGCGATGAGTGTGTAATCCGGGATATTTAGGAAGTAAAGAAGGATGAATATTTAATAATTTATGCTGATAATGAGTCACAAAATCAGGCGATAAAATACGCATAAAACCGGCTAAAACCACAATGTCGGGCTGATAAGCATCGATTTTTTCAATTAATGCTTTATCGTAATCAGCTCTGTCATTATATAGAGTTGGATCAACAAAATATGCTGGAATATCAGCAAGTTTTGCCCGTTCAAGACCATACGCATTAGCTTTATTACTTAAGACAGCAACCACATTACCCGTGATTTTATTTGCCCTACAGGCGTCAATAATCGCCTGTAGGTTGCTGCCGTTTCCTGAGATGAGGACGACAATATTTTTCATACACATGTTTTCATTAGTTAATAATAACTTGTGCTTCACCCGCAGCTTGTGGCGCAATTTCACCAATTAACCATGCGTTTTCACCACACTCAGCAAGATGTGCTAATGTTTTTTCAACGTCATTTGGGTTAACGGCAATTAACAATCCAACACCACAGTTAAAGGTACGATACATTTCATGTGTGCTGACTTGTCCCGCATCTTGTAACCATTTAAAAACCAGTGGCCATTCCCAGCTTTTACTATCAATACGCGCTTGCGTATTTTCAGGTAATACACGAGGAATATTTTCCCAGAATCCGCCACCTGTAATATGTGCCACAGCATGGATATCCACATTTTCAATTAATGAAAGTAGTGACTTTACATAAATACGAGTAGGGGCTAATAGGTGATCAGCTAATGATTTATTACCTAAGGATGTGCTTTCAGCTTGTGTATTGTTGACTTCAAGAATTTTTCTGACTAATGAATAACCATTAGAATGAGGACCACTTGATGCTAAAGCGATTAGAGCATCGCCAGTTTTAACTTTGCTACCATCGATAATTTCTGATTTTTCAACCACGCCGACACAAAAGCCTGCGATATCATAATCATTACCGTGATACATTCCTGGCATTTCAGCAGTTTCACCACCGACTAATGCACAACCAGATTGCTTACAACCTTCTGCAATACCTGTTACTACGCGTGCTGCGGTATCGACATCTAATTTTCCTGTGGCATAGTAGTCAAGGAAGAAAAGGGGTTCTGCACCTTGAACAATTAAATCGTTGACACACATTGCGACTAAATCAATCCCGATGTCATCATGGCGATTTAAATCCATCGCAAGGCGAAGTTTAGTTCCTACGCCATCTGTGCCTGAAACTAAAATAGGTTCACGGTATTTAGATGGAATTGCACAAAGTGCGCCAAAGCCACCTAAACCCCCCATAACTTCAGGACGGCGGGTTTCTTTTACTACACCTTTGATACGATCGACTAAAGCATTACCTGCATCAATATCGACACCGGCATCTTTATAGCTGAGAGAGGATTTGTTAGTCACGTAGAGCCCTCACGGCAAGTTGCTGTTAAGAAAAAATGTGTGCGAGCGCTATTCTAACAGGCAAAGCAAACGTTTGCGAGGATCTTCTTTGTAGGTCACAATTATTCATGTTGGTGTGGTTAAAAGCTGTGCGCTTGATCAATATCAATAGAAAAACGATGGAATATTGGCAAAAAAGCGGTATAATCTCGCGATTTTTTTGTCAGGCTGCGTCGTACATTAGGAGAAATTATGAAGATCGTTGAGGTAAAACACCCACTCATTCAACATAAATTGGGGCTGATGCGAGATCATGATATAAGCACTAAACGCTTTCGTGAACTGGCTTCAGAAGTTTCCAGTCTACTGACGTATGAAGCTACCGCCGATTTAGAAACAGAGACGGTAACAATAGAAGGTTGGTGTGGTTCGGTAGAGATAGAACAGATTAAAGGAAAAAAAATCACAGTAGTTCCTATCCTCCGTGCAGGTATCGGGATGATGGACGGAGTATTAGAAAATATTCCTAGTGCCCGAATCAGTGTAGTTGGCGTTTACCGCGATGAAGAAACATTAAAACCTGTCCCTTACTTCCAGAAATTAGCATCCAATATTGAAGAGCGTATGGCTCTTGTTGTTGACCCTATGTTAGCAACAGGCGGCTCTATGATTGCCACAATTGATTTATTAAAAAATGCGGGTTGTACTTCAATTAAAGTATTAGTACTGGTTGCTGCTCCAGAAGGTATTAAGGCATTAGAAGAAGCTCATCCAGATGTGGAATTATATACTGCATCTATTGATAGCCATCTTAATGAGCACGGGTACATCGTTCCAGGTCTTGGCGATGCTGGTGATAAGATATTTGGTACAAAATAATAATTAAGCCGACTTTGATAGTCGGCTTTTTTTTGAACCTAAATATCTTGTTCTATAGTTAGAAATATACAAACCAATTTCACATTCATATCAAAGAGAGGTCGTAAGCATGACTCGTCGTGCAATCGGGGTAGAAGAGCGCCCACCATTATTACAAACAATTCCGTTGAGTCTTCAACATCTGTTTGCAATGTTTGGCGCCACCGTACTTGTGCCAATTTTATTTAAAGTTAATCCGGCAACAATATTGT
Source organism: Proteus sp. Marseille-Q3619 (assembly GCF_965283115.1). Taxonomy (NCBI): domain Bacteria; kingdom Pseudomonadati; phylum Pseudomonadota; class Gammaproteobacteria; order Enterobacterales; family Morganellaceae; genus Proteus; species Proteus sp. Marseille-Q3619. The sequence continues at coordinate 556,077 of NZ_CBDIMP010000001.1, read as the reverse complement.
TATTTAACGGGATCGGAACCCTGCTTTATCTCTTTATTTGTAAAGGACGCATTCCTGCTTATTTAGGTTCAAGTTTTGCGTTTATCTCACCTGTACTTTTATTGTTACCTTTAGGGTATGAATTAGCACTTGGGGGATTCATCGTCTGTGGAGTGTTATTTTGTATCGTTGCAGGTATTGTCAAAATAGCAGGGCGAGGCTGGATTAATGTGATGTTTCCGCCTGCGGCAATGGGCGCAATCGTTGCCGTCATCGGACTTGAATTAGCAGGAACCGCTGCGGGAATGGCAGGATTATTACCAAGTGCAGATGCACCCGTTGATAGTCAGACACTGCTTATTTCTATGGTGACTCTAGGTGTGACTATCTTAGGCTCTGTGATGTTTAGAGGATTCCTTGCTATTATTCCTATTCTTATTGGGGTATTAGCAGGTTATGCACTCTCTTTCTTCTTGGGCGTTGTTGATATTACACCAATTAAAGAAGCTAACTGGTTTGCACTACCGACATTCTATTCACCGCGTTTTGAATGGAGTGCTATCTTTATTATTCTGCCTGCCGCATTAGTTGTTATTGCTGAGCACGTTGGACACCTTGTTGTTACAGCAAATATTGTACAACGCGATTTAATGAAAAACCCAGGTTTACATCGTTCTATGTTCGCAAACGGTTTCTCTACCATTATTTCGGGTTTCTTTGGTTCAACACCTAATACCACTTATGGTGAAAACATTGGTGTTATGGCTATCACTAAGGTTTACAGCTCATGGGTTATTGGTGGTGCGGCAATTCTCGCTATCTTATTATCTTGTGTCGGTAAACTGGCTGCGGCTATTGCTGCTGTACCTGTTCCTGTTATGGGTGGGGTTTCATTACTGCTTTACGGTGTCATTGGTGCATCAGGTATTCGTGTCTTGTTAGATTCAAAAGTGGATTACAACAAACCGCAAAACTTGATATTAACTGCCATTATTCTGATTGTCGGTGTGAGTGGTGCTTCCATTCAAATTGGTGCTGCTGAATTAAAAGGCATGGCATTAGCAACCATCGTGGGTATTGTTTTAAGCTTGATCTTTAAATTAGTGAGTGTTGTTCGCCCTGAAACAGAATTAGTGGATAACACCATTGAATCGGTTAGTGGTACAGCAAACAAAAAGTAATCGATTAAGTAAATCTAAAGCAATATGCTGAAATTAATAAAAAAGGTGGATGATCTCCACCTTTTTTATTGTGTTTTATTTTTATGTCATATTAAAAACTAAGATTTTTGATGTTTTAAGTATTAAAAACTTAGAAAAGCATGATTAATTCAATCATGATGTTTATTTAAATAAAATAAATGAGACAATGGGTGTCTGTTCTTATGCGAAATAGACATTTTATCTGCTATTTAAGTGATATTCGCTTTAAGGTTGGGGTGTTTCAAAAAAGGTATAACGTAATTTATGGAAAAGCTGATTGAAATTTATGATTTCATTACATCAAAGCAGATTTTTACCACAATATTTTTAGTTATTGTGTTGCTGGTGGTGTGGTTTCTCGCCAAAATGATTTTCCGCCGAATAGCAAAGCGTTTACTTTTTTTATTTACAGAGCTTTCAGATGAAGAAACCATAGAAGATATCGCTAAAAAGAGCGCATCTATTGTTGCAGTTACACTTGTTCTCTATATTAATCAGCTACTACCGTCTTTTTCAGCTGAAATGAATATTATTTTTGAGACGGTTGCTCGCGCCTTTATTATCATCAATATCGCCTCATTGCTTAATAACGCTCTTGATATCTTCAATATTAGGCACGCTAAAAAAGCGTGGCATCGGAATAATTCCATCAAAGGCTATATTGAAATTGCCAAAATTGTGGTCTGGATTATCTCTTTTATCCTGATCATTGCGTTATTTACTGAGCAATCACCACTTATTATTATCTCAAGCTTTGGTGCCATTGCTGCGGTGTTAATGTTTGTTTTTCAGCATACACTTATCTCTTTTGTTGCCAATATTCTTATCTCTAACGGAAAAGTATTAAAGCTTTATGATTGGATTGAATTACCCAGTAGTAATATCAGCGGTGAGGTTATTGATATCGCATTACATACGATCACTGTACGTAATTGGGATAATACAATTTCCCGTATTCCAACCAAAGACTTTTTGACCGAAAAATATACTAACTGGCAACCGATGTTTTCATCGGGAGGGCGTCGGATTAAACGTAGTTTTTATATTGACCAATCTTCGATTTCATTTGCAACGCAAGAGTTAGTATTAGAATTAAAAAATACAGCGCCGCTTCGTAAAAGCATAGAAACGATGCTTGAAGGAAAAGAAGAAGATATTGGCGATATTAATGAGTGGTTAGAAACAAAAGGAGTGACTAACTTACAGTTATTTCGTAAGTACATGCTAAATTGGATAAAAATGCGTGGTGATGTTCGACCTGATATGTATTTAGTGATCAGAACAATGCCACCTACACCAATGGGACTACCTGTAGAGTTATATTGTTTTACTCGAGCAACCACTTGGGTTGAATATGAAGAAACTCAATCTGAAATTTTTGAGTATATAAATGCATCAGCCAAATATTTTAAGCTCGACATTTATCAGCAACCTTCCGGTAATGATGTTGCGAAATTAAAATTCAGATAATAAAGTGAAACTAATTAATACGGAATGTTTTCTAATTTGGCTCTAAATAACTTGAAGTACAGTTAGGTAATCCTTTAATGAGGTGATAGTAGTATATAAAATAGGCTTATCCCAGTGTTCTTGCTGTTATCTTAATCAGTGCAATGTGCTTTTTTAATATTGGTTCTGACCTTGTGAGAATTTGTGTTAGAATCACCACGTTTATTAAACTATTCAGGTGAGGTGCTTCTGAATACGCCGTCACAGCTATCATTACCACTATCTCTGCCCGATGATGAGACATTCGATAGCTTTTATGCAGGGGAAAACGCGTCGTTAGTCGCGGCAATTCGAACCGCCATTCATCAATCTCATGGCAGTTATATCTATTTCTGGTCCCGTGACGGAGGTGGAAAGAGCCATCTATTACATGCCGCTTGTGCTGAACTTTCCTTAAAAGGTGATGCTGTTGGGTATGTTCCCCTTGATAAACGCGCCTACTTTGTTCCCGATGTTCTTGAAGGTATGGAACATTTATCCTTAGTTTGTATTGATAATGTTCAGTGTATTGCCGGTGATGAAGAGTGGGAACTCGCCTTATTTAATCTTTATAACCGTGTTTTAGAGCATGGGCGAACCTGTTTATTAATTACAGGGGATAGACCACCTCGCCAAATAGAGTTACAACTTCCTGATTTAGCATCTCGCCTTGATTGGGGGCAAATCTACCGTTTGCAACCTTTAAGTGACGAAGAAAAAATTCAAGCGCTGCAATTAAGAGCAAAACTTCGTGGGTTTGAATTACCTGAAGATGTGGGTCGTTTTGTATTAAAACGTTTAGATAGAAAAATGCGCACCTTATTTGAAATGCTCGATGAACTTGATCACGCTTCTATTGTTGCTCAACGTAAACTGACCATCCCATTTGTGAAAGATATACTCAAACTTTAAATAGCCTCACTCATCTCGTTAGGTGAGGCGAATAATCTCAATCCTACCTCTCTTTTTCAAATTCAATACCCATTGAAGGTAACAAATTTTTGTTATTTATTAAGGGGGAATTTTCTATTTTTGTCTTTTCTAATAAAAACACAAGATAAAAAAACCGCTTGTCTTTATACAAGGCAAGCGGCGAGAGACACAAACAATAAAGGAGGAGGGTTAAATAATTAGTTTGCTTCTACTACTTTGGCTTTCTTCTGAGGAACCAGTAAGAAAATCAGATAAAGTGCAGTGATTGCAACCGTGTAGCCAGTGAAGATTAACCAGAATGATTTCCAATCAACCGCACCATTGGTAGTATATAAATCAATGACCCAGCCACTTAACATTGCACCTAAATAAGTACCAAAACCGTTCACTAAGGTCATAAACATACCTTGTGCTGTTGAACGATATTGTAAAGGGATCTCTTTTTCTAAGAACAGTGAACCAGAGATATTAAAGAAGTCGAATGCACAACCATACACAATCATTGATAACAATAAGACGATTTGACCTAATGATGTGTAGTCACCGTAAGCAAAGAAGCCAAAACGTAAGATCCAAGCAACCATACTGAATAAAACGATAGTTTCAATTCTTACGCGTTTTAATAACAGAGGCAGAAACAGAATAAATACGACTTCTGAAATCTGTGAAATAGATAAGAACACAGAAGGATAACGTGCAAAGAATGAATCATCTGCATTTGGAGATTGTGCAATATCTTGTAGGAATGGCACACCAAAGGTATTGGTAATTTGCAGTACAGATCCTAACAGTGTTGCGAAGAATAAGAAAACAACGACATTTTTCTTTTTAAATACTTGCAAGATATTAGTGATACTAAATGCCACTTCTTCGGCTTTAGTTTCATTTTTGTCAGCTGCTTTAGTTGCAGGTAAGAACATTGCAAATACAGCTAAAACAATAGAAGCGATCGCTGCAACGAAGAGCTGGTGGTAGCTATTACCTAAACCTAAGAAGCTAATAACCCACATGGCTGCAATAAAACCAACAGTGCCGTAAACACGAATTTTAGGGAAATAGTTATTAGGCTCTAAATGTTTTTGTTCTAACAGTTCGAAAATGATGCTGTTTGCCATTGAGATACTTGGCATAAAGAACAATAAATGTAATAGAGTTGCAAAAAATAGCGTGGTTACTGTCGTCATTTGCGACATTAACACTAATGCTAATGCAGAAAAAATATGCAGGGTAATAAACACTAATTTGCGGTTGTTTATTTTATCTGCAATAAATCCCATGATGACGGGTGCGATAAGTGAGGCAAGTCCAAGAGCACTGAAAATAAGCCCAACATCACTACCTTTAAAATGCAGTTCTCCAAAGAGATACGAGGCAAATGTTACAAGCCAAGATCCCCATATAAAGAACTGGAGGAATGAGACAAGTTTTAATCTAAGTACGATATTCATCTGTTTTCCTATTAGCCTAGCAATCACCCGACACCAATAATGGCGATTGGTTAGTTTTAATTGCCCATAATGTTGGCTATAACGTTGTTTATTTCATATACATCTACAACTTCGTTTCACACTGATTAATTGTTATCAAGTTAAAAAAACAACAATAAAAGAAGAGATAGAGTAAATAACAAATTGAAAGTTTATTGCTGTGTTGCAGTATTGTTTTAAATACGTATTTTTTGTTAATTTCTTTCTTGGATGATAATGAAAAAATATTTTGGCGAGAATTTATTGTTTATCAATTCTGCTATCATATTTTCTGATATCCATGATATGTAGGAATGCATTTGTGTAAAGAGACTTGAGTCACAATATAAATGAAACGCATGATTATTTTTTTCTTATAATTGTGAGTTTATACGGTGCTGTGTGATCTAGATAGAAGTTTTCAAAAATGGCGATTTCTTACTCATAAAAAATATGAGGTTGAGATGAAAAATTTTGAAAGCATAAAGCGATTGGTTTTTTTCTATTGTGGAAATAAGAAACACTTTGCTAATTGTAATGTTTACAATTTAATAACATTTAATAATTTATTTATTAATTGAGAAAAGAGAGTAAACGGTTGCGGGATTAATAGTGAAGTAAATAGAGAGAAGCCCATATATGTAAGAACATAAATATGGGCTTTAAATTTTGAAGATTAAATAAACAGTTCTTTTACTTGCTCTGGTGGACGGCCTAAACGGGCTTTATTACCTACAACCACAATAGGGCGTTCAATAAGTTTAGGGTTTTCATGCATTGCTTGAATTAATGCATCTTGTGATGTTTCATCAGCCAGTTTTAGCGTTTTATAAATTTCTTCTTTTGTGCGCATTAACTCTCTTGCATCATTAAAACCTAATGCTTTGAGCAGTGTTTTAAGCTCCGTTACTGAAGGTGCTGTATCTAGATAGTGAATAACATTAGGCGTTATTTGCATTTCTTCGAGTAAATGTAATGTTTCACGGCTTTTTGAACAGCGTGGATTATGATAAATCGTCACTTTTTTAGTCATTGTTGTCCCTTATTTAAATTGGCTGTCTCTTTGCTGAATTTTTCTTAATTGGTCTATGCGAGCATCAAAGCGAGCCTGATCATTGCTACCCAGCTTAACTTGTCTGCTTGCATCACCTAAGTAACGGATCGCTGTTTCAAAGTCACCTCTGAGTGCTAAATCTTCCGCATAAGCAGCTAATTCATGGGCTCTATCACCTTGTTTGGCTGAATTTTCTGCCATTAATTGCCAGCCAATAGGATCGCTTGGGTTATCAAAGGTATAACGATAAAGTAGGCGATTAGCTTCGTTATATTGCTTATTATGCATATATGAGTTCGCTAAGTTGGCAATAAGGACATTGTTATTGGGCCTTTGCTTTAATGCGAGTTGTAATCTTGCAACCGCATCACCTGCACGGTTTTGTTCTAAATCGATATCTGTCATGGCATCAATAAGCCAAATATTGTTAGGTTCTTTTTCTAACATCGGAGTGAGCAATTTTCTTGCGTCATCAAATTTGCGATCACGAGAATAGATCAGTATTAGCGCATAATTTGCGGCTGACTTTTCAAGAGCAGTACCTTGCTTAAACTGATCAAGTATCGTTTGTAATGCATTCTCTGATGTTGGGTTTTTCGTCAGCATGGTTAATACACGCATTTTAGCAAACAGAAAATCAGCTGACTGTGGAACCTGCCGAGCAGGAAATTGACTGGCTCGGCTTCTTGCATCGGATAAACGGCTATCAGGTAAGGGGTGCGTTAATAACATTTCAGGCGGTTTAGAGCTATATCGTACTTGGTCAGCAAGAATTTGCATAAAGTCAGGCATTCCTTTGGGATCAAATCCTGCTCGATAGAGTGTCTGTATTCCGATACGGTCTGCTTCTTGCTCGTTCATTTGTGTAAATGTGATCATATTTTGCTGCATACCCGCCATACTTCCCGTAAAGGTTGCAAGACCTGCATTTGGGTTTGCCATAAATATCAAAATAGAACCTAATACACCTGCAAGAGCAAGAGGTGTTGTTTTTGCCTGATCTTCAAGCATTCTCGCTAGATGTCGTTGAGTAACGTGTGTGATTTCGTGAGCCATAACAGAAGCTAATTCGCTTTCTGTTTGGCTATATCGAAAGAGGGCAGAATGCAAAACAATGTTTCCCCCAAAATAAGCAAAGGCGTTAATATTGGGGTTGTTAACTAAGTAGAAGTGAAAAGGGGTTTTGACTGAGCTGGCGTTAGAAACCAGTTTTTGTCCCAAATTATTAATATAGTTAGAGAGTAATGGGTCAAAAACTAATGGTGCACTATTTCGAAGTTGGCGAGTATAGTAATCACCCATAGCAATTTCTTGATTGATGCTTAATGTTGAACCTGCGGTCGTTCCCATATCAGGTAAAGAGTCTTCAATATCAATCGCAGCATGCGCTGGCACTACTGATGTTGATAGCAACGCAGAAACAAGAAGCGCGACTAAGGGTTTTTTAAGTCTGAGTTTCATACAACTGTATCCTGATGGCTATCTTAACGAATAATTAATAATTAATGATGTATGATAGCAAAACCTAACGTAAAATCTGTCAAAAGATTATTGCTTATGTAAATGAATACATATAGCTCTATTGTTCTGATTATTATAAAGGATCTTTATTTTCATGCTGGACTTGCTTGTTCAATGGTACAAACGCCGATTTGCTGATCCACAAGTTATCGCCCTTGTGGTCATTTTGATTGCCGGCTTTTCAATTCTGTATTTTTTCAGTGGCATACTTGCTCCTTTATTGGTGGCAATTGTGCTTGCTTATCTTTTAGAGTGGCCAACTCATTTACTTGAGAAATTAGGATGTGCCCGTATATGGGCAGTATCGATAATTCTGACACTCTTTATCGGTATTAGTGCCATTGTTATTTTGATTTTAGCGCCAACGGTGTGGCAACAAGGGATGACACTGATTTCAGATATCCCAAATATGATCAATAAGTTCAATGCATTTGCACATGAATTACCCGATCGCTTCCCTGCATTAATGGATGCCGGCATCGTTGATATGATGGCAGAAAATTTACGCAGCAAGTTCTCAACGGTGGCTGAATCTGTATTAAAAGTATCTTTAGCTTCGTTAATCGGAATTATTACACTGTCGATTTATCTTATTCTTGTTCCTTTGATGACGTTCTTCTTACTTAAAGATAAGCAACAGATGCTTAATGCGGTTCGTCGTGTTTTGCCGAAAAACAGAATATTGGCAGCACAAGTTTGGATTGAAGTTAACCAGCAAATTACCAATTATATTCGCGGTAAAGTCACTGAAATGATAATTGTGGGTATTTTTACTTATTTTGTATTTGCTTTCTTTGACTTACGCTACTCTGTATTACTTGCTGTTATCGTCGGTGTTTCTGTTTTAGTTCCTTACGTTGGTGCTGTTTTAGCAACGATCCCAGTTATTGTGATTGCATTATCTCAGTGGGGATTAGGCTCTGATTTCTGGGCGTTATTTATCGCTTATCTTGTTGTTCAAGGATTAGATAGCAATTTATTAGTACCAATTCTGTATTCTGAAGCCGTAAATATGCACCCTTTAGTCATTATATTATCAGTGATTATATTCGGTGGAATGTGGGGATTTTGGGGCGTTTTCTTTGCTATTCCATTAGCAACGCTGATAAAAGCAGTATTGCATGCATTACCTGATGAAATTGCGAATGAGCAAAATATAAAGAAAAGCTAAGTACCTCATTGAATATATTAATAAAAAACAGATAAAAAAACAGACAGTGTAAGCTGTCTGTTATCTTATCAATTCGAAGTATTAATTATGGATGTTGAGCGAGATATTCGAGAACGACTTGATGGTGGTTACTGGTTTTAAAGTTATCAAATACGTGTTCGATAACACCATTTTTATCAATTAAGAATGTTGTACGATGAATACCATCGTAAGTTTTTCCCATAAATTGCTTTTCTCCCCAGATACCAAATTCTTCTGCGATCTTATGATCTTCATCTGAAAGCAACGTGAAATTTAACATCTCTTTTTCAGCGAAACGGGAAAGTTTTTCTGATTTATCTGTACTGATACCTAATACTTCAACTTTGGCTTTTTTTAGTGCATCCATTTCATCACGTAAGCCACAAGCTTGGGTTGTGCAACCAGGTGTCATTGCTTTAGGGTAAAAATAAACGAGCACACGTTGGCCAGCGAAATCAGATAAATTAATCGTTTCTCCATCTTGGTCGGGCAGACTGAATTGAGGCGCCTTTTCACCGGCTTTTAATGGGTTCATTAGGTCATTCTCCATTTTTTACTGTTTCATCATCAGACTATTTACGATACTTATTGTGCCTTGAGCGTTCAGCTCTGTACATAATTGATTAAATTTCTCATTAATAACAATACCATGATCATCTAATGGATTATGCGCCGTAATCTGTATTTCTAAACGGGCAGGTGAGCCATCTTCTGATGGATGTGTTTTAGATATTAATTCAGCAAGATTAAAATTATGTTGGCTAAATAGATTAGTAAAGCGTTCTACAATACCGGGCGCATCTTCAATATCAACTTTCGCTGCAATTGTTGAAGGATAGGTAATCGGTGCACCATTGGTAGTTCTTTTCATTACGGTCAATAAATCCAGTTCCGCACTTTTAATGGGCAACAACGCTTCTAACTGTGCAATAGCGTTCCAGCCACCTGAAAGTAGCATGATAAACGTAAACTCTTGACCAAACATCGCAAGTCGGCTGTCCTCGATATTACATCCGCATTGGCTGACTAATTGTGTAATGGTATCAACAATACCAGGACGGTCAGCACCTAATGCAGTAATGACGAGAAAATGTTTATCAGGTATGGGCAAAATAAGGTTCCTTTTGACTTTCAGTTTATTCTTAACAGGTAAACACAAATTTCGATTTCTGCCAAGATCCCTTGCTCACTATCTTCAATTATTATATCTCTTTAATTCATATCAAAGAATATTAGCAAATTTCATTAGAAACCTAGAGTTAAGTAGTTTTCAATAGAGCAATGAATGAGTACCATTGAGTATACGTCTATCTCGGAGCAATGATTATGGTGAATAACGAATTTAATTTTACAGGCAGTATGGTGGCATTGGTGACACCAATGGACGCAAAAGGCAACGTTGACCGGGTTAGTTTACGTAAATTAGTTGACTATCATGTTAATGCAGGCAGTGCTGCAATTGTTTCTGTCGGTACAACAGGAGAATCTGCAACATTAGGTCATGACGAGCATGTTGATGTCGTTTTAATGACATTAGATATGGCTGATGGGCGTATTCCTGTAATTGCGGGTACGGGCGCTAATGCAACATCTGAAGCAGTCTGGTTTACACAACAGTTTGAAAATAAAGGTATTGCAGGTTGTTTAAGTGTAACACCATATTATAATAAACCTTCACAAGAAGGGTTATATCAGCACTTTAAAGCGATTTCTGAAAGCACCGAGTTACCACAAATCTTGTATAATGTACCGGGTCGTACTGGATGCGATTTATTGCCTGTAACTGTTGCACGTTTAGCCAAGTTGGATAATATTGTGGCAATTAAAGAGGCGACAGGGAACTTAAGTCGTGTTAGTCAAATCCAAGAGTTGGTTAATGATGATAGTTTTATCTTATTAAGTGGTGATGACGCATCATCATTAGACTTTATGCAACTTGGCGGTCAGGGTGTTATTTCGGTTACTGCTAACGTTGCTGCGTCAGAGATGGTAGAATTATGTCGATTAGCAAATGCGGGTGAGTTTGCGAAAGCGCGTGAACTTAACCGACGTCTGATGGACTTACATCATCAGTTATTTGTTGAACCTAATCCAATCCCAGCTAAATGGGCGTGTCAACGTATTGGATTGATTGAAGACGCCACATTGCGCTTACCTATGACTCCGTTGACATCATCAGGTCAGCAAATTGTTGAGAAAGCGCTGTTAACAGCGGGAATACTGTAAAACTTAGGGAATTTTAATGGCAACACTATTGCATAAATCAAAGATTATGAAAGTCGCGGGTCTGTCGCTGGTGGTCTTACTGGCAGCCTGTTCAAGTGATCAGCGCTATAAACGTCAGGTCAGTGGTGATGAGTCTTATTTAGAGACAGCAGGGCTAAAGAATTTAGCGATTCCGGCGGGTATGGTGTTGCCTTTGCAAAATGGGGAATATGACATTCCAACCCCTAAAAGAACTGAACCTGTTGGTTTAGCGCTTGATATTCGTCCACCAACTCAAGCATTGAATCTATTAAGTGGTTCTCGTAGTGAAAATAATGCAGACAACAGCCGTTTGCTATTACCAAACTCACCTGAAAACACAACACTATATGAACAAGTTAGTTCTATCTTAAAAGAGAAAGGTATTGCGATTGTTAAAAGTGATGCTGGACAAAAAGAGCTCCATACTGATTGGATCACATGGTTACGTGCTGATGAAAACGTACCTTTCCAAACACGTCAGCGTTTAGTAATTGCTCAGTCAGGTAATGTTATTTCGTTAACAGTGACTAACGAAGGTTTACGCCAAGGCGAAACTGAAATGACTGATCCGGCTGAAGTGAAGCGTTATAATATTTTAATGCTTAACGAATTGGTTGATGGCTTAAACCGTATGCGTAATTTAAGCGAAAATACGGCAAGCAGCAACATACAAGGTATTATCGATGTCCAAAGCGGCAGTGATAATGCTGGCCTTCCAGTGATCATCGTTCGTGCACCATTTGATGTGGTTTGGGATAGATTACCTATTGCATTAGAAAGTGTTGGTATGAAGATGGGCGATCGCACACGTTCTAAAGGTTCAATTGAAGTAACCTATAAAGGAATGAGTAGTGCAAACTGGAGTGCGTTAGGTGTTGATAGACCAACTGTTGAAGAAGCGGATTATAAATTACAAGTCGGCGATTTAAATAACCGCAGTAGTTTACAATTTATCAGTGATAAGGGTAAACCATTAACACAATCACAAAATGATCAAATGGTTGCTGCACTGAAAGCTGCTTTCAGTAAGCCTGTAAAATAAGTATTCTTCTTTAAAAATATGAGAAGCCGCACAATATATGTTGTGCGGCTTTTTTATGATCTTAACTTAATTGTATTAATCTAAATTAAACATCATTAATTGAATGCTCTTTTAATGATAGGGTTTAATTTAAATTTATTAATAATATTAATCTTAATGCAATACGCTTAATTTTATGCAATATTGCGTCAATTCTTATTCTTAAATAAAAATAACAAAGCATTCTCTGACTATATGAAGGAGTATTTATGAGTGCAGGTGATATGATTATTCACTTGATATTAAGTGGGATACTTATTGTAGGTGTTTATCAATTTTATTTTTTTACTCAACGATATACATTGAGAGAAGTGAAAATTATTAATTCACCGATTGATGAAAAGATCCCTTTCTGGCCATGGTGGTCATGGATCTATAGCTTTTTATATTATCCTGCAATTTTATATCTTAATTGGATCATTCAAGACTCAAGACAATTTATTATGATTGTTTTTAGTTATATTGTTTTGTTAGTTATGCAAATGTTTTTCTTTGTTGTGTTCCCTGTTGCAACCCCAGCACATTGGCGTACCTTAAACCCAGGAAAAACAGCGTCAGAGAAATTTCTTAAGTTTGTTCAGTATTTTGATGATTCCTCAAACTGCTTCCCAAGTATGCACGTTTCCGTTGCAACACTCACAGCGTGTCTTGCTTATGCAACTTTAGGACCATGGGTTTTCTTATTCCCATTATTTATTGCATTATCTTGCATGTTTACAAAACAACATTACTTAATTGATTTACCTGCCGGCGCTTTATTAGGTTGGTTTGCTTATGAGATCTACTGTTTTATTATTTAATTAAGCATTATGTTATTACGAGATAACATGAATTTTTTTAATATAAAAATAGATAAGAGATAAATCATTAAAACTTGTTGATGCTAATATTGATAACCAGATTAATTTGCAATAAAAAGAAATTAATCTGGTTTTTTTATTATTGATTACTCAAAATAGATGTAATCTGAAACAGATCTAAGATTTATTAAGAATATCATCTGAAAATAGAAATAATAAGGTGATATAATCTATAATTATTCTGACTTTTTATATTTTATATATCCTAATTTTACTAAACCACTCTTTATATTGATTATGATAACTTTAGTTATTAGCGCAGTTATTCAATAGAATTAATTGAAATATGATTTCTAATTATGGTGTGGTTTTCAACAAAAAAACGTTGTGAGCAATGCGTTGTCGCTGAGATTTTTTAGTGATAGTACTCACGTTTTAAAAGCTTTTTTATCTAATCTAGAGTAGAGTATGGGAAGCAAATTTCTTGTTAAACCTATCACATCTTTGGAGTGTGTCAGATGCAGAAAAAAGCTGAGTTGTATCGTGGAAAAGCCAAAACGGTCTACGCCACTGAATCTTCTGATTTTCTTATCCTTGAATTCAGAAATGATACATCAGCGTTAGATGGCCAACGTATTGAACAGTTTGATCGTAAAGGAATGGTAAATAACAAATTTAACCATTTCATTATGAATAAACTGGAAGAAGCGGGTATCCCAACGCAGATGGAACGTTTGCTTTCTGATAATGAAGTGCTAGTAAAAAAACTCGATATGGTACCTGTTGAATGCGTTATCCGTAATCGTGCAGCGGGATCATTAGTCAAACGTTTAGGTATCGAAGAAGGTACACTTTTAAATCCACCAATCTTTGATTTATTCTTGAAAGATGATGCTCGTCATGATCCTATGGTCAATGAATCTTACTGTGAAACCTTTGGTTGGGTATCTAAAGAAAACCTCGCAGAAATGAAACGTTTGAGTTATAAAGCAAACGATGTCCTTAGCGAACTCTTTGATAAAGCAGGACTTATTTTAGTCGATTTTAAACTTGAGTTTGGTCTATTTCATGGCAAGGTTGTATTAGGAGATGAATTCTCTCCTGATGGAAGCCGTCTATGGGATAAAAACACCTTAGATAAAATGGATAAAGACCGTTTCCGTCAAAGCTTAGGCGGATTAATTGAAGCATACGAAGAAGTTGCACGTCGAATCGGTGTTTCTTTAGACTAAATACGCAAACGATTACGTCAAGTTAAACAAGATGTAATTAGAAAAGGTCAGCTTAAAAGCTGACCTTTTGTTTTAAATATCACGTTTTAAATGGAATGTATTAAAGAACATAATTAAGCAACTATGCAGATAGCTTGATTGAATTATGTTTAATAATAAGAAAATTTATCGTAATCCTAAGCTTTCTAATAATTGTTTAATCTCATTATTAAGCGCAAGGCTATCAATATATTGATTAATCAGAGGTGTAGGCTGGATAAGTGCATATTTGCACAAAAATATAAGGAAATAACCCACATAAATATCAGCGGCAGTCAGATTTTTACCACAAAGATAAGGTTTGGCGCTGGCTAAGCCCGTTTCTAAGCAATGAAAAGCGCGTTCAAAAGAACCAAAACCAGATGATTTTTGCTGTTCTTCATTAAGTTCAATACCAAGCTCTTTCACCGTAAATGCAGATTCAATAGGGCCTGCTGTAAAAAAGAACCAACGATAATAAGCAGCACGCTCAGGTGAATTAAGGGCAGGAGCAAATCCTTTTTCAATAAACTTATCTGCTAAATAAGCGCAAATTGCCGCTGTCTCTGTAACGACGATTTCGCCATCGACTAATGCAGGAACTTTTGCCATCGGATTAATAGCAAGATATTCAGGGGTACGCATTGGTTCGCCATATTCTAATTCAACACGCTGATAAGACACATCTAATATTTTTAAGAAAAGTTCAACGGTGTTACCGCGAGACATTGTATTAGTATAAAGAATAAGTTCACTCATAATGTTTCCTTACTGTGTTGATTAATATGATGTTGTTTAAACTGAAACAGCTAAGCTAATATAGCTAAACAAAGAACAGCAAACAGCAAGGAAGATATTACGCAAACCGTGTGTCAATTTTTGTCAGGAGCCTCTTTGAGGATCTCTTTTTTCCATCGAGAGAGTAAATAATTTTTAGGGTAAGGCAAATTATCACTTAATACTTCATAAGAGATAATTCTATCGAGCCTAAAATGGCGATAGCTTTGACGTAGTTCACACCATGCAGCAATCACTTGTGAATCTTG
This sequence comes from Proteus sp. Marseille-Q3619, assembly GCF_965283115.1. Lineage (NCBI taxonomy): Bacteria > Pseudomonadati > Pseudomonadota > Gammaproteobacteria > Enterobacterales > Morganellaceae > Proteus > Proteus sp. Marseille-Q3619. Next base: position 540,818 of record NZ_CBDIMP010000001.1, on the reverse strand, counting down.
AAAGTAACCCACAGCAATAGGCCAAATAATTCGAGTGCTTAATTGCTTTTGAGCATCTTTATAATCTATTTTGGCTTTTTTTTCTTCGCGTAAACTAAAACGCATATCTTTAGCTATGGTATGATCAATTTCAATAATTCGGTTAGTGGGAACAAATAATGTATTTTGTTCAAGTAATGTTTGATGCTGTGTTGTGATCACAGTATTGATTTTATTAATTGCCCGTAACGCCGAGTGACTTAACTCTTTATCTGTATTACTTTCTACCCAACGTAAACCTAAAATAAGTGCTTCAAGTTCATTAATATCAAAGGTTAATGGCGGTAGGAGTAAACCTGATTTTAGCTGATAACCTATACCTGCTTCACCCGTAATTTCAGCGCCTTGATTACGTAAAGACTCAATATCACGATAAATAGATCTAACACTAATTTGTAATTTATCTGCTAATACCTCTGCCGTTATCGGATAGCGATTTTCTTTTAAAATCTGCAATAAAGTGAGTAAACGTTGAGTTCGAGTCATTAAATTATCTATTTATTAGTGAAGAAAAAATACAAAGGCAAGAAATAAGAATTCTATTATGAAATCGTTAAAAAAACAGTTTTAATTCCTTATGATGCTTATTTTTTCGTTGTGGCAACGGGTACTAGCTTACTCTGATAGTCTCTATTATCTTGCTCTTAAAAAATAGGGAATAGAGATTGCAATTATTTGTTATTATCTCAAATCAAGTGATAAATTTGTTCATAATAAAGCTAAAATCGTCTATTTAAAATGTGGGGATAAGTTATGCGTTGGAATGATCGCCGAAGAAGTGACAATGTTGAAGATAGAAGAGGGCAATCTTCTCCCGCATCAGGCGGTGGCAATCTCCCATTAGGATTAATTGCACTTTTGTTACGCACTAAATATGGGTTTGTGGTTATTATTGTTTTAGTGATAGCCAGTTTTATGGGATTTGACTTTAACTCATTAACGGGTGAAACCGACCAACCGCCACAACGCAACGAACAACAAAGTGCCCTTTATAATGAAGCCGCAGATTTTAGTAGCGTCGTTTTAGCCAGTACAGAAGATTTTTGGCAAACTATTTTTGCACAAGCAGGCAAACAATATAGCTATCCTAAACTTGTTTTATATACCAACAGCACCACAACGCAATGCGGTACAGGTACAAAAATAATGGGGCCTTTTTATTGTCCCGCGGATAGAAAGATTTATCTCGATCTCTCTTTTTATAATGAAATGAAACATAGCCTAGGTGGTGGCGGTGAATTTGCTCAAGGTTATGTGATTTCACATGAAGTAGGGCACCATGTTCAGCATTTATTAGGTATCACTGATCAAATGCGTGAAAAACAACAAATGGCGCGTTCAAAAGCAGAGGCAAATCGTTTATCTGTAAAATTAGAGTTGCAAGCAGACTGTTTTGCTGGAATGTGGGGACATTTTATTGCAGGTGAAGGTCGTATTGATGAAAGTGATTTATTAACTGCGATCAAAACGGCGCAAGCGATAGGTGATGACAAGTTACAGAAACAACAGCAAGGTTATGTAGTGCCCGATAGTTTTACACACGGCACAGCAGAACAACGCAAGACTTGGTTTATGAGAGGCTATAACAGTGGCAGTATTAAATCTTGCGATACATTTGCTTCTTCGTCTTTGAACTAATACCATTTGTCGATAAATAAAAGATAATTAACTCTATAAAGAGAAAGGCTTAGGAACAAACATGAGTAACGTTGATCCCTCACTATTAATTTTGCTGGTTCTCGCAGGACTTGGCATTATTAGTCATAATATGACTGTAACGTTAGCAATGCTTGCTTTGCTAGTGATTAAAATCACACCTCTAAATCAATATTTTCCTGTTGTTGAAAAATATGGCATGACTATCGGGATCTTAATTTTGACCATTGGGGTAATGACACCCATAGCAACAGGACGTATTTCAGGGCAAGAAGTTCTTAACTCATTTTTAAACTGGAAATCATTACTAGCAATTGCGATAGGAATCGCGGTTTCTTGGTTAGGCGCACGGGGCGTTTCTCTAATGAATAACCAGCCTTCAACGGTTGCTGGCTTATTAGTGGGAACAGTCATTGGTGTCGCACTTTTCCGAGGTGTGCCTGTTGGACCATTAATTGCAGCTGGTATTCTTTCATTGTTAATCGGTAAATCCTAGCTGTGCCATTGTCTCATTTACATCAATATCAGCAAAAATTAGCTCAATTAGGGCAACGCCAGTTACTGCTATTAGCGGGTGAACCAGCATGGCAAACGGCACAGATCCAGCAAATTACTCAATTATGCCAAGGTGATTGGGTCACTATTTCTTTCAATCAACCCCATGCTATTTTACCTGAACAAGCTATTCGCCTATTGGGGCGTGAGTTCCTACATGCGGTTTTTGATGCTAATGAAGGATTTAATACTGATGCTTTAGCCATGTTAACGGGCACATTAAAAGCAGGTAGTGTATTGATTTTGTGCTTGCCTGATATTGAACGTTGGGACAGTTATACCGATAACGATAGTCAGCGATGGAATGATGCTCAAGGTGTACTTTCAACACCAAATTTTATGGCATGGCTAAAAAACATCACTTTAGGTGATGACAAAGCAATTGTCTGGCAACAATCAACGCCATTTCAATTACCCAAATTGATTGAAAAGGCTAAACCTTGGGCACTTCCACAAGGTAAACCAACCGCAGAACAGCAAGTAATTTTAGATAATTTGCTATTATCGACATCGGGTATTTGGAGTGTTATTGCACCAAGAGGCAGAGGAAAGTCAGCGCTGGCGGGAATGTTTATCGAACAATATCAAGGAAATGTGCTGGTATGTGCACCTGCTAAAAATAGTACAGATGTTTTATCTTCACACACCAATAAAGCTATTTCATTTTACTCTCCTGATAATTTATTAGCGTTGTGTATAAATAACGAAATTCAAAGTGATTGGCTAATTATTGATGAGGCTGCTTCTTTGCCTATTGCACAACTAGAAGTGCTGTGTGGTTATTTCCCTAATGTCTTAATGACAACCACAGTACAAGGCTATGAAGGAACAGGGCGAGGTTTTATGCTGAAATTAGGAGACAACATTCCTAATTTGCATACCTATCAATTACAAACACCAATTCGTTGGGCTAAAGATTGTCCATTAGAAAATTGGCTTAATCAATTGTTATTGCTTGATGAGCTTGAGTCTGATTTTGAGCGTCAAAAACAAGGTGAAGTCGATATCCACCAGCTTCAAGGAAATTGGCATAACAATATTTCACAACTACATGATTTTTATCAGTTACTTACTAGTGCGCATTATCGAACAACGCCACTTGATCTACGGCGTTTACTTGATGGTCAAAAACAGCGTTATTGGTCAGCATCAATCAATAAAAAAATCGTGGGTGCTGTGTGGTGTATCGAAGAAGGAGGATTACCTTTCGAACTTGCTTATGATGTCTGGCTAGGTACTCGTAGGCCAAGAGGTAATTTGGTTGCTCAATCATTAGTAACTTATGGTTTAACACCCGATGCAATGTGTTTGAACTCATTGCGTATTAGCCGCATTGCTGTTTTACCTCAATATCGACGCCAAAAAATTGCCGCAACTTTAATTGCTAATATTGTAAAAGAGAGTCAAAAACAGGCTATTGATTATCTTTCGGTGAGCTTTGGTTATACCGAAGTGTTAGCACAGTTTTGGATGCAATGTGGCTTTCAAATAGTGCGCTTAGGAGTACATAAAGAGGCAAGTAGTGGATGCTACGCTGCAATGGCAATTTATCCACTAACAGAAAAAGGCGAACAGTTATTACGCTCGTCTTTACGTGCTTTTGCTTTGCAATATCCTCAGATAGAACAGCAAACCAAGCTCTGCTTAGCGGATAATTTAATACCAAATCATGTTGCTACATCACAAGACCGTTGGTTAGTGATGGCGGGTTTTGCATTTGCTCATCGTCCCGCACTTACTGTTTATGAGAGTGTTGCTAATTTTTTAGTAGGTTATGAGCAACACTATCCGTTATTAGTGGCTTTTTTTGTAGACAATAAGTCACTCGAGCAGTGTGTGGCTGAGTTTTCTTTATCAGGAAAAAAAGTCTTAACTAAGCAATTAAGAGAGCAATGTGCGCAATTAATGGCTGAAAAAGATCCTCAATTAACATCGCGTTATCAACAGTGGCTAGCTACTTATTCTCATCCTTCTTGTTTTGATTTTGTTTAGGCCAATCATCTTCATCATCCCATTTATCATTAAAATCACGATGTGGAGGCAACTTTCGCTTATTTTTAAGAAATTGCTTGGGATCGATTTTGTTCATATCTTTAATAGCGTTAATGATAATTCCTACTAAAAGAATTAAAATTACCCACCAATAGTCAGCAATCCAGTGCATAAATAAGCCTTATATTTTAAAATTGTTGTTGAGAATGAGGATCTTTTTTATTTACTCTATAAAATAACGCAATAAAGCATAGGTTGGAAAAGCACAGCATGAAACGGATATTATTGATTATAGCAGGTTGGTTATGTGTTGGATTAGCTACATTAGGTGTTATTTTGCCTGTGTTACCCACTACACCTTTCTTATTGCTTGCTGCATGGTGTTTTTCTCGTTCGTCGAAGCGCTTCCATTATTGGTTACTTTATCGCTCTTGGTTTGGTCCTTATTTACGATATTGGCAAACTTATCACGCTATGCCTAAAGGGGCGAAACCTAAAGCAATCTTAGTGATCTTAATTACCTTTGCGATTTCACTGTGGCTAGTGTCTATGCTTTGGGTCAGAATATTATTGCTGATAATCTTAGTGTGTTTGTTGATATTTATGTGGAGACTTCCTGTTAATGATCAACAAGAAGTCCCATGTGAAAAATAACGTTACTCAGGCAAAACAATGTAACGTGCAAATATTTCGTCAAGATTAGCTAACAGCCACTGTTTACCATAAATATTCTCTTCTTCTAACACAGATTTTAGAATATCAGGCGTATAAGCAAGAGAAGCTTCATGGGAAAGAGGCCAATAACTGATATGCCATGGCTCGTAAGCAATATCGCTCTCTTTATGAGTAAAAGGGCGATAAAAGTCATACGCTGACATATTCTCCGTTAACCATTCATTAAGCTCTGCAAAATAGCCACCATCTTCGTATTCCCAAGGTTCTAATTGTAATGATTGACCTTCAGGTAAACGAAAAGGATCGTAAATATCAATCTCAGTGCCCCAATGGTGGCGACTTGCACCGGGCAATGCTGACCATTTTAAAATAGCGATACAGCGCTCACCATCTGATAATGCATGAATATCTATTGGCTGGCTTTGTGCATCTAAAACAGGGCGAGTACCTTCAAACTTTCCATTCCATATAGCTAATTGGCGGTTAAAATCACGAAAAGAGCTGGCTGGCATTAATTTAAAGCCTGCTTTTGTGGCTTGTTGTTGTAATGCTAAAAAAGCCTTAGTGGCATTAAATTGCAAGCGATGCTGACCAGATAAAGTGACTAAATGATCAGTAGAACGGCCAGTTAGCATTAAAGGCGTTATCATAAAATAAGTTGCTCCATAACCCGCTGATAAATTCGGCTAAGCTGTTGTAAATCTGCCGCATTAACACACTCATTAACTTTATGAATTGTTGCATTAACAGGGCCTAATTCGACAACTTGCGCGCCCATTTGGGCAATAAATCGACCATCAGAAGTGCCTCCACTGGTGGAAAGCTCTGGCTCTAAATTGGTGTAATGCTTAACGGAGTAACGGACAGCTTCAAGTAATTTACCTTGGCCGGTAATAAAAGGCTGGCCAGATAAAGACCATTCCAACTGATAGCGAAGTTGATGCTTTTGTAGTAACGCTTCTGTACGTTGGCGAATTTCTTCATCTGTAATGGCAGTACTAAAGCGGAAATTAAATTGAATAAACAGCTCACCGGGGATCACATTATTGCTGCCTGTACCTGCATGGATATTGGCAATTTGCATTGTAGTTGCTGGGAAAAACTCGTTGCCTTCATCCCAAACAGTATTAACGAGCTCTTGGATAAAAGGGGAGGCAAGATGAATAGGATTTTCTGCAAGGTGAGGGTAAGCGACATGACCTTGCACACCTTGAATAATTAAATTTGCTGTTATTGAGCCTCGACGACCATTTTTTACCATATCGCCTAAATGATGTTGGCTTGAAGGCTCACCCACAAGGCAATAGTCGAGACGTTCGCCACGCGACATTAAAGATTGTACGACTTTAACCGTGCCGTCTGCGGCTTTGGCTTCTTCATCCGATGTAATTAAAAAGGCCAGTCGTCCACGGTGATCAGGATAAGAGCGAACAAAACGTTCAGCAGCGACAATCATGGCGGCAAGCGAGCCTTTCATATCCGCCGCACCGCGTCCATATAACATACCATCACGAATAGATGGTTCAAAAGGCGGGTTATCCCACAAATCAAGATCACCTGTTGGTACAACATCAGTATGACCAGCAAAGGCTAGTGTTTCGCCTTCACCACCACGACAAGCCCAGAGATTTTCAGTTTCACCAAAAGGCATTCTTTCAATCGTAAAACCAAGAGGGGCAAGCCTATCGATAATCAGTTGCTGACAACCTTGATCATCAGGGCTGATTGAGGGACGCGAAATCAGTTGTTGTGCAAGCTCAATAACAGGACAGGACATAAAAATTAGGCTCCTGTAAAGGACGAATAATCATTGACATCAAAACCAACAACAAAGCGGTTGTCTGATGACACAAGAATAGGGCGTTTAATGATCGCGGGTTTATCTAACATAAGTGAGATTGCAGAGGTAACATCAGTGATTGCGTTTTTTTCTTCATCAGATAATTGACGCCAAGTTGTTCCTCTTTTATTCACAAGTGTCTGCCAATCTAAATTTTCTGTAAAGGTGCGTAATAATGCTTCCGTCAAACCCTCTTTGCGGTAATCATGAAACGTGTAGGGAACATGATTATCATCTAGCCATTTACGTGCTTTTTTGATTGTATCGCAATTTTTTATGCCGTACATGGTATATGTCAGGTTTGTCGTGGACATGATATTTTCCTTATATGACAATACGTAATATTAGTATTGATGAGAATGAGTGTTATACAATTCCAAAATAACAGCTTTTGTTGTAGTGAAAAATCCTATTTACATTATAAAATATATCGGATATTAAACTGTCACGTTAGTGTAACGAATTGTGTAGCGTAGAGTAATACAAATACGAATAAAGATTTCCGTTGGTAAAAGAGAATATGAAAAGTATTTCACTGAGTCTTATATTGCTTTTACTTTCTTCTTTTAGCTGGGCAGATGAAGAAAATGACAGTCAAAAAGTTGATGAGTATAAAATAGCCTTAGAGGCTTTTTTTAACAGTGATTATTTATTGTGTTTGGGCGAAGGGAAATGGCCTGTGTACAGCAATGAAGATGATGCCCCTTGGGTGCTAGAAAGAATGCATGCATTAGTTGAGGCAGGATTGATTGAACAAACCGCAAATGGAGAAGAATGGGTGTTCAATCTCAGTGAAAAGGGGCGCAGAGCATGGCAACCTTATCAAGACTTCTGTTATGGTCACCTGTTCATTAGCCAAATTAAAGAGATCCAACCGATAGGATCAGGCAAAAGTAAAATTTATTTTTATTATGGTGTAAAAGGTATTCCTTCATGGGCAACCAATGAAGAAATACAATCCGCTTTTAGCGAACTTGATATTGTGATTAATGGAATAAATCGAGAGCTGTATCAGTTAAATATCGAAAAGTTACCAGATAACCATTTTAAAGTATTAAGTTATCCAGTTCCTATTGAGTAGAGATGATTTAATATAGCACTAAGCAGAATATTCAATAATAGCTCTGATTACCCCGACCCAGTGTCGGGGTAAAGCGTTTAGTACTGATGCTTAATAAGAATAAGACTGGCAGCTAAACGAGAAGTGACTTGCAGTTTCTTTAAAATATTACGAATGTGGACTTTCACTGTTTCTTCAGAAATAAATAAATTCTCAGCAATTTGTTTATTTTTCATTCCAGCAGACACTTCATGAAGAACATCTAACTCTCTTTTAGTCAATGCTGAAAGTGGATCAGAATAGTTTTGCCTAAGCTGAATATATTGCCACACTCGCTCACTATAAACAGGATGCCCAACAGCTGCTTTGCGTAGGCTAAGTAATAGCATGTCTAACTCACACTCTTTTAAAAGATAACCGTTTGCGCCAGCATCCAACGCAGCGTAAACATCATTACGTGAATCAGAAACGGATAAAACAAGAACATAAGATGTTAAACCAGAGCGACGAAGTGTTCGAATAATATCAATACCTGAACGCCCTTGTAGATTTAAATCCATCATAATTAAGTCTGGATTTAACTGTTTTGCAGCGGTTACAGCCTCTTGAGCATTGCCACTTTCGCTTACTACGACAAAGTCCTTGTCTTTTTCTAACAATAGCCGTAATCCATATCTCATGATAGGGTGATCATCCACTATCATAATTGAGTAGCTAGGCATAACCCCTCTCCCTAAAAAAAAATAATAATGTGCGTAATCTTTCCAATAGCAGAAAATAAAAAAGTAAATTCCAAATGAGGAATAAAAATTAGAATCAGACATCTTATTAAAACAATAAGAAAATAAAATTGACGGTTCGCAATATTACACCAATTATTGTTACGGGTAAAAAAGAAAATAACCAAAACGACTAACAAAAAATCTAATTCTATAAAATCTTTATAGTTACAATGAGTTGTGTGGAGATAAGACTATTAAAAAAATAATCAACAAGTGAAAATAGTTATTGTTTTTTTAAACAATATAAAAAAATTAATTATTTTAAATGTTAATTTAATATCTGGTAAATAATAAACAAATATTGTCTTTTTTCTGTTCGAGTTTATTACACTGGTGAAATTAAATAGTGTTAATAACATACCTACAACTAGGTATTAATTGTTTATAATAAATCTTGTTTACTAATTTGAAAAAAGTGTCGGAGCCGTCATGATTTAACGCTCCATTACCATTATACTAACGAAGCCCTTACCCTATTGATACAAAGGATATGAAGATGGAAGACAAATTAAAACAAAGCGCTCTAGATTTTCATGAATTTCCCGTACCTGGCAAAATCACAGTAACACCAACAAAACCACTCATAACCCAACGTGATTTAGCATTAGCTTACTCACCAGGCGTCGCCGCTCCTTGTTTAGAAATTGCAGCAAATCCTCTTGCTGCTTATCGCTACACAGCCAAAGGTAACCTTGTCGCGGTGATTTCAAATGGTACTGCGGTACTTGGACTTGGAAATATCGGTGCCTTAGCAGGTAAGCCTGTGATGGAAGGTAAAGGCGTTTTGTTTAAGAAGTTTTCTGGCGTTGATGTTTTTGACATTGAAGTTAATGAGACAGATCCTGACAAACTCGTTGACATTATCGCATCATTAGAGCCAACATTTGGTGGTATTAACCTCGAAGATATTAAAGCACCAGAGTGTTTCTATATTGAGAAAAAACTGCGTGAGAAAATGAACATTCCTGTATTCCATGATGATCAGCATGGTACAGCGATTATCTCTACAGCCGCAATTCTCAATGGTTTGCGTATTATTAAAAAAGAAATTAGTAAAGTAAAATTAGTGGTATCAGGAGCAGGTGCCGCGTCTATTGCTTGTATGAACTTATTAGTTGCTTTAGGGCTAACACGCGAAAACATCACTGTATGTGACTCTAAAGGGGTTATCTACCGTGGACGTGAAGCTAATATGGCAGAAACCAAAGCTGCTTATGCAATCGAAGATAACGGCACTCGTACATTAGATGACGTTATTAATAATGCTGATATTTTCTTAGGTTGCTCAGGGCCTGGCGTATTAACGCAAGAAATGGTCAAGAAAATGGCTCGCGATCCACTTATTCTCGCGCTTGCAAACCCAGAACCTGAAATTTTACCGCCGTTAGTAAAAGCTGTACGTTCAGATGCGATTATCTGTACAGGGCGTTCTGACTACCCAAATCAGGTTAATAACGTATTGTGTTTCCCATTCATCTTCCGTGGCGCATTAGACGTTGGTGCGACAGCAATTAATGAAGAGATGAAACTCGCTTGTGTTCATGCTATTGCAGAATTAGCACTCGCGGAACAAAACGAAGAAGTTGCTTCTGCCTATGGTGATCAGGAACTCTCTTTTGGCCCTGAATACATTATTCCGAAACCGTTTGATCCACGTTTGATTGTGAAAATTGCGCCAGCAGTTGCAAAAGCGGCGATGGATTCTGGTGTTGCAACACGTCCAATTGAAGATTTCTCTGCTTATATCGAACACCTTAATGAGTTTGTTTATAAAACGAACTTATTTATGAAACCTATTTTCTCGCAAGCGAAAAAAGAGAAAAAACGCATTGTGTTAGCAGAAGGGGAAGAAAACCGCGTACTACATGCAACGCAAGAATTGGTAACGTTAGGATTAGCCACTCCAATCTTAATTGGCCGTCCTAGTGTGATTGAAATGCGTATTCAGAAATTGGGTTTACACATTAAAGCTGGTAAAGACTTTGAAGTGGTGAATAATGAAAACGACCCACGTTTCAAAGAGTATTGGCAAGAATATCACCAAATCATGAAACGTCGCGGTGTATCACAAGAGCAAGCTCGCCGTGCAATGATTGGCAATCCAACACTTATTGGTGCCATTATGGTTCGCCGAGGTGAAGCAGATGGTCTGATTTGCGGTACTGTGGGTAGCTATTCTGAACATTTTGAAATCTACAAAAATGTGTTTGGCTTACGTGAAGGAATGGAAACCGCAGGGGCAATGAATGCTCTGCTATTGCCAAGTGGTAACACTTTTATTACAGATACTTACGTCAATGAAGACCCAACCGCAGAACAACTAGCTGATATTACGATTATGGCTGCTGATACTATTCGTCGCTTTGGTATCGAGCCAAAAGCAGCGCTGGTTTCTCGTTCAAGTTTCGGCTCATTTGATAGCCCATCTTCAATCAAACTCAGAAAAGCGTTAGAGATAATCAAGCAACGTGCACCTGAATTAGAGATTGATGGTGAAATGCATGCAGATGCAGCATTAGTAGAATCTATTCGCCGTGATGTGATGCCAGATAGTCCATTAAAAGGCGCTGCAAACCTATTAGTTATGCCAACAATGGAAGCCGCACGTATTAGCTATAACTTGCTGCGTGTGACAAGCTCTGATGGTGTGACAGTAGGACCAGTATTAATGGGTGTTGCTAAACCTGCCCACATCTTGACGCCAATTGCATCAGTACGTCGTATCGTGAATATGGTGGCATTAGCTGTTGTGGAAGCTCAAGCACAATCTCAAAATTAATTGTTACTAATTAAATAATTCCATTCATAAAGCGCTTTTTATTAAAGGAACCCCCGATAGTTGGACAACCGATTATCGGGGGTTTTTTATGCTCATCAAATCAGCACAAAGAATGTTAAATGCAAATTAATATAAGAATGATATTGATAATTATTAACAACAATATTAACCTATGCGTCTAACTAAAGTAGGTATATATAACTAATAGGATGATTATGTTTTTCTCAATATCAAAAAAGATCTTACTACTAGTTTCATTAATAAGTCTTTCAGCATGTCATTCAATAGAAAAACAACCTGTATCAACCGTAGATCTGGCAATTATTCAGTCAGCAAACATCATTGATACTCAGACTGGGCAATCCATCACAGCAGACACACTGTTAACACGATTAGCAAGTCAATCACATGTGATTATTGGTGAAAAACATGACAATGCTTATCATCATGATATTGAGTATTGGTTAATGACAGAGCTACCTAAAAAACGCCCTCAAGGAGCAGTTTTACTTGAGATGCTAACTCCAAGCCAGCAATCATTAGTGGATAACACAAAGAAACGTTATTCAGGCTCCGAATATCTACGAGATGAGCGACTAATGGCTGCATTAAAATGGAATTCAGGTTGGCCTTGGAAATGGTATGGCAATATAGTTAAAGCAGGGCTAAGCGCTGATTATCCTTTATTAGCGGCAAATATTGATCGCAGTGAAATATCTAGTGCGTATAAAAATCCTCCTATTATTGATGGTGTGCATTCAACTGATACCTCTGTTCGCCAACTTATTCAAAAAACAATTGAGCTTTCTCATGACGGTGAGCTTGATAAAACACAAGCAGAAAAAATGACGGTTATTCAGCAATTGCGTGATCGTGCAATGGCTAAAAGTTTATTAGATGCTCCGACACCCGCACTGTTAATTGCTGGCTCTTTTCATGCTACAAAAATAATGGGTGTACCTTTACACGTTGCTGATCTAGCACCGAATGAAAAAGTAACTGTGGTGATAATGACGGAAGAGGGAAGTGATGTGACTTCCGTTCATGCCGATTATCTTTGGATAACACCTGTCGCCTTACCTTAATTTATTGATAACACGAATATGCTTATTTCTTCTTGTATGGATCAAATGCCAAAATTTCAGCTTTGTAGTTCTAAAGCATTTATTTTGGCTCTCGGTGTACATGCTATTTTTGTCATGGCTTATTTTTATTTCAATAAAGAGAATACGGTACTTATACAAGAGCCAGAATTAGCTGTAATGATGAGCTTAAGCGAAAACGTACAAGCACTCAGTGATGAAAAACAGGTTGTAGGCGTCGATCAACAATTGGCGGTAGCAAGCCAAAAAAAGGTAGAGCAAGATATTGCTGAAAAACAGCCTGATCTAATTGTGAATGAAAATGCAGATATTTTGCTCGAAAAACCTAAAAAAAGAGTCAATGTAGAGCAAACAGCTAAAGTGACACCTATAACCTCTCCGGTAAAGCCCGCGCCTACTATTAGCGAAAATGTGTCTAGCCAATCAGCACCATCAAGCAGTCGCTCTGCGGCGAAACAGCAATCTAATGATGTTAGTGCAAATTATGATAGCGATTCAGATAGTACGGAAAGCGCATTAGCATTATGGCAAGCTAAAACAAAAGGGCATCTTAATCGCTATAAAGCCTATCCCGAAGAAGCCAAAAGTAAAGGTAGAACAGGGATTTCTAAAGTACGCTTTATTGTTGATGAACAAGGTTATGTCATATCGAGTGAATTAATTCTTAGTAGTGGCGTGCGTTCTTTAGACAGAGAAGCACAACGAGTACTCAAACGTGCAGAACCCTTACCAATACCGCCAATTGAGTTATTGTCGAAAGGTAAAATAATGGTTGAAATGCCAATTGAGTTTTCTACACTAACGTTCTAACGACAGGTCAAAAAGGAAATAAAACGTTATGCTAGTCGCAACAAAAAAACGGATGACGTTGCAATTAACGAGTGCGATCATGGCATTGTTAATTTCAGCAACACCTGCATTGGCTCAAAATCAGAAGGACTCCCTAGTGATGCCACCAAAAGCGAATAAAGTGCCTCATGTGATGACAGAACATGGAGACACGCGCACCGATAATTACTATTGGCTAAGAGATGATTCACGTAAAGATCCTAACGTGCTTGATTATCTGAATGCTGAAAATGCCTATACTGAATCAGTGATGAAAGAAGGCAAGGCGCTCGAAGAAACGCTCTTTAATGAAATGGTGAGCCGCATGGCTCAAAACGATGAATCAGTGCCTTATATTTATAATGGCTATACTTATCGGACTATTTATCAAGAAGGTAAAGATTTCCCTATTTATCAGCGTAAACCAGTAAATAGCGAAGGTGAATGGGAAGTTCTCGTTGATGGAAACGAACGTGCTAAAGGGCACGAATTCTATCAATTAGGTGATTTGACAATCAGCCCAGATAACAAACGTATCGCTATTGCAGAAGATAAAGAAGGGCGCAGAAACTATAATGTTGCCTATAAAGATTTATCGGATAATACATGGAAAGAGAATGTGTTAACCAATATCTCAGCAAATCTTGTGTGGGCAAATGACAGCAAAACACTATTTTATGTTGATAAAGATCCGCAAACCTTACTGCCTTATCAAATCTATCGCCATCAATATGGCACTGATCGTAAACAAGATGTCAAAATTTTCGAAGAAAACGACGATCGTTTTTATACATGGATGGGTAAAAGTAAATCTGAAGATTACATTCTTGTCTCTATTGAAAGCTCAACAACCTCAGAATCTCGTTTAATTGACGCGAATGCGCCAGAAAAACCAATGGTAATATTCTCTGCGCGTCAAGAAGGGCGTGAATATGATATCGACCATTTTAATGGCGAATTCTATATTCGTTCGAATCATGAGAGTGAATTGTTTGGTCTTTATAAAACGGCATCAATCGATAAGCCTTGGGAAACCGTCATTGCACCACAAAAAGAGGTCGATTTAGAAGGTTTTGATCTCTTTAATCGCTGGTTAGTTGTGGAAGAAAGAAAACAAGGACTAGTGTCATTACGTCAAATTGATTGGAAAACAGGTCAATCGACGAATGTGACCTTTGACGATCCTGTTTATATGGCATGGCTAGGTTTTAACCCTCAAGCAGATAGCGAAGAGCTTCGCTTTGGTTATACTTCTATGACAACGCCTTCTTCAACTTATCAATGGAATATGCAAACGCATCAAAAGCAATTGCTTAAACAGCAAGAAGTGAAAGGCTTTGAACGCAATTTATATGAAAGCGAGCGTATCTGGGTAAAAGCACAAGACGGTGTTGAAGTTCCCGTATCATTGGTTTATCGCAAAGACTTATTTAAGAAAGGTGAAAATCCTATCTTAATTTATGGCTATGGCTCTTACGGTAGCAGTATCGATCCTTCGTTTAGTTCACCTCGTTTAAGCTTATTAGACCGAGGCTTTGTGTATGCCATTGTGCATGTGCGTGGTGGCGGTGAATTAGGTAAACGCTGGTATAACCAAGGTAAAATGGAACATAAAGTTAATACTTTTACAGACTTTATTGATGCCACTAAATATCTAATTGCCAAAGGTTACGGAGCACCCAAACACGTTTACGCTATGGGTGGCAGTGCGGGCGGATTATTAATGGGCGCCGTTGTGAATATGGCACCTGAGTTATACCGCGGTGTTGTATCTCAAGTTCCATTTGTGGATGTTGTGACAACAATGCTTGATGCTTCAATTCCTTTAACAACAGGGGAATATGAAGAATGGGGAAATCCTGCTGATAAAGACGTTTATTTCCGCCTAAAATCGTATAGCCCATATGATAATGTGGTTGCCAAGGCATACCCTCATTTATTAGTCACAACAGGATTACATGATTCACAAGTGCAATATTGGGAGCCTGCAAAATGGGTTGCGAAATTGCGTGAATTAAAAACAGATAATAATCTGCTATTACTTGAAACTAATATGAGTGCAGGGCATGGTGGTAAATCAGGGCGTTTTAATCGCTTACGCGATACAGCCAAAGAATATGCTTTTATTCTGATGTTAGAACAGCCTGAAGTCTATTTTAAAGCTCAAAATATAAAATAGAATAATCAGTAATAGTAAATCAGTTTAATAAATTAGCCTGTCTCTCATTAAGGGAGACAGCGCTATTATTTAAAGCAAACATAACAATAATAATATTTTCTAGTTTAATGACTTTATATAAAGCAACGTGAGCCTATTTAAATAAAAATAAAGAATAGGTTTATTATGAAATTTACAAGGAAAATACTTAGCACTCTTATTTTATTTTCGGGTGTTAATCATCTTGCCATCGCATCTGAAACAGATAAAGCGATTCAATTTAGTAGCTTAAAAGTTTCATCAGCACAAAAAGAAACGCCTGAACAAAAAGCATTGGGAAAACCAGGTGCTTATAGCTCTATTGGTGAAATTAATAATCTTGAATCTGTTGAACAAACATTACGTTCAACGCCGGGAACATATACTCAAATGGATGTGAGTCAGCCGGGCATTGGTGTTAATATTCGCGGATTAAGTGGTTTTGGTCGCGTTAATATGATGGTTGATGGTGTCACTCAAACTATGTATAGCACATCACCTAGCCAATATGCGCATGGCGCGCAACCTTACAACCAATTTAATAGCATGATCGATCCGAATTTTATTATTCAAATCGATATTTCTCGTGGTCAACAAGACGGTGAAAATAGTATTAATGCCCTAGCAGGAAGTGCTAATTTTAAAACTATTGGTGTAGAAGATATTTTATTTCAAGGACACACTTGGGGTGTCAGAAGTAAAGCTGCTGGTGGCACAAATGGATTAGGTTATAACGGTATGGTTGCTGTTGCTGGGCAACGTTCATTATTTAATGATGATGGTAGCATTGGTGCAATGCTTGCATTAAGTGGGCATAAAATAGAATCGTCTTATAAAAATGGCGCGGGATTTAATAGTGAAGAATTTTCGACAAGCAAAGAATTCAATCAACGACCGCATTCAGAACTGACTAAAATTAATATTAAACCTAACGACTCTCATGAATTAGAATTAAGTGGTCGTTTTTATAACAATGATTTTAATCGACGAAAAATTGATGCAAAAGATTATTATGCGAAATATCGCTATACACCGCTAAACGATCTATTTGATAGCGAAATTTTGCTTAGCCACAGCCAAGCATCACAAAAATTTGCAGGTGATTCTCTTGTTAGTTTACGTGAAGCAAATGCAAAAAATATATCTGATTCACTAGTCGCTAAAAATACCAGCCGCTTTAATTACGATGAATTGGATATGGCATTAACACTGGGCACAAAATTAATGTCAACAGAATACAAACGCAGTGTTATTGCACCTTCTACTGATCCGTGGCAATCACAAAATATGGTTGAATATAATACGTTTGCACCGCAAGGAAAAAACGATTTAACCAGCTTCTTTTCACAAATGAAATTTGAATACGATATTTATACTCTCGACCTTAATTTAAATTATGTCGATTATCATATTAAAGGACGAAAACCCGCTTGTGATCCACGAGCCGCATGTTTCCCCGAAGGTGAAATGAACCTCAGTCGCCATGATAGAAATTGGGACCCAGGCATGTTGTTTTCTGCCGAAATTATTCCTGAATTTCAGCCTTTTGTAAGCTATGCACACACCATGAGGGCACCGACATCACAAGAGATCTTTTTTGCCAATGAAGGCGGTGCTTCAATGAACCCATTTTTAAAAAGCGAAAAGGCAGATACCGTGCAAATTGGTTTTAATAGCTATCACCCAGATTTAATGATGGAAGGCGATAGTTTACGATTTAAAGGATTGTGGTATCACACAAAAATCAAAGATTACATTTCCAGTGATTCTTATTTGGTATGTAAAGGTGGGGTGCGTTGTAAAAATGACGGTTCTTTAACTGGCGAGGATTACGCGGGGATAGAATACGATGGGAATATTTTCTTGTACACCAATAGCCTTGATCCTGTGACTTTACGTGGTTATGAGCTACAAGCAAATTATGATGCAGGAGTGTTTTATACTAACCTCTCATACAGTGACCAACGAACTTCACAGCCGACTTCGATTGCCAGTACAGACTTTGGGCAAACGCCCGCTTCTGAATTACCTAAATATTATGCCACTATTGATACAGGTGTTCGCTTCTTTGATGACCAGTCATTAGAACTAGGCACTGTGATCCAAATAACGGGAAAAGCACGTAAATCCTCACCAGAAGGGGTAGATTACGATACAGGTAAAGTGCCAATGGTGCAGCAAGATGATATCCCAACGGTTGTCGATGTTTATAGTAATTACAGAATTAATAAAAACATTTCTTTAAAATTTGCCGTGCATAATTTAATGAATAAAAATTATTCTAATGCGCTTGATAGAAGTAATTCAGCGCCGATTATGCAAGATCCGAGTGCAAATACACAAACTGCCCGTGGCAGAAGTTATCTTTTTGCAGGAGAAGTACGTTTTTAATGTAACGTAGTGATTATCTTAAAGTATAAATAATAAAAAACGGCATCAAAGGAAGATTGGTGCCGTTTTTTTGTATCACTGTTTCATTAAACAATAATATTTAAGTTAATCGTCACTTTTAGGTGCTGCTTTACGTTTAGCTCTTATCTTTTGTGTTTTAATCACTTCACTGGTGATCCAACCATCTTCAACGCGTGTTTTCAACGGATCACCCACTTTCACTTGTTTGGTATTTTTTAGCACTTCTCCAGACTCTGTTTCGCTAATACTGTAACCACGAGAAAGTGTTGCGAGAGGACTCACACTTTCCAATCGTGAACAGCTAATAGCGAATTGTTCACGTTGACGAGATAACTGTAGTGAAATACTTTCTCTCATACGGTAAATCAACTGCTGTTGTTGGCGAAGTAATGCTTGGATTTTTGAACTAGGTTCTTGGTAATTAAGGCGTTTTTTTAGTTGTGTTTGTTGATGTTGTTTGGTTTGCAATAGTCGCTGAAAACTAGTCACTAAACGCTGTTGTGTGGAAGCTAATACATTTTGCTGACGAGCAAGACGTAAATGAGGATGCTGTTGCTGCAAACGATGATGAAGCTGTGTTATTGCGCGTAATTTTTTTGCTAAATAGTAATCCATCGCCATTTCAAGGCGTTGTTGTTGCGATTGTAATTGGCGCAATAACTCAAGTTTGTTACGACTAATAAGCTCTGCCGCAGCAGAAGGGGTTGGTGCTCTAAGGTCGGCAATAAAATCAGCAATGGTCACATCGGTTTCATGACCAACAGCACTTACAATCGGAATTTCACTGGCAAAAATAGCACGAGCAACGCGTTCATCATTAAATGCCCAGAGATCTTCTAACGAACCGCCACCACGACCAACAATTAAAACATCACACTCTTTACGGCGGTTAGCAAGTTCGATGGCATGAACAATTTGCATAGGTGCTTCAGCACCTTGAACAGCGGTTGGGTAGATAAGCACTGGCAAAGAAGGATCACGACGACGAAGAATATTTAAGATGTCGTGTAGTGCTGCTCCTGTTGATGAAGTGATAACACCAATCTGTTTAGCGGGAGATGGCAGGGGTTTTTTATAAATTGCATCAAATAACCCTTCTGCACTGAGTTTTTGTTTTAATAGCTCAAATTGTTGTTGTAAGAGTCCGTCACCAGCAGGTTGCATACTCTCAACAATCAATTGGTAATCGCCTCGTGGCTCATACAATGTAATGGTTGCGCGAACTAAAACCTGCTGACCATGCTGAGGGCGAAAAGTAACTTTAGTATTTTGCCCACGGAACATCGCTGCTCTAATTTGGGCATTAGTATCCTTTAACGTAAAATACCAGTGACCAGAAGAGGGTTGAGTAAAATTGGAAATTTCAGCACTGATCCAAATGCGACCCATTTCCATTTCTAATAACTGGCGAACGGTCTTATTTAGACGGCTAACAGTAAAAATATTATTGTTTATCGGTAGTGTCATGTGAGCCAGATCAAATTTTAAAACAAAGACTTAATTGATTGATACTACCTAAGTTAGTGGCAGGATCAATAAAAATTTTGAAAAAAAGCTAGAAGCAACCGATTTCGGTGTGTATAATTCCGCGGCAATATTTTCTATTTCCTAAAAGCCGCCTTGGTGAGATATTGCTATGTTACGAATTAAAAAAGAAGCACTTACATTTGATGATGTTTTGTTAGTTCCTGCACACTCCACTGTTCTTCCTAATACTGCCGACTTGTCTACTCAACTGACTGAAACAATCCGCCTAAATGTTCCTATGCTTTCTGCTGCAATGGATACTGTGACTGAAGCGCCTTTAGCTATCGCATTAGCTCAAGAAGGTGGAATTGGTTTTATCCACAAAAACATGTCTATCGAACGCCAAGCTGAAGAAGTTCGTCGTGTGAAAAAACATGAAAGTGGTGTTGTCACTGATCCTATCACCGTAACACCAGAAACTTCTTTACGTGAAGTTCAAGCAATGACTGAACGCAATGGCTTTGCGGGTTACCCAGTTGTGACTAATGACAACGAATTAGTGGGTATTATTACGGGTCGTGATGTTCGTTTTGTTACTGATTTAGACCAACCAGTTACAGCGGTAATGACACCAAAAGAGCGCTTAGTGACAGTACAAGAAGGCGAAGCACGAGATGTTGTCATGCAAAGAATGCATGAAAAACGTGTAGAGAAAGCCTTAGTGGTTGATAACAACTTCCACCTGAAAGGTATGATCACTGTAAAAGACTTCAAAAAAGCAGAACGTAAACCAAACGCATGTAAAGATGAACACGGTCGTTTACGTGTAGGTGCTGCTGTTGGTGCAGGTGCAGGTAACGAAGAGCGTGTAGCAGCATTAGTTGCCGCTGGCGTTGACGTTTTACTTATTGACTCTTCTCACGGTCACTCTGAAGGCGTATTACAGCGCATTCGTGATACTCGTGCATTGTATCCAAATCTCCCTATCATTGGTGGCAACGTTGCAACCGCAGAAGGTGCTTTAGCACTGGCAGATGCAGGTGTAAGTGCGGTTAAAGTTGGTATTGGTCCTGGTTCAATTTGTACAACACGTATCGTAACTGGTGTTGGTGTACCACAAATTACCGCTATTGCAGATGCAGTTGAAGCACTGAAAGATCGTAACATTCCTGTTATTGCAGATGGTGGTATTCGTTTCTCTGGCGATATTGCAAAAGCATTAGCAGCAGGTGCAGCTTGCGTGATGGTTGGTTCAATGTTTGCAGGTACTGAAGAATCTCCGGGCGAAATCGAACTATTCCAAGGCCGTTCTTATAAATCCTATCGTGGCATGGGCTCATTAGGTGCGATGTCTAAAGGTTCATCAGATCGTTACTTCCAAACTGACAATGCAGCAGACAAATTAGTACCAGAAGGTATCGAAGGTCGTGTTGCTTATAAAGGTTTATTAAAAACTATCGTTCACCAACAAATGGGTGGTTTACGCTCATGCATGGGCTTAACAGGCTGCGCAACAATTAAAGAATTGAATACTAAAGCTGAATTTGTTCGTATCAGTGGTGCCGGTATTCAAGAAAGCCATGTCCATGATGTGACCATCACGAAAGAATCACCTAACTATCGCTTAGGTATGTAATTTATTCCGAGAAAGGCTTGTTTTGATTATAAATTAGCAAGCCTTTCAACTTTATGACTTTATCTGTTTTGGAATTCACCACAAATGACAGCAAATATCCATAATCATCGCATTCTTATCCTTGATTTCGGTTCACAGTATACGCAGCTTATTGCTCGTCGTATCCGTGAAATCGGCGTTTATTGTGAACTCTGGGCATGGGATGTTACAGAAGAACAAATTCGTGAATTTAATCCTAATGGTATTATTCTGTCTGGTGGCCCTGAAAGTACTACTGAAGACAACAGCCCTCGTGCGCCAGAATATGTATTTAATGCAGGCGTTCCTGTATTAGGAATTTGTTATGGTATGCAAACGATGTCAATGCAATTAGGTGGTGACGTCGAAGTTTCTGGTGAGCGTGAATTTGGTTATTCACAAGTTGAAATTCGTGAAACTTGTGCTCTGTTCAATGATATTCAAGATTCAGTTAGCGAAGATGGCAAACCACTATTAGATGTGTGGATGAGCCACGGCGACAAAGTTACTGCTATTCCATCAGACTTTGTAACAGTAGCCAGCACTGAAACTTGCCCATTTGCTATTATGGCGAATGAAGAGAAACGTTTTTATGGTGTTCAATTCCATCCAGAAGTTACACACACCCATCAAGGCTTAGCGATTTTAAAACGTTTCGTTTTAGATATCTGTGGTTGTGATGCTCTGTGGACTTCTGCTGCAATTATTGAAGACACTGTTGCTCGTTTAAAAGAGCAAATTGGTGATGATCACGTTATTTTAGCATTATCAGGTGGTGTTGATTCTTCAGTGACTGCATTATTGTTAAACCGTGCGATTGGTAAACGTTTAACATGTGTATTTGTTGATAACGGCTTATTGCGTCTGAATGAAGCAGAACAAGTCATGGAAATGTTTAAAGGCAAATTTGACCTAAATATTATCCATGTTGAAGCAGAAGAACGTTTCTTAACTGCGTTGAAGGGCGAAAACGATCCTGAGAAAAAGCGTAAAATCATTGGTCACACATTCATTGAAATATTTGATGAAGAAGCGGTTAAACAGCCACAAGTTAAATGGTTAGCGCAAGGTACTATTTACCCAGATGTGATTGAATCTGCCGCATCTGCAACAGGTAAAGCTCATGTGATTAAATCACACCATAATGTGGGTGGTTTACCTGATGATATGAAACTGGGTTTAGTTGAGCCATTAAAAGAACTATTCAAAGATGAAGTTCGTAAAATTGGTCTAGAGTTAGGCTTACCTTACGACATGCTTTATCGTCATCCATTCCCGGGTCCTGGTTTAGGGGTTCGTGTATTAGGTGAAATCAAAAAAGAGTATTGTGATTTACTGCGTCGTGCTGATGCTATCTTTATTGAAGAATTGCATAAAGCTGACTTATATAACAAAGTAAGCCAAGCATTTACCGTGTTCTTACCTGTTCGTTCAGTGGGCGTTATGGGGGACGGTCGTAAATATGACTGGGTTGTTTCATTACGTGCAGTTGAAACTGTGGACTTTATGACAGCACATTGGGCACATTTACCATATGACTTCTTAGGTCGTGTTTCTAACCGCATTATCAATGAAGTTAGTGGTATCTCTCGTGTTGTTTATGATATCAGCGGTAAACCACCAGCAACAATCGAGTGGGAATAAAATACCGTTTATCAGTAATCGTTGATAAAGGTTAAAAAATCAATAGCCATCAGTATGTTACTGGTGGCTTTTTTGTTTTCTATGGTTGGTAATGGTTGACAAGAACCTAAAAAAATGACGGTATATAAGGCGGTATCAAAATATAAATTATAAAATAGAGACACTGATACCGTCATAAATTTGCTGTCATTTGACGGTATTAGCATTGAGGTTATAGCATGCTGACCGATACAAAACTAAGAAGTTTAAAGCCACAAGACAAGCTTTATAAAGTGTCTGATCGAGATGGTTTATACGTTGCAGTGACAAAAAGTGGTGTTATTTCATTTAGATATGATTATCGTTTTAATGGAAGGAGAGAAACGGTTACTTTTGGTCGATACAGTGCTGACGGTATCACGCTTGCAGAAGCAAGAGCAGAATTAATTGAAGCCAAAAGGATGCTAAACATAGGTATGTCGCCAGCTTCAAAGAAGCGTGACGGTATTGAAAGTAAAAAGAATGCGACGGTATTTAACGAATATGTTCGTAGATACTTGGGTGACGCTCAATATGCTGATTCTACAAGGGCAATGAAAGAGGCAATAATAGAAAGGGAAATCGAGCCTATATTAGGTAAATTGCAGCTTTATGAGATAACAACGCCACTCTTAAGATCGCTATGTGAAAAGATAAAAGATAGAGGTGGTCGGTCTACCGCACTTCAGGTACGTGAAATTGTTGGCTCTGTATTCACCTATGCAATTGACCGAGGCTGTGAAGTAACTAATCCAGCAAGTTCTATAAAGGCATCTTCAATAGCTACGTTCGTTGATCGTGAACGTGCAATGTCACCGAAAGAAATCGGTATCTTATTTCGTGAACTAGAAAACTATAGTTGTTATCCAACCTTAAAATTGGCCGTTAAGTTTGTATTGCTAACGCTAGTAAGAAAGTCTGAGTTTATTCACGCTACATGGGATGAAATAGACTTTAAAAATAGGCAATGGGTGATCCCTAAAGGGCGAATGAAGGGGAGAAAAGAGCATGTTATTTATCTCTCTGACCAAGCAATGGATATCTTAACCGGTATGAAAGTTTGTGCGATGGGAAGCAATTACTTAATGCCTGGTCGATATGATATTAAAAAGCCACTTTCTAATGCTGCATTGAATAACGTGATTGATGGCACCGTAAAGCGAATTAATAGTAAAGGAATTGAGTTTGATCCACTAACTGTTCACGATTTACGACGCACAGCCAGCACGCTATTGCATGAAGCAGGTTATAACTCAGATTGGATAGAGAAATGCTTAGCGCACGTTCAAAATGGCGTTAGAGCCGTTTACAACAAGGCTGAATATGCTGAACAGCGCAGGAAGATGTTACAAGAGTGGGCAGATATGGTTGATGAATGGATAAAAGAGAAAGATTAACGCTCTGTCATTCTTCACCAAGTGTTTTATAAGCAAGTAGTGACGATAGATAAAGTGTACCAACGATAAGCCAGATTGTTGAGTAAAACAGTCTGGCTATCACATCTTTTACATTATCATTTTCATATTTTGACTCTGAAAATAGATACCCTGCAACCCAGAGATACAAAGCAAGTAAAATAATCATTAGCCGTTTTTCCTTTTGTACTGAGCATGATCATCACCACACTCTTTAGAACAGTAAGCGCTGTTCTCTGTTACAGGCTCTTCACGACACCAGATACAAAACCCCGTTAAGCTTTTTGCTGGTGGTTCTCTGTTTGCTAATGCGGTGTTGATTTGTAGGGCTGTTAAATCATTAGCATCATCTGCGATATCAGGCATATTTATTCCTTACAAATAAAATGAGAGTTGATAAGTTCGATACTGTTGTTAGAGCATTGATCACCCCATGCATCCCAACCTTGTGACATGTCACGAGCAAATAGCTCAATGCGATTTACATCACCGTACAATTGTTCAAGACGGTTTTTTACTTCCCATGGTTTTTCGCTATGTTCACCTAAACAACTAAATACGATTTGTTTAACGCTAGCATTAATGCGCTGTAATCCATTGCCTCGAGTAGCGATTAAAACATCTTCACTATTGGCTCTGGTGTAGTTCCCCCCATTCATTTTTGTTTCAGCATCTAATAGTTCAAACAGGTCGTAATAATCAAATAACTCACTGTTTTGAATAGCCTTATCAATTCGTTGCCATGCCAAATGGTTAAACTTAACCCATGTAAAAGCTTTCATTGTGCGGACTTTAAATCCCCATGCTTCGGCTAATTTAATAGCCTCGAGTACAAAATTACCTGTATACCACATGGCAAGAACTGCGTTATCAGATGCAATAGAATGGATAGGGATATGGGTTAAATTGAAGAGGGAAGTTGTTGGATAATGATTTTTAGCAGCACCGTTTGAAACTTTATTTTTGTAATCCCACGGAGGATCACTATAGATAAGGTCGTATTTTTTCATTCTCCGTATCCTTCATCATTAAGAATAATTCCATAGCTGCGCGATATGGGCTATCGTTTATAACTTGCGCTTTTTCTATAAACTCAATACCAGATGGACAAGGAAGTATATTCCACTCTCCATATCTAGCGCACCAGAAATTGCCATCACCAGCAAGTAAGCTAATTTTATTCTCAATAATAATCGGTATTGCGTCAGTAGGGTTATTGCAAGGGTCGAAAAAACGATAACCAAACGAGCCATCAACAAGGAATTGGATAATATCCATTGTTTGCTTAATTACATCGTATTGCGTTTCAGGTAAAACAAATTGCGCTACTAATAAATTAATCTCGAAATCAGATAGTTCGGTGTATTTATTCATTATATAACCCTGTTTGCTTGGCTAATAATTCAACATCATTGTGGAATGCAGTTAATCGATTAATTAATTCAGTATTTGGATTGTCAGTATTTAATAATTCTTTCCATAATGCAGTGCATCGAACTTGAAATTTATTTCCTATATCCTCATTTCTAAGTCTTATCATTCCAACATCTTGAGCATCCCAATTAATACGATTAAGTAATTGCTTTCGTTTATTCATATCTCATCACCTCGCCACAAAAAATTTCAACATTCCTCACTGACATTAAATATTCAGCACGTTTATTGCATTCCGATTGCGTATATATATCTTCCGTTACAGGCACAGCAGAACCCTGTATTAGCATGAGTAATACAGGGTTATGATATTTAGTTTATTTATAATTAAGAGGATTCATATCTATTGGCGATATCTTTAAGAGTATCACCACTATTTATTATATTAAGATGAGAATGCGTATCATCTGTACCACTTCCTAAGAAGTACTGAGTAATAAAGGTCTTATCACAAATAGCCATATCTTTATCATTAATATTTTCTTTATTCTTATTCATGCGAACTGCCATGCTAAAAAAAGCATTCATTACATGACTAATGTTTATAAGTGCATTTAAACAAGAAAATATATCTTCATATAATACTTCGCTGATATCTGTTGAGCCTATCAATATTCCATTTAAAATTTTATCACTTCTTTTTTGTACTAATATTGTTGTAGTTTCTTCATTTTCATCTATAAAGTTTATACAGTAGCATGATGAAAATTCATAAATAATCACATACTCTTTTTTTTGTTATTTTTCAAATAATCTAAGATTGAAGAAAATTCATCATGAATATCAATTACCTTATCTAACTCTTGTTTATATAGTTTTTTTATTGACTTTTCTTTAATTTTTATTAACTTTTTGCTTTTAATATCAGACTCTTTTTTTTGTTTTGTGTAAACCCATATCGTTGCAAACACACCAAGTGAGGATATAATATTAAGTAATGATGATAGTGATATAGATCCTTCTTTTTCTGATATTACTTCATATATCATGAGCAAAGAAATAACTAAAAAAAACACATGAAATATAAATCCAGATCTTAGAATGAATATAACTAAATTCTCTATTTTTTTTGATGAAACGCACTCTTTGGACATAACTCCACCCTAATTAATTAAAGCAGAAATCATACTCACATCCATGTGATTATTCCACCCCACAATACCCTAGCAATTACTCACAAACTGCCCAGCTTCATTACGCTTACGTTCGGTGTAACACTTAGGTGTTTCTCTTGATTGAGAACGTTTTTTCAACCATTCATCAACTTCTTCAGCTTCCCAAGCAACACACCGCACCGACAAATACATACGCTTTGGAAAATCACCTTTCTTCTCTAAGGTGCGAATAGTTGAGCGAGAAAGTCCTGTTAGCTTTAAAACAGCAGGCATACGGATAGGGTTGGTAGGTAATTTAATATTCATATTTAAACTCCTTGCGGAGCTGTATCGCTCCGCTTTAAATAGGAACACTGGTATTCAGGGCGCATATCATTAAGTGTGATAGAGAAAGATTCGTATAACTCATCACCAAGTTTTCTTTTGCTTGATTTAAGTAGCTTGTCTACTTTTTCAAATGCTTCGGTAGCTTCAGGTGAGCCAGATTCAGGAAGTGAGTTAATAGAAGCTTCTAGAGCATTACGTGCATCAATGCGGTGGTATGCCTGTACTGCTTTATTTTTTAATTCAGTAAATAGGTTGATCCCCATTTCATTTTTTAAGTTCTCAATTTCTGCACGAATATTTTTAGCTTCTTCGACAGTTTGAACATCATCAATAGCTAATCTAAATGCGTCAGCATCGAACTTAGGTATAAACTCACCTTGAGTTTCTTTTACCGGTTCAGTATTGATTGGCTGTTGCTGAGTGGTGATTTCATCAATGCTTACACGTTCTTTCGGTGGGGTGATGTCTTTAATCGGACGATCTTCAAGTTCTTCTGGCGTATACACACCCAAAATAACTTCCGGACAATAAAGACGTGCCCAGTATTTTACAGCGAGATACGCGATTTGTTGCTTAGGCATTGTTTTCCAAAGTGGTGAGTTTCTCGTTTGTACATCAGCAAGGTAAACAGGCTCACCCCATGTAATTTCTTCTTCACCTCTTAAAATTGCACCGACTTCAATAAATAAACCCGATTCATCACGTTTATCTTTCATGCCTACAATCTTTTCCCAGTCGCCACCGTATTTGTAATGAAATCGACCTACAACAGCATTTGAACTGGTAATAACTGCATTTACTAATTGGGCTTCATAACCAAGCACACCATTGATGACATGTGTTTTTTGACCGACAACGAAAGGATCCATTCCCCAGCGTGCAGACTGCATTGTGATAGCAAGACAATCAGATGGTTTACCTTGCAGATGTCTTGGCACCGTTGCTGTACCTGATGCCATTAGCTCAGCAAATTTGACAATGCGGTCTAATGATTCAGGATTAAAAAGTAATGATGTGTTATTCATTACTGATTGGTTTCTTTCGAGAGTTGCTACTTCTGACATAATATTTACTCCAAGCGTGCGCCTGATTGTTCAAGCGCAGTTTTATTAAGCGACTTCGTTTTGCAGTTCTTCTAACTTTCTCTGCTCAAAGTCAGTGATACCGATAGTGAGAGTAGTGGTGATAGGCGCTGACCAATATCCTGTATCCATAGCTTCACGGATATCACGCAGTGTCTTTTTGTACTCTGCACGACCTAATTCAAGTAATTCAGGAGAGGCTTCAATGATAGCGACCCAGTGGTAATGCTCGTCTTTGTTAACGAATATCCAGAAGAACTGGTCAAGCATTGCCACATCACAATACATAGCTGCACTGATGTGATAATCGCGATTAATGATTTCTCTGCGGATCATGGCTTCAATGGCATCTTGTTTAAATCGACCAAGTGCTACTGATTTGAGGTCAAAACCTAATCGGTTATTTTCTGTTTGAATTTCGATATCAGGACGAACACGAATTTCAAGGCCAGTATCTTCATCAATACCGTAGTAACTCACTTCTGATACGCGGTTAGGGTGGTTTAATAAACTGGATGCTTCTTTGTGGTTCATAACTGCGTTACGCATGTTATTTGCCATTTCGTAGTCAACGGTTTGAACATGAATTTTTGAATCGTCACTAAGCCATTGGCTAATGATTTCATCTTCAAATACAGCATCAGGGTTCACTTCTTTAATAACCTGCATGAGGTCATCTTTTTTGACGGGTTTTCTAAGTGGCTCAGGTTTATTTGTTTCTGCCAAATATAATTCAGGATTGATGTGGTGGTATATCTGCTCAAGCAATGCATCTGTATTACCTGAGGTTTTCAATGGTGTTGGCAAAGTATCGTTATAGGCTTTGATACAGGCTTTCATTGCTGCACCAGTAAATTTCCCATCTTCAGGGATGGTTTTAAATTCATCGGGCAACTGCATGTATATCTGACCTAGCTCTTCGGCTTTTCCGCTGGTGGAAAGTTGCGGTGTCAGAGTGGCATTATGTTCTTCAATAATTGCTTTTAACTCATCTTGTGAGATCTTCTTAGGCAACTTATTGTTGTATTCGTCAATCCATGACTTCATTGTTTCCGTTGTTGTAAAGGCACCTTCTGGAATAATTGGCTTAACACTGAATTCAGCATCAAACTTTTCAGGTTCCATTGTTAACGTGTGGAATGCGCTACCTAAGTCGAAACAACTCTTATTTTCACGCTCAATAACTTTTGTTACATGGCGTAATTCGTAATACATCAAACTAATACGAGCATCTTTTAGCATTGAACTACTGATACCGTTTGAACTGTGATACACCTCGTTAGGAATATCGGGATAACGACCAGGTTCAAAATAAGCAGGTTGGTCATTTTCTTCCTTTGGATTATCTTCCGCTTCCTTGTATTGACCGTTTTGGTTATCTTTGTTGGCGTGAAAAATCACCTCTTCCTGAGGTGCTTCCTTTTTTTCTACCTCAATTGAGGTGGTTTTTGGATTTATTAATGAGTTAAAGTGATTAACTCTATGACGAACGCTACGCATATCAGGGTTATCAATAAATGACATAATAGCGTTAACAATTTGCTCCTCACTGAGTTCACTGCTGATATTAGGAGCCAATGAAAGTGCAAGTAGCGTGATATTAATAAAGTGGTCATATTGCTTAAACTCTTCTTTTTCAATATCACCATTGATATGAGCTGTTAGCGCATCTACTTGTTCGCTATCAGTAATATCTTGGTTAAGTAAAAGAGCTTTTGCAATCAACACATTCAAGTGCTTAGTGTCTGACATTTTGTTTACCTACTAATTGTTCTGTTTGTAATGCGAGCTTTCTTACATAAGCCCACTCAATACCGGCTTTAAAATTGTCAAATGACTGTGACTCATTTAAGCCAGATAAGGTAAATACATGCTTACCGTCTTTGATATAAAAGATCATGACTAATCACCAAATTGGTTATGTCTGAGCGCATTAAAAAATCAGTCTCTTTTATCCATATTGTTAAAGAGCTATTAACCTAATTGGTTAATCTTTGTTTTTAATCATAACCACAAATTAACCAATGTCAACCGATAAAAATAAATAATTTACCAAAATGGATATGAATTTGTGAGCAAGGTCAAAAAGGCACCAGAATGAACTGGTGCCTAAGAAGGCATTAGAATCCTTTTAATCGATGCTCAATATATTGACTATGTAACTGTATATCTTTGATAGTTTGAGTCATTTCTAATAGTGATTCACGAACCCAACGTAATGTTCTTTCTGCTTCATCAACGTTGTGACCGTCTTTTTTTAGGTAGGTGAGAAGATTGTATAAAACATCTTCCTTTTGATTGTGCATAAAATCATCAAGTAATTCGATACGATTTTTGCGAGTGCGAGGAAAGCTATATTCTTTGGCAACTTGTCCCGCAGGGATAAATTCACCCTCATGGATGGTGCGTTGCAGTTGATCGACAAGTGCTAGTAATTCTTCTGTTGATGCGTTGTTTGGTAATGAGTTACCGATACGAGTATTAGGTTTATGTTTAGTGAAATAGTTATCTTCTAAAATTTCGAATACATCCCATGCACGATCGGTATCTAACATTTTAGCATGGCGTGCAGCACCACGTTCTGTCCATAGAATTAAGCTACGAGCTTGCTTTGCAACAGACCAACAATTAGTGGGTCTGTTTTTAAAATCCTTTAAAATAGAACCTGTGAGTTTAAAGAAATGTTTACCAGCAATAAATCGCTGGTTATTTCTTGAGTAGTTCATTTGGATGTTTTTGGTATCTGTTTCATAAACATTAGCCAATAATTCAGTAGTAATAACTGGCATATTGTTATGAACAATGGAGGGTAAATTAGATGGAGAAATACTTAAACTTGTCATGGAGATCACCTTTGTAGTTAGGTTAATCACCACAGCTGAGACCAATCAGACTGGTGGTGAACTGTACGGAGTTGGTCTTACCGGCTACAAAGGGAACCGGCGCACCGTGAGGTGCCTCCGCACAGCCCACCATTGAATAGGTGTAGCTGTATTTCGCATACAAAAAAACCGCTTGCGCGGTGTATGCGCCTTCGTAGTTATCAGGAGACCAATCCCGACATCAGATTTTGCTGATGTATAATCACTATGGCGCATAAATAAGGGAATGTAAATTACCAAAATGGTTAACTTGTGTAAAATGTTATTTTTATTATTAACCGTTATTGAATCAAGTTGAGGAGTAGGTGATAACGGAATAAATCTTTAGAGGTACTAAACTTTTCTATCCTTGTCATCAGGGGAATCTAATAAGTCATTTGGTATGATTAATTCAGCTACAATATCTTTGCTTGATATTTTCTCAGATAATAAAATATTATCAATCCATGAGTCTACATCGGTATTTAATGCCACTAAATTTGCCATTGCATTGATATCATTATTATAAATATTTTCTACAATTTGCCCTGAATTATAAAAAATATTGATATCATTAGATAGTGATACGCAATTTTGGAGAATTAAAACTAATACAGTTGCATTTTTGTTGTTTTTTATTGCTTGAGCTGTGGCAATAACTGATACATGAGAAAAAGTTTCAGCCATAGAATAACCACTATTTAATGATAAAACGGAAACTGCCGCACCGTAAGGTGTTAACTCATACCCAGATTTTTCTAAATAGAAGTTGATGGTTTTTAATGTTTCTAGTTGATGGTTTTGTTTTTTTTGCAGTGTTCTTTTCCAAATTATTAAAGAAATTATTATTGCAGTAATAATTATTAGAAAAATTTTCATATAAAAACCTACTAAATTAAGTTAATTCATTGGTAATGATTGATATGTAATTATTCATTTTTTTATGAAGAAAGCCCAGAATATCTGGGCGTTAGTTGATCATCACTGCATTCAACACACCAAGTTTCCTGCGCAAATATTACTTTCTTAGTAATTGCTCAGAGCTATTTATCCGGTGACTCAAGGTCTTTTGGATGGTGTTTATTGATAATAAACTCAATAAAATTTTCAATTGCTGATTGTTCGCTTGCAGGTAATCTAGCATATAACTTTCTATCGTAATTGATATCGCTTTTGTTATTTTTAGGAATTAGTAGTTCGTATGCTTGGCGATCCATTGCTTTGGCTATTGCATCGATGCTCTCAGCAGTTGCACTGGCTTCACAATTGATAATGCGATTTACGGTTGATTGAGCTAACCCGGAATCAATGGCGAGTTTCACTCTTGATTTGATACCGTCTTTTAGCATGAATGTCGTAATATTATCTGAAATTATTTTTCCAATTTCTGTTGGAATATATTCTTCATTTTCTGACTCAACGTGGCCGATTTTTAGATGGTCTACATCCATCCAATATTTAGATATTTTTGTTACGTATTCAATTTTACGTGACATTGGGTCAGTTAGTTCACGGTGACTTTTTAAATCTTTTGGCGATAGGTAACGAGAGATCATGCTTGGTGCTACTCCAAGAGCATCAGCCAGTAATTTTTGCTTACCTTCGTAATAACGCTCAATAATATAAATCAGATTATCTTTTCTAATTTCAGCAATGCTTTTCATTTCCAAGTCCTTTGGTGTCTATTCTTTATACAAATTTGATTAAGTTATGGTGTATTAAATAGATAAATAACCCTTTTGGTAAAGTACCAAATTGATTATCATCATAATCAGGTTAATCAATTAGGTGAATGTATGAAAGTTTTCGACTTTAAAAAATTTTGGAATGGCTTAACGATTAAGCAAAGAGAAGCGTTCTCTCAAAGAACGGGATATAGCCAACTGTATCTATCACATCAGCTACGCTATGCAAAACGCAAGCCCTCATTAAGTAAACTCAATAAGTTATATGATGTTTGTGTTGAGTTCGGTGCAGATGCAACCAGAGAGCAATTAATCAATTTCTTTATTCGATAATAATTAAAAGGCTGTCTATTGATAAGGATCACTTCGGTGGTCCTTAATTTTTTATTGATAACCAATAAGTCTTTTTGGGTTGATCTATTTTGAAATAATAGATAATCTTACTGCATACATAACTGTATATAGAGGTGTTTGTATGAAGATTATTAGTAGAAAGGAAGCAGCAACTAAAGGGTTGTCACGTTTTTATACTGGTAAAGTATGTGTTCATGGTCATCTTTCTGAGCGATTTACAAGCAATGGTGTTTGTGTCGAATGTGCGGCTAAACATGCAGATAACTACCGTAAGCAAGTTAATAGCATTCTTAAACAGGCTAGAGAGATGGGAGTCCAAGCATGAAAGCTCATATAGATGACAATGCGACAATAATTATTGAGCCGGAAACACCTGAAGAGGTGGCTCTGTTGAAGTTATGGCATCAACTTAACTATTCAGAAAACACAACTTATTGCGAGTTGATTAATAACAGTTACCTTGCATCAATTGATATATCTGGAATAAGCAACATTGAGATATCGGATAGGTGATTTATGTCAACATATAGATGGCTTAGGCTCTGGCATGACATGCCAAATGATCCAAAATGGAGAACTATTTCAAGAGCTTCAAAGCAACCAATCGCTTTAGTGCAAGCTGTTTATATTCATCTTCTTGTTGATGCGTCACAAAATGTCACGAAATGTCACGACGTGTCACAAAGGGGTCACGTGACAGTCACGATTGAAGATTTAGCAAGTGCACTTGATGTCGATGATGAGCAAATTGAAGCTGTGTTAAATGCCATGCAGGGGCGTGTTTTAGATGGTTCAAAAATTACAGGTTGGGAGAGCCGTCAACCAAAAAAGGAAGATTTAGGAAATTCAGAAACAGGAGCAAAATCAGCAACTCAGAGAAAAAGAGAACAACGAGAAAGAGAAAAAAGGCTAAAAGAGGAAGAGCAAAAGAAAGGTGACTGTCACGATAATGTCACGGAATGTCACGAAGAGTCACAACAAGATAAAGATAAAGATAAAGATATTAAAGATCCTCTCTGTAACGCGCGCGAAGGAAATTTGCCTGATGTGGATAATGCAATTTTAAATGACAGAGTTCCTGCTGGTGGTTTTAGCGTTGACGGTAAATTTGTGATGTTTGATGAATGGGAACCTGATTGCGATTTTTTACGTAAATCTGCTTTTTGGGGGCATGTACTAACAGAGTCAGTTAAACCAACTGAACTTGCCGAGTTTATTACATACTGGAAAGCTGAAGGGAAAGCTAAACATCACGAACAATGGGAAATGGCATTGGCAAAAAGTATTAAATTCCAACGTACTAAAGCGAATAACAGCAATACTGGAGTAAATAATAATGGCAAATCAGAATTTAAATTCGATCCAAACAGTGGCAAATCAAGAGCCGTACAACTCGTGGAACATAAGATCAGAGAAAAACATGGGCAAGAGTATCTCGACTCTTTGGCTACAAATGACGGAGTTCTATGGGGAGAA
Source organism: Proteus sp. Marseille-Q3619 (assembly GCF_965283115.1). Lineage (NCBI taxonomy): Bacteria > Pseudomonadati > Pseudomonadota > Gammaproteobacteria > Enterobacterales > Morganellaceae > Proteus > Proteus sp. Marseille-Q3619. The sequence continues at coordinate 506,368 of NZ_CBDIMP010000001.1, read as the reverse complement.
ATGGACAAACAAGAACGGGACGGAACCCTCATTGATGTGGAAACGAGCACTCAGCGGATTGAATAGCGATCAATTCGATTTGATATTTAAATTCTGCATTGAGCGTTGTAGCAATGGTAATCCGTGGCCACCAGAGTTATCTGATGTCATTTCAATGCTTTCTGACAAGCTGGTAGACACTAATGCTTTTGGAATTCCATTTGATGAAATGCTGAGAGATTTCAATAAATACCTAGCAAGACGATGCAATTACCATAGTGCTGAGATGTACCCATTTAGACATCCGGTACAGTATTGGATCTTCACTGACCTTAGGCAAAAGGTATATGACCTTAGGCTGACAGAAGCGGAGGTTGAGAAGCGTTTAAATAAAATGATCCGTATGTGGTCTGAGCGAGTACAACGAGGAGAGGTAATACCTAAACCCACGTTAAGACTTGAAGATAAAACCAGACCGAGACCTGCATGGATGGATTTATTAGAAAATGCTGATAAACGTAAACATAAATCGGCATAAGGTTTATTGGATATCAAAATCCTTAGCGTAATAAACACTGGTGAGTTTTATTTGTTGTAGGTATGCGATTGGGTGTTTGAGTAGTGAAAACAGCGTATAGACGATTTGAGAGTGTTTTAAGTGGGTATGAGTTTAATTAAAAACTCTGTTTTTTTATACTTGAAAACATAACCAAATTGGATATATTAACCATAATGATTAATCTATTAAGGGTTATCGTATATGAAATTTATGCAGGATTTAGTTGTTGAAATATTACATGACAAGAAAAAACCGTTATCAGTTAACGAAATAACCGAGATTGCCTCAGAGCTTGATGGTAAGAAAAATCGCTCAACAACCAATTATGCGTTGATCAAGTTGGTTGAATGTGCGGTTGTTGAGCGCAAAGCGGTAGTCGAGATTGGTTATGTATACACGCTAGCGCCTGATTACATGGAGCGTCTACGTGATTTAGATATCAAAAAAGAATCATCACTGATGACCAAGAAGCCAGCAAAACTTACGGATAAGCATGTTATCTGTCAGAAAGGCTCACTAACCTACGTCAAAAAGAGCTTACCACCGTTACAGCATGGAAAGATTGCTGATATTCATAACCGTATGAACGCAATGCTGGTGGCGGTACGCGCATGAAACAGCAAATTTATTATATCAATCCTGTACCAAAGCCACGTATGACACAACGTGACGCATGGAAGAAAAGACCCGTTGTCATTAAGTACCACGCTTTTTGTGACGAGATGAGAGCTAACTGTTTTACGTTACCAGAAAGCGGTGCTCACCTAACGTTTGTTATCCCTATGCCTAAATCATGGAGCAAGAAGAAATGCATTGAGATGAATGGTAAACCCCACCAGCAACGTCCTGATGTTGATAACCTGATTAAAGCTGTTATGGACGCCATCTTTGATGAAGATTGCAGGGTGTGGAATATCAGCGCGTCAAAGCTTTGGGGTGAGCAGGGAAAGATAGGGGTAACGTTACCTGAAAATACAGAAAATCATGAAATTATTACCATTCGTTAAGTTAGTGACTGAGTTAATTAATCGTTGAATGAGTTTGGGAAGAAATTATGAGCCAAGAAATTGATGCTATTAGGCTTATTCAACAAATCAAACAATCGTGACATGTCACGAGAGGTAAATATGAAGATTGGCGATAAAGCTAAAATTAAACGTTTAAATCCAAGCAATGGAATATCTAAGTTTAGTGTGGGCGATGTGCTTACAGTGGATATTATCAACGAAGAACCATACAAATATTTCTGTATTGATAATGTTGATTATGGTGAATGGTTCAGCGAATCGGAGATAGAGGCATGCTAAAAACTTACTTAATATTCGCCGTGTTCTGGTGCGTGTTCTCTGTAGCTGTGGGGATGCTATTCAATGGCTAAATCACCCTCTGAACGTAAGGCATTACAACGTAGACGCCAAAAGGAACTTGGCGTAACGAAGATTGAATTGCTGGTGGATAATCAAGAGCTGGAGATGTTAGGGCGTAATTGTGTTCTGCGTATGCCTGGTCGTGAACCGTATGATGTTGTTGAATACATACAGATGCTTATTCGTAAAGATGATGCTGAGTATAAACGACAAGCTGAGGAGCTATCTAAGCGCAAGTGTGAGCGTTGTGGTGAGCAGTTACCCGTTCAGCAATGCTGTTTATCTGGTGATGCTAAGTGTTGGGTAACAAAGGGCTGGCGTGAAATGATGTTGAAGGTAGAATAATGAAAAAATAAATTATTTGGAGTAATTATGAGTTTTCACGCTGTTGATTGGTTTACAGTTGGAGGTAGTCTGGCGTCAGCTACAGCTATTTTTGTAAGTTTATGGACATTTAAAAAACAGAAAAAATCTGAAGAAGCTATGCTTTTAGAACAAAAAAATAGAGAAATACAAGCATTAAAAAAAGTATTTATAAGAGAATGTGAATTAAATAATTATGCTATACACAGAATGAAAGAATATGGTTCATTACTTGAAGAAAAAGCAAATCGGTTTAGGGTCGAGGTTAGTAACTTTAGATATCGAGGTGTTTTCCTTGATGAGAATAACCAAAGAATCGTTACTGGGGGACTTATTCCAAAGGTTTACAATAAAACTTTTTATTCTAATTTATTGACGGCTGCAAAATTAGATGATGCTCTTTTTTTGAAGCTTGAGTTAGCTTGTGATGCAGTATCAGAATTAGAACATATGGTTACAAGTATGATAGAGTACTCATTAAATGAAAAAGAAAATTTTTTATTAGATGGACTTGGTTCTTATATCACAAGTCATATTGATTATGAATATGATAAATTAAATGAATTATATCAATATTGTAGCGGTGTAAAGCTGGAAAATACGCGTTTAAGGTAATTTAGTATTTAATGATTTGAAGTTTAAGTTTTCGATAGTCATAATAACCAAAGAGGTGATGATTATGACTATCAAAAGACCAAGAAAGAAACCTGCACGACAGCCAACGCCTATCAACGACAAGATGGAGCGTTTCTGTCAGGAATATATCAAATCCCCCGATAATCAAACTGATGCTGCAATCTCTGCTGGATATGCGTCTGGCAGTGCTTGCAAACGCGCATCACAGCTAATGGCTGATCCCCGTATTCAAGAACGTATCGCTCAACTTATGCAACAGCGCAATAAGCGAACAAAAATGAGTGCTGACAATGTACTCAGGCGTTTGGTTGATATGCTTGATGCAGATATTGCCGATATTCTCAATGAGAAAGGCGATATTAAACCAATATCTGAATGGTCACCTATTTGGCGTAAAAGTGTTGCTGCATTCGATATCATCGATATTGACGGTGATACACGTATTAAAAAAGTAAAGTTACTGGATAAAATTAAGGTGCTTGAACTGATTGGTAAGCATGTTGATATCAATGCCTTTAGAGACAGAGTACAGGTCGATGTAAATGTATCATTGGCTGATAAGTTGGCATCTGCTCGTAAACGTGCTCAGCAAGGGAGCGTTGAGTAATGTCAGAAGCTTTACAGAAGTCACCAGAAGAACAACTCATTGAAGATATCGCATCATTTACGCATGATCCATTAGGTTATGCGTATTACGCATTTCCATGGGGTGAAGCTGGTGGAGAGCTTGAAGAATACAATGGCCCTCGTCAGTGGCAAGCCGAAGCATTAAATGAAATCGGTGAACATCTGCGTAATCCAAAGACACGCCACCAGCCATTGTTACTTGCTCGTGCTTCTGGTCACGGTATCGGTAAATCTGCATTTATTTCAATGATCATCAAGTGGGGTATGGATACCTGCGAAGATTGTAAGGTAGTCGTCACTGCTAACACCGAAAATCAGCTACGCACTAAAACGTGGCCAGAAATAGCGAAGTGGCAACGCCTATCACTAACTAATAATTGGTTTACTTGCACTAAGACAGCTATCTACTCAAACGATCCTAATCATGCTAATGCTTGGCGTGCTGATGCGGTACCGTGGTCAGAGAACAATACGGAGGCATTCGCAGGGCTTCACAACAAAGGCAAGCGTATTATCCTCGTGTTTGATGAAGCGTCTAACATTGCCGATCTGGTATGGGAAGTGGCAGAAGGGGCGTTAACGGATGAAGGTACCGAAATCATTTGGATAGCATTTGGTAACCCAACCCGTAATACAGGGCGCTTTCGTGAGTGCTTTCGTAAGTTTAAACATCGTTGGAACACCAAGCAGATTGATAGCCGTACCGTTGAAGGTAGCAACAAAGAGCAGATTAAAAATTGGGAAGAGGACTACGGCGAAGATAGCGACTTCTTTAAAGTCCGTGTTCGTGGTGTGTTCCCGTCAGCATCAGAGTTGCAGTTTATCCCAACAGGTTTAACGGATGAAGCCATGAAGCGCATTGTCACACAGGCAGAAGTTGCTCATGCGCCCGTAATTATTGGTGTTGACCCTGCCTATTCTGGTATTGATGATGCGGTGATTTATCTACGCCAAGGTTTATTCAGTAAGTGCTTGTGGACGGGCTTTAAAACAACTGACGATGTTGTTATGGCAAAGCGTATTGCTGACTTTGAAGATCAATACAAGGCTGACGCTGTTCATATCGACTTTGGCTATGGTACTGGTATTCACTCCATTGGAACAAGTTGGGGTCGTGTATGGCGTTTAGTTAAGTTTGGTGGTGCATCAACAGATCCACAAATGCTAAACAAACGCGGTGAAATGTATAACAGCGGTAAGACGTGGTTAAAAATAGGCGGTGCGCTTGACGATCAAGAAACCGCAGATGATTTATCATGTGCTGAATACAAAGTTCGTGTTATTGATGGCAAGATTGTACTAGAAGATAAAACAGAAATTAAAAAACGTCTTGGTCGTTCACCGGGTAAAGGTGATGCACTAGCACTTACATTTGCCTATCCAGTCACCAAAATAGATAGAAATTACTCCTCACCTCATTCTGGCGTTAATGTTAGCAATTCAGATTACGATCCATTCGCATAAAAAAAGCCCTCTGGAGTAGAGGGCAAACAGTCCTAAGGTAAAGCACGCTGTCGTGGTAACAATACCGAGAAAAAATGCAGTGGCATTGCATAACCAAAATGGTAGTTATAATTTTCAATATTGTCAAATAACATGTATTATTAATTTAATATGCAATATTGGTTAATTATAAAGGTGTGTCGATATGTGCAATCCATTTGGCAATACTCCAAAAATTACAACTCCTCCTGCTGTTCAGGCAGCACCTCAAGAACAAGATGCGGCAGTAACGGGTAGTCGTGATGATGAAATGCGTCGTCGCCGTGCAGCCGCAGGTCGTAAGTCTACGTTACTAACAGGTGCGCAGGGTGCGACAAGTTCAGCATCCACCAGCGGTAAAACCTTACTTGGTCAATAAGGGGTGACTATGTCAACGCCATTGAAACAACAGCTACTGCAACAATTTAATCAGTTGGAAACAGAGCGTAGCTCATTTGAACCGCATTGGCGTGAATTGTCAGATTTCACTCGTCCTCGTAGTACGCGCTTTACTGCATCTGAGGTTAATCGAGGTGATCGCCGTAATAGTAAGATCATTGACCCTACAGCGTCTTTAGCTTCATCGGTGCTTTCAAGTGGCATGATGTCAGGCATTACAAGTCCTGCTCGTCCTTGGTTTCGTTTAGCGACACCTGATCCTGATTTAATGGATTATGGCCCTGTAAAACTTTGGCTAGAAACCACCGAACAGCGTATGAACGAAGTGTTCAATCGTTCTAATCTCTATCAGTCATTACCGTTGATGTATGGTGATTTAGGTACTTTCGGCACTGCTGCAATGGCGGTTGTTGAAGATAGCCAGCGTATTATCCGTACCGTTCATTTCCCTCTTGGCAGTTACTACATTGCGAATAGCCCAAGCCTGAGTGTTGATGTTTGCTATCGTAAATTTACGATGACCGTTCGCCAGTTGGTGATGGAGTTCGGGCTTGATAGCGTCAGCGATACTGTTAAATCAATGTGGAATTCAAGCCAGTACAGCCAATGGGTTGAAGTGGTTCATGCCGTATATCCAAACCTTGAACGACAAACAGGAAAGTTAGAGGCGAAGCATAAGCCTTTTAAATCCGTTTATCTTGAAGTGGCGGGTGATCACGAGAAAGTGTTACGTGGATCTGGCTATGATGAATTTCCTATCATGGCGCCACGTTGGGAAGTGAATGGTGAAGATGTTTACGGTTCATCTTGCCCTGGTATGGTGGCGTTAGGTGGTACTAAAGCACTTCAATTAATGCAAAAACGTAAAGCGCAGATGATTGATAAGCTGACTAATCCGCCTTTACAAGTACCTGCATCATTAAAAAACCAACGGGTAAATACAATACCCGGAGGCATTAACTATCTTGATGAGGCAAATCCTACTAATAAAATTCAAACGATTTTTGATGTTCAACCCGTAGCATTGAAAGCACTACTTGAAGATGTTCAAGATACCCGCCAACTAATTGATACCGCTTACTTTGTCGATTTATTCCGCATGATGCAAATGGTGAATACGCGCTCTATGCCGATTGAAGCCGTTGTTGAAATGCGTGAAGAGAAGCTATTGCAATTAGGGCCTGTTCTGCAACGCCTTGATTCTGAGTTACTCGACAAGTTGATTAATCGCACTTTCTCAATATTGGTAAACAAAAATTTACTACCTGTTGCGCCTGATGAAATGCAGGGAATGGATCTAAAGGTTGAGTACATTTCTGTAATGGCTCAGGCACAGAAAGCAATTGGCGTTGGTAGTATCGAACGCTTTGCTGGCTTTGTTGGCAATCTGGCAAGAGTTAAACCAGAAGCCCTCGATAAGCTCAATGCTGATGATGCTATTGATAATTATGCGTCTGCTATTGGTGTCTCTCCAACAATCGTTGCAACCAATGAGCAAGTACAAGCCATACGTCAACAACGACAAGCACAGCAACAACAAATGGCACAGATGCAAATGGCGCAGTCTGCTATTGATGGTGCTAAAACGCTCAGTGATACCAATCTTGATAATGATAGTGCCTTGTCCGCTATGGCGGGTGGAGGTGCTCAATGACACATCCATTCGATGCGTATGAAGACGAGAGAATTGCTCGCACTGAATACGATATTCAACAAAAAAATAGGCAAGAGAAAGAAGAACAACAGCTAAAAGAGGTTATGTCCACAGAAGCTGGGCGTGCTGTTATTTGGCGTTTGATTTCTGACTCTGGCGTATTTCGTAGCTCTTTTTCTAATGATCCCTATGCAATGGCATTTAGAGAGGGCGAGCGTAACTATGGGTTAAAAGTTTTCAATCAATTACACCAAGTTTGCCCTGAGCTTTATGCGCAAATGGCAAATGAAGCAGTTACACCAAGCGTTTAACCAAGATTTAAAGAATGGGAGAAACAGTCATGAACTTATGGCAGAAATTAATCATGCGTCGCTTGTATAACGAGCAACACGGCGAGGGAGGTGAAGGCGGTGGCGGTACAGCAACGGAACCTACTCAAGAAACATCAGCAACAGATAAAAATGAGCCACCAGCAAACAGTGATGATCCTACTAAAAGCACTGAAAAAGAGAATGGTGGAGAGCAAGGCAAGCCGGCTGATAAGAAAAATGATGCCAATAAATCAGATGTAGGTGCGCCTGAAAAGTATGAATTTAAAGCACCAGAAGAAGGGCAAGAACTTGACAAAGGTGCATTAGAAGTCTTTGAGCCGATTGCTCGTGAGCTGAATTTAAACAACGAACAAGCGCAAAAACTGGTTGATGTTTATGGCTCTAAAATCATGCCAGCGATTAATAAGCAACTTGCTGAAGGTTGGCAAAAACAAACAGAGCAATGGGCTGAAACTGTTAAAGCAGATAAAGAGCTTGGTTCCGCTGAATCTATCGGTGCGGCACAAAAAGCAATGGATAAGTTCGGTTCACCTGAACTGAAACAGTATTTAGAAGAATCAGGACTAGGTAACCATCCTGAGCTTATTCGTATCTTTGCCGGTGTTGGCAAAGCAATGTCAGAGGACGGTCTTGTCACTGGCAACAGTAACGGCAGTAAAAGTGCTGCTGATGTTTTATTTGGATAATAAAGAGGAAATAACATGCCTGCTTTAACTCTCGCTGATTGGGCTAAACGACAAGGCCCTGACAGCAAGCAAGCGAAGATTGTTGAGCTGTTAAGTCAAACTAATGAAGTATTAGATGACATGGTTTTTGTTGAAGGCAACTTGCCAACAGGCCACCGTACAACCGTTCGTACTGGCTTACCAGCTGCAACATGGCGCTTGCTTAACTATGGTGTTCAGCCTAGTAAATCAACCACAGCACAAGTAACCGATACAACGGGTATGCTGGAAACTTACTCTGAAGTTGATAAAAAACTGGCTGATCTAAATGGTCAGAAAAATGAGTTTTTACTGTCAGAATCTCTTGCATTTATTGAATCAATGAATCAGGAAATGGCGGAAACTTTAATTTATGGTGATACCTCTGTACATCCTCAGCGGTTTACGGGGCTGTCCGCACGTTTCAACGATATGAAAGCGAAGAATGCGGTCAACATCATTGATGCTGGTGGTACTGGTAGTAACTTAACTTCTATTTGGTTAGTAGTATGGGGTGAAAATACGGTTCATGGTATTTTCCCTAAAGGTTCTAAAGTAGGTTTAGAACAAAACCATTTAGGTGAAGTGACGTTACAAGATGATAATGGTGGTAAATATCAGGGGTATCGCACCCATTTTAAATGGGAAAATGGACTAACGGTGCGTGACTGGCGCTATGTTGTCCGTATCGCCAATATTGATTTATCTAAAATTGGTAAAGATCCAGAAAAGACAGATGCCCTTGACCTTCCTGACTTATTGATCCAAGCAATTGAAAAAATTCCTAATTTATCATTAGGCCGTCCAGCTATTTATTGTAATCAACAAATCCGTAGCTGGATGCGTCGCCAAATTAAAAACAGTAAAAACGTCAATATTTCTATGGCAGAAGTGGCAGGTAAGAAAGTCGTCACATTTGATGAGATCCCTGTTCGCCGAGTTGACACCATTCTAACGACTGAAGATCAGGTGAAATAAGTTATTGCGGTGTCGTTTAACGGCTCCGCTAACTTTCATTTATTTGGAGATAGTCAAAATGATTTTAGATAAAGAAACGCTTTTTTCACTGGATCAGGCGGTTACTGCATCTGCTGTAAGTAAGCAAATTATCGACTTAACGCCAGTGCATGGTGCATTTCGTGATATCGGTATTGGTGAGCCATTAGAGCTGTTTGCACAAGTGACTGAACAGGCTAAAGCAGCAGGTGAAGCGACTGTTCAAATTAAGTTAGAAACCGCGACAGACGATAAATTCTCTGATGCTAAATCTATCTTTGAATCTGTTGCTATACCAATTGCCGATTTAAATGCAGGTAAACGTATTGTGGCGAAAGTGCCTCAGGGTGTTCTCAAGTATTTACGCCTGCAATACGTTGTTGCAGAAGGGCCATTAACAGCGGGTAAGTTCACTGCGGGTATCAACCTAACTGTTGATGCTCATCCTATTTACGATGCTGTAACTCAATAAGGTGTGACATGTCACGATATAAGGTTTTAAAAAAATCATTTATCGCTGGGCGTCTACTTGAAATCGGTGAAGAGGTTGAGTACGACGGTATAGCTGGCGATAACTTAGCGTTAATTGGTGGCGCTGATGCTCGACTTAATACTCATAGCGTGGCTGATGGGGCTGGTGATAATACTGGTGAAGGCATAAGTAATATTGCTGTAAGCGGTTCAGGTGTGGCGATTGATTCAAGCCTAGATGCGCTTCGTGAGCAATATACCCAGCTATTTGGTAAAGCACCTCATCACAATATGGGCGCAGATAAAATGCGCACCGCAATAGATGAAAAGCGGAAAGAACTTGGGGTTTGACCCCCGATGATAAAGGGGGCGAAAGCCCCTTTTTTTATTTTCTACTTGAGCCAAGAGATATCCAATGAAACTAACCAATCTAAAAACCAGCACCGAAACTTATGAAAATGCCAAAGGTGAAAAAGAAACTCGTGAAGAATATCCATACGGGCTACGTATTTCACTTGAAAACGACACAATAGAAAAATTAGGCGTTTCTATTCCTGATGTTGGTGAAAGTATTGAGCTGTCTGCTGTTGCCAAAATATTGTCTAAATCCATTAATGAACGTGAAGGTAAAAAGTCAGTATATGTAGAGTTACAAATAACCGATCTGGCTCTAGATGCCGGCGACACAAAATCAACGGCAGATGTTCTTTTTGATGGGGGTGAGTAATGGCCTCTGAAATTGAGATTTGTAATATTGCATTAAGTCGTATTGGTAATAGCCGTTCGATTAATAGTATGACCGAAGCCAGCAAAGAGGCTGTTCAATGCAATCTTCATTATGCGCAATGCCGTGATAGTGTGCTTGCTGATTTTCCTTGGAACTTTGCGACTAAAAAGGTGGCATTAGCCAATACAAATAATCCCCCACCTAATTGGGCCTATGCCTATCGCTATCCTAATGATTGCCTAAAAGCTATTGGCATTGTCGAACCTCATCAAAAGTACCGTAGACCAGATATGGCAATCCATTTTCATGTTGGTTCAGATGAAAACGGGACTGGTCGATTAATTTTTACTGATCACCCTAGTGCATGGCTTGAATATGTTGCACGTATTACTGACGTCAATATGTTTGATGCGTTATTTAAAGATGCGCTTGCATGGCGTTTAGCTGCTGAATTGGCTCGTCCATTGGCATCAAATGCGGGTATTGGTGGTGAGGCATTACAAATTTACCAAGGTGTTATTAAAAGTGCGGCCGCACATTCATTAAGTGAGTCAGCAGAGCCAACTGATTATATTGATGAATTCACACAAGCGAGGTTGTCATAATGCCATTTAGTCTTATTCAACCTAGTTTTTCAGGCGGTGAAATTGCACCAAGCCTATATGGGCGTGTTGATCTTGCGAAGTATTCAACTGCACTGCGCAAGTGCCATAACTTTATTGTTCGTCAATATGGTGGCGTTGAGAATAGACCAGGAACACGATTTATTGCTGAAATAAAGTATCAAAATAAGAAGTCTCGCCTTATTCCTTTCCAATTCAGCACCGTACAAACCTATGTGTTAGAGTTTGGTGATCGTTATATTCGTGTGTTCAAAGATGGTGGGCAGGTTCTCTATGCTGATGGTGAACATAAAGGCGAAGTGTTTGAATTAGCGACACCTTATAAAGAAGCTGATTTATTTGATTTGAAGTATACGCAATCAGCCGATGTTATGACGATTGTTCATACTGATTATCCACCAATGGAGTTACAGCGTTACGATCATGATGATTGGAAGTTAGTCTTCGTTGAAACAAAGAATGGCCCCTTTGAAGATATCAATACCGATAAGGCAATGAAAGTTTATGCCAGTGCAAGCACGGGGCAAATTACGTTAACGTCTACGCATGATATTTTTGGTACCGAGCAAATAGGTAAGCAGTTCTATTTAGAGCAACGTGATATTGATGCGGTTCCTGTATGGGAAACAGATAAAACAACCAACCTTAATGATCAACGCCGTGCTGACAGTAACTACTATCGTGCCAATAGTGGCGGTAAAACAGGAACACTAAGACCGTCTCATACTGAAGGAATGAGCTGGGATGGTTGGGGTGGTGATACAGGGATCCAGTGGGAATATCTGCATAGTGGTTTTGGTATCGTAAAAATTGAAACTGTAAGTGAAGATAGTAAAACAGCCACAGGAAAGGTGATCTCTTATATTCCATCCAATGCCGTTGGTGAAGATAATGCAAGCCATAAATGGGCGCGTGCAGTGTGGAATGATGTTGATGGTTATCCAAGCACCGTTGTTTATTATCAACAACGTTTATTCTTTGCTGGCTCTCTTGCCTACCCACAAACGATATGGGCCAGTCGTAGCGGTGACTATAAAGACTTTGGGCGCAACAATCCTATTCAAGATGATGATCGCATTATCTACACGTATGCAGGTCGTCAAGTTAATGAAATTCGCCATTTGATTGATGTCGGTTCGCTGGTGGCATTGACCTCAGGCGGTGAATATCAAATAACAGGCGATCAGAACAAAGTACTTACACCTTCCAGTTTTTCAATGTCATCACAAGGTGCTAACGGTTCAAGTGATTTACCGCCAATCTCTGTTGCGAACATTGCGCTTTATATACAAGAGAAAGGCAGTGCTGTGCGTGATTTATCGTATTCCTTTGATGTCGATGGGTATCAAGGCACTGACTTAACTATGTTGGCAAATCACCTATTTCAACGTCACCGTATTGTTGATTGGTCATTTACTACGGTTCCATATTCTATTGCATGGTGCATACGTGACGATGGGTTAATGCTGGCTTTAACCTATTTAAGAGAACAGCAAGTTTTTGCATGGGCGCCACAATCGACAGAAGGGAAATTTGAGTCAACGTGTTCAATCAGTGAAGGCAATGAAGACTCAGCTTATTTTATTGTTCAGCGTACAGTAAACGGCAAACAGGTTCGATATGTAGAACGATTGGCTAGCCGTTTATTTACTCGTACAGAAGATGCTTTCTTTGTGGATTCTGGCTTAAGTTATGACGGTAGAAATACTGATATATCACAAACAGCAACTATCACTGGTGGAGCGGGTGAGTGGAACTATCAAGAAAACTATCAATTAGTGATTTCAGGCAATCCGGTCTTTAGTGCTTCTGATATTGGTAGTGCCGTCAATATTCCTTATTTTGAAGATAATGAACATAAAGAGCTTCGCTGTAAGATTGTTCAATATGTATCTGCAAATCAAGTGGTTATTTCTGCTAATCGCAATATTCCACCAGCATTACAAAATACGCCCACTACTGAATGGAGCATTGCCCGCTATCGCTTTGCTGGTTTAAATCATCTTGAAGGTAAGACAGTTAATATTCTTTCCGATGCTAATGTTTCACCGCAGGCTATTGTCACCAATGGTGCAGTGGAAATTGATACGCCATCAGCCGTAGTACATATCGGATTACCTATTACCAGTGAATTAGAAACACTTGATATCCATATCAATGGGCAAGAAACGTTACTTGATAAGAAGAAGCTTATTAAGGTTGCAAGTTTAATTGTAAATAGTAGTCGGGGGATTTGGGCTGGTACTGAAAAAGAACGGCTATATGAGTATCCTCAACGTCAATTCGAGTTTTACGACAATCCTGTTGATGATGCCACAGGCATTGTTGAAATTAATTTAGATGCAGATTGGAGCAAAAACGGACGTGTCTTTATTAGACAGGTTGATCCTTTACCGTTAGCGGTGCTCTCTGTTATTCCGCGTATTGATGCTGGTGGTTTCTGATATGAAAAAACATCATGTACAAATTATTCCTGCTACTCATGAACATATTGTTCGTTTATTACCACATGTAAGACAAGCTGATGTTGATGAGTTCTACGCTATGTCAATGCAAACACCTGAACAGGTATTACGACATGGCTTATCTGTTTCTACTAAAGCCTATGCCGGCATTATTAATGATGAGGTGGTGACTATTTTTGGTGTTGCTTCTGGCTCATTACTTACTGGTTTAGGTGTTCCTTGGTTAGTGGGAACTGACTTATTAGAGCAACATCAGAAAACTTTTCTACGGCGCTGTAAACCCATCTTAAAACAGATGTTAGGGCAATACCAAACACTGATGAATTATGTCGATGAACGTAATCATATTGCTAAGGCGTGGCTCCATTGGTTGGGGTTTCAGATTGAAGAAGCAAAGCCAGCAGGTTTACTTCAGTTACCTTTCCATCGTTTTACATTGAGGGCTAAATAATGTGTGAACCAACAACATTAGCGGCTGCAGTGATTGGTACTTCTGCATTGCAAGCATACGGACAATATACCGATGGTAAATTTCAAGCATCAGTGGCTAATCAAAACGCCAAAATTAATGAAGATGCCGCACTTGATGCAATTAATAAAGGCAACGCTCAGGCACAAGAACAGCGTAGACGTACTCGCCAATTAGCCGGCACACAGGCGGCAACAATGTCAGCCAGTGGCATTGATTTAAGTACTGCGGGTGCTTTAGATATTTTGGGTGATACTGCCGCAATGGGTGAGCTTGATGCGTTAACTATGGTTAATAACGCTTCTCGTGAAGCGTATGGCTATCGTATGCAAGCTGAAAATGATCGCCTTAATGCAAAAATGGCAAGACGCTCAGGCAATATGGGTGCAATGACAACGTTATTAACAGCACCTATTCAAGCTTATGGCGCGTATCAGTTGGCTGGTGGTACATGGAGCCCGTTCGGTGGTGGTGGCTCAGGTGCTGCGAAAGCGGGTAAGACATTTGCTAAAGCACCAAAAGGATTTTAATCATGCCAAAGGTTCCTACATACGATAATAGAACGGTTATGCCTGAGCAGTTACCAAATAATGGGTTTTCTGTTCAATCATCACCTGATGCTTTTGGCGCTGGCATTGGTCGTGTTGGTGAGCAATATGTTGGTTTGTTTGCAGAAGCAAAACAAAGAGCCAATGTTGCACTGGCGCAAGATGCACTATTGCAACTCCAAGACCATGCAGATGATCTGTTTAATAATCCTCAAACGGGTCTATACACGAAGCAAGGTAAAAATGCAGTTGGTCAATCTGATGAAATAATTTTCAATATAGAATCAAAAGGGCAAGAGTTAATGTCACAATTGCCTGAAGGTTCACAAGAAGATTTTCTTAAACAATTTAATGTGATTAAAAGACAGTATGCTAATCAGACTAAATCTTATGAATTAAAAGAAGTTCAATCATTTGAAACTAGTCGGAATGATGGGATTGTCGCTGGCTATGCAAAAAATGCTTCTGATAGTTTCAATAATCCTCAAGCTTTTATTAGTTTTATGACATTGGGGCAACATAGTATTGTTGAATTCAATCGTGCTCGTGGTATTAGCGAGGAAGAAATTTCAGCAAAAGTAGATAATTTTAACAATCAAGTTGCTTGGACTGCTGCACAGAATGCAATGGCAACTGATGCTATGGGAACATTTAATGTAATAGGTGAACCATCAGATATTGGTGGTGTTATTCGTGTTCCAAGTAATACATCAAATAGTTCTTCTGATCCTGATGATAGAAATGGAAGAAATAATAATCCGGGTAATATCAGAGTTTCTGATAACAAATGGGAAGGGCAAATAGGAGATGATGGTGAATTTGTTCGTTTTGCCACACCAGAGCATGGTGTACGTGCTTTAGGTAAAAATCTACTTACTTATCGCAATAACGGTATTGTTACGATAAACCAGATAATTAGCCGTTATGCGCCAGAAAAAGATGGCAATAAAACAGATAAATATATTGCTTTCGTCTCAGATAAATTAGGTGTTGATCCGAATATACCGATTGATGTTAGCAATATCGAAACGTTGAAGAATATCACAACAGCTATTATGCAAATGGAAGGAAAGCATAGTGTTACAGACGATCAAGTAAACACAGGTCTTCAAGCTGCACTAGGGTTTACTAGGTTACCACAACCAGAGGCGTCACAATACCAAACGCAAAGTAGGCAAATTACTAATACTAATAGCCCATGGTGGAATCTACTAACACCTATGCAGCAATACCAAATCAGAAAACAAGGTGAAGCTGCGCAAAGTGAAAGAAGAAAGCAGTATTCTGATGAAATATCTTTAATTAATAAAAATATTTATGCTGCTACAGATGAAGGGTTGCAGCCTACAAATGTTCCTAGTGAAGCTGCTTATACCAGAGCGTATGGGGAATATAAGGGTCTTAAAGCCTATGCGGAAGTGCAAGAACAATTGAAATATGGAAGCATAATTGCTGCAGCAAGAGAGGTTAGCCCTGATAGCCGCTCTGATATTTTAGAACAGAATAGACCTAAAGACCCTAACGCTCCTAACTTTGCTGCTCAACAGCAGAGATATGAAAAGATGCGTATTAAGTTCAATGAGTTTGATAAAGCATGGGAGGCTAATCAAGGTGCTCAAATGGTTTCAAATGCAATTAATTATGGCATTCCACTTGATCCAAGTAGCAAAAGTAATAAAGCAGCCACCGATAGTTATTATGCATCTCATTTTGCTAACCTTAATTTAAGCAATGAAGAACAGGTAACAGGTGTTCTTAAGCTAGTTGGAAATACAGGGATTATTCCTACGCAATTATTATCCCATCTTAACGCTGCCGCTGTTACCCAAGATGCAAAAACAGTGTTGCCTGTCGCTGACTTTGTTAGTCGGTTATATGAAACAAACCCAACAGCAATAACAGGTATGTCAAAAGAAAAGCAGGCATTTTATTTACAAGTAAATCAACTTAGAAGCGTAGGTGTAGATGATACAAAATCTGTAGAACATGCTTATAACTTAACATATAAACAAACAGATGATGTAAAAGAGCAGTTATCAAAAGATCAATCTTCTACTGATTATAAAAATAATCGATTGATGTCAGCAAAAGGCTTTGTGAGTGATCTAGGGCAGATTTTTCGTATTGATCCATCTGCTACTGATAAGACTAATGAAGCAGCCTTATTTAGAAATGATTATGAATCTTTATATGACCTTAATTATCGAATTGCTGGTGGTAATGATGAAATCGCCAAAAAGATGACCGATCAGCAAATATCAAGAAAATGGTCTATCACTGAAATAAACGGCAAAGCAGAATTAATGAAATATGCCCCAGAAGCATTATATAAAGGAGGGCCTGATGGATGGCAAGCAAAACAATGGGAAGAGGAGAAATGGAAATTAAAATATGGTGAAGAGCGTAAAAGCAATCAAGATATAGGATTCAGAGTAAATAACACAACAGGAGGAATTGATACTTCAGAGAATAAACCTAAACCCATAGTTGATGGTGAAATTATCTTAGTTGTCGATCATCTCACACCTAGGAATGGTGATTACGCCATATTTATTTCCAAAGAAGATAAGAATGGAATACCAACTTTACAGCCTTATCATGATGAATCAGGTTCTAAAATAAGATATAAGCCTGAATTAGAGAGTTATAAGCCATATCAAGATTTACTTGCAGAAGCCGCTGAATATGAAATTAAGCAAGATGCTAAAGGTCAAGCAAGGAGAGCATTCTATGATCGTCATGATGAGTTTGATAAGCAGTATGAACAAGCTCATGAACAACGTATTGAAAGGCAGAAAGAGCAATTAAGTAGCTATTTTTCTTGGGGAGGTAATGAATAATGCCAATTTATCCAGAAACAGAAGGACCTGCTAATAACTTTACGCTTCCATATACTAAAGGCTGGGATACGCCGTATGAAGTTGGAATTAACCCAAAACCTCAAGAAGAAGGCCCGTCAGTGATGGGCGCTGCATTTAGGCAGTATAATATACTTTCAGGGTTATTTAATCCTGCGCCTGATTTTGAAAGAGAGGATGATTATAACCCTTACAATGATCCTAATGAGTTAGATGGTTACAGAATGTGGGCTACAAAATTCGCAGACTCACGTTCTCCTCAAGAAACCGCATGGATAAAACAACAAATAGATAATGAAAATCAGGATAGACAGCATTTAGCTGAATCAGGTTGGCAAGGTACTCTAGCTTCTTTCACTGCGGGGTTATTGGATCCTATAACACTAGGAAGCCTGTTGATTCCAGGTGCGCAAGGAGGGCTTATTGCAAAAGCATCTACTACCGCAGCAACGGTTGGTCTAAGCACTGCAGCTAGTGAGTTTATATTACATCAGCAACAATACACTAGAACATTTGAAGAAAGCGTAATACATACAACTGCAGGTGCTATTTTGGGCGGTATGGTTGGTAGTGCTGGTCACTTGATAAGCGCAGAGGTAAAAAAGAGAGCTACTAATGAAATTAGTAACTCATTGGCTCAATCGCTCTCTGGTGGTAGTGTTGGCGCTCAAAGGGTAGCAGAAACAACATTAGCTCAAGAAGCAATGAAAGGACCGAATTGGGCTAATTCTGTCATGAAAATGACACCGATCGGGCGTTTAATGGATTCACCAGCCGTTACCTCTCGTAGAACAGCTCAGTTATTAGCTGAAAATAATTTCACAACAGCAAAGAATCTTGAAGGAATTGCGACACCTACAGCTGTTGAAACTAAAATTAGAATGTGGTCACGTAATGAAGCTGCAGTCATTATAACTACCAATAGTGGCTATGCTAAATATCGTGCTGCTGGTGGAACAGGCAGACGTTTTAATTTTGCTGTTGAAGTGACAAAAGCAATGCGTAGAAATGATACAAGTGCAAACCCTGTTGTTCAGGAAACAGCTCGTGCACTGCGACCGGCTTTAGATAATGTGAGGGCTGAATTACAAGCTGTGGGTCTTTTACCAAGTGATTTAAAGCTTGTAGGTGGCATGAGCTACTTTCCTCGCTTGTATCGTGTAGGTGAAATACTTTCTAGACGAAGCGAATTTAAAAAAATATTAACGGACTACTGGTCAAGAAGCGAAAAGGCAGTTTTGGAAGACTTGGAAGTTGCTGCTGATGAAGTAATTAACAAAATTACTGGAGCCATGAGACCACAAGACTATGCCAATGCTTTTTCAGTTAAGCTACCTGGCTCAACTAAATCTCGAACTTTAGCGATACCTGATGAATTAATTGAAGAATTTTTGGAGAATGATGTCCGCTATGTTTTGCAACATCATATACGAGATGCAGCTCCTAATGTTGAGTTAACGCGTGCTTTTGGTGAATCTTCGATGGAGCGAACAATACGCAGCATCGAGGATGAATATGACGAACTCATGAAAGGCAATCCTTCGGTACTAAGAAAAGAACTTGAAACTAAATATGCTGATAAGAAAAATAACATGTCAGAAAAGGAGTATTTTAAATTTATTAATCAAGAGCTTGATGCAGCACAAAAAGAAGCTATTCAAGCGCTAGAAAAATCAGGTGAAATTAGACGCTTAAGTAAGTTGAAGCTACGTGATGTAGAAGACATCATGGCGATGAGAGATAGGGCTTTAGGTGTCTATAAACGTCCTGATAACCCTTCAAATGCATTTATTCGAGCTGGTAATGTTCTGCGTAATCTCAACTTCTTAACTATGCTTGGTGGAATGACTGTTTCAGCAATCCCTGATGTTGCTCGTGCCGTTATGGTCAATGGCTTTAGTAAAACATTTAACGTTTATGGTAAATGGTTATCTCGTAGTGATGTGTGGAAAGCTGGTAAGGAAGAGCTAAGAAAAATGGGCGTTGGTCTAGATGTATACTTATCAGACCGTAGTCGAGCAATAGCTGATTTGACAGATGGATATGCTCAACGTAGTGCCTTAGAGTCTGGTTTAGATTATATGACTGGTAAATTTGGAAATTTGACTCTAATGAATCAATGGAACTCTTTCCATAAGACAATAAATGGTATAAATACTGCGGATATTATTCTAGGGTCTCAGGCTTCTAATGCTAGGCTAGCCAAGCTAGGTATTGATGAAGGCATGCTGGGCCGTATTCAACAACAATTTGCTAAACATGGTGAAACAGTTGATGGACTGCGTATAGGTAATAGCAGTAAATGGGATGATCCTGTTGTTCGCGGTGCTTTTGAATCTGCCGTCATGAAAGACGTTAATAATACAGTTATAACTCCTGGTATTGGTGATACTCCATTATGGTCTAGTGGTCTGTTTGGAAAACATATATTCCAATTTAAATCGTTTATTTTTGGCTCATTTAATCGTGCAACAATAAGCGGAATACAGGCTGGAGATGCTCATTTTTATTACGGAATGGCTCTGCAAATTATGCTAGGTTCATTAACTTATGCGATTAAAAATACATTAGCTGGCAGGGATATCGATTGGTCACCCGAGAAACTTATTATTGAGGGTGTTGATCGCTCAGGTATATTAGGTCCATTAATGGAATTTAATAACATATTAGAGAAAGCCAGTGAAGGAACGGTTGGATTAGGTCCTATGATAGGAACAGGAACGCAATCACGCTATGCTAGTAGAGGCGTATTGAGTTCGATTGCTGGCCCTACATTTGGTACATTAGAAAACTTACGTGAGATATCGAGTGGCATTCTAAGTGGTAACTTTGATGATGGCCCGATCAGAGCAGCAAGACAAATAATACCAGGGCAGAATCTGCCTTACTTTGCTCCGATACTTAATAAAGTTGAAGAAAATCTGAAATAAATTTATTAGAAAGCCGATATGTATCGGCTTTTATATACAATTTAATGGGGATATACCAAATCCAAAAATAAGCGTTTCACCTGATTTATCATAATAATTAAGTATTATATTTTTATTTTTCTCTCTTGCGGTTATGAATGGATACAGTGTTGAGTCTGGAAATAGAGGTTCACCATTTAGTTTTTTACAATACATTTCACGTAATGAATCCTTCATTAAGGAAGGTTTGTTAGCGATAAACTCTAAAAAATTAGTTGTTTCATCATGAGTAAACATTTTTAGTTTAATATTTAATTCTATTTTAGAATCATCACTATAAGCGATGAAAACATCGTAATTGCTATTCGGTTTTTCATCTTCTGGAAGTGGTATTACATATTCCTTAAAGAAATTAGCATTTGAATCAGTTAGAAAGATGCTTTCATCCTTGTTTATCTGTTCCCAGCCCATGTTTACAAGTGGGTAGCTAATTGCGCCTAATGCAAATACAAGTGAGTAAATTAAAAATTTTTTTGTTTTCATTTAGATTGACCCATGTAGTTTTTACACCACAATGTTAACCCATTTTTACTCAAACTATTACCTTTCCAAAACTTGTTTTGTTTGTCACCATTATTGAATCAGGTTGAGGAGCAGATGAAGTAACAAATAGCACCGCATAAGCGGTGCATATCTCATTTTTTCAATTCATTTAAAATACATTCCACCAACGGTATTATATTTTTATTGCCTCTCATCTTTTGAACTATAAAGTTTCTCATTGCTATCAGTTCTACAAGCGGAGCTGATACATCATGACCATCTTCTCCCATCTTTGTTAAAAGTGCTTCAAGGTTTGATTTTGTAATTAACTTTTCAATCCCTTTATCGGTATTCACTACATCTGGATAGTTAGCTGGTGCAGGGTATTTATACTTCTTTTCCATGGCTAAAGTCCTCACTAATGAAAATAATTACGTAAACTATAATAATGTAAATGCATTAAAATGTTCATCCAAATGGTTAATTTAATTATCTATTTGATAACCATTATTGCAAATATGGATATATTTTATAGTTAAACGTATCATATCCTCATTAACACCAGAGGAGATGGGCAATGACTGTATCTACTGAACTAAGCCATGAAGAGTATGTAGGCAATGGCGTAACAACGGATTTTGATTTTCGATTCCGTATCTTTGAAAGCAGACACTTGATTGTTGTCGTTGCTGACAACGATGGTAATGAAACTACATTAAAGAATGGCACCGATTACACTATTGTTGGTGCAGGTTCTTATCATGGTGGTAAGGTGGTTTTAAATAAACCTTTAGCTCAAGGCTGGAAGATATTATTAGAACGTGATTTACCCGTTGTACAAGAAACTGACTTACGTAATCAGGGGAAATTCTTTGCTGAAGTACATGAAGATGCTTTTGATTATCTAACAATGTTAATTCAAAAAACATTGGGGTTTTTATCATTATGTCTGCGTAAGCCTACTTATCTATCAAACTATTATGATGCTAAAAAAGACAGGATTGAAAATTTAGGGGATCCTAAAAAAGAAGGTGATGCCACAAATAAAAAATATGTAGATGATATTGTGAGTGATTCTTATGGAAAGACTTTACGAGTACGGGATAAAACAATAAATACAATTCCTGATACAAAACAAAGATCAAATAAGATTTTAGCATTTGATGATAATGGTCAGCCAATTACTATTTTACCTGAGAGCGGCTCTGCCTCTGATGTATTAATTGAATTGGCAAAACCTACAGGTGCCAACTTAATTAACACTATTGACGGGCATACTGTACAAGAAAAAATAGATGATATTTTAAAAAACAATAAACTAACTGTGTTTAATACCCAAAAAGAAGCATTAATATTTGATGGAGAAGAAAATCAAATTCGTGTGATGGGCTGGAAAGAGTTTGGTGACACTGGATCTGGTATTTTTATTATTGATCCGCACCAAGAATATAACACACCAAATAGTATTGATAGATTCAAAAATGTAGTTACTGGTAAATATTGGCTTCGTATTTTAGATGACTCAACAGACTCGTATATTGGGCTAGAGAATATAGCAACTATCAAAGGATATGAAAAAAGAAATAACTCACCATGGAATCAATTAGCCCCATTAAATGTGCTTGGTGATTCTATAACCTATGGTTATTTTTCTAGCTATGATGGAGCGGGAAGAGAAGCAAAAACATACGGTGGAGGTCTATTTTATCATTCGTGGACAAGTTTATTTGCACGCATGTTTGCGGCAGATAATGGCACTAACAGCTATAAAGGTTTTATTCCATTGCCATTGGGCTACGGCGATGATTGGGATGTTTTCAAACTAGTTAGTAAGGTTGGTTTGTGGGAAGTAATGGACGATGGTCTATACGCGTCAAATACATACAGTGGATCCTGCTATCAAACAAAAGAACTAAATGCTGAGTTAGTTTATTCCATTCCATCCACGTTTGATGAGATTCAATTATTTTATTGTACTCAGCCAAATGGCGGAATTATGCAGGTATTAGTCAACGGTGAATTGTGGCACGAAATTAACACTTCATCTAATGTAGTAAAAAATCTAGTACTAAAGCGCAGAATATTATCTAACAAACAGGGAAACATGATCCTTACAATCAAGAAAATAGATAAAACATCAAACCCTATTGGTGTTTCTGGGATCGGTGTTGATAATGTTGTCACATTTACATCAACACATACACGTGGTGGTTCATTAAATCAATTCGCAACACCGGGTCGTACACTAATGAGTGTCAGTCAAGATGTGATAGCCGATGTTGCAAAGAATGCAAGTGGTCTTATTCTTGCTCTTGGTTTCAATGATAAGAACATTAGTTATAGTGGTGAGGGCAATATACCTAAACGTATAGAGTTCTCTCAACGCATAGATTGGTTGATTGAATACTGTAATGTTTATAACACTCCTTTGATTGTAGTTGACTTCACGTGGTCATTAGAGCCTTGGCGATTTACTCGACGAGAGTTGCGTCGTGCTGCTAGAGAAACCAAAGGTGTCTATATACCATTTCCCGATTTACTTATTAAAGGGAGGTTATCTACAGATGTGGAGCGCATGAATAACCTGCGTATGTTCTACGATGGTGCACATCCAAACAGAAACGGCCAGCAGTGGATCGCAGAGATGATCGCTAAATATCTAGGCTTATCTTGCACATCTAAGAAAGATGCGATATTGCATCATGATTACTGGATGCCACTCAATTTGTCTGATGAATGGATAAACATTAATACATCACAGAATTGGAATATTGCTTCGTATCGTATAAATGGTAGTGGAATCACTATAAAAGCATCAATAGGAAAAACGGATAACACCGAAATAGGTATGGGAGTTCATAGTATAACTTCAGATGGAAAATTGTGGTGCTATGGCTTGAATCCACCAATCATGATGGGAGTGTTTGCTAATACTAAAGGTTTTGAATATAACGATATTAGTGCAGTAGCTGAAACGAATGTAAAATTATCGTACGATACAAACTTAAAATTACTGAAATTTGTTAACAATAGTAAAGGTATTCAGGGTTCGTGTACATTCGAAATAACAAAGTATGATGCATGATAAAAAGAGGGGCTAAGCCCCTCAATTTAATTGCTAGTGTACTTTTTGCTAATTCTAATAAAAGGTTTTTCTATAATAATGTATGAGATAGATGCTATTGCTATAGCTCCTAGTGTAGCATTTATAAATTTTGGAAATCCAGTTAGATATAAATAAGCAGATAATGACGCAAGTAATATTGCTGAAAGTTGATGTGTCATATAAAGTGAGTAAGATATATCACCTAGAAAGTTTAGTGATTTAAAATTACCAACCCCAAATAATAACTCATAGATAACACAAAGAGTTAAAAGAAGGAAACAAATTCCACCCCATCTCATTATTCCATGCCCTGTAAATTCATTTTTTGAGAAACATAAAATGAATAGATAAAAAATACAACATATAAAAATTGGCTTTAAAAAAGATATATTTATTGTTTTTAGATTTTTTATATATTCATATATGTAAAAAGAAATAATTCCCAAGCAGAATTCTAATATCATGGGGGATGATATTAATGATAATGGTGCTGTTATTATTGTTGGGTAATCAAATTCTATTGTTTTATAAGCTATTAATGATATTTCACCTGTGTATACAATTCTTACTAAAGAAAAAAGTGAAACTATTAATAGACAACATACAACACCACGATATTTATGATTTACAATAATTGATAACATGAACAATAAATAAAAAAACAACTCAAATGTTAGCGTCCATGCAACCATTAATACATTTAATCCAAAAAATGGAGCATTGTAATTATATTGCAAATGTATTGGAATGAGAGATTTTATAATTGATTTTATATCACTATTGTAAATATATGATGCTATAAGAACACATACTATTAATAATGGATATATTCTAAAAAATCTTTTTAAGGAGAATTTAATCAGATTTTTTCTTCTTCCATAATCTTTTTTTGTAGAAAGAGTAATAACAAAACCACTTATCATAAAAAATAGATCAACACCAAATGAACCTGATGAAAATAGAATATTTCCTAGATTTTTTATGTCAAATTGATTGAATTCATTTAGAGTAAACCTATAGTGAAAAAGGACAACAGCTAATGCAGCTATTCCTCTTAGGTATTGTATTGTTTTTATTTCACCATTCATTTATTGGCATTCCATACGATTAATATTTATGATAAATACTTATAATGTGTCGCATATTGTATGATTATAATATATAAAGATCTAATTATATTGCTTAAGGTCTGTTTGGGTGTTTATTTGGTTTTTTGGTTATCTTTTGGTTGTGTAGTATCATGATTATTCATTAATCACTGGTACTACACTCATGCAAGAAGATGTCTACACAAAAGCTGGGATCGGCACAACTGCTTTTCTTGGTTACTTCGCAGGGCTTCCAGCAGAAGTTGTTATGGGTTCACTGTTGGGAGCCATCTTCTTTACCACTGCTGCTACTGAATATAGCTTTAAACGTAGATCGGTATTAGCTTTTCTAAGCTTCGTTTGTGGTCTTATATTCTTTAGCCCTGCAGCAACTATCTTTATTTCTGTTACTGGCCTTTTCGGTGTAAAACCTGAGCAATACGAAATCGAACATATCGATGCCGTAGGTGCTTTTGTTTCCGCCTTGCTCGTGGTTAAGTTAAGCGTAAAAGCATACGGAAGGGCTGATATACCGAAACAAGGAGGGCAACAATGAAATGCGAAACATTGCTCACTATTGTTAATGCCATCATCTGTACTGTCATATTTCTACGTGTGTTCTATTTTAAACGTGACGGCAGACAACACTGTAAAAAAGGTGGATGGTTAGCTTTCCTCATTCTTGCTTACTCTTCAAGCGTACCTATTCGCGCTTACTTCGATCCTAATTATCACGCTGATATCTACAACATCTTTGCCAATATTCTGATCTGCACAACGTTGCTAGTCAGTAAAGGCAATGTCATCAAGTTTATAAAGGGGTGAATATGTCATTAGTCGATAAACAAAATACGTTTACAGGTATGGTTGCAAAGCTGATCACCTTTGCTCAGCAGAAGGGATATAAATTGACGTTTGGCGAAGCTTATCGAACACCAGAACAAGCACAGCTTAATGCAAAGAAAGGATCGGGTATTAGCAACAGTCTACATACTCAACGTTTAGCAGTTGATTTCAACCTATTTGATGCTAACGGAAAATACCTTACAGCCACCAGCGACTATAAAGAACTTGGTGAATATTGGGAATCATTGGGGGGAAGTTGGGGCGGGCGTTTTAAAACTCGTCCTGACGGTAATCATTTTTCATTAGAGCACAATGGGGTTCGTTAATGAATAAAACTGTCATAGCGTTAATTGCTTTGGCTGTTTCCTTTACCGCTGGCTTTGTTGCTGGCGGTATTTATTTTGATAACCGAGCAATGAATAAACAGATTGCAGGTAATCAATTAGATGAAAAGGACGTGGCCACAAATATTGTTCTGCGTAAACAAGCAGACAATGAACAGCAGAATAGGTTGGAGATATATCATGACGCACAACAGCATGATACGATACGCACAGATGCTTTGCTTGATCGTGTTCTTAATCACTTTGACAGGGTGCAGCTCTCAACCGGTACCACGAAAACAGAAGTTGCAAGTACCGATAACACCAATACCTGCCGAATTGAGAAAGCCAAAGCCAGTGAACTTTCTCGACAACTACGAGAAACACTTGAACGATATGGGCGTGAAGCTCAGCGTGCAGATGAAAATACCAGAACACTCAACCTTTGTATTTCAGAGCTGGAAGCAAAGGAAAAACTCCTCAATTCTTACCGATGAAAAAGTAGACAGATTTTATAATGACGGTATCGGTGACGGTGTTATTGATATCTAATTTAAATATAATTTATATTTATCAGTAGGTTAAAGCACTAGAATATAATTGAGTGGGAATAAAATACCGTTTATCAGTAATCGTTGATAAAGGTTAAAAAACCAAGAGCCATCAGTATGTTACTGGTGGCTTTTTTGTATATATCTATTCACTAGTTGTAGGATTATTTTTATAAATAATAAATTCAATAAAGTTTTGAATTGATATTTGTTCACTTAAAGGTAATTTAGAATAGGCTTTTCTATCGTAATAAATAGCGCCTTTATCATTCTTAGGGATTAATAATTCGTAAGCCTGACGCCCCATTGCCTTAGCAATAGCATCAATGCTTTCAGCGGTGGCACTGGCTTCACAATTAATAATGCGGTTAACCGTTGATTGTGCAAGACCCGAATCAACAGAGAGTTTAACTCTTGATTTTATTCCATCGTTTAACATAAATGTTGTGATGTTATCTGAAAGTATTTGTCCAATCTCGGTCAGAATGTATTCTTCTTTTTCTGACTCCGCATGACCCTCTTTCAAATGGTCTATGTCCATCCAATATTTACTAATTTTAGTCACATATTCAATTTTTCGTGACATGTGAGCGGTAAGTTCGCGATGACTTTTTAAGTTTTTTAGTGATAGGTAACGGGAGATCATACTTGGGGCTACACCTAACGCATCAGCAAGTAATTTTTGTTTGCCGCTATAGTAACGTTCAATGATATAAATTAGATTATTTTTTCTGATTTCAGCAATGCTTTTAAATTTATTGTTATTCATAGAAAAATCCATTATTAATTACATTGAATTGATCACTTTTTTTTAACTTCGTTATTATTGTTTAATACTCGAATTATAAACAAGAGCATCTACATGATGTTGTAAATTAATAAAATAGGAGATAAGGACATCATGCATAATGAGATTTTAAAAAAACTCCCGCAGATAGAGCAAGAGTATCAAGTCAAACTACTCTATGTTGCTGAAAGTGGTAGTCGAGCTTGGGGATTTGCCTCAACAGATAGTGATTATGATGTGCGAGGTATTTTTATACGACCTCGCAATGCTTATCTTTCTATTGATAAACCTAAAGAAACCTTCGAATGGATAGAAAATAGTTGGTTTGATGTAGGCGCTTGGGATATTACCAAAGCTCTACACTTATTACGCAAATCGAATTGTATATTATTAGAGTGGCTCCAATCGCCAATAATTTATCAACAATATCCTAATGTTCAAAAAGAGTTATTTGAGCTTGCAGAACTCTATTATCAACCAAAAGTGATTGTTCATCATTACAGAGGAATTGCTAAAGTTGTGAGTGGATATTCTCCTGAAAATAACGCTAAAAATGAGATTAGTGCAGAGCCAATAAAATTAAAAAAATGGTTCTATATGTTACGCTCTCTTTTATCCGCTTATTGGACAGTGAAAACGAGTAGCATTCCGCCTATGGAATTGGATAAGCTGATAAAAATTTTAACTATCGAAGAACAGAAAGCCATCAAAGAACTAGTAGAATTTAAATCAGATAAAGATGAACATTTTACTTGGGTTCCAACAGATGCAATGCAACATCTGGTGATCTTTTTATGGCAAGAGACAAATGTTCAATTAACCAAGAGAACAGTACCCGATAATAATATTTTAAATAATTGGTTTAGGAAAAAATTAGATGAAACTGACTATTGAAGATATAAAACCTTACCTTTTATTTGAAAGTATTGCTGGAAGTCGTTCACATAATCTTGCAACGGAAACATCAGATACAGATATTAAAGGTGTCTTTTATCTCCCTAAAGATCTTTTTTATGGGTTGGAATACACACCACAAGTAAGTAATGAAACCAATGATATAGTCTATTATGAACTTGGACGATTTATAGAACTATTGTGTGCATCTAATCCTAATATTTTAGAGTTACTTAATTCACCCGAACAGATGGTTATTTATCGACATCCTTTAATGTCATTGATAAAACCAGAATGGTTTTTGTCTAAAACTTGTGTTCAAACATTTGTGCACTATGCACAAGGGCAGATTAAGAAAGCTCAGGGACTAAACAAAAAAATAGTAAATCCGGTTGAAAAAAAATTAAAAACTATTCTTGATTTTTGTTATGTCATTGAAGATGGAAAAACAACATTAATCAATACTTGGTTAGAAAATCGGCGTTGGAAACAAGAGAATGTTGGGTTAGCAAAACTTACTCATGCTCAAGATACTTATGCAATTTATTATGATGATAAAGTGCCTTATCAAGGAATAATAAAAAAAGAAAATGCTAATGATGTATTGCTAAGTAGTATTTCTAAAACAGCAAAACTAGAAGGTTATCTTAGCTTTAATAAAGAAGGCTATAGTACATATCGCAAGCAATATCATGAATATTGGCAGTGGGTTGAGCAACGTAATGATGTTCGTTACCAACAAAATATCGATCATGGCAGAAGTTATGATAGTAAGAATATGATGCATACCTTTAGATTACTCTATATTGCATTAGGGATTGCACAAGAAGGTAAAGTGAAGGTTTGGTGTGACAATAGAGATGAATTATTAGCAATTAAGGCAGGTCAGTTTAGTTATAATGAATTATTAGAGCGCAGTGAAATTCTTATTAAGACTATTAAGAGTGCATTTCAATTAAGCCTGTTGCCTGAAAAAATTGAGCCTTCAATTGCAGAAGTTGCTCTTATAAATATAAGAAAAGAGCTTTATAACTAATAGAAAAATAAACTAGCCTAGAAAACTAATATCCCTTACGTAATGTAAGGGATATGCTATTTTAAATATTTTAAGTATACAAACTAAATGCAAAAATATTTATTAAATAGCGTTGATATATAAAAATATTAATTAGTTGCAAGATACTCTGGGTAAGCATCTGTTAACTTCATATATATACGCTTGTGCTCTGCGTTCTTTCTAAAATCCTGTTTTAAACAGATTTTAGCTGTATTTTTTAACTCAGCAGGCATATTTTCTGCGTTTGCAGAGGCAATAATGGAAAAACGCACTTTCTTTTTAGACCGACTCAAATTATAAGGTAAACCTAAAATACGTCTTGCGACTCTGTTTGTTTTCACAACTTACTCCTTTTTGCATGTAATTTAGAGAAAGCCTATTTATTATAGCAGAGAATAAAAAGAATAAGATGTTGGTAACCTTATTAATTTAGCATTAAAGGCTATTTTGCTTATATTTTTCCTGTATTTTAAAAATACTCAGGTTAATAAAACAAATATTTTTATATTCGAAATGTAATTAACTATCTAGATTATCGTTCGCTGAAATTAAAATATTTACATTTATAAAGTACATTTAAAACACTTGTCATAATTAAAAATAAGAAATTTAGCTTAATATTAACATTGAGTTATTTGTCTCATAATTGAGATGATATAAGATGCTTTAATTTACAATTAATTATCATTTTTTTGAAAAAGAGATTAGAAAAGAGATCTCGTTAAAAATTTAACGTTATTTTAATTCAAGGAGGTATGGATCCAATTAAGATAACCTTTAAAACCATTTTCAATCGGTATTATAATTACTTCAGGAGTATCATAAGGATGTATTTCGATAAGAGTATCAATTAAGTTTTGCTGTTTACTTTTTTCGGATTTTATCATCATAAGTATTTCATTATCTTCAATAATTTCATTGTTCCAATGATAAATAGACTTTACGTGAGGTATTAAATTTACACAAGCAGCAAGTTTTGCATTGATGAGGTGGTGAGCAATTTCATTAGCAATTGTTTCATTTGGTGCGGTTGAGTATGCAATTATCATTGTTTTTCCTTTTAAAATTAATTCGATCTTTCATAGCAACAATAAGGTTTGGTGATTTTAATTTTATCAAAATAAAACTTTTTAAAACTTAAAGCTAATATTTTTATTTTTAGCGAAATAAAACAGTTTTTTCAAAAAAAACTTTCTCGATATGAAATGTTTACGGCATTATTAAGGGCTTTTTACGTATTATAAGGTTCTTGTAGTAAAGAAAAATATCAGGGTGCCGATATTATTATTAGATTAATGAAATGTATCTATTTGTGTTATAAGGCTTAATTTTGCTAAAGGCATTTTTACCTTCAATAATATCTCTAATATAAAATAAACTAATTAGTCATAAGATTTATAAAAATTTGTGGGGTTTAAAATGGATAATAATTCGCTAAAAAACGCGAGTTTATTTGATAATGATCCCGTTCTCTATGCTGCGTGGCTTTACTATCAAGACGGACTCAGTCAAAGTGAAGTTGCAAATATTATGGGTGTTTCTCGAGTTACCGTCGTGAAATATTTGCATCTAGCTAGAGAAAAAGGATTCGTAAATATTAACTTGGATTCATCAGTATTTTCTACGATTGATTATGCCATCAGAATAAAAGCAAAATTCGATCTTAATAATGTGCTTATTTTACCTGATGAAGAAAAGAATAAATCGCAACACACTTTAAATATGAATAGAGAAAGATTAGCGAAAGCAGGAGCGATGTATCTTTCTCAGATAATTAATGACGATGATATTTTAGGTGTTGCTTGGGGACGAACAATTTATAAATTGGGTAATTATCTTCCACCCAAGTCATTAAAAAATATCACAGTACTACAAATGATAGGTGCAGTAGCGCCACAGCCTGATTTTAAAACAACAGAAGCAGCCGCGTTAATCGCAAACAAGTTGTCAGGGTGCAGTATTAATTTGCATGTGCCTGCGGTGGTTTCTAGTGCACGTCTAGCAATGGAACTTCAAGCTGAACCTATTATTAGGCGTAATTTTTCAGCGCTAAATCAGTGTAATAAAGCCCTTTTTGTTGTGGGTAATACATTAGATGATAATCCTTTGGTTACAACGGGGGTTTTAACGAGCAGTGAGATGGCTCAATATCGTGATTTGGGTGCTGTTGGTGTAATTTGTGGACGTTTTTATGATGCGCAAGGCAATCCTCTGGTTTCTGATATTGATCTTAGGATAATGGGAATAAGCCTTGCTCAGTTAAGACAAATAACACAGAGACTTTTTATTGCTGGTGGTGTGGAAAATATTCAGGCAACAATAGGGGCGATAAAAGGAGGTTACGCCACTGATATTGTGATTGATGAAGTCACAGCGCTGGCATTATTAGAGCTAGATAATTAGTAATAAAATCCTCGTGAAAGCGAGGATTTGTTGGCAAACCACTATTTAAGCTCTACTTATTTCTGATACAAATAAAGTATTTGAAGCATTTGTTTTGATCAGTCTATTTTGTAAAGCTTACATATAAAGAAAAAGATAAAAATGATAAGTTGTTAACATTTTTATCTTTTTTTATATGAGTCTCTTGCCTTAAACACTCATATCATTCACTATATAAAAAATTATATAACGATAGTCGGGATCACCACTTTTATGAAATACCAATTTCTTGCTGGTTTAGGACTAGCATTAGGATTAATTTGCCATAATACATTTGCAGCCGAGCTTCATCTTTATGCAGGTGCTGGATTAAAACAACCGGTAGAGCAAGTTGTGAGTGTATTTGAAAAAGAGACAGGAAATAAAGTTACTATTGAATATGGCGGTTCAGGTCAAATACTAACACGCTTTAATTTAACTAAGCAGGGGGATTTATTTTTTCCCGGTTCACAAGATTACGTGGAAAAGTTAAATAAAGAAGGACAAGTAGTTAATCAATATTCTATTGTTCGCCATATTCCAGTTATTGCTGTGCGTAAAGATAAAGTGGGTGATATTAAAACACTAGAAGATCTTGCGAATAGTTCATTAAAACTAGGTATGGGTGATGCTAAAGCTATCGCATTAGGAAAAAGTGGCGAGCAACTTATTGATGCATCAGGTCAAGGCGATAAACTACGTGATAAAGTTGTTGTACGCACTGCAACCATTAAACAATTGCTTATGTATTTACTCAATGGGGAAGTGGATGCCGCCATTATTGGATATGCAGATGCAATGAAAAATCAAGATAAACTCGTTTTGCTTCCAGTTCCTGAAGGTAGCCCAGAAGAAGTGGCAACACTTGCTGTTTTAAAAACATCAGCAAATCCGAAAGAAGCACAATTACTTGCTGATTATTTTACTCGTGCTGAAGGGATAAAGGCTTTTACTGATTATGGTTTTCTTCCTGTAATTTCGAAACCATAGATTTTTTCTCACATAAATTGTGTTTTTTCGCCACCAACTCACTGGTGGCTTTTTTCATTATTACAGCAAAATAAATACCTATCTTAAAAAAGGAAATAACGTGTTTCGATGGGCATTAATTCCACTTTTTTTATTGTTATTTCTGATCTTAGGATCGCTAATTGCATTGATATGCCAACTTTCTTATGTTGAATTGAGGCAAGTTATTACCGATCCTGAATTCCATTTTGCTATTGGCATGTCGCTCAGTACAGCGTTAACTTCTTTATGTCTAGCATTTATCCTAGGTGTACCTGCTGCATGGGCAATGGCAAGAATTCCTTTTAAAGGACATCGTTTTATTGATGCGTTATTAGATTTGCCTTTGGTTACTCCTCCATTAGTTATCGGTATCGGATTATTATTATTGTTAGGAAATCAGGGCCCTTTAACAGACGTTTTTCCTGAGTTATCTCGCTCTCTTTTTTCACCATTGGGTATTATTATTGCTCAAACTTATGTCGCAAGCGCGATTATTATGAGAAATAGTCTCTCTGCTTTTAAGTCTGTCGATCCTGCTTATATTCAAACGGCACAAAATTTAGGATTAACGCCAACAAAAACATTTTTCTTGATTGAAATACCACTGTGTTGGCCAGCTTTAATGAGTGGAAGCATCATTGCATTTTCTAGAGCTTTAGGTGAATTTGGCGCAACGTTAATGTTAGCTGGTGCAACAAGGTTAAAAACAGAAACGTTGCCTATGGCAATTTATTTAAATATTGCCAGCGGAGACTTCACTCTGGCAATAGGTTGTGCGCTTGTTCTTATCGCTATCGCGATTACTTTATTATTTGCGTTACATCGTTTACAGCGAGAAAGGAAAAGATCATGCTAGAAATTCGTTCATTAACAACGGGTATATTAAAAGACATTTCGTTGGACGTAGAAAAAGGAACATGTTTAGGAATAAGTGGTACATCTGGAAGTGGTAAAACAACGCTTTTAAATGCGATTGCTGGATATACTTCATACACTGGTGATATCTACCTTGCAGATAAAAATATAAATGAACAGCCAGTATGGTTACACTCTTGTCGATATTTAAATCAACGGCTTTATTTATTTCCGTTTATGACTGTGACACAAAATTTATGGTTAGCACAATATGGCGCAAAACAGAAACGAAGCAAGGAGAGAGAAAAGGCGATATTAGAGCAAATGGGAATTGCACATCTCGCTACTCGTTATCCTCATCAAATTTCAGGAGGGGAGCAACAACGCGTTGCATTGGCAAGAGCGCTTATTAGCCAACCCAAACTGTTACTACTGGACGAACCTTTTTCGAGTTTGGATTGGGAAACACGTTATCAGCTTTGGGATTTAATTGATTCCTTAAAATCTAAGGAAATAACGATGATCATGGTTACTCATGAGCCTCGTGAAATCAGAGCGCTAGCAGATAAAACGGTTTTATTGTCTAAAGGACAGGTTGTTACTGAAAATTCTATACTATGAAATTGTTGCTTTGCTTATTGATTACCAAGCCATTACTGACCAATGGATAATACGCCCCATAATTTTTACAGAATCAGTTTCTGCTGATTCATCAGGAAATTCGTCTTTATTATAACTACGTATAATCAATTTACCGCCCGGTTGACGATAGAGTAGTTTTATTCTAAACAAGGCATCTTGTTCGATAGCATAAATGCCACCATCAACAATACGTGTGTTACCTGTATCGACAGTGACTGTTGAGCCATTAGGAATAACAGGTGACATACTATCGCCATAAACAGAAAAGCAAATAACGTTTTGAGAAGATGCGCCATAACGGCGTAATGTGCTTTTTGAAAATCTCAATTTATATCCATTATGATCTTCGTTAGTACAACAACCGTCACCCGCCGCGAGTTCAATACTTTTAAAATAGGGAATTTCCACTTCATCGGCACCTAAAGGGGTATTACTGTCCCATTCACTCACCGGTTGCCATTCATTCTCTGGTGGAATTTCAGAAGTCGCATTGGGTTGTTCTTCACCTTCGAGTAGCCAAGCCAAATCACAATTTAATGCTTTGGCTAATTCAGGTAAAAAACGGGGGCGTTTAGTTTTACCACTTTCTAGCTGTTCTATGGATTGCTGTGTCGTACTCGCTAAAGTAGCAAGTTCTGATTGTGTTAAACCTAACGCAATGCGTTTATCTTTGGTACGTTTCGCAATAGACATTAGTGACTCCTAATACGTGTCCTTACATATTCAAGTACAAAGAGTATA
Source organism: Proteus sp. Marseille-Q3619 (assembly GCF_965283115.1). Lineage (NCBI taxonomy): Bacteria > Pseudomonadati > Pseudomonadota > Gammaproteobacteria > Enterobacterales > Morganellaceae > Proteus > Proteus sp. Marseille-Q3619. The sequence continues at coordinate 471,335 of NZ_CBDIMP010000001.1, read as the reverse complement.
TCGTAAAAAGAAAACAAATTAAATTGTATTTTATCTTAATTATAAAATTAGGAATAGATTAGTTACTTAATTTTGAAAACGTCGTCTGCACTATCTGGTGGGGTAAGGTAAGGGTTTTCATCAGTAACTTCAGGATCTCTCAAGACTTCTCCACAGAAAATAATAAGGTCAGGTCTTTTTTGTTTTAAGTAGTTAAGTCGTGTTGTGCATTCATCTTTAGTATAAATTGTTTCTGTAACAGGAACTGCATCACAAGAATCATTTCCACAAGGACTTACCAACAACACATAACCGACCAGCATGAGCTGTGAAGTAAACATAAAATATCCTTTTAACTATTCATGTTTGGTCATCAAAATCAGACCGCTAGATTACCTATTTGTTGATAAAAAAGCAGTTTCTATTTGTCTTAAATAGCATTAATGATGCAAAAAAGTGTATGTGATCACAATTTTTCTAGTGTTTATTTGTGTTTTTTTGCAATGTGTTATAAGCAAATGACCTAAATATTAGGCAATAATACGCTGTGATATATTGTGAAAACAAATAGAATTGTTTTTTAGTCTACTTAATTGTTGTAATATTGTTATTTGTAATATTAAATTGATATTTCTCATAAGATATTAGTTTAAATGATGCTTGTTAATTAGATAAATTAAGGCAAAAAGTATTATATTTAGTAAATATTAAAGTAGTTTCGACAATAGATAGAGAATAATTTTATTCTAATGTTATCGAAAAAATATTAATACTCAATATTATTAATATTTGCTCCTAATTATATTCTTAAAAAAAAAGCAAAAAGCAAAAAGCAAAAAGCAAAAAGCAAAAAGCAAAAAGCAAAAAGCAAAAAGCAAAAAGCAAAAAGCTAAAGTAGAGATGTTTTTTCTTTATTTATTGATTATAAAGGGTAAATATTGTAGAAAAAACAAAGGCACAAGAAATGATTAATGTTGATGGTAAATGGAAAGTTGCTTTCAAGTGATTGTTCGCATATTTAATATTGTAGCTTTATTCTTAGCGAGTGCATTTTATGCTCTCGCTTTGCCTCATGACTTAAAAAATGGTGATTTAGTCTTTCGGGGTGGGGATGAAGTTATTAGTGAGATAATTAAACAAGTTGATAAAAGTGGGTTTAGCCACGTAGGTATGCGGTGGATCTCTGATTACGGTGTTCAAGTGATCCATTCTACACCCAGTGAACATAGCAATATAAAAGATGGCGTTACTGTGGATAGTCTTGAATTTTTCATTAGTCGAGCAAAGCCGAATTCAGTTCGTTTTTACCAAGTGAAAGGAAGTGAAGAAGCTAGAAATATTGCGGTGCAAACTGTATTAGAACGAGTTGGTGAAAATTTTAGTATTTACCCAGGACAGGGTGTTTATTGCACTGAGCTAGTTGCTGCTGCATGGTTAAAAGCTGGGGTTTCTATTTCCACAGGTAGTCGAAAATTAGATATGCCATTTATTTCAGATAATCCACTTATTTTTCCTGAAAATCTGATTAACTCTGAAAATATTTTTCCATATCCACAGTGATATTTATCTTTAGTTATTTCAAGCGTAAGACTAATTAGAAAAAATACAAAGAAAAATGTGTATTAATTGTCTAGCTCTTTTGGAAAGTTATAGGTAATATCTGTCTAAATTTATTTTCCTCTCTCTTTTGATTATTTAGGTCGTTGTTATGTAATACACATTAAGGCACTGAAGGAATAGTGCAATACAGAAAAATTAACTTACTGAATTTCTTTTTAAATTTGGTAGGACTTCTGTTTCTTAATGAGTATTAAATAATGAATAATCAATCACAAAAATATGATAGAACCTATCACTATCCTTTTTCACCAGGCACAACAAACGACGATCGTATAAATGCACAATGGTGGCAGGATATTTGCCAGATAAAACAATTTATCCATACAGAAAAACTGGATGGAGAAAATAATTGCCTGAATAAAATGGGTGTTTTTGCACGCTCGCATGCAACCCCAACACAATCAGCGTGGACATCTCAATTGCGTCAACGTTGGCAATTGATGAAAAATGATTTAGGTGAGTTAGATATTTTCGGTGAGAATTTATATGCCATTCATTCTATTGAATATGCACACCTAGAAGAATATTTTTATGTGTTTGCGGTTCGTTATAAAGATAAATGGCTAAGTTGGGAAGAAGTGCAGTTTTATGCTTCTCTGTTTGATCTTCCTACTGTGCCAGAAATTAAGCTGCCTAAATGTCAGGATAAAACTGATTTTGAAAATATGATTGTTTCACAAGCGAAACAGGCAAGTTTCTTTCAATCACATGATGTTTTAACGCAAAAACCAAGCCCAATGGAAGGTATTGTTACACGAGATGCACAATCATTTTCTTTAGATGATTTTTCACATCGTGTTTTTAAATATGTTAGAAAAGATCACGTTAAAACAGATGTTCATTGGAAAAAAAATTGGCGACGAGCCTCTTTAATTTGGGAAAAAACACAGGAGTCTCAATGATGCTTCATAAGAAATTACACACTGAAATGTCATGGGAACATCTCTGTGGATTGTATGATGAAATTAGTGATATGGCTGGTGTTATGCAAGATCCTATTCATCATGCAGAAGGTGATGTGGCGATACATACACAAAGAGTAATCAATTCAGTTACATCATTGCCAGAATATGAGACTTTAACTGAAAGAGAACAGCAAATTTTATGGATCTCGGCACTACTTCATGATGTGGAAAAACGATCTACAACACGCGAAGAAGAGGGGCGTATTGTTTCACCGGGTCATGCACGTAAAGGGGAATTAACAACACGTCTTTTTCTGTATGAAAAAGTACCTTTAAGCTTTGCTGATAGAGAGCAGATCGCGGCTTTAGTTCGCTTTCATGGGCTGCCGTTGTGGGTGATGGATAAACCTGATCCTAAAAAAGCGCTGCTTGCTGCATCATTAAGAGTAGATTGCTATTTATTGGCATTATTAGCTAAAGCTGATGTTTTAGGGCGAGATTGTGAAGATAAACAAGCTCTTTTTGATAAAATTGCGTTATTTGCGCTTTATTGTGAAGAGCTAAATTGTTGGCGTAAGGTTGCTCCATTTCCTTCAGATGATGCTCGTTTTCACTATTTTTATACAGAAAATAGTACGGATTGCAATTATGAGCCTTACCCTGAAAAAGGAAGTGAAGTTACGGTGTTATGTGGATTACCAGGTATGGGAAAAGATACTTTTATTCGCCAACATTGTGCAGATCTTCTGATTGTGAGTTTAGATGATCTCCGTCGTCAGCATAATATTAAGCCTGATAACAGAGATGCTAATGGTTGGATAGTACAGCAAGCAAAAGAACAAGCCCGTCTTTATTTACGAGAGCATAAACCTTTTGTTTGGAATGCCACCAATATTACAAGAAAAATGCGAGATCAACTTATCTCTTTGTTTTATCGTTATAATGCGAAAATTAGATTAGTTTATATTGAAGTCCCTTATGCGCAGTGGCAGAGGCAAAATAATGCAAGAAACGAAGCCGTGCCAGTTAAAGTAATGGAACGCATGTTGAGTAAATTGGAAGTACCAACACCAGAAGAAGCGCATGAAGTGATTTATTGGATTGAAGGGCAATCTCAGACCATACTTTAATTATCCGATTATTTCGGCGAAATGATAAGTAGGTTATAAAGTAAAGTGAGGGTTACTTATTTTTATAAGTAACCCTTTTTTGCTTATTGAGTAGAATTAATTTGCAGGTAAAACAACGTACTAAATTTATTTTTTGACGTGATGGATAATATCGAAATAGGTATTACGATCATCAGCATTTGGATAAATACGATAGGTATATTCATCATTTTTAACCGTGATATTTTCTACATCTCGGGTGAATAATGTTTTACCCTCAGTATCTTTGGCAACTAAGGTACGTATTTTGCCATCATCTGACATTGACCAATCACCTTGCATTTTCTGTTTACCTTCCGGTGTAAACATAATAAAAGTGCCATTAGGGTAATACTCAGCAAGTCCAAAATAGTTGCTGACTTGAGGATTATCAGCCGCAGTTTTATTTCCTTTTTCATCGATAGCGTCAGTCGTTATCCAAACTTTTTCTATCATGACTTTCTCATAGTCATTCAGTTCTTTTTGAGTCTGAATAACTCCTTGAGTTTGAATATTGGCAGTTGATGTTGAACTCTCTGCGGCAAAAAGAGAAAAACTAGCGCTTAATAATGAGATTGCGATAAGTGATTTTATTTTCATTAATATATCCTTATTTTACGTTGTATTTCTTGTTTATGAACACTGATGTTTTTCCTGTTAGTAATAAAGTTAGGCATGAAACGAGGTAAATACCAGAAAAGAAGTATGTCAGAATGTTTCTGATGAAAAGGTTGTTTTACAAAAATAGCTAGAATTAAATCACTTTAACTGCATTATTTTCAGTATCAAGTATCAATAATTTTTGTTTTTAGGATTTATTATCCGATTAAAAGATGCTCAACAATATAAATAATTATTATAAACAATGGATAAAACGTATAGAAAGCCTTCCTTATTTACAAAACTAGATCAAAGCTTGACCAATCGATGTGCAATATAGACAAAGATAAATAGCCAGCTCTCTGTAAAAATGGTGCATAAAATGAAAGATTGAAATAAATAATCAATATTCTATTTATGAAAAGGGTGTTGTAAACGTATTGAATGATATCTCGATCACAAAAATGAAAAGGGAAAAATAGAAGATGTTTTAAGCATTACTTTTGCATTACTTAAGTGATTTATGTTCTTTGGTAAAAGGGTATCGTTTTTTTGGGTATTTAATGATTAGAATTTCTTTATGGTAAATGCGTTTTAAAAATACGCGATGATAAAAATAATTAATGCATTGCTCGATTCAATTAGATTGTATTTTATTTAAGCATTATTACGGATATTTTGCAGAAATATAAAATTATTTTTCTGTAATGCCTTATTTATAAAAGTGAATTTTATTTTTATATTTAATTTTTTAATTTTATCTCCCGTATAAAATTAAAAAATAATATTAAATTTATTTATGGTAAATAGATTGGAATAACGTTATATGTTGATTCGTTTTTTCTGAAAAAGAAATAAATTCCAAATTTATTTATTAACTAATCTTACGATTATCATTGTTTATTTCTGTTTCTTTTTGTTTTTTATTTTTGTATTTCTGCTTTTTTTTTTTAATAAATAACATATGATTGTAATCACAATCCCATAACAACTAATAAACTAAAGTTGTTGCCATAGAGGTAACATTAAATGAAAGCAGAACGTCATAAAAAAATAATTAATCTGATTAAAGGTAATGGTGCAGTAAAAGTTTCTGTTTTGGCCAAAGAACTTGATGTTACCAAAGAAACAATACGATCAGATTTAAATACACTAGCAGAAAAAGGAATTATAAAAAGATGCCATGGTGGTGCTTTTATAGAATTTGAGACATTAGATAAAGTGGCTAAGAAAGAAATTATACAATTTCTAGAATGTAATGATCAAATTGATAAAAACGATTTAGCAAACAAGACTGCAATAAATAAGGTGTGCGTACTGGGCTCATTTAATGTTGATATGATTAGTTATCTTCCTAGATTGCCAGAAGCCGGGGAATCCTTATTATCGAATAAATTTATCTTCTCACCAGGAGGTAAAGGCTGTAACCAAGCATTGGCGGCGAGTTATGCTGATGCACAGGTACATTTTATTACGAAGATAGGTACTGATCAATTTAGTGATTATGCAGTTAATTTTATATCGTCATCAAGAATAAAAACGTCAACGATATATCAAACTGAAAATTATCAAACAGGAACAGCGTCTATTTTTGTGTCGGAGGAGAGTGGAGAGAATATTATTTCTATTTACTCGGGCTCTAATATGGATATTTCTGCTGATGAAGTAAAAATACAGAAAGATAAAATTATTGACGCGGATATAATTTTAATTCAATTAGAAACGAATATTGAAGCATTAAAAGAAATTATTGCTATTGGAAACGAAAATAATATTCCTATTATTCTTAATCCAGCACCTTATAACAAAATAGTTAATGAATTACTTCCAATGATAGATGTTTTAACACCTAATGAAACGGAAGCAAGTTTATTATCTGGGATAGAAGTACTTGATTTAGAATCTGCAAAAAATGCTGCAGTTTCTATTTATCAGCAAGGCGTAAATAAGGTGGTTATTACGCTGGGTAGTAAAGGTTCGTTAGCTTATGACGGATATAAGTATATTTATTCGCCGGCATATCCGGCAGTTGTAAAAAATACAGCAGGGGCAGGTGATGCTTTTAATGGAGCACTCGCTGCCTCATTGGCAAAAGGAAAGCAGTTTTCTTATGCGTTACGCTATGCATCAGCTTTTTCATCATTAGCTGTTGAGACGAGTAATGCTTCAGAAATGCCTGAAGATATTAATGTCATGCATCGCATCAATCAAACAACATATTCACAGATTGTCACCCAATCCCCTGAATAAATAATCTTTTTTGAAAGAGGAATAAAAATGAAAATCTTATTTATTGGTGAGTCATGGCACATTCATATGATCCACTCCAAAGGCTACGACAGTTTCACTTCCAGCAAATATGAAGAAGGTTCAACGTTCTTATTAAGTTGCTTAAGAGAAAAGGGTGTTGAAGTTGATTATATGCCTGCTCATACCGTTCAGGTTGCATTCCCTCAAACGGCTGAAGCATTGGCTAAATACGATGTCATTGTTATTAGTGATATTGGTGCAAATACGTTCCTTCTGCAAAACGATACTTTCTATAACATGAAAGTTATCCCTAACGCATTAGGGTTAATTAAAGAGTTTGTGGTTAATGGCGGTGGCTTATTAATGATTGGTGGTTACTTGTCATTTATGGGTATTGAAGCTAAAGCAAACTACAAAAATACATTACTTGCAGAAGTTCTGCCTGTTGAAATGCTGGATGGCGACGATCGTGTTGAAGCGCCAGAAGGTGTGTTTGCAAGTGCGGTTAATGCAGAGCATGCATCAGTAAAAGGTTTTGGTGAATGGCCAATGTTCCTTGGCTATAACAAAGTTTCAGCTAAAGAGAATACAGAAACTGTATTAAATATTGGCGAAGATCCATTACTGGTATTTGGTCAGTTTGAAAAAGGAAAAACAGGCTGCTTTATGAGTGACTGTTCTCCTCACTGGGGAAGTAAAGAATTTTTAGCATGGCCGCATTATGCCGATATGTGGGTCAACATTCTTAAACAAATCGCTCGTTAATTTGAATTAAGAATAACTGTCATAAAAAGTAAAAAAGCGCAGAGTTGCCGCTCTGCGCTAATAAAAAACCGATTACTTGAAAAATAAAAAAAGAAATCACTCATAGCCAATAATCCAAAAGGAACATCTTATGAGTACAAAAAATTTATCAACACCATTGCTGATGTTAGCAACTGTGTTAGCAGGTATGCTATCACCAATGCAGTCTGCGGTGAATGGGCAGTTAGGGCATGTTTTAAAAGATGGTAACGCCAGTGCAGTTATCTCTTTTGCCAGTGGTTTAGTGGTGATGTTTTTTATCATTATGTCGAAAAAACAGTATCGCCAGCAATTTGCTTCAATCCCAAGTTTAATTAAAACGCGCAAAATTCCATTATGGAACTGGTTTGCGGGTCTTTGTGGTGCAATGGTTGTTTTCTCTGAAGGGGCTTCTGCGAGTGCATTAGGGATTGCAACATTCCAAACAGCATTAATTTCAGCACTTTTATTATCAGGCTTATTATGTGACCGCTTTGGTGTTGGTGTTGATGAGAAAAAATATTTTACACCATATCGTGTATTAGGCGCTGTGTTAGCTGTTGTTGCGACTTTATTTGTAGTTTCTCCGCAATGGCACTCAACCTCATTTATTTATTTAGCAATCTTACCTTTCCTTGCGGGTTTATTAGCCGGTTGGCAACCAGCAGGTAACTCTAAAGTTGCAGAAGCAACAGGTTCTATGATGGTGTCTATCACTTGGAACTTTATTGTTGGCTTCACTGTTTTAACGATTGCGCTTATTGTTCGTATGGCATTAGGTCATATCACTCTTGAATTACCAGGTACTTGGTGGATGTATTTAGGTGGTCCTTTAGGGCTTATGTCTATTGCATTAATGGCTATTTTAGTACGTGGTTTAGGCTTACTGATGTTAGGCGTTGCTTCAACAGCGGGTCAATTGTTAGGTTCTGTATTAATTGACTTATTATTACCTTCATTAGGCAATACCGTTTATTTAGTGACAATCATCGGTACATTATTTGCGTTAGTGGGTGCGATTGTAACTACAATTCCTGAATTCAAAGCCACTAAGTCAGCACAAGCGTAGGAGTATCGTAATGAAAGGTTATATTCAAACCGTAACTGGTCCCGTAAAAAAAGAAGATATGGGGTTAACATTGCCTCATGAACACCTCTTTAATGATCTATCAGGTGTTGTTGATGAGCCTTTTTATGAATTCTCGCATGTATTAGTTGATAAAAAAGTGAGTGCAGATATTCAGTGGGGACTTAAATACGATCCATATTGCTGTTGCGATAATATGGATAAGAAACCCATTGAAGATGTTATTTTTGAATTAAATAACTTCAAAGAGTTAGGTGGAAGAACCATTGTTGATGCAACAGGCTCTTCTTCAATTGGACGTGATATTCGAAAACTAAGACAAGTTGCAGAAATAACCGGTATTAACGTTGTCGCTTCTTCAGGGCTTTATATTGAAAAGTTTGAAGGACAACGATTGGCTGATGATATTGATGCAATGGCAAAAATCATTGATGATGAATTGAATGTAGGCATTGATGGCACTGATATTCGTGCAGGCATGATTGGTGAAATTGGTGTTTCTCCATTCTTTACAGATGGTGAGAAAAATAGCTTACGTGCAGCGGCTATTGCACAAAACAGTAACCCTTATGCGTCGATGAACATTCATATGCCAGGCTGGCAACGTCGTGGTGATGAAGTTTTAGATATTCTATTAACAGAAATGGGATGTAATCCCGCTAAGATTTCATTGGCACACTCTGATCCATCAGGTAAAGATATTGATTATCAATGCAAAATGTTAGATCGCGGTGTTTGGCTCGAATTTGATATGATTGGTCTGGATATCTCTTTCCCTAAAGAGGGCGCGGCACCAAGTGTTATGGATACCGTAGAAGCTGTCGCAACTTTAATTGAAAGAGGTTATGGTAGCCAAATCGTATTAAGCCATGATGTGTTTTTAAAACAGATGTGGGCAAAAAATGGGGGAAATGGTTGGGGGTTTGTTCCTAATGTATTTCTTTCATTATTGGCTCAACGTGGTATTGATAAATCTATTATCAAAAAATTATGTGTTGAGAATCCAGCCAATTTGTTGGCTTAAATCTCAAGTGAATAAATAACAATAAATATACCCCTTGAAGTAAATTTAGCGGCGCTTTAATAAAGTGCCGCTTTTTTATGTCTCAAAGAAAAGAAGACAAATTGAAGCATTAACGTAAATGGTAATTCTCAATATAACGTAATGAATGCGTTGAGCCATTAATTACTAAAGAGTGAGTTTGTAAATATTGCGCTTGCTGATTAACGCCAGATAAGAAATCGCCTTTGGTAATCGCTGTTGCTGCAAACATAACATCTTGGTTACGTACTAAGGTGTCTAATGATAATTTAATATTTACATCAGTACCCATTTTATGGCAACGAGCAATTTCAGAAACGGCATATTCTCTATTTTCTGCATTATTTCCTTTTGCAATATCGCGAGTAATTAAACGTGCTTGCATATCACCGCCTAATGCCTTAGCAATAGCCGCACTAATTACACCTTCAGGCGCTCCACCAATACCATACATAACATCAATACTGTTATTAGGCATTGTGGCATATAAAGAGGCTAAAACATCACCATCAGGTAGTGTAATAACATTAATACCTTTCGCGCGTAGATCGTTAATAATATCGTGGTGACGCGGTTTATCTAAAATAGCGAGAGTTAACTGCTCAATAGATTTATTTAATGTTTGTGCAATAGCATCAAGGTTATATTCAAGGCAATGGTTAAGATCAATCACACCAGCAGCTTGCTTACCCACAATTAATTTTTCCATATACATGTCGGGAGCTTGTAAAAAACTGCCTTCAAAGCCTGCGGCTAAAATGGCTAGGGAATTATTTTCACCCGTAGCTACCATGCGAGTACCGTCAATTGGATCAACCGCGATTTCTATTTTATCGCCTTTCCCATTACCTACTTTTTCGCCAATATAGAGCATAGGTGCTTCATCTATTTCACCTTCACCAATGACTATTTCACCATTGATATTCAGGTTATTCAAACGTTCACGCATAGCACTGACAGCAGCATCATCTGCTGCATTTTTATTTTGTTTTCCAATCCAAGGCATTGCTGCAATGGCTGCGGCTTCTGTTACAGAAGCGATAGCATTAGTTAATTCGTCATTTAATTTCATATTATGAGTGTGTTTTGCGATATAAATGGAAGATTAAGATAGGTTGCCGATCATACCTTTTTTTCGAAATTATGTGCTAGGTTTAAATCAAGAGTTCTCGAAATAGGTTATTTAGGAATAAACTAAGATAAATCTGTGAAAATTAAAGTATAACTAAGGTTAAGAAATTAAAAGCATGTGATGCTTAACGCAAAAGGATTAGGTTTATGGATGACTTTTTGGTGCTTATCGTTACAATATTTGTCGTGGTATCTTTGTATTGGCAATATCACGCTTATACAAATAGCAACTCATTGTTACATCGAATTAAACAGCTTGAAGAAAAACTTACTGAACAACAAGAGAAATTATTTAAGTTATTAAGTAAAGATAACGCTGCGGATATTCGCACAGAGCTTGACGCTCAGAAAAGCGAAGTTAAGGATTTCTCTCGTGATATAAAAAAAGAGCCTCAATCAACGATTTCAACTGCTTCAACTTATCAACCTAAAACAGTTGAACCTATTAACACAACAGAACATGTGAAAAATCAGGCGGAAAATAAAGACGCGCCTGTATCTCAATATGCACAAGAATCACAAGAAACAGCATTTAATAAAGTTTCTCCTAAAGCAGGAAATCCAATTGTTCAATCTTCTATGGTTAATAATATTAACCTTGAAAACAAACAACCTGATCAGCCAGAAATATCAACAGCCCCTACACCTAAAGGAGCTGAGCCTTATCAACCTAAGATAGCAACAAGTCGTTTTGCCCATCATTACCAACAAGAGGCAAAACAAACATCTGTTAAATCAACATCAGATCTGCTTGCAGAAAATAGAGCTAATATGGCAAGTGCAAGCCTTGCAGGATCTGAAACAGGTAATTTAGGAAATGCTACACCTCAAGCAAATAGACCTGCATCGCAATATAGACCTAATTTAAACCCTCGTCCAAAACGTCAACAAAAATCGATTTTGGGGCTTATTTGGAATTGGGTAGTAACAGGAAATCCGCTGGCTAAAATAGGGATGTTATTACTCTTTTTTGGTCTGTCTTATTTACTTAAATACAGTATTGAGAATGAGCTTATCTCAGCATCAACACGTTTAATGATGGCGGGAACAGGATGCTTAGCGTTATTAGGTATTGGCTGGTGGCTTAGAAAGAAAAACCTGATATATGCATTAATTTTGCAAGGTGGCGGCATTGGTGGGTTTTACATTACTATTTTTGCTGCGACTAAAATTTATGATTTTATTCCTATTAGCATTGCTCTCGCTATTATGGTGTTTATCTGTTTGGTTAGTGTAAGTTTGGCAGTTATTCATCGGGCTATTAGTTTAGCTATATTAGCTTCACTTGGTGGTTATTTAGCACCTGTATTATTGTCTACGGGTAGTGGCAATTATGTTGCATTGTTTAGCTATTATCTTATTCTTTCAATTGGTATCCTTATTATCAGCCATTGGCAAGTTTGGCGTTTATTAAATCTTATTGGTTTTGCATTTACTTTTGGTATTGCTTTTATATGGGCAATACCAAATTACACCCATGCTGATTATTTACCTTGCCAGCTATTTTTAATTGCAAATTGGTTGATTTTTGGTGTTGCAACGGAACTTTCAACATTAAAAAATAAACTGAAACTTAATATTCCTTTTGATGCCACATTACTATTTGGTACGCCATTAATTGGTTTTATCTTCCAACATCGATTAGCCTCTGAATGGCCATATGGTGTTGCTATTGCTTCATCACTTTATGGATTAGCTTATTTCGCACTAAGTTGGTTTGCACTTAAGCGTTATCGTGAAGAGGGAAAATTACTGGCAATTGCCTTCTTTATGCTCTCTGTCACCTTTGCTACTTTAGCCGTACCATTTGCATTCTCTGCTGAATGGACATCGATTGTATGGGCAATTGAAGGGGTAATGATCCTTGCATTTTCTGTTTTACAGCAGCAAAAGAAACCTGCGATTGCAGGGACTATTTTAGTTGCGGTTTCCTTTGTTTTATTATTTAACATGCCTGTTATTTCGCTAGGCGATTGGCTAATGCTTGTAACACAAGTCATCGTTGTATTTGCCGTCGCAGTACTGTGGTACCGAGCACAATTTATTAATCTTGATAATCGAACTATTGGATATGTAACACTATTTATTTCTGCTGTAAGTTGGGGATATAGCGTTTTACTTCTACAAGAATATGGCGAACATTGGCTTTCTCCAGAAGTAAAATCCATTACATTTGCTTTTATTCTTATTAGCTGTTGGGGCATGTTCTTTGCTGGGAAGAAAACCCAATTTTCTGAGTTGGCTAGTTGTTCTATTTTATTATGGCCGATGTCAGCGCTTATTATGTTGGTGTACATCTATCTTGCAGGCTCGTTAATTGATAATTGGTTAAGTGCGATTATTTGGATAGCAGTTTTTGCAAGTGGTTTTTACTTGCTTAAGGTCAATACGTTATTGCCGAAACAAAGGATCAATAAAGCATTGATCCACAGTATGCACCTTATCTTTATTGTTCTATTCTTATTTACTGAAATTATTTGGTTAATGGATGTTACGTACCTTTATGTGAGCTTACATTTTGCAAGCGTAATTTTTGTTATAAGTTTATTTATTGCAATAAGCTATATACTAGCAATGAAAGTTGATTGGATAAAAGAGTACCAAAATGCTTATTGGGTAGTCACTTTACCTGTTTTAGGTTTACTGGCACTTTCTTTAATCTTTGCAAACTTTAATGACGGCACTGAAAGTGGTATTAAATTTATTCCATTATTTAACTTAATGGATCTAATTGGAGTTATTGGAATATGGGTTGGCTATAAATTTATTTCAGTAATAAAACAGTCACCTAAATATCAATTATTATTGAAAAATAACTTACCTTTAGTTAATTACATTATTCCAGCTATGATTTTCTGGTGGGCAAACGGTATTTTATTAAGAGGACTAGTCTTTGCAACAGATATTGATTGGTCGAGTTATGCAATAATTAATTCCAAAGTTATCCAAACAGTATTAGCCATTATTTGGGCAATTACTGCGTTAGTGACTATGGTGATGGCGACACGTAAAAAGTCACGTTCACAATGGTTTATTGGTGGTGTACTGTTGGCTGTAGTTATCGCTAAGCTCTTCCTAATTGATACATCATTAAGCAGTGGATTGCTTAGAGCATTGGCCTTTATTGGTGTTGCAATACTGATTTTATTAATCGGGTATTTCTCACCATTGCCACCTAAAAAGCAAAGCGAAAATACAAAAATATAGACGTTTTTTATATGTGCGCTTTGTTGATTTTTGAGATTAAATCATGCATATAATCTTAAGTGATTAATGCATGATTTCATGATCTAAAGAAAAGGAGAGTATCAATGCATCAAGGTCAATGTTTATGTGGCAAGGTTAAGTTATCGACAGCGCAAGATATCTCTGCACTCAGTGTTTGTCATTGCAGTATGTGTTTGCGTTGGAATGGTGGCCCTGGTTTTTCAATTGATTGTAAATCAGATTTGAAGATTGAAGGTGAAGAAAATATAACACGTTATGATTCATCTTTATGGGGAGAACGAGCATTTTGTAAGCATTGTGGTTCTCATCTTTTTTATCATCTAAAAGAAACCCATACTTACTATGTATCTGCAGGATTATTCCCCGATGCAAAAGAAAGTAAACTGACAATGCAAATTTATATAGATAGCAAACCTAATTATTATAATTTTGTAGAAAACACACCCATGCTAACAGAACAAGATATTATGAATATGTTCAATAAATAACATTTCATTTATTAGTTTTTTATATTTTTTGATTTTTTAAAGACTCTTTTCTATATGAGTCTTTTTTATGATTTTATTTTATTTAATAAATATTAATGTAATATAAAGGAAGGGCGGGGTTGCTATTTTTCTATTATAGTATGATGTTTGTATTCACGCCTGTGAAGAATTGATTTAATATTCTTTGTTATGGTGTAATTTAAAAGGAAAGAGTTATTGATAAATACATTGATAATAAGTCGAGTTGAAATATTTAGCGTGGGAATAAAAACACTTCTTAGCCAGATTAAAAAAATTAATATCCGAAAGGTGGTGAATGATGAAAATGATGCATTTCGTTATTGCCGACAATTTTCGGTTAATCTTATTATTATTTATTCAGCACCTTCAGTCTCATTAGTTGATTCTATAAAAAGAATAAAGCGATCATCTTTATCAATTAAAATTATTGTTATTTCACCAAAAACAGATTCAATATTATCAATAACACTTCTTCAATTGGGTATTGAAGGTTTTATTATAGCTGATACTTCTTGTGAAAATATTCTGCAAGCTATCCGACAGGTTTGTATCGGTCAACGGTATATAAGCCAAGAGTTAGCGATGGAAATCGCACTAACAAAATTACAGCAAGAATTAAATCCTTTACATCATCTGTCTGAACGAGAATTGCAGATTATGTCGATGATCATTAGAGGGAAAAAAATCATACAAATCGCAAGTGAGTTGAATATTAATACAAAAACAGTAAATAGCTATCGTTACCGAATGTTTAGTAAACTTAAAATTTCAGGTGATGTAGAATTAACACATATAGCAATACGTTATGGGTTAATTGAGATAGAGAGTCATTTACAAAGTGGAAGACAAATTTGACGCCAAAGCATTCTTAAGCCGAGTCACAGATAAACCAGGTGTGTATCGGATGTATGATGCAACAGACACAGTAATCTATGTCGGCAAAGCTAAAGATCTGAAAAAAAGGCTTTCAAGCTATTTTCGTACACAGGTAAATAGCCGTAAAACCGAAGCTTTAGTGAAGTGCATCGCAAATATTGATGTCACGATCACCCATACAGAAACGGAAGCTTTATTGCTTGAGCACAGCTACATTCAGCGTTATCAACCTCGCTATAATGTGTTGTTGCGAGATGATAAATCCTATCCTTATATCTATTTAAGCGGTGATAAACACCCCAGACTTGCTAGCTACCGTGGCGCAAAACATGCGAAAGGGGAATATTTTGGACCTTTTCCTAACTCCTTTGCAGTAAGAGAAACCTTAGCATTAATGCAAAAATTGTTTCCTATTCGTCAATGCGAAGACAGTGTTTATCGCAATCGTTCAAGACCTTGTTTGCAATATCAAATTGGGCGTTGCCTTGCACCTTGCGTAAAAGGTTATGTTTCTGATGAAGAATATGCCCAACAAGTTAATTATGTGCGACTTTTTCTTTCAGGTGATGATACACAAGTTATTGATGGATTGGTTAAACGTATGGAAGGAGCTAGCCAAGAATTACGTTTTGAAGAGGCCGCTCGCATTCGTGATCAAATTCAAGCAGTAAGACAAGTAACAGAGAAACAGTTTGTTACCAATATTGGTGATGATCTTGATGTGATCAGTGTTGCTTTTAATGGTGCGATTGCTTGTGTTTATGTTCTCTTTTTCCGTCAAGGTAAAGTGTTAGGTAGTCGGAGTTATTTTCCTAAAGTTCCTGCAAATACCTCAATCGATGAAGTTGTTCAGACTTTTATTGGTCAATTTTATTTACAAGGCAGTGCAATTCGTACTTTACCAAGTGAAATTTTGCTCGATTTTGATTTAGAAGATAAAGCCATTCTTTCTGAATCTATATCTTCAATTGCAGGTCGAAAAATTCAAATTCAAACAAAACCGCGTGGTGATAGGGCGCGCTATTTGAAATTAGCTAGAACAAACGCAGCAACGGCATTGGCTTCAAAACAAGTCGAGCAATCAACAATTTCACAGCGTTATACCTCTTTGATGTCTCTTCTTGATATGAAAGAGATAAAACGAATGGAATGTTTTGATATTAGTCACACTATGGGAGAGCAAACTGTGGCTTCATGTGTAGTATTTGACATGAATGGCCCATTAAAATCTGAATATAGGCGCTATAATATTAGTGGTATTACTCCTGGTGATGATTATGCGGCGATGAATCAAGTGCTTACTCGACGTTATGGTAAATCATTAGAAGACAGTAAGGTTCCAGATGTTATCTTTATCGATGGTGGCAAAGGGCAATTAGCACAAGCAATAGAGGTATTTGATTCTCTTAATGTTGATTGGGACAAATCACACCCGAAATTAATTGGTGTCGCAAAAGGAAGTGATCGTAAAGCAGGGCTTGAAACTTTGTTTTTTGTGCCTGAAGGTGAAGGAATGGCGTTACCTTCTGATTCACCTGCGTTACATTTGATCCAACATATTCGTGATGAATCCCATCGTCATGCAATAACGGGACATCGTCAACGTAGAGCAAAAGTAAAAAATACCAGTTCGCTGGAGTCTATTGAAGGTGTAGGACCGAAACGTCGTCAAATGTTGTTGAAATATATGGGAGGGCTACAAGCTTTACGAGATGCAAGTGTTGAAGAAATTGCGAAAGTCCCCACAATTTCGACGGCATTAGCAGAAAAAATTTTTAATGCGTTGAAACACTAAGTGTATTGATGCACCATATTAATAACTCTCACTTTTCTAGGTCGTGTAGAACGCTATGCAACTAAATATCCCAACTTGGCTAACTCTATTTCGTGTCGCTCTAATCCCATTCTTTGTTTTGGTGTTTTATTTACCATTCAAAGATGCTCCATTAGTTTGCGCTATTATTTTTATGGTAGCAGCTGCAACAGACTGGTTTGATGGTTTTTTAGCACGTAGATGGAAACAAACTACCCGCTTCGGAGCTTTTCTTGACCCAGTAGCGGATAAAGTAATGGTTGCAACAGCACTTGTTTTAATTACTGAGTACTATCATGAGTGGTGGATAACCTTACCTGCAGCAACAATGATTGCTCGTGAAATTATTATTTCTTCATTAAGAGAATGGATGGCTGAATTAGGGAAACGTAACAGTGTTGCAGTTTCTTGGATAGGAAAAGTGAAGACGACCGCACAAATGGGATCGCTCGTTGTGTTATTATGGCGTCCTACTGTTGAAGCAGAATGGTTTGGATTCGCTTTATTATATATCGCAACAGTGCTGACTTTCTGGTCAATGTTTCAATATTTGAGCGCTGCGTGGTCAGATTTGCGCGAAGGTTGATCGAAATGACTGAAAATTCACCGAACAGTCAAAAAGATGCAAATATAGTGTTGACTAGATTCAGGAAATCAGTAGAATGCAACGCATCGAAAGGCACAACGGTTTACAGAAATAAATAAGTAAATCAGCAAGTTCGGTAATGCGGGAATAGCTCAGTTGGTAGAGCACAACCTTGCCAAGGTTGGGGTCGCGAGTTCGAGTCTCGTTTCCCGCTCCAATCTCTTATGAGATTGAGCAGTTGAGGCGCGTTGGCAGAGTGGTCATGCAGCGGATTGCAAATCCGTGTACCTCGGTTCGATTCCGGGACGCGCCTCCATTAATGCCCAGGTGGTGAAATCGGTAGACACAAGGGATTTAAAATCCCTCGGCTGTAAGGCTGTGCGGGTTCAAGTCCCGCCCTGGGCACCATCTCTTTAAGATAAAGAGTTTGGTGCAAAAAGAAAGTCCATTGTAAATGGCATTGAGAAGTAAATAAGTAATAAGTCGTCCATACCAGTATCTATCTTAGTAATAAGGATTTACGGGCGCACCACAGAATTTAGCCCAGGTGGTGAAATCGGTAGACACAAGGGATTTAAAATCCCTCGGCTGTAAGGCTGTGCGGGTTCAAGTCCCGCCCTGGGCACCATATAAATAGCGGACCTTAACTTAGGTCCGTTTTTTCTTCCTCTAGCAACAAGTTAGTGAGAGAAAAGCAAAAAACTAAAGTTAGCTGTTTTAGACGTAAATGCTTTAAATTTATTTGTTATCTATCTTGTTTGATAAACAAGTATTAAGCGTGACAAGTAAATACAATTTAGCCCAGGTGGTGAAATCGGTAGACACAAGGGATTTAAAATCCCTCGGCTGTAAGGCTGTGCGGGTTCAAGTCCCGCCCTGGGCACCATATAAAAAAGCGGACCTTAATAAGGTCCGTTTTTTTGATCATAAAAAGTAAAAATCAGATTGAATGTATTATCTTATTACTACTTAAATATGATTCTATCAACTCAATGGGGTGTAAAATAAAAAATCACCTTATCAAGTGTAGCAATTAAGGTGATTTATATTTAATGTTTTTTTGTATTAGTGTTTGGCAATTAACTCTTTGTATTTAAAGCAATGACTCGATCTCTTAGTGTAATAAAACGAGTCAATACATCGCCTACCGTAAGAAGTCCTACATTATCTTCAGGCGCCTTCAGTACTTCACTGGCAATATGCCATGGACCCCAAAAATCAGCATCACTATTACCAAACATCGCTACTGTCGGCACACCAACACCCACTGAAATATGTAATGCACCACCATCGCTGGTTAGCATCTGATCACATAAAGACATACCAGCCATTAATTCTCTAAGATTTTGCGTAGGTACTGGCGTAATAGGGATATCTTTGCACTGTTCAAGGATAAACTGTGCTTTTTCATCATCACCGGGGTGCTGTTTATTGTCGTTGCTTCCTGGCGACCAAAAGAGAAGAATGTGGCATTTTTCGCGTTGTGTTAATTGGTGTGCTAACTCGATAAATTTTTCTGCTTTCCAACGTTGTTGTGGTTTACGTGAACTGATTTGTAAGCCGTAAATAGGAACATTTTCAGTTATTTTAATGCGTTGACGAATTGCAGAGATCTCTTCATCTTTGACATACAATTTTAAAGGGCCGGCTTTTTTCTCTATTCCAAGAGGATGGGCTAGTTGACAGAATAACTCAGCGATATGACCTTTGTTAGACGGTGTTGGAATTGGATCTGTCACTGCTGAAGGCGCATCATTGCCAATAGCGATAATACGTTTAGCACCTGATAATTTTGCCCATTGCAATGCTCTTTTGGCCCAATGATCACGAGCAACAATTGCGATATCATAATGCTGGCGACGCATATCAAAAATAATTTTTAATCGGCTCAGAATAAGTTTTAGGGATGATTGTCCTGGTTTTTTATGGTGCAACTTACTGTAAATATGTACATTTCCGACGGAAGGGTTACCTTCTAGAATAGCTTGATTGTAAGAGTTTACTAGCAGATCTATTTTTGTATTATATTCATGGGCAAGAGAGTCAATTAATGGTGTTGTAAGTATTAAATCACCAATGTTATCTCTTTGTATTATTAATATTTTAGGCATAATTAGATTTATGTATATTCGAATAAGAGAAATTCATTGCTGATAAGTATGACTTCAGCAGTAATCATGTTGTATATTTATGATTATAAACGATTCGATATGTAGAGGCATCTTTATTAGGGAATTAATCTGCTTTTGGGATAGGGAATGAGAAGAAGATAAGCTCAAAGACTGTACTATTGATAATACGATGACTATTTTTTAGATAATCATCGTATTTATTATATGTCTTAATATGAAATTTATCTTTAGTAACTAATACTATGTTTATAATGCCATTTACGGGTAATTAAAAACACGCTTCCAAAATATCGAGTACATCTTTAGTGGTTAGCTTTTGATAGCCTCTACCAATAATTGTGGTTGATTGTGCAATCTCAGGAAGCATCTCTCTTGTTGCACCTAAGGCTTCTAATGATGTAATAATGCCACATTCCTTTGTGAAACGTTCTAGTGCATCAATACCTTCAAGGGCAATTTGATCTTGTGTTTTTCCTTCTGCGGAAATTCCCCATACTTGAGTTGCAAATCGTACAAATTTTTCAATACCAAACTTATAGATAAAACGATAATAAGGTAGAGAAATCGCTGCGAGTCCCATTCCATGTGCACAGTCTGTATAAGCCCCTAATTGGTGTTCAATCATATGAACTTGCCAATCTTGTGTTTTTGATAATCCTGTGAGGGTATTTAATGCAAGTGTTGCATTCCACATAAGATTACTTCTGGCTTCGTAATCTGTTGGATTTTTTAGTGCGATACGTAAATTATCAATCGAAGATTTTAATAAACTTTCAATTAAATAATCGGTTGTATTTGCACCTTCATCAGAAAAATATTGCTCCATCAAATGCGACATAGTGTCAAAAACACCACTTACCATCTGATACTGAGAAACAGAAAAAGTATATTCTGGGTTTAAAATCGAGAACTTAGGAAATACAGTTGCAGGAAATGCACGTCCAATTTTATATTTAGTCTCTTCATGGGTAATAACTGAACCACCATTCATTTCAGAGCCTGTGCCTACCATGGTAAGAATTGATGCGACAGGAACAATTTTATTTGTCACATCTTGGTATTCAATCCAGTATTTTTGGAAAGGATCTTCGTTTTCACAATAAGCCGAAATGGAAATACCTTTCGCACAATCAATAACGGAGCCACCACCGACCGCTAATATCAAACTGACATTGTGTTCGCGAACTAACTGAGCACCTTCCATCATTTTTTTATAAGTTGGGTTTGGCATAACGCCTGATAACTCAACAATGTTTTTACCTGCATGACGGAGTATGGTTATAACCTCATCATAGAGTCCATTTGATTTAATCGCGTTACGGCCATACATCAGCATAACTGTTTCGCCATAATGTGATAATTCATCATTTAATTTAGCAAGAGAATTCTTACCAAAATGAATGGTGGTTGGATTATAGTAAGAGAAATCGAGTTGCATTTTGATATCCTTTTGCCAGATTAAAGGCTATCTAATTGAAGTGTAATGTATTTTTTAACTTCAAATAAGATAGAGACAGATTAATTGTTGAGGGAAATGCTATCGCTTTCGCATTTAGAAATGAATGTCTGATCTTCTTAGTCTCTTGCCTATTTTTCCAAAAAACTAAAATGATGATTGTGAATAATATAAATTAGCTTAGAGAAAGAACAAGAGCGTTTATAATGGTTAAATATGATCCGTTTCTTTAAGCATCTTAATATCTGTTGCTGGTGGCGCTCCGAATAATCGACTATATTCACGGCTAAATTGAGAAGGGCTTTCATAACCAACTCGGAAAGTGGTTGTCGTTGCACCTAAATTTTCAGTTAACATTAACCGACGGGCTTCACTGAGTCGTAATTTTTTTTGGAATTGAAGCGGAGTCATTGATGTCATTGTTTTAAAATGAGTATAAAAAGCAGATTTGCTCATTCCAGAACATGAAGCCAATTCATTGATGTTTAATGATTTTATATAATTATTTTTTAACCAATCAATCGCTTTAGCTATTTGATGACTATGACTACCTGCTGTGACGATTTGATTCAATCGTTCACCTTGCTCTGTAATAAGTAGACGATAAAAAATCTCACGCTTTATACCTGGAGCAAGAATTTTAATACTATCAGACTCATCAAGAAGAGTGAGCAAGCGAATAAAGGCATTGACTAAAGGTTCTGATAATTTGCCAACAGCAATTCCTTTTTGAGCATTTAAATCTGAGTTAAATGTTAATTCACTATCAACGATGAGTTGCGATATTTCTTGCAGATCTAACTCCATAACTAGCCCTAAAAAAGGTTTCTCGTTGCTGGCTTTCATAATATTTGCCATAACTGGGAGTTCTATTGAAGAAATTAAAAAATGGTTGGCATCATAAATAAAGCTTTCTTCTCCTAAGATCACTCTCTTTTCACCTTGGGCAATTAAACATATTCCTGATTTGTGAGTATGGCTGGTAATTGGTGTAGGAGAAGTCCAGTGTGTCAGCGTTAATCCCGGAATTTGAGTTTCAAATTGATTAGTATCATGAGTCCATTTTTCAATCTGCATGGCTAGTTTTTGAGTTAATAACGCCATGTTTTCTAATTTATTCATATGGACTCCATACGGGATAAAGCGATTAATATTGTCGTCGTCGCAAAATTATAATGTATGAGATGAATATTAGAAAATTATTTGACTTATATTTAATAAGAAATCTGGAAAGTAAACATCAAAAATGAGATAGGCTGTGCCTAATAAATCACAGCCTTATGAATATATTATTTATTGGTTTTATTTTTTTCTAACCATTTTTGCATTTGTTCTATTTCAGGGCCTTGCGCATCAATAATAGCCTGAGCTAGTTTACGCATTTCAGGATCAGTACCGTATTTCAACTCAATCTTAGCCATATCAATAGCGCCTAAATGGTGGGCAATCATGCCATCAGCAAAAGCGACATCTGCATTATCGGTATTCATCCCTTTTGCCATATCGGCATGCATCTTATTCATGGAATCATTGAGTTCTTTTTGCATTGGTGAACTGTTATGAGGTGTATCCATATTCATGTTCATGTGTGTATTGTTTGCCATTGCACCAAAAGAGATAGCACTCATTAAAATAACAGCAGTAGGTAAAATCTTTTTCATAACAGTTTCCTTTAATTTATCGTGAAATTGTTATCACTCTAAAGATTCCCCCTAGGGGAAGGTCAATGTTGTTATTCAAAGTTTAATGTTCTTTACTTTTAATGACGTAATTACAAAAATAACCTTTTTAACTCATTTTATTTCAATTGGTTATATGCCTAAATTCAATTTTATATCTCTTTATACACTCGGAATTTCTTTATAAAAAATAGAAAAGTAATGATAACTATTCCCATTAAATGTATTTTATTATAAAGTTGTATTATTGATGCAACTTTAAGGTGGTTATATGGATAATCAAACTACAACACAGTCTATGTCTCAAGAGCACTCAAAAGCAGGGCATACCTTTTTAGCAAGCTTAGGGAAAACACGGTTAAGACCCGGCGGTGTAGAGGCATCTGATTGGTTGATTAATAACGCACATTTTACATCATCAAGCCATGTTCTTGAGATTGCTTGTAATATGGCGACAACTTCAATTGAAATTGCTAAGAAATATGGTTGCCATATTATTGCTGTCGATATGGATGATAATGCTTTAGCTCATGCACAGAATAATGTTGATAAAGCACAATTATCACATTTGATTCAATTAACCAAAGCCAATGCGTTATCTTTGCCTTTCGCTGATAATACGTTTGATATTGTTATAAATGAAGCAATGTTGACAATGTATGCAGATAAAGCCAAAACAAAGCTAGTAAAAGAGTATTACCGTGTTTTAAAACCCGGTGGTTTATTATTAACTCATGATATTATGAAGAAAAATGATGATGTTAATAGAGATAAGCTAATCGGTGTAGTGAAATCAAATGTAGCACCAATGTTTAAGCAAGAGTGGCATGACTTATTTATTAATATTGGTTTCTCAGAAGTAAAAATAAAATCTGGCAATATGAGTTTAATGTCACCTATTGGTTTAATTCGTGATGAAGGTTTATTTAGAACAGCGAAGATAATTAAAAATGGATTGGCAAATAAGCAAAATAGACCACGCTTCTTATCAATGTTTCGTTTTTTTAGAGAAAATCGGCATATTTTAAATTATATTGCGTGTTGCTCTAAAAAATAATTCTATCAAGAAAAGCTTATATATCATTTAATGGCACCTAAGTAAAACTAGGTGCTTATTTTTCTACTAATAAGAATAAATAGAACTGTATACCTCCGTAATAAAATGTAAAAAATAAAAAGAATCGTAATCCAGATTGAACCTGATTTATTTTAACTATATATATTAAAAATAAGCATTAAAAAATAAATATTAAAACAGATATGATTGATATGTGGAGTTTAATATGAAGCAGATACTTATTATTGCAGGAGGAATATTATCGCTGACTATTATGTTGGCTATTCTTGTCGCTATTCTCATTGTATCTGTCATTAAAGAAAATACCGCGGAATTTTGGAGTGAAAGCCGTGAATTGATTGAAAATTCGTCATCAACAGTACGTAAAACGCTTTCTACAGTAGAAGCAAAACGCGATACGCTTATGGCTATTTATCAATCTAAAGATAATAATGGAAGTTGTCAGCAGCTAGCTGAAAAACTAAATGATGTTGAAAAAGCACTTTCTAATGGAAATTTAACGCTATCACGACCAGCAAAAGAACAAATTTCAACTATCAAAAATGCTTTTGATGGTTCGACATCACCAACGAAAAATATTGCTTGTGAGCAAGCAATTCAAGTTATTACTGACTTGAGTCAGTAATCTTAATATCCTTTCTATTTTTATTTATCTTTTATCCAACAGTAAGATTATTTTCGGTTATTAAATTAGTATCTCTTAACTTAATTCAATGAATATGCGATATATTTTTCTTGAAAAGAGTATATTTTTACTCTTTACCATAAAGTAGCAATAGGGCATTTATATCTACAATCTTACTATTAAAAGATTATGTTAACGTTAAAAAGAAGTTGCCAAGGGGATTTAAAATCGCGATACGAATATGCTAAAATTGATAGCTGATTCGCTTTAGCAGTGAGATTTGGTGATAATTTGGTTTATTTTTTGTTTCTAACGAAATGTGTTTTTATTTTTAATACTATTTTTTATTTTCAATCTAATAAATCAATTTTGGCGCAAGTAAGAAAAGCAAATCAGACAAAAGCTTCTATCAAAAGCATGGCATATATTTCAATATAATTTAAGAAAATATCAATCAATTATGAATATCGCAGCATCAAACGTAAATGAAGTTAGCCGACAAACAGCGTGGATCAGGGTAATAATATTATCATTCGCGGCTTTCGTTTTTAATACAACAGAATTTGTTCCTGTTGCACTCTTAAGTGATATTTCTGAAAGCTTTGGTATGATCCCAGCTCAAACAGGTTTAATGATCACGATATATGCTTGGGTTGTTGCTTTAATGTCTCTGCCTTTAATGATAATGACAAGTAAAGTTGAGCGACGTAAGTTACTTATTATTTTATTTATACTCTTTATTTTAAGTCATATTTTATCTGGTGTGGCATGGGATTTTAAATCACTGATTGCAGGGCGTATTGGTGTCGCTTTTTCTCATGCAGTATTTTGGTCTATTACTGCATCACTAGCTATTAGAGTAGCACCTGCTGGTAAACGCGCTCAGGCATTAGGTTTATTAGCAACAGGAACAGCACTTGCAACAGTATTAGGTTTACCTATTGGTCGTGTTGTTGGACAGTGGTTAGGATGGCGTGCAACATTTATGGGCATTGGGATATTAGCCTTAATTACTATGTTTGCATTAATGCGCTATTTACCTTTATTACCAAGTGAGCATTCAGGATCACTAAAAAGTGTTCCTATGTTATTAAAGCGCGGCCCACTCATGGGGATCTTTCTATTAACAGTTATTGCCGTAACGGCGCATTTTACAGCGTATAGTTATATCGAGCCTTTTGTGGTTGATATTGCAAATCTGGATCAGAATTTTGCTACGTTGGTGTTATTGGTTTTTGGTGGAGCCGGTATCATTGGTAGCGTGTTATTTAGTCGTTATAGCACCAAAATGCCAACATCATTCTTATTTTCAGCCTTAATATTGCTTACTGTTTGTTTAAGCTTATTAATGATCAGTAGCCAGAATCTAACCGCATTTATTGTGCTGATTATATTTTGGGGTATTGGATTTATGTGTATTGGGCTAGGAATGCAGGTGAAAGTGATTGATTTAGCACCTGATGCAACAGATATCGCTATGTCTATTTATTCTGGTATTTTTAATATCGGTATTGGTGCTGGAGCATTGATTGGTAATCAGGTTATTTTACATGCTGGTATGACAAACATTGGCTATGCAGGAACAATATTAAGTATTATTGCAGCGGTTTGGTGTGGTTTTATCTTTAATCGTTATCGTGTTGCTATGGGCGGGGAACCCCGCCAAAAGAATCAACTTCATCAACACTAAATAAGTATTTCTACGATATAAAGGCACTTATTCAATAGGAAGAGTGCCTTTTTTATTTGTTGTAGATGAATATCCGTAATCTCGCTTGTGATAGAATTCACAAAATTGACTTTGTATAGGATTAAGGCGAAAAAATGAATGGATTAACTTACTTAATGTTGGCAATTATATCTGAAGTCATTGCGACAACAATGCTGAAAGCTTCTGATGGTTTTAGCCGATTATATCCATCTATTGTAGTCGTCATTGGTTACTGTCTTTCTTTTTGGGCACTTTCTCAAGTGGTAAAAGTTATGCCATTAGGTATTGCTTATGCAATATGGAGTGGATTAGGGATAGTTTTAGTCTCTGTTGCAGCAGTATTTCTTTATCAACAAAAACTCGATTTACCTGCCATTGTTGGTATGACTTTAATTATTGCTGGTGTTTTAGTTATAAATCTACTTTCAAAAAGTGCTTCACACTAATAGGAATAACTGGAATAAATTAGGGTGTCTTTGATGCAAAAGAAATTTAAAACAGCTTGTTATCTTATTATGTTGACTGGCTTTGCTTTTATTGCAGGATGCAGTAATTCAGCGCAGACACAATATTCACCTACACAAATGGTTAGTAAAAGTCGAACGATACCGACAACCAGCCTTGATATTCCCTTAGAAGAATCAGCCAAGGCAACCTGTGTCTTTTCAGGTGGTGTGCCTTCTTTAAACTATGAATTGCATGGTGGTCAGACGCCAGTGTGTCAATTTGCTAATGGTAAGCGTTGTAGTGAACAAGCTTTAATTGAAGGGGCTTGCATTCCAGGTTAAAGCTTATTTGGGGTTGAATGCTGAATCACCATTTATCTATTATAAAAATAGCCTTTAGTTTATTACTAAAGGCTATTTTCTTTTTTTATTCTTTTGTCTTAAAAGAACTTGTTATTTGGCTCATTAATACTAATAAACCTACAACAAAATAAGCAGAGAAAATAATAAGCATCCATTGTGGCATTTCTAAAGTTAAGAATTGCCATTGGCTGACAGAGCAATCACCGGTTGCTTGGAATACAGAAGGGAACCAATCTTGCAGGGCAAACCAAGAAGGTAAAGTGACAAAGAAATCACAGGTTGCAAAAGGTGATGGATTCAGAATAAGTTGTGTATGTTCCCAAGCTAGTTCAATTCCTCGGTATGCAGAATAAATCCATAAGAAACTACCTGCCATACGCATAAGAGCCATTTTAGGTGCAGATGCCCCAATCAATGCAGCAACTAAGATCCCTAACACCGCGATACGTTGATAGACGCACATTACGCAAGGCATTAATTCCATTCCGTACTGAAAATACAATGCAGCACCTTCAAGACCTATTGCTGTTAATGCGAGCAACAGCCATGAAAAACGGCTTTGTGACCAGTGACGAAGAGAAGTCAGCATAATAATATCCATTTAAATATTAAATAAAATAAGTGCCTATTCTGCCCAAAAATCAAGCGCAAAAAAAGTTAAAACCTGTTATTTCACAAATATTTACATTCAAGCTTATTTTGATGAAAAAAATAGGACTTTTATCAAATAAAAGTCCTATTTATGTGGTGTAACTGTGGATCTATTGTTATGGAATAGCAACTAAACCAATTTCATAAAACCAGTGTGTTGCAGGAACAAGCCAAAATTCAACAGCCAGTAAACCAAGCAATGTCATTACAATTGTATATGGCAGTGCCATTATCACCATACGGCCATATGATAAACGGATAAGTGGTGATAACGCTGATGTTAATAAGAACAGGAATGCGGCTTGACCATTTGGCGTCGCAACAGAAGGTAAGTTTGTACCTGTATTAATAGCAACACCAATATGCTCATATTGTGATTGGCTAATTAATCCATTTTGCAATGCTGTTAAAGCTTCACTGATATAAACCGTACCCACAAACACGTTATCTGAAATAGCAGATAGTAGACCATTAAAGAGGTAAAAAAGAGACAGTTGCGAGGATTCTGAAGCTTGAAGAACAAACTGAATAATAGGGCCAAATAATTGTTGATCAATAATAACAGCAACAATAGAGAAGAAAACAGTCAATAACGCAGTAAAAGGTAAGGCTTCTTCAAATGCTTTACCAAGAGCGTGTTCTTCTGTGATCCCACAAAATGCAGTGGCAAGAATAATAACAGATAAACCGATAATACCGACTTCTGCTAAATGGAGCGCTAAAGCAACAATCAACCAAATACCAATTAATGCTTGGATCATCAGTTGTGCTTTTTCTTGAGAAGTGCGTTTTTCACTGTTTTTCTTGTCGTATTCAGTGAGAACTTTACGAACTAAATCAGGTAATTCAGCACCATAACCAAAGAGCTTAAAGCGTTCTACAAGGTAGCACACTGCAAGGCCAGCAAAGAAAACAGGAATAGTGACAGGTGACATTCTGATAAAGAAGGTCACAAAATCCCACTCTAAATGTTTTGCAATAATAAGGTTTTGTGGTTCACCAACCATGGTCATTACGCCACCTAATGCAGTACCAACACCCGCATGCATCATTAAGCTACGTAAAAAAGCACGGAATTGTTCTAAAGTTTGTTTTTTTTCTGCGGTATCAATAAATCCATCATTATTTAATTCTGCACCTGATTGGTTAGAAGCGAAATTATGATAAATAGAATAGAAACCGAGAGAGACACTGATTACAACCGCGATAACGGTTAAAGCATCTAAAAAGGCAGATAAAAATGCACTTGCGAAGCAAAAGGCAATAGACAACATTCGTTTAGAGCGAATGGATAACAGCAGTTTAGTAAAAGCAAACAGTAATAATTGCTTCATAAAATAGATACCCGCAACCATAAAGACAAGAAGCAAAATCACTTCAAGGTTGTTGGCAATTTCATGACCAATCTGTTTGGGGCTAGTCATACCAATGATGACGGCCTCAATAGCAAGTAATCCTCCGGGTTGTAACGGGTAACACTTTAGCGCCATAGCCAGTGTAAAAATAAATTCTACAACTAATAGCCAACCAGCGACAAAAGGGTCAACAAAGAAAAAAATCAGTGGGTTGATAATTAAAAAAGTAAGAATAGCAAGCTTATACCAATCTGGGGAATTCCCCATAAAGTTCTTTAGTAGTGCTTGTCTTATACTCATATCCATTAGGTTTCTCATCCTCCAAATAGAGATTTTAAGCGCAATGATGCGCAATTTAACCATAGTACGCGCTAATCGCTGTGAAATTAAGCGCCTCAGTAATAATAAATTGATAAAGCTACATCAAGTTTTATGATGCCATTCACTAATTAATGATGGTTGAGCTATATCAAAATTACGCATTCTGATATTATCTTTTCCATTATTAGCAGAAAAATCGCTTCGGAAGAAATAAAAATATGGTTATTAAGGCTCAAAGCCCCGCAGGTTTTGCGGAAGAGTATATTGTTGAAAGCATCTGGAATAATCGTTTTCCTCCTGGATCTATTCTTCCAGCGGAACGTGAGCTCTCTGAATTAATCGGTGTTACAAGAACCACATTAAGAGAAGTGTTACAACGCCTTGCTCGTGATGGTTGGTTAACAATTCAACACGGAAAGCCAACGAAGGTAAACAATTTCTGGGAAACATCAGGCCTTAATATCCTTGAAACAGTCGCTCGTCTCGATCATGATCGAGTACCACAGTTAATAGATAACTTATTGGCCGTCAGAACCAATATCTCAGCTATTTTTATACGTACAGCATTTAGAAATAGCCCTGAAAAATGCATTGAAATTTTAAACCATGAGCTTACTACTGAAAATAGCGCTGATGAGTTTAGTGAACTGGATTACAACATTTTCCGTGGATTGGCATTTGCATCAGGTAACCCAATTTATGGTCTTATCTTAAACGGCTTAAAAGGGCTTTATACGCGTGTAGGTCGTTATTATTTCTCAAATATTCAAGCGAAAGAACTGGCATTAGCATTCTATAAAAAACTGGCTGCATTATGTGAGCAAAAAGATGTCGAGCATGTCATGGAATGTGTCCGTCAATATGGTAAAGATAGTGGTGTTATCTGGCAAAGTTTACAGTCACCATTACCAAGTGACCTAGAAGAAGTAAAACGCTAATTACGTTTGCTGCTTTATCACAATAGAAAAACCAGTATGCATGTAATTTGTGATACTGGTTTTTTTATGCTTTTTAAAAAGCCCAATGTGTCATTTTTTAGGCAATGCTTTAAATAGGTTATTTTTAGTAAAAAGAGTAACCAAAGCGAGTTAATTTAGGCATTATCATCTTAAAATAATCTAATTTTTAGATTTTAATAAAGCTCCGATTTTCTTTTCCTACACCTTAAACTCTCTTCAATTTAAAATGATTTACTAATCAATATTTTTATAATTTACAGTAAAAATAATATGTCATTGATTTTACTGGTTAATTAAATGGTTTTTTTGAAAATTATCTGTCGAATAACAATCAAATGTGACTTAACTCTAAAATCTATCTTTTTATTGGCTTAGATGATTATTCTATATTGGCTTTTTGTGTATGGAATATTATTCTTATGTTATATCAATGTAAATTATTGGAGTCTTGCCATGAAAGTGATCATCTTAGGTGGCGGCGTTATTGGTGTAACGAGTGCGTGGTATCTTGTGCAACAAGGCCATGAAGTCATTGTTGTTGATAGACAAAATAGTGCAGCTGAAGAGACGAGTGCAGGTAATGCAGGCCAAATATCTCCAGGATATGCAACGCCTTGGGGCGCGCCAGGTATTCCATTAAAAGCAGTTAAATGGATGTTTCAAAAGCACGCACCATTAGCGATTAAACCCGATGGCTCACTTTTCCAATTACGTTGGATGTGGCAAATGTTACGTAATTGTGATGCGTCACATTACACTATGAATAAAAGCCGCATGGTGCGTATTGCCGAATATAGCCGTGATTGCATTCGTCAGTTACGCCAAGACACTGGCATTGAATATGAAGGTCGCCAAGGCGGCACTCTGCAACTTTTCCGTGATCAAAAGCAATTTGATAATGCAGCCAATGATATTGCTGTATTAAAGCAAGAAGGCGTTGCTTATGAATTGTTAACTGCGGATCAACTAAAATTAGCCGAACCTGCACTTGAGCATGTTAGTCACAAATTGACAGGTGGTTTACGTTTACCAAATGATGAAACGGGTGATTGCCAAACTTTCACGAAAAGACTCGCTAAAATGGCAGAAGATGCAGGTGTTACGTTCTTGTTTAACAAAGAAATCAAACATTTGTTATTTGATGGTGATAAAGTAGCGGGCGTTCAATGTCATGATGGATTATTAACAGCCGATCACTATGTTGTTGCCATGGGCTCTTATTCAACAGAGTTTTTGAAAAATAAAGTCGCCATTCCAGTTTACCCTCTTAAAGGTTATTCACTTACGATGCCGATTATTGATGCTTCAAGAGCACCAACATCCACTATTTTAGATGAAACTTATAAAATCGCGGTAACTCGTTTTGATGAGCGAATTCGTGTTGGCGGAATGGCAGAAGTCGTTGGTTTTAATCTGGATATTTTAAAATCGCGCTGTGAAACATTAAAAATGGTTGTACAAGATCTCTATCAAGGAGGTGGTGATATTGAGAAAGCCACTTTTTGGACAGGTTTAAGACCTATGACACCTGATGGTACACCAATTGTAGGACCTACGGCTTATCGCAATTTATCATTAAATACAGGGCACGGCACATTAGGTTGGACAATGGCATGTGGCTCTGGACAATTATTGGCTGATTTAATTTCAGGGAATAAACCTGCTATTGCCGCGGATGATTTATCTGTGTTTCGGTATATCGATGGCTTTAATACTAAATTGCTCTTACCAGGGCAAAAACTTGATGCGGCTTATTAATTGAGGAAAAAACATGTCCAGACCCACAAAAGTAACCATTAACCTCGATGCATTAAGCCATAATCTATCTGTTATTAAAGAAAGAGTTAAGGGCAGCAAAGTGTGGTCTGTTGTAAAAGCAGATGCTTATGGACATGGATTATCCTGTGTTTGGCCAGCATTAAGTCATACTGACGGTTTTGCATTAATTGAGTTAGACAAAGCTATCATGTTAAGAGAGCAAGGATGGGTTGGCCCCATCCTTTTACTCGAAGGTTTTTTTAAACCAGAAGATGTCTATTTACTCGAGCGCTACTCACTTACCACCGCAGTGCATTCAGATTGGCAATTTGATGCCATAGAAAAAGCACAATTAGAAAGACCTATCAATATTTATCTTAAGCTTAATAGTGGAATGAATCGTTTAGGTTATCGTCCTGATGCTTATCAACAAGCGATTGATCGTGCGAAAAGTATCAAAAATATTGGTTCAATTATCCAAATGTCGCATTTTGCTAATGCAGATACTGGATTGAACATGAATGCACAAAAGGCCGCCATTAATCAGGCAATGGTAAATGAATTACCTCGGTGTTTGGCAAATTCAGCTGCAACGTTATTTGATCCTGAAACTTATCAAGATTGGGTACGCCCAGGTATTATTTTATATGGTGTTTCGCCTTCGGGTGTTTGGCAAGATATTGCTAATTTCGATTTACAACCCGTAATGACATTTAATAGTGAAATATTAGCCATTCAACAAGTCAAAAAAGGTGAGCAGATAGGTTATGGTAGCCGATATACCGCTGAGCGTGATATGCGTATCGGTGTTGTTGCCTGTGGTTATGCTGATGGTTATCCAAGACACGCACCAGACGGTACACCTGTTATTGTTAATGGACATAAAACACAATTGGTAGGACGCATCTCTATGGATATGCTAACCATTGATGTTACGGATTTTCCTGATGTCAATTACGGTAGTCCAGTTGAATTATGGGGGAAAGAACTTCCTGTTGATGATGTTGCAATGGCATGTGGCACTATTGGTTACGAATTACTGTGTGCAATAGCACCAAGAGTGACTGTTGAAGTGATGATAAATTTACCTAATTCCACTTTTTCTGATCTAAATGAAAGTTGTTGATAATCACTAAACTAGAATAAGATTAAATTTATTTTGATTTGGTGATCCTATGAGTAACGGCATTGCATTGCGTGTGAAAGGAAAGGTTCAAGGCGTTGGATTTCGCCCATTTGTTTGGCAATTAGCTCATCGTTTTGGTTTATTAGGGCAAGTGAGCAATGATAGTTTGGGGGTATTGGTACATTTAACACCTTCACCTAAAAATGCACTCTTTATAGAGGCATTAAAAGCAGAATGCCCACCATTAGCACGTATTGAACGTATAGAAGAATCACCTTATCAATGGGAACAGCTACCTACTGATTTTATTATTGTAAAAAGTGGTGGTGGCGAAATGGATACACAAGTTGTTCCTGATGCAACAACTTGCCAAGCTTGCATTGATGAATTGTTTGATCCACAAAATCGTCGTTATCATTATCCTTTTATTAACTGCACACATTGTGGCCCTCGTTTTACTATTATAAAAAAAATGCCTTATGACAGGCCTTTTACTTCTATGTCTGAATTTCCATTCTGCCCTGAATGTAAACATGAATATGAAGATCCCGCAGATAGACGGTTTCATGCTCAGCCTAATGCATGCCCTGTATGTGGGCCCCATATCTGGCTTGCAGATAATCAGGGTAAAGAGTTAGCAACGAAAGAGCTTGCATTAACCCAAGCTTGTGAAGCATTACTTGCTGGAAAAATTGTTGCAGTTAAAGGTATTGGTGGTTTTCATTTAGTGTGTGATGCACGTAATAATGAGAGCGTTGCATTATTACGCGAACGCAAGTACCGACCCGCAAAGCCATTAGCTGTGATGATCACAGGAATTGATCAAATTAAAGCAGATAAGCAAGATCTCGATTTTCTTCCAACAGCTATCCAAACATTGCAAAGCACCGCAGCCCCAATTGTATTAGTCCCTAAAACCGTTACATCTAAACTTGCAGAGCTTATTGCGCCAGGATTAACTGAAATCGGTGTTATGTTGCCAGCCAATCCACTGCAACATCTATTAGCGCGTGGTACGAACATTCCTCTTGTTATGACATCAGGAAATGCATCAGGCCATACACCAGCATTAAGTAATGAAGATGCCTTAATGCAATTGAAAGATATTGCAGATTTATTCTTAATGCATAATAGAGAAATTATACAAAGGGCGGATGATTCATTAGTTCGTATTGAGGGTAAACAGAGCGTCATGATCCGACGTTCTCGCGGATATGTACCTGATGCGATTTCATTACCTGAAGATTTTGAGGCGCAACCGTCAGTGCTTGCAATGGGGGGCGATCTCAAAAATGTATTTTGCTTATTACGTCAGCATCAAGCCATTATGGGGCCTCATTTAGGGGATCTTGATGATTTAAGCGTGCGACAACAGTTGGTAAAATCGTTGGCTCTCTTCCAACAAATTTATCGCTTCACCCCTAAAGCAATTGCAATAGATGCGCATCCTAACTACATCAGTCATCAGTTGGGTAAGCAGTTTGCTCAAGAGCAAAATATTCCTGTTATTGAAGTCTCACATCATCATGCACATATTGTATCTTGTCTTGCTGAATATGGTCATACACATCAACAAGGTGCTGTTATTGGTATTGCTCTTGATGGATTAGGTTTTGGACAAGACGGGACTTTATGGGGTGGAGAATGTTTGCTGGTGGATTATCAGAAATCAGAACGGATTGGTGGGCTTCCTGCGGTTGCTATGCCCGGAGGAAATCTTGCCTCTGTTCAACCTTGGCGAAACTGGTTCGCACATTTAGCTACTTTTTCTAAAGATTGGCAAGGTAGTGTTATCGCCAAAATGATACCTAGTAATGATTTGCAAATATTAAGTAAGGCAGTAGAACGTGGTTTAAATTCGCCTAAAGCCTCTTCTTGTGGTCGGTTTTTTGATGCAGTTTCAGCATCATTAGGATTAGCGCCTAAAGAAATAAGTTGGGAAGGTGAAGCTGCATGTTACTTACAAACGGCGGCATTACAGTGTCATCAAGACAAACAAGCAGAAATTATTAAGCAATATGGGCATTTGATGCCTGTAAAAAACAACTTGCTTGATCTATCTGTTTTTTGGATGCAATGGGAAGATGTTGATCTTAATGTCAGTGAAAAAGCGTGGTTATTTCATTATTTATTAGCTGAAAGTTTAAGCGAAATTGCATTGCAATGTGCGGATGAACATCAGATTGATACCATTGTACTTACGGGTGGTGTGTTAAATAACATGCTACTCAAACACCTGTTTAAGAAAAAATTAAACAATAAAAAAGTATTAACACCTATGATGTTACCTGCTGGTGATGGCGGTATTGCATTAGGGCAAGCATTGATTGCTACACATTTAATGCAAAA
Organism: Proteus sp. Marseille-Q3619; assembly: GCF_965283115.1. NCBI lineage: Bacteria > Pseudomonadati > Pseudomonadota > Gammaproteobacteria > Enterobacterales > Morganellaceae > Proteus > Proteus sp. Marseille-Q3619. Next base: position 435,769 of record NZ_CBDIMP010000001.1, on the reverse strand, counting down.
ATAAAATAATTATAGGTAAAATAATGCCAGTTTTAGTTAGTTGTGACTGAAATAGGTTTTTGGTTGCTACTTTATTAATGATTAATGATTAATGACAATATGGAAAATCATCGTGAGTAATAAGAAGATTATCGTTTCTTTGGCCGTTATTGCAGGATTAAGCATGCCAGCAGCATTTGCTGGAGAATGGTCAATTGGTGGTTCAGTTTTAGCACAAGTCACTCCTTATAAAGGGGCTAAATCAAAAGATTATTTATTACCAGTACCGCAAGTTAATTACCAATCAGAGAATTTCTATTTCGCAACGTTAGCGGCGGGATATTACCTATGGAATACACCGAAAGATCAACTTTCTGTTGATTTACACTACTATCCTCAAGCCTTTAAACCAAGCGATAGTGACGATGAGCAAATGAAAAAACTGAATCGTCGCCGTGACACTATGATGGGTGGCTTTACTTATAAACACCACGAATCATGGGGTAGCTTAAGAGCGATCGTTTCTGCTGATATGCTAGGTAAAAGTAACGGTATTATTGCTGACGCTGCTTATTTATATCCTTTCGAATTTGGTAACTGGTCTTTACAACCAGGTGCGGGTGTTGTTTGGGAAAACAAAAAGCAAAACCGTTACGCTTATGGTATTACTCACGCAGAATCTCAACGTAGTGGTTTAGCAGAATATACGCCAAATGATAGTTGGAGACCGTATGTAGAGCTATCGGCGAACTATAAGTTTGCTGAAAACTGGAATTTCTTTGCGATGGGACGTGTTGACCATTTGCCAAGTGAAGTGAAAGACAGCCCAATGGTGAATAAATCTGTTACAGCGATTGTGTGGACAGGTGTGACTTACGCATTCTAATTAGCGAAAATCTAACTAGAATTTAGTAAGATTAGCCATAATAAAAAAGCTTCGATTCAAATTCGAAGCTTTTTTTATTATGGCTGACCCGTCCTGAATAAGGTTGACACTTTTCCAATCTGAAATTGGAGAGTGTAATGAAACCAATCACTAAACGAACTCAACGCGATTATTCTCTCGCTTTTAAATTACAGCTTGTTGACCAAGTTGAAAAAGGCGAAATAACCTATAAACAAGCCCAAGATCGCTATGGTATACAAGGATGCTCTACTGTTTTAGTTTGGCTTCGTAAGCATGGTAGGTTAGATTGGTCAAACGGTACCCCTGATACTTTTTATAGAGGTTCAGCTATGACCCAATCTTCTGAACAACAAACGCCGGAACAACGCATTAAGATCCTTGAAAAGGAACTTGAAGAGGCTCGGCTTAAATCCGATTTCTTCGAAGCAGTGGTTAAAGTCATGGATAGAGACTTTGGAGTTCGTTTGTCAAAAAAGCGCAAAGCCGAGTTATTAAAGAAAAAACGGTTAAAAACCTCACCGTAACAATTGCTTGCCGTTTTATGCAGATCAGCCGACAGGCTTATTACAAGAGACTGGATAGAACTGAGGAACGAAAGAAAGCCGATTCGGCCATCATTGATGTTGTTAAATCTGAACGAGTCTTACAACCTCGACTGGGTGGGCGTAAATTACATTTTATTTTAAAGCAAAAACAGATGGTTATTGGTCGTGATCGGCTATTTTCTTTATTGAAGGAACATCAGTTACTGGTGCCTAATAAACGGGCTTATCATCGAACAACCTTAAGCCATCATCGTTTTTATCGGCATCCAAATTTAATTAAGTCAGGGTTTATCCCCACACAACCAGAACAGCTTTGGGTAGCAGATATTACCTATTTATCGACGTATGAAGGTGATACTTATTTAAGTTTAATTACGGATGCGTATTCACGAAAAATCGTGGGATATCATTTAGATAACAATATGAAAACAAGTTCAGTGAAGAAATCGTTGGTTCAGGCGTTAAAAAAACGGACTTCGACAACTTCGTTAATCCATCATTCAGATCGAGGGATACAGTATTGTTCTTCGGAATATCAGGAGATACATAAAGAGCATAATATTCAATGTTCTATGACTGATGGGTATGATTGTTATCAAAATGCCTTAGCAGAACGAATTAATGGAATATTAAAAATGGAGTATCTACTGATAAAACCGAGTAATCTGGAACAAGCAAGAAAATTAGTAGAAGAATCAATCCAACTCTATAATGAAAAACGGCCACACTTATCGTTAAACTATAAAACGCCCGATGAAGTACATCGAGCGTTTTATGCCTGAAAAGTTGTCAACCTATATCAGGACTAGTCAGGCAAGATATCAGTAATACTTTATTTTTCGGCAATATTTTTACGAACACGAACTACCAGAGATAAGCGACCAGGATGAACGTTATCTGGTTTTAATGGTTGGTGGATACGAGCGGTTTCTACGCAAGCCATTTTACGATAGCCACCTGTGCTCATATCTTTCATTGAACTTGCGAGTTCTGCACCAGGGTTCCAACATACCACATCACTATGATGGTAATGATGAACCTCAATTGTGCGATCCCAACCATCATCATGAATAAGATTAAAATCGTCAGGCTCTGTATAAAGCCTGTCAGTGCGTCCATTGAAGCGTAATGAGGTTTCCTCAGTGTAAACCTCTTTATCTGCTACGGTGTCAATGTAGTGGCCTCCTAAGCCAGTTACAGAGACATTATCAATGTCACTCACATTAAAATAAGAGTGAAGGGCGGCTGTCGCTTCATAATCACCGTAAGATTCTAATTCAACCTCACAGGTTGCGCCTAATTTAAAGCGAGCAATAACCGTAAACTCATGAGGCCAATATTTTTGCGTCTGCTGGCTCTCTTTTAGTGTCATGGTAATGAGTACGCCATCCTCTTGCTCTGTGTGAGCACTAAATTCCCAAGGAAGAATTCGTGCAAATCCATGGCTTGGTGTACCCGCTGAAGCAAACCAAGGCCAGCAAATAGGAATACCACCACGAATCGCAACACCGGAAGTGAAGAGAGAAGCTTCGCTTACCCAAAATACAGGATGCTCTTGTGCGGGTTGCCAAGCAATTAAATGTGCGCCTTGAAGACTGATAGCTGCGCGTACTTTAGGATGTGAAATAACAAGGATAGGAAGTTCGCCTAATTGCCGACGACTTAAGTAAGGTGATATTTGTTCAATAATCGGCAAAGAAAAAATTTTCTCATTCATTATTTTATGACCTTATGTCACTGACTATTTCAATACAATAAACTGACTGACTATTTCAATACAATAAACTGACTGGCTAGAAAATAAAAGAGCCACCGAAAAGGTGGCTCTAAAAGAAATCGTGACTTTCTAAACTCTAATTATTTAGAGATATGAGAAATCAGATCCAGAACTTTGTTTGAATAACCAACTTCGTTATCGTACCAAGCAACTAATTTAACAAAGTTGTCGTTCAGTGCGATACCTGCTTTAGCATCAAATACTGAAGTCAGAACTTCACCGTTGAAGTCAGTTGAAACAACTGCATCTTCAGTGTAGCCCAGAACGCCTTTCAGTTCGCCTTCAGCTGCTGCTTTGATAGCGTCACAAATTTGAGCATAAGTTGCTGGTTTTTCCAGACGTGCAGTCAGGTCAACAACAGAAACGTTAGGAGTAGGAACACGGAAAGACATACCAGTCAGTTTGCCGTTCAGTTCAGGAATAACTTTACCTACAGCTTTAGCAGCACCAGTTGATGATGGGATGATGTTTTGAGAAGCACCACGACCACCACGCCAGTCTTTTGCAGATGGACCATCAACAGTACGTTGAGTTGCAGTTGTTGCGTGAACAGTAGTCATCAGACCTTCAACGATACCGAAGTTATCATTGATAACTTTAGCTAAAGGCGCTAAGCAGTTAGTCGTACAAGATGCGTTAGAAACGATATCTTGGCCTGCGTATGATTTATGGTTTACGCCCATTACGAACATTGGTGTGTTGTCTTTTGAAGGACCAGTCAGAACAACTTTTTTCGCACCAGCTTGGATGTGTTTACGAGCGGTTTCATCAGTTAAGAACAGACCAGTTGCTTCTGCAACAACGTCAGCACCGACTTCGTTCCATTTCAGATTTGCTGGATCTCTTTCTGAAGTTACGCGGATGGTTTTACCATTAACAACGAGGTGGCCATCTTTTACTTCAACAGTACCGTTGAAACGGCCATGAGTTGAATCGTATTTCAGCATGTATGCCATGTAGTCTGCGTCTAACAGATCGTTAATACCTACGATTTCGATATCTGAACGTTCTTGAGCAGCACGGAAAACGATGCGGCCGATACGACCAAAACCATTAATACCTACTTTGATAGTCATATGTATTCCACCAGCTTTAATTTAGTGAATTAAAAAGTTGCTTCTAAAGTTACCAAAACCGCGCCAATCGTCAAGCGGAATCGTGTCAATAATTGCAAAAAATCAATTAAAAAAACACTTTTCGCTTAAAGATTGGTCGTTTTAGCTAAATGTTACGCTGTGTATTATCGGGATCAACGCCGATAAATGAAGTTACCTTTGCTCCGTTATGTGAAATTCATCACATTTCAAAAACTAAAGATTACTCTTGATGATTTTAGACCATATTTTCCAGATTTGTTGTTAAATCTTTGTTATTATTCACTGTTGTTTTAAAAAGCATTTTTCTGGGCAAGAGGTCGATATGGCAGATAATGAAAAGAAAGTGAATATTTCAAGTAATAACAATCACCTTGATTTATCAACACTCAACGAAATGCAACGTTATGTGACGCAACAGCAAGGCACAGAACCGCCATTTAGTGGTAAATTATTACACAACCGTCAAACAGGGATTTATCACTGTTTATGTTGTTCTGCTCCTTTGTTTTATTCAGATACAAAATTTGATGCAGGATGTGGTTGGCCAAGCTTTTATCAACCTGTTAGTGATAATGCGATTCGCTATATTGATGATTTTTCTCATAATATGAAAAGAACTGAAATACGTTGCCAGCAATGTGATGCACATTTAGGGCATGTTTTTAATGATGGCCCAGCCCCAACAGGGGAGCGTTATTGTGTTAATTCAGCATCTCTTTCATTTACAAATAGTGAAACAGGCGAAAAACAAGCCGGTTAATCTTGTTAAATTAACAAAATAATAACAACTGAAAAAACGATTCAGCCATTTCAAGTGATTATTTAGCTTATGGAGCAATCAATGGAAGTTAATGAACTTATTTCGATGGTAACCCCTGAAATTTATCAGCGTATTTCAACCGCAGTTGAACTAGGTAAATGGCCTGATGGTGTTGCATTGACCGATGAGCAAAAAGAACATTGCATGCAGATTGTTTTATTATGGCAGGCGAAAAATAACCACACACCTGAGCATATGACAGTAGGCACTAATGGACAAATTACCATGAAGAGCAAACAAGAATTAAAAGCTCAGTTTCAATCTGAACGTTTAGCGACGTTAACGCCAATGGATGATGATTAAAACCTGTGTTGAATGGATAGAATAAATATAAAAAGGGGCTATTTATTAACCGAACAGGTTAAAATAGCCTCTTTTTCATTTTATAAAGATAAGGAAAATAACGAACCTATTGATTGTTACGATTAAGCCAATGTGCTGAATCAATTAACGCTGCGCCTTTTGCTCTCATTTCTTCTAATGCTTTTTCGCTATCGTCATCTTGAATATTGACACCGCGACAACCGTCTGTAATGACTGAAACCTGATATCCTAATAATAATGCATCTAGCACTGTGAATTTGACACAGTAATCCGTAGCAATTCCTAAAATATAAAGATGTTTTATATTTAATGTCTGCAAAAGTGTATGCAAACCTGTTTGGTATTCATGGTCGTTATCAAAAAAAGCACTATAACTATCAATAAGGTGATTTTGCCCTTTGTAAATAATATGATTAATCAGTGCTTGGTTTAATTCAGGATGAAATGCAGCGCCATAAGAATTTTGTACACAATGTACTGGCCACCAAACTTGTGGTAATCCATTAAGAGTACCGACCTCTCCCACAACTGTGCCTGAATTTTCAGCAAAGCTAAGATGATCGGCTGGATGCCAGTCTAAACTGGCGATAATAGGATTTTTAGATTGCTTGAAACTATGAATAAGTTGATTGGCTGTTTGTATAACTATGTCGCTTTCATTAACAGCTAATGCACCACCTGTACAAAAATCATTTTGTATATCAACCAATAACAGTGCAGAATTTTTCACCACTTTTACCTTTAGATTAAACTTAGTCGTTATCGTCTAATGTCATTTCACCGCGTAGGTTTTGCTGCATTAGTCGGCAGATTTCAGTGTAATTATATTGTTGGCTAAGGAGATAATGCAGTTTAGTTAATGTTGCTTCAAATGTCATATCAAAGCCACTGATCACTCCAACTTCCGCTAATGCTTGACCTGTTGCATAGCCTTCCATATTCACTCGACCAGAAATACATTGTGTAAGGTTGATAACAACAATACCACGCTCTGTTGCTTCACGTAGGGTAGAAAGTAAAGCAGGGTGTGAGGGTGCATTACCGACACCATAAGAGCGCAATATTAAGGCTTTCACAGGTTGCATCAGGATGTTTTTAACAACTTCATCGGAAAGGCCCGGATAAATTGTGACAACACCGATAGGTTGAGGCGTAATATTATGTGCAGTAAATTCACCATTTCCTTTAGGAAAGGAATTAATTTTAAATTGTTTAATATTAATGCCCGCTTCTAACAGTGGTGCGCTATTCGGCGACGCAAAGGCATTAAAGCCGTCGGCATGTGCTTTTACGGTGCGGTTTCCGCGATACAGGGTGTTATTAAAAAATAGAGCTACTTCATTAATTGGATGATGAGCAGCGAGATAAAGTGCATTTAATAGGTTTGTTTGTCCATCAGACCGTAAGGCTTCTAAAGGAATTTGAGAGCCAGTAACAATAATAGGCTTGCTAAGATTCTCAAACATAAAAGAGAGTGCAGAAGCAGTAAATGCCATGGTATCAGTACCATGAAGAATAACGAATCCATCATAGTTGTGATAATTTTCACTAATATCATCAGCGATGGATTGCCAATCTTCAGGGGTAATGTTTGAAGAGTCGATCAGTGGAAGGTGCTCTTTGATTGTGAAATCAGGCATTTCTTCGCGATGGAACTCTGGCATTTTGGCTAATTGACGTTGCAAATGCCCTGATACAGGAATATAGCCGTGTTCAGAATGTTGCATACCAATAGTACCACCCGTGTATACAACGTAGATCGATTTCTTTTGCATCAGACAAAACACTCTTATTAGGCTGTGAGAAATACCTGATTATAGGGAGTTTACAGAATAAAAAAAGGAAAGGATGCTAAAAAAAGAAAATAGAGATTAATGAATATCTGCTTTAAATCATTGTGTTAAAAATACTATTGATAAAAACGGGCAAAAAATATTCGTCAGTACATTATGCCAAATAAAGCCAGAAAAAAAGAGAAAAACACCTGCTCTGAAAGAGCAGGTGTTGAGACAAAAACGGCTATTGAATCTCACCACAAGATAAGCAATACGCATAACGGTTAAGCGGATCATTCATATTGCGATAAAACTCTGTTTGTGATTTTACTTCTCTTAAAACAGGGGCTGGTAAATAAGCTTGTAATGGATCAGGGATAATAGCTTTTGCATTATTTGATAAGCTCATGATTATTTGTTCAGAGAGACTTAATTCTGGCTTCATCCAATCAATAACAGGCTCTTTAATTTTTGCCATTTTAGCAACGGCATCAATGGCATCATCAAAATCACCAAACTCATCGACTAAACCCACATTTTTTGCATCTATTCCTACCCACACTCGACCTTGAGCAATACGATCAATTTGAGCTGGCGTTTTTTTACGAGATTCAGCCACTAAATTAAGAAATGTTTTATAACCACTTTCGATATTCAGTTGTAACAACTCGGCAAATTCTTCAGGCAACTTATTGGTGACAGATAATCCTGCTAAAGGTGATGTGGTGACACCATCGGTATAAACACCAATAGACTCTAGGCTGTTTTCAAAGGTATTAATAACACCGAAAATACCAATAGAGCCCGTTAATGTTGAAGGACTAGCAATAATCTTATTTGCAGGTGTGGAGATCCAATATCCTCCTGATGCTGCTAATCCTCCCATTGAAACAACCACATGTTTTTTCTGTTGTTTAAAGGCTTCAACTTCACTGCGAATTTGTTCTGATGCTGAAACGCTACCACCTGGGCTATTTACACGTAATACAAGTGCTCGAATATTAGGATCTAAACGGGCTTGGCGAATTTGATTTGCAATGGTGGAACCGCCTGCGGAGCCCGGAATGCTTTCACCATCAATAATGGCACCTTGAACAACGACTACGGCAATATTACCTTCATCATTTGCAGGTAATGATGAAGTTAATGTATCGGCATAATCATAAATACTGATATTGTTAAATTGCTTGTTCTCTTTATCCCACTGAAAGGTTTCTGTCATATCAGCTTCAAATTGAGAGTATGAGCTGACAGAATCCACTAATTTACGATTTAGCGCATAAGTTGCGTTATCCCCATCTGCATTGCGTAGCTGTGCAATCATCTCTTTTGCACCTGGGAAAACATCTTCTGTGGTAATGCTACGGTTTTCTGCCACTTGGGTTAAATAAGTAGACCACAGCGCATTAACTAAACGTAATGAAGCTTCTCGAGATTCCGCAGACATACCATTGCGCATTAACGGTTCAACCGCAGATTTATACGTTCCTACGCGGAAAATATGAGTACTTACTTTTAAATTTTCTAACAGTGTTTTGTAATAGAGATTTTGAAAGCCAAAACCATAAACACCCACTGCACCTTGAGGTGTGAGATAAATTTTATCTGCATAAGAAGCGAGATAATATTGCGGCTGACTGTAATAGCCACTCACTGCAAAAATCGGTTTGCCTGTTTTTTTAAATTCAGTAAGTGCCTTACCAATATAATTTAGCGAAGGCTGATCTGCGCCGGCAAATTCATCAAGTTTAAGCACCATACCTTTAATTTTCGGATCTTGAGAGGCTAGGCGTAGCGTATCGACGACTTCAAATAATGAATTTTCTTGGAGCTGGCTACCCGAAACGCCTAAAAGCTCACGCCCAACTTCCCCTAAAGGATTTTGGGTTGCAGTTTGGTCAACAATCACACCTTTAAGATCAACAAGAAGTGCGCCTTCATAATCCATTGGTTTTTGTGCTTCTTTGCTAATTAAGAAAATACCAATGACTACAAAGAGAAGGAAAAAGAAAATAACGTTTAAGATTAATTTTCTGATAAAGTTAATGGCTTGCCAACTGAATTTTAATATTGCGCCGATTAACTCCATAATTTTATTCATATTATCTCCACATCATGTAAAGCTAAAATTTAATCCTAAACAGTCATGCTAGAATTATTGGTAAGCAGGCTACATCTACATAATCTCATACTATTAAAACAAAAAATGTTGTTATCAATAGAGAGAATAGTAATAACAATAAAGGAATATTCTAATATAGCTCTTATTGAATGTCTGTCATTGATTTTTAGGAAACCACTAATGATAACTTTTTGCTTAAGATGTTATTAAGCAGACATTTATCTTACGTAAAAATAGTTAAATAAATTCACACAAAAAGGCATCAAAGTAATATAGAAAATCGTCAAATTAAAAAGAAAAATAGGATCAAAATCAGCTTAAATTAACTTAGTAAGCTAAGATTAATCATTTTATGAACAATAAATTACGATTAAATGACCACACACCTGATTTTTAGAAAAATTCCCGCCTAAATCTGCGGATGGTGGTAATATAACAGTTTGTTATACTGCGAATTGATAAGAACTGTCCATCCCCATAAGAATGGGATCTTGCTAAAATAAAATGCTGACAGGAGAATAAAAATGGATGCATTAACACTGCTTTTGAACCGCCGTTCAGCTTCCCGACTGACTACTCCAGCCCCCGATAATGAAGCCCTCAATACTATTTTACAAGCCGGTATGCGCGCGCCTGATCATGGTGCACTTAAGCCGTGGCATTTCGTTGTGATGCAAAATGAAGGCATTGAACGTTTTAGCCAATTACTACATAAAGCCGCGGTTGTGGGTAATTTAGGGCCAGAAGTTGAAGAAAAAGCAAAAAATGCACCTTTTCGTGCCCCATTGATCATCACGGTCATTGCGAAAGTGAAAGATCATCCTAAAGTTCCTGAATGGGAGCAAGTTGTTGCAGCCGGTTGTAGCGTACAAGCAATGCAAATGGCCGCTGTTGCTCAAGGATTTGGGGGGATTTGGCGTTCAGGCTCTTGGACTCATGATGCAGTTGTAAGAGAAGGACTTGGCTGTGGTGAACACGACCAGATTATTGGTTTCCTTTATTTAGGTACGCCAGCCCTGAAAGCGCCAATGACGGTTTCTCCTGCTGACTTAACTGATTTTGTGACTTATTTTTAAAAAGGATGGCATGTTATGTCTGAAGCAATTCGTTTAACACAATACAGTCATGGTGCAGGTTGTGGTTGTAAGATCTCGCCAAAAGTTTTAGAAACCATTTTACATAGCGAACAAGCTAAGTTTCATGATCCTCACTTACTTGTAGGTAATGAAACCAAAGATGATGCTGCTGTTTATGATTTAGGAAATGGTACAGGTATTATCAGTACTACTGATTTCTTTATGCCAATCGTTGATAATCCTTATGATTTTGGGCGTATCGCTGCAACGAATGCAATCAGTGATATTTTTGCAATGGGCGGAAAACCTATTATGGCAATCGCTATTTTAGGCTGGCCTATTAGTAAACTGGCACCTGAAATTGCACGTGAAGTGATTGAAGGTGGTCGAGCCGCTTGCCAAGAAGCAGGCATTTCACTGGCTGGTGGTCACTCAATTGATGCGCCAGAACCTATTTTTGGCCTTGCCGTAACAGGTGTCGTGCCTGTGAGCAAAGTGAAGAAAAACAGTGAAGCTAAAGCAGGATGTCAGCTCTTTTTAACTAAACCTTTGGGTATTGGTGTATTAACAACGGCTGAGAAAAAAGGTCTGCTAAAACCAGAACACCAAGGGTTAGCGACAGAAATTATGTGTCGTATGAATAAAGCCGGTTCTGATTTTTCTGATATCGAAGGCGTCACTGCAATGACGGACGTGACAGGATTCGGTTTATTAGGGCATTTAAGCGAAATTTGTGATGGTTCTGGTGTACAAGCCACCATTCACTTTTCACAAGTACCAAGATTGCCAGAAGTAGAGTCTTATATTGAACAAGGCTGTGTTCCTGGTGGTACAGGCCGTAACTTTGAAAGTTATGGTCATTTAATTGGTGAGATCACTGAAATGCAACGTAAATTACTCTGTGATCCGCAAACATCAGGTGGCTTATTATTAGCTGTATTACCTGAAGCTGTGGAACAGGTTAAAGAGGTCGCTGCTCGTTTTGATATTGAACTAACCTCTATCGGTGAGTTAACTGAGCCAGTGGCAGGAAAAGCGTTGATTGAAGTGACTAACTAACGTAATGAGATTATTTATTGCAGAAAAACCCAGCCTTGCTCGCGCTATTGCTGATGTATTGCCAAAGCCCCATAAACGGGGCGATGGCTTTATTCTTTGTGGTGATAACCAGTATGTGACGTGGTGTGTTGGTCACTTACTTGAACAAGCTGAGCCGGATGCATACGACCCGCGGTACGCCCGCTGGTCGTTAGATGATTTGCCCATTATTCCTGAAAAATGGCAACTTAAGCCCCGAGCTGATGTTAAAAAACAGTTAGAAACCATCAAAACACTACTTAAGCAGGCAAAAGAAGTGATCCACGCGGGTGACCCCGATCGTGAAGGTCAGCTCTTAGTAGATGAAGTACTTAACTATTTAAACATCAGTGAAGAGCAACGAAAACAGGCGCGTCGTTGCTTAATTAATGACTTAAACCCAGCGGCAGTGACGCGAGCTATTGATAAGCTACGTTATAACCATGAGTTTGTACCATTGTGCGTATCTGCTTTAGCGCGAGCAAGAGCAGATTGGCTTTATGGTATTAACATGACTCGAGCGTATACGCTATTAGGTCAGCGTAATGGTTATCAAGGTGTATTGTCAGTAGGGCGAGTACAAACGCCAGTATTAGGCTTAGTGGTTCGGCGTGATGAAGAAATTGAAAACTTCGTTCCTAAAGATTTTTTTGAAGTTAAAGCACATGTTGTAACACCTGCCGATGAACGCTTTACCGCGATTTGGCAACCAAGTGAACATTGTGAACCTTGGCAAGATGAAGAAGGGCGATTATTAAATCGTAAACTTGCAGAGCATGTTGTTGATAGAATTCAAGGCAAGCCAGCGAATGTTACGGATTACCAAGATAAACAAGAGTCTGAAATTGCCCCATTACCCTTTTCGCTTTCAGCGTTACAAATTGAAGCGGCAAAACGCTTTGGTTTAAGCGCGCAACAAGTCTTAGATACATGCCAGCGTCTGTATGAAACGCATAAATTAATTACTTATCCGCGTTCTGATAGCCGTTATCTTCCTGATGAACATTTTGCTGGCCGCCATGCTGTTATTAATGCGATCAGCACACATGACGCAAGCTTATTACCGCAAGATACTCTAGATATTGATAAAAAGAATCGTTGTTGGGATGATAAAAAAGTGGATGCTCACCATGCGATTATCCCAACAGCAAAAACGGGCAATATCTCATTAAGTGAAAATGAGAAAAATATTTATTATCTCGTGGCTCGCCAATATCTAATGCAATTTATGCCTGATGCTGTTTATCGTAAATGCGTTATTGAACTTGATATTGAGAATGGCAAGTTTATCGCTAAAGCGCGTTTTTTAGCGCAAGCAGGATGGCGAGTTTTATTAGGTGCGAAAGAGCAAGATGCTGAAAATGACGGCTCTGCATTACCAATAGTGGCTAAGGGTGATGAACTGCTGTGTGAAAAGGGAGAGATTGTTGAAAAGCAAACGCAGCCTCCAAGACCTTTTACTGATGCAACATTACTTTCAGCTATGACTGGAATTGCGCGCTTTGTTCAAGATAAAGAACTTAAGAAAATCCTAAGAGCAACGGATGGATTAGGCACTGAGGCGACAAGAGCGGGAATTATTGAGCTGTTATTTAAGCGTGGTTTTTTGCAAAAGAAAGGGCGAGCCATTAATTCAACCCCAGCGGGTAGAGCATTAATTCATGTATTGCCAGATATGGCAACTTTACCGGATATGACTGCACATTGGGAATCGATACTTACGCAAATTAGTGAGAAGCAATTTAAATATCAAGATTTTATGATGCCATTAAATAACACCTTGATAGAGTTGATTACTCAAGCGAAACGTCGTCCAAATATTCAAGCTTTCAGAAATCTTCCCGCACCCGCGCATAATAAAAAGCGCAAGACAGCAACTAAAGGAAGTAACAAAGCAAGCCCCGCGAAAAATAAAGTGCAGAGTAAAGAAACAACTACTGATAATTAAGTACAAATAAAAAAGCACTTCCTTTATTATTTAGGGAAGTGCTTTTACTGAATTAAGATTTTATCTGATTAGATTTTAAATTCAGCCCAAACTGGTGCGTGATCAGAGGGTTTTTCCATTCGACGGATCTCATAATCAATTCCTGTTGAAATACAATTATCCGCTAAGCAGCGACTTGCTAGAAGTAAGTCAATGCGTAAGCCTCGGTTATCATCAAACCCTTTTGAACGATAGTCAAACCACGAGAATTTATCATCAGCTTCAGGATGTTGTTGGCGGAATGTATCTGTTAATCCCCAACCCATTAAGGTTGCCAGCCATTCACGCTCTTCTGGTAGGAAAGAACATTTACCTGTTTTTAACCAACGTTTCATATTATTTTCGCCAATGCCAATATCTTTATCTGTTGGGCTAATATTTAAATCACCCATAATAAGTACTGGAGAGGTTGGTTTTAAGCTGGTGGTTAGGTAATTTTGCAGGTCAGCATAGAATTTTTCTTTTGCTGGAAATTTAGTTTCATGATCACGGCTTTCGCCTTGAGGGAAATAACCGTTCATAACTGTTAATAAACCCGCTGGTGTTTCGATATCTGCCATGATCATTCGACGTTGAGCATCATCGTCATCGCCAGGAAAGCCTTTACGTACTGCGACAGGTTTTTCTTTTGTGAGTAAGGCAACTCCATAATGCCCTTTTTGACCATGATAGAAAACATGATAACCCAAGGCACCCACCGTATCTAATGGAAACATATCATCATGAACTTTCGTTTCTTGAAGCCCAATAACATCTGGCTGATGTTTTTCTATGATAGCTTCAAGTTGGTGAGGACGAGCGCGTAAACCATTAATATTGAAAGAGACAAATTTCATGTGACTGTAACCATTTATATATTGAATAATAGGATGTCTTATACTAGCAGGATCATAAAATGAATGTAAGCAAATCACTGAAATGATGGCACAGCTTATCAAGAGAAAGATAAAATGAGATAAAAAATAAAGGCCATTAAATAAAGCGCGCTAATTTAATAAAAATAATTAATTGCATAACAAAAAATATTAATTAAACAAACTAGAAACATAAACTAATCTTTGATAGAAGAATATAAGTATTATTATTCTTTATATGTGAAGAATGATGACATAATAAAAATAATATTGTAGTTATAAATTGTATTCATTAAAAGGAGGTAAAAGAATATTTATATAAGACTACTTTTATATAAAATTAATTTTTAAATTAATTAATCACTATTTTATTTACATTAAATGAATCAATGAAATTATTTTATTCTACACAGCAAAGGAATGGTGAATTATGTTTTTTTCTCGTAAGTTAGAAGCCTTTATGGCCGTAGTCGAAAATGGCTCGTTAAGTAAAGCGGCGCGGGTGATGAATCGCACGACGCCTCCCGTCGCTAAATCTATCAAAGACTTTGAAGCCGTGTTAGGAAAGCGTTTATTTAAGCGAGAGAAGTTTGGCATGAGTTTAACCCAAGAGGGTCTTGAGCTTTATAATGATTTGAAATCGCTCTATCTTCAGGAAAAAGAGATAACTAAAAAACATATCTCGGGGATTATAAATAATAGCATTCATGTTTATTATGATTGGGGAAAAAGTCAGTATTTGACTCAGTTTTATCAAGCAGCAAATAAAAATTATTCCCATATAAATATAATGCGATTTTCAAGAGAAAACTTTGAAGAAATACCCGACTATGATGGTAATACATTAATATTAAGTTCTGATAAAATTATTAGTGAAAAATTTAGTCTTCTTCATAAAATAGAAAATAAACACTTGGGTATTTGTTGTCAAAAAACACTCGTGAATAATGTGAATAATAATATTGATAGGCTTTTAAGTGAAAATATTTGGTTATGTGATCCGGCATTATACAAAACAGCTAAGATAAAAAAACTAGAGAGTGAAATTGGGAATAGAGGAAAGGCAGTGTGTGTCAGAATAATGGATGATCTTAATTGCTGTTTACGTTTTATTCAAACGCATCATTCTCTTTTATTAACAGATGAAAACCCATTGAAAAGTGAGTATGAAGCAGATTTATGCTTTATACCATTAACTCAGCCTGAAATTCAGTATAGCTGTTATATCTATAAATCTAAGTATCATTCAAGTGTATTGAATCGATTTTTGGATTTAATTGATAAAATGGAATAAAAAGAATTTTTTGGGGTAAAGCTAAGAGGAGATGGTGGTGGGAGAAGGATTCGAACCTTCGAAGTCTGTGACGGCAGATTTACAGTCTGCTCCCTTTGGCCGCTTGGGTATCCCACCAACATTAAATTGTTTTGCTGTCCGTGACAGCGGGCGCAATAATACCAAATACCTGAGATCTGTAAAGCGCTATTTTACTAAAAATAGACTGACTGCTGTAAAATTGTGCGCATCGTTCAAGCTTTATGCGCTATCGTATTGATTTTAAGCAATATCATCTCTATTAATAAGAGATAAAAAATAAACCGCGATATGCAATATATCGCGGTTTACCTTCAGATAGTCACACTGTTTGCGTTATTAGTGACAGAAAACTTATAAAATGATTGTTCTGTTACCGTAAACGAAGACACGTTGTGAAAGTACCCAATATAAAGCATGGCTAAGAACATTCTTTTCAACATCTCGACCCGCTCTCATCATATCTTCAGCAGAAAACGTATGGTCAACATTAATCACATTTTGAGTGATGATTGGGCCTTCATCTAAATTATCATTTACGTAGTGTGCTGTTGCACCAATGATTTTCACACCGCGCTCATAAGCCTGATGGTAAGGGCGTGCACCAATAAAGGCAGGTAAGAAAGAGTGGTGAATATTGATAATTTGATTTGGGAAGTTTTGTACAAATGCAGGTGTTAATACACGCATGTATTTTGCGAGTACAACATAATCAGGTTTGTATTGATTAATTTGTGCAATTAACTTTTCATCATGTTGATCACGGGTTAAGCCTTCATGGCTAACAAGATGGAAAGGAATACCAAATTGTTCTACTAAATGTTTTAACGTATCGTGATTACCAATGACGGCGGCAATTTCTACATCCAAATCACCAAATGCACTTTTCATTAATAAGTCACCCAAGCAGTGTGCTTCTTTTGTCACCATAATGACAATGCGACGACGGCCTGCGGTATTTAATTCACGTTTTGAGCCTTGTGGTAAGGCATCATCTAAATCGGCAAGAAAGGTTTCATCATTAAAGATACCTTCAAGCTCGGTACGCATAAAAAAGCGACCTGTACGATGATCAACAAACTCACTATTTTGAACAATATTTAATTGATGTTTGTAGCAAATATTCGTGATTTTAGCGATAAGTCCTTTTGCATCAGGGCAAATAGTACGCAGTATTTTTTTTTGAGTATTTTGGTGTTGCATGTATGGATAAATCCTTTCTTTTACTTCTGTGTTTGCAGTTATTTGATGTTATTTTCACAACATTTTTTGTATTTACGTCCTGAACCACAGGGGCAGGGATCGTTTCGTCCCACTTTCGGTTTCACACCGTCAATATAAAACCAACAGTCATCTATTTTTAGAAAACGAGAGCGTTCATGTAAGTACTGTTTATCATCGGCATTTCTTTCAATAAAGCAAGCCGAGAATTCAACATATGCCTCATTTTTATTTGTGCTTGCTTGCGATGAGATAACATTGAGTCCAAGCCATTGTGTATTTGGAAAGCCAGAAACTAATTCATCATGCAAGGAGACAACACGGCAAGAGGGATGCCACGTCTTTATTAAGTAATCAGCATTATGTTTAACGAACGCACTATAACGCGAACGCATCAATGCTTCTGCTGTTGGGGCGTTTTTTTGACCTAAATGGTAAGGCTCACAGCAATTCGAGTAGAATAATTGGCTATTGCAGGGGCATAAACTTGACAAAATAATGTCCTAACTCACGTTATCAGTATGACGATTTCCCATAGATTGAAAAAAGTAATGATTGGGAATAATTAACGTCAATGTTGAACTAAACTAATAATGTAGCGCTAATTAATCAGCATGTGAAACGATAGTTATCGGAGTCACCAATGAACAAAGCCTTAGTGGGTAAAAAAATCTTAATAATTGATGATGAGGTCGTTTTTCGCACCATGTTGACGGAATATTTCTCACATGAGAAGGCTTGCGTTTATACAACAGATAACGGTAGCCAAGCATTATCTTTATTAGAAGGGGGATTGCTTCCTGATCTTATTTTATGTGATATCCGTATGCCAGTAATGAATGGCCCCACTTTTTTATGTCATCTTGAACAACGTAAATTGGCTATTCCTGTTATTGCTATTTCATGCACAGATAATATGGCTGAAGTAGATGATATGTTGCGTTTAGGGGCACAAGAGATTTTTCTTAAGCCAATAACACATCTTGAGAAATTAAAACAAAAAGTCATTGAAGTATTATGCCCTGGTTTTTTTGAATCAGTATTAATAGAAGGTATACATTTAGAACCACTTTGGAATAGCTTACGAAAAGATACCCACTATATTCAATCGTTCATAAAACAGATGCAACCACAGGTTAAGCAGATTGTTGCGGGATATTGTGTTAATTATCGTCAATTAAATGATATTGCTAAAATGGGTTTATTATTTGATATTGCGGCTTTATCCGAAGATCAAATTATCTTCTATTGTGTCGATATATCGAGAGATGATGAAAATGGGCTTTTGGTCGCTTTACTCTTACGGGTTGTTTTTAATGATGTATTAAAGTCATCAGAAAAAATACGATCTTTACCAAGTATGTATAATATGTTGAATAAACTAAATAAAATGCTTAATGAGATTGGGGTGAAAGGGCAATTCCCTATAACGCTAGGATATTATCATACGCAGAAAAAAAATATATTATTAGCCTCGGCGGGTTTAAAAGCTGAAATAAAAACAGAAAGTAAAAAATTTGAATTAAATAGCGGTGTTCCCTTAGGTACATTGCAACTTTTATATATTAATCAAGTAAAATGCGAGGGAACAAATTGGCAATGTAAAATTTGGGATAACACAAACCAGATTAAATTAATGTTTTCCCCTATCTATAAAAGTTAAATTTAGATTAAATAAAAACAGAATATCGTGCATATATTAAACATAAATGAAGAACTATCTCAATTAACGGGTAGGACTCTGTTTATCCTTAGATATTAGCTGGTATACTCTGGCGATTATTTTTAATTGTACCCATTCACATCTGAAAGTAGAACGGTACGAATTGCAGGAGAAGTATAATGTCATCAGCAGTGCGTAAAGTTAGAAAAGCGGTGATCCCTGTTGCTGGATTAGGAACACGAATGCTACCTGCAACCAAGGCAATTCCAAAAGAGATGTTGCCAGTGGTTGATAAGCCTCTTATTCAATATGTGGTGAATGAATGTATTGCCGCAGGTATTAATGAAATTGTACTTGTTACACATTCATCTAAAAATTCAATTGAAAACCATTTTGATACAAGTTTCGAATTAGAAGCAATTTTAGAAAAACGAGTAAAACGCCAGTTATTAGAAGAAGTACAAGGCATTTGCCCAAGCCATGTCACTATTATGCAAACTCGTCAGGGAATAGCGAAGGGATTAGGTCATGCCATTTTATGTGCTAAGCCATTAATTGGTGATGAACCTTTCGCTGTTATCCTGCCTGATGTTATTTTAGATAGATACAGTGCTGATTTAACGAAAGTTAACTTAAAAGAGATGCTTTCTCACTTTGAGCGTTCAGGCGCAAGTCAAATCCTTGTTGAGCCTGTTCCTGAAGATGAAGTCTCTAATTATGGTATTGTTGATTGCATGGGTGAAAACTTATGTCCAGGTGATAGCAAACCAATTACTCGTGTTGTTGAAAAACCTAAGAAAGAAGAAGCACCTTCGAATTTATCTATCGTAGGGCGTTATGTGTTATCTGAAAGTATTTGGCCACTATTAGCGAAAACAGCACCTGGTGCCGGAGATGAAATTCAGTTAACGGATGCGATTGCAATGCTGATTGAAAAAGAAGCTGTTGAAGCTTATCACCTACAAGGGAAAAGCCACGATTGTGGTAATAAATTAGGGTATATGAAAGCCTTCGTAGAGTACGGAATACAGCACGAAGAGTTCGGTGAAGACTTTGCACAATGGCTAAAATCATTAAAGATATAGTGAAATAAAGCCCATTAATAATCATTTATATGGTTAATCTCATTGTATAATTCCTATAAATGAATGATGCATAATAAGCTGATATTTTATGGGAAATGCTAGATAAAGTGATTGTAAGAGATTAAGGTATGGCTCAATGCATTTAGTATTGAGCCATGTTGATTTCTGTAATGTATGATGATGTTAAGCGTTATGATGTTTAATCTAGGTGATATTAAGCATGATAGCGTTGACATGAAAAATAAATTATTGGGTTATTGAGTAATAATATGAAAATATTGGTAACAGGTGCTGCGGGTTTTATTGGCTATCATATGAGCCAGCGTTTAATCGAGATGGGTTATCATGTTGTCGGAATAGATAACCTGAATGATTATTATGATGTGCGTTTAAAAGAAGCTCGATTAGCTAAATTACAACAGCTAGAAAAATTCCATTTTGAGAAACTTGATATAGTTGACTCAGCAAAAGTGGCTCAATTATTTGCATCACACCAATTTGACCGAGTTATTCATTTAGCTGCTCAACCAGGTGTTCGCTATTCAATTGAAAACCCAATGGCATATATTGATGCGAATATTGTTGGGCATATTAATATATTAGAAGGATGCCGCCATAATAAAGTCGGACATCTTATCTATTCCTCTTCAAGCTCTGTTTATGGTTTAAATCAGAAACAGCCTTTCTCAACAGAAGATAGTGTTGATCACCCTGTTTCATTATATGCGGCGACAAAGAAAGCCAATGAGTTAATGTCTCATAGCTATTCACATTTATATCAATTACCAACAACAGGATTGCGTTTCTTTACGGTATATGGTCCTTGGGGACGTCCTGATATGGCATTATTTAAATTCACCAAGGCAATGCTAGCTGGTGAACCTATTGATGTTTATAACAGTGGAAATATGACGCGTGATTTCACTTATGTCGATGATATCGTGGGATCTGTTGTTCGATTAGTTAATGTTGTACCAGAGGCAGATGAAAACTGGACAGTAGAGAAAGGTGAAACGTCTTCAAGTTCTGCACCTTATAAAATCTATAATGTGGGTAATGGGCAACCAACCAAATTGATGGCATTCATTGAAGCGATAGAAAAGTCATTAAATATTAAAGCTAAATTGAATTTAATGCCAATGCAAGATGGTGATGTGCTTTCTACTTGTGCTGATTGCCAAGACTTGTTTGAGACAATAGGTTTCTCGCCGAATACCGAAGTAGAATATGGCGTAAAACAGTTTGTTGATTGGTATTTAAGTTATTATAAAAATTAATAATATTAGTTTAATTGGATCAAAGAAAAAAGGAGCTATAAAAGCTCCTTTTTCATTATAAATAAAAATAAATAACGCAGTTATTACATTTTTTATTTTCGCTTACCTACATTTAATACAAACAACATCAGCACATATTAAAATTAAACGCTTGTTTAATTAAATGGGGTAAACAAGGAAATACCCTTTTAATTATTTAAAAGGGTATTTCAAATAGAGTATTGACTTAAATTACAGCAGGAAATCGTCTAATGATTTGCCTTCTTCATCAATAGCACGTTTGATTACTGCTGGTGTACGACCTTGACCTGTCCAAGTTTTAGTTTCACCATTTTCATCAACGTAAGAGTATTTAGCAGGGCGAGCTGCACGTTTAGCACGGCCTGTTTTATTAACAGCACTTGCTTCAAGTAAGTCTGTTGGATCAATACCGGCTTCTTCTAACATTTCACGGTATTTTTGTAATTTTTGAACACGTTCTTCTTCAGCTGCTTTTTCTAATGAGAATTCTTCACGACGCTCATTAACGACAACTTCGAGTTTCTCCAGCATTTCTTCTAAAGTTTCTAAAGAAGTTTCTCTTGCTTGTGCACGGAGAGTACGGATGTTATTTAATATTTTTAAAGATTCGCTCATTTTCCTGGTCTCAAATAAATGTTGTTGGCTGATGTAATACTAATAATAGATTGCTATTTAAATTTCTGCAATACCTAAATACAAACCTTACGTAAAATTTCTTTTTTTAAACTAATATCTCAACGAAAAAAATAATAAAAGTTGAGGCATCTTTAGTCAATAAAGGAAATATTAGTAAGGAAATGCATCTTTTAACTGATGATAGCGCTAATGCTAAAGAATAGAAAGCTTTGTTCATTTTTTTATAATAACGGACTTTTTTCTAAAAATGGAATCGGACTAACTTTCATACTTTAATAAAGGTATATCAAGGTGTGTTTTAATATGTTAAGTACTTATTAAAGCTATTTATTTTTTAAGCAAAAATTAGCATTAACAACGAAGTTCATCTTTCGGTAGTATATCTAGAATAGAAATAAAGGTAATAAATACTTGTTATGGATAACTTGTAGAATGTTTATGTTAGACTGTCGCTCGTGAAAATAAACACTATTTAAGGAGTGAGCTGATGGCTCAACTTTATTTTTATTATTCAGCCATGAATGCTGGAAAATCAACATCTTTATTGCAATCCTCTTATAACTATAATGAACGAGGAATGCGTACATTGATTTTCACTGCGGCTATTGATACACGCTTTGCAAAGGGGAAGATTAGCTCAAGAATAGGATTAAGTGCGGATGCATTACTCTTTAGTGATGATATGAATATTCGCGACGTTATTGTTGCTGAGCATAACAAACAACCTATTCACTGTGTATTGATTGATGAATGCCAATTTTTAAGTAAGGCACATGTCGAACAACTTTGCGAAATAACGGATATCTATGATATTCCCGTTCTCACTTATGGATTAAGAACGGATTTTAGAGGTGAGTTATTTACAGGTAGTGCTTATTTATTAGCATGGGCTGATAAACTGGTAGAACTTAAAACAGTATGTTACTGCGGCAGAAAGGCAAATAAAGTATTACGTTTAGATGATAAAGGAAATGTACTGAGTGATGGTGCTCAAGTTGAAATAGGTGGAAATGAAAAATATGTTTCAGTCTGCCGTAAGCATTATACGCAGGCAACGCTAAAAGGGTGTATTGAACAAGAGTAACCTTTTCAATTTCCCTCTTTTACTAATTTGTCAGAGTGAAAGAGGGAGATGAAATAAGAATTAAAATAAAGTGTTATATTACGTAATACTAAAAAATACTTATATATTTTTAATTTTTAGCCAATTTATTGGCTTTTTTTATATCAAATTGCGGAGAGTTTGATTTTCGTCTGTGACGAGATGTTATTTTTTGATGGGAAAATTTATTTATTTCATCAATTTCATTATCATTAATCAAAAAAGACATAATCAAATATACGTAAGGTGTTTGTTTTGTGATGTCGATATTGTTTTTTACAAATGATAAGAGAGATAGACATTTGATGCATTTATATTATTCATAGTTTAATAAAATTGAATAAAGATAGTCATGAAATACTGAAAAAATATTTCTTTTATCTATGGCTTGTATAATGAAACATTTATATCGGGTCTTATAGATGCTGATTATAGGATGCTTAATTTGTTATTGAATAAATAAAGCACTTCACTTTATGCCTGTCAATACGGATAAACAGGCTCCTTTTATACTCCTAAAGGAGTAATTTCTATATGGAAAGCACAAATAGCGACCTTTATTACGTTCGCAAGCTAGCAAGCCTCATTTCGATAATATTTTATTGAAATTATGTTTTTTATAAATCCAATGTGGCTATGGATATAAAATATTTATATTTCTATATTTTGATCACTAATTAATAATCAAAATGATGAAGTCTATTTATTTTTATCGGATAAGAAGAAAAGCACGATTGTAAATCGTAAAGCGAACACAATAGTTTCACATATCGTTATAGTCATTTTATGAAGAAAATAAGGTAAGAATGAAATAATTATACCAACTAATGAAAGAGGAAAAGAGTTTGATGCGTCTTGTAATCATCTATAAGGCATTTTTTATAATATGGTAATGCGATGGTATGACTTGAATGATAAGTTGTTCAGCGTCTTTTTTAGAGCTAATTATGAACGTGTAAAGGAAGACACTATTTTTATAGTAAAAACCAAACTTTTTAACTAGGTGTAAATACCTATAATTTATGACTGAATAGTGACTTCTCCCGCCTTATTCCTCAATCTCAGAAATCAGTAGCAAAATGCATATAAACAAATGATCAGCCATAAAAAAACCCAGCCATAGGACTGGGTTTCTATTTAAGAACAAATAACCGAAATATCGAGGATCACATTAACACAGTGTGTTTCGATTATTTTTTACTGCTTTTTTTAGCTGGTTTTGCTTCTTCTTTTACTTCAACAACTGGATGCTCATTAAATTCACGACCGTAATAAGAATCTAATAACAGTTGTTTCAGTTCAGAGATCAGTGGGTAACGTGGGTTAGCACCAGTACATTGATCATCAAACGCATCTTCAGATAATTTATCAACTCTTGCTAAGAAATCACTCTCTTGGACGCCAGCTTCACGAATAGAAGATGGAATGCCTAATGAAGATTTCATTTCTTCTAACCAAGCTAACAATTTTTCAATTTTAGCAGCAGTACGGTCACCCGGTGCTGAAAGTTCTAAGTGATCAGCAATTTCTGCATAACGACGACGTGCTTGAGGACGGTCGTATTGGCTAAATGCAGTTTGTTTTGTTGGGTTGTCATTAGCGTTATAACGAATAACGTTTGAAATTAATAACGCATTAGCTAAACCGTGAGGAATATGGAACTCAGAGCCTAATTTATGCGCCATTGAGTGACAAACACCCAAGAATGCGTTAGCAAAAGCAATACCTGCAATAGTTGCCGCATTATGAACACGCTCACGAGCAACAGGGTTTTTTGCGCCTTCATGATAACTTGCAGGCAGATATTCTTTCAGTAATTTTAATGCTTGCAGTGCTTGCCCATCAGAATATTCGTTCGCTAATACAGAAACATAGGCTTCTAATGCGTGAGTTACAGCGTCTAAACCACCAAATGCACACAGAGATTTAGGCATATTCATAACAAGGTTTGCATCAACGATAGCCATATCTGGGGTTAATGCATAGTCTGCTAATGGATATTTTTGGCCTGTTTCGTCATCAGTTACTACCGCAAATGGCGTTACTTCAGAGCCAGTACCTGATGTTGTTGTGATAGCAACCATTTGTGCTTTCACACCCATTTTCGGGAATTTGTAAATACGTTTACGGATATCCATAAAGCGTAATGCTAATTCTTCGAAATGAGTTTCAGGGTGTTCATACATAACCCACATGATTTTCGCCGCATCCATTGGTGAACCACCACCTAATGCGATGATCACATCAGGTTTAAAGCTGTTCATTTGTTCTGCGCCTTTACGCACAATACTTAATGTAGGATCGGCTTCAACTTCAAAGAATACTTCTGTTTCAACGCCAAATTTTTTCAGTACGCGAGTGACTTCATCAACATAACCATTGTTGAATAAGAAACTGTCGGTCACGATAAAGGCACGTTTTTTACCGTCAGTCGCAATCTCTTCTAGAGCGATAGGTAAACAACCACGGCGGAAGTAAATAGATTTTGGAAGTTTATGCCACAACATATTTTCTGCTCTTTTCGCCACGGTTTTAGTGTTGATAAGGTGTTTTGGCCCTACGTTTTCAGAAATGGAGTTACCACCCCATGAACCGCAACCTAATGTTAGAGAAGGAGCAAGCTTAAAGTTGTATAAGTCACCAATACCACCTTGAGATGCTGGAGTATTGATTA
Organism: Proteus sp. Marseille-Q3619; assembly: GCF_965283115.1. NCBI lineage: Bacteria > Pseudomonadati > Pseudomonadota > Gammaproteobacteria > Enterobacterales > Morganellaceae > Proteus > Proteus sp. Marseille-Q3619. Next base: position 410,438 of record NZ_CBDIMP010000001.1, on the reverse strand, counting down.
AAATACGAGATGTTTTCATTTTGTCGCCGAAGTAGGCAACATGTTCAGGACAGTTATCTTGGTCTGTATATAAGCAAGAAGTGTGACCGATACCACCCATCTCAACTAATTTTTCAGCTTTTAGCACCGCATCTTCAAACGATTGAGCATGATACATGGCTAATAGCGGAGATAATTTCTCGTGAGCAAAGGGTTCTGCTTCTGTTGTTTCTTTGACTTCACCAATTAAAATTTTGGTATTTACAGGTACTTCAATGCCAGCCATTTCAGCAATTTTTGTTGCAGGTTGACCCACAATAGCTGCGTTTAAGTTACCATCTTTTAAGATGATGTCTTGAACAGCTTTTAATTCTTTACCTGTCAGCATGTAACCGCCGTGAGTTGAGAAACGCTCACGAACTTGTTTGTAAATGCTGTCAACAACGATAACAGATTGCTCTGATGCACAAATTACGCCGTTATCGAAAGTTTTAGACATTAAGATTGAAGCCACTGCACGTTTGATATCAGCAGAATCATCAATAACCACTGGTGTATTACCTGCACCAACGCCGATAGCTGGTTTACCAGAACTATACGCTGCTTTAACCATGCCTGGACCACCTGTCGCTAAGATCAGGTTAATATCATCATGGTGCATTAACGCGTTAGATAGGGCAACAGAAGGCTCATCAATCCAACCAATAATATCTTTTGGTGCACCAGCAGCGATAGCTGCATTTAAGACGATTTCAGCTGCACGGTTTGTCGCTTCTTTTGCACGAGGGTGTGGAGAGAAGATAATACCATTACGTGTTTTTAAGCTAATTAATGCTTTAAAAATCGCAGTAGAAGTTGGGTTAGTTGTTGGTACGATACCACAGATGATCCCAATAGGTTCAGCAATGGTTATTGTGCCGTAAGTCAGATCTTCAGATAAGATACCGCAGGTTTTTTCGTCTTTATACGCATTGTAGATGTACTCAGAAGCAAAGTGGTTTTTAATCACTTTATCTTCAACGATACCCATACCAGACTCTTTAACAGCCAATTTTGCAAGAGGAATACGGGCATCAGCGGCAGCTAATGCAGCAGCACGGAAAATAGCATCAACTTGTTCTTGAGAGAAGTTAGCAAATTCACGTTGAGCTTTTTTTACACGAGCAACCAAATCATTGAGTTCAGTAACGTTAGTTACAGACATAAAGAGACTCCTGATAAAATGTTAAATTTTTTAAGCAAATTAGCCGTTATCGCCATAACTAATAAGAATAGCTTAGATAGATGATAATGTGCTTATTTCAGTAATAATTATAAGAGGGCATAATTTGCTTAAAAAACTTAAAAAAAACAATAATAAAGGTAAATATATTTTCGAAGTAACCCTCTTTCTTCGAATGGTAACAGCTTACCATCTTTCTAATTAATTAACGTGATGTATATCACAAAACTAGCAAGCTGACACCTTTCAGCAAGGCTATTTATGAGAATGATTCTTATATGAAATAAATATTCAACGATTTTTTTGTCGTATACTCTATTTCGATATAAAATTAAACCACTAGGTTTTGATCAGTTTACAAGAGAATATTTTAGGTAAAAACTTGTTAACTAATAGAATTAACTGGTTTATTGATTTAAAGTAACGCGCATTTTTTGGAGTTACTCTATCTTTTATAGAATAATTCGCATGTTTATTAGCCAAGAAGGGGCTTTTCATGGGGTCACTGCTGGATTTATCCGGTTATATTAAATTTTTTGTCGGTCTTTTTGCGATTGTAAACCCAATTGGTATTTTGCCTGTCTTTATCAGTATGACGAGTTATCAAACTGATGCAGGGCGTAACAAAACAAACTTAATTGCGAATGGCTCCGTTGCAATTATTTTAGTTTCTTCTCTGTTAATCGGTGATTCTATACTGAGTATTTTCGGTATTTCTATCGACTCGTTTCGTATAGCAGGGGGAATACTGATTGTTACTATTGCAATGACAATGATAAATGGGCGTTTAGGGGAAGATAAACAAAACAATCAAGAACGAAACGAATCCGCAGTACGTAATAGTGTTGCTGTTGTGCCTTTAGCATTACCATTAATGGCAGGGCCTGGAGCAATCAGTTCTTGTATTGTGTGGAGCTCTCGCTGGGAAGGCTTTACTAACTTTTTAGGATTAGCCGCAACCAGTATCTTTTTTGCATTCTGTTGTTGGTTACTTTTCCGTAGTGCAACATTATTAGTGAAATATTTAGGGCAAACAGGCATTAACGTGGTTACTCGTATAATGGGCTTATTATTAATGTCGTTAGGTATTGAATTTATTGTGACCGGATTACGTTCTATTTTCCCGGGCTTATTAGTGTAAACACAGCGCAGCGCTATTAAAAGAGCAGTATGAATCACTCAAATACTGCTCTGCTCCTTTCTTCACATCTGTTTTTCTTTTATTTCAATCAAGACGATGTATCCCTTTTGATAACGCTTCTCGATCATAATGTTGTGTTAACTCACCATTTTCCATGAGTGCGGCTCTATCAGACATATGAGCAATCACATCGGCATCATGGCTTACTAATAAATATGTCATATTATGCTCTTTTTTCAGTGTGTTAAGCAGATTTAAGATCTCGGCTTGTACTGACATATCTAGTGCTGAAGTTGGCTCGTCTAAAAGTAATAATTGAGGTTGTAATAAAAGGGCTCTCGCAATGGCGACACGTTGGCGCTGTCCACCAGAAAGTTGATGAGGATAACGACTTGTTACATCCGCAGGCAAACCAACTTGGGCTAATGCTTGCTCAATCGTATTTTTGTCAAAAGGAATGTGATGGATTTTTAAAGGCTCAGAAAACGCCCGTTCAATACGGTGTTGAGGGTGTAAAGAGGCGTAGGGATCTTGAAACACCATTTGTATATTACGGCGTAATGTCCCTTGAAAACGTTGTTGAGGTTTAATAGTTTGCTCTAAAAGCGATATATTACCTTGCCAATGGGGCAATAATCCAGCAATCACACGTAAAACAGTCGACTTTCCACAACCAGAACGACCTATTAAGCTAAAGGTTTCACCTTGTTGAACATGTAAATTAATTCCCTTTACAACGTGCTTTGCTTGTTTACCTTGCTCAAATTGAACATGTAAATCATGAATATCAATTAGCATGATGTATTCCCTTGAAATTAATCGTTCTATCTAATACAGGCAATTGAGTGCCATAAGTGCTTGCATTGGGTCTACATGTCCAAAGTGTACGTGTATAAGGATGCGTGGCGGTAGGTAAGTCTTTGGCATTAAGTTCATCGACTTGTTCGCCTTGGTACATCACCATGACACGTTCGCAATATTCGGCAACAAGGGGCAAATCATGGCTAATTAGCAATAAGCCCATATTACGTTGTTCACACTGTGTGGTGATTAGCTCAAGGATTTGATGACGAAGCTGAGCATCAAGTGCCGATGTCGGTTCATCGGCAATTAAAATAGTAGGGTTATTAATTAGCGCAATAGCTATCATTGCTCGTTGCCCCATACCACCTGATAATTCACCGGGATAGCGATAAATATTCTGTTCAGGTAAACCAACAGACAGCAGTGTATCGATGATAAGTTGGCGTCTATCTTGGCGCGAAAGTTTTTGATGCTGTTTTACGGTTTCTTCTACTTGTTGATAAATGGTTTTTACAGGATTTAAGGCGTAACGAGGATCTTGTAGTACCATTGAAATTGTATTACCTCGAATGTTATTCCATTGGCGAGACGAGAAATCCAATAGATTATTTCCTTGCAAGCTTAGTTTATCTGCGCTGACTTTTCCCGGCTGACGAACTAATCCCATTAATGCACGAGCGGTCATTGACTTGCCTGAGCCTGATTCGCCAACAACTGCCAAACGCTCTTGCCCTAAAGTGAAAGAGACATTATTGACCACTCTTGCCTTTGGGAAATCAATACAGAGGTTATTTACTTCAATTAATGGTGTTTTATTCATGGGTATCTCCCAATACATCGCGTAATCCATCACCCAATAAATTAAATGCCAGACTACTGATTAAAATTGCTGTACCCGGAATAGCGGCAACCCACCATTGATCAAAAATAACAGGCATGCCTTCTGCGATCATTGCCCCCCATTCCGCCATCGGTGGGCGAGCGCCTAATCCCAGAAAACCCAATCCTGCTGCCGCGAGGATAATCACCGCTAAATTCAGCGCTAAACGAACAATGGCTGAAGGTAAACACAGGGGTAAAATATGTCCCCATAACAGTCGGATACCCTTAATTCCCATCATTTCAGCCGCAGCAAGATAATCACTATTGCGTAAATGTTGAATTTCACTGCGCGATTGTCGCGCATAAGCTGGCCATGCAGTTAAAGCCAGTGCTAATGCACCATTGAGTAGGCCAGGGCCTAACATTGCGACAAAAGCGAAAGCGAGAATAAGAGAAGGCATTGACATCACAATATCGGTGAAGCGCATTAAAATACGTTCAGTCCAACCACCGTAATATCCAGATAAAATCCCAATCAATAATCCTAAAGGTAACGTAATTAGTGCCACCAGCCCCACTAAACCTAGCATGGGGCGAGTACCATAGATAAGGCGAGAAAGAATATCGCGCCCATAATTATCTGTGCCTAGCCAATGTTCAGCATTGGGCGCTAATAAACGTTGGGCTGCATGTTGCCAATTTGGATCATAAGGGGCTAACCAAGGTGCAAAAATAGCAATAATTAACAGTAAAATAAGCAACGATAAACCGATAAATGCGGAAGGCGAACGCGCTATTTTTCTTAAAAATGAGGATGACATTAGCGGAGCCTCGGATCAGTCAAACGAATAACGATATCGGTCACATTATTAATAAAGACAAAGCATAAACCGATAATTAAAGTACCGCCCATAATGGCTGTGGTATCACCCGCGAAAAGCGCTGTTGTGAGATATCGCCCAATTCCTGGCCAAGAAAAGACCGTTTCTGTCAATACGGCACCTTCTAACATGCCAGTGTAAGACAGGGCGATAATAGTCATTAAAACACCACGAATATTAGGCAGTACGTGATAAAAAAGAATACGCAACTCGCCAATGCCTTTTGCTCTTGCTAACGTGACATACTCTTTATTCATCTCGTTTAAGCAGGCTGAGCGAGTTAAGCGAGTGATAGAAGCAAGGGCAAAATACGCTAATAGAGAAACGGGTAAAATCAGGTGTGATAACGCATTAAAAAAAGCATCTTTATCGCCAGCTAATAATGTATCAATTAATGCAAAACCCGTTATGGGTTCAATGGTGAATTGATAGATATCGTCTAGTCGCCCGGGGCCAGCAGTCCATTGTAATGTGGCATAGAAGATCAATAACAAAATCAAACCTAGCCAGAAAATAGGGACTGAACTACCTAATAACGTCAGAATTCGTAAAATAAAATCGAGGGGAGTTCCCACAAATCGCGCACATAAAACGCCGAATAAAATACCGAGACTGGCGCCAATCAGTAATGCAACAGTTGCTAATTCCAATGTCGCGGGGAACGTCGCTAACAAATCATCAAGAACAGGCTGGCCTGTTGATGTCGCGGTACCTAAATGTCCTTGCAGCAGTGCTTCCACATAGTGAAAAAACTGCATGTAGATAGGTAAATCCAGCCCTAACTCATGTTTTACTTGGTTGTAGGTTTCGAGGCTTGCGTGATCACCAACAATTTGTAAAACAGGATCGACGGGGGAAAGTGCAGAAAGCGTAAAAGTGATGACAAGAAGCCCTAAAAGAGTCAGCACCAGTGTCAATATTCCTTGAGCAAAGGTAATTAACTGACCTTTTAGACGAAAAGGTAACGTCATAGCAGTATTCATACAGCAATAGCCTAGTGAAATGACAAAAAATAGACCATCCACAGTAACATGACTGTGGATGGTTTCAGAAAAAATATTACTTAGTTACTTTGTCATAATAGACCATATCTGCGTTTAGACCTTGCGCATAACCTTTGACGTTATCGCGCATGACGATTTGGTTTTTACCTTGATCGATAAACACATAAGGTGAGCTACGTTGTAACTCTTTTTGCATTTCAGTATAGAGCGATTGACGTTTTGTTTTATCCGCTTCATTAAGTGCTGCCAATGTTTGCTGACTTAATTCAGGAATTTTCCAGCCATTTAACCAAGCAACAGTGTTGGATTGCCCGTCATTATAAGCAAAGGCACTGGCATTTGAGTGAGCATCAAAATAATCAGGGATCCAAAAGCGGATCGCTGCTTGGTGTTGTTTAGCGCGCACACGACTATACACTTGGCTACCCGCAGCAGGTAATAAATCAACTTGTACACCTGCTTGAGCAAAACTGGCTTGAATGGATTGTGCCACAGTAATGTAAGGGACTTTATTTTCTACATCTAACGTAAAGCGTGCATTGGTGATGCCTGCCTTAGCTAAAATTGCTTTGGCTTTTTCTGGATCAAACGTAAATGGATTATCTTTTAATGCGCCCGGTAAACCCACAGGTAAAAAACTTTGGTGAATAAAATACTGACCACGCATTAAGTCTTCAGTAATACCTTTGTAGTCAATTAAATAGCGCGAAGCTTCCCAAAAAGCAGGGTTACTCAGTGCAGGATTTCCACTGGCAGTATTAAACGCCATATACACTTGTTCAGCAGAAGGGATATCTAAAATTTTGATCCCTGCTTTTCCTGCTAATGCAGCAGTCTGGTCTGTGCCTAATTCGCGTGCAATATCTGCATCGCCTTTTTCAATTAGTAAGCGACGAGATGCGGGATCAGGCACGTTTTTAATAATAATATTTGCCATTTTAGGCGCGCCAGTTGGTGAAAGTGGGTTAGCTTCTAACACAATGGCTTGACGCGGTTGATAAGCGCGCATTTTGTAAGCACCACTTCCTGCTGAATTCATTTTTAGCCAGCTATTACCAAAGTCATTATTTTTAACATGAGCAGAAACCAGCTTTTCATCAACAATAGAAGCAATCGGGGTTGAAAGGATATTTAGTACAACATCAGGGCTGACATCGGCAGTCCAACGTACTTCCAATTCGTTATCACTGATTTTTTTTAGTAACGAATTGATGTTATCTGTTTTCCAACCCAAGACATTTAGAATAAAGGCAGGTGATTTATTCATGGTGATCGCACGCTGATAAGAGAAGATAATATCTTCAGGACGCACAGCGTTGCCCGATGCAAATTTTGCGTTGGGTTTAATTTTAAATACGATTGTTTTTTGTTCAGGATTTGCTTGCCAACTTTCAACTAAAATGGGTTCATTAATTTCTGGATTATCACGATTAGGTTGAACAATACGTTGGTATAAACTCGGTACAGTCTGAATACTCGATAACTCATTACTTTCAGCAGGATCAAGGCTGACAATATCATCAAGCCCTTGTACCACAATTAAGGTATTAGCAGGTGTTGCTGCAAATGCCGGTACGGAAAGGGCACCCACAACGAATAATGATAATAATTTTGCTTTCATGAGACGCTCCCTGAAACGGTGTAGCTAAAGTCGTTATGTCAATAACTTATTAGTTATTACTTTGTGAAATTAACTTAGGCAAAACGTGACCAATGCGCAAAGTTTTAATTACGCTTACATATAACTCTTCGTTATAAGTGGCTAAAATTAATTATGGTAGAAGAATAATTAACCGCAAGAATAGGATGATGAAATACTCCTTTAGTAGTAACCCATTGACTATTAAGTTGTAGTAGCTGAATTGATTAAGCTGTATTTGATATTCATCAATATCCCTTATGAGTAGTTTCGTATTTTAGCCTTAGAAATCTTTAAATCTGAGGCAAAAATGAGCAAGAAAACACTCGCAATCATCGGTAATGGTATGGTGGGGCACCGTTATATCGAAGAGTTGATTGATAAAGGTGGCAATGAAGAATTTAATATTGTCGTCTTTTGTGAAGAACCTCGCGTTGCATATGATAGAGTCCATCTCTCCTCTTATTTCTCCCATCACACCGCAGAAGAACTCTCTTTAGTTAAACAAAGCTATTACGAAAAACACCAAATAGAAGTATTAATTGGTGAGCGTGTTATTACCATTAATCGTGATGAAAAAGTGGTTCACACTAATACAGGGCGTTGTGTTAGTTACGATAAGTTAGTGATGGCAACGGGCTCTTATCCATGGGTTCCTCCAATTAAGGGAAATAACTCATCAGATTGCTTTGTCTATCGGACTATTGAAGATTTAAATGCAATCGAATCTTGTGCACGTATTAGTCGTAAAGGGGCGGTGATTGGTGGAGGGCTTTTAGGTTTAGAAGCCGCTGGTGCGCTAAAAAGTTTGGGTATTGAAACTCACGTTATCGAGTTTGCACCAACATTAATGGCAGAACAGCTTGATTCATTAGGAGGAGAGCAGCTTAAGCGAAAAATAGAGCGTATGGGTGTAAAAGTGCATACGTCTAAAAATACACAAGAAATATTATCGACGGGAGAAAGCGCACGTAAGACACTGCAATTTGCAGATGGTACTTCTCTTGAAGTTGACTTTATTGTGTTCTCCACAGGTATTCGCCCAAAAGATAAATTAGCTCGCCAATGTGATTTAGATATCGCGCCAAGAGGCGGCATTGTTATTAATGATTATTGCCAAACAACCGATCCTGATATTTACGCTATTGGTGAATGTGCATCTTGGCAAAATAAAACGTTCGGCTTAGTTGCACCGGGCTACAAAATGGCGCAAGTAGCGGTTGATAATTTATTAGGTCATCACTCTGTATTCCAAGGCGCCGATTTAAGCGCAAAATTAAAACTTCTTGGTGTTGATGTGGGCGGTATCGGTGATGCTCACGGTCGTCAAGAAGGGTGTCGTAGTTATATTTATCTCGATGAAGGCAAAGAAATTTATAAACGCCTGATTGTCAGTGAAGATAACAAATACCTACTAGGCGCAGTATTAGTAGGCGATACCGAAGATTATGGCAATCTTTTACAACTATCACTGAACACCATTGAATTACCCGAGCATCCAGACTCCTTAATTTTACCTGCACATGCAGGAAGTAAGCCTGCAATAGGTGTAGATTCCTTGCCTGAAACTGCACAAATCTGCTCTTGTTTTGATGTGACAAAAGGCGACATTATTCAAGCAATTGAACGAGGATGTCATACAGTCGCTGCTATTAAGGCAGAAACCAAAGCGGGTACGGGATGTGGCGGTTGTATTCCATTGGTGACTCAAGTTTTAAATGCAGAATTAGCAAAACAAGGTATCGAAGTTAATCACCATCTTTGTGAGCATTTTCACTATTCTCGCCAAGAGCTTTATCATCTTATTCGCGTAGAAGGCCTGAAAAGTTTTGATGAACTATTGAAAAAACATGGTCAAGGTTATGGCTGTGAAGTATGTAAACCTACAGTGGGTTCATTACTTGCTTCATGTTGGAATGATTATATCTTGCGTGATGATTTAGTTTCTCTGCAAGATACTAATGATAACTTCCTCGCGAATATGCAAAAAGATGGGACTTATTCCATTATTCCTCGCTCTCCAGGTGGTGAAATTACACCCGCAGGCATTATTGCTATTGGGCAAATTGCTCAAGAATATAATCTATATACCAAAATTACTGGCTCGCAACGCATGGCGATGTTCGGTGCGCATAAACAGGATTTACCCGCTATTTGGGAAAAACTGATTGCTGCGGGTTTTGAAACAGGTCATGCCTATGCGAAAGCACTGCGCATGGTAAAAACGTGTGTGGGCAGCAGTTGGTGTCGTTTTGGCGTTGGTGATAGTGTCGGTTTGGGTGTCGCGTTAGAACATCGTTATAAAGGTATTAGAACACCTCATAAGATGAAATTTGGTGTCTCAGGTTGCACCCGTGAATGTTCTGAAGCGCAAGGAAAAGACGTTGGTATTATCGCCACAGATAAAGGTTGGAACCTCTATTTTGGTGGAAATGGCGGTATGAAGCCACGTCATGGTGATCTCTTTGCATCTGATCTCGATGAAGAAACTTTAGTACATTATATCGACCGCTTTATGATGTTTTATATTCGTACCGCCGATAAACTGCAACGCACTTCAGTGTGGTTAGATAATTTAGAAGGCGGTATTGAATATTTACGTGATGTCATTATTAACGACAAATTAGGCTTAAATGCACAGTTAGAAAAAGAACTGAAAGCCTTACAAGAACGTGTCGCTTGTGAATGGAAAGAAACAGTTGATTCTCCAAAAGCATTAAAACGTTTTGCCCACTTTATTAATAATCCAATGCCTGATCCGACTGTGCAAACGGTAAAAGAACGTTTTCAACACCGTCCCGCACGTTTACATGAACGTATTGATATCAAAATGGTCACTGAGGAGGCGCAATCATGAGCCAATGGATAGCTGTTTGCCAATTAGATGACATTACGCCAGGAACAGGTGTTTGTGCGCTGGTGGAACAAGATCACGTTGCCATATTTCGTCCTTATTCTGATGCACGTTTATATGCGTTAAGCAATATAGATCCCTTTGCACATTCGAGTGTTTTATCTCGAGGGCTGATCGCTGAACATGAAAATGAGTTGTATATCGTCAGTCCGCTGAAAAAACAGCATTTTCGTTTAACGGATGGTTTTTGCCTTGAAGATGAGCGTTTCTCGATCACCCATTTTGACGTCAAGGTTGAAGGCAATACTGTCAGCGTACGCGGCCGTAATGAATCATCTCAATAAACAGGGGAATGAATATGGATTACTTTCCAATATTCTGTCAGCTCAAAGATAAACCTTGTTTATTAGTGGGAGGGGGTGAGATTGCTGAACGTAAAGCCCGATTGCTTATGGAGGCGGGTGCTATTATTTCTGTTATCGCACCTTCGTTTACAGAGCAGTTTATGCAGTGGCATTCCGAGCAAAAACTAAACTGCATCACTGGTGTATTTACTGAGGATCATCTATCAAGTAAGTGGCTTGTTATTGCGGCAACAGATAGTGAGCAAGTGAATCAACAGGTTTTTCAATCCGCGACAGAGAAACAGATATTTTGTAATGTGGTAGATTCACCAGAACAAGCCAGCTTTATTATGCCTTCTGTTATCGATCGTTCTCCTATTGTGGTGGCTATTTCATCGGGCGGAAAAGCCCCTGTGCTAGCACGTATTTTGCGAGAAAAAATTGAGCAACTACTCCCAAATTATCTCGGTACATTAGCGAAACTTGCTGGAAAATTAAGAGAAGAAGTAAAACAACGTTTTTCATCCATAAGTGCAAGACGTTATTTCTGGGAGCAATTTTTTGCAGATAAATCATTACAAGCTGAAATAGAAGCACAAAGAGACGGTGGTATTGAGCAACGTATTAGCGCGCTATTATCTGAAAATCAGCAATCTCAAGGCAGTGTTGTTTTAGTCGGAGCAGGGCCGGGTGATGCTGGGCTAATGACTATTAAAGGGTTACAGCAGTGCCAGCAAGCTGATGTGGTGGTTTACGATAGATTAGTATCTGATGAGGTAATGGCATTAGTCCGCAGAGATGCACAGCGTATTTATGTTGGTAAGCAAGCGGGTTTTCATTGTGTTCCTCAAGATGAAATCAATCAAATTTTAATCAAAGAAGCCGCAGCAGGAAAACGGGTGGTGAGATTAAAAGGGGGCGATCCCTTTATTTTTGGTCGAGGTAGCGAAGAGCTAGAAGCCTTGATTGAACATCATATTCCCTTTTCAGTGATCCCCGGTATTACCGCTGCTTCAGGCTGCACAACATATGCGGGTATTCCTTTAACGCATCGAGATTATGCACAAAGTGTCCGCTTTATTACTGGGCATGGCAAAGGATTAAACGAGGCTGAATGGCAATGTATTGCACAAGAAAACCAAACGTTAGTCTTTTATATGGGATTAAGTAAAGCCCGTTATATTCAGCAAATGCTACTTAGCCAAAATATGCGTACAACCATGCCGATTGCGATTATTGAAAAGGGCACTTTAACCACACAAAAAGTGATTGTTGGTCAATTACGCCAACTGGCAGAGATGGCAGAAACAATGGAAAGCCCTGCACTGATTATTGTGGGAGAGGTTGTCACTCTGAATGAGAAGCTACAATGGTTTCAATCCAAATCGGCTAAATAGCTGAAAAGAATTGATGATATCATTTTTAAATTAAAAACCTCTTTAATATTCGATATGTATATTAAAGAGGTTTTTTTATCTAACACATAGAAATATAAATGAAAAATTGTTTAATTACATTTCAATTAAACATTTAGATTAAAATTTAAAAACAAATAATAAAATTGAATATTTAATAATCTATAAATATTTTTAGACTAGAATCGTTATTCAGTCTAAAGATGAATTTATTGTTATTTTTAATTAATTTCAAAGAGAAACTCTTTACAAATAAAGCATCATAAAGTTCTGCAAGTCGGATAAAACCCATCCTAATTATATTAATTTTGTGAGCTAAGTAGGTTTTCTATCTATAAAACTTGCATGATGTTAATTTAATGTTTATTTGTTGTTTTGCTTCTCTCGATATATATTTTTTATTTTCTCAGGATAGAACTCTAGAGGGCTCAATAAAGTTAAGTGATAAGAATACCGCATTAATTGACAAAATTTACGATAAGTGTAAAAAAGAAGAGTGTTGGTATCATTTTTATCTTATTAATATCTTTAAAACGTTTGAGAGCCACAAATATTACAATCAAAATTTAACAACGATACATATCGTTAATTGAGCGACCCCGCTATAAATTATTGTTTATTAGGAGAGGTACCCATGAAAAATAAAGTTACGTTAAAAACAGTGTTTCCACTCAGTATTATGTCACTTGTATTAACCTCCTTTTTTTCTCATGCGGTCACTCTTCCTGAAGGTACTATTCTGGCAAAACAACAGAATATTGTGATTAATAACGGTACTGAAGTTTCATCACTTGATCCGCACAAAGTAGAAGGCGCACCAGAAACTAATATTATTTTAAATTTATTAGAGGGGCTGACCTACGTTGGACCTAATGGTGAAAGTATGCCTGGTGTTGCACAACGCTGGGAAACTGATGATAACAAGGTGTGGACATTCTATTTGCGAGAAGACGCAAAGTGGAGTGATGGCACACCAGTTACAGCTGAAGACTTTGTTTATAGCTGGCGTCGAGTGGTAGATCCTAAAACAGGCTCGCCTTATGCCAGTTATCTCGAATATGCTTATGTTGAAAATGTTGCAGATATTCTTAGTGGCAAAAAATCCCCTGAAACATTAGGTGTGAAAGCGATAGACGCTCACACTTTGCAAGTCAATTTAACCAAGCCAATCCCTTATTTAGTCGATATGGTCAGCCATACTCCGTTAAAGCCAGTTAAAAAAGAGATTGTTGAAAAATATGGCGTGAATTGGACTCGTCCTGAAAATTTTGTCGGTAATGGTGCTTATGTTATTGAAAATTGGGTGGTGAATGAAAAGGTGACTTTAAAACGAAATCCACTTTATTGGGATAATAAAAACACCATTATTGAGCAAGCCACATTTTTACCAATTAGTTCAGAAACCAGTGATATAAATCGCTACCGTAGCGGTGAAATAGATATCACTAATAGCGCTATTCCTCCTGTTCTTTATAGAAAAATGAAGCAAGAGCAGCCAGAGAATTTACATGTCACACCATATTTATGTACTTTCTATTATGAATTAAATAATAAAAAAGCCCCTTTTGATGATCCTCGTGTTCGAGAAGCCGTGAAATTGACTCTTGATAGAGAAGTCATTGCTGAAAAAATAATGGGACAAGGACAAATACCAGCTTATTCTTTTACTCCCTCTTTTATCGGCAATGGTAATTTTAAACCGCCTAAATGGGCTTATTGGACACAACAGCAACGTAATGAAAGAGCGCGTGAATTATTAAAAGAAGCGGGGTTTGATGGTCAAAATCCTCTGACTTTTACCTTGCTCTACAATACGTCAGATCAAAATAAACAGCAGGCAATAGCGGCAGCATCAATGTGGAAAAAAAGTATTGGTGCCAATGTGACGTTGCAAAACCAAGAGTGGAAAACGGCATTAGAAAACCGTAACCAAGGAAATTACCAAGTCGCGAGAGCAACATGGTGTGCAGATTACAATGAACCTACCTCGTTTTTAAACTCGTTTCTTTCCACCAGTAGTCTGAATACCGTCTTTTATGAAAATAATGATTACGATGATACATTAAATAATGCCTCAATTGCTGTTGATAAAGGGGCTCGCCATCAACTCTATCAGCGCGCTGAAGCCTTGCTAGACAAGGACTCGGCGATAGTGCCTGTCTATTATCGTGTCAGTGTTAGATTAGTTAGTCCAAAAGTAGGTGGATTTACAGGCAAAGACCCCTTTGATTATACGGACTTAAAGCGCTATTTTATAAAGGCAGATAACTAAAACTGGTAAATTATCGATATTCTATAGTTATGTGTGATTTGAATTATTAAAAGTGACTTAAAAAGTAGTTAACTAATAAAAAGCTACACAAAAAAGATAGCGGCATAAAAAAATTATAATGCTATCAGGCAATTAAGCACTGATAGCAAATAAGCAAGATTGATTTATTTTTTGTAAAAACAATAAGTTGTGTAAACCGTTCTAAAACACAACTGAACATCACAGAATGGTTGTCTAACAACCAGCTCACTAACTGGGAGTATTTTATAAGATGAGTAATTTAACTAAAAAGAGTGCGTTGGCGATTGCAATAAGCGCAATCTTTGGATTGTCAGCGCTAACGGCTAATGCCGCTGTTGTTCCAGACGGGGTAAAATTAGCTGAAAAACAAGTACTCGTACGTAATAACGGCTCTGAACCACAATCACTTGATCCTCATAAAATCGAAGGTGTACCTGAGTCTGCATTAGCGCGTGATCTTTTCGAAGGCGTTACTATTGTTGGTCCAAATGGGGAAATTTTACCTGGCTCTGCAACCAGCTGGGAAAATAAAGATTTTACTGTTTGGACATTCAAAATTCGTGAAGGTGCTAAATGGTCAAATGGTGAACCTGTTACAGCACAAGATTTCGTTTATAGCTGGCAACGTTTAGCAGATCCTAATACTGCATCTCCTTATGAAAGCTATCTGCAATATGCGCATATCGTGAATATTGACGATATTATTGCAGGTAAGAAAAAAGCCACAGAATTAGGTGTTAAGGCATTAGATAACAACACATTAGAAATCACTTTATCTGAAGCAGTGCCTTATTTACCAAAATTATTAGCTCACTCCTCCATGTCGCCAGTTAACCAAAAAGTGATTGAAAAATTTGGTGAAAAATGGACACAACCTGCTAACTTCGTCGGTAACGGCGCTTATAATTTAAAAGACTGGACCGTCAACGAACGTATTGTTTTAGAACGTAGCCCAACTTATTGGGATAACAAAAATACTGTTATTGATAAAGTTACGTTCTTACCTATCTCATCAGAAGTCACTGACGTAAACCGTTATCGTGCGGGTGAAATCGACATGACATATAGCAATTTACCGATCGAACTTTTCCAAAAACTGAAAAAAGAGATCCCAGATGAATTGCGTATAAGCCCATATTTATGTACTTATTATTATGAAATTAATAATGAGAAAGCACCGTTTAATGATCCTCGTGTTCGTGAAGCGCTGAAACTGTCAATGGACAGAGATATCATTACTTATAAAGTGAAAAACCAAGGTGATATCCCTGCTTACGGCTTTACTCCGCCATTTACAGACGGAATTAAAGAGAGTAAACCAGAATGGTTTGCAACTTGGACACAAGAACAGCGCAATGAGAAAGCACGTCAATTGTTAGAAGAGGCGGGCTATAACAAAGCGAACCCACTGAAATTTAAACTTCTGTACAATACTTCAGATCTTCATAAAAAAGTGGCAATTGCTGCGTCTTCAATTTGGAAGAAAAACTTAGGTGCAGATGTGTCTCTTGAAAACCAAGAGTGGAAAACGTTCTTAGATACACGTCACCAAGGAACTTATGATGTTGCGCGTGCGGGCTGGTGTGCAGATTATAACGAACCTTCTTCATTCCTGAACATGATGCTGTCTTACAGCAGTAATAATACTGTTCACTATAAAAACACAGAGTTTGACGCATTGATCAAAGAATCTTTACGTGTGAAATCTGATGACGAACGTGCCGCTATTTATCAAAAAGCTGAAGGTGTATTAGATAAAGATTCGGCCATTGTTCCACTTTACTACTATGTAAACACCCGTTTAGTTAAACCTTATGTGGGTGGTTATTCAGGTAAAGATCCATTAGATAATTTACATACTAAAGATTTGTACATTATTGCTAAGTAATCGGGCGAGACCTTGTCTTTTTTAAGGCAAGGTCTTTTTATCGTCACGCCTGAATAGGTTTGTGTTATAGGAACGGGCAATGCTCAAATTTATTTTTCGTCGCTTTTTAGAAGCGATACCGACTCTATTTATTCTAATAACAATTTCGTTTTTTATGATGCGCTTAGCACCTGGTAGCCCTTTTACAGGGGAAAGGAAACTTCCACCAGAGGTCATGGCAAATATTGAAGCGAAATATCACTTAAATGATCCCATTTATAAACAATACTTCGATTATTTAATTCAATTGTCGAAAGGGGATTTAGGGCCTTCTTTTAAATATAAAGACTACAGTGTAAACACCTTAGTCGGTAAAGCATTCCCTGTTTCAGCTAAATTAGGGCTGTCGGCATTTATTTTTGCCGTGATTTTAGGTGTGGGGGCAGGCGTGATAGCCGCACTGAATCAAAACACCAAATGGGATTATACCGTCATGACTTTTGCCATGACGGGGGTTGTAATACCGAGCTTCGTTGTTGCACCACTGCTTGTACTTATTTTTGCCATTACCTTAAGGTGGCTACCAGCTGGTGGCTGGAATGGCGGTGCGGTGCAATATATGTTGCTACCAATGATTGCACTGTCGCTTTCTTATATTGCCAGTATCTCGCGTATTACCCGTAGTTCAATGATTGAAGTATTACACTCAAACTTTATCAGAACGGCAAAAGCGAAAGGCTTGCCGATGAAAAGAATTGTGCTGCGTCATGCTTTAAAACCTGCGTTGCTACCTGTTATCTCTTATATGGGGCCTGCATTCGTCGGTATTATTACGGGCTCAATGGTTATTGAAACCATCTTTGGATTGCCGGGTATCGGACAATTATTCGTTAATGGTGCTTTAAACCGAGATTACTCATTGGTATTAAGCTTAACCATTATCGTAGGTGCATTAACAATTTTCTTTAATGCGATTGTCGATATTTTATATGCCGTTATTGATCCGAAAATTCGTTACTAATAGATACTGGAGCGCGTTATGTTATCACTGAAGGAAAACAGCGAAGCTCTGGGGAATTTCTCGGAGCAGCTAGATATTGAAGGCCGTAGTTTATGGCAAGACGCTCGTCGTCGTTTTATGCACAATAAAGCGGCGATTACGAGCCTTATATTACTTTTCTTTATTTTATTATTTGTCATTTTTGCCCCAATGTTATCGCCTTTTGTCTATGACGATACCGATTGGGAGATGATGTCAATGGCACCTGATTTTGCCTCTTCTCACTATTTTGGTACTGATTCATCTGGGCGTGACTTATTAGTCCGTGTTGCGATTGGTGGACGTATTTCATTAATGGTCGGTATTGCGGCCGCTTTTGTTGCCGTTATTGTCGGTACGCTATATGGTGCAATGGCAGGCTATATAGGTGGACGTGTTGACTCTGTGATGATGCGTTTACTGGAAATCTTAAACTCATTCCCATTTATGTTCTTTGTTATCTTATTGGTGACATTCTTTGGTCAAAATATCTTACTGATTTTCGTTGCTATCGGGATGGTATCTTGGCTTGATATGGCGCGTATCGTAAGAGGACAAACCTTAAGTCTAAAACGTAAAGAGTTTATTGAAGCCGCATTAGTTTGTGGTGTGTCATCACGCAATATTGTGTTAAGACATATCGTACCTAACGTACTGGGTGTGGTCGTGGTTTATGCCTCTTTATTAGTACCTAGTATGATTTTATTTGAATCCTTCTTAAGCTTCTTAGGTTTAGGAACACAAGAACCATTAAGTAGTTGGGGAGCACTATTAAGTGATGGTGCAAACTCAATGGAAGTTTCTCCTTGGTTGTTACTTTTCCCGGCTTCGTTCTTAGTTGTCACACTGTTTTGCTTTAACTTTATCGGTGATGGCTTACGTGACGCATTAGACCCGAAAGATCGTTAAGGAGAACAAAATGACAAATACAACAAACAAGTCGTTATTAAGTGTTAAAGATCTCTGTGTGACTTTTGGTACACCGGATGGTGATGTTACCGCAGTTAATAAGCTTAACTTTGAATTATCCGCAGGTGAAACCCTCGGGATCGTTGGTGAATCTGGCTCAGGTAAATCCCAAACGGCATTCGCATTAATGGGATTATTAGCGAAAAATGGTCGCACAGCGGGTAGCGCAAACTTTAATGGTCGTGAGATCTTAAACCTTCGCCAAAGTGAATTAAATAAAATGCGCGCTGAAGAAATATCTATGATATTTCAAGATCCAATGACTTCATTAAATCCGTATATGAAAGTCGGTGCGCAGCTTATTGAAGTATTAATGTTGCATAAAGGCATGAGCAAAAATGATGCTTATGCGGAATCAGTACGCATGTTAGATGCAGTAAAAATGCCAGAAGCTCATAAACGAATGAGTATGTATCCTCATGAGTTTTCAGGCGGTATGCGCCAACGAGTCATGATTGCAATGGCATTGCTGTGTAAGCCTAAACTTTTAATTGCTGATGAACCGACAACCGCACTTGATGTGACGGTTCAAGCGCAAATCATGACCTTACTCAATGAGCTTAAGAATGATTTAAACACCGCGATTATTATGATCACTCATGACTTGGGGGTTGTTGCGGGTATCTGCGATAAAGTATTGGTGATGTATGCAGGACGTACCATGGAGTACGGTAAAGCGCGTGATATCTTCTATCAACCATCACATCCATATTCTATCGGATTGTTACAGGCTGTTCCTCGCTTAGACGGTGAAGATGAACGACTAGCAACCATTCCGGGAAATCCGCCTAATTTATTACGTTTACCAAAAGGCTGCCCATTCCAACCTCGTTGCCAGTATGCAACAGAGCAATGCTTAACGAGTGAACCTCAATTAGAGCAATTCGCACAAGGCCGACTACGTGCCTGTTTTAAAGCGGTGGAGGAATTGGTATGACTCAAGCCATGTTACAAGATAGAAAAGTTATTCTTGAAGTGAATGACTTAAAAGTTTATTTCGATGTTCAAGATAATAAACAGTGGTTTTGGAAAGCGAAAAAAAGCCTAAAAGCCGTTGATGGTGTCACACTACGCTTATATGAAGGTGAAACATTAGGGGTTGTTGGTGAATCTGGTTGTGGTAAATCGACTTTTGCTCGCGCCATTATTGGTTTAGTTAAAGCCTCTGGTGGTACAGTCTCTTGGTTAGGCAATAATTTATTGGGAATGGGAAATAAACAATGGCGCGATATTCGCCAAGATATCCAGATGATTTTCCAAGATCCGCTGGCTTCCTTAAACCCAAGAATGACCATTGGTGATATTATTGCGGAGCCGCTTAAAACCTATCACCCTAAAATGAAACAGGCTGAAGTTGTTGAAAAAGTGAAAGCAATGATGATGCGAGTCGGATTATTGCCAAACTTAATCAACCGTTACCCACATGAATTCTCAGGTGGACAATGCCAACGTATCGGTATTGCTCGCGCGTTAATTTTAGAACCTAAATTAGTGATTTGTGACGAACCCGTTTCAGCATTAGACGTATCAATTCAGGCTCAAGTGGTTAACTTGCTGAAAGATATTCAAAAAGAGATGGGATTATCTTTAATCTTTATTGCCCATGATCTAGCGGTGGTAAAACATATTTCAGATCGTGTATTGGTGATGTATTTAGGGCATGCAGTGGAGTTAGGAACGTATGATGAAGTTTATCATCATCCATTACACCCTTATACCAAAGCGTTGATGTCAGCGGTGCCTATTCCTGATCCTGATAAAGAGCGCAATAAGCATATCGATTTATTGGAAGGGGAATTGCCTTCTCCGATTAATCCACCATCAGGTTGTATATTCCGTACACGTTGCCCTATGGCAGATGAAGAATGTGCCAAAACACGCCCTTTATTAGAAGGGAGCTTCCGCCATGCAGTCTCTTGCTTAAAAGTCGATCCGCTTTAAGGCGATTGAATGATTAAGTAAAGTAGAAAAAATGCCCTTGAAGTTTTATTTTCAAGGGCATTCTATTTATTAATGGATCGAAAGATCACCAAATCAGATTAAATCCAACCTTTAGTTCTAAAGGCTTTTAATGTAGAAACAAAATAGCTCATCTCTTCTGGTGTGCCTAAAGTTAAACGGCTCCAACCCAAAGCAGGTGGAAACTCACGACCAACCATAATATTCGCTTCTTTCATTCTGTTTTGATAGGTTTTTACATCGCCTTTCACTTTATGGAATATAAAGTTCGCATAAGAAGGTGCATATTCAATATCCAGCTCTTTTAAGACATCAACAACCATTTGACGAGAAACATCAATCGATTTACGGCTATATTCCACATAAGCTTTATCTTTTAATGAGGCTAATGCAGCAACAGCACCCGCGGTGTTGGTATTATCAATGGAAACAAACACATCAACATCGGCAATAACCTCAGGTACAGCAACACCATAACCCACACGAAGCCCTGCTAATGCGTAAATTTTTGAGAAAGTACGTGCAACAATTAGGTTTTTATAACCCGCTTCAACTAATGCAATCGCACTGGTAAATTCAGGCGTTGAAGCAAATTCCGCATAAGCTTCATCAATAATAAAAAAGACATTTTCTTTGGCTGATTTTACCCAATTCGTCAATGCAGCCGTTGGCGTTAACATCGCTGTTGGGTTATTCGGATTGCATAAATACACCATGCTAATACCATCAAACTCTTGCGCTTTTTTCTGCATGGTTGCTAAATCAAACGCCAGTGTTTTATCAACGGGTACTTTAACGATTTTTACGCCTAAAGGTTCTGCATAAAGTTCGGCATAGTTAAATGTTGGATCAGGAACAATAAGTTGAACCGCTTTACCTTCTTTTTGTGCTTTATTTGCCACAAATTGTACGGCTGCTTGAATTGTCTCAGATGAGCCATTTCCCAAGGTGATGTGCTTATCTGAAAGTTTAAATTCTTTCCCTAATTCGCTAATTAATGCGCTACGCGCATCGTCTGGATATCTAAAGGCATTAGGTAAAGCATCAATAATAGCCTGTTTCGCTTTTTGCGACATACCAAGTGAATTTTCATTAAAATTTAGCAGTAACGGATTTTCTGCATTAAATACCAATTTATTTTTTAGTGTTTCATTGGCATAAGCAGAGCTAACAAATGAACTTAATGAAAGACCACCAATCACTAAGCTGGATGAAGTTAAAAATGACCGACGATTCATGTTATGTTTCCCAAGTGAATTATTCTATGTTTTATTAGTTCTTATAGATTACTAAAAAAAAGATAGAAGTAAATAATTATGTTGTATTTGTGATTATAAATTCACTTTTTGGGTTGGGGGGAAAAGTTCTGTCATTGAAAAAAAGAATGAGTAGGGAGTAAACTTGTCAGTTATCAATTTAAAATAAAAAGAAAAATTATTGATAATGATAAGCCATACTGAATTATGTCAATTTTGAACATTTAATGTAGCGGACTGGGCATCATCATTTATGCGTGTATCTAATCATTTTAAAATCATTGTGCATCTTTGTAGCTTTCTCATTGTTCTTTATAGCTTAACAATGATACCGCCTATGTTGGTTGCACTATATGAAAAAGAGCAAAGTCTATTTTCTTTTGCATTGTGTTTTTTTATCTTTTTTTGTGGAGGTTTATTTATTTGGCTGAAAACAAAAATAAAAGATATTCAGCTGAAAACACGAGATGGATTTATTATTATTGCCTTGTTTTGGTTGTTATTTTCTTTAATTAGCACATTACCTTTATGGCTGAATGAGCAACTTAATATGCGCTTTGTTGATGCGCTTTTTGAAGGAGTGTCAGGGATAACAACCACAGGCGCTTCTGTTTTTCACAATGTGACTGATTTACCTAAATCTATTCTTTACTATCGCGCACAGTTAAATTTTGTTGGAGGATTAGGTGTTATTGTACTGGCTGTTGCCGTTCTTCCCTTATTAGGCATTGGGGGCATGAAATTATATCAATCTGAAATGCCTGGGCCATTTAAAGAAGAAAAGTTAACGCCTCGCTTAGCAAGTACAGCTCGTAATTTATGGTTTACTTATATTCTGCTAGGTAGTTTATGTATTATCGCGTTTAAAATAGCAGGAATGTCTTTTTTTGATGCGCTTTGTCATGGTTTATCGACTGTGTCTTTAGGCGGATTTTCAACATATAGCGAAAGCATTGGCTATTTTAATAGCGTAAAAATTGAATTTGTTGCAGGACTATTTTCACTCCTTTCAGCAGTCAATTTTACCCTCTATTTTGCATCCTTAGCTAAATTTAGTTTACGACCATTATTAACCAATCCAGAGTTTCGTTTTTTTATTACAGTGGCATTGCTAGTTATCGGTTTGATCACATTTGAAACATGGCGCAGTAATATGTATTCATTCCCGGATGCTTTTATTCATTCTTTTTTTCTAACCAGTTCGATGATCACTGACAACGGGCTTGCAACAGCAGATTATGCTCAATGGCCACAACATATTATTGTTCTCTTACTATTTTCTAGTTTTTTTGGTGGTTGTGTTGGTTCGACGTGTGGTGGAATTAAAGCTATTCGATTTTTAATTCTCTATAAACAGAGTCGCCAAGAAATTCATCAATTAATTCATCCAAAATCAGTGAGTTCCGTTCGTGTCGGCGACAGTATTATAACTTCTCGACTCCTTAATTCCGTTTGGAGTTTCTTTTTTCTTTATACACTCTGCGCTTGTTTTTTTATTTGGTGTTTAAGCATGATGGGCTACGATTTAATTACAGCTTTTGCCACGGTGGCGGCATGTTTAAATAATATGGGATTGGGATTTGGTGAAACAGTTGCTGGTTTTGGTGAAATTACCGACAGTGCAAAATATTTAATGTGTCTTGCTATGTTACTTGGTCGATTAGAAATTTATACGCTACTTGTTTTATTATCTGCTTCCTTTTGGCGTAATTAAAATATGACTAAAATAAACGTTATGATTTAAAAATGAACATGGTTTAAAAGATGAAGAATATTATCATTAATTTCTCTAAAGAAATTCTTTCTTAAAAATCCATTCTATAAAATTAGATAACTTCAAATACAATAACGATTTTTCTCCTATTTTTGTGATGAACATCAACTCTCCTTAAATGAAGCGTTCCATTAATTATAATAAACAGACAACGAAAACGTTTGCATAATATTTTTATGTAGATAGAATTCGTCAGATTTTTTTGGCTAGGTGAAATGAATAGGAGGTTAAAGTGTCTCAGGACAACAATTATAGTCAGGGCCCTGTGCCCATATCCGCAAGAAAGGGTGGATTGGCGTTAACCTTTGTGATGTTGGGATTAACGTTTTTTTCAGCCAGTATGTGGACTGGCGGCGCTCTTGGTACTGGTCTTTCCTTCAATGATTTCTTCCTCGCAGTTCTAATTGGTAATCTTCTTCTTGGTATCTACACCGCATTTCTTGGTTTTATTGGTTCAAAAACAGGTCTTACTACTCATCTCCTCGCGCGTTACTCTTTCGGTATTAAAGGTTCTTGGCTTCCCTCATTTTTACTCGGTGGTACTCAAGTTGGTTGGTTTGGTGTGGGTGTGGCAATGTTTGCCATCCCGGTAGGAAAAGCCACTGGTATTGATATTAATCTCCTCATCGCCGTTTCCGGCATTTTAATGACCATCACTGTATTCTTCGGCATTTCCGCTCTCACCGTTCTCTCTATCATTGCTGTTCCAGCAATCGCTATCCTTGGCAGTTACTCTGTTTATCTTGCCATACATGATATGGGCGGGCTTTCAACGTTAATGGGTGTTAAGCCCGCTCAGCCATTAGATTTTAATTTAGCGCTGGCGATGGTTGTCGGATCGTTTATTAGTGCGGGAACGCTTACAGCTGACTTTGTCCGCTTTGGACGAAACCCTAAAGTTGCAGTGGTTGTCGCAATTGTTGCGTTCTTTTTAGGCAATACATTGATGTTTGTCTTTGGTGCAGCAGGTGCCGCTTCATTGGGAATGGCAGATATTTCTGATGTGATGATTGCGCAAGGATTATTACTTCCAGCGATTGTCGTATTAGGCTTAAATATTTGGACAACCAATGATAATGCGTTATATGCCTCTGGATTAGGATTTGCCAATATTACAGGCTTATCAAGCAAAAAGCTTTCAGTGATAAATGGCATTGTCGGTACACTGTGTGCATTATGGCTCTATAATAACTTTGTTGGCTGGTTAACCTTTTTATCTGCCGCAATTCCACCAGTAGGTGGTGTTATCATTGCAGATTATCTGATGAATAAAGATCGTTATAACACCTTCAATGCAGATAAAATGCAATCAGTTAACTGGGTCGCATTACTGGCTGTTGCAATTGGTATTGCCGCGGGGCACTGGTTACCAGGCATCGTACCTGTTAACGCAGTATTAGGTGGTGCAATTAGTTACGCTGTGTTAAATCCAATATTAAATCGTCGTACAGCTCGACAAGCGGAGATAAGTCATGCTGGGTAAGAATATCGAACAAATTAATCATGCTCGTCTCGTTGGAAAAGAGGGTTTGTGGCGCATTACGCTTAAAAACAATAAAATTGAAGCGATAGAGCCACAACCTGAAAATAACTTTCATCCTGAAGCATTAGATGCGCAAGGTGGTTTAGTTCACGCTCCTTTTGTTGAACCTCATATTCATTTAGATACAACACAAACAGCAGGACAACCGAATTGGAATCAATCGGGAACGTTATTTGAGGGTATCGAGCGTTGGGCTGAAAGAAAAGCGCTGTTAACTCATGATGATGTTAAACAACGTGCATGGCAAACGCTTCAATGGCAAATTGCTAATGGTATTCAACATGTTAGAACCCATGTTGATGTTTCGGATGCATCGCTGACAGCATTAAAAGCCATGCTGGAAGTGAAAGAAGAAATTAAACCTTGGATTGATTTGCAAATTGTTGCTTTTCCACAAGAAGGTATTTTGTCTTACCCTAATGGTGAAGCTTTATTAGAAGAAGCATTAAAATTAGGTGCTGATGTTGTCGGTGCTATTCCTCACTTTGAATTTACGCGTGAATATGGTGTTGAATCACTGCATAAAACCTTTGCATTAGCACAAAAATATGATCGCTTAATTGATGTTCATTGTGATGAAATTGATGATGAACAATCTCGCTTTGTTGAAACTGTTGCCGCTTTAGCACATAAAGAAAATATGGGCTCAAGAGTAACAGCAAGTCATACAACCGCAATGCATTCTTATAATGGGGCTTATACTTCGCGTTTATTCCGTTTATTAAGAATGTCTGGTATTAACTTTGTGGCGAATCCTTTAGTTAATATTCACTTGCAAGGTCGTTTTGATACTTATCCAAAGCGTCGCGGTATTACTCGTGTAAAAGAGATGCTAGAAAGTAATATTAATGTTTGCTTTGGTCATGATGATGTTTTTGATCCTTGGTATCCATTAGGCACAGCAAATATGCTTCAAGTCTTACATATGGGACTGCATGTTTGCCAATTAATGGGCTATGGTCAAATTGATAATGGGTTACAGTTAATTAGTCATAATAGTGCGAAAACATTGGCCTTAACGGACTACGGTGTTGAAATAGGAAATAGTGCAAACTTTATTATTTTGCCCGCAGATAATGGATTTGATGCCTTACGCCGTCAAGTACCTGTACGTTATTCAATTCGCCACGGTAAAGTGATTGCACAAACAGAGCCGGCGAAAACAGAAATTATGTTAGATAAGCCAACAGCGATTAATTATAAATAATCTAACAAGTTGGATTTTCGAATAACAGATAAAACGGATAAGTCGATTAATCACTTATCCGTTATTTTTTTATAAAGATTTAATACCTGTTTTCTTTTTATTTTGCTAAATATTTTGCTAGATAAATAAAAATTCGCTTATTCATATTTGTGTAAAAATAAACCATTGCAGATTTATTCGATTCAACTAGAATAACGCATGGTTAGATCCTCTCCGTATTACTGCGGCTGCTATCCCTTTAATCTGAGAGGTTTTTTATGTCTATACCAAGAGATCGTGGTTGGCGCCAATGTGTTAACCGCAAAAATAAACATCAAGAAATGGGTTGTTCTCGAGTGATGTTTAAACCAGAAAAAAAATGGTCTAATTTATATACTCGATCACTAAAAATGACCAGAGCTGCGCAACTTGGAATTGAATACCCAAGAATTTCTCGTAGTCAGCGTCGATTAAATGCGTTATCTGATAGTGAGTAATGATGAATATCTTATTTATTTGCAGTAAAAATCAATGGCGAAGCCCAACCGCAGAACTGTTGTTTGCAGATAGAGAAGGCATTAATACACTTTCGGCAGGTATGCGCAAAGATGCGCTATGTGTGGTTGATAATGAATTACTAAAATGGGCTGATTTAGTGCTTGTCATGGAATCTAAACATTTAAATCGATTATCTGCTCATTTTCCGACGACCATGCGCTATAAAAAAGCACATGTATTAGGAATACCTGATAATTATCGCTTTAACGATCCGGCATTAATTGAACTTCTCGAACAGAAAATTCAGCCTTATTTACCGATGGAAGCTCAACTTTCAACGAAATAATGCTTTTAATCTTGATAAAAAAACGCTCAGCTTAAAAATTAAGACTGGGCGTTTTTTATGCCTTGAATATTCTGTGTATAAGAAGAGTGAGTTTAAATTTCTATTTTCTTATATTTATCAGCTGTTTTTTCTAATCAGCGCAGCTAATTGAGCCAGTTCTTCATCACTCGCGCGTTCAAAATCATGCGATGAAAGATATCCAGGGTATTTCTCAAAGAAAATCTTTTGTTTATTTTCAATAGGCGCCCATTTTGTCATATCACCTGTGCCGTGCATCGGGCTAAGTTTACTATGAACATGATCAACCCCAAACCCTTCAAAAAACATTCCTGAGCGTGAAACATCGGGAAATGTTTTATCTAAGATTTTTGCTACTTTTTTTGTCGCGATAACCAATAATGCTAAAGCTTCATCGTTTAAATCAAACGCATAACTCGGGTAGTGCTTTTTGGGAATAACAACGGTAAAACCTTTGGTATTGGGAAAAATAGAGAGGAAAGCAAGATGATGATCATCCTCCCAAATTTTATGGCAAGGCGCTTTACCCGCAACGATTTGGCAGAAAATACAGTTATCCATAGTTGTAGCCTCATATCTATATTCTACATACTTCAACTTATTGAATTACTTAGCGTATAAGGTGATTAAAGTAGATTTCTTTCTGCTAAATCAAGTGCGAAGTAAGATAGAATTAAATCTGCACCTGCACGTTTAATTGAGCCTAAAGTCTCCATTACCACACGATCTTCATCGATTGCACCCGCTAATGCCGCAAATTTAATTTGCGCATATTCACCGCTGATTTGATAAGCTGCTAAAGGTAATAAAGTACGTTCACGCACATCGCGAATAATATCTAAATAAGCGCCTGCTGGTTTTACCATCAGCATATCAGCGCCTTCTTGCTCATCAATTAATGATTCACGGATCGCTTCACGGCGGTTCATTGGATTCATTTGATAAGTTTTACGATCACCAATTAAACGAGAGCCTGCTGCATCGCGGAAAGGACCATATAAGGCAGAAGCAAATTTAGTCGAGTAAGAAACAATACCTGTGTCGCTAAATCCTGCTTTATCAAGTGCGGCACGAATAGCAGCGACTTGGCCGTCCATTGCCGCTGATGGCGCGATAAAATCAGCACCCGCTTGTGCAGCAGCAACAGCTTGAAGCCCTAAATTATAGATAGTTTCATCATTATCAACATGTTCACCATGTAAAACACCACAGTGACCATGTGATGTGTATTCACAAAAACAGGTATCAGACATGACAATCATTTCTGGTACGGCATCTTTACAAATACGAGACATGCGAGAAACTAAACCGTCACTTTTCCAAGCATCACTTCCTGTTTCATCAAGGTGATGTGATACGCCAAAAGTCATAACAGTTTTAATGCCTGCTTTTGCAATGCGTTCAATTTCATAAGCAAGGCGTTTTTCAGGAATACGAACGACACCTGGCATGCTTTTTATCGGTTGGTAATCATCAAGCCCTTCTTCTACAAAGATAGGCAGAGCGAGATCATTTTTAGTCAGAGTTGTTTCTTGAAAGAGCGCGCGCAGGTTTTCTGACTGGCGTAGTCTTCTTAAACGCTGGATGGATTGTTCGTTGCTCACAATATCTCCTTTTTATGGCCAGTACTAACAAGTATTTACCGAGGTATTATAGACCTTAATATCCATAGATAGAATACTCGTCATATTTGAAGTTGTAGCGTTGTTGGCTACGTTCATTCGCACTAGTCACATACTTATGTATGCTCCTAGCGACTCATTCACTAGTCGCCTAGCTACATTTTGAATTATTTAGAGTATAGAAAGTTAGTTAAAGTTAGTTATAGAATAGAGGAATAGAGGAATAGAGGAATAGAGGAATAGAGGAATAGAGGAATAGAGGAATAGGTGAGGGGAAAATAAAAAAGAGCAGGATAATTTCTACTCTTTATATTGATTTTTACCCATTCTTTGATGAGAAGATTATTTTTTGGGCTCTTCTAATGCTGCAACCATTTGAATTTTACAAGCTGCAACAATTTGAGTTAAACCATCTTGGAACTCTGCGCGAGAACCAATTTCAGATTTGGCTTCACGTAAAGAATTAACAACCTCAATAGCACCTTCAGTGAATTGTGCTTCAGTTGCTTCCAGTTTTGCAAAATCAAATTTCTTTGCACTCAGAGAGGCCATTGCATCTTTAGCAATTTTCTCTGCTGGCTCTTTTGTATCATAAGCTTTAATTGAGATATCTTTAAAAGTATCGCAGTAATCATCAGCCATTTTTGTTGGGTTTGCAAAAGCAACAGCAGGTAATAATAGCAGAGATAAGAGAAGTGGTTTCATTTTAGCCTCATGTTTATTTTTTAGTACATATTTATTGAGTGTAACATATAAACAGGAGTGACGATAAATCAGAAAAAGTGTAAAAATATAAATAGTTAATATTTTTAATCCTATTGGTTTTAGCTGCTTTCGCTATAATTGTGTTTAGGGACAATAAGCTAGCAAATTTTGACTTAATAAAACTTTACAATTTACAATATATAAAATAACTCAAAATACAATAATATTAGGATTTATCTTTATTTACATTTTATACGATTAATTTTTATTTGTGTTAAAAGTAACAAAATGTGCGCTTTAAATATAAAAAACAGAATAAAAAAGTTAAGTGATTATCAGTTATCATTGAGATAATTTTAATACATTGTATTTAATAAGTTAATTTATGTTCGTGTTGGCAATGATGGCAAGATTTCTAATTCTATTATTTAATCCAAATAACATTAAAATTTTTAAACAAAAATAAGTTTTGATAGTGACTATTGGTTAAATACACCAAAAGAAAACAAACTCATTATCATTTGGATGATATGAAAATAATTTGAATAGAAATATTGAGGTGGGTAAAAGAAAAAAAAATCCCCTCTATAAAGATAGAGGGGTAGCTAAATGAATAAAGAATGGTTTATTTCGAGATTAAGTATATAGGAAATTTGAAATCAAAATTTGTTTATTTGTGCAGCACAAAAAGATTAGAAAATAGAATAAAAATATGTACGAGTACTCAATTCGAAAATAAATGTATTATTGACGATAGGCTGTCTTAATTTGGCTAATCGTATTACGGAATGTTTCTGCTTGTTTTTCATCATCAACTTCTGCAATAGCACGTTCAATGTTTAAAATAACACGTCCAGCATCTGCTTGACCTAATGCTTTTAACATATAGGTGACTAGTGTTTTTAAGCAAGCCACTTCTTCTGCCAATGTTTCTACATCTGCTTGTGTTTTAAACTTCTCGTTCATTATCTACGTTCCTTTGTCTTTAATTTATAAATCATATCAGGCTAGGTCATTAGAATAGCAAAGTCTCAGCAAGGTATGAATAGCGATAATGAAAGCATTTTATCATATTGAATTTGTTAGCATGATAAAAAGACAAAATAGCCAGTGATCCCATTTATTAGTCGAAATCAGGCTATACTTTGAACGTTATGCTTTTAACGTTAATACAAACAAAATGTGGTAGAGCAACCATTGCGAGTAATAAGAAAAATGCAGAAAAAGGGAAAATAATATGAATGAAGAACAATTATTACAGGCTATCACTCATTATCCCGCACTTTATCAGCGCAAATCAGGAAATACACATAAAGGAACATTCGGCACATTAGGCATTGTAGGCAGCTCAGAAGGAATGAGCGGTGCTATTGTGTTAGCAGGTAAAAGTGCATTGAAAGCAGGGTGTGGAAAGGTATTTCTTGGTTTTGCTCAATCACAACTTCCTATCCCTTTTATTGATAGTGCACCAGAGCTTATGCTTAAAACAGCACAAGCGTTGATAAATCAGCAAGATATTTCTGCTTGGGCGATTGGGTGTGGATTAGGATTATCTGCAAATTCTGAAGAAATCTTATCAATAGCTTTAGCTCAGCGTAATGAAAATAGACCTTATGTTTTTGATGCGGATGCATTAGTGTTAATGGCTAAGCTTAAATCAGAACTCTCACTTAATCAGCACTGTGTATTAACACCACACCCTAAAGAAGCGTCTATTTTGCTTAATTGCACGCTAAATGATATTCAAAATAATAGAGAAGAAGCGGCGAAAGAAATTGCGAAGATTTATCATTGCTGGGCAATTATCAAAGGTCAACATACCGTAGTGACTTCTCCGAAAGGGGAAATCACAATTAATACAACTGGTAATAGTGGATTATCAACCGCAGGGAGCGGTGATGTGCTAACAGGCATTATGGGAAGTTTTTTAGCACAAGGAATGACAATGGCGGATGCGGTGAGAAGTGCTGTTTGGATACATGGAATGTCGGCGGATATTTTAGTTAAAAAAGGTATTGGACCAATCGGATTAACTGCATCAGAATTGATTGATACTATCCGGAATATTCGCAATCAAATATGGACATTATCACAACAACATAATGCAAACTATTTTGAATAATCGCTTTTATTTTTTAGCTTAACGTATTAATAATTAAAGTAGGTTTATATTAAGATTAGGTTGTTTTTAGTTAATTCACTCACAGTAATCTTTGGGTTATTGCGATAGGATTAAGGCAAATGGAGAGTTAAGAGGAGTTATTATGTATAAAACGATTTTAGTGCCTATTGATATTGTGGAAGAAGAGTTAACCAGTAAAGCGGTACGACATGCTGTGTATTTAGCCAAAGAAACAGGAGCTAATTTACATTTAATTCATGTTCTTCCTATCTCTTCAGCAATCATTAATGCTTATTCATTGGGTTATCCAGAAATTAAAGATAAAGCGACAGTGAAAGCAGAGAATGATATGCAAATGTTGGTAGATTCGGTGGATTTGCCTGCTGAAAAGGTCGCTTATACGGTTACTTTTGGCTCACCTCGTGATGAAATTTTGGTCACAGCAAAAGATATTCAAGCAGACTTAATTGTGATTGGTTCACGTAGACCTAATATTAGTACTCATTTATTAGGCTCAACGGCAGCGGGTGTTGTTCGCTATGCTGAAATTTCAGTGTTAGTTGTTCGTTAATATATTACTAATATGCTATGAGCATCCCTCATAGCATATATTTTAGTTTTTTTGCGTAGCTTATCTTATTTATTCAATAAGCAGTTTATTGAATAAACAGTCTAGAAAGTGGATAAGAATGGAAAAATTTACCGAAGAACTTTTAAGGCTCGATCATTTTATTCTACGCATCTTACGCTATTATGTAATAGGCTCTATTTTCTTTTTCTTAGGATTATTACCCGGCGTATTAGGGTTTTATTTAATTGAAGGGCATACCTTTATGGAGTCTTCATTAAATGCAATCTCTATGTTAAGTGGTCAGCCAGTAGAGCCAGCACCTGCAACCCCAACAGGGCGCTTTTTTATTGCAATCTATGGTTTATTTCTTCAGTGTGTTTTTATTTTATCGATTGGGCTTGTAGTGACACCTTTTATTCATCGACAATTGCATAAATGGCATCTTGAGGAAGATTAAATAAGCAAGCTGTGGGTTTAACGCTACAATAATAAACAGACAATAATCTGATAATGAGGAGTTGCTATGTACAAGACAATTCTAGTACCTGTTGATATTTCAGAAGATGAGTTAACGACTAAAGCCTTACAACACGCTGTTTATATTGCTAAATTAGAAGGCGCAAAACTACATCTTTTCCATGCTATTCCTGATATTTCACGTTTCTCTATTAGTTATAGTTACCATTATGACATGCTCAGTTCTTTTGCAAATAAAGCACTTGAGCGTGTACAAGAACAACTGCAAGAATTAGCTAATGGTATTGATTTGCCAAATGAACAAGTTGAATTTTCAGCTGTATTTGGTTCTGCGAGAGATAAAGTTTTAGAGCTGGCTGAAAAAATTCATGCTGATTTGATTGTAATAGGCTCTCGTCGTCCAAGTATTTCAACACACCTATTAGGCTCAAATGCATCAGGTATTGTCGCTTATGCTAAACAATCCGTATTAGTTGTTCGCTAAAATCTTTATAAATATTAGAAAATAGTATGAAGCCCCTAGATATCTATTTAGGGGTTTTTTATTTTTGCATTTAAGCATTGCCATTTTAAATTGATTTGCGCTTGTGATTGCTTATTAATGCGGTTTTATTTTAAATACTCGGATCTTTATTGATTGAGAATGATAGTCATTCTAAATTGAGGTGATTATTATTAATTAGAGATGAGTATTATGTTGAATAATAAAAATTTTGTTGTTATGGATGTTGAACAATTTCCTGTTATTACGATGAAAATTTTTCCAGAAACATTGGAAGATGCAAATAACTGGACTGCAGAAATGGATGTTGTACTAAACGAAAAAAGAAAATTTGTCTTGGTTTACCCATCTATCAACAAAAAGGATAAAGAGCATAAAAAAGAAGATATGGAGGGGATGAAAGCGGTTAGGCGCTGGCTTAAAGAGGGGAAAACGCTTCTTAGTGAATATTGCGCTGGCATGATAATGACCGCCGATCCACAAAAAAATGATAAAGAGCAATTAGTACAACTCTCTTCTGTTATTTCTGCTGTTTATGGTGTTTCTGTATTTGTTGCAGAAACGCTGGATGGATCGTATATCCAAGCTGATGAATTAATGAAGTAATTAAATCTTATTAATTTCCTGCATTAAATTAGTTTATAAAGCACTTGTATGAGTGCTTTTTTATTAAAATAGCGATAGCTATTTGATGATGCGATTTAAAAACAAGAATGGGTATTTATCATTGTATTGTACTTTCCTATGCCAATATTTATGGCTATCCATCGATAAAATTGATCTACCTACAGCCTAAAATATTTTATTTGTTCATAATAGTATTGAAAGATAATAGAGCGAGAAACGAGCTATGCTGATAAACTTTATATTAGCAATGGCTCGTTTTTGATTAAAACTAAGGCATAGTATGGATAATGAGATAATGGCGGAGTGCACAGCCATTTCACAAGATAAACAGCGTGAAATTACCAAGTTATGTATTCAAACTGCGTTGTTGCTATTGCAACATGGCGCAGAAAGTATGCTGGTTGAACAGCTTTCAACCCGTCTAGGTTTAGCTTTAGGTGTACATCAAGTCGAAAGCGCAATTTCTGCTAATGCAGTTGTATTAACCACGATTGTTAACGGGCATTGCCAAACATCAACACGAAAGATAGTCGACCGTGGCATTAATATGCATGTTGTGACAGAAGTTCAGCATATTGTTATTTTGGTTGAACATCATCTTGCAGATATTCATGAAGCCAGAAAACGCTTTGAGCATATAAAACCATTACGTTATCCACGTTGGACAATTATTTTTATGGTTGCCTTATCTTGTGGTTGTTTCTCTAAATTAAATGGTGGTAATTGGGATGGCTTTTTAGTTTCTGCCATTGGTGGTGGTCTTGGTATGTTTGTACGCCAAGCATTAACACATCGCCAAATGAATCCATTAATTAATTTCTGTATTACGGCATTTGTAGCGACTTCAGTTTCAGGGCTATTATTAAAGCTCTCTTATTTTCAAACTACAGCGACTATTTCAATGGCTGCTAGCGTCTTATTGTTGGTTCCCGGATTTCCTTTAATTAATGCCGTTGCTGATATGTTTAAAGGGCATGTTAATACTGGCTTAGCGCGTTGGGCAATGGCAACAATGTTAACATTGGCAACCTGTCTAGGCGTTATTTTAGCCATGGCAGTATGGGGGTTAAGAGATTGGGCATAATAACGATAATTCTTACCCTGATTGAAGATATGATTTTAGCTGCTATTCCTGCGGTGGGTTTTGCAATGGTATTTAATGTACCTTCAAGGGCATTAAAATATTGCGCATTATTAGGCGCAATAGGCCACGGCTTTCGTACTATTTTAGTGATGAGTGGTATGAACATTGAGTGGGCAAGTTTTTGTGCTGCTATTTTAGTGGGGTGCATAGGTATTCAATGGTCACGCTGGTGGCTTGCACACCCTAAAGTCTTTACTGTTGCAGCGATTATTCCTATGTTCCCTGGAATAAATGCATATATAGCGATGATCTCAGTGGTGAAGTTAACGCAAATTGGTTATAGCGCGGAAATTTTTGAAGCTTTAGTTACTAATTTCCTTAAAGCTTCATTTATTGTCGGTGCGCTCTCTATCGGGCTATCCTTGCCGGGATTATGGTTGTATCGCAAGCGTCCGAGTGTATAAAAGCTTATACGGCGTGTTGTAGCGAATTTAATGTAATATCTAGCTCATTTTTGTCGGAAATAATAATTTGAATTCGTAATTTATTCTCAGATTCTAAACTGGCATGCGCTTTAACATCTTCGTTATTCGCATGCTTTTTTGTTATCTCGACTAATTCGTCCATCAAATTCAGCATATTCTCATTCATTTTTAAATTTCTCCAAATCATTGATGGAGTAAACCATAGCAAATCCCTTTTGCGTTAATGTCGAGAATAACGGCTTTTTCTATCACCATTCACGCTTATTGTTTTATTTTTTATACAAAAAATAGCAAGAAAGATTGCCCAAAATAAATCAAAAAAAGATAATATTAGGCAAAATAAAAATAAGATTATCAGTTGGTTATTAAAGATAATTCTTATTGGGTTTAATAAAATAAAGAGTAAGGCAGATACCACTTTGAGAAAAATATTACACTATACCGCGGTTGTGTTGGGTTTATTTGTTATTGGGCTAAATGTTCAAGCACAAGCCCCTGAAAATTTCACGAAAGCGAAAGAGATAGCAAAAGAACGTATTTATTATGATCAGAATCAAAAATCACAAGGAACGATTTATTGTGGTTGTGATTGGGAATGGGTAGGGAAATCGGGAGGTCGTGTTGATTTAGCCAGTTGTGGTTATCAAGTGAGAACACAGCAAACAAGAGCGGCTCGTATTGAGTGGGAACATATTGTTCCAGCATGGGTTTTTGGGCATCAACGTCAATGTTGGCAAAATGGAGGTCGAACTAACTGTGTGAAAAACGATCCTGTTTTTGGCAAAATCGAAGCCGATTTACATAACTTAGCGCCATCTATTGGTGAAGTTAACGGTGATCGTAGCAATTTTAGTTTTGGACAATTACCCGCTCAAGCACCTTATCAATATGGGCAATGTCGTAGTCGTGTTGACTTTGCTTCTCGCACTTTTGAACCTCGTAATGAAGTCAAAGGTCAAGTGGCAAGAGTTTATTTCTATTTACACGACCGTTATAACCTCTCAATGTCACGTCAGCAGCAACAGTTATTAATGGCTTGGGATAATGCGTATCCACCAACCGCATGGGAAAAAGAGCGTGATAGCCGTATTGCTCGTATTGTTGGATATCATAATCCTTTTGTAACGGGTGAAATGAAATGGCAATTAGGGCATAAAAATAGTGGTGCAGGATTATCTGCAACAAATAGTACGCCAGTGACTAGAGCCAAAGTGGAAACACCGAAACAAGCCAGTACACCACAATCGGGAGACATTAAGGGTAATGTAAATAGCAAGATCTACCATTTTGCACATTGCTCAGGTTATAAAACAATGTCAGATAAAAATGCGGTTTTATTTAAAACAGAAAGTGAGGCCATTAAGGCAGGTTACCGTTTAGCTAATAACTGTAAACAGCCTTAATCGTAATTATTTAGATTACATCCAACGACGAACGTGGCGACAATATTGTTGCCACGCTTGTGGAAATAATTCACTTAAGATTTTCTCTTCACGCACTATCGTATAGCGATCAGTAATAAAGTAAAACGCAATTGCCGCGCCCAAAAATCCCCAATTACCAAAAATAAAAAATAACCCAATACTAATATCTAAGAAACCGAGATACATAGGATTGCGACTTATTTTATAAGGGCCACTTATTACTAATTGTCGAGGGGTGTGATTGGGGTTAGGAGAGGTTTTTTGTTTAATAAAAAATGAGAGGCAATAAAAAAGCCAGATCCCTGAAGTCGTAATGGTGAGCAAACCGAGGTAAAAAAAGAAGCCCATTTTGAGAGAGCCAGAGTGAAGTTCAAAACCAATAAATGGAATTAGGTTAAGTAATAACCAATAAATAAAAGGTAATCGCAAGAAATTCATTTACTTCCCCCTAAAATAACACTTAATTGTTATTTTTATGTTAAGTCCATCTCGTTATAAATCATTTCAGTATTGAAAATATTTTTCTTTTGTCATTATACTGTCATAAAGCTTCGTTAATTTTCACTCTAACTCCATGATGGGGAATATGAATGACAGAAGCAATGGAAATATCTCGTTACTCACAGAAAACCGGCAACAACCGTTCATTGATGTTTAATGTTCAGGATTGTGACCGGTTTTTTTGTTTTTTGCGACTAAACAGGGTCTGAAGGGGACTCATCGGTAAGTGAATGGAATATAAACGGAGATGTCGATGACTTTTTGAAGACTAACAAGGATAAATTCCACTATGAGTAGACAAAAAGCAGCAACACGTTTACGCCGAGAAAATAAACGTACCTCACGTAAAGAGCAACGTAATGGGGCACATCGAGATAATGTTATGGTCTTACCAGGATTTGGGGATATCAATACAATTGGTATGGCCAGAGAAAAGCGTGATGAGAGGGTGTTATCTCCTCGCAACGAAGCACAACGCCAATATATAAATGCAATTAAACACCAGAATCTTATTTTTGCCACAGGGGAAGCGGGCTGTGGTAAAACCTTTCTCAGCGCTGCAATGGCTGCCGATGCCTTAATTAATAAAGAAATAGAACGTATCATTGTTACTCGACCTGTGTTGCAAGCTGATGAGGATCTTGGTTTCTTACCCGGTGATATCGCTGAAAAGTTTGCACCCTATTTTCGTCCTGTCTATGACGTATTAGTCAAACGTTTAGGTGCTTCATTTTTACAATACTGTTTAAGACCTGAAATCGGTAAAGTCGAAATTGCGCCTTTTGCTTATATGCGAGGCCGTACTTTTGAAAATGCATTTGTTATTTTAGATGAAGCGCAAAATGTGACGGTAAATCAAATGAAGTTATTTCTAACTCGTATGGGTGAAAATGTTACAGTGGTTGTCAATGGAGATATTACCCAGTGTGATTTACCCTCAAATGTAAATTCAGGATTAGCAGATGCTCTTATTCGATTTGAAGCCAATAATCGTGTAGGCGTGATTAAATTTATGCAAGAAGATTGTGTACGCTCTACATTATGCCAACATGTATTAGCTGCTTATAATGATTAAATAGAGCATGGGAATTTTTGTATACATTTAAAAAGGCTGCATACTAATGTGGCCTTTTTATTTGTTGATTTTTCTTGATGTGATTTATCTTTTTATTAATTGTGGAATATTTAATTTGAATAAAAAATTCCAAAATAAATAAATCCATGATTATTCTTTTTATGACTTGTTATTAATAAATTAATTGTTATTGTTCTTTTATTTATGATTTTTTAATTGGATAGTAATGCTAAATATTAATACATTTATATATTAACTAAATATAACGCTGGATTTAGTTTGACTTAAGTCACAGATTTAAAAAAGCGGATAAATTCATTTGTTGGTTTTTTAAATTATGACTAATATCAAATTGACTAGGGTCTCCTTTCATCACCTTTAGTTAATGATGGCAATAATAGAAGCTTATTTTTGCTAATTAAATATTTGTCTATTCTTGGGGTTATATATGCTTAAAAATAAACTCCCACTGTCATTATTATCAGTGGCTATATTGTCGACGTCGGCATTTGCTGCAACCAACAGCGCTGGTGGAATAATCTCTTTCTCTGGTGCTATTAGTGATACCACCTGTACAATTAATGGAGGAAACAGTGCGGACTTTTCTATTTTATTAGATCCTATTACCGTAACAGATGCTGGAACAACGGCGAGTACTGTTATTGCCAAAAACCAAAAAGAGTTTGCTTTGACATTCTCTGATTGTGCTCCTGCATCTACGCCAAGTGGAAGTAATTTAAAGATACATTTCTCATCTGCAAATACTATTTCCACCAGTGGATTATATTTAGTCAATGATACCGCGAATGAAAATGATCCATTAGTGGCAAAGAATGTTGGCTTTAGTTTATCAACACCTGCGGCGCCAACAGTTGCTATACCATTGAACGCAACTTTTGATACAGGTATTAAAGGCGACAAAACCGCCCCTGATTCAGATACTTTACGTTTAATTGCCAGTTACTATAAAACAAATGCGACAGCCGCTAAAACAGGGCCAGTACACTCTAACGTTATCTATACTGTTTCTTATTTATAATATAAAAAAACCAGACTCAATATTGGGTCTGGTTTTTTAGGATGTTTATAATGAAAAAGTTAATCGTTTTTTTAATGGCATTGATGTTACCAACGAGTGTATTTGCTAATATTATTATTAATGGTACACGGGTTATTTATTATGAAGGAACCGATAGTGTTAATCTTCAATTAACCAACAATGGTGATTTAGCTTCACTCGTGCAAAGTTGGATAGATGATGGTGATATAAACTCCACACCTGAAGATGCAAACTCTCCTTTTTATTTATACCCACCAATTGTAAAAATAGCAGGTAGGCAAGGACAAACATTAAGAATAAAAAATTCTAATGAAAAATTATCAGGAAATGTTGAACAAGTATACTATTTAAATATTCTCGACATTCCAGAAAATGCCGAAGCATTAAAAGGAAAAAGCTATTTGCAATTAGCGATGAAAACAAGAATTAAAGTTTTTTATCGTCCTAAAGATTTAACTGATAAGCCAGAACTTGTTAATGAGAAAATAACTTATCAATTAAATGGTGATAAAGTTTTAGTTAAAAATAACTCACAGTATCATTTCACGATAGCCTCGATTTCTACACAAGAGACACCCCGTGTTACGCTTGTCGATTCTGAGATGATCCCGCCGTTATCTTCTCGTGAGTTACCTTTAATTAATAAATTAAAAAGTAATTCCGCTGTTGTTATTTATGTTGATGATTTTGGTGTCTATAAATCACAGAATATTAAACTCTAATAGAGATAACATCGTGAATAATTCAAAATACCTCTCGGTTCTTATTTTTTTAGGAATACAAAATTATACTCAAAATCTGTATGCAGAGGGATTTGACACATCTTTATTAGTTGGAAAATCAAAGCATGGCGATATTTCACGATTTTATATTGATGATAAAGTACCTGAAGGAAAGCAACTTGTTGATGTGTATGTCAATCAGGTGTGGAAAGGGCAATTTGAAGTCAATGTGCTAGGGAATAATGCGGGGATTAGTTTTGAGTCGGATGATGTGAATAAGCTAGGTTTAAATTTATCTTTGTCGGCAAAGCAAAAAATAGCACAGCAAAAAACAATTTTATCCAATGAATTGGCGACGGGAGTTGCTTCAACATTAGATATTAATAGATTAAGGCTGGATATCACAGCACCTCAGATTTCTGTTAAACAATCAGAAGTGGGATATGTTGATCCCAGTTATTGGGAACAGGGTATTTCAGCTCTGATTTTGTCTTACAACTTAAATTACTATAATTACAAAGAAAAAAAAGGAAATAAAAGTAATAACGAGAGCTTTTTTGCCAATATTAATTCAGGAATTAACTTAGGGGCATGGCAGTTTAGAGACGAGTCTAACTATACTTATTATTCTCATGGTAAAAGCCAATGGAAAAATAATACTCGCTATATCTATAAAGCATTAAGCCAGATAACAGCAGGATTAACGATAGGTGATTTTTATACACCAGCCGCACTCTTTACCAGTATTTCATTTAGAGGCGCTTCATTGGCGACCGAAATGGGAATGCTACCTAATTCAAGTCAAGGGTTTGCACCTATTATTCGTGGTGTTGCACAAACAAACGCATTAGTGAGTGTTTATCAAAACGAAAACTTAGTTTTTCAGGAAAATGTGCCCCCTGGTGAATTTTCTTTTCGTGATATTCAGCCAACAGCTGGTGGTGGTGATCTGTTAGTGGTGGTTCAAGAAGCGGATGGCAGAAGAGAGTCATTTACTGTGCCATTTTCAGCCGTTCCCGATATGCTAAAAGAAGGTGTATATCGCTATAACGTGATGGTGGGGGAGTCACGTATTAATAATACTGATTATCGACCTAAATTTGCACAAGGTGAATTCCATTATGGTGTCAATAACCTTGTTACGCTTTATGCAGGGGGAATTGCCAGTGAA
The DNA here is from genome assembly GCF_965283115.1 of Proteus sp. Marseille-Q3619. NCBI lineage: Bacteria > Pseudomonadati > Pseudomonadota > Gammaproteobacteria > Enterobacterales > Morganellaceae > Proteus > Proteus sp. Marseille-Q3619. The sequence continues at coordinate 369,437 of NZ_CBDIMP010000001.1, read as the reverse complement.
GACTATTATTCGGCATTGATTGGTAGCGGTTGGAATTTCAAATTTGGGGCGATTTCAGCCGATATAACTCATGCAAGTGCAGATCTACAAACAGGCAAAAAAACAGGGCAAAGTTTTCGTCTTGCATATAGCAAATATATGGATGCCACACTAACTAATTTAACACTGGCGGCTTATCGTTACTCTACCCGTGATTATTATAGCTTTGTGGACTCAATTTACTCTCATGATAATTACCAAGCTTGGAAAGATTATCAAAATGATCTTGCTCAACAGCAGGGAAATAATAATGCTGCATCTGATTTGGATCTCACAACATTTGATGCACTACGCGGCTCTAGAGCAAAAAATACGTTTACCATAAACCTTAATCAATATTTAGGCGGCCAGCGAGGTGTTATTTTCCTTTCAGGAACGCATCGAAATTATTGGAATACTGATGAGAGTAATCGAGAGTATCAACTAGGTTACTCAAATAACTATAAAGATATTGCTTATAATCTTTCGGTATCAAAATTAAGAAATTACGATAATAAAGAAGAAACTCGTTATTATTTAAATGTCAGTGTGCCCATTTCATTCTTTGATAAAAGAGCAAATATTAATACTTCGGTTTATGCCACTGATTCACGCTATCAGCAATCTACATTGAGTATGAGCGGAACAGCAGGTAAAGATGACTTGGTTAATTATACCTTAACAGGCTCTAATCAGACGGGTGGGAATAATTTAGTCGGTGCTAATGTGAGCTATCGCCATCCTTATAGCACTTTATCTGCCTCTTATACTGAAGCAAATAATTATCGTCAAGGTGGACTGGGAACCCGAGGAACTATTGTTGCTATACCTAGTCATATTGCATTTTCTGGGGATACTGGAAAAACTTATACTATTATTGAAGCGCCTATGGCGAATAATATGATGGTTAATGGGAATAAATCGACATTAACCAATAATCAAGGTGTTGTTTTAGTCGCGAATACGATCCCTTATCGAACGAATACTTATATATTAACAAATACAGAATACCCATCGAATGCAGAAGTTTTAGGAAATATAACGCATGTTACGCCTTATTTAGGTGCTGTTAATCATCTCACATTAACCACGGATCAGCGTAAAACGTTCATTATCAGAGCTTCTTTAGAAAATGATGAAAGCTTACCTTTTGGTACTGAAGTTTTAAATAATAAGAAACAGAGTATCGGTTATGTTGGGCAATCGAGTGTACTTTATTTAAAAAGTGATGCGTTACCTTCTTCTGTCTCAATTAAATTAAATGAGGCAGGAAAAACAGAGTGTGTGATTAATCATTTAGTTAATACGATGGATAAAAATAGTAATATCTGTCGATAAAGGAAAGTCTTATGAAATCATCTGCCTTTATATTTTTAATGCTATTAGGAACAATAAGCCATCAGGCAATCGCTAACTGTAAACCCGATAGCACTATTACTGCACCCAACGTTAATTTTGATTTATCTGCGGATTTAAATAGTACTTCAACAACGATCACAAAATCGAGTAGAACAACATTTCCAGGTACATATAAATGTACAGCAAGAGGATTATTATTTCCTAATACAGTGGGTATCGCCTCACCTTTTAATGATGGACGGACGGGAACAATTGGTTTTAATGGTGGTAAGCAGTTTGTTTCTATTACGTTAACGTCATTAGAAAAAGATAACGTAACGAATATTCCAGCGGGAACACATCCTGCTTCAGATTTAGATACTAACTTTACATTGAAATTTACGTTATTAAGTAGTAAACCTTCGACCAACTACACTGAAGTCAGTGGCAGTACAGCAATTGTTACACCCGTTATTTTAGCCTCTGATGCATCAAGTTTGGGGCTTGTTCAATGGTTATTGACTATTGTCACTAAATTAGTTCAATTTTTATTAACGTGGCAGTGGCCGGTTGATCAAAACGATATTTTCTTACAGCCGATGCAAATTACATATAATCCTGTAATGACAACATGTAATTTTTCTAATGCAGGTTTAATTGTTTCATTGCCGTTAATTAGCGTAAAAGATGCAAAAACGGTAGATAAAGCAGGATATACCCCTTTTACATTAAACTTTACTTGCCAAGATTTTTTGAGCGGTTCAAAAGCATCACGTAATATTAATATGTTTTTATCAAGCCAAAATTTATTGGCAACGGATAAAACCGTATTAACCAACACAACAACGCAAGGTGCGAATGGTGTCGGGTTCCGTGTCGTAAAAAGTGATAACACCGCAAGCCCGCTTATTTTATCTGACAATATTAATACACAAGGTAGTGCGACTAGTATTTTTAGTGTTAATCAAGGTGGCACCATATCCTCTGCATTTTCGATAAATATGGGCGCTTATTATTATCCTTATAATATTAATTCAGTAACTCAAGGAAAAATGACAAGTGCGGCAACACTTGTAATGTCTTACGATTAATAAGCCATAAAAAATGGAAGCGAAAATGAAAGGTGTTTTAATTCTATTATTCACGTTGATAACACATTTTACTCATGCAAGTGTGGTACTTGAGCGCACTCGTTTAATACTTTCTACCAATAAATCGATAATATCGTTGCAAGTTTTTAATCGAAGTGAACAGCCGACATTAATACAGAGTTGGGTAGATGAAGGGAATATTGCGTCCACACCAGAAACGACAACAGCACCTTTTATTGTTATTCCACCTATGGCAAAAATAACTGCAAATGGTGGATTACAATTAAAAATACAACAATTAGAAAACCGGTTACCCAAAGATAGAGAATCTATTTTTTATTTAAATGTATTAGATATTGCACCTAAACCAGAAAATAAAGAAAACCTCAGTACATTACAATTAGCATTGCAAACACGAATTAAACTTTTTTATCGTCCAGCACAACTTAAGTTAACCACCGAGGACGTTTTTAAAAAAATAGGGATAACTCATAATGGCGAATATTTAGAAATAAATAATCCTACAGCTTATTACTTTACAATTTCAAAGATTTATTTTGATGATAAAGAAGAGCTTTTAACAAATGCCATTATGGTTGCTCCTTTTGCAAAGCAGCACATTCAATATCAAAAGCAAGCTGATATGAACCAAGTAATTACTGTTATCTATATAGATGATGATGGAAATTATCAACAAGATAAGAAGAATATACATTAATTATATTTGAATAATAAGAAAGGCTGCATATTATTAAGGGAGTTAATATGCAGCCTGTACAGCCAACGCTTAGTCTTTAATTTATCGCTTAGCTTACGTCTTCGTTATCCATAACATGGTGACGTTCAGCGTGATAGCCTTCTTCGTCATAACCAAAACGCCAATAAGGAACGGCATAAATCAAGCTACGATCGTAACCATTATCACGACGAATATGGCGTCTTAATGCACGAATAATTTTGTCTTCACCTGCAATCCAAAATGCCACATTTTCAGCAGGTAATTCCCAAGACATAAATTCATTAATTAAGTTTTGAGTTTGTTCTTCAACAGAACCAATTAACCAGATTATCTCTAAGCCACTAGGACGTTTAATTTCTTGGCGATGCGTTTCGTCTTCTACTCGTATAACGACTTTCCCTTCAACATTAGGCTGCATGGCTTCAATTAAAGCCATTAAAGCAGGTAATGAACTTGGATCTGCTGCCATATAGTAATGTGACGCTGGTGCTAATAAAGGCTCAGGGCCACCTGGATTAGTGATCCCAATATAGTCGCCTTGCTTAGCATTTAGCGCAAAATGAATAGCAGGGCCTGCATCGTTATGTACTGCAAATTCAATATCTAACTCTTTTTGTTCAGGGCGAATAGCGCGAACACTATAAGTACGTACAATCGATCTTGGTTCGCCTTCAGGCCATTTAGGGCCTTTTTCAGAAAACCCTGGGACTGTTGGTTTAACTTGGCCTTCTAAAGGTAAGAATATTTTTAAATGTGCCCCCGCAGTATCTGTTGGGTAAGTATCTAAATCATCACTCGTAAAGGTGATACAACGCATTCCCGGTGTAACATCAGTAATGCGCTTTACTTGAACTAGGCGAGGAGGTGCTGGTTTATAAATACTCTTTTCTTGAGGTGTTTTTTTGTTACTCACGTTTTTTTACCTGACTCATTTAATTGTTTTATTGGCGTAGATATTATCATTTTCAATTAATAATGATAGTCATTATCAAAATTAACGTTGATTTAGTAAAGGAATGCGTGTTTTTTACTTATGTCTAGTGATTAGGTTCAAATTAACAATAAAGAAAAAAACTTAAAAATCAATGCAATAAGCTTAATGTAATAACTCTAAGGCATTAATTAAAAAGTCAGAGATAAATAAAAATACTAAATTACAATACGGAGGGAGGTGAATTGGTGTTCTTTTTTTAACGAAGGAATATTTTCAGATGGTTGTAACAAAGGTAGGAAAATCAATTAATACAGTGAGTAAACTTAATAAAGGTATACTCACTGTATTGTCATATTAATTCAGTACTAGATTAAGCTTTTGGATCTGGACCAAATCTGTTGTCACCTTTAGTACCTTCAAGGCACATAAAGACAAAAACAATTAATCCACCAACAGCAGGAATAAATGCAAGTAAGAACATCCAACCTGATTTATCTTGATCGTGGAAACGACGAATAGTCACTGCAAGGCTAGGCACGATGATAGCTAAAGAATAAATACCTATAATAATGCCTGCAATTGAACCCAGTGAACTCATTTCACCTGTATTCATATCTACTGATGAAATTAAAATAGCGTATAGAACAGCAATAATAATGGTATTTACTAGAGTAAACATCCAATATTCTTTTCTGCGAGCACGGCCTGAAAAGTTAGCGTAATTATTTTTAATGACTTCCAAATACCAATTCATGACTTCATCCTTAATTTAGTAGCAACAATACGTAAGCCTAGTGTAAGAGATCTTTCTTAGCAATTAAGATAAATCTAAATTATCAAAATATGTATTTTGAACAGACATTATCCATATCCACACTTTTAATAGGGTGTGGATTTAATTCTTGAGTTAATCATATGAGCATACCTGAATGACACATTTAGCGTGTCTCTATAGAATAATACAGATATGGATCCTCTAGGCGGCGATATCATAATTACTTTGGAAGCCTAATTCAACATTCATTCTATCTTATTTCTAGAGAAGAAGGCTTTTTATAGGATTATTTATATTTTTATTTATCGTAATACATGCATAAAAAAGATTTTATCTCTTATTGTTAATCAAAAATGATGTATTTAAAATGATTTTATCAAGGAGTTTGATTTAAATTTAGTTAATCATGGAAGAATAAAAATATTTGTTTTTGTATTTTCTTTTATAAAAAAATTATTTATATGAAATTAGCTGTTAAAAGAGCAATCTAATAAGAATAGGTTAAGTTTTAATGACATTAAACGGTAACCCACGATCTTAAATAAAGATAAAAGAGCTGAAGATAACTTCAGCTCTTTATTTACTTCATTTCTATTTTATAGCTTACCGTATTCGGCGCTAGTTAATTATATTGCTGTATGTACTTTGCCTTTACTTGACTTTCATTCCGGCTAACGTCATTAAAAAACGGAAGAGGGAAGACACAGCAAATAAGGCTAAAACACTACAAAACCAAATTGTAATCAACCATCCCCATTTTTTTAATAATGAGGGTTTACTTTGTATTTGTGGATCAGTGATAACCTTCTTCATAATTTGTTTTTCCTCTGAAAACGTAATAACTCCAGAATGTGTAAACGAGAATAATTGGAATAATAAACAATGCGCCAACTAGCATAAATCCTTGACTTTCTGGTGGTGCAGATGCTTCTACAAAACTAATTGCAGGTGGAATAATGTTAGGCCAAATGCTTATCCCTAATCCTGCAAAGCCTAAGAAAATTAAAGCTAGCGCACCAAAGAAAGGAAGGTAATGTCCTTGTTTTTTCACTGAGCGTAAAATTAACCAAGTGCTGTACAACACTAAAAGAGGAACAGGTAAAAAGAAGAACAGATTTGGTAATGTGAACCAACGTTCAGCAATTGCAGGTTGCGCTAATGGTGTCCATGCACTGACGGCTGCAATGACTGCAAGCATAATGAGTGTGAGAGGTTTAGCGACCTTATATAGACTCTGTTGTAAATGACCTTCGGTTTTCATAATCAGCCAGCCACATCCTAATAATGAATAGGCGATAACTAATCCAAATCCACAAAAGAGTGCAAAAGGGGATAACCAGTCAAAATAGCTACCCGCAAAGGTGCGATTAACAACCGGCAAACCTTGAACAACGCTACCCACGACAACACCTTGCATAAAGGTGGCTAAGATAGAGCCAAAGATAAATGCTTTATCCCAAAAGCCTTTATGACTGTCATCTGCTTTAAAACGAAATTCAAAAGCGACACCACGGAAAATTAATGCGACAAGCATTAAGGTTAAAGGCATTGCCAAGGCATCAAGAATAACCGAGTAAGCTAATGGGAAGGCACCAAATAATGAAGCTCCACCTAGGACTAACCATGTTTCGTTACCATCCCATACAGGGGCAACAGTATTCATCATTAAGTCACGATCTTGGTCACTTTTAATAAATGGATAAAGCATACCGATACCAAGATCGAAACCATCCATTACGATATACATTAAAGTACTAAATACGATAATGATGAACCAAATAACTGGTAAATCAATTCCCATGATGAACCTCCGGTGTACCTTTACGGATCAGTTTTAACATATAGGCATATCCAACACCGAATACAGAGCCATAAACAACTAAGAAGATCAGCAGGCTTATACTCATATGCATTTCACCATGTGCAGATACGGCATCTTGTGTTCGTTGTATGCCATAAACAACCCAAGGTTGACGTCCTACTTCTGTTGTAAACCAACCGGCAAGAATAGCGATAAGACCTGAAGGTGCCATTAAAAAAGTTAAGCGTAAGAAAGCTTTAGATTCATAAAGTTTCTTTTTATATCGCAGCCAAGTTCCCCATACACCCACTAAAATCATTAACATACCCAGACCAACCATAACGCGGAAAGACCAGAAAACGATAAGTGAGTTCGGTCGGTCTTCTTTAGGAAACTCTTTTAATGCTGGAATTTGTTTTTCTAAGCTGTGAGTTAAGATCATGCTGCCAAGATAAGGAATTTCTATCTTATATTTTGTTTCTTCAGCATCCATATCAGGCACGCCGAAGAGAATTAACGGTGTTGCTTCTCCTGGTTCATTTTCCCAGTGACCTTCAATTGCGGCAATTTTAGCGGGTTGATGTTTTAAGGTATTTAAACCATGGACATCGCCAATGAGTGCTTGAATTGGTGCTAAAATTAAGATCATCCATAAAGACATTGAAAGCATCTTTTTCATTGCAGATGTCTTATGACCTTTGAGCAGATGCCATGAAGCAGATGCAGCAATAAAGAAGGCAGAAGCGAGGAAAGCGGCAACACCCATATGAGCAAGGCGATAAGGGAATGATGGGTTAAAAATAACGGCTACCCAATCTACGGGAACGACTTGGTTATTTATAATTTCAAATCCTTGCGGTGTTTGCATCCAGCTATTTGAAGCCAAGATCCAAAACGTAGACATTAATGTACCTAATGCCACCATACAGGTTGCGAAAAAGTGAAGTTTTTCGCCTACTTTATTCCAGCCAAACAGCATCACACCTAAGAAACCGGCTTCTAAAAAGAATGCGGTAAGTACTTCATAAGTGAGTAGAGGGCCTGTAATTGAGCCAGCAAAATCAGAGAAAAAGCTCCAGTTGGTTCCAAATTGATAGGCCATAACCAAACCAGAGACAACGCCCATAGCAAAGTTGACAGCGAATATTTTTGACCAAAAATGGAATAGCGCTAAATAATCCTTATTGCGAGTTTTTAACCATAAACCTTCCAATACGGCTAAAAAGCTAGCCAGTCCGATAGTAATTGCAGGAAAGATAATATGGAAAGAAACTGTGAACGCAAACTGGATACGCGCCAAATCAAAGGCACTTAACCCAAGCATAAAAACCTCGTTTTATTGATATAAAAATGTAAATTGCAGGTAAAACGTGTGGATTAGTAGACCATATGACAGTAAGCTATAATAGTGACAATAAGTTTAAAAATGACTATAACAGTTTTGAGGTAAACAGTTTTATATGACTCGATATGAACAGCTTGCATCGCAAATACGCCAACAAATTGAAGATAATATCTGGCAATCTGGCGACCGTTTACCTTCATTGCGGGATACGGTGAAACAATCAGGTTTAAGTTTAATGACTGTTTTACAATCGTACCAGTTATTAGAAAGCCAAGGATGGATAACAGCGCGGCCACAATCAGGTTATTACGTTGCACATCGTAATAACCGTTTCGGTCAAGTAACCGCTAGCAAAGGGCTACACATGAGTGAAAATGTTGAAATTAGCACCTCTATTTTCAATGTACTTCAAGCATGTAAAGATCCTGAAATTATTCCTTTTGGTTCCGCTTTCCCCGATCCCAGCCTATTTATTCAGCCTAAATTAAGTAGCGCATTGGCTTCTGCTGCAAGGCATTTAGCGCCTCAGAGTTCAGTGATCAATCTACCACCGGGAAATGAAAAGTTACGCCGTAACATTGCACAACGCTATGCATTACAAGGAATTCATGTCTCTCCAGATGAAATTGTGATTACTGCTGGTGCAATGGAATCACTCAGTTTTAGTTTGCAAGCCGTTACCGAACCGGGTGACTGGGTCGTGATTGAATCACCTGCATTTTATGGTGCATTACAAGCCATTGAGCGTTTACGATTAAAAGCGATTGCCATTAGAACAGACCCAGTAACAGGAATTTGTTTAGATGAACTCGAAAAAGTGGTTGAGCAATACGATATTAAAGCCTGTTGGTTGATGAGTCATTGTCAAAATCCATTAGGTGGAACAATTCCTGATGAAAATAAAATAAAGCTGGTGGATATATTAGCGAAGAAACAGATAACGCTAATCGAAGACGATGTCTATGGCGAACTCTATAACAGCCAGAAAGCACCTATGCCAGTAAAAGGTTTTGATAAAACAAATAGCGTTTTACATTGCGCTTCTTTTTCTAAATGCCTTGCACCGGGATTTCGTGTGGGTTGGGTTGCAGCTGGAAAACATGCAACAAAAATACAGCAGTTGCAAATGATGAGTACAGTATCTGCGAGTATGCCAACACAACAAGCTATTGCCGATTATTTGTCACAAGGTGGCTATGATACGCATCTTCGCCGATTAAGATTATTATTAGAACAAAGGCGTTATCGTATGTTACAAGCGATACAAACGCATTTATCAGAAGATGTAAAAGTGAATATTCCATCAGGAGGATATTTTCTCTGGTTAGAATTTGAATCAACATTTGATGCGAATAAACTCTATCATTTTGCATTAGAGAGAGGTGTCAGTATTGCGCCAGGTTCAATGTTTTCCACCAGCTCTCAATTTAATCATGCATTTCGCTTAAACTCTTCTTTTCAATGGAATAGTCGTACTGAAAAAGGAATGGAAATTATTGGAGAAGGGTGCAGAAAATTACGACGTAAATAGCTGACGTCAGCGCACATTTTTAAAAGTTAACTATTGATTTATTGACGGTAATCTCCAATGATTGATCCTTAACCTCATTATCAGACTGATAGCCAGATATTGAAGGAGGATACAATGAAGCTACGTTGTTTTGATCAACAAGAGTTACCGTTTATATCATGGAATAATCAAAAAGGCACAACGCAAGAAATTGTGTGCTGGCCAGTTAATAATGATTTTTCATGGCGAGCGTGTTTAACCTCTATCGAAGAGAATAGCTCATTAGGACAGTTTCCTGACATTGAACGGCAAATAGTGCTATTAGAAGGTAATGGCATCAATTTAAATAGCCCTGGTTTTCTTAATCATTCCGTTACTGACTTTTATCAGCCTTTTGATTTTTCAGGTGATATTCCTGTTAAATCTGAACTTATTAAAGGCAGCGTAAAATGTCTAAATATTATGGTGCGTCGGACATGTTGGAAAGCAGAGACGACCTTAATAACACAACCGCTTATTTTACCTAGTTCTCATGCAGGATTAATTTATGTCACCCAAGGTGAATGGACGTTAATTGGCGCTACTTGTCAGAGTATATCAAAAGGACAGGGGGCTTGGTGGTTACCTGATATTCGAGAAGGTGAAATAAGACCGTTAACCGCGAATTGTCAATTATTATGGGCAGATATTCGACCACTTAAATAGAGGCATTCTTGTGGTCAAATTCTGATTAGAATAATAAATAGTGCTTAGGATTAAGGCTAATTTAAAGCCAGATTAATTGCCGCTAATGTGAGTAATCCACCCGCAATGCCATCGTTATAGCGGCGACGTTTTTCACTTAAACCGCCTTTTAAGCCAATATAGGCAAAAAATGTGCCGAGCAAACCATAAATAATTAAGCAAGTCGTGATAAATATCCCAGATAACAGCAATGATTGTGTTGCGATATCATTATGATTATCAATAAAGTTTGGTAAAATAGCGAGATAAACTAATAGCCCTTTAGGATTAAGAAAACTGGTTAAAAAACCTTTACGAAATAAGTGTGAGGTTTTTGAGGCATCGAGGGCTAATTGACCTTTTTTGCAGGCGGATATCAACATTTTGACTGCAAGATAACTGATATAAAACACACCAACCCATTTGAGTAAATGAAATAAAATGGGTGATGCTGACACTAAGGCGGCAAGCCCTAATGCGCTCAGTAATGCATGGGTTAAATAGCCTGATATAACGCCAGCGTTGGCAACCCATGCAGATTTCATACCGCCTGATAGTCCTTGAGATGAGATAAAAAGAATATCGGGCCCAGGTGTGCAGATAAGCGGTAGAACCGTTAGTGCGAATAATAATAAAGTGTTAAATTCCATCTTTTTACCTGATAGAGATAGTTTAAGAGAAATATCGTTTTTGCTGTGAAATTTAGCGGAAAGATTATATGATGTTTTCGAAAAAATCGGGTTGCTTTGTTGCTAACAAAAAGAATTAATTGGCAATAAAATTCCACAAATAGAATTAAGGTTAATCTTTGATGTCAATAAAATTAGATAAAATAGATAAACATATTTTGCAGGTGCTTCAGCGTGATGGCAAAATCCAGAACATTGAGCTGGCAAAAGAGGTTGGACTCTCACCTTCTCCTTGTCTTCGTCGCGTGCGTTTACTTGAAGAATCTGGTGTGATCACTCGTTATGTTGCTGTATTAGATGGTAGTAAGGTTGATGCAGGGTTATCTTTATTTGCAAGAATTTGGTTTAGAGCACAAGATGCTGAAACTATTGAAGAATTTGTAAAGGCTATCAAGGTATTACCTGAAGTGGTTGAGTGTCATTTAATGGCAGGCGAATGCGATGCGCTAATTCGAATTGTGACGAAAGATTTAGCAACGTATCGTCGCTTCCATGCCGATTATTTAACACAAATTCCAAGCATCCAAAGTATAAAAACAGAAGTACCAATGGAAACGGTAAAAGTGAGTTTTGCTTTGCCACTTTAATTTTCTAAACAGTTAGGTTTAGTTGATTTTAAATTATCACACGATATTCTTAGTCAAGAAAGCCTCTAGTTAAAGTTAACGGAGGCTTTTTTATAACTATAAGTTAAATTATCCAGCTTTTAATAAAACGATATATTTCTGGTGTATAAAGCAACATACAAATAAATAATGATGCACCAACAAAATAGATATCAAATGACCAAGTACATAAAGAGAAGATAATTAACATTAATATTGTAAGAATGACGATACAAAGTCTGATCTGTGTAAGAGTTATTTGACCCGCACACGATAATAACTCACCAATTAATTCAAAAAATCGGACATCTTACTTCCTTAAAATAAATCCATTTAATAGAGGTAAGTATATTAGGCTTATTTATTACAGTCTAATTTTTTATCCTTAAGTTATTTTACTTATATTGTTCCGTGTACTCTTGTAATAATAGAGCTAATAACTAGCTCTATTATATTTAATTTCCTATTTAGATTATCAATAAAGAAGTTTATTTTTTTTGAGATAAATTGGAAAATTCTTTTGTTACAATCTCTGTGGCTTTCACAATAATATCTTTACGGTATTTTGCATCTTGTTCTTGTTGTGTGAAATAGACCACTAAAATTAATGGCGCATGGTTTTTAGGCCAAATAACAGCGATATCATTAGTCGTACCATAATCACCACTGCCAGTTTTATCCCCAACAATCCAGTGTTTTGGTAAACCCGCTTTAATACTGTGATCACCTGTTGTATTGCCTTTTAACCAAGTAACAAGCTGTTGACGTTGAGATTGACCTAATGCGTCACCTAATGTCAATGCTTGAAGGCTTTTAGCCATAGCAATTGGAGAAGTCGTATCACGAGGATCACCATGAATTGCTGTATTTAATTCAGGCTCTTTACGATCTAGGCGATAAGTTACATCATTAATTGAACGTGCAAATTGAGTGACTTTGGCTGGACCGCCTAAATAATCTAAGATTTTATTCATTGCTGTATTATCGCTATATTGCAACGTAGCAGCACTTAATTGAGCTAAAGACATTCCTGTTACTAAATGTTTTTCTGTAATAGGGCTGTAAGCAACTAAGTCGGATTTTTTAATTGTAATATTCTTATCTAATAATCCCGCTTGTTTTTCGCTCTCTTTTAAAACTGCCGCAACAGCCATGACCTTACTTGTGCTTGCCATCGCAAAACGTTCTTCACCGCGGTATGTTATTTGTGAATTATCTTCCGTGTTGATTAAAGCAACACCTAAACGACCTTGGCTATATTTTTCAAGCGTACTTAATTGCTCTTCAATCGTATTATTGGTGTTAGCCCATAACATTGGAGATGCCAATAAAGATATTAATGAAACTGCAATCGTCGCTTTTTGGCGAAATGTTTTTTTAAACATAGTCATTGTTGCTCATATTAAGTTAATAAAGAAAATATCAATATAAATAGACAGTTATTGAGTAGATATAGAGCCGTTTATTTATGAGCTGCAATATCCTATTTAATTGATTTATTGACAATCGATAATAAATCACCTTAGCCTATAGAAAATCTAATGGCTAAAAATATTTATGCAAACTCATCTTCCCCTAAATGCATTACGTGCATTTGAAGCTTCAGCAAGGCACCTTAATTTCACCAAAGCGGCATTAGAGCTGTATGTCACTCAAGGTGCTGTTAGCCAACAAGTGAGAATGTTAGAAGAGCGACTTGGCGTTATTCTTTTTAAGCGTTTACCCCGTGGCTTAGAAATGACGGATGATGCCCAGATTTTATTTTCTGTGTTAACAACAGCTTTTAGTGATATTGAGCGTGTATTTAAGCAATTTGAACGTGGTGAATATCGCGATGTTGTTTCAATTGCGGCTGTTGGCACATTTGCTGTGGGATGGTTATTACCTAGATTGGCTGAATTTAGGCAGTTATATCCAAGAATAGAATTAAATTTAAGAACAAATAATAATGTGGTTAATTTGGCTACTGAAGGATTAGATTTTGCGATTCGATTTGGTGAAGGTTTATGGCCATTAACACATAATAAAGCGTTATTTTCTGCGCCATTAACGGTGTTATGTTCATCAGATACAGCGAAACGTTTACAACATCCGACAGATTTAATAAATGAAAACTTATATCGCTCTTATCGAGAAGATGAGTGGTTACAATGGTTTGAAAAAGCAGAAATGCCGCCGATAAAAATAACAGGCTCTATTTTTGACTCTTCACGCTTAATGATTGAAAGCGCAATTTATGAAGGGGGAGTTGCATTAGCACCAGCAAAAATGTTTTCAAGAGAAATTAAAAATGGTCAGTTAGTACAACCCTTTAAAATAGAAGTTGAATTGGGAAAATATTGGCTAACATATTTAAAATCAAAGCCAATGACAGCATCAATGGAAATATTTCAACAATGGCTAATAAATGAAGCGCTAAAAGAAATCAGTGAATGATGTAAAAATAAAAAAGCACTGATTAATCTCAGTGCCATTTGTTGTTTTTACTTGCATATATTTTTTCAATTACAAAGAAAAATGCTCTTTTACTATTTCTCTGCCTATTTCAATAGATGCGGTTGCAGCAGGTGATGGAGCATTACAAACATGCAGCGAGCGTTTGCCTTTTACAAAATGAAAATCATCTACTAATTTCCCTTCACGAGTTAACGCTTGGGCTCTAACACCCGCAGGACCTGGATGAATATCTGCTTCACGTAAATCAGGAATGAGTTTCTGTGCATTTGCAGTAAATAATTTACGTGAATATGAGCGGCGAAGCTCTGCCATTCCTTCACCTAAATAATTTCCAGCAATTTTCCAAAATCCTTTATAAGTCAGCACTTCAGTGAGATCTTTTAAGTTAATATCGCTTTTTTTATAGCCTTCGCGCTTAAATGCTAATACTGCGTTAGGTCCAACATCACGATGCCCGTTATACATGCGCGTAAAGTGTACACCTAAGAAGGGAAAATCAGGATTAGGAACAGGGTAGATAAGATGGTTTACTAAGTAGTTTTTATTAGCATTAAGCATAAAATATTCACCACGGAATGGGACTATTTTCATACCTGTGTCATAACCTGCCATTTTAGCAATACGATCACTAAATAAGCCGGCGCAATTAATCAACCATTTACCTGTAAATTGATTATTGGATGTTGTGACAGTAACAGTATCATCGGTTTCATTAATTGCTGTCACCGTTTGTCCAAATGCAAATTCACCGCCTCGTGATTGAATAATTTCAACGTGTTTCGCTGCAATTTCAGGGTAATTCACAATACCTGCATCAGGAACTAATAGAGCCGCGATACCATTGACATAAGGTTCTCTGACTTTAAGTTCAGACTCAGTCATTTTGATAACTTCAAGCCCGTTTTCAATGCCACGTTGATAGATATTTTCTAACGCTTTTAACTCTTTTTCATTGGTAGCAACAATAACTTTGCCACAACGATCATAATAGAGATTATGTTGTTGGCAAAACGCATATGTCGTAATGTTGCCTTGTTTTGCCAGCCTTGCTTTAAGGCTCCCTGGGGTGTAATAAATACCTGAATGAACAACATTACTGTTATGCCCACTTTGGTGAGCAGCAGGGCCTGACTCTTTATCAATCACTAGCAATTTCAGCTCAGGTTGACTCTCTTGTAGCGCACTTGCAACCCCTAATCCAACTAATCCCGCACCAATAATAATCACGTCATAAGCCATAATATTATCCATTTTATAAATTTTAAATTAACAGGGTTCTTGTTGTAATCGCTTTAATTTGCCACGTACATTGGTTAAATGAAGACGCATTCTATGGCTTGTTTCATCGTGATCTTGTTGGCGTATTGATTCAACAATTGCCTCATGTTCCGCAATCACTCGCTCAATTTCAGTATCTCGTCCTTTGTTTTTACTTAGCGAATACATTAATACGCCAAGGTAGAGTTCGTGTAAGTTATCTAAGATCTGGACAAAAAAAGAGTTATGAGAGGCAACCATAATAGAACGATGAAATTGATAGTCCTCTTTATGACCAATACTTTTGTTTTGTCTTGTTGCTAAAACAAAGGCATCGTGGGCGTTTTCGATAGCGCGTAATTCTTCTGGTGTTCGACGTAAAGCGGCAATAGCTGCCGCTTCATGTTCAATGACCTCACGCATTTCTAGCAGTGAATCTATCTCTTCAGGGCAAGCAATTTCCATTACCAATGGTTCATATTTACTGAGTATAGAATGGTCAATTACACGGCGACCACCCCCTTGGCGTGAAGTTACTATGCCACTGGCTTCTAAGACACCTAATGCTTCTCTGATGGGAACTCGACTGACGCCAAAGGCGTCAGCAAGTACATTTTCAGAGGGTAACTTTTCACCAATAGGGTAAGTCCCGTTACTAATATTTTGCTTTATCTGCTCAAGAATTTGATGCGACGCTTTTTGGCGTGAGATCTTTTGTATCATCTAGTTTTCTCCAGATGCATGCTCCATATTGGCTAACTGTTTTTTAGACCGTAATAAATGGAATGCACCCGTTAATAGGATCAAGGCGACACCTAAAAGGTCGGTATATAAGCCCGGTTTAATCATTAGAATTGCCGCTGCTGCAAATGCAATACGCTCAAACCATGTTGTTTTAATCATCCAGAAGTTTGCCGTTGCGATACTGAGTGCATAAATTCCGATTAATGCACTAATAATCATTAATCCAATTGAAAGTACACCTAAATTATCACCTTGCATCAGTAAAGCAGGGTTATAGACTAAAATAAACGGAATAATAAAACCGGGAAGTGCTAAACGAACCGCATCCCATGATGTTTGCATTGGATCAGCTCTAGCAATACTGGCCGCGGTATAACTCGCTAATGCTACGGGTGGTGTAATATTGGATAAAGCTCCGAACCAGAAAACAAAGAAGTGAGCCGCTAAAGGCATAACACCCGCTTTAATTAAGATAGGTGACACTGTAACGGCTACGACAATATATAACGCCGTTGAAGGTAAACCCATACTTAATACAATGCACACTAGCATAACGACTAATAAGATCATCCATAATGTGTTATCTGTCATTGAGACGATATTGAATGCCAATGTTGCACCGATACCTGTCATTGTTACAACACAGATGATGACACCGATTGCAGCACAAGCGACAGTCACTTGAACAGATCCACGAGCCGCTTCCGCTAAGGCGTCAGCTACTTTAGTTAATGTCATACGGACTGATTTATCAGGCGTTATCCAACTTGCGACAATAATGGTCAGAATACCTAAGAAGCCTGCATAAATAGGTGTTTTACCCACTAATAAGGTGCCAATAACAATAACTAAAGGTAGTAATAATAAACCCCGCGCTTTTAATACCGCTTTAACTTGTGGAATATTCTCTTTACTTAAACCTTTTAATCCTTGTTTTTTGGCTTCGATATCAATCGCCATAATTAAAGCTGCGTAATATAACAACGCTGGAATAATCGCTGCAATAACAATGGTGGTATAAGAAATACCTAAAAAGCCCGCCATAATAAATGCGGCGGCACCCATAATAGGTGGCATTATCATACCGCCTGTTGATGCTGTTGCTTCTACGGCACCCGCAAAGCGAGGCGTTAATCCAATGCTTTTCATTAAAGGAATGGTAAAAGTCCCCGTTGTTGCTACGTTGGCGACAGCACTTCCACTTAATGAACCTGTTAATGCAGATGAAATAACAGCGACTTGAGCAGGACCACCTCGGCGACGACCCGCAAGAGCAAGTGCTAAGTCATTAAACAGGGCTGTTGCGCCACTGACACTTAAGAACGATCCAAAAAGAATAAAGACAACAATCGCTGTCGAGGCTGTTGAAAGGGTGATCCCAAAAATACCTTCACTGGTCATAAATAAACGGTATAACAATCTTTCTACAGAAAATCCGGCATGACCGAAAATACCCATAAAATATTGACCAAATAAAGCATATATAATGGCAAAAGTTGCAAGCCCTGGAATGAAATACCCAGTGGTTCTTCTTGCTGCTTCAAACAGTACAATAATACCCAGTATTGCCATGACATAATCGGTAGTATTTGGAATACTTTTTCTTACAACATGAAGATCGACGTAATTAAAGAAAAAATATCCATAACTGATTAATGTTAAAGCAATAAAAAGATAATCCCACCCATTAAATTTAGGCGTTGAAAAACGCTTAGAGAATGGAAACAAAATAAAGCCTAAAATTAAAATACCACTAAGAAAAATAGTATTACGGTAAAATTCTTGAGTATTTGATAATGCGTTGGAATAAATAGCGTAAAGTGAAATTAAAATTGCAAGAGTCGTGGTAATTTTCAGGTAAATACCTGCAAGTTGGCGATTGCCGGAGCTTGCTTCTTTATCTAATGCAGGTGGCTCTACCGGAGTTAGGTGGTCATTGTTAGTCATAACTCACTCCTGTTATTTATTATTAGTCTGCGTTTGAGCTTCTGGTGGAATAAGATAATCAGGGATCTCTAATCCGATTTCTTTGTAGTAGCGGTAAGCCCCTAAATGTAATGGTACAGAAACACCTTTTAATGCATTTTCTGTGGTGATGTACTTGGCTGCGCTGTGAACTTGGTGAACCTCTGGAAGGTTCTCAAACATGGTTTTTGTCAACTCATAAACTAGATCATTATCAATGCTGGTTGTGGTCATTAAGATATTAGGTTGAGCAATCGTATTGACCATTTCAGTTTGACGAGGGTAGGTGTTGGCGGGGATTTCAAAACGAAACCATGAATTCGCTACATGATTGATATCATCAAGTTGCTTATCCGTGACTTCGAGTAATTTTGCACTGACACCACTTGCGTACATATCAGTTACCGCAGAAGCTGGCACCCCAGCAGGTAATGCACCACCATCAAGGCGGCCATCTCGCATGGCAGAAACGGTATCGCCATATCCAAGATATTCAGGTGTGATATCTTTTTTAGTTAAATTCACGCCTTGAAGAATAATAATCGTGGATTGTTCAGTGCCACTGGCTTGAGGGCCCACAGAAAAGCTAGTCGCGCGAATATCTTCTAATGTGCCCGTTTTTACTTTGTTATCCATTAAAACAAAGTGCTCAACATTAGGCCATAACATAGAAATTGAACGCAGATCTTTTTCTGGTTTGCCTTCAAAATTACGTACCCCTTCATAAGCCTCTACGGCTAAAAGGCTTTGTAAAATTGAAAGTTGAGCTTCATTTTTCTGCATTAAATAGATATTTTCTATCGATCCTGCTGAAGATTGTCCTGTTACTTGAACACCTCTGTCCTTAAGATGTGTACTCCATACGTTTGCTAAACCCACTCCCATCGGATAATACGTTCCTCCTGTTGAAGCGGTTGCTACAGAGAGAAATTGTTTATTCGCATTCTCTTTTTTGCCGATTACTGCTAATGAGACAACAGCAATAACAGCAACAATACCGATGGCAAGCTTTGTTTTTCTTATTCTCATGATGTTGTTCCTGTACATAAAAACGCAGGTGAATGTTTCACACTAACTTGTATACAACATGACAACTTTTATAGAAAACAAGAAAGTTAAAGAATTGTGAAGTGACGTAATGAAATTAAAACAAGAAAATAACAATTTGTGATCAACATAGTAATTATGCAATTTTTAATCATAATTATGGTGATAGTCATAAAACACAAAAGAAAATATCAATAACTTGCTAGGAAAACGATAAAATGAGCTAAAAAATAGCCTATTTATCGATAATAAAAAATAAAATGAAAAAAGAGAAGTTGGTAGAAATTTAAATAATTTTGCGAAAAAAAGTGAAAATAGATGAGTTTGAGAATTAAGAAAATAAGTAAAATTAAGGATTAATCAGTATTCTTATAATGCAATAGAGAGCACTCCTGTTGCAATTAGAATAAACATTGCAGACCACACCAATGCAGAAATAGCGCTAGTGATATAAATACCATAAGCAGGCAATTTTAATAAGCCTGCACTAAAGGGTGTTAAATAACGAAAGACAGCTAAGAATCGAGAAATAAACAAAATATAGTACGTTTTATTTTTTAATAACTGTTGAACTCGATTTATTTTTGATTGATAACGCTTAACCCACAATTTAAGACGAGGAAAACGATAAATTGAACACCCCAATTCATAGCTTAAAATTGAACCTAATAAGGCACCAAGACTGGTTGCTAACCAAAGAAATATCGGGGAGTAAAGTGGTAAACAGGCACCGAAAATAAAGATCAACATCAAAGATGCTGGCGGTAAAAATGAAGAAATACCGATGGTCGATTTTCCAGCCGTGATTAAGATAATAGATAAGAATAGGGTAATAGGAGATAAGTGACTCAATGAGTTTAATACCATGTGAAAGATTTCCATTTAATTATCTCCAGCAGCAAAATAAATGATAATAATAGAAATAAGTCTTAAGATTATTATGAGCTAATATTATGATTTCTATTTATTCTTAATTAACATTTTAGCCCATTCAACAGGGCTGTTTTTTATTGGTAATTTTAATTTCTGACTTAATGAGTATAACGTAGGTGCGGGTATATCTGAAAGGGATTGCAACGTTGAGCTCATTAATACATTTTCAGGAGCGCCATCAGCAATTAATTTTCCTGAGGATAAATGGATAACCCGCTGAAAATGACGTGCCGTAAAATCAAGATCATGGCTAATAGCAAGAACAGATGTACCTAATGTTTTTTGTACCTGAAGCCAGTTCTCAAAACATGTTAGCCAATGTGCATCGAAATCGCGAGTCGGTTCATCAAGTAGTAATATTTGGGGGGATAGAATACTCAAACTTGCAACGGCAACCATTCTACGTTGACCTGCGTGTAAATCTAAAGGATGAACATCAGCGACATTGCTTAAACCGCAAAGCATTAATGTTTCATCCAAACGTTTTTTAATCTCTTCTTTAGAAAACTTGCGTTGTTTCAAGCCAAAAGAAACTTCTTTTTCTACGGTGTTATGAAATATTTGTCGTTCAGGCTCTTGGAATAATACACCAATATATTGAGCACGTTGCTGTGCTTTCATTTGAGATAATAACTGATTATTGAGTTTTATCTCACCTTTATTAGGCGTTAACAACCCTGCAATTAAACGTAATAGTGTTGATTTACCCGCACCATTATCACCAACGAGTGTTATCCATTCACCTTGATTTAATGTTAAAGATAATTGAGAAATACACGGTGGAACATCTTCACTCCAACGATAAGTCACTTTATCAAGCTGTAACATAAAACTCCTTAAAAGCCTTAAGTAAAGCTTTATCGTTATTTACAATATTTTTTTTCCAATGATGGTTTTCGACTAACCAATTTAAAGCTAGCCATGCATCAGGAGCATTAATTGTTGTAAATAAGAAAGGAAATATATCTTCTAAAGCACCTGCTGCTTTTGTTTTTCCCGCTTCTAACAATAAAAATTGTTCACTAAGTGTTATTGCAGGCAATAAATTGCGTTCAAAAATAATCACACTGCATGTGTGCTCTTGTGCGTACCGTTTAATGCGTTGCTGTAATTGTTGTGTTGCATTTGGTGTTAAACGACTAAATGCTTCATCAAGCAATAATAATTTAGGGTGCATGGCAAGGGCGCTTGCAATGACAACACGCTGCGCTTCTCCGCCTGACAGTGTAGAAGGGTGGCGGAAACGAAGGCTGTCACATTGCGTTAATATCATTGCTTCTTTTACGCGAAATCGAACTTCATTATCACTTAACCCTAAATTTTCAGGGCCAAAAGCAATCTCTTGCTCTACTGTAAAAGCACAACCTGAAAGTTGTAATTGAGGAGATTGTTGAACGAGTTGTCTACCAGGGGCTAGTGACACTAATCGGCTTTTATCCAGAGCAATATTTTGTACAATTCCCAAGCCTTGCACTGAGCCTGTTAATAAATCGGGATGCCAACCTGCTAGTAGTTGGGCAAGAAGGCTTTTTCCACTGCCATTTCCTCCCAAAACAACAAGCCATTCTCCTTGCTTTAATTGTAGATCAATAGGGCCAATAATAGGTTGCTCATCGTCTTTAGGGGTAAAACTAAATTGCTGAAGATTTATTACCATAGCCAAATAGCTCCTTCAACAAAGATAAGCAGTAAAATAAAATAGCGTAACATCTCTTGTAGTGGTGTATCGACAGGAGGAGAAAGCGTGGTACGTTTTGCAATAATACGAAATCCTCGCATATCTAATGCAGCGCTACGAATAGTTAAATCACTTAATACATGGCTAATAAGTGGCAAGACAATAGCAGGCAACGTTATTAGACGTTGCCAGAATGAACCATCAAGAGGTACACCTCGTGCTAATTGTGCTTCTCTTATATTGTGTAACTGTTGGCGTAATTGTTCGACAAGTAACAAAGGCCCTGCTAATAAATAGGAAAGACTCATAGGTAGACGGCTAGCAAATAAGGCCCTAATAAATTGTTCGGTTGAAGTGTACTGCAACCACAATTGAGCACCGCTTATTATTGCTAATAATCTTAGCCATAGCGTTATTGCCATAGTTTGTTTACTGGTATCTAAAATGCCACCTGTTAACCAATAAGCAAGCCAACCGCTATGAACTAACCATAGGCCTATCGCCATAGGGATCATCAACCATGCAATAAGGCGCCAACGCCAGCGAGAGGCTTTCCAAAGTAATAAGCTAATAAAAGTACCACTGCTAATTATCAGCAGTGGTAAGCTTAATGATAAAAACAGCACACTGGCACTTAGCCAAAGCCATAATGCCAATGAGGTAAAGGGATGCATTATTAGCGAACCTTAGCCATTGCAGGAAAGTTGCGTTGTGTTTTTTGTGGTAATTGACGTACTAATAACCAAGCAATAATTGCTGATAATATTTTATCGGCGAGATTTGCACCTAAAACAGTAATTGCAACAGATTCAATAAGCCCTTCACCAACCGCATGAAAATAAGCGACAAAGAAATCTGCGCCACTGCCTGTGGCACCACCAAATAAATAAGTCCGAATTGGAACAGCGACAATCATTAACGCTAAAGTAATAATAATACCTGAGCCAATAACTCGAGTTAATGAACGAAAACCACCAGCACGCGCTAATAAACCTGCACTTAATCCTATCATCATGGCAACAGGTGCAAATGCAGCAGCCATTGGGCCACTAATTAATCCCCATAACAGGTTGGTTAATAATCCAGTAAATAATGCAACCCATGGACCACCTAATAAGGCACAGATAAGCGTACCGATGGAATCTAAAAAGATAGGAAGTTTGACCATTGAGGTGATTTGACCACCGATCATATTTATTGCAATAGAAACAACAATGAGCACAAGAGTACGGCTCGAAATTAGAGGAGTTGTAGACATAGTTTAAAAACCTTTACAAAGGATAGTGACTATTGGTTTTATTATTTTGCATCAATAACGCTCTTTTTATAAAAAGGCTATTTACGCGGTGTGATGACCAACTCCTTATAACCAGAGTGTTCACAAGGCTGACGGCTAAAAGTCACTTGCTCTAACTCACCAATAACGAGTTCTAGCGTTGTGCGCACTGTACAACCTGGCATCATATGTCCACCACACATTAATCCATTTTCATCTGAAACCGCTAAATGCAAATGTTCACCTTGGTCATCTAATGTTCCAATTAGTGAAACAATTTCAAATTTACCCGTAAGATAGCGATTTTCTTCACGTCCTGCAAAACGTAATACCACATCTGTTAAACTACCCACACAACCTGCAATAAATGCCGATTTCAGGTTTTGTTCTTTAATCATCTGTCGTAATGCCATAATCACATCCTCATTAGGGAGAAGGCGAAGAGCAATAAATCGAGCATGAGAAGAAGGAAGTGGTAATTGTGACATGATGATTCACCTTGTGATTAATTGCACTGTATTAGTGAGTTGGATGATTCTAAATGTTGTTATTATTAGGCTAGACAAGAGTAAATACAATTTATTCTGTTTATAAGATAAACAAGAGGATATAACCTAATTTATATTTAAACTCCATTTTACAATATTGATCTCTATAATCGCTATGGAATGCAACATCAGTACTACTAACTAAAGTAGTAGCATTCCAACTATTTGAAGACGAGGATCTTTCTGTAATATAGGGCGGTACCTGCAACTTCATTGGCATACATATCAAATTTGGCTCGGTGTGATTTCCAACATTTCATGTTTACTATTGTATTGTACGGAATTTTGTCAAGGCGGGTTTGCTGCCTGTGCTGTTGATAAGCTGATGGTTAGCGCGGTAACTATAAACAACAATGATTTTATAATATTTTTAAATCTTAATGTTGTTCCTTTTATTATAGCTTATTTGATTAATGATTTTTATAGTGTTTATGACATCAATATAAAACAGATTAAAACTATTTAATCCACTTTGATATAATCACATAGGGGAACATCATGGTTAATGTATTGCAATATTTAAAATCACATTTATCTAATAGAGCATTATCTGCGCCTGATTTGACACATAACAATCCATCTTTAAATAATATTTCTTTTTCACGTAACTTATTAAGTTGTGAAATAAAAAATACGGCCATCACATTGAGTAATAGAAATAAAGATTTTAAAAATAGAGAATTCAAAGATACTCAATTTGATTTTTCAGTTTCTAATCTAAGTAATGTTGATTTTACAAATACCAATCTCGATGGTGTCGAATTTAATTTTAAAGCTAAATCTTTTAATAAAATTGAAAGTGATTATCTCTTAAACGAAAAGTTAAGTGGTAATACATTATTTCATACATTAAATACAATAAATGATAAATACAAAAAAATAAAAATAAAACTTGTAAAACAGATTATAGAGTCAATAAATAATAGTGGTGAGATGAAATTAGAATCATTTCCTATTGATTCAATAATCGATAATATAACATCTAAGAAATATTATTTAGAAGATGGAGTCATTAAAGATTTTGCTAAAAAGTTATTAGATATTAAGTATTTAAGGGATGGGTTTAACATGTATTCTAATAAGCTCTCTTCTGGTGCTTTATCCTTTATTTTAGATCTAATCAGTGAACTTGATAATGAAAAAATCAAAGAATACATGGTGAGAAAAAATGGTTGTTTCATTAAATTGATGGCATTGACTGTTTATCATAATGACTTAGCTATTCAGGAAAAAGGGAGATCCTTATACAATAAGTATCTTGAAATAGAAGGAATAAAAGGCTTTGTTAAAAAAGAAAATTTTGGGAATAATAAAAAAGTTGACTGGAGCGATAAGAAAAATATCAATTATATTATTGTAAGTGGTAATAAAACGATAATGATTAGTCATGAAAATCTAATAAATATGTTATTTTCTGATGAGAAGGGGATGAATGCAAGTTGGAATAAATTTTCTCTTTATATCAAAGATAAAAGTAAACTTATTGAACAAACCAATTATTATGAATTATTTAACAAAGACTTTGAAATGTTTAAAGATAGTTATAATGCACTCCACACAAAGAGAAGTTAGATAAGTTATTGCCGTTATTAAACATAGGAATTAGATATAATATTTAATCGATATGTGACAATATATTGGACTCGATTTAAATAAGAAATATTTTTAAATTTAGAATATGGCTGGAAGCCAAATATGAGAAGTTTTCGTTAAAAAAACACAAAGCTCATTTGTAGTGGCTTTGTGTTTTGATTTAATTCTTATTGGGGGCTTCTTTGTGATTAGTTCCGTATCATGCTAAATAATCAAATTATAATCAATATGTTCCATTAATTTAGCGTTATCACTATAATCGACAGGAATAGCAAGAACAGCAGGGCCATCAACAGCCATTGCTTCATGTAATATTGAACGTAACTGAGATGCACATTCAACAGAAAACCCTTTAGCTCCGAAGGATTCCGCGTAACGTTTAAAATCAATTGCGCCAAATTTCACACCTGAATAACGACCATATTTTTCCTGCTCTTGCATCTCAACCATATTATAAGCGTTATCAACCCAGATTATATGCAAGATATTGGTGTTTAGACGAACCGCAGTTTCTAATTCCATGGATGATTGCATAAAGCCACCATCACCAGAAACAGAAATAATTTTGTCAGAAGGACGAACAAAAGAAGCACCAATACCCCACGGCAATGCAACACCCATAGTTTGTTGGCCATTAGAAATCAGCATTTGTCTTGCTCTAAAACTATAAAGATAACGAGCTAACCAGATATGAAAACTCCCCATATCAATACAGAGAGTGACATCGTTATCAATAATATCTTGCATCTCATGAATAATGGTTAAAGGGTGAATAGGACTACCTTGCCTAAAATAACTATTTTGTTGCAGCGTTTCTCTTTGCTGGCGAATTTTTTCTAAAACCTGACGAGTGTTATTTGAGAGTGTAATTTGAGATGTGGATTGTTTAGCGAAACGCTGAGTTAAATTATCGAGAGTTAATTTGATATTGCCGGTTAATTCTAAATCAGGGCAATAAGCTAGATCTATTTCAGCTGGAATTTCATCAATATGAATAATATTGGCATTATTGTGATTCCATAATGAAGGTTCATATTCGATTGGACTATAACCTAACGTAATGACTAAATCAGCATGGGAAAGTAATTCATCGCCTGGCTGATTATTAAATAAACCTATGCGACCAGCAAATAAAGGAAAATGGCGTTGAGCGATAGCGCCTGCTGATTGATAAGTTCCCACAATTGGGAGAGGGCAAATATCGAGTAGTTTTTGCAGTGATAATGCATTATCAGGATAACTCGCCTGCAAACCTAATAAAATGACAGGGTTTTTTGCCATTAATAATAAGGTAACCGCTTCTTTTATTGCATCATTGTTTGCTCCACCCAGATTAGATTTAGATTTAGGCACTAATATTGGGCTATCAACAGCATTATTTAAAATGTCCATTGGAAATGTTAAGAAAGCAGAGCCAGGTCTTCCTGATTCTGCATGACGAAACGCATTGACCATTGTTTCAGAGATTGATTTTGAGGAATCAATTTCAGCACAAAATTTAGTAATAGGATTAAACATGGTAACTGTATCCATACTCTGATGAACCAGTTTTAATCTATCCGCCGATTTTACTGAACCGCCTAATGCGACTAACGGATCACCTTCAGAAGTTGCCGTTGCAATGCCTGTTGCAAGATTAGAACATCCTGGCCCTGATGTAGCGATAGCGACTCCCGCTTTACCCGTTAAACGTCCAACTGCGGCTGCCATAAATGCCGCATTCGCTTCATGACGAACAACCACAGTTTCAATATTTGAATCAACAAGCGAATCGAATACACGATCGATTTTTGCACCCGGAATACCAAATACTTGTTTAATGCCATGTTGTTCTAATTGTTTGACGACTAAATCTGCACCACATTTCCAATGAGGAGTATTCATATAACCTTCTTTGATTTTGCAAGTGAATAAAAAAATTGTCTTGAGAATAAAGTGAAGTGTTTTTTGAATTAATTTTCGGCTTGTTCTATTGCATGATGGAGATCGTCTGGCATTAAGTTAGCTTGAAGGAAAGCGGATTGACTGGGTAACCCAATGGTAAGGCGGGAAATGATACTGATTTGTAATGTGCCCTTCTTTAAGTAGTAATCGAGAACGTGACCACCACCTTGGCGTTGTTGATTTATATAATGTTCATGAAAACCAGCAACATTTATTCCTTGAGTAAATTGTGGTGAACGAAAGCCTGCAATAATACCGGTTTCGTTATGAAACGTGAAAATAGGTTGATTTTTTATTGCCTCTAACATGGGAAGGTAAGGAGGCTCTTGGCGAGGAACAGTACGTGCTTTGACTAATTCAAATTCGCCTTCAATTTTAATTGCACAAAAAAGATTATCGGAAGGAACATACTGATTGATTGTATTATGTATTTCTTGTTGTGAGGCGCCGTAAGAAAACGAATGCTCAATATCAGAATTAAAAAAGGTCATCACAGCAAAAGGGGATTTTTGAGAGTCTAATGCTTTACGGGCACTACCATCAGAACGTAATTGGAAAACGTTGTTATCAAAAGCAACTAATTCACCATCAAGTTGATTAAAGGTGCCCAAACCAAAATCACCCTGTTTTAATAAATCAGCAATAGTCACATCACTATCATAAACGCCGGCAATTAAGCTGCTCATTAATGAATTCTGATAAATAGTACATTCGGGATGATTATTAATATAATTATTTAGATTTGTTATTATTTCTTGGTTACATTGACAACTATCGCTTTTATTGGGGGCTATATCGCTATTATCTCGCATATTATGGCTTAAATTATAATTCATAATACAACTGATCCTTATTTGATAAAGATGGTCATTAATTGACTATCAATTTAATTATTAGTCTCGTGAATAAAAAATTCAAATGTTTTTATTGTTATTAAAATACTAATGATAATTTACTATTTTTTAGATGTGTATGGTGATTATTTTATAAAGTTATTTGAATGGTTTCTTTTAAGTTATTTTGATGGTGGTTGCTTTATAAAAGTAGAAATCATAAATAGTTGTTATCGTCACTTACGATACATAATTAATTATATAGGCAACCATTATGAATATAGTATTTACATATCTAAAGGCTCATTTGGCTAATGATGCTGCAGCCGCTGTTGATGTGGCAGATTATCATCCTTCTTTTAAAAATTTGAGTTTTGCAAGAAAGATATTGGAAATAAAAAATAATAATAATAAATTAAATAATAGTTCTGTAAATAAAAAGAGTAAAGGTATTAAACCAAGTGTATATGAATTGCTTTCTAGAAGATTAAACGCAATTGAGCAAGAGAAAAAATGTAAAAGCAGTGGGTTGAATTTTGAAGAAGAATATAAAGCATTAAAAAAATTAGATGATATTAAAAATATAAATAATCCTAATAATAATGATCTTAGTAATAGAAGTTTAGAAGGTGGATATTTTAAAGATAGAGATCTAAAAAAAATAAAATTTAAAAATGTTTATTGTTACGATAGTATAAATTCAAAAGTGGATTTTTCAGGTTCTGATCTTGCCAATGTTGATTTTGGTCATAGATGTCTGGAGGGTTCAAAATTTATAAATAGTAATTTGAATGGAACTAAAATTAATATAAATAAAGCTGATTTTACAAATGCTAACCTTGACAATGCAATAATAGAAAATCATCCTTTTTTTAAATGTAAAATGAGAATTGATAAAGATCTAAATGAAAGTTTTAGTGAAAATACGATATTTAATACTATTAACACTATAGATGATAAATATGATAAAATAAAGATAAAGCTTATGGAGAATATAAAAAAAGAAATAGAAAGAGAAATAAAGTCGGAACGTACATATAAGATTAATATTGAATCATTTCCTTTGGATTCAATAGTTAATAATATCACATCTAAAAAATATTATATGAAAGATGAGGGGCTTAATAAATTTGCTAAATTTTTATTAGATTCTAATTATGTAAATGAAAAAGAAAAAATATTTAGCAATACGCTTTCTCAGGAATGCTTATCTTTTTGTTTAGATCTATTTTTAGAAGATTATAAAGAAGAACAAAGACATGATTTTATGATTAAGGATAATAAGGCTTTTATTAAATTAATGGCTATCTCTGTTTATCATGATGACCAAAATATTAAAGATAAAGCAAGAATGTTATATAATCAATACTTCTACTCAAATGAAGTTCAAGCGCATATTGAGAAAATAGCTTTCGATAATGATAAACCTAATCTCAATTGGGATGATAAAGATAAATTTAATTACATTCTTATTAATGATAATAAAGCCATGGTGATTAATCATAATAATTTTACAACTATGTTATTTTCTAACGATATAGAACCTGAGATGTCTTGGTCAAATTTTTCTCTTTATATAGATAATGAAAAGAAAGATGTTAATGAATCTGAACATCTCAGCCTATTCAATAACGATTTTATGGTGTTTAAAGATAGTTATAATAGATGTCTTAACAAACATAAAATTGAAAAGATTTTATCGTTATTTAATCTCGGTAATTATTATAATCGATTTTTCTTTATTTCTATGGGAAAACCTATGATATATAAAGATGAAGTATATGATGATAGAAAAAATAAAAATTTAGTTCCAATATTTGAAAAGTTGTTAGTTTTTTCAACTAAAGACCCTGGGGAAGTTTCACTTAAAAATGATCATTATCACAAAATCTGTGAGCACTTTGAATTGACATCATTGAGTGATAAAGAAAAGTCTCGATATTTATTGGGTCTTGCTGCTATATTTGTTTACTATTCTTTCAGTATGGCACACGGTTCAGTAGAGGAGTCAAAAAAAATATTAACATCATATGCTTATGCATTAATGAGTAAAGCAAGAGAATTAAATCCAAATTTAATGACAAATCAAAATAAATTGGATGAATGGAATTCGCTATTATTAGATAAATATGTATATAAAAATACATATTCCGCTACTGAATCCTTATTATTTTCAGATATTAATAAGTATGGAAAAGAATATTTCGGTGATGCTTTCAGTAGTATAATACCGTTACACTGGAATTGATTATTTAAAATAAAAGCATAAAAAACCCAAAAGCTGGAGATCAACTTTTGGGTTTTTATTTAAGAAAATGTCGCTTTTGTAATTAAGATACTTACACGTTAAACAAAAAGTTCATCACATCGCCGTCTTGAACAATATACTCTTTACCTTCTGCACGCATTTTACCAGCTTCTTTTGCGCCTTGCTCACCGCCATAAGTAATAAAATCGTTATAAGCGATAGTTTGAGCGCGGATAAAGCCTTTCTCAAAGTCAGTATGGATTTTACCTGCAGCTTGTGGTGCTGTTGCACCTACTGGGATTGTCCATGCGCGAACTTCTTTAACGCCCGCAGTGAAGTAAGTTTGTAAGTTCAGTAATGCGTAACCTGCACGGATAACACGGTTTAAACCTGGCTCTTCGATGCCTAAATCTTGCATAAACTCTTCACGCTCAGCATCTTCTAATTCAGCAATATCAGCCTCAATAGCGGCACAAACAGGAACAACCACAGAGCCTTCTGCTTCTGCGATTTTGCGAACGGTTTCAAGGTAAGGGTTATTTTCAAAACCATCTTCATTCACGTTTGCAATATACATTGTTGGTTTTAACGTTAAGAAGCTTAAATAACGAATAGTCGCTTTTTCTTCTTCAGTTAAATCTAAAGCACGTAACATGCCCGCGTTTTCTAAATGCGGTAAGCATTTTTCTAACACTTCCATTTCTGCTTTAGCAATTTTATCGCCACCTTTGGCTTTTTTCTGATTACGGTGCATTGCACGTTCACAGGTATCTAAGTCAGAAAGAGCTAATTCAGTATTGATAGTTTCGATATCTTCAGCAGGATCAACTTTGCCTGCAACGTGAATGATATTATCGTTTTCAAAACAACGAACCACATGGCCAATCGCTTCAGTTTCACGAATGTTAGTTAGGAATTGGTTACCTAAACCCTCGCCTTTAGATGCGCCTTTTACTAAACCCGCAATATCAACGAATTCCATTGTTGTAGGTAAAATACGCTGCGGCTTAACAATTTCAGCTAATTTATCTAAGCGAGGATCAGGCATTGGAACAACACCTGTGTTTGGCTCAATAGTACAGAATGGGAAGTTGGCTGCCTCAATACCTGCCTTAGTTAAGGCATTAAACAGTGTAGATTTTCCTACGTTAGGCAGACCGACGATACCACATTTAAATCCCATAAACGTTCACCTTGTCACATAAAAACAACAGGAGGGAGTATTCCTGTTGTGTGCTGTTAAAAAAATTTGGCGCTATTATAGAACAAATCCCTGTTTGATTAAATCATCAGGGATTAATCGCGCAAAAGAAGAGGGCATTTTACCCTCTGAATATTGAAATTGTTTAATCTATCAATGTAATGATTATGCTTTAAAGCTATGTAAGCGGTTTATTGCTTTCTCATAACCATCACGCATTAAAATATCTGTACACGAAAGTGCTTCATCAATAGCATCATCAATTAATTTTTGTTCACTTATTGGCGGTTTGCCTAATACAAAGCCAACCACTTTATTTTTATCACCCGGGTGACCAATGCCAATGCGTAAACGATAGAAATTTGGATTATTGCTAAACTTACTTTGAATATCTTTTAATCCGTTATGACCGCCATTACCACCACCTAACTTCATTTTGACAACACCAGGCGGTAAATCGAGTTCATCATGTGCAACTAAAATTTCATCAAGTTCAATGCGATAGAAATTTGCCATTGCTTGTACCGCTTTACCACTTAAATTCATAAAAGTGGTAGGCACTAATAATCGAACATCATTACCATTCAAATTAATACGCGCGGTATAACCAAAGAATTTACTCTCTTCTTTTAGAGATTGTTGATGACGTTGAGCCAATAAATCAACATACCAAGCACCCGCATTATGACGAGTCTGGGCATAATCTGCACCGGGGTTTGCTAACCCGACGATAAGTTTAATTTTACTCACAATAGCCTTTCACTGTTATCGTCTTAAAAGAAAGCCCATAGTTTACCTGTCTAAGCTCAGAAGCACAAAATAGATTACATAGAATGTTTTTTGAAATGATAAGCAGAGGAAATGTTAACTTTTTGATTTAACAAAAAGAGCGAATATAACAAAATCGGTGCTGTTTTATTCTTTTGAAAGAAAAAAACACATTTTTTGTTAAGAATTATCAATAAATTTCGGAGCGATGTGATCCCTTCGACAATAACTTCTTAGTATTTATGGCTATAATAACTGCAAAGAATAAAAGGTTATTCGATGTATTTTGTTGTTGAATCGTCTGACGACGCGCTTGGAGGTGCAACATGAAATATAAACATGCATTTGCAGTTGGTAATTTATGTATGGCTACGGGGATGGTTGTGATGCTCGGTAGTCTTGGTTATACGCTTCTTAGCCATATTTTCCCATTAGGGCTCCCTGAATTTCTAGCGGATATCTCTTTAATGGGGATCTTTATTGGTGCTCTAGTTTGGTTAGCAGGCGCCCGTATTGGTGGTAGAGAAACAATAGCAGAAAGATATTGGTGGTTACGTAACCATGATGAACGTTATCGTCGTCATGACAATCACCGTTATCCATAATGTTATTATCACAAATGAATATCAGAATAGATAAAAATAACAAGAAATTAAAAACTGATGTTAAGTGAATAATAGTTGCCATTATGCGTTGTAATACACACCTATAGACCCGTTTAATGATAACGGGTTTTTTGTTGCCTAAAATTATCTTAATCTAGAAAAAAACATCAAAAAACCCGCTATAACAAATGCTATAGCGGGTTTAGTTATCTCAAATTGCAATGAATGTTATAACAAATTAATGTTCAAACATTGCAGAGATTGACTCTTCATTGCTAATGCGACGAATTGCTTCAGCCAGCATGCCAGAAAGGGTCAATGAGCGGACTTTATTTAATGCTTTGATTTCTGCTGATAACGGAATTGTATCGCAGACAACCACTTCATCAATAACAGAGCTTTTGATGTTCTCAACAGCATTACCAGAGAAGATTGGGTGAGTTGCGTAAGCAAATACACGTTTAGCACCACGTTCTTTCAGCGCTTCAGCTGCTTTACACAATGTACCGCCTGTGTCGATCATATCGTCAACAAGGATACAGTCGCGGTTAGCAACGTCACCAATAATGTGCATAACTTGAGAAACGTTAGCGCGAGGGCGACGTTTATCAATGATAGCCATATCAGTGTCATTCAGAAGTTTAGCGATAGCACGAGCGCGAACAACACCGCCAATATCTGGAGAAACAACAATAGGGTTGTCCAAATCTTTTTGAAGCATATCTTCTAAAAGAATCGGGCTGCCGAAGACATTGTCAACCGGTACATCAAAGAACCCTTGGATTTGTTCTGCGTGTAAGTCACAGGTTAAAACACGGTCTACGCCTACACTAGATAAGAAATCCGCAACAACTTTTGCCGTAATAGGAACACGGGCTGAACGAACACGGCGATCCTGACGGGCATAACCGAAGTAAGGAATAACAGCAGTGATACGACCAGCGGAAGCTCGACGTAATGCGTCAACCATGACCACTAATTCCATTAAATTATCATTAGTAGGTGCGCAGGTTGATTGAATGATAAATACATCACCACCACGTACGTTTTCGTTGATTTGCACACTGACTTCACCGTCGCTAAAACGACCTACAGCCGCGTCTCCTAGGCTAGTGTAGAGTCGGTTGGCAACACGTTGAGCCAGTTCCGGGGTTGCGTTACCAGCAAAAAGCTTCATATCGGGCACGAGAAAAACCTCAGGCTTGCGTCCAGAGAGAGATATTGTTGACCTGTAAAGAACGTGTTTATGAACATAGGGTTTGTAAACATCATCTTACGGGTGCAATAACACAGGTATCCTTGAGCGGAATAAATGCAAAGGAGAAATGTTGACGCCTTGCGCTACAAATCCATGCACCCACTCAGGGGCGTTAATTAACACTTCACTGGCGGCAACTTGTGAGTCGAACTCGCCGAACACACAGGCACCTGTCCCAGTTAAGCGTGACGGTGCATATTCTAACAGCCACGAAAGCAGATATTCAACCTCACGAAAACGTTTTCTTGCGATCATTTCACAGTCATTTGCAAACGGAGCCTTTAATAATGCGCCAAGAGAGCGAATAGGAGAATTACGTTTTAATTCTGGATCTGTGAAGATTGTCGGTGTTGGAATGGAAATTCCGGGATGTGCGACTAAATACCATTGCTTTTTTGGCTCTGCGGGGGTCAAAATTTCACCAACGCCTTCGGCGAACGCTGCATGACCTTTTACAAAAACAGGGACGTCTGCACCTAGACTAACGCCTAATTCAGCTAACGTTTCATCACTTAAACCGGCTTGCCAATGGTAATTAAGTGCAATTAAGGTGGTTGCCGCGTTAGAGGAGCCTCCACCTAAACCACCTCCCATAGGCAGTTTTTTATCAACACTGATATCTGCACCGTGATATTGCAAAGCAATATTATGTTGCTGACAATAATCACGCAGTAATTTAGCGGCTTTAATAATTAAATTATCTTTATCTTCTACGCCATCAATCGGCGTCAAGATAGTTAACTGGGTATCATCACGAGGTGTAATGGTTAATGTATCGCCATAATCCAAAAACTGAAATAACGTTTGCAGATTGTGATAACCATCAGGGCGTTTCCCCGTAATGTAGAGAAAAAGATTTAATTTGGCAGGAGAAGGCCAACTTAGTGTCATTGCTGTATATCCCAGTTATCCATTTTTAATTTAATAGTGCGTTCACCTTGTTTTAGCTCAAGGCGTTGTGGCAGGTTGGGTGTGGTACTTGAATCATAAGCTTGGTAAGTCACAATCCAATCGCCTTCAGGTGCAGGTAATGTGACAGATTTTAATAAATGATTAGCATCTAACTCGAAATCAGTTGCATCACCTGGTAAACCCACAAGCCAAGCACGCAGATTTTTCAGTGGAATAACCATACCTGTAAGTTGGTAGATCATCTCAGCAGGGTTATCGCTATAATATTTTTTGCCTTTATTATCAGTAACTTCAATTACACCAGGCATAACATTTAAATCGAGTTCTGTTGTACCTAAAGGATTGGTTAACAATAAGCGATAACGCTCATCCGCTTTGTCTTGCCAATAGAATCGGGCATAGGTTTTATTAGTATCTTCAATATAGGCAAAAGCGCCTCGGGTTTCGTATTGTGAAATTTTCTTTAATGCTTGTTGGCGAGCTTGCCATTGCACATCATTATCAGATGCCGAACCTTGAGTCTTTATCTGATTTAGATTACAGGCACTCAGCAACAACGCCGTTAGCGGGATAAGGCGCAGGAGTTGTTTGGTTGAAAAAAAGCGTGAACGCATAGCTGAGACATTCCTTTAATTCGTTATTAGTTAAAAAAAAGAGTATCATAAACCTTATGATATAACGATATTTCGTTAAATTGTGTATAGAAATCTCCTATCACTCAAGTAAGCTCTTTTATTGAATCTGTTCATCAAGTAGAATGGCGGAAATGAAGAGTCCATACTAAATGCGCTGTTTTAGGTTTATACTAAGTCAAGTCGCGAGGCGGTATTTATTCATAACTCGATATAGTTGATATGACGTTATTAGCATTAGGTATTAATCATAAAACAGCCCCCGTTGCTTTACGCGAGAAAGTTTCTTTTTCTCCCGATACCAT
This sequence comes from Proteus sp. Marseille-Q3619, assembly GCF_965283115.1. Classification (NCBI taxonomy): domain Bacteria; kingdom Pseudomonadati; phylum Pseudomonadota; class Gammaproteobacteria; order Enterobacterales; family Morganellaceae; genus Proteus; species Proteus sp. Marseille-Q3619. Next base: position 333,665 of record NZ_CBDIMP010000001.1, on the reverse strand, counting down.
GGGTGATGCCTTAAATAACCTCTTACAGCAACCCGCTGTCAGAGGCGGTGTTGTGCTGTCTACTTGTAACCGTACTGAGCTTTATCTGAGTATGGAAGACAAAGAAAATAGCCATGAACAGCTTATTCGCTGGTTATGTCAATATCACCAAATAGAGCCAAATGAACTGAAAAGCAGTGTTTATTGGCATCAAGATAATCAAGCTGTCAGCCATTTAATGCGAGTGGCAAGTGGCTTAGATTCTCTAGTATTAGGTGAACCTCAAATATTAGGGCAAGTTAAAAAAGCCTTTGCCGATTCTCAAAGCTATCACTCACTCTCTTCAGAGCTGGAACGTTTGTTTCAGAAATCTTTTTCAGTTGCGAAAAGAGTGAGAACAGAGACACAAATTGGTGCCAATGCGGTTTCTGTCGCTTTTGCAGCTTGTACGCTCGCGCGTCAAATCTTTGAGTCGTTATCTTCTTTGACGATCTTATTAGTGGGCGCAGGCGAGACAATAGAGCTAGTCGCTCGTCATCTGCGTGAACATCAAGTCAAAAAAATCATTATTGCTAATCGAACAAAAGAGCGCGCTCAACGTTTAGCGAATGAAGTTGATGCCGAAGTGATTACATTATCAGAGATTGATGAATGTCTTTCACAAGCTGATATTGTCATTAGTTCTACGGCAAGCCCATTACCCATTATTGGTAAAGGAATGGTTGAAAGGGCGCTTAAAAAACGTCGTAATCAGCCAATGTTGCTGGTGGATATTGCAGTTCCTCGTGATATTGAACAAGATGTTGAAAAGCTAAATAACGTTTATCTTTATAGCGTTGATGATTTAGAAGCGATTATTCAACATAACCGAGAACAACGCCAAGCAGCTGCAATTCAAGCAGAACATATTGTCCAGCAAGAAAGTGGGCAATTTATGGATTGGCTACGGGCACAAGGTGCTGTGGGTGCGATTCGAGAATATCGAGACAGCGCTGAAATGTTACGTGCAGAAATGACAGAAAAAGCTATCACATTGATACAAAACGGAGCGGATGCAGAAAAAGTTATCCAACAGCTCTCTCATCAATTGATGAATCGCCTTATTCACACACCAACAAAATCTCTTCAACAGGCTGCCAGTGATGGTGATATTGAACGCCTGAATCTATTACGTGAAAGTTTGGGTATTACCCATAATTAACTTTGTCTAACAGGATCTTAATCTACGAATGAAGCCTTCTATTGTCGCTAAGTTGGAAGCTCTGCAAGAGCGTTATGAAGAAATTCAGGCACTTCTGTCAGAAGCTGATGTTATTGCCTCTCAGGAGCGTTTTCGTGCGCTTTCAAAAGAATACTCTCAATTAACTGACGTCACGGCTTGTTTTAGCCAATGGCGACAAGTGCAAGACGACATCGAAGCAGCAGAAATGATGCTTGATGATCCTGAAATGAAAGAGATGGCACAAGAAGAGCTGAAAGAAGCGCGAGCATTAAATGATGATTTAGAACAACAGTTACAAGTACTGTTGTTACCTAAAGATCCTGATGATGAATTTAACTGTTTCCTTGAAATTCGTGCAGGAACAGGCGGCGATGAAGCAGCATTATTTGCGGGTGATTTATTCCGTATGTATAGCCGTTATGCAGAATCACGTCGCTGGCGTATTGAAGTCATGAATGCTAACGAAGGTGAGCATGGTGGCTATAAAGAAGTCATTGCAAAAGTCGTGGGTGATGGCGCTTATGGTGTATTGAAATTTGAATCAGGCGGTCACCGCGTTCAACGTGTTCCTGAAACGGAATCTCAAGGTCGAATTCATACTTCTGCTTGTACGGTTGCCGTATTAGCTGAAGTGCCAGAAGCTGAATTACCTGAAATCAGCCCAAGTGACTTACGTATAGATACATTCCGTTCTTCAGGAGCGGGTGGTCAGCACGTTAACACCACTGATTCTGCTATCCGTATTACGCATATTCCAACAGGAATTGTGGTGGAATGTCAGGATGAACGTTCACAGCACAAAAATAAAGCTAAAGCGATGTCTGTATTAGGTGCACGTATTCGTGCGGCTGAAATGCAAAAACGCCAAGAAGCAGAAGCTTCTGAACGTCGTAACTTATTGGGTTCTGGTGACCGTTCTGACAGAATCAGAACGTACAACTTCCCGCAAGGTCGTGTAACTGATCACCGTATCAACCTCACATTTTATCGCTTAGATGAAGTGATGGAAGGAAAATTAGATCCATTAATTCAGCCTATCGTGACCGAATATCAAGCGGATCAGCTTTCTGCACTTTCTGAGTTGAATTAATGAATTATGAACAATGGCTGCGTGAAGCAGCCTTGCAATTAATTGAAAGTGACAGCCCTAAACGCGATGCTGAGATTTTACTTGGGTACGTAACACAACGTACCCGTACTTATTTAATTGCCTTTAATGAAACAGTACTTTCGTCAGACGAGTTAGCACAATTGTCACAATTACTTACTCGACGCATTAAAGGTGAGCCCATCGCGTATTTAGTGGGTGAAAGAGAGTTTTGGTCATTGCCGTTAAAAGTGTCACCCGCAACATTAATCCCCCGTCCTGATACCGAATGTCTTGTTGAAAAAGCGTTAGAAAAACTCCCATTGGAACCAACAAAAATTCTTGATTTAGGAACAGGAACAGGTGCTATTGCGCTCGCAATGGCATCTGAGCGCCCAGATTGTCATATTATTGGTGTGGATTTTCAAGCTGAAGCCGTGGCATTAGCGCAAGAGAATGCGACCAACTTAGCATTAACCAACACAGAATTTATGGAAAGTTGTTGGTTTAGTTCACTCTCTGGGTATCAATTTGGTATGATAATCAGTAATCCTCCTTACATAGATGAAAATGATGAGCATATTCATCAGGGGGATGTTCGTTTTGAACCTTTAACTGCATTAGTTGCTGGCAAAAATGGGTTTGCTGATATCGAAATTATCATTGAAACTGCTAGACAGTTTTTAACTGATAATGGATGGGTATTACTGGAACACGGCTGGCAACAAGGCGAAGGTGTACGCAATATTTTTATTGATAAGGGTTACTGCTGTGTGGAAACTTTCCGTGATTATGGCGGTAATGAGCGAGTGACAGTAGGTCGTTGGAATTATGATAGAAACCATAGCTGATTACGAATTTAATAAAGCCCCTTTAGTTAAGGGCATGATCCTTATCTCTCAGGCTATTCGACCTGATTTTCCAACCACTTCTGTTGGTTATCAACTGGCGCAGTTAGTTGAACAAGCAGAAGCTGAAATTCCTCAACAAGGAAATACTAAAGAGCAGATAGAAGCACTGCTAAAACTGTTTTATAAGCAGTGGCATTTTAGTGGTGCAAGTGGCAAATATTGCCTTTCTGATACTTTATGGTTAGATAAAGTATTAGCAACTCATGTTGGCTCTCCTGTTTCACTGGGTTCGATTCTTATTTATATCGCACAAGCGTTAAATTTACCGTTAGTGCCGGTTATCTTTCCTACACAACTTATTATCAGAATAGATATTCCTAATGAACAACCGCTATTTTTAAATCCAATAAATGGTGAATATCTATCGCAACATACCTTAGAAGTTTGGTTAAAAGGGAATGTAGGTGGCTCTTCTGTATTATTAGAGGCAGATTTAGAAGAATCAGAATATAGTTCTATTATTCGTAAACTTTTGGATACATTGAAAGTTTCTTTAATGGAAGAAAAGAATATGGAGCAAGCATTAAAAGCCAGTGAAACGGTATTAATGTTTGATCCTGAAGATCCTTACGAAATACGTGATCGCGGACTTATTTTTGCTCAGTTAGAGTGCAACCATGTGGCAATATCTGACCTAAACTATTTTGTTGAGCAATGCCCTGAAGATCCTATTTCAGAGATGATCAAAATCCAAATTCATTCGATAGAACAAAATCCTATTGTTCTCCATTAAAAATTTAAGAAGCGTACTTAATTAACACAGTACATTACAAACAGTATAGGGATAAATATGCAACATAAAGTGGTGAATATTGGTGATATCAAGGTAGCAAACGACCTGCCATTTGTGCTTTTTGGTGGCATGAATGTATTAGAATCGCGCGATTTAGCCATGCGCATTTGTGAGCATTACGTCACTGTCACTCAAAAACTGAATATTCCTTATGTATTCAAAGCCTCTTTTGATAAAGCAAACCGTTCTTCAATCCACTCTTACCGTGGTCCGGGCTTAGAAGAAGGGATGAAAATTTTCCAAGAGTTAAAAGAAACTTTTGGCGTTAAAATTATTACTGACGTTCATGAAGCGGCGCAAGCTCAGCCTGTATCAGAAGTTGTCGATGTTATTCAATTACCTGCATTTTTAGCTCGTCAAACTGATCTTGTTGAAGCGATGGCAAAAACGGGTGCTGTGATCAACGTGAAAAAACCTCAGTTTGTAAGCCCTGGTCAAATGGGGAATATCGTCGATAAATTTAAAGAAGGCGGCAACGACCAAGTTATTCTATGTGATCGCGGCAGTAACTTTGGCTACGATAACTTAGTGGTTGATATGTTAGGTTTCCACGTTATGATGCAGGCTTCTCAAGGCGCACCCGTTATTTTTGACGTAACACATTCACTGCAATGCCGTGACCCATTTGGCGCAGCATCAGGTGGACGCCGTGCACAAGTTGCAGAATTAGCTCGTGCAGGTATGGCGGTTGGTCTTGCAGGTCTATTCCTTGAAGCTCATCCAGATCCAGATAATGCTCGTTGTGATGGCCCATCAGCGTTACCACTGGCGAAATTAGAGCCTTTCCTAGCGCAAATTAAAGCGATTGATGAAGTGGTAAAAAGTTTCCCAGAGCTAGATACCAGCAAATAAAATGCATTATGCAACTTCATACGGTTGTTAATATGTTCGGCGCTGATCTTCAGCGCCGTTATCACGAAAAAATTCATAAAATTACCCTTCATGGCGGTTTCAACTGTCCTAATCGAGATGGCACATTGGGGCGGGGTGGCTGTACTTTTTGTAATGTCTCTTCTTTTGCTGATGAGCAAACACAATATCACTCCATTGAAGAACAAATTGCATTACAAGCTAAAAATATCAACCGTGCACACCGTTATCTTGCTTATTTTCAAGCCTATACCAGTACTTATGCTGAAGTAGAATACTTACGTACCTTATATGAAACCGCATTATTACAAGCGGATATGGTGGGGTTATGTGTGGGAACTCGACCAGATTGTGTCCCCGTTAGCGTATTAGATTTATTGCAGAGTTATCGCGATAAAGGCTATGAAGTATGGTTAGAACTCGGCTTACAAACGGCTCATGATAAAACATTAAAGCATATTAATCGTGGGCATGATTTTCAATGTTATCAAGCGACGACTCGCGAAGCTCGCCGTCGTGGTTTAAAAGTATGCACACATCTTATTGTTGGACTGCCACGAGAAGATCATCTGCTTAATATGCAAACATTAGAGCGTGTGGTTGAGACAGGCACTGATGGGCTTAAATTACATCCATTGCATATTGTTGAGGGAAGTACGATAGCTAAAGCGTGGAAAGCGGGGCGAATAAACGCATTAACACAAGAACAATATGTCTATACCGCGGGTGAGATGATCCGCCATACTCCTCCTGACATTATTTATCACCGCGTATGTGCCAGTGCCAGAAAACCCACTTTATTAGCCCCAGAATGGTGTGAAAATCATTGGCTGGGTATGAATGCACTTTATCAAGATTTATTAAAAAAGGGTGTGCAAGGAAGTGGAATAGGTAAAGCATTTATATCTTACTAAGTGAATTTTTGTATTAAGAGTAACGTTAATATTAATAATATCTCAAGTTAAACCTTTATTCTTAACTATAACTAAAAACGCCTTTAATCTTTATTTAATATTAATTAAAGGCGTTATTTTTTTAACTAAAAAACTACTGAATTAATTCCAAATCATCTAGTGCTTTTTGTAATGAAGGGTAGAAACTCAGTGTATCTTCAATTGGTATGACTCTTGCTCTAGCCAGAGTCTTTAATGGCTGGAAAGGTATATCACACACAATCACATGGGTATCATGTTTTACATCCGTAACGAAATGCTGGAACGCATGTAATCCCCCCGCATCTAATACAGGAACAGCATCCCATTGCATAATAACGGTTTTATAACCTTTACTACGTTCACGTAACTCATTAAAGATACGTTCAGCAGCGGCAAAGAATAATGGACCATTAACACGCACAACTAATAACTGTTTATCATCATCAGTATAAGGAGATTCTGTTATTTTGGTCATATTGGCAATACGACGCATAAATAACAGTGACGCCAACACAATACCGATAGTAATTGCAATTACCATATCAAAGAGAACGGTGAGAGATAAGCATAATACTAAGACAATAATATCGTCTTTAGGGGCATGTCGGATCAGATCAATTACTTTACGTGCTTCACTCATATTCCATGCAACAATTAACAGCAATGCTGACATTGCGGCTAAAGGTAAATAAGAAAGAAAAGGCGCTAATACAAGTAAAGTTAGCAACACCAACAATGAGTGAACAATAGCAGAAACGGGTGATGTTGCGCCCGCACGCACGTTAGCTGCTGAACGTGCAATAGCGGCAGTCGCTGTAATACCACCAAAGAAAGGTGCGACAATATTACCAATCCCTTGTCCCACTAATTCACCATTAGAGTGATGTTTTTTGCCTGTCATGCCATCAAGTACAACCGCACATAATAACGATTCAATTGCACCTAACATTGCCATTGAAAAGGCGGCGGGTAATAAAGCAGAGACAGTGCTCCAATTTAACTCAAGTGATGTACCGGAGCTTGGTAAATTCCAAGGTAAAACAAATTGGGGCAAAATAGGTGGAATACCTTGTCCTGTTGTACCATTAGGCAGCATATAGCTAAATTGCGAGCCAATTGTTGCAACGTCATGACCGAACATATTCACAATACCCATTACCGCAGTACCTGCGATTAAAGCAGGTAGGTGCCCAGGTAAACGTAAATTCAGCTTAGGCCAATAAATTAAAACAAACAGAGTTGTCAGACCAATAAGCGTATCACCAATATGAATAGTCGGTAATGCAGAGCCTAAAGCAATAACTTTATCGATATAGGTTTCTGGCACATGTGCTAATTCAAGACCAAAAAAGTCTTTTACTTGCATCGTGGCAATTGTAATAGCAATCCCTGAGGTAAATCCAAGTGTTACAGAAACAGGAATATACTCAATAAGCTTACCGAAGCGAGCTAATCCCATAACCACTAAGATCACGCCAGACATAAGCGTAGCAATTAATAAGCCACTCAAACCAAATTGTTGCGATACAGGATACAAGATCACAACAAATGCGGCAGTAGGCCCTGAAACGCTGTATCGAGAGCCACCAGAAACAGCAATAACTATACCGGCAATCGCTGCGGTATAAAGACCGTATTGCGGGGGAACACCGCTACCAATTGCCAATGCCATGGCTAAAGGTATCGCGATAATCCCGACGGTGATCCCTGCAATAATATCTTTTAATAAACGTGCAAAAGAGTAAGGCTCTTTTACACATGCATCAATAAATGCACTAAAGGGACGAACCCGGTTAACTTTATGAGTTTTCATTTAGGATCAAACCAAAATAAGAAGTCAGATGCCGAATAACGGCGATAAGGAAAAGAGAGGATATCGCTTTTATTCGCTGATAATAATGTGATACATCAAATTATTAATGCATATCTTAAAGCTTAGTAGAAATAAAATCAATTAAACTAATAAGTTAACCTAAATAGATAATGCAATGTATCTTATTGTATTTATTCTGTTGCTTGCTTGAAAATAAAGTTTAAATTTATTTTAAAATTATAAAAAGCGTTTTATTTTAGAATAAATGTCGTTTATAGATGGGATAATAAAAACCTTTTTATGTCATAAAAATCGGATAGACATAAATAACAACTAGATAAGTTGTTTTGTTTCATTAAAATTAATTATCAGAGATTGTTAAGTGATAAGAAATTATTAAATAAAACGATTAAGCAAAAAAGCAAAATAAAAAATGCTTGTATACTAACAATAATCTAATCAAAAAAAGAAGAGTGATGGATATAAATAACTCAGTGAAGAAAAACGAGACTAGAAATGTATATTTCTTGAACAAAAAAATAGAGCCTAGCTAAAAAACTAGGCTCTATCTTAGAATATGGCGGTGAGAGAGGGATTCGAACCCTCGATACGTTGCCGTATACACACTTTCCAGGCGTGCTCCTTCAGCCTCTCGGACATCTCACCGTATTGTTTGTTGGATATGTACTTAACATCTCTCAACGGGGCGCTACTATAGGGAAAAGGAGCATAAGCGTCAACAGCTAAATGCATTTTTCCTTTAACTTTTGTATCAAGCAGTCAAATAAAAAACAATATGCACAAATGCTAGACAAATTATGCAGTAAACCAATACGCGTATAGATTGGCGTATTGAAAAAAGAATGTAGATTTTCGTTAACTGGTTAACATTCTCAACATTTTTATTAACAACTTATTCAAAGAGACTTGAAATCAGAACGTAACCCTCGCACCCTATGATAAAAATGCTGGAGGAAGGCAAAATGAATATTATTTATTATCATCCTTTTTTTGACGCAGAAACATGGATCAACGGTATGAAGGCGCGTTTGCCTGATGCCAATATACGCATTTGGGAACCTAGCGATAATCAACCTGCTGATTACGCCATGGTTTGGCTTCCTCCTTATGAAATGCTTGCAAGTCGTAATCACCTTAAAGGTATTTTTGCGTTAGGAGCAGGTGTCGATGCTATTTTAAAACAAGAACAGCAAAAGCCCGGCACATTGCCAACAGGTGTTCCTGTTATGCGTTTAGAAGACACGGGTATGGGGCTTCAAATGCAAGAATATGCCATTGCTAAAGTGATGTATTACTTTCGCCGTATGGATGATTATAAACGTCAACAATCACAACGTTTATGGAAACAGCTTCCTGCACACTCTTATGATAATTTTGTGATTGGTGTTTTAGGGGCTGGCGCTTTAGGTGGAAGTGTCGCAAGTAAACTTGCCGAACTTGGCTTTAACGTTCGTTGCTGGAGTCGCAGTAAAAAACAAATTAAAAATGTTGAAAGTTTTTATGGTAAAGAGCAACTCAGTGATTTTCTAAGCGAGTGTAATTTACTGATTAACTTATTGCCTTATACACCAGAAACGCATGGCATCTTGAATTTTTCACTCTTTGAGCAACTTAAACCTTCTTCTTATTTAATAAATTTGGCGCGAGGTGCGCATTTAGTCGATCAAGATTTATTGGAAGCTATAGATCAAGGCTATATTGCTGATGCAACACTTGATGTTTTTGCGCAAGAGCCTTTAGCGGGAATGCACCCATTTTGGACGCACCCTCGTGTTTCTATTACGCCACATATTGCTGCTTTTACCATTCCGAATATTGCCATGGATACGATTGTTGAAAATATCCAACGAATTGAAAAAGGAGAAGCACCTTTGGGCGTGGTTGATATGAAGAGTGGTTACTAAGTCTATTTTATTTATATTTTAATTTTAGATAATAGGCGGCAAACTTTAGTTTGCTGCCTATTTTTTTGCCTGAGTTTTCAAAAAAGGTACTTTTTTTAATTTTTATATATTGTCATAAAAATCTGGTTGTAAAAAGATATCGTTTGCAGATTATCTTATTGATTATTGCTTCATGATTTGAAAACAATGAGGCATACATGACTAATAAAGTAGGGATGATTCCTAGTAAACTAACACATATAGGTGTTTTTGATGGAAAAAAAGAAAAATATCCAGTAGAAGGGCTGGCTAATAGTAATAACATTTATCATAAAAACAATGATAAACAGAAAGAAGAAAAAAAATTTAGCCTAAATAATGCGAATAACTATGTATACTTAGGATCAACAAATACACCTTCACTTAATAATATGGGGATCACACTTTCAGATGATGGCTCCTTGACCTTAATTAAAGGTAAAACACATGACTTATTTACGGGGATATATCAAAAACACTTTAAAGGAGGATTTAAATATAATCTTTTTAATATAGAGTCCCAAGATGGTGACAATATGAAGTTTAAAGAACTTTATGTTGATCATAATGGTTTTTTGATTGGAAATAAATGTAACAATATAGATAATAGTAGTGATCTCTATAAAATTAAATTTAACAAAGTAGAAGAAGAATATAGTTTAAATAATACCTCATCAAATGCTATTAGTAGTAACTTTTCTGTTGAATATGAAAAATATATAGTTGATGATAATCTAAATCAAGATTTATCAAACATTAATAATGTTGTGGAATTAAAAGAAAATAATATAATTAAAATTAATCGTGAAGGATTAGATTTAACCATTAAGCTTAAAGATAATGCGCTTTATGCTCAAGGACTACCTAATAAAATTTCTTCTGGAGATCAAGTTGATGGAGTTGATGGTGCTTCCATAGAAATGGAAGAGTATAAAATAAAAATTCCATTAAAAAATACAGATAAAATATTAGCAATCAAACCAATATTAAATCAAGTACAACTCGTTGTAGACAAAGGAAATAAAATAAAAATATATTACCTTGATCCTTTGAATATTTTTGCGATTAAAGATTATCAATATGAAGTTACTCGTTTAAAGCAAGAACCTCCTTTATCTTTTTACTCAGTGATAGGTGAAAATAATTATAAAAATTATCATTCAGGACAACCATTCTCTACTCAAACAGTTGGCAATTTTAGTAGTAGAAATATCCCTTTTTTCTCTTCTTTTATTGATAATGCTCGATTAAATATTAATAAAGCTAAAGAGCAATATGCATTAAAAGAATATAAGGCAATGGTGAAAAATATTGCAAAAGCTGTTGATCCTGGATTTAGAGGATTATTTTGTAATATAAAGCAACTTATTAACTCTTCGACTTCTGTATATAACAGCAAGCCGATGGCATTATATGGTATTAAAGAAAATATAGGGAAAAGCTATGATGTGTTAAATCGTGCTGTTAAAGGTGTAAAAAATAGTACAACACAAGGTGAGGTGATTTATTCGTTGGTTAATTCGCTAAAAGATAAAGAAAATATTACCATTAATCACCATAATGATATTCGAGCCTTCTTCGGTATTAATGCTTTTCAACTACCAAATAATATAGGGGTTAACGCCTTTTTATTAGCTTCTTATGTAAAATCGCACTCTATCACATTATCAAAAAGTGAAGATAATAAGATTACTTTCTCTTTTATTAATAATAATAAGAATCTTTTGGTTGCGGGTTTATCAGCGGGGATTGGTGGATATGAAAAAAGATGGGATTTAGGAAATGTTGACTATGGTTTTGTTACTCCTGTCATGGCAAGTGCTTTATTAGGTGCCACTTATGCTAAAAAATCTAATTTCTCATTTAGCCTTGATATTAATGATATCCCAAATTTTATTAATCAAGGATTAAATCAAAATGAAAATGAATTAATCAATAATTCTACCCTTGAAATTGATCACAATATAAGTCTTTCGTTAGGAACTGAGGTAAGAAGTGAAGCCAGTTTTGATGTCGATGTAATGATTAATCCCAATATGGAACTCACCGTACCCAGAAATGCTATTGGTATAAACTTTATTTTAAATTTATTAAAATTAAATTTAAATATTAATAAATTTATCGACTATGGTAAAACAGATGTGACAAAAAAAACAAAAAGGCTTGATCTCAATTTATTAGAACTTGGTGTTGATATTTATCGTGATTTGAAATTTATGCCTTCTACGAGCAATTCTGATAATGTTATTCAGTGGTATCCATTAACGTCTGTAAAAGATTTCGAATTAATGGTGAAAAAAAGAATAAATAGCTTATTAAGTTTTACACTTTTTAAAAGTGAGAAATTAATAAGCGCAGAAAAATTGGATCAAGATAAAAAAGATATAAAAGGCATTTATAAAAGAGTATTAAAAATAAATAGATTATTAGAAAAATATCCAGAGAAATATCATCTTTCTAATAGTATATCTAAATTAGATAGCATCTATTTAAATTTATCATCAGATAAAAAGGCAATAAATAAATTAAAAAATAGTATTAATAAAAATTTAATGACTACTCCATTTCAAAGCAAAGAAGATATTTTTCAGGAGAAAATAACAAAAGAAAATAGACAATATAACATTGATCGTTTTTTATCCTCATTAAAGGAAAGAAAAGAGACATTGTCTTCTCAAACAAAAGATAATATGAATGAAAAATTTAAGCCTTATTTTACAGCAAATTATCAGCTAAATAGACAGGGGCGCTCACTGCGTTCTGATTTACAAAATGAAATAAATAAATTTGTTGAAGAGAGTAAAAATTCTGAACAGATTGATTTAAATAAGATCAAAGAAAAGCTGGATGATTTATATACTAAATATAAACAGCAGTTTGCCCATGTTGAATATCAAATTGCTTCTACAGATCTTATGTCTGTTAGTGAACTTTCGTACAAAAAGAAGACATTACCGACAGGATTTGTGCGATTAGGAAATAAAAAAGCGATTATACATACTCAAGTTAAAGGGAATATTAATTATATTTATAATGAAGGTGAAGGGAGTGTGGATAAAATATCGACAAATTATTATTACTAAACAAATCATTCATTTTGCTTATTGTTAATGTGATGCAACTTATAAAATGACCCTTGTAAAAATGAGGCTTTTAAAAGCATCAGTAGTGTTAAATCTTGTTTGATCTTTTATTTTTGATTTTTATAAGATTTATCTCTAATTAATTGATGTTATCGAAAAGATAAGTTTATTAAATTGTAATTTTACTTAACTTGGTGATATAAAGTAGTTTCCCATGTTTATCAGACAATATACTTAATGAATATAGCAGAACTTCTTGAGCAAATAGCAGAGAAAGGATGGTGTGTATGGGATGATTTCCTCACACCAGAGGCTGTTCAACAATTGCGCGCTTGTTTTGATGGTAATGCACAACAAGCGCGTATTGGTCGTCATGAGAATCGACTTGCAGAAACAACAATTCGAAGTGATAAAATACGTTGGCTAGAACCTGAAATGGGAACACCCGTTCAGCATTACTTAATGCAAATGGAGTCTATTCAGCGTGCCGTTAATCGAGAATTCTATTTAGGTCTTTTTGAATACGAAGCACATTTTGCCTGTTATGAGAAAGGTGCATTTTATAAAAAACATCTTGATGCATTTAAAGAAAATGTCACTCGCCGTTTAACTACAGTGTTGTATCTTAATGAAGCTTGGACAAAAGAAGATAGTGGTGAATTAGTGATTTACGATCTTGAAGATAAAGAACTGGCGACTGTGGCACCAAAGGGTGGGCGTTTGGTTGTTTTTCTTTCGGAGCAATTTCCTCATGAAGTCCTTCCTACTAATAAAGAGAGAGTCAGTATTGCTGGTTGGTTTAGAGTAAACGGTGTGCGAGACAACTTTTTAGATATCGCCAGCTAATTAATTGGCAAAATAATTGCTGTTGAAAAATAGCATGGGATTAGGCGCGTTTCTTATATTAAGTAAAAGACTTAATAATAAGAGCGCGCTTTTTCTGTTTTAAGTGATTAGAGATAGTAAGATTAATATTAACAATAAAAGAGACATGACGAAAAAAGTTGATTTTCTTACCATTAAAAGCACAATAACGCGAAACTTTATGGGGTAAAAATAGAATGAATGAATTTTCGATTGTTTGTCGTCTTTTAGGCACATTATTTCAACGTGAACCCAATGATCCTATCTTAGCGCCAATTATAAAAATGATTGGCGAAGGGAAACTGAGCCAGTTATGGCCATTAGAGCAAGATGAGCTATTTAACACCTTAAAAAATAGTGTTAAAGATTTGGCTATTGTTGAAGCTGATTATCAATCTCTTTTTGGTGGTGATGCGCCAGCGGTATCTATTTATGCCCATGATTATGAAGAAATTAAAGAAGACGATATTCGTCAATTCCTAGTCACAAGAGGGATGCCTGTTACTGACAATGCAACAGACAGTTTTGGTTCTTTATTACTTGCTGCTTCATGGCTTGAAGATAATTCTGCGCAAGATGAAGTATTAGCACAAATACAATTATTTGATGAATATCTGCTGCCTTGGGCTGGAACATTTTTAGGTAAGGTTGAAGCTCATGCAACCAGTGGCTTTTATCGTACACTAGCAGGTGTTGCGCGTGGTGCATTATCAGCGTTACGCGAAGAACTCTCTGATAATGAAGAGAGCGATGAGGCAGAAGCAGAGTAATATAAATATTTCTTTGTAAAAGCATTTTATTATTCATAAAAAAGGCAAACCATTAGGTTTGCCTTTCTCATTAATGACGATAAATATTTTTAATCAACCCGCGTAACTATTAGAGTTGGATCACAAATTTACCTGGTTTAACTTCAATTCCTTTAGCCAGTTTAAACGCGGCTGCTTCAGCACTGTTTTTTTCCGGATTAAGAACATAAACAGGTTGATTATCAAAGTAAGTTGCGATGGTTGTCTCTAAATAAGGTTTTAATGCTACAACCACTGCATCCATTTTTTCTGGAGAGACTTTGTAACTATCAATAGCCATTGATTTTATGTATATCGCTCCTTTATCAGCTTGATAAGAAGGTTGGCCTGATAACGTAAGCTCAACTTTAGCGTTTGTCTTGCCAAAGAATGAATTAATTGTTAGGTCGGTTGTACCAGAAAGACTAATTTTACCCGGCTCAGTACGACCAATTTGAATGGAAAGATTGCTCAATTTAATATCAGCGGATACAACTTCATCTTCACCAATATGTTTCTGGAGATTTATTTTTTGGCTGATATAGTCATTAATAAGATTTTCACTTACATCAAATTGCTTGAGCTGATCACACCCTGTGACTAAGCTTGTTAATACTAATATAGCTGTTAGAAAAATTGCTTTCATAAACACTCCTTGATCATTGATAACTAAGAGTTTACCCGATCTTTAGGGAGTAAGCATGGCTGTTTCTATTTTTTTACGATTAAATTGGCGATGTAACGCATAAAGTGTTATTAAACCTACGGTTCCTAGTAAGAACCAAGGCAATTCAGGCATATCAAATTGATTACCTAAATCATACATCCATCCACCACCGGTATATCCAATTGCACCACCAAATGCTAAGCCTAATCGGCTAAAGCCCATATAACTACCACGAGCGCGAGGATCTGCAAGTGATGCACTTAATGTTTCGCGAGCAGGCTCTGCGGTAATAGTACCAAGATAGAACAGTCCAATAATCAAGAAAATGCTTTGTAATGAATGGATCATACCAACAGGGAACATGCTGATGCTCATTAAAAATAAGCCCGCCATTAAACGTTGTTCTAATTTAAAGCGTTTCTCACTCCATCGCGCAATAGGATAAAGCAACGTTAAAGAAAGCAGGGCTTCAATGGCATACATCCATTTTACGGCAGTTGGCGTACCCGCAATATCATTGACGATAATAGGAAACATCAACATGACTTGAACGGATAATACAAAATAACCCGTCAACGTTAAGACATAACTGACAAAGCGTTTATCAAGAAATACGCGTTTTAACCCTTCTTTAATTGGTGTTCGGGTTGTGGATATACGGTAAGCGGGTAATAACCAAGCATTAAATAAGGCGGCGATAACAAAAACACCAGCACCGACCCAGCAGACTAAATGAAAATCATACTGTAATAACCAGCTACCAATGAGTGCACCAATAACGGCACCGGCGCTATCTTGCATTAATAATAAAGAGTAAAAACGACCGCGTTCATAAGGACGGGTTAATTTGATAACTAGCGCTGTGCGAGGTGGATCAAATAAAGTCCCACCTAATGCAGATAAAATGCAAGATAACCAAAGTATCCAAGGTTGATCTGCCATTGCCATTAAAGCAAAACCTGAAGCTCGTAATAACATGCCCGTTATTATCATTGGTTTTGCACCAAAACGGTCTGCAATAGCACCACCAAAAATACCAAGGCCTTGTTGTACTAATTGTCTAAGCCCTAAAGCAAAGCCGACAATAACACCAGCCCAACCTAATTGTTCGACGAAACGAATAGAAATAAGCGGAAAAACGACGAAAAAACCTAAGACAACTAACATATTGTCAATTAGGAGGAAGTATTTACCCAAAGTACGGGCTTGTGTTACCAGCGCCATTACTCACCATCAATAAGCAAATAATTTAAATAAAATAAGGGGGGAATGAAATAATTTATTTCTTCGACTATTCTGTCTCTAAATGTGCATAATTCCTAGTAAATTAAAGATGATATTTTTTTATTAAGGTTAGTGGCAGAATAAGAAGAGTTGCTTCAGAATTAGACTTATTTATATCAAAGGATAATGAGATCGTAATGTTTGGTTATCGTGGCGGAATTCCTAAAATTCGTTTTGAAACACAAAGAATGGTAATTCGTTTAGCATATGAGAGAGATGCTGAAAGACTGGCCGATTATTATACATTAAATCGTCGCTTTTTAATTCCGTGGGAACCCGTAAGAGATAAAACACATTACCTACCCTCTGGTTGGGAACACCGCTTACAATATATGAACGAACTGCACCGACAAGAAAGTGCTTTTCATTTTCTGTTATTAACACAAAATGAAGATGAAATTATTGGTGTTGCTAATTACAGCAATGTTATGCGCGGCGCTTTTAATGCCTGTTTTCTGGGGTATTCAGTGGGTGAAAAATGGCAAGGTCAGGGCTATATGTCGGAAGCCTTAACGGAAACACTTCGTTATATGCAACGACAGCAAGGGATGCATCGTATTATGGCGAATTATATGCCTCATAATTTACGCAGTGGAAACCTATTAGCTAAACATGGTTTTGAACGGGAAGGCTACGCTAAAAACTATCTACAAATTAATCAAGAGTGGCGAGATCACGTATTAACTGCATTAACAACGCGAACTTATTTTAAACGTTAATATTGGTCATCATGGAAGAAAAGCACTGTTTATAATTATATTAAAAATGCCTTATTTCAGTGCTTTTAGCCACTCTTTAATGATAATAGAGATATTTAATAGGTCATTAAGTCGGTTTTTTTCAACATATAGTACCAATGTTGAATATGGAAAATAGACTGTGTTAAGCGTGATGATTCCTCTTTTTCAATATAAAACCCATTCTTTTGATACAAATAAAGTGCACCTTGATGATGAATATCGACATACAGTGATAAAAACGCTTTTCTCAGAATATCTTTACTATATTGGGTTATCCAATCAAGTATAGCGTAAGCAATACCATGTCCTTGATATGATGATAAAACGGCAATATGTGCCAAATAAGCCTCATTTTCATTTGGCATATAATCAAATAAAGAAAAGAAAATCTTTTGCTTAATATAATGAGCGATACCAAAACGCCAATAATCCAAGAAAGGTGTTTTAGTAAAGGGATTTGAAATAAAGTCGTTTTCTTTTATCACTAAGCAAAATGTTGCAATTATCTTTCCATCATCAGTGACAACAAATTGTTGGCTATTTTTTTTACATGCTAATGAATTCCAAATAGCCTCTAATTGCCGACGTTGGTTAGGATTAGTGCTATCAATATTAAATGCGTTCAATTTAAAACGAAATGCTTGTGTAAATAATTGAATAATTTCAGGAATATCTGAAGGTTCTGCCACACGAAGCTGATAGTGTTCATTAAGTAATTGCATGATATCGTTACTCTGCAATAATAGGGTTAACTTTTTAGACTGTTTGGTCTAGTTGATTATAGACTAATCAGTCTAATTTATTTTGTCCAGAGATTTTTAATGTTATGAACAAGACTGTTACTGAAAAACAAAAAGCGAAAATGAAGCATATTATTGATGCTGCAATACGTTGCTTTGCTGTAAAAGGTTTTCACTCCACATCAACAGCAGAAATCTGTCATGAAGCAGGTATGAGTCCTGGGAATGTATTTCATTACTTTCCGAATAAGAATTCGATTATTGAGGCGATTGCATTAGAAGATGCACAACTGTTTGACGATATCTTTTGTCGCTATGAAGCCGAAGAAGAGTGTATTCAAGCAATCATCGATTTAATGAAGGAAATTATAGCGCTTTATAATCACCCCGAATATGCGCGCATTAGTATTGAAATTTTTGCTGAAGCATCGCGTAATGCGAGCATTCACGAGATTTTTATTGAAAATGAAAGAAACAACAAACAGCGTTTGATTACGATGCTGAAAAACGGTATTAAAAAAGGGCAGATAGACTCAACACTTGAGCCAGAGGAAATTGCAACATGGCTGTTAGTCATCGCAGATGGCTCTATGGGAAGAAATATTATCGATCCTGAATTTAATGAGGGTGAGGATCACGTTATGTTGGAATCGATGTTGAGAAAAATGCTTACAAAGCCATAAATAGCTATTTTTTAATCGCTTGGATTAGTCGAAGATAAGCAGAGTCAGCATATTCTTAGCTAATTGAAGATTGATTTTTCGATGTTAGAGACGGAGTATAGTCCCTTTCTTTTTATTCCATTCAACAAAAATTAGAATGACTTTATGAATTTACTTAAATCACTTGCTGCGGTGAGTTCTATGACCTTATTTTCACGGGTACTGGGATTTATTCGTGATGCAATTATTGCGCGTATTTTTGGCGCAGGTATGGCAACAGATGCCTTTTTTGTTGCTTTTAAATTGCCAAACTTATTGCGGCGTATTTTTGCAGAAGGGGCATTTTCTCAAGCATTTGTTCCGATCTTGGCAGAATATAAAAATCAGCAAGGTGAGGAGGCAACGCGTACCTTTATTGCTTACGTTTCGGGTATGCTGACGCTTATTTTAGCCGTGGTCACCGTGATTGGTATTATTGCTGCGCCTTGGGTGATTTATGTTACAGCACCGGGTTTTAGTAGTTCACCTGATAAATTTCAATTAACGACCGATTTATTACGGATCACCTTTCCTTATATTTTTCTTATTTCACTGGCTTCATTGACGGGCTCTATTTTAAATACTTGGAATCGTTTTTCAGTACCCGCTTTTGCACCAACGCTACTCAATGTCAGCATGATCTTTTTTGCTTTAGTGGTCGCACCTTATTGTAATCCTCCTATTATGGCATTGGCGTGGGCGGTTGTTGCTGGGGGAATATTACAACTGGGTTATCAATTACCGCATTTGAAAAAAATCGGTATGCTTGTTTTGCCGCGTATTTCATTTAAAAATAGCGGTGTTTGGCGTGTGATGAAACTGATGGGGCCTGCTATTTTAGGGGTTTCGGTTAGCCAAATATCGTTAATTATCAATACTATTTTTGCTTCCTTCTTAGTCTCTGGTTCAGTTTCTTGGATGTATTACGCAGATCGTTTGATGGAACTACCGACCGGGGTATTAGGCGTTGCATTAGGTACAATCTTACTTCCTTCATTATCTAAGAGTTTTGCCAGTGGTAATACTGAAGAATATAGAAAATTAATGGATTGGGGATTAAGACTGTGCTTCTTATTAGCACTGCCTTGTACTATTGGTTTAGCGGTATTATCTGGGCCTTTAACCGCGTCTTTATTCCAGTATGGTAATTTCAATGCTCATGATGCACTAATGACACAACAAGCGCTAATCGCTTACTGTGTTGGGTTAATGGGACTGATTATCATAAAAATCTTAGCACCAGGTTTTTATTCTCGTCAGGATATTAAAACACCAGTAAAAATTGCGATTGCGACATTAATTCTCACACAATTAATGAACCTTGCATTCATTGGTAGCTTGAAACATGTGGGGCTTGCACTTTCAATAGGTATTGCGGCTTGTTTTAATGCCTCTATGTTGTTTTGGCAGATCCGTAAGAAAAATATCTATCAACCTTTGGCTGGCTGGCCAGTGTTCTTATTAAAACTTGTTATTGCGCTTGCCGTAATGGGGGCTGTATTAGTTGGAATGTTGTGGATCATGCCAAGTTGGGATACCGGCAATATGCTAATGCGCATCTTACGCTTGTTGTTAGTTGTAGTAGCTGGAGCAGGAAGTTATTTTGTTGCGCTGTATGCACTAGGGTTTAGACCTCGCCATTTCTCACTACGTGCTTTATAACTGATAACATGGACTCCTCGCTTTTGTATAAAAGCGAGGAGTTGCAAAATTAACAATATTTTTATCAATGTAATTCTCTTCATTTAGATCCTTTCTCTATTTTTAGACTATTTATAATGCTATATAGATCACACTTCTCGCATTTAGTTACGCGGATCTGGCTACCCTTAGAAAGAAAAAAGAGTGAGAAAAAAAGCAAAAATCTTTTTTCTCACTCTTTTTTTATTAAATTTTTTTTCCAATTTCTAAATGATTTATACAGTTTTTCGGCATCTGAAAGTATTTTTTAATCGTTATTGATAAGTTTATCTAAACGTTAATCATATCGAATATCTTTAGACAATTTGTTTACTAACAGTGGGATTCTACATAAAGTAAAAAAATAGACACTATATTCTAAGCACTTACGGTTTGACGAATTATCTTTTTTTAGATAAACTCTCTTATGTCGAATAGGTTTAAAAATTGACACATCTGTTAAATATTTCTTACTTAATGATGAGATATTGCAAATATTTCAAAATATTGCAGTATATTTTAAAACATTTAATTTTTTTGATTTAAGACATATTATTATTTCTTTATTCAGGTAGATTAACCGTGACTGTAAAGTTATTTGCTTGTTATCGTTCAGTACTACTGAAAGTGATCATATCTATTTTGTCTGCGCTTCAAATAGGTAACACGATTGCTGGGGATAAGCAGTAAACAATAAGTCGCGTGAATAATGAAATTAATGCTAAATCTATTATTAATAGATAATTAGATTACTGAAAATTCAGTATGGTACACTAATTATTATTTTCATTTATCCGCCGTTGTTTTCTGTTTTTCCCTCTCTTTTCTATACCTTCTCAATATTTCTTATTTTTTTATTAATAGCTCAATAACTCAAATATTTCTCTATTTATTCGTTATACTCAAAGCAGTTATAAATCATTAGGTATTTCTAGTTTAAAGACCACTAAATAATCACTGCGTGATTTTTGGTAAAAATAAAAATAAGAGTGTCAAGGAGCTACTATGAAAAAAGCAATTATCATTTCTGTATCATTAGCTACGTTATTTCTTGCAGGTTGTACTGCTGACGGAAAAATTAATACCTCAAGACTCACTCCAGTTAACTGTATTGGCGTATTCGACAAAACTAATGAGAAGCTTGCTTTCACCGCTAAAGACGTCAATGACCGCTTATATAGCCCTAGTAAGCCAATAGACAGTGTCGATGGTTGGATTGAGGCAAAAGATATTAGAGGGCTATTGTGTCAGGATGTTATAACTGCTAACGAAGATTAATGATTAAATAGCATTGGAAGTTTATTAAGCCATTGTTTGTAGTGTTTTTTAGCTATCTTGAATTAAAATTTAACGCATAATAAAAAAACCGATGGTTAATACCATCGGTTTTTTTATCACTACTATTTGAAAATAGAGATGAATTACATTCTATCTACTGTTTCAATACCTAAAGTATCCAAACCTTGTTTTAAGGTTCTTGCGGTTAAACGAGCTAGTTTTAGACGACTTTGGCGAGTGTTTTCATCTTCAGCAGATAAGATAGGGCAGTTTTCATAAAAGCCAGAGAAAGCTTGTGCCAGATCGTAAAGATAAGAACACATAACGTGAGGTGTTCCTTCACGAGAAACTTGCATAATCGTCTCATCAAACTGGACTAAACGTAATGCAAGCTGTCTTTCATGAGATTGGGTTAGTGCGATAGGTTGAGTTAACGCATTTTCATCAATTTCTGCACGTTTGAAGATTGAAGCAACACGAGTATAAGCATATTGCATATAAGGTGCTGTGTTACCTTCAAAACTTAACATCAGATCCCAATCAAAGATGTAATCTGTAGTACGGTTTTTAGATAAATCAGCGTATTTAACAGCACCAATGCCCACAACGCGAGCAACGTTATTTAATTCGTCTTTATCCATATCTGGATTTTTTTCAGCGATTAATGCGCGGGCTCTTTCTTGAGCTTCGTCCAGCAAGTCGGTTAAACGAATAGTGCCACCAGAACGAGTTTTAAACGGACGACCATCTTTACCTAACATCATACCGAACATATGGTGTTCGAGTGACATTGAATCAGGGATGTAGCCTGCTTTACGAACGATTGTCCAAGCTTGCATTAAATGCTGGTGCTGACGAGAGTCGATATAATAAAGCACACGGTCAGCATGTAATGTTTCGTGACGGTATTTTGCACAAGCAATATCTGTCGTTGTATATAGGTAGCCACCGTCTTTTTTCTGAACGATAACACCCATAGGTTCGCCTTCCTTGTTTTTATATTCATCAAGGAAAACAACCGTTGCGCCTTCACTTTCTACTGCAAGACCTTTTGCTTTTAAATCGGCAACAATACCTGCCAACATTGGGTTATAAAGACTTTCACCCATAATGTCGTCTTCGGTTAATGTGACGTTAAGGCGTTGATAAGTCACTTGGTTTTGTTGCATGGTGATATCAACTAATTTACGCCACATTGTACGGCAGTATTCATCACCACTTTGTAATTTCACAACGTAATTACGGGCACGCTCTGCGAATACTTCATCTTCATCATAGTGTTTTTTCGCTTCACGATAGAACTCTTCGAGATCAGATAACGCCATATCTGCCGCATTTTCATTCTGTTTTTTCTCTAAATACGCAATCAACATACCAAATTGCGTACCCCAATCACCAAGGTGATTAGCACGAATAACATTATGACCTAAGAAAGATAAAGTACGCGCACTTGCATCACCAATAATGGTTGAGCGTAAGTGACCAACGTGCATCTGTTTTGCAACGTTCGGAGATGAATAGTCGATAACAATAGTTTGAGGTTCAACAGGTGTTACGTTTAGATGTTCATCTGCTAATGCGTCTTCAGCTTGCTTTGCAACCCATTGTGGAGATAAAAAGATATTGATAAAACCTGGACCTGCGATTTCAACTTTATCTGCAACATCTGTAATATCGAGCTTTTCTAGGATCTTTTCTGCGAGTTGTCGGGGTGGGATCCCCATTTTTTTTGCAGCTCCCATGACACCATTTGCCTGATAGTCACCAAATTGTACTTTGGCTGACTGACGGACAAGAGGTTCGCTATCAGCGGGTGCGCCAGCAGCACACATTGCCACACTGATTTTTTCTGAAAGAAAAGCCTGAATATTCACCGGGTTACCTTAAATTATTGAGAAAATAAAACCTGACGACAAAAGTCTGACAGGTTTCTTATAAAGAATTAGGATTAACCTTGAATTTATAACATATTCCGGCTAGAACATGCTACCATCTAGGTCTTATCTTTAAGGTTTTTTCTCTGTTTTTTCATTAAGGTTATTCAAAATGGTGTTATTTTCTTCAATTCCTCAATTAAATGATTTAACTCACGAGCTTTCTTTGTTTGAAGAAAATATGACACTATTTGCCGATAGTTTGGGCATAGATTTATCCATCTATCACACTGATCACGTATCGTTACGTTGTCACGATTTAGCATTAGCGGAGCAGTGGCGAACGGGATTAAGCCAGTGTGGAAAGTGTATTTCTGATAATGTGATTAATGGGCGCCCAATATATCTATTTCAATTAGAAATACCGCTAACTATTCTAAATCAATCTGTTTCGATTGTTGAATTGCCTTTTCCCACGAATAAAAAATATGAATACCAAGGTTGGGAGCATATTGAGCAAGTGATCTCCGTTGCCCCCGCTTTTTTAGTGGATAAAGTGATGTCTTTTTTACCCCAAACGTTACCTGAGAGTGTTAGCTTAAAAATCAGCGAACCTAAAGGTGAGAAAGAACGTTTACCCAATCCAACGGTGGCTATTTCTAATGGAAAAGTCACAGTGAAGTATCATCCTTATTCGTTACTTGAAATCGTTGAAAGTGAGTGTTGATCGACACTTTCAGAAAATAGTTTGCTTGTGTCAGCACAAAATTCTGATGGCAGAATTGAATGAATTACAAGATTCGACAACTATTGTTAGTAATCGCTAAGAAATGATATTTATTTTCTGATTACTTTCTTTATTAAGGATGGAGAGGGATGATATGGCTACATTGGAGATTTGTTGTTTTGGCGCTGAATGTGCGTTGGTAGCAGAACGAGCAGGCGCAGACAGAATAGAGCTGTGCACGAGTCCAGCAGAAGGTGGTATTACACCAAGCTTTGGAATGCTACGACAAGTCAGGGATCTGGTTCGTATTCCCGTTCATCCTATCGTTCGCCCGCGTGGTGGTGATTTTTGTTATACACAAGCTGATTTTTCAGCAATGAAAAATGATATTAGTTTGATCCGTGATATGGGATTTTCAGGTGCCGTTGTTGGTCTTTTAAATGAAGAAGGGCATATTGATTTGCCTAAAATGGAAATTTTAATGGAGCTTGCAGGTCCATTAGCCATTACTTTTCATCGTGCTTTTGATATGTGTATTAATCCATTATTAGCGTTAGAACAACTAACTCAGCTAGGTGTTGCTCGTATTTTAACCTCAGGACAGCAGGCGAATGCAGAATTAGGTTTGCCATTATTACGCACGTTAAATGAAAAAACACAAGGCCCTATAATTATGGCGGGCGCTGGTGTAAGACTCAGCAATATCCAAAAATTCCTAGATGCAGGATTGAAAGAAATTCATAGCTCAGCAGGAAAAGTGGCACCTTCAACCATGATTTATCGAAAAGCGGGTGTAACTATGAGCTCTGATAGTGAGGTTGATGAGTTTACGCATTACTGTGTGGATGAAGATACAGTTGAAGCGATGAAAGATATTATGAGTATTTATGCGCCATTAGCATCTTGATTGATACGGATTAAATATTTTAAAACAGCGCCTTTCATGGCGCAGTTTTTTTATATAAGTTCGCCTAATAACAGCGTATGTGTAATACCACAGCGTTCAACAAAGGCTTCATCATGCGAAACCAGTAACAATGTGCCTTGATATTCAACAAGTAGATTTTCCAATAGTTGCCTGGATTCGATATCAAGGTGATTATCTGGCTCATCAAGTAATAATACTGCTGGTGGTTTTGGGCTGTGTGTTAAAGCCAATAACGTTGCTTTTAATTGCTCGCCACCACTGAGTTTTTCAAGTGGTAGTAAAGATTTATCACCTCTAATTCTCAACATTCCAAGACGCGTTCGCCATTGCTCGACAGAAATCGCGGATTGATATTGGTGTAGTGCTTGTGCAACTGGCAATGTTTTATCAAGTAAAGCAAGATGTTGGTCAAGGTAACAATAGTCTTTGTTGAGACGAAACTCACCAGAAAGTGGTACAAATTGCTCGATCAAGCATTTTAGTAATGTTGATTTTCCACAGCCATTTTTACCTTTAATATGCCAATGTTCATTGCCGTAAGCTGAAAATGAAATAGGGTGCTGATAACCATATGGAAGTTGAAGATTATTAACAAATACTTTTAAACGATGGCCATCACTTTGATAATTCAATACCATTTTTTGCTGATGAACATGTGCTTTTTCCTCATCGATACCTTGCTTTTGAGATTGCATATCATCAATTACGCGTTGATGCCGTTTTGCTACGGCAGATTGGCGTTGTTCTGCTCTGTTTTTTTGCATATCCAGTAAAAGTAGGCACTGAGAGCCACTTTGCCTAATTGATTCACCTTGTCGTTTCCGTTGCGCTGTTTTTTGTAATGTTGCTTGTTGCTGGCGTTTCTCATTTTTTATTTGGCTGTTTAGTCGATCACTTGCGGCTTCCAATGATGTTATTTCCGCACTTTTTTGTGCCTCATATAATGTATAATTTCCACCATATTCAGATAAGCCTTTCTCACTTAATTCAATAATAGTATCGGCATACGAGAGCAGGTTTCGATTGTGGCTAACAATAAGAGAGCCCGCTTTATGCTGAGCTAATTGTTTTATTAGCCATTGTTGTCCTTGATAATCAAGGTGGTTATCTGGCTCATCTAACAGCAGAAAACTCTCTTCACATAAAAAAGCGCGACAAAGTGCTAAACGTGTTTGTTCTCCACCACTTAGATGCGCAATAGGGGTATCTAACGCGACTGGAAGTTGTGCCGAATCTAATAAATTCTGCCACATGACAGGGAGTTGCCATTTGCCATCGAGTAACTCAATATCTTCTAATGTGGCAATACCGGCATCAACACGTTGGAATGCTTGATAAATTTCATGAATATCTAACGCTTGAGCAAGTGTATCACCCTGTAATCGCGTTAATTGATCAACGTGAACAAAAGGCATATTCCAATTAATTTGACCTGAAGTCGGTAATATTTTTTGTGCTAATAATCTTAATAGTACAGACTTTCCTTTACCGTTATGGCCAATTAATGCATTTTGCTGACAAGTCAGTGAGCGAGTTAATGGTGGAAAAAGAGCTTGTTGATTAAATTCGATAGTAAGTTGTGAAAAATGACAGGCTATTGTCATCATCGACCTCCTAAGAGAAATAGGTGGCAGACAGCCGAGATCTTTTTTCTAGATGCGACGAAATAAATTATTGTCTGCCAGTAACAGAAAATGAATACCGAAAAGGTATTTGAAATAATTTTCTGGCAGAATTTAGTTCATCGTA
Source organism: Proteus sp. Marseille-Q3619 (assembly GCF_965283115.1). Lineage (NCBI taxonomy): Bacteria > Pseudomonadati > Pseudomonadota > Gammaproteobacteria > Enterobacterales > Morganellaceae > Proteus > Proteus sp. Marseille-Q3619. The sequence continues at coordinate 307,009 of NZ_CBDIMP010000001.1, read as the reverse complement.
GGGAAGTGCCTTCTTAAAAAGAGAAATAATTGGAGTGATAACGCGCGTATTTAAACATGAATAAAGATAAACAACAAGCGCCGAATAAGGTTATCTTTGTGTGGTTCTTATTTTATGTGCTTTTATTCTAAACATTATACGTTTATAAATCGATGATATATTAATATAGGCAATGCAAGCTAAAGGAATACCGTAGAATAATGTGCCGTAAGCCATACCAATATGTGGAACATTAAAATAATCGCTGTGCTGTGGAATTAAATAGAGATAGTTAATTTCATTTAAATATTGGGGCGTTAATCCACCGTAAGGGACTAGAAACTTAAAAATCATGACAGAAAAAAGGCACAGCATAAAATTTAAAACTAATAGTGCAGAATAGAATAAATTCTTTCCCATTTCTTCTTTAGTTTTCACTTGATAACCACTGATAATTCGATTAGCAACAATTACAGCATAAAGCCAAATAATCAGGTTTTCATCACCCATAATCATACTATTGATAATAAGAGCGAATATCCCATAAAAAGGAATAAGAGCAAAAACAAGCTTAGTACGAGCAAATGCAGCCATAAAAACACCTGAATGCACGAGAATAAATTCAAATAAAAATAAAACGGTTAGATTATAAATTGTTTGAACTGAGAAATGTTCAGGAAACCACCAAACGGTAATAATAAAAGCGATATATAAAAGCTGTGTGGCATAGTCAAATAATGAAAAAAAGAGTTGTACCCCTTGTTGTAATGGCGTTAGTGGAGGGCGTTTTGCTGATGTGGTTTCTATAAAGGACGAAAAAATAGGATCATCATATTGCTGACGCTTATTTTTTTGCAAAAGAGCGTGTTGTTTTTTTTGTGTTATTTCCTTTTGGGTAGCAACTTTGCTCTTTGGTGTCTTTGCCATAATTTTCTTTAATCGTTCATCTGCAAATAAGGGGCGTATAAAGTGTCTTTAATAAAAAACAAGATGAATATTATGAAAGAAAGGGATATTTAATAACTTGATACCCCTTTAAATTTAGATAAAAAATTAAGGCTTAGTGGCAATTAATATGGCACGTTTTGGTGCGGGATAACCTTCAACAGTTTTTGTTTTATCATCAGCATCTAAAAAAGCATCTAATGAATCTGTTACCATCCAATCTGTTTTACGTTGCTCATCAAGTGATGTCGTATTTTCATCAACAATACGCACATCTTTAAAACCACATTTTTCTAGCCAAACCTTTAGCATTTTTGCAGATGGAATAAAGTACACGTTACGCATTTGTGCATAACGCTCACCAGGGATCAGGCATTGAAATTCATCACCATCAACAACAAGGCTTTCTAACACTAATTCGCCACCAGAAACTAATTGGTTTTTTAATTGCCATAAATGATCAAGTGGTGAACGGCGATGATAAAGTACACCCATTGAGAATACAGTATCGAAGGCATTTAATTCTGGCATTTGCTCAATACCAACAGGAATTAAATGTGCGCGTTGGTCATTACCTAATAATTTTCTGACAGCTTCAAATTGGCATAAGAAAAGTTGAGTAGGATCGATCCCTACAACAAATTCTGCGCCTTCACCTAACATCCGCCACATATGATAGCCACTGCCACAACCAACATCTAATACTAAACGGCCTTCAAGCGGTGAAAGATGGGGTAAAACACGATCCCATTTCCAATCAGAGCGCCATTCTGTATCGATATTGACGCCATAAAGTGAAAATGGACCTTTACGCCACGGCATTAAATTTTTTAAAACATTACTTAATCCTAGTTGCTCGCCAGCACTTAATGCTGGAGTGTGTTGAGCTATCACACCATTTTTCAAATCAATCTCAGTAGGCGTAATTTCTGGCAAACCATCGAGCATTCTTTCCCAAGAAGAAAAGTGACCGTGTAACGCATTTGATCGCCATTCTGATAATTGAGCCGGTAATGTATCTAACCAATGAAATAAGCGCTCATCTTGCGCAATAAGTTGATAAAACGAGCCAAAATTAATCATTAATTATTGCCTTTAATCGCTAAAAGAGAGCCGAAATTAAAACATTGGAACCAAACTTCTGCATGTGGAAAACCTGCATTATGTAAGCGAGCTTTATGCGTTTCAACAGAATCGGTCAGCATAACATTTTCTAACATGCTACGTTTTTGGCTAATTTCTAATTCGCTGTAACCGTTAGCACGTTTGAAATCATGGTGCATATTAAACAACAACTCACCAATTTCTTTATCTTCAAAACTGAATTTTTCAGAAAGCACTAACACGCCACCGGGATTAAGACCTTGGTAAATTCGGTTTAATAATATTTGGCGATCGTTCGGCGCTAAGAATTGTAAGGTGAAATTAAGCACTACCATTGAGGCATTATTAATTTCGATATCAAGAATATCACCTTCAATAATATCAACGGGTGTATCTGCTTTATAGGCATCAATATGGCGCTGACAGCGTTCTATCATGGCAGGTGAATTATCAACACCAATAATTTTACAGCCAGCAGCATCAATATTACGACGCATGGAAAGGGTTGCTGCACCTAAAGAACAGCCTAAATCATAGACTTGGCTGTTGGGCGTAACAAAGCGACCTGCAAGCATACCAATCATGGAGATGATATTAGAATAACCTGGTACTGAGCGTTTTATCATATCAGGAAACACTTCAGCGACTTTTTCATCAAAGCGCCAGTCACCAAGGTTAGCAATAGGTGTCGCAAATAAGCTGTCTTGTTGTGATGATTTTGAATTCGACATAACTAAAATAGATTTAAGGAATAAAAGAAGCAAGCATTCTACCAGAAGCGACGGTGCTCACAAAGTTGCATTATTTAGAAAGAAATTGGAAAAAATAAATAAACCTTTTTGATACCTTGCCGTTATTAGACACAACAGCAAGGATGTCGGTTTTGATCATGGATGATCATGTTATTCCCGCGAGGACTTAGTAATAAAAGGAAAAGATTTGTATCCAAGGAAGGAAATAAATATTAGCAATGATCATCAATGCCATCGATAAATAAGTGGCTGCCATACCTGAACGGCGCCAGCGAAGTTCACGGTGTTTTAATCCATAAGAGTGTAAAAAGCGACCTGCGATTAAAATTGAGCCACAGATGTGCACCATCCAAACAAAAGCACCATTCATTTCCATGACCAGTAATAAGATCATGGAAATCGGAATATATTCTACCGCATTGCCGTGAACACGGATGGCTGTTTGTAATTCATAAAAGCCACCATCGCCATAAGCAACCCGATATTGTGTTCTGAGTTTTACGACATTGAGGGACAATTTAATCAATAATAGTGCGCCCAGTACGATGTAAAGCGAGCTAACCATCTTTTCTCCATTGCCAAAGCCAAAAAACGGCGAATTTAATGATAAACCTCAAAGCGACTTCTGTCGCTATAAATAATTATTATTAATTAATTGTTTGGGGATTAGCAAATCCTTGAAAAGATGTATCATATAAACTAGGTCTATACTCTTATCTCCAGGAAGAATTTTCGTTATAATGTCTGCCTTTTTTTTGACACTACTCGAAAAAGACTATTGCCAAAATTTCCGCAGCAGAAAGCACAACAAGCTGAGTAAAAGGATATTGTATGCGTACTAATTATTGTGGGCAGTTGAATAGCGCCCATGTGGGCCAAAAAGTGACTCTTTGTGGTTGGGTTAACCGTCGCCGTGACTTAGGTGGACTTATCTTTATTGATATGCGAGATCGCGAAGGTATTGTTCAAGTCTTCTTTGACCCAGAGCAGAAAGAGGCATTTTCTCAGGCTTCAGAACTGCGTAATGAATTTTGTATTCAAGTCACAGGAACAGTACGCGCTCGTCCTGATAGCCAAGTTAATAAAAATATGGCAACAGGTGAAATTGAGTTAGCGGCAGAATCTCTGTCTATTTTTAACCGTTCAGAGCCATTACCGTTAGATAGCAATCAAACAAATACCGAAGAGCGTCGTTTAACATATCGTTATTTAGACCTGCGTCGCCCTGAAATGTCAGATCGCTTAAAAACCCGTGCTAAAATCACAAGCTTTGTTCGCCGTTTTATGGATGGTGAAGGTTTCCTTGATGTTGAAACCCCTATGCTGACTAAAGCGACACCTGAAGGTGCGCGTGACTATTTAGTGCCAAGTCGTGTACATAAAGGTAAATTCTACGCATTACCACAATCACCACAGCTTTTTAAACAGCTGTTAATGATGTCTGGCTTTGATCGTTACTATCAAATCGTAAAATGCTTCCGCGATGAAGACTTACGTGCTGACCGTCAGCCTGAATTTACCCAGATCGATGTTGAAACCTCTTTCATGAGTGCAGATCAAGTGCGCGAAGTGATGGAGCGTATGATCCATGCATTATGGTTAGATATTCTTAATGTCGATTTAGGTGCGTTCCCAGTAATGACTTTTGCTGAAGCAATGCGTCGTTATGGTTCAGACAAACCAGATTTACGTAACCCAATGGAACTTAAAGACATCGCTGATTTAGTCAAAGATGTTGAGTTTAGCGTATTTGCACAAGCTGCCAACGATGAAAAATGTCGTGTTATCGCATTGCGTGTACCGGGTGGTGCAGCATTAACCCGTAAAAATATTGACGAATATACACAGTTTGTTGGTATTTACGGCGCTAAAGGTCTTGCGTGGATGAAAGTCAACGAAAGCGCGAAAGGCATTGAAGGTGTACAAAGCCCTATCGCTAAATTCCTGACTAACGATGTTGTTAATGCTATTTTGGAAACAACAGGCGCAACAGATGGCGATTTAATCTTCTTTGGCGCGGGTCGTAAAGGCACAATGAGTGATGCGATGGGCGCTCTGCGTCTAAAAGTCGGTCGTGATCTTGAACTGACTGATTTAAATGCATGGAAACCATTGTGGGTCATCGACTTCCCAATGTTTGAAGAAGATGAAGAAACCGGTAGCTTAAGTGCGATGCACCATCCATTTACTTCACCAAAAGACTTATCACCAGCTGAATTGACTGCACATCCAGTAGGTGCTGTGGCAAATGCTTATGATATGGTGATTAATGGTTATGAAGTGGGTGGCGGTTCAGTGCGTATTCACCGTAATGAAATGCAGCAAGCGGTATTTAGCATTTTAGGTATTACACCGAATGAGCAACAAGAGAAATTTGGTTTCTTATTAGATGCACTTAAATTTGGTACTCCACCACATGCAGGTTTAGCATTTGGTTTAGACCGTTTAGTGATGTTGTTAACAGGTACTGATAACATCCGTGATGTTATTGCTTTCCCTAAAACAACAGCCGCTGCGTGTTTAATGACTAATGCACCAAGCTTTGCTAATGAAGATTCTTTAAAAGAGTTAGCGATTGCCGTCACTCAAAAAGAAGTTAGCGAAGATAAAGAGTAAATGATGAAATATAAGCGCCCGATATCCGTTTTAGTTGTTATTTATGCAAAAAAGACCAAACGGGTGCTTATGCTAAAGCGTCGAGATGATCCTGATTTCTGGCAATCTGTGACTGGCAGTTTAGAAGAGGGTGAAACGCCTTTTCAAACAGCGTTGCGCGAAGTGCAAGAAGAAGTTGGAATTGATATCATAAAAGAAAATCTTGAGCTGGTGGATTGCCATCGCTCAATTCTTTTTGAAATTTTTGCACATTTTCGGCATCGTTATGCACCAGATGTTACTCACTGTCAGGAACATTGGTTTACGTTAGCACTGCCCGCAGAGCGAGATATTGTGCTAACTGAGCATTCGCAATACCAATGGTTAGACGCGTCACTGGCGGCAAAATTAACAAAATCCACCAGTAATCAGCAAGCGATTGAAGAATTTGTTATTTAATGATTAGACCACGTTTGGAGATATTTCATGGCAGGTCATAGTAAATGGGCCAATACAAAACACCGTAAAGCAGCGCAAGATGCGAAACGCGGTAAAATTTTCACTAAAATCATCCGTGAACTAGTTACAGCAGCACGTTTAGGTGGTGGTGATCCTGCAACTAACCCGCGTTTACGTGCGGCAGTTGATAAAGCATTATCGAACAACATGACTCGTGACACCTTAAATCGTGCAATTGCACGTGGTGTGGGTAATGATGAAAACGATAATATGGAAACCATCATTTATGAAGGCTATGGCCCAGCAGGCACTGCTGTGATGGTTGAATGCTTAAGTGATAATCGTAACCGTACTGTTTCCGATGTTCGCCATGCATTTACCAAAACAGGTGGTAACTTAGGAACTGATGGTTCTGTATCTTATCTGTTTACCAAAAAAGGTGTAATTTCATACGCACCAGGTGTTGATGAAGATGCCGTTATGGAAGCTGCGTTAGAAGCAGGTGCTGACGACGTTGAAACCTTTGATGATGGCGCTATTGATGTTTACACCACACCAGAATCTTTTGGTGAAGTAAAAGATGCAATGGATGCAGCAGGTTTTGTTGCTGAATCAGCAGAAGTTTCAATGATCCCATCGACTAAAGCTGAATTAGATATTGAAACAGCACCAAAGTTAATGCGTCTTATCGATATGTTAGAAGACAGTGATGACGTGCAAGAAGTATATCACAACGGTGATATCTCAGACGAAGTTGCAAAACAACTGGAAGATATCCTGTAATCGTTCTAACGATTATCGAAAATAACGGTGTTTAACGCTGTTATTAAAAGTGCGAAGAGAAGAGCAGAGCAGATTTTTTTGCTCTTTTCTCTCGCCATCGACCATATCGGCAACAGGAATTGATATGGCTATCATTCTAGGTATAGACCCTGGTTCGCGTGTTACAGGCTATGGCGTAATTCGACAGCAAGGGCGTCAACTTATCTATTTGGGAAGCGGTTGTATTCGTACACAAGTTCTCGATCTCCCCAATCGACTTAAGCGCATTTATGCTGGTGTTAGCGAAATTATTACTCAATTTTCGCCGGATGTGTTTGCCGTTGAACAAGTGTTTATGGCTAAAAATGCTGACTCTGCATTAAAACTGGGGCAAGCGCGAGGTGTTGCAATACTCGCAGCAGTAAACAATGATTTACCTGTTTTTGAATATGCAGCTCGCCAAGTTAAACAAACCGTTGTGGGTACGGGTGCCGCTGAAAAAAGCCAAGTACAACATATGGTGCGCTCAATACTAAAACTATCTGCGGCACCGCAATCAGATGCTGCTGATGCCTTGGCGATTGCTATCACGCATTGTCATTTTAACCAAAATTTATTACGTGTGGGCGATCCTCGATTAGTGTTAACGCGAGGTCGGTTAAGATAAGTTGTTATCTTGGTAAATGTCTTTGGTTTTTTACAGGCTGGATATACGTCCAGCTTTTTTTATGTTATAAACTTGACGTAATTATATTTGCGGAGGCGTTAGGGTGATAGGTCGTATCAGAGGAATTATTCTTGAAAAACAGCCACCAGTGGTGCTGATCGAGGCAGGTAATGGTGTGGGTTATGAAATCAATATGCCAATGACCTGTTTTTATGAATTGCCTGATATTGGTCAAGAAGCCATTATCTACACGCAATTTATCGTACGTGAAGATGCTCAATTACTTTATGGTTTTAACCAAAAACAAGAGCGCGCACTCTTTCGTGAATTAATTAAAGTGAATGGTGTAGGGCCTAAACTCGCATTAGCCATTCTATCTGGCATGTCTGCTCGCCAATTTGTCACCGCGATTGAAAATGAATCTATCACTTCACTAGTGAAATTACCGGGTGTAGGTAAGAAAACAGCTGAGCGTTTAGTTGTTGAAATGAAAGATCGCTTTAAAGGTCTTAATGGTGACTTATTCGAAAATAGTGATATCGAATTACCAGAAAGTACTTCACCTAAAGCACCAAAAGCGGCAGATATTGAAGCCGAAGCCTCTGCCGCATTAATCGCATTAGGCTATAAACCACAAGAAGCTGCAAAAATGATCAGCAAAGTGGCAAAACTGGGTACAGATAGCGAGACGCTTATCAAAGAAGCGTTGCGCGCGGCTATTTAGGAGTAACACATTGTGATTGAAGCAGATCGCCTGATTTCAGCAGAAATTCAACAACCTGAAGAAGAAATTATTGATAGGGCGATACGTCCTAAATCTCTTGCCGAATATGTTGGGCAACCGCAAGTTCGTGAACAAATGGAGATTTTTATTCAGGCGGCTAAATTGCGTCATGATGCGCTCGATCATTTGCTTATCTTTGGACCTCCTGGATTAGGTAAAACCACATTGGCAAATATCATTGCTAATGAAATGGGGGTTAATTTACGCACGACATCAGGTCCTGTGCTTGAAAAAGCGGGTGATCTAGCTGCAATGCTAACTAATCTTGAGCCTCACGACGTATTATTCATTGATGAAATTCATCGTCTTTCACCCGTTGTTGAAGAAATTCTTTATCCAGCAATGGAAGATTATCAACTTGATATCATGATTGGTGAAGGACCTGCGGCTCGTTCAATTAAAATTGACCTACCTCCATTTACTTTAGTGGGTGCAACAACAAGAGCGGGCTCTTTAACATCTCCATTGCGTGACCGTTTTGGTATTGTTCAGCGTCTTGAGTTTTATAATGTTGACGATCTTCAACACATTGTTTCTCGTAGTGCCAGTTTTATGGGACTAGAGATGACAGATGAAGGTGCTCGTCAAATTGCTATGCGTTCGCGAGGCACACCGCGTATTACTAACCGATTATTACGTCGTGTAAGAGACTTTGCCCAAGTAAAGGGCAATGGTGCCATTGATGAAGAGATTGCTTCTAAAGCGCTTGATATGTTGAATGTGGATGCGGCAGGCTTTGATTATTTAGATCGTAAACTCCTTTTTGCCATCATTGATAAATTTATGGGTGGCCCCGTAGGATTAGATAACCTTGCGGCAGCTATTGGTGAAGAGCGTGAAACTATAGAAGATGTATTAGAGCCTTATTTGATTCAGCAAGGTTTTATTCAGCGCACACCACGAGGCCGTGTTGCCACTAATCATGCCTACCGTCATTTTAATCGAATTATGGAAGATTAATTTCTTATCATCATTAGAAAATAGATAAAAAATACCCCTCGGTGAAATAATTAACAACGAGGGGTATTTTTTTATCCAAACTTAATTTGTTATTTTACTGTTTAGTAGGTGCAAATAAACTCAAGATAAATAGGCAACTCGCTGCTAAAACTACAGACGGGCCAGCTGGAGTATCATAGAAAGCTGAGAAGGTTAAACCGCCTGTAATGGCTAACATACCAACCGCGATTGCAATCAGAGCCATTTGTTCTGGAGAACGAGCAAAACGACGTGCCGTTGCGGCAGGGATAATCAGTAAAGAGGTAATGATCAGCGCACCGACAAACTTCATAGCTAAACCAATGGTTAACGCGGTGATCATCATTAGCTTTAAGCGTTCTCGCTGAATATTCACACCATCAACAAATGCCATATCTTGATTAATTGTCATGGAAAGCAGTGGGCGCCATGATCGAATAATCACAAATAAAACAATCACAACACCAATAAAAATGCTGATAACGTCTTGATAGTTTACAGACAGCAAATCACCAAACAGATAAGCCATTAAATCAACACGCACATTCGACATTAAACTAACAACCACAAGCCCTAAAGAGAGCGCACTGTGTGCCATGATCCCTAAAAGAGTATCAACAGAAAGCTGAGGTTTTAATTCTAACCAGACCAACAAAATAGCGAGGAGAAGCGTGACTGCAATAACAGCATAAAAAGGCTCGATGTTAAACAGCAAACCAAAAGCAACACCAAGTAGTGAGGCGTGAGCTAAAGTATCACCAAAATAAGACATACGACGCCAAACGACAAAAGAGCCCAAAGGGCCCGCCGCCATTGCTAAGAGCATACCGGCAATCCAACCCGGTAACAGCAACTCAATCATGACGACACTCCTTACTATGCTGGTGATGATGACGATAAATACCAAGTTGCTCAGCACCACGGCTTCCAAACATGGCAATAAATTCAGGGTGAGAAGAAACAACGTCAGGTGTACCTGAACAGCAAATATGACCATTTAAACAGAGGACTTCGTCTGTTTTTGCCATCACAAGATGAAGATCATGAGAAACCATCAATATGGCACAACCTAATTCATGACGAAGCTGATTAATTAAATCATAAAGTGCTAATTGACCATTAACATCAACACCTTGAGTGGGTTCATCTAAAACTAAAAGTTGGGGCTGATTAAGCAACGCTCTTGCTAACAATACACGTTGAGACTCACCACCAGAAAGTTTCTGCATAGGTTGATCGATTAATTTAGCCGCATTAACGCGTTCTAAAGCAGGGAGAATATCTTTATCATGAACACCCGGTTTTAGTGTCATAAACCGTTTAACGGTGAGTGGCATTGTGGGATCAAGATAAAGTTTTTGTGGGACATAGCCCACTCGTAGCGCGTTTTGACGCTCAACTTTTCCTGAGGTTGGATTTAATAAACCAAGAACTAAACGGATAACCGTAGATTTACCTGCACCATTAGGGCCAAGTAAAGTAAGAATACGGCCTGCTTTTAGATCAAAAGAGATATTTTTTAAAATTTCTCTTTCACCAAAAGAAACACAAACCGATTTTAAACAAATCAAGTCAGACATAAAATTAGCACTTGCAGAATCATTGAAACGTTATAATATAACATTTCCAATGATGATTCACGAGAATTCTTCCTATGTTACATAAAAACAACAAATTTGCGCATCGTTTTTTATTGAAATCATTTTTAGCGACAGCGATGATAAGCTCATTCAGTGCTTCAGTGCAGGCTGATGTTGTCGTTTCCATCAGACCATTAGGATTTATTGCTGCAGCTATCGCTGATGGAGTAACACCAACGGAGGTTTTATTACCAGATGGGGCATCTCCACACGATTATGCATTAAAACCCTCTGATTTGAAAAAAATTACTTCCGCAGACCTGATGGTATGGGTGGGGCCTGATATGGAAGTGTTTTTAGATAAGCCATTAAACAGACTTACTGACAATCATAAGTTGGCTTTAGCGGAAACTGACGAAATAAAGTCGCTTTTATTGAAAGATGATGATGACAATGTGCATAAACATGAGGAAAATCACGAACATCATTCTCACGGTGATTATAATATGCACATCTGGTTATCACCAGAAATTGCGTTGTTGTCTGCAAAACAGATCCACCAAAGGTTAATTACACTCTATCCAGATAAAAAAGAACTTCTGGACGTAAACCTAGGTAAATTCAGCGAACAACTCAAGCAAACTGATAAGAATCTTGTTAATATTCTGTCGCCTGTGAGAAATAAGGGTTATTTTGTCTTTCATGATGCTTATGGCTACTTCGAAAAACATTATAATTTAAAGCCGTTAGGTCATTTTACGATCAACCCTGAAATACAGCCAGGTGCGCAGAAATTACATCAAATACGAACACAGTTGGTTGAGCAAAAAGCAACCTGCATTTTTGCTGAGCCACAATTTAGGCCGACAGTAATAGAAACAGTGGCGAAAGGCACTGGGGTTAAAATGGGTGTATTAGACCCCCTAGGAAGTGGGATTGCTCTAACTCAAGAGAGCTATGTAAAATTCCTTACCCAACTAGCTAACCAATATGCGAGCTGCCTGAATGAAACACAATAAGGAATTAAGAGCGTGCAGCAGAAGAAATCCATTGCACAGGTATATTTAAGTTTACCACTCCCACATAAGATCATGCTTGGTTCGTTAACTGCAGCAACCTTGGCCGTCGCAATTTGGCGGCCTGTGGTACTTCAAAATGAGCAAAGCCGAGAAGTTCCAGTCAGCATTCAAATGCCTCTTGCCAATCAAGGCGAAAATACCGATGACATTATCACTGATAGTAGCGATCAGCTTACCAATGAAGGATTAGTTGATACTGATGATGGCACTGATACAAGCACTGCGGTTGCGCAAGTTCCCCATACTTATATTGTTTCTAGTGGCGATTCATTAAGTTCAATTCTGACTCAGTTTGGTATTGATTCTGCGGATATCGCGACTATCTCTAATCAAAATAAAGATCTTAGAAACCTCAAAATAGGGCAACCTATTAGCTGGGAACTTGATGATAATGGATTGCTTCAAGAATTAAGCTGGGGTGTTTCCCGCCGCGAAACTCGCGTTTATACCCGTACCGAAACGGGTTTTAAAGAAACAAAAGAGTTTCAAAAAGGTGAATGGAAGAACAGTGTAACCACGGGTGTTATTCGTGGGAGTTTTTCTGTCAGTGCAACAAATGCAGGTTTAACCAATGCTGAAGCACGCGCCGTTACCAAAGCATTACAGTGGCAAGTGGACTTTAAAAAATTACAAAGTGGTGACCAATTTGCGGCACTATTTTCTCGTGAAGTGCTTGATGGGCGTACCGAGCAAAGTGAGCTAGTTGGTGTCCGTTTACGTAGTGCGGGTAAAGATTATTATGCATTCCTTGCTGAAGATGGTCGTTTCTACGATAGCCAAGCGGGTGGATTAGAACGCGGATTTATGCGTTTCCCAACTGTGAAGCAATTTAGAGTTTCCTCTCAATTTAACCCTCGTCGTATTAACCCTGTTACGGGGCGTTTAGCTGCACATAAAGGTGTTGATTTTGCGATGCCAGTAGGTACTCCAGTATTAGCAACAGGAGATGGTGAAGTTATTGTGGCTAAATACAGTGGTGCCGCAGGTAACTTTATCGCTATTCGTCATGGTAGCCAATACACAACACGTTATATGCACTTACGTCAATTATTGGTAAAACCAGGACAGCGTGTTAAGCGTGGCGATAGAATTGCGTTATCAGGAAATACAGGGCGTTCTACGGGACCTCATTTACACTATGAAATGTGGATCAACCAACAAGCAGTCAATCCATTAACGGCAACATTGCCTCGCGCTGACGGTTTAACAGGTAAAGATAAACAAGAATATCTTGCTAAAGTAAAAGAGATTAAACCTCAGTTAGTGCTAGCCGATTGACAATAAACACGATTTTAAAGACATAAAAGCGGATGATTGATATCATCCGTTTTTGTTTTAATGTTTTTTACGCCTATTAGGGGTATCAATTCAGAGAATTATCTGATGAATAAAGAAAAAGATACAGATAGCAAAGCGGGTTATGTGCCCACTTTTCACCGTGCATATTTGCATCCTCGTCATTGGGGAACTTGGCTAGGTGCAGGTGTATTAAGTGCATTGGCTTATATGCCAATAAAATGGCGTGATCCCTTTCTTGCTTCTATTGGCCGTTTTGTTGGACGTAAAGCGAAAAGCGCAAGACGTCGTGCAGATATCAACTTGAGATACTGTTTTCCAACATGGAATAAAACGCAACGTGAAAATGTACTCGACAGTATGTTTGAAACTGCCCCCCAATCCTTTGTGATGTTAGCAGAGCTTTGTTTAAGAGGCCCTGAGCGTATATTAAAACGCACATCTTGGCAGGGGCTAGAAATTATTGAGCGTTTTAAAGCACAAGGCCGTAATGTCATTTTTATGGTGCCTCATGGCTGGGCAGTTGATATCCCTGCAATGCTATTAGCATCAACAGGTCAGAAGATGGCCGCGATGTTTCACCACCAAAAAGATCCTGTTGCTGATTATTTATGGAATAAAGCACGTCATCATTTTGATGGTCGGTTACATTCACGCGAAGCAGGTATTAAGCCTTTTATTTCTTCTGTGCGACAAGGTTACTGGGGCTATTATCTGCCCGATCAAGATCACGGTGCAGAACATAGCCAATTTGTCGATTTTTTTGGTACTTATAAAGCGACATTACCTGCGATTGGGCGGTTAATGAAAGTATGCCGAGCAGCTATCGTACCGTTGTTCCCAGTGTATTGTCATAAAACACATCAGCTTAGTATTATTGTTCGTGAACCAATGGATGATATTGAAGATAAAGATGATGCGTACATTGCACGCAGAATGAATGAAGAGTTAGAAGCACTAGTGACACCAACGCCAGAGCAATATACGTGGATCTTAAAATTACTGAAGACACGTAAAGAGGGTGAAATAGAGCCTTACGCTCGTGAGAATATCCTAGACTAGTTCTTGCACAAAAAATAACCAAATAAAAAATGGGCGCTAAATTCAGCGCCCGTTTTGTTATTAATATTTAAGACTCTGAGTTATTCAACAGTTAGAATACGGCATGTATTGGTGCTACCGACTGTGCCCATTTGGTCACCTTGAGTGACTAGCACTAAATCACCTGAAACTAAGAAACCTTTATCACGCAAACGACCAATTGCTTCATTAACAGCGGCAATACCGTCAGTGTGAGTACTGCAATAAACAGGGGTTACGCCACGATAAAGTGCAGTCTGATTCAATGTTTTCTCATGACGAGACATTGAGAAAATAGGTAAGCCTGTACTGATACGAGACATCATGCGTGCAGTACGACCTGATTCAGTCATCGCAATAATCGCATTAACGCCTTTCATATGGTTAGCTGCATACATTGTAGACATTGCAATGGCTTCTTCCACTGTATCAAACACCATATCTAAACGGTGCTTAGAAACATTGGCAGCTGGCATTTTCTCAGCACCTAAGCAGACTTGCGCCATTGAAGCGACTGTTTCTGCTGGATATTGTCCAGCAGCTGTTTCTGCTGAAAGCATAACAGCATCAGTACCATCTAATACGGCGTTAGCAACGTCCATTACTTCGGCACGAGTTGGCATTGGATTTGTTATCATGGACTCCATCATTTGAGTCGCAGTGATAACGACACGATTAAGCTGACGAGCACGACGAATTAATTTTTTCTGTACGCCAACCAACTCAGGATCACCAATTTCAACGCCTAAATCGCCACGAGCAACCATCACCACATCCGAAGCTAGGATGATTTCATCAATGATTTCATCATTAGCAACCGCTTCAGCTCGTTCTACTTTTGAAACGATTTGGCATTCACAGCCAGCATCACGGGCTAAACGGCGGGCAAGGTTAAGATCTTCGCCAGTTCTTGGGAATGAAACGGCAAGGTAATCAACACCGATTTTTGCAGCAGTGATGATATCTTGCTTATCTTTTTCTGTTAACGCATCAGCGGAGAGACCACCACCCAGTTTGTTAATCCCTTTATTGTTAGATAAAGGACCGCCCACAGTCACTTCAGTAAAGACTTTTAAACCATCCACTTTAAGGACTTTTAACTGAACGCGACCATCATCAAGAAGTAAAATATCGCCTGGAACCACATCGGCTGGTAAGCCTTTATAATCAATACCCACTTGATTTTGATTGCCTTCGCCTTTTTCTAGCGCCGCGTCAAGCAAGAATTTATCACCGACATTTAGGAAAACTTTTCCGTCTTTAAAGGTAGATACACGGATTTTAGGGCCTTGTAAATCCCCGAGAATAGCAACATGGCGACCTAATCTTGCTGCAATTTCACGCGTGCGATTAGCACGAGCAAGATGATCTTCCGCAGAACCATGAGAGAAATTTAATCGAACAACATTCGCGCCAGCAATAATAATTTTTTCTAAGTTATTATCACGATCTGTTGCTGGGCCTAAGGTGGTAACAATTTTTGTTCTTCTGAGCCGTCTGGACATGTATTACTCCGTTGACCTTGAACGAAAGGTGTTGGCAATTGGATAAAACAGAAATCAGACTGTGTTTTACCCAATATGTTAAGTGAAACGCTTCAAGCTAATTGCAACATACACTACTGTTTTCATTATATGCGAGAGTTAGCTCGCAGATATGCTACCATTTTTCAAAAACTTATCTAGTCAGGGGCACAATTGGAAGTGTGACAATACTAACAGAATAATTAAAAACGGTTACTTATCAAACCGTGAATCACGTAAAGCTTCTTTGACGCGCTTCAAGTTATCTCTGAATTTTGGTCCTCGGCGTAAAATAAATCCTGTTGCAAGAACATCAATAATAGTGAGTTGTGCAAGGCGGGAGATCATTGGCATGTAAATATCAGTATCTTCAGGCACATCAAGCAAGATGGGAAGGGTTGCTTCAGAGGCTAAAAGAGAGCCCGGAGTTGTAATAGCAATAACCGCTGCATCGTTTTCGCGTGCGATTTTGGCAATTTCAACTAAATTTTTAGTACGTCCTGTATGTGAAATAATAACGACCACGTCACCATCAGTACTATTTATGCAACTCATACGTTGCATAACAACATCATCAAAATAAGTGACAGGAATATTAAAACGAGAAAACTTATTCATGGCATCGTGAGCAACGGCTGCTGATGCACCTAAACCAAAAAAAGAGATTTTTTTAGCTTGCGTCAAAATATCAACTGCACGATTGATCGCTGCGATATCAATATTGTTTTTAACGTTTTCAAGTCCTGCCATTGCGGATTCAAAAATTTTATTGGTATAAGAAGAGACAGTATCGGAATCATCAATATTACGATTTACATAAGGCGTACCGTTGGCAATGCTTTGTGCTAATTGTAATTTGAAATCAGGAAATCCTTTTGTTGCCATACGTCGGCAAAATCGATTAACAGTCGGCTCACTGACATCCGCCGTTTTAGCCATTAAGGCAATGCTTGAATGAATAACTGTTTGTGGCGCAGTTAAAACAGCTTCTGCGACTTTTTTTTCTGATTTGCTCAAGATGTCCAGATTAGACTGAACCCTTTCCAATATATTCATTAAATATACAGATCCTTGGCTTTGCCAATTTCAATAAAAGGAGAAATCTATAACGGTTTTATGAAAATATACTACGCAAAGAACAAGGCTTGCAGTGTAAACCATCGGTAAACAGGGCTTTTTTCGTTAAAGTATGACGTGTGTCTAACTTTCAAAGCTGAAAACAAGAAACAAAACTGTTGTAAAGTTACAAGAAAGGATAAAACGCTAGGCATAAAATGAAGCATTACAATATGTGTGGTAAGTTAAAGACTAATATGTGCAAGTGTATTTACTGAATACATCCAAAAGAGTACATTAATACAAAATTCTGTAACAAAATTACAAAATCTCATCATGAGGAGACGTTCTATGGCAGCGATATCGACTGCTCAGGCCTGTGATCTGGTTATCTTCGGTACGAAAGGGGATCTAGCACGCCGTAAGCTCATTCCATCATTATATCAGTTGGAGAAAGCAGGATATATTCACCCTGACTCTCGCATTATTGGTGTCGGTCGTGCTGATTGGGATGTTGAGGCATATAAAAATGTCGCTCATGAAGCGTTAAAAACCTTTTTGAAAGAAGAAATTAACCCTGAAATTTGGCAGCGTTTAAGTGATCGCTTAGATTTTTGTAATCTTGATGTTAATGAAACCGACCATTTCATTGAGTTATCAAAGCATCTAAAACAAGATAAATTACCCGCTATCTATTATTTTGCTATGCCTCCAAGTACCTTTAGCGCGATGTGTCAAGGACTAGGTCATGCCAAATTAAATAAAGAGCCTAATCGTGTCGTAATGGAAAAACCATTAGGGACAGATTTAGCGTCTTCTGTTTCTATTAACGATAGCGTGGCGAAATACTTTAAAGAGACTCAAATTTATCGTATTGACCACTATTTAGGTAAAGAAACCGTTTTAAACCTATTAGCATTGCGCTTTGCAAACTCACTGTTTGTTAACAACTGGGACAATAAAACGATTGATCATGTCCAAATTACGGTTGCAGAAGAAGTGGGCATTGAAGGGCGTTGGGGATACTTCGATCAAGCAGGTCAAATGCGAGATATGGTGCAAAATCACCTATTACAAATCCTGACTATGATTGCAATGTCACCGCCAGCTGACTTAACAGCTGACAGTATTCGTCAAGAAAAAGTGAAAGTTTTACGTTCACTGCGTCGTATTGATAACACAAATATTCGTGAAAAAACAGTTCGTGGACAATATACGGGTGGTTTTGTACAAGGTAAAAAAGTACCTGGTTATCTTGATGAAGAAGGTGCCAATAAAACCAGCAATACAGAAACATTTGTGGCAATCCGCGCTGATATCGATAACTGGCGTTGGGCCGGTGTTCCGTTCTATTTAAGAACAGGTAAACGCCTACCAAGTAAATGTTCAGAAGTTGTGGTTTATTTTAAAAAGCCTGCGCTGAATATTTTCAGTGAGACTTATCAAGAGTTACCACAAAATAAGCTGACTATCCGTTTACAGCCAGATGAAGGTATCGATATTGAAGTGCTAAACAAAGCACCCGGTCTTGATCATAAACACCGTTTACAAACAACTAAGCTGGACTTGAGTTTCTCTGAAACCTTCAACCAAACGCATTTAGCGGATGCTTATGAGCGTTTATTGTTAGAAGCCATGCGTGGCATTCAAGCGCTATTCGTGCGTCGTGATGAAGTGGAAGAAGCATGGAAATGGGTTGATTCAATTATCAATGCATGGGAATGCGATAATGAGCTACCTAAACCCTATCAAGCTGGTACATGGGGGCCTGTTGCATCTGTTGCAATGATCACCCGTGATGGTCGTTCTTGGAATGAAATTGAATAATCAATAACGTCTTTATTGTTTATTCGACGATTAAGATACCCAGCTTTGCTGGGTATTTTTTACCTCTAAGCATAGATACAGCACTTTAGATGAATAAAACCGCTGAAGGATCGTAAAACTACTGATTAACTATGCAATCTAATTTAAGTTGGAAACTAAAACTTAAACAAAACCAACCAATTAACTAAAAAATTTTCCTCAAAAGCATTGCTTTAAATAATTTGGCGTGATAGAAATATCATGTAACATTTAACCATCTTATATGAGGGTTCGGAGTATATCGTGCGGATGGTCTGTGCGATGAAAGAATAAATAATCATGACTAGCGCCAAAAGCGTCAAAGTTAAACGTTCTACCTATAAGTTATTCCTTTCTGCTATTTTATCCAGCGAACACTACTGGTGTGGCGCATTATAGAAATCTCTCATCTTAATCCCTGAGTTATCAGGAAATGACGTTGCCTTAACGTTCGGCTACTGTTGCCGCCAGAAAGACTATCTACATATTCTCTATCTTCTGCGCAAGAAACGTTTCGGCGTATTTCAAATGTGTATGAGAGATGAAAAAATGATTTATTGGATATTTTTAGCATTAGCTATTGTTTGTGAAGTTATCGGTACTTTATCGATGAAGTACGCCAGTGTAAGCGGTGGTTACACAGGTATGATAGTGATGTGGTTAATGATTGCCACTTCCTATATCTTTTTAGCCATAGCCGTTAAAAAAGTGGCATTAGGTGTAGCATATGCACTGTGGGAAGGTATTGGAATTGTCATTATTACGACATTCAGCGTTCTGTGGTTTGGTGAATCACTTTCACCATTAAAATTAGGTGGTCTAGCAATGTTAATTGCAGGGATCACGCTTATAAAATCAGGTACTAAAAAATCGGCTGTTGCTAAGAAAACAACAGAATCGGTAAAAAGTATTGCCGGTAAAGCCAAGCACGTTGCCAGTGCTGTAAAAGGAGCGAATAAGCCAATTCCTGCCAATATCAAGGAGGCTTAATTATGTTAGCTCAATTTGAATGGTGGCATGGTGCGTTTCTGATACTTGCCGTAGTGCTCGAGATTGTCGCGAATATATTCTTAAAAATGTCTAACGGTTTTAGCCGAATGGGATTAGGAATATTATCACTGTTTTGTGTATTAGGTGCCTTTAGTGCACTGGCAATTGCAGTCAAAGGGATAGAGCTTTCTGTTGCTTATGCACTTTGGGGAGCATTCGGAATTATTGCAACCATTGCCGCGGGTTGGATCTTATTTAATCAACGACTCAATTATAAAGGATGGGGTGGAATTATATTATTACTGGTTGGTATGGTAATGATTAAATTTGCCTAAATCTAATTAACTTAATAAATGAGATATTGATAAAACAAAAAATCTAATTATTACAGCAAATAAGTGACATTAAAAAGCTGAGTTCTTATGAATTCAGCTTTTTTATATAAACGTAACAGGTTAATAAATAATACCTATTTACATAGCCGCAATAATCTTAATTTCAACTTTATATTCAGGGTGCATTAATTGTGCTTGTACAGTACAACGCACTGGTGCGCTACCTTTGGCAACCCATGCATCCCACGCTTGATTCATTCCTGCAAAATCCTCTTTATTAGCTAAAAAAATTGTTGCATCAAGAATTTTAGTTTTATCAGAACCTACACGTTGTAACAAAACGTCAATTGCCGCTAATGTGTTTGCTGTTTGTTCAATAATATCGCCCGATAAATTTTCTGGCACCGCAGTGTAATAAATTGTGTCGTTATGAATAACAGCTTCAGACCAGCGATCTTCAGGGTCGATACGTTTAATTGTCATTATGAGTTCTCCTTTGTATTAACGGCATAGGTGGTACTTTTGGTTATCCACTGGCATAATTTACGTCTTATTTTATAAAAAGAGTATGCCTGTGTCAGACGATTTTGCAGAAAACGGGATTTTAACCCGAACTATTCCAGGATTTCATCCCCGTGAAGCTCAACGACAAATGGCGAAATCAATAGAGGAAACTATTGATAAGCAAGGTGTACTTATCGCTGAAGCGGGTACAGGGACAGGAAAAACGTATGCTTATCTTGTGCCCGCGTTGCGTTCGGGTAAAAAAACGATTATCTCAACAGGCTCTAAAGCCTTGCAAGATCAATTATATAGTCGAGATTTACCCACGATCATTGAAGCGATTAATTATGATGGTAATACGGCGTTATTAAAAGGGCGTTCTAACTATCTTTGCTTGGAAAGGCTTGATCAGCAAATGCTGAGTGGTGGTGATCTCGAAGCCGAAGTTTTGTCTGATGTAATGTATGTGCGTCAATGGTCAACGCAGACAGAAGATGGTGATGTGAGCCGTTGTCATAGCGTGGCTGAAGACAGTCGTGTTTGGCCTTTAGTCACAAGTACTAACGATAACTGTTTAGGCAGTGATTGCCCTCGCTATAAAGAGTGTTATGTTTTAAGTGCACGTAAAAAAGCAATGGATGCGGATATTGTGGTGGTTAATCACCATTTATTTATGGCGGATACTGTCGTTAAAGATACTGGTTTTGGTGAGCTAATTCCGGAAGCTGAAATTATGATCTTTGATGAAGCCCATCAAATTCCAGATATCGCTAGCCACTATTTTGGTCAACAACTTACCAGTAGACAGCTTTTTGATCTCGCTAGAGACATGACAGTTGCTTATCGCACAGAAGTCCGTGATCAAGTTCAGTTGCAAAAAAGCGCTGATAGATTAACGCAAATGGTGATGGATTTTCGCTTAGCGTTAGGTGATACGGGGTATCGTGGAAATTTACGTGAGCTATTGCAAGGTGGTGAAACAAAACGTTTTCTTACGTTACTGGATGATGCCTTAGAACTGAGTTATGACGTAATGAAACTTTCGTTAGGGCGAAGCCAATTACTTGATAGTGCTTTTGAACGCGCCACCGTTTATCGCAATCGCTTAAAACGCCTGATTGATACCACAATTCCGGGTTATAGCTACTGGTTTGAAAGTTATGGTCGCCATTTTTTACTGGCCATTACGCCACTCTCTGTGGCCGATAAATTTCGTGAGCTTATCAAATCACATAAAAGTAGTTGGGTGTTTACCTCTGCAACACTTTCTGTAAATGAACAGATGTCTTATTACACAGACAGGCTCGGTTTAGAAAATGCGACAACACTGATTTTAAACAGTCCGTTTGATTATCAACATCAGACACTACTCTGTGTACCTCGTTATTTGCCACCATTAAATCAATCTTATACGGCGAAACGTTTAGCCGCTATGCTCACGCCTGTTATTTTAAAAAACCAAGGTCGCTGTTTTTTCCTCTGTACTTCACATGCCATGATGCGTGGACTTGCCGAAGAATTCAAAGCTAGTTTGCCATTACCCGTATTGATGCAAGGTGAGATGAGTAAAACGCAATTACTGCAAAAATTTATCTCATCAGGAAATGCGCTTTTAGTGGCGACTCAAAGTTTTTGGGAAGGTGTTGATGTGCGTGGAGATACATTGTCTTGTGTGATTATTGATAAATTACCCTTTACAGCACCTGATGATCCTTTATTAAGAGCACGTATTGAAGATTGTGAGTTGCGGGGCGGAGATGCCTTTAAAGATGTCCAAATTCCTGATGCTGTTATTAGTTTAAAACAAGGTGTCGGGCGATTAATTCGTGATGTACACGATTATGGTGCAATTATAGTTTGTGATGATAGATTGGTTTCTCGTGCATATGGCGAGGTTTTTTTAAGTAGTCTGCCACCATCACCACGAACGCGTTCACTCGAAAAAACAATGAAATTTTTGAGCCAACGCGCACAGCAGAATGAAATACAAGAAATATCGGATTCATAATAGCGATCGCACAGAATGTGTGTTTATTCTGTTGAACACTATTATGATATTATTATTCCTCTTTTAATTATCGAATTTGCCGGAGTTATGGCGTGTCACTGCGAATTTTAGCAATTGATACTGCAACAGAATCTTGTTCAGTTGCAGTTTGGAATGAAGGCGTTGTTGCTTCACGTTTTGAAATCTCACCTCGTGAACATACACAAAAGATTTTACCTATGGTGAAAAGCGCCTTAGAAGAAGCAAACATCACATTGCAATCATTAGATGCACTTGCTTTTGGACGAGGCCCAGGGAGCTTTACTGGCGTTCGTATTGGTGTTGGTGTTGCACAAGGTATTGCGTTAGGTGCTGAGTTGCCCATGATTGGTATTTCATCACTTGCCACAATGGCTGAAGGTGTCTTTAGAACAACGGGTATTAAACAAGTTCTCGTGGCAATTGATGCGCGTATGGGTGAAATCTATTGCGCTCAATATCAGCGTAATGATGCAGGTGCTTGGGTGGGGGAAGACACTGAAGCGGTGATGAAACCTGAGCAGTTTATTGAAGCATTACAATCAACAACAGGAACATGGGCAATGGCAGGTACAGGCTGGCAAGCTTATCCTGATTTAAAAAAAGCGTTGTCTTTCACTGTTGTTGAAACTGAGATTACATTACCTGCCGCACAAGATATGTTACCCCTTGCTGTAACCGCTTGGCATGAAGGTAAAGCAACCAAAGTTGAAGACGCTGAGCCTGTGTATTTACGTAATGAAGTGACGTGGAAAAAATTGCCCGGTCGTGAATAGATTTGTGAGCATCTATTAGAAATCGAAGAGTAAAGCTATAATAGTACTATAGAGTAACGTCAATAATGACTTGCAATGAGGTGGTTTATGAACAGACAATTAAACTACCGTTTGGTAAGCAAAGCGCTATTTCTATCTGGTGCTTTGTTTCTGGCGGGATGCGTCTCTATACCTGAATCAATAAAAGGTACATCAGCAACGCCTGTTACTGATTTAAATGGAGTTTTTGTTGCACCTGAACTTTATATTGGCCAAGAAGGGCGTTTTGGTGGACGTGTGATTGATGTTAAAAATCTTCAATCATCAACACGGCTAGAAATTGCTGTTATGCCTCTTTCTCAATATGATGCTGCGCCCGAATTGCAACAGCCTTCTATTGGTCGTCTCTATGCGAATGTTATGCATTTCTTAGATCCTACCGATTATAAAAATCAGTATGTAACAGTAGTTGGTACTATTAAAGGTGTTGAAACTGGCAAAGTCGGTGAAGCGAGTTATCCATTTTTACGTATTGATGTGACGGGCATGAAACGTTGGACGCTGACACAACAAGTCATTATGCCAGCACCTGTTATGACATGGGGATATTATGGAGATGGCCCATATTGGGGTTATCATTATGGATATGGCGGTTACGGTGGATATCCATATGGAACAGGTCAGGTTGTGCCCGTTTTAGAATAAAAAATGGGTATTAGATTCCATGACAAAATAATATTTCATCTCCATTTGTGTGAAACGGTGTATAATCAATATCTATAATATATTAGGTAACTATCTAATAGAGTTATTAAAGTTGAATAAAAATAAAAGAGAGGGCGGTTTTGACCGCCTTCTTTTTTGTTAATCTAAAAATAAAATATTTAGTGACACACTTCGCATCTTCACAACAGAAAATTGTTTGTGCTGGTAGGATGAGTTAATACTTTGTTAAAAATGAAACATAATATTAACCCGAGAAGTGCGATTAATCAGGAGTACTACTTTGGAAAAAGTCTGGCTTAAACGTTATCCGGCAGATGTTCCGGCTGAAATTGACCCGGACCGTTTTGCATCCCTTGCTGAGATGCTTGAAAACGCTGTCGCAAATTACGCAGATCAACCCGCCTTTATCAATATGGGCGAGGTCATGACTTATCGCAAACTTGAAGAGCGTAGCCGTGCTTTTGCAGCATACCTGCAAAACGGCTTAGGATTAAAAAAAGGTGATCGTGTTGCCTTAATGATGCCCAATTTACTGCAATATCCTATCGCGCTTTTCGGTATTCTTCGTGCAGGCATGGTTGTCGTAAACGTAAACCCACTTTACACACCAAGAGAACTTGAACATCAATTAAATGACAGTGGTGCAAATGCCATTGTAATAGTCTCTAACTTTGCGCATACGCTCGAAAAAATCGTATTTAATACCAGTATTAAACACGTTATTTTAACCCGAATGGGTGATCAGCTATCTCGTCCTAAAGCAACATTAGTCGACTTTGTTGTTAAATATATCAAACGATTAGTGCCTAAATATAACTTGCCTGATGCCATTTCATTCCGTAGAGCAATGCATTTTGGTTATCGTATGCAATATATCAAACCTGAAATTACAGGAAGTGACCTAGCTTTCTTGCAATACACAGGGGGAACAACAGGTATTGCTAAAGGTGCTATGTTAACGCACCGCAATATGTTGGCAAATCTTGAGCAAGCAAAAGCGGCTTATGTACCTGCACTAAATGTAGGTAAAGAGCTGGTGGTTACAGCGTTACCGCTATATCACGTTTTTGCTTTAACCGTAAACTGTCTGCTCTTTATTGAAATTGGTGGTAAAAATTTACTTATTACCAACCCTCGTGATGTGAAAGGCACAATTAAAGAGCTAGGACG
The DNA here is from genome assembly GCF_965283115.1 of Proteus sp. Marseille-Q3619. Lineage (NCBI taxonomy): Bacteria > Pseudomonadati > Pseudomonadota > Gammaproteobacteria > Enterobacterales > Morganellaceae > Proteus > Proteus sp. Marseille-Q3619. The sequence continues at coordinate 282,019 of NZ_CBDIMP010000001.1, read as the reverse complement.
TTACCCTGTCACGGCAATTACTGGCGTAAATACTTTATTTAATGCTTGGTTACAAAATCCAGAATTCCGTCAGCTTGATTTTTCCAAACTAAACCTCTCTGTTGGCGGTGGTATGCCTGTTCAAAGTAGTGTTGCTAAAGAGTGGGAAGAGTTAACGGGTAAACATTTGTTAGAAGGTTATGGCTTGACTGAATGTTCTCCTTTAGTCACAGGTAACCCTTATAATTTGAAAAAATACAGTGGTAGTATTGGATTACCTGTACCTTCAACGGATGTGAAGTTTATGGATGATGAAGGTAACGAAGTTGACCGCACTGTAGGCGGTGAAATGTGGGTTCGTGGCCCTCAAGTAATGAAAGGTTATTGGAATCGTCCTGATGCAACGGATGAAGTTTTACATGATGGTTGGGTTGCAACTGGTGATATTGCTACAATGGATGACGAAGGCTTTATTCGTATCATTGATCGCAAAAAAGATATGATCTTAGTTTCAGGCTTTAATGTATACCCTAATGAAGTCGAAGAAGTTGTCACGGCGCATCCTAAGGTTTTAGAATCAGCTGCAATTGGCGTACCGAGTAAAAACTCAGGTGAAGCAGTTAAAGTTTTCATTGTGAAAAAAGATCCATCATTAACAGAAGATGAGATAAAAACACACTGTCGTCGTTACCTAACAGGTTATAAAGTACCTAAAATTATTGAGTTCCGCGATGAATTACCAAAATCAAATGTTGGTAAAATTTTACGCAGAGAGTTAAGAAATGAAGAAAAAGAGTTGAAAACCTCAACTGAATCTTGATACAACACTCAATAACCTTTTTCAATTTCGCCGGTTTATACCGGCGTTTTTGTGATTACATAAAAAGTCATTAGACATAAAAATAAGAGAAACCTGTTTTGAATTATCAATTGATTACGACAGACACTGCATTAGATACCGCCTGTAAAGCCGCTTCTGAGGCTTCACAAATAGCTTTAGATACAGAGTTTGTCCGCATACGAACCTATTACCCACATCTTGGTTTGATCCAGATGTATGACGGTAAGCAGATCTCTCTTATTGATCCGTTAGCAATTAAGGATTGGGCTCCTTTTGTTGAGCTACTAACAAACTCAGACATTATGAAGTTTCTCCATGCGGGAAGTGAAGATCTCGAAGTCTTTTCTCACCAGTTTGGCTGTGTTCCAACACCTATGATTGACACTCAAGTTGTTGCTGCATTCTTAGGTCATCCCATTTCTTGTGGTTTTGCGACATTAGTCGAGAAATACGAAAATGTTGCACTCGATAAAAGTGAATCTCGAACAGATTGGCTAGCGCGACCTTTAACTGAAAAACAGTGCCAATATGCCAGTGGTGATGTTTTCTATTTGCTACCTTTAGCTGAAAAATTAATTAAAGAAGCTGAAGAAGCAGGCTATATGGATGCCATTGCAGATGAATGCAACATGATTGCAGAACGTCGACAAGAAACGGTTGTACCAGAGCTTGCTTATCGTGATATTAGCAATGCATGGCAATTAAAAGGCCAACAGCTAGCATGCTTACAAATGCTTGCTCAGTGGCGTTTAAATCAAGCTAAATCTCGTGATATGGCATTAAACTTCGTTGTAAGAGAAGAACATTTATGGTCTGTTGCTCGTTATTTTCCTTCATCACTAGCAGAATTAGATGCGTTATCGCTTTCTGGTCAAGAAATTCGTTGTCATGGTCGTCGCTTATTAGATTTTGTTGCTAAGGCAAAAGAAATTAAAGATGAAGATTGCCCAGAGCCTATTGGCAATTTAATTGAACAACCAAATTATAAAAAAGCGTTTAAAGCAATCAAATCGGTTATTCAAGAAATTAGTGAAGATAAGCGTTATAACCCTGAATTATTAGCCTCAAGAAGACAAATAAATCAATTATTGAGTGTTCATTGGAAAATAAAAGAAGGGCAACCTGAGCTCACTTCGCGCTGGCGTAAAGCCTTATTAGAAGAAAAAGTCACTGAAATTTTGGCACAATATTCCTAAATTTGTTAACGGCTTATTTTCTAATAGCAAATACCTGAAATGAAGTCGGTATCATTAGTTCAACAAATAGGAGTCTCTTTTGAGGCTCTTATTTTTTGCGCACAAAAAAACCGCCTATAAAAAATAGGTGATACGGATTAATAAGCTAAATAAACAGGACGTAAAATAAACGTTATAACGGAATAAAAAAACTCCTTTGACTTATCACCAATGATCAAAATAGCAACGAGATATAGCGCTATTTGCGCATTCAGGTGTATTCAATTTGTATATAATTAAACACAGAGCCAATCAAATTAATTATAGTTCATGGCTGGCTCTGTGAATAATGACTTATATAAAGCGTAAAATATGATTTACTTTGTAGGTTCTTCACTCTCAGGTAAAGTCACATTTAGCTCTAATACAGAGATATCATCACCTTTTTGTTCAAATTGAACTGAAAGCATCTCTGGATCTATCTGCACATATTTGCAGATGACACCTAATAAATCTCTTTTCATATCAGGTAAATAAGCTGGCTCGCTATCACCACGGCGGCGTTCTGCTACGATAATTTGTAGACGCTCCTTGGCAATATTAGCTGTCGACTTTTTACGCGACAGGAAAAAATCTAGTAAAGCCATCTTTTACCCCCCAAAAAGGCGTTTCAGAAAGCCTTTTTTCTCTTCTTCAATAAAACGGAATGGATGTTCTTCACCTAACAAACGATTTACTGTATCTGAATAGGCTTTACCCGCATCAGACTCGCTATCTAAAATAACAGGTTCACCTTGGTTAGATGAACGTAAAACAGATTGATCTTCTGGAATAACACCCAAGAGTGGAATGCATAGAATTTCAAGGACATCTTCCATACTTAACATATCACCACGGTTAACACGACCGGGGTTATAACGTGTTAATAGCAGATGTTCTTTAATTGGTTCTTCACCACGTTCAGCACGACGTGATTTCGAGGCAAGAATGCCTAAAATACGGTCGGAGTCACGTACTGATGACACTTCAGGGTTTGTGGTGATAACAGCTTCATCTGCGAAATAAAGAGCCATCAAAGCGCCACTTTCGATACCCGCAGGTGAGTCACAGATAATAAAATCAAAACCCATTTCATCAAGTTCATCTAATACTTGTTCGACACCATCACGAGTGAGCGCGTCTTTATCTCTTGTTTGTGAAGCAGGGAGAATAAATAGATTTTCTGTACGCTTATCTTTAATCAATGCTTGATTTAAAGAAGCATCACCCTGAATAACATTAACAAAATCATAAACAACTCTACGTTCACAACCCATGATAAGGTCTAGATTACGCAACCCAATGTCAAAGTCGATAACAACCGTCTTATGACCTTTTTGAGCGAGGCCGGTAGAAATGGCCGCGCTGGAAGTTGTTTTACCAACCCCACCTTTACCTGACGTAACAACAATAATGCGTGCCATGGAGTGATTCCTTGTCGATGCTCTAAATTAAGTTCTCGATTGTTAATTCATTCTCTTGCAAACTCAGTTGTACTGATTTACCAACAAAGTCTGTAGGAATTTGGTCGCTTAGCCAATATTGACCAGCAATAGAAACAAGTTCAGCAGACAGATGTGTACAAAAAATATGACTCTCTTGATCACCCGATGCTCCTGCAAGCACACGTCCACGCAACACACCGTAGACATGAACATTACCATCAGCAATTAATTCAGCGCCTGCACTTACATTACTGATAACGACTAAATCGCTATTTTGAGCATAAATACGCTGACCTGAACGCACAGGTGTATGGATGATTTTTGTTTTTTGACGAACAACTGTCGGTGCTTCATTCGTTTTATCGTTATTTGCCTGAGTGCTTGGCTTAACTATTTTACCTTCATTTAAGATAGGTAACTGTGCGGCAATTATCGCTTCTTTCTGTTGAGCGTTTGAACTACCACTAATTCCCACGACTCGTAAGCCAGCATCTTCTACAATTCGCCTCAGTTTTTTAAAATCAATATTTTCATCTGCTAAAGCAGAGACATTGATAACCACAGGTGCGTTTTTCAGAAATTGAGGCGCTTGTGCAATTTTTTCTGAAATAGCCTGACGAATAACTTTCGGTGTTCCATCGTTTAAATGGAGTACTGAAAGGGTAAAATTACTGCCTTTTAACTCAATGGGCGTGTTTGACATCTATCTGACTCAGTAAATTTTTTATAATCTGGCACAAAAAACCAGAGACGATATTACGAAAGTATATAAGCATGTTATATTTACTAAAATATTCAGGCAAGTCGCTTATTTTAATAATTAGAGTTTAATGAAAATGATTTGTGCAATTTACCGTAGTATCAAACGTGATCAAACTTATTTATACATCGAAAAAAAGGATGATTTCTCTCGAATTCCGGACGAATTATTACAAAGTTTTGGCGAACCACAGTTTTCAATGTTGCTTAATCTCGCGGATAGACAGCGTTTAGCGCATGCTGACATTGAAAAAGTCAAAAAAGCATTAGTTGAGCAGGGTTTTTACTTACAAGTTCCACCCCCTGTCGAAAGTATGTTAAATGCTTATTTAGATGAATTAAAAAAATCAGAAAAAACTGAATAAATCATCGAGATAAAAGGAGCATAAATGTTCAAATATTCATTCATCGCTGTGATTGTTTCCGGTTTAATGTTATCTGCGTGTACTCATAGCCAACAAAAATTGGCTGAAAGGCAAATTACTGCACCAGAGGAAAAGGCAGTTGAAACACAAAAAATGCCTCGATGGAAACAAGTGAATGTTGCATCGTTAGAACAAGCGTTTCCTAAAGAAACTCGCACTTCTGCACAATTTCCTGCTTATGTTGAAGCGTTAAAATTGAAAGCAGCTCAATTGGGATATAAACAAGAAACAATAGATTTTGCTTTTTCAGAAGCACATTTTATTGAACGAGTGATTAAATCAGACCGTAATCAACCGGAAAAGAAAATCACACTCGATGTTTATTTACCGCGCATTGTCACCAATGGGCGTTTAAACCAAGGGGCTAAACTTTATCAAGAGAATCAAGATACCCTAGAACAAATCAGCAAAAAATATGGTGTGCCTGCAAACTATATTGTTGCGTTATGGGGACTTGAGAGTGGCTTTGGTAAGGTGCAAGGCAAAGAAGATGTTGTCTCTGCACTTGCAACGCTTGCGTTTGAAGGCCGTCGAGAAGAACTTTTTGCTCGTCAATTGATGGCAGCATTAGAAATTATTGAAGAAGGACATATCCCTCAAGGACAGCGTCTCAAAGGCTCTTGGGCGGGTGCTATGGGGCAAACTCAGTTTATGCCATCTTCCTTCCTAACTTATGCCGCAGATGGCAATGGTGATGGAAAAATCGATATTTGGAATACTCAAGAAGACGCATTTGCTTCGGCTGCTAACTATTTAGCGACTGAAGGTTGGAAAAGTGGACTTCCTTGGGGAGAACAGGTTACTTTATCGGTAGATTTTAACCAACAGCTTGAAGGAATTAAGACCGAACAGAAAAAAACGGTCGCTCAATGGAAAGCGTTGGGTGTTCAATTACCTGTAAATAGCCAATTGAACGATGCTATGACTGTATGGTTAATCATTCCTGATGATGATTTGCACAGAAGCTATTTAGTAACACAGAACTTCCGTACGATTATGCATTGGAACAGCTCTTACTTTTTTGCCCTCAGCATTGTCACAATGGCTGATGGCGTTGCTAATAAAATAAATTCACTACCTAACGCGAGCTAATCGCGTTTTTATAGTGAAATAAAACACAGCAATTTACCTAAAAGGAACACATTATGTATCAACATCGTGATTGGGAAGGTGCGTTACTTGATTTTCCTGTCAATAAAGTGATTTGCGTTGGCAGTAACTATGCAAATCACATTAAAGAGATGGGATCCGTTCGCTCAGAAGAGCCTGTGATTTTTATCAAACCAGAAACAGCAATGTGTGATATTCGCCAACCTATTGCTATCCCAAAAGATATGGGAGCGGTTCATCACGAAATTGAATTAGCGGTACTTATCGGTCAGCCACTTAAGCAAGCTAATGAAGATAGGGTTGATCGTGCAATTGCGGGTTTCGGTCTTGGTCTTGATCTCACATTACGTGACTTACAAGGTAAATTGAAAAAAGCAGGGCAACCATGGGAAAAAAGTAAAGCATTTGATGGCTCTGCACCATTATCAGGTTTTATTCCTGTCAATTCATTTGGCGACCCGCAAAATGCGGATTTAATGTTACGTGTTAATGACGAGATTCGTCAGCAGGGTAACAGTCGTGATATGCTAACCCCTGTTTTACCCCTTATCAGCTATATGTCTCGCTTTTTTACCCTACGTCCTGGTGATGTGATTTTAACGGGGACACCTGAAGGTGTTGGTCCTCTAGAATCAGGCGATATGTTGGTATTAAGTGTTAATGAACATCAGCTGACAACGCGGGTTATTTAATTCGTATTAGATGAGCAATAAGGTAATAACGTAGAGATGACACAGGCTTTTTGGCAGACTAAAACATTAGATGAAATGAGTGATGATGAGTGGGAATCGCTCTGTGACGGATGTGGACAGTGTTGTTTACACAAGTTAATGGATGACGATACTGATGAGATATATTTTACCAATGTCGCTTGTAATCAGCTAAATATTAAAACTTGCCAATGCAGCAATTACGAAGATCGTTTCCGTTATGAGCCAGATTGTATCAAGCTTACACGGTATAATTTACCAACATTTGAGTGGCTACCAATGACATGTGCGTATCGCCTGTTAGCAGAGGGTAAGACGTTACAAAGTTGGCATCCACTTATTGCAGGTAATAAAGCAAAAATGCACCAAGGCAATATTTCCGTAAGATATATTGCGGTGCCAGAAACGGAAGTTGAAGATTGGGAAGATCATATTCTTAATCGTCCGAAAGGGCGTGGTTAATTACTTCTTTTCATTAAAAAGCGCCTTTATAGGCGCTTTTTGTTAAGGGAGCTAAGTAATGACAATAGATATTGCTGGGTCAGCTATACCGATTGACATGATGTCAATGATAAAAAATTCCTGATTTGATGCCAATAAGAGAAAAAATATTCATCAAATAATCTTTTTAAGAAAATTTATTGACGAGATGGGAAATATAGTCCATGATTACTCTCATGGTGGGAAATTTGAATTTCACCAACTAAATGAATAAATGCCTCGCTTATGCGGGGCTTTTTGCATTCTAGTGCTGTGAAAATTCCCGCCATATTTTATAGCAAAATTCTGAGTCGTATTCAGTCATTGAAAAGCACATTAATATTAAAATGATGCGTTTTTCTTTATCGTTTATTACCAGAATTCACTAAAAGAGAAGAATGGATTTTCTCTTATCTAAAACATTAAAACTCGCTTAGGCGAGTTTTTTTGTTTCTTCATTTTATAAAAAGGAATTTTATATGAAACGTATTACCCCGATTATTTTATCGCTTCTTATGGTTTCAACTAGCTATGCCAATTCAGAGACGATGGTAGGGCCTGATCTTGAAACACAACCATCTGCCGTTGCGCGTGATACTTCAATGCGTGCAATGAATGATGAAAACTGTGGTATTGGTTGTCCATTAGGAGGCAGTGAAACCACAATTCAACGTGATGTTTATACATTAAATAATAATAGCGAAACCAAGTTTGCGGACTGGGTTGCTTATTTAGTGACTAAAGACAGTATTGGTAGTGGTAAAGCACGTAACTGGAAAAAAGACCCAGCTTTAGGTAATGATGAAACCTTATCGCCAACGGATTACAAAAATGCCAATGCCACATTAAAAGTTGACCGTGGTCATCAGGCGCCTTTAGCTTCATTGGCTGCGTTGCCTGGTTGGAATGCACTTAACTATCTTTCGAATATCACACCACAAAAAGCAGATTTAAACCAAGGTGCGTGGGTGCGATTAGAAGATCAAGAGCGTAATTTGGCAAAAGAAGGTCATAAAGTCTTTACAGTTACTGGTCCTATCTACGAAAGAGATATGGGTAAATTGCCAAGTACAGATAAAGATCACACAATTCCAAGTGCTTATTTTAAAGTGGTTTTTCTAAATGATTCACCTGAAAACTCCTCTTATGCAGCGTTTATTATGGATCAACAAACACCGAAAAAAGCAAATTTCTGTGAATTCCAAGTAACTGCGGCAGAAGTGGAAGCACGTACAGGTCTAACACTCTGGAGTCAATTACCTGAAAGCGCTCAAGGTGTGAAATCTCAATCTGGTGAGTTAGTCAAAAAAATGGGATGTACGGTATTAAAATAAGATTTTAAACCGATTTCTTAGTAAGTAATAAAAAAGGTCACTCAATTGAGTGACCTTTATCAATATAGTTAAATGGCTATAATTTAGCGGTTTTCAAGATTAATAAGCTGGTGGCGCTGATTAAAAAACTTCTTATAGGTTAAATAGCAAGCAATAATGGTTGAAATACTGGCTGTTGCCATCAACATAAAAGTCACCATAATTTGATATTTAACAGCTTGTAATGGATCAACACCGGCAAAAATAAGCCCTGACATCATACCTGGTAAACTTACAATACCCACAGTTTTTGCTGCATCAACGGTCGGGATCAATGAAGATTTAATGCTATCTCGAATAATACTCATTGAGGCTAATTTAGGTGTCGCACCAAGGCTTAACATCTCTTGCAATTGCTGTTGTTGATTTTGAAAACGTTGACCCAAATTATTGTAACAAAGCCCTGTTGCTATCATCGCATTACCCGCAATCATCCCCGTAATAGGAATAATTTGAATTGGTGTAAAAGCAATAGAACTGGTGAGCAATAAAATAGTTAAAGTTAATAGTGCCCCAGTTGTAATAGCAGTAAATGAGATCAGAAAAATATCTTTAACGTATTTACTTCGCTTTTTGGCATTATGAGCTGCGTTATAGCAGATAAATAACACCATTAAGAAGGTGAGAATAAAATGGTCAACATGGAAAATATAGGTCAAGACATAGCCAACAATTAATAGTTGAATAATGGCTCTTGCTGTACTCCAAATAATATCTTTTTCTAAAGCTAGTTTTTCTTTACGACTAATAAAAATAGCCACGAGAACTAATAAAAGCGAGAAAATTAGAGATTCATTGCTTATCGTATGTTCGTTCATAATATTATGTTCGCTCATAACAAAAGGGTGACTGAGAAAGAAATAAAAAATCAGGCATCATTGTGAGAAGGTAATAAGATCACATCATCAGCGTGTTTTATTTCATTTTGATCGTGAGTAACCCACAACACAGCAAGATTTTGATCTTTAACGTAGTGGTGAATAACATCATTCACTTTTGTTTTATTATCTTCATCTAATGCACTTGTTATCTCATCAAGTAATAAGATTTTTGGCATAAATTGCAGATTTCTTATCAGTGAAATACGCTGCTTTTCACCGCCCGAAAGTTCATTAATTCCTTTTTTCATAATGGATTCAGGTAAACAAAAATAATCCAAATCATGTGCTAGTTTCTTATCATCCACTGAGAGTTTTCGTAAGAAATAAGGAAATTTAAGGTTATCGTAAACAGTTTCACCAAATAACATAGGCGTTTGAGTGCAATAAGAAACTTGTTGACGATATTCTTCGGGTGACAACGTTAAATAGTCTTTATTTTCAAAGAAAATTGAACCCTTGGTAGGTGATAATAGAGAAGCGACAATCTTGAGTAAGGTACTTTTACCACAACCTGAAGGGCCTGTGATAAGTTTAAATTCAGAGGGTTGAAGTTCAAAATTGATATCATCGAGGATAGTTTTGTTATCGACTCGATAACTTATTTTATCAAGACGTAAAAGTGCAGTCGTGCTTTCCATTCTTATCCCAAACTTAAAAGAGAGAATAATAATTATTATACAGAATTAACGATATAAAGATCCTGCTTTAAATCAGTTAGTAAGCAAATTTGTTACTATTGAAGTATAGGATAATAAGAATGCGAGCCAATAAAAAAGATAAAATTATTTTGTATATTGAGAGTACCACTGCTGTATATCGCTGATTATTTCATTCGTTAAACGCTCGCCTTGTTCATTATAAAACCCATGATCTAGCTTATTGTATTTTATAAATTTCACATTAGGCTGATTGATATCTTGGCTTAATTGATGAAATGCATCGACATTTACATTAGTGTCATTAAGTGTCTGAATAATTAATACAGGGGTGTGTTGATTACTTTTAATGACTTTGAGTAAATCGATAGTAAAAAATTGTTGCCACCATATTTTACTGTGTTCGCTTATAAATTGTTCATCATCTATTTGATTATTTTTTATTGCGTCAGCAAATTGCTGAAAGCCATTTAGAGCATCTTCAACGTGTTCTTTCGGTGTGGTATGACGGATATTATAAAGAACATCATCAAGAAAAAAACGCCCCCCGCCATTTAACGCAATAGCTGCTTTAATATCATTGCGCTTAGTTACCACTAAATGCACCATCGTGGCGCCTTCACTTCCACCAATTAAAATAATATTTGGATACTGTGAGGATAATTTATCTAACACAGCCTCATAATCTTCGATTCGTTGCTTGGGATTATCATGACGCTTATAGCTTTTAGGGCAATCAACACGTTCGCCATCATATTGTGAATAAGGTAATAGGGCTGTAATACCGTATTTTTCTACCATGAGAACATCACTATTTGGTAACCACTGACCAAAGGTTTCTTGGATAAACATGTTATTTTTAATGCTGTTACAGTCAGAGCCTTGCATTAATACTAATAGAGTTTGGTTTTTTTCAGCTCGTTTATCCAAGTAATAGCTAATTTCACTACCATCTTTCCGTGGGAGTAGATGTGTCGATATTTCTGCATAACTTGCAAAAGAAGGAAGCAAAAAAGTAGAGAGTAAAAATAGAAGTGAAATGCGCATAATCACCTTATTTGTTTTTGTAGGGAGGTAATACGAAATTTTATTTTAATAATAAGTAAACAGCTAATTTAGTGAATTATTGTACAGAAACAAGTGATGAAAAATTTATCGCACAGATAGCCACTATGAAATTAATCTGCTATTAATAAAATAGCCTGAAAATTCAAGCTATTTGAGGACCATCAATGGATAGGAACGAAATAATCAATCTCTAAGGTTTTTGGTAACTCCATTAAATCAACATCAGTTTCTATACTGACATACCTTTCAATATCAGCGCCTAAGCGACGACATAAACCTAACGCAGGTAGCGTATAAAAATAAATTTTCATCGCAAACTGCTTATATTCTTCTAATGTTCCCTTAAATTGAAATCGGACATAACGTCCTCCTTCTATCACTCTTTTTCTAAAACCACTGGTTTTTGTAAAATGATCTAAGTTATTCAAGCCAATTTCATAGTCAATTTGGATTTTATTTTTACGTAAAGTATTGGGTTGGTATGAGATAAGCACCGTACTTTCCGTAAAATTTTTATCAGTATACAGTAAAAAATCATTCCAAAATTGATGACGAATATCTTCATGTAATTTGCCAATATCTTCTATAGAGCAAAAATATTGATATTGCATGCCGTAAACATAACTGTCTGGTAATTCCATAATTTTAGGAATAGGCAAATCAATAACATCAAAATTAATGGGAGGCTGGAAATTATTACCACAAAGGTTATCAAGTTTACGATATTCCGTTGGTGTAACACCAAATGTTGCTTTAAAGCGACGAGTAAATGACTGTTGAGAATCAAACTGATAACGCAATGCAACAGTGAGAATAGGTAATTTTGTTAACCGCAACTCCGTTGCGGCTTTTGTTAAACGTCTTCCTCGAATATAAGAAGCAAGCGTTAAACCCGTTGCTTGTTTAAATACACGTTGTAAGTGCCACTTTGTGTAACCTGATTTAATTGCCACATCATCAAGTAACAACGGTTTTTCCAGATTCACCTCAATCCAGAGAAGGAGTTCTTTGATAATTTCTATATTAAATGAGGATAAGGTATTGGAGGGGATAAGCCCATTGTACTGAGATGACATGATGATTTCCTGAAAATATTTTGTTCAGTTTACACGAAACTGATACCCATATATTATTACATACTTATGGTATGTTTTAAGGGTTTTATCATGAAAATAAAATCACGGCAACAAGAGAATTCAGAGCAAACGCGTTCTGCGTTACGTGAAGCTGCACAAGAACTATTTATAAATCAGAACTATTGTGATGTTTCTGTTGATGAAATATCACGTCACGCAAGAGTAACGAAAGGGGCGTTTTATCACCACTTTAGTAATAAGAAAGCCCTATTAAAAGAGTGCTATCTTTTTCAGGTTGATAAAGTTGTTGAAAAACTGGTTCAAATTCCTACCTATGATGATCAATGGCAAGAGTTAGAGGCTATTTTTAGTTTCTGTGTTGATCATATTTATCAACATAAAGATAAGCTTATTCCCCTACAAGAAATAATTTCCGTTCTAGGTTGGAAGGAATGGGATGAAATTGATTCACAAATTCTTATTCCTCGAATAAAAAAATGTGTAGATACGCTTTATGATAAACAAGAAATTTGTACCTATTCTCCTGATATTGTCGTTAATTTAATTTATGGATTTGTTACGCATATTGCGATTAATTTAAAAAATGAAACTACATTACCTGAAAATGCTTGTAAGGACTTTAAAACGATATTTTCTGATTTTTTAATGGGAATGAAACAATCTTCAATAAATGTGAAAAACCATAAATAGCACAAAAATAATGATAGGTGTGATGTACATTGGGTAAAAATAAATAGAGCAAAGGATCAGAATATTATGACAATAGAAGTGCCTAAGAGTCATTTCACCGCAACGGGCCTTGTATTCAATGAACAGGGCAAATTCCTTCTCCATTTACACTCTAAAATAGGTTGTTGGTTACCACCTGGTGGTCATATAGAAGAAAATGAAGAGCCGCAAGATGCAGTATTAAGAGAAATAGAAGAAGAAACAGGCTTACTGTGTGAGTGTCTTTGCTATCAACCTGAATTTAGCCTTAACCTCAATAACAATGATGTTATTGAGCTTGTAAAACCTCTCGCCATTTTAAAAGAACCCATCCACGATAAAAAACAAGGATTTCATTATCACATTGATATGATTTACCTTTGCAAGCCGCTAAAAAATAGCCGATTAACAAATAATTCTTTCCAATGGCTTTCTTTGAAAGAAGTTAGAAAAATAGAAACCCCATTGAATGTGATAAGACTTATTGAACTAACTGAAAAACTATTAATAGAAAAAATTATTTAAATTTCTTAATAAAGCTAAATTACTCATAATAAATAAATAAAAAATAAAAGCAGTTTTTAGAAACTGCTTTATTTTTATTGGAAATAAAACACTTTTAAAACTCACTATAAATTAATCTCAGAATTAAATTAATTAATGTTAATAGGTAAATATACCTATTAAAACTTAATATGAAAATACATAAATAAAATCAAAAAAACTAAAATATAATTAATAAATTATCTTTTTCTGAGTAAAATAACCTTCATTGCGAGATATTATATAATTAATTTGTATCTGGATGGATAAAACAATCGTTTATTTCATAAATGAGAAATGGTTTTCACTGTACTCTAAAGTTTTCTCTCATTATTACCGACATTATAAACAAAGGTAGATCCTACGTGCCTTTATATTCTAATGAATAAATCTTAGCCTTATTTTATTGACACTAGGGAATATGCTCTTTACCAGAAAAAGAGTGCATTCTGATATCTTACAAATGTACAGATAAAAAACTCTGTATATTTTGATGGAATATGACCATGTTTAAAAATATCAGTATAGAAAAGACCGTTAAGGTCATGCTGGCCATTTTGTTTGCGTTGATTATGAGCATTATTTATTTTAGTTATGATGCATCCACTCGATCCTACAATAATTTCGTTTCATCAAATAGCCTCAGTCAGCAAATGTTACTTATGGGCAAAGCGCGATATCAAATGGCTGTGATCAGGGCAAATATTAATGGGTTAGATGGACAATTACGCGTTAATGAAAAACCCTCAGCAAAATACTTTCACCAAACCGCAGAGTATATTGAAATAACGCGTGAAGAGATCCATCGTTGGTCAGATACGGAAAAGCTCACCCAAGAAGGGCGAGCATTAGCCGATGATATGACAAAGCGTTTTGATGAACTGCTGGATATCTTCACTGGCGCACTAGATAAACTGCGTAAAGGTGAGCTAACAACACACTCTGCCAGTGTTAAAATGGATGAGCTAAATGATATTACTATGCAATATTATGCTGTCGCTAATGGCATTGAGAATAGCTATATCGATATTGCAAAAACATCCCAAGAACGCTTGATGTTGGTGTCGATTTCTATTGGCACTGTCGTTATTCTCTTATTTATCTTTATATTACGTTGGTTCTCTCATACGTTTATTGGCAATATCAAAATCTTAATCAACATCTTTAGTAAGATGAGCCAAGGCGATTTAAGTATGCGTGTAGAGAATCATGGTACTAATGAATTTGGTCAGTTATTCAATGAAATGAATAAGATGAAAAATTCATTAAGCCATATGATCGCATCTGTCAAAAATGCAGTGAATACCATCAGTGTAAGTGCAAGTGAAATTGCGACAGGAAATACTGATTTATCTTCCCGTACTGAGGAGCAGGCTAGTGCATTACAAGAAACTGTTGCGAGCATGGAGCAAATTAAAACAACAGTTGAGAAAAATGCGGATAACTCGCGTGAAGCTAGCAAATTAGCACTAACAGCAACGGCATCTGCTCAAAATGGCGAAAATGTGATGGATAGCGTGGTAGAGACCATGTCTTCAATCTCTGAAAGTGCGAAAAAAATTGCAGATATCAATGACATTATTAACAGCATAGCCAATCAAACGAATATTTTGTCACTGAATGCGGCAGTTGAAGCAGCAAGAGCAGGTGAGCAAGGTAGAGGATTTACCGTTGTTGCGTCTGAAGTGCGCAGTTTAGCTAGCCGCAGTGCCGAAGCTGCAAAAGAGATCAATGATTTGATTACGCACTCTGTTAATAAAGTGCATGTTGGTTCGCAACAGGTTGCTCAAGCTGGACGTTCAATGTCAGAGATCGTTACAACCATTAACCAGGTAAATGACTTTATGCAACAGATTGCCCTTGCTTCTAATGAACAAAGCATGGGTATTAACCAAATCGCGTTGGCTGTCAGTGAAATGGATACCGTTACTCAGCAAAATGCAGCATTGGTTGAAGAATCAGCAGCTATCACAGCAAATATGGATGATGAAGCTCATCAATTAGCTAAATTGGTTTCACAATTTACAGTAGATGAAGAGAGCGAAATCCTTTCACGTTTTGATTCAACACAATCAACAGAAGTTATCGATACTCAAGAAAAATAAGTGTCGTATCGGTGATAAATAAAATAAGCCCCCTTGGCTAATCTATGGCTAAGAGGGCTTTTTATTACATTTATTCTTAATGCTTAGAATTAAGCTTTGATCTGATTAACGCACTCATTACCTGAAGCAATCTCTTTAATATTGTGCAGAGTTGTTTCACTAATACTGATTAAGGCTTCTTCTGTTAAAAATGCTTGATGTCCAGTAAATAACACGTTATGGCAAGAAGAAAGACGACGGAAAATATCATCCTGAATAACGTCATTTGATTTATCTTCAAAGAAAAGATCGCGTTCATTTTCATAAACGTCCATTCCCAGTGCACCAATTTTTCCTTGTTTCAATGCATTAATCGCAGCCGCAGAGTCAATCAATGCACCACGACTGGTGTTAATAATCATCACACCATCTTTCATCTGTGAAAAAGCAGTTTCATTTAATAGATGATGATTATCTGCGGTTAATGGGCAATGTAATGAAATTACATGGGAGTTTGCGTAAATCGTCGCCAAATCAACATATTCGGCACCTAAATCAAGTACGGCTTGATTTGGATAAGGATCATAAGCAAGTAGCTTCATGCCAAAGCCTTTTAATATGCGTAATGTCGCTAATCCTATTTTACCTGTACCAATAATACCGGCAGTACGATTATGCATATTAAAGCCAGTTAAGCCTTCTAATGAGAAGTTAGCATCACGAGTACGTTGATAAGCCCTGTGTATACGACGATTAAGTGACAGCATCATACCAACAGCATGTTCTGCAATAGCCTCTGGTGAGTAAGCAGGAACACGGACAACAGTTATACCTAATTCAGCGGCGGCTTCTAAGTCAACATTATTAAAACCCGCGCAGCGTAATGCGAGAATGCGTATATTAAGGCTAGCAAGTTCTTGTAAAACCGCACGATTTGCATCGTCATTGACGAAAATACAGACAGCATCAGCGCCAACGGCATTTTTTGCAGTTTGTTCTGTTAAATTAAAATCGAAATATTCAATATCATAATGATATCCATTATGTTGATTGACCCATTCCATGTGCTTACGATCATAATGTTTAGTACTATAGGAAACGATTTTCATCCAGTCTTCTCTACTCTCGATTAAATTTTTATTCAGAGGCTGGAAAAACAAGAATTATCCAGCCCCAATATGAAAGAAATTAATACTATCATTATAAACAATTTAACGAGGTAAGTGGATGATTCAGGTTTGTTTAAAAGGAATATAATGTGTTGTTAAGAAAAACAATCAAATGGACAGGGACGATACTACTAGGCACTGGTCTAATAGGCACTGCTTTATGGGTGTCTATTCCTCGTTGGTTACCTGTTGTTGCTCATTATTACTTACCTGAAGGTGTAACTCTTTCTTTATCACAGCCCAAATTACAGCGTATGGGTGTTTCAATTGAAAACATCGTATTTAAGACAGAGAGCTGCACTTTAGCTAATCTTGATAACTTTGTTTTCTCTTATCAAAAAGAACAGATTGATAAACTGCGATTTAATAGCCAGCAACTTGCCATTGATGAACAATGTTTTTCAATGATGCCTGTAAGTAAGCAAGAAGAAACTGCAACCGTTCCTCTTGAGATAAATTCACTACTAACTTCAATACCTCATTTATTTGTCAGCATCGAAAATGTACTCTTAAAAGAAAATGCACGTTATCAAGGTTCTTTGCAATTAAGAACACAAAATAATGGAAGATTAATGACTTACCAAGGAGAAAATGTACAACTTGGTATTTTTATTAGAGATAACCAATGGCTTGATATTAAACGGTTCAAAGTGAATTTGCCTGATGACAATAACATTGAACTTGCTGCTGAAATAGCGCTTCCTCTTGATGTTGCTTCATTACCAGAAAAAGGAACCATTGATGCGACACTATTGACGTCTCACTACGCTTACCCATTGGTTGTTATTCTTGAATGGGTAGGAAAATCTGGCACGATTTCGCTTGCTGAACAAGGTGGTGGCCATGCATTGGCTTTATTACCTTGGAAAGTGACACCTGAAAATATAGTGATTGAACAAGGTCGTTGGGAATGGTTTGGATTGGATCAACCTTTGCGAGGCGGTGTAAATATTAATATCGCTCAATGGCAAAAAGGATTGACGGATTTAAGACTAACTGCACGATTAAACGTGATGACAGAAGGCAAAGCGGGAAAAGGGAATTTAGTCATATCGATCCCTGAAACCGCAGTAAATTGGTTAGATGCACAAATCCCTATTCAAATCACTGGTATTGTTAATAAAGAATTAATGCAAGCCAGTGCGCAATTACCTGTTAAAGTCACTGGCATGTTGACCGATCCTACTGTTGAATTTCAATCTGGCTCTTTGTTTCGTTTTAAAGGACCACTTACTGAAACGCTTACCATCACAGATGCTCGTTTACCTTTAGCCGGAACCACACTTTCATCAAATGGTTTTAATGGTCGTTTAAATGCGATAGTTGTTGCCCAAGATAGTATTTGGGGGGATTACCGTATTCATTTTCAAGGTAAGGCGATTGATTTTTTACCTGACAATGGGACTTGGCAATGGCGCTATTGGGGAGAAGGGGATTTATTGCCTTTAAAAGCACGTTGGGATATCGCAGGAACAGGGTACTGGGCTGATAAAGTGGTTAGTTTTGAGAAACTCAATACAGGTTTTGATGTTTTAAAATATCAACATACTACGATGACTGCACCTCGATTATCTTTAGAAAGTCCGTTTCGTTGGGTAAGAGATGATAAAAAGCCTTTATTTAATGGAAAACTAAAGTTAACGAGTCAACGTATTGATTTCTCTGCTGGTGGTTTTTTAGATAAGGCCGATTTTATTGCCACAGTCAATGGTGATTCGCCTTTTAATTTTAATGTAAAAGGCGAATTAAGTGCTAAACCCAATATAGGACCTATTGCAATAAATACGCGTTGGGATGGCGCAAGATTAAGAGGTCAAATGCGTTGGCCTTCACAACCTATTAATGTTTTTCAATCGCTCTTGCCAGAAGATTTAGGGATCACTCTTGATAAAGGTGAACTCTACACACAAGCAGACTTTTCTATTGCACCAGAACAAGGATTAGTAGCAGGAGGGCATCTTGTTGTTAAACAAGGTGGAATGTGGCTTAAAGATGGTGTTTTAGAAGGTTTAGATTTTATTTTGCCTTGGCGTTTAAATGGCGACGAATGGCAATTAGGTGTTAAACAGCCTGTCCAGTTACGGATAAAGCGTGTTAATAATCTTTTTGACATGACGGATATTACGGCTGATCTTCAAGGTTTTTACCCTGCAACAGAAAATAAACCGTTAGTTCTATCTAATGTGAATGTAGCTATGCTTGATGGAACCATTTCATTGGCAAAACTCACAATTCCACAACATGATGCAGCGATTATTTCTCTTGATAACATTCAATTAAGTCATCTTTTTACTTTGTTAAAAGTGACGCAGTTTGCGGCATCAGGTAAAGTTAGTGGTGAATTCCCGTTTTTTATTAATAATAACCAATGGATTATTAAAGATGGTTGGCTGGCTAATTCATCTTATTTAACGTTAAGACTTGATAAGGATTTTGTGGATTCTATTGATGAAAATAATATGTCTGCGGGCGTTGCTATGGCATGGTTGCGCTATTTAGAGATCAGTCGTTCTTGGACTCGCGTTAATTTAAGTAATTTGGGTGAGTTGGTATTAGAAGCAGAAATCAATGGAACGAATCCTCTAGAAGATAAACGTCGACAAGTTAATTTAAATTATCGACATGAAGAAAATGTCTTCCAATTATGGCGAAGTTTACGATTTGGTTCACAATTGGAAGAGTGGTTAGAAAAGAGCTTATCAGATTTAGGGAGTGAGTCAGAGTGAAACCATTATTCTTAAGAAAACTATTCTTACTAACAGCTTTGATGATGGGAATATCAGCATTAACAGGATGTATTCGGTTAGAAGTCGCCACACCGGATAAGCCCATTAACATTAATATGAATGTAAAAATTGAACATGAAATTAATGTAAAAATAGATCGCCAAGTAGAAGATCTGTTAAAAAATAACAGCGCCATTTTTTAAAGGATAAATGATGAATTATAAAAAATATCTCTTAAGTTTTGCGCTAATGATAGCTTTAGGTAGTGCAAATGCCATAGCATTAACGCTTGATGAAGCAAGATCTCAAGGATTGGTAGGAGAAACCTTTAGTGGTTATATTGAGCTTGTGCAAACTAATAACAAGCAAGCTCAGCAACTTGCAGATGAAATAAATCAAGCAAGAAAAGCAAAATATGCTGAAATTGCTAAGACTAATCAAGTGACACCAGAATCTGTTGCTCGCCTAGCGGGTGAAAAATTAGTGGCAAGAGCTAACGAAGGTGAATTTGTTAAAGGGATCAATGGGAAATGGGTAAAGAAGTAGCTTAACCTTAAGTAGATACTTAACTCCATTTTAGTTATTGTAAAAGCACGATTTATTATCATTATTTATCGTGCTTTTGTTTTTGCTTTTTATTATTAATTAATCATACTCATTAAAAAAAACAATATCATCATTTATTGTCATAATAAAATGAATGTTTGATTCTATATAGCCCGATGCTGGTGGCATATTATCCTTTTTTACATAGTTAACTAAAAAATAAAACTCAGCCTCTCCATCAATCAGTTCTTCAGTAAATTCACTCTCTTTATTGAGATTTATAGGTCTTTCTTCCACATTGTACAATAATTGAAAAGCAATATTACTGCTTGCATTATTGTCATTAATCGTATTTTTTAAGTAACCAGTTATATGATCAATACTGGTATTTTCAATTTTTAAGCGAACATCCCATAACTTTTAGAACAATCTTTGATAGAAATAAGAATAATATGAGGATCTGTGTTTGCTAACTCACCCGCTTCATACGATAAAAAGTCATTTCCGTTAATAGAAAATCTATCACTTGTATTTTCATAAATATAACCCATATCACAGCTTAGTGGAATATCGTGATCACCACGTCTTGGTATTGATGAAAATGAGAATGATGAATAGAGTAAAATTATAATTAAATAAACGAAATGTTTTTTATTTCTCATATTTAGTACTTTTGTTTTTGAATTAAAGACAATTAATTTCTTTTTTTATCAGGTTTTTTTTTTTCATCGGAACTCAAATTATAATTAAATTGACATTGTTTATCTTCTCCCCATTTTACTCTGATTAATCCATTATCAGGAATGGCAGAAAGAAAAATAATATTATTTTCTGTCACTAATCCTTGTGAGATAATATTATTCTCTTTATCTAGCACGGTAACTTTTGACGCAAAAGGAAGGGGAGTTATTGACTTAAAAAGAATACGATAGCCAATTTTTATTGGAAAAGTAATTTTAGGTATTGCGCCTAATGTAGGAATAATATTTTTATTATAATATTCAGTCTCAGCGGATTGAGGAAGTGTTGTAGCATTGAGTTTAATATTATTTATTCGATAGGGCGTAATATTATTTAAAATTAAGTTACCAAAGATATCTGTTTCTAAATTGGGCGAAAATGATGTTTTAATACCAGTAATGCCTTGTGTGTTCACTAATGCAAAGGTCTTACTTAAACGGGGGTTAGTGTAATTCCTTCTGAATGAAGTAATAATGCACCATTAACTGAAAGATTGTAATTGTAATTATTTTCTGATTTGTTTCCAGAGAAAAGGTAAGATTGATAATTATTTTGATAGCGAGCATGAACAGAAAATTGATCAAATTTTCTTTTAGGATGATGTGTATGCTGATAGCTTACTGAATATCCTAAATTATTATTCAGTAATGTACCACCAATGTTTGTATTGTTTGAATAACGTTATTTACTTGATAATTTGTTTGATTATTCATCCAATGATGATGTGCATTACTTCCTATCGGGATCTGAAAGTTAAATGAAAAATAATGATCTGAAAAAATTTTTTCTTTTTTAAAATCATATTTTAAATTATAGTTTATTTTATTTATTGAAGATGAAAATGATGTTCCTATTTCATATGTTTTAGATGAGTTATCATATAATTTATCATTGTAGTGTAATGATATATAACCTATTTTATTAATATTTTTAGATAAAGAGAATGAGTGTTCTTTTTTTATCCTATTTTCTAATAAAAAACTATCTAAATAATGATAAAAGGATACTCTAGAAGTAAAGTAAGTTTGTGTTATTGGCATGTTTTTTTGATAACGAAATTGATATTTAATTTTATCGTTGTTATTTTTCTCATAATTAATGTCTGTCGCTAAACCGCCTAATATACCTAAGTCTAAAGATAGCCCTAATAAATAGTTATGTCTGTTATCTCGTTTTTTTATGGCACTGTAAGATGTGATTTTTTGACTAAGCCCATATGAAAACTCACCTAAAAAGAAAAGAGGTTTTTTATTATTCGGATAGTTAGTTAATGTACCCGATATAATATTATATTGATAATTTCCTTTATTTAATTGATTCGGTAATGATGTAAAGTAGTGTGTCGAAACTTTTACTCTTCCATCTGTTTCTTTGATTTCCAAAGTGAGTTTTTCACTTCCTATTGAAGGTAATGAATTTAAAAGAAAAGGGCCGGGCGGAACCGTTGTTTCATAGATGATTTTATCATCTTGTTTTATGATAACGTTAGCGTGAGTATCTGCAATACCTTCAATAACAGGTCTATTAGCGTAAAGTGTATTATTTGCAATTAAATTATTGGATATTAATTGAAAGCCAACTATTTTATCATTTGATAATATTCGTGTTGTGGGTGAAAACTTACCTCCATAAAAAAGAGAAGAAAAAGAATTAATTTGTCGATATGCATAAATTGATGAAAGCTTAGATTGATGGCTATCTTTCCTCCAATTAAATCCACTTTGGCTACGTACACGCCAAGCACCTATATTAATACCTGAGTGCAAATTAAGTTTTTGCTCAGGTGATTTTTTCTGATGATATTTAATCCAATAGGAATATTGAGTAAATAATGCGGTAATTCCGTCATCCCAGTCTTGTTCATTGATTACATAGTCTGTTTTTTTTATTAATGCTTTTTGTGGAATGTTCAAGTTTAACTTTTGGTTGGAAAACTGGTACTTAAAATCAATCGAATAATCGCTTAAAATTATTGGGTCTGGGTTTTCTTTATTGATGGTGTAAAAATCGGTATCAATACCAAGAGATATTAAATCCTTAACAGAAAGAGAGGGCGTTAATTTATTTTCTACATCTTTATAATAGAGAAGTTTTACCATTTTTTTCTATTATTAATATGAATAATAGAATGATAGAACCCTTCAGGCTTTTTATTTTCAAGAAGTAGCTTAATAGTCTCATCATTAATATTAGAAAAGGAATTAGAATAAAGAGAGAGGAAATTATTCTGGCAATAGCATCTTTGGTGCAAATAATCATAAAAATAAAGAAAATGACCTCCTTTTTTTTATACTTAATCTTCATTTATTATGGCCTTATTTGTTGCATTTATTTCCACACCATATTGGTCAATTGTTTTCCATTTAATTAGCCCATCTTTTTTGATTATTTTTTGTATTATATTTTTTAAATGGTGGTATAGTTTTACTTTTTTCAATCAATACAACACTTTCAGAATTGACATTAAGTAAAGTAATAAAATAAGGCGTAGGATTGTTGACAATAAATTCATTATTTTTATTTTTTAGAAACTCGATCTTTTTATAAGCATCTTTTACACCTTTTTCTATTGATATAGGTCTATATATTAAGTTATAAACGGAATTCATTGATATATGTAATAAATTTTTATTTTCATCTGAATTAGATAGCAATGGTATTCTTTTAATGTTTATTCTATACAGTGTTTCTCGGTCTTTTTTTCTATTTCATCTGTTTTGAAAATTTTTAAAGAATAGTTTTCATCCTTCTCTATTTTAAAGAGTGGGGGAGTGATCATAAAAGGTAATTCAGTCTCATTACTTTCATCATAATGTGAAATCCAGCTTTGTATAAAATAGTCATTAGTCGTGTTATTTTTTATTTCAATAATCTCCTGGTTTTTGCTTTCAATAAAAATAAATTTATCCTTATTTATTTCTATGGAAGCGTAACTATAAGTAGAGAGGATTATAAATAGAGATAGTATGGCGGTTTTTATTTTTCTAATCATTTTCTATTGTTGTACGGTAAAGTTATATTATTATTTATAAATAAGGGATGTTAAAACAAAGCTGGAATACCAGCTTTGTTGATTTTTAAGATCTTAATCTACAGCAACATCACTATAAATAACATCAAATGATAAGCTAGATCTTACTAAACCCGGGGTAGCATTTAATCCATTTTGTTTCATATAATTAACTTCAAATAAAAAATCTGCAGTCTTAGTATCTTTATCAATATTTAAATTAAATGCTTTCGGTTTTTCATTTAATTCAATAATATTTTTATCCGCATCAAAAATGGCAATATCAACATTGCTGCCATTGTCTGCTTGATTTTTTAATAATTTTTTTGTTTGTTTTGGAATTTTTAACTGAATATTAGCAAGATCCTCATTACAATTGGAAAATTGAATGGCAAGCGGTTGGGCATCTGTTTTTGCTATATGGTCATCGCCAAAATGATTTGCTTGAACTGGCGGTAATTCAACAGGTTGTATATCTTGTAATTGACAAGTGGGATTTGCTGTAACAGAACCATTAATCGTAATTGTGCCTACATTTTTCTCTGTATATTCAACCGCATTTGATTGAGCTGATAAAAAAGTTGTAGATAGAATGAGTATTGAGAGTAAATTTTTTTTCATTTCAAATTCCATTTATTGGATTAATAAAACTATTTAATTGTTTCTATATTCATTGAAACAATTAAATGTTATTAATTTCCTTTTTATAAATCAAATTGATTTTTAATTAATATATTTATCATTAATATGAATAAAAAAATAAATAATAAAAAATGGCTATAAAAATAATTTTTATTTAGCTATTGATTCGAAAGTTTGATTAATCTTGGTGTTTTTCTCTATCAAGGTGTTTTAATTATAAATTAATAGCGTGTTTTTTATAAAAGAGGAATTGATACGAAAATAATACTGGTAAATATAGATATAAAAAAAGCACCTAGTTAGGTGCTTTTATAAAAAGATAAAATTAATTATTTTGCGGTAATATTTTTTGTACTAATTACAGTATCTATTTCTTTTTGTGCTTGTAGATGAGATTGCTGTGCGTACTCTTCACCAAAGGCTGTACCTTCAGCCATAATAAATTGTACATCATTGATACCGATAAAAGCTAAAAACTGTGTAAGGAATGGAACAATCAAATCAGAAGGCTTATCTTTATGAACACCACCACGACTTGTTAATACAACAGCCTGTTTGTTTTCGAGTAAACCAACAGCCCCCGCTTCTGTATAAGTAAATGTTTCGCCTGCACGAGCAATAAAATCGATATAATGTTTTAATTGCGCTGAAATTGAGAAGTTATACATTGGTGCAGCAATCACAATCATATCGTGTGCTTTTAATTCATTAATCAGTTCATCTGATAAAGCTCTAGCTGATTTTTGCTCATCAGAGAGTATGGAAACATCTTTGCCAAAGGCAAATAAGGTGGCTTGATCTAAAGCAGGTACAGGATCTTTAGCGAGATCACGTACAGTAATCAGGTCATCTTTATGGTTTTTTTGCCAATTTTCAATTAAGTAATCGGTCATTTTATTACTGTGTGAATAGCTATCTAAAATGCTGGATTTCAGTACAAGGATCTTTTTCATTATTTTCTCGTGGTCTATAAAATGTTCTATTTATTTAAATTTATTAGTTAATAGTAGTTTACCCAATCTTTAAAATATCACATCACAATCCTTTGAATATGCTATTCAAAATTATTGATTATATGAAATCATATACTAAGAAATTTAATCAAGCCTTTATGTGCAAATAGCCTGTTGTGATATTATGAACTCAATAGTTTTGATTAGAATAACCTCAAAAAGGATAATAAAAGGTGACATTATCATCTGCCACGCTCTATCAAGAAATAGAGCAATTATCGTTGCGGGAGCAGCAGCGATTAAGAAAACGTCTACGTGGCGTCGCTAAAATTAATAATGAAGAGTCTAAACAAGTGGTATTAAGTGCAATTAAAGAAGATATTAATACGGCACAACAGATGATAATTCGCCGTCGTGCTAATTGTCCTGAAATTACTTACCCAGAAAACCTGCCTGTTAGTCAAAAGAAAGATGCCATTTATAATGCAATAAGAGATAACCAAGTTGTTATTATTGCTGGGGAAACTGGCTCTGGCAAAACAACACAGATCCCTAAAATTTGTCTTGAATTAGGACGAGGGATCAAGGGGTTTATTGGACATACTCAGCCTCGTCGTTTAGCTGCACGTTCAGTAGCTGAACGTATCGCTCATGAATTAAAAAGTACGTTAGGCGGATCTGTAGGTTATAAGGTTCGCTTTAGTGATCATGTTGGTGATAATACCCTCGTTAAGCTAATGACAGATGGTATTTTATTGGCTGAATTACAGCAAGATAAGCTGTTACTACAATATGACACTATCATTATTGATGAAGCCCATGAACGTAGTTTAAATATCGATTTTATTCTTGGCTATTTAAAGCAGTTATTACCTAAGCGCCCTGATTTAAAAGTCATTATTACTTCTGCAACCATCGATCCTGAACGTTTTTCCAAGCATTTCAATCAAGCACCGATTATTGAAGTATCTGGCCGAACTTATCCTGTTGAAGTGAGATATCGTCCTATTGGTGGTGACGAACTTGATAGTGATAAGGATATGACCGATGGCATTGTTGATGCTATTGACGAATTAAGCAGAGAAAGTGCGGGTGATATTCTTATTTTTATGAGCGGTGAGCGAGAAATTCGTGACACTGCTGATGCGCTGAATAAATTACAACTTCGCCATACTGAAGTATTACCTTTATTTGCCCGTTTATCTAACAGTGAACAAAACCGAATTTTTCATCCTCATAATGGCAGGCGCATTATTTTAGCCACTAACGTTGCCGAAACTTCATTAACTGTGCCGGGTATTAAGTACGTTATTGATACCGGTTTTGCGCGTGTTAGTCGTTATAGTTATCGCACTAAAGTACAACGACTTCCAATAGAGCCTATTTCTCAAGCTTCAGCAAATCAGAGAAAAGGGCGTTGTGGTCGTGTTTCTGATGGTATTTGTATTCGTCTTTATTCAGAAGATGATTTTATTTCTCGTTCTGAATTTACGGATCCTGAAATATTAAGAACTAACCTTGCATCTGTTATTTTGCAAATGACGTCGATAGGGTTAGGTGATATTAGTGCTTTCCCATTTGTACAGCCACCTGATAAACGCAATATTCAGGATGGTGTTCGTTTATTAGAAGAACTAGGCGCGTTACAAGACGAAACCGACCACAATGGTGCTTATCGTTTAACCCCAATGGGGAAACAACTTGCACAACTTCCTATTGATCCTCGTTTGGCGAGAATGGTACTTGAGGCACGTAAATATGGTGCAGTAAAAGAGTTGATGGTTATTACATCCGCACTTTCAATTCAAGATCCGCGTGAAAGACCGATGGATAAACAGCAAGCTTCTGATGAAAAACATCGACGCTTCCAAGATAAAGATTCTGATTTCTTGTCTTTTTTAAATATGTGGGATTATTTAAAAACTCAACAAAAAGAGTTGAGCCATTCCCAATTTAGAAAGCTATGTCGCCAAGAATTTTTAAATTTTATGCGTGTTCGAGAATGGCAAGATGTCTATACGCAATTGCGACAAGTTGTTAAAGAATTAGGTTTTCCTGTTAATAGCGAACCCGCTGATTTTAGAAGTATTCACGTTGCTCTACTCAGTGGCTTGTTGTCACATATTGGTCAAAAAGATGCCGATAAACAAGAATTTACGGGTGCGAGAAATGCTCGTTTTTCTATTTATCCTGGCTCTGGTTTATTTAAAAAACCACCAAAATGGACAATGGTGGCAGAGTTAGTCGAGACGTCTCGTTTATGGGGACGAATCGCGGCGCGCGTTGAACCTGAATGGATTGAACCTATAGCCGAACATTTAGTGAAACATCACTATAGCGAACCACATTGGTCAAAAGCGCAAGGCGCTGTAATGGCTAATGAAAAAGTTACGTTATATGGTTTACCTATTGTTTCCTCTCGACCTATTAATTATAGCCAAATTGATCCGTTATTATGCCGTGAGCTTTTTATTCGTCATGCGTTAGTAGAAGGTGATTGGCAAACTCGTCATGTATTTTTCCGTGAAAATTTAAAATTACGGACTGAAGTGGAAGAGTTAGAGCATAAATCTCGTCGTCGAGATATTCTTGTCGATGATGAAACAATGTTTACTTTCTATGATCAACGAATACCACAATATGTTGTTTCGTCACGTCATTTTGATAAGTGGTGGAAAGAGGCACAAAAGGCATCACCTGATCTGCTTAACTTTGAAAAAAGTATGCTTATCAAAGATGATGCCAAACGTGTTAGCGCACTAGATTATCCAAATTATTGGCATCAAGATAATTTAAAATTACGCTTAACTTATCAATTTGAACCGGGTACAGCGGCTGATGGTGTCACTGTTCATATTCCATTACCGATTTTAAATCAGGTAAAAGATGAAGGTTTTGATTGGCAAATTCCAGGTATTCGCCATGAATTGATAGTGGCCTTAATTAAGTCATTACCAAAGCCTATCCGTCGTAATTTTGTACCAGCACCTAATTATGCTTCTGCTTTTTTAGAACGTGTCCCTCAAGTTGAAGGCGGCTTACTCGATAAACTCGAAAACGAATTACGCCGAATGACAGGAGTGACCGTTGATAGAGAGAGTTGGCAACTTGACCAAGTTGCTGATCACTTAAAAATGACATTCCGTGTTGTTGGCGATAAAAATAAAACGCTGGCAGAAAGTAAAGATCTCAATAAATTAAAAGAGAACTTAAAGGAAAAAGTGCAAGAAACATTATCAGCAGTAGCGGATGATGGTATCGAACAACAAGATTTACATATTTGGAGTTTTGGTGATTTGCCTCAGCGTTATGAGCAAAAACGGGGTGGCTATTCAGTGAAAGCTTATCCAGCACTCGTTGATGAAAAAAACAGTGTGGGTATTAAGCTTTTTGAAACAGAATCTGAGCAGCAAGCTTCAATGTGGGAGGGAGTAAGACGACTATTATTATTAAATATTCCGTCACCGATAAAATACCTACATGAGAAATTACCAAATAAAGCAAAACTTGGTCTTTACTTTAACCCTTATGGCAAAGTGTTAGATCTCATTGATGATTGTATTGCTTGTGGTGTTGATAAATTAATGGCGTCTTATGGTGGTTTAATTTGGCAAGAAGATGAGTATCAAAAACTGCAAGAATATGTCAGAGCTGAACTAAACGATGCTGTGGTTGAAATAGCAAAACAAGTTGAATCTATTTTGACTCAAGTTTTTGCCATCAATAAACGTTTAAAAGGGCGGGTGGATATTAGCGTTGCTTTTGCATTGTCTGATATTAAAGCTCAACTTGGTCAGTTAGTTTTCCCTGGTTTTGTTACCTCTCATGGATGGAAACGTCTTGCGGATATTCCTCGTTATTTGAGTGCAATTGAAAAACGAATGGAAAAACTGGCCATTGATCCTAATCGCGATCGCGCTCAAATGAGCCGAGTTGAAAATGTTATTCAACAGTGGCAACAGTGGTTAGGTAAGCTAACAGAGAAACAAAAGCAGCAAGAGGAAGTGCAAAATATTCGTTGGATGATAGAGGAACTGAGAGTAAGCCTGTTCGCTCAACAGATAGGTACACCGTATCCAATATCAGATAAACGTATATTGCAGGCGATGGAACAAGTTAGTTTTAACTAATTTAATAGTGACATGATCAGACCCACAAGAACTCATGCTTCTTGTGGGTTTTTTATTGCCTAACTAATAAATAGCTAGCTATTTATTAGTTACAACATGCAATGTATTTCTTAATTTATAAATACCTAACCATCGATGTTAAAAAAACAGCTTAGCAGGGGATTTTTTTTGATTTAAGTGAAATAAATTTTTGGAGAGAAGTAAGGGAAAGGTAAGAGAGGCACTGTTTTTCGAGTACCTCTCAGATTGTCTTTAGTAAATAGTTAAGTAGCCTAATGCCGGAATAGCGCCGAATAAGACCAGTGCTAACAGAATTCGCTCACTTATATGCAATGGTTTTTTATCTTTATACTGCTTGCGTGTATATAAAAACATTAGGATACCCGGTGCATACAGAACGACAGAGAGTAATAAATTAATAACACCTGATGCATAAAGTAGCCATAAACCGTAAAGACTTGCAGGTATGGCTATTAATAATAAAGCACGACTACTGCGTGCAATTGCCACTTTAAATAAAAATGCCCCAACGAGAAAGTAAGGAACAAGGATCATCTCTGATGCAATGGTCAATAATGTATTGTAGTTACTTCCCGTCAACCAAATTAAAACTAGAGAGAATTGGACTGCACAATTGGTAAACCATAATGAAGATGAAGGCGCATCATTTTTATTCTGCTTCCCTAATTGTTTAGGGAAAGAGTGATGTAGTGCGGCAATATAAGGTACTTCTGCTGCCATAATTGTCCAACTTAAATAAGCACCACATACAGAGAGAATAAGACCCGCTGCAATAATTATCTCGCCTATGTTACCAATAAGCTGAACAAGTAACGGCGCCATTGACGGGTTTTTCATTGCCGCCAATTCTGCTTGGCTAACTAAACCTTGCGATAATAAAGTGACAAGAATATAGATAACTAATGCGATGACAACGGCGAGTACTGTTGCTAAACCAACATCACGACGATTTTTAGCTCTTGCGGAAACTACGACCGCACCTTCAATACCAATAAATACCCACAGTGTAATCAACATGGTATTTTTGACTTGATCCCAAACAGGGACACCCAGATTTACACCTTTAAAATCAAGGGTAAATATATCCATATTGAAAGCTAATAGGGCGACAATAACAAATAACCCTAAAGGAAGGAGTTTTGCCATTGTCGCCATTAAATTAATGCTGGCTGCAGTTTGAACACCACGTAATACAAGAAAATGGACAACCCAAAGCAAGATTGACTCTCCAATTAATGCTTGCCATGTATTCCCATCACCAAAAATAACGTTCTCTGGTGTATCTGTAAAAAAACTAAAGGCAGCAAAAACAATAACAAGATAAGAAACGTTAGCAACAACAGCGCAGACCCAATAACCCCATGCTGAACAAAAACCAATAAATTCACCAAACCCTTCTTTCGCATAGGTAAAAATGCCACCATCAAGATCAGGTCGAAGGCGCGAGAGGAGTAATAAAGATGTAGCAAGAAAGAGGATACCAATGCCAGTTATCACCCAGCCAATAATCAATGCGGCAGGGCTGGCAACTTCGGCCATATTTTGAGGCAAACTGAATACACCTGCACCAACCATTGAGCTTAATACTAACGCGGTGAGTGATATTAAGCCAAGTTTCTTATTCAAGGATAATTACCTACGTGATTAAAATTGTAAATAAATAGCGTATTTTCTTGTTTTTTGGTCAGTAAATAGAATAAATATGAATATCTCAAATTTAAATAAAGATAAAAACACTAAAAAACAGCGAGATTTTACGGAGAGTTGACTTGGTTGTCTATGCATTAAATCATAAAAATTATGCACTTTTACAAAATGAGGTTGGTTTTGATGATATTTTGAGTAAAAAAAACCTCGCATCAGCAAGGCTTTTTAACTAGGAAGTTTTATTACTTGAATAGGTCAGCGGTAATAGTGACTGTACCACCATCACTTTGCCATTCATTTGTAATATGGTAATACTTGGCACCTTTTGCAGCTGCACGTTTAGCAACCTGATAAGAAATCTCTGGTGAGTTTACAAAGTATCCGCTAAATGTAATGGTATCAAATGGGTCCATTAATGCAGCAGCAGCTTTATTGACTTCTTGGATTTCAGTACCATCAGGTAATGTGACAGTGTAACGACCACTAGCACCCGAAGTTTGTGTATCAGCAAATGTTCCTACACTTCTATCAAAATCAGTGTTTGATGCAAGACCTGGTTTCTCAACTTTATTGGCAGCGGCTCCGCCTTCTGCTATAAGTGCGCGACCTGCATCTGAGTCATAAGGAACGACGGCCTCTGGTGCTTGAATTGCACGTTTTGGCGCATCTTTTTTGTAGATATAAGCTGTTACTTCTTGGTTACCACCATCATTTGTTGATACGTTACGTACAATAAAGAATGATGCAGCACCTTTTTTAGCTGCCGCTTTTGCAATTGCATCGTTAATATCAGGGGTTGTAGGGTAGTAACCGCGGATAGAAACTGTATCAAATGGTTGTAGCAGAATTGCTTCAGGTTTTGGTAGTTCTTTCACGCCATGAAAGACGCGATAGCTTTCTTGATCTGCTTTGGGTGCATCTTTATGGTATAGATCAGCAGTAACACTCATGTTGCCGCTATCACTAATATCATCTAGGCCTTGAATATAGAAACTATCAGCACCGACTTTATCCGCACGACGAGATACCGCATCAGCGGCTTCATAAATAGCGTTAAAACGACCGATAACTGTAATTCTTTCAAATGGTTTTAGTTCTGCAGCTTGTTCGGGTGTTAATTCCTGAGCAGCCTGCGCAACAGTGATATTAGTTAAAGACAACATCGCTGCTGCGATGACTGAGGTTTTCAGCTTCATACAAAATCCTTCCGCCTTGCGCAATTAATATTGGTCATGTGCTGAACGTCGTGGTTTATCACATAGGGATTAATTATTACATGTAATAATAGCATTTGTCGCATTATTTTATTTAGCGAATCACCACAGAGTCAAATGACCAGTATATGTTACCAGATATTTACCTGAATATAGTGAATAATTCATAAATATGCCTTTTCGACTAAAATGATCTAATTAAGTTCAATTTTAGCTTTACACAGATATAGATTATTGGTTTTATTTTCAGTAGGTTATTAGAACTCCGATTAATGGTATGCATATTATTATTTTTAACATTTTTTTTGCATGAATGTGAAGTTAACGGAGAAGTTTTAACAGAACTCTATGGATAAGAAGGGAAAATTATGCGAATTGGTATACCCAAAGAGCGACTTTCTAATGAAACAAGGGTTGCAGCTACACCAGCTACAGTGACTCAACTCATAAAATTAGGATTTACAGTCGCAGTTGAAAATGGCGCAGGTATTGCCTCAAGCTTTGAAGATAAAGCTTATCAGGACGCCGGTGCCGAGATCCTCGCTCTTCAAGATGTTTGGGAATCAGACATTATTTTGAAGGTAAATGCACCACTGGATAATGAAATTACATTGCTACAAGATGGCGCGACACTGGTAAGTTTTATTTGGCCAGCTCAAAATGCGGCATTACTCGAAAAGTTAGCTGAAAAGAATATTAACGTGATGGCAATGGATAGTGTGCCACGTATTTCTCGTGCACAATCTCTTGATGCGTTAAGTTCAATGGCAAATATTGCAGGCTACCGTGCTGTTGTAGAAGCTGCCCATGAATTCGGAAGATTCTTTACTGGACAAATTACCGCCGCAGGTAAAGTGCCACCAGCTAAAGTGATGGTTATTGGTGCTGGAGTTGCAGGTCTTGCTGCGATTGGTGCCGCAGGAAGTCTTGGTGCAATTGTTCGCGCATTTGATACTCGCCCTGAAGTTAAAGAGCAAGTTCAAAGCATGGGTGCTGAATTCCTTGAGCTTGATTTTAAAGAGGAAGCGGGTAGTGGTGATGGCTATGCTAAGGTGATGTCAAAAGCATTTATTGATGCTGAAATGGCATTATTTGCAGAACAAGCAAAAGATGTTGATATCATCATTACAACGGCATTAATTCCAGGAAAACCCGCTCCTCGTTTAATTACGAAAGAGATGGTCGATTCAATGAAGCCAGGAAGTGTTGTAGTCGACCTTGCGGCTCAAAATGGTGGCAACTGCGAATATACCGTGCCTAATAAAGTCTTTACGACAGAACATGGTGTAAAAATCATTGGTTACACTGATTTAGCTGCTCGTTTACCAGCACAGTCATCTCAACTTTATGGTACTAACTTAGTTAATCTATTGAAGTTATTGTGTAAAGAAAAAGACGGTAATATCAATATTGATTTTGATGATGTTGTCATCCGTGGTGTGACTGTAATTCGTGCGGGTGAAGTAACATGGCCAGCTCCACCAATTCAAGTTTCAGCACAACCTAAAGTTGCTCCTGCCGCAAAACCACAAGAAAAACCCGTTGCTAAACCAGTTTCACCTTGGAAGAAATACAGTTTATTAGCGATAGCCTTTTTATTGTTTGCATGGCTTGCAAATGTTGCACCGAAAGAGTTTTTATCTCACTTTACGGTATTCGCACTTTCTTGTGTTGTAGGTTATTACGTTGTTTGGAATGTAAGTCATTCATTGCACACGCCATTAATGTCAGTGACAAATGCAATTTCAGGCATTATCGTCGTTGGTGCTTTACTCCAAATTGGTAGTGGTGGCTGGGTTAGCCTATTTTCGTTTATCGCAATATTGATTGCGAGTATTAATATTTTTGGTGGATTTACTGTTACTCAACGTATGTTGAAAATGTTCCGTAAAGGATAAGGGAGACAATTATGTCCAGCGGAGTTGTTACAGCGGCATATATTGTCGCCGCAATATTATTTATTTTCAGCCTTGCCGGCTTATCAAAGCATGAAACCTCTAAACAAGGTAACTACTTTGGTATTGCAGGGATGGCAATTGCATTGTTCGCAACCATTTTCGGGCCTTATGCTGGCAATGTGGGTTGGATCATTATTGCAATGGTAATCGGTGCCGTTATTGGTATTCGTTTAGCTAAAAAAGTCGAAATGACTCAAATGCCAGAATTGGTCGCAATCTTACACAGCTTTGTAGGTTTAGCGGCAGTTTTAGTGGGCTTTAACAGTTATCTTGACCACAATACAGCAATGGATCCTGTCATGGTGAATATCCACCTAACAGAAGTCTTTTTAGGGATCTTCATTGGTGCTGTTACATTTACGGGTTCGATTGTCGCTTATGGTAAATTAAGTGGGAAAATGTCATCTAAACCGATGATGTTACCTAATCGTCATAAATTAAATCTTGCAGCTTTAGTGGTTTCTTTTTTATTGATGGTTTGGTTTGTTAAAACTGACAGTGTTGGTTTACAAGTTTTCTTAATCATCATAATGACTGTGATTGCCTTGGCATTTGGTTGGCATTTAGTTGCGTCAATTGGTGGTGCGGATATGCCAGTTGTTGTTTCGATGCTGAACTCTTACTCAGGATGGGCAGCAGCAGCAGCAGGCTTTATGTTAAGCAATGACTTGTTAATTGTAACGGGTGCATTAGTGGGTTCTTCAGGTGCTATCCTTTCTTATATTATGTGTAAGGCGATGAATCGCTCTTTTATTAGCGTAATAGCGGGCGGATTTGGTACTGATGGCTCAGCGTCAACAGAAGAAGGCGAAATGGGTGAGTACCGCGAAACAACCGCAGAAGAAGTGGCTGATATGCTGAAAAACTCAACCTCAGTTATTATCACTCCAGGTTATGGATTAGCGGTTGCTCAAGCACAATACCCTGTTCATGATATTACTGAAAAATTACGCCAGCGTGGTGTGAAAGTGCGTTTTGGTATTCACCCAGTAGCAGGGCGTTTACCGGGTCACATGAATGTGTTGTTAGCAGAGGCTAAAGTGCCTTATGACGTTGTATTAGAAATGGATGAAATCAATGATGATTTCTCCGACACTGATACAGTCTTGGTTATTGGCGCTAACGATACAGTAAACCCAGCGGCACAAGATGATCCAAATAGCCCAATTGCAGGTATGCCAGTATTAGAAGTGTGGAAAGCGCAAAATGTTATTGTGTTTAAACGTTCAATGAATACCGGTTATGCAGGGGTTCAGAATCCACTATTCTTTAAAGAGAATACACAGATGTTGTTTGGCGATGCTAAAGCCAGTGTGGATGCAATTTTAAAAGCACTGTAATAGATACAGATAGCGAATAGCAAAAAGCCAGTCAAAATTTTGACTGGCTTTTTTATTTAGTATACAGAGAGTTTAATCGTGATCACTATCAACAGTAATAGGGCAGGTAAAACCATCAGGTTTGATAGCCAATAAATCACATTTGATATGATCAATCAGTTGCTCCGCAGTATTTCCTAAAAATGCGGCTGAAAGCCCCGTCCTTCCTAAAATACCCAAAACAACAATGCCAGCATTTAACTCTTCACAAACTTGAGGGATCACTTGTTCTGGCAATCCTTCTTTAACATGTGTTTTCTCTTCGGGAATGCTGAATTTCTGGCGAAGTTCCTTCATCGCAATAAGGTGTTGACCACGTAGTGCATTGTTATAAAGATTAGGATCAAAATCAGGTAGCTCAATCGCAATATTAATCGGCGCAACGGGATAGGCGCTAAGTAAATGAACATCAGGATCTTTTTGTATGCGATGAGATAAGTCGGTTGTTAGCTCAATCAGTTTCAGATTAAGGGCATCATGATAAGATTCTTCATTCGATAAATTTGCAGCGACAACGATAGTACCGTATTCAGGCCACTCTTTATCTTTGACCATCCAAACAGGGCAAGGACATTTTCTAAGCAATTGCCAATCCAGAGGCGTAAAAATGAGTGAACCTAATTTATCATGTTGGTGAGCCATTTTTATGAGTAAGTCATGTTGATGTGCAACAACTTCTTCAATAATGGCTTCATAGGGGCGATTATGCCAAATGACTTTTATATCAATCTCTATACCCGCTTCAAGGTAATAGCGTGCTTGTTGTTTGATCCAAGCTGCCTTTTGGCTGATAACACCTTTACGCATTGCATTACGTTCATCGGGAGATAAAAGGGTTGTCATGTCATAAGAGAGATCATAAACAGGTAGAAAAGCTTTTATCCGCCCACCATTACGCTGAACGATATAGACAGCACGGCGAAGTGCTGGTTGGTCATCTTGGTTAGGATCAATGACAACGAGAAGGTTTTGATATTTTTCCATTGTAATATCCTCTTTAGGGCTGGATTTATCCATCTACAATTTAAAGATAACCCAAGAAGATAAAATGCAATAGTACAAAATAGAAAACGGGGCACAAATTTGTGTGCCCCGTTATAAAATTAGCGTGTGAAATGTAACAGATTAAACTTCAACTGATGAAGGAAGTTTTCCTGCAAGTTCACTTAACAGTGTACTATCTTCGATAGTAATGTATTTGCCTTTAACGCTTAACATGCCACTTTTCTGGAAGCGACCCAGTAAGCGACTAATTGTTTCGACAGTTAAACCTAAGTAATTACCGATATCACCACGAGTCATGGTTAAACGGAATTCACGAGGAGAAAAACCACGCTGTGCGAAACGGCGTGAGAGGTTATAAATAAAAGCAGCCAGACGTTCTTCTGCATTCTTTTTCGATAGCAGTAAGATCATTTCTTGGTCACCTTTGATTTCACCACTCATTAGGCGCATCATTTGTTGACGTA
This sequence comes from Proteus sp. Marseille-Q3619, assembly GCF_965283115.1. Classification (NCBI taxonomy): domain Bacteria; kingdom Pseudomonadati; phylum Pseudomonadota; class Gammaproteobacteria; order Enterobacterales; family Morganellaceae; genus Proteus; species Proteus sp. Marseille-Q3619. The sequence continues at coordinate 245,041 of NZ_CBDIMP010000001.1, read as the reverse complement.
AGTTAGGCATTTTGCCTGACAGGTCATCCAAAGTTTCGAATGGAATTTCACAGACCATAGATGTTTCTAAAGCTTGTGCGAAACTTGGATGTTCAGTATTAATAATGGCGTCAAAGCCAACCAAATCACCAGCAAGATGAAATCCTGTTATTTGCTCGTCGCCTTCTTCCGTGATGGTATAACTTTTAATTGTACCGGAACGTATGGCATAAAGTGATTTCAGCTCATCACCTGCTTTAAACAAGGTTTGACCTTTCTGGATGGGCTTTTTACGCTCGATAATATTATCGAGTTGATCAAGCTCATGCTCGTTTAAAGTAAACGGGATGCAGAGCTGGCTAATACTGCAATCCTGACAATGGATTGCACAACCGCCAGATTGGATTCGGCGAACGACGCGTTTTTCTGGGATCATAAGCTTGCTCATTACAAATAAAAATATTGATATGCGTCAATTTTAACACATATTGCAGTAATTAGTAAGGGGAATAACGGTACGTGTGGAAATAATTCTGAATGTAACAAAACATGTATCTTGATAAAAACAATGTTTTGCTTAAAGGTCTATTTAGAACAATTTGCGCTAACCCTATACTCAATTGGTATATTATTCGATTTTCTAACGAAGTCATAGTGCTATTACTAAATTATCCTTGTCAAAAGCCAAAAATGAAGAGGCGCTTCAATATTTTCTACCTTTATATTGACATTTTATTTACGTCTCTACCTTAAATTCGTATTTTTTATGCATAACTCTTTATTTTTATAACAAAAAATTAGGTAAAGTTAACTAGATGTATTTTTGATGCAACTTAATGCTACCTTGAATTAGCTTTTCCTTATAAAAAGTGGGGGATATGCAAAGAAGTGCGGAATATTGAAACATTCTGTTACCTCTTTAGTGGTATTGATATACATCAATGAGGGTTTACCACTTTATCTTAGTGCGCTATGTCTTTATGTTGTAGTTGTTTTGATAAAAGGGCATATGAATAAAACCATACTGGCAATTATTGGTTTGTTTGGCATCATCGATATATTTTGTATGGCATCACTGTATTACAACACCTCAATGCTGACATGGATGCACGCAAATACCTATTTTATGTTTATAGGTACATTATTTGCAGCAGGCTCAGTTATTGCACTATCAATAACTGCATTTCGTGTTAAAGCATTTGTGAATGATGAGTTAGCAAAAAGGATTGTAATAGGTGCATTAGTAATTGTTTTCCTTTCTGTAACATTACGTATGACGATACAGCCGTTCTATCTGGAATGGATGTCAGCAGTCATTTCAACAAATGATGGAATAACGTTCCCTCACACGCTTATCATTGCGTATAATGAAACATTCGGATTAAGAATATCTGCATGGCTTATGTCAGTTCTTGGTATTTTAATGATGGGATACAGTGTATGGAAATATCGTAATGCTGTATTTACTTCAGGATTGCGTATGGTGTTAGCAAGTAGCGCAATAATACTGATTGCAGAAATTCTTAATCGTTTTGCATTTTTTATTGTTAAGTAGTGGAGTAGTGATGTATGAGGCGTTTTATTAAGGTAGATCTTCCTCCTGAACCGATTATTAATGATAAATGTGTTAGAAAACGCCTCAAACAAAGCCTATGTGATAGTTGTTCCAAAGTTTGCCCTGTGGGCGCAATCACTTTTGCTCACTTAGATGTAAAAATAGACAATGAACTCTGTTTTCAATGTGGTAATTGTCTATTTACCTGTCCCGTTGACGCGATAGAAAATATCGCGCCTCACGAAAGAACACACCAAGATAATTACCTTGTTGTTAATCATGATGAACCGTTAGCAAGTACAGAAGAATTATTAGTGTGGCATCGCCAATATCAAATTAGAGGAATGAAGATAGCACAGCCTTTAGTGGATAAATGGCTTCCTGTTTTAGCAAACTTAAATCTTCAACTAAAAACATTACAAGAGCCTATTTGGCAATTAATTATCACAGAGCCTACTGATATTGATAGCGGACGTCGTTTTATGCTTTTTCGTCAAAAATTAGATGAAAAGCCGCTCAATAAAAATCAAGTAAGAACAGGATTAAATGCAAGAAAACAACTTTATCCTGAAGATAGTTGGTTCCAGATTCAGTTAGACAAAGACAGCTGTATTCTTTGCTCTGCCTGCGCCAAAGTGTGTGATGAAGGTGCGATTAAACTTGAAAACAATATATTCATGCTTGATGAAAAGCGTTGTACGGGTTGCATGAATTGTGAAGTGGTTTGTTTTCCTAAATCTATCCATGTTAATGAACAAGTTGCTAAAAATAACGAACCAACACACTACCATTATTATAATGCCCACTGTGAAAAATGTCGTTTAGCCTTCTTATCTTGGACTCCAGAAGCAAAATTGTGCCCGATTTGCATACAACATCAGAAGCAAGGTTGGTTATAATCTCTCTCAAATAAACTTAAGTTATTTATTGCTTAATAAGCTCACACCCTTATTGAGGTAAGATGTAATATATTGATTTTATTTGTTTATTATTGAATTTTGAGAGTGAAAAAATAAAATGGGAGCATATGATGAAAACAACTGTTTTACCTGCGGATATGTTAGAAATTGCCATTACAGAGCCAGGTGGTATTGATAAATTACAACCCCAACTATCACCGATACCGTCACTTCCTCCACATTATCTTTTGATCAAAGTTGCAGCTTCTGGTGTAAATCGCCCTGATATTTTTCAACGTCAAGGTAGTTATCCTCCACCAGCAGATGCTTCACCTATTCCAGGTCTTGAAGTTGCTGGAGAGGTTGTCGCATTAGGGGAAAACTGCACTAAATGGCAGTTGGGCGATAGAGTCTGTGCTTTAGTTGCTGGTGGTGGTTACGCTCAATATTGTATTGCGCATGAAGATATCGCATTACCGTCAATGAATTTAACAGACATTGAAGCAGCAGCATTGCCTGAGAATTTATTTACTGTCTGGGCTAATTTATTTCAGTTAGGAAAACTAAAACAAGGTGAATCTGTTCTTATTCATGGTGGAACATCGGGAATAGGATCAACTGCCATCATGCTTGCTCACACAATAGGTGCGACAGTTTATACAACAGTTGGCTCTGAAGAAAAATCTGCCACAGCCCGCGCGCTCGGCGCTGATTATGTCATCAATTACAAACAGGCCGATTTTGCTAAAGAAATTCCTATTTTAACTGAAGGGAAAGGCGTTGATGTTATTCTTGATATTATTGGTGGGGATTACGTAGAAAAAAATTATCAAGTTGCCAGCAAGTTTGGGCGCGTTATACAAGTGGGCATGATGAAAGGAATGCCTAAAAATTTAAATATGATGCCAATGATGATTAAGCGTTTAATTCATACTGGTTCAACGATGCGATCTCGCTCAATAGAAGAGAAGGCACAAATAGCGCAAGAATTAAAACAGCAAGTGTGGCCACTTATTGCTGAAGGAAAAATTAAACCAATCATTAATGCTATTTTTCCATTAAAAGAAGTGGGTAAAGCACATGAGTTAATGGAGTCTGGTGATTTAATTGGTAAGGTGATGCTTGAAATCTTATCTTATAACGGAAAAGAGTAAAAATAAGAGTGCTTAAAACGTATTTGATATAAGAGTAAGCATTTTTTTACTTTCTAAAAAGCGAATATTCCGAAAAACACATGTTAAATATTTCATGTGTTTTTTTATGTATTGAAGAAAAAGTGAATAACATTTAAATAAATAAATTCTTATTTTAGATAAGTAATTTAATATCTATTCTTTTTAATAGACACTAAGCAATAGAAATATTCGTTAATTCTAATTAAGGCGGATTTAAATGTTGACCTTATCAAAAATAATATCACATTTACAGAAATATAACTTAAATCAAAATTGATAGTGAATTTAGGAAACTAACAAATAAAGCTAAATCATTTATCATTAAAGTATCTTTTGCTTAAATCAAATTAGAAAAATATTAACTGATATCAATAAAATAAAGAAGATTCTTACTCATCATGTAGTATATCATTTGAATAAAGATTAATTATTGACGATTAATAAACACAAATCTCATTAAAACAGATAATAAAAATTTATATATAGGTGCGATGATGGCAAATTACAAACAAACCTGTCTGAGTGCTACAGAACGTGTATACCATACCCGAACCATTGAAACTCTTACATGTTATCATCGAGAGATGGCAAAAATACTAATGAATAGTGAGTATTCTTTTCCTAAAGCAAATAAAATGAAAAGAAATAATAGCGAGAGTTTAGACGCTAAAATAAAAAGTAACACTATTGAAAAAAAAGCAGTAGATAATGCTTATGAACGTATTTTAGAAACTTTAAAACAGCAAAATAATTATAATCAATCTGACATTGAACCTTATTTTTCCCATCATCATTCACAAGTGATGCAATTGGCGAAATTTGGTTATCTTTCTGCATTAGCATACAACTCAGATAATGTTTTTAATAACCATTCCCCCTTACTAAAAGAACAAGAAAAGAAAATTACAGATGATCTCTGTAAATTAATCGGTTTCTCATCAGAAGATGCATTTGGTCATATCACAACAAGCCACACTCTTGCTTGCTATGAAATATTATGGGCACTTAGAAATTTAAAAACATTACCAATGGCAATTGCTCGTCATCCAAAATCACGAGATTTGGTTGCAGATAAAAAAGCCTTTGAGTTATTCAATATGTCTGTCACAGATATTTTAGCAATAAGCGAACAACTCAATGAGCGTGGGATTTTTGATGATGTTAGTCATTTAACATGCCGAGGAACGGGCATGACAAAAACAATGCATTTAGGAAAACTGCTTGTTCCTGTTTCCCGTTTCGAATTTTGGAAAAAAGCAATGGATATACTTGGGTTGGGATATGACAACCTTATTGCATTGCCTATTGATGAAACATTTAAAACCGATATTGAAAAAACACGCAGTATTGTTTTTCGCCTGATTGAACAAGGTGAGCCTATTCTTGGTGTTATAGGAATATTAGGCGCACCGTCTTATGGTTGTGTTGATAAGTTAAAACCACTTTTTGAGCTAAGAAAAGAGTGTGAGGAAAAATACAATAATTCATTTTATATCCATATTGATGCATCGCAATTTGGCTATATGAAAAGCTTATTTCTTGATGATAATTATGAAATTATCCCTTATCAGATTTTGTGTGGAAAATTAAAGAAAGAAGCCCCATTACTTGAATTAACATCTGAAATATATGAAAGCATCACACAACTTTCTCTCGCTGACTCTGTCTCTTTTGAACCGTTTCAAGCTGGATTTTCACCATATCCTACGGGTATAGTCTGTATTAAAGATGCGCGTATTAGTCGTTTTTTAACAAATCCCCCTAGATTATGTCCAGAGCAAGCAGATGACGTTCCTGAAATTGATGGTATTCAATCTGCACCAGCAGTGGCGTCTATGTGGAGTGTGCATCAACTCTATCCTTTTACTTCATCTGGATATGGGAAATATGCACAAATTCAATGGGAAACGCGGGTCAAACTTGAGCAGTTTTTTAATCAAGCCGCAGCTTTCGAAAAAGAAGGTGAGCGCTATTATATTCGTATTTTATCTGCATCTGACTTTAATAAACTAAATTTTGCGATTGTAAAGAAAGGAAATAAGGACTTAGAAACGCAAAATGATCTTAATAAAACAATCTATGAAAACTTGGTTATAAAAAGTCATCATAAACAAGATTTAAGTTTATTAACGCTTTGCGCCCGTAATAGTGATGATGCACCAGCGCAGTTTTGTTCTGAGTGTGGTTTTGATAGCAATGAGTGGGAAACCATCAAACACTTAAATTTGTTGCAGCTTACTATAAAAAGTACTGAAATTTGTGATGAACAACAAATTGAAGCTGGATATCAATATATTAAGAAAGTGGTTTTATCTGCATTAGACCAGTAGCGATATCTCTTTTTTATATTTTCTACAATTAAAATAAATTTTGTTAAAAAGCGAAGTAGTGGGTTGTTACTCATTATCTTCGCTTTTTTAAATGGATTAAAGGTGACGGTGTCACTAGTTGTATTGTAAATATGTTCTGTTTTTTGTGAGCATCTAAAGCTAAATGTGTCTATTTTTTATTCATCATTGTTAATTATCTTCTTTTATTTTTATTGATAGCACGTAAAAGCAAGATAGAGAATGATAATCATTCATAATTAAGACTATGTTTGAAAAATATAATCATAGATAAATCATATTGTTAATAAGAAAGATAATTTAGATGTGTATTTAGATATATCTAAAACTTGATCATTTAGATATATCGGATTATATTACACTCTATGAATTCGATATATCTAAAACAATGAGGGAATATTTATGATGATTCGAGCATTAAACTCACTTTATCAACAGCGTGCTGAAAATGGCGGACATGGTCACGGAAAAGGGTGTTGTGGAGGTAAAGGCAAACATAGCCAGCACCAAGAAAATCATAGCGAGCATTGCTGTCATGGTGAACATGGTCATGGACACGAAGGTCGTGGCGAATGCCGTCATGGTGAACATGGTCATGGACACGAAGGTCGTGGTGAATGCCGTCATGGTGAACACGGTCATGGACACGAAAGTCGTGGTGAGTGTTGTCATGGTGAGCATGGTTCTGAAGGGCATGGAAAACAACATGGTCGTGGATGCGGTGGCAGAGGTAAAGGCCAAGGTCGCCAGTTAAAACGTATGTTTGATCATGGTGATTTGCGCGTTCTGCTACTTAGCATGATCTCGAAAAAACCAAGCCATGGTTATGAAATTATTAGAGAAATAGATGAGGCATCTTCAGGATTATATGTACCTAGCCCAGGTGTTATTTATCCAACGCTAACACTACTTGAAGAGCAAGAGCTATTAGTTGCGACGATTGCTGAAAAAGGCCGTAAAAACTACAGCATTACACCCGAAGGCACTGCATTTTTAGCAGAACATCAGGATATAGATGCCAATATTCAAAAGAAACTGGCTTATGCGAGAGATTTATCTCAAAACACGGGTGGTGTTTCTGAGGAAATTGAATCTGCTGTTGGTAAATTAAAAGCAGTTTTACGCCATAAATTAGTATTAAAAGAGCTCTCTGTGGAAAGAGCAGGACGTATTGCTTCTATTCTTAATGAAGCAGTTGAGAAAATTGAAGCTATCAATGAGGCATTGATCTCAGAGGAAAGGGAAGATGAATAAAACAGATACTCAGCTACAAAATTCAAGAAGAAATAATGAAATAGACAAAGATGATTTGGAAAACAATCCAGCAGTAAAAGAACAAATTTGCCCTAAAATGCCAGTTTCTTATTTTCGTAGAGCGTTACGTAAACCTGGCAGAATATGATAATGATGGACGGAGGTTATAATGATATGACCTCTGTTATTTTCCCTTCAATCAAGCTACTCCTACCCACTTGTTATCATTATAAATGGTTTCTAAATATCAAAGCCCCCTAATTCCTGATAAAACTCTCTTTATCTTCTATCGCTATCTAAGTTAATCCTTAACTTCATTTATTTGTAAACCATCATTTTTTGATGAGGATTACATCGTTTTTCTTAGGTTATTGTACTAACCTCAAAAAAATCACAAATGATTGTGGAAATGTTCCACATTAACTATTATTTTATTTAGCTAGTGAACCCATTATAAAATTTGAAAACTTAAACCAGAGATATGCTTGAAACAATAAATTAAATACTGAATCAAAATAATAAGCGTTTGTAAGTACTTAAACGAGAATAAGTACCTTAGTTCAAACGTAGCCTTACTTATGATGTAGGACGCTAGTCAGCATAAATAATGGCAAAGTGATGAGGTATCGGTTTATTTCTTGTTAAGAATAGAAATAATGATGCGAATAACCGATTGATATTTATAAAAATATTATCGAATAAAAATAACAATACGCTCACCAGATAGAACAATCAATCAACTAAATTGATTGTTATGTATTTGCCGTACCTGTTAAACCAACATTTGCTAATTTAGGAATATTCGAATGAAAGTAAAAGCATTATCTGTTGTGATAAGTTTAATACTCGCTACACCATTATGTGCAAATGCACAAACTGATATAAGTGCTATTGAAGCAAGATTAAATGCACTTGAACAACGTGCAACTGCTGCTGAAGCTAGAGCCGCTGCCGCAGAACAAAAAGCAGCTCGCCTTGAGCAATTAATTAATTCCAACAGCCTATCTAAAACGGATCATGTAAAAACCGTCGGCATGGAGCAACGCGTTGCTATATTAGAAAAGCAATCTGATGAAGCTCAAGCAAAAGTAAACATTGCTCAAACTCAGCTTAATGAAATCCAACAAAAACAATCTGCTCAGCTTGCTAGTACGAAAAATAAAGAAGGTACGGGCTTTTTCTCTACCAATACAAATTGGGGTGATCTCAAATTGTATGGTGACGTTGAATATAATATCGATGCGGCAAGTAAAAAAGGGCAACTAACCTCGATGAGAATGATGCCCGGTAATCAAAAAGACTTTGATGATAATGAAAAATGGTCACTTAACGGGCGTATTTTAATTGGTGTGGATGGTGAACGAGAATTAAAAAACGGCAATTATGCTGGTTTTCGTGCTCAGCCTATGGCTGACATGACAGGTAAAATGAATCTAGATGATGCTGTTTTCTACTTTGGTCAACGCGATAAATGGCAATATAAAATTGGTCGTTATGAAGCTTACGACATGTTCCCTCTAAACCAAGATACATTTGTTGAATATTCAGGTAATACAGCAAATGATTTATATGGTGATGGTTTTGGCTATATCTATATGATGAAAGAAGGGCGAGGTCGTAGTAGTGACGGTGGTAGTATGATGGTTAACACACACTATAACGACTGGTATTTTGAGCTAAATGCTTTAGTTGAAGATGGAACTTCTGTTTTTAAAGACAATGAATATCATGGACGTAAACTTGATAATCGCAAAAATGTTATTTATATGCGTCCTGTTGTTGCATGGCAGAAAGATAATTTAACTATTGCAGGAGCAATAGATGCAAATGTGATAAACAAAGCCTATGGCTATGATGATGAAAATGGAAAATTCCAAGATCAATCGCGACGTACAGGTTATGGCTTAACTGTAAAATGGGACACTTTAGCTAATGATCCTATTAACGGTATTGTTGCAAATTTAAGTGCTGCTTATCTCGACGCTAAAGATGAAAATGATTTTTCTATTGGTAGTAATGTGTTGTGGCGTAAATTTCAACTTGGTTATATTTATGCTCATAATGATATTAAAACTTACTATCACAAAAACGGGAATAGCAGTGGTCAAAATGACACCTATTTAACGCTCAATCCTGGTAAGTACAATATCAACACTGTATTTGCTTCTTATGAACTGCCTAATATTTTAACTATGGATAATTTTAAAACCTATTTAGGTGCTTATTATTCACGTATAGATGGTAAAGACGACATTAATGTAAATAGCAGTGATAAAGATCGTTACGGTGCCCGTATTCGCTTTAAGTATCTATTTTAATTTTATTTTTAGTACTTCTTGTTAGGGATTGATTTTATATAAAGACTTCAAGATACAGCGTATTGTTGGCTAATTGAGGTCTTTATATTTTTATATAGTTTGCTCAGTGTTGGGACATAAAACATCAGATACCCGATAAGAAAAAAGCCTTAACTAACTTTTCAGCTGACCACTCTTTAATGTCTGAAACTTGCCCATCACCAATTTCAACTAAACGTAATTCTCCTACTGCATTTTTGACTACATCAATGGAATTATAGCTGTTGATATTCGTCTTTATTTAGCATCCATCCACGCCAAATAACAGGAGAGTCTGATTTAAAAGGATGTGAAAACTTATATTTACCCAATGCCATATCTTCTGATGAGAGTAACAAACAATGAATATTTAGCATTTGGGCGCAATGATATTCTTGTTCAAAAGCCTCATCGGGTTTTCCTGTTTTCGAATAGTCATCGGGGTAAATTATTTGCATAAGAAATTCCTTTTAATTAAATAGGTTTGTGAAGAACATCCTAACGCTTTATTTAACGACTTGAACCTTTTTCCTATCAATTACATGTTCTCTTTTCTAAGTTGTGAGATCTCTCGATTTTTTGATCTTTTTCGACTAGGTATCTGATTTTGCTCGTGCCATTGTTTTATTTCCTGCCATAATCGATTTAATGTTTACAGACACTTAACTAGCGTATTAAGTGCAAATGATATTTATTAGGAAATCATTCAATGCCTTTTTATATACAAAACAGTAATTCAAATAGTGACAAAACCGATAAGAAAAATAGAACCAAACCACTATTAATCGGCTTAGCCTTAATTCCTTCATTTGTGTTTGCTAATGATCTTTCTCAATTACCGCAAAAAGAACGTGTCGCTTACTTTACGCAAGCGCAGCAAGCGGGGATCACCGGTGTTGCAATTAAAACAAAGCCTGTCCTAGCAAGACCAGCCAAAGAAGGTGAGATCATCACAACGATAATTAAAGGTGAAGGGGTTGAAACAGTTTCAGAACCTGCAAAAGAGGGAGATTGGGTAGTACAAAATATTTGCCCAGAAACAGGTAATGAGGAAATCCTGGTAAGGAAAAACAAATTTATTCAGCGTTATAGCGAAACAGATAAAAATAAGATCAAAATCAATATAACGTCTTATCCTGATAACTATCAGCCTTTTATCCCCAAAGGTATCGAAATGAATTATTTCATTGTACCTGAATCTACACCAGCGTTTGCGATGAAGGCTCCTTGGGGAGAATTACAACGTTTTCAATCGGGCGATGCTATTGTGCAATCCACAACAGATAGCCAAGATGTTTATCGTATTCAAAAGGCGGCATTTGAATGTACTTATACTATTCTTAAACCTGCCAAATTAGCGCAATAATATTGAATCTATCTATGCTGGATTGAATATTAACTTTATAATTCATGGCGTTATAATTATACCCTTATCGAAGATAAGGATATTAAATAGAGAGTAGGTTAAGAAAGTAGGTTAATAAAAGGTAGACGTAATTGGCTTGTTGTCCATTTGCTTTAATAGCTACATTTCGTTAACCTATCTCTATCAATTTCTTCAACTCATTAGGTGAAACCTATTGAACTGATAGCAGGAATGTATTAGCTATTCTCAAATGGAATAGGTACATTAGTCCCATACCAAACAGGAGGAAATACAATGTCTTTAATTAATACCCCAATCAAACCATTCAAAAACATGGCATTTAAAGACGGTCAATTCGTAGAAGTGACTGAAAAGGACGTCGAAGGCAAATGGAGCGTTTTTTTCTTTTACCCTGCAGACTTCACTTTTGTGTGCCCAACTGAATTAGGTGACTTAGCTGATCATTATGCTGAGTTCCAAAAAATGGGCGTAGAAATTTACTCAGTTTCTACTGACACACATTTTACCCATAAAGCATGGCATAGTAGCTCAGAAACTATCGGTAAAATCAAATATGGCATGATTGGCGATCCAACTGGCGCATTAACTCGTAACTTCGAAAATATGCGTGAGAACGAAGGTCTTGCAGACCGTGGTACTTTCGTTGTTGATCCACAAGGTATCATCCAAGCAATTGAAATCACAGCAGAAGGTATTGGCCGTGATGCATCAGACCTGCTGCGTAAAGTTAAAGCTGCTCAGTATGTAGCTAGCCACCCAGGCGAAGTTTGCCCAGCAAAATGGAAAGAAGGTGATGCAACTTTAGCTCCATCACTGGATTTAGTTGGCAAAATCTAAATAAGAATTAAGCCACTAAAAAGTTATTTATCGGGTGTTTCGGCACCCGATTTTATTGAGGGTGCAAAAATGTTAGATAATAATTTAAAAGCTCAATTGAAAGCTTATTTAGAACGATTAACCCAGCCAGTTGAATTAGTAGCAACATTAGACGACAGTAAACATTCTGCTGATATCCAAGCGCTATTAAAAGAAATCGAACCATTATCCGATAAAGTCACTTATCGTGAAGATAATAATGCAAATGTACGTAAACCATCTTTTCTTATTACCAACCCTGGGAAAGAAACTGGTGTTCGTTTTGCAGGTTCACCATTAGGCCATGAATTTACTTCATTAGTTTTAGCATTACTGCAAACTGGTGGACACCCATCAAAAGAAGCACAAGAATTACTTGAACAAATTCGTCAGTTAGACGGTGAGTTTCATTTCGAAACCTATTATTCGCTCTCTTGTCATAACTGCCCTGATGTTGTTCAGGCATTAAACTTAATGGCGATTTTAAATCCGAAGATCACACATACTGCGATTGACGGAGGCATGTTCCAAAATGAAATTCAGGAACGTAATATCATGGGCGTTCCTGCTGTATTCTTAAATGGTAACGAGTTTGGTCAAGGCCGTATGACCTTAGCTGAAATCGTTAACAAAGTAGACAGCAATGCAGAAAAACGTACTGCAGAATTGTTGAATCAAAAAGCTGCATTTGATGTATTAATTGTGGGTAGTGGTCCTGCGGGTGCATCTGCAGCTGTTTATTCCGCTCGTAAAGGTTTAAATACAGGCCTTATTGGCGAACGTTTTGGTGGTCAAGTTCTTGATACTGTTGATATTGAAAACTACATCTCAGTACCAAAAACTGAAGGTGCAAAACTTGCAGGTGCATTAAAAGCTCACGTTGATGATTACCAAGTGGATGTGATTGATAGCCAAACTGTTAGTCGCTTAATTCCGGGTGCATCAGAAGGGGAATTACATCAAATTGAAACAGCATCAGGTGCAATTTTAAAAACCCGTAGCCTAATTATTGCAACAGGTGCTCGCTGGAGAAATATGAATGTTCCCGGTGAAAATGAATACCGTACTCGTGGTGTAACTTATTGCCCACATTGTGATGGCCCACTGTTTAAAGGCAAAAGAGTTGCTGTTATTGGTGGTGGTAACTCAGGTGTTGAAGCTGCAATTGACTTAGCTGGCTTAGTTGAACACGTAACAGTATTAGAATTTGCTCCAGAAATGAGAGCAGATGCGGTATTACAGAAAAAATTACGTAGCTTAAGCAATGTAGAAGTTATCTTAAATGCGCAAACTACAGAAGTATATGGTGATGGCACTAAGTTAACCGGTCTAAAATATAAAGATCGTACTAATGATTCTATGCATGATATTGCATTAGCAGGTATTTTCGTTCAAATCGGTTTATTACCTAATACACAGTGGTTAGAAGGTACTGTTGAGCGTAATAAGATGGGTGAAATTGTTGTTGATGCTCGTGGCGAAACTAATATCAAAGGTGTGTTTGCAGCAGGTGACTGTACAACCGTACCTTATAAGCAAATCATCATTGCCGCTGGTGAAGGTGCAAAAGCCTCACTTAGCGCATTTGATTACTTGATCCGCACGACTACAAAATAAGTAAATCAACGTTAAAAAATTTAATTATTTTATATCGTTTAAAGCATCTCAATCGAGATGCTTTTTTCTGCATTAATTTCCACTTACCTTAAAAATCTTATTCATAAACCCCAAACAACCTATGCTATTATCACGCAAAATTAATAATCTATAGGGAAGTTGATATGAATATAAATAAAATATGTTTTAGACAAATTGTTCCTGCGCTATTTTTTTCCCTGCTATGTGCTAGTTCTTTTTCTGTCAACGCAGATATTGAAGTGCGTGATGAAACTTTATATGAAGCGCATCAACGCTTTAAAACAGAAATTATAAACGACAGTTTTGATAATATTGATCCGCCTTGGGAAGCACCACCAGAAATATTTAATGTGATTAAATATTCGGCAAAACCAGGAGATATGTATGCCTATTTAACACCACCTCCAGCAAATAAAAAAATGAAATTACCTGCTGTAATTTGGTTAAATGGAGGCTACGGCGGAATTGGTGGTGATGATTATTTTTGGCAACCTAAACCAGTTGATAATGACCAAACAGGTGCAACTTTTCGTGATCCCAATATGGTGTTGATGATCCCATCTTTCCGAGGTGAAAATACTAACCCTGGTCGTTATGAAATGTTTTATGGCGAATTAGAAGATTTAGAATCAGCGAGAGAATATTTAGCCTCACTGCCTTATATTGACTCTAAACGTATCTATGTCGTTGGACATAGTACGGGAGGAACTAGAGCATTATTAGCGAGTGAATATAGTGACAAATTTAGAGCCATTTTCTCCTTGGGCGGAATACCTGATCTTAAATTAAGAGCTGAAGGTGATATGATAGTTGAATTGCCTTTTGATAGAAATAACGAAGAAGAGTTTAATGTTCGCTCTGTATATCGCTATATTAAATCAATAAAAACACCAACTTTCTATTTTGAAGGACGTGATTATTTTTGGAATGAGTTTAATGAACTACGAGCGGTTGCAATGGTGCATAATATTCCATTAAAAATATATAATATTAAAAATGGTGACCATTTCAATATCATTGCGCCTGTCAGTAAATTAATTAAAGATAAAATCTTGTTAGATACTGATACAACTAAAGAAAGCAATATTCGATTCACAAATGAAGAGATTAAGTGGATCAATAAGCAGGTTAGATGATTATTGATAATTTAATTTTTCTTTCAAGTGGAATGTTTTAATTTTTAATAATAATATCCGCTCTTTTATTTAATCGATAAAAGAGCAGTATTTTTTAAACTAATACATTATTTTGATAAAGATATTAAGTGTATTATGATTAAACGGATTAAATTATCATTTAAAAATGAAGGGATTTATTATGCAAGCTAAACTTGCTTATCAATGGAAACAACAAAGACGTGGGAGACTCTCTTTTTTAGGTTTAGAAATTGCTTGGACAATTTTCTTTTCTATTGCAGAAAACTTAGCTGATCGATGGTATATAGAACTTTACCCCGAAAAAATGGAGTCAATTACCGAAAGTTATTTTTACTATCAATTTTCTTTTACACCATATGGCCTAATAGAAATGGTGTTTTTAATAGTACAAGTCTACATATTTACACTTATTTTATCTCAACGAATAAGAGATATAGGTATAGGCTATCCTATTATTATTTCACTTATTTTAACGGCTAGTCCTATTTTATTAACACCATATTTATTATTTAATGCACCATCTATGTTAATGGTGTTGCTTTCTATATTATTAATCGCTGGGTTGGTTGCTTTATTTGCACCATCAGCTTATAAAGTCGATATTGATACTAATAAAGACGCCAAAGAGAGTAAAAAATAAAATAATCAGTTAAAAGACAGATTGATAGTATGAAGAATAGAAAAAGCATCTGAAAGATGCTTTTTCTGCTTAATAATTAAGATAAGATTTCTATAATACCTTTTTGTCCATCAACCTTTACTTTTTGCCCATTTTTTAAAATATTTAAGATATTGCGAACACCCATTACTGCGGGTAATCCCAATTCTCTAGCAGTAACCGCACCATGAGATAATGGCCCACCACTTTCTGTAATAATGCCAGATGCACGGTAAAAAAGTGCTGTCCAAGCAGGGTTAGTTGTTCTTGCAACTAAAATGGCATTCTGCGGAAATTCGGCAAAATTCTCTGGGCCATAAACAAGATAAACTTCACCTTCAACAATACCTGCACTACCAGCTAGTCCCTTTAATTGATGCTCATTTGTATTTAGTGCATTACAACTATCTTCACCATAGATCCATTGTGGTGTGACTGATTTTGCTTTTAGATATCCCGCCTTATTTTGGTATATATGATGACGTAACTGATTCCACTCAGTAGGATTATCTGCAAGAATTGCATCAGCTAAAGGTTTTTCATTAGCAAAATAAATATCCATTGGGCAATCTAAGACGCTACGAATAACCAATCGCTCTCCTAATGCTTTTAATCCGCGACGCATAGGTAAAGCTAATCGAGTTGTTTGATAATGTTCTAAGTCATCAAGTGCAGTATAAACACGAGCTAATCGAATAATCTCTTGTAAGAAAAAGCGCAACTCTTCTGGTGCATCAGAGATAATTGAAAATTCCGTTTCTGACTGCAGAATTTTTTTACCTAATGGATCATCGGTTTGTTTATCATCTGCTAAGTCTGCCATTGCTTTAATTTGAGTTAATACAATATGTGGGGCATCTAACCAAGTAGGATGATATGCATCAAAATCTAATTCTCTATGGCCATGATTAGCTAAGAATAAGGTAAATTGCTGGTGGAAATGAGGATCACATACCTCAATTTCTTGCATAATGCTTTCAGGAACAATGGATGTTATAAGTTTGAGAAGTTGAGGGTGCTGACGCACATAGCGAGAAAGAGTCCAAAGTTCCGCATTCACTTGCCCAGTTTTAGTTTCAGACATAGCAATTAAATTATCGAATGCTGTATGTGCATATTTTTCTTCTTTAAAGAAGAGTTTTAGCAATGCCATTAATGCGGAATAGAGTGAGCGCTGAGTTAAGGATATGGCAATATTAGGTAAAAAGTAATCAGCACCTAACTTATTAATTCTTTGCACATAATCCCATAATTGAGGCAAGCTTTTATCCTGTAATGGTTCATTCATCAATGCGCCAATAGAGATTAAATATTTATCTAAGTCACGCATCCAAGTAATAGGCAATTCCTGCACCCAACTGAATTTTTGTGCAATTTCAGGCAAAGATTTTAATAGGGTAGGTAAATCATTCATCATCGAAGTAGGGAGACGATTACTATACAAGGAAACCGCATTTTGGTTGCCATAAATATAATAATCTTGCATCCCGAACCATTTACCATTAAATGAAGGGAGCCCCATAAGATTAAGGCTAAAATTTAATGATGAGTGAAAACCAGCTTCACACATATCCCATGTTAATGGCGTGATAGGATTAGGGAACCTTTCTGCCGATTCTTCTCTTGTCCAAATAGGGGCGATTTGTGTCACATTGCGTGATTGTAAAAGCCACAATTTTCCATCATGAAATGCCCATTCTATATCTTGTGGAAAATCAAAATATCTTTCCGCTGAAATAGCAAGCTCCGCAACTTGTTTGCATTGTTCTGCTGTCAATGAAGACATGGATTGTTGGGCAGAAGCAAGAGGTAAGATTTTAGTGCCATTATCAACCATAACGATGGCATTTATTTTTTGAGCTATTGTTTCTTGTTTTAACGCGAAACTTTTTCTATCAATAAGAAATTCGTCCACAGGATCTTCACCTGCAACGACGGTTTCACCTAATCCAAATGCTGCATTAATTAATACAGTTGACAGAGAGCCTTGAACCGGATCAACAGAAAAAGCGACTCCTGCTGCTTCATTTTCTTGGACGTTAATCATTCTTTGTAACACAACAGCCATCGATGCTTGAGTATGGGGTAAATTTAAATGCTGACGATAGAGCATAACGTGTGTGTGCCATAAAGATGCATAGCATTGGCGAATAGCATCTAATAAATTAGGCAGTGTTTTAACACCTAATACAGTATCGTGTTGCCCTGCAAAAGCGGCTCCTGGCATATCTTCTAATGTTCCTGAAGATCTTACGGCCAAAGCGGTATTATTTAATTGGAGCTCATTTAATCTTGAACTTAAAGAATGAATTAAGTCCTCTGGCATAGATGCTTGTAAAATTAAATGGCGAATATTTTTACTAACGGCTTCAATTTCTTGTTTTTTTTCTGATAATAAGCAATTAATTTCAGATAGTAATGGCGTGATAAATAACTGATAAGCTTGGCAAGATAGAATTAAACCATCAGGAACAGGCAGTGACTGAATTGTTTTTGCTAAACTCGCGCCTTTACCTCCACTAATAGATACTTCAGAAGCAATAGGCTCGTTAATTTTATAAATGAGTTCCATATTCGACCTTATTATTTTTACAAGTGATGTAAAGCACTAATAATGCAAGTAATGTACCGACAACAACATCAATGCCGTAGTGGTAATGTAAATAGACAGTTGCCAAAATAAGTCCTATTAAGATAGGAGATAAACAATACGCTATTTTTCGATAACCTGAAAAATAGAAAAAACCAACAATATAAAGCGTGATCCCTGTATGCAATGAAGGAAAAACATCCATTCCTGTAATCCCTTTGTCAACAAGATCAGTTAGAAATAATGTCATTGCACCAGGGTAAACTGGATAGTTAAAGTCAGAAGGAAAAGCAGAGTAAGGACCTGCTGCAGGGATAGAGAAGTAACCAATAAAGCCCCAAAAATACATTAGCATTAAGCCGAAAAAATAGTTTTTAGCCAGTGTATTATTTCGGCTAAAAAAGAAGAAAAGGGCACTACCAATAATCAAAAAGTAGAAACTAAAATAGCAAAAAGAAAGAAATTCACTTAGCCAGCCAGACTGTAAAGAAATTGCCCATTCGGGCAAACTTTTTCCAAACCATAGGAATTTGTCTAGATTATATAAAATATCATCAAAACTCCATTGGTATAAACCATAGCGAATCGATTTAAATAGAGGGAAAATAGTCCAACAAACAATTAGTTGTAATAAACCAAACCAATAGAATCTAGAATGAGAGGTTGCTTTTTGTGTTTTGTATCCAACAAAAATGAGCAATACCCATAAAAAGAAGCCTAAAAATATGGGGAACAACATTTCTGTCGCATTAGTTAACCAACTTCCATAAGTTCCCAAAGCCCAAATAATAAATAATTGTAGAGAAAATAAATGGTTAAAAAGCATCCTGGCTTTTGTAGTTAACATATTTGAGCGCCTTTCTTCCTTATTAAGATAAAACCGAATAGTGCACTGGCTAAACTTATACCAATAAATATGGGGAAATAGAATAGGAGCATGACTAAGATGGGAGTCCAAATTGCAGTTGCTATTGCACCACCTAATATTTTGAAAAAGCTAATGGTATTACGAGCATCAGCAAAATGAGACGCAATAAGTGATGATAGTAATATTGGAAATAAAATATACATAAATAAAAATGAAATATAACGCCAAGTTAAAATAGAAGATTTCTCTATATTTTGATTATTTTGATCGGCTTGATATGGGTTATTTTGATAATCTATAAAGGATCCTGAGTAAGAATATCCCTCTTTATTTTTAATAAAAGCATGCTTTGATGCTTTTTCAAAAATATCAACGGTAGGACAGTTAACAGAAACTTTATTTAATGAAATAGAAATCTCATTATGAATATTTTGCTCCCATTCCCTAATCGATAAATTGTTTTGTTGTGATGTTATACTTATGGTCTCACCAATATAAACCTCAACGTTTGAACTGAATTTATCGGGGGCTATATAAAATAATCCCATAGGAATAATATCAAATACCACTCCCTCACTGATTAATGTTCTGATAATTCTGGCAGCCCCTCTTTGATAGGGTAATGGCTGAAAACCCCACTCACTACTACCTTCTGGAAATAAAAGTAAATCTCCACCTGCTTTTATATGTGCAATCGCGGCCTCTGAAGGACTTGAAAAAGTATTTTTATTTATACCCAAACGCTGTCTATCTTTTTTTCTAACTACCGGAATACCCGTAAAAAATAGTCTCATTAACCGACTATTTAATAATTGTATTGATGCTAAAGCTTGAGCTTCGGGAAATGCTTTTAATGCCACATAACCATCAAATGCACTGTTCCGATGACTACATAGAATTAACTTTGGATGTGTATTTTCAGCTTGAGATCTACTAGGGTAAATAAGTGAAATTTTGGAAAAGTAGATTTCTCTAATTGCACTCGAGATGAATCGATAATAAAAAGGAAGTGGAGAACCAGCAACAAAAGAGGAGGTTTTTCTTAATGATGAAGGCAATGTTGAATTAGGCATAAGATTTCCTTACATTATTCCTTCTTCAAAAACATATCACGCCCTTAAAAAAAGTAACACTAAAAAATTAAAATTTAAAAAGCATTACTAGAATAAATTGCTTCACTAATTTGAGGCGGTTAATTCTGATGAATAAGATGGAAATGAGTATGATTCAACTTAGACTCGCTGAACCACAAGAAGCTAGAAGGTTATGGTATTTACGAAATCAAGCGTTGCGATTTGGTTGTGAGAATGTTTATCCATCAGAGATTTTAGCCGCTTGGACTCCTGATAAAATGCCTGAAGGATATCGGCAGGCTATTATTGAAAATCCATTTTATGTGATTGATTATCAAGAATACAATATTCCTGTTGCTTCAGGTTTTTTAGATGTTAAAACTGGTTTTGCTGAGGCCATTTTTACATTACCTGAATACATGGGAAAAGGATTTGCAGGACTAATTTTAAAACAGCTGAAACATGAGGCAATTAAGAGAGGTCAATCCAAGTTGTTTTTAGATGCCACACCTAATGCAGTATTATTTTATTTAAAACAGGGTTTTAAAGTATTAGAAGAACGTGATTACTATTCTGATTTAGCAAAAGCAAATTTACCTTGTTACCGCATGTGCATTGATTTAGATTAGCTGTTTGTATTTTAATCATCTTTAAAGGATGGTTTTTATAATAGACTAATAATAAAAAAGCTATTCTTAAAATGCGGTATAAATTTATTTTTATCATTTTTTGAATTAGCTTTTATATTAATTATATAAAATGGTAATCCACATGATGTTACGATATTGTAAAGTATAACGATATCTCTAGGATAAATATTATGCAAAATGTGTTATTAACGTTATGGCCGCTATTTGCGTTAATTGCGCTAGGTGCAATTTTAAGAAGAAATAAAACTTTTGAGCCTGCATTTTGGGTGGGAGCTGAAAAACTTAACTATTTTTTACTTTTTCCTGCTTTGTTGATCAATAGCTTGGCAAATGCTCCTTTATCCGATCCTCAATTATCTCACCTCGCTGGGGCTATTTTTTCTGTAGTCATTATTGTCACTATTTTGTGTGTTATTTTGAAAAAGATAACAGGTTGGTCTGCTGGGCGCTTTGGTGCGATCGTTCAAGGTAATATTAGATTTAACACTTATTTAGGTTTAGCAATTGTCGCTGATTTATTTGGTATTGAAGGATTAGGAATAGCCGCCTTGATATTAGCAACACTGGTTCCTCTATCAAATGTCACTTCGGTTCTTTGTTTAACCGCTGGGCAAAATGTGACATTGCGTCAACTAATATTACCTATCATAAAAAACCCTTTAATTATCTCTTGTGTTATTGGGATCATAATAAATCTATCAGGAGTTGGGCTTCCTTTTGGTAGCGATCAGTTTTTGAAGTTATTAGCTGCAACCAGTTTACCTTTGGGGCTTATTTGTATAGGGGCAGCATTACATCTTTCGACGCTAAAAGCTGAAAGTAAAATGATTGGAGTAAATACGATTACTCGTTTGCTTATTGTGCCGATAGTAGCATATAGCGTTGCTTACTTTTTAGATTTATCTCCGTTAGTCATGATGCTTTTGGTTATCTTCTTTTCGATACCAACGGCACCCACTTCTTATATTTTAACCAGACAATTAGGCGGGGATTCTGAACTTATGGCGGGGATCATTACTTCTCAAACAATGTTTGCTGCGATTACATTACCTATTATATTAAGCTTTTTATCATCTTGATTTCTAAAAGCATGTATTTATATGAAAATATTCATTAAAAATAAAGTCGTTTCTTTATATTAAAAATTTATTTTCTTTCTTATATTTACTCTTTATTGATTTTTTATGGATGGAGTAAATAATTATGATTATAAATGTTTCAAATGCAAAAATAAGCCAAGAAAAGCTAACTAAACTAGAGGATACTCATAAACCATCTGATGCAATGAGTATTTGGGAAAAAATAAAAGATTGGCTAGGGTTGAGTAATGAAAAAAAGCACTTACACTTATACGTGATATCTATTTTGATAAAGATATATCTATTATAGATAAAAATAAGTATTTTTTTGAATTGCGTAACTTAGCTGATGGGCAATATAAAAACAACTTTAAACTTAATGTAGTTGATGATCATATCGTTTATAAAATTAATTTTCAAGATAGCTCCATAGCTACTGAATTCGACATCAAACCTTTTTTCGAGAATATAGAAAATAAATTGAATCTTAATTTGAAAAATTATGGAAATGAAGACTTGGAAAGCTTCATTAATAACTATTCGAAGTTATCAGCCATAAAAAATGATAATGTAAATTATGAAGAAAAATTTATCGCTTTTAGAGCGATTCTTATGGAATGCATTGATAATAAAAATAAAAGTGATCGATTTTATATTGATGAGTTTAATAAAAAAATCATTTGGAGAGAAATTAGAATATTTAAACAACAATAGAAAAACTTATTCTGTTGAATTAGATAGTGCTAAATTAATTTCTAATTTGACTGATGCAGTGTGTGTCTCAAAAAATGATAATTATAACAAATTGATAAATATAGTGAAAATGGACATACCAAGATACTCATTAAAATATAATAATGAGAATATAACCAGTATTACGTCATTAGATAAAAAATTAGAAAATTTAAATATAGATGACAAGATGTTTATTTTTGAATTATTGAATCAGGGTGTTTTCCAAATAATAAAAAATAGTTTCGAAAAATATGACCCTATCGCGACTATGTATTCACCGATTAATGGACGTATGAATGTAGATATAGAAAGTAATGACAATAAATATACTATCACTGTGAAATATAGTAATGATATTACAGAGGAAAATATTGAGGAGATAAATTCATTATCTAGCTATATTATCAATAGCTTTGATAGAGACACTATGGACTTATACGCTGAAAATTTTACAGAGGGAAAATTAACCAAAGAAAAAATGGATAAGGCATTAGGTCAATACTCTAATGAATTAAACAAAAGAATGGATGATTGTATTGGGGATAAATTTAATTATGAACAAAAAAGGTTTAATTTATTAACAGAATGTATAAATCTTCAATTTGAATTCAATCCTAATGCAGTAAAAAAACTGACCGTTATTCCTGAAAAAAGTAAAATTGAATATGACTTGTTAAAATCTTAATTGGGCTAAACAGAGCTTCTTGCTATTATGTAGACAAACCAATAATAAACAAGAGGCTCTTTTTATGCCACAACCTCATAACCTAGAAATTCAAAGAATTATTAATGAGTTAAAACAACAATATCAAAATGCTGTTGATGCATTACGCAATGCTATTATTGATTATGTTCAAGATGGAAAATTACCAGATATAAAACAAAGAGCTGAAGGGATATTTGCTTACCCTCAATTAACTGTACATTGGTATGGTGAAGTTAAAACAGAAGATAAAACGAGAGCTTATGGGCGTTTATCTCGGTCGGGTACTTATTCAACAACGATTACTAATCCAGCTTTATTTGAAAATTATTTATCAGAACAACTGCAACTTATTACTGATGCCTATCATGCCACTTTTGAAGTAACTGCTTCAAAACAAGAAATTCCTTATCCTTTTGTGATTGATGGTACAGGCATTGGTTTTGATAGAAAAATGAGTGCCTCTTTAGCAAAATATTTTCCAACAACTGACTTGTCTAAAATCGGTGATGAAATTACCGACGGCTTAATTTGTGATAGGGAAGTGTTGCCACTTTCTCATTTTGATGCATTGCGTACTGATTTTTCACTGGCGCGTTTAAAACATTATACAGGTACATTACCTGAAGACGTTCAGCCCTATATTTTATACACAAATTATAATCGTTATGTTGATGAGTTTGTTCGTTGGGCTTGCGAACAAGTTGCAGATAAGAATAGCGCATATTGCGCACTTTCTTGTGCGGGATTTCAGCAAATTACGGCGGAAACCGTTGATCCTGAAAAGTTAATTTCTGATTTAACTTGGAAGAAATATCAAATGCCTGCCTATCATTTAATTGCTAAAGAAGGTCCCGGAATAACATTAGTGAATATTGGCGTTGGCCCTTCAAATGCGAAAACAATTTGCGATCACTTAGCGGTTTTACGCCCTCATGTTTGGTTAATGATTGGTCATTGTGGCGGGCTACGTGAAAGCCAACAACTTGGTGATTATGTTTTGGCTCATGCATATTTACGTGATGATCATATTTTAGATGA
This sequence comes from Proteus sp. Marseille-Q3619, assembly GCF_965283115.1. NCBI lineage: Bacteria > Pseudomonadati > Pseudomonadota > Gammaproteobacteria > Enterobacterales > Morganellaceae > Proteus > Proteus sp. Marseille-Q3619. The sequence goes on along the minus strand of NZ_CBDIMP010000001.1, from coordinate 221,061 downwards.
CGTTTTACCTCCTGATATTCCTATCCCCAATATTGCGGAAGTACAACGTGCACTTTATGATGTGACGAAAATGATTAGTGGTAAACCAGGGCATGAAATAAAACAGAGATTAAGAACGGGAACTGTTGTTACAACGGATGATCGCAACTGGGAATTACGTTTTTCCGTTTCAGCAAGAAGATTTAATTTAAGTCGCGCTGTCGCTGTTGATATGGAAAGTGCCACAATTGCTGCACAAGGTTATCGTTTTCGCGTTCCTTATGGCACTTTATTGTGTGTATCAGATAAACCATTACATGGTGAAATTAAATTACCCGGTCAGGCTAATCATTTTTATGAAGGTGCAGTATCAGAACATCTACAAATTGGTATTCAAGCGATTGAGCTATTAAAAGAAGAAGAAGATAAACTGCATTCTCGCAAGTTAAGAACGTTTAACGAACCACCTTTCAGATAAACTGTAACAAAACAGAATGTTTGAAAAATAAGCTTAATTTAAATACCCAATTTAATTTATTAAATTGGGTATTTTTCAGAATAAAAACTAAAAACGTAAATGTCGAGCTGCTTTTCTTAGTCGATCATCTCCGCGTCTATCATAACGCTGAGTTGTCATAATACTGGCATGTCCCATTGCATCTTTTACGGTGACGATATCTTCACCATTATCAAGCATTGCAGAAGCAAACGTTCTTCTCAAATCATGAGGAGCAAATTTATCAATACCACTTTCTTGTTGGCGTATTTCTAAAATATAGTAAATGGCTTGGTCGGTTATTCGCTCATTAGTAACATCATCGAACCGACGAATTCGAGTGAAAAGGGCACCATTTTGAGTACCTCTTATTTCATCGATCCATAATTGAACGCGATCCCAAGTATCATCAGGCATATAAGACATGCGTTCTTTATTACCTTTACCTCTGACAATAAAGGCTTGATCACGAAACTGAATATGTTCGTAATTTAGAGCCACAATTTCTGAGCGACGTAATCCACAACCTAATAGCACGCCTAATATTGCGGCATCTCTTAAACCTTTCGATGAATTGTCTTTTTCACAACTTCTAAATAAAGCACGAATTTCACTGCTAGTTAGTGCACGCCCTTTGGGTAACCGACTTCCTCTTACCGATTTAACTTGGCGGATATGCTGATAACTTTCAGTATCCATTTGTTTCATTGCCCAAGCTTCTAAAGCAACACCTTTTAAGGCAGCAAGATAAGTATTGATAGTGGCGGGGGCTTTATTGGCATCAGACAACATATCAATAATTGCTTGAATATGATGACGACGAAGTGCTCCCCATTGGCAATTTTTAAGAGAAGAAAAACCGATCATCTTGGCAACAATTGTTAGAAACGATCCCATTGTTTGACGACTGCGTTTTGAACCTAAACTCATTAAATATGCCATTGCAGGATTAGTATGAGCAGGCGAGGTGAATGTTGCATTCAGATCCAATATTGCTTGTTTTTCAGACAACACTAGCGATGTTTCAGGTGTTAAATCCTGATCGTCGTGGTGAAATTCCACAGTGATTTCCTTATTAAATCAACATAACCATGATGAATATTCTAACAGATCCAAAAAAGAAAAAAGCTACTTTTTCAAAGGATCATTTTAATAAGTAGAATCGATCTTGTATGTTTTACCATCGTATCGTTTATTAAGTAAGCTTTTTAAGGGTGAATAATAATCGGAACGCGTTAATGATAAAGATAACGTTAAATAGATTTAAGATAGAATGCAGGAAATAAGGGGGGAATAGGCTTATATTATGGGTTTCGTACCCAATATTTTTATCTTTTTTCTTTTTAGAAAAGGAGAAGATCAAACATAAATATTGGGTACGAAATAGAAAAATAATCGTTTAAATTTACTCTTTATAAATGGCGACAACTGGCTTTCCATCATTACCAATTGTGCCACGATACATACCTTCAGAATTAAAACTCATTGTATAGTTGCCTGATTTATCTAATACGATAACACCACCACTTCCATTAATCGCTTTAACTTCATCAAGTGCATTTTGAGCTGCTTCTTCTAAAGGTAAGTTTTTATATTTAACTTGGGCCGCAATATTAAATGCCGTTAATGTTCTGATAAACATTTCACCAGATCCTGTTGCAGATACAGCAACGGTTTCATTATCAGCATAATTACCCGCACCTATAATTGGGGAATCACCAACTCGACCATAGCGCTTATTTGTCATTCCTCCCGTAGAAGTTCCTGCCGCCAAGTTGCCATGTTGGTCAAGAGCGACTGCACCCACGGTGCCATATTTATAATCGTACATCATAGGATCAACAAAAAGAGCAGCTGTTTTACCATCATGGTCTAAAACGACTTGTTCTTTTTCTATTGCTTTTTGAAGTTGTTGCCAACGATGTTCAGTTCTAAAATAGGAAGGATCAACAATTGTAAGTCCTTGTTCTTTAGCAAAAAGATCAGCACCATTAGAAACCATCATAACATGTGGACTTTTTTCCATCACTGCAATGGCTGCGTTAATTGGATTTTTAACCGTAGTTACACCCGCAACAGCGCCAGCTTTACGGGTTTTACCATCCATAATAGAAGCATCAAGTTCATTACGACCATCATGGGTAAAAACGGCACCTTTCCCTGCATTAAATAATGGGGAATCTTCCATCACATTAATGGATTTTTGAACAGCTTCTATGCTGGTACCTCCACTATTTAAAACAGCATATCCAGCATTTAATGCCTCGGTTAGTTTTTCTTTATATTCTTTTTCTTGTTCTGGTGTGATGGTGTCTTTAGTAATTGTTCCTGCACCACCATGAATTACAAGGCGAATAGGGGTATCAGTATTTGCGAAAACAGAGGTAGCAAACAGTGTGCAAAGTGTTATTGTAGCGAGTTTATACTTAATATTATTCATATAACCCTTCTTGTTTTTAATTAAAATTGACATGGTATCATCATATGGATTTTACGATCTTGATCTTAAATTCTAATTAACTACATCAAAGAACTTTGATAATTAACTGCAATAATCACTATATAAAAAGTTTAAAGTGTAAGTGGTCTGAACACTCAACTTTCTTTTTAATTTATCGATCTTCATCATGTAATAGACGGTTGTTATTATTGTTCTTATTTCTTTTAAATAGATAAATCAAAGTGTTGCGTATTTTTAATGTTTCTTGATTAAATGAAGGGAATAAATATAAAACGTAGCTAATAGTGTTTTTTAAAAACAAAAATAATAATGCTATTTTTATTTTTTGTTTTTATTTTATATGATGAAATTTAAAATATAAAATTTATTAAATAATATAAAAAATACAATTTTTATCATTTTAAATTAGGTAATAATTCAGTTATGAATTGAAATTTCATCAAAAGGTTAAGTGTTACTTTAATATTGATTAATATTTGATAACATTTTGTTATTATTTCATTTGTATTTTAATGTAACGAAAACTGGCTTTCTATATACAATTTGTGTGTTTCCTCGAATAATCAAAAATAGATGGTAGATTATGTGATAAAAGTACTACATTAATTTGGAGTAAGGTTCTATTATAATGACATAACATTTATAATTCATAAGGTTAGCTTTTAATATTTTATTTTTTATAGTGAGTGCGTTAGCTTTATCAATACAAATGAACTATTTTTAAATATAAATAAAAATTAATACATTTTATTATTTAACTATTTTCTTACATACGGCGGATAAACATATTTTTGGTATTCTTTTATGGCTAAAGGAAGGTTAAATAATTTATATGAAAAATCAAAAAAAGAGTCGTTTTTTTATTTATAGCATCATTCTTGCCGCGGTTGTTGCTGTGGGAATTTTTTGGTGGAAATCTCAAGCACCAACACTTCCTTCAGGATTTGCTCAAAGTAATGGGAGAATAGAAGCAACAGAAATCGATATTTCAACAAAGAGTCCGGGAAGAATAGACTCTATTTTAGTTCAAGAAGGTGATTTTGTTAAAGCGGGTGAAGTGTTAGCAAACATGGACACTCGAACACTTAAAGAACAACTTCATGAAGTTCAAGCTCAATTAAACCAAGCAAAAAGCAGTGTGGTCACTGCACAATCTGCATTATCACAACGTAAAAGTGAACAACTTGCAGCTCAGGCAGTTGTTCGTCAACGTATTGCGGAGCTTGATGCTGCACAAAAAAGACTTAATCGTTCTCGTGCATTAGTAAAAACTAATGCTATTTCTATTCAACAATTAGATGATGATATTGCAAGAACAGAAGGAGCAAGAGCGGCGGTTGAAGCAGCTAAAGCTCAAGAAACCGCAACCATTGCTGCAATAGAATCGGCAAAAGCGGGGATCATTCAAGCTAATACAAAAGTGGATGCTGCAACGGCAACCGAAAGACGCATCTTAGCAGAATTGGATGACAGTATTTTAAAAGCACCGCGTAATGGTCGTGTTCAGTATCGTGTCGCAGAGCCTGGTGAAGTTTTAGGCGCTGGTGGTCGTGTATTAAATATGGTCGATTTAAGTGATGTTTATATGACGTTCTTTTTACCAACAGAAGCTGCTGGTAAAGCTGCATTAGGAAGTGAAGTTCACATTATTTTAGATGCGGCACCTCATATCGTTATTCCTGCAAAAACAACCTACGTTGCTAGTGTCGCTCAATTTACACCAAAAACTGTTGAAACTGATAATGAACGATTAAAACTCATGTTTCGTGTAAGAGCGCGTATTGCACCTGAATTACTTGAAAAACATCTTGAATATGTCAAAACAGGATTACCGGGTCGTGCTTATATTAGATTAGATAATAACCAATCTTGGCCAACTGATTTAGAGGTGAAATTACCGCAATGAGTCAAACAATGAGAACGCAAAGTCATTCTCATATCATTGAATTGACTCATGTATCCCAACATTATGGCGATACCAAAGCGCTTGATGATGTGACATTGGCTATTCCTGCTGGAAAAATGGTCGGGCTAATTGGCCCAGATGGTGTAGGGAAATCGAGCTTGATCTCTCTTATTGCAGGTGCGAGAGAAATTCAAACAGGGCAAATAATTGTTTTAAACGGTGATATGAATGATGTTGAACACCGAAGAGCTGTTTGTCCTCGTATTGCTTATATGCCTCAAGGATTAGGTAAAAATCTTTATCACACACTTTCTGTTTTTGAAAATGTGGATTTTTTTGGTCGTTTATTTGGTCAATCAAAACAAGAGCGGGCAGAACGCATAAATGATTTACTTGAAAGTACGGGTTTAGCCCCATTCCGTGATAGACCCGCGGGTAAACTTTCTGGAGGAATGAAACAAAAACTGGGTTTATGTTGTGCGCTTATTCACGATCCAGAGTTACTTATTCTCGATGAACCCACTACTGGTGTTGACCCGTTATCCCGCGCGCAATTTTGGGAATTAATTAATCGTATACGTAAGCGTCAAAAAAATATGAGCGTATTAGTTGCGACTGCTTATATGGAAGAAGCTGAGCGTTTTGATTGGTTGGTTGCTATGGATGCTGGAAAAATATTAGCAACAGGTCATGCCGATGAATTAAAAGCCCAAACTCATACTGATGAACTAGAAGCTGCTTTTATCGAGTTATTGCCAGAAGAAAAAAAGAAAGATCACCAAAAAGTGATTATCCCCCCAAGAGATAAAAGTGACGATGATACTATCGCCATTGAAGCACAAGATTTAACCATGCGTTTTGGGCAATTTGTTGCAGTAGACCATGTGAGCTTTCGTATTCCTAAAGGAGAAATTTTTGGATTCTTAGGATCGAATGGTTGTGGTAAATCAACTACTATGAAAATGCTGACAGGTTTACTCGAAGCGAGTGAAGGGCGAGCTTGGTTATTTGGTCAAGAAGTTGATCCTAAAGATATCGAAACTCGTCGTCGTGTTGGCTATATGTCTCAGGCATTTTCACTTTATAGCGAATTGACTGTACGACAAAACCTTGAATTACACGCTAAGCTTTTCCATATTCCAGAAGAGGAAATTCCTCAACGTGTAAAGGAAATGAGTGAGCGTTTTAATTTAACGGATGTTGAAGAAATGATGCCCGATGGTTTGCCATTGGGTATTCGTCAGCGTTTGTCGCTCGCAGTCGCTGTTATCCATAAACCTGAAATGTTGATATTAGATGAACCAACTTCAGGGGTTGATCCCATTGCGCGAGATATGTTCTGGAATTTGATGGTTGACCTATCAAGACGTGACGGTGTCACTATTTTTATCTCAACTCACTTTATGAATGAAGCGGCACGTTGTGATCGAATGTCACTGATGCATGCTGGTAAAGTATTAGTCACAGATACCCCTGCAAATTTAGTTAAAAATAGCCAATTTGATACGCTTGAAGAAGTCTTTATTGATTACCTTAAAAAGGCATCAGGTGAACAAGAAGCACCTGAACTTGATGAAAAAAGCCTACAACTTCCAGCATCTAGTCATGAAAGTGCAGAAAAAGCGTTAAAGCAACGATTTAGCTTACGGCGTTTATTTAGTTATAGTATTCGTGAAGGTATGGAATTACGCCGAGATCCGGTACGCCTTACTTTAGCGCTATTAGGTACGGTGATCTTGATGTTTATTATGGGTTACGGTATTAGTTTAGATGTTGAAAATCTACGCTTTGGTATTATGGATAGAGATAAAACAGGGTTAAGTCAGGCATATAGCCAAAACCTTTCAGGCTCTCGTTATTTTATTGAAAAGGCACCTATCACCGATTATGACCAGTTGGAAAAGCGGTTGCGTAGTGGTGATATTACGGTTGCGATTGAAATTCCACCTAACTTTGCGCGGGATGTTGCTAAAGGTCACACTGTAAAAATAGGTGTCTGGATTGATGGTGCAATGCCTAACCGGGCTGAAACTGTTCGAGGTTATATTCAGGCAATGCATTTAACATGGATGCTTGATATGGCTATGCGTCAACCCACTAATGTGGTTGATAAATTGTCACCTATTAATATAGAAACCCGCTATCGTTATAATCCAGATGTAAAAAGTTTACCCGCCATTGTACCTGCAGTTATTCCTCTTTTATTAATGATGATCCCCGCAATGTTAAGTGCGTTAAGCGTCGTTCGTGAAAAAGAGCTGGGTTCTATTATCAACCTTTATGTTACACCTGTCACCAAAGCAGAGTTTCTGTTAGGTAAGCAATTTCCTTATATCTTATTGGGTATGTTTAACTTTTTTATGCTCTGTGCGCTTTCGGTCTTTGTGTTTGGGGTGAGTTTTAAAGGGAGTATGTTAACGCTTTCTTTAGGCGCATTGCTCTATATCACTATAGCCACTGGAATGGGATTACTCATCTCTTGCTTTATGAATAGTCAGATTGCCGCTATTTTTGGTACTTCAATTATTACCTTAATTCCAGCAACGCAATTTTCAGGAATGATTGATCCTGTTTCGTCACTGGAAGGTATAGGTAAATGGATAGGGCATATTTATCCTACATCTCACTTTTTAACTATCACAAGAGGGACATTCTCTAAGGGATTAAACCTTTTTGATTTACCTTGGTCTTTTATTCCTTTGCTTATCACTATCCCCATTGTTATTGGGTTGAGTGTCTTTTTCTTGAAAAAGCAGGAGGCTTAAATGTGGCAAACAATCCAAAATGTGTTTAATTTAGGTGTAAAAGAGCTACGTAGTTTATCTCGTGATAAAGCTATGCTAGCGTTAATTGTGTTTGCTTTTACTGTATCAATTTACTCATCAGCGACTGTTACACCTGGCTCGTTACATCACGCACCGATAGCCGTAGCTGATCAGGATAAATCACAGTTATCTGCACGTATTGTAAATAGTTTTTATATGCCTTATTTCTTACCTCCTGCCGATATTACTCCTGAACAAATTGATGGTTTTTTAGATAGAGGAACTTATACCTTTGCACTTGATATTCCGCCTAATTTTCAGCGTGATCTCTTAGCGGGTCGAAAACCTGAAATACAAGTTAATATTGATGCAACGAGAATGAGCCAAGCCTTCTTAGGTAATAGCTATATTCAAAGTATTGTAATGGGTGAAGCAAAAACTTTTTTGGCGAAAAATAGAACCAACGATCCACTGCCTGTTGATTTGGAAGTTAGAATGAGTTTTAACCCGAATCTGACACAATCTTGGTTTGGTTCTGTTATGGCAATTATCAATAATATCACTATGTTAGCGATAGTATTAACAGGAGCAGCATTAATAAGAGAACGAGAGCATGGCACTATTGAGCACTTATTGGTTATGCCTGTAACTCCCTTTGAAATAATGCTTTCTAAGATATGGTCAATGGGATTGGTTGTATTATTGGCATCAGCCATGTCGTTAGTATTAGTCGTGAAATCTTTACTTCATGTGCCTATTGAAGGTTCTATTTTATTGTTTATGTGTGGTGTTGCTTTAAGCTTATTTGCGACAACCTCGATAGGCATTTTTTTAGGAACAATGGCTCGTTCAATGCCTCAATTTGGTTTATTGATGATTATGGTATTGTTGCCATTAATTATGTTATCAGGAGGGATGACATCACGAGAAAGTATGCCTCAGTTTGTACAGGATGTAATGCAAACAATGCCAACTACACACTTTGTTAGCTTAGCTCAGGCTATTTTATATCGTGGTGCTGACTTCTCGATTGTGTGGCCACAATTCATTATCTTAATTGTTATTGGCTCTGTGTTTTTTTCATTAGCATTATTACGTTTTAGAAAAACCATTTCGGCAATGGCTTAATAAATTTAAATATTAATCGATAAATTAACCTATTTTCTTCTATTATTAAATATAGAAGGGAATAGGTTTTTTATTAATTTAATTATTTAATGTTGGTGTTTTTATTTAACGATGAGATTTCATAAATAATATTCACGAAGGTAAATAATCTATTTAAGGAAAGGCGTTAAATAAAATTCATTAACAAAGGATTTTATCCATTAATTGAATAACATAGTTTATATATTTTTATTGATTGAGTTAAATTTATTTTTAATAAGGCTAATTTTATGAGAATAATAAAGATATTAAAAAAAGTAATAGTAGAAAGGAAATTTAATAAAGAATAAAAAATTGGCATAGATATAATGGATGTTAAACCAATTAGAGATAATTTGTTATTTTGGCATCAACGTTTTTTAGATAATAAAACTGGTTTAACAATAGATAGAAGTAAACAGCATTTTGTTTTTAATCCTGATGGTGTTTTATTAAATATAGACATAAAGTCGGATATACACGCTTAGAATCACAACCTAATGGTAATGCAACAACTAAAGGTCAATCTGTGATACTCAAAGAGAACAGTAAAATGATGGTGGGTTTTTGGCTAACCAACAGCGTCCCTGATGACACCTTAATGCTAAGAGACTGCCTAAACGAACCATAGACTATTTTTAGGAATAGTCACTGAAACATAAGATAATAATAGAAATAACTTGCGAAACTTTGCCTTGCGTTAGATTTATTACATTTCCCTTTGAAAAGTTATGTACATCCGCACTATAAAAGATAAGATTTTCTTATTGGTTTTTAATTTATTAGTTTCTGGCAAGGGTGGAAACTAATCGAGAGAAAACACATTAAATCACTCATTCTGTTTTTTTATCATTGCTATAACTTAAGAGGTTAAATATGTCATCTACACTTAAGCTTAATGATGGTTTATCTGATATCGGTGCGATAATACATTATGGTATCAGTCAGATCCCAGTGGTCGGAGGTGTGCTAAGCACCATTTTGGGCCTTTTATGGCCAACAGATAAGGAAGATATATGGAGCACGATTAAACAGGAAGTACAAAGCCTTATTAATGAAGATATTCAAGAGGACGACTGGAATCGCCTTGTGGCCGCAGTAAATGAGCTTCAGGATAAAGTATCATTTATCAATGACCAGTTAATTAATGCTCAGTATGATACTGCTGGCCCTGAACTGATGACAGTGGTTGTAGATATAATTGGAATTGAAGAAAACTTCAAAATAAAAGGGACTAATTTCAAATATGCATTTGCTCCACTTTTTGTCGCCGCTATGAATTTAAAAATTGCCTTATATCTTGAAGGGATTAAATACTCTAATGAATTAGGATTAAGTCAAGATCAAGTTAATCAATTAAAGTCATTGCTTCAATCTGATGTTCAAAGCTCCAAGAGTTATTTATCTCCAATAAATTCGGCAATAGGCAGTACTTATCTTAACAACATACAGACCTACTTTAGTGTTAAGTTATATTATGAAACAAGCGTGTCTTTATTTAATGAATTATGGTCAGGGGATTATGAAGACTATAATGCGCCTGCACCGCTGGAAAATTACTACGTTCCAGTCATGGCAGCTGGATCTTTCTATAAGCTTATAAGCCTAGACGGGCAAAATTTCTCAGTGCCTATGGCATTTGCTGAAGTAGCTGATAACTCAATGATGCCTTCTACAAACATCCAGGGATCTTTATATCAGGACCCGACATCTTATCCAGATGGCTATATTAATTTTATCGATGTTTATACAGACCTGTCAGTGTCACATCGAACTACTGGGTTAATGTTTACCTGTAGTGGGTCTGATGAACAATATGAAATGGGTATGACGCCAAATAACAATTACTCATTTAATGTTGGACAAAACAAAATGAGTATTAATGTTGATGGTGGTGAGTTTATTAATCAGGTGTCCGTGAGAGCGGAATCTTTTGTTTCACAAATTGAGTTTACCACTAATCTTAATAATACAATGGTAGCAGGTCAGCATCCTGATGATGACTCTATACAAGAAGTCACTTTAGTCAGCCCATTTTCAATTAACTCCATGTATGTGGTCTCTGATGTTGCAGGATATATACAATCATCTGGCCATCAAATGTGCGGGATAGCGATTTCAGCAATATATAATAATGAACTTGCGATGCAATATGTCAGTAGTCTATATAAAAACAGTTAAGGATACGCGTTATGTCGACTAATTATGTTATTCAACCTTTGGAAACAGTTACAGTATGGGACGATGCTGAGCCTATCATTCCAACAGTTACTAAAAGTGTAATTGTTACTAATAATGGCGAAACGAAATTAGAAGTTGTGAATTACTGGGCACCACCATCACATGTTTTTTATCCCGATACCACATATTGGGTTGAACCCAATGACACGATTATGGTTCAAGCACCCGAACGATCATTTTACTACTACAGAGTTAATGTAACTAACTCGGATGATACCAAAGTGGGTGCGGCTATCGTTGAAATTTTAGATTAGCATTTACTTGATGGTCAGGTGAGATCTTACGTGAGTTAGGTATGTATATATTGTATAAACAAGAAAATTGATTAATTGATAGATTAACCTTAATTTTTTCTAATAACCTTTAGTTAAGGCATAAATCGATAGCCGATCCCCGTTTCTGTCATTAAATGCACTGGACATGCGGGATCGGTTTCTAGTTTTTGGCGTAAATGTCCCATATAAATGCGCAAATAGTGACTGTGTTCAACGAAATTAGGTCCCCAAACATGTTGCATTAAATGCCGTTGAGTAAGTACTTTACCGCTGTTATTAACCAATTCGCTTAGCAAACGAAACTCTGTTGGTGTTAAATGAACGGGTTCATTTTGACGAGTAACAATACGATTAACCCAATCAATTGTAATATCGCCAAACGTAAATTGTGTGCTCTGTGTTTCTTGTTTAACAAAACGGCGTAGTGATGCTCTGACTCTGGCTAGTAGTTCACTGATGCCAAAGGGTTTAGTCAGATAGTCGTCCGCTCCTGCATCAAGCGCTTTCACTTTCTCTTGTTCCGAATCTCGCGCTGAAAGTACGATAACGGGTGTACTACTCCATTGGCGAAAGTCTTGAATAAAACACAGCCCATCTTTATCAGGTAAACCCAGATCAAGAATAACTAAATCAGGTTTTCTTGATGCGGCTTCAATTAACCCACGTTGACATTCATTGGCTTCATAAACACGAAATCCTTCGTTCTCTAAAGCCAGCCGAACAAAGCGTAAGATCTCTTTTTCATCTTCAATAATTAAAATGTTATATGGAGTCACTGTTTTATTTCAATCTCATCAATATCAGGGAGTGGTTTTAAAGGTAAAACAAAGTGGAAACTTGCTCCACCTTTTTTATGGTTTTCAGACAAATTAAGGTTTTCAGCCCAGATTTCACCTTCATGTAAGCGAATAATCGCGCTACATATTGCTAGACCTAATCCAACACCAGGAATTGCGGATTCTTTTACTGCGCGTGAAAATTTATTAAAAATAAGTTGTAGTTGGTCAGTTGGAATACCATCGCCTTCATCCCACACTTCAACATGAATTTTAGAAGCTTCAATATAGGCTCTTACTCCAATTTTTGTGCTTGATGTTGTATATTTCACTGCATTTTCAAGTAAGTTCGTGATAACTCGTTCAATTAAATTACCATCGCAATAGAGCAATAAATCAGCGGAAATATCAATTTCTAATGGATGTTTATCAAGTAAATAAGAGAGAGAACGAATGGCACTTCCTGTAATTTCTTGCAACGAATTCCATTGTAAATTCACTTGAATGCCGCCAGATTGAATACGTGCCATATCAAGTAAATTATTGACCAAGCGTGAGGTGGTAAGGATCTGTTGTCGAATTTGGCTAACTTGTTCTGTATGAGATGAACCTTCAGCGCTTAAATCGAGAAGTAAAATCTCTGATTGTCCAAAAAGAACAGTAAGCGGTGTTTTTAAATCATGAGAAAGCGCAGCCAATAATGCATTTCTTAATTGTTCTCGTTCGATGTTAATTCGAGATTGTTCTGCAATTTCAGCCTGTTGTAATCGCTCGAGTGCATTAGCAATCAAACCATTAAAAGTTTGCAATAGCTGCTGTTGTTCAGGGATCAGCAGTTGGCGAAGATTATTCGGTTCAATCGCTAAAATAGCTAAAACTTGTTGAGATGCCGTAATCGGATGCAATTGATAAGGCACACTTGGTAGAGTATCTGTGCCTGCACCAGCAATTTGGTCTTTATCACAGCACCAACGTGCAATTGCATTATCAATAGGCAAATGCCCCATACCTTGCGCATAAAAAGGTGTTAATTCACCTTGTTTGTTGGGAAGCAATAAGCAAACTTTGGCATCAAACGCACTTGATAAAAAATGGTAACTGGTACGAACAACGTCTTGTAACGTTACCGCTCGACCCAGTTCTCTTGTCATTTCAAATAAGTGGCGAGTGCGTTGTTCTCGATAACGGGCGACACGAGTTTGATAACGCATACCCGCAGTTAAATTACCGACCACTAATCCTACAATAAGCATGACGGTGAAAGTGATCAAATACTGCATGTCGAGTACAGCGAGCGAAAAGTGGGGCTGTACAAAAAATAAGTCAAAACTAATGACATTGATTAATGCTGCAAAAATAGAAGGGCGACGACCAAAAAAGAGTGCAATTAATACAACACCCAATAAATAGAGTGTCACTAAATTGGCTTTATCAAGTGCTAATAGAAATGTGCGAGAGAATAAGGTGATCGCTAAACATAATCCAATCGCTGTTAAATAGCCTTTTATTTCTTGTCGCCATTTATCGTTTTGCAGTGGTGCTGTTTTGGTTTTATAACGAATGTCCTCATCATTGAGAGCAACACTAATAACATGGAGATCAGGTGCATAACGTGCTAATTTTTCTGCAAAACGCATCCGTATCCAGCGTTTTAACCATTGCCATTTTTGGTAAGCACGTTGACCAATAATCACTTTTCCAAGATTATGCTCTCTGGCGTAGCGGATCACCGCTTTTTCAGCTTGGTTATCAGAAAGGATCGCGGTTCTTGCACCTAGATGTTGTGCCAGTTTTAGCGAGTGCAAAATAGCTCGGCGTTTATGCTCTCCAATTTGATGAAGTTTAGGGGTTTCAACATAAATAGCATGCCATTGGCAACCAAAGGCGGCAGCATAACGCGCTGCCGTGCGAACTAATTTGTCGTTACCGCCATGAGCACCAAGGCATACCATCAGACTATCTGTGGTGTGCCAAACAGGAGCTGTTCCTTGGCTATCTCGAAACTCTTTAACTTGTGTATCAACTCTATCTGCCATACGGCGTAAAGCTAATTCTCGTAGTGCGATTAAATTACCTTTACGAAAAAAGTGTTCGATGGCACGTTCTGCTTGTCCAGCTAGATATACTTTGCCTTCATGCAAACGTTGTTGTAGATCATCAGGCGGTAAATCCACCATAACCACTTCATCAGCACTATCAAAAATATAGTCAGGGATCGTCTCTTGGACACGAATTCCTGTAATACTTCCCACGATATCATTAAGACTTTCAATGTGTTGCACATTTATTGTGGCAAGTACATCAATACCTGCATCCAACAGCTCTTCCACATCTTGCCAACGCTTAGGATGCCGGCATTTATGAGGGTTACTAAATGCCAGCTCATCCATTAAGATCACCGCTGGGTGTCTGGCTAATGCGGCATCTAAATCAAATGCGACAAGCTTTCTACCATGATGATGAATACGTTGTGGCGGCAATAAAGGTAATCCGTGAAGTAATGCCGCCGTTTCTTGTCTTTGGTGTGTTTCGACAACACCAGCAAGCACATCAATACCTTGCTGGTGGAGGCGCTGAGCTTCTTGCAGCATGGTGTAAGTTTTCCCTACGCCTGCACAAGCCCCAAAAAATATTTTTAGTCGTCCACGAGTTGTTGTTCGCGTTGATGCGAGTAAATCATCGGGTGAGGGACGTTGCCATTGTTGGTCATGTTCCATTTTATTGAACACTCACTCTTTTGTGTTTTTCGGCACTTAATCTATCAAGTGCCTGATTAAGCTTAAAGACATTAATCACGGGCTCACCTAAAAATGAGATTAATGGTGTTATCGTATTCTCTTTTATTAATTGCTTAATTTCATCTTTAGTGAGTTGACGCGAGTGTGCAATATTTTCAACTTGGTAATAGGCCGCTTGTAATGAAATATGAGGATCAAGTCCACTCCCTGATGCGGTCACTAAATCAACAGGAACAGCCTGATCATTATCAACCGCTTTTTGCCACATTTGAACGCGTTTCGTGACTTCATTAAGCAATAATGGATTTGAAGATGCTAATTGGCTAGCGCCTGATGCCATGCTGTTATAGGGCATTTCTGCTGTTATTGATGGACGACTTTTAAAATAATCATCTCGCGTAAATTGTTGCCCAATCAGTTCAGAGCCAATAAGTTTATTATCTTGATAGATCCGCGAGCCATTCGCTTGCCATGGAAAAATAAGGTTAGCTAATCCTGTAACAAGCAAAGGATAAGCCAGCCCAGTTATTAGTGTGAGTAATAATAACATTACTAATGATGATCGAAATAGATGCATAGAGAACTCCTTAAAACCCGATAAACGCTAAGAGCATATCGATGATTTTAATACCAATAAAAGGGACTAATAATCCGCTGATCCCGTATAAAGAGAGATTTCGGCGCAATAATGAATGCGCTGAAACAGGGCGATAATGCACACCTTTAAGGGCAAGAGGGATCAAGAAGACAATAATTAAGGCATTAAAAATAACCGCAGATAACATTGCAGATGCTGGTGAATGTAAATTCATGACATTAAGCATGTTGAGCTGTGGATAGGTGACAGCGAAAGCCGCAGGAATAATGGCGAAGTATTTAGCGATATCGTTAGAAATACTAAATGTCGTTAAAGCACCTCGTGTCATTAGCATTTGTTTACCAATATGCACAACTTCGATTAATTTTGTTGGATTAGAGTCTAAATCGACCATATTTCCCGCTTCTTTGGCAGCTTGAGTGCCTGAATTCATGGCAACAGCGACATCCGCTTGCGCTAAGGCTGGGGCATCATTAGTACCGTCACCCGTCATTGCGACTAATCGACCTTCTGATTGATATTGGCGAATTAATGCCAGTTTTGCTTCAGGTGTTGCTTCAGCCAGAAAATCATCAACACCAGATTCTGCTGCGATAGCCGCCGCTGTAAGATGATTATCACCAGTGATCATGACGGTTTTTATACCCATTTGGCGAAGTTGAGCAAAGCGCTCTTTAATTCCACCTTTCACAATATCTTTAAGCTCAACAACACCTAAGATTTTCTGATTTTCAACCACCACCAGCGGTGTTCCTCCGGATCTCGCTACTTGCTCAACTATCGCGGTGACTTCATCAGGAAAATGGCCGTGACTGACTTCAATATGGCGACGAATAGCATCAACGGAACCTTTGCGGATCAAGCGCTCACCTAAATTGACACCACTCATTCTTGTCATTGCAGAGAAGGGAATAAAAGAAGCTCCAATTGACGCTAAATCACGTTCGCGCAAATTAAAACGCTGTTTAGCGAGGATCACAATACTTCTGCCTTCGGGTGTTTCATCTGCAAGCGAGCTTAATTGCGCTGCATCAGCAAGTTGTTTTTCGCTAATACCCGAAAGAGGAATAAAACGAGACGCTTGACGGTTACCAAGTGTAATCGTGCCTGTTTTATCAAGAAGTAAAACATCAACATCACCGGCGGCTTCAACAGCACGCCCACTGGTTGCAATCACATTGGCATCTAACATACGGCTCATTCCCGCCACACCAATTGATGAAAGCAAGCCGCCAATCGTTGTGGGAATAAGACACACCAACAAAGCAATTAAAGTGACAACAGAGATAACCTCACCATGACCTTGAAACTCGACAGCAAACACACTAAATGGATAGAGTGTTATACAAGCCAATAAGAAAATCAGCGTCAGTGCAGTTAATAAGATGGTCAAAGCAACTTCATTCGGCGTCTTTCTACGCTTTGCACCTTCTACCATTCCAATCATGCGGTCGAGAAATGAATTACCTGCCTCAGCAGTGCAGCGAATAATCAGCCAATCTGACAATACTCGAGTGCCACCAGTCACAGAAGAAAAATCACCACCTGATTCACGAATAACAGGTGCTGATTCACCCGTGATCGCACTTTCATCAACAGAAGCACCACCTTCAATGACTTCACCATCACAAGGAATAGTTTCGCCCGCGTTGACTAAAACGATATCACCTTTATGCAATGAGAAAGAGTCAACGGTTTCTTTCGAGGCATTAATGTCTGCATGATGTAAACGTATCGCTTTTGATTGTTGTTTAGCACCACGTAAGCTAGCAGCTTGTGCTTTGCTTCGACTTTCTGCTAATGATTCAGCGAAATTGGCAAATAGCAATGTCACCCATAACCAAAACATGACTTGTGAAGTAAAGTGATTATCATCAGGAAGATAACCTAACAGCGAAGCAATCCAAATTCCGGTAGTTAAGAGCGCACCAATATAAACAATAAACATAATGGGGTTATGCCATTGCGCTTGAGGCGTACATTTTTTTATCGCATCAAAGAAAGCCGATATCACGGTTTTTCTGTCAAATAGTTGAGTTTTTTTCATGATACGTTTCCTTATTTAGCCCAGAACAGCTGTAAGTGTTCTGCAATAGGGCCAAGTGCTAATGCCGGAACAAAAGTCAAAGCGCCGATCATTAATACAGTGAGGATCAATAACAAAATAAATAGCGGTGAAGTGGTAGAGAGTGTTGCCAAGCTTTCTGGCTGACGCTTTTTCACGGCTAAACTACCTGCGATAGCTAAAACAGGTAACATGACACCAAAGCGACCAATTAACATGGAAAGCCCTAATAATAGATTGTAAAAAGGTGAGGTGGCATTAAGTCCGGCAAAAGCACTACCGTTATTATTAGCAGCAGAAGTAAAGGCATATAATACTTCACTAAAGCCATGAGGACCTGGATTTAAAATGGCTTCACGACCAACATCAGTAAATAAGGCGAGGGTTGTACCTAATAAAACAATGGCAGGAGAAATTAAAATAGCAACCGCTACCCATTTCATTTCGGCAACACCAATCTTTTTACCAAGGTATTCAGGTGCTCTACCAACCATTAATCCAGCGATAAAGACAGCTAATAAAACATAGAGGATCATGCCGTAAAATCCTGATCCTACACCACCAAATACCACTTCTCCTGTTTGCATTAACCACATTGGCACCATGCCACCTAAAGCGGTTAATGAGTCATGCATGGCATTAACTGCACCACAAGATGCTGCTGTTGTGACAGCAACAAAAATAGCACTACCTATTATGCCAAAGCGCGTTTCTTTGCCTTCCATATTCAGTGAGCTATCTGTACCAGCAAAGATAAATTCTGGATTTCCTTGCCATTCAGCCCAAGTGACCACAATAACAGCAACAATAAAAATTAACGTCATAGCCCAAAGTAAGGTATGACCTTGGCGTTGTGCTCCACTTAAACGACCAAAGGCAAAACATAAGGCAGTAGGAATAAGAAATATGGCAAGTATCTGCAAGAAGTTACTTAATGATGTTGGATTTTCGTAAGGATGGGCAGAGTTTGCCGCAAAATAGCCACCGCCATTTGTTCCTAATAATTTAATGGCTTCTTGAGAAGCAACTGGCCCCATAGGTAACCATTGTTGTTGACCATCAAGACCTTGGCTTAATACCGCTGGGTGAAAGTTTTGTATTACCCCTTGGCTGACAAATAACAGTGACCAAACAATTGATAAAGGAAGTAGGACATATAATGTAATGCGCCCAATATCGACCCATGCATTCCCTAATGAGGTACAAGAGGACTGTGTTAGCGCTCTAATTAAAACAAAAGCGACAGCAATGCCCGTTGTTGCAGATAAGAAGTTTTGCACAGCAAGCCCTGTCATTTGGCTTAAATAACTCACTGCGGTTTCACCACTGTAAGCTTG
This sequence comes from Proteus sp. Marseille-Q3619, assembly GCF_965283115.1. NCBI lineage: Bacteria > Pseudomonadati > Pseudomonadota > Gammaproteobacteria > Enterobacterales > Morganellaceae > Proteus > Proteus sp. Marseille-Q3619. Next base: position 202,278 of record NZ_CBDIMP010000001.1, on the reverse strand, counting down.
CCAATTAGTATTAGTGATAAAGCTAATTGTGGTATTTAACGCTAAATCCCAATTCATATTAGATGCAAATTGAGGATTTAAAGGTAAATAGCCTTGGTTAAGCAGTATGACAAATAATAGAATTGCGCCCATTAAGTTAAAAATAAGTAGGGCAAGCATATAGTGATACCAGCTCATCGGCTGGATTGTTTTTCCTGCGGGCTTAAAACCACAACAACGCCAAATAACATGTTCGGTTTGAGTAACCCAATGAGGTAAGTCACCTTCGATAAGGCGAGCTAAATAATGCCCAAGCATTTTCCCTATCACTAATAATGTGATCAGAAAAATAGCAAGATATATCAACATCGTTGTTGCCATTTTTAAAATGCCTCTGCGTTAAATAACACATAGATAAGATAAGCAGTGAGCAAAACAACTAACGTCACAGCACCGAATATCAGCATCAGAACAATCCTTTTACTATTTAGATTGAGTGAGCGTACTGAATGGGCTGTAAAGATGTTGATAAAAGAGCAGTGATAAGTGTAAAAAAAGTATAAAAATGGGGGGGCATAACAATGATATAAGAAAGAAATTATTACAAATAAACTTTGATAATTCATTTAATATAAAATAATGGATAATTAACAACTTGAATTAATATAAATGTAATTAGATTAATTAATATGACAATATTATTTTTATAATGCATTGTTTCGCCCTCGACTTTATTTTCAATAAAATAAAGAATTATTTAAGTTCATTATTCCATTATATAAAGAGTTATTATGTCTGAAAATACTTCTATTCGCGACAAAGCCTTGCTTTACCATTTGACATGTCTAGATAATTTACCAAATATCCTAGAAACAGGATTGCGCTCAAGAGCTTCACTGCGTGATGGTTTTATTGATGTAGCTGATGGCAATATAATACAAGGTAGAGAGGCAAAAACACTTGAACAAATGGTGCCATTCCACTTTTTTGCTGGTAATCCATTTGATGGTCGCGTATTGGTTGACAATAAACATCTTGATTTTTGCGTTATAACTGTTCACCGTAATTTAGCTAAAAATAATAATTGGAAAATAATTCCGGCACATCCTTTAGCGTCAGAGGGAGTGGATATAATGAGCTATGATGAAGGTATGGAAGCCATAAATTGGGAGTTATTAGATAAAAGAGATTATAAAGATACAACGTGTAAACTTGTTTGTATGGCTGAGTGTCTTTCCCCTGACACTGTTCTTGCAAGTTCTTTTTTCAATATTTATGTAAAAGATGCTATTATGGAAGGTGTTGTGAGAGACTTGTTGAGAAAAAATAAGTTAAATATACATGTCAATATTATGGAACATTTCTGCGTAAAAAAATGATTATATATTCTTCTGGTGATATTTTTGAATCGAATACAACCGCATTAGTTAATGCGGTTAACTGCCAAGGTGTAATGGGTAAAGGCATTGCCTATCAATTCAAAGAAAAATTCCCGAAAAATTTTATAAATTATAAAACCGCTTGTGATGAAAATAGATTTAAGATTGGCAATATTCTTATTACTAGTGAAAAAGGAAAATTAATTGTTAATTTTCCTACAAAAGACGAATGGCGCAAAAAATCACAATATGAATATATCGAAAAAGGGCTGTTAACTTTAAAAGAAGAAATAATAAAAAGAGAAATTAATTCAATAGCATTACCACCATTAGGTTGTGGCAATGGCGGATTGGATTGGAATAGAGTAGAAGAACTCATTATAAATATATTTTCAGATTTAGAAAATGTTGATATTTTATTATATGCACCAATAACAAAAAATATAGGTTCTAAAGATAAAACTCTATTAAATATAGAACATTTAATTGTACTCTATGCTATGTCTCATCTTAAAGATAAAAAAAGATATAGCTTAAATACATTATTTTATTTATGTCAAAAACTATCGGGTTATAACTCTTTTAATTTTAGTGTTGTTTACGGTAGAGCTTATTCAAATGCTCTTGATGTTATTACAAATGATCTTAGAAATTTAAAAGAAAAACAAGGTGTTAATTTTGATTCTTTTATAGATAATTATATTAATACTCATATATCAAAAAAAATGGAAAATGAGTTTAAAAAAGCAGTTCCAAAACTCAAAACTTATATTGAATTACTTAATGAGTTAGATGGAAAAGATGAGTTTTCAGAACTAATTAATATAGTTGAAATTATTTCTAATAAAGATATTTTTACTTCCATTCTTTTGGAAAATAACGACGTTAAAAAAATGATAATCGAAAAAATGATTAATATAGGGTTTATCCAAGAGAATATATTAGGTCAATATGAATTTAACTATAATTTGAAGTAATATTATAAAAAAACCAGCCATTAAGGCTGGTCTATTAATAACGTTATTTTGTCACTAACAAAACAATTGCTTTTCAGCAGGGCTGACATTTAACAAAGATTGCCAGTTTTTTAATGTTAATGTCGCCAGCATGGCTAAACCTTCATAATATGGGAATGCGCCTTGCAGAGATAACTTCTCTAAATAACGATAAGCCCATGGCAGAAGGTGTTCTGCTAATAGCTCATTTAGTTTTTCAGGGCGAGTTTCTGCAATCCATGCCACCATCATCACCATTAAACCAAAATGATCTTCCGGCTCGTTTTGAGTTAACGCAATATCAATGCCATTTTCTAGCATCCATTCACGTAGATCTAATGTTGAATTACCGAATAATACATTTTCATGATCAAGGTAAACAGAGCCCCAAGGTGGCGCCGGCAGTGCGTAAGGGCCAACAAATAAACGTTGATATGCCTGTGCTAAAGTTTCTTCCGCTAATGCCGTTTGTGAAAGAAGGCTAGCAATGCGTTGCTTTTCTTCATCACTGCCATAAGGCCATTCTTCAACCCACTTTTGACTAGACAGCAGCTCGACAATGTCACTTTTCTCAGTAGGTGCATAATAAAAAGCCGCGCCTAAAATACGGGCCGTAAGAGAAATATCAGTAATAAGTTGTTGTTCCATAATATTTTTATAATCCGCTTAGATTTATTGTCTATACTATATGCGATTTTCTATCTAAACATAATGACGAAGATTAAAAAAGAGCGATACCGTAATATAAAAGGAAAACCGCCATAACAGATAAAAAGAGTGTGCTTTTTAACTATTACAGCGGTTTAGCAGGGTGAGAAATTAATTAACCCACTACTGCCATGCCGACAGTCATATGTAAACCATAGAACACACCGCGTCCTATAAACTCACCAGCAAACACTAAAATAAAGCCCAATGCTAACAAAGCAATCGAAGGGTTATTTTTACGTAACAGTGGGGCAATCCAACAACTCAAGCCTAAGACTAAAGCCACTAATTTAATACCCATCAAAGCACCATAGTTAGGGACTAAATCCACCGCTTTTTGCACAGAGGTTTGAATAGAACCTAATTCAAAACCTTGTGATGTTGCCACAATAGCACTCACAAGAATGGCGATAACACTGAGTAATGGCAATGCACTGACACAGTTTAGATTAAAACCTGCAATACGCATTAAGAGTGCCGCTAAAATAGGGCCACCGATAAAGGCTGTTAGCACAAAATTAAATGTGGTATAGCTGTTATACCAAGTCGGAACAGTATCAATTTGGTATACACGAGAGATAGCCGTAATAAATAATGCAGCTAATACCATAACCAGTGCGACCCATAATTTGCCTAATACAGCAGGCATTTTATTAAATACAGCCAGTAACCAGTAAATACCACCCAGTGCAAAGAAAATAGAACCGCTAGCAATTTCATTACTTAATGATGAGTGACCCAAACGAAGTAATGAGTTAAATGCGCGTAATGGGGTTCCCATATGCATCATGGATAATAAGAAGCCAATACCCATTAATGCCCAGAGTCCAAACATGCTGTAATGCACTTTTTGGTTCATTTCTGCGGAAAGCTTACCCGAAAGGATAGCGCACCCCATAATAATAAAGGCACCCGCAACACTTTGGCCGATAACAGTAAAAAACATTAGTGGCCATTCATGCAATCCCACCATCTTACACCTCCTCTGGGTTTGCCAGATGACCAGTGGTATCACCCACAGGACGGCTATTGGCATTTAATTTAAGGACAATATTTGGTTTGGTGTATTTTGCTGAAGGAAGTGGTGCAATTTCAGCTAAATCACCATATTTAGCGCGTAACTCTTCAATAGGTGCCATATCTAATGCACGCAGTGGACAAGATTCGACACAAATAGGTTTTTTGCCTTCAGCTACACGTTCATAGCAACCATCACATTTGGTCATATGACCTTTGACTTCATCAAATTGCGGTGCGCCGTAAGGGCAAGCCATATGACAATAACGACAACCGATACAAATATCTTCATTAACAACAACAAAGCCGTCTTCACGTTTATGCATCGCGCCACTTGGGCAAACTTTGGCACAAGCTGGATCGTCACAGTGGTTACACGAAATAGATAGGTAATAAGCAAACACGTTTTGTGTATAAACGCCATCTTGTTCAGTCCAATCACCACCCGCATATTCATAAATACGGCGGAAATTCACTTCAGGGGATAAATTTTTAAAATCCTTGCACGCCAGTTCACAGGTTTTGCAGCCGGTGCAACGACTTGAATCAATATAAAAACCATATTGCGTTGACATAACCAGACTCCTTACGCCTTGACGACTTCAACAAGATTACTGTGAGAAGGATTACCCTTAGCGAGAGGTGAAGGGCGTTGTGTCGTTAACACGTTAATACTACCTGCGTGATCAATTCGATTACTGTCTGGGTTATACCAAGCACCTTCGCTTAAGCCGACCACGCCCGGTAAAATACGAGGTGTGACTTTCGCATTGATCCGAACTTCACCACGATCGTTATAAATACGCACTAAATCACCGTGTTTGATACCGCGTTTAGTAGCATCAACAGGGTTGATCCATATTTCTTGAGGGCAAGCTGCCTTTAAGACATCAACGTTGCCATACGTTGAGTGGGTGCGTGATTTATAGTGGAATCCTGTCATTTGTAATGGATATTTTTCCATTGCTGGATCGCCATAGCTTTCAAAGCCAGCAGAGTAGATAGGCAGTGGATCAATTACATCGTCAGACGCGAGTTCCTATGTTGCTTTAATGTCGGCAAGTTGGGAAGAATAAATCTCAATTTTACCTGATGGCGTTGTTAATGGGTTGTTTTCAGGATCTTCACGGAATTTGCGATAAGCAACGTGATGACCTTCAGGATCGCGTTTTTTGAAGATACCTTGAGCACGGAATTCTTCAAAAGTCGGCAGTTCAGGTAAGTTTTGACGAGATTGCTCATAAAGGTGACGTAGCCACTCTTCTTGTGTTCGGTTTTCAGTGAATTTTTCACCCACACCCATGCGTTTTGCAATTTCGCTTGTCATTTCATAGATATTACGGCTTTCAAAGCGAGGTTTGATTGCCTGATCAGCGAAAATGACATAAGCCATATTACCTGCTGATGCATCCATACAGAAATCCATTTGTTCTGATGCTGTGCAATCAGGAAGTAGAATGTCGGCATATTTAGCAGATGCTGTCATATGGTTATCGATCACCACAATCATTTCGCATTTTTTATCGTCTTGCAAAATGTCATGAGTACGATTGATTTCAGAATGTTGGTTTACTAAGCAGTTGCCCGCGTAGTTCCATACCATTTTGATTGGTACATCAAGTTTGTCTTTACCACGAACACCGTCACGGGTTGCCGTCATTTCTGGACCACGTAAAATGGCATCCGTCCACATAAACATAGAAATGCTGGTGGTAACAGGGTTAGTAAAGGTTGGCATACGAACAAAAGGAATACTGTAAGAGCCTTCACGAGCGCCAGTATTACCGCCGTTAATTCCCACATTACCCGTTAAAATAGAGAGCATTGCGATAGCACGAGAAGCAAGCTCACCGTTAGAACGACGTTGAGGACCCCAGCCTTGTGTAATATAAGCAGGTTTTGCTGTTGCGATTTCACGGGCTAATTTAACAATGCGTGAAGCAGGAATACCAGTGATCTGCGCCGCCCACTCAGGCGTTTTTGGCTGACCATCTGCACCATTACCTAAAATATAGGCTTTATAGTGGCCATTTTTTGGCGCACCCTCTGGCATAGTGGTTTCATCGTAACCAACACAATATTTATCTAAGAAAGGCTTATCAACTAAGTCTTCTTTGATCATGACGTAGGCTAATGCATTAACTAATGCAGCATCTGTTCCCGGACGAATTGGGATCCATTCATCTTCACGACCAGCACCCGTATCGGTATAGCGTGGATCGATGATAATCATTCGTGCATCAGATTTTTCACGAGCTTGTTCAACGTAATAGGTGACACCGCCACCACTCATACGGGTTTCACCTGGATTATTACCGAACATCACGACAAGTTTAGTGTTTTCAATATCTGAAGGGCTATTACCATCTGCCCAACCACCATAAGTATAATTTAAGCCCGCTGCGATTTGCGCCGTACTATAGTCACCATAATGATTCAGATAACCGCCACAACAATTCATTAAACGTGCAATTAATGTTGCACCTGGTGGCCAAGACTTCGTCATGGTGCCACCTAATGTTCCTGTGCCGTAGTTTAGATAAATAGATTCATTACCATAATCTTTGATTAAACGTTTCATGGTATCTGAAATAGTATCAAACGCTTCATCCCATGAAATACGTTCAAATTTACCTTCACCACGTTTACCTACACGTTTCATTGGATAACGTAAACGGTCTGGGTTGTAAACACGGCGACGCATAGAACGACCACGTAAACAGGCACGAACTTGATGTAATTCTTCGTAGACATCATTGCCTGTGTTGTCGGTTTCAACGTATTTAATTTCACCATCAACCACATGCATACGTAATGGGCAACGACTACCGCAGTTTACAGTACATGCGCTCCACACGACTTTTTCGCTATTAGTTGTTGGTTTTGTTTCCGAGGCAATGGCTTGATGAAAGGGGAGTGATAATCCACCTGCGGTTATCGCTAAACCACCCGCTGCACCTGTTTTTACAAAACGACGGCGAGATAAGGGAGTGGAAAGTAACGCCATCTCTTTGATGTTTTTCATACATTACTCACTTGATTATTAAAATTTTAAGAAAAAACAGCAGCTAATAAGCTTATAAAGAAATAATTATTGTTATTGTTGTTAAAAAATAAGCACTTTAACGTAGGCAATAAAACCCAACTGTTAATGTGGATACTACGTATTTCCTGAAAGTTGTAGTTGCTTTACATCAAAGAAAAGTGATTTATTACAAGCGTTACAAGTTTTTAAGGTTATCTTAAGTTTTTGTATTGGTTATATTTAATCATTTGATTAACAACCATTATATAAATAAATATATAACGATTAATTAAGTGTTTGGATGTTATCAGTAACATTTATTAAGCCTGCTTACTTGTTTATATCTATATGATTTTGTTAATTCAATGGTCATTTTTATTCATACTTAATTATCTAATAACCAATTAACCTATTTAGCTAAACAAAAATTAAAATCAGTTTAGCTTTTCGTTGTTTTTAATTATTTAAAAGAGTCAAAATGTGATTAATAAACGTGCTTTTTTGTAATTAAGATCACAATTAAGAGACCTTTACCTGAGTTTTTATTGCTATCTTGAATTGATTTTTATTTAATCCAATTAGCTAGCTAAACCGGTTTAGTTTTCAATTAAACTAAATACTCGCTACATAAATAAAAAAGAATGAAGAGGCTATGATGAATATTGAAAAAGTTGCTCACCAGCTTGTACCTTTATTAGGTGGTGCTGAAAATATCGCAAGTGCAGCACATTGCGCTACGCGCTTAAGACTTGTTCTTGTTGATGACTCAAAAGCAGATAAAGAGGCAATAAATAAATTAGAGGGTGTAAAAGGGTGTTTTAGTAACGCTGGGCAAATTCAGGTCATTTTCGGCACAGGGTTAGTTAATAAAGTACATGCTGCATTTATTGCTGCCGCAGGTATTGGTGAATCTAGTAAATCTGAGGCTGCAAATATTGCAGCTAAAAAGCTCAATCCATTTCAACGAATAGCTAGACTGCTTTCTAATATATTTGTCCCTATTATTCCTGCCATTGTAGCGTCAGGCTTATTAATGGGATTGCTGGGATTAATGAAAACTAACCAGTGGGTAAGTCCCGATAATGCACTCTATATCATGCTTGATATGTGTAGCTCCGCGGCTTTTATTATTTTGCCCATTCTTATTGGTTTTACTGCCGCAAAAGAATTTGGCGGAAATCCTTATCTTGGCGCGACATTAGGCGGAATTTTAACGCATCCAGCCTTAACTAACGCGTGGGGGGTTGCGGCTGGATTTAATACCATGAATTTTTTTGGGTTAGAAGTCGCCATGATTGGCTATCAAGGAACTGTTTTCCCAGTATTACTGGCTGTTTGGTTTATGAGTGTACTGGAAAAACAATTACGTAAAGTTGTTCCTAATGCACTTGATTTAATTATCACGCCATTTTTAACCGTTATTATTTCAGGCTTTGTTGCATTATTAGTGATTGGACCTGTCGGTCGTCTTTTAGGTGATGGTATTTCATTAATACTAAGTACGTTAATTACGCAGGCAGGTTGGATTGCAGGGCTTATTTTTGGTGGTCTTTATTCTGTTATTGTTATTACAGGAATACACCATAGTTTCCATGCAGTAGAAGCTGGATTATTAGGGAATCCGAATATTGGCGTAAATTTCTTATTACCTATTTGGGCGATGGCTAATATTGCACAAGGAGGAGCCTGTATTGCTGTTTGGTTTAAAACCAACGATGCGAAAATTAAAGCCATTACGATCCCATCGGGTTTCTCCGCGATGTTAGGTATTACAGAGGCGGCAATTTTCGGGATTAATTTGCGTTATGGCAAACCTTTTATTGCTGCACTAATTGGAGGTGCTGCTGGAGGCGCTTGGGTTGTTGGCTCTCACGTTTATATGACCGCGGTTGGTCTTACCGCTATTCCGGGTATTGCGATTGTACAAGCGGGTTCAATTATTAATTATGTTATTGGTTTAGTGATCGCATTCTTAACAGCTTTTGTTCTTTCTCTTTTACTGAAATATAAAGTGGAGTCTGCATAAATGACAAAAAGCGAAGGATTATCTGCAATTTTACAAGCGGTTATGCGTAATAGCGCTAAAGCTGCAAAAGATAAATACTATCCGCGTTGGCATTTAGCGCCAATAACTGGGTTATTAAATGATCCCAATGGGTTTTGTTTTGATGGTAAGTATTATCATCTTTTCTATCAGTGGGATCCTTTGTCTTGTGAGCATAAAAATAAATGTTGGGGGCATTGGCGTTCAAAGGATCTTATCACTTGGCAACATCAGCCCATCGCTTTACTTCCTGATGAGTTTTATGACAAAGACGGTTGCTATTCTGGCAGTGCAGTGATCCACCAAGGGCAATTAACACTCTGCTATACCGGAAATGTAAAATTTGATGATGGCTCCCGCACTGCATGGCAGTGTTTAGCAGTTGAAAATCAGCGGGGTGGTTTTGATAAGTTAGGGCCTGTTTTAGGGCTTCCTGAAGGTTATAGCGGACATGTTCGTGATCCTAAAATTTGGCAACACAACGATAAATGGTACATGGTATTAGGGGCGCAAACGTTAGATAAACAGGGTAAGGTTTTACTCTATCGTGCATCTCACTTATATCAATGGCAATTAATAGGCGAGTTAGCAGGAAGTCATTTAGGTGGATTAGATGATGCGGGTTATATGTGGGAATGCCCTGATCTTTTTGAACTTAGTGGACACTTTATTTTATTAACCTGTCCTCAAGGAATAAAAAAAGAGCAATATCGATTTTTAAATTCGCACTCTAGTGCTTATTTAATGGGCAGTTTTGATTATTCAACATTGCAGTTTCAACATGGTGATTTAATCGAACTTGATGCAGGTTTTGAGTTTTATGCGCCTCAAACCACACAAGTTAATGGTAGGCGTTTATTATTTGGTTGGATGGGGGTTCCTGATGGAGAGGAAATGTATCAACCGACCATTGCTAATGGCTGGATACATCAAATGACCTGTCCTCGTGAATTACAAATAAGAGAAGGGCAACTTTATCAGCAACCCGTAAAAGAATTACAGCAACTCAGACAAAATGTACAATATTGGCAAGGCATTGCAGATGATGCGCCTGAAATTAACGGGTTTTGTGTTGAATTAGAGGTGGAACTAATAGACTCTCTCTTAATTCAATTCTCTGATTCACTTGAATTAACCATTGAGAATAATCAAGCAATATTAAAACGTCGTAGTGTTAAAAATGGTGAATGGCAATCACGTTTCTGGTCTGGTGATATAAAACATCTTCAAATATTATGTGACAGTTCGAGCGTGGAAATTTTCTTTAATCATGGTTTGGGTGTGATGAGTAGTCGTTTTTTTCCTTCAGCAAAAAAGATCATTAATTTCTCGGGTAAAAACACAATAAAGCTAACAACTTGGCAATTAAATGATGCATTGTTTAGTTAAATAAGATTAGATAAACAATAAATTAATTTAAATTTAGTAAATGCAGCCTTAAGTAAAATAACAGTGAAAAAACAAAAGCGTACGACTATTACAGATATTGCAAAACTAGCAGGCGTATCAAAAACAACAGCTAGTTTGGTATTGAATGGCCGAGGTAAAGAGATGCGTGTTGCTGATGACACCATTGCACGTATTACCTCTATTGCCCAAAAATATCAGTATCAACCTAACATTCATGCTCGCTCTTTACGTGATAATCGCAGTTATGCATTGGGATTGGTTATTCCTGATATTACTAACTACGGATTTGCTTCAGTGGCTTATGAGCTAGAAATATTATGTAGAGAAGCGGGTATTCAGCTACTTATTTCCTGTACGGATGAAAATGCGGCTCAAGAGACTCTCGCAATAGAACATTTGTTATCACGACAAATCGATGGTTTGATTGTGGCTTCTTGTTTACAAAATGATTTTGAATATCAGCGCTTAAGTAAACAAATTCCCGTTGTGTTATTTGACCGTTATTTTGACGGTACAACATTACCTTTTGTTGTCACAGATTCAACTACCACGACACAACAACTTATTGCAGAGATTGCTTCAACAAATGGCATTGATGAATTTTACTTTTTAGGTGGACAATCAACGATTTCACCTACAAAAGATCGCCTTTTAGGTTTTACGCAAGGGCTTTCTCAAGCCAAGATTAATTTAAAAACAGAGTGGATCATTCACGGGCACTATCATCCAAGTTCAGGCTATGAAATGTTCGGCTCTTTATGTGCGTCTTTAGGTCGGCCACCTAAGTTTGTTTTTACTTCAGCCTGCGGTTTGCTGGAGGGGGTATTACGGTATTTAAGCCAAAATAAAATCATGCAAGATGATGTTTATTTAGCTGGTTTTGATGATCACTATCTTTATGATTCATTATCGATACCAATAGATACTATTGCACAAAATAATCCTGAATTAGCCTCACACTGCTTTCGACTCATTATGGAATTAATTAACCAAGCAAATTTAGAAACTCACCAAATTTTTGTTCCAGCAAAAATTCATCAGCGACATGAGTAAGATTGAGCAATTTCATGCAATCATCAGTATAGTGTTTATGATACAAGCTGATGATTTTTACTGTTGATGGGATCAATATTCGATGCGACAAGAGCAGGCTAAACTTATTCACCTTCCTGAGCTTAATAGCCTTGCTTATCTGCAAGCTGAATATTTGCATCAGACTTTTTCACGTCATACCCATGAGGGCTTCTGTATTGGTGTGATTGATGATGGCGCACAACAGTTTTATCGCACAGGAAGAGAACATATCGCCCCCAAAGGCGATATCATCATTGTTAATGCCGATGAAATTCACACAGGCTCCTCTGCGGTTGAATCAGGTTGGGCTTATCAAGCTATTTATCCCACGCCAGAATACCTGCAAACATTAACGCGTGATCTACAACAAGAGCAGGGTGCAACGCCTTGGTTTCCTGATGCCGTTATTCACGATCCTGGTTTAAGCCAGCAACTTTTATTGCTTTTTTCATTACTGGAACAACCCAATAATTATCTTTTAAAAGAGTCGCTATTACTTTCGACAATGGCAATGTTGATTTTGCGTTATAGCAAAAAAAGAACTCAAGAAAAACCATTAAGCGCTATAGGGCAACGGTTACAGTGGGTGAGTGAATTAATGAATGATACACCTGAAAATGAATTTTCACTTAATACCTTAGCAGAGATGGTAAATTTAAGCCCTTGGCATTTTCTACGCCAATTTAAAAAAGAGATTGGTATGACTCCTCATGCTTGGCTTATTCAAGCCCGTATTCGTAAAGCAAGACAGTTACTCTCTTTAGGCCACACACTTACCGATGTAACACAACGTTGTGGTTTTTCAGATCAAAGCCATTTCCATCGTCATTTTAAAAATGCCATTGGTGTTACACCAGGTAATTATTTAAAAGGGCTCCGATTATCTTCCTCTTTAAAGTCCCCTTTGTTGTCGTAAAAAACAAACAAAATAGCAATTTTATACAATCCTATTTACTTTTACGGACTGATAATCATTCTCTATAGAATTAATGTATTAGAAGTGAAGACAGGTAAATGGAAAAAATCAAAAATAATAATGAAGATAGGCAAGTAATGCGTGCTTTTGGCCTTGGTGCTTTGCATGTTTTGCCTTTATGCCTTGCGGTTATTCCTTGGGGAATATTAGCGGGATCAATGGCCGTTGATGCAGGATTAACCTTTGCACAAAGTGTCGGAATGTCTGCAATTATATTTGCAGGGGCGGCGCAATTGGTGACATTAGGATTAGTGGCTTCTGGTGCGGGAATGCTGACCATTATTTTTTCTGTCTTTTTTATTACAGCTCAGCATCTTTTATACGGACTAACCTTACGTTCTCATGTTGCCCATTTAAAATGGTATCAACGTATTACAATAGGTTTTTTATTAACGGATGAACTTTTTGCTGTTTCAGCACAACCTAAAGTAAAACTCACACCCGCTTATATGATAGGTGCGGGATTATGTTTTTATTTAGCGTGGGTTGCCGTTAGTATTGTTGGCATTATTATGGCAAGCCAAGTTTCTGATTTATCTCGTTATCATCTTGATTTTTCTATTGTTGCCACGTTATTGGCAATTGTTATTCCGTTAATAAAAACATTTAGTACATTAGTAGGTGTTATTGTCTCTTTTTGCCTATCTATTATTTTCAGCTGGTTGAATATAGAAGGTGGCGTAGTGATTGGTGGATTAACAGGCATGTTTATTGCTGTTTGTGTTGCTAGAGCCAGAGGAGAACAAAAATGACATGGTCGTTATTATTAATTTTGGCACTCGTCATTTTTATGCTGCGTTATTTCTTTCTTGAACCGGCGATCCCCGTCAAATTACCGTCTGTGATCAGACAGGCATTAGGATATTCTGCACCTTGTTTATTAACTGCAATTTGTGCACCCATTGTGCTGTTAGAAAAAGGTGAATTTAAAGGTATTCTAGATAATCCTTATCTTTGGGGAACCTTATTATGTGTAGGATTAGCGCTTAAAATACGTAATACCTTAGTGGTCGTATTGCTGACATTAGTGGGCTTTTATCTGCTTAATGCCTTGTTAAACTAAATACCAAGGTGATTTTATTTAACATGATATTTACATTTTAAAACTATCACACCTGTAATAATCTAAGTTATTATTTTATCAGCCGTTCTTGAACGGCTGATTCTACCTCTCTTTTCTAAATCTCCATTCATTATTCGACTCGTTTCACCTCTCATTTTTAACGTATGCCAATTGATGTTGTGTTAAAAAAATGTGATCTAAATTGCTTTGATTTGGTTTTGCTTCTGTTTTTGGTTTTTTGTTTTGAATACCATCGCAGAATCACTGACCTAATCTCCTTATTCTCGTTATCAATGATACGGAGGCACTTTATATGTTTTCAGAAGAACGGCGACAGGAAATTTACACCATCATCAGAGAACAAAAGAAAGTTAAAGTGGCTCAACTTGCGGAAAAATTCAGTGTCACATTGGAAACTATTCGCAGTGATTTGAAATACCTCGAAGGAGAAGGGTTGATCAAACGTTGTCATGGTGGCGCCATACTAGGGAAACAAGAAATTAAAAAAATAAGTAAATTTAGTGATAGTTTTGATATTTCATGTTTATTGCACGATTTATTAATCGTGAGAGAACGTAAAGATAGAAAGCCAGAAGGCAAAGTCTGTGTGCTTGGGTCATTTGTGGTAGATATTATTGCCAATGTCGATTCTTTTCCAAAAGTCGGAGAGTTAATTAACTCTAAAAGCAATTCGATAGGCCCTGGTGGTAAAGGAACAAATCAGGCAATGGCCGCCAGTTTTTCTGATGCGAAAGTGCATTTGATAACGAAAGTTGGTGAAGATCATTTTAGTAAATATGCATATAAATATTTACAAGAAAGTGGAATTGATTCTTTTACTATTTTTCAAACAGAAATAGAGCCGACAGGCAGTTCAATTAGTTATTTAGCAGATAAAACACAAAACAATATTACAGCGACTTATTTAGGAGCGAACAATACATTCTCTGAGCAAGAGATTGATATTTCTTTGCCTTATGTAAGTGAGGCAGATGTGTTATTGCTCCAAGGTGAAATTAATATAGAAGCCAATATTAAAGCAGCGATGTTTGCAAAGTCTGTTAATAAAATTATCGTGCTTAATGTTGCACCTTATAGCGAAGATTTAAAACAACTTTATGCCACTCTTGATTTTATTACGTTAAATGCAAATCAGGCATCACACTGGGCTGACATTGAAATAAACGATATTAATGACGCCACACAAGCGATTAACGTTATTTCAGGTGATGAAAATAAGAAAGTCATTATCTATATGGATGAGCTTGGTGTGGTCTATTTTGACGGACGCGCCACTTTTCATATTCCCCCTATGCCATCGTTACGAGTGGATACGATGGCAGCCACGGATGCTTTTAATGGCGCATTTGCTTCAAAAATAGCGGCAGGAGGCACAATGCATGAGAGTGTATTATTTGCCAGTGCTTTCCTCTCTGCATTTATAGAACAAAAAGGCGTAACAGCAATGCCTGTACTTTCTCAAGTTCAGGCTCGCCTTAAATCAAGGCTCGAAGATATTCGACCACAAATAATCTGCAATGAGAAAAGGTGCATATAATGAAAAAAACACTTCTGGCATTTACCCTATGCAGTTCCATTTTTACACTTCCTGCTTTTGCTCAATATCCAGAAAAGCCGATTACTATTATTGTTCCTTGGGCTGCTGGCGGTAATACTGATACTGTTGCACGCCTAGCGGCTAAAGGGTTACAAGAAGAATTAGGCGTGACCGTTAATGTGGTAAATAAAACTGGAGGTAGTGGTGTTGTAGGTCATGATGCCATTAAAAATGCAAAACCCGATGGTTACACATTAGGTATTGCAACGGTTGAAATTACCATGATGCATCATCAAGGCATGACAAATTTAACTTACCAAGATTACACACCGATTACACGTCTTGCCGTTATTTATGGTGGATTACAGGTTGGGAAATCTTCACCATTTAAAAATGCACAGGAAATTATTGATTACGCAAAAGCAAATCCGGGTAAATTAAAAGCATCTGGCAGTGGTTTAAATTCAATCTGGCATCTCAATACTATTGGTATGTTGCGTGCCGCAGGATTGCCTGATAACGCCATTCGCTTTATCCCATCTCAAGGTGCAAGTGCTGCATTACAAGAGCTTGCTTCTGGTGGTGTTGATATTGTGACCTCTTCATTAGGTGAGGCGGATAGTATGGTAAAAGCAGGATTAGTAAAGCACATGGCAATTATGTCAAATGAGAAATCGGCTTTTTATCCTGATGTACCATTATTTAAAGAAGCCACACCTTATAACTGGGATTTACAAGCATGGAATATGCTAGTTGCGCCAAAAGGGTTAGATAAAGAAGTGCAAGATAAACTCACGGCTGCAATGAAAAAAGTGTATGCATCTGGTGAATTAGCCGAGTTTGCAAATAAACAAGGATTTGAAGTGATCGAGCTATATGGAGATGATGCCACTCAATTTATGGCTAATGAAGATAAAAAGTTTGGTGAAATTATAAAGAAATAACTGAGGAAACGGCTGAACAACAGCCGTTTTTATGCCTATGCTAAATCGTCATATTCTATCGCTAATATTTTGCTGCTTTGGTTTATTTCTTATTGTTTATAGTGCGTATTCATTAGGTGATTTTAGTGAATATGGCGCCGCTTTTATGCCTTCTATTATTGGCGGCGGCATGATTATATTTTCATTAATAGATATATTTTCACGTAATCAAGAAAGTGATATTCCATTAATTTCATGGCGTGAAATAAAATTCGTTTTATTAATTATTGGTATTATTCTTTTTTATGTTTTTGCATCAGATTATCTAGGTTTTATTTTAACGGGGTTAATTATTACAGCACCGTTAATGATGAAATATGCAACAACAAAACCGATATACAGTTTTATTATTTCAGCCAGTGTGGTGTTAGGTGTGTATTACTTATTTACCGCTGTACTGTTAGTACCGCTACCTCAGCTATTTTAATAAATAGAGAACAACAGTATGGATATATTAATTAGCGCACTTGCTTATATTGATTACACAACAATACTTGTCGTTATTGGTGCTTGTTTATTTGGCTTATTCGTTGGTGCCATTCCCGGATTAACATCAACAATGGCTATCGCATTAATGGTACCATTTACTTTTTTTCTTGATCCGATTCCTGCATTAGCCTTAATGATTTCTGTCGGCGCGTCTTCTATATTTGCGGGTGATATTCCAGGTGCTTTATTAAATATCCCGGGTACGCCTGCATCAGCGGCTTATACCAATGATGCACACAGCTTAGTTAAAGAAGGTAAAACCAACCGCGTATTAGGTATGTCGTTAACAAGCTCTGTGATTGGTGGCGTTATTGGTACAATTATATTGGCGTCAACAGCGCCAGTTTTAGCTGAGTTTGCTTTAAAATTTAGTTCTTATGAATATATGTGGCTGTCTTTAATTGGGCTTAGCTGTGCAACTATTGTTTCAGGTTCACATATTAGAAAAAGCTTATTAGCACTGTTCTTTGGTATTGCATTATCCACCATTGGTTATGATGAATTTACAGGGCAAGCACGCTTTACTTTCGGTGAAGTCTCTTTAATGCAAGGTGTAAGTTTTATTCCAGCAATGATAGGATTATTTGCAATTTCTGGTGCAATTAAATATTACGTTGAGCGTTGGAAAGAAAAGCAAATCACGCTAAGTGAAGTGAATGCTGAAAATAACTCTTACAATATTTTTAAAGGGGTTGGCGGTGTTGTTCGCCAGCGTAAAGGCGGCATTTTTCGTAGCGGAATAATAGGAACATTAATTGGAGCTTTACCTGGTGCGGGTGCCGATATTGCGGCATGGATCTCTTATGCCGTTTCAAAGAAACTCTCTAAAAACCCAGAAAAATATGGTCATGGTTCTGAAGAAGGTATTGTTGATGCTTCAGCAAGTAATAATGCAAGTTTAGCGGGAAGTTGGATCCCATCTTTAGTATTTGGCATTCCGGGCGATTCAGCTGCTGCAATTATTATCGGTGTCTTGTATATGAAAGATATGCAACCGGGACCAACACTGTTTTTATTCAACCCTGATAAATTGTATGCTGTCTTTATTATTTTCTTTATTGCTAATTTAATTTTATTACCGATTGCTTTTATTGTTGTCAATTTATTGAAGAAGATTGTTGCTATTGATAATGCAATTATTTATCCAGCAATTATCTTATTTAGTCTCGTAGGCTCTTACGCAATTACTAATACGATGTCTTCTATTGTTGTTATGTTAGTAATGGGTGTTATCGGCTATTTCCTTCAAGAACGAAAATTCCCAATATCACCCATTATTTTGGGCATGATCTTAGGGCCCATGTTAGAAAAGAATTTACTTTCATCATTAATGAAGTCAGATGGTGATTTTATTAATTTTATTAATAGACCTATTTCGATGGTATTAGCCAGTGTGTTTTTATTCATTGTTATTATGCAAGTTAGAGGTGCGTTTAAAGCTAAATAAAGTCTCGTTTATTTATAAAAAATTATTTAAATAGAGATGCTTTTTAAGTATCAGGGAAAACTCATCTTAAATAAACGAAATGTTTTTTTAAGATGATAAAAATCAGCAGATAAATAAAAATATCGGGTGATCACATGAAAAAAATATTAAATAAGCCAGAAAATTATGTCGATGAAACATTAGCGGGCTTATGCCTTGCTCATGGTGATATTTATCGTCAACCACAGCCAAGATTGATTACTCGTTCGAAAAAAGCAAATAAGCCCAAAGTGGGTATTGTAACGGGTGGCGGATCGGGTCACTTACCTGTATTTACAGGGTATGTCGGTGAGGGCTTATTAGATGCAGCCGCCGTAGGTGATGTTTTTGCTTCACCTTCAGCTGATTTAATGGCAGATGCCATTCGTGAAGCAAACAGTGGCTTAGGTGTATTGTTACTTTATGGCAATTATGGTGGCGATATCATGAATTTTGATATGGCGACTGAAACTGTCGATTTTGAAGATGATATTCGTTGTACAACCGTTTTAGCTGCTGACGATGTGGCTTCAGCAAAACCAGAAGAAGCGCACAAACGCCGTGGTGTTGCTGGAATGATCTATGGTTTTAAAATGGCGGGCGCCAAAGCCGAAGAAGGAGCAACACTTGATGAAGTCACGCGTGTTGCTCAAAAAACCATGGAAAATACTCGAACCATTGGTTGTGCGCTGACATCTTGTACCTTACCCGCAGTAGGACATCCTACTTTTGAAATTGGCGAAGATGAAATGGAAATGGGGATGGGTATTCACGGTGAACCGGGAATTTGGCGTGATAAATTACGCAACGCAGATGATATTGCACAAGAGATGTTTGAGCGCTTACAGACAGAATTATCATTAAAAACAGGAGATAAAGTCTCTGTATTAGTTAACTCTTTAGGCGCAACACCATTAGAAGAGCTTTATATTCTATACAACAAAATTACACAGCTGATTGATAAAACGGGTGCAACAATTGTACATCCGTTAGTCGGACGCTATGCCACATCCATGGAAATGACTGGTGCAAGTTTAACATTGTGTAAATTGGATGATGAGCTAGAAGCTTTGATGAATGCACCAGCTCATTGTGCATTCTGGAGGGTATAGCGATGAATATTACGCTTGATATGCTCAAACAAGCGGTGATCCGTATCGCTATTGCTTGCGAGCAATCTCAATCAATGCTGTGTGAAGCAGATAGTCGTCTAGGTGATGGGGATTTAGGGATCACCATGCAAAAAGGCTGGCGAAAAATTGCAGATGATTCACAAGATTGGCCTGAAGATCTAAGCAAAGCACTTTTCCAATGCAGTAAATCATTACAAAAAGCCTGTGCTTCTTCTTTTGGTACATTGCAAGCAACCGCTTTTATGGCAATGGCAAAATACTGCAAAGAAAATCAACTTCAAGAAATATCGTCCTCCGACATTTCACCACTATTAACTATTGCATACCAAAGCATGATGGCAAGGGGAAAAGGGGAATTAGGGCAAAAATCCGTACTCGATATTCTTTACCATTTATCTGAAGCGCTAAAACCAACTTTAGCTATCGATAATTTAAAAGCAGCAGCCTTACAAAGCGTCGATAGTACGCTTAATGAATTTCGCCAAAAACCTAATTTATTAGGTCGAGCCCGTATGTTTCCAGAAAAATCTATTGGTTTAGATGATCCGGGTATGTTGGCAATTAAAGTTATTGTTGAAGCAATCTGATTTAATAAAGGTCTTTATATGAAAAAATTATTTGGCGTTACAGTGGCAATGGTTACTCCGTTTGATTCGAACGATCAAGTAGATATTAAAGCGTTATCTGCATTAACTGAAATGCTAGTAACCAAGGGCGTTGATTGCCTTTATCCTTGTGGTACAACGGGTGAGATGTTGCGTTTATCTGCATTAGAACGTAAGAATGTTGCGAAAACCGTTGTTGAAACAGCGAATAAGCGTTTACCGGTCTTTATTCATGTTGGTGCAATGACATTAACTGAAACCATTGAATTAGCCAAACACGCAGTTGAAATTGGTGCCGATGGTATTGGTGTGGTAACACCACAATTTTTTGGTGCGACAGACAGAGAATTAGAGAACTATTTTGTGACAGTGGCAAATAGCGTACCAGATAATTTCCCTGTTTATTTGTATAATATTCCACAATGTGCCGCAAATAACATCAAGCCTGAATTAGCGGCAAAAGTACAACAACAGTGTAAAAATGTAATTGGTATTAAATACAGTTTTGCTGATAACAATACAACATTAAGCTACCTTACAGTTGCTGAGGGTTTTTCCGTCCTTCATGGCTACGATAAATTATTCCTAGGTTTATTAGATGCGGGCTGTGACGGTACGGTTTCTGGTTGTGCTTGCGTATTCCCTGAGCCTTTTGTGAATATGTATAAAGCTTATATCGCAGGTCATTACCAAGAAGCGAAACAGTGGCAACAATTTTGTGTGAAATTTAGTGATGCACTTAAGTCTGGTGCGAATATGGCAATATTTAAATCGGCATTAACCATGCGTGGTTTAGAAGGTGGTCATATGCGTTTGCCACAACTCGATTTATTGCCTGAAGAAAATCAACAATTAAAAGAAAATCTGACTCAATTATGTAAAGAAGCAGGTATCACTTTTTCACTTAATTAAAAATGGTTAAACAAACGCCCCTGTTATTTTAGTTGATTGGTTGTATGTTGGTTCTTTTAAGCAGTATAGGTTTTTCTATACTGCTTTTTTCCATATTAGAACATGCAAGTTCATTGCGCTAAAAATCGACCATATTGCGCGATATCGACATTACCACCGCTGATAATAATACCAATCTTCTTGCCTTTTAATTTATCACCAAATTGACGAGCGGCCGCTAAACTTAAACAACCTGTAGGCTCTACAATTATTTTCATTCGCTGAGCATAAAACTGCATAGCCGAAATTAATTCTTCATCTGTCGCCGTTAAAATATCGTTCACATGGTTACGAATAATCTCAAAAGTATAATTGCCTAGGTGCTGTGTTTGTGCGCCGTCTGCAATTGTTTTCGGTGTATCAATATGAATGATTTCGCCTTTGCGTAATGATTGTTGTCCGTCATTTCCAGCTAAAGGCTCAACGCCAAATATTTTACAATCTGGGGAGAGGGCTTTGGTTGATAATAAAGAGCCAGAAAGTAAACCACCACCACCTAATGGAACAAATAGCATATCTAATTGACCAACTTCATCAAACAGCTCTTTTGCAGCAGTGCCTTGCCCAGCAATAATATGAGGATGATCGTAAGGTGGAATTAATGTTAAACCTTCTTTTTGTGCTAGCTGTTGTCCAATTTTTTCACGATCTTCTGTATAGCGGTTATAGGTGATCATTCGACCACCATAGCCTTTTGTTGCTTCCATTTTTGCCTTTGGTGCATCTTCAGGCATGATAATTGTTGCAGGAATACCTAATAGCTTTGCCGATAAAGCTATAGCTTGAGCATGATTGCCTGATGAGAAAGTCACGACACCATTTTTACGTTGTTGTGCGGTAAATTGAGATAACGCATTCATCGCCCCCCGAAATTTAAATGCGCCCATTCGCTGAAAATTTTCACATTTAAAATAAAATTGTGCCCCTGTTAGCTCATTAATAGTGCGAGAGGTTAAAACAGGCGTTTTATTAAGATAGGGCAGAATACGTTGATGAGCTTCAGCAACATCTTTATAAGTGGGAGCAGGTAACTTATTCATAAGATTATTCCTTGATAACAACGGCTTCAATTTCGATTTTGCTCCCGAAATGGAGCTCTTTTACACCTGCCACTAATCTTGCTGGTCTATGTTCACCAATCCATTTTGCATATAACTCATTAACGATAGGCCATTCATTAATATCTGTCACATAGACTTTAACTTGAGCAATATCGGTTTTCTTTGCATTAATTCCGAGAAGACAAGCAGCTAAATTTTCAAGGACTTGTGTGATTTGTTCTTCAACAGGTTTGTCTGCTAAAGGTTTACCTTGTTTATCTAAGGGTAATAACCCTGAAACAAACGACATATTGTTTGCAGTAACGATATGAGAGTAATGCCCACTAGGTGAAGAGAGTGCTTCAATATTTTGTTGTATAAGATGTGAGGCCATTGTGTTTTCCTATTTCACTTAAAGTAGATAAAATGTACACCTTGTTGTACATAATGTCTAGTGTTAGATAAATAGTTTACTTTCTCACAAAAAAATAAGAGTATATGTAGAATAAAGGGATGTTAATCTATCTTTAGGAGTAACCAAATTTCGTTCAGCGATTTCTTTAACGGCATCTTTTATTTTAGAAAAATCAACTTCATTTTTATTTTCTGATAAAAAATTGTAAATATATTCAGCCATTAAACAATAAGTTTCATATTTTGAATATGAATCATTAGAAATTCCTAATTCATCTATTGCTTTTTCGACGCCAGGGATATCTTGTAAGTGTTGGATTATCGTACTTTGAGCCGCTTTAATATCTAAATTTAAATTAAATTTTTTAGATGTTAAAATAAATATAATTTCTTTAAGTTTTTTATCTATATTAAGTTCTTTATTTGCACTAGCATCTTTATTCAAATTTAAATTGTCAATTTTTCGATTAATTATTGAAGAAGGAAATATTCTCCTTTCATTCTCCCACCAACTTAAAATAGCATTATCTGCTTTAGCATAAGCTTCATTTAATAATCTTATTGATTTTTCTTTGTTTTTTATATTAATCTTGCAAGAGGATATTTCTTCATGGCTATAAAGAACTCGTATTTTTGATATTAATTCTTTGCTGATATTTGCAATATTTACACTAGTTTTTTTCCCATTATAACCACCAGAGATGTCTTTTAATGGTGTGTTTTTAATATCATCAATATTATCTAAAAGTTTCAAATAGTTTTTTAAATTTTCGTTATTAAAAACAGGGTTTGTATTTTGAACTTTATTTTCAAATTTATTTAAAATATTTATCATAAAAACTCCTTTTGTCATTAAAAGAAATTTTGACAGGATAAATAATAAAATCTTTCATAAATAAAACCAATGAATCTAATCATAACCACCCGTAAAACGGGTGGTTTGCTCTTGCCCTATAAGGGCTTGTTACCGACTGCACCTAGATGACGCTGCTTTCTCTTCGTTCAAGCTTAGTGTCTTTGCTACTTTGGCCTACCCCTTGAAGGGGGCTCTACTTAATTTATCTGAGATTAAATCCGACTTTTCTTGCTCTCTGATATACTTTTGTATTGTCGCTTCATTTAGCCCTACCGTACTGACATAGAACCCTTCTGCCCAAAACTTTCTGTTGCCAAATTTATATTTTAAATTGGCATGTCTATCAAAGATCATTAGTGAGCTTTTACCTTTCAAGTATCCCACGAAGCTTGAAACACCTATCTTTGGTGGAATGCTCACTAACATATGAACATGATCTGGCATGAGATGTCCTTCGATTATTTCTACTCCTTTGTACTTACAAAGGTCTCTGAGGATCTCACCTATACTTGAACGAATATTATTAAAAAGCAAAAACCGCGCAATAAAGCGCGGTTACTGTTCTGTCCTTAGAAGTTTAGCTTAGTTTTTACAATGTAATCGCAGAAGCTTTCCAAATTCGTTGCATATATTCTGTTACGGCACGATCCGCAGAAAAATAACCCATTTGGCAGATATTTAATGCAGATTTTCTCAACCAAGCATCTTCATCTTGATAGAGAACATCAACACTATCTTGAGTATCAACATAACTACGATAATCAGCTAATACTTGATAATGATCGCCAAATTCAATTAAGCTATCGAAAATTGATTTGTACTTATCAGGATCCGTTGGATTAAAGAAACCATTAGCGATTTGATTAAGCACAGTGTGTAACTCAATATCTTCATCGTAATAACGACGAGGGGAATAACGCTGTCTTAATTCCGCCACTTCTTGTGCATTGTGACCAAAGATAAACATATTATCGAAACCAACATGTTCACCAATTTCAATATTCGCGCCATCAAGTGTACCGATGGTCAATGCACCATTTAGGGCAAATTTCATATTTCCTGTACCAGAAGCTTCTGTTCCTGCTAATGATATTTGCTCAGATAAATCTGCCGCAGGGATAATATGTTGCGCTAAACTTACGCCGTAATTAGGAATAAAGATCACTTTTAGTTTATCTTTAATACGCTCGTCATTATTAATCTTACTTGCAATATCGTTGATAAGATTGATAATTTTCTTTGCATTATAATAGGCTGAAGCAGCCTTACCGCCAAAAATAAATACGCGAGGTACCCAATTTTTCTCTGGATTTTCTAAAATGCGATTATAACGAGTGATAATACCTAACACATTGAGAAGTTGACGTTTATATTCATGAATACGTTTGATTTGTACATCAAACAGTGCATCAGGATTAATATCAATCTTTAAATCTTCCTTAATGATCTGAGCAAGATTTTGTTTATTGATACGTTTTGAATCTTTTAATTGGTGCAAGAAATTTTTATCTTTTACCAATGACATTAACTCACCCAATTGCTCTAAATTAGTTCGCCAGTTTGTACCAATATGACTATCAATTGCTTTAGAGAGAGAAGGGTTTGCTAATGCCAACCAACGACGTGGTGTGATCCCATTGGTAATATTGCAGAATTTCTTAGGATAGAACATCGCAAAATCAGCAAATAAAGATTGCACCATTAATTGGCTATGAAGTTCAGAAACACCATTAACCTGATGACTAATAATAACCGCTAACCATGCCATACGAACATTACGGCCATTCTCTTCATCAATAATAGAAACACGACGCAATAAATCGTTATCGTTAGGGAATTGAGCTCTAACTTGTTTCAAGAATTTATCATTGATTTGGAAAATGATTTGTAAATGGCGAGGAAGCGAACGACCTAGCATGTCAACAGGCCAAGTCTCTAATGCTTCACCCATTAATGTATGGTTGGTGTATGAGAATATATGAATAGTTTGTTCCCATGCCTCATCCCAGCTAAATCCATGATTATCAATCAGCTGACGCATTAACTCAGGAATAGCAAGAACAGGGTGAGTATCATTAAGATGAATTGCAATAAAATCTTTTAAATTATCAAAGCGTTGATGCAGATGATAATGACGTTGCAAAATATCTTGAACAGAAGCACTCACTAAGAAATATTCTTGCTGTAAACGCAACATTTTACCTGACATTGTTGAATCATCAGGATAGAGAATACGAGAGATATTTTCAGAGCGATCTTTTGCTTCTGTTGCTTCTAGATATTCACCTTTATTAAATTTACCTAAGTTAAACGCAACATTTGATTTGGCTGACCACAAACGAATGGTGTCTGTCGCTTGGGTGTTATAACCAGGAACAATAGAATCATAAGGTTGTGCCATAACATTAAAGGTATCAACCCAATAACTTTTCTCACCTTCTTGTTGTAAACGTCCGCCAAAATCCACTTCAAATTGCAGATCATGACGAGGGAATTCCCAAGGATTACCTTTTTCAAGCCAGTTATCCGCAACTTCATGTTGTTCGCCATTTTTAATTTGTTGGCGGAACATTCCGTATTCATAACGAATACCATAACCTGTAACGGGATAACCTAGTGTGGCACAAGAATCAAGGAAGCATGCAGCCAATCGACCTAGCCCCCCATTACCTAAACCTGGATCGGGCTCGAGTTCGATTTGTTTTTCAAGATCAAGACCTAACTCTTTTAATGCCTCTTTGACTTCGTGATAAACACCTAAAGAGAGCATGGCGTTTGTCAAAAAACGCCCCATGAGAAACTCCATCGAAATGTAATAAACTTGTTTTACTTTTGGTGAAAGCTCCGCTTTGGTTGATTTTAACCAACGCTCGACTAAACGGTCTCTAATAGCGTAAGAGGTTGCATTTAACCAATCTGTTGGTGTTGCATATTTTGGCGACGTACCAACGATAAACATAAGTTTATAAACAATGGAACGCTTTAATGATTCAATATCCTTATCGGGTGATAAATAATCAAATTCACATAAATTTTTCATTATAAATCTCTTTTTGTTATCCACTGGTTCAAATAGACTTCATGTCTATAAATTTTGATACAGTGTCGCATACGTTTTTGCCGCGGTTTCCCAACTAAAAATAGTTTGATTCATGCCATCAGTTTGAGCTTGTTGCCACTGTTTAGGCATACCCCATAAGGTAAAGGCTCGGTTTATAGCTTGACGCAGAGAGTCAGGAGTCGCTTCATAGAAAACAAAACCCGTCGCTTGGTGATGCGCTAAATTTTCTAATGAACAATCATTAACCGTGTCGGCTAATCCACCTGTGTGTCTTACTAAAGGTAAGGCTCCATATTTCAAACCATATAACTGAGTTAACCCACAAGGTTCAAAACGACTAGGCACCATAATCACATCAGCACCTGCGACAACTTGGTGTGAAAAACTCTCGTCATAGCCAATATGTACCACTACATTTTGCGGATACTGTTGTTGTGCATGTAAAAATGCCGCTTCAAGGTGACTATCGCCAGTACCTAATAAAATAAACTGACCGCCTTGTTCAACGATATCAGGGAGCGTTTCAATCACTAAATCGAGCCCTTTTTGCGAAGTTAAACGACTGACAGCTGCAAAAAGTAGGGCGCTATTGTTAACAGATAAACCACATTTTTTCTGTAATGCGGTTTTGTTTTCTAAACGCTTATTCAGGTTTTTAACATCGTAACGACGCGTAATTAAGCTGTCTGTCGCAGGGTCCCAAACGGCCTCATCAATACCATTTAAGATGCCACTTAATCGCTGTTCATAAGCGCGTTGGCGTAATAATCCCTCTAAACCGTAACCAAACTCGTGAGTGGTTATCTCTTTGGCATAAGTTGGGCTGACTGTCGTAATGTGGTTAGCATAAAAAAGACCTGCTTTTAGGAATGAAATTTGCCCGTAATATTCCAGTCCATTAATTGAAAAACTGTAATCAGGTAATTCAAGCTGATGCAGATGATAGGGTGAAAACTCGCCTTTATAAGCCAGATTATGAACAGTAAAAACAGATTTTGCGGAGTAATGTTTAACCGCGAGATAAGCACAAGCTAGTCCTGCATGCCAATCATGAGCATGAACAACATCCGCTCGCCATAAGGGATCTAATCCCGCTGATAGTTCACTTGCCACCCAACCTAATAGGGCAAAACGAAAAACATTATCACCATAAGGATGTTGATGTTGATCGTGATAAGGACTACCTGTACGTTGATAAAGATGAGGTGCATCAATAAGATAAATATCAACACCGTGGTATTGTCCGTAAAGCAGAGAAACATTACCTGCAAACGTATCGATATTAGTCACTAATTTGAGATCGGGAATATTATCTTTGATAGCAGGAAATGCGGGAATAACCACCCGCGCATCTAAGCCTATTTTTTTCTGAGCTAAAGGCAAAGAGCCCATAACATCAGCTAATCCCCCTGTTTTTAGCAGAGGGAATAATTCAGAACAACAGTGAAGGACATTCACGAAAATGCCTCCTCATTTTGAGGTTTTTGTTCTGCACTTGTTTCAGTTGGATTTTCTTTTTCTTTACGCGCTAGTTGCTCAAGCATTTCTCTTGTTACAAGCACGATGCCTTCTTCAGTGCGGTGGAAACGCGCAGCATCTTCTTCTGCATTCATCCCAATCACTGTGCCTTCTGGAATTGTACAGCTACGTTCAATAATACAGCGTTTTAAGTAGCAATGATGGCTCACCGTCACATCAGGTAAAATCACAGAATCTTCAATATGGCAGAAAGATTCAACACGAACTAATGGGAATAGAATAGATGAATAGAGCGTTGAACCATTGATAATACAGCCGTCAGCAATCAGCGAGTTCATCATTTGTCCATGTTCACCATGATTATCTTGAACAAACTTGGCTGGCGGTAAAGGTGTCATAAAGGTACGGATTGGCCAATCTTTCGCATACATATCAAGCTCTGGTGTTACAGAGGCTAAGTCGAGATTAGCTGCCCAATATGCTTCAATAGTACCTACATCGCGCCAGTATGGTGGTACTGAAGGATCTGAGCTGACACAAGAGAGTTCAAATGGGTGGGCAAGAACATCACCACGTTCTGTGATCTTAGGAATGATATCTTGGCCAAAGTCATGATGTGAATTTGGATCGCGGCTATCTTCTTCCAATAAATCAAAGAGATAATCTCTATCTACCACATAAATGCCCATACTTGCTAATGAGTGATCTGGATCATCAGGAATACAAGGCGGGTTTGATGGTTTTTCTAAGAAATTGAGCACTCTACGATTTTCATCGATATCCATAATACCAAATTGGAATGCATCTTCTTTAGGAACACGAATACAAGCTACGGTGAATTTTGATTTGTTTTCAACGTGATCAAGTAATAAACGCGCATAGTTCATTTTATAAATATGGTCGCCAGCTAAAATCACGACATATTTTGCTTTGTAGCTACGAAGAATATCGAGGTTTTGATAGATAGCATCAGCTGTACCCATATACCAATGTTCGGTATTACGACGTTGCTGAGCGGGTAATAAATCAACGAACTCATTCATATCTTCGTTAAAGAATGACCAACCACGCTGAATATGTTGAACCAAAGAGTGCGATTGATATTGGGTGATTACACCAATACGGCGAATTCCTGAGTTAAGGCAGTTTGACAGCGTAAAGTCGATAATTCGAAATTTCCCACCAAAGAAAACCGCCGGTTTTGCACGTTTTGAAGTCAATGCTTTTAAGCGTGTACCACGACCTCCCGCTAAAACGAGTGCAATTGCCTCTTTAGGAAGTTGTTGTGCCAACATTAATTTTTGGCCTTGTTCTGTTGTTATCATAGTTATAGCACTCCAATCAAATTACTTAACTTGGGAGGAAATAATGGGTAATTTTTCAGTAGAAGACTGAGTATAAAAAACGCTATTTCGCCAAAGGGTGATACTGTTAGGTTGTATTTCACAATGCTGAGATTGTGTCGGGTGACAATCAGGCCAGCTAACCGTATCAAGCAAGCAGGACCAAGACCCTTCAGGTAAAGAAAAAACAGCGTTGTTTCTTAATGGGTTAAACATTAAGATCCATTGTTGCGCTAAAAGAAGTTGTAATGGTGAGGGTGGAAGTTGTTGCCATTCTTCATGACTCATAGGCTGAGCATTCTGATTTAACCAAACCACGTTTTGGCTATCTTCTTCCCACCACTTAAGCGAACTTAAAGGTGTAATTTGGTGACGTAATTCAATAAGGTGGCGAATGTAATCAGTTAAGTCATAAGGTTGTTGAAACCATTTGATCCAACTGACTTTATTATCCTGACAATAAGCGTTGTTATTACCATATTGCGTATTACCCACTTCATCACCGGCGAGTAAATGAGGTGTTCCTCTAGAAAGCAGTAAGGTTGCAAGCATATTCCGAGTTGCAAGCAATCTGTGTTGACTTATTTTTTCGTTGACTATCAAACCTTCTTCACCAAAATTCACACTGTAATTGGTGTTATGTCCATCTAGGTTTGATTCTCCATTCTCCTCGTTATGTTTGTTCTGATAACTTACTAAATCCCGTAGTGTAAAGCCGTCGTGGCTAGTTATCATATTGACGCTAGAATAGGGAGGTCTGCCATTTTTGTGATACAGCTTTGCAGAGCCCGTAATATTGTCTGCAAATGTCGCAATAGCCACATCACGCCATAACCAAAAACGACGAATAACATCGCGATAGCCATCATTCCATTCTGTAAATGGAACAGGGAAATTACCGACTTGATAACCATCAGAGCCTAAGTCCCAAGGCTCTGCGATAAGTTTGATACGGGACAGCAATGGATCTTGTCGTATCGCTGTCAGTAGTGGTGATTGAGTATCAAAATAAGGAACTCGACCAAGACTTGTCGCTAAATCAAAACGAAAACCATCGATATGAAATTCTGTCACCCAATAACGCAGGCAATCCATAACCCACTGCACTGTTTCAGGGCGACTTAAATTTAGAGTATTGCCACAGCCAGTCCAATTTTGTGCTTTATTTTCGTCGTTTAGCCAATAATAGCTTTGATTATCAATACCGCGCTGCGAAACAATATAACCTTCATATTGATCACTTAATTCTGCTGTGTGGTTGAATACCACATCTAAAATCACTTCAATATTGGCTTTGTGTAAACACCTTACTGCTTCTCGGAATTCATCCATAATATTCCGACCTGTGTTGGAATAATATTGTGTCGATAAAGCAAAGGGCGCTAATACGTTATAACCCCAATAATTTTTTAATCCGATTTTATGAAGATGTGGCTCTGTTAAATGGTATTGAACGGGTAACAGTTCTAATGCCGTAATGCCTAATTTTTGCAAATGTGCAATAAAGGCAGGATGCCCTAATGCTGCATAAGTGCCCGCAATTTTCTCTGGTATTTCAGGATGAAGTTTTGTCAGTCCTTTTACATGTCCTTCGTAAATAATGGTTTCTGACCACGGCGTATTTAAACGCTGATACGTGCCTTTTTCTTTATAAGAATGGCAAAAACAACCGCTATCATCTGTGATAACTGCTTTAGGTGTAATCGCACTATCATCATGCTCTAATGCATTAAAAACAGGGGAGGTGTAAGGTAATGTATTATCAACAATACCTGTCACCTGTTTTGCATAGGGATCTAATAATAGTTGCTGAGGTTGATAGAACAATCCTTGCTCTGGGTTCCATTCGCCCTCTACACGATAACCATAATGTAAACCTGGCCCTGCACCGGGCAAATATCCATGCCAAATTGCGCCCGTTTTACCCGGTAATGGGTAGCGGATCTCTTTGCCTGCTTTATCAAACAGGCAAAGAATGACTTTAGTGGCATTTTCACTAAAGAGTGTAAAGTTTACTCCATAGCCATCATAATGACTGCCCATGGGAAAAGGGCGACCATAATCTAAAGACATATTAATCCTTCAATCTTAAATATAGCGTCGCAAGTGGAGGCAGTGACAACGACAAGGAGTGAGGCTTGCCATTAAATGTACTTGCGGTTGTTTCTATTTCACCTAAATTTCCTACATTACTGCCGTTATAAAACTCAGAATCACTGTTGAGAATTTCCTGATAAGTACCTGCTTTATTTACACCGACAACATAATTGTGATGAACAACAGGCGTGAAATTACTGATAATAATAATTTCATTGCCTTGCGCATCTTTACGGCAAAAAGCAAAGACAGAGTTATCGTGATCATCAACGGTAAGCCATTCAAAGCCTTCGTGTTCAAAATCACATTCATAAAGCGGAGCATTAGCTTGATAGGAAAGATTCAAATCACGTACAAAGTGTTGAACACCTTGATGTGGGTTATTTGGCTCTTCGAGAAGATGCCAATCTAAGCTGCTGTCGTGGTTCCATTCACGCCATTGTGCAAACTCACATCCCATAAATAGCAGTTTTTTGCCGGGATAAGCCCACATAAAGCCGAGATATGCACGTAAATTGGCAAATTTTTGCCAATCATCGCCCACCATGCGGCCAATCAACGAACCTTTACCATGCACAAATTCATCATGAGAAAGAGGCAGAACAAAGTTTTCGTTATAGGCATAGAGCATGCCAAAGGTCATTTGATTGTGGTGAAATTTACGGTAGATAGGATCACGTTGCATATAAGCTAACGTGTCATGCATCCAACCCATATTCCATTTGTAATTAAAACCTAAGCCACCATCATCAGGCGGTAAGGTAACACCTGGAAAATCAGTAGATTCTTCTGCAATTGTGACAGTAGCGGGGCAAGTTGTGCCCAGTAATTTATTGGTATGGCGAATAAAATCAATGGCTTCTAAATTCTCACGTCCACCGTGTTTATTGGGTATCCATTCGCCTTCTTTTCGGCTGTAATCACGATAAAGCATGGAGGCAACAGCATCGAAACGGAAACCATCTAGTGCAAAATGCTCATGCCAATACAATAAATTACCAGAAAGGTAATTCAGCACTTCATTGCGCCCATAGTTATAAATCAAAGTATTCCAATCGGGATGAAAGCCTTCACGTCTATCCGCATATTCATAGAGTGATGTGCCATCAAAATTACGTAAACCGTAATCATCTTCAGGGAAATGACCAGGAACCCAATCTAAAATAACGTTAATTTCTGCTTGATGTGCTACTTCAATAAAGTCACGGAAATCCATTGGGGAGCCAAAGCGACGAGTTGGTGAATATAACCCTAATGGTTGATATCCCCATGAGCCATCAAAAGGATGCTCATTAATAGGGAGCAACTCAATATGAGTAAAACCCATCTCTTTAACATATGGAATTAACTGTTCAGCTAATTCTCGATAGCTTAACCAGCTTTGATCGTCAGTATGTCTGCGCCATGAACCTAAATGAACTTCATAAATAGAGATAGGTGCATTACGCTGATTCGCTTGCTGACGCGATAATGGCATTGGTTTGATTGGTGGTAATGTATTGATAATTGATGCGGTTTCAGGGCGTATTTGTGTTTCAAAAGCATAAGGATCGGCTTTTAATCGACGTTCACCATTCGCATCAAGAATAGAATATTTATAACAATCACCTAGATGAGCTTGTGGAAGGAAGAGCTCCCATATTCCACTTTCACGGCGTAATCGCATTGGAAAACGACGTTCATCCCAGAATGAGAAATCGCCTACAACACTTACGCTTTTTGCGTTGGGCGCCCATACTGCAAAAGTAATACCATCGATATCACCCAGTTTTGTAGGGTGTGCGCCTAAACATTGGTAAGGGCGGGAGTGATGGCCTTGCGCTAAAAACCAAATATCCATTTCTTGCAATAAAATGCCAAATTGATAGGGATCATCAACGACACCTTGTGCATTTTCCCACGTTACATCTAAACAGTAACTAAAACGGCGTTTACGTCGGGGGATAGCACCACAGAAAAAACCACTAGGGTGTTTACGCTCTAGTGTTGCTACTTTTCGGCCATTTTTTCTATCGATGACACTGACTGCAACTGCATCTGGTAAAAAAGCACGAACCTCTAAACCTGCCGATGTTTCATGCATACCAAGAAGTGCAAAAGGATCAGATTCATACCCATTAATTAGTTTTTCTATTGCTTTTTTTGTCACAGCTACAGACATCTCATCGTCCTTCGTTGCTAGCAAATAAATTAATAAATTTTATATATAGATATCAGCATAGAACGTTAATTTAAGTTAAACAATAAGTGTTTATAACAGATTATTTAAAATCAAAATAATTTAAATAAGTTAATTTACTTATTTTTTGATCTTAATAAATTGAATTTAAATGAGTTTAATAATATAGTAGAGAAAGATCGCGAATTATAAAAACAGCACGATTAGCGTTTTTACCTATTCACAAAAAGAAGATAATCATTAGATGTTTTTAATGAAATGGCTGTAAATTAGTTTTAAAAAGTATAATAAATAGGATTGAAATTGCTATTTCCATGAAAAAAAATCACTTATTTAATTAGTAAAATTAACTTTTTTGTTGGGTGAGCCATTGTTCAAAATCAAGATGTGTTTTGGTTTTTTGTACACCTAATGGTGTTAAAGCGTAGTAGCTTATCGGTACAATTTGGATATTTGGAAATAACACTTTTAAAGTACCGCTATTTATTTCATTCGACAAAATCGAAACAGGGCCAATGCCGAGGCCTAATCCTTCAATAATGGCTTGAAGAGAAATATGAAAGTGATCAAAGCGATAGTGACGTGAGAATGAACGCTGAGTATTAAGATGAGTCGCCATTAACCATTGTTGCCAATGACCTGGGCGGGTAAGTGTATCAATAACGGGGCAGTCAAAAACATCTTCAAATCTAGTGACGTTGTAACGTTTTAAGAATTTTTCAGAAGCAATTAAACAATGTTTATCCTCTAAAAAAACAACGGATGAATACTCTTGTTGCTGAGGTTGAGGGCGAATAATCAGATCATCATGACTAATCAAATGAAATCGCTCGCTATTTGCAGAAGCAACTTGGATATTTGCATTAGGATATTGAAGATAAAAATCCTCCATTCGCGGAATAAGCCATTTTAAACAAAGTGTTGTAGGAACACTGATATTTAAAATATCATTTTTTCCACCATTACCATAACGAAAACCAATATCATTTAATTTATCAAAAACGTCACTTAACTCTTGCGCTAGCGTCAATGCATAAGGAGTGGGTACGCGGCGTAAACCTTGTTTATTGAATAAGGTGACACCAAACCATTTTTCTATAACTTGGATATGACGACTGATCGCACCATGAGTGACACATAATGTCTGTGCGGCTTCAGTATAACTTTGACTATGGCAAGCGACTAAGAAAGCACGCAATGAAGGTAATGGAGGAAGGTTTCTCATCATAATTTTCTCATTATAGTTTATTCATCATAAATAAAGCGGCTTTCTGATTAAAACTCACAATACCGTGACATTTTATCACAGGTAAAAATAAAGAAGACGGGTATGATAAAGCGTCTTTAACTTATTGAACTTAAAGGATGATAATGAGTTTTATCGCGGTTATTTTATTGGCAGTATTGTCTGGTGTAATCAGTGGCGTTGTAGGAACGGGCTCTTCTATTTTATTAATTCCCGCTTTGACTTATGTATTTGGTGCTAAGGAAGCCGTACCGATTATGGCATTAGCGTCAGTGATGGGAAATTTATCACGTATTTATTTATGGCGTCACAGTATTCGCTTTAAACCACTATTTTATTATCTATTACCCAGTATTCCAGCCGTTATTCTTGGTGCTAATACATTATGGATAATGTCTGAAAAATGGCTAAATATTGGTATGGGAATATTTTTTATATTGATGATCCCCGTGATCCACTTATTACGCAAACATCAAGTCAAAATGAAAACTTACCAAGTTATTATTGCAGGTGCAGTTATCGGCTATTTAACAGGGATTGTGTTTTCCACAGGACCATTAACTATTCCCATATTCTCTGCATATGGTCTGACATTAGGACCATTACTTGCAACTGAAGCAGCTGCCTCATTTGTTATTTATCTCACTAAAGCCCTGACATTTAGCCAACTAGGTGCAGTTAATAGCTTTATCTTTATTAGTGGAGTGTTAGTAGGTTGTGGCTTAACCGTAGGAAATTACTTTGGTAAAAAACTGGTATTAAAACTGACACCAAAACTTTTTCAATGGCTATTAGATGCCATGCTAATTTTTGCTGGTGGCTCACTGCTATTTAATGGCATTTATTCTTAATAAAATGTAAGCCGCACTTAATGGGCTAAAAAAACACCGCTAATTTAAGTTAATTAACGCTAGAATAAGAAAATCAATATTGACGTTTATCTAAACTGTTTTATTTCAAATTCGGAGTATCACAATGACGGAATACGAAAAAATGGTATCAGGTCATCTTTACCATGCTAGTAAAGATGACAGTTTAGAACCACTTAGAGTAAAAGCGCGTGAAATTATTTATGATTTTAATATGACGCGTCCTTCTGACGTTGAAAAGAGAAAGACATATTTAAAACAGCTTTTAGGAAAAACGGGCAATAATTTTACTATTGAGCCACCATTTCATTGTGACTATGGTCAGTTAATTGAAATTGGTGAGTCATTTTACGCTAATTTTAATCTAACGATATTAGATTGTGCTCCAGTAAAAATTGGACACAATGTGATGTGTGCGCCAAATGTCAGTATTTTAACTGCAACTCATCCGATTGATCCTGAAATACGCAGCAGTGAATTAGAATATGCATTACCGATTACTATCGGTAATTCAGTATGGTTAGGTGCAGGGTGTATTATCTTACCTGGTGTGGCTATTGGTGATAATTGCGTTATAGGTGCCGGCAGTGTAGTCACAAAATCTATTCCGGCTAATTGCGTTGCTGTTGGAAATCCTTGTCGAGTGATAAGACAAATTAGCGATAAAGATAAACAAGATGCTGAGAAAAGGCTTAGTCTTTATTAATATTTAAAAAATAGGCTCAACAAACATGATTGAGCCTATTCATATAGCTGCTTTTATTCTTTAATAAAACTAAGATAGTTAAAGAGCGATTTAAAACCAAACTTACGGTATAGCGCTAAACCATCGGCTGATGCATCTAAGAAGCAACGTTCAACGCCTTGCTCACGGCAAAACTCTAAAACATGCTTAATCAAATGTGTCGCATAACCATTACCTTGATAGGCAATATCTGTCCCAATATCATCAAAACGCGCTAATTTATTGTGTATTGTTAACGTTAATGAAGAGACTGGCTGACCATCAACTAATAACGCGTAATGGAAAATAGCTGCGCCATTATCTAATGCTTTCTGATGATAGCGAATATATTCATTAACAATCGTATCATCACTATCATTCCCCACTGGAAACGCCGTTTTTAATGGGTGCGCCCACTGTTCAAGGTTGTGATTGGTTAAAATGATATCACAAGGATTATTTCTATAAGATGGGAATACCGCTTCCGATAATGTTAAATACATTGCGGTTGTCATACCATCACCGGTATAACCTGCATTTTTTATTATTTCTTCAAATTCAGACAACAATGACTCGGGTAATACCAAAATATGATTTTTTTTCTGCGAAGTAAAAAGAGTGCTGGCTTGCTGGAATGAACTTTCTGTTGCGCCTTGGCGCAAATAAATAAAGTTAAAAATGGCTGCATCCATTGGTGTCATAAAGCAGTGAGTATGATCACCAATACGAATATTATTTTCACAAATTTCTGACCAAAAGGCTTTTTCTACTATTTTAAATTCTTTATACAGTTGTGCATCCATAATGGTTCTCTAGCTGAATCGTGATACGCGATAAGGCGTTAATAGAGGTTCCGCTTTTTCGTAAATAAGTTCTTGTGCAACTAATCCACATGATAAAGGTGACAATGTCACGGTAGCGTGCATAGTAACAAGATATAATCTCTGATAAGGAGATATTTCTTCCAATAATTGGCATTTCATCTTTAGGCATAGGCCTTTCACCGACAGCAACCTGTTTTATTGTTAGTTTACCTGTTTGTGTAAAATTATCATAAAAAGTCGCTCATGCGTGGCATGCAATACGCTCAGGGTGATGTACATCACTATTATCAATGTAATCTTCAGCTGCAATAATCTCATTTTGAGCAAAGCGGCGTAACTCCATCTCTGGTGTGAAGATAAATGCAAGATAAAGGTAAAAATAAAAAAACAACCTAGAATAATGGTTTTGGCAAATATAATCTTTTTTATTCCCTCGCTTTTCGTGCTAATTAATTCACTCAATATCAATAAAAACACTTATTTTTCATAAAATTAATGAGTAAAGCTATTTTAATGTTAAAAATAGAATACCGCCTAAGATCACAAAAAGAATAATGCATCATAACACAAATCAAACAATAGGGTATTGCATCTAAATTTAAATCAATATGTAGTTTATAATTCCATATATGTGACTTTAATTAGACACTAAGTCTGTATAAATTTTAATTTCAGCATCATACTATAACGCACATTCAAACTGGTTTTTTAATCTAAAATTAGTTATAAAAAGAGACTTACAAGCTGCTTTTTACACAAAAGCAGAGTAATTAACTTATCTTTAGATGGTATAAAGATTATTGTTTTACAAAAAAAATATTGTAGATATGATAGCTCACATATTCAGCATGTTATTTTTTTAAAAAAGGCGTCGTATGTTAGAAAGTATCGGTATTTCAAATATTTGGACATACCTTTTAGGCGTTATTTTTATTACTTTAGTACCAGGTCCAAACTCGATTTTCGTCCTTACTTCCAGTGCGAAGCATGGCGTAAAAGGGGGGTATAAAGCCGCTCTTGGTGTTTTTACGGGTGATGCATTATTAATCTTTTTGGCATTTTTGGGGGTTGCTTCATTAGTCAAGACTTCACCCGTCTTCTTTATTGTCATTAAATATGCTGGTGCACTTTATTTAACCTATTTAGGGTTAAAAACGTTATATGCAACGTTCCAAAAGAAAAAAGAGACGCCAGAGCAAGTGTCTGAAGTTACTGTAAAAGCAAAAGATGGTCTTTATGTTAAGGCGTTATTTTTGAGTATGCTTAACCCAAAAATGATCATTTTTTATGTTTCTTTCTTTATTCAGTTTATCGATCCTAAGTATGAAAATGCAGGTGTTCCATTCTTTGTACTAGGTGTGATTTTAGAAACATGCAGTATGCTTTATTTATCAGTTCTTATATTTGGCGGTGTTGCTATTACTAATAAAGTAAAACATAACAAACGGTTAGCTTCATTATCAAATAGTTGTATTGGTGCCGTATTCTTACTTTTTGGTGCAAAACTGGCATTAACTGCATAATTTTATTTAAAAAGCCACTTCTTAAAGTGGCTTTTTTTTAATACAAACAAATGACCATCTCAATAGATTATTTAATAACAACCTCTAATATTGAGTTATATGTTTCTGTCTTTATCACTTTATTTATTTTTAAATCTGCTTTATCCAATAAAGCTATAAATTCATCTTCTGTACGCTCACCTGATTCTGGGAATGCACTCATGCAAAGAATATCCATATATTTAGCGACATCAGGTATATTCTTCTTAAAAATAACAGGTTCAATAATAAGTACTTTTGAATCTTTCTTCATAGCTTTACGGAAGTTTTTAAATATTTTAATAACACTATCATTATCCCAATCATGGATAATATATTTAATTAAATAGATATCAGATTCAGGATAATCTCCAAATAGATCACCAGGTATTAATTTCCATCGACTATCATCACCTAATTCAACTAATTTGGTTCTTTCTAACACATGCTGGCGATCAAACAACTGTCCTTTTAACGTCGGATTATTCTTTAAGACTTCTAATAATAATCCACCTAATCCTCCAGCAATGTCTGTCACTATTTTATTCTCTGGAAAATTATAATGCTTAATAATAAAATAATTTTCTATTTTTGATAGTGAGCTCATACCCGCTTGAAAATCATGATCTTTTCTTACATTATCTTGCCAGTATTGATAAAAAGACATGCCATATAGATTTTCAAAAGCGGGATTACCTTGAACAGACTCAATGACATCACCTACTGGGCGCCATAACGTTTCATTTGTTAACATTAGCACGGCATCACGTAAGCTATATTTATGATCGCTTAATAAAAACTGTCCTCCTGGAGCAAGAGAATAGCGAGAACCTTCCGATTCATAAAATATACTTTCAGATGCTAACATTCTTAATATTCTATTTAGAACATAGGGGATTGAATTCGTTTTTTTTGCAAGTTCATTTATATCTTTAGGTCCTTCTTTTAATAAATCAGCAATTTTTAATTTAGCTGCAACTCTTAAAGCTGCTGGTATAGTAAAGCACATGGATTTTTTCATTAATTCTAATGCTGCTGACTTATTATTTAAATCTAAACTATTGCTCATGATATTAATCCCCATTATATATAATACATATTGGTTTATAAAATAAGTATTTAGAATGAAGTATAGAATGTTTTTTTAGTTTAGATAAATTTATAAATATTTAATTTCATCGTTTTTAATTGTGATTTTTTATATAATTATTATTAA
This sequence comes from Proteus sp. Marseille-Q3619, assembly GCF_965283115.1. Taxonomy (NCBI): domain Bacteria; kingdom Pseudomonadati; phylum Pseudomonadota; class Gammaproteobacteria; order Enterobacterales; family Morganellaceae; genus Proteus; species Proteus sp. Marseille-Q3619. Next base: position 162,535 of record NZ_CBDIMP010000001.1, on the reverse strand, counting down.
TTACATGAAAATAAAAAAGCAAGAAACGGGGTGTGTGATACCTTAAGCTTCAAGTTATACTGTCATTTATCTAGTATATTTTGATATGAGATAGCTATGTATTTTCAGTATGGCGAGAAAGAGATAAATACTTTAAAAAATCGTGATAAGCGTTTAGCCGCGCTTATTGAAAGAATAGGGGATATTAAACGGCCTCTTACTCCTGATTTATTTACAGCATTAGTTAAAAATATTATTGAACAACAAATCTCAGTTTCTGCTGCCGAAACCGTTAATCTGCGATTACTCAAATTATGTGAGGGGATTTACACACCAGAACGTATTGCAAAATTATCAGAACAAGAGATACAGCAGTGTGGAATAACTATGCGCAAAGCTAGTTATATTATCGGTATTGCTGACGCCGTTATTTCAGAAAGATTAGATTTAAATAAAATTCCTGAGATGACAGATAAAGAGGTTATCGATACGTTAATTCAATTAAAAGGTATTGGGGTTTGGACTGCAGAAATGCTATTAATCTCTTCACTTAATCGGCCAGATATTTTAAGTTGGGGAGATTTAGCTATTCAACGTGGAATTATGCGTCTTTATCGCCATAAAACATTGAATAAAGTACGCTTTGCACGTTATCGAAAACGCTATTCACCCTATGGTTCTACGGCATCGCTTTATCTATGGGCATTATCTAAAGAGCCAGAGTAATTGAGCAACAAACGGAGTTCTTTATTCATTATGTTTGTCAATAATAGCCATAATCCCGCATTTAAAGGACTACCATAATGGAAAGTAAACATAATCAACTTATTGAGCGAGCCTGCCGTTTTATTGAAGAAAATAACGGTGACGTGTCGCTTACCTGTATTGCAGAGCATGTTATGGCAAGCCCATATCATTTCCATCGCTTATTTAAATCAACGATGGGGATCACACCAAAAGATTATGCTAATGCTTATCGTCAAAAATTAATAAAAAAAGCGTTAGTTCAAGATGGCAGTATTACAGATGCGATTTATCAATCAGGCTTCAATGCGAATAGCCGTTTCTATGAAAATGCAACAGCGATATTAGGAATGACGCCAACAAATTGGCGTACAGGTGGTAAGAATATTGCTATCTTTTTTGCTATCGCTCAATGCTCTTTGGGAAATATTCTTGTGGCACAAAGTGAAAAGGGGATTTGTGCCATTATGTTGGGGGATGATGCAGAGCTGTTATTAGAAGATTTGCAAAAACAATTCCCTTTGGCTGAATTAATTGGTGCCAATGAAGAGTTTGAGCAAGTCATTGCACAAGTAATCGGCTTTATTGAATTACCCAAACAACCCTTATCTTTACCTCTTGATATCCAAGGTACGGTATTTCAGCAAAAAGTTTGGCAGGCATTATTAGATATCCCTTTTGGTAGCACGATGACTTACCAAGAAATCGCCGACAAAATTGGAGCACCTAAGGCATATCGCGCTGTCGCTAATGCTTGCGCAGCTAATAAGCTAGCAGTTGCTATTCCATGTCATCGTGTTATTCGACAAAATGGTGAATTATCTGGTTATCGTTGGGGCATTGAACGTAAGGCTAAGTTGCTTCAGACGGAGGTTTTAAATAATACCCTTGAGGGTAAAAAAGAATAAAAAGTAGTTATTGCATGATAAAATAATCAGCAATTTATCAATAAATTTATGAGTCAATATTATGTCGGCAATACCAACAGAAATTACTTTTTTTGAACGTTTGATCCCTTCCATTCTTGAAGAAAAAAAAATGATTACTATCAGAGATGAAAGTGAAAGTAATTACAAACCAGGAAGCATTGTTGAATTATTTGCTAATGAACATCGTACTCATTATGGAAAATTGAAAATCATAGCGGTATCACCTTTACGTTATGATGATATCAATGAGTATCACGCACAACAGGAAGGCATGACACTTCCCGTGTTGAAAGCGCTTATCAAAGATATTTATCCGACAACGAAATCTTTATATCTTATTGAATATCAATTAGTAAAATAAGAATAAATAAAAAAGGATCACAGCGTGATCCTTTTAACTTAAACAAAATCTTATCTATTTTATATCAATTTGAGTGCTTGCTTTAGCTGGTTAATCTCTAATTTCCATTGTGCTTGCAAAGCAGGTTTTTGATGGTTAATTTTACGTGCTAAATCGGCCTCTAATTTCTCTTCTAGCTCAATTAACTTAAAGAGTTTTTCATCATCATCATGATGTGAAACTACTGGAACTGATGAGATATTCTGCAAATTATTGAGTTTATCCACTAGCAGAGTTTCTGGCATTTCTTCTTCGGAGATAAGCTGATAAATCGCTTCAATATCATGGTGTTCTGTTAAAACATCATTATGAATATACCAAAAACGATTACAGCTACTTTCAATCAATTCTCTATCATGGCTAACTAATAAAACACCACCAGGAAATTGGTTAATTTGTTCAGCTAATGCCTTTTTGCCTTCCATATCAATATGGTTTGTTGGCTCATCCAACATTAATAAAGAATAGTTTGCTAAACTCAGGCCAACAAACAATAAACGCGCTCGTTCACCACCACTTAATGTACTCACTTTCTGCCCGTGGCGCGTATAAACAAAGCCAGCACTAATAAGCGCCATTTTTCTCTGTTCATCCGTTATTGGTGCAAAAGGTTTTAACGCATCAGAAAGGGTATCATTATCAACTAATTGAGCAATTTTTTGATCGTAATAACCCAATTCAACTCGGGGATGCAGCTTTATTGCATTTTGTTCACTTATCTCAACTAAACTAAGTGACCAAATCATCTTTAATAATGATGATTTACCTGTTCCATTAGCCCCAATTATTGCTACTCGATCACCACTTTTTATACGCTGATTTTCAACAGTATATAAAACGGGTGTATTTTCAGCAGGAATAACAGCAAGTTGATTTAATTCGCAGAGCCTATCAGCACGTAATGCCGTACCAGAAAACTGTAATACCCACTGATTTTCAGACGCCACTTCAGTTTGCTCATCTTTTAAACGAACAATATGCTTTTCCATCTGTTTAGCTTTACGAGATAAATTCTCGTTATCATAAACGTGTCCCCATATTGCGAGTTGTTTCGCACTTTGGGCTATTCTATCTATTTCTTTTTGCTGTGCATCATAGCGATGTTGTGCACTGATATCTTGCTCTTCTTGTGCAACTCGAGCTTGAGAGCAGGGTAACCGAAATATAGATAGCGACTTATCACGAATAATCCATGTACAATTTGTTACGTTGTCTAATAACGTATTATCATGTGAAACCAGAATGAAGCTACCACGCCACTGTTTTAAAAATGTTTCCAACCATAAAATAGTGGGTAAATCGAGGTGGTTACTTGGTTCATCAAGTAATAATAAATCAGGCTCAATAATTAACGCTCTCGCTAATAATAAACGAGTGTGTTGACCACCACTTAATTGCGAGACAAGGAGATCTTTTTCGTGAAGTTTAAATCCCATTTCACTTAGCAATAATTCAGCTCGCCAGCCTTCAGATGAACTGTATTCTTCAGGTAATTTATGAAGTACAGCATCCATTAAAGTCATTGACTGTAATTCAGTGGGTAAGTGTTGTTCTATATACGCCATAACCGTTTGATTAGCGACAGAAATAACACCCGAACTTGGTGATAATTGATGTGAAAGTAATTTTAATAAAGTACTTTTCCCACAACCGTTATAACCAATTAAACCAATCTTCTCACCTTTAATCAGTGCTAAAGAAATATCATTTAATAATAAACCGTGATTATTATGGAAAGACAGATTTTGTGTAGATAATAATGTGCTCATAGCTTACTCATTCTTTAGGCGTAAAAACGCCTTGGGCAATATCAAGCGATAACCCTGTAAGCTGAGGAGAGGTAATAGTTAACGTCGCTCAGGCAGGTTAACGCAGTAAATTACTGTGAAAGCCTGAGCTGTGGCGATTACCAAAGAAGTGTGAGTATTCAATAAGATCACACAAAAACATAATTAGCCTCCTTCTCTAAGTTTAAAAGTTAATCGGTAGTGTGATTCTATCAAGATAGGGTTACGACATACAATCTTATAAAAGAGGTAAAAGGTGTTATTTTGTGTGTTACCGCTAAGGAAACTCTATAACTTGAAATAGTGATGTTTTAACACTCTAAATCATAGAATTTCATCATTTTATCGTAATTTTTCGCAGATAAGAACTATCCACCTACATTGGGGGTTTTTATCATGATATATTGCTACCTATTCGCTATAGCTGTCCTATAAAAGGTTAGAAAATGAGTAAATTAAGAGTCGCTATTATTTTTGGTGGTAAATCCACAGAACATCAGGTTTCATTACAGTCAGCAAAAAACATTATTAATGAATTAGATCGAACGAAATTCGACCTTTGCTTAATCGGTATTAATGAACAAGGTCAGTGGCATGAATATTCAGAAACTGATTATTTACTAAATAGCGATAATCCTAAAACTATTTCATTAAGCAAACCTTTAAGAGCGGTTGCTATTATTCCTGGTAGTGTAAAAAACCAATTTATTTCACTTGAAGATGGCCAGGCACTACCTCAAATTGATGTTGTATTCCCAATTGTCCATGGTGCGTACGGTGAAGATGGGACGCTCCAAGGCTTATTACACATGATTGATATGCCTTATGTAGGACCAAATATCATGAGTTCAGCAGCTTGTATGGACAAAGATATTACTAAACGCCTACTTGATGGTGCCGGATTAGCGGTTGCGCCATTTATTACTATTATGGCGCATCAAATTAATGATATTCCTTACAATGAAATGGTTCGTCAATTAGGACTTCCTTTATTTATTAAGCCTGCAAACCTAGGTTCTTCTGTAGGAATTAGCAAAGTTAATAATGAAGAAGAATTCAACGCTGCATTAGCAATGGCTTTTGAATACGATCTTAAAGTGATTGTTGAAAGTGCTATTGTAGGTCGTGAAATAGAGTGTGCTGTTTTAGGTAATGAAGATCCAGAAGTTAGCCCTTGTGGTGAAATTGTATTAAACGATGCTTTCTATGCCTATAACACAAAATATATCGATGAAGACGGTGCTAAAGTCGTTGTCCCAGCGGTAATGGAAGAAAATACGAGTGTGAATATTCGCCAAGTTGCATTAAAAGCATACCGTGTTCTTAATTGCTTAGGTATGGCTCGTGTAGATGTGTTCTTAACGCAAGATAATCGTGTTGTGATCAATGAAATAAACACACTACCTGGTTTTACCAATATTAGTATGTATCCCAAATTATGGCAGAGTGCAGGTTTAGGCTATCAATCATTAATTACTAAATTAATTGAGTTAGCACTAGATCACCATAGAAAAACAGCTGTTTTAAAAACGAAGTGTGAACTTTAATTGATGTATAAAAAGTGAGAGCTTGATGAAAATTACACACCTTGATCATTTGGTATTAACGGTTGCTGATATTCAGATGACCTGTGATTTTTATCACCGCGTATTAGGCTTTAACGTTATTACGTTTAAAGAAGGACGCAAAGCACTCACTTTTGGTTCTCAAAAAATAAATCTTCATCAATTAGGAAAGGAATTTCTTCCCAAAGCAGCAAAACCAACCGCAGGTTCGGCTGATTTGTGTTTTTTAACACAAACACCGTTATCAGAGATTATTGAGCATTTAAATCAGCAAGGTGTAGAGATAGAAGAAGGGCCAGTTCCTAGAACGGGTGCAACTGGCGCTATTATGTCGGTTTATTTACGTGATCCTGATAATAACTTGCTTGAAGTTGCCAATTTAATTGAAGAATAAAACACGTTAAATAACCCTATTTAGCGTGTTTTTTTAGTTTCTTAAAGCAAGCTTTAATTAAGCATATTTTCTTGAGCCAGCGACACAAAAAATAACACCAATGGTGACTAACAACATCAATAAATTGACAGATTCATGAAGTAATACAGCGGCTAAACCTAAGCCAAAGAATGGTTGTAATAATTGAAGTTGTCCTACTGCCGCGATCCCACCTTGTGATAATCCTTTGTACCAAAATATAAAGCCAATCAACATACTAAAAAGCGAGACATAGCCTAAGCCTACCCATGCTGAAACACTAATTGTAGCGAGCTCTTCAGGCATAAGAATAAAGCTAAGAATAAGCATTGGAGGTAAAGATACAATTAATGCCCAACATATAACCTGCCATCCGCCTAATGCTTTCGTTAAACTCGCACCTTCGGCATAACCTAAACCACAAACAATTACTGACGCTATCATTAATAAATCTGCACTGATTGATGATACTCCACCTTGAGAAAGGGCATAGCCCATCACCAACAAACTACCAATAATAGAAAAAAGCCAAAAAATAGGGCGCGGCTTTTCACCACCACGTATTACCGCAAAAATTGCCGTAGATAATGGTAATAAAGCTAAAAAACAAGGTTGTTGATAAATTAGAGCGTTTATTACGCAAAGATGCACAGCAGCGATAAAAAATAGTGAGTGAGATATTTGAAGGACTTTCTTATATTCATCATCCAACTTCTTATTTTTTATGGATCCCTTTACCTGAAGAAGTGAGAGCCGATAAAATTGTTGCTTCATTACATCAATTACAAATATCTGTTGCAACCGCTGAACCTTATGCCACAACGACCAATATTCCTCATGCAATTCGTATTGCACTAGCTTCAATTGATATTAATTTATTGCGTGATGCATTAATAAAAATCAGAGAAATCATTGAGTATCAAATTGATTTATAATATATTTTTACACTTTAATGCCAAAGGAAAAACTCTCATTTAGGCGTTATTTACATTTTATTTTAAATTTGTATTCCTATTTTCACATTTAAAATCAATGAAATCAGAAGATATTGTCGTCTCTTCAGTGATCCACGATGTTAAGTAATTTAAAGCATCTGGGGAATAACTATCTTGTCCTTGATAAATGAAAAGCATCTGCTTCCACCAAGGCCATTGATTATCTAACTGGTAATTAAAGAAAGGCGCTTTTAATAAACCATGAGAAGCATTGGGGAATAGGGTGACTGTTTTATCTACATGATTTCCTAATAGTGTTCTATATAAACATGCGTTTTTTGGAGCATCGACATTAAGATCTAACTCACCAAACATAGCCAGTACCCGCCCATTCATGTGCGGTAAATCTTGAGATGAATCACTTAAATAGTTTTGAACAACAAAATAGAAACGATCGTCAGACATATCTCTTTGCGCTGAAATATCATGGTTACCATTAATGCCAAACACACGATCATTTTGTTGCAGTTGCTCTGAGACTCTTCGAGCAATTTCATTATCATCAATATTGTCGGCTTTTAAACGTACTTGCTGATAATAAACGCCTTGAGCTCGCCAATTCACAGCTCCACCAATAATAACGGAAAAATCAGGTTTAGATTGCGTCGCTGCAATAGGGATAACCCATCCAGCCTGTGAAAATCCTAAATAACCAACTTTAATATCTGTATGAGTAAATTTTTTTTGAAGAATTTTTAATGCTATTTGTGCTTCATCTGCTCTATCTTGCATAGATTGAAACAACCAATTTCCTTGGCTCTCTCCTACACCGGCTTTATCCCATGTATACACACCAATGCCAGAATCCAGTAAGCTATTAATTAATGGCAAATATCCACTATTTGAAAAGCGATCTTGAGCACCATCACCATGAACAAAAATAGCAACTGCTTTTATATTATTCTGATTAGGTAAAATTAATGTTCCAGATAAAGTATCTGTTTTAGAAGTAAAATTAATCGGTGTTATCGCTAAGGCATGATCATCCAATTCAAAATCAGAATACTGGCCACGACTAATGATAATCACAAAAAGAAGTACAATAAATCCTAAATAAAACCAAATTGATTTGAAACATTTTTTCATATCTTGAAAAATCCACTATGGGTGTAGACCCGTGAGTAATATAAATAAATCATTTATGTCTCTATTTTATATAATATGTACCAATTAGACTAGTTAGTCTAATTAATTGAATTAATTTTATTAAAATTTGCTTAAATAGGAACTGGTAAGATGAGTTACTTATTAAAGTAAAATTGATTAGATATTTTCAATAAACGTGATTCAATACAAAAAAACAAATAATAGAATATAACTACTATTTTACTTAGTTTTTTTTACAAATGACATTTATTGTTAAAGAAAAAAGATATTGAGTTATCATTTTTTTAAATTTTTATTAAATAGATATTCTCTCTAAACAAAATATCAGTATAATTACTCAAGGTTAAATATTGTTGTCTAAATTGGATTATCTAAAATAGAGTATTTTTTCGTTATCTTCACGTAATTGTCATATAAGAAATATTGCTAAAATGATAAATAGCTTACTTTGTTTTTATCTTTTAAATTAAGTAGTAAAGGAATGAAGTGAATATCTTTAGCGATATTTTTAATCAAAAATGGACGGTGTGATGAAAAAACTTATCCTATTCGGTACAATATCTGGCGGTATACTATTTTGGTCTATACATTTACAAGCAGATAATTTTGATTGTCGAAATGCGGCGACTCAGACTGAAATTAATCAATGTGTATATCAAGATTTTCAGCAAAAAGATGAAGAACTTAACCATATTTATCAACAATATTATGCTAAATTAGACGGTGTTCGAAAAGATCAGCTTAAACAAGCCCAGTTGGTTTGGATTAATTTTAGAGACCTCTCTTGCCAATATGAAGCTGACTATTATCAAGGTGGCAGTTTAGCACCAATGGTATATAGCAGTTGTTTAAAAGATAAAACAAAAGAAAGAATTAGCGATCTTAAAAATTATATTGCTCTATATTAAAGAAAAATGTTTAATCTAAGAAAAATATAACCACTAAAAATATATTCTTTTTATAATAGTCAAATAAGTATAGTGGTTATCATGAAAATAATTTATAAATGATATAAATGTAAATTTTGTATTATTTTGAAACATAAAACCCCTTGACTAATCACTGTTACAAAGTAGTCTGATGTGCAAGTAATAAGCAAAAAAAGAAGTGAATTCAATGAATAATATATTAAAACTTGGACTAGGATTACTTTTTTTATCGTTGCCATTTGCTTCAACAGCAGCAGATATTAAACTCAAATATGGAGTAAATCTTATCGATTTTAATGGTGATGGTGTTCCTGATGTTGTCGTTAAATCTAGACGAGCATTAAATGATTCAACCTCTGTTGATCTGGCAACGGTTTATATCAAAGGAAGTGATCAAAAGGTTTATATTGTTCCGTCCATATATGCTAATGCTTTGAGTCTTTTTAGCAATAAGATTAAAGGTACAGATATCACCATCTCTGATTTCAAATTTATTGAGAAAAAAAATCACGTTGTATTGTTAAGTGCTGAAAAAGTAGGAAACAACCTACAAAAAGCCACGCCAATCCGCTTTTCAAGTTATTCTATTTTAGAAAATAAAAAAGGTGATGAAATTCAATTTAAATGGCAATTTAATAGCTATTGTGTAACTGAATCATCTTATCTTAGCGTAGAAGATGCATATTCTGATAATTGTATAAACAAAATTATTAATGAATAAATCTACAATTAAATAACAAACACATCATATTATGATGTGTTATTTTTTTATTTTATAAAACAACGCATTGTGTAAATATAAATAATATTCCTTTCTTTATATGCATTGGGTACTTGTATCATTTCTCGTTCCTTGTTATTAATCTACTGTTAGGATATTTCTTAATCAAAATGATTTTTATGGCGCTGTTTTATCAAAGTCTGTTTAAGAGGGAGATATGAAGGAAATTATTACAGGTTTACTTCTAGCCTCAATATCACTATTTACTGTATCTTGTTCACAAGAAGATACACATAAAGTAAAAGTGGCAATTAATACAGGGCCTGATCAAGTGATTTGGGATGAAGTAATTCGTTTAGCGAAATTAACTGAAGGGTTAGATGTTGAGATTGTTGCTTTTAATGATTATGTTCAGCCTAATAAGGCATTGAACAATAAAGAAGTTGATGCGAATGTATTTCAATCAATTCCTTATCTTCAAGCTCAAATAAAAGAACATGGTTACCAATTTCATATTGCCAGCAAAACGTATATCTTTCCTTTAGCCGCATACTCTAAAAAAATTAGCGATATAAATGAATTAAAGTCTGGTGATGTCGTTGCAATTTCAAATGAAGTCAGCATGAAAGGGCGTGCCCTTTTATTACTCGCAGAAAACAATCTCATTACTCTTAATGATGATGTTGGTTTCACGCCAACAGTAGATGACATTATCTATAACGCAAAAGAAATCACTTTTGTTGAAGTCGACACACCTAAGCTGACTGAAGCATTAAATGATCCAAATATCACAATGGCTATAATCAACAATAATTTTTCATCTCAAGTTGGGCTCATTGCGACTCGTGATGGGCTGATCTTAGAAACTAAAAACTCACCTTATGCTAATGTTGTTGTTACGCGTGAAGATAACAAAAATGATGAAAATATAAAAAAACTGGTTTCAGTTCTGCATTCAAGACAAATCGAGTTAAAATTCAAAGAAATGTATAAAGGTGATGCGGTAAGAGCTTGGTAACCACCCTTAACTTAAAGGTAAAAAGAGGCGCTCATTCTTTTTATCTTTAAGTTTATCCTACTGTTTTTTCCTTCTTTTTAACTAGAATAATCAACTTTTATCTAGTCAAATTACCTTGATTAAATACCACTCAACAAATAGAACCTTTTATTTAACGTTATTTTTATGTTTAAACGCGTTATGTTTATATAACTACTGGTTTTTATTCTATATAAAACATTCTAACAACATGAATTTTTTTCAGTATGATAAAGATCCTTCATTAAACATAAGAAATAAAAAAATGACTGACTCTCAACTGAAAAAACAATATATCGGCAAGCATAAACTATCACCAGAAACACTAATGATGAGTTATGGCTATGATCCATTACTCTCTGAAGGCTCAGTTAAACCACCTGTATTTTTAACATCCACCTTTATTTTTAAAAGTGCTGAAGAGGGTAAAGCTTTTTTTGATACCGTAAGTGGTAGAAAACCTTTACCAGAAGGTGAAAAAGCCGGTTTAGTTTATTCTCGCTTTAATCAACCTAATAGTGAAATTGTTGAAGACAGACTGGCGGTTTATGAAAATACGCAATCCTGTGTATTATTTTCATCAGGAATGTCCGCAATTACCACAACATTAATGGCATTAACGCAGCCCGGTGATGTTATTTTACATTCACAGCCACTTTATGGCGGAACTGAAACGTTAATTGCCAAAACACTTGCTAAATTTGGGATCCAAGCCACACCATTTACTGATGGGCTAAACCGTTCACTTATTCAAGAACAAGCAGATAAAGCCTGTCAAAAAGGGCGTGTGTCCGTTATTTTTGCAGAAACTCCTGCAAACCCAACTAATTCATTAGTCGATATTGAAGCATTAAAAAACGTTGCTGACCAATTAGAAAAAGCGCAAGGCTATCGTCCTATTATTGTCTGTGATAACACATTACTTGGCCCTGTATATCAACATCCAATAGAACAAGGTGCTGATATCTCAGTCTATTCTTTAACTAAATATGTTGGTGGGCATTCAGATCTAGTCGCTGGTGCCGCAATGGGCTCTCGTGAACTTATTAATCAAATCAGATTATTAAGAGGAGCAATAGGGACACAACTGGATCCGCATTCTTGCTGGATGCTAGGCCGTTCTTTAGAAACGTTACAAATTAGAATGGAAAAAGCCAATCAGAATGCATTATTAGTTGCAGAGTTTCTGCGTGATCATGAAAAAGTAAAAACAATTCATTATTTACCTTTTGCTGATAAAAATTCTATTGAAGCCCAGGTTTTTGCTAAACAATGTACAGGTGCGGGATCAACTTTCTCATTTGATATTTTAGGTGGAGAAAGTGAAGCTTTCCGTTTTCTTAATGCAATGAAAATTTTTAAACTTGCAGTAAGTCTGGGGGGAACGGAATCTCTAGCATGTCATCCTGGTTCAACAACGCATTCGGGTGTGCCAATAACATTACGACATAGCATTGGCATTCAAGACACCACTATTCGTTTATCTATTGGGATAGAAAATCCACAAGATTTAATTGCTGATTTATCCCAAGCATTAGCAAATGCTTAATTAAATTGCCCTGTCAATATTAAAAAACACCAGATAATGTGAATTTCACACTCTGGTGTTTTGTTTTAATAGACCTGTTTTTGGATTTCAATCCACTCATCTTTAGTTAAGCGGCAAATATTTTCAATTTTCACTTCATCTAAAAATTCTGCGTACTGTTCTTCAATGACGTGATGAAATTTAAATCCACATTTTTCTTGTGCTTTTTGTGATTTCTCATTATCAGCGAAATAGCCACACCATAAATTATCTAATTCCAGTGTTTCAAAGCTATACCGACTGATTTCTTTTACGGCTTCTGGTATTAAACCTTTGCCCCAAAATGGAACACCAATCCAATAAGAAACTTCAGCATCATTATCCCCAATCGGGAAATTACTCTCATTTGCGAAAGATAATCCAACTAAGCCGATGACAAGATCATCATCAATTAACGTAACGGCATAAACATCATCACGCATAAATATAGTGCGAATAATTTCGGCACTTTCTTCAACACTTCTATGCACTGGCCAACCTGCAATTGGGCCAACGCGTTCATCTTTTGCATATTGATACAAACTTGACGCATCAGAAAGTTTCCATGGTCGTAATATAAGTCTCTCTGTTTTTAATATTTTCATTTCAATAACTTCTCTTAGTTTTTAAATATTCTGCAAATTATCTTACGTCTTTAAGATGTATGTATTCTAAAGAAAACAACTAAAAAACCGAATGTCATAAAAGAGGTAAAATCGGTACTTTTGACAACTAAATGAGAGGGGATACTTGTTATTACATTCAATATCGTCAAATATAAAAACATAAAGTGGGTTAAGTCAGGAGCAAAAGAGGTAATGGATTTATGCTGAACCAAGTATTGTCACAACTTAATACTTCACCGCAATATGCCATTATGGGTGAAAGTAATATGATGAATGAAATAGGTTATCCTTTACCATTATCCTATATCGTAGTCATGATTTGCTTAGAAGGGAGGGCGGTAATCAATATTAGTTTTCAAAAACAGGTGATCAAAGCGAATGATATTCTTATCTTAGGCGATGATATGATGGCAGTTTTGAGTCAAAAATCAGCGAATTTTCGCTTATTCTATTGTTTTCTCGATAAATCTTTTGCTTCAGAAATTGCTTATTCTCTTTCTAATACTTTATTTGCTTTTCTCCATGACAACCCTATTTGCCACCCACATAAAGAACAATATGAAGCCTTAAATAGATGGATTCAACAACTAATACATATAGATAACAGTTATTCTGAACACAGAAAATTAATGTTAAAAAACCACTTACAAAATCTATTTTTTGCTATTACTGAATCAATACCCGCTCATTTCTCTATCGCCAAAAAAGAATTTACTCGTAAAGAAAAGCTCTGTTGGCAGTTTTGGGAATTGATTGGCAAGCATTGTTTAGCACATAGAGAGGTGGCTTTTTATGCAAATCAGCTTAACATTACACCGTTCTATTTATCTCAAATAACAAAGCAATTCTTTAATGATGCGCCTAAGACTTTGATTAATCGTCAAGTTATCCTTGAAATAAAGGCGTTATTAATGCACACTTCGCTGTCGGTAAATGAATTATCAGTGAAGCTCCATTTTGATGATCCCTCTTATTTATGCCGATACTTTAAAAGAGAAACGGGTAATTCTTTATCTGGTTACCGTAAACAACACCAACGACAATAAAACTAATGATATTGTATTTATTGTTCTATTTTAACTAAAGGAGGCAATTATGTTGAAAAAATATCACTATACAGACCGAGGGAAACTATTTTCTTTAGGTTAAGATTTTTATTACTTATTAAGAATTTACTATGATTTATTTTACTTCTGATACACATTTTTGCCATTCAAATATCCTCAATCTTTGTGATCGTCCATTCAATAGTGTTAGCCATATGAATGATACTTTAATTCATAATTGGAACGCTTACGTCTCCGATAATGATGAAATCTACATTTTAGGTGATTTTCTTTATCGAGGAACAGGGCGAGATGCCAATCAAATCTTGCGCCGATTAAAAGGTAAAAAGTACCTTATCCGTGGAAATCATGACAAGTTTCTAGGCGATCCAGAATTTGATGCATCTGCATTTGAATGGGTAAAAGATTACTTTGAATTGGATTATAAAAAACGAAAAATTGTGATGTTTCATTATCCTATATTGGAATGGGCTGGTTTTTTTCGTGATTCAATTCACTTATATGGTCATGTACACAATTCACAAAAAGATCCAATTCAACGTAAACGTTTAGATATTTTAGGAAAAAATGCAATTAATGTTGGTGTTGATGTCAACGATTTTTTCCCTATTAGCATTGAAACCATACTAAAAAGAACATCGAAATAATCTTATAAAGATATAACTATTATTTAATTCATTGTTAAATAACAATTTTATTTATTTGTCAATGTTGACTAAAATCATCTAATTGGCAAATAAATCGCTCTTGAGCCACAAATACGATAATTCCTTGTAATTAATTTCTGCTAATTTCAAAAGCATAAGAAAAAAGATCAACAACAAAGGTAATTATTGTGAGTCATAAACTGCACCCTTATATCACAACAGATGCTAACCAAGCTGTTGCTTCTATCGCTTATCGCTTAAATGAAGTTATTGCTATTTATCCCATAACACCTAGCTCGACGATGGCAGAATATGCTGATCGTTGGGCAGTTGCTCACCAGCCCAATCTTTGGGGGGATATACCTCGATTAATGGAAATGCAATCCGAAGGCGGTGCGATAGCAACGGTTCATGGTGCATTACAAACAGGTGCGTTAGCCACCACATTTACCTCATCGCAGGGATTATTATTAATGATCCCATCACTTTATAAAATAGCAGGGGAATTAACGCCTTTTGTATTACATGTCGCTGCACGTACTGTCGCAACACATGCGTTGTCTATTTTTGGTGATCATTCGGATGTAATGGCAATACGACAAACGGGCTGTGCGCTACTTTGTGCCAATAGTGTGCAAGAAGCGCAAGACTTTGCGGTGATAGCGCAGATAGCAACGCTCAATAGCCGTATTCCATTTGTTCATTTTTTTGATGGATTTAGAACATCACATGAAATGAATAAAATAATGTCTATTTCTGATGATGAACTCAAACAGCTTATTCCATACTCTGCGATTGAAGCTCATCGGCAACGTGCATTATCGCCAGAATCGCCTGTGATAAGAGGAACTTCCGCCAATCCTGATACTTATTTTCAAGCTAGAGAAGCCTCGAATCCTTGGTATAACAGTGGTTATCAACATGTTGAAGAGGCAATGAATTTATTTGCCAAAGTGACTGGGCGTATTTATCAGCCATTTGAATACTATGGACATCCTCAAGCTACACGAATTATTGTTCTAATGGGTTCAGCCGCAGGTCCTTGTAAAGAAGTTATTGATATGCTCAATACGCAAGGCGAGAAACTCGGCTTACTTTGCGTACACCTTTATCGCCCATTTTCGGCGCGTCATTTTCTTGATGCTATTCCAAATTCAGTTGAGTCTATTGCTGTTCTTGATAGAACTAAAGAGCCAGGCGCACAGGCTGAACCTCTCTATCTTGATGTTATTACGGCATTTGCCGAAGCCTATCATCAAGGTGAACGTGAAATATTGCCTCTGACTATTTCTGGTCGTTATGGATTATCTTCAAAAGAATTCGATCCAGATTGTGTTATGGCTGTGTTTAAAGAATTACAGCAATCTAAACCTAAACGTCGGTTCACTGTTGGTATCTATGATGATGTAACACATTTATCAATTATGCCTATGGATGCCAAATTACCTGAACATCATAAAATTAGCGCACTCTTTTATGGATTAGGTAGTGATGGTTCTGTTTCTGCGACTAAGAATAATATTAATATTATTGGTAACAACACACCGTTATATGCCCAAGGCTATTTTGTTTATGACTCAAAAAAAGCAGGTGGATTAACTGTTTCTCATTTAAGGATCAGTCAAACGCCGATTAACTCAACTTACCTCATTAAACAGGCTGATTTTATTGGTTGTCACCAATGGCAGTTTATTGATAAATACCAAATTGTTGAGAAATTAAAAGTAGGGGGCACACTTCTATTAAATACCCCTTATTCAGCGAC
Organism: Proteus sp. Marseille-Q3619; assembly: GCF_965283115.1. Classification (NCBI taxonomy): domain Bacteria; kingdom Pseudomonadati; phylum Pseudomonadota; class Gammaproteobacteria; order Enterobacterales; family Morganellaceae; genus Proteus; species Proteus sp. Marseille-Q3619. Next base: position 146,259 of record NZ_CBDIMP010000001.1, on the reverse strand, counting down.
AACCGTTTGGGCTAAATTACCTCAAGAAGTTCAAGCGCTACTTATTGAAAAAGAAGCGCGCATCTATGTTATTAATGCTTATAAGATTGCGCGTGGGTGCCAATTAGGCGCACGAATTAATACCATAATGCAAACAGCATTTTTCCACTTAACATCACTTTTCCCTGCCGAAAAGATAAATGATTATCTGCATCAGACAATTATTAAAAGTTATCAAAATAAAGGCGAAGCATTGGTTAATGCGAACTTAATGGCGATTTCACAAACATTGTCTGCGTTAGAGCGCATTCCTGTGGGAGCTGTATTAACCGAAAGCCCTTATAAATCCCCGATTGTTGCTGATAATGCACCTGATTTTGTCAAAACAGTCACAGCCATGATGATAGCAGGGCTTGGTGATAGTTTACCTGTTTCGGCATTTCCACCTGATGGCACATGGCCAACTGGCACAACACAATGGGAAAAACGTAATATTGCTGAATTTATTCCTGTCTGGAAACCGTCATTATGTACACAGTGCAATTATTGCGTTGCCGCTTGTCCTCATGCTGCCATTCGCGCAAAAGTGACCAAGCCTAGCCTGTTAGAAAATGCGCCAATAACCCTTGAAAAACTTCCTGTAAAATCTCGTGAAATGAAAGGGTTAGACTATATTCTACAAGTTGCACCTGAAGATTGTACTGGCTGTAACTTATGCTATGAAGTTTGCCCAGCCAAAGACAGACAAGATCCAAACATCAGGGCGATCAATATGATTGAAAAGCTTGGTGTATTAGAACAAGAAAAACAAAACTTCAATTTCTTCAATCAATTACCTGATTTACATCCTTCTGAATTAGAAAAAATAGATATCAGAACATCACAATTAATTACGCCACTATTTGAATATTCAGGTGCATGTTCTGGCTGTGGTGAAACCGCCTATATTAAATTATTAACTCAGCTTTATGGCGATGAATTATTAATTGCAAATGCCACAGGGTGTTCATCTATTTACGGTGGTAATCTCCCAACCACACCCTATACCACAAACAGAGAAGGTAGAGGTCCCGCTTGGGCTAACTCTTTGTTTGAAGATAATGCCGAATTTGGTCTAGGTTTTCGTCTCACCTTAGATCAGCATAAAAAACGTGTTGAGCGCTTATTAAATCGATTTGCGACAGAAATACCCGCTTCGCTTTATCAAACGTTGACTGATACGAATAATTCTAATCAGGATAAACGCAATGGAATTAATGAGCTATCCACCTTATTAGGTCACAGTAGTGATCCACTAGCCAAAGAGTTACTTCATGATGCGCACTATTTAATGCAAAAGTCTGTATGGATGGTTGGCGGTGACGGTTGGGCTTATGATATTGGTTTTGGCGGACTTGATCATGTATTGAGTAGCGGTGAAAACGTTAATGTACTGGTGTTAGATACACAATGTTATTCCAATACTGGTGGACAACAATCTAAAGCAACTCCAATGGGCGCTATTACTAAATTTGGTGAGGATGGAAAAAACAAAGCTCGCAAAGATTTGGGTATCACCATGATGATGTATGGCAACATTTATGTTGCTCAAATCGCTATTGGTGCTCAAATGAACCAAACTATTAAAGCCATTCAAGAAGCGGAGGCCTATCAAGGACCTTCACTGATTATTGCTTATAGTCCTTGTGAAGAGCATGGTTATGACTTGGCCTTTAGCTATGAACAAATGAAGCAACTGACTGCATCAGGCTTCTGGCCTCTCTATCGATTTGATCCTCGCCGTGAACAAGAGGGCAAAAATCCGTTAATGTTAGATTCAAGAGCTCCTAACCAAGTCGCTTCTGCGGTGTTAAATAAAGAGCAACGTTTTAGTCGACTATTTAAAATCTATCCTGATAAAGCAATGGCATTAGCGAATCAAGCACAACGTAATATTGAGAAGAAATATGCTTTACTTAATCTATTGGCAGAAAAAAGCATAAAGTCAGCGACTGAATAAACTATAAATCCTGCTCGGCTAAAAATCATAACCACTCGTAAGATGGGTGGTTATGATTTTATTAATACCCAATATATTAAACAGATATCATTTTATTTCGGCTGGCATTCATACCTTGGATCATACAAAACCAAGCCAATGCAGAAACCACCATTAAAATAGCGAATAAAGAGGCGGGTGGAAATTCAGTTAAAATAAAACCACTGGCAAGTGGATTAAGCGCCGCACCTAACCAACCGAGTGACTGAGCAGAGAAATAACTTGCTTTCATTCCTAACGGTGCAATGTTATCAATCATCATATACTCGCCTGGTGCATAAATTAATTCACCAAAGGTAAACACAGCGATAGCTAGTGCCCAAAAGATTAAATTGTCACCGGCAAACATAAAGCCAAGTAAGCCTGTCATAAAAAATAACGTACCTAATGTCATTAATTTACGTAGCCTTTCTGCGGTAACATGTTTACCCACAATATATTGCAAAGAGACTACAATGGCAGCGTTTACAGGTAATACCACGGCGATAACGGACTCTGCTAATTTTGCATCGTAAACCACTAAAATATATTGCGAAATACATGAGGCAAAAGAGCCAAACGTTAATGTACCGAAAAAAGTTGAGAGCACAAACCAACTTAATGCTCTATCTTTTAGCATTATTTTCGGATCCCATTTCACACTATTTTCTTCATCTGTATTCACCGCTTTTGAGCGTTGAACAAAAACTTGGATCATAAATAGTGGAAATGTTGCCGAAATAGCCGCAAGCCAGAAAGGTAATTGTGTTCCATACATTAATAATAAGGTGCCAATAGGGGGGCCCACCGTCCATCCCATATTGATAAAGGTATAGTTTAGAGAGAATATTTTAGGTTTTGCTGAAACCGATAAGGTTTCGGCAAAATACGCTTTTAATACGGTTGAAAACACTAAATAAGAGCAGTTAATCACAGAGAAAAAGATAACGACTAAAATAGTGCTATGAACAAGAGGGATTGCAGCAAATCCAAAAATAAACGTTAGAATTGCAAGGATCATATAACGTTTTTTCTCAAATTTATCAGCAAGCATGCCAAAGCCAAGGCTGAAGAAAATCCCCGTTGTTAATGCAATAGACATGGCAATACCAATATCATCGACGGGTAATTGATACTCCCGCGACAAATAGATAGCCATAAACGGTAATGTTGCACCTCTTCCTATTGTAAGAAGAAGTGATGAAAATAGCAGTGCAGCTGTTGAGCGTGTTTTTTTTGAAAACATATTATCTTTATTCTAATTATTTGTATTTTATGGAGTGTTTTATAATTCGTACGATTTTTTACGGGTGAAAAAAAGAACAAATTCGCACTGTATATTAATACATAACTTAGTAATCACTGTATAGCTTAAAGTCAGAAAAAAAGCTCTTTTTGATCTTATCTTTTTTCTTGCTGATCTTGTTGTAATGTTCAATTATCCCATTTTTGATAATAGTGTTTATCAAATTCCAATCTATTAACACATTGTTATTTTTTCTAAACTGAGCCAATCATTGTTTTATTTACTGCATTAAATCTGAGGTCGTTATGTCTTTTATTCATCTTGAATTTGAAAAACCTATTGTTGAATTAGACGAAAAAATTGATGCATTGCTCACCTTTAAGCAATCTCAAGATGAACCAACAGGTATTAATTTAGATGAAGAAATCGCACGTTTAAGGCAAAAAAGCCTTTCGCTGACAAAATCTATTTTTACTGATTTAGGTGCTTGGGAAATTGTGCAACTCGCTCGTCACCCAATGCGTCCATATACCCTTGACTATATTAAAGCGGTTTTTACTGATTTTCAGGAGTTGGCGGGTGATAGAGCTTATGCCGATGATAAAGCGATTGTTGCGGGTTTAGCGCGTTTAGACAAAATGCCAGTCATGGTGATTGGGCAGCAAAAAGGGCGTGATACAAAAGAGAAAATTCTTCGCAATTTTGGTATGCCATCACCAGAAGGTTATAGAAAAGCATTACGTTTAATGAAAATGGCGGAGCGCTTTCATCTACCCGTAATTATTTTTATTGATTCTGCGGGAGCGTACCCTGGTGTTGGTGCTGAAGAGCGCGGACAAGCTGAAGCTATCGCACGTAATATTCTTGAAATGTCACGATTAAAAACACCTATTATTTGCACTATTACTGGTGAAGGATTTTCTGGAGGTGCGCTAGCTATTGGTGTTGGTGATAAAGTTAATATGCTGCAATACAGTACTTATGCGGCAATTTCACCAGAAGGCTGTGCATCTATTCTGTGGAAAAGTTCTGATAAAGCGCCAATTGCGGCAGAAACCATGGGAATGACAGCACCTAAATTACAATCATTAGGTATTATCGACGCCATTATTCCAGAGCCATTAGGTGGAGCTCATCGAGATCATCAACAAGCTGCCGAATTTCTTAAACAACAGTTATTAACTGACTTAGCCTTATTAAAAAGCTATTCAACCGAAGAACTTTTAGATAAACGCTATCAAAAACTCATGTCTCATGGTTACTGTTAATTATTAACGAGTGAAAAGAAAATGAATGATACACTGCCTATATTGAGTAATAGAAATACAGTAGGCAGTGAATTATTTATGCAAATCGATCTTAATTTATTACGTATTTTTTCTGCCGTAGCAGAGCAAGGGCAATTTGCAGCAGCAGCTCGGCTATTATCTATGCCTACCTCAAATATCAGTCGTGCAATTAAACAGCTTGAACAGCAACTCAATTGTAAACTTATTGATAGAACAACTCGAAAAATGCGCCTTACTGAACAAGGCAAAATACTCTATCAGCAAGGAATAAAAACCTTAACTGAATTAGATAATGTTGTAAGCAATATCACTAGTGATGGACCATTAACGGGTACTTTCCGTTTAACTATTCCGAGTGAATATGGCAGTGAGCTACTTGGTGATATTTTGGCTGATTTTGCTGCACTTCATCCTAATTTACTTATTCAATGTGATACCCAACTAATGCCAAGAAATATCATCGATGATGATATTGATTTACTGTTAACTTTTCATCGTGGAAATTTAGCGGATAGTAGCTATCACTCACGCTTAATTAAATCATGGCGCAGTATTGTTGTGGCATCTAATGAATTATTAGAAAAAACAGGAATACCCACACATATTGAACAATTAAGCAAAATGCCTTGTATTTCTAGCTTAAGCGCACTAGAAGGGCAACCTTGGATATTTATGGATGACTAGTCCTGATATAGGTTGACAACTTTTCAGGCATAAAACGCTCGATGTACTTCATCGGGCGTTTTATAGTTTAACGATAAGTGTGGCCGTTTTTCATTATAGAGTTGGATTGATTCTTCTACTAATTTTCTTGCTTGTTCCAGATTACTCGGTTTTATCAGTAGATACTCCATTTTTAATATTCCATTAATTCGTTCTGCTAAGGCATTTTGATAACAATCATACCCATCAGTCATAGAACATTGAATATTATGCTCTTTATGTATCTCCTGATATTCCGAAGAACAATACTGTATCCCTCGATCTGAATGATGGATTAACGAAGTTGTCGAAGTCCGTTTTTTTAACGCCTGAACCAACGATTTCTTCACTGAACTTGTTTTCATATTGTTATCTAAATGATATCCCACGATTTTTCGTGAATACGCATCCGTAATTAAACTTAAATAAGTATCACCTTCATACGTCGATAAATAGGTAATATCTGCTACCCAAAGCTGTTCTGGTTGTGTGGGGATAAACCCTGACTTAATTAAATTTGGATGCCGATAAAAACGATGATGGCTTAAGGTTGTTCGATGATAAGCCCGTTTATTAGGCACCAGTAACTGATGTTCCTTCAATAAAGAAAATAGCCGATCACGACCAATAACCATCTGTTTTTGCTTTAAAATAAAATGTAATTTACGCCCACCCAGTCGAGGTTGTAAGACTCGTTCAGATTTAACAACATCAATGATGGCCGAATCGGCTTTCTTTCGTTCCTCAGTTCTATCCAGTCTCTTGTAATAAGCCTGTCGGCTGATCTGCATAAAACGGCAAGCAATTGTTACGGTGAGGTTTTTAACCGTTTTTTCTTTAATAACTCGGCTTTGCGCTTTTTTGACAAACGAACTCCAAAGTCTCTATCCATGACTTTAACCACTGCTTCGAAGAAATCGGATTTAAGCCGAGCCTCTTCAAGTTCCTTTTCAAGGATCTTAATGCGTTGTTCCGGCGTTTGTTGTTCAGAAGATTGGGTCATAGCTGAACCTCTATAAAAAGTATCAGGGGTACCGTTTGACCAATCTAACCTACCATGCTTACGAAGCCAAACTAAAACAGTAGAGCATCCTTGTATACCATAGCGATCTTGGGCTTGTTTATAGGTTATTTCGCCTTTTTCAACTTGGTCAACAAGCTGTAATTTAAAAGCGAGAGAATAATCGCGTTGAGTTCGTTTAGTGATTGGTTTCATTACACTCTCCAATTTCAGATTGGAAAAGTGTCAACCTTATTCAGGACGGGTCAGGATGAAGATAAAAAGCCAATCAGAGTAACCATTAATAGTAATTATCGAGTAAACAGTGCCATATTAGCAAAATCAGCAGTATTAAAAGGATTGGGATTTGCTATTTTAGCTGAGCATTGCTGCCTTGATATGATTAAAGAAGGGAAGTTACGAGCTATCGAGTTTCCTCAACAACCCGCAACGATTAACTTAGTGGCAATATATGCAACTCGTAGCACACTCTCACGTAATATAGAGTCTTTTCTAGAATTTTTATCTCAGCGTTTATAAACATTAATCTGTGGTTTGTTGAGTAAGTGCCTTATGTTTTGCTTTAACAGGAAAGAGCACAATAAATAAAGTCACAAAACATGAGATCCCCGCAGTCGCAATTGCATAAGCAAACCCCGAATTAAATGCCTCTGGTAACAAAGTGATAAACCCTTTGTCTAAACCATTTGTCGTATTTTCAGTCACCAAACTAACAATATCGATATAATTTACAGATATTCCCAATACTTGGCTTTGGATCACCATATAATGAATTGCTTGTTGCACCATCAATGTACCTAATAAAGCAATTCCCATTGTCATACCTGTTTGTCTTAATGCATTCATGGTTGCAGACGCCATACCAGAGCGAGATGGTGACACACTTTTCATCACTAAAGCACCTATTGCGGGTGTTGCTAATCCCATTCCAGCACCTAATACAAACAGATAGCTTCCTGTTATTCCATAGTGGCTATTTGTTGCTAATGTCGCTAATAAACAAGAAGAAATAGCGATTAATAAGAAACCACAGATCATAAGTTTTCTAACAGAGAAATAAGAAGATAACCGTCCAAAAGACATAGAAAATAGTGCCATTGCAATAAATTCTGGTGCCATTCTCCAACCCGCTTCTAATGCACTCCAACCTTGTGCTTTTTGCAAAAAGAATGCGATAAAAAATACATTACTGTATGTAGCAAAACCCAAGGTAAAAGAAGAAAGGTTATATTGAAAGAACGTGCGATCTTTAAATAAAGCCAGTGGTAATAAAGGACGCTCCACACGTTTTTCTATCATTAAGAAAAGGGCAAGAAATATAATCCCCACAATCAGTGTTGATACTGTTCTATAATGTGACCAGCCCACAGAGCCAGCTTCAATCAAACCATAAGTCAGTGATCCTAATCCCAACATACTGGTTAATTGACCAAAGGGATCTAAAGCAACATTATCAGGATCAGCACTTTCACTTAATCCATACCAACCTAATAAAACGGTAATAATGCCAATAGGAATATTAATAAGAAATATGCTCGCCCAACCACTAGCATGAACTAAAACACCCCCTAAAATAGGACCAATAATTAACGATAATGCACTGACTGAAGACCAAATACCGATAATGCGAACCCGTTCAATATCAATAGGAAAAGCATGAGTAATTAAAGACAATGCACCCGGAATAAGTGCAGCCGCGGCAATGCCTTGAATAATACGTCCAAGAATTAATATTTCATGTTGCGGTGCAATCGCACAAATTACTGAACCTAACGTGAAAATAATCACGCCCCATAGCCATACCTTTTTTCGCCCAAAGCGATCGCTCAAAGGACCTGATGACAAAATACAGGCTGACAAACAAAGCGCATAAGCATCAACAATCCACTGCAAGGTTGCCATATCAGCATGTATATCATTTTGAATAGTTGGCAGAGCTACATTCACGATACTAATATCGAGAGTTGCCATAAAAGTACCTAAACAAATGGCACAGATAAGTGACAGTCGTTTTAAATAAGTCATAAGCTTTATTGCCTTAATGATGAATAATAATGGCATAATAATACTCGACCGACCGTCGGTCAATTTATATTGATAATGAGTTTCATTTGTCATCATTGTGACTCGCTTTAATATAGAGTACTCTTTACAAGCGACTTTGAGGGAGATAAGCAATGTCATTAGAAGAACAAATAACTGATAAACCAAGAACAAAACCCGCAGAGGTTCGTTTAGAAGAGTTAATGAATGCGGCAGAAGCGTTATTTCTTGATAAAGGTTTTGATGCCACAACCGTTAGCGATATTGTAAAAAAAGCAGGGGTAGCAAAAGGAACGTATTATCACTATTTTTCTGCCAAAACAGACGTTCTTGATGCGCTCAGAACACGTTATATGGATTGGTATTTAAATAAAATAGATAACGCCATGGATGCCTGCTCACAACAAGATCATCGTGAGAAATTAAAACAGTGGTGTGAAATCAGCGTTATTGCTTATGTTGAGAAACAAAAATTACACGACATGCTTTTTCATCAAGTATTTCATCAAAGCAGCAATATTCATGAAAATAGAGCATTACAGCAAATTCAAACGCTGTTAATTTCAGGTACAGAAAATAAAACTTGGCATGTTACACAACCGGAATTAACCAGTACATTGATTTATCATGGTATGCATGCTGCTGTTGATAATTTAGGTCATAGCGAAGAATATACCGCAAAAACATTAGGTAATATGCTATATCAGCAATTTACTCAATTACTAAAATAAAATCATAGAATAGGGATTATTTTCAATATCCCTATTCTAAACAACTTTAATTATTTGTTTTAACTAATAGTTTAAATATATTATTATTACAATGTGAATTACTTTGATGAGGAGGAACTTTCCCCTCATGTGCATTTAGTGCTATTTCATAACCGCATGTTTTACATCTATAAATACCTGAATATTCAACAAATGATGATGTTTTGAACTCAACATCAAAATCTGATGAATTCGATGCTTGTTGCAAATTTCCAGTATAATAATACTGTGCCATATTAAATTTCCTTATATTAAAAACGAATCTTGAGTATATATTTAAATATTTATTTATAAAGACGAACAGCTCACAATAAAATCTAATTAATCAATAGTACCTAAAATTTAATAAATATTAATAATAATGAGTAGCCTATTGGTATTAATAATCACAACAGTAAGATTTAAGCACAATCAATAATAATTAAAGCCTAAGAATATCAGCAAGATTAATGTTGATATCTTAGGCTTTTTTCGATCAGCGACTACGATTTAACAGCATTAAACAAAGGAAATAGCTACCACCTAAAATCGCTACTAAAGTTCCTGCGGCAATTTGTGCAGGATAAATCAATACTTGCCCAAGCCAATCAGCCCAAACCATTAAAGTCGCACCGATTAATCCCGAAAGAATTAATTGTGATTTTATTTTTTGAGCGCCAATTAATACCGCCATATGAGGGGCGACTAAGCCAATAAAGGCGATAGGGCCAACGGTTGACGTAACTAATGCACATAACAGAGAAACAATAATCAGTAAAATAATACTTGCTTGCGCTGTATGTAATCCTCGCGCTAAAGCAAAGTTTCGACCAATTGATATTAATGCCAACCATCGAGTGAGTAATAAAACAACGCCCACAATAAAGATGATAGCTAATGCAAAATAAATAGCTTGTTGCCCTGTTACACGATAAGTCGAGCCTGATAACCACAATAATATTTTATAGCTACTTAACGAACCTTTCGCTAAGAAAAACTGAATAAAAGCCTCTAAACTCGCAGTTAATGCAATACCCGTTAAGATTAAACTGGCAGGGGCATATTGGTGCCTTTTACCCAACACTAATAAGATAATCATAACAACGCCGCTTCCTAATAACGCAGTTCCCCATTGTGATGTTTGTAAAGTGCTTCCCAGAATTAAGCTAGAAAATACCAAAGCGAAGGTTGCACCTGATGAAACACCTAAAATATCTGGGCTGGCTAACGGGTTATAAATTAAACGTTGTAAAATAACGCCAGCAATAGCCAGTGCAACACCAGCAAAGAGTGCTGTTAATAGACGAGGAAAACGCAAAGCCCATTGATAAACGGAAGGTATTTCCCATAGCCATTGGCGCTCATTAATATGAATAAACAGGGTAAGCGCTAATCCAAGTATTAATAATGCCGTTATTCCTATGACCGTATAATTCGATATTCTTTTAGTTTGAGAAATAATTGAAATAGAAAGCTGATCTTGAGCTCGCATTTTCTTACGACTAAACCAAATTAATGCTGGCGCCCCAATAGCCGCTGCCGTAACACCACTAGGAATAACTGTATTGAGCCACTGACCAACCCATATCGCAAGACTATCGGTAATTAACAGCAAACATATTCCCATTAATCCACTTGCAATGAGTTCTTGGCTAGCCGTTCTAGATCCTAATGTTCTAACTATATTAGGTGCAAGTAATCCGATAAAACTAATTACACCAACAGCCGTAATAGAAACAGAAACTAACCAAGTACTTAATATAATAAAAAAGGCAAATGCAGGTAAAACAGAAAGCCCACGAGCCGCCGCACCTTCATGCCCTAAACGTAATAAAGTGAGAATACGAGGTGCAAAGATAAAAATAAGTAAAACAGGTGTTATTCGTGGTAATAACCAATAAACTTTATCCCAGCCATCTTGTGCTAAATCACCAGCTCCCCACATGAATATATTTTGAGCAAATTGTGAGTTTAATGTCACTAATGCCGTTGCAATAGCGCCTAATAAAATATTGACCACCATACCTGAAACAACTAAAGGTAAGCCGGTCATATTGCGAATACCTGCAATAATAATCACCAGAGAAAAGGCTAATAAAGCGCCAATTGTTGCAGCTACTGCACTGTAATCTGTAACCCAGCCAGTGAACCAAATATTAACGATCACTAAGGCTAGCCAAGCACCTGATGAAGTTCCTAAGGTTAAAGGGGAAGTTAAATTATTTTGCGTTAATTGCTGCATTAAACTGCCAACAACACCAAATAACCCGCCAATAACAACGGTCATAGCTAAACGTGGTAATTGTGCATGCAAGAAAAAAACATCAGCAAAAGGAATTGTTGTGGCTGAATTAGCCAATAAATACAATTGATGAGATAAAGAAAGAGAATTATCAATTTGTAAGTTGGTAATGCTTAATAAGATAATTACCAAAAAATAGAAAGTAGGTTGCTTAATTTTCATTACTAGGTGCCATATCTAATAAGCTTTCAGTAATGGCTTGCGCCATTAATGTCAATGATGTCATTCCTCCATAATTCCAGACAGGTTTGACTGAATGAAAATGCCCATTTTGCACAAATGGCATGGCTTTCCATAATACTGATTTTTGCAGTTTACTTTCATCAGGAAAAGGCAACATATAAAGGACATAACCATGTTTAATCTGTTGCAATACATTCATTCTTCGTTGATCAATACCCCAAGGTTGTGGCGGTAATGATATTGCCGATTTCAGCCCCAGCTTATTTATCACATATTCGGTTGTTGAATTTTCAGTATATAAAAAGATGGAGGTGAGCGTAGAAAAACGGATCACTTCTACTTCAGGTAATGTGATAAATGCCTGCTGTAACTTTGCTTTAAATTGCGCAAAAGTAGCGTCCATTTCAGCTAACTTTTGTTGTGCGAGAGCTTCTTTTCCCAAAAGCGAAGCAAGGGTATTAAAATGCGCCAGAGCGACTTGTGCCGCATTATCTTGGCGAGAAAAATTAGGTAAATAAACCACAGGAGCAATGGTTTCTAATACAGGTAATAAATCTTGTTGTGAGCTTGATGCTAAAATAAGGTCAGGTTTTAACGTCGCTATTTTTTCTAAATTAGGCTCTGCTCGCATACCAACTTCTTCAATAGAATTCGGTGCAATAGGGTGAGCAACCCATTGGTTATAACCTGCAATTTCAGTTGCCCCTACGGGGTTCACTTCAAGTGTTAATATTTGTTCAAGTAAATCCCAGTCTAAAACAATAATGCGTTGCGGTGTGTTAGAAGCCTTTTCATTATTATGTTGCGCCGCATTTACTGTGGGGGTAATTAATAAAATAACTAAACAAAAGGACAGTAAATTAACTATTGTTTGTAATATTACACGCATACCACCGCCACTTTATGTTGTTGTGAGCCTTTATTATCAGGGTGTTCAATCAGCTTAATGGGTGTTTCATAAAGCGAGGAGAGTCGCTCATCATCAAAAAGTAATGAGACCTCACCTTCAAACGCAATTTTCCCTTTTTTAAGTGCGATGATATGAGTGGCATAACGCAAGGCAAGGTTAAGATCATGCAAAATAACAATAATACCAACGTGCTGAGTTTGATTTAACTCACTCAACAATTCCATTAATTGGTATTGATGATGTATGTCTAATGCCGAGGTTGGTTCATCTAATATCAAGATCGGTGATTGTTGAGCGAGTAACATTGCAACCCAAGCCCGTTGACGCTCACCACCTGATAAATCATCTGCAAGCGTGTCAGCGAAAGGAAGTACTCCCGCTTTTTCCATCGCCATTGTGATAATTTCATCATCTTTTTTATTCCAACGGCCTAATGTTCCACGCCAAGGAAAGCGTCCTAAACACACTAATTCTCTGACAGTTAATCCAGCAGACGCGGGAAGTTTTTGGGGAAGAAACGCGATTTGTTTAGCCAAATCACGAGGCTTATATTGTGAGATATTACGGTTATTTAGTGTGAGACATCCACTATCAGGGATTTGCTGACCCGATAACAAACTGACGAGTGTCGATTTACCTGAGCCATTATGGCCAAGCACAATGGTTAATCCTGAATCTGAAATACGCAGTGAGGGTATTGATAGAATAGTGCGTCCACCGCGATCCATTTGAATATTTGAGAGTTCAAACATGGTCACTCATTTATAAAATCATATTCCGCCTTTTATTGCATGGTTAACAATAAAAAGCGGAATAAAAAAGAAAATTACCAGCGATATTTAGCGTTTAATAAAACAGAACGAGATTGCCCGTAATAGCAGTAATAATCACAGCCAGAGAGATATTCTTTATCAAGAATATTGTTGATATTTAACTGTAATTGCCACTGTTTATTGAAATTATAGGTTGCTGCCATATCCCATAATGTTGCACTTGGTACCGTTAAATCACTGCTCTTAGGATTATCTTTAGATTTACCTAAATAACGAACACCTGTTCCCAAGGTTAAATCTTGAGTTCCTGTTATTGGGATAGTGTAACTGCCCCAAGCTGACGCGGTGTGTTTAGGAATTAAACCTGCTTGTTGTTTACCTCTATTACCCGTGTCATCTGTTTGCATATCGGTATAGGTGTAATTGGCTTTTAACGCTAAACGTTCCGTTAATTGCATTTCACTTGTTACTTCAATACCTTTTGAAGTCACTTTACCTGTTTGTGTTGAAACAAATGTCGTTGGGTTTGCAACAAGCGCATTTTTCTGAGTGATATCAAACCAAGCAATATTAAAGTAGCCATCCATAAAATCAGGTGTATATTTCACACCTGCTTCAATTTGATCACCTTTTAACGGTTTATACAGATCCTTTGTTGCTGGATCGATAGTGCTCATTACCTCAAAGGACTCGGAATAACTGACATAAGGCGATAATCCATTATCCGCTAAATACATTAATCCTGCATTCAGGCTAAATTCGCTATCAGTACGAGATTTATCCTCATTTTTTACTTTTGCTGTATTTTCTGTTTTTACCCAATCTTGGCGTACACCAGCAACGGCAACCCAGCGACTATCAAATTTGGTTTGATATTGTGAATAAAGGCTATATTGGGTTTTATCAATAGTTCGATTAACGTTATCTGCTGGATTGAGTGGGGTATAGTTTCCGTAAATAGGGTTCCAAGGATTAATGGTGCCAAAACTATAATTATCTTGTTCATCACCTTTAGTTTGGTGATATTGCAATTCTGCGCCTGCTAATAATGTGTGCTCAAAGTTATCCGTATCCCATTCACCGACCACATTATTATCAAAGGTAATACTTTGATTTTTACCATCACGGAAAACAACACCGCGATTCAATTCTGTTGCTGTTATATCTGAATTAGGAAATGCATAAACGCTACGTAAAAGCAGATCGTTATAACCATAATTTAAACGTTGAGAAAAACGCCAAACATCATTGATATTACTCTCTAATAAATAACCAGCTGAAATTTGGGTTCGTTTATATTTATCGTATCCTGGTTCACCTAAGTTGGTAGTAGGCTTTATTTTACCAAAAGGAGATGAAATTAATGTACCGGCAGCAGGGAAGAAAGGATTAGTTGGCGTACCGTCATCATGCAAATAGGTTGCCATAAAGGTTAATGATGTATCATCAGTCAGGTTGATCGCGACACTTGGCGCAAGGTAAATACGCTCATTATCAGTGTGAGATAATTCTCCATCTGATTTTTTCATTAATCCAACAAGACGATAGCGCACACGTTTATCATCGGTAGCACTTGAAACATCAAAACCTAAACCACGTTGGTCATTATTTCCGACCTCAAGAAATACTTCATTTTGAGGTTTAAAACTAGGCTTCTTTTGTACCACGTTAACCGCACCACCTGGTGTCGATTCACCAAATAATACCGCCGATGCGCCTTTTACCACTTCGATTTGTTCAAAACCATAAGGCTCTAATAACCATGTATAATAACCATCACGGAAAAGGCGGCTACCATCTAAATAGGTTGCTGCTTCAAAGCCACGAACACGAAGCCAATCTGTGTCGTTATCCGCACCATAAGGTTGAGAGACAACACCAGATGTATAACGCAATGCTTCATCTAATTTTTGTGGAGCATGTGTTTCTAGATCTTGTTGAGAAATAACAGAAACCGATTTAGGTGTTTCTTGCAAACGTGTATTTACTTTTAGTGCTTGAGCGCTCACAACAAGCTTCTCAACGTGTTCTGTTTTTGCTGTTTCTTCAGCAAAAGCCTGTGTAGTCAAAATAAAAGGAAGGGTGGCAGAACAAATTAATGCCACAGGTTTCAATTTAAATGCATAAAAATCAATCACAATAAGTCACCGAATAATAATCATTACTATTACCGCTATTATTCATGTAATCGATACTAAGGTAAATTAATTTATGCAAAAATGTCTATAAATGATAATTTTTCGGGTTAATTAACTGCTTATGTCAATCCAAGCAAGGCGTCCACCGACAGAAGTGCTGCGATGTCGTGCATGGTGGCTTAAGCATAAAGTTCGCATTCCTGCTAATTGCTGTGAATACCAAGCTCCTCCTCGCATTAAAGAGCGTTGGCCATAATTTCGTAAATAAACCTGATCGTGATCTTGCTGATTTATTGCTGGATATAATCCTAATGCTTTAAATAACGTGGGTACATCAAGATTATCAGCGGCCATTATTGCGTTAAAATCACCATCCATTAATCCAGCAGGATAACCATTATCTGAGGGTGCGCCGTTATAGTGTTTTATTGAAGTTGATAAATTAGATTAATTTTATATTACACGATTTATTACTCAGGATTATTATGATTCGCGTATATATAAATAAATGTGATATTGATAAAAATAAAATAGATAAAATTCCTACTAAAAAAATGGATATGACATCTCATTGAAAAATAAATAATTTTTTCAGTAAAGACAAAGAATAGACAGTTTTAAAATTAATGCGTGCATATATTACAATCAAAAAACAGCCATTATATAAAATAGAAATAAAGTTATAGATGAGAATACTTAAATTGTATTATTGATACAATGGCATATGTTCTACATTATAAAAAGAAAAGTATTTTTTATTAAAATAATCAAGACATTTATTTACATTAAGTAATTTTATTATTATTTTTTATTATCTTACTTTAAATTTTTTCAAACTAGGCGAAATATGAATAGCATAACCATAGGAAATAGTAAACTAACATCAGCTCAGATTAATAGCGTTTTATCTGGAGAAAAAGTCAATAAAGTCATGACTATCTGGGATAAGATAAAAGATTTTTTCCATATTAGCGATAAAAAGCAAGTCATGACATTACTTTATGATGTTTATTATAACCCTAAAGTTTCATTTTTAGATAAAATAGGTAAATTTCAAGAACTAAGGAATTTATCACTAAGTGATTATAAAGATACATTTAACATTAAAATAGATAATAATGTTTTTTATTTTGAGATCAATTTTATTCAGGATGGTACACATATATTTAAAATTGGTTGCTCAAAAGAACAAAATGAGAATATTATTAATAATCAAAGCATTAAATCATTGTTTAATCAATTACCCCAAGATGATATTAATCATATAGTATCAATAGTAGTAGATAAAGTAGATAAAATAAATAAAATGGAAAATAAAAACACGGAAGAAAAAATAGAATTAATAAGAAGCAGTTTATCATTATTATTGAATGATGATAATTATAGAGATAACGAACTAGATTCTTTAAAAAAAGGAAAATCAAAACTAAATGAGGTTGCATCAAAAAAAAATTGTAGTGGAATGACAAAAAAATATGTGATGGATAAAATATGGGAAATAATAAAAGAAAATAGTAATGAAGAATATAATGATTCTTATACCAGTTTATTACTAAACAATATTTTTAACGATAAATTTTATTCAACCTATAATATAATACATAGTTATCTGGGATTGAAAGAAATTCTCAATAAAGACAGAAAAATATTAGATATAGAGTTTACACCAGAAAAAGTAACTTTTTTCTTCTAGATGAAAATAATAATAAAATCATATCCAATGAACATTCAAATATAACAAAGGAATTTAATTTAGAGTTTGCAGCATTTGAATACATTATAAATAATGAAAACTTATACAATAATGCAACCTTAAAGGAAGACAAAGAAAATTTAAATAATTTTTTATCTACTTACGATACATTAAGTGAAAAATTAAATGAAAAAGATAAAGGCGACCTTTTTATTAACACATTGAATTTAAAGGCGGAAAAAATAACATTAGGTGGAAAATTAGATTTAATTAAATCGATATCTAAACAATATAATAATAGTAATATAGATAAAAAACTGGACATTAAAATAACTCAAGAAAAACAAATAAAATTTAAGATTAAAACTAGTGAAAAGGGGAAAGAAAATGTATTAAAACTTACCATCCCTTATGATGATAATAATTTAGGTTTGCTTAATATAAATAACTTTAACAATAGCGACTTTTCCACTGAAAACAAAATAAATATATTAGCAAATTTAGATAAGTATAATAAAAACTCAACCATATTAAAAATCTTTTATTATCATAATTCTGAAAAACCTTCAGAGTTAAAGGAAGAATATGGAAAAGAATATGGAGAAAAATTTGAAAGAAGAAAATTTGAAAAAGAATTTCGCGAAATAATCGAGCCTTTATTGATGGATGAAAAAAAGACAAATATTTTTGAAATTAGTACCGAAGAAAAAAATATAATAGAAAACTTACCTAAAAGTATCGGCATTTATAGTGTCGAACAAATAAACGGAGTATTTAAATATTATAACGATATATTATTTATAAAAAGATTAGACTTACAAGACATTGATAATAGCAATGAATATATAATAAATTCAAAAATCGATAATTTAATTTTAAATGGCAATAACAAGAAAGAAACTATTAGCAAAGAGTTTTCCGATGTGCTAAATAAAACAGTTGTAGAAAACATCGCCGAAAAATTAAAAAAAATAGAAATAGAGTCTAAAAAAAATAAAATAAATATTTTATCTTCCAATAAAATTGACACAGAAAATCTTAACAAAGAAAAATATCTCGACACCTTATTTTCTGGAAAGTTTAATGAAATTATAGAAACATACTATAAAGATGGAAAATTTAAGAATATAACTGATTTATTGGAAATTAAAGTAGATAAAAAAAGTGAAAAACATGAAGAGATAATTAAAATTAGAGTATCAGAAGAACATGCACAAACCTCTCTAATTAATGCAATTCAAGAATATGTAAAATCCCCCGCAAGCTTTCTAGCAAATAAACTCAGCGATTCAATAAAAAAAGTAAATTCAATATTAAATTTAGCAGTTATAGACCACTCTTTATTGATCGAAATTAATGATAAAATATCAGATTTAAATGAACTCATTGATAGAACATCAGATGGAAAAGATTTAGATATTATTAAAGGTTTATTGCTAACGTATGAAAATACAAGAGAAAAAATTAGGAAAAACCAAAATATAAACAAATTTGCAAAGCAAGAAAAAGATACTAATGGGTCTATAATCAATGATAGTGCGTTAAATGTAGCATTATTAAGCAATATAAATATGTTGGATATTTTATTATCAGATAAAAAAATAAATTTAAACTATAAAAAGGATAAAAAAGAGAATGATAAGTTTGTCAAAGAAAAACAAATCAGTGAAGATTTATTATTTGAAACTCCTCTATTATACAGTGGCTTGGAAATAATGATAAAAATAAATAGAAAAATAAAAAATAAACCTGAGGTGGAAATTTCAGGAAACTATAATCAAATAAGACTATAAAAACATTTATCAAAATCTAAAAAGGCTTAGTAAATATACTAAGCCTTTTTCATTTATGTTATCTACTATTTAATAAATAGGGCCGCGATTAAGCCTCAACACCTTTTTTCGCTAAGAACTCATCATAAGTTCCTTGGAAATTAGTCACTTTTTCAGGTGTAATTTCAATAATACGATTTGCCAGTGAACTGACAAATTCACGGTCATGAGAGACGAAAATCAATGTACCTTGATAAAGTTCTAATGCCATATTCAATGATTCGATAGATTCCATATCTAAGTGGTTGGTTGGTTCATCCATAATCAAAATGTTTGGTTTTTGCATCATCAGCTTACCAAATAACATTCTACCTTTTTCACCACCAGATAAAACTTGAACTGATTTTTTCAAATCATCTTGAGAGAACAGTAAACGACCTAATACGCTGCGTACAGATTGCTCATCGTCTTCTGGTTTCATCCATAAACTCATCCAATCAAACACAGTCATATTGACTTCAAAATCAGTTGCGTGATCTTGTGCATAATAGCCAATGTTTGAGTTTTCAGACCATTTTAAACGACCTGTATCAGGTGTTAATTCACCGACTAATGTTTTGATCATTGTCGATTTACCCACACCGTTATTACCTAAAATGGCCACTTTTTCGCCCACTTCAAGCATCATATTGACGTTTTTAAACAGCGGGGCATTATCATCATAGCCTTTAGAGATATTTTCCACTTCAAGCGCATTACGGAATAATTTTTTCTCTTGTTCAAAACGAATGAATGGGTTTTGACGGCTAGACGCTTTCACTTCTGCTAATTGAATTTTCTCAATTTGTTTTGCACGAGAGGTTGCTTGACGTGATTTAGATGCATTAGCACTAAAACGACTCACGAAAGATTGTAATTCACTAATCTGTGCTTTTTTCTTCGCATTATCCGCTAATAAACGCTCACGAGCTTGGGTTGCAGCAAACATATATTCATCATAGTTACCCGGATGAACAGCAAGCGCACCATAGTCTAAGTCTGCCATGTGCGTACAGACCATATTTAGGAAGTGGCGATCATGGGAAATAATGATCATGGTACTGTTACGTTCATTTAGCGTTTGCTCAAGCCAACGAATGGTATCAATATCCAAGTTGTTCGTCGGTTCATCCAGTAACAAAATATCAGGATCAGCAAACAGGGCTTGTGCAAGTAACACACGCAATTTCCAACCGGGAGCCACTTCACTCATAGGACCATTGTGTTGTTCTAATGGAATACCTACGTTTAGCAATAATTCGCCAGCACGAGATTCAACGGTATAACCGTCCATTTCACCAAATTTCACTTCAAGATCGGCAACGCGTAAGCCGTCTTCTTCGCTCATTTCAGGTAAATTATAGATGCGTTCACGCTCTTGCTTCACTTCCCAAAGTTCAGTGTGCCCCATAATCACCGTATCAAGCACAGTAAACTCTTCATAAGCAAACTGGTCTTGTTTTAGTTTACCAAGGCGTTCATTAGGATCGAGAAATACGTTGCCGCTACTTGGCACTAAATCGCCACCTAAAATTTTCATAAAGGTTGATTTACCGCTACCGTTGGCTCCGATTAAACCATAGCGATTTCCGCCACCGAATTTGACAGAAATGTTTTCAAACAGAGGCTTTGAGCCAAACTGCATAGTGATATTATTGCTGATTAACAAGACGAATACTCATTATTAGTGAATGACAAAAGGTAATGGGGCGGCATTATGCCACAAGTTACCCCTATTAAGACAGTAAAGTGACGAATGACTATAAAGGAATTTTTGTTGTGAGAGAAAAACACATCATAATGTGAGTTATTGCCCACGAGAAAAATAAGAAAAAAGAGATAACACAAAAGTGCTATCTCCAAAAATAATAGAGTAGATATTAATACATAACGTGCTTATTTAGAAGGCACTAAGCCAGGTTCAACTACGGCATAGACTTGATCGTCTAAAAGGTCAGCGTCTAGAAGTTGAGTCACTAAGCGTGCAACATCTCGGCGATTAACTAAACCATGAGTTTCTTCGTATTGATAAAGCTGAGCCTTACCCGTTTCTTCACCATTCAGTAATCCACCGGGTCTGACAATCGCATAATCAAAACGACTGGTTTGCAACCACACTTCAGCCAATGATTTTTCTCTCACAGCTTGACCAAACGCGGCTTTTGCTCTGTCAGATAACGCGACCCAACTATCGCCACAACCTAACGAAGAAACCATTAACATACGCTGAAAACCCATTTTCTCCGCAGTATCAATTACGGTTCGATGAGCTAAATAATCATTTTCACCGCCCATTGTGGAAATGATGTCTGCTTCTTTTCCTGCCAATGTTAAAACAGCTTCAACAGCCTTAGCATCAATCGCATCGCCGATAACTGTTTTGATCCCTTTTTCTTCTAACCGATTAGCTGCCTCTTCGGAACGAACTAAAGCCACAATAGGGCGTCGTTGTGTAACGCCAATATCTGCAATATGTGCGCCAACACCTTTACCGCCAGCGCCAAAAATAACCCATGTTTTCACGCGCAATTATTCCTTATTTAATTGTTGTGCTAATTGACGGAAGGCTGATAATTGCTCTGGTAACAATTGACGATGTTCGTTTCTACCAAGGAAAATCTTAAACATTGCAACGCCTTTATGATTGAAAAATAAGATAGAGGCGGTATCCATACCCATAAATTTACGCTCGATCATCGCAATATATTGGCAATTTTCGGCTTTAATATGACCTGTCATTCCTTTTTTACCACGTAAGTTAAAATAGCCATGACGATGAAAACCACTTGGTAATTCACCGCTAAACTCTAAAATAACATCTTGAGTATGCACAAGCGTGGTGACATTACCCCATTTCATGACGTTATCCCACACTATATCGAATTGCTCCCCCCCCATTAATGAGCGTGATGGTAAATGTCTTACAACGTCTAATAACGTTGTATTAAATTGCGTCGCAATAGTTTCCAATGTGCCATCAGGCTCTGTCATTAAAAATTGTTGTAACTCTGTATTCATGATGTTGTTTCCATCTTTTCATTAATAGTAAGGGTAATGAGATTAACGAGGAGTATTTAACTGCAAAATTAATTGCTGTAAGGAAGTCAGCAAATTACTTGCCCAAAACCGACCTTCATTGGTCAGTTTCATGCAAAGAAAATCATCTTCAACAAGACCTGCTTGATACCATTGATTTAATAAAGGGGAGAGCTGAGTCGCTTGCGAACTTAATTTGGCTAAATCAACACGACCACATTCAATGCCCGCTTGTAGTTCATGACGCCAACGAAAACCGCTGTCTGTTGTACGGCTCATCATCATCAACGGTTTTTGGTTATCCGTGATTTTTTGATAATAATTATCGAGTGAGCGTTCAATCATCCAAGAATAACCATTAACTGAACCACCAGCCCCAGAGCCAAAGGCAAGACAATCCGCGCCTTGCTTAATTAATAAATTATAGAGATTGCGCTCACGAGTTGTTCTAGCCCAATGACTATTACTGATCTGACGCCAACCCACGTTATCCATAAAATCACAACCTTGAAGATAAAGCGCTCTCCTTTCTATCGGTGTTGGTACTGTCACACGTTGATTTTCGACAGCTTTACCTAATGGTGTATTTGGCAATAAATTCAAGGCATATAAATCGACACCATCTAAGCCAATATCATGGGCAATAGTCAGATCCTCTTGCCAATTCAGCGCATTTTGTCCCGGTAATCCAAATAACAGATCACACACCACAGCAGCTCTATCTCGTAAACAGAGTCCTTTCATAAACTTAGCGGCTTCTTCACCGGTTGATGTCCTTGCCATTCGTTTACGTATTTTACTGTTAAAGGTTTGAATACCAATAGAAAAGCGATTTGCACCTGCATCTAAACAAGCATCAATTCGATTATCATCAAAATTTAAAACGCGACCTTCAATCGTAATTTCGCAATCTGGTGCTAAAGGGAGTGATTGGCGTAAATGTGTGATCACACGATAGAGATCTTTTGCTGATAATGCAGAAGGGGTTCCACCACCAAAGTAAACTGCATGAATTGGTGCTGACTGATAAAGTAAGCTATCTGATTCAGCCGATATCTCACGCAGTAATGCGTCGGTATAACGCGTACAGGCTGCTTCGTGATAGTTATTTTGATAGAAACCACAAAATGTACAATGCGTTGCACAAAAAGGGATATGAATATACAACAAACGTTTACACGCAGGCGTTTTACTGTTTAACAGTGTTTGCCATGTAGATTGTTGATCTTCTTTCGCAATAGGTACAGAGCCTCGCCACGGCATTGTGGCATGTCTATCACGAAAAGGGCTATCACCTTCAAGTGCAAAATGGGGAGTAAGATCGATTTCAGTCGAAAATTGCGTGCTATGTGTTGCGACTAACTCTTTCATTATTAAATCATTCCTACTTATTATCATTAACAGGATCAGCGGGATAAAACTGTTGATGCAATAACTCCACGGCATCCACAATACGAGGTCCCATTCCCAAAATAAGGGATTGATCAATTTCAATAATGCGTTGGTTTTTCCATGCTTGTGTCATTGAGACACCGGGAACGGACGCTAATCCTTCAGAGGCTCTTATACCGCCAGTATGGTTTTGTTGGCTTTGTGTGGTTATCACGATAACTTCTGGATCAGCCGCGATAATGGCTTCTGCGCTATAGATACGATAATTTTCGTGAGTGGCGATATTATCGCCACCTGATAATGCCAAAATGGCATCTGCAACACTGTTTTTTCCTGCAACTTGAGGAATTCCCCCTCCTGGTGAAAGAAAGAACAATACTTTTACTTTGCGCTTAATGTGATTATTTTTAGCTGTGATCGTCGCTAAACGAGATTGCAGTGAACTAATCAAAGTTTCTGCTTCTGTCTGTTTATCTAATGAAACCGCTAAGGTACGAATATTTTTAAGCATTAATTCAAACGTAGCGGGTGTTCTTGGTAAAGAAATAACCTTTACATTATGTTGTGCGAGTTGGCGTAATACCATTTTAGGTTCAGCATCATCCCAAGTCACAAAAGTAGAAGGGCGTAATGACAGAATGCCTTCTGTACTTAGCTGTTTCCAATATCCGATATGAGGCAATGCTTGCGTTTGTTCAGGATAAGACGTTGTTTCATCAACACCGACAACCTTATTGCCAGCACCTATGGCATAAACCAATTCCGTTATAGAGCCTCCAGCAATAACCCAACGTTCATTATTTTTGTTTTCTTTTGCCATTAAGTTAAAAGGCAACAATAACAAACTAAGTGCGATTACTATTTTTTTCATAATTAAAATGCCCATGCCAGACCAACTGCAGCATTAATTCCCGCGGCAGGAATAGATTCATGAGCCGTTTGATAATGCTTATTTAAAATATTATTTAAATCGAAGTTAATACGGTATTGATCGTTATGACCAAATTCCGTACTCAATGAAAGATTAACCGTCGTCCAACCTGCATAGTGCTGTTTATTTTCGGGGTTACTATGATCTTTCGCTTTTGTTGCTGCTCTTAAATATAAGTCCGACATTAGATTCATATTATTGAGCAGTAATAAATGCTTAGCACCAATACGAGAAGTTAATGTAGGTTCACCGGTATCCCATGTTTTCAATGTTGAACCAATAAATTGACGACGCATCACATTGGCAGAAACATAAGGAGTAATTGACCAACCTTGGTATTGAGCCATCACTTCCATACCATAAGTTTTGGCGCGATCGATATTGTCGTAATAGAAATAATTTGCTCGGCCAGTTTTACTATTTCCTTCGCAAATACGTTCTCCTGCACAAGCAATAGATGTGATGTAATCTTTGGCTTCAGAATAATAAATCGCGCTATCGATGTACCAATTATTCCCTTTATAACGCGCACCAAATTCCACATTATTAGAATGTTCAGCTTCAAGATCGCGATTACCGTAAGTCACCGCACCGCCAGCAGTTGTGTTCATAAATTGCTGAACAAGTGTCGGGAAAACATAACCTTGTGCAAACGCGAGACGTAATTCTGTATCTTTAAATCCAGAATAACGCAAATGAGATGACACAATAAAAGCGTTATCTTTCACAGAATCATAAGCTAATGTCTTATAACTTGTTCCGGTTTTATTATGGTGAATAGTTTCAGCACCATCTTGTAATTCTGATCCCAACCAATATTGTCTGGCGCCCATAGTCCATGACCAATCATCTGTTATTTTCCAATCATTTTGGGCAAAAACAGAGATATTGGTTTGTTTACTGCGGTTATGCAAAAGAGATTGTTTTTCATAATTAACAGCGGGTGGAAACCCCGTTGTACTATTTGAAGAAGTCTGCCCTGCGGACGTTTGTTTTACTTTATCTTGTTGATATTGAGCCCCTAAAATTAACTCATTATTTGCAGGTAAAGTAAAATTAGCCTGCATAGTCATTCCATAAGTATTTTGAGTGTCTTCAGACTGAGTTCGGTTTTTAACGGTTAAATTACCAATCATTGGGCTACCCGTTGGGGTAACAACACCAACGCGGTTTTCAAATTTTCTCTCTATACGTTGTGTATAGGCATCAATATGAAGTTTTTTGAAATAATCTGTATTAGCATCATAGTCATAAAATAAACCAACTTTTTCACGCTCAAGTTTAGGCACTTTAACGCTAAACTCTTGATATTTTCCTTCATCAGCATAATAAGATTGTGTTGATAAATTATAACGATCGAGCGAAAGACCAAACTTATGTTTATCCACTTTATAACCTAACCATGCACCTTGACCGTTATTTCTAAAATGCGTATTAGGTAAACGCCCATCAGGAGTATATCTATCACCATGATCGGCATAACTTCCATTAAGGCGATATTCAAAATCACCGACAGTACCTGAAATTAATGCAGACTCTCGCCATCCCATCGTTGCTGAGTCATAAACGACTTTGACATTTCCCCCAAAAGGCTTATCGCCACCTTTTTGAGTAATTAAATTCACCACACCGCCAATAGCTTGTGAGCCATAAAGCACAGAATAGGGACCTTTAACCACTTCAATACGCTCTAGTGCAGATTCATCAATTAAAATACCAGCACCAAAGTTTTGACCACCTCGTTGATAGGTCACTTCTTGTCCATCAACCAATAAAAGTACACGCGATGATGCTTCTCCACGAATACGGATCTGTTTACGACCAGCAAGGCTATTATCCGTAACTTCAACACCAGGAATATCACGTAATTGGTCAGCAATAGAAGATGAATTTGATTGGCTTAATGTTTCTTTATCAATAACTTGAATAGTAGCAGGGCTGTTCCATAAAGAAGCTGCGCTACGTGTTGTTGTCACAACAAGTGTTTCTTCTTTAGGTAAGGCATTATCAGCAATAGCATATTGAGAGAGTGAGAGTGTTAAAGCGGACAACACGAAGCAAGATTTAAATTGAATGCACATAGCTGCAGACCTTAATGAGATCAGTAATTATTATCATTCGCTTTATAATTTAAGTTTTGGTATTCATCAACCTAAAAATGGCAAATAGAATACATCTTTGATTTAGATCAAGGTAAAAATGTGATTTCATGCACAATGGATGCTTAAATAAACAAAAATGGCATAAAAAGAAGGGTTTTTAAGCAAATAAAGAAAAGGGGATAAAGTTAATGATAGAAAATAAAACTCTATTCTAACGAATTAAGAAAAACTTTAAGTAATTGATTTAATTTTTGTTGCTCTTGTTGTGATAAACCAGAGACTAAACGTTTTTGGTTCTCAGCGTGTGCTTCTATTACTTGATTGATTAGTTCCAGACCTTCAGGTGTTAGCGAAACTAAAAAACTGCGACCATCTTCTGGATTAACTTTACGAATAACCCAACCTGCTTTTTCTAATTGATCAATCCGATTTGTCATCGTGCCTGATGTAACCATCAGGGTTGATAGCATTTCACCTGGAGAAAGGGTGTAAGGATCGCCTGCACGACGTAGTGTAGCAAGAACATCAAAACTTGATGTATTTAAGCCAAATTGAGAGAAAACTTTCTCCATTTCGCGTGAAAGATGCAAAGTAACATTCCCCAATCGTCCAATTAATCCCATCGGGCTAATATCAAGATCAGGGCGCTCACGCTGCCATTGCTTAGTAATTTTATCGATTCTATCCATGCATTTATCATGTCAATTATTTATCTTGACGTCAAGGTATTATCAATTTATCTTGACCTCAAGATAAATTAGTCTGGTAACAACTAAACGAGTGATTTTATGAATCGATACACAACATTACTATTAACGGCATTGGCTCCCATTGTATGGGGGAGCACTTATATTGTGACAACGGAAATGTTGCCAGCTAATGTGCCCATGACATTAGCTGCATTGCGGGCATTACCAGCAGGAATTTTATTATTAATTATCATGAGACAACTGCCACAAGGTATATGGTGGCTACGTGTCATTATTTTGGGTGTTTTAAACTTCTCACTGTTCTGGTGGTTATTATTTATTTCAGCCTATCGTTTACCCGGTGGCGTTGCTGCAACAGTAGGGGCAGTGCAGCCTTTAATTGTCTTATTTTTATCTCGTTGGCTATTACAAACGCGCCTATCATGGTTATCTATTTCAGCCGCATTAGGAGGTATTTTTGGTGTAGCAATACTCATTCTGACACCAAATGCAGCACTTGATCCTATCGGAATAATTGCAGGATTAGGGGGCGCATTTTCTATGGCAACAGGTACTGTATTAAGTCGTCGTTGGCAACCGCCAGTTACACCTTTAACTTTTACAGCTTGGCAATTAACCGCAGGTGGTGCTGTATTATTACCCTTTGCCTTATTATTTGAACCCACATTACCTTCATTAACAGGTATTAACCTTTTAGGTTTGGCTTATTTAACCTTAATTGGTGGAGCATTAACCTATATTTTCTGGTTTAGAGGGCTAGCATTATTAGGCCCAAGCTCTGTGGCTTCATTAGGTTTTTTAAGTCCGCTAAGCGCGGTTATTTTAGGTTGGGCATTACTAGGACAACAATTAACGAGTTTACAAATACTGGGGATGATCGTGATATTACTCAGTATCTGGGCTAATCAACGGTCAGAAAAACGAGAAAGAATAAAACTTCAATCACTTAGTTAGTATTAATGTGTTATTTTAAACACCATAAATATAGACTATTTAATACCAAAAATAACAAAGAGAGTGTTGTTATGCCTATATGGGTTGATGCTGATGCATGTCCAAAAGTAATCAAAGAAGTGTTATATCGTGCAGCAGATAGAGAAAAAGTGATTATTACGTTTGTTGCTAATCAACGATTAATTGTACCTGCATCGCCTTTCTTACGTACATTACAAGTTTCGGCTGGGTTTGATGTTGCTGATAACGAAATTGTTCGCCGCACCAATAAAGATGATTTGATTATTACCGCTGATATTCCATTAGCTGCCGAAGTCATAGAAAAGGGCGCAGTAGCATTGAATCCAAGAGGTGAACGTTATACTGAAGCAACTATTCGTGAACGTTTAAATATACGTGATTTTATGGATACGATGAGAGCAAGCGGCATTCAAACTGGAGGACCCGCAAGTTTAAGTCAGCGTGACCGCCAACTTTTTGCGAATGAATTAGATAAGTGGCTTTTACAACAAAAAAAGCGCGCTTAATTTAAATCAGTAAACAAATGCGATAATAACTTCAATTAATTATTTATTCGGTGATCTCATTCACTTTCAATTGATATCAAAAACCAATGAATTTATTTATAATCTTAGGGAAATTTTCCCATCAAGACGAGAGGTAATGATGTCATTTTCTAAATCTATGCTTGCTTTGGCTGTAATGGCGGTCTCCTTTTCTAGTTACGCGGCAAAACAGGCTGATTTGATGATAGTTGACGGCACTGTTCTGACTATGGATCAGCAAAATAAAATCATTGAACAGGGTACTGTTGTCGTAAAAGAAAATAAAATTATTGCCGTTGGTGGCCCTGAGCTTTCTAAAGAGTATCAAGCTAATAAAGTATTAGATGTTGATGGTGATATTGTGATGCCGGGTTTAATTAATACCCATACTCATGGTTCGATGACGGTATTTCGTTCATTAGCCGATGATGTGCCAGACAGACTTCACCGTTATATTTTCCCACTTGAAAGCAAAATGGTTTCTCGAGAAATGGTCAGAGTAGGTGCTGATCTTGCAAATATCGAAATGGTAAAAGGTGGCGTAACAACTTACGTTGATATGTATTATTTCGAAGATGAAGTAGCCAAGACTGTTGATAAAATGGGTAATCGTGCAGTATTAGGAGAGTCTGTTATTAATTTCCCTGTTGCCGATGCAAAAACACCAGAAGAGGGTATTCAATACGCAGTGAACTTTATTAAAGAATATAAAGATCACCCTCGTATTATCCCAGCATTTGCACCACATGCTCCTTACACAAATACCACAGAAAACCTTCAGAAAATTGCTAAGTTATCAATAGAACTTGATGTTCCTGTTATGATCCATTTAGCTGAAACAGATCGTGAACAAGAAGAAATCGCTAAACGTACTGGCGGTAAAAGCCCAGTTCAATATATGGCAGATATCGGAGCGTTAAATAATAAAGTTATCGCGGCTCACGCAATTATGGTCGATGATAAAGATATTGATTTACTGAAAAAATATGATGTTGGTGTCGCTCATAATATCAGTGCAAATACTAAATCAGCGAAAGGTGTGGCGCCTGTCGTCGCGATGCTAGAAAAAGGTGTTCGTGTAGGTTTAGGGACTGATGGTCCAATGTCAAGTAACACACTAACGACGATGAATGAGCTAAATCTTGTGGGTAAAATCCATAAGTTAGAGAATAAAGATCGTGCTGCTATGCCACCATTAACCGTTGTAGAGCTGGCAACAATGGGGTCGGCGAAAGTATTGCATATGGAAGATAAATTGGGATCTTTAGAATCAGGTAAACTTGCTGATATTATCGTTGTTGATACTAAATCACCTAACATGGTACCAATGTATAGCCCTTATGCAGCATTAGTTTATGGTGCAAATGGAAGTAATGTTCGTCATACCATTGTTGATGGAAAAATCTTAATGGAAGATCGCCAATTATTAACAGTTGATGAAAAAGCCATTATTAAAGAAGCGCAAGATTTCTCTGATAAAGTGCGTAAAACTGTTATCGACAGCGGTGAAGTTGTTAAATAAAAATCGATAGCAATATTTTTATCCTAGGCAGTTTGTTTTTAAACTGCCTTTTTCATTGTTTATTACTGAAATTTTTCTCTTATTCTTATCTAAACAAGACTAGATAAAGCTAATAAAAGCTAAATATTTCCCCATCATTAAGATAATCCTTATTATTTAAATATTCATTTAATTAAAAATACTAATATACTGTTTTATCTATTCTTTTCACCTTCACGCTATTAGATCTTTAAGTTTATTCTGTTATCTAATTTATTAGAGATGCAATACTATCTAAATATACTTGTACAACAGTACACCTCTATTTTTCCGTTCTTACTAATACTGCTCATCAACTATGGATAGAATGAAAATGATGATTAAACCCAACAAACTAACACTATCGCTTATTACGTTATCTATTATTAGTTCAACCAGTATTTTTGCTAATGAAATCAACTCGGTAGATCACACAAAACCGCTTAATTATGATATAAAACTCAATCAAGCAACTATTTTTCTACGGGGTGCTGAACTCGATAATAACGTAACTCTCAATTTACCCGCTGGGCAGAGTGAAGTTGTTTTATCTAATATTGCAAACAATATTGATCCTAAAAGCTTGTCAATTAGCATTGATAATGACGATGTGATTATTAACACCATTAACGTTAAAAAAATTCCTATTGCCCCTAGTTATCCCTCTGCAATTGCAGTATTGATGGAAAAACAGAAAGATATCAATAAGAAAATTGAAGTATTAAACATCAATATTAATGTGGGTGATGAGCAAATTGCATTACTTAAAGATCAATCATTTTTTGGCTATGGCGAAACTCAGTCATTAGAACACTCATCACAAAAGTTTGATTTTATTAGCCAAAAAATGACATCTATACTTAATCAACAAAAAGCTGCTCGAGAAGAGATAGCTGAACTCACTGAGAAATTAGAAGAATTAAACCGACAATTAGAAATTGATATGCCAATTATTGCAAAAGAGAAAACACAAATTGTTTTATCTTTAGGCACATCAAAAAACCTAACCAGTAAAATGCGTATTTCTTATATAACACCAGATGCGGGATGGTCACCCGCTTATGATATTCGAAGCCAAGGAATGGATAAGCCGATATTACTTACCTACAAGGCGGATGTTATTCAAAATACAGGCCTAAATTGGGATAAAGTCAAACTGGTTTTAACATCAACTAACCCATCACTTAATATCACTGCGCCAACATTATCACCTTGGTATTTATCTCTTTATAATAACACTGCGAAATTCAGAAATTCTAATATGGATATGAAGATGGCAATGCCAGCTCCCGTGTCAGAGGCAATGAATGAAGCACCAAGAGAGCAATTAAGTAAAGGTGTAACTCGTTACGTAACAACCAATAATAATGGTATTAATTTAAGCCATGCTATCGCGTTACCTTACACCTTAAAAAATAGCACAGAGCCTAATACATTAGTGATTAATCAAAAAGAAGTTGTTGCAGATTATCGCTATTTAACAACGCCAAAATTAGTTGAAGAAGTTTATTTACAAGCTGAAGTGAAAGATTGGGAAAATTTAAATTTACTCAATGGTCGTGCGAATATCTATTATATGAATAGCTTTGTTGGTAATAGTTATATTAATACTAACGAATTAACAGAGTTACTTAGCATTCCATTTGGAATAGATAAAAACATTCAAATTAGCCGTATTAACAATGAGAAGATAAGAAAAGAGCCTATCTTTATTGGTACAACGATTGAACAAAAAGAGAGTTATACCATTAAAGTAAGAAACACTTACAATTCTCCTGTAAAAGTAACTATTTACGATCAGCTACCACTGAGTCAGGAAAACAATATCAATGTAGCAGATGCGGTTTATAAAGATGGCGTACTTGATAAAGATACTGGCGAAATTAAATGGAATATCACATTAGGTGCAAAAGAGGAAAAATCATTACCTCTGAATTACACCCTTTCTTATCCTAAAAATAGACAAATTATGGGGTTATGATTTTTCTCATCTAAATTTAAAAAGTAAAATAGAAGAAATAGAAGAAATAGAAGAAATAGAAGAGGGTGCATTTGCACCTTTTTCTATTTTAAATAGCAGTAAAACTTTTAATGAGTATTTTTCTGCATAAACTGATTAACACTATTTTTGATAGTTTCTCTTAACCACAGCACTTTAGAATTATACGCATGGCGTTTATGCCATAGTAAAATAAATGAAATATCAAGTTGTTCAGAAACACTATGTGGTAGAGGGATAGGCAATGTTACTAAATTAGGTAAAACTCGTGAGATATAATGGACACAATATCCAGGCAAACAAGTAATGAGTTCATGATTAGGTTGAGAAATCGTAAATAAAGTTTGCTCAAATGACGTGTAAGTTATCGCTATATTACGTAAACGCCCATGCTCTGCCAATATATCATCTAGTGCCCAATGAGCACGTTTATCATATTCTGTTGAAATGTGAGAATAGTGCAAAAATGTCTCTAAATTCCAGGGTTCATTTAATAAAGGATGATCTTTTCGAACATAAACCAATGGTGTATCACGAAAAAGCTCTTCAC
Organism: Proteus sp. Marseille-Q3619; assembly: GCF_965283115.1. Taxonomy (NCBI): domain Bacteria; kingdom Pseudomonadati; phylum Pseudomonadota; class Gammaproteobacteria; order Enterobacterales; family Morganellaceae; genus Proteus; species Proteus sp. Marseille-Q3619. The sequence goes on along the minus strand of NZ_CBDIMP010000001.1, from coordinate 113,644 downwards.
AATCGATGACTTCAGGTAATAAATGTAACGCCTCTTTAGAGCCTGAATAATATTCACGACCTAAAAAAGCAATATCAGCATCACCATCAATAATGCTTGATAGCGAGTTATATTCCCAATTTCGTATTTGCACCATTGATTGAGGATAATAATTCAATATTTCCAAAGGAAATTGATTAAGTAGTACCTGATGTAAAGGAGATTCTAATATTAAACTGAAATGAACACCTTTAGGCGTTTCGCTATTTTGCTTGCTCGCGATATGGTTACCAATATTAATAAAATCAGAAAGAGACTCTTCAATACTTAATGTCAAAGGTGTTGGAATTAATCCTTGAGGGCTACGAACGAAAAGGGGATCATCAAACCAAATCCGTAATTTAGCCAATGTTTTACTTACTGCTGAAGGCGAAATAGACAACCATTTTGCAGTTAATGTAACACTGCGCTCTTGTAAAAGAATTTGAAAAATAACTAATAAATTCAAATCTATTCGATGTAATGGCTTATGCATCACAATTCACCTTTTGTTGTTGTCCAGAAGAACGAAAGAGATGCAAAAAGGTAAAACCAATAAGGCAACTAGCAGACAATATAACCATCAGCATATTAATTGCAGATATTCCCAACCATCCCATAGTCCAGATATAGAGAGATGCAAAACTCAATTGCGAAATCCCTAAAATCGAACTGGCAAGCCCTGCACGCTGACTAAATGGAGAGAGCGCTTGGCTCATTATAATACCAAATAACAACGCAAACCCCGCACCACATAATGAAAATGAAGTAAAGAACCAACGAGGATCACTGTTTTTTCCAATAAAAAGAAAAATAACTGCACCTAAAAAGCTCGATAAGCCAGTATATAAAATGGTTTCATAACGAAGTTTTGTTAAAATTTTAGGCATCATAAACGACGTTGCCATACTGACCATTGAAAGCAATGTAATTGCTGTTGAATACTGCCCAGTGGTGTAATGCATTTGTTGCATAATCACGATTGGAGAGATATTAACATAAGTCAGGATCACGCTCATTCCCAAGCACGAAATAAGCAAACGACTTAAAAAGAAACTATTTAAGAAAGACTCACCAGTGATTGTGTTATTTTTATTTTTAGCCCACTGTTTTGGTTTAGTTTCTTTTATTCCAAAGAAACAATAAATAAAGATTAATAGCGCATAGATTGCCATAGCATAAAACATCACTGGCCATTTAAATTTTAATAAGATCAGAAAACCTAAAACAGGGGCTAATACTGGAATAATACAAGTAATACCATTTATCATAGAAAGGACTTTAGCGCGTTGTTTTTCAGCTAATGTATCTCGTAATATCGCAAAAGTAACAACGTAACAAAACCCAGCCCCAATACCTTGGAAAAAACGTGCAATCAAAAAATTATTTTCCGTTACAGAAATTCCCGCATTAAATGATGCCAATAAGAAAATAACTGTTCCAAGCAATACAATGGGCTTACGCCCTAAATTATCACTACACCATCCTGCAACTAACATGGATGAAACCATACCCATTAAATAAATTGAAAAAGCTTGATGTAATGTCGCTTCTGATGCGTCTAAATCATTCGCTATTGCCGTTAAACCTGTTAAATGTAAATCCACACCAAGAGGGTAAATCAGCACTAAACAAAAGCTAAAAAGGATATATTTTGTCATCCTGCCACCTCAATTATTCTGATGAAGAGGCATTCTAGTCGTCAAAGAAACTGAAACCTAATGACAAAAAAGCAATCTCTAATTTCCATTTTGGAAATAATATATTTATCTTATTATCAAAGTTTAGGATCATTACAGCATTAATGCTCTCACCATTAGTGGCGTTTTTGTATTAACCACCATGAATTACTTTAATCTTAATAATCGTTGTGATATCAGATAAAGTTTAGCTAATCTGCTGATATACTCGCACTAAATTTCGACACTATTTTTCCATTTTATAGAGATACACCTATGCCGTGGACTTTTTCACATCCTGCTATTGTTTTCCCTTTAAAACAGTCCCGAATAGGTAAATATCTCAATTTACCCGCACTCGTTGTAGGAAGCACCTCACCCGATTTACTTTATTCTTTTGGTTTATATCAATCAGCCACAACGGCACATGATTTATTAGGCTGGTTTTATACTGCATTTCCTTTTTGTTTACTGGTCTTTACTCTAAATTATTTACTGCGAGCTCCATTAAAGTGCGTATCACCAGTTCCTTTATATGAGCCGATAAAACCTAATATTCGGGCATTAAGTCTATTTGTTTTATCCCTGTATATTGGCGCGGTAACACATATTGTGTGGGATTCTTTTACCCACGAAACAGGAACCGCTGTCAGGCTTTTTTCTGTACTACAAGCACAATTATTACAAGGAATGACAGATAGCCAAGAGATTGCTATTTATAAATTATTACAACATTTAGGCTCTTTATTAGGGCTTCTTTATTTATGTTGGAAATACATTCAATATCAGCACAAACAAGACTACCCAACACAAAAAGAAAACCGCACTAAGTTATATCGCTTAATTGGAATTGGCTTTCTATCTGGATTATGTACTTTGCCTTTAGTTTTACAACTCTCAAATAAGGGGCAGGGAATTAACATTAATCGGTTTATTTTTCTTGAGCTTTCTTTGGCCGTTCCTTTTTTCTTTGGTTTAATGATTATCTTAGGAATAAGGTTATATTGTACTAAGAAATAGGTAATACCGCTGGTTATTGCTAAAAAAAGCCCCGTAACATAAATTTACGGGGCTTTTCTTTGGTATACGCATTTAATACAAGAAATCTTAGCTATCTACTAATTTTTAAACCACTGCATGACTTCTTCATAACTTCCTTGGTAAATAATTTTATCTTCCTTTTTACTTAATTGATAACGATACATAGGATCGTAATACTCTTTAAGTAAAGGGGTTAACCAAGAAAAATGCGCTTCTGTATTACCACTCATTTTTTGTGTTTCTAATGCTTTATCAAGTAATTGAGTTAATTCAGAGGCTCTTTGAGAGCCTAATCGACGACGTATTGCAAATAGCCCATGATGTAAATAATCACTATAAGCTTGCCAGCCTTCATTTTCGCCATAAACATCTAAAAAATCGTGTGTCATACGATCAAAATATTCTGCTTTCAAACGTTCTATGCGTCGTTCAAAGGGATCATCAACAACAACTATTGAAGCCTCAACCATTTTTGCTCGTAAACATTCAGGTAATCCATTGGCGCCAATAGCACGACCTTCATCCTCTAGTACCCATCGTGTATATTTCGGTGCTTTCTGCAACATTTCAACACCAAGATGGTTTTCAAATGTGGCTTGAGGAAATTGTTCTTCTACAGTGCGGCCAAAAGATGAACCTCGATGGTGTGCAATACCTTCAAGGTCAATACCCTCAGGTAATGAACGCACTAAAGTCGTTTTTCCATTACCGGTACATCCACCAATTAAGATAATAGGCCGTTGAACCAATTCATTGGTCATTTCAATAACAGTCTGTCTTAACGCCTTATATCCACCTTCTATTAATGGATAATCTATACCTATTTCTTTAAGCCATTGCTGAACTATATGAGAACGCATTCCTCCTCGAGCACAGCAAATATAACCATTGGGAAATTGCTCACAAGCTTCACGCCAAGCTGCAATACGGTTGTTACGAATTTCACCACTCACCAATTGATGCCCTAAATCAACCGCTTTTTGTGAACCTTGCTGTTTATAACAAGTCCCCACAGCAGCACGTTCTTCATCATTCATTAAAGGCAAATTGATAGCATTAGGGATCGAGCCTTGATTAAATTCAATAGGCGCACGCACATCAATAATAGGTGTGTTATTAGCAAGAATATGTCGAATATTTTGAGCAGAAAACGCTGATTCCATAATAAAAATTGTTATATCTAGTCTGGCTGAAAGATTGACTACTATACTCTTAAGAGCATGTGATGGATACTGTTACGAGGTTTATGTGATATTTGAGATTTTTAGAACGCTTTTACATTACAGCTTGCACTTTTTAGCCCCTATTTTATTAGGCTATCTTTTCTGGCGTAAGAATTGGAAGATAGCCTCACTTCTTATGATAGGAACAATGGCTATTGATATTGACCATTTGTTAGCAACACCTATTTTTGATCCCAACCGTTGTAGCGTGGGTTTTCACCCATTACATACCAGTTGGGCAGCTTTAATTTACTTAGGCATATGGTTTTTACCCTCATGGAAATTAAAAGCCATTGCGGTAGGGTGTTTATTTCATTTATTTACCGACTCGGTTGACTGTTATTTAGGTGGATTAAAACCCAATTTAACAATAACGATGAGTTGTGATAAAAATTACTTTATATCCGATCTAAATAGCAACTCTATTATCTAAGCCTCTAATATGCTGAATAATTTCACTTATTTTCTCTCTTTCAAGCCACATAATCTGATGGTAATTACAAAAAGCTTGATGTAGAGTGCTCAGTCTTTTTTTAATGAAGTCTATTGGGGAGGCTAAATGTTTATTGGCTTTGACTACGGAACATCGAATTGTTCTGTTGCAATGATGAAAGAGGGAAAACCCACTCTTTTGCCTTTAGAAGGTAATGATGTGTATATTCCATCAACCCTTTGTGCGCCAACCCGTGAATCCGTTTCTGAGCACTTATTTCGCCATTTAAATATTAAACCGTCCAGTGAAGTTGGCGAACAATTACTGAGAAAATCGATCGCGTTTAATCGAGAAGAAGATATTGAATTAGTTCCTGAAGATATTCTTTTCGGACAATCTGCATTAAGTTTATACCTACGTGATCCTCGTGATGTCTATTACGTTAAATCACCTAAATCCTTTTTAGGTGCTTCAGGCCTACATGAGATACAAATTAGCTTCTTTGAAGATTTAGTTTGCGCCATGATGGCAAATATTAAGCACCAAGCAGAAAAAAGCACACAAGAAGCGATCACAGATACCGTTATTGGCAAACCTATTAACTTTAATGGGTTAGGTGGCGATGCTTCAAATAGGCAAGCTGAAAGCATTCTTATCCGTGCCGCTAAAAGAGCTGGCTTTAAGAATATTATGTTTGAATTTGAACCTGTTGCTGCCGGACTTGAATATGAGTCGACGTTAACTAAAGACCAAACTGTATTAGTCGTTGATATTGGTGGTGGTACAACTGACTGCTCATTAATTCAAATGGGGCCAAGTTATCAAGGTAAAACCGACCGTTCAAACACATTACTTGCGCATAGTGGACAACGTGTTGGTGGTAATGATCTTGATATTTACCTTGCTTTTAAACAGCTTATGCCATTATTTGGTATGACAGGGTTAACGTCTTCAGGTATTAAATTACCTCTGAAACAGTTCTGGGATCCTATTGCGATTAATAATGTAGAAGCTCAAAAAGATTTTTATTCTCGTCAAAACCTTGCTGTATTAAATCAGTTAAGACGGGACGCAAAAGAGCCTGAAAAAATAACACGCCTTATTGAAGTCTATAATGAAACCTTGGGTTACAGCATTGTTCGACGTGCTGAAGAAGCCAAAATTGCCTTATCAGATTCTCCTGAATATATTGCCAATATCGCGTTATTAAGTGAAACCTTAGAATTAACGATTGAACGTGATCAAATGGTTGAATCTATTGAATCACCAAAAAGCAAAATGATTGAATTGGTTAATGATGCGGTAAAACAAGGGGGAATAAAACCGGACGCTATCTTTATGACTGGAGGTTCGGCTCGTTCGCCTATTTTATGCCAAGCAATAGAACAACAGTTACCCAATGTTCCTATTGTTAAAGGTAATGATTTTGGCTCTGTCACCGCAGGATTAGCACGTTGGGGCGAGGTTTGCTTTAAATAATTAATATCAAATAATCGGTTTTAAATAACTGACTTTTTCAATATATTAAAGCGCTTTACATTCAATCTTTGTATTGATTAGATGTAAGGCGTTTTTCTTTATAAAACACGATAAAAACACAACATTCGATAGGAGAACACATGTACCGCTTCCAAAATGATTATAATGAAATTGCACATCCTGCGGTCATGAAAGCAATCACTGATACAATAGGGCAACGCTATGATGGATATGGTATGGATAAGCTTTGTCATCAAGCTGCTCAATCAATAAAACAGCGTATTCAACAATCTGGTGCAGATATTCACTTTTTTAATGGTGGCACCATTACTAATTTAACCGCTATCTCTCATTTTTTACGTCCACACCAAGCTGTTATTTCTGTTAGTACTGGGCATATCGCTACACATGAAACAGGTGCTATTGAAGCAACGGGGCACAAAGTTATCACCACTTTTTCAGCAGATGGTAAATTAACGCCCGCATTGTTAAAACCTATTCTCGCTGAACATAACGATGAACACTGGGTTCAACCTAAGCTTGTTTATATTACGAATGCCACCGAAATTGGTACGGTTTATCGCAAAGCGGAGTTGCAAGCACTGCGTGATTTCTGTAACGAGCATAACTTATGGTTATATCTTGATGGTGCTCGTTTGGCAGCAGGATTAATGTCTGCACAAAGCGATCTGACTATCGAAGATATCGCTAGCTTAACCGATGCTTTTTATATTGGCGGCACTAAAATTGGTGCAATGTCAGCTGAAACGCTAGTGATTTGTCACCCAGCACTAAAATCTGATTTTCGTTTTAGCTTAAAACAAAAGGGTGGATTACAAGCGAAAGGTTGGTTATTAGGCGCACAATTTGAAGCTTTATTTAAAGATGATCTCTATTTCAAATTAGGTAAACACCTTAATGAAATGGCATCACAATTAACTGAGTTCTTTACTGCACAAGGTTTTGAATTTTTAGCGCCACCAGAATCTAACCAAATTTTTGTTATTTTACCAAACACGATTGCAGAAAAATTAACACAGCAGTTTGTTTTTCATCGTGTTTTACTTGAAGACCCTAATTTGAGTTGTTTACGTCTTTGTACTTCTTGGGCAACAACACAACAAGATATTGATGAATTCAAAGTGACCTTTTTGAAATTAATTTAATTATTTAAGTTAGTTATTAAACTTCATCCATTACGCGCTTTTTTAAGGCGTAATGGATCTTCAATAAAATAGCGATCTAAATTTAAGAATATAGTGATGATGCAATAACGGGATAATGCTATATTAAAGACTCCTCACTCAACATAAGTAGGGTAATAGAATGAAGAAACTGACACTCCAAGAAATGACAGATGCCCAACAAATGCGAGTAAGAACCCGAATAGGTCAAGAGAGAAAGAAATTAGGGCGTGAATTAACGAATGCTGAAATGAACAAAGTCAAAGACTCCATTATTACCGAAATCTCCCTCGAAGTTGAAAAAGCCACCAAAAAAGCACAAGCCCTCAAGAAAAAACAAAAACTAGCCCCGAGTGATGAAACCTACAGTTGGTCAGCCAAAAACCACAGTCGGGGATATCGTTAATTTTTTGCCTTGCTAGTAAGTTCGATTACTAGCAAGAAGTTACCTTAAATACAGTAGAGCACAAAAAATAACGCCAACCTTTAAAAGGTTAGCGCTATTTTTTACCCTGATATTGACGCAATATTGTTATATTTCCATCGTCTCTATTAATGAATATAACTTTTTAAATGCATGATATTTTTTATCGTATATTTTATGTTTTTCTAAATTTGGTGTATGACGTTTTTTAAGCTTAGGTTGAGAAAGAATAACTTGTGATGAATGTGTGGGATTTACCGCAAATTGAGCCAATCTTGCTGCACCAAGAGCCGGGCCAACATCACCGCCTTGGCGATAATCAAGTGTTTTTCCTGTAATATCAGCAAGCAGTTGTCGCCAATATTCACTTCTGGCTCCACCACCAATTAATGTAATATTATCAGCTGATTGACCTGCATTTTCAGCAACTTCAATACCTTGCCGTAACGCAAAACTCACTCCTTCTAGAACCGCTTGGCATAAATCAGCTCGTTGATGCTCATGGGTTAATCCCCAAAAGATACCTTTCGCATTAGGGTTGTTATAAGGTGTCCGTTCACCTGAAAGATAAGGTAAAAAAAGTAGAGGGCTATCAGCAAAAGTAGCGTGTTCAACTTCTTCAAACATCGCATTCACACTCTCAATACCTGTTAGTTGACACACCCAATCAAGACATGATGCAGCACTCAGCATCACCGACATTAAATGCCAAGTATTAGGTAATGCATGACAAAAACTGTGTACGGCATTATCACTATTTTGGAGAAACTGTTCACTCACCACAAAATAAACACCCGACGTACCTAAAGAAAGCATTGCCTGACCTGGTTGATAAACACCCACGCCAATTGCACCTGCTGCATTATCGCCGCCACCAGCAATAATAGGTACTTGTTTCATCTGCCATTTTTTAGCGATATCAGCCAATAGATAGCCCGTTATTTGATTACCTTCAAACAACGTGGGCATTTGACGACGCGTTAATCCTGTTGCCTTTAAAAGCTCATCACTCCAATCTCGCTTTTGCATATCTAACCAAAGCGTACCAGCTGAATCTGACATATCACTGGCGAAATTACCGCTCATCTTCCAACGTAAAAAATCTTTAGGTAATAAAACATGTGCAATGCGTTGAAAGATTTCAGGCTCATGTGCAGCAACCCATTGTAGTTTTGGCGCAGTAAAGCCGGGCATAACTAAGTTACCCGTGATTTTTTTAAACTGAGGATATTGCGCCTCAAGCATTTGGCACTGTTTAAAACTGCGTCCATCGTTCCATAATATTGCAGGACGTAAAACCGCTTGCTGATCATCAAGCAAAACGGCGCCATGCATCTGTCCGCTTAATCCAATCGCCTCAATTTGATCCATTGGAAAATGACATCCAAGCTGAAGGATAGCTTCTTCTGTCGCTTGCCACCATTGTAGTGGATCTTGTTCTGACCATTGAGGGTGAGGGCGTGAAATTGCTAAAGGAACTGAATAGCTAGTGACAACGTCACCTTGTTCATTCATTATGATCGCTTTAACGCTTGATGTGCCTAAATCTAGCCCTAAATACATGAAGTTACCTCATGACCTGTATCTAATTAATAAACACAGCGGAAAACCCGCTGTGTTATTACATTGATGCTATTAACCAAAAATATAGCGATTCACTAAGCTTTCGAGCATTTCTTGGCGTCCACTTTGCAACTGTGGCGCTAGGGTATTGCTTTGTGCATATTTTGCCACATCTTCAAGGCTTAATTTACCTTGTAAGATATTTTGACCAAACTCCGCACTCCAACCTGAATAGCGCTGTGCAGTGAATTTATCAAGTCCACCATCTTGGATCATTCTTGCCGCAATGCGTAACGCCATTGCCATCGTGTCCATTCCTGAAATATGCCCATAGAAAAGGTCATATTTATCATTACTTTGACGACGAACTTTAGCATCAAAGTTTAAACCACCCGTTGTAAAGCCACCTGATTTAAGAATTTCATACATCACGAGTGCATTTTCTTCTACACTATTTGGGAATTGGTCTGTATCCCAACCTAATTGTGGATCGCCACGGTTAGCATCGACTGAGCCTAAAATTCCTAGCGCAATGGCAGTGGCAATTTCATGGTGGAAGCTATGTCCCGCCAATGTAGCGTGGTTTGCTTCAATGTTTACTTTGACTTCTTTTTCAAGGCCAAACTGTTTTAAGAAACCATAAACAGTCGCAGTATCGTAATCATACTGATGTTTTGTCGGCTCTTGTGGTTTTGGTTCAATCAATAATGTGCCTTGGAAACCAATTTTATGTTTGTGTTCAACAACCATCTGCATAAAACGGCCAATTTGCTCTCTTTCTTGGCGTAAATCCGTGTTTAATAGCGTTTCGTAGCCTTCGCGTCCGCCCCATAATACATAGTTTTCGCCACCCAGTGTTTTTGTCGCTTCCATCGCTTCACAGACTTGTGTCGCTGCCCATGCAAAAACGTCAGGATCTGGGTTAGTTGCCGCACCTGCACCATAACGAGGATTAGTGAAGCAGTTTGCCGTTCCCCATAATAACTTAACGTTGGTTTCTTCTTGTTTTCTCGCTAATACATCGGTGATTGCCGCCATATTAGAGATATATTCATTGATGTTATTACCTTCAGAAATAACATCGACATCATGAAAACAGTAGAAAGGAACATTGAGCTTATGAAAGAACTCAAAGGCAACATCGGCTTTGCGTTTTGCTTGCTCTAAGGCTTCACCCGGCGTTTGCCACGGTCTATCAAAAGTACCGATACCGAACATATCAGAACCATTCCAGCAGAAGTTATGCCAATAACAAGCCGCAAATCTTAGGTGATCTTCCATTCGCTTACCTAAAATAATCTCATCAGGATTATAGTAACGAAACGCTAATGGGTTATCGCTTGTTGTGCCTTCATATTGAATTTGTTCAATTTTATCAAAGTAAGACATGGAACCGTCCTTATTTAGTATCAAGTTGTAATTCTGAATGTGATTCAAGCTCAGCAGTCATTTCTTCCTGCTCTTCTGGTGTTAATTTGGCAATGCCAAAGCCCGTGAAACCCCACAACATGGCAAAGAAGATGCCACTCCAGCACAATACGGCCCAAGGTAAGTAATTTAAGGTTGCAACACCTAACGTACCTGCCATATAAGCCCCTGCGGCTGTCCACGGTAAAATAGGTTCAAAGATAGTGGCGGAGTCTTCGACAGTACGAGCGAGGTTTTTAGGGTGTAATCCTCGTTCGATATAGGCACCGCGTAACATTTCGATAGGAATAAGGATTGAGATTTGTCCATTACAGGTCACGCCAATCATGGTTAGCCCGCAAGCAATTGTGGCTAAGATCATTGAACCTGTTGAGTGAACCATTTTTAACAATGCATGGACAATTACTTCTAATGCGCCACTTAACGATAAAGTACCGGCAAAAGAGAGGGCGCAGAAACAGATAAGCAAGGTGCTCATCATTGAGTTCATGCCACCACGATTTAATAAATTACCTAATAATTCAGGGACTTCTTTACCTTGGATCATAGAGACATTAAAGCCATCAACGGCACTTTTTACGATGTCATGTAAGCCAAAACCTTGAATAAGATAAGCGTTAAACATCGCAATAGCGGCAGAAGCTAACATCACAGGGATAGTCGGTTTTTTCGTTACTGAACCATATAAAATCACTAAGACAGGAATGAGAAGGATTAGATTGAAGTTATAAACATTCTCAAGACCATTTGTAATTAATGTCACTTTTTCTGGCACACCTTGACCAGCTAAATCGCCATTCATGCCATAAACGGTCATCACAATCGCCGTTAAAATCAGAGAAGGCAGTGTGGTGTAAAGTAAGTGCCAGATATGCTGATAAAGGTCGATTCTAGCTGCCATAGCTGCAAGGTTAGTATCACCTGATAATGGCGAAAGTTTGTCACCAAAATAGGCGCCGGCAACTACCGCACCTGCGGTTGCGGCAAGGTTAGCATCCATACCTACAGCTACGCCCATAAAAGCAACGCCGATGGTTCCCGCAGAGCCCCATGAAGTTCCCGTACAGACTGATACTAATGATGTGACCAATAATGCCGTAACGTACAGCATTTCTGGGCTGATCATTTTTAAGCCATAATAGATCATCAGTGGAATGGTGCCACCAATCATCCATGTGCCTATTAATAAGCCCACGCTGATTAAAATTAACAATGCGGGCATGGTTTTAGCAATTTTTTGTGAGATTGCCGTTAAGATCTCGTCATAGCGATATCCTAATCGTTTTACTAATAGCGCTGCTACAACTGTAGATAGCACCATTAAAGGCTCTGGTGGTAAATCAAAAGCAGCGTAGCCTCCACCTAATAGCACCACCATGGTGAATATAGGAAAGAGTGATTCGAGTAATGTAGGTGTTCTCGGGCTGTTTATCGTTTGCGTTTTCATTGTAATTTATTCCAAACTGGCGTGAGGTAAGGTACGAATAAGCCGAGTGAAAACGGTTTCTAATATTGAACGAGGTGTCGCGATATTAATGCGGAAAAAACCATCCCCAACCGCACCAAAACCACGCCCCCAACTCATTTCCACTTCAGCTAATGAAACAAACCAATGTTTTAGTTGTTCTTCAGATAACTGCATCTTTTGGTAGTTGATCCATAGCATGTAGGTGCCATGACTTTGAGTGATAACCCAATTAGGAAAGTAACGTTCACATTGTTCTTTTACCCAACGACGGTTATCAGCAAGGTACATTTTTAATTCACCAACCCACTGTTGGCCTTGTAAGGTATAGGCTTGTAAAAAAGCGGGTACTGAAAAATAGCCAGGATTATGAATACCCGCAGCAATTAAGCATTGCTTGAATTTTTCACGATATTCAGGATTGGCAATAACAATATTGGCAACTTCAAGGCCAGCTAAATTGAATGTTTTAGCGGGAGAAGTGCAAATAAAGGAGTGTTGTTCTACATATGTATTTACTGATGAAATAGGGTGATAAGTTGCGTCATCAAAAATAAAATCTGCATGCACATCATCAGAAATAATAAAAACCTGATATTTTTGCGCAAGTTCCGCTATTTTTAATAAGTCACTTTTTTGCCATACCGTTCCTGTTGGGTTATGTGGCGATAGCAAAATAAAGCAGACAGACTGTTTAAACTTACTTTCCAAGTCATCAAAATCAATTTCATAATAGCCGTCACGATAAATCAACGGACTTTCTAATAGTTCACGTTGATTGACACAAACGGCATTGCTAATAGGATGATAAGCTGGTGACAGCGTCGTGACTTTATCGCCCATTTGCGTAAAGTTTTGAATATAAAGCGAAACCGCTTGAATAATACGAGGACAAAACACAATCGTCTCAGAGGCAACAACCCACTGATATTGCGTTTTAAACCAATTGGCAGCAACATTATTCCAATCATGGCTCAGGTCGGTATAGCCATAAATGCCTTTAAGATTAAATTGAGTGAGTTCATTAATAATAAAATCAGGCGCAGGAATATCCATATCTGCAACAGATAACGGGATAACATTGGCGTTACTATTACACCATTTTGCACTATAGGTATTTTGCCTAGAAATTAATTTATTAAAGTTATTCTGATACATGAGAAATCTTCTCGGCAATCGGGTTTAAAAACAAAATACTCGTTGTTATTAACATTGGTTATTCCTATTTTTTACTTTGCTATTACGAAATTTGGCTTGTGTGATAGTAGTCACATAGCGATGAAAGCAAGTTCTAGCAAAATTAAAGCTGTGGTTTAATGCCTGGCTGGGTAATTAGGTAGAGTAAAATGAAAAAAGATAAATACTTTCGTATTGTGCTGTTATTCAACGCTAATAAAGTGTATGACCGACAAGTGGTTGAGGGTGTTGGAGAATATCTTCAAGCATCACAGTGTCATTGGGATGTATTTATTGAAGAGGATTTTCGTACTCGGCTTGATAATATAAACCGTTGGGTCTGTGATGGTATTATTGCTGATTTTGATGATCCCATTATTACAAAACATTTAAGCCAATTACCATTAGCGGTTATTGGTGTGGGTGGTTCTTATCATCAAGAAGAAAATTATCCATCTGTACCTTATATCGCCACAGATAATTATGAATTAGTCCAGCAAGCCTTTTTACATTTAAAGCAAAAAGGGCTTAAACACTTTGCTTTTTATGGTTTACCAGCCAAAGATCACCCTCATTGGTCTAATGAACGAGAGCATGCATTTCGTCAATTAGTTACCAGTGAAAAATATCCAGGCATTGTTTATAACGGCATGGATATTACCCAAGAAAATTGGCAACATGCGCAAAACCGTTTATCCGATTGGATACAAACATTACCCCCACAAACAGGGATTATTGCAGTCACCGATGCAAGAGCGCGTCATTTACTGCAAGTCTGCGATAATTTAAATATTAATGTGCCTGAAGAAATAAGCATTATCGGTATTGATGACGAAGATATGACTCGTTATTTATCGCGCATTGCACTTTCATCTGTTGTACAAGGCTCACGGCAAATGGGATATTTAGCAGCAAAGCTTTTACATCAAACATTAGAAGGGCACTCAACAGATAAACAGCAAAGAATATTAGTACCCCCTGTTAAAATTGTTGAGCGTCGTTCAACAGATTTCCATTCATTTAACGATCCTACCGTTGTACAGGCTATGCATTATATTTATTACAATGCTTGCAAGGGGATAAAAACGGAGCAAGTTTTAGATGCGGTTAATATGTCTCGTTCTAATTTAGAACAACGCTTTAAAAAAGAGATCGGCAAGACAATTCATACGGTTATTTATGAAGAAAAGCTCAAACGGGCTCAAAATTTATTAGCCACCACAACACTTGCGATACAAGAAATATCCGTGATGTGTGGCTATCCATCCTTGCAATATTTTTACTCTATCTTTAAAAAAGAATTTGGTATGACGCCGAAAGAGTTTAGGGATGAGTGAGATAATCATGGCAAAAGGGAAATAAAAACGCCTATCTCTTCCTACTATTCGCCCACGGATCACAGTCTGGGTGATCGATAACTTCAATCACATCATCAATATCTGCTTCAAGAGAATCAAGATATAGCGCTTCCACTTCTGCTCGCGCCCAAGGTGTTCTGCGCAAAAATTTTAAACTCGATTTCACGCTAGGATCACTTCTAAAGCAGTTAATTTTGATGAGTTGCCCTAATTTAGCCCAACCATATTTTGCTACTAGTGCATTTACTTGCATTTCAAGAGTGATGCCATGTAGCGGATCTTTAGAAATATGTCCTGTCATGATTTTCTCAAATACGTTTTAGTTATTTCAAAGGTAAGAAGCGGTGCAGAGTACAAGAAAGTAGAGTGAGAGGCAATGAAAGGATAAAACACATAAAACCGCCCATACACCTTATTGACCGAAATAAAAATAAATAAGGTGTATGAGCGATTGATGTAATTATTTTTTGGGTGAAAAAGCAGAGAAAGAGTGTGTCACTTTTTTAGCGCTAATTATTTTATCTAATTGTTGTTGCAACTGTTTATCATCCATTGTCGCGCGATCATGTTGACGAAGATGCTCAGCCCAAGAAGCCACCATAAAAGTTTCCATATAAGTTTGAGCGTTATTCTCCGTAATCGCATCAGATGAAACAAATAATCCCCATGAATAACCACCATCTCTTAAACGAACCGTTTTTAGTCGATTCATTAAACTGAGAAATTGCTCACGGTGAATTGCTTCAATTTGATAATTGACGGTAATTAACACAGGGCTTTTATCTGTTGTGATCTCAATAAGTCCATCATCAAGAATAAAGTGTTCTGAATGCTGTAAGTTGATGTTGTCGTGTTCTAATTTGACACGCAAAACACATAACCAAACTAAAATAATCCCAACCATTGCACACAGCAACGCGATCGTCACTGAAGTATGTGAAGCGATTTGTCCCCAAACAAGAGATCCTAACGCCATAGAGCCTGAAAACACTGTTAAATAGAGTGCAAGACCTCTCGCACGAACCCAATTAGGTAATGCTGTTTGTGCAGAGACCATTAATGTGGAAAGGGTGATTATCCAACTAAATCCTGCAAGCATACTGGCGAAAATAGCGAGATATTTTGAAGTTGCACTGGCAAAAATAAATAACACCAAAGCTGTACCTATGGTGCCAAAAGCAATGAGTGTGCTGGTGCTAAATTTTTCACGTAATGTTGATAAGCTAAATGCGCCAACGACAGCACCAATACCAATGCTAGTCGTTAATAAACCGTATAATGTCGCATCACCTTGTAATGAGACACGAGCCACTAGTGGTAACATTGCCCAATAGGCACTTGCAAAAATAAAAAAGCTGGCTGCTCTTATAATCGTTTTTATCAACGCGGGGCTATAACGCGCATAACGTAAACCAGAGATCATTGCTGCCACAACAGATTCAGCAGGGAGTTTCTCTTCTTCTTTTTTCTCACCTTCCCACCACCAGACAGCAAGGATAATGGCGATAAAGCTCAAGGCATTAAGTAAAAATGGAAGATAAAGACCGACTTGAGAAATCAAAATACCTGCAAGTGCGGGGCCTATTGCACGGCTGATATTAATTCCCATACTGTTTAAGGCAATACCTGATTTTAATTCATGAGGCTCAACAATACTTGGCACAATAGCTTGCCATGCAGGGCCTAAAAACGCCGCACCAGAACCCAAAACAAAAGTAATTAATAATAACCAGCCAATACTGATAACATTGAAATAAACCAAAACCGCCAATAAAGTGGCAGCACAGAGCATTAAGATATTGACGAAAATAAGCAGTTTTCGTTTATCGAAAATATCAGCAATGGCTCCAGCTGGAAGTGCTAATAAGAAAACAGGTAATGTCGTCATGGCTTGAATAGCGGCAATCATAACGGGGTCAGGGCTTAGGTTTGTCATCAACCAACCAGCACCCACATCATTCATCCAAGTACCAATATTAGAAAATAGCGTTGCCATCCATAATACGAAAAAAATACGATTACGTAAGGGCGACCATGCAGAGGCGCGTTGCGTTGCCATCGTCTTATCTCTCTTTGTTTGAAATGGCCAGTAAATAAATTACCGACCATCGTTATCATAAAAATTAGAATGCAAAACAAGAACAGCCTAAAGCACCCCAAAATGCATTATCATCTGAAATAGGAATGGATGATTGGCGAGCGATATCATGTTGATGCCCATGAACATGGCAGGCACCACAGCATTGATGTAACTGATTTAATACCGCTGTTTTTGTCTCTTGTTGTAAGTAAGAATAATGACCTGGCACTTTGATCACAGGCGACCAATTTGGTAATACGGGAATAGACGGCGGTGTTAATGATGAAAAATCACCATTTGCATACACAATTTTTCCATCCACTACCGTTAAAAGTGATTCAATTGCTTTGATCTCGTTTTCTGGCACTCGAAAATAATCAGCAGAAAGGGCGATAAAATCGGCAAGTTGACCTGCTTTAATTTGACCTTTTTTACCTTGTTCATTGGAGAACCATGAACTCCCCATCGTCCATAACATAAGCGCTGTATCTCTGTCTAAACGATTATCGCCGTCATACATTTGCAGACCACCCACAGTACGCCCCGAAACTAACCAATAAAGCGCTGTCCACGGATTGTAACTAGCTACACGGGTTGCATCTGTACCTAATCCCACAGGCACTTCTGCATTTAGCATTTTGGCGATAGGCGGTGTTTGTTTCAGTGCTTTTGTGCCATAACGTTGTGCAAAATATTCGCCTTGGAATGCCATACGATGTTGAATTGCTAATCCACCGCCAAGCGCTTTAACGCGTTCAATATTTTTCTCACTGATGGTTTCAGCATGATCGAAAAACCAATGTAATCCATCGAAAGGAATGTCTTTATTTACTTTTTCAAAGACATCTAACATACGACTAATAGATTCGTTATAAGTGGCATGTAAACGAAATGGCCAGCGATGTTCGACTAAATGACGGATCACTTTTTCTAATTCAGCTTCCATATTTTCAGGAAGATCAGGTCTTGGCTGTAAGAAATCCTCAAAATCAGCCGCAGAAAAAACCAACATTTCACCAGCACCGTTATGGCGATAAAAATCACTGCCATCACCAGGTGATACCATTGATGTCCATTGTTGGAAATCTTCAAATTCTTGTTTTGGTCTTTGGGTAAATAAATTATAAGCAATACGAATAGTTAATTGATTATTCTTGGCAAGCTCATCAACGACTTGATAATCTTCAGGATAATTTTGAAAACCACCACCCGCATCAATAGCGCTAGTGATACCAAGACGATTCAATTCTCTCATAAATTGACGAGTTGAATTCACTTGATATTCAAGAGGTAATTTAGGGCCTTTTGCTAATGCAGAATAGAGCAACATAGCGTTGGGTTTTGCTATCAACAATCCGGTAGGGTTGCCATGTTCATCACGCTGAATTTCGCCTCCCGGTGGGTTTGGTGTCTCTTTGGTATAACCAATCGCACGTAAAGCGGCTTTGTTTAGCAATGCACTGTCATAGAGGTGTAATACAAAAACTGGCGTATCAGGAGAAACCGCATTTATTTCATCTAGCGTTGGCATACGACGCTCTGCAAATTGAAATTCGCTCCAACCACCAACAACACGTACCCATTTCGGTGACAGTGTCACTTGTGCTTGTGCCTTTAACATATCAAGGGCAATAGAAAGCGAAGGTACGCCTTCCCACCGTAATTCAAGGTTATAATTTAATCCACCACGAATAAGGTGAAGATGTGAGTCATTAAGCCCAGGAATAATAATGTGTTTTTTTAGATTAATGATTTTTGTTTCTGCATTTTGAAACTGCATCGCTTCATCATTTGAGCCAATAAAAAGAAATTTACCTTGATAAACTGCTATCGCTTGAGCGATAGGATTTTCTCTATCAAGAGTATGGATCTCACCATTGATAAATATTTCAGTCGCGAAAGTTTTATTCATGATTTTTGATTTCCTATTTAAAAGGAATTAACCCTTTATTAAATAAAAGGCGTGAGCGTACCGCGCTTTATTAGCAATACAGATAACTATTTCTTTTCAAAATGAATTAAAGATAAGAAAACAAGTTTTTTATGTTTATTCCAGCAGGTTTATTAAATTGTAGCTTAAGTTTATTTCATTACCATTTAAAACATTTGCTTTAAGGGATCAAAAAAAATGAACAAGATAAAGATGAGGTAATTAATTGATATTTAATTGAATATCTATTATTTAAAACTTATTCATTTGAATTATCAATGTAGGATAAGCATTCACAATTTAATACCGTTATCGATTTGTTCTTTAATGTAATCGCTTTAATACTCACTAAATGTGCTAAAGCGCGGTTTAATTGTCTGGTTGAGATCCCAAGCATTGCCGCTAATGGATCTCTTTTTTCTAATTGAAAAGAGAGTCCTTCTTGCTGAGTTTTAAAAAATAAATATCGGCGTAATTTAAATTCTGAAGAATAGGGGGATTGAGAGTGTTTTAACGATGATTGATAAAGTTTTTGGCTTAATTGTTGGCAAATAAAGGTCAAAAAATTTGCATCTTGTAATGCTTTTTGTCTGACAATAGAAAGCGGTAACGCTAATAAATAAGAAGGTACTAAGGCTTGTACAGTACTAAACACCATTTCATCTTTGGCTGAGAAAAGCTCTAAATCGCCAATAACACAGAAAGCTTGTTCAAAAGAAAAAACCACATGCTCACCATTTATTTCGTAGCGTTCAATCTGTAATTTTCCTTCCACTAAGCAGTATAAATGTGTTGCTTGGCTATTTTGCGTTATTAAGTATTCTCCTCTTTTCACTTCCATTAATCGCATAGAAGATAACAATGCATTAGATAAATAAGTATCGAGTTGATGCATTAAAATAAAAGCGTTACGTTTTTGTTCATCATTAACTATTTTCACTTTTATTTTCCTTTCGTAATTAAGATCCAATTTATTATCGAAAATAGCATACTTTTCAAAAAATGACATATGTCCTTTTTTAGGCTGGTGGAGATTATTACTATCATGATATTCCTAATATTTAGAGTCTATATTGATGACATTTAATCCTAGTTTATTACCTAAAGTTGAGCTTCATGTGCATTTAGATACCTGTTTAAGCTATTTTTATATTAAACAGCTAGATCCAACAATAAGCATTGACGAGTTTAATCAGCAATTTGTTGCTCATAAACCCTGTTTTGATTTGGGCGATTTTTTAAGTAAAGTCATACCACAAATTGATATTTTGCAGACAAAATCTGCAATTACACTGGCTGTTGACGATCTGTTTTATCAGTTGAAAGCAGACAATGTTATTTACGCTGAGATACGTTTTGCCCCGTTATTACACACAAAACAAGGCTTAACAGATAAAGAAGTCGTTGAAGTTGTTATTTCTGCAATGAATGAAGCCTCTCAAAAATATGATATTAAAGCTAGATTAATTTTATGCACACTACGTCATTTTAGTGTATTAGAGAGTCAGGAAACCGCTAAATTGGTTGTGGAATACCTTCATAAAGGCGTGGTTGCCCTTGATTTAGCCGCTGACGAAGCACGTTTCCCTTTAGATAATCATATTGCTGCTTTTGATTATGTTAAAAAAGCAGGAGGTAATTTAATTGCTCATGCAGGGGAAGCGAAAGGCGCTGAAAGCGTTACTGAAACATTGGATAAGCTGCAAGTTACTCGAATTGGTCATGGTGTAAGAAGTATTGAAGATAGTGAAGTAATTAACAGGCTTAGATCTCAGAATATATTATTAGAAGTTTGTCCAAGCTGTAATATTATCTGCAATATATATGAGCAAATAGACCAACACCCAGTTAATCAGCTAAAAAAGCAGGGTGTTAAATTAAATATTAATACCGATGCGCGAACGGTTGCCAATACTTCATTAAATAAAGAGTATCAGTTATTGTATGATGTTTTTGGTTGGAGCGAAAAAGACTTTCAGCAATGTAATATCGATGCTCTTAATGCCAGTTTTATTTCCAATAACGTTCGTGAAAAACTAATGGATAAGCTAAACGACTTTTACGCAAAATAGCAATTCACGCATCATAATCATAAGAAAGAACACTTTTATTTTTAAGGTGTTCTTTCTATTACAAGGGTGGTTAATAAGACATCAAGGATACAGGGAAGTCACCATCAGCTAAAAAGGCTATAAAATATTTGCTCAGTATTTTAATGTAAAAAGGTAAGGAGAAGGTTTGATACGAAATTGGCCATTATGTGGGGGTATTAATAAGGTTCACAAAGTCTGAGTTTATACATTGAATTCAATTTAACATAATATACATTATGCGAACCTAAGTATCTAAATACGGATAGGCACTGAAATCTCTGTTTTTGGCTGGTTGATTAATGTTGGTTGATTCTTAACTTAACGCTTATTTGCCAATGCTTTTTCTAGATCTTGAATATAGGCTTTTTGTCTTTTCTTCAAAGCCACAAACATTCCCCTGACAGTTATTAACTACCATTTGACGACAAACAAAAATATCACAATGTATTACTTCTATAATTACCAGCTTATTCATTGATACAGATGTGGTCACATGGTTAACAAACTGAATCTTAACTGGCCTGAATTTTTAGAAAAATACTGGCAAAAAAAACCTGTTGTACTGAAAAACGCATTTCCTGATTTTGTTGATCCTATCACACCAGATGAACTGGCTGGTCTTGCAATGGAACCAGAAATCGACAGCCGCCTTGTCAGCCTCACTGGCAACAAATGGGAAGCAAGTCACGGTCCGTTTGAAGACTTCAGCGAATTAGGCGAAGAAGGATGGTCACTGCTAGTTCAAGCTGTCAACCATTGGCATATGCCGGCAGCTGAACTGGTAAAACCGTTTCGAGTGTTACCTGAATGGCGTCTTGACGACCTGATGATCTCCTATTCAGTGCCGGGAGGTGGTGTCGGACCACATATTGATAACTATGATGTTTTTATCATTCAAGGAATGGGACGTCGTCGCTGGCGTGTGGGTGATGCCCTGCCAATGCGCCAGTTCTGCCCTCATCCCGCATTACTGCATGTTGATCCGTTTGAGCCAATTATTGATGTGGAAATGGCACCGGGAGATATTTTATATATCCCGCCTGGATTCCCTCACGATGGCTTCACCTTTGAAGATACCCTGAATTATTCTGTCGGCTTTCGTGGACCAAATGGCCGTGATTTGCTGAGTAGCTTTGCAGACTATGCACTAGAACAAGATCTGGGTGGGATCAATTATGGCGATCCAAACCTGACAGTACGCGACAATGCAGGAATAATGGAAGCTCATGAAGTTGAACACCTGCGCGCCATGATGATTGAGATGATCAACAAGCCCGGTGATTTTGAACAGTGGTTAGGCCGTTTTGCAACTACACCGCGTCATGAGCTAGATATTGCACCTTCAGAACCACCTTATCAGCCAGAAGAAATACTGAATGCGTTGAATGACGGTGAAAAACTGATCCGACTAAGCGGACTGCGCGTCCTACGCATCGGAGAAAGTTTCTTTGTGAATACAGAAGCTTGGGCTACCAAAGAAACGAAGGGAGCAGATGCATTATGCCAGTTTACAGAAGTTGGAGCAGATCAACTTGGTGAAGCATTGAAGAACCCAGCCTTTGTTGCGGAATTAACCGAATTTATCAATCAAGGATATTGGTACTTCGAAGAATAAGCGATATTTGCTGAATATGATAAAACACCTGCTTGCGGGTGTTTTATTTTGTCGTTTCCGCCCTCCTTCTTTCTCAAGTCAGATGGTGTTGTCTTCTTAACTACAAACTACAACAAAAAAACCTCGTCTTAACGAGGCTTCTATTACTGTAAAATACCGTAAAAATAGTTAATAGATTCTTTTATATCAGCCTATTCCCTTTTTCATCGACAACATTTTGTCCATCTTCTTTTGAAAAGGCACCTTTCTGTGCTTTTGGAAGAATATCTAAAACGACTTCTGAAGGACGGCATAACCGAGTTCCTAATGGTGTCACAACAATAGGTCTATTGATTAATATTGGATATTGCAGCATATAATCAATAAGTTGCTCATCAGTAGCATCAATATGACCAAGACCTAATTTATCATAAGGTTCAACATTCTTTCGTAATAAAACTCTAACCGAAATATTCATATCAGCAATGAGTTTTTCTAAAATCTGTTTAGATGGTGGAGTGTCTAAATAATGGATAATTTCAGGCTCTATTCCACTATTTCGGATCATTTCAAGCGTATTGCGAGAAGTACCACAATTTGGATTATGATAGATTGTAATATGGCTCATAATGTCACCATCAATTTATTAACGTAAGTCTAAGTACTAAAGCAATTAATGTTACTGTCAGCACTGGAATAGTCATAATAATGCCCGTTTTGAAATAATATCCCCATGTAATAGTCATATTTTTTTGTGATAATACATGTAGCCACAATAAAGTTGCTAAACTTCCTATTGGTGTAATTTTTGGACCGAGATCGGCACCAATGACATTGGCATAAATCATCGCCTCTTTAATTAAACCCGTCGCATTACTACCTTCAATAGATAAAGCACCTACAAGAACAGTTGGCATATTGTTCATAATTGAAGATAAAAATGCGGTAATAAACCCCGTTCCTAATGTCGCTTCCCATATTCCTTTTTCTGCCAATGTGTTAAGTACTTCTGATAGATAATGAGTCAAACCCGCATTGCGTAATCCATAAACAACAAGGTACATACCTAATGAAAAAATAACGATTTGCCAAGGTGCTCCTCGTAAAACTTTTCGAGTATTAATCGTCTTTCCTTGTGCCGCGACAAACCACAAAATTACGGCGCCAACAGCTGCAATGGCACTAATCGGAATACCCAACGGTTCCAGTATGAAAAAACCAAGCAATAAAAGAAGCAATACCAACCAACCTGCTTTGAATGTTTTCACATCTTTAATCGCTGTCGCAGGCATCGCTAATTTAGAGGTGTCATATTGCTGAGGAATATCTTTGCGGAAAAACCAATGCAACATAATTAATGTCGCGATAATAGCGGCAATATCAACCGGAACCATCACTGAGGCATATTCCGTAAATCCGATATTAAAGAAATCAGCAGAGACGATATTGACTAAATTTGAAACAATTAAAGGCAAACTTGCGGTATCTGCAATAAATCCTGCCGCCATAACAAAAGCCAATGTTGTGCCTTTACTAAATCCAAGAGCGAGCAACATTGCAATCACAATGGGTGTTAAAATAAGTGCAGCGCCATCGTTAGCAAACAGTGCAGCAACGGATGCACCTAGCAGGATAATATAGCTAAATAAAAGACGACCTTTACCACCGCCCCATTTTGCAACATGAAGTGCTGCCCATTCAAAAAAGCCACTTTCATCTAAAATCAGACTGATAATAATAACAGCAACAAATGTGGCAGTTGCATTCCAGACGATATTCCAAACCACAGGAATATCTTGAAGATGAATGACACCTAACAGTAGCGCAACTAGTGCACCCGCGGTTGCACTCCAGCCGATACCTAAACCTTTAGGTTGCCAAATAACAAAAGTGATTGTTAAGACAAATATTAATACTGCAATAAACATAAAAACCTCTTTCAGAAGACTTATCTTCTAGCTTTTCATATCTGTTTTTTCGTATATATAAAATTAAAAAAATTTTATTCAGAGCAGCAACTAACCGCTCCTTTCTTTTCAATAGTTCGAAGCAAATCTGCTATTTTATTTTTCTCTGTCGCGTAGGTGATTTCAATAATATTTTTCACCCACGGTAATAATGTGGGAGATAAACGATAATGAACCCATTTCCCATGTTTAGAATCAAGCAATATCCCACTTTCCCGCAACATAGCTAGGTGGCGAGAAGTCTTCGGCTGGGATAAGTTTAGGGCTGTATAGATGTCACAAACACACAACTCGCCAGATGCTTTAAGTAGCAACACAATATCTAGCCTTGTTTGATCACTTAATACCTTAAATAATTGCAATGGTTCCACATTTGCTCCTCTCTTTAGATTAGCTAAATTACACTTACAATATATATCTGTCAAATCATATATGTTTTAATGATTACTTTTGCAATCACCTTTCCACACAGAAGCATACCCTGTTGACTTAATAACCAATGGGGTGAGAATGCACTAATACTTTAATTTATAGCTGTATCTGTATCCCCTTACTTCCATTCGCTAAAAAATGCAGCGACGACATATTTCTTCATTATTTTTCAAAGCACATTTTCGATGAGTATATTAATGGCGGAGGAGCCAAAGGTGGCGGTGTATTATATATAATGGTGTTAATTCCATTGATCATACCGTTAGCAATAGGATATTTTATCTATCAAATTAAAAAGCATAGAAAAAAACAAAGTTAATGAGGTTTCTTTTCATCGCTGTTAGTGAATAATTGGGAATTTCTTCGCTTTTCAAAACAGGATGATCAACGTTTAGATGCCTTATTTAATAATCATCTCGAATTATCCTCAAAGGTGATTATTATTCGCGATATTTCTTTATGTGTGGATGTATGTAATAAAAAAATCATAAGCAAATAATCAATTAATAACTTTGCCCTCTTTATATATTAATTTAGCCATCTTACCCATATATGTATTTATCTATTTTTATTTATCGATATAATAGCTTATCTTTATAAAAAATATCATAACTCATTGTGTGCTTTATATTTGACAAGGAAAATAAATAATGAAAAATAATATGATGTCTTTTACTTCGGCATTATGTTGGCTAAGTTTTTGGTTCGGTGCCGTTCTTGTTGGTGCATCATGGTTATATGCAAGGTTACAAGAAAAGGTATTTCTAACTGGATTAGATAAAGGATTTTTAGAGTTAACATCACCAGATAGCACTGTCGCATTAATGTTATCGATTGGTATTATGATGGTTGCTTTAGGTTTGATTTATGTTCCTTTATATTACTCAGCCATGTTTATTGGTAATACCGTGGCTATTTTAAGTAGAAAGCCTATTAGAATTTAATTCTACCTATTAAAGTATTTTAATATTTTATTGAATTATCTTTCGTCTTAAAATAACAAGAGCCTAAAGGATCTTGTTTAGGCTCTCTTTTTCTATGGTTATTAAAATACTTTAGATGGACAACATAATTTTTTTAGCCCTCTAAAAACCCATAATAATGAATGCCAAATCAGTAGTAAGATAATTAAATTAGCAAAGATAAATAGTGCCGTTGATAATAACTGCATAAAATGGCTATTAGATGCCATACTCATATTTAATGATGCTTTTGCTAACGCAGAGACACCAAAGGAAAAACTCCAAAATGGTAATGAAAATGACTGTTTAACAAACCAAGGGATTAATCTCACCATAAATAAAAGTTGTAATAGGCCATAGCCTAATAACATTTTAGCGAAGAAGTCGATATGATTATCATTGATAGCCAAATATGCACTACAGGCAACTAAAGCAGGAGCTAATTGAATACCAAATGAGAGCCGTAACTTTTCATCCATTAACCCTTCACTACGTATTCTTTTTAAAATAGCAGGTTCTAAACTTAACCAAGAAAATACGCCAGCGCCAAAAAATAAAATACCCAAATCATTAAATCCAAATGCACCACATGCCATAGCACAGATAAAGTTATTCGCCACTGTAGGTAAATATAATACAGGTGTGGTTGCCATTTTAGGATATTCACCCTTCCATTGATAACCAATCAGCCAACTGGAATACGCTAACTGAGCAATCGCACCGAGGCTAAATAATACAAGAGAAAATAACGGTGAATAAGGACTTAAACCTATCGATACTAAGACTGTTGTTGCGGGAAATAAACTGGTAAATCCACTGGCAACGGGATGTTTAACTTCATCAAGAATACGTTGTCGATGGAATAACCATTTGCCCAATAAAAATAACGTCAGTGTTAACCAGACCAAACAACCCACACTAATAAATATTTCACCAATATAAGCTGGATAGTTATGCTCTTTAGCCGCATAGCGCCATGCCATACCCGTACCTATCATCCCCAGTACTACACCAAAATAGCCCGATGCAAATTGTGAAGAGAGTATCTTAAATTTATTCATTAATATCATGCTGTTATCTTAACTCATATAAATGACATAGTGCATTGATGCTTTTCTTCTGAACATAGAATAATAATATAGATAATAAAAATTATTTTGATAAAGCGCATTTAAAATATAAGTTATGAATTATGACTCACTTTAAGAGTTTTCTCCCCTTATGTTCCCGAATATTCTGATGCTCGTATAAATACGATAAAGATATCTTTATATTGTCCTTTATTTCGGAGTTTATAAAAATGAATATCACGTTAAAAAAGGTTGGAACACTGTGTGTCGCTTCTGTTCTGCTTTTTTCACTTGCGGGTTGTTCTAGCATGACAAAACGCGACCGTAATACAGCAATTGGAGCTGGTGCAGGTGCTATCGGTGGTGCTATTTTAACTGATGGTAGCGCATTGGGTACTATTGGTGGCGGCGTCTTGGGTGGTGTTATTGGTCATCAAGTTGGTAAAAAATAACTGATATTGTCTTATTCAGCTAGGCTGGGTTTGTTGCTCAATAAGCCCAGTCTCAGCATTGTTAAATTGCTATATCTAATCTCTCTTATCTTACAGTTGAAAACAAAAATCTTACTTATTATTAAAGATAAAAATCTTTCATATAAGAAAAGGATCTTGTTTTTAGCCTGATTTATCACAAACCCTACTTTTAAACTTGACTCTTTCTAGTGATAGCCTTTTACTTTCAATTATTATAACTATCGAGGGTAATTAAATGATTATTTTTATCACGGGTGCTTCTGCTGGTTTTGGTGAAGCCATTGCTCGTCATTTTATCAGCCACGGACACAAAGTTATTGGTACAGCCCGTCGTTTGGATAAACTGAATAACTTGCATAAAGAGCTAGGTGAACAATTTTATCCATTGCAGTTAGATGTGACAGATAAAAAAGCAGTCAGTGAGATTTACACCCAATTACCTGAAAAATGGCGCGAAATTGATGTGTTAGTCAATAATGCAGGATTAGCCCTAGGTTTAAATACCGCGGATAAAGCCAACCTTGATGACTGGGATACGATGATCGAGACAAATAATAAAGGTCTGGTTCATGTCACCCGCGCTATTCTTCCTTTTATGGTAGAAAGAAACAAAGGTCATGTTATTAATATCAGCTCAACTGCCGCATCTTGGCCTTATATGGGCGGTAATGTTTATGGCGCCACTAAAGCATTTGTTAAACAATTTAGTTTAGGATTACGTGCTGATCTCCAAGGTAAAAAAGTCCGTGTGACCGATATTGAACCAGGACTTGTTGGTGGTACAGAGTTCTCATTAGTTCGTTTTAAAGGTGATAGTAATAAAGTTGAGCAAACTTATGCTAATGCAAATGCGTTAACACCTGAAGATGTGGCAGAAGCGGTATATTGGACAGCAACATTGCCTGCTCATGTGAATATCAATACCCTAGAAATGATGCCTGTTAGCCAATCATTTGCAGGCTTAAGTGTTCATCGTCAAAGCTAAACGCACTGAAAACTCATATTTTATTAAAGCATCAGCTATAATTATTAAGATATAATAGTCATTGACAGTAATAGCGACATAACTTTAGAGGATAGCAACCATGATCAACACACTCACTAAGAAACAAGTTATCAGAACAATGGTGTTCTCCTTATTTCTTGGTTTATCAGTGTCTTCTTTTTCTTCTGTTGCCGCTTCCACTAATGTAACCATTAATGGTGATGGCTATGATAATGTCTTAGATAAAGAACAAGCTCGACAAATGAAAGAGGATTGGGATCAAAAGCGTGAGCTACGAACCCAAGTCAATCAGCGAGAAAGAATTGAATTTAATAAAGTAGATAAAGCCATTGATGAGCGGGATGCTTGTCTGAAAAGTGCAAACGTCTACGCTTATTGGGAGCCTGAAACTCGTCGTTGTTTAGACAGTAATACGGGGCGCCCTGTTAACCCATAAGAAAATCGTGTAAAACAGTGATGTTTTGCTTTGTAAAACAAGGAGTGATTGAAATGAAAAAATATGTATTTGCAGTAATGGCCACACTGGTTGCATTTGCACCTTTAGCCGCGAATGCGGGTTGTGATGAAGTCGTTGAGTCTATTCAACAAAAAATCGTTAATAATGGTGTGCCAGCCGCTAACTTTACTTTAACTGTCGTTGAAAACGACCAAGTTGCACAAACAGAAGGTAAAGTTGTTGGAACTTGCGAAAATGACAGCAAGAAAATCATCTATACTCGTCATTAATCTATAAGTTGATAAAATCTTGTGATTAAAAAAGGGCGCAATGTTAGCGCCCTTTTCCTTTCCACTGTTTATCAATGACTACGCTTCTGATTTATCTGATCCGCTCTATCTTATTTAGTCTTAATTTTATGTGCTATTTTTATCATTAGTTATGTTTGCAACTAAATCAGAAAAAACAAAAACACCCAATGAATTTACTCATCAGGCATTTAAAAGTAACAAGTTTGGTATCGTTTAAAAACAGATAGCAATCCACTTCGTTACTTATTTATATTCTCTCTTAAGCAGGTACAGCGATTTCCAACTGACTTAAATCGAGGTAACAAGAGAGATCACGTTCTTCAGGACGTAATAAATACGGGATTTCACCAATCAGTGGTGCAGGAATATGCTGAGACAGCCTTTCCACAATTTTCGCGTAATAAGGTAATCCTGGATTTATTCTGTTTGCAACCCAACCTACTAATTTCAAACCATCATTGATAATAGATTGCGCTGTTAATATTGAGTGATTGACACAGCCTGGTTGAATACCAACAACCAAAACAACTGGGATTTGTTCTTTCACCACCCAATCAGAATAAAAAGTATTATCATCAAGCAGATAACGCCAACCACCATTACCTTCGATAACAACACACTCTGCTTTTTTACTTAAATTGTCGAGCTCATTTGAAATTTTATTAAAATCGATTTCATTTTCGCTAACATAACAATTATCAAGCAAAATAGGATTAATTTCGTCGTAGCGAACTTCAACTGGTGATGAATTATGAATAATCATAGCGTCACGATTACGTTCACCATCAGCCGTTTCATGTAATTCTGTTGCAATAGGCTTATAACCTACTGCCGTTGACCCGCCACGATTTAATGACTGAAGAAGTGCTCGGGTTACAACAGTTTTACCCACGTTGGTATCTGTCCCCGTAACAAAAAAGCGTGTTAACATATAATTTACTTCCGTTATGACAGATAAATCAGGTTCATAAAAAATGACAGAGATTAGAGTTTAGGGTAACACTGTTTCTGGTGGCTTGAGGTAGCTCAATTTTTTAGTTAATTGCTCAAAAATAGAGAATTCGTTAATGATCAATTGACGCATTTACGCATACAAAACAGTTTTATTACGTTTTATTTAGCTTAATTTAGCCTTGCATCAATTCAATTAACAAAGAACCGTTGTACAGCGCTTCTTTCACTAAAGATGCAGCTGGCAATGTACCTTTATTTCTTAACTCTGTTTCTTCAATAATGAGTGACTTTGCATAACGAGGCATGACGTGATCTTGAATATGATTCAGCATCAAAGGAAAGAGCACTGATTTAGCGCGACATAGCGGCGAACCAATTAATATTTTTTGCGGATTAAAGATATTGATCATAACAGCCAAAATAAAACCTAATCGCTGAGCGACTAAATTTACAATTTCAAGCGCGGATTTATCGCCAACTAATATCGCATCACACAATGTCTCAACAGTTATAGGATATTTGTTTAGCAACGAAGTGGGATCTTCTTGAGCTAATAATTGGGCTTTCTTAATTAATTGAGGAATAGCAATTTCTGTTTCTAAACACCCTTTTGCCCCGCAATAACAGCTATTTTGAGAATCGATAACTTTAGTATGTCCAATTTCGACGGCGCTATGGCTGTTAGAATGTAATGTTTTTCCATTGTTTATTACGCCAGCACCAACAATATCATCGATAACAATTTGTAGAACGTCTGAATTGTTTTTTGCCGCACCGTATAAAGATTCGGCCATTGTCCATGCAGTTACGCTATGTTGTAAAAATACAGAAACACCTGTTTTTTCATGGATTTTATCGGCAAGTGGAATGTCTTTAATATCATAATAAGGTGAGCTATAAATAACGCCACTAATAGGATCAACAATGGCATTCATTGTAATGCTAATTGCCGTCAATCTTTCAACATGAGATTGATAACGCTCGAAGAATTTATCAATTGCAACTAAAAAGTGATTAAGAAAATCATCGCTGTATTCTTTGGGGAAATCGAATGTATCTTCAGTAACTAGTTTGCTATCTAATTCTCTTAAACTAAAAAGTAAACTGCCTTTATTGACGCGAATACAGAGAAATTGCCAGCCTTGGCTTTCTAATTTTAATCCGACAGCAGGCCTGCCTCGAAATCCCACATCTGGGAATTCCGTTTCATGAATAAGATGCGCTTCAACTAATTCTCGCGTGATCTTAGTAATGCTTGCTGGCGCAAGCTCTGCCTTTTTCGACAATGAAATACGAGAAATGGGACCATGTTCATCAATCAAGCGAAAGACTGTGCCAAGATTAAATTGTTTTACGTGATCGATATGGCTAGGTTGGTTCCCCATTGAATGCATCCTTAATTAAAGAGCCATAATTAATTCGAGGCTCCAAATAATTCATTACCGATTATGTCGTCAATTTGTAATAATTGTACAATACTTACATAAAAAGCGTGATCAAAAACACAGATAAATCAAGATTTTTGGTGATCTAAGATATTTTTCAACAGCAATTGCGTTAATCGATTCGCCGCAGCAGGAATAGTTCGTTTATTATGTGAAACTAACCAAACTTCAGAGAACGCTTGAGAATTTGCAAAGTGTAGATAGTGCACTCCATCAACTTTCATTCGCGTAAATGATTTTGTCACAATAGAAATACCAAGTCCTGCTGCAACTAGCCCTAAAATTGTCATGGCTTCACCCGCTTCTTGTGCAATAGTTGGCGTAATTCCTGACAGACTAAGCAACTGAATAATCTCATCATAAAGTGCCGTACCAACATCTCTCTCAAAGAAAACAAAAGGATATTGCCCAATATCTTGAATATTGACCCCCGTTTCTTTGTAAGCAAGCAGTGGATGCCCTTCATAAACCGCTAAAATAAAAGGCTCACGAAACAATAGCTGGTGGTGCAAATTTTCGGGTAATGTTGTGTTTCGCATGATCCCTAGATCAATACGCCCCGTTAGTAACGGCGATATCTGTTGTTTTGTATTCATTTGATGCATATGAATACCGACTTCTGGATAGTTTTCTCTAAACTGTCGCAAACTCAAGGTGACTAAATGCATAAAAGGCGTTGTTGAGGTAAAACCAATTGAAATTTCACCTAATTCACCTTTTTCCATTCTAGCGGCACGCATTGCAGCTGCGTTGACCTGCGCCATAATTTGATACGACTCTTTTAAAAACATTTGTCCTGCGGGTGTTAATGAAACAGAACGGTTTGTTCGCTCTAAAAGTCTAGCGCCTATTTCGCTTTCAAGTGCTTGTATTTGTTGGCTTAAAGGAGGTTGAGAAATATTCAATCTTTCTGCTGCTTTACCAAAGTGAAGCTCTTCTGCAACAGCAATAAAGTAACGTAAATGTCTAAGTTCAATATTCATATTTCTCTCATGTCGTCATTGATACTTTAAAAGTATTATTTCTAATGATTAATATATTAGACAAAAAAATCAAATATTTCTAACATTGACATAAATCAAATTTAAGTAATGGAAGTTTAATCAATATGGATACTCACGAAATAGACAGTAAAGGTATGAGCTTAGGCACTGATATTTCAGACAATACATCAAGTATAGAAAAGCCTGCTCAACACCAATCTAACCCTAAACACTATATTCAACGTGATGATGCACTGTATATAAAAGTGACAGTGTCATTTTTTATGGTCGGTTTAGCGACATTCGCCTTACTCTATTTTGTGCAACCTATATTACCAGTGTTATCTAACGAATTTTCCGTCAGCCCAGCAACCAGTAGTTTAGCGCTCTCACTTTCAACCGCTTTAATGGCATGTGGATTATTAATCACAGGCCCACTTTCAGACGCCTTTGGTCGTAAAAATGTCATGGTTATCGCACTGTTTTGCGCTGCATTTTTTACATTATTAAGTGCGACAATGAATAGCTGGACAGGTATTTTAATTACGCGAGCTTTAGTTGGACTTTCATTAAGTGGCGTTGCAGCAGTAGCAATGACGTATTTAAGTGAAGAAATTCACCCTGCTTATCTCGCATTATCAATGGGTTTATATATTAGCGGAAATTCTATTGGAGGAATGAGCGGACGCGTTATTACAGGGGTACTAAGTGATTATTATTCTTGGCGTTTATCCGTTGTTATTCTCGGTATTTTTGCCCTTTTTGCTGCAATTACTTTCTGGAAGATATTACCAGCTTCACAGCACTTTAGACCGACAGCATTAAAACCTCGCAATCTTCTTATAACGACTAAATTGCATTTTAGAGATAAAGGGCTGCCTTTGTTATTTATTGAAGGTGGTTTATTAATGGGAGGTTTTGTTACTTTATTTAACTATATTGGCTATCGTTTATTAGACGCACCCTATTCATTAAGTCAAACTACTGTGGGTCTGATTTCTATCGTCTATTTAAGTGGTACTTATAGCGCATCCAAAGCTGGCTTATTAACCACTAAATACGGTTTAGGCAAAGTCTTTATTGCTGGAATTTCAATGATGTTAATTGGCATATTGATTACTTTGATTGAATCACTGCCCGTTATCTTTATTGGGATGCTTATCTTAACGACAGGTTTCTTTGCTGCACATGCAGTCGCAAGTAGTTGGGTTGGTCGTCGCGCTAAACGAGGAAGAGCCCAAGCCTCTTCACTTTATCTTTTTACTTACTATGCGGGATCTAGCCTTGCAGGCACAGTGGGCGGATTATTCTGGGTGAGTTTTGGCTGGCTTGGTGTAGGGTTATTTATTGCCCTTTTAATGTTAACAGCCTTATTAATAGCATTACACTTAAACAAAGTTGCCCAATAATTTATTGATAATTAACAAAGTGCAAAAGCAGGTTAACGCGGTTTAATGTTGTCGATTTTGCACTCCCTTCTTAAGGTATAAACTTATTCTTTAAGAAGGAATTACGATTATGGCTATTATAAAACTATCTATTACCCTGCTATTTCTCTTTTTTACATCTCTTACAAATGCATTTACAGAACAGTGCCCATCAACAAAACCAGATTGCAGTGTTATTGATGGAACGTTAATACAGTCGAATGAAAAACAAACTAATTTTGATTCAAAAACCATCAAATAATCCCTTTTTAGGAAAAATATCATCCAAATATGCCCTTTTTACGATACACTGTATAAATAAACAGTATATCGTGTTTTTGGAATTTATCGCTGTTAGGCGATGTACTTTTCACTGAAGCTAATGTATTGTTTTAAACAAAGGTCAATTGTATGTTGTAACTAAATAAGGATGTTAAGATGAATCGATATGATTTAATTGAGCAATTCAATCTCTGTTTTCAGCAATTAGAAATTGAAATTAAAAAGCTAACTGATGTGTTGAAAAATTTAACTTTATTACCATCAGCAGTATTTGAATTACCTGAAGTGAGTAAAGAAGAGGAACATGATGAGGTTGTTCGCGTTACGGTGTCACCTTGTTATAATGAGGAAGCTAGAGATCTCACTTTAAAGCTAATGGCGAATCTTTTTATTTATGACAATGCACCGCACATCAGTAGTAAGCGTGCTATTCGTTTACCCGGAGTGCTTTGCTTTAGTACAGATAATCAAACATTTAAGTCTGTAAAAAAACAAGTTGAGCAAATTAATTTATTAAAAAAACAGCTTTCCGATATTGTTACTAAAGAGTCTGGTATATCGAAGGAAGAGCGTTTTGATTTCGTCCATAATCAACTAAAAGGCTTAATTACGCTCAATGCTTATCGTACCCTCACTCTATTGTCTGATCCAGATACAGTGCGTTTTGGTTGGGCGAATAAAAATATTATTAAGAATTTAACGCGTAACGATGTTTTGACTCAATTAGAAAAAAGTCGCGAAGCCAATCGAGCAGTCCCTCCTTATACCAGTGAACAATGGGCTGAACGTCTGGATAAAGAGATCATCACTCTTTCTCAATTACCTGAAAATACAAAATTAAAAATAAAGCGTCCTGTCAAAGTGCAACCTATTGCGCGTGTTTGGTATTCAGAACTTCAAAAACAAGTGCAATATGCGTGTCCTTTGCCTTTATTAGCTTTCTATATTGATAAAGAGAGCGACTTTAAACCCGTTATTGGCGAACTTCCTGATTATGATGCCGATAACATTCAAATTCGCCATCGCCCTAAAGCTAAAAAGCTGCAATTAATTATTCCAAGAATGCATTTGTATATTGAAAAATAGAGAATATCTTATTTTTCAATAAGTTTAATTGAGCTTCCTTGAAGGATTTGCTGAAGATAATCATTAAGCTGAACAAAATGATTGTCTTCAATATCTAAATGGATTGTTATCACCACATTGTTTTTTAATGCAAGGATAATATTTTTTCGATCAAGGGTAATTTTTTCGAGCGTATTAATGGCTTCAATATCAGATAAATGGGTCATTAAACCAATTGAGTTATCTATATCTTCATCTTCTTCATCAAATCTTGAAAGAATAATGAAATGATCAGGAGATACAGCATCATCCCCTATTCCGATAATGGTGACATCATCTTCGACATAGCAATTCACTTCTGTCGCAGTAAACGTAATTTCTTCAGTCATTATTTTTCCTATAAGATCTAAAAATCCCGCCATCATAGCGGGATTTAATATCGGTTAAATAAGTGTATCTAACACTTATTTTTTCATGCTACCAACCATATCTTCTGGACGAACCCAGCTATCGAATTCTTCCGATGTCAGATAGTTCAGTTTCAATGCAGATTCTTTTAGCGTTAAGCCTTCTTTATGCGCTTTCTTAGCAATTTCAGCGGCTTTGTCGTAACCGATATGAGTATTTAACGCAGTAACTAGCATCAATGATTCATGCAGTAGTTTATTAATACGTTCACGGTTTGGCTCAATACCAATTGCACAGTGCTCATTGAAACTACGCATACCATCAGCCAATAAACGGACTGATTGTAAGAAGTTATCAATGATCATTGGGCGATAAACGTTCAGTTCAAAGTTACCTGATGCGCCACCAATATTAATAGCAACGTCATTACCCATAACTTGAGCACATAACATTGTTAATGCTTCACATTGTGTTGGGTTAACTTTACCTGGCATGATTGAACTACCTGGTTCGTTTTCTGGGATAGCGATTTCGCCAATACCACAACGAGGACCAGAAGCTAACCAACGCACGTCATTAGCAATCTTCATTAATGATGCAGCTAAACCTTTCAATGCACCGTGTGAATGAACTAATGCATCACAAGTTGCTAATGCTTCAAATTTATTAGGAGCCGTTACAAAAGGCTGACCAGATAATTCAGCGATACGCTTAGCAACGCGAACAGCATATTCTGGATGGGTATTTAACCCCGTACCCACTGCTGTACCACCGAGCGCTAATTCACAAACATGAGGAACGGAATCATCGATATGTTTGATGCTGTGCTCAAGCATAGCAGCCCAACCAGAGATCTCTTGACCTAATGTCAGTGGTGTCGCATCTTGCAGGTGAGTACGACCAATTTTAACGATGTCATGGAAAGCTTCTGCTTTCTCTTTGAATACTTTCAGCAGTGATTTTAATTCTGGCAGTAAATCCTGACGTAATGCAATAACAGCAGCGACATGCATGGCAGTTGGGAACACATCATTTGAACTTTGACTTTTGTTAACATCATCATTCGGATGGATTTTGCGTTCCATGCCACGGATACCACCAAGTATCTCACTACCACGGTTAGCTAACACTTCATTCATATTCATGTTTGATTGAGTGCCAGAACCGGTCTGCCAGATTGCTAATGGGAATTCAGTTGGGTGTTTACCTGCAAGCACTTCATCTGCAGCGGCGATAATTGCATCAGCGCGCTCTTTTGGTAATAAACCTAAATCCATGTTAACACCAGCGGCTGCTTTCTTCGTGATAGCAAGCGCATGGATAAGTGCAACAGGCATTTTTTCAACTGAAATACGGAAGTGTTCAAGAGAACGCTGCGTTTGAGCTCCCCATAACTGGTCAGCAGGTACTTCGATTTGCCCCATTGAGTCTTTTTCAATGCGAGTGGCTGCCATTTCAATCTCCTTAAGTACACAGAATAATTGATTAATTCCGAATCACTTTCTAGTAAATAACTCGGATACCAGTATCATGCCATAAACAGAATAATAAATATGAGAGCTAAAGCGAGCTTATGAAATTTATAACAGAATGAAATCTGTTGATTTTTTTAGAAAAATACGGTTAGCGACCTTATTTCGTTGCCAACATTATTATTTAAGCTTTCATATTTATATCCATACTTATTATGAGCCTTTATTATTCATCATAAATAGAATTACATCACAATTAAATATTGTCTAAATCGAAAAAAGAGTAAAAAAAGACGTTTTTAATGCTTATTTTATTTACCTTATAAATCATATTCATTTTGCTTTAAACTCATTATGTTAGCGAGTAACTAAGTAAGTTCTGATTGCGATTTTATTCCACTAAATCTATATTTACGGTTAATATAGATGGCGATGTACATATGTGGATTATCTATATTTAAATTTAGTAAAATTTATCACCAATTTATCGGGTTGTTTAAGGGTTACAAAACAGCCTTTATAACGTACATCGCCGGATGTACACAGAGGATGGACTAGAATTATGAAGAAATCGCTTGTCGCTGTTGGTGTTATCGTCGCACTGGGTGTTGTTTGGACTGGTGCGTCGTGGTACATGGGCAGCAAAATTGAAAGTCGCTTACAGGAAGAAACGAAACTAGCTAATGTCCAATTAGCGCAACTTGCTAAAAATGCACAATTTGGCGCTGATGTTAAACTTGAAATTCGTGACTATAAGAAAGGGGTTTTTACCTCTAATGCAGACTTTGCTGTCGTGATTTCAAAAGATGCTAGTGATGCAGACCAAGAGAAAAAAGTAGAAGAAGTTATCTTCACTACCGATATTGATCATGGTCCATTCCCTCTTTCTGATCTGGCTAAGTTTAATTTAGCACCCAAATTAGCAGCAATGAATAATACGTTGGTCAACAATGATACAACGAAAGAATTATTCAAACTGACTAAAGAGAAATCTATTTTTGATATCCATACTTCTTTAGCATTCGATGGTGGAGTTTCAGGTGAAGCGAAACTAAATCCTATCGATTTTACTGAAAATGGTGACACCGTTAAAACGACGCCTCTAACGGTTGAATTCTCATCAGATAAAGATGCAACAAACTTCACAACCAAAGTTAAAGGTGACCAAGTTGTTGTGACTAAAGAAGGTGAAGAAACTTTCACAATTAAAAATATCGCGGGTTCTGTTGCAGGAACAAAAGTTAATAACGATCAATACTTATTTAATGAGCAGTTATTAAGTTTTGCTGAAATTGCACATACCAGTAAAGACAAAGCGTCTGATTTCTCGCTGAAAGATTTTTCTCTGACAACAAAAAGTGATATCAAAGATAAGCTCTTTAACATCTCTCAAACTTATTACTTTAAGTCACTAAATGTTGCAGGACTCGAATTTGGTGCAGGTAAATTTGGCTATTCAATTGATAAAGCTGATCCAGATGCTATGTTGTTATTAACCAAAGTTTATAACAACTCATTGTTACCGTGGAATAAAAATCATTTCGACAGTTCAGAAATAGTTGAACAAGCCGTTCGTGATGTTCTGGAAAAAGGCTTAGTTTTCCGTATCGATGAAGCCTCTTTAAC
Organism: Proteus sp. Marseille-Q3619; assembly: GCF_965283115.1. Lineage (NCBI taxonomy): Bacteria > Pseudomonadati > Pseudomonadota > Gammaproteobacteria > Enterobacterales > Morganellaceae > Proteus > Proteus sp. Marseille-Q3619. The sequence continues at coordinate 75,157 of NZ_CBDIMP010000001.1, read as the reverse complement.
AAATAAAAGCGGTGCAAGTAAGTTAGCCTTTAACTTAGACTTAAATGCTTTTAACGTTAAAGTATTAGAAAGCCAAGAGAAATCACCAGCAGAGTTATTTAACTATCTGTTTAAAAACATTGATTTCAATGTTGATTTATCTCTTCCAATGTTAGCTGAATTCCGTAACACCACTCAATATCTTGATGCGGCTCGTTACCAAGAAACCGCATTAACAGATGAAGATAAAAAAGAGATTGAAGCAACAACAGCGGCTGATATTGAACAGTTAAAAACTGAGCTACAACAAAATATCAACCAAATTTCTCAAGACGAGAAAGATGCATTACCTCTGATGTTACTGGCTCAAGATGGTAACGCATTAAACATGAAACTGAACTATGCTGCTGATAAATTTACCATGAATGGTAAAACTTATACTTTTGATGAATTTATGGAAGTGACCCAAGCTCCTCAAATGTTAGGTTTAGCAGCAATGTTATTCGGTATGGGCGCATCATCTTATGATTACGATGATTCTGATTATTCAGAAGAAGGTTATCAAGAAGAAATCACTGAAGATCCAGCTATTATCGAAGAACAAGAAATCTTAATTCCTGAGCAACCAGCACAAGCTCAATAATTAACTTTTTGTTAGAACGGTACGTTGTTAAAACAATCATCTGTTAAAACAAGAATCTGGTAAAAAATAAATAAACACCCCATTTGTGAATAACATAATGGGGTGTTTTTTTCGCATCGTATTTTAATTAACAATCGCGATCTTTAACCAGAATATGGTGATTATTCCATTCCTCTTTGCAACAAGAATCAATAGCTTTATTAACTATTCCAGCAAGCGTATTTACTGTTGACATAATAGACGTGAATTGTGCGCAGACTTGACTACAGCTAGATGTTTTTTCATTCGGCTTAGGAATGTTCGGTAGTGTCAAACTATCACAGAGAATTTCTTGTAATACTAAAGAGAAATTCGCAATGCCTGTGGTGTAAATATACGAGCGTCCCCCTGTTTGCTCCGCTAAACGTATATACTCTTTTGTTACGCGATCTCTATCAGCCACACTTGGGAAACGATCGAGGTTCGTTGCACTATCGTCTGGCGTTCCTTGGTAGGTATATACTTTGACTTTTTCTTGTTGGGCAACAGCAATCGCTTCGTCATTTTTTATCTTTGCCGCGTTGGTCAATATACCTCCGCCACCTTCCATACCTTCATCACCCAAAACAAAAATAGCACGACGAGCACCATCACGCCAATCAAAATGCTTACTTAAATCAATCACTGCACGACATAAATCTTCTTTATTACCCGCATGATCACGCCCATCAGCCTCTTTAAAAGGCTTTCTTGCCTGTAAGCGACTTTCAGGTACGCCTAGCGCTTTTAAATAGTCACTAGCTGATTGATCAAATTTAGTATCATCCCATGTACCTTCAATACCTAAAAAAGTCACCCGAAGTTTTGATGGGCAATTTTCCAGTGCTTTTTGTATTGCAATATCAATATCTTTACTTAAATCTGACGACTCATCAGACATAGAACCACTGGTATCAATCACGACAACTAAATCTAACGCAATCGTACCATCACCCGTAACGACTTGTGAGCCATAAGTAAGATTATTTGCGGATGAAGGCGGAAGTATTTTAGACATTAATTGGTGTTGTATATTATTATTTTTCTTTTCGAAACTAAAATCAGAATTCTCATTCATATTTATATGCCTTAATTTAAAATAATTAGGTTTCTATTAAAAAATCATTGTGGAAATAATTACATTCAGTTGAATATATTTATTTAACAGCAATCTATTATGGCGTTAATTCCCTATTCTTTATCCCTTATTTAATAAAAGAGATATTCTATTTTTTAGTTCTATTTTATTTATATAAATAAATTCAAGAAAAAACAAACTTTGTTATTTTTATAAAAATAATCTTTTCATTCTTTATTCAATTGCTTTAACCCGTGACAAACAAGCCACCTATTAAAGAAAACCATAACAAAATGATATCTCAGTTATTTTTTTACTGATTTTCCCCTTCAAAACCTATCAAAATAACTGATAAGACATTTCAATTATAATGATAAATATTTTTAAACTTAATTTTTAATGTATCAATTAACCTGATAATACACGTCAATTACATTGAATATTGTAGCTAATAAATAAACATGTCTTTTTCCCATTTTTTATTTTTTAACTTAAAATCGAGAAAAAACTGCATTTTCAGTTTTAAAAATAGCCAATTTAAGTTTATTTGTTAGTGAATAAAATAAAAATCAGTCATAATTATCTGCAACTCATTTATATTTACCCGATTATAAGAAAATCACTATAAACGATAGATTTTCATTATTTCTATTAAAAGGAAAATAACGCGTGATTGACACACAGTTGCCTTTAACCGATTTACATCGCCATTTAGATGGTAATATCCGCCCTCAAACTATTTTAGAGTTAGCAAAACAACATAATATTGCGCTACCAGCTTATGAATTAGAAGCATTGCGCCCTCATGTACAAATTACAAAAAATGAGCCAAGCCTTGTTAGCTTTTTACAAAAATTAGATTGGGGGGTGGCGGTTTTAGCTGATTTAGACGCATGTCATCGTGTTGCTTATGAAAACGTAGTAGATGTGGTTAATGCTGGTATCGATTACGCTGAGCTGCGATTCTCACCCTATTATATGGCAATGAAACATCAATTACCGGTTGAAGGTGTCGTGGAAGCCATTGTTGATGGTGTACAAAGCGCACGACAATCACACGATGTAGATATTCGTCTAATCGGTATTTTAAGCCGTACCTTTGGTGAAAACGCCTGCCAACAAGAATTAAATGGCTTACTAAAACATCAAGATAAAATTACAGCGCTTGATTTAGCGGGTGATGAATTAGGTTTTCCTGGTCATTTATTCCAACCTCATTTTAATCGTGCTCGTGATACTGGCTGGAATATTACGGTTCATGCTGGTGAAGCGGCGGGTGCAGAAAGTATCTGGCATGCCATTAAAGAATTGGGTGCAAGTCGTATTGGTCATGGTGTTAAAGCGATTGAAGATCCACGCTTAATGGATTACCTTGCCGAGCACCAAATTGGTATTGAGTCTTGCTTAACGTCAAATATTCAAACCAGTACTATCAATTCATTAGCAGAGCATCCTTTAAAAATATTTTTAGAGCATGGCATTATTGCCTCTCTTAATACCGATGATCCTGCGGTTGAGGGTATTGAGCTAAAACACGAATATACCGTTGCGGCGCCTGCTGCTGGATTAACGCCAGAGCAAATCCGCCAAACACAGATTAATGGCTTAAGAATGGCATTTATTAGCCAAGCAGAACGTGACGCATTAATTAAAAAAGTAAGCTCACGTTAATATTTGATCGCTTTTTGATTAAAACCACCTGTTTATCAGGTGGTTTTTTATATTTATTGAAAATGGATGGAATGATTAATGGCTCTTAGGCTAGAATTAATTTTCAAGGGGCTATTAATCATTAAGGAAAAGCTATGTGGAATATTCATCCGACAAGAGGTCAATATAAATTATTAGCACAATATCTATCACCAATTGATGCTTCTATTGAAGCAGGTTTTCTTCAATCAGAAGGTATTGATGCGATCCTTTTAGATGAAAATATTGTTTGGAATAACCAAGTGTATGCTCAAGCGACTGGGGGGGTAAAATTACTCGTTAACTATAAAGAATTTGAGCAAGCACAGGCAATGCTTAATGAACTTTACCAAGGCAAATATAATATCAACGATCAGTTAGAACCCATCGATTGTGAATTAAAGGTTGATGTGAAAAATAATAAATCCGACTATTTAAATATGGGGTTTGTATTTTTAGTCTTTTTTACACTGGGTTTAGCCCTTCCGTTTAAATCAAAATATCAATCGCTATCAGACAAAAAAGATAATAAAGAAAAAACACAATAAATAAAAAAAGCACCGATTAATTGTTAAATCGATGCCGTTTTTCCTAATGAACCCAATAATCAATATTCACTTAACGTTATTGTATCCACCAGCTTAAATTCATTATTTTTTCTCTGCTCTTTTACTTTGATTGGCATAGCGCTGCGCTAACACAGCACAAACCATTAATTGGATCTGATGGAAGATCATTAATGGCAATAACATTACCCCAACAGTTGCTGCTGGAAATAACACATTCGCCATAGGTACACCATTTGCTAAGCTCTTTTTAGATCCACAAAAAACAATAGTGATTTCATCTTCTTTATTAAATCCAAGCAATCTTGCACTGTACACGTTCACAAAAATAACAATCGCTAACAGAATACAACTCACTCCCGCAATCGTTAATAGTGACCAACCGTCAATTTTATGCCAGATCCCTTCAACAACCGCCTCACTAAATGCCACATAAACCACCAGCAAAATAGAAGAACGATCCGTTCTATTCACTAATTTCTTATGCTTATCAACCCAACGACCAATTAAAGGGCGTGATAAGTGACCAATAATAAAAGGCACCATCAATTGCAGTAAGATCGATTGAATCGCCCCAGTAGTATCAAAATCATTCGCAGAGCCTTGCGTTTGCATTAAAAAACCGACTAATACGGGTGAAAGAAAAACACCCAGAATACTAGATGCAGATGCACTACAAATAGCAGCTGCGACATTTCCCCCTGCCACAGAAGTAAAGGCAATGGCAGATTGAACCGTCGCTGGTAATGCACAAAGATATAAAAAACCCATATAGACAGTGGGTGACATCCATTCAGGCACAATAACTTGTAAACCCAGCCCTAGAATTGGGAAAAGAATAAAAGTGCTAGCAAACACGGTAAGATGTAAACGCCAATGTCCAAGTCCTGCTAATATCGCCTCTCTAGAAAGCTTCGCACCATGCAAGAAGAACAGCAGTGCTATCGCACCGGTCGTAAGATATTGGAACAAGACTTTAATATCACCTTGTGCGGGTAGTAGCGTTGCTAGCGTCACCACACAAATCATTATCATGAGAAAAGGATCGAGTTTTAATTTTTGCCACCAAGACATTAGATTTAGCACTCCCTTTGGCTTATAGCGTAATAGTTTGTTTTAAACGATTAGAAATTTCGCCAGCTTCAATCAAACGCATAATGGCTGTTGCTTGTATTGGCGTAACAGGGTTTTCTTCACCCAATGTAATTGCACGATAAATTTGTTGGTAATAAGCTGGGTAATCACCAGAGAGTGTTGCCAGTGTTGTTGTCTCTAACTCTCCAGAATCTGACAGTGTTGTTAATTCACCATCACTATTATCCATTCCCCAATTATATGTTTGGTTAGGAAGACAACCTGCTTTTAAGGCATCTTCTTGGGTATCTAAACCATACTTAACATAACTTCCTTTTGTCCCATGAATAGCAAAAATAGGTGTTGGAGACGCAACTAACATAGAAGCATGAAGAACAACTCTAAGATTTTCATATTCTAGTAATGCATGAAAGTAATCGGCATTTTTTGCATTAGGGCGTAACTGAGCAATATCAGCAGTAATCGCTTTAGGTTCACCAAATAGACAAATCGCTTGGTCAAGAACATGAGGAGCGAGATCGTACCAAAGCTCGCCTCCAATTCCGGCATCTTCTCGCCAACGTTGACGTACAGTTGGGCGAAAACGATCAAAATGTGCTTCATATGCACTAACTTCACCAAGTGTTTTATCAGCTAAAAGCTTTTTAACGGTTAAAAAGCCTGAATCCCAACGACGATTATGAAAGACGGAAAGAAGTTTACCAGCATCTGTTGCTTGCTGAGTTAATTTTTCAGCTTCTTCCAGTGTCAGTGTAAACGGTTTATCAACAATAACATGTTTACCTTTTGCCAGAGCCTGTGAAGCCAGCGAATAGTGAGTATTATTTGGCGTTGGAATAATGATTAAGTCTATTGAGGGATCATTAATAAGTGCTTGAGGATCTGCATAAACCGTAATATGAGGAAAATCTTGTTTAACTTTATTTTCATCAGAGCTTGAAATTGCACTAAGATTTAAGCCTTCGGTTGTTGTTATTAGCGGAGCATGAAAGGTTTTACTTGCATAGCCATATCCGATAATTCCAACATTGAGTTTAATTGTCATCACCCTATCCTATTTTTATATGTTTTTTTATTAACAAAAATCACTTTCACTTTTGTAGCTAAATAAATAATAACAAAGTTTGTGATAATATCTCGTTTAGTTCTGTACACATAGGTAGGAATAATTAATTAATGAAATTTGATCTCAAAGCAAACACATCGAATAACCATTCAGGCAAAGCGCCGATTACAGGATGGTTGCTTGCGCCATTGGCGTATATGATTTTGTCGATTATTGGCTCTGGATTGATGTCAGTTCTCTATATTATTAAATATTTTTCAGATTTTTCGATCCTCCACCAGCTTCCTTTTCATTTGATCTCTAGTTGGTATCTTTCTGCATTAACAACATGGGTGATGTTTGCCTTTACGTTATATCTGTTAAGACAATTTTTTTATCGCGCTCAAAATTTTCCACGACTATTTATTTTGTGGTTACTGATTAACTTACTCTTAGCCATTAAAAGCTTTGGTTTTGCTCCTGTTGACGATCAAACAGCGTTAAAATCCCTTCTATGGTCGGTCTTCTCGACAGTCTGTTTTGTGCCTTATATCAAGTATGCTAAGCGTGTTCGTGAAACTTTCACACAACTTCGATAACTTCACACCTTTACCCTTGATATTATATACGCTTGTTTAGCCTCTTTATTTCTGGAGGCTTTTTGTTTCTCTGTTTAACAATTTTGGCATAACAATGACTGATTACTTGCTTCTATTCGTCGGCACCGTATTGGTGAATAACTTTGTACTCGTCAAGTTCCTGGGTTTATGCCCATTTATGGGTGTATCAAAAAAATTAGAAACCGCGATTGGTATGGGATTTGCGACGACCTTTGTTATGACGCTCGCCTCGATTAGTTCTTGGCTGATGGATAATTTTATTTTAGTCCCTTTGGACTTACTTTATTTACGCACACTGAGCTTTATCTTAGTTATTGCAGTAGTTGTACAATTCACTGAAATGGTCGTAAGAAAAACAAGCCCGACACTCTATCGTTTGTTAGGGATCTTCTTACCTTTAATTACCACAAACTGTGCCGTCTTAGGTGTTGCGTTATTAAATATCAATCAAGCCCACACCTTTATGCAATCTGCCGTTTATGGTTTTGGTGCAGCCGTCGGTTTCTCTCTTGTAATGGTATTATTTGCCGCCATTAGAGAACGATTAGCGGTCGCCAATGTACCCGCGCCATTTAAAGGTGCTTCAATCGGTTTAATTACCGCAGGTTTAATGTCTCTTGCCTTTATGGGTTTTAGTGGTTTGGTGAAACTGTAATGAATTCTTTATGGATAGCAATTGGCGTACTGGGTGCGCTAGGTCTTATCTTTGGGCTAATTTTGGGCTATTCCGCACGTCGTTTTAAAGTGGAAGAAGATCCTATTGTCGAAAAAATTGACGCGATATTACCACAAAGCCAATGCGGACAATGTGGTCATCCTGGTTGTCGTCCTTATGCCGATGCAGTCGCAAACAATGGTGAAATGATTAACCGTTGTGCACCGGGTGGCGAACAAGTGATGTTAAAAATCGCTGAGTTGATGGGTGTTGATCCTCAACCGCTTGATGGTGACGAAGAAGCGTTAAATCCAATTAGAAAAGTCGCCTTAATCGATGAAGATAATTGCATAGGATGTACTAAGTGTATTCAAGCATGCCCTGTTGATGCCATTGTGGGCGCAACACGAGCTATGCACACCGTTATTGAAGACTTATGTACGGGCTGTGACTTATGTGTTCCACCTTGCCCTACTGATTGTATAACCTTGGTTCCTGTCAAAGTCACAACCTCGAACTGGAAATGGGATTTAAACACAATCCCTGTTAAAAACATTCCAGCAGAGCCTGAAGAAACACCTGAAGATGAACCGTCATTAAAGGCGGAGGATAGCGCTCATGTTTAATCTCTTTTCGTTATTTAAAAAAGATAAAATCTGGGATTTTAAAGGCGGTATTCATCCTCCTGAAATGAAATTACAGTCAAGTCGTACACCCATGCGTATAGCGCAATTACCTGATGAAGTCATTATTCCTATTCATCAGCATTTAGGTGTACCAGGTCAACTTTGTGTCAGCGTAGGTGAGCATGTATTAAAAGGCCAACCCTTAACAAAAGGAGTTGGCAGAACATTACCTGTACATGCATCTATCTCTGGTACCGTTACGGCAATAGAGCCTTTTCCAAGTGCTCACCCTTCTGGCTTACCTGAAATTGCAGTAAGGATCCAATCTGATGATAAAGATGAATGGAGAGAGAAATCACCTATCATTAATTACCAGTTAGAAAGCAGAGAAACATTACTTAGCCGTATTCATGAAGCTGGTATTGCAGGATTAGGCGGTGCGGGATTCCCAACGGCATCAAAATTAAAAGGTGGTGGCGATCTCGTTAAAACACTGATCATCAATGCAGCAGAATGTGAACCTTATATCACCGCTGACGATCGCTTAATGCAAGAACACGCTGATGAAGTGATTGCCGGATGTCAGGTATTAATTCACCTTCTCTCTCCTGATGAAGTGTTAATTGGTATTGAAGATAACAAGCCTGAAGCCATTGAGGCATTAAAACAGGCATTAAACGCGATGCCCGATGAAAAACGTATTTTCATTCGTGTTATCCCAACAAAATACCCATCAGGTGGTGCTAAACAACTTACCAAGATCTTAACGGGTAAAGAAGTTCCATCTGGAGGTCGTTCATCTGACATTGGCGTTTTGATGCAAAACGTAGGTACTGTTGTCGCGATAAAACGCGCAATTATCGATGATGAACCTTTAATTGAGCGTGTCGTCACCGTTACAGGTAATGGCGCCAAAACACCGGGTAACTTCTGGGCACGTTTAGGTACACCGATTTACTCGTTATTAAAACAAGCGGGCTTTGTAGCAGGCTCTGAACAAATGGTGATTATGGGTGGGCCATTAATGGGCTTTACCTTACCAGACTTAAATGCCCCTGTTGTTAAGATAACGAACTGCCTACTTATCCCTTCAGTTGAAGAGATGGATACAGATAACCTTGAAGAAGCCTGTATCCGTTGTGGCCATTGTGTTGATGCTTGCCCTAGTGGTTTATTACCTCAACAACTTTACTGGTTTAGTAAAGGTAAAGAGCATGAGAAGGCACAACAACATAATTTATTTGATTGTATTGAGTGTGGTGCATGTGCGTTTGTTTGCCCAAGTAATATTCCACTAGTTCAATACTACCGCCAAGAAAAAGCAGAAATACGTGAAATTAATGCGGAAGCAAAACGCGCAGCTGAAGCCAAAGCACGTTTTGAAGCGAAAAAAATACGTATGGAGCGAGAAAAACTTGAACGTGAAGCAAGACATCAACGTGCCGCAGTTAAACTTGACGATGAAGAGCACAGTGAAGTTCAATCCGCACTTTCTCGCGTAAAAGCGAAACAAAGTATCGGCAAAATTATTTCTGTTAAAGCAGGTGAAGAGCCAGATAATGCAGCGGCTATTGCCGCACGTAAAAAACGTAAAGAAGAAGTCAGAGCAAGACAGGCTGCTAAATTAGCACAGCAAAAAGCACTAAAAGCGTCAAGTGAGAATACAGCGAGTGAGAGCGAAGATGCTGATCCGCGCAAAGCCGCTGTCGCTGCCGCATTGGCTCGTGTTAAAGCTAAGAAAGCTCAACAAGCTGCTGAAGCCATATCAACTGTAGAAACCCCAGTTGAAAATATCGAAACTGAAGAAGTCGATCCGCGCAAAGCCGCTGTCGCTGCCGCACTGGCTCGTGTTAAAGCTAAGAAAGCTCAACAAGCTGCTGAAGCCATATCAACCGTAGAAACCCCAGTTGAAAACATCGAGGCTGAAGAAGTTGATCCGCGCAAAGCCGCTGTCGCTGCCGCATTGGCTCGTGTTAAAGCTAAGAAAGCTCAACAAGCTGCTGAAGCCATATCAACCGTAGAAACCCCAGTTGAAAATATCGAAACTGAAGAAGTCGATCCGCGCAAAGCCGCTGTTGCTGCCGCACTGGCTCGTGTTAAAGCTAAGAAAGCTCAACAAGCTTCTCAATCATCAACCGTAGAAGCACCTGTTCAAAGTGCTGAAGCGGAAGATGTCGATCCGCGTAAGGCTGCTGTCGCTGCCGCAATTGCCAGAGTAAAAGCCAAAAAAGAAGCCGAACAACGTCGAGCTAATAAAGAAGAAGTTACCTTGGATTAATCACAGATGAAATTCAGACCAATACAAAATAACAATAGTAAATTAAAAATTGCGAGTTCACCTTTTACGCATAATCAACAGTCCACCAGCCAAGTTATGCTATGGGTAACATTAGCGGCACTTCCTGGGATCTTAAGCCAGATCTATTTCTTTGGCTTAGGAACCATTTACCAAATTGTGATAGCTATTATCGTGGCGCTTGTTACTGAAGCACTTTGCGTAAAGCTCAAAAAAGAAGATTCCTTACTTTATCTGAAAGACAATTCAGCGCTGTTGACTGGTGTATTGCTCGCCATTAGTATTCCGCCTTTAGCACCATGGTGGATCATTGTTTTAGGTACTTTTGTTGCTATTGTTATCGCAAAACATATTTATGGTGGCTTAGGACAAAATCCATTTAATCCCGCAATGGTGGGTTATGTGGTTTTGCTGATCTCATTCCCAGTACAAATGACATCTTGGATGCCTCCCGTTGAATTACAGGCTGTCTCTTACAATGTCATGGATAGTTTAAGCATCTTCTTTACAGGGCATACCTCTTCTGGCTTAACGCTTGAAGATTTAAGACGTTCTGTCGATGGCATTACACAAGCAACACCTCTTGATAGCTTTAAAACAGGTTTATTAACTCACCCAATTAATGAAGTCTTAGCGACACCTATTTTACAAGGTGAATTTGCAGGCATTGGCTGGCAATGGGTGAATGTAGCTTATTTAGTTGGCGGATTAATCCTGCTTTATAAACGCATTATTAGCTGGCATATCCCTGTTGCGATGATTTCTGTATTAGCACTATGTTCGGTTATTAGCTGGGGTATTGATCCTACGCGTTATTCACAACCGCTATTACAGCTCTTCTCAGGTGCAACAATGTTAGGAGCCTTCTTTATTGCGACCGATCCGGTTAGCGCCTCAACAACCCCTAAGGGGCGTTTAATTTATGCGGGCATGATTGGTTTATTAGTTTGGATTATCCGTGTCTATGGCGGATACCCAGATGCAGTCGCCTTCTCTGTATTGCTTGCCAATATTGCCGTACCGCTCATTGATAGCTATACACGCCCTCGTGTTTACGGACATTAATCCAAGGAGAAAATGATGATCGAAATCTTAAAACGTCATGGGTTAACATTAGCTATCTTTGCTGCCTGTACGACAGGTTTAACTGCGGTGGTTTATCACTTAACCGCAGACACCATTGCAGAACAAGTCGCTTTAGAGAAACAAAAATTATTAGATCAGGTGATCCCACAATCAATGTATAACAACGATCTCTCTAAAGATTGTTATCTACTCACGGCACCTGAATTAGGGAATACAAAACCACATAAGCTTTATGTTGCCCGTTTAGACGGCAAACCTGTTGCAGCCGCATTAGAATCTACCGCTCCTGATGGATATTCAGGCGCAATTGAGCTTCTTGTAGGCGCCGACTTTAAAGCAAATGTCCTTGGTGTACGTGTTACTGCTCATAATGAAACGCCAGGGTTAGGGGATAAAATTGAAACACGTATTTCTGATTGGATCACGACATTGAGCAATAGATTCATTTCCAGTGAAAACGATCCGCACTGGGCAGTAAAAAAAGATGGTGGCGATTTTGATCAATTCACGGGCGCGACGATCACCCCTCGCGCCGTTGTTAACTCATCAAAGCGCACTGCTTGGCTAATACAATCTTTACCAGAGAAGTTGGATACACTTCCTGTCTGTGAGGCGAATTAAGATGAACTCTATCAAAACGCTATTTTCACAAGGGTTATGGACCAATAACTCAGCTTTAGTTCAACTACTGGGTTTATGTCCTTTACTTGCTGTTTCTTCTACTGCCACTAACGCATTAGGCTTGGGGCTTGCAACAACATTAGTGCTCTTTTGTACTAATGTGGCGGTTTCAAGTTTACGTCGTTGGGTTCCTTCTGAAATTCGAATCCCAATTTATGTTATGATAATTGCGTCTGTCGTCAGTGCTGTGCAATTACTAATCAATGCGTATGCCTACGGCTTATATCAATCTTTAGGGATCTTCATTCCATTGATCGTTACTAACTGTATTGTTATTGGTCGTGCTGAAGCTTTTGCCGCTAAAAATGAAGTCTTTCCTTCCGCTATTGATGGTTTAGCGATGGGATTAGGCGCAACAGCAGCACTCTTTGTTTTAGGTGCAATGCGTGAAATTTTAGGTAACGGCACATTATTTGATGGTGCAGATTTACTATTAGGTGAATGGGCACAAGTATTAAGAGTTGAGATAGTACATTTAGACTCACCCTTCTTACTCGCCATTTTACCACCCGGTGCTTTTATCGGCTTAGGCTTTATGTTAGCAGCAAAATACCTTATCGATGAAAGACAGAAAAAGCGCAGCACTTCGACAACGAAAACTTACGAAAAAGAACAAGGCTGTGGTAGTCATATCGTCAAAAATTAATTTGTGAGCATAATGAATCAAGCAAAACGTATTGAAATTCTAACTCGGTTGCGTGATGACAATCCGCAACCTACGACAGAGCTAAAATTTGACTCTCCGTTTGAACTATTGATCTCCGTGTTACTCTCTGCACAAGCAACCGATGTGAGTGTAAATAAAGCAACAGCCAAGCTTTACCCCGTTGCCAATACACCACAGGCAATACTGAATTTAGGCGTTGATGGTCTTAAGAAATACATTAAAACCATCGGCCTCTATAATACTAAAGCTGAAAATGTGATTAAGACGTGTCAAATCTTAGTTGATAAACATAACAGTGAAGTACCTGAAAACAGAGAAGCCCTAGAAGCCTTACCTGGTGTCGGTCGTAAAACCGCCAATGTCGTTTTAAACACGGCATTTGGCTGGCCAACAATCGCTGTCGATACACATATCTTTAGAGTGAGTAATCGGACAGGTTTTGCCCCAGGTAAAAATGTCAATGAAGTCGAACAAAAACTGTTAAAAGTTGTTCCGGCAGAATTTAAGGTTGATTGTCACCATTGGCTTATTCTTCATGGTCGTTATACCTGCATTGCACGAAAACCACGGTGTGGCTCTTGTATTATCGAAGATCTTTGTGAATTTAAAGAAAAAACAGATCCCGAGTGAAAATTTGTCGATTTGTCTGTTTTTATGATGCGATATTACTTGCGTCACTACACACAATCGAATAAAACTATTGCCCACTTTTATTATTAAAACTGCCGACTTTCCGGAAAAATATGTTTCAAGACAATCCGCTGCTTGCACAGCTAAAACAGCAACTCCATGCCCAAACACCGCGCGTGGAAGGCCTTGTAAAGGGAACAGATAAAGGCTTTGGCTTCCTTGAAGTTGATGGTCAGAAAAGCTATTTTATTCCCCCTCCGCAAATGAAAAAAGTGATGCACGGCGACAGAGTTATTGCTGCCGTTCATACAAACGGCGATAAAGAATCGGTTGAACCCGAAGAATTGGTTGAACCTTTCTTAACGCGTTTTGTTGGTCGTATTCAGAAAAAAGAAGGTGATAACCGTCTGTGGATAGTACCCGATCACCCTCTCTTAAAAGATGCTATTCCTTGCCGTCCTGCTCAAGGCTTAACACATAGCTTTGTTGATCAAGATTGGGCTGTTGCCGTAATGCGTCGTCACCCACTTAATAAAGGTGATAAAGGTTTTCAGGCTGAAATTACAGACTATATTACCGATAAAGACGATCACTTTGCGCCTTGGTGGGTAACCTTAATGCGTCATCAGCTTGAACGTGATGCGCCTGAAATGGGTGACGAAGCGCTCACATTACATGATACTTTACCTCGTGAAGATCTGACTTCTCTCTCCTTTGTCACTATTGATAGTGCATCAACAGAAGATATGGATGACGCCCTCTTTATTCGTAAAGAAGAGAACGGTCAACTCACACTCTTTATCGCTATTGCGGATCCAACCGCTTATATTCTGCCTAATAGTGAATTAGATAAAATTGCCGCACAACGTGCACTAACTAACTATCTGCCAGGCTTTAATATCCCAATGTTGCCTCGCGAACTGTCAGACAATGTTTGCTCATTACGTCCTAATGAGAAACGTCCTGCATTAGTTTGCCAAGTGAGTATTACCGAAGATGGCTCATTGCTTGAAGATATTCACTTCTATTCTGCGTGGGTAGAATCAAAAGCTAAGCTAGTTTATGACCATATTTCAGATTGGTTAGAAGGTGAAAACACCCAATGGCAACCTGAAAATGAGATTGTTCATGAACAAGTGATGTTATTAAAAGAAATGTGTGAAAAACGTCATGAATGGCGTGAAAAACATGCTCTGGTCTTTAAAGAACGCCCTGATTACCGTTTTATTCTTGATGAAGGCGGCAATGTTTTAGATATCGTTGCAGAAAAACGCCGTATCGCAAACCGTATTGTTGAAGAAGCGATGATCACCGCCAATATCTGTGCAGCAAAAGTACTAGCGAAAAACTTAGGTTTTGGCGTTTACAACGTTCATACAGGCTTTGATCCACTTTATATCGATCAAGTTGTGCAGACATTAAAAGATAACGGTATTGAAACTACATCTGAAAGTTTATTAACGCTTGAAGGTTTCTGCCAATTGCGTCGTGAGCTTGATAATCAGCCAAATCAATTCCTTGATAGCCGTATTCGCCGCTTCCAAAACTTTGCTGAAATCAAAGCTGAGCCAGGTCCTCACTTTGGTTTAGGATTAGAAGCTTACGCAACATGGACTTCACCAATTCGTAAGTACAGTGATATTTTAAATCACCGTTTGCTCAAAGCGATTATCAGCAAAGAAAGTGCTGAAAAACCACAAGAAGAAGATGGTATTCGTATTGCAGAGCGTCGCCGCGCTAATCGTATGGCCGAACGCGATGTGGGTGATTGGTTATATGCGCGTTTCTTAAAACCTTTTGCTGGCACTGAAACACCATTTAATGCCGAAATTATCGATATTACTCGTGGTGGTGTTCGTGTTCGTCTAGTTGAAAATGGTGCTGTTGCCTTTATTCCTGCACCATTCTTACATGCTGTACGTGATGAAATTCAATGTAGCCAAGAAACAGGCACCGTCATTGTGAAAGGTGAAACTGCTTATAAGCTCAATGATATCATTCCTGTACGCATTGAAGATGTGAAGCTGGAAACACGCAATATCGTTGCTCGCCCTATCTAATAGGACTTAAATCGGTATACAATGAGGCTGATAGTTCACTTAGAACTATCGGCTTTTTTTATATCTCTAATTTAGAGTCAAACTAGTGATAAAAAAAGAACATTAAAAAGAACGGAAATGCTTTTATGATGCATTGGTATTTTCTCTTGCATCATAAATTTAATAATTAATAAATGGATTAAATCAATGAAAGACAAAATACAAATTAGTCGTTTTTTAAGCTATATCTTACGTCATGCCCCTGAAAGTATCGGTTTAACATTGGATAAGCAAGGATGGGGAGAAATATCAAAATTAATCCCATTAGCACAAAAAAATGGTACACCGCTAACCCTTGAATTAATTAAAGACGTTGTAGAAACCAATGATAAAAAGCGTTTTGCTATTTCAGAAGATGGGCTTTTTATTCGCGCAGTGCAAGGTCATTCACTTAAAACCACCGTTGGTTATCAACCAATAAAGCCACCAACAATACTCTATCACGGCACGGCAACTCGCTTTATCGATAGTATTTTTGATCAAGGTTTAATTCCTAATGGTCGTCAATATGTTCATCTTTCACAGGAATATAAAACAGCTGTGAATGTTGGCAATCGTCATGGAAAAGCAGTCGTTTTAACCGTTGATAGTGAAAACATGTTTAGTGATGGATTTGAATTTTATCACGCAGATAATGGTGTTTGGCTAACACTTGCTGTGCCTGTGAAGTATCTAAAAATCAACGAGAAAAAATAGAATGAAATGCAAAAAAATAGGTGACATTGTCACCTATAATCATATTTATGGATTTCGCTGTTTTCTTAATAATTAATCAGGGTGACCAGTGATCGTGATTTTAGTGCCTTTCTTATCTTCTTCTAACACAAACTCCGTAAAACCACCTGAAAACTGTTGCTCTATCATTAATTTCTTTAGATTTTCCCATTTATAATCAACAGAAACACCGTCTTTTGTATATTCTTTTTGGATGTTATTGTTCACTTTAATGGTTTTTACAAGATAATCTTCATCGTGTTCATTGACATATTTTTTATATGCATCTGCAATTGAAAGCCCAGCATAAACACAATGTGTTATTGCGCCATTCTCATAAACTTCATCCATGGTCTGTTCTGGTGAAGAACAATATTTGTTATGAACAATTATTTTATCCGCAGTCGTTTCTGCAAAAAGCGCAGAAGAATATAATAGTGCAACAATCATCAAGTACGCTTTCATAAAATACCTTTTAAAAGACATCTATTAGTGACAATAAAAAATGCGCTAATCTCAATAGAAAATTAGCGCATTATCATTCATTTCATTGCTATCTAGCTAGTTAAATCAGCCACCAGCAAGTTTAACCTTCATTCCTTTGGCTTCTAATAGCGATTTAATTAAATCACGTTTATCACCTTGGATCTCAATTAAACCGTCTTTGACACTCCCACCGCAGCCACATTTTTTCTTCAGTTCAGCCGCAAGTTTCGCTAACTCTGCATCATCCAGATCAATACCTGAAACAACGCATACACCTTTACCTTTACGTCCGCTAGTTTGTCTCTGAATACGCACAATACCATCACCAGCAGGACGTACTGGCTTTTGTTCTTCTTCTTTTATGCGACCCGTATCTGTGGAATAAACCAAACGAGAGTTATTATCCATTTACATACCTTGTATAGAACGATTAATTTGTTGCAATGTTTCATGAGGGTTATCGCTACGAGTAATAGGACGACCAATCACCATATAATCAACGCCTGCCGCAATGGCTTGCTCTGGTGTCATTACACGACGCTGATCGCCGATATCACTTCCTGCTGGACGAATACCCGGAGTAACTAATAAGAAATCATCACCACAAACTTGTTTAAAACGTGTTGCTTCATGTGCAGAGCAGACAACACCATCAAGACCACAAGATTTTGTCAGTAACGCTAAACGTTCTGCTTGTTCTGCGGGCGTCAATGTTATTCCCAATTCAATTAAATCAGATTGATCCATACTGGTAAGTACAGTCACTGCAGTTAAAAGTGGCGCGTCTTTACCAAAGGTAGCAAGACTCTCTTTGGCAGCACGCATCATACGACCGCCACCACTCGCGTGTACATTAACCATCCATACACCTAAATCAGCAGCGGCTGCAACGGCTCTTGCAACAGTATTGGGAATATCATGGAATTTTAAATCGAGGAAAATATCAAACCCTTCTTTTTGTAATTGAGTCACAAACTGAGGTCCAAAACGGGTAAACATCTCCTTACCAATTTTTAAACGACAAGATGAGGGATCGATACGCTGTGCAAAATCTAATGCACTTTTTTGGTCTTCATAGTCTAGTGCCACAATAACGGGCGCGCAGGTAAGCTCGGGCGATTTCTTATCACAATGAAATGACATTTTAGGGCCTTTATTTATAGAGAGACTATTAAAAAAGTGACATCGTCACTGACCATCTAAACCGCGAATAGGTTTAACGGTATCCCATGAACGACAGGATGGACAATGCCAATATAATGCATGAGAGGTAAAACCACATTTATGGCAACGATAATCTGGTTTCGTGCGAATTTGTTCACCAACCATATAGCGCAATAAGATAAGGCTCTCTTTGGCGCGTCCTTCTTCTGCTTCTGCTAAATGGTAACGCATTAAACGATAGAACAAGCGCATGGTTGGATGACGCTCTAATTGACGATTAATGTATAACTGAGCTGCTTCAATACCTTCTTTAGCTTCAATAATGTCAGCAAGGTAAAGCTCCGCAATCGCACCACAATTACTATCCACACATTGACGTAAATAAGTTTCCCAACGAGCATTATCGTCGCCTTGAGCTTGGAAACATTCAAAAAGCATAGGTAAGGTTTCACTGACCATCTCTTTATCTTGCTCAATAACTTTCATTAAAACATCGATAGCTTTTTGTTTATCATCACGAGCAATATAGATACGACCATACATAATTGAAACACGAGCACAAAGCGGGTCTGTTTGCCCTGCTTTTTGTAAGAAATTGAGCGCGCTCTCAAGATTATCGCTACTCATTTCTTGTAACGCCAATTCACAATAGAAATGGGCGATCTGCTCTTTAAGCTCGCGTTGTCCCAATTTTACTAATTTTTCAGCCGTTTCAATGGCTTTTCCCCAATCACTGGTTAATTGGTAAATAGCTAACAGCGATTGCAACGCACTTTGGCGAAATTCATGCTCATCAATAAGTTGCTGAAACATATTTTCAGCGCGATCGTAAACACCCGCAGCCACATAGTCACGGCCTAACTGTTGAACAGCAAGTAGGCGTTGCTCAAAGGAAAGTGCAGCACTTTCCATTAGCGATTGGTGGATACGAATAGCGCGCTCGACTTCGCCACGAGAGCGAAAAAGATTACCTAAAGTAAGATGAGCTTCAAAAGCAGAGCTATCTTCTTTAAGCATTTCGAGGAAAAGATCAACTGCTTTATCTTGTTGATCAGAAAGTAAGAAGTTAACACCCGCCACATACTCACGTGACAGGCGATCGGCGTTCTGCTGTTTGTCCTGTTGGGCGCCACGACGCCCCATATACCAGCCGTAAGCCGCAGCGACAGGTAATAACAGAAACAGCAATTCTAGCATCAGCTATCGTCCTTATTTCGTAGCAGAAGCAACCGTTGGGCGACTTTCTTGGTTTTCTTGTTTTGTTTGGGCGCTTTCAAGACGTTTAATTTTACGTTTTGCTCGACCTAGTGATAAGCGTACACGTAGATAAAAAACACCACTTACAATCCAGCCAAGTACAAAACCCATACCAAACAGGGTAGCTAACAAGGTAGAAATACGATATTCACCTTGAGCGATAAGATAATTGAATGTGACTACCTGATCGTTATTTGTGCCTAAAGTCATGGCAATCACCACGATGGCAAGAACAAGAATAACCAAAATAAAAAGTAGGACTTTTTTCACATTATTTCCTTTTTTATTCTCTTTTCTTTAGTAGACAGATAAAGGTAGCATTTTCACTGCGCACAAAGAAAGTCATTTCTTAGAATCATCTGATTTTCGTATATTTTTTCATATAAATACTGAAAAAGACATTCTATATCTCAAAAATAAGGGCTATTGTCAGGGTTTGAGTAATAAACGCCGCTCAATCACCTTAAATGCACACCAAACCAGCACGGTGCTGATAAGAATACCGACAATCACATCAGATGCCCAGTGCATTCCTAATACAATACGCCCTACCGTGACATCAATTCCCCATAATAACCCGAGTGACGCTAAAAAATAATGACGGCGCAACATAAAAAGGACAAAAACAAATAATGCGAGTGTCGCTGAAAATAAACTATGACCAGACGGAAAAGCATAACCTGTTTCAGTTTTCCAATATTTAAGTTGCCATTCAGGGACCACAGGTGAGTTGGCTAATCCATTTTGGAGTAATTGTTCTCGCTCAGGTCTTGATACTTGATAAAAAGCTTCAGAGCTAATGTGCAAATTTTCACTAACCCAAACAACATAAGGGCGAGGCTCTTTTACTGCATTTTTAACCGCGACCTTAATTAATTGCCCAATAGATAATGTTGCAATAATTATCACGGCTAATTGAATGAAACGGTTACGTTTTAATTTCAACACCATAAAAAGCAATGCTAACAAAACAATAATAGTCACAGCGCTCCAAGGTTTTGCTGCACTATCAGCTATCCATAATGTGCTTATCCCGCCTAAAGGGTGATCAGTAGGTTGCCACTTCCAACCCAATATCAACACAGCACTTGGTATGATTAAGAGCAACATACTACCTAACAGAATCAACTTTGTTACTTGCTTATTCAATATATTGCCTCTTCTTAAATACAAATGTTCTCATCCATTTACAGCTAAAGATTATCAGTATAAACGATGCAAGTTTAGCAATAAATCATTATGCACTCGGCATCAAAATCTGATAATTTGTTGAAGTGTGATTTAATAAGTGTGTGTTATTCATTTCCTTACCTATGAGGCCTGGAAATATTTCAGTGTATTATTTCTCTTTGTTCTCGTTATAAAGTGTATAATCTTGGACGAGAGTATCACCTGAAATTATGAGTCAAAAATAATGAAATTAAGACGTATCGCAGAAGCAAAACTACCGACGCCTTTTGGCGAGTTTTTAATGGTCGGTTTTGAAGAAATCGCAACAGGAAAAGATCATGTCGCTCTAGTTTATGGCGATATTTCAGGCTCAGAGCCCGTATTATCTCGTATTCATTCAGAGTGCCTAACGGGCGATGCCCTATTTAGTTTACGTTGTGATTGTGGTTTCCAACTTGAAGCAGCACTTTCACAAATAAGTAAAGTAGGTCGTGGCGTATTACTTTATCATCGCCAAGAAGGCAGAAATATTGGATTGCTAAATAAAATACGAGCCTATGCATTACAAGATAAAGGTTTAGATACCGTTGAAGCGAACCTTGAGTTAGGTTTTAAAGCTGACGAACGCGATTTTACCCTTTGTGCTGACATGTATAACCTCTTAGGTGTTCATGAAGTTCGGTTATTAACCAATAATCCGAAGAAAATTGAAATCATGAAAGCCGCAGGAATTAATGTTATCGAGCGAGTTCCTTTGATTGTCGGGCGTAATCCAAGTAATGCACATTATCTTGATACTAAAGCCGATAAAATGGGCCATCTTTTATTTAAGAAAGCGCAATAATAAAGTAACAACACAACATTAATTATTTTCAAATCCGAGCCTGAGTTGCTCGGATTTTTTATTTATTCTTTTTATTTTATTACCTTGTAAATTTATTCTTTATCTATTTTTCTTCTCTTACATCTTATTTTTATGTCTTTTTTATCATTAAATTATATCATGTAAAAATTTGTCATATGCGATTTTATTGACTATCTATCTGATTCTAAGTTATTTATTAATAAATAAATTTTGATAGGAATGCATTATGCCATTACATTTTTCTGGTAGGGTTTTCGGCGCGCTTTTATTAGCAGGAACATTATTGACTGGTTGTGATAATAGCGATAAAAACAGCTATTCAATCAAGGTTGGTGTGATTAATGGTGCTGAACAAGATGTGGCTGAAATTGCCAAAAAAGTCGCAAAAGAAAAATATGGCTTAGAGGTTGAATTGGTAAGTTTCAGCGGTTCTTTATTGCCTAATGATCCCACTGCAAATAAAGAACTTGATGCCAATGTTTTTCAACATCGCCCTTTTCTTGCCCAAGATAATCAATCTCGTGGTTACAATTTAGTGGCTGTTGGTAATACCTTTGTTTTTCCTATGGCGGGCTATTCAACTAAAATCAAACACCCTTCGGAGTTAAAATCAGGCGATACCATTGCAGTTCCTAACGATCCCACCAATTTAGGTCGAGCATTACTGTTACTAGATAAAGAAAAGCTTATTACGCTAAAACCAAACAGTGGTTTATTGCCTACGGCTATCGACATTATTGATAATCCACTTAAGCTTAAAATTATGGAGCTAGAAGGTGCGCAATTACCACGGGTTTTAAACGATCCCAAAGTAACTGTCGCTATTATCAGTACAACTTATATCCAGCAAATTAATTTATCACCGACCAAAGACAGTATTTTTATTGAAGATAAAAACTCTCCTTACACCAATATTATTGTGACAAGGGAAGAGAACAAAGATGCTGATAATGTACGTGATTTTATCAAAGCATATCAATCTCCCGAAGTTGCCACGGCTGCCGAAACCATTTTTAACGGTGGTGCAATTCAGGGCTGGTGATTGTTATTACAAAAAGAAAAGATAAAAAAATGCCCCATTATTTTTATAATGGGGCATTGTTATTAACTACGTTACAAAACTAATTAAAGCATATTACGAATAACATAATGCAATATGCCACCATGTTGGAAATAGGCTAATTCAGTTTGAGTATCAATACGACAACGCGCCATAATAGTTTCAGTACGATTATCTGCGAAAGTAATATTAACCGCGACATCTTGGCTCGGTATTAATGCATTAAGCCCTGTGATCTCAATTTTCTCATCACCTTTTAAGCCCAATGTTTGACGAGATACCCCTTTAGGAAACTCTAAAGGTAAAACTCCCATACCGATTAAGTTAGAACGGTGAATACGCTCAAAAGAGCCTGCAATCACCACACGTACACCTAATAGACGTGTTCCTTTTGCCGCCCAGTCACGGCTAGAGCCTGAACCATATTCACTACCAGCAATAATTGCCAACGGCGTATTTTCTTGCTGATAACGCATTGAAGCATCATAAATAGCCAATATTTCACCAGTTGGAATATGCTTGGTAAAACCACCTTCGATTCCCGGCACCATTTCGTTACGAATACGAATATTGGCAAATGTGCCTCGCATCATGACTTCATGATTGCCACGTCTTGAACCATAAGAGTTAAAATCTTTCGGCTCGACACCATGTTCACGCAGATAACGCCCTGCGGGACTATCCGCCTTAATATTACCTGCGGGTGAAATATGATCCGTTGTCACCGAATCACCTAAAATAGCCAAAATACTGGCTTGATGAATGTCTTTAATCGGAGCCGGTGTTTTTGACATACCTTCAAAGAAAGGAGGATGTCGAATATAGGTAGAGTCTGGTTGCCAATCATAGACGGGTGTATCTTGTGTTTGCAATGATTTCCATGTTTTATCACCTTCAAACACGGCGGAGTACTCTTTATGAAACATCTCTGTTTTAACTTTCTCAACAGCATCTGCAATAGCTTTACTGTCAGGCCAAATATCTTTTAAATAAACGGGAGCACCCTGTTTATCTTTACCTAATGGCTCTTTAGTAAGATCAATATTCATATTTCCTGATAAAGCATAAGCAACCACTAAAGGCGGCGATGCTAACCAGTTGGTTTTCACTAAGGGATGAATTCGACCTTCAAAGTTACGGTTACCAGATAATACAGCCGCAATAGTTAAGTCATTATCTTTAATCGCACTTTCAATCGGTGCTAATAAAGGCCCGGAGTTGCCAATACATGTTGTGCAACCATATCCCACAAGATTAAACCCTAACTCATCAAGATAAGGCGTTAATCCTGCTAGATTAAGATAATCCGTGACGACTTTAGATCCAGGAGCCAAAGAAGACTTAACCCAAGGCTTACGCTGTAATCCTTTTTCTACCGCATTTTTAGCGAGTAATCCTGCTGCCATTAAGACATTAGGGTTTGATGTGTTGGTACATGATGTGATCGCCGCAATAACGACGGCACCATCGGTTAACTCAAATGCAGGATAATCATCAATTTTTACTTGAGGAAACTGCGTCAGTGGTTTCTTATTGGTTTCAAGATCTACAGCTGCTTTAAATGCCCTAGGTACACTCGGCAGATTAACTCTATCTTGAGGGCGTTTAGGCCCTGCAAGACTCGCTTCAACGGTTCCCATATCTAACGATAATGTTGACGTAAAGATAGGTTCATCACCTGTATGTCGCCATAGACCTTGCTCTTTGCTATAAGCTTCAACAAGTGCAATTTCTTGTTCTTCACGCCCTGTTAAACGCAAATAATCAAGGGTGATCTCATCTATTGGGAAGAATCCACAGGTCGCGCCATACTCTGGCGACATATTCGCTATTGTTGCACGATCAGCTAAAGGTAATGACGCTAAACCATCACCATAAAACTCCACAAATTTACCCACAACACCATGAGCACGTAACATCTGTGTGACAGTTAATACCAGATCAGTTGCCGTGATCCCTTCACGTAATCTTCCTGTCAATTTAAAGCCAACAACATCTGGAATTAGCATGGAGATAGGTTGTCCTAACATTGCGGCTTCTGCTTCAATGCCTCCTACACCCCAACCTAAAACACCAAGACCATTTATCATTGTGGTGTGAGAATCTGTGCCCACTAAAGTATCAGGATAAGCCACATGACGCCCATTTTGCACCTCAGACCAAATAGCTTTACCTAAGTACTCCAAGTTTACCTGATGGCAAATTCCTGTACCTGGCGGCACGACACGAAAGCGTTCAAAGGATTGCTGCCCCCAACGTAAAAAAAGGTAGCGTTCATAGTTACGCTCCATTTCAATTTCCACGTTTTCAGCAAACGCATTTTTACTGGCATATTCATCAACCATAACAGAGTGGTCAATAACCAAATCTACGGGTGATAATGGATTAACTTTATCCACTTGCCCGCCCAAAGATTTCACAGCTTCACGCATAGCCGCTAAATCAACAACTGCAGGCACACCTGTAAAATCTTGCATAAGTACCCTTGCAGGTCGATATGCAATTTCTCGTGATGCATGTGCTGTTTTTTGCCACTCAACGAGTGCCTTAATATCCTCGTCAACAACAGTATCATTGTCGAGATAACGCACTAAATTTTCTAGTAACACCTTCAGAGACTTAGGAAGACGGGTAATATCGCCTAATTGGCGGGCGACTTCTGAAAGACGGTAGTACTCGTATTCTTGAGATCCGACTAAGAGCGTGGAATGGCTCTCTTTTTTCAAACGTAACGACATAGCTCCTCCTTCTTATTTTTATACTGACAGCATGTTTAAACCATCAAAATAGGTAAGGTTATTTATTAAACATATCATATAACGCCGAATTTCGCTTAAAGACCACACAATTTGTTAACGTAATGTTATGGGTGTCATAGTGTTAATAAATTTTAATCTCAGGATTTTCGCTTAATTAGGATTTAATGGTGGAGGTATGACTACGTAAGGATACTTTTATGAGTAATAAACAATCTGATTTACTTAAAAATATTATGAATGCGGATCGCTATTTTGCAGAACCTATTACACCTCCTTTTCCGCAAACCTTATCGATGAATGCATTACATTCTCAAAATATAAAAGATACCGAAGGCTTAGTGCAATTTATCATCGCGTCACCAAAACCTTTTGAGCCTTCCGAAATAGAAAAAATGTCACAACTTAAAAATATTCAAATTGGACTCATTTCTATTATGGCAAACCATCTTGCCGCATTAAAAAAAGAGGATAATGAAGCCTATTATCGCCCCGAGCATTGGTTAGATACGCTCAACCATTTACCTCTTCTAGGGCACAATAAAATAGAAACAAAAAAACTTCATAAGCAAACCTTTGATTTTTCTGTTGCTCAAGCGTTTATTCAATTATTACTAGGAGCGGCAATCAATGCCACCTCTCCTGCACTTGGAGAATTTATTGATTTTTTACGTACCCAAGGACAAAAAATAGAAGTCGGCTTACGAAACTCATTAGACAGCTATCAAACGATAACTATTGCGGGGATCACGGAGATACTCAATCATAATAATCATCTTATTTTTGTTCCAAAGCTGAAAATTTTGAGCCTACGTTTTTCTTATCAATCAGCAAAAATGCTACTCGCCAGCTGTATCGGTCGTAAATTTACCCTCTCTTTAGAGTACACCACAATTACCTCTGTATTTGATGCTAGTGCACTTGATGATCCACTGATTAACCAGCAGTTTTATGATTTTTTAAACAAGTATCGTCAGCTAAGCATTGCAAAATCAGATGCTTTTTTTAGTGGGGATTTTTATTTGAAATGAGTAATAACAGAAATTAGATTTATGAACACGCTTGAAGGCGGGAATGACCCGCCTTTCAGTATTACACTAATGGTAATTCGATATCTTTAAATAACTCTTCAATCTCTTCGTTAGTTCGCAACGCAACAGCTTGCTCAATCAAATTACGCGTAAGATGGGGAGCAAAACGCCACATAAAATCATACATATAGCCACGTAAGAAACCACTACGGCGAAACGCAATTTTAGTGGTGCTATAACTAAACTTATCACGCATATCAATGGCAACTAAATCGCTATCGAGTACAGGATCAAATGCCATGCTGGCAATCACACCAATACCTAAATGCAGTCTCACATAAGTTTTAATAACATCCGCATCGGTTGCAGTGAAAACAATTTTAGGTTTCAACCCTACTTTACCGAAGGCATCATCAAGATCTGAACGCCCAGTGAACCCCTGGGTATAAGTGACAATATCGTAGTTTGCGAGCTCTTTAAGCGTCACTTCTCGTTTTTGTGCCAGTGGATGATCTTTAGAAACCACCACAATGCGGTTCCAACGATAACAAGGTAGCATCACTAAATCGTTATAAAGATGCAGTGATTCTGTCGCTATTGCAAAATCACTTTTACCTCTGCATACATCTTCAGCAATTTGCGTTGGTGAACCTTGGTTCATATGTAATGAAACATCCGGATAACGCTCAATAAAACCTTTTATTACTGGAGGTAATACATAACGAGCTTGCGTATGCGTTGTTGCAATCGATAGTGAGCCTCTATCTGGATAAGTGTGCTCACCCGCCGCTGATCGAATAGCTTCTGTTTTTGACAAAATCTCTCTAGACAGCCTTACAATTTCTTCACCTGCTGGTGTCACATGCGTTAGATGCTTGCCACTGCGAGAAAATATTTGTATACCTAACTCATCTTCTAACATGCGAATTTGTTTACTTATTCCCGGTTGAGATGTATACAAACGCTCTGCCGTGGTCGAAACATTTAAATCGTTATTCACCACTTCAACGATATAACGCAACTGTTGTAATTTCATGGAGAGGCTATCCCTTCAACAAAAGACTTATTATTCCGTTATTCTATTTATATTCATATAACTAAAAAGAATAATAAAGATGTAATATATAACCACTATATCACTTATTTCATTTCGGTCTAACGTAATTAATAGTGTTATTTAGGTTTTGTTATATCGAATAGTTATAAGCTATAAATAAGCATAAAAAAAGCCGACCTTATCTATCAGCTTCTATTTCATAATATTAGTGCCACTAAATTATTTAATCACACTACATACCATTCTTGCACCGTCGTCACCAAGAGCTTGGATCATCAGTGTTAATACAAAAAAGCGACTAACTCTCATTAGTCGCTTTTTTATTTATCACGTAATGCCAATGTTATTTGGTTTTTTCAACCCATTTGCCATCGACATAAAACGCAGACCAACCTGTTGCCTTGCCATCTTTCTCTGAAGAAACATATTGCTGTTTTGTTTTACGACTAAAACGCACAATAGTTGGGTTTCCTTCAGGATCAGCTACCGGAGCTTCTGCTAAATAGCGCATTTTCTCTGCTAAACGGTCTTTAAAGCGAACCAGTTCTTCTACTTTTGGCGCACGCGTTTCTCTTGATTTAGGGAACGTGTTTGCGGCCAAGAAGACACCAGCAGCACCGTCTCGTAAGACAAAGTAAGCATCTGATTTTTCGCATAGCAATTCAGGAAGTGGAACAGGATCTTCCTTCGGTGGTGCAATTTCACCGCTTTTTAAGATTTTACGGGTATTTTTACAATCATCATTAGTACAACCCATGTATTTACCAAAACGCCCCATTTTCAGGTGCATTTCAGAACCACATTTATCGCACTCAATAACTGGACCTTCATAACCTTTTAAGCGGAATTCACCTTCTTCAACTTCATAACCATCACATGCAGGGTTATTACCACAAACATGTAATTTACGATGAGTATCAATCAGGTAACTGTCCATTGCAGTACCACATTTCGGGCAACGGCGACGTGCACGTAATGCATTAGTTTCTGCATCTTCCCCTTCAAGAATATTTAATAATTCATCTTCAGGGATAAGGTTGATGGTTTGCTTACAACGCTCTTTTGGTGGTAAAGCATAGCCCGAACACCCTAAGAATACGCCTGTTGTCGCCGTTCTAATTCCCATATGGCGAGAACAAGTTGGACATTCAATCGACGTGATCACCATTGGATTTGGTCGCATTCCACCTTCTTCAGGATCTTTTTCAGCGACATCTAATTGCTGACTAAAATCGGTGAAGAATGCATCTAATACCTCTTTCCAATTTTCTTCATTATTAGCAACATGGTCGAGGTGATCTTCCATTTGCGCAGTAAAATCGTAATTCATTAAATCGCTAAAATTCTCTTCTAAGCGATCCGTTACAATTTCACCCATTTTTTCTGCATAAAAACGACGGTTTTCAACTTTCACATAACCACGATCTTGAATAGTGGAAATGATAGAAGCATACGTTGAAGGGCGACCAATACCGCGCTTTTCTAACTCTTTAACTAAAGTCGCTTCGCTAAAACGTGCTGGTGGCTTAGTAAAGTGCTGAGTAGGTTCTAATTCAGCTAAAGCCAGTTTTGCCCCTACATCAACTGCAGGTAAGGTTTTGTCTTCATCTTTGTTACGCATCGCTGGCATGACTTTCGTCCAACCGGCAAAACGTAAAGTACGACCTTTAGCTCGTAGTTTATAATCACCTGATTCAACTGTTAATGTGGTTGAATCGTATTTTGCTGGTGTCATTTGACAAGCAACAAATTGATTCCAAATCAGTTGATATAAACGTTTGGCATCGTTATCCATATCTTTTAAAGATTCTGCGATAACGTTGATATCTGAAGGACGAATAGCTTCGTGCGCTTCTTGAGAATTTTCTTTGCTCGAATAAACATTTGGCTCTTTCGGCAAATATTTAGCGCCAAAATTCTCATTGATATAATCACGTGCCATTTGAATTGCATCCTGACTTAAGTTAGTTGAGTCAGTACGCATATAGGTTATATAACCAGCTTCATAAAGGCGCTGAGCTAGCATCATCGTCTTTTTCACACCAAAGCTTAAACGCGTACTTGCCGCTTGCTGTAAGGTTGATGTGATAAGTGGTGCGCTTGGTTTGCTTGATGTTGGTCTATCTTCACGATCTTTTACCGTGAAAGTTGCATTTTGTAATGCTTTAACCGCCACCTGTGTTTCATCGGATGAAACAGGGTTGAAGGCTTTATCATTATAATGCGTGACTTCCATACGCAACGGTTGCTCGTCAGGCGTTAACAATGACGCGTGCAATTGCCAATATTCTTCAGGAACAAAGGCTTTAATTTCACGCTCACGTTCAACTAAAAGACGCACAGCAACAGATTGCACTCGACCCGCAGATAATCCACGAGCAACTTTTTTCCAAAGTAAAGGTGAAACCATATAACCCACAACACGATCCATAAAGCGACGAGCTTGTTGTGCGTTAACGCGATCTATATTTAACTCACCCGGAGTTTGGAAAGCTTGTGTAATGGCATTTTTAGTGATTTCGTTAAAAACCACTCGACTAAATCGTTCATCATCACCGCCGATAACTTCGCGTAAATGCCACGCAATAGCTTCTCCTTCGCGGTCAAGGTCCGTTGCGAGATAGACATGATCAGCTTTCTCAGCCAATGCTTTTAGTTCAGCCACGACTTTTTCTTTGCCGGGTAGAATTTGATAGTTCGCATTCCATCCATTATAGGGATCAATTCCCATACGGCTGACTAAGGCTGATTTCTCATCCTTTTTAACTTTTTTCACGCCTTTCGTGGCGGATGAGTTTTCGCTCTTCTGGCTGCCAGAACCACTCTTTGGCAAATCACGAATGTGACCCACGCTAGATTTAACTACGTAGTCATTGCCAAGATATTTATTGATCGTTTTGGCTTTAGCCGGGGACTCCACGATAACAAGAGCTTTACCCATAATTACCTTTACCTAATTAAACTTTGTTATGACGGTATCGTTTAATACCTTCAACTAAAAAAATGTTTAAAATCTCTTTTTTATATTGCGTTAGTTTTGCAATATATCAACCTGTTTTTATTCAAAGCTTTTGTTTAAGCTCAAAACTCATAACTTTTTTTGAGGTATTTTAATCACCTCACTACTTTGACCGAGTACAGGTAAATCATTGTTTGCTACATATAGAGTAGCTAAGCTTTTAAAAATGCCACACTCTACCTGATAAAAAGTGAGGCGCAACAAATTATTTTTCTAAGGAGCACATATTATGTCAACACAAACTACACCGATTACAACAGAGATGCTACTTGAAAAAGCGAATAAAATCATATGTGAACATGAAGATTATTTACAAGGTATGCGTGCTGATTCGGTTGAACAGAAAGGTAATGTCCTCGTATTTAAAGGCGAATTTTTTTTAGATGAACAAGGTTTACCTACTGCAAAAAGCACAGCAGCATTCAACATGTTCAAGCATTTAGCTCATGTGTTATCTGATAAATACCATTTAGAATAAGTCATCTTCGTGATTATTTTTATTTAATCACTGAAGTAAATTAATTTACTCTTTATCGATAACAAAAAAGAGACTTTGCTTGCCAGTTATTGCATTCACTCAGGTGCCAATAACTGGCATAATCAAACAAAAATAAAGAATAATAATTCAGTTTGATTATAATGCAGATTTTCTGTCACATCTCAACTCAAGACTACATTTACCTATCAATACAATCAGTAATATCAATTATTTTTATTTTCTATTTACAGCTATATTGAAGCCTCCTAGAAAGAGGAAATATTTACCCTGTTGTTGTTATAAGCAATATCAATTATTTCTTTGATTGCCAGTGAAATTTTCACTGGCTTTTTTTTGTTTTATCAAAATAAAAGCTTTTTAAAATAGAAAGTTAGAATATTTATTAAGAAGGCTGAGAAATAGTGACTGGATTAAGGAAGGATGATATCAGCGATAATCCATATCACTGATATCATTTATTGCGTACTTATTGGCTTATAGCAGCGGTTTTTTACTTCTTTGTACCCAACGCATCATCAGTTTATCAATACTTTCCATTGCACCACCTGTAACTCGCTCAACCATTTTCTTTTTGGTAACATATTGGACAGAAAGAACTTCAAAGTCATTAATATGATTGATCAACCAATCATCACTGACACCAACTTCATCAATTAAGCCTCTGTTTAGTGCTTCTGAACCGTACCAATACTCACCCGTTGCAACGCTATCGATATCAAGTTGAGGGCGATATTTATGCACAAATGATTTAAACAATAGATGCGTTTCATTTAAATCTTGTTTAAATTTCTGACGACCTTCTTCAGTATTTTCGCCTAACAAGGTCAATGTACGTTTATATTCGCCAGCGGTATGCAACTCAACATCAATATCGTTTTTCTTGAGCAAACGGTGAATGTTAGGGATCTGAGCCACAACACCAATCGAACCAATAATCGCAAATGGTGCAGCAACAATTTTATCTGCCACACATGCCATCATATATCCCCCGCTAGCAGCCACTTTATCGACAACCGCAGTCAGTTTAATACCCTTTTCTTTTAAGCGTGTTAATTGAGCTGCGGCTAATCCATATCCGTGAACCATACCGCCCGGGCTTTCTAAGCGCAGTAATACTTCATCACCTGCTTGTGCAACAGAAAGAATGGCGCTGATTTCTTCACGTAATGCACCCACTTCATGTGCATCCATGCTACCGTTAAAATCAAGCACATATAAACAAGGTTTTACAACGCCTTTTTTACCTTCTTTTGCATTGTTTTTACTCTGTTTATTCTCTTTTTTTTGCTGCTTTTTAAACGCTTTATACCAGACTTTTAATTCAGCATCGTCCATTTTTGCTTGTTGCATAACGCGCTGTTTTTCTTCGTAAGCTTCAGCAAGATCTGTGACTCTTAACGTCCCTTTACGATTTTGCTTTTTATTTCCAATTACAACGAAAAACAACACGATAGCGATAATCGCCACAACAACAGTGACAATTTCTGCTAAAAACAGCCCATATTGCAAAATATACTCCACAAAGACCTCTTTTTAAGGTTAATAACACTGACTAAAACCAATATGCCTAGTTTAACGAAATTCTGCTTTAGCGCCAGCAACAAAGGCATGATTATGTTTAATACCATAAAGAAAATAGCCATAAATTGTAAACAAAAAGTCAGACTAAACTGGTCGCTAGGCAAATAAGACGTTACACTTTATTTACTTTTTACTAGACAGGATATCAATATGTTGCAATATCAACCCGATCATAGCGTGCTAAAAGATAAAATTATTCTAGTAACGGGTGCTGGTGATGGCATAGGAAAAGAAGCCGCACTAACTTATGCGCAATATGGCGCAACACTTATCTTATTAGGCCGTACTTTATCAAAACTTGAAGATGTTCAAGAAAAAATAATCACATCAGGTGGCCAACAGCCCATGTTATATCCACTTGATCTACTTACAGCGACAGAGAACGATTTTCAGCAATTTGCTGATACTCTCGTTAAACGCTTCCCTCATCTTGATGGTGTATTACAAAATGCTGGTTTATTAGGTGTTGTTGAACCTATCATTAATCAACCGAGTAATCTTTGGCATGACGTTATGCAAGTCAACGTTAATGCGACATTTATGCTCACAAAAGCACTACTACCATTGATGCTCAAAGCGCCTCATGCAAGCCTTATCCTCACCACATCTAGTGTAGGTCGCCAAGGTCGTTATGGTTGGGGAGCCTATTCTGTCTCTAAATTCGCAACAGAAGGCTTTATGCAAGTACTTAATGAAGAATATAACGAAAGTACTTTGCGTATTAACTGCATTAATCCTGGTGGCACTCGTACCGCAATGCGAGCAAGTGCATTTCCAGATGAAGATGCACAGAAATTAAAAACACCTCACGATTTGATGCCGTTATATCTCTACCTTATGAGTGATGACAGTATTGAGGTGAAAGGACAATCTTTAGATGCACAACCTGGCCGTAAAGCAGGTCCCGCTGAATAACATAATTTAAGTTTAAGGTAGCAAAATGAATGATGCACAACACCAAAAACGCCAACAACGTTTAAAAGAGAAAGTAGATACTCGAATTGAGCAAGCTCAACACGAGCAAGGTATTTTGATAATTTTTACTGGCAATGGTAAAGGCAAAACAACAGCGGCGATGGGAACCGCAACGCGTGCTGTTGGTCATCAAAAAAAAGTCGGTGTTGTGCAGTTTATAAAAGGGACATGGGAAAACGGTGAACGAAATCTATTAGAACAATTCGGTGTACCATTTTATGTAATGGAAACGGGATTTACTTGGGAAACACAAGATAAAACGGCAGATACCGCTGCCTGTTTGAATACTTGGCAATATGCACTGAAACTACTTAACGATCCAGAGTACGATCTGGTCATTCTTGATGAAATTACCTATATGATTAGCTTTAACTATTTACCATTAGATGAAGTTATTTCAGCTATTAGCTCTCGCCCACCTCACCAAAATGTCATTATCACAGGAAGAGGCTGCCATCGAAAATTAATTGAGTTAGCCGATACGGTGACAGAAATGCGTCCTATCAAACATGCTTTTGACAGCGGAATAAAAGCGCAAAAAGGTATAGATTGGTAACCTATAATGATTATCATAAAATGAATATTTTCTTAAATAAGAATTGGCTCGCCTAAAATGCCAGCACCAAATATTCTCCCACTTTTTTTCATAAATTCAAAATAGGCATCTCTATCTACAAAAATATTATTTTGTATTTGTTGATTGTAAATCATTGCCATTCTTACTAAATATTTATGATATTCATCATAAAATATTTGTTTTTCTTTAGGATCTCTTGACGCTAAATATTTCTTCATTATTTCATAAATACTATTTGCTTCTTTGGTTAATTTTTCATTACTAAATTTAACATTATATTCTAGTGGAGTTAAATTATCTGTTCGTGTGTTCCCTCCATCTATCCAATTAAACTTATCTATTGCTAAATATTCAGTTAACAAATCACGTTCAGAATAAAAGTGAATACCATAAGGATATTTAGCGATATATTGATAAAAATCCTCTCTTGAAAAACATTTTGTCAATACATTCACTTTTTCATTATCGTCCCAATCAGATAAGTAAGTAGGTAATGATTCATCTAATGGAATATCACAATTAAAAATATTATTATCAATAAAAAGAGAGTCAGAGCTATTAATGGCGCCACGTACAAGTATGCCGTTAATCCATACTGTGCGCTCATCTATATGAAGATCATCAAGTGTATCATCTGGTTTAAATACCGAAGTGAAACTATAATATATTTCTCTATTCGGATTAATTATTCCGCCTCGATTGCCTGGATAAATCATAAATTCACTCTGTTCACCATGACTATCGACTAACAAATGTTTTCCGTTATTAAGTTTTATTTTTTTAACTTCACCTTTACCCATTACGAAATAAGAATTATCAACTTTAAACTCTAAAGGTTCTAATCGATTATTGCTGATATAAAAAATACCGTTCTGCTTTTCTCGTTTTGCGGGGTTGTCGCACCCTACTATCAGAAAAGTCATATATAACACTGTTGTTAAATAAAAATAACGATACATATTATTTTGAATACCTTATCGTTAAATAAAAAATTATTAATATTTCTACCGTAATAATGTAATTATCATAGATATATTTATTATAAAAATAAAGCCATCAAAAAAAGAAGCACTCATAAAAACATGAGCGCTTCTTTTTAAAAATGAAAATTTAATTTGAAATAATAAATAATTATTCGCTAATTACTTTTTATTTCCTGCCGATTGGCGACGACTTGATGCTCTTTTAGCTGGTGATGTTGAAGTGCGAGCAGATACTTTCGTATGACGCTTAACTGCACGACGGATCTGATTCGCTTTGATACGACGTTGATCTTTTTCTACTGCAACTTTTGTTACTGTTTCGTCGTTTAATTCAACTAACTGACGTAAATAGTTGATTTGATCTAATCCAAGTTCAACCCAACCACCACGCGGTAAACCTTTTGGTAAATCGATGTCACCGTAACGAACACGAATAAGACGGCTGACTTGGACACCAACAGCTTCCCACATACGGCGAACTTCACGATTACGCCCTTCAGTAAGTGAAACGTTGTACCATTGGTTAATCCCTTCACCACCACGATAAGAAACAGAGCGGAATGAAGCAGGACCATCTTCTAATTGTACACCACGCGTTAATTGACGAATTTTCGCATCATCAATTTCACCAAAAACACGGACAGCGTATTCACGCTCAACTTCACGGCTAGGATGCATTAAACGGTTGGCTAATTCACCATCAGTTGTAAATAACAGTAATCCACTGGTATTCACATCAAGACGGCCTACGGCAATCCAGCGAGCACTGTTAAGGCGAGGAAGACGTTGGAAAACGGTTGGACGACCTTGCGGATCACTGCGAGTACACAGTTCACCTTCAGGTTTGTAATAAGCAAGCACACGGCAAACATCTTTTTGTGCTTCACGAATATTTAGAATACGGCCATCTAAGCGGATTTTTGCTGTAGTGGTGACATCAATACGATCACCTAATTTCGCTTTTGTACCATCAATGCTGATACGCCCTTCTTGAAGATAGCCTTCAATTTCACGGCGAGAACCGTGACCAGAACGAGCAAGGATTTTTTGTAATTTTTCAGTGCGTTGCGATTTATCGCTCATGAAACAACCTCATGTGTCGCCTTCACAGGCGTCATAAAAATAGAATTAATTTTTAAAAATCAATTAAATAAAAATAACCCATGTTTATTAAAATAAGAAATAAACACAGGTTTATTGATTCAATAGTGAACAATGTTGATGATTTTTCACATCAACATTGTGATAAATAGTGGCGATAAAACGACGTTGGCAAAACCTTAACGATAGCTTAGCCGTTTGTTCGCAGATCAAGTTATAGTGTTTAACGTTTAAAATATGCGTTGATATAACCGATTTTAAAAACAAACACCGTGATTTTTATCGCAATGTATAAATTTAACACAAGCGATAAATCCCTTCACCTTTTATCTCTTTATCTCGTAATAAATTTCTTCACTATCGAGTCATTGGCTCCCAATTCAGTTTAATCAGCTAAATGACTTACTGAAATGGCGTAATATCACCCGTACCTTCACGCACGATAACTGGGGTATCTTCTGTTAAATCAATTACCGTTGTCGGTTTTTGTCCTAAATAACCACCATGGATCACCAAATCAACTTGTTTGCTTAATAAATCTTCGATTTCTTCCGGATCAGATTCAGCAAAATCGTTGCCTGGTAAAATCAGGCTTGTTGACATTAATGGCTCACCAATATTTTCTAACAATGCCAGTGCAATAGGGTTAGAAGGAACACGCAAACCTATGGTTTTACGTTTATCATTCATCAAACGTTTTGGTACATCTTTAGTTGCTTTTAAGATAAAGGTGTAATTACCTGGGGTGTTATTTTTTATTAAACGAAACACCACATTATCAACATAAGCGTAATTGGCGATTTCTGATAAATCACGGCACATCAGTGTGAAATTGTGGTTTTTATCTAATTGGCGAATACGACAAATTCGCGTCATTGCATCTTTGTTTTCTAAACAACAGCCAATAGCATAGCCAGAGTCTGTTGGATAAATCACCACACCACCTTTGCGTAAAATATCAGCACTTTGTTCAATTAAACGAGCCTGCGGATTATCTGGGTGAATATAAAAAAGTTGGCTCATACATCCCTCAATGAATTTCTAATGTTACTCTTGCCATAGCGACCAAACGGGTTCTACACCACTGGGTAACCATAAATTACGCCCCAATTCTATCCACGAGCAAGGGCGATGAAAATCAGAACCTAACGAAGCTTTTAGCCCATAAAGTTGCGCTAATGCTGCGTGTTGTTCCCGTTCTTGTGGTGGTTGTTGGCATTGTGCCACTTCGATTGCATTACCACCAAGCTGTTTAAAATAAAGCGTTAAGCGTTTTAACCACTTAGAGGATAGACCATATCGTCCCGGATGCGCTAATACTGCAACGCCACCAGCCTCATGAATCGCTGTGACAGCGTCACCTATTGAACACCACTGTGGGGGGACATAACCCGTTTTACCTTTCGCTAAATAACGCTTAAATACTTTATTAACCGAGGCAACATGCCCTTCATTCACGAGAAAACGGGCAAAGTGTCCTCTTGTAACTTGTCCACCATGTGCTAAGGCTTTTGCCCC
Source organism: Proteus sp. Marseille-Q3619 (assembly GCF_965283115.1). NCBI lineage: Bacteria > Pseudomonadati > Pseudomonadota > Gammaproteobacteria > Enterobacterales > Morganellaceae > Proteus > Proteus sp. Marseille-Q3619. The sequence continues at coordinate 37,871 of NZ_CBDIMP010000001.1, read as the reverse complement.
TTCAAATGCATTTGAAATACCTGCTTTTTCTAATCGTTCACCTATCATTATCGCGCGTGTTTCACGACATTGGCTTTGTGACGAAAGGAGTGCTTTCATTGCATTATGGTTGATATCAATATTCAATCCAACAATATGGATTTCTATATTCTCCCATAAAGTCGATATTTCGACACCTGATATCAGGGTAAGAGGTAGATTTTTTTCTGCAATATAATCATTAGCAGGAGTAATCGCCGCTGTTGTATCGTGATCTGTAATCGCTAAGACATTAATTTGACGCTCTATCGCTCTCTCAACCAATTCTTTTGGTGAAAGCTCGCCATCTGACGCGGTAGTGTGGCTGTGCAAATCATAAATCACTCTTAAATCAGATAGCACTTCTGTCATCGCTTCTCCCTTTTCATCTTAGCAAGGTAATAATTTTTAAAGAGTATGCCATAAAGTACTTGACGAACCCAATGCAATCCAGTTTACTAGTACACAACACGAGCTAGTCTATTAACTTATTATCTGTCGTTAGCTGTAAGGAGATCTTATGAATATTAATCAACGTCTTATCGCTCTTTGGTGGCGCAATACTCTTTTATGGGCGGTTTGATCTCCTGCTTAACGTCAGTGATATCTAAAACCCGCCTACGCGGGTTTTTTTATGCATTAAAAACAGTTAGTAAAAAATAATATAGAGCGATAATAATGAATACATCACTTGCATTCTCATTTAATACCAAGGCAACGCCACTGCCTTACCATAGTGAACCGGCTTTACTTTTCAATACATTATGTGAAAACAAACATCACACATTATTGTTAGAATCTGCACAAGTTGACACTAAAGCAAACTTAAAAAGTTTGTTAATTGTTGATAGCGCATTGCGTATCAGCGCAGTAAAAAATCAAGTCACTATTGATGCATTAAGCGTTAATGGACAAGCTTTATTACCCGCATTAAAAATCGCACTAAAAGAAAAAGCGGTCTTAATACAAGAGAGCGATAAACAGTGTGTTTTTACTTTTTCAGCACCTGCACAAGATATTGATGAAGAAAGCAAATTAAAATCAGCCAGCGTATTTGATGCCTTACGCTTCTTCCTTGCTAATAAAGACACTAAAGATGCTAATGCTATTTTTGTCGGCGGTTTATTTGCTTATGATTTAGTCAGTGGATTTGAACCCATTCCTGAATTAGACACCGTTTTTTCATGCCCTGACTACTGCTTTTATTTAGCAGAACAGTTAATCGTGATCGACCATCAGAATAAAGATAGTCAGTTAATTTCTATTACTTTTACTGATGATAAAACAGAGTGTCAACGCCTCACTTTACGCCAATCTGAGTTAATTTCACTGGCTAAACAACCTTTAAAACATCCTATTCGCCGCGCTTTAACAGCAGCAGAATCAACAATACAAGGCAATATGGATGATAAAGGTTATGGCGATATCGTTGAGGCAATGAAAACCTATATTCGTCGTGGTGATATTTTCCAAGTTGTTCCATCACGTCGCTTTCAAGTTGCTTGCCCTTCACCACTTGCCGCTTATCAAGTGTTGAAAGAGAAAAATCCAAGCCCTTATTTATTCTATATGCAAGATGCTTTGTTCACGGTATTTGGAGCATCACCAGAAAGTGCATTGAAATATCAAACAAGCGACCGCCAAATTGAAATCTATCCCATTGCAGGAACTCGCCCAAGAGGACGCAACGCAGATGGTTCAATCAATGCAGATTTAGACAGCCGAATTGAATTTGAAATGCGCACTGATACGAAAGAGCTTTCTGAACATTTAATGTTAGTTGATTTGGCACGTAATGATTTAGCGCGTATTTGCCAAGCAGGTAGCCGTTATGTCGCTGAATTAACAAAAGTTGATCGTTATGCTTTTGTGATGCATTTAGTATCGAGAGTAGTCGGTAAATTGCGTGATGATTTAGATATTTTCCATGCGTATCAAGCCTGTATGAATATGGGAACACTATCTGGGGCGCCGAAAGTCAGTGCCATGCAATTGATTGCTCGTTATGAAAAAACGAAACGTGGCAGTTATGGTGGCGCTATTGGCTATTTTACTGGTGCGGGAGATTTTGATACTTGCATAGTTATTCGCTCCGCTTATGTTGAAAATAATATTGCAACTATTCAAGTTGGTGCTGGAATTGTGCTCGATTCAGATCCAAAAATGGAAGCAGAAGAGACACGCAATAAATCACAAGCTGTTATCAATGCCATTTTACAAGCTCACACCAATACTCAAATGCAGGAGGCTTGCTAATGGCGACTATCTTACTGCTCGATAATATCGACTCATTTACTTATAACCTTGTCGATCAATTACGTAGCCTTGGCAATAACGTTGTGATTTATCGCAATAGCGTCACAGCAGATGTTATTGAACAAAAATTACATGAGCTCGATAACCCGATTTTACTGTTATCGCCGGGGCCAGGAGCACCTTCACAAGCAGGTTGCATGCCTGAACTGTTAAAACGTGTATTAGGCACATTGCCTGTAATTGGTATTTGCTTAGGTCATCAAGCCATTATTGAGGCTTACGGTGGCAAAGTTTCTTCATGTGGAGAGATCTTACATGGCAAAGCGACATTAGCTGAACACGATAACAGCGAAATGCTTGTGAATTTACCTAACCCTTTACCCGTAGCTCGTTATCATTCACTTTCAGGAGAACAAGTTCCAGAACAACTCATTATTAATGCTTGGTGCGATAACACTGTTATGGCGGTGCGTCACCGTCAACATAAAACCTGTGGTTTTCAGTTTCACCCAGAATCAATTTTAACCACAAAAGGCGCACAACTTTTAGAACAAACAATCGCATGGGCATTAACTCCTAAAGGAGACGCATAAAATGGAAACTATCTTCAACAAATTATTTAGCGCACAACAATTGACGTTAGAAGAAAGCCAAACACTGTTTAGCGCCATTATTCGCGGTGAGTTAACAGAATCACAATTAGCGGCAGTATTAATCAGCATGAAAATGCGCGGTGAACATCCTCAAGAAATCGCAGGAGCAGCACGCGCATTACTCGAAAATGCACTGCCATTTCCTCGTCCTGATTATACCTTTTGCGATATCGTAGGCACTGGCGGTGATGGTGCAAATAGTATCAATATTTCAACAGCAAGCGCCTTTGTTGCGGCTGAAGTAGGTATCAAAGTTGCGAAACACGGTAATCGTAGCGTATCCAGCCGCTCTGGATCTTCCGACTTATTAGCCGCATTTGGTATCCCTTTAGACAGAAGTGCTGATGATGCGCGCCAATTACTGGATGAAGTGGGTTTATGCTTTTTATTTGCACCTCAGTATCACAGTGGTTTTCGTTTTGCGGCTCCCGTTCGCCAACAATTGAAAACACGCACGTTATTTAATGTATTAGGTCCATTGATCAACCCAGCACGTCCGCCATTAGCATTAATTGGTGTGTATAGCCCAGAGTTATTGATGCCTATCGCAGATACATTGAAAGTTTTAGGTTATGAGCGTGCTGCTGTTGTTCATAGTGGTGGAATGGATGAAGTTTCACTACATGCACCTACTCAAGTCGCTGAATTACACAATGGTGAAATTACACGTTATCAACTGACACCTAGTGATTTTGGTCTTCGCCCTTGTGCCATTACTGATTTAGAAGGTGGTACACCTGAAGTCAACCGTCAATTATTGGCAGATTTACTACAAGGTGAAGGGAAAAGAGCACATACCGAATCTGTTGCAGCTAATGTCGCTTTATTAATGCGTTTACATGGGCAAGAAGATTTAAAAATGAATACTGAAGTTGCTATGCACGCCATTTATAGCGGTAAAGCAATAAATCGTGTAACTGCGTTAGCAACGAGAGGATAAGAGCATGACTGTATTAAACGCCATTGTAAAAAATAAAGCTGAATATCTAATTGCACGTAAAGCAAGCCAACCATTATCAGAATTTGTGCACCAAATAGAGCCATCAACACGCTCGTTTTATCAGGCATTAACTCAGCCCAATACTGTTTTTATTTTAGAGTGTAAAAAAGCATCACCCTCAAAAGGTCTAATTCGTGCTGATTTTGATCCCGCTACGATTGCAAAAATTTATCAGCCTTATGCTGCTGCAATTTCGGTATTAACGGATGAGAAATATTTTCAAGGGAGCTTTGATTATTTACGTCAAGTTAGCCAAGCCGTGCATCAACCCGTTTTGTGCAAAGATTTTATTATTGATGAATACCAAATCTATTTAGCTCGTTTTTATCAAGCAGATGCCATTTTATTAATGCTTTCTGTCTTAAATGATGAGCAATATCGTGCACTATCAGCCGTTGCTCATCAATTAAACATGGGCGTATTAACGGAAGTAAGCACTGAAGAAGAGCGTCAACGTGCCATTAATCTCAATGCCAAAGTTATCGGTATTAACAATCGTGATTTGCGTGATCTCTCTATCGATTTAGCTCGTACCCAGCAGTTAAGCCAAGGATTGCCTAAAGATGCAATCGTGATCAGTGAGTCAGGTATTCACACCCATCAGCAAGTTCAAGAGTTAAGCCAATATGCTAATGGGTTTCTAGTTGGTAGCGCCTTAATGTCACAAGAAAATATTGACCAAGCAGTGAGAGCGCTCGTTTTGGGAAAGCATAAAGTGTGCGGGTTAACTCGCACACAAGATGTAAAAGCGGTTTATCAAGCTGGTGCTTATTATGCAGGGTTGATTTTTGCAGAAAAATCCCCTCGCAAAGTGACATTGTCACAAGCACAAGAGTTGATAGCGCAAGCTCCCTTAGCCTTTGTGGGGGTTTTTCAAAACCAACCCATTACGCTTATTTGTGACTATGCTGAAAAACTTAATTTATCTGCCATTCAATTACACGGACAAGAAGATGCTCAGTTTATTGAGCAACTTAGACAACGAATTCAACCTAGCTGTGAGATTTGGCAAGCAATAAATATGGCAATTCACGCAGATATTTCTCCTGTTTCACACGTTAATAAATATGTACTTGATAACGGCACTGGTGGCACAGGAACAACGTTTAATTGGCAAAAAATTCCTAATACATTACGTGAAAAAGCGTTACTTGCAGGTGGTCTTAACAGTGAAAACTGTTTGGATGCAGTTAAAACAGGCTGTATCGGGCTTGATTTTAACTCCGGAGTAGAATCGGCTCCCGGCATAAAAGATGCGCAACGTCTGAACCAAGTATTTGCACAATTACAGCTAAACTAAATTTCACAAAAATAAAATTTCAAACAGGATGACATCACAATGAGAAAACTTAACCCCTACTTTGGCGAATTTGGTGGCCAATATGTACCTGAAATCTTAATTCCTGCATTGGATCAACTCGAACAAGCTTTTATTGATGCGCAAAACGATCCCTCTTTTCAGCAAGAATTCCAAGATTTATTAAAAAATTATGCAGGCAGACCAACGGCACTAACCCTTTGTCGTAATTTAACAGAAGGCACGCGAACTCGTTTATATCTAAAGCGTGAAGATTTACTGCATGGTGGCGCCCATAAAACTAACCAAGTATTAGGTCAAGCCTTGTTAGCAAAACGTATGGGTAAAACCGAAATTATTGCAGAAACAGGTGCGGGTCAACACGGTGTTGCAACAGCTTTAGCCTGCGCACTACTTAATATGAAATGTCGTATCTATATGGGGGCTAAAGACGTCGAACGTCAATCGCCTAACGTATTTCGTATGCGCTTAATGGGTGCCGAAGTGATCCCCGTTCACAGTGGTTCATCTACCTTAAAAGATGCGTGTAATGAGGCATTACGTGACTGGTCTGGTTGTTACGATCGCGCACATTACTTATTAGGAACGGCGGCAGGCCCTCATCCTTATCCAACCATTGTCCGTGAGTTTCAACGCATGATTGGTGATGAAGCCAAAGCACAAATTCTAGAGCGTGAAGGTCGTCTACCTGATGCTGCTATCGCTTGTATTGGCGGTGGTTCTAATGCTATCGGTTTATTTGCATCCTTTATCCCAGAAACTTCGGTGCAACTAATTGGTGTTGAACCTGCGGGTAAAGGTATTGAAACGGGTGAACACGGCGCACCACTGAAGCATGGAAAATTAGGGATCTATTTTGGTATGAAGTCCCCAATTATGCAGACTGATGAAGGACAAATTGAAGAGTCATATTCAATTTCAGCAGGTCTTGATTTCCCATCTGTCGGGCCTCAACACGCACACTTAAATAGCATTGGTCGTGCTGATTATGTTTCTGTTACCGATGATGAAGCCATAGAAGCATTTAAAGCACTTTCTCGCCGTGAAGGGATTATTCCAGCCTTAGAATCTTCTCATGCATTGGCTTATGCACTGAAATTAATTGCACAAAATCCTGACAAAGAGCAGCTATTAATTGTGAACTTATCAGGCCGTGGTGATAAAGATATTTTTACTGTAAACGATATTTTAGCAGCGAGAGGAGAAATCTAATGAGCCGTTATCAAGTATGCTTTGAAGCATTAGCACAAAAACAGCAAGGCGCATTCGTTCCTTTTGTCACATTAGGTGATCCTTCTCCTGAGCTGTCATTACAAATTATTGATGCGTTAATTGAAGGTGGCGCAGATGCATTAGAGATTGGTATTCCCTTCTCCGATCCTCTTGCAGATGGTCCTACAATCCAAGGGGCTAATTTACGTGCGCTTAATGTCGGTGTAACGCCAACAGATTGCTTTGCGCTCTTAACTAAAATTCGTGCAAAACATCCTAATATTCCTATTGGCCTATTAGTTTATGCCAACCCTGTTTTTAGTAATGGCATTGATAATTTTTATAGTAAATGTGAGCAAGCAGGCGTGGATTCTGTCTTGATTGGTGATGTACCTTTACGTGAATCAAAAGAGTTCCGTGAAGCAGCACAACGCGCAAATATCAGTCCTATTTTTATTTGTCCACCTAATGCTGATGATGAACTTTTACAAGAGTTGGCAGCATCAGGTAAAGGCTATACCTATTTATTATCAAGAGCAGGTGTAACGGGTACAGATAAACGTGCAGAACAATCGCTAACACATCTTACTGACAAACTAAAAACCTATAATGCCCCTCCCGCATTGCGGGGTTTTGGCATTTCTGAGCCTAAGCAAGTTAAAGAAGCGATTGCCAATGGTGCCAAAGGCGCAATTTCAGGCTCGGCAGTGGTTCAAATTATTGAGAAAAATCTTCATCAACCCGATGTGATGTTAAAAGCACTGACGACATTTGTGAAAGAGATGAAGGCAGCTACCCTCGCCTAATTGCTTTAAATACGCTTAGTGAGATCCGCTTTAGAGAAATAATTTGCTATTTTTCTAAGCGGATTACTCTTAATTTATTATCTATTCAATCCCACTCATTGACTGCTGAAACCGCGATAAACCGCGTTATCATTCCCTCGTTCATATTCTTAATCAAATAATTTTTTTATCTAAAATTGGGCGAAATTTTATTTTTTGGTCATACTTTATAAGGTACTTTATATTTTCTTTTCGGAAATACTCAATCAATAATGTAATTACAAGGAGTTTGATGATGAAACTATGGGCAAAAATCTCCGCTGTTATGGCAGCATTACTGATGGCATTAACTTTATCTGCATGTTCTCCAACCGCAACATCAGAGGGTACTGGGGGTATTTTGATGACTCCGTGATCACCACTAAAGTGAAAACAGCGCTAATTGGTGAAAAAATCTTAATTCAACACAAATCAGCGTTGAAACATTTAAAGGTAAAGTTCAACTAAGTGGTTTCGTCTCTTCTCAAGCAGATGCCAATCGTGCCATTGAAACAACACGTAAAGTAACTGGTGTAAAAGGGGTTATAAACTCAATGGTTATTCGCTGATCCGCTTTTATTCTCGTCTTCCTTTAGCCCTAATTTTCTAGACCACTTCGGTGGTCTTTTTTTGTCCAAGATTTTTGTCTTAATCATTTAATCTTTCATAAAGTAGATCAATTTTTGCAAAAAAAACAAATAAGCTAAAAAGTGTCTATTTTTACTCCACGCTAGAATTAGCTCATAAAAAGAACAAATAAGAAATATTACTAATCATTTTGAGATTATAAGTTAACCACCTTATTATCCTGAATATCTCCTCTGTTGATATCATTTTATTCTTTTTCTATTTTCTTCTATCTATTGATAGATAAAGCCGTTTTACTAAATCCAAATATAAAGATGTATTTTAAATACATCTATAAAATACACTCTTTTACTTATTAAAATGCCAGCAACTCTTAATAAATAAAACTACACTTTTTTATTTTGATAATATCAATAAATAAAAGATGTATATTAAATACACTTTAATGAATGTTAAAATGCTAAATGTCTTATTTCAGATGTATATTTACCTATTTAATGTTGCTTTTAATAACTCATAATTCAGGTATTAATAATAAAAAAAGAAGCTGTATATAATCTAGAAATGAAAGATTTTTAGTAAATCAAAAGATAAAAAAAGCGAAGGTAATCTTCGCTTTTTCATTATGAGATATTCTTTTAAAGAAAGAATAATTAGAAACGGTAACCCACACCAAACATAAATACAAATGGGTCTAAACGTGTTTTAACGTCAAAATCTTTGTCCGCAACAGTGCTATTAAATCTTGCTTTTGTTTCGATGTTCATCCACCAAACAGAAGCATTCAACATCCAGTTTTTATCAAGGTTATAATCTAAACCTGCCTGTGCCGCAAAGCCCCATGAATCCTTAAGATCAAGACCATTTAAGCCTAAGCCATCTACAGCAGGGTTATTATTAAATTTCTCATCAAAGAAAGTGGTAAAGTTAAGACCTGCACCTAAATAAGGACGTAATTTATCTTCACCATTACCGAAGTAATATTGTGCCATTAATGTTGGTGGTAAATGTTTAACTTTTGCAATTTCACCTACACCCGTCAATGATACTTTATGTTCAAAAGGCGTTGCTGCTAATAACTCAACCCCGATATTATCAGTGATCATATACCCGAAAGTTAAACCTAATTGGGTATTATTATTTACTTCAAAATGGTCGCCACCTAATATTGCATCAGAACCCGCATTAGGACGAACTGTTGCAGTACCCGCACGGAATAAAAAATCACCTGCTTGGTGAGCAAAAGAAATAGAAGGCGCAAGAGTTGCAGCCGCTAAAATAAGCGCAGAAAGTTTTTTCATTATTTAACCCATTCCTGTAATAAGTAAAATCTCCGCTAAAAATATAACCATTTATTGATAATTATGATCTAATGCCGATCACAACTTTGGAATTATTTTTGCAGAAAGTGTTATTTCTCTTTTTATTATTTATCAATACTATTATTTATAATTGATCCGCATCAAATTACCCATTAATACCATTTTTTCTTATAATTAAATTTATTATTACTGTTATTTTTTGAATAAAAAATATCCTTAAAAGACATATTTAAAAATAAAGTTATTATTGTGTTAATATAATGTTTATTTTATTTTCGGTGATGAGGGTGTTCTGATTATCAACATCAAGAAACAATCCAAATAAGAGAAGTAAGAGAAAATATCCCTTTTTGTTGTTGTAAAAGGTACAATAGCGCGCATTGACACAGTCTATTTTTATAGGAGCAGTTTCATGCCTACCACGGCACGCACAATCTACCGAGACAGTCTTAATTTTTATAAGAATGAACGACGTAGCATTGTTACTCTTTCCGCTATTCTTGCTATTATTTTAGCGTTCATTCATGTCTTCATTGGCCCTAATCCTCAAGAATACCAATTGATGATTGAATTTGTGGCTAATTTTAAAAATACACAGCTTTCTTCTGCCTCTCCTGCTGAGTTAGAAGCAATGTCAAACAGTGTCGTGGGTATTGCCAAAAAAGTGTTATCACTGTATGCATTTGAAACATTACAGCAAAGCATCTTGGTTCTAACCTTATTGATGTTCGCCATGGCAATTTCCACAGGTCATAACGTCACCTTAGGTCAAACATTTAATGCAGCCCTACCTCGCTTACCTAAAATGTTCCTATTGATTGTACTGTGCTCTATTTTGATTAGCGCCGGTTTTATGGTGATGATTATTCCTGGCATCATTTTATTAATTGGTTTTGCATTAGCCCCCGTTGTTTTAGTACGTCAACAAAATATGGGAAGTGCAATACGTTTGGGTTGGAAGGTTGGATTTAGTGAATCGGCTGCGCTGATCCCTGCTTTAGGTATTTGGATCTTATTGCAGTTCGGCATTGGTTTTGTGAGTAATCTTACAATTCAACTACCTGATGTTATCCATAACTTCTTATTCTACTTCCTAAAAAATATGGCTTCGGCTTGGATGATTATTTATCTGTTCCGTTTGTTTATGTTGGTTGAAAACAAATACACAACGCAACAGCGTTAATCTATTCAAAGCGTTATCATTACCTATAAAAAATCCCGTGTATAAGCTAATCACTTATCACGGGATTTTGTTATTGATTATGTACCAATAAAGTTTAACCAGTACACTTAGAGAGTAGATGTATGACTCGTTGTTGGCGCATCTACTGTATTCTCATCATTATTTTCAGCGTCTTGTTTTAGTGCCTCTTTTCTTGCTTCTTTCTGTTTTTCTTTGATCTGCTGTCGGCTTTGATACAAGCGGATCACAAAATAGAGATCTGGGGCAATAATCAAATCATCTTCATTGAGCGAAATTTTATTCCGTTCTATCCAACGATTTAACTCCGTTCTGCGCCCCGCTAGAACCAATTTAACGCCTTTTATTCGTAATTCTCTTATTAGCTCATCAATGGCAGCAAATACGCTGACATCATCATAAGTAAAGCTTACAGCAGCATCTACCGCTAACCATGCCGGTCTTTGAGGTGCGCTATCAACCAGTTGTAGTACTCGTTTTTTAAAATAACCCACATTAAAATAAGTCAGTGGTGAATTAAAACGGTACATCATTAAACCATCAATAGGCTCAATGCCATTATCCTTATTCATTGAATGAACCATTCCTTGTTCATCAACACCCAACAACTGATCGCTAGGTCGAAAAACAATACGTAAGAATTGTAATAGACCTAATAAAACCGCAAAACCAATACCATTAATCAGACCTGTCAATAACACAGCTAATAATGTAAATGATGCCAATGTAAATGCTTGTTTATTACGCTTACGATAAGACCAAATATGACGAATACTAAGCAGTGACCAAGAAGAAACTATCAACACTATCCCTAACGAAGACAGTGGAATATAAGCAAGAAAATCGGTCATAAATAACAACACGAGCAAAATCATCAATGCGGCAATAATAGAAACTAACTGCGTTTTCCCCCCAACGGAGTCATTGACCGCTGTACGGCTACTTGCCGCACTTACAGCGAACCCTTGAGACAATGCGGCGGCAATATTGGCAATACCTAATGCTTTTAATTCTTGGTCTGCATCGACATCATAACCATTTTTGCTGGCAAAACTGCGGGCTGTCATCATAAAACTCACAAAACTAATGACAGCCAAGTTTATGGATGGAACTAATAATTCTCGTAATACACCAGGATGAAATCCACTCATCGAGACTACTGGCAGAAATAGATCAACATTTCCAGCCTCTTTATTCACAATAGCAATACCATAGCTTGCTAAATCAAATTGCCAGCTAAGATAAGTCATCACAACCATGGCAATTAATGGCGCAGGCCATCGGCTCCGAAAATAGCGAATACCCAATAATAAGGCGAGTGTTATCGCTGACATCAATAACGTAGGTAAATGTGCATCCATTAATCGAAATGGGACTTCAATGAGTTTTTCAATTAAGTGGTCTGGGGAAGTATCAAAACCAAATACTTTACTAATTTGCCCAACCATAATGGTGATCGCAACACCATTTAAAAGCCCTTGAAGAATGGGGCGAGAAAGAAAATCAGTAAAAGCCCCTAATCTAAAATGGCTGGCTAAAATACACCAAAACCCCGTCATCGCTGTCATGATAATCGCAAGTTGCCATCGAGTATTTTCATCACCAGCAGATAGTGGAATGACTACCGCAGCAATAACGGCACACGTTGCTGCATCAGGCCCCGTAATTAATTGTCGAGAAGTACCAAATAATGCATAAATAATCATGGGGAAAATACAGGCATATAATCCAACAATAGCATTAATGCCTAATAATTCGGTATACGCAATGGCAACAGGTAGTGCGACGGCAGCCACTGAAAGCCCTGCTTTTAAATCATAGCCAAAATATTCACGCTTATAGTTAAATAATAAGCCTAATCCTGGCATCCATTTTATTATTCTTTTTCCGTTCATTGATTTCCTCTTATCAGAAATACTTTTTTATTTATGCATTCATCAAAAAGTGGCGGGTGATAATGATGAGTTAATGAATCATATACTAGTGTAATATTTAAATCCTCTTTCATAACTCAAGCTTGAGTTTTAATTTTACATAAATGCAATTACATTGATTTTTCATTGAGTTATTTCAGACAAAACTCGCATTTTTTGTATAAATTAACACTCTGTCGTTAAAGATATGCAATTGTTTACCCATTTTCTATCGCTTTGCATTAGAATAGCCAAGTTTATGAATTTAATTACCATAGGTTCCTATCTGTTATGAAAAATGGCTGGCTTAAGCAATTACTTGATTTTGCTCCACTATTAGTTTTTTTTATCTTCTATAAATGGCAAGATATTTTCTATGCTTCAGGTGCATTAATTATCGCGACGTGGATCTCAGTCGGTTTAACATGGCTTATTTTCCATAAAGTAGAGAAAGCGCCGCTCATTACCGCTGTGGTTGTCACTATTTTTGGTTCATTAACCCTATTTTTCCATTCTGCTGATTTTATTAAATGGAAAGTGACGGCTATTTATGCCATTTTTGCTATCGTTTTAATTGGTATGCAGTTATTTACGCCAAAAACGTTAATGGAAAGAATGTTAGGCAAAGAGCTCGCTATGCCGCCTGCAAATTGGAAGAAACTCAATATTGCATGGGTGGTTTTCTTTTTTGCTTGTGCTCTTGGTAATATTTATGTGGCATTTTCTTTGGCAGAAGAGACTTGGGTTAATTTTAAAGTCTTTGGCTTAACTATTTTAACCTTTATCTTTACTATCGCCAGTGTGGTTTATATCTGGAATAACCGTTTACCAGAAGAACAAACTGAAAATGAAGCTACAGAAAATAGTGAACACGAATTATCAGATAATATGACAAAGCAAGCATCTAAATCGACATCACACGATGCCCATTCAAAATCTGAATAATTATTTTTATTTTATTGGGAGATATGTGCTCTAAATAATTTAAGTTGTAGCTATTAGAGTATAGCCTGTAGATACTCTAAATAATTTAAGATGCAGCCAACAACGCTACGGCTTGAAGTATGACGAGCCCCTTACTCTAGATAATTCGAGGTGTAGCTAGGCGACAAGTGAATGAGACGCTAGGAGCATACAAAAGTATGTGACTAGTGCGAATGAACGAAGTCAACAACGCTACAACTTGAAGTATGAGGAGTAAACTTGATATATACGAGTAAATATCTCCTTGGTTTCAACATTATTTTACAGATACTTTATTTCCATGACTGAACAACAATCTTTGCCTAATGGTGAGCTCGTTTTACGCACCCTTGCCATGCCTGCTGATACTAACGCTAATGGTGATATTTTCGGTGGCTGGTTAATGTCTCAAATGGACATCGGTGGTGCAATTTTAGCAAAAGAAATTGCGTTAGGTCGTGTCGTTACTGTAAGTGTAACAGGCATTACCTTTCTTAAACCTGTTGCTGTTGGTGATGTCGTTTGTTGCTATGCGCGTTGCTTAAAAACAGGTAACTCTTCAATTACTGTTAATATTGAAGTATGGGTTAAAAAAGTCGCCACAGAACCTGTCGGCCAACGCTATCGTGCAACAGAGGCTGTGTTTACCTACGTTGCCGTTGACGAGAACAATTCTGCCCGTCGCTTACCTGAGGGTAAAGCTCACTTCACGCTAACAAGTACTATGGAATAAAACGCCATTACGACAATTCGATTACGACGCTAATAGCGTGAAAGCATTAAAAATTGAATACTAAAAAAGGCACTTATTAAAGTGCCTTTTATTTATCTGGTATCAAATAGTGATATCGCTTTGTTTAACGGCTAACTTTATAAAAATTAGCTTGCTGATACCCCTGTCATTTTGAACTCAATGAGAACCACTTTTCCTTTATAAGGAATTTTTTCATAACGCCATTGACGCATCGCTCTTTTAACATCTCTTTCAAATACATTCTTAGGATCAGCAGAAAGTATTTCTACATTATCTACTCGCCCATCAGCATCAACATCAAAACGTACTTTTATAGATCCTTCAATACCCACGGCTTTTGCTCTCTGAGGATATTCAGGTAAACCTTGGCGTACTGCATTGGGTACTTTGCCTTCACCACTGCTTGCCACTGCAACCGGTTTTTCATCGCCTTTATCACTTGGCTTTGCCGTCGGGTTAAGATTTTTGAGATCATTACCTTTATTAACAACTAAAGGTTGTGGTCGCTCAACAGGCGGTTTCGGTTTATCCACAGGTTTAGGCTTAGGTTTTGGTTCTGGTTTTTTCTCTATTGGTTTTTCGATAATAGGTTTTACATCAGGAATAGGTTCTGGCTCGGGTTCTGGCTCAACAACTGGCTCAGGTTCTGGAGGAGTGACTTCTTCAACCACAGGCTCTGGTTCGCCTGCAGGCTCATCTGCTGCAAATGCCAACATCTGTATAGAGATAGGCTCAGGTGTAACTGGCTTATCTTCGACAACATATAACATCGCAGCCGCAACAAGTGAGGCATGTAGACAAAGTGATATGAGTACCCAAAGCTTCCAACGCATAACTGATCTTATTTCACCTAAAGAAAAAATATGCCCCTAGTTTAAATGCAAATAGCAATCATATTCAATAACGTTTAACAAAATGATTGATATTAACTGTTAAAAAGTGAAATTATGAGTTCCATTCTATGTGTTGTACAAATAAAAGTGCTCTATGTTTTCTAGAAGTATCAAGTTTACGCAGTTTATAAATTCGGAAATTACGACGAGATTGCCCTTCTAACCATCGACGTCGTTTACGTATAGCTTGTCTCATCATCCGCCAACGAGCTACTTCAGTCCTACTGTGTCTCATGCTATCAGCACCTATTTTTTCGAATAAGTGGACTATTATAAGACGTTCATTTTGTGATCCAAGGGGTGATTTATGATTTGCTTGAATTTCATCCATTATTTAAGCATTTCTCACAAAGAAAAAATGAATAAAGAGTTGTATCTTATTGCTTATTTGATGCTTATCTCTTAAGAAAGAGATTTGACAGAGATAATAATCCTGATTTAATAGCAACATTCGGCAAATAACAAAAATAATGAACTATTTTTAGTAAATTGCCTTCAGCTTATCCATGCAATTCATTTTCAACGGAAAATAGCTCTACTATGACAACATTTTATACTGTATTAAGTTGGCTAACCTTTTTCTTCTATTGGCTATTAATTGCGGGGGTCACATTTCGTGTCCTAATGCATCGACGACCAGTTACATCAACAATGACATGGTTATTGATCATCTATATTCTGCCATTAGTCGGGGTTATTGCGTATTTTGCTTTTGGTGAATTACACCTAGGAAAACGACGCGTTGAACATGCTAAACAGATGTGGCCTTCTGTTGTTGCGTGGCTTGAAGACTTGAGGAAATGTAAGCATATTTTTGCTACAAGTACGAGCGATATTGCGACTCCTCTTTTCCAATTAACCGCTAAACGCCAAGGTATTAAAGGTGTTAAAGGTAACAAAATTGAACTTTTAACCACCTGTGAAGATTCACTAAATTCAATTACACGCGATATTAATAACGCTCGTGATAACATTGAAATGGTCTTCTATATTTGGCAATCAGGTGGTTTAGTCGATGAAGTAACCGACGCCTTAATCAGAGCCGCTAAACGCGGTGTAAAATGTCGAGTTATGGTTGACTCAGCTGGAAGCTGGAACTTCTTTCGTACCAAAGGTCCAGACGCAATGAGAGCCGCGGGTATTGAATTTGTTGAATCACTGCATGTTAATTTATTCCGTTTCTTCTTGCGCCGCATGGATTTGCGTCAACATCGAAAAATCGTATTGATCGATAATTATATTTCCTACACAGGGAGTATGAATATGGTCGATCCTCGTTATTTCAAACAAGATTCCGGTGTCGGTCAATGGATTGATATTATGGTAAGAATGGAAGGTCCCGTTTCTACCACATTAGGGATGATTTATGCCTTTGACTGGGAAATGGAAACAGGTGAACGCCATTTACCACCTCCTCCTGATGACAATATTATGCCTTGTGAGCAAGAAAGTGGTCATACAACACAAGTTATCGCATCAGGCCCTGGCTTTCCTGACGAGCTTATTCAACAATCCTTAATTACAGCCATTTATTCCGCAAGAAAAGAATTAGTGCTCACAACACCTTATTTTGTACCTAGCGATGATCTTGCCCATGCAATCTCAACCGCGGCGATGCGAGGTGTTAATGTGAGTATTATTGTTCCTCGCAGTAATGACTCTTTCCTAGTACGTTGGGCAAGCCGTTCATTCTTTACAGAAATGCTGGAATCTGGTGTAAAAATATTCCAATTTGAAGATGGTTTATTACATACAAAAAGCGTGATGGTTGATGGACAACTTAGTATGGTAGGTTCAGTTAACCTTGATATGCGTAGCTTATGGTTAAACTTTGAAATCACTGTTGTCATTGATGATGAAGGCTTCGGAAGTGATTTAAGCATTGTGCAATATGATTATATTGCTCGCTCTACAGAATTGACACTAGACGAATGGGAAAAGCGCCCTTTCTTAAATCGTGTATTAGAGCGCATCTGCTATTTCTTTAGCCCTCTGTTATAATCAAGAAGGTAATAAAAATAGGCAATAGAATATTTTGCTAAATGAGCAAAAATGCTATACAAACAACGCGATAATTATTGGAATAATAGACAGGCATTACCATGAATGAACCAACCTTAATCAGTGAAGACGATGCTTTAGAACAAGCTTATGATCTATTTTTAGCTCAAGCAGCTGATAATTTAGATGTTGCAGACCAATTACTCTTTAACCTGCAATTTGAAGAAAGAGGCGCAGCTGAAGTGGTTCCATTAGGTAATGATTGGCAATTTATTGTTGGCCAACCTGTCACATCAGCCCGTTTTAGCGAAGTGATTATTGGCCTTGCTCCAGATGATGATTCCGATATTGATGATATTTTTGGTCGAGTCCTGATTAGTCGCGATCCATTACAACCTATGTTCCATATTATTTGGAAATCATAATCACTTAATCTTCACCTGCTTATATTTTAGCAGGTGATTTTTTATTTCAGAGAGAAATAAAATGAGTGAAAGTCACTTTATTATTGATACTATTTTTACCTTAGCTTTCTTGGGTGCCTTTTACTGGTATATCTGCGTAGCTATTATTATCGTCATGCTCTATGCCACAATAAAAACAAAAAAAACGTTATTTCGTATCTTATTTATACTCATTGCTTTATTTTTTGCTTATTTACCTTTCATGCAATACCTCTGGTAAAAATTAAGCAAATAAAATCAAAAGCGCCCTATCAGCGCTTTTCTCTTGATCATTATTTGGGGCATATGATTTGCGTAGATAATACTAATTACTGACGCAAACTCACAGCGATACGATTAAAGGCATTCATTAATCCAATTGCCAATGTCAGATCACTCATTTCTGTATCTGTAAAATACGCTTTAACCTGCTGATAAATATTATCATCCGTACTTTTTGCTGAAATATTACTGACCACCTCTGCCCATAGCAATGCAGCTCGCTCTTTATCAGTAAAACGTTCACTCACTTGCCAACCATTTAGTGCATCTAACTTATTTTGAGCAACACCATGATTACGCAACGAATTATTGTGCATCTCTAAACAAAAAGCACAGCCATTGATTTGAGACACTCTTAAATAAACAAGCTCGATCAACGTTATATCCAGTGAACTACCTTCTAGTGCAGTTTTACATTGAATTAAGCCAGCATAAGCTTTAGGACTGAGTTTTGGGTAAGATAAGCGAAGCTTTGACATAATTTCCTCTCGATTCACAATAAAGATAAACCCACAACTAACTGTATATAAAAACAGTAATAATATATTCAATTTATAGCGATGGGTTTATCAATTTTGTGGTATTTGCGTTTAGAGGCGATGATCTTCAGTATAAGTAACTTAATTTACGACTTATTCTTTATTAGTTATTACGCGTAATATCTGTTACTCAAAGCATTTAGATGGATGAGCAATAGTTAAAAACATTGTGCCCTCTCTTGTAAGTGTACTGTCTTGTTTTATTGGTGGTGATTTGACCATTCTATCTATTTCAGTTGAAGAAAATTTATTACTTGCTTCATTATAAAAACACAAACATTGATCTTTACTCACATTACTATAGACACTTAATGTATCCATACAATATTCAATAAATTTATTTTCTCTTGATTCAGAGCAAGCGGGTAGTAAAAATAAAGATAAAATAACAATTAAGGCTTTTTTCATAACTATTCCAATGTTGTGTTAGATCTATTTAATTATGAAAAAATTATTTCATTAAAGCAGAAGGTTTATCACGATATAAATCAAACTTGGGTGAATAATTATTATTTGCACAAGATAAAAAGAGAACTTTCACTTTTCTCCTTATTTTTTATCTTTAATATTCCTTTATTTAGTATTTATACTTATTTTTATTTAATCTTAAATGTAACAATGGAAAAGGATTGCCTTGTCCATCTAATTCTGAACGCCCTATTTGCTCAAATCCAATATAAAGATAAAAGCCAATTGCCTGAGGATTTTGCTCATTTACATCTAACTCATCAATATGCAATGTATTTATCGCGAAAGTTGTAAGTAATTTACCACAACCATGCCCTCTAGAATTCGCATCGACAAAAAGCATTTCTAACTTATTTTCTGCTGTGCCTAAGATCCCATGAATAACATTATTATTGTCTATCGCGATATAGGTATTAAGCATAGGAAAATACTGTTCTACAATATCTTTTTTAAGCGAGAAGATAATATCTTCAGATAGAAATGTATGCGTAGCTCTAACTGAAGATTCCCAAACTGCTATCATTTCATCATAGTGTGAAGATTCTGCTTTTATTACAGTTAACATAATTCTCTCTCCATAAAATATGGCATCTTAAAGATCCTTTATTGACAGTCAAGTGACCCGAATAAAAAACACACATTTAGTGTATATTAAATGAGTTTTGATAAGTTAATATCCTACATATAGTGATGCATTTACATTTGTATTCACAAAAAGGCCACATAACGTGACCTTTTAAAAAATTATTTATTAGCTTAAAATTAGAAGCGGTAACCAACACCTAATACCCAAGTACCAAATTTTGCATTATCTAATTTAGAATATTCATAAGATGCATCAATTGCTACGTTTGGGATTGGATTAATTTGTAAGCCTACCCCATAAGCCATAGACGTTTTGCTGTATTCGTCATTAACATAATAATATTTATCTTCTTGGCTAACGTGACCAAGCCCAATTAAACCATATGCACTAAAGTAATCATTAAAACGATAGCTAGGCCCAGCCGTTAATGAAACATAATCAATTTCAGTTGAACCAATTTTTCCCCAGCGGCTATAATAATTATAAGTCAATTTTGTGTACGTCAGTGATCCAATAAAACCCCAATCATTATCAAACTCGTGATTGTATTTAAAGTTAATTCCTTTAGGTTTATCATCGATTTTATAATCACCCACTTTAATTGAGCTCTGAGCATAACCTACGGATAAAGTATTATCTAATGCTGCTTGTGCATTAAAAGAAAGTGTAGAAATAGCTAACAGTGAAGTAGAAAGAAATAAATTACGACTCATCTTTATTCTCTATATAAAAAAGGATAGACAAATGGAACTAAATTAGAATTTAGCTCTCTTATTAAATTGAGTGCAATACTCAATAAAAATTATTGATAAATAATACGTTATTTATAATATTTTATAAAGAAAATCTTATGATTAGAGCTACAATTAAAACACCATTCGCCTCAACAATAAACTTACCTTATTTTTTGCTATTATTAATGGAATATTAAGATCATAACGTTATGAAAAAGACTAATTTTGATTTATCATTAACTTCAATCGCAGTTTAAATATGATTTAAACCACGATTGATATTCTATTTTTAGAGATAACAAAAATAAAAAACACTCGCTAAGTGAAATTAATTTACTTTAACCTCTGGAGCATTGATTAATATTTAATTAAAAGCTTAAAGTGGTATTTAAAATAAATTATTTTATTAATTTTAATAGGTATAAAAAAGCCATTTATAAAGTAGCTTTTTTATACGACTAATCATACATTATTAGCAAGTTGCATTTTTAACCAAAAACTTTGCTGGCATAAATTAAAAAATTCTTTTCTACAAGGAGAAATCGGTTTGTTATTCGACTCTACAATTTCCCAAGTTATCCAATGTTCTGGACATTGAGCGTCATTATCATAGTGTTCTGTTTCTATCTCTTCTGTGCATTTCAAGATGACACCATCAGAAAATAACCAAGTATGAGTTGCCCTGGTTATTTCTGTTAAGTTATCCAAAAAATTCTGAGTACTTAAAATTTGATAGCTATCTTCTTGGTTTACAATTTGAGATATATACTTCGCTAACATCACCTTCTCTCTTGCCTTACTTCTTATTATTTAGTGTACCCATTATAAATGAGTCTAGTTTTATTACTTTATTTTTCATCAAAAGCATCCGCCATAAGTAAAAATTTAGGCTCAGCTTTTTTATATGCATTAATCATAGGGACTAATCGCTGAAAATGTTCACTAGCACAATGCACATCAAGCGCAGTATGATCTGGCCATTGTTCAATAAAGACAAAGTGACCAGGATCTTTCTCATCAACATATAAATTGTAGCTAATACACAGAGGCTCTTTCTTAGTCGCCTCAACAAGTTCGCGATAAAGAGGTAAAACAATTTCTATCGCTTCTGTTTTAATAAAATCTTCAGCAATTACTTTTAACATCACATTTCCCTTACCGTAATTGATCAATACAAAATACTGTATAAAAACACAGATAAATATAATCGAGTTAACTTAAGAGATCTACTCTCTTTACATAAGAAAATGGCATCTTTTTTAAATGCTAACAATAGAGTGTAATCCATTGAAGTGATAACAGAGTGCTGTTTCAAACAGAAAGCAGTAAGCATCAAACATTTATCTTCTATATGAGTGAAAATATGCATTTAAATAATGCGGATTCTCTTTATATAATAGCAATTCATTAAGTAATACAGAGAAAGTAGGATTGGGGGTTAACGTGTGGCTTGAACAATTTGGTGTACTCAATATCTGGACATACCTCGCAGGCATGTTTTTTATTATCCTCGTTCCTGGCCCTAATACACTCTATGTGCTAAAAACAAGCGCATCAGGTGGCGTCAGTGATGGTTATCGTGCTGCATTTGGTGTCTTTTTAGGTGATGCCATTTTGATTTTTCTCGCCTTTATTGGTGTCGCATCTGTTATAAAAGCCTCTCCAGTACTCTTTACTATTGTCCGTTTTTTAGGTGCTTTTTATCTCCTGTATTTAGGAATAAAGATTATCCATGCGACTTTTTTCTCCAAAAAAGTACATTCAGAACAAACAACAACGGTACAGAAACACGTTTTCAGAAAAGCGCTTACATTAAGTATGACCAATCCTAAGGCGATCCTATTTTATATTTCATTTTTTGTTCAGTTTATCGATTTTAATTATGCACATACCGGATTATCTTATTTAATTCTCGCTTCCATGCTTGAAGCGTTTAGTTTTATCTATCTCTCTTTTCTAATATTTGGTGGTGTAGCCCTTGCTCGTTTCTTTGGCTCACGTAAAAATATCGCAAAACTGGGTAATGGTGTTATCGGGCTTTTCTTTATGGGATTCGCAACTAAATTAGCAACATTATCATCATAGTTTTTAATAACAGATATCCATTAAAGAAATGGCAATCGAAATAAGATTGCCGTTTTTTCATCTACGATTATTTACGTATATTATAAAGTCTTATTCCTATCATTTTATTAAATACTATTCATTCTCATTTGATTTTAAGTTTAAAAACCCCTTTTTTATTTAGTTGTTATTATTTGACCTTATTTATTAGAGATAATCTTGATTAATATTACTAAAATAAATCATCAAACATTATATTATAAGTTATATAACCCTATAAATAGGTATTGAGATGAATAGCCAAATTGTTATTGACTCTAAAAAATGTATTGGCTGTAAAACATGTGAAGTTGTTTGTTCAGTCGGTCATACATCAGAAAAGGATGGAAATGATTTTCTCAATAAAAAGAATTTTCATCCAAGGATCCGCATTATTAAATTAATGCATCAATTTACAGCTTCTGTTTGCCATCAATGTGAAGATGCACCCTGTGCCCAAGCTTGTCAGACAAAAGCATTAGTGCGTGGTGAAAATTTTGTCGAAACACACCCTGAAAATTGCATTGGATGTAGAGCTTGTCTTTTAGCTTGCCCATTTGGCGCCATTGAACTTGAGAAAAAGGCGCATTCGGTACCTACTTATTGTTTAGATCTTGGTCAACAATTTCAAATTGATATCGTTAAATGTGATTTATGTAATCATAGAGAACAAGGCCCTGCTTGTGTTGAGTTTTGTCCTCAAGATGCCTTAATTTTTGTCTCTGATAATGAATTGTCACAATTGACTGCTGAACGTAGAAAAAACTCTATTTTACGTGAACTACCAACGATACCTTATTAAAGTCTATACCTATTAATAATCACCACGTGATACAAAAAGTTTATAGCCTTATTCAGTTTATATAAGGCTATTACTTCTTACTTTTTACCGCCTTGAAATCGCTTAACTGTAGTTATCTATATCGAAACCACCCTACCATCTGGTATCATTGACGACTTATCAATTTTCTTGCCATAAATAACTTTGTTTTTCACACAACTTATTACTTGACCCTATAAGATATTTTATATATTTATCATATTGTTAAGGCATCAATCCAGCGAAGAACAAAGCCTTGGTTAGCAAGTTACAGAATAATCAGCAACGATATAGAACCGTAAAAAATGAGCATCCCAAAAGAGCAGTATAATTTCAACAAACTACAAAAACGCTTACGCCGTGATGTTGGGCAAGCTATCGCTGACTTTAATATGATTGAAGACGGCGACAAAATCATGGTCTGCCTCTCTGGTGGTAAAGATAGCTACACGCTACTTTCTATCTTAATGAATCTGCAAAAAAGTGCGCCAATTAATTTTTCACTTGTTGCAGTCAATTTAGACCAAAAACAACCCGGATTCCCTGAGCATATTTTACCTGAGTATTTAAATGAACTTGGTGTGGAATATAAAATTGTTGAAGAGAATACCTATGGGATCGTTAAAGATATTATTCCTGAAGGTAAAACAACCTGCTCTTTATGCTCACGTTTACGTCGTGGTATTTTATATCGCACAGCGACAGAACTTGGTGCAACTAAAATTGCTTTAGGCCACCATCGTGATGATATTTTAGAAACATTATTCTTAAATATGTTTTATGGTGGAAAACTTAAAGGTATGCCACCTAAATTAATGAGTGACGATGGCAAACAAATCGTTATTCGCCCTCTTGCTTACGCTCGTGAAAAAGATATTGAGCGTTTTGCACAAGCAAAGCAGTTTCCAATTATCCCTTGCAATCTTTGTGGCTCACAACCGAACCTCCAACGTCAGGTTATTAAAGAGATGCTAAGAGATTGGGACAAGCGTTACCCTGGTCGTATTGAAACCATGTTTAGAGCAACACAAAATATTGTCCCATCACACTTATGTGATACTCAATTATTTGATTTTGTGAATATCAAGCATGGTGATGAAGTCATTAATGGTGGCGACTTAGCTTTTGATAAAGACGATATTCCAGCCATTCCAGTGATGTTCCAAGAAGAAGATGATGAACGCCCTGACTTTAGCAAAAACAAACTCGATATTGTTGAAGTGAAATAATGCACTCCCTCCTAAGCCTTGCATTCAGGGCTTAGGATTTTTATGACTAAATAATCGCCAATAATAAATTTAAGCAAAAAAAAACCGATGTTAATAAACATCGGTGTAATAATGGTCAATTATTCTGTATTAAGAACTCAATATGAGAAAAACTACAATTATGGAGCACAACGTTCATCGCTCAACGTTGTATTCACCTGCGAGAGTTATAATGCCAGATGTTCTATTTTAAAAAATTGATATATCTCAAACAGGGTTAGAGAATTCTTTTTTAAATCCATTTAGTTACGATTAATTTGCTGAAATTTTACAACCATCTACTACGCTTTAACCACCAAGTAACAATCACAATCAAAACAAAGAGAGATAAACAAAAAATGGTAAAACCATAAGGAAATTCATTTCCAGGTATGCCACCTAAATTGACACCAAATAGCCCTGTTAGAAACGTTGTGGGTAAAAATAACATCGCCATTAGAGACATAGTATAAGTACGTCTATTCATCGCATCTGCCATCATTGATGTTATTTCATCTGCAATCACCGCAGTACGGGAAATACTACTGTCCAAATCTTCTAAACGTCGAGAAAGTCTTTCTGAGATTTCTAACATCGTGACTCTATCGCTATCACTCATCCACGGTAATTTTTCAATAGAGAGTCTTGAAAATACATCTCGTTGAGGTGCCATATAACGACGTAAAACAATTAACTGCTTTCTTAATAATGCAAGTTCACCTCTTGCTGGTATTTGTTGATCGAGGATCATATCTTCCAATTCAATTAATTGGTCATGAAGCGTCTCAACAAATTCGCCTATTTCATCAGTCACTGCATCAGCCATTGTAATTAGCCAATCACCGCTATTTTCAGGACCATTACCAAGTTCTAATGTATGAATAACAGAATCTACAGAATTGACTCGGCGGTGGCGACTTGAAACAATTGTTTGGCTGTTAATATAAATTCTAAAAGCGA
This sequence comes from Proteus sp. Marseille-Q3619, assembly GCF_965283115.1. Lineage (NCBI taxonomy): Bacteria > Pseudomonadati > Pseudomonadota > Gammaproteobacteria > Enterobacterales > Morganellaceae > Proteus > Proteus sp. Marseille-Q3619. The sequence goes on along the minus strand of NZ_CBDIMP010000001.1, from coordinate 12,773 downwards.
CAAGCTCATCGGGCCGATCATTAGGATTATTATTAATTGTTTGCAAATTGATGACGATACCTTCACCAATGCGTTGTGCTTTTGGTCTGACGTTCTCTGCAAGTAATATATCTTTAGCAATAGGTGGAAGTAATTCTGTCTCTTGTATCCATTGAGCACTTTGTGGCTTGCGGTAATCTAAGTGCACCCAATATGGATTTTCATTTGTTGCAACCGTCTCGGCCGTGATTTCTGCTGCTCCTCCATGCCCATTAAGTTGTGCTGTATAAATAGCATCTGAATCTTGTATAACAGAGTCATTAATTGTTTTCACTTAGCTTCCTCCATAACTTTTACTTTAAAAGTAATACTTGAATTAAATACTCAACTGTCAAATATGATTAATCTACCTTCATTTTATAACGCTATGTTTTGAACCATTATTCTATACTTTTTTTCTAGTTAACTGTATATCAGCACTATTTTTGTTTCATTTATCTAAAATATCTAATTATCTTTATTACTTTAGGATTATTACACTAAATTAAATACTGATAGTTGCGTTAGTATATTAATACTTAGAACAACAGCAGGTAACTTATTTTATTTTCAGGAAAAAAGTTACCTACTGTAATTTATAATAACTATCTAACTGGTGTATACTAAATATTCTTTAATGCATTTGTTGCACCCTAAAAATAAGGTCATCAATATGAAAAAATTTATCGCTATTCCTTTATTTTTGCTTTTGGCTGGATGCAATGATGCAACTTCAACTGAAAGTGCAAATACAACATCATCTACGGGAACAACAAAAACGCTTCTAGTGGACTCACAACTGTATGATTGTGTGGGTGTCGCGCCAATGAAGTGTATGAAGGTGAAAGAGCTGCCTTCTGGAGAATGGTCCCTGTTCTATCAAAATATTGACGGTTTTGAATATAAAGCAGGCACTGAATACACATTAAAAGTTAATGTTACAGATATTCCTAACCCACCAGCAGATGCATCAAGTGTGAAATATACACTGATTGAAGTTGTAGATAAAAAGTAGAACATCGTACTAAAATCTGGCTCACAATAGGTATTAAAGCTTATTGTGAGTATTTTACCTATTACGCTCAATTTCTACTCCCTTCTATTTAAGTAATTTCTCATCATTTCATTGCACCATCATTAAAATAATTAATAAATCTTATGCTATTTAATAATTAGCTATTTATAATAGTTTGATTTTTTATTGAGTTTAAAAATAAGCACTCAAACTTTTTTTAAGAGTAATTTCAATCAATTAATATTGAAATCGACATTTATTTTACTAAAAATGGTGTTCTACACATCAACATAGAAACTCCATAATGAATAAATTAGTCCTTATTTTAATTAGTTTAGCTTTATCTTATTCCTCTACATTACATGCCTATGATAAGACGCACACCCTCTCTGGTGGCTATATTTATGGCAAAATAAAAGGTGACATAGCAAAAGGTGAAATAATCAGTTATCGTTATGAAACAGAAAATGCTTGGGGAATATTAATTTCTCTACTACGTTTAAATGCCAACCATAAAGAACATTTTATTGATCCTCGTTTTACCATACCTTCAACAATAAAATACCGAACTAAAACCACAGGACTATTAATCGGCCCAACTTATAGAATAACACCTGAAATTTCTGTTTATGCTCAAATGGGGCCTAATAAATTAAAGCATCAGGAAGATAAATATCATCCTAAAATAAATACAACAGATTCCCATGTAATTAATACAACAAGTGTAATTGGTCAAATTGGCATCGATTATAATCCTGTTAAGGATATCTCATTTAGCTTGGGCTATCTTTATTCTGATTCCACAGCTAATAAACGTCATATTGAATTAAATGCCTTACAACTCTCTTTGGGATATCGTTTTTAAATCGTGTTGACAATCTGTAGTGTCATTTAACACTTACAAAAAGAAAAACAGATATATTCATTTATAAAACCATCAAACACCATAACAAAAGCATTAATTGTTGTTATAATTAAGAATTTATAACTACAAATAAACAAAAATACGATATTTAACATCAAGCGAATTGCACAATTAGTCAAAACAATGTCGCAAAAATGTATTAACATCCTACTTGCAATGTTTATTCCTTTTGAGTCTCCTTCTGTTTTCATAACAGAGGGATTTTTTTGTTATAAATATTTTATTAATCACTGTAACAGTTAGATACAATAAAAGGCGTGCAAAGAAAGTATTAACAATATAATTTATATTTAGATAATAAGTTACCCTGCTTTATTTTGCTACGCCCCTTTCTAAAAGGGGTTATTTTTTCTTTTTTTATTACTTATCCATTATCTATTTTCAGCAAAAATCTTATATGGATTAAGTAAAAATACCTTTTTCATCTCTATCGTTTTATTTTTTCTATAAAAAAACACTCAATTAAATTGAGTGTTTTCTGTTTATGTTAAAATAAAGAATTGAATCAATGTTTCAATATATAAAGTGTATGGCTATAAGCAACATCTTCTGGGTTCTCAATGGGATAACCTTTTAACCACGGTTTTATCAAGCGTCCATTTGTGTATTGATAAATAGGTGCGATTGGTGCATCTTCAGCAATTATTTGCTCAGCACGGTTATACAGACTGTTTCTTTCGTTTGTATCAATAGTCATACCAGACAATGTTAATATTTCATCATATTGCTTATTCTGGTATTTAGGGATATTACCAGCGTGTTTAGAGCCTAATAAGCTTAAAAAAGTAGAAGGCTCGTTATAATCGCCAACCCATGATGCTCTTATAACATCAAAATCCCCAGAATTTCGGCTATCAATATATGTTTTCCATTCCTGATTACGTAATTCGACTTTCACGCCTAACTTTTTCTTCCACATAGAAGCAACTGCAATAGCAATTTTCTGATGATTCTCTGAATTATTGTATAGCAATGAGAGTGTTAATGGATTATGAGGGCCATATCCCGCAGCCGCTAATAAGATCTTAGCTTGACTATCTAATTCATCTTGATTGTATTCATCATAAATTGTAGGTTCTGGGGTAAAGCCCGCCGTTACATCAGGTGTAAAACGGTTTGCTGATTTCTCCCCTGTTCCTAATACTTTATCAGTGATAATTTTTCTATCTATTGCCATCGCTAACGCTTTACGTACACGAATATCTTTTGTTGGCCCCGATTGGGTATTAAAAGCATAATAATAAGTTCCTAACTGGTCAGGAATATAAACCTCATTAGGAATATCTTTCATTAATTTATGATATAAATTTTTCGGGAATGACTCTGTAATATCAATATCACCCGCTAAATAACGCTTAGTCGCATGTGATTCATGATTAATCGGCACAAAAGTGACTTTGGTTAATACTGTATTTTTATGATCCCAATAATAAGGATTTGGCGTTAATACGATCTTCTCATTAACGACTCTATCTTTTAAAACAAAAGCTCCATTTCCGACTAAATTGCCAACCTTAACCCATTCAGTGCCATATTTTTCAATGCTATGATGAGGTACAGGATATAACGAAAAATTAGTCGTTAAACTTGGAAAATATGAGACTGGTCGTTCTAATGTCACTTTTAGCGTGTTTTCGTCAAGTGCTTCCACGCCTAATGATGTCGGTTTTAATTTTCCATCAATAATCTTTTGTGCATTTTCAATAGATGCAAGTGATGCATACCATGCAAAAGGTGAAAGATTCTTAGGGTCAACTAACCTTTGCCAGCTATAGACAAAATCTGTTGCGGTTACCTTCTCACCATTAGACCATTTGGCATTATCGCGTAAAGTGAAGATCCACACACGATTATCTTCTGTACGCCAACTTTGAGCAACACCCGGAATGGGACGACCATGCTCATCTTCTATCGTCAACCCTTCAAATAAATCACGTTGCACTTGAGCTTCTGTTAATCCTACTGCATTAATAGGATCAAGTGATGCTGGCTCATCTTTTAAATGTCGAACTACTTCTTGCTTTTTATCGAGTATCGTTCCTGCGGGGACTACTGCCGCATTTATCTGCGATATGAGTAATCCTTGAACGACAAGTGCACATGAGATGACGAATATTTTGCGCATGTCTGTTTCGTCCTGTAATCTGTATGAGAATAAACTGCACAATTATAAGAGCCTGATAAAAAGGCACAATCACTGATTACAAATATTTTATAAATTTTTATGTTTTTAGTGATGACTATGCCAATAGTGGCAAATTTTAATAATGGTTAAGCATTAACGAGAATTATCGTTAATACTGAGTATTAATAACAGTTAGTCTGACAACTAATAAAGGAGAACAACAATGGCACATCAAGTTACTTTACAAGGAAATGCAGTGGCACTATCGGGTAATTTCCCAGCAGTAGGTCAAAAAGCTGCGGATTTCTCTCTTGTTGGTAAAGATCTTAATGATGTTTCTTTAGCGAATTTTGCAGGTAAACGTAAAGTTCTAAACATTTTTCCAAGTGTAGATACTGGTGTTTGTGCTGCAAGTGTTCGCCAATTTAACAAAGTTGCAAATGAATTGAATAACACGGTTGTTTTATGTATTTCAGCTGATTTACCTTTTGCTCAAGCGCGTTTTTGTGGCGCGGAAGGCTTAGATAACGTTGTGACATTATCTACAATGCGTGGTGCTGAATTTAAAGAAAACTACGGTGTTGCAATTACATCAGGTCCATTAGCTGGCTTAACAAGCCGAGCAGTGATTGTTTTAGATGAAAATAACATGGTTATCTACACCCAGTTGGTTGATGAAATTACAACTGAACCCAATTATGATGATGCGTTAAAAGCACTGAAATAATACTGATAAAAAAATAGACGAGTATTATGCTCGTCTATTTTTATTATGCACAAAATCTTACTACTCAATTATTCTTCAGACTTATCACTCTTTTTATTCGTAAGATTATATTCTCTTAGCTTATTCGCAATAGCGGTATGAGAAATACCTAAGCGTTTCGCTAATTTACGTGTACTTGGATAATCACGGTATAAACGCGTTAAAATCGAAGCTTCAAAGCGTTTTGTCATTTCATCTAACGAGCCTTCTAATAGATTCTCATCAAATAATGTTTCATCCATGTGCTCAGGTAACGTAATATCTTGAACACGCAATGTATTTCCGACTAACTGTGCCATTGCTTGATAAACAGTATTCCGTAATTGGCGAATATTACCTGGCCAAGAATATTGCATTAAATAATTTGAGAAATCAGTAGAAATGGACGGGACACCCACCTTTTGTTCTTGGCAGTACTGATTAATAAAATGAGTTGCCAACGGAATGATATCGTCCTTTCTTTCCCTTAATGGCGGTAATGTTAATGTTAATACGTTCAAGCGATAATAGAGATCTTCTCTAAATAATCCCTTTTGTACTAATTCCCACAAATTTTTCTGAGTAGCACAAATAATGCGCACATCTACATTCACTTCTTCTTCTTCACCCACTCGACGGAACGTTCCATCATTTAAAAAGCGTAGAAGTTTGATCTGCATCTGCGGTGACATTTCACCGATTTCATCAAGTAAAACAGTACCGCCATTAGCTTGCTCAAAAAAGCCCTTTTTTCCTTCAATGGCATTAGGATAAGCACCAGCTGCATAGCCAAATAACTCACTTTCAACAACATCATCAGGCATTGAAGCGCAATTTAAGCCAAGAAATGGATATCTTAAACGGCTACTTAGTAAATGGCAGGCTTTTGCTAATAAATCTTTTCCTGTACCTGTTTCACCCACTAATAACAATGGATCATTCATTATTGCCATTTTCTTTGCACGAGTAATAAGCTGCTTCATTTTAGGTGTTACGGCAATAATTTGGTCAAACCCACTTTGATCGTTAGTCACTAATCTAGGGTAATTATAAATAATTTCATTATATTTCAGTAAAACAAAAGCCCCAACGCAATGATTATATTGGTTATCGTCTGTCAGTTTAATTGGGACTATTTCCATTTCAAAATTCTGTTTTTTCACAGTAATAGGCACCTTTTGAATAAAGTGCTCTTTTTGTTCTAAAAAACGATGAATATTAAAATTTGGGATAAATTGGTTAAATGTTTTCTCAGCGTGATCATCTGGAGATAAACCAAAAAGCTGTCTTGTCGCAGGATTAAGTAATTTGACCTTACCCTTGGTATCAATAGAAAAAACAGGTACAGGAACAGATTCTAATAATGTCCAAATTGCACGATGTTCTTGCTCTGATGGCATAAATGCAACAGTACGTACATCAATAACACCATTTATTCGACGTATCTCCGCCATAAGAGGCTGAAATATATTAAAATCTATCTGTGAGAAATTCAGGTAAATAAGACCAATTGGGAATATTTCAATTCCACGCAAATCAATATTTTTTAATACGAGCAGATCTAATAATTCACGGGTTAACCCGATGCGATCTTCACAAGTGACCTCTAAACGCATTATAAACCTTCTTAATACTGAGTGACCCTGAACTAATTCTAGATATTATACATAAATATCAACGAAATAAAGAGGATTGTCAGCAAAGGTTGACACCACTAGCATTTATTTTTACACAACTAAATCAATCTCCTAATTTTTAAGCAAGATTATTTATGCTTTAAAAAAACCGAATAACGAAAATGAAGAGGTTTTTATTATTTTTTTTAGTTCAAAATCGATAAGATATTCCACGTCCTTTACCAAAGGGCTTAATTCTCGACGGATCACCTTTTTGATAGTTTTACATCCATTATCAAAACAAAAGAGGAGATACTCTAATGCGTTTATTGCCTTTTCTTTCTTATCCGACTCAGTCAGATATTCAAAAAATTGGGATATCTCTTTTATTTGAAATGACTTAGGTTGCTTTTGATATTGTCTTTTTTTAATCTCACTGATCGTTTCATCAAGAATAGGGATTAAAATACTTAATTGGTTGTCAATGTTTGAAACATTAAACTCTGAACTCAGGTAGAGTTGACGTCTTGATTTAGAGAGTTTTTTTATTACTGAAATTTGTATTTCTTTCATTTTTTAACCTTCTTAGAATAATTATTTATTAACTATTTTCTATTTTTTATAAATAAAAAACCGTCTCTGTTTATTAAATAACGAATAACTTACAAATTAGATGTTTGAAAATATATTAATAGAATAGGTCTGCGATACATTCTTGCGGTAACATTTAACGCTATTTATTAAACCAAACTCAAGACTATTTTCTTTCAAAAAAGGAATATTTTGATTAAAATTACAAATATTTCACTAGAGGAAAACATATTAATCTTTATATACAAATAGTTACAACCATCTCAAATTTTGTAAAAATTGACTCTTTTTAAAATTTTTTATCACGATAGTTCCCATTTAAAACAATAACATTATTAGTAATAAAATTATAAAAATACTTTATAGCATTTGATGACTTATTTTAAAATAATATTTTATCATCTTTCTTATTAGGGCTATTTTATATAAATAACACTTTGCCAATCTTTATACAAAAAAACCGCGGAATGACTTCTGCGGTTTTTATTTAAAATTATTAAAAGGTGAAAATAATAATTTATTCTTTTTTCTTACTACCAATAGTATTTTTTAATTTTCCAATTAGCTCTTTTCTAAAATCGCCTAGCTTAGGTTTATTATCGTCAATCCAAGGTAAAGGACGGCATAATTCCATTGCTTTTATTCCTAAACGCGCTGTTAATAAACCTGCGCCAATACCTTGAGCGGCTCTTGTTGATAATCGTGCTGCAAGATCTTGTGAAAGCCAGTCCATTCCAACTTCTCTAACCAGTTCTGTCGCACCCGCAAATGCGATATTGACTAGAACAAGGCGAAAGAGTTTTAGACGACTATAGTAACCTAATTCGATACCGTAAATTTCTGCAATACGATTAATTAAACGAATATTACGCCAACCAATAAAAGCCATATCAACCATTGCCAGCGGACTGACAGCAATCATTAAGGTTGACTCTGCTGCAGAACGACTAATTTCAGCTCTAGCTTGTTTATCCAAAATAGGTTGAACAAGTTGACTATAAAGTTCTAATACTTCCTTGTCGTTATGGGTGTCGTGTAATGCACTTTGCCAACGAATTAATGCAGGGTGTTGTGAGCTAATACCCGCTTGTTTAGCGAGTTTTTCACAAAATGGCCGACCATTCCCCATCGCATGGCTATAAAGTAACTCTTTTGCTTTATCTCTTTCATCTGCCCGTTGACGTAAACGATAAATACGGCGCCACTCTGTTATCACTGATCCAATCCCAGCAACAACAATTAACCCACCCGCACTGGCTGCACCCAACGCAATCCAGTCAGAATTTGCCCATGAGTCATAAATCCACTGTCCCGTTTGGGCAATAACACTGATCCCTAAAATGGTACTTGCAATCGTTAATAAACGTTTCCAGAGACTTTTTTTCGGTTTTAAAATTGATTGAACATCACCTTCTAATTGCCCTTCATTCTCTTCATCCAATTGTGGATCAATAGGCAAAAATTGCTCATTTTCATTAAAGCCAACACCTTTTTTCAAGGTGATTTCTTCTTGAAGTATCGGTTCTTTAAAATCAATTCGTGATTTTAATGGCTCCGTCATTTTAATTTATCCCCTAACAAAAACTCCATTGCACTATCCATACGAATATGAGGAACCGCACTATCTCTTGATATTTGTTGCGGCCTAAAAGATTCGAAACTAAACCCTTGTTTTTCCCAAAATGTTTTTTCAGGTAATCGCTTAGGAACCTCACCGGGAAAATATACTAATGGTGTGTTATCGCTTAAACGAAAACCTTTTAAGGCTGGTATTTTTTCGCCATGATGATCAACAATCCCACTTTCAGTTGCCGCAATAGAAGCTAGTCCCATGCAATCTATACTGATCCCCTCAAAAATAGCATTTTGTTTAGCGTCTTGAATAAGCTGTTGAAGCAATGACACTAAGTTTTCGTGTTGATCAACCGTGATATGGTCGGCTTTTGTGGCTGCAAACAGAAGTTTATCGATACAAGGTGAAAATAAGCGTCTAAGTAAAGTTCTTTTTCCATAATGAAAACTGCGCATTAATTGTGTTAATGCTTGGCGCATATCATTAAAAACATCTGCACCTTGATTTAAAGGTTGTAGGCAATCAACCAAAACAATCTGTCTATCAAATCCTTGGAAATGATCACGATAAAAACCTTTTACAACATGCTGTCCATAATATTCATAACGCTGTTTTAGCATACCAATATTAGTGCGTTTATCTGCATTCTTTAATTTAGCAATATCATATTGTTGCAAATCAGCCCAAGGAAAAAACTGCAAAACAGGTGCTCCTGCTAATTCACCAGGTAATACAAAACGTCCAGGTTGAATAAAGTGAAGCCCTTCTTCCTTGCACGATAATAAATAGTCTGTGTAAGCGGAGGCTATATCAGCTAATAACGTTTCATCAGCTGGCGCAAAAGGATCACATTTTTTAAGGAGTAATTGCCAATGCTGTTCTGGTGATGTTCTTTGGCGATTGACCTTATTCATTTGCTCTGACCATTCAAAATAGTCTTGCTCAAGCATAGGTAAATCTAATAGCCATTCGCCGGGGTAATCAACAATTTCTAAATAAAGAGAAGATGTTTCTTTTATAAAACGTGTTAAAGATTCATTCGAGCGATAACGTAGTTGTAAACGAATTTCGCTGACCCCTTTTGTAGGAACGGGCCAACTTGGCGGTGTATGATAAAGAGATTCCATTCCCTCATCATAAGTAAAACGAGGAATATTTAAATTATGTTGAGGAATGCGTTTTACACCTAGTAGTTGTTTATTTCGTGCAGCCGAAAATAGTGGTAAACGCGCGCCTGTATGCACATTAATAAGTTGATTAACTAAAGAGGTAATAAATGCTGTTTTACCACTTCGACTTAATCCAGTTACGGCCAAACGAAGATGTCTATCAACACCACGATTAATAAAAGCTGTAAGTTCATTTTGTAGGCGTTTCATGTTTCTCCCAAGACATTTGACGCGATAGCTTATTAAAACCTGCTTTGATAATAGGTTCAGCTATCAATAGAACCAGCCAACGTAACGGTTTGCTACTTACTCGTTTTAATATACCGCCTGTGATTGCGGCTGGCCCAAATAAAGTGAATAACATTAACCCAAATGTTAACCCTTTTTTGGCTAATTGGGCGAGTTTATTTGTTTTTAAAGAAACGAATACTTGATTGAAATTCACAATAGGCTCCTCAATCAGAAATTTTATTCTCTCACAATACAAGCGTTGAAAAAGATAAACGGGCTGAAAGAAAGACGCTCCTAAAATGGAGCGTCTTATCAGATTAAATGGCAAAAATATTACAAATCTCGAAAACGTTTATTTAACTGATAAGTAGAAGAAGTAATATAACGTTCCATTTGTTGTAAACGTTTTTCACCTTGCATCAATTGATTATCTACCCCGCTTAAAATGTCTTTTAAGCTCTCTTGCTGATTTTCACCTTGCTGGTAATTAGCAGGAGCTGGCTCCATGAAGAAACTTAAAACAAAATAAGCAACAATAGTTAAACCGAAAAAACCAGCAAACAGCGCAATCACCGCAATAACCCTGATAAGCAAAACAGGAATATTAAAATAATGGGCAAGCCCAGCACATACACCACGGATCATGCCCTCTTGTGGCAAGCGATACAATTGTTTGCTTTGCATCGTCATTGTGATTGCCTCCAGTTAGGATGTTCTGCATCAAGTATTTGTTCTAACGTCTTAATGCGTTCCTGCATTTGCTGAGCTTTATCCACCAGCGCGCTCAGTCGCTGCATTTCTTGATGGGTTAACTGAACATTACCTCCACCTTTCTGACTGTTGTAGTGCAACCACAACCAAATAGGGAGAATAAATAAAACGAAAATTGTCAGTGGTATTCCCAGAAATATATAGCCCATTACATATCCTTTATAAGATGGTTATTACGCTTGCTGTTACTCTTTATTGATATTGATTTTAGCTTTTAATGCCGCTAATTGCGCGCTAATTTCATCATCAGCTTTTAATTCAGCAAACTGTTGCTCTAAAGATTTTTCCTTTCCTAAACCATAACTTTGAGCTTCACCTTCCATATGGTCAATACGGCGTTCAAATTGTTCAAAACGCGCCATTGCTGCATCCATTTTACCACTGTCTAATTGGCGACGAACTTGGCGAGATGAATTTGCTGCTTGATGACGCACAACTAAAGACTGCTGTTTTGCGCGTGTTTCAGTTAGCTTGTTTTCTAATTCGCTAATTTCGCCTTTTAAACGAGTTAGCGTTTCATCAATAATAATCAGTTCGTGTTTCAATGTGTCATTAACTGATGCTACACGTTGTTTTTCGATTAATGCTGCACGAGCTAAATCTTCCTTTTCCTTGATAAGAGCTAACTCTGCTTTATCTTGCCAATCTTTCATCTGTTTTTCAGCTTGTTCGATACGGCGCTCTAATCCTTTCTTTTCAGCTAAAGTGCGTGCAGAAGTTGTACGGATCTCAACTAACATATCTTCCATTTCTTGGATCATTAGGCGGATCATTTTTTCAGGATCTTCCGCTTTATCTAATAAAGAAGCGATATTGGCATTAATAATGTCAGCAAAACGTGAAAATATACCCATGATGTTATCCTTAATAGCTATGCTAATTAGTGACGTTAAATTATTTCAGTAATGGCGCACTGTCGTAACGCCGGCATACTTTAGTTAATACAATTTGCGTGCCAACTTTTAAAATTCACTTAAGCTATTAATAATAGGTAATTTATATTGTTCGCCTATTTTTCGAACACCTGATAGACTGGTAAAAAATACCTCTATATGGTGAATTTAACCAATGAATGAGAATTTAGAGACAATAATCGGCGTTGATAGTCAATTTATTGATGTATTAGAACAAACCTCAGCACTTGCTCAATTAAAAAAGCCTGTATTAATTATTGGTGAACGAGGTACAGGCAAAGAGTTGATCGCTCATCGATTACACTATCTTGCTCCTTGGTGGCAAGGACCTTTTATTTCAATCAACTGTTCTGCGCTCAATGACAATTTACTTGATTCTGAGCTTTTTGGTCATGAAGCAGGCGCTTTTACTGGTGCTAGAAATCGCCATCAAGGGCGTTTTGAACGTGCGGATGGAGGTTCTCTTTTTCTTGATGAACTGGCGACTGCTCCCATGCTTGTGCAAGAAAAGCTTCTGCGCGTCATTGAGTATGGTCATTTAGAGCGCGTTGGGGGAAGTCAATCTCTGCATGTGGATGTTAGGCTTATTTGCGCGACAAATGCAGATTTACCCGCAATGGCGGAAGAAGGTAAATTTCGTGCCGATTTACTCGATAGATTGGCGTTTGATGTTATTAGACTCCCGCCATTAAGAGAGCGACGTGCAGATATTATGTTGCTTGCTGAAAACTTCGCTATCTCAATGTGCCAAGAGTTAGGTTTACCTTTTTTTCCTGGTTTTAGTGATAGTGCGCGCCAAGTGCTTTTAGATTATTCATGGCCAGGTAATATTCGTGAGCTAAAAAATGTTGTTGAACGCTCAGTTTATCGTCATGGAACCTGCGACAACGTACTCACTAATATTATTATTGATCCCTTTGCTGGCCTTCAGTCGCCAAAAACCCCCACATTAAAAAAATCACCAAAAGAAAATTTTTCACTACCCATATTACCGTTGGATTTACGCCAGTGGCAAAATGATGTAGAAAAAAAATTAGTAAATAGTGCATTAAAAGAGAGCTTATATAACCAGAAAGAGGC